>NZ_JAFLND010000006.1:0-2500 GCF_017313105.1 [Muricauda] lutisoli (nom. illeg.) | reverse complement strand
CCCGTCATTGCCGGAACAACGACGGTTTGGGCCGATCCGATTTCGCTCGCCGCTACTCTCGGAATCACTCTTGTTTTCTCTTCCTCCGCCTACTTAGATGTTTCAGTTCAGCGGGTTCGCCTGCCTTACGGCATGACTGGCCTTCAACCAGCCGGGTTGCCCCATTCGGACACCCACGGATCAATGCTCATGTGCAGCTCCCCGTGGATTTTCGCAGCTTATCACGTCCTTCATCGCCTCTGAGAGCCTAGGCATCCCCCATACGCCCTTCTTTTGCTTGTCGCACCTGTGCAATTAAGCACAAATGCCCTCTCGTAATCCTTTATATATTCTATTCTACTTCGTGTTTCTTCTTTGACTTCGCACGTAACAGACCTAAGTCGTTACTGCTCCGTCCCAATATGTCAATGAACTTCTGTCCCGAAAGGGACTCGTGGAGAATATCGGAGTCGAACCGATGACCTCCTGCGTGCAAGGCAGGCGCTCTAGCCAGCTGAGCTAATCCCCCATTATCAGTTGTCAGTTAACGGTTATCAGTTAACAGTACTACATAACGGTAACCCAACATCTAGAATTTCCTGATTTCAGTACTCAATGAACTTATCATCGTAGTCTCAGGCAGACTCGAACTGCCGACCTCTACATTATCAGTGTAGCGCTCTAACCAGCTGAGCTATGAGACTGTCTTGGCCAAATCAATTGCCAGTATATCAAAAAACATATCATAAACGACAGCGCAAAACGTAACAACCACCTCGTGCGGGACCCGTCTCCGGGCGTCTCTTTCTCTAGAAAGGAGGTGTTCCAGCCGCACCTTCCGGTACGGCTACCTTGTTACGACTTAGCCCTAGTTACCGATTTTGCCCTAGGCCGCTCCTTGCGGTGACGGACTTCAGGCACTCCCGGCTTCCATGGCTTGACGGGCGGTGTGTACAAGGCCCGGGAACGTATTCACCGGATCATGGCTGATATCCGATTACTAGCGATTCCAGCTTCACGGGGTCGAGTTGCAGACCCCGATCCGAACTGTGACCGGTTTTGTAGATCCGCGCCCCCTCGCGGGGTGGCTTCCCTCTGTACCGGCCATTGTAGCACGTGTGTAGCCCAGGACGTAAGGGCCGTGATGATTTGACGTCGTCCCCACCTTCCTCACGGTTTGCACCGGCAGTCCCGTTAGAGTCCCCATCTTGACATGCTGGCAACTAACGGTAGGGGTTGCGCTCGTTATAGGACTTAACCTGACACCTCACGGCACGAGCTGACGACAACCATGCAGCACCTTGCAGGCAGTCCGAAGAAAAAGCTATCTCTAGCTTATGCAGCCTGCATTTAAGCCCTGGTAAGGTTCCTCGCGTATCATCGAATTAAACCACATGCTCCACCGCTTGTGCGGGCCCCCGTCAATTCCTTTGAGTTTCATTCTTGCGAACGTACTCCCCAGGTGGGATACTTATCACTTTCGCTTGGCCACGGAGACCGAAGTCCCCACAGCTAGTATCCATCGTTTACGGCGTGGACTACCGGGGTATCTAATCCCGTTCGCTACCCACGCTTTCGTCCATCAGCGTCAGTACATGGTTGGTCACCTGCCTTCGCGATCGGTGTTCTATGTGATATCTATGCATTTCACCGCTACACCACATGTTCCGGCAACCCCACCATGACTCAAGACATGCAGTATCAAAGGCAATTTTATGGTTGAGCCACAAACTTTCACCCCTGACTTACATGCCCGCCTACGGACCCTTTAAACCCAATGATTCCGGATAACGCTCGGACCCTCCGTATTACCGCGGCTGCTGGCACGGAGTTAGCCGGTCCTTATTCTTACGGTACCGTCAGACACCTACACGTAGGTGCGTTTCTTCCCGTATAAAAGCAGTTTACAACCCATAGGGCCGTCATCCTGCACGCGGCATGGCTGGATCAGGCTCCCGCCCATTGTCCAATATTCCTCACTGCTGCCTCCCGTAGGAGTCTGGTCCGTGTCTCAGTACCAGTGTGGGGGATCCCCCTCTCAGGGCCCCTAACCATCGCTGCCATGGTGAGCCGTTACCTCACCATCTAACTAATGGTACGCATGGCCATCCCTGTCCGATAAATCTTTAATCACCTTATCATGCGATAAAACGATACCATGGGGCATTAATCCAAGTTTCCCTGGGCTATTCCCCTGACAGGGGCAGGTTCCATACGCGTTCCGCACCCGTGCGCCGGTCGTCATCAGTTTGCAAGCAAACTATGTTACCCCTCGACTTGCATGTGTTAGGCCTGCCGCTAGCGTTCATCCTGAGCCAGGATCAAACTCTTCATTGTATTTCCTTGAATGTCTGTCCGACACCCGGAAAAACCGAGTCCCTGCATCAAAATGGTTTGTTATTAATTCTACGCTGTCGTTACAATATGTATATGAACTTCTTCTCTTATATTTTACTTCCGAAATCATCCTCTCGGCCCCTCGGAAGCGCCCTGCCTTATCAGCTAAGCGGGTGCAAATATA
>NZ_JAFLND010000005.1 GCF_017313105.1 [Muricauda] lutisoli (nom. illeg.) | reverse complement strand
CGCAACGAATACAACTAACATATCGACAAATGCCACGGACATTGCGACCAATGCTTCCGATATTGCAACAAACACGACAAATATCACAACCAACGCCACGGACATTGCGAACCATGTGGCCGCTGATGCGGACCTGTCAACTACTAATGAAATTAATACTCGTTTTGAGGTCAATGGCACAAATCTAGAGATTGAAGATAGCAATGGTACTTTACAAGTTCCATTAGCGGATATCAATACAGATGATCAAGTAGCATCAGAGGTAAGTTCAGATTCGCCAATTGATGTTGATGGGGATGGAAATACAGAAGCTACGGTAGAGGATGTAATTCAGGATATAGCTCCAATAACATCAAAAGCGGCTAGAATATTCTATCCACCTTCCATAGCTATTGATGCGTCTTCAAATGGAACGGGAAGAACAGTGGATCTATACGCTCAATATGTAGCACAGTATGGGACCCCTGCTGTATCGAGTGCAGGTGCACCTGCTGCAGTTCCCACTTATGGCGCGACAGAGCTTTATTATTATGTAACCTATGCAGACCCAACAGTATTTGATAATATGAGTATTGATGCCAATGGAGTGCTGACCTACGATATTATTGGACAACCAGCCGATTACAATGCATTGATCAATGTGGTATTTGTGGTAAAATAATAATGAATAAAGACCAAGCGATTTTGAAATCAAAAACCTCATACAAGTCTTTACTCATTGGACTGTTCATCTCTTTTATAGGAATGAACCTTGCAAATGCACAGTTCTTGTTACAGGCACCAGATACTGGGGATGAGTATAACTATCAATGGTTTGAGGCATCGGATACCAGTAATGTATTGGGAACAGATTCTTTTTACGAAGCTACCCAACCCGGTGTTTACTTTGCTACCTACGATGGTACACTTTGTGGTTCCAATGCCACAGGGTATTTTATCTTAACAAATTGTGCGGCCCCGGACAATGAAGTGGTTTTAGATATCTCGGCAAGTGTCCCTTCGGGGGCCACGGTAAGCTGGACTCCAGCTTTGAGTGGAGACCAAACCAGACCAACCGTAACAAGTACCCAAACTGTGATGCGGTATGTGGCCTCTGTTACCAAAGTCGGCAATAGTATGGAATTACCACGTTTTACCGTGGTGTGCATGAGCCAAGCAGCTAATTTATTGGATGACGTGGTTGTGGTCAACGAAGATGAATCGGTTAATGCCCTTATTTTTGATAATGATACCGATTTGCCCACAACGGGAGTGCTGACTACCACAAACCCATCCAATGGAGCAATCAGCATTGATGATAATGGAACAGCTAATGATCCAACGGATGATGTGGTGACATATACTCCGAATCCAGATTATAACGGAAGCGATAGTTTTGATTATACCATCTGTAATTCTTCTGGAGATTGTAGTACCGCTACCGTTACCGTGGATGTACTTCCAATTGTGGATGCCAATGATGATTCAGTATCAACAGATATTGGTGTAGATGCCATTGTATCCTGGCGAGCAAACGATAACGATATTCCTATTATCGGTTCAATTACTGCTACGGATCCAACAAACGGAACGGTGATATTAAATGATAATGGCACTGCCAACAACCCGTCCGATGACGATATAACTTACATACCAAACCTAGGGTTTACAGGTACAGATTCTTTTGACTATGCAGTTTGTGATTCCAATGGAAATTGCAGCACGGCTACAGTTACTGTGATTGTAAGTCCTTCCGGAATCGATTTGGACAGCGACAATGATGGAATTGTTGATAATTTTGAGGACCTGAATGCGGATAATGACGATGACCCATCAACTAACCCAACCGATACCGACGGTGATGGCATCCCTGATTACCTGGATATTGATAGTGATAACGACGGTATTCCGGATAATGTGGAGGCACAACTTGCCTTAGGTTACATTCCACCAAGTTTAGTGGATGCAAATGGCAATGGATTGGATGATGCCTATGAGACAGATGGAAATATAGGTTTAATTCCAATTGATTCCGATAACGATGGCCTGCCTGATTATGTGGACGATGATAGTGATAACGATAATGTCCCTGATGCCATAGAAGGTCACGATCATGATCATGATGGTGTTCCAGAGGTCACATGGATAGGTTCCGATAAAGACAACGATGGTTTGGATGATGCTTATGAAGGTGAAACTGTTATTGATATTGATGTCAATGATGAAATGGATGACCCAAATACTGCATTGCCGGACAACGATACTGATGGTATTCCTGACTTTAGGGACTCTGATGATGATGATGACGGTATAGAGACTATGGATGAGGATATGAATGGTGATGGAAACTATGCCAATGATGATTCCAACGAAGATGGTATCCCTAATTATCTTGATCCAGACCTAGGTGAACTCACCGCCGGTGAAGAAGAAGTAGATGTAATCAATGTGATTACACCTAATGGTGATGGTGTACACGATACCTTGGAAATCCGAGGGCTGGAGAACTATCCGAGCAACACGGTAAGAATATACAATAGGTGGGGTGTCATGGTATACCAGACAAGAGCATACAATACCAGTGGGAATGTATTTGATGGTACATCCCAAGGTAGGGTAACCGTGGACCAAGAAAATAAACTTCCTGTGGGAACTTATTTCTACGTGATAGATTACCAAGATCAAGGAGGAAATATGAAACAGCTTACAGGCTACATATACATTAACAGATAAACAATGGTTACTGTGGTGAAGAAACTTTTTAAAGGAAATACGCAATGGCTGCTGGTCCTATTATTCTTTGTAGTGGGAAACATACATGCACAGCAAGATGCACAGTATACCCAATATATGTACAATACCGTAAGCGTTAACCCAGCTTATGCGGGCTCAAGGGGACACTTGAGTATAGCTGCATTGTACCGTAACCAATGGTTGGGGCTCGATGGCGCTCCCGAAACACAGACATTGAACGTGCATACACCGGTTGGTTACCGTGGGGTAGGATTGGGTCTGTCTATTGTTAACGATAAAATTGGTCCAACATCGGAGACTTATTTTGATGTGGATTTCTCCTATACCATTCAAACAGGTTGGGAGGGAAGACTGAGTTTTGGACTTAAAGCGAGTGCCCATATGTTGGATATTCGTTATTCCGAACTGGATGAGTTCGAGGTGGATCCGCAATTACAATCTCAGCAGGACATACAAAATAAATTTTCTCCAAACATTGGGGCAGGAGTGTACTACCATACCGATAAATTTTATGTAGGTGTCTCTGCCCCTAGAATATTGGAAACCACCCATTTTGATTCCTCTTCGGTATCAACAGCAAGGGAGCAGATGAACTTTTACCTCATTACGGGTTATGTTTGGGACTTGAATCCAGTTTTAAAGTTCAAGCCCGCTTTATTGACCAAAGCGGTTCAAGGAGCACCATTGCAGGTAGATCTTTCCGCTAACTTTATGTTCAACGAAAAATTCATTGGTGGGGTGGCCTATCGTTGGGATGCAGCCTTTAGTGGTCTTATGGGCTTTATGTTGTCCGATCAGTTGATGGTCGGCTTGGCCTATGATCGTGAGATTACCGAACTCGGTGCGGCCACTTTTAATGATGGTTCTTTCGAAATTATCCTGAGATACGACTTCATCAGAAATATTGGTAACATGAAATCCCCACGCTTCTTTTAGGAAGAATTTAAATACCTATTCCCGTTATTTTATCTTAAAGGTCATATTTTTACCTCATGGAAGAGGAAAAAGTGATACTTGTAAATGAAAAGGACGAGCCCATTGGTTTAATGCCAAAAATGGAAGCTCATGAAAAAGCCTTGCTACACCGTGCATTTTCGGTTTTTGTAATGAATGCCAAGGGCGAAACAATGCTTCAGCAAAGGGCTAAGGACAAATACCATTCCCCACTATTGTGGACCAATACCTGCTGCAGCCATCAACGAGAAGGTGAAAGCAATATTGATGCAGGCAAGCGAAGGCTCATGGAAGAAATGGGCTTTACCACCGAACTCAAGGAACTCTTTAATTTTGTTTACAAAGCACCTTTTGATAATGGCCTTACCGAGCATGAGTTTGATCATGTGATGGTTGGGTATTTTGAAGATGAACCCAATATCAATCCAGAAGAGGTTGCCGATTGGAAATGGATGTACCCAGAAGATATAAAAAAGGACATCGAAGAAAATCCAGGTGAGTACACCGCATGGTTCAAAATTATTTTTGAACGTTTCTACGACCATCTTATGGAAAACACACCCGCAAAATGAAGGTAAAAGCAAGCAGAAAAGCCAGTTTTAATGCCGCACATCGGTTGTACCGGCCAGACTGGGACGAGGAAAAGAACAACGCTGTTTTTGGTAAATGCAATAACCCGAAATTTCACGGACACAATTACGACCTTATTGTTAGTGTAACAGGTGAGATAGATCCTGAAACAGGTTTTGTAATGGACTTAAAAGTCCTGAAGGATTTGATCAAGGAACATGTTGAAGAAGCCCTGGATCATAAAAACCTGAACCTTGATGTTCCAGAATTTAAAAATTTAAATCCCACCGCAGAAAATATAGCAGTGGTCATATGGAACAAGTTAAGACCCCATATCAATAAAAACAAAGAGCTGGAAGTGGTGCTTTATGAAACCCCTCGCAATTTTGTAACCTACACAGGATAAAATGAACCTATACCCATTAAAATTCAAACCCATCCTTAAAGAACGACTTTGGGGAGGAACCAAGCTACAAGAAGTTTTAAACAAGCCCATTGAAAGTGATATTACTGGTGAGAGTTGGGAGCTCTCAGGGGTTGAAGGAGATATATCTGAAGTTGCGAATGGAGAATTGACCGGCACTTCCCTTAAAGATTTGATGAATAATCAAGGGGAGGCGCTTTTGGGTAAGAGTGTGGTAGACCGATTCGGTAACGAGTTTCCAATATTGATCAAATTTATTGATGCCAAACAAGACCTTTCCATACAGTTGCATCCCAATGACGAATTGGCCAAAAAACGACATAATTCCTTTGGTAAAACGGAAATGTGGTACATTATGGATGCCGACCCTGGAGCAAAATTGATTGTGGGTTTCAATAAAGATGTGGAAAAGGAGGAATATGTAAAAAGTATTGAAGAAGGGACCCTTACCGATCTAATGAACTACGAAACAGTAGGGGAGGGGGATACGTTTTTCATCAATACAGGAAAGATCCATGCCATCGGAGCTGGCGTTCTTTTGGCCGAAATTCAACAGACTTCGGACATTACCTATCGGGTATTCGATTTTAATAGAAAGGATAAAGAGGGTAATTTAAGGGAGTTGCATACCAGTTTGGCAGTGGACGCCATCGACTATGAGAAGAAGGATGATTTTAAAGTGGATTATCCTAGAAAAAAGGATGAAGTGAACACTATGGTGAACTGTCCTTACTTTAAAACCAATTTTATGGAATTGGAAAAATCAATGAAGCAGGACTTGACAGAAAGAGATTCCTTCACTATTTATATGTGTGTAGGTGGTTCGGCCATAATCAATAACGATTGGGGCAGTGCGCCCATTAAAAAGGGGGAAACTGTGCTTGTTTCTGCATCAAGCAGTTATGTCGACATTGATACCCAGGGCAGTAAACTTTTAGAAGTTACGATTTAATGCTATCTTTAATCAAAACCACCGCGTTATGCCAAGTATTCGTGATTTAAAAAAAGATGTCAATTTTGTTTTAGGGGACATTATTGAAGCTGTCTACATTTGGGAAGCCGGTTCCGGAAACAAAGAATCTGAAGAGGGAACCGTAATTATTGACGAAGCTATTGAGGTGTACGATAACCTCATGGATAAGATCAACCAGAAAAAAGTTGAGGATACCAAAGCCCACTTTAGGTCCATACGGACAGAGTTGGAGGACAAGGCCGTTAAGCTTGTTGAGCGCCTCAACAGCCTTGAAGCCTAGTTGTTTTCGTCTAAAAACGCTTTAAATTCCTTCCCGTATTTAGATGCGGCCACCTTTGGGGTCAGGCCCTTATAAATGGAATCCAAATATTTTGGATTTGCTTCTCTGGCCTCAGTAATCATAATATAGGGAGTCGCATAAGAATCACCATTATTAAGACCAAAATTCAGTGCGTAGCGATACCTGCTAATAGTGTTTTGATTTATCAATCGCTGGATAGAGTCCAAGGCAACCGAATCTTCTTGAAGCTCGGGAGTTGATGCCTGTTGCACCAAGGTGAGTTCCTTAATATTGAACTTGGAGGCCATATCATAAAATTCCAAAAGCTTTTCGTGCGATTTGGAACCGGAGATGTCCACATTGGTATCAAAAGTGTTCCATGACGTATTGATCACAATATCGCCAGACTCTCCAAAAAAAGTAATCCTATCGTTGATGTCGTTGTTGTCCTCTTTCTTTAGGTAGAGATAGAAAACTTCGGGTTCATTCACCTCTGTTGAAAAGCTGAAGGTGCCATCACCTTTAATCTCCAACGAGTCCAAGGTGGCAAGTGTGGAGTCTTTAAATTGTTGCAAATAAAGGGTTCCTTTTTTGAGTCCCTTGATATTTCCACTAACGTTCATGGTGTTTTCCGTACTCTTTTCACAGGAAGTCAATACCGTGACTCCAACTAGCAATACAAACAATATCTGCTTCATCATAAAATTTTAGCTGGGCAAAGATGCATAATCTTCTGAAAATATTTAAACATTCGAGGCGACTTCCATCAACAAAGCACATAAATATGCGCCAGCAGTACCCACAACATAACCAAAAACGGCCAAAAGTATGCCCACGGAGGTCAAAGAAGAATGGAATTCGGCGGCCACAACAGGTGCGGAGGCAGCCCCACCCACGTTGGCCTGGCTGCCCACTGCCAAGAAAAAGAAAGGTGCCTTGATCAATTTTGCCATCAAAATAAGAAGACCTGCGTGAATGGTGATCCAAATCAGTCCTATCGCGATAAGTCCCGGATTGTCCAATACCTTGCCCAAATCCATTTTCATTCCAATGGTTGCCACCAAAATGTATATGAACATGCCCCCGATTTTACTTGCTCCCGCACCTTCGTAATTCTTTGCCTTGGTAAATGAAAGACCTATTCCGATGGCCGTGGCAAAAACAACCATCCAAAGAAATTGTGATCCAAGGGAGGACAATATTTTCTGTGGATTACGGATAACCTCAAAGTTATCCTGTAAAAAACCAGCAAAATGATGCCCTGCCAAATGGGCAATGCCAACGCCAACAAAAGCAAAGAAAAGTAGCATAATAAAATCCTTGAGGGTAGTGACCCTGGCAATTTTTTCGGTATAGGTGGATACTTTTACCTTAAGCTCTTCAATGGATGAAGTATCCGCTTTTAGCCAGCGGTCTATTTTTTTGGTTTTGCCGACACCTAACAAGATTATGGCCAACCAAAGGTTGGCGACCACGATATCTATTAGTACCATGCCACCATAGCTTTCCTGATTATACTTAAAAACCTCCAACATGGCTGCTTGATTGGCACCTCCACCGATCCAACTTCCGGCAATGGTGGCCAAACCTCTCCAAACAGCATCCGGTCCTACACCGCCGACTGTTTCAGGCGAAAATATGGATACGATTAAAATGGCGATGGGGCCACCTATTATAATGCCCACCGTTCCTGTTAAAAACATCACCAACGCTTTTGAGCCGAGATTCAGGATGGCTTTAAGGTCAATGCTCAAGGTCATCAAAATTAATGCGGCAGGTAAAAGGTATCTACTAGCCACATAATACGTATTGGAAGAGGATTCGTCAATTATTCCTACACTGGCTAAAATAGCGGGCAATAGGTAGCACATGAGAACTGTGGGAACCACACGGTAAAACTTTCCCCAGAATCCGGTTTTAATGGATGAAGTATAAAAAACGAAGCCCAAGCAGAGGCAAAGTAGCCCAAAGATTACGGTGTCTTGGGTAAAAGGTAGTTGGTCCATATATTTTTAAGCTAGAAGTCCAAATATAGGAAAATCGAGGAGGTAGTGGCAGTGATATCCAATTTTGCCCTACCATATTAAAATGATCTGAAGGGGGCATTCGATCCTACCATTATCATCGACTTTACAATTGCATTTTTAGTGCAAGCGATTAAAAGTAATGCCGTAAATGAATTGGACAGTACAATTACTTTTTACTCAAGAGATTGTGGCCAGTATTTTACATTATTCAAAACAATAAACCTTTAATTGTTCCTTCTGATTAAATATTGAGCCAGTACGTCAACTTTAAGTTGATGGAGCGGCTTCTGGGCATAAAGGAATTTACAAAGTAATTGTCGTTATATACCAAAAACAAGTCGGAGAGCGGGGCAAATCGCCATTGCAATCGCGAATTGAACCCTAAATTATCCAATTGATTACCATACTGAATCAATGTGGACCAAAATATGGATTTGTTAAAGGTGATGTTGATTCGTGGGCTCAACAATAAAATATCTTCGCTCTCGTAGGGTTCGGGCAATTTGATACTATTATATATAACCGCCATGGATAGAAAAACCTTTGGCTGAAGCCTAAGACTCACGTCTCCCTCAAAAACATAACGTTTTCCATTGTAAAAATCGCCATATCCTGGCTGTAAGGAGTAGGAAAGAACTCTTCTTCTGTCGCTCTGGAACGACATTTCATAGCTGGTATAATGGTATCCTGCATTTCCTGGTAGCTCAACTCCACCATCGGTACGGGTGGGGTCGAACGGGTCTATCAAATACGTATACCGGTTGAACATACGTACATTAATACGCTCTTGTGTTTTGAACTGAGCCTCCCATTGCGAAAAAATAGTGTAATCGGTGTTCTGGTAGTCCAAAGTAGGTCTCCATATAAAATTGGGACTAAATCGAAAACCATGGGTGTTCAATTTTCCCTTTTTTGGCCAAAAGTTGAATTCCATAAAAGGTCTGGCAGCTATAATATCTTGCCTTCGTATAAAACCAAGGTCCGAACGAAAATCGTCACCCACATAATTACCACGGACCCCAAAGTTGAAATATCTTGAATTGTACCGAAGATCCATCCCACCAGAGTCATTTCGGTCACCTATGTCGTGTGCAAATGCTTTATGATAGTAAAATTTTCCTATCCAGGTATTGTCCTGGGATGCGAGATTGTAATCCAACCCAACAACACGGTTGTACCTATCGGTTTCATCCACAAAATCGTAATCTTCAAAAGACTGTCGATTCACAAAAATGAAGCTCAGGTTCGATCGCGAGAACATTTTTTTCTGAAGTGCCAAAACCGTATTGTTATTGCTCGGGATTTCATTCAGTTTATCTTCTTCTGTTTGAATGTTCAACAGTCCAAGGCGCCAATTCTGATTCAACTTTCCACTGAGCCTAACACCTCCTATTATTCCATTTTCTATGGTTTCCCCATCCTTGTCCTCTGCAATTCCGATCCTTCTAGAGAAAAAAGGATTGGCATCCCTTCCATTTCCAAAAGAACCGAACAGGTCGCTGTTGTCAATGAAGAATTGCCTTCTTTCAGGCAGCGAAACTTCAAAACGGGTGAGGTTGGTCACAAAATTGTCCACTTCCACATTGGAGAAATCCGGGTTTAAGGTCACGTCCAGGTTCATTCCATTTCCTATCGAAATTTTGGCATCTCCACCAAAACCAATTTTGTTCAAACTCTCATTGCTTTCGTAATCTTTGGAAACAATGCCGTTCACATAGGGTATAAGAGCCATGGGGGTTCTAGATTTTCCTAAGGGCTTTTCAAACACCATGTCTCCCATGAAAGCCAAATTGAAAACAAGTTGGTTTTGTGGTATTTTCATCCAAGTACTGGTCTCATTGGTCTGCATATCGAACCGGTAACTATTGAATCGCCATTTGGTCTCTCCCTGTTTAAATTTGAAAGAAGTCAGCGGAATGGCAATTTCACAGACATAATAACCATCATATAATTTGGTTTCTCCCTTCCACTTTACGTCCCAAGAAGTGGTAAAATTGTTACGATCGGATCCTCCATTGGAAATTAAGGCTTCCCGACGCACCCCATAGGGGTTCATGCCAAAAAGGAAGGCATTGGTACCATCGTTAAAGGTGTCAAAAATCAAACTTATATTGTCGTTGCCCCCTGCCCTGTAATCTCTTTGTAAGGATGGAATCACGTAATCGTCTCCTTCCGTGTTCAATTTTATCCCAATATATAAGGTGGTATTGGAATACAGCATCCGAATATCGGTCTGTTGAGCTGCAAGAGTAGTGTCCGAAGGGAAGTATTGGTTAAAATCATGGGCGCTTTCTGCAGTTTCCCAAACATCTTCGTCCAAAACACCGTCTACCTTAATTATTTCATTGATATACTTAACGGTAAAGCTTTTTGGGTTCGATTGTGATAATAATGCAAACGGCAGAAGAATTGTAACAAGTACAATACATTTTTTTAACATTGCTCTAGTTTAGTTGGAGCCACAAATTTAAGAGATAGAGAAGTTAAAAAAATCCCAAAACTTTAAAATGCATTGCTGTTTGACAAAACATTGCGAAAATTAGCTGTATGAATCGTTCCATAACTCCATTTATTGCACAAATTTTGAAAATGAGAAAATCTTTATTCTTCTTGTTCTTATTTCCTGTTATTGTTTTCGGTAACACAACATGGTCCAAAACAGGTCATAGAGTTACGGGACAAATTGCTCAAAACCATTTAACTGGAAAAACCAAAAGAGCCTTGAATGATCTTTTGGACGGACATAGCCTTGCATTTGTCTCTACATTTGCCGATGACATAAAAGCCGATCGGTCCTATTCCAAATATTCTGCCTGGCATTATGTCAACTATCCATTGGGGAAGAGATATATGGATTCCGAAAAAAGTGAGTATGGAGATATTGTTATGGCCATTGAGGAATGTATCGCAAAAGTGAAAGATGAAGACAATACCCGCGGAGATCGAGTTTTCCATTTAAAAATGTTGATTCATCTTATTGGCGACCTTCATCAGCCAATGCATGCCAGCAGGGCGGAAGATAAAGGCGGAAACGCTATTCAAGTGCAATGGTTTGGAGAAGGCAGCAATCTTCATAAAGTATGGGACAAGAATTTGATAGATTCTTATGGGATGACCTACACCGAACTTGCTTCCGAATTGGAAGGGGTGAGTCGGAAAAGGAGAAAAGAGATACAAGCTGGGACCCTATATGATTGGGTGGACGAATCCCACGAAATTTGCGCAGAGCTATATGAATCCGTTGAGGTTGGCGAAAAACTCGGATATCGGTACTCCTACGATTACAATAATTTACTTTTTGAACAATTGCAAAAAGGAGGTTTGCGATTGGCCAAGGTCCTAAATGATGTCTTCAGCTAATATTTTTTAGGACTGTAGAACCGTCTTTAATTGATTTCTATATTCCGAAGGGTTTTGACCTGTGAATGCCTTGAACGACTTATTAAAGTGCGAGAAGTTGTTGAAACCACTATCGTAACACACTTGGGTAATGCTCATAGGCTGTTCGGCCAAAAGCTTGGATGCGTGTACCAATCTATATTCATTTACAAACTGCGTAAATGTTTTATTGGTTATTTTTTTGAAATATCTACAGAAAGAAGGTACCGTCATACTCACCATATCTGCAATTTGCTCCAAACTTATGTCTTCCTTAAAGTGCGTTTTCACGTGATTAAAGACAATATTGATGCGGTCGTTGTCCTTGACCTCAGTTTCCATGGAGAAGCCTTCGGCGTTCAATACGTTCATTTCTGTTGAGGTAGCCAATAGGTTCAATATATTAAGAATAGAGAGCAATCGTTGGAAATCTGTTTGGTATTCCAAAATTTCCATTTTTTCCCCGACCTTTATTTTGGTCTTTCCAGAAAAAGCAATACCGCCTTTGGCAACCTCGAACAGTTTTTGGATATTTTTCATTTCTGGAATATTGAAGAAATCACTTCCCAGAAAGTCTGCCTTCATCTGTACCAAGGTTTCACTTTTGTTCCCGGTAAGCTTATCGGTAAAACCACAATGTGGCAAATTGGAACCTATTAATATGAGGTCACCATTCCTATAATAGGAAACATGGCTGCCTATTTGTCTTTTTCCCGACCCCCCATTTACATATACCAACTCCAATTCTGGGTGATAATGCCAACCATTGTTCTTGTTCTCATTGTTTTCATTGAACTTCTGAAAAGTAAATGAGTGACCAAAATTTGGGGCTATTGCTTCAAATGCTGGTTTTTGAATCATTTTGTGCAATTTTTTCTTCTTAATGGCAAAGTTACAAATGTGTTTAAAACACAAATATCCACAATGTTACCATAAAGTTATGCTATTTTATCATTAATACTATGTTAAAACAACTACCCTGTTAATATAGCATAGAAAGTGGAAAAGATGGTGGTATTTCTGTACACCATTGCGACATACATTTGTACTGTAATCTTAAAAAAACGAAGTGTTATGAAAGTAGTAAAAAATCTAACAGTAGCAGCGGCCCTTTTGATCAGTGCAATTGGAATGGCCAACACGGAAGCAACCGATTTTGGTAAAAAAACAGTAGCCAAATACGAGGTTGAAAAAAACTTGGTAAAAGTTAACCTTGATCCAGTATTTGTAAAGAAAGGTCAAAAAGTAATGATGAACCTTTTGAACATCTCTCAAGGTAAAGTTCTCCTTAAAGTTTATGACAACAAGAATAGATTGGTTTTTGACCAAGCTATCGATGGAGACGTAGTAGTAGAAAAAGCATTCAACTTCGAAAAAGCTTTTGAAGGTGAGTATACCATAGTTGTAGTGGACAAATTTGGTACCTACAAAGAAACTATGGAAGTAAGATAGTTTGTTTAGTTAATTTTTATGTGCATTGGGGGTCGGGAGGCCCCCTTTTTTTATGTCCATTTTTTAAGCTTTTCCCTTTTCTTCAGGGGGAGGGCATTATTGTTTATGGCCATTTGCAACAAATCTTGGTCTTTGGTTTTTGAAAAAAGCAACTTATAGAATTGTTGTACAGTCAAAGTCGTTTTTGATTCCTCCACCAATTCCATGTAATCTCCCGTGGTTACTTTACCAGGTTCCAAAACACGGATGTAGGTGCCTGGGAATCCATGGTCTATGAATTTTTTCAGGATATCTTGGTCGCCAAATCGAACGCCGAGCTTATAGCAGGGCTCCCTGGGTTGGGTAATCTGTACCAATGCATCGCCCAGCTTGTATATGCTCCCTATCCTTAATTGTGATTCATCCAAACCTTCAATGGTCAAGTTTTCACCAAACATGCCCCAATTCCAATCCAAAAGAGGGTATTTTTCTTTCCAATACGGGTAGTTTTCCGCAGCAAACAAATAACAAGCTTTGTATGTGCCACCGTGGTATCTTCGATCTACTACCGTATCCCCTTGAACATCTTCCACGTCCAGAAAAAGGGGTCTATCAACAGGGTGTTTGTAAATACCGGTCATGGTTTCTTTTCCGTTCCAAACTATTTTGGTGGGCTCGCCGAGGTTTGTGGAGATAACTTTCATAATGGCAAGTTATAAAAAACCACCGCTTTTGGCGGTGGTCCTTCATTTTAAATAATGTAGAAAAAATTAATCCTCTTTATCCAATTTCTTGGTCATGTTAAAACCTACCATAAGGCCAACACCTGCCAATAGGAAGATGGTTCCCGGATAAGCTACTTCTTCTTCTACTCCGACGCTGTAGACCAACATGGAGGCCACAAAAATGGCTGCCCCTATGCCCATAAGCAGTAGGGCAAGGTTAAGGAGAACGATTTTCCAGACCGGAGACGCGCCATCCCTTTTCCCCCTAACAAAAATGCTGGCGTCTGCGCCTTTTTCTATCAATGCAAGGCGCTCTTTGTTCCTGGTTGAAAAATAAAGGTAGGCAATGGCAAAAATAACTCCGAAAATAATTGGTATAATAATTACTTCTGATCCCATAACTGTTCGTTTTAATGATTATTCTATAATTTATTTGTTCATAAGCTATGACGACAGTTTTTTGAGATAGGTTACATAATTTTATAAATATTATTTTCAGTGTAACCTAAAAGGCACTTTTGTCGTCCAATGAACAATGCTGACCAACAAAGAAAAACAACTCATTTCGGAAATAGGCAAGGGCAATACCCGTGCGTTCTCCGATTTGGTGGATAGTTATAAGGATTTGGTCTTTACGCTTTCCATTAGAATGTTGGGCAACAGGGAAGAAGCTGAAGAGGTGTCGCAAGACGTGTTCATTAAGGTTTATAAGTCCTTACCGAGCTTTAAAGGGGATTCCAAGCTCTCTACATGGATGTATAGAATTGCCTACAACACTTGTTTGGACAGGATCAAGAAAATAAAAAAGAAAAGGATGCATACCGAGTTGGAGATGGTTGATCAAATTGCCTATGCGGATTTGGACACGGCCTTTCAAAAAATGGTCAGGACCGAAAGGAGTGCGTTAATTGGCAAATGTTTGTCACGACTATCGGATGAGGATGCAGGGGTCCTTACGCTATTTTATCTTGAAGAAAAGAACCTTCAAGAAATGGAGAAAGTAACCAACCTTCCCATAAATACACTAAAGGTAAGGTTGTTCAGGGCCAGAAAACGATTGGCCAGTATTATGGAAAAGAGTGTGAACAAAGAATTATTGAAAAGCAATGGATGAACTAGAGGATAAAAAACTGGAAGCTTTTGTGGATAGGTTAATGGATGATGCCCCATTGGAATCACCTTCTGTTGATTTTACCCAAAATGTGCTGCACAAACTTGAAGCTGAGACCTCGAAGGAAGTCTTTCAATATAAACCTTTGGTATCTGGAAAAGTATTGTCCATTGCGTTTATTGCTTTCGTCGCCTTACTTATTTTAATTGGGTCCCAAGTCGGACTCGATAGCGGTCAAGGATGGTTTAAAAACTTGAACATGGGGGCATGGTTCCATGCGGATTGGAGCTGGATGGAAGGTTATACCTCTTCCAAAGTACTGGTGTATGCCTTCCTAGTTTTGGGTCTTATGTTTTCCATTCAGGTAACTTTATTGAAAAAACAGTTGAGCAGCAGGGGACTCTAGAGATATGCGTAAAAATAAGCCCAATACATTAAAAAGAACTGTAGTGGAATTCGAAGAATCAATATCCATTTAGGGATGCCAGCCGATGCTTTTTCGCCCGAAAGCATGTAAAAATGTACCGATAAGAACACGCCCAACATTAAAATGATTCCAAAGGTGCTCAATTTTCGGGTAGCATCGAAACATACGCCTATCCCCAATACAATTTCTGCGATTCCGCTTAAATAGACCAAAAGTTTATGGTTAGGCAAATACAGGGGCATAATCCGCATATACATTTTCGGTTTTATAAAGTGCATTAAACCTGCAATAATGTACATTCCAGCCATTACATAAAGATGCCAAGGAGCCATAAATTTTTAGTTTTTAAAATACCAAAACGGTAATATAACATCTGTAAAGGTAACCACGGTATCTTTTTCCTTTCTTTTGCGCCTGAGTCTTAAAATATGTTTGCCTTCATCAAGATTGGATATGTTAAGAAAAGTCTCAAATCCGAGGATATTTTTCATGCCTGTGGTCAGGATGAATTCTTCGTCCACTTCAAGTGTGTCTATTCGAAAGGAATGCATTTCGTTGAATGTTTTCAAATACATTTTACGGATGCTGTCTTTTTGGCTCAAACTTGTAATCTTGTCGCTCCAGTTAGAGTTTACTCTGATGCTGCTGGATAGTCCCCTGCGGTCATCTTCCGGGGTTAAAGAATCGTTATAGGCAAAAACGAGATTCTCCAAATTTTCCGAAAAAGGAACGAAAATATTCAGGTAAGGTTGGCTAATAACTTTTGATGGAATCACCATACTTCCCGGGAAGTCCCCTTCTTCGGTCATCATGTCCAAATAGTTTTCGCGGTTCGCATATATACTGGAGGAATTAAGGTCCTGCTCCAAATAATTGGAATTCCTGTATTCCAGACTTGTGATCATTAGAATAACGATATAAATAGGTGCCAGTAGCAATATCAGTCGTTTTCCGAAACGGTTGTCCAAAAAATTATAGACCAAGGGGCGGTAAAGGAACGATAGGGTTATAAAACTGAAAATCCAATATATGGGAAAGTATATTCGGGATATCCATTTCTTTTTTTTTAACCAACCTTGGGTAATAAAATCAATAAACGTGAGGAACATTCCAAAAATGATAAAGATAATAAGGATAGCTCCGAAAATTTCCCCGAATTGTTCGGGAAATATACTGCCCTCAATAATATAATTCGCCACGAATACAATCGATAGGATGATCATGGTCATGGCAAGCACGTAGAATATCAATAAAAAGGAAATGGCGAACAATACACTGCAATAATTTTCCAAATTGGCAATGTAGCGGTCAAAAGAAATGATTCGCTTTTTTAAATAGTTGGTAAAGCGTTCGGAATATCTAAGCTTTTCAAATTCTATATCCCCCGAAACATACCGCAGCCCCAATGCGCCTATCCATAATCCCCTTAGGATGACGTGGAGCAATAGATTGAACAGGAGAATGGAGCAGGCAATGTTCAATATAAAATAAACGACGAAACGATAGACCTGATCTTCGTTTTGGGCATTCACCATTTCTATGCGTAGTGGGTCGTATGCCGTAAATAGTCCAAAAATGGCAAAACCGGAGATGATAAGTTCCAATTCCCAACTTTGCTGCTGAAGGGAATCCAAGAGCTTTTTAAAGGTTGGGCTGTTGTAATCGTTATTGGCCAAGTTTTGATCGGTTTGTACACCAAGATAGTCATAAAATGCAAAAACCGCTCATTTAGAGCGGTTTTACGTGTTGACCATAGAAAAACCACACTTATTTGATCATATCGTAGCTGCGGGCTATAAAGTTGGTGAGCTCTTCACCTTTCAATAACCCTTTGGATAGGCGTGCCAAATCCAAAGATTGATTGATCAGCCTGTGCCTTTTCTTCGCGGTCTTGGTATTCAAGATCTCGCTTACCAATTCGTGATTGGTGTTTACGATAAGGTTGTACATATCCGGCATATTGCCCATACCGAACATACCACCGCCGCCGGTTTGCTGCATTTCCTTCATTCGGCGCATAAATTCAGGCTCTGTGATGATAAATGGCGAAGCACTGCTTTCCATGGCCTCCATTTGAATCGTGTATCCTTTGTCCTTGGTTACTTCTTCGATCTCGCTTTTCAATTTCTCTTTTTCCTCTTCGGACAATTTGGAAATGGCCGTATCCTCTTTTTTGATGAGGTTGTCCACATGGTCGGCATCCACGCGTACAAAGGATAGGTTCTCTTTGGAAGTTTCCAATTTTTGCATCAAGTGTGGCACAATTGGGGAATCCAACAAAAGGACCTCATATCCCTTTTTCTGTGCAGCTTCAATATAGCTGTGCTGTGCCTCTTTGTCCGAAGCATACAGTACCACCAATTTGTCATCCTTGTCGGTCTGGTTGTCCTTGATTTTTGCTTCTAACTCTTCGAACGTATAATAGTCACCATCAACGGATGGGTATAGGGCAAACTTGTCCGCTTTGTCAAAGAATTTATCTTCGGAAAGCATTCCGTACTCGATCACCACTTTGATGTCGTTCCACTTTTGTTCAAAATCCTCACGGTTGTTTTTGAAAAGTGAAGTCAATTTGTCCGCCACTTTTCTGGTGATGTAGGAAGAAATTTTCTTTACGGCACCATCAGCCTGAAGATAAGACCTTGAAACGTTCAATGGAATGTCCGGAGAATCGATTACACCTTTCAACATCGTCAAGAACTCGGGAACAATTCCTTCCACGTTGTCCGTTACGAACACTTGGTTTTGGTACAATTGGATTTTATCCTTTTGAATGCTGAGGTCGTTCGTCAACTTTGGGAAATATAAAATACCCGTTAAGTTGAACGGATAGTCCACGTTCAAATGGATGTGGAACAAAGGTTCCTCGAACTGCATGGGGTATAGCTCGCGATAAAAGTTCTTGTAATCCTCTTCACTTAAATCGGTAGGCTGTTTGGTCCACGCAGGGTTTGGATTGTTGATGATGTCGTCCACCTCCTTGGTTGGCGCTGGGTCATCTTCTTTGGCACCTTCTGGTTTGGGAAGCGTTTCCGTTTTTGTTCCGAATTTGATCGGAATGGGCATGAACTTGTTGTACTTCACCAAAAGCTCACGGATTCTGGCATCTTCCAAAAACTCTGTGGAGTCCTCAGCTATGTGAAGGATAATTTCCGTTCCTCTTTCTGTTTTGTCGCTTGGTTCAATGGAAAATTCGGGAGAACCGTCACAACTCCAATGCACTGCTGGTTCCTCTTTATGGCTTTTTGTGATGATCTCCACTTTTTCCGCTACCATAAAGGCAGAGTAGAAACCAAGACCAAAATGCCCGATGATACCCGCATCTTTTTCGGCATCCTTGTATTTGTCCAAGAATTCCTCGGCCCCGGAAAAAGCTACTTCGTTTATGTACTTTTTCACTTCCTCCTCGGTCATACCGATACCTTGATCTATAATATGGATGCGCTTATTGTCCTTGTCCACCTTCACTTCGATCATGGGGTTTCCATATTCAACTTTCGCCTCTCCAATGGAAGCAAGGTGCTTTAGTTTTAGGGTTGCATCCGTAGCGTTGGAAATTAATTCCCTCAAGAAAATTTCGTGATCACTGTAAAGAAACTTCTTGATCAAGGGAAAAATGTTCTCTACTGAAACATTGATTTTACCTGTAGCCATCGTTTTGTTTTTTAATCTTTTTATTGCTGATTGGTCAAAAAAAATACCATAGTGTCAAATATGACAAACTGACATTTGAAAGACAGTTTGAGAGAAGGACATCAATTTTAACATAATTTTGTTTATTTATTTTAGAAAAAGATTAAACAGAATAACTATATTTACAGTGTTATAGGATAAAGATTGCTATGAGATAGTACTACTATAACAAGTTTGTTTATTTATTGGTTAGGTTGTGAAAATGCACTTTCGCTCGAAAGTGCATTTTCTTTAAAAGCTGGATTGCGCAATCCTAACCTTCTTAACTCTTCAAAAAAATACCAAAATGGCAAATACCACTAAATCCAAAATCACCGAGGATAAAATCGTAAGCCTTTTTATGGAATCTGTATTGGAAAATGAAAAGGTGCCAAGCTCGGTATTCAAATTCTGTAAGGAACATAAAATAAAGGAAGACGAATTTTATGGGTTCTTTGGTTCGTTTGAATCGCTACAGCAATCCATTTGGAACAAATTCTTCGACAACACTTACGGGGTAATGCAAAAGAACAAGCAATATGACTCCATGACCAACGAAGAAAAAATGCTTACGTTTTTCTTCACCTTTTTTGAAAATCTGACACTGAACAGGAGCTATGTGCTGTTCATCATGAAAGAGCACAAGTATTCCTTGGAAGGTTTGGCCCAGTTGAAAGGATTACGGAAAAGATTCAAGGATTTTGCCTCTACTTTGATTGAAGAACGAAATGATGAAAAGAACCTGAAAATCTTTAAATACAATGCCCCATTGTTCTCTGAAGGTGCATGGTTACAGTTTTTGTTCATCCTAAAGTTTTGGATGGAAGATGGCTCCCCAGGTTTCGAAAAAACCGACATTGCCATTGAAAAATCCGTAACGACTATTTTTCAAATTTTTGAAAGTACACCCTTGGAAAAAATTGTGGACTTCGGAAAATTCCTTTATAAAGAGAAATTCGCATAAGGCCAATGAAAAGTTTGGATACCATCCCCACCGGAAAATTAGAGCGAGCAGGAAAGCTTGTAAAAACTGGGGTTAAAATAGGAGGGAACTACGTAAAATATTACGGTAAAAAACTAGTGGACCCCGAAACTTCCAAAGACACTTTGGACCAAGATAATGCAGAGGATATTTATGATGGGCTAAAAAGTTTGAAAGGAAGTGCACTAAAAGTGGCACAGATGCTCAGTATGGAGAAAAACCTGTTGCCGCGGGCCTACGTGGAAAAGTTCTCCCTTTCCCAATTTTCGGTACCTCCTTTGTCCGCACCTCTGGTGCGCAAGACCTTTAAAAAATATTTGGACAAGTATCCAGAGGATATTTTTGATGAATTCGAAAAGGATTCTGTGAACGCAGCCAGCATTGGACAGGTACACCGGGCCGAAAAAGATGGTAAAAAATTGGCGGTCAAAATACAGTATCCGGGCGTGGCCGAAAGTATTAGTAGTGATTTGGCCCTAGTGAAGCCCGTGGCCATTAAAATGTTCAACCTAAAAGGCAAAGATTCCGAAAAATACTTTAAGGAAGTCGAGCACAAACTGGTTGAAGAGACCAACTATATTTTGGAACTGGAGCAAAGTCACGAAATAACTACCGAATGTTCCGTAATTCCGAACATGCAGTTTCCAAAATATTACCGCGAACTATCGAGCGAGCGTATTTTGACCATGGATTGGATGGAGGGGACCCACCTGGGAGAATTTACCCGAACCGATTTCGATGCCGAAGTGGGCAATACATTGGGTCAGGCACTTTGGGATTTTTATATGTTCCAGATCCATAAGCTAAGACGGGTACATGCAGATCCTCACCCAGGTAACTTCCTGGTTAGTTCAGATGGTAAACTGATTGCGATTGATTTTGGTTGTATCAAGCAAATACCGGAGGATTTTTATGTGCCCTATTTTGAACTGGCCAAAGAAGAGAATATCAATAACGATAAAATCTTCATGGAAAAACTGTACGAACTGGAGATTTTGACACCAACGGATTCCGAAGAGGAATTGCGGTTTTTCAAAGCCCTGTTCAAAGAAATGCTTACGATTTTCACATCACCTTTTCACAAAGAGGCCTTCGATTTTGGTGATGAGGGTTTCTGGTCGAAAATCGCCAACCTCAGTGAACGCTATTCCAAAGATGAGCAAATCCGAAAAATGAACGGAAATCGCGGGTCAAAGCACTTTTTGTACATAAATCGCACATTTTTTGGACTTTATAACCTATTGCACGACCTAAGAGCCAAGGTCGAGGTGAATCATTTTGAAAAGTACCTGTACTAATTTCCTTAATATATATCCAGTTCTTGTGATATATTTTTTTATTTTCCGTTAATTAGCCTATCTTTTTTTGAAGATTCAATATTTAAGTACTCTATAATGTATAACTCAAGAATATCAGGATTGGGATTTTATGTCCCTGAAAATGTGGTCACTAACGACGATTTGTCCAAAGTGATGGACACTAATGACGAATGGATACAAGAACGTACCGGAATTAAGGAAAGGCGGCATGTTGTAAAAGGCACTGATACGACCACATCCATGGGGGTGAAGGCTGCGGAAAAGGCAATAGAGCGTGCTGGCATAGATAAGGATGAGATTGATTTTATTGTTTTTGCCACACTGAGTCCCGATTATTATTTTCCTGGACCTGGCGTTTTGGTACAACGCGATTTAGGTTTAAAAACCGTGGGAGCCCTGGATGTAAGAAATCAATGTTCTGGATTTGTGTACGGAATCTCCGTTGCCGATCAGTACATTAAAAGTGGTATGTACAAGAATGTACTTGTAATTGGTTCCGAATTGCATTCGCATGGTTTGGATATGACCACAAGGGGTAGGGGAGTTTCCGTTATTTTTGGCGATGGTGCCGGAGCTGCGGTATTGACCCGTGAAGAAGACACATCCAAAGGAATTTTATCGACCCATTTGCATTCTGAAGGGCAACATGCGGAAGAACTTTCGTTGATCGCTCCCGGAATGGGAAAACGTTGGGTGACCGATATTATTGATGATAACGATCCTGAGGATACATCGTATTTCCCTTATATGAACGGACAGTTTGTATTTAAAAATGCGGTGGTTCGATTCAGTGAGGTGATCATGGAGGGTTTGCAGAAGAACAATCTAGGGCCTCAAGATATTGATATGTTGATTCCGCATCAGGCCAACTTAAGAATTTCACAATTCATCCAAAAGAAATTTGGATTAAGGGATGATCAGGTGTTCAACAATATCATGAAATACGGAAACACAACGGCCGCATCCATCCCTATTGCCTTGACCGAGGCATGGGAAGAAGGAAAGATCAAAGAAGGTGATTTGGTGGTGCTTGCTGCCTTTGGTAGCGGTTTTACTTGGGGGAGTGTAATTATTCGCTGGTAATCCATCCCAAAAAAATAATAAACAAAACCCCGATCCTTAAGGATCGGGGTTTTTCATTGATGCTCCCACAAGATAACCAACCAACACTCGAATATGAAGCATCAATATGTTTTATAAGATTCCGCCACCACCTTGCTTGGTGTTGTTGTCTCTTCTTTTACGTTGCTTGGCGCGATTTTTACCACTTCCAAATCGGTAGGACATCCCAACATATACGTTATTGCTTTCCCAGTTAAAGGCACCTTCCTGTGCGAAGGGATAATCTCCTTCAAAGGCAAATCGCATGGTATTGAAAATGTCGTTATAGTTAAAACTCAAGGTACCTTTACCCTCTGCAAAGCTGTAACGTGCCCCCAAATTCACAAAGTACATGGGCTTGGCATCAAACTGGATGCTTTTGTTTCGTCCACGGTAAAAACCAAAAGCTTGAAGCGTCAATTTTTTGTTTACCGTAAAGCTGTTGTTCATTCTCAGGTTCCAAGCGGTGTTCTCAACCTTTACCCTCTGTTCCACAATATCGTCCTCACTGGGGTTGGGGTCAGTGGTGTTCAATGTCTCCGTAAGACCTCTCTGCGTTTGGGAGAATAGATCAAAACTACCATTGATGTTCCACCATTTTGCTGGTCGGTAATTGGTGGACAGCTCAACTCCGTAGGCCGAAGTTTTGTCGAAATTGTCGAAGGTGAGAATGGTTTTGTTCAGATCCAATCGGTCTACATAAATGGCCCTGTTGATTTCATCCGAAATGCTTCTGTAAAATACACCACCTGTAATACTTCCATTTTTGATTCTCTTGGTATAGTTTGCTTCATAAGAACTTGTAAACTGAGGCACCAAATTTGGATTACCGAAAGCGGAAATCAGTGGTGTGGCAAACTCTCTGATCGGGTTTACTTGCTGCAAGCCAGGTCGGTCCACACGTCTGCTATAACTTAATTGCAGTTGGTCCTTATCGTTTGGTTTGTAGGTAACAAAAGCGGATGGATATATTTCGGTATACTTATCGGTAAAGGCGCGTACGGCATTGGTGTCCGCTTTTACTTGCACGTCCTCGATGCGCACGCCCATCTGGTAGGACCATCTTTCATAAGTCTGTCCAAAAGTGGCATAGGCCGAATAAATGTCCATGTCGTACACAAATTTGGTAGATGGCGTAGGGACCAAGTTTCCGTTGGAGTTAAAGGACTGTCCTGTTGAGGAATAATCCACTTTCGTTTCAAAGTTTCTGGATTGTAGTCCCAGTTCCAACTTGGAGATGCTGTCCAATGGATTTACGTAATCCAAATTGGCCGTGGTCTGGGTACGTTCCGTATCCACAAAATCCATATAATCTGGATAAGTGGATGCACCTGTAGAGCTAAAATCGGCATCTTGTTCACTTTCGAACTGGTTGTGGTCCACTTCCAATTCAATGTTGTGCCCTTCTTTGTTGAAATCCAATTTATAATCAAAATTATATTGTTCGCTGCGGTTATTGGAATCATCAAAAAACAATTGTGTCACATTTCTGGATGGATTATTAAAGTAAGAAACCTGTGTTTTTCCATCCCCTACGCCATCGAATATATTTTGATTGGTGAAAAAGGACAGGGTGTTTTTGTCATTCAGGTAGAAATCGACCCCCAATTTATAGAGATGTGATTTATTGTTGTTGAAAAAGTCAAACTTTTGACGGGAATTCTCATCAATTCTCAGAATGCTTCCATCGTTCACCCATTTGCCGATATTATTGCCGTAGTTTCCATAAAAATTGAATTTTCCGTTACGGTAGTTCATATCTATGGAACTGTTGAATTTGGCCTCTATACCTTTGGTTAGTCCCATGTTCACGTTTCCATTGAACCCAATATTTGCATTTTTGTGCAGCACAATATTAATGATGCCGCTCATTCCTTCGGGATTGTACTTGGCAGAAGGATTGGTGATCAATTCTATGGATTTGATCGCCGTGGAGGGTATCTGCTTCAACAATTGCGCTACGGGAACGTTGGACAGTTTGCCATCCACCATTACACGCACATTGGAGTTTCCACGAAGGGTAATATCGCCAGTCTGGGCATCTACATTTACGGAAGGGATATTGTTCATGATGTCTGAGGCCGAAGCACCAGCGGTGGTCAAGTCTTTCCCTACATTGATCACCTTACGGTCCACACGCTGTTCTATAGTTGTGCGTTCGGCTACTACTTCTACACCTTCTAGTTCTTTGGTTTCTTCCTTCAAGATTACCGTGCCCAGATTTAGGTTACGTTTACCTTTGGATATGACCAATTTCTGTGAATAGGTTTTATATCCGATAAATTGGACCTCGAAAATAAAGGTGCCATCGGGCAGTTTTTTGATTTCGAAGTTTCCGTCTTCTGTGGTAATACTGCCAGTTATGGTTTTGGAGCCGTCTTCAGACTTGACGACAACAGCTGCATAAGCAACTGGTTGACTTGAGGAGTCGTCAATAACTTTTCCGTTGATTACGCCGAGTGCCGTATCTGGGTCGTTTGCTAAGGATGTAAATGGGGAGGTCATGCACAGTAATAGTGCAAATAGAAAGCTCAGATGTCTCATGAGTAGTTCGTTTTTTGATTGATGATTGATTGATTGATGATATTGTTAAGACGCCCTACTTTGGTTAATGTTACAGGAGAGAATCATTTTAACATTCTTTAACAACAAAGAGCTATGGATTTCCCACCTTTGTAAGGTGCTATGGCTCGGTGAGACGATTATAATGACTTTGTAAAAGAAGAAACCCCGGTAAAGAATACCGGGGTTATACATTGATAAGCTATACTAAACACTAACCATTAACTATAAAAATACAGTCTTACCAATGACAATAAGTTATGAAAAATAGACGACTTTACATATGATAAGTTACAGTCTATATAAAAGTTTAACACAAAAATTAACAAATGCTAAAAACACTTGTCGTAGGGGCTTCTACAAACCCGGGAAGATACAGTAACACAGCAATTCGTAGGTTGGTTGACAACAATGTTGAAACAACCGCATTTGGGATACGTGGGGGAACTGTATCAGGGATACAAATTAAAGACAACTTAGTTGATTTTCAAAATATTGATACCGTTACTTTGTATTTAAACCCTAAAAATCAAAAAGAATATTATCAACAGATTGTGGATTTGAAGCCCAGACGTGTCATTTTTAACCCTGGAACCGAAAATCCGGAATTCTACGAAATCCTTGAAAATGCTGGGATTCAGGTGGAGGTTGCGTGTACTTTGGTGCTGTTGGCTACTGGGCAGTATTAGTTGATGTAGCTGATTTTTTTGTTCGGATCAACCATAAGCCAATAAATGTCAATAATCCGTTGAGCGGCAACAATTCGTATCCTACTTGATACCCGCCCAAATAGGCCACAGGTACATTCGCAATAAAAACTATGGTAAATACCGATGCCAGTGCGACAATCCAAACATATTTGTCCTTTATTTTGTGTTTGGTGAAAATTCCAAAAGCAAAAAGGCCCAGCAATGGTCCATAAGTATATCCTGCAACCGTAAGCAAACTATCAATTACATTGCTGCTAAGAATGTACTTGAACGCGATGATCACGATCACAAGAGCAACACTCATGGCGATGTGGGTGCGTTTTCTAATTCTTTTTTGTTCCTTTTCCTCTTTTTCTTCAACATCCAAAAAATCCACGCAGAAAGAAGTCGTCAACGAAGTAAGGGCGCTGTCCGCGCTACTGTAGGCAGCGGCGATCAATCCCAACATAAAAGTTATGGAGAGCGCCAGACCTAAATTTCCGTTAAGTGCAATTTCGGGGAAGAGCAAGTCGGTTTTTGGTGACCCGTCCATTAAAGGGATGCCAATACCTTCCCGTTGAGCGAATATGAAGAGCAGTGCGCCCAATAGCATGAACAAGAAGGTGACACCGACCAATACAAAACTAAAGGAGACCATGTTCTTCTGGGCATCCTTCAAAGATTTGCAGGTAAGGTTCTTTTGCATCATGTCCTGATCCAGTCCAGTCATACAAATGGTGACGAACATGCCGCCTACAAAGGATTTTATGAAATAACTTTTGTCCAAAAAGCTATCGGTCACCAAAAAATCATTGTAGTTCTTTAGCTCTTCCGAAGCCAAAAACTCTCCAAAGCTCCATCCTAGTTCCTGATTGATCATCACAATGGAAAGTACTACGGCCACGATCATAAAAAGTGTCTGCAAGGTGTCGGTCCAAACAATGGTTTTAATGCCACCTTTGTTGGTATAGAGCCATATCAATAAAATGGAAATTATAACAGTGAACTCAAAACGGACCCCTAGGTCATCAAACACAAACTGTTGCAGTACTATGGCTACGAGGTATAACCTGAACGCCGCACCTAGGACCCTGGAGACAAAAAAGAAAAATGCGCCTGTTTGGTGACTTACTTTTCCAAACCGATCTAGCAAGTACTCGTAAATCGAAGTTAAATTGAGCTTATAATATAAGGGCAAGAGCACAAATGCCACCACAAAATACCCGAACAGATATCCCAAAACAACTTGCATATAGGTCAATTGGCTATCGCCCACCCATCCCGGGACCGATATAAAAGTTACCCCAGATAAGGAGGCGCCCACCATTCCAAAGGCCACTATGTACCAAGGGGATTGCTTGCCTGCTTTAAAAAAATCGGCGTTGGAGTCGTTTTTACCGGTAAAGTAAGAAATGAGGATAAGCACCAAGAAATAAGCACCTATAAGCAACAGAATTTGTGTGGCCGACATATTTGCAATTTGATTTGCAAAGTACGAAAGTAAATTGGTAACTCTAAAATCGTAATTTTGTAGGAGAATCGAAGCTATGGAATTTTCATCTAAGCTATTGCAAAACGCAGTTTACGAAATGTCTCAATTGCCGGGAATCGGTAAAAGAACGGCATTGCGTTTAGTGCTCCACTTGTTAAAACAGCCCGAAGAAAGGACCGAACTATTGGCACATGCGTTGCTAAAATTGAAGAGCGAGGTCAATTTTTGTAAAAATTGCCATAATATTTCAGATACCGAAGTGTGCGAAATATGCGCCAATCCAAAACGAGATGAGACCATGGTTTGTGTGGTGGAGGATATTAGGGATGTAATGGCCATTGAGAACACATCACAATACAATGGACTTTACCATGTGCTTGGGGGCAAAATTTCTCCAATGGAAGGAGTAGGGCCGCAAGATTTGAATATTGCTCCCTTAATTAAAAAAGTTAAGGATGGGACAATCAAGGAATTGATTTTGGCACTGAGCTCCACCATGGAAGGAGACACCACGAATTTTTATATTTATAAACAACTGGAAGGTACAGAGGTCACCACTTCTACCATTGCCAGGGGAATTTCGGTGGGTGATGAATTGGAATATGCAGATGAAGTAACTTTGGGAAGAAGTATTATCAATAGAGTCCCTTTTGAAAGCTCTATTAAAGCGAATTAATGAACATAAATCAAAAATAAGTCGATTTCTTTAGTATTTTTGTAAAATACAAATCAAAATCACTTTGATAAATACGAATATGTCAAAATTTGAATTGAAATTACCGCAAATGGGAGAAAGTGTTGCTGAAGCTACCTTGACCAACTGGTTGAAGGAAGTAGGGGACACCATTGAGATGGACGAAGCCGTCTTCGAAATTGCCACGGATAAAGTGGATTCTGAAGTTCCCAGTGAAGTGGATGGTGTACTGTTGGAAAAGCGGTTCGATGTAGATGACGTTGTAAAAGTGGGCGAAGTTGTCGCTGTGATTCAAATCGAGGGTGACGTGGACAATGCCGTTGAAGCCAGTGCAGAAGAGGAAGTTGTGGAAGAGGCGCCCGCTGAGGTCCATGCGGGTGAACTGGAAGCCCAAATGGCCGGGGTCAAGGAATCCGTATCCGCACCCGCACCCGATTTTTCAAGTTCTGAACGATTTTATTCCCCTTTGGTAAAGAACATAGCCAAAGAAGAGAACGTTTCCATGGATGAATTGGAGGCCATCGCCGGCACCGGCAAAGAAGGTAGGGTCACCAAGAACGATATAATGGCTTATTTGGAAAGCCGTTCCAATGGAAGCGAGGCCAAAACCGAAACCGTTAGCCCACAACACGAAACCAAAGCCGAAAAGGCGGCCACACCTCTGGCGCCTAAAGAGACGGTAGCGGAGAAACCCAAAGAATCCAAAGTCCAGGTTGGGGCAGGGGACGAGGTAATTCCGTTGACCCGTATGGGCAAGCTGATCGCCCACCATATGATCGAGAGTATATCAACCTCTGCACACGTACAGAGTTTTGTGGAAGTGGACGTGACCAATGTGGTCAACTGGAGAAATAAAGTTAAAAATGCTTTCCAAGAGCGCGAAGGGGAAAAACTGACCTTTACACCCATATTTATGGAAGCCGTGGCCATGGCCCTTAAAAAATATCCAATGATGAACATCTCGTTGGATGGGGACAAGGTCATTAAAAAGAAGAACATCAACTTGGGGATGGCAGCAGCGCTTCCCGATGGCAATTTGATCGTACCTGTTATCAAAAATGCAGACCAATTGAACTTGGTGGGAATGGCCAAAACCGTGAACGACCTGGCCAATAGGGCAAGGAACAATCAGTTAAAGCCCGATGAAATCAAGGACGGCACCTATACAGTGACCAACGTTGGTTCCTTCGGAAGTGTCTTCGGTACGCCGATCATCAATCAGCCACAAGTGGGGATTCTTGCCTTGGGCGCAATTCGTAAAATGCCATCGGTTATAGAGACAGATCAAGGAGAGTATATCGGTATTCGCAGTAAAATGTACCTATCGCACAGTTACGACCATCGTGTGGTGAACGGTGCATTGGGCGGAATGTTCGTAAAAGCAGTGGCCGATTATCTGGAGGCTTGGGACATAAATAGGGAAATATAAAGGAAAACGACCTGTATTCCTTTCACTATTCTTAATTTAGAAGCCAAGTGAATTTTATTTAAAAATCCCCACATGCAGTTACAATTGACCAAACCTATTTGCTTTTTTGACTTGGAAACCACCGGTACCAATGTCGCCAAGGATAGAATTGTTGAAATTTCCATCCTGAAGGTTTTTCCCAACGGAAACAAAGAGAGCAGGACATGGTTGGTGAATCCGGAAATGCCAATTCCACCTGAATCCGAGGCCATTCATGGAATTTCCGATGAAAAAGTGGCCAACGAACCAACATTCAAGCAATTGTCCAAGGATATTTATGCGATGATTCGCGATAGTGATCTGGCTGGATTTAACTCAGATCGGTTCGACATTCCATTGTTGGCAGAGGAGATGCTCCGTGCCGATGTGGATTTTGATATGAAGAGCATGGTCTCCGTGGATGTGCAGACCATCTTCCATAAAATGGAAAAGCGGACGTTGGAAGCAGCCTATAAATTCTATTGCGATAAGAATTTGGACGATGCCCATAGTGCCGAAGCGGATACCATGGCCACTTATGAGGTCTTATTGGCACAGTTGGAACGGTATCCGGATTTGGAAAACGACATAAAAAAACTATCCGAATTCACTACCAGAAGGCAAAACCTCGATTTTGCCGGTTTTATCGGTGTGGATGAAAACGACAATCCGATTTTTTCTTTCGGTAAGCACAAAGGAAAAACAGTGGATGAGGTGATGGAAAAAGAACCAGGCTATTTTGGTTGGATCTTGAATGCCGATTTCCCACTGTACACCAAAAAGGTGCTTACCCAAATTAAGTTGAGCAAGCTCAACAATAAATTTTAAGAATAACAAATAGCCTAACCCCATAAGCAAATTATGAAACTGATTTGTATAGGACGTAATTATGTAGATCATATCAATGAGCTGAGCAACGAACGTCCAGATGAGCCTGTGGTTTTTATAAAACCCGATTCTGCCATTTTACCCAAAGAGCAGGATTTTTATATTCCAGAATTTTCCGAAGATGTACACTATGAAGTGGAAGTCTTGGTGAAAATCAAAAAAGTGGGAAAACATATTTCTAGGGAATTTGCCCATAAGTATTATGATGAAATAGGCCTGGGAATAGATTTCACCGCAAGAGATCTTCAATCCAAATTAAAATCCAAAGGCTTGCCCTGGGAAAAAGCCAAAGGTTTTGACGGCGCTGCTGTAGTAGGAAAATGGGTTTCCAAAGATAAATTCGCCGACATCGATAACTTGAATTTTTCATTGTCCAAAAACGGTGAAACGGTTCAAGAGGGAAACACTGCTTTGATGCTGTGGAAGATAGATGAAATCATTGCGCATGTATCCACCTATTTTATGCTAAAAAAGGGAGACATCATTTTCACGGGCACCCCTGCAGGTGTTGGTAAAGTAAGCCCAAATGACTACCTTGTCGGTACTTTGGAAGGAGAGCAACTGTTTGATATTAATGTAAAATAATGATATACAACCTCGATAAAATAAATGAAATGGCGGAAGGGGATGAGGATTTCATCACTTCTGTAATTTCTGTGTTTTTGGAAGAAGTCCCAGAAGACTTGGAAGGTCTTGAAAAAGCTATCAATGGCAAGGACTACGAAAACATATATAAGCTGGCGCACAAGATTAAACCCAATGTGGATATTTTGGGCATGGAGCAAACAAGGGCCAAGGCGCTTGAAATAGAGACTTTGGGGAAAACAACGGGAAGTATGGAGGAAATTGAAGCGAAATTCCCAATTCTTAAAAAGGATGTGCTCCAAGTGGTTGCTGAACTTAAAAACGACTTCGACCTATAGATGCAAGCCGAGATCATAACCATTGGGGATGAAATCCTCATTGGTCAGATAGTGGATACCAATTCAGCGTTTATTTCCAAAGAGCTGAACAAGATTGGGGTTTCTGTCTATCAAATCACCTCAGTTCAAGATCAAAAGGAGCATATACTAAAATCCCTAAAGGAAGCTGGTGAGCGTTCCTCGGTGGTTATTGTCACCGGTGGTCTGGGGCCAACTAAAGATGATGTAACCAAACACACCCTTTGTGAATTTTTTGAGGATGAATTGGTTAGGAACGAAGCGGTCTTAAATCATATAGAGGAACTTTTTAGAAAATACATCACTACGCCCATTTCGGACTTGAACAGGGAGCAGGCCATGGTACCCTCAAAAGCCACCGTACTGCACAATGAGTTTGGTACGGCACCGGGAATTTGGATGAAAAAAGGTGAAACCGCCTTTGTTTCCCTTCCAGGAGTGCCCTACGAGATGAAAAACCTCATGACCAAATCGGTTCTGCCCAAAATCGTGGAAGAATACCACCGACCTCATATTGTCCATAAGACCATCATGACGTATGGACTGGGCGAGAGTGCAATAGCAGATAAACTGGAAGAGTGGGAAAATAATTTGCCGTCCTTTATAAAATTTGCTTATCTGCCCAGCATCGGTAGTGTAAGATTGCGTCTTTCTGCCAAAGGGGATAATAAAGATGCCTTAATGACAGGTATTGAGGAGCAAGTGAAAAAGCTTTATCCTCTTATAGGGGATATTATTTATGGAGAGGAAGAGGAAGATGGACGTGTAGAAAAGCAAATAGGAACTTTATTGACCGACAGAAAAATGACCTTGGCCACCGCGGAAAGTTTTACGGGAGGAAGTATTGCAGAACGAATTACTTCGGTACCGGGAGCTTCCAACTACTTTAAGGGCAGTATGGTGTGCTATGCAACAGAGGTCAAAGTAAATTTGTTGGGAGTGCCGCAAGAATTGATTGACAAACACTCCGTAGTTAGCGAAGCCGTTGCGGTTGCCATGGCCGATAACGTAAAAAACAAACTGAAATCCGATTTTGCCATTTCCACAACGGGCAATGCTGGTCCTACAAAAGGCGACTCCGATGCCGAGGTGGGAACGGTATATATAGGGATAAGCACCCCAAATGGAACTTTTGCCCAAAAATTCAGTATGGGCAGACACAGGGAAAGGGTTGTGAAAAAGTCTGTAAACAAGGCTTTTGAGCTGTTGTACAAAGAAATTTTAAATTTCTGAAAAAGAATTTTGTACGTCCCATTAAAATGGTATAAATTTGCAGCCTCAATAAAATCACTCAAATAGTTAGGGAGATGTCTAAAGTTTGTGAAGTAACAGGAAAAAAGGTGATGTTTGGAAACAACGTTTCCTTTTCTATCAATAAGACTAAAAGGAGATTCGATGCGAATGTCTCCAAGAAGAGATTTTATATTCCTGAGGAAGATCGTTGGGTAACCTTGAACGTTTCTGCCCGTGGGTTGAAAATCATCAACAAAAAAGGAATCTCTGCTGTCTTGAAGGAAATCAATTCCAAAAAGTAAGTTGTAAAAGCATTTTAAGTACAATACAATGGCAAAGAAAGGAAATAGGGTTCAGGTAATTTTAGAGTGTACAGAACACAAAGAATCTGGTATGCCAGGTACTTCTAGGTATATTACCACCAAGAACAAAAAGAACACGCCAGATAGGATGGAAATCAAAAAGTACAATCCTATCCTTAAGCGTATGACCGTTCATAAAGAAATTAAGTAATAGCTTTTTCAAAGTAAAAGGCAGAAAAATATAAACCATGGCAAAGAAAACAGTAGCAACACTTCAGTCATCATCAAAAAGATTGACAAAGGCCATTAAAATGGTCAAGTCTCCTAAAACTGGAGCATACACTTTCGTAGAGTCTGTTATGCCACCAGAAATGGTCAATGACTGGTTGAACAGCAAATAAGGAGCATTTCCTTACACCATATCAAAGCCGCTTTATAGCGGCTTTTTTTATGAAGTAATGTTTTTAGTTTTTATTGACCCTGTAGGTAATTCTTCGGTTGCTGACAACTGTGTTTACATGAAGGGTCAATGTCACTGTATTGCTTGTTGTGGAACTACAGATAAAGGCATCGTTGCTAGCCTGCAACCGATATTGTGTGTTGTTTTCGTTGACAGTGGGATTGGTAATGGTCAAGGTATTGGTGGACGTACCCGAATAAACGCCAAGATCTGTAAGGTCTACCCAAGTACTACCATTATAATATTGCCATTGGAATTTATCGGCAACAACCGAAGCGGATACGGTCGTCGAGCATCCCGGACACGTAGTTGTATCTACCGGTTGGGATGTAATAGTAGGGGCGGCGCCTGCCTCCCTGTAATCATAGGTTGTATTGGAATCGTTATCGGCAGGAGCTGAATATCCATCAGAGCCGCTTGTGACTAGACCATTGGAATCAATAAGAACCGGATTGGGCCCTAAATATCCATCATTATTGTTGTCGGTAAACCCTGCCTCTCGCGTATCATAACATCCATCACCATCGGCATCTAGTGCATATGCATCGTAGTTTCCGTCGGAATCGGAGTCTAAAATGGAATAGGAAAGGATGGCATACGCTGTATCTGTATCTTCCAAAACATTAAAAAGACCATTGGAACCTGAACTTGAAGTAGCTCCATCGATGACACCATCATTATTGGCATCCGAAACTCCGACTTCGTTTAAAGCCCCTGCCTCCATAAGATCATATATGCCATCGTTGTCAGAATCAAGGTCCAAATGATTGCTAATGCCGTCTCCATCCGTATCACAAATGGCACTAGCAAACAGTTCCCCTGTAAATCCTTCTGGGCCGGGCCCTTGCTGATTGGTCAGTGTGAAAGTATTATTGTTCCCAGGTACCCAAGTAATGGTATTAAAAGGAGTACCGCTTTGTGCTTCCATGAGTTCCAATGTTGTAGAGGTTGTATTTCTACTACCGTACAAATTGATTTGCCCATATTCATTAACGACCAGTCGTAATCTTGGAATTCCGTTGGAATTTGCCACCCATGGTTGACTTATAAAGCTGCCATCTGATTGAAATACAAAGTATTCGTCTCCTGCATCCAATGCCCCATTTTCAAATTCCAGCACAGAAGGATGGACGGTAGATCCATTAATGTCCAACTGAAAAGAATTGTCCATAGATGAAAAATCAAGCCTTAAGTATTCTGTATCCGTATGGTTGATAACCACGGATCTCTCTCCCACATCCGAAGAAGTTAGAAAAGAAGCGTTTATGGAGGAACAATATTCTTCTTCATCGGTAATGCCATCATTGTCATCATCTAGATCCACAGCATCAATAACCCCATCCGCATCTGTATCTGTTTGAGGAACAGATGTAGTGGAAATAATAATATTGTCTATATAGGTGCGATCATCGTTTCCAGACCAATCATTTCCCCCTTTTCTAAAACGAATGGTGGTATTACTGGATATGTAAGCGGTAATATCTTGGTCGAACGTGCCACTTTGAGTACCAGAAAAAGTATCTAAAGTGGTAAACGAAGAACCGTCCGAGGATATTTGTATAACCAATGTCTCGCCCGATTCAAGGCTCGATGTTCGCCAATCAAAAGACAGAGAGGCGGTATAGTACGAACTTAAATCGGCAGAACGCCTTATATTCTCTGACCAAATATATCTAAACCTTAATTCATCGTTATTAATACTGATATAGCCATTGGCAGGATCGTTGTTGTCATTGTATTCCAGCCAATTGGTAGACCAGTTTTGGGAGCCGTCGTTATTCGAATAGGATACAGAGCTAAATGTATCGGAAAACGTTTCTTGTGCCCTAGAAGTTGCTGTAATAAGGCACAATATTGCCAAGAAGATTATTTTTATTGGAGGTTGTATCAAAATTATTGGAATCTTAATTGTGTTAAAAGTATCCAGTTATCTGTAGGCACTCTAATAAATGTTGTGTACCTGTGCATTATATCGGTAAGGTTCTGGTATTATGTGGTTTGCTGGATTTTATAAAAACTCGTTATGTCTAACTATTTACCTTATTTTCAACCAAAATTGATTTAACAAAACTCCCCTTACTTTCCTATCTTTGATCATTCTCAAAGAACATAGGATGAGCTTATTCAAAAATATATTTTCAAAGGATAAAAAAGAGACCTTGGATAAAGGGCTCGAAAAATCCAAAACCAGTTTTTTTGGTAAACTGGGCAAGGCCGTTGCAGGTAAATCCAAAGTAGATGATGAAGTATTGGATAACTTGGAAGAGGTTTTGGTCACTTCCGATGTCGGAGTCAATACTACCTTAAAAATAATCGAACGCATTGAAGAGCGTGTTTCCCGTGACAAATACATGGGTACGGACGAACTCAATACCATTCTTCGTGAAGAAATCGCTGGCTTGCTTTCGGAGACCAACTCAGGCGAAGACACCGAAATTACTGTTCCAAAGGACAAAAAACCATATGTTATCATGGTGGTGGGCGTAAACGGGGTGGGTAAAACAACTACCATTGGTAAACTGGCCCATAAGTTTAAGGCCAACGGATTGAAAGTTGTTCTGGGAGCTGCGGATACCTTCCGTGCTGCTGCCATTGACCAATTGGAAGTTTGGGCAAAACGCGTGGACGTACCTATTGTAAAACAAAAAATGGGAAGCGATCCTGCATCCGTTGCTTTCGACACCTTAAATTCGGCCGTTGCTGAAAAGGCTGACGTGGTTTTGGTGGATACTGCCGGTCGTTTACATAATAAGGTGAATTTAATGAACGAGCTTTCCAAGGTAAAGCGCGTGATGCAAAAAGTGGTGCCGGATGCACCCCACGAGGTACTTTTGGTACTTGATGGCTCAACAGGACAAAATGCCTTTGAGCAGGCCAAACAATTTACCAAGGCCACTGAGGTTACTAGTTTGGCTGTGACCAAATTGGATGGGACCGCAAAAGGAGGAGTTGTTATTGGAATCTCCGACCAATTCCAGATTCCCGTAAAATATATCGGAGTAGGCGAAGGAATCGAAGACCTTCAAGTGTTCAACAAATATGAATTCGTAGATTCATTCTTTAATATTTAAATTGCTATGTATAAATACCTACTATGTTCCTTTTTATTGATCGGATTTATTTCCTGTAAACAAATAGAAGCAGAACCGAAGGAAGAAGTTGTTCTTTGGACTCCATATAATGATTCGGCCGAGGTAGCCGCAAGTGCAGATAATGAGAACAGGCGGATGCGCTATAAATTCATCCAAAGTAAGGTGCTTGATAAAAACGAAGTGTTTTTGCCTCTTTATGATGAAGTATCGCAGTTCACAGAAGCACAATATGAGAAAATAAAACCTTTGGTATTGGAGCAAGATATCCCTACCGTTCAAACCCATATCGATGAAGGGACCTTTACCTATGAAGATTTGGTGCTTTTTTATCTCCATCGAATTTACAAGTACGAACTGCCCAATAGAACCACACTCAATACCATTATTGCATTGAATCCCAATGTGCTCGAAGAGGCCCGTAAGCTGGATGAAAGCAAAGGAGATCACCATCCTATTTATGGTATGCCCATTTTATTGAAGGATAATATTGGAACCGAAGAAATGAAGACTACTGCGGGGGCTATCGCGCTGATGGACAACCAGACCGATGATGCTTTTATTGTAGAACGGTTAAAACAAAAAGGAGCACTTATTTTAGGTAAGGCGAATTTGAGTGAGTGGGCCAATTTTATCTGTGGGGTTTGCCCGAACGGTCAAAGTGCTGTGGGTGGACAAACCCTAAATCCCTACGGAAGGAGAATTTTTGATACAGGTGGCTCCAGTGCAGGTAGCGGAACCTCCACTGCAGCCAATTATGCTGTTGGTGCAGTTGGAACCGAAACTTCAGGTTCTATTCTTTCACCGTCCAGCCAAAATTCTGTGGTTGGCCTAAAACCGACCATCGGGTTACTGAGCCGAACAGGAATCGTACCTATTTCCAGTACTTTGGATACCCCGGGTCCAATGACTAAAAATGTAACGGATAATGCCATTTTGTTGGATGCCATGCTGGGGAAGGATGAAGCCGATTATAAATCCGTAAGTGCCGAGCCGGGCATTTTATCCGCTTGGATGCATCCAGAACCTTTTGGGAAAGTCCGTTTGGGAGCAATGAAAAACTTAATGGAGCGAGATTCCATTTATGCTGCCAATGTAGAAGCTTTAAGGGAAGCTGGTGCACAAATAGTGGAATTTGAAGGAGAGAACATTCCCTTGGATGGTTTTACCACTTTATTGAATCTGGATATGGAGCAGGATTTGCCTGCCTACTTAAGGTCTCAAGTTAAAAATAAGGATGTTGTACAAGTGGAGTCGGTTGAAGATGTTGTAACCTTTAACAAACAAGACTCTTTGGTAAGGATACCTTATGGACAGGCCCGTTTTGACGGTATTTTGGCCGACTCGACTACAGTGGAGCAGTTTGAGAAAATTAAGAAGGACCTAAAAGAATCGGGAAGAGCCTTTTTCAAGGTCATGGAAGAAAAAGACCTTGATGCCGTGTTGAGTATCAATAATTACCATGCAGGCTACGCAGCTGTGGCGGAATATCCTGCCATTACTGTTCCCATGGGATATAAAACCAGTGGTGAGCCCGAGAGTTTGACCTTTATCGGAAAACCATTTTCAGAAGCGCATTTACTGCGCATTGGGAAAGCCTTTGAAGACTTGACCAAGGCAAGACAGATTCCAGAAGGGTATCTGAAATAATCAATCACAATACTTATCAGCTCCACATGACCTCTTTAGTTAAAATTATACCTTAAAGAGGTCGTAATGCCTTGTGTTATTGTATTTTTGCACTCCATTTTAAAGGAACTATGCGCACAAAATCGCTCAAGAAGAACAAAATTAATGTGGTAACCTTAGGTTGCAGCAAGAATGTCTACGACTCGGAAGTATTGATGGGACAGTTGCGTGCCAACAATAAAGAAGTGGCCCATGAGGAGGAAGGCAATGTAGTGGTGATAAATACCTGCGGATTTATTGCCAATGCAAAGGAAGAAAGTGTTAACACTATTTTGGACTACGTGCAGCGAAAAGAAGCTGGCGATGTGGACAAGGTGTTTGTAACAGGTTGTTTGAGCGAACGCTACAAACCTGATTTGGAGAAGGAGATTCCCAATGTGGACGAATATTTTGGAACGAGCGATTTACCTAATTTATTGAAAGCCCTGGGTGCCGATTATAAGCACGAGTTGATAGGGGAACGTTTGACGACAACACCTAAAAACTACGCTTATCTTAAAATTGCCGAAGGATGTGATCGCCCTTGCTCATTCTGTGCCATTCCCCTAATGCGTGGAAAGCACCGAAGTACACCTATAGAAGATTTGGTGGCCGAAGCCGATAAACTGGCGACCAACGGGGTTAAGGAACTGATCTTAATCGCCCAAGACCTTACGTATTACGGTCTTGACCTGTACAAGAAAAGAAACTTGGCCGAATTGCTCAAGGCCTTGGCTAAAGTAGAAGGTATTGAATGGATTCGTTTGCACTATGCCTTCCCAACAGGTTTCCCTATGGATGTTCTGGAGGTGATGCGCAATGAGCCAAAGATTTGTAATTACATCGATATTCCACTCCAGCATATATCCGATTCCATACTTAAAAGTATGCGACGTGGCACTACACAGGCCAAAACCACAAAATTATTGAAGGACTTTAGGGAGGCTGTGCCGGAAATGGCCATCCGTACTACCTTGATCGTGGGTTACCCAGGGGAAACCGAGGAGGATTTTGAAACCTTGAAACAATGGGTGCAGGAGATGCGTTTTGAGCGCTTGGGTTGCTTTACTTATAGTCACGAAGAGAATACCCATGCCTACAATTTGGAGGATGATGTCCCCCAAGAAGTAAAGCAAGAGCGCGCAAATATTATTATGGAAATTCAATCACAGATTTCTTGGGAACTGAACCAAGAGAAAATTGGTGAAACCTTCCGTTGTATCATCGATAGAAAAGAGGGCAACCATTTTGTGGGGCGTACCGAGTTCGATTCACCCGATGTGGACAACGAAGTACTCATTGATGCTACCGAACATTACGTAAAAATCGGAGACTTTGTGAACATAAATATTACCGATGCCTCCGATTATGATTTGTTTGGGGAGCCTGTTTAAACTAAGCATCGGCAGTAAAATCAATCGATTCTTTTTCCACAGGACTTTCAACAGAGAGCAAAGCTGTTTTAATGACTTCGCTCCAAATCGCATATCCGTTTTTGTTGAGGTGCAATCCGTCCGACATATAAAGTTCGGGCTTTGGACGGTTGTCGGCTGTAATCATTTGCCCGAAAACATTGATGTACTGCGCATTGAGTTCTCCAATTACGTATTTGGAAAGCAGTAAGTTGGTCTCAATGATCTGGGGAATCATTTCCTCGCGTTCCAGACTAGGTTTTAGGCTCACAAAGGCCAGTTCCACTTCGGGATATTTTTTGAGAATCATTTGAACCAGTTTGTTACAGTCGTTCAAGACTTCTTGTGGAGACTTACCTTGAGCAAGGTCGTTTTCACCAGCGTACAACACAATCTTATTGGGCTCCGCCCCCTTAAAGATTTCCTCAAAATAATGAATGCACCACGCATAGGTAGATCCACCGAAACCTAAATTGAGCACATTGAAGGGGTGCAGGTCTTTTTTCATCCCTACCCATAATCGAACAGATGAACTACCATAAAAAACAATAAGATCTTGCTGGTCCTCTAGACCGCTAACACGCCTTTTTAAGCGCTTTATCTCGTTGCGCCATATCTCTGGTGGTTCTTCCATCACTGTCGGTGCAGGCTTCATATAAAGTTCTTCGGCCCGTTTTCTTGCATCTTCCACATAACTCGCATAGGTGTGTTGATACCTCTTCACAAAATCATATACATCTGCACCCGTTTCCGATAATTTTTCACTCAGTTTAAAGGGTTGGTGAATTTTACAGTAAAAAAGACCATCAGAAATACGCTTGTCAAAGTTCACCAAAACAATGGGCACAATGTAAGGTTCATGGTCCATGGACTGGGCCAGTTTAAAAACTCCGGCTTTAAACGGTCCTGGAGATTCCTCGGAAGAGTAGGAAGTGCCTTCTGGACTGATGACCAGATTATGGCCGTTTTGTAAATATTTGGCTGCTGTGCGATAAAATATGCTACGGGTTTCTTTTTTGCTCCTTTTATCAACCGAGTCCGATTCCTTGGTGTAGACATTGATATATCCCAGCTTGTTGTAATAATTTTGATGGCCGTACTCTTGGCCCCTTCCAATTCGTACGGTCCTAATACCAGGGTCGTTATATTTTTCATCCAATATTTTGGCACTGATGAAATGTGAATCCAACGTAATTTGAAACGTGTTGTTGAGTGTATAGAACGGGTGATTGAAAAGATGGTTATAGATAAAAATGCACCCACTTTTCTCGGGGAGGTTGTCCAATCCCTCTATATGGTGCTGCACATGTTCGAATGCCAATTTGGTTGCCGAGGCACACGATTTTCTGACATCACTGCCCGATTCGTTTTTCTTTTCTGCCACCGTTTCATATATCTGTTGAAGGCCTTTCAGGAACTTTAGTTCCTGCATATCTTCTTGTAAAAGTTCTAAGCTCAGCGATGCGATATGGCGTTCCAAATGTGAACCATTATTTATGAGTTTGGACAAGGCATCGTACCCCAATTGTTTGGTATTGGTGTTCGAAAGTAAATGTCCTACCTGATGCAAGGGAGAGGAGAGGGCCAATCGAGATTTGTTGTTCTCGATCAATTGATAAACAGCTTGAAGGTTGTGTTTGCCCAAAAGCCCTAAATAACGGACGAAGGCAGCATTGATTTGATTGCCCATCAACCACAAGAGTCGCATAAAAAACTTATGTGCGAAAACAGAGCATTTGCCCAACAGTTGCAGTAAGTCCTTTTGATGGATAAAATAAATGGAGGTTTTTTGGGTGGTCATCGCGGAGCAGATATCCTTCTCGCCCATGGCACAGGACCAGCCGAAAATAAAGCCTGGATTGTTAATAGATCGCTGGCGTATCTCAATGTTGCCTTCCAATCGTTTGATGGCCACTTCCCCGTGAATCAGAATAAAAAGTCCATTGCTAAGCCTGTCCTGTATGTAAAGGACTTCGTCAGGTTCATATTCACGCCGCTCGGCAATGGAGGCGATTTGGGAAAGTTGTTGGTCATCAAAATAGTCCAAGAACGGAGAGCGCCGCATCAATGAGACTACTTCGGCCTGCTCGGTGTCCGGGCCTATAAAAAACTCACGGTCTTTCTGCAGAGGACGATAGCGTGCCGCTTGCAGAAGATCGGTCTGTTTTAAAAGTGATTGCCTAAGTTGGTGATACAATGAACGGCTGACCTTGGCAATGGTTTGGTTGTTTTGGTCATTTTCCAAATGATGGACCATTTTTTCAATGGGCACCTCAAAGAAACTTGCCTGTTCGGAAGCCACCGCAATTTTATAGGTGTATCTTTTTCGATCGTTGAGACCATTGAGGCCCAAGGTGCTCATGGGCTCTGAAATTTGGCAGACCAGTACCTCCTCTTCGGGATCTTTGGTAGTGGTGTAATAGTCGAAAGTCCCTTGTATTAACCATCTGAAGGTATGTACTTTGGTGTGTATGTTGCAAATAACGTGACCCTTTTCGTATACAGAAATGGTTCCGTTGGGAAACTGTTCTTTCAGATAATTGATATCCGCTTCAATATGACTCACAAGTCTTTTTTAAGTATGGGTTGTTACGGTTAACTTCATCAAAAAAAAGCAGTTGGGGAAAGTATTTTGGAATAAAAATCAATTTGAAAAAATGAGGCTATGATCATAACGATATTTCTAAAATTCAGACATCATATTGGTCAATCCCTCATTGTCTAAAACCTTGAAAATGTCAGTTTTTGATCATAGCATAAATACTTGGTAACCTGATATCCAGACTTCTAAAAATTGACATTGGTCATATTATTTGGAGTTACGGTTAGGTACTTTTAGTATTTCAAAAAAGGAACAGATCTCCAAATCTTCTTTTGTCACCTACAGGAAACAAGGAAAATTAAAATTAACTATAGCAACTATGAACCAAAATCAGAATAAACTGAAAGCAAGTGTTACCCTGCTTCGCATATTTATAGGGTGGCACTTTTTATTTGAAGGTGTGGTGAAGATGTACAATCCCGAGTGGACATCGTTTGGATATTTGGCAACCGCACAAGGACCTTTTGAATGGTTTTTTACCATTTTGATAGGCGACGCAACCATAGGTTGGGTGGATACACTGAACATTATTGCGCTTATGGTGGTCGGGGTAACCTTTACCCTTGGTATTTTTGAACGTATCGGTGCCATTGTGGGAGTTGGCCTTTTAGCACTATATTTTTTGGCCCATCCACCATTTCCAGGCTTAACACAAATGAATGTGGAAGGCAACTATTGGCTGGTCAATAAAAACTTGATCGAACTAGTGGCCATGATCGTGATTTATCAGTTACCTACAGGAAGCTACTTTGGCCTGGATTATCTCAGAAAGAACAAACTTAAAACTCAGGAACAATGAAATGGACTAGAAGAGACCTTTTAATAGGATTGGGAGGCTTGCCAGTACTTGGAGCAGTATGGTGGGCTGGAGCGGCAACTGCTGTTGGATCAAGAAATAAGCGCTCGGAAATATTGGAACAACTTAATATAAAGCCATCATTGCCACCTGCAGTTCCCGGAATAGGTGGAGACCCTGTCCGAATTGGGGTAATCGGTTTTGGTATTCGCGGGGAGCAACTCACCAGAGCTTTGGGTTTTGCAACCGATGAATGGAAAGAAGAAATGCGGTTGGCTGCTCAAGAAGACCCTAACAATAAGAGATTGGAGGATTTCGAGGCCCAGGAACGGCTCAATGTAAAATTAGTGGGGATATGTGATGTGTTCGATGTCCGCGCTGAAAAGTTCATCAACTCCTTTTCTACGGATGATAACCAGATAAAGAGATACCTTACTTATAAGGATATGATCCAAAGCGGCGAAGTGGATGCGGTAGTTATTGCTACTCCCGACCACTGGCACGCACCAATGTCCATTGAGGCTTTGAACAATAATGTACACGTGTATGTGGAAAAACCGATGACACATACCGTGGAGGAAACCTATACTTTGCGCGAAGCTGCAGAGAATTCGGATGCAGTGTTCGCAGTGGGTCACCAGCATAGGCAAACCTTAAGTTTTAGTACCGCTCGTGATATTGTGGAAAAAGGAACTCTGGGTCATGTTTCGTTGATTCAAACAAATACCAACAGGAACGATGACAACGGTGCTTGGAATTATGACATCCACGAAAAAGCTAGTCCCGAAACCATAGATTGGGAGCAATTTTTGGGTTCTGCGCCCAAGGTCCCATTCAATAAAAACCATTTTTTCAGATGGCGTAAATGGTGGTCCTATGGTTCCGGTCTTTCAGGAGATCTTTTGTCCCATGATTATGATCGTTTGAACTGCGTGCTCAATATGGGAATTCCTGCATCTGTAAGTTCTTCAGGTGGGATTTACACGCATAACGACGGACGGAATGTGCCCGATGTGATTCAGGTGAACATGGAATTTCCTGATTACAGCACAGGAAGTAGCCAAGCTAAAGGCAAAGAAAATGGTATGACCTTTTGTTACAGTGCCACTTTGGGGAATGGGTTCAGCAGACCTACCATTTTAATGGGGCACGATGCCACTATGGAATTGGGCAACAGATTAACAGTTTGGCCCGATGGTGCATCCACCCGATACGCCGAAATGTTGGAAGCGGAAAAAATGAAGCCCAATGTGCCTATCTATCAATATGACCCAGCCGCCAATGCAACGGATGCCGTCTCCTCGGCCACTTCGCAATATTTTGCCGATAAAGGATTGATGTGGACCTATATTGATGGGGTCCGTGTAGATTCTACCTTCTTGCACATGCGCGAGTGGTTGAGCGTTATCAAAAACGGTGGAAAAGTAAGCTGTGGTATCAAGGAAGGGTTTGAAGAGGCTATTTCTGCTCACATGGCGGGATTGTCCTGGAAGTTGGGAAGGAAAATTGAATGGGACCCGGCTACTCAAGCTTTAAAACCGATTGAAGGAATTGACTTTGATCAAGTACTCTTGGCAAACGAAAACTGGAATATACAACCAGAAATGGTTGGATGAGGTTTCTTGATTTTTATGGATTCTAGTCCGGAAGTGGGATATTGTTTTAACGGAATTTTATTCCAGCAGGCAATGTCCCACTTATTTTTAAGGGTTATATGATGATATTGGAAACCAGTTCCTCTACGGTTGGATGTTCGCTGCCACCAGCAGGTTCAATGGTCAGGTTCAACGATTCCGCATTTTCAATATATTTTAAAGTAACCAATTCTTTATCTGTGGGTACAACGCCCATATTGATCATTTCTCCATTGACATCACTCCACATTTGATAGGTTTTGTCGTTGGGCAAACGTGGCAACCCTTTAGGGTTAACGAGTACCATCTGACTTTTATGGTTAATGTAGGCTATGACCTTGCCATTGGGCGCTTTGTTGTTACCATAGAGTACCAAAGGGGTAACATCGGGATTGTTAATACTCTCCAAGCGGTTGGAAGTTAGCCTGAAATCCGATTCCAAGTTGTTCACCTTTCGCTCCAACTCACTGGTCTGGATTTGTAATGTATTTAAGTTTTGTTCGGCATCTTGCCATTTTTCATACAACCAAAAGCTGCTCAAACCAAAAACAAGGGCAAAACTTGCCGCGATGCCCAATGGCAACCAATTTGTTTTTTTTTGGCCCACGATATTTTTCAATCTTGACTTTACGACATTTGGAGGAACAATGGCCTGTTCCATGCCCATTTGTTCAAAATCGGATTCCAACGCATCAAAATGCTCCTTGAGGGATTTGTCGTTCTCAAGTACTTCCTCAACAGCATTGGTCAATTCTTCAGAGAGCTCACCGGTAAGATAAAGCTCCAGAAGTCCTTCGTCCAATATCTTTTTCTTGTCCATCATGCCATTAATTCTAAAAAGATCCAAATATAAACTAACTTCTTGGTGTAGGTTTTCCTGAGTTGTTTAAGTGCTTGTCTCACATAGGATTTAAAGGTTCCCAGAGGTACCCCCATGGCTTTGTGCGCCTGTTTGTGGGTATAGCCCCTATAATACACTAAGGTTATTGCTTCTTGGTGATGGGGTTCCAGTGTTTTTATGGAACCCTTCAATTCGGTGTAATCGGGTACTTCTTCATTTGCTTCCTTACTATCATATACACGGAAATCATCTGTTTGGATGAGCTTTTCTTTGGAGCGCATGGAATTTAAGGTGGTATTCCTTGCTATTCGATAGGCCCAGGTGTAAAACCTCCCTTTTGACGAATCATAAGAGTCGATACTTCTCCAAATTTTAACGAAAGTTTCCTGTAAAAGATCCTCGGCCTTTGTTCGATCCCTGCACATACGGAGGATGACCCCGTAGAGCGCACCGGAATATTTATCGTAAAGTTGGAAGAGCGCATCGTTATCACCGGATATCAATCGGGTGATTGCCTCTTTGTCGTCAAAACTTTTCTTCATTGTTATTGTTAAAGATATGATAAAAATCCACGGTCTTCATCCAATGGGCAAAACCATGTGTAAATAATAGTAGAAAGCGCTTTAAAAAAATAATCATTAAAAATTTAAATCAGAAAAAATGAAAAAATTAGTCTTTGCCCTAGTTGCCGTAATCTTATTGATGGGCACTCAACAAACCAATGCTCAAAAATCCCAAGATATTGTGGATATTGCTGTATCAGTAGATGACTTTTCTACATTGGTTACAGCGCTAAAAGCAGCCGATTTGGTAGGAGCCTTGAAAGGCGATGGACCTTTTACCGTATTTGCTCCTGTAAATTCAGGATTTGCCAAAATTGATGCTGCAACGTTGAACTCCTTGCTACAACCTGAAAACAAGGAAAAACTATCAGCTATTCTAACCTATCACGTGGTTTCGGGAGAATTAATGGCCTCTGATGTGGCGGCCGCCCTAGAAAAAGGAAATGGAAAAGCAGAACTTACAACCTTGAACGGTGGGAAATTAACTGCTATGAAAAAGGATGATGGCATTTATTTGAAGGATGCCAATGGAAGTTGGAGCAAAATCTCCAAGACTGACGTAGAAGCCTCAAATGGAGTGATCCATATTATTGAGGATGTGGTTATGCCCAACTAATTAAGTGTTGTTTGTTTTGAGTTGAAAAGCACCGTTCTGCGGTGCTTTTTTATTTGGCCCTTTCCAGTTCCAATTGATATAGCTCCCTTCCCAGCTGGGCCAAGAAAGGGATGCCGACTTCGTCGTATTCGTAGGTATTGTCGTTAAAAATACCATTGCTGTTCACCAGAATAGTTGCCGTTAGCATAAAATCGATATTGTTTTTGGTGTCCTGTATATAAGCGCAATCCGTAAGTGTTCCGTAGGCATACCCAACTTTGTTGTAAATTTTGATGTGTTCGGGCATTGGATCCGTATGGTCACCGAACATAAAAAACTTTACGTAGCTATCGTAAAACTCCTCTTTGTCATACCCAACGGCTGATGGCAAGGTATGCATGGTATTCAATAAATACTCCCTTTGGTCATCACTAAGATGAAAACGTTGTTCCTTAGGAAATGCTTCTGGAAAAATAATACGTTTCAACAATGCCGATTGCGCGGTAATGGGATAGTAGTTTTTCTGGCTGAAATCAAACATTCCTTCTTGATAGGATTCATTGGCGATAAACCCTTTTCCCTTTTTTATACCTTTTAATTCAAGCGTTTTGATAGGTGAGTTTATAATGGGGCTGCTCAAGGAGGTCGTGGAATCGTTCAAGTAAAAAACCAAAGGCTTTGTTGTTACGTCATCTGCATTGCTTGTGGACAGCCTGTGGGCAATGCGAATTGGTGAAACACCTCTTTCCCGCATTCTATTGTTTAAATCGTCTTGCCCTAAAAACTCGACCAAGCGATTATTGGCGGCATTGTCCGAAACGGAAAAAATTTCTGAAATAGCTTTTGCGAAAGTTGTCTCCACGGAATCACCTTCAACAAAAAAACGGGTTTCCAACGAAAGGGAATCAATTTCATTGAGCTTTTCCAAAGCTGCTACTGCCGCAGGAAACTTTACGGTGCTTGCCGGGTAAAAATAGGTGTTGTCGTCGACCTGAAAATCGTAATCGGTAAAAACAACACTGTCGTTTCTTCGATTAATTTGGGTATACCGTAGTTGAACCTCGTATTCCTCCAGATGGTCCATTACGTTTTTGATCTTCGGATTTTGGGAAGACAACGCTTTGTTCAAAGGTCGGGTAGGAACAGTATCTGCACACGATGTGCCCAAAACCAAAAAGGCTAAAAAAGCGAGTCTTTGCCACATAGGCAAAAAATTAAATTTCTTGATTGTATACCTGTCCCCGATGAGGTTTAAGAATACTTCGAACCTCTTTGAGCTCAAATTCGGCAACCACCAGATAGGCAATGCTGTGTGTAGGGCTAAAATGTTCTGTGCCCCCCAGGTCGTACTTGAGTTCCTCGACCTCTACAAATTCCTTAAGGTGTTTTAGGTAGTGCTCAGCGGTTTGTGCTGCACTTGGTCCTCTAAAATCCCAAATAATCTTAATTTTTCTGTCCAAAAGTTTTTCCATTGATTTTATGAATTAAGCACCGATGTTCCATTTTCGGCAAAAGCCTTGAAGTCTTGCATATATTTTAATGACTGCTTTTTAAAAGCGCCTGGCATTAAAAATCCCATTAGTTTCATACCAAAACCCGAAAATTGAAATTCCGATTCGGATATCCATCGGGTTGAACCATTTTCTTCCTTAAAGTAGTTTTTTTGAATATTGTGTACACCTTTGGTATCGTAGGTCATGTGTATTTCTTCAGGAAGGTTTCTTTTGATGATGGTTTCTACCATGTCTATTTTCCGTTTGCCCATTTCATAACTAAGACTCATTCGTGAACCCTCTTGTCCAGGATTGGCGGACAATTGTTCATATCCGACGAGTCCTCGTTGCCAATGCTTCATGTTGTCGGGGTCGTCCATTTTTTTTATGAATTCTTCCCTAGAGACATCAACAACAATCTCGGTAGTATACTTCATGTTTGGTTTGGTTTTGCACTAATGTAGCAATTTCTGTCCATCTAGTTCCAACTAAAAAAATCTGTTAATGAAATTAGAACCTTCTTGTAGGGGACTTTGTAATTGTTATTTTTGCGAAATGCTTAAGCACCAAAAAAATACGCTTTTCATCCTTTGTGTTTTGACCTCAATATTACTTACTTCTTGCGAGGGCATGTTCAACAAGGTAGAAGAAAAGGAGCCATTGGCAAGGGTTGGGGACACGTTTTTGTACAAAGAGGACATTGCTTCTTTGATTCGAAATGACATGTCCGCCGAGGACAGTACGGTTTTTGTGACCAATTACATTAATAACTGGGCGTCGAAACAGTTGTTATTGTCCAAATCAAAGATCAACCTCCCTGAAGAAAAGCTGGCGGAGTATGATCGCTTGGTGGCTGATTACCGCGCTGACCTATACACACGGGCCTATATTGAAGCTTTGGTGAACCAATCCCAGGATACCGCCGTTACCAAGAATCAGCTCGAGGAATTCTACGAACGAGAAAAGGAAAATTTTAAACTGAACGAAAAACTGGTACAGCTGAGATTTGTGGGCATGTCGAACCAGTTTTTGGATCGTGATGGGGTGGAGGCCAAAATCAAAAATTGGGACGATTTGGACAAAACTTATTTGGACTCCATAGCAGTACAGTTCAAAAAAATACATTTTAACGATTCCATATGGGTGAGCGCATCACGTGTAATTGAAGAAATTCCACCCCTGACACAGGCAAATGAAGATGAGCACTTAAAAAAATCACAATTTTTTGAGCTACAAGATTCGTTAGAAGTATATTTGGGCTGGGTGACCAATGTGTTGGAAGTCAACGAAACAGCACCATTTGATTATGTTGAGCCGGATATTCGGCAATTGATTTTGAACAGGCGACGGTTGAACTACGTAAAAAGACTGGAAACCGAAATTATAGATGAAGCTATTAAGAAGAATGAATTTGAGGTTTATGACAAAGAAAATTAAAGGACTTTCCATTGCATTTTTTGCGATGTTGGGAATGGTCCAAGCACAAGAAGCGGACCAAGCATTGAGTGTGGATACGACCAGCAATACCAAAAAAGTGAAATTGGACGGGATTGCTGCAGTGGTAGGGGATTATGTGATCTTGGAATCCGACATTGATAAAACATTGATCGATCTTAAAAACCAGGGCGCATCCACCGAGGATGTTACCCGTTGTGGCCTTTTGGGCAAACTAATGGAAGACAGACTCTATGCCCACCAAGCCGTACAGGACAGTTTATTGGTGTCCGATGACATGGTGAATGCCCAAAGTGATAGACAAATCCAACAGCTGACACAACAGATCGGTAGTGTTGAAAAGATGCTCAGCTATTATAAAAAACCCGATATGGAAAGCTTTAGGGAAGAGCTTTTCGAAATCAATAAATTGAGAATGCTTTCCGAGAAAATGCAGAGCAAAATTGTGGAAGAAATTGAAGTGACCCCAGAAGAGGTGCGTCAATTTTTCTACAAAATACCTGAGGATGAAAGACCGGTTTTTGGAGCAGAGCTGGAAATTGCACAAATTGTGAAGCAGCCCGAGGCCCCAGAGGAGGAAAAGCAAAAGGTGATCAACCAGTTAAAGGAGATCCGTCAAGATGTTTTGGAGAACGATGCCAGTTTTAAGGTAAAGGCCATCCTGTACACTCAAGACGGCGCATCCAGGGCAAACGGTGGTCTGTATAGCATGACCAAGGAAACGCAATTTGTAAAAGAATTTAAAGATGTGGCTTTCAGTCTTCAGGAAGGTGAGATATCGGAGCCATTTGAGACCATTTTTGGTTATCATATCATTTTTGTGGAAAAAGTGAGAGGGCAGGAAAGAGATATCCGTCATATTCTTATGACTCCCGAGATTCCAAAAAGTTCGATTGATAAGGCGGTAAGCGAATTGGATACCATCCGTCAGCAAATATTGGATGGGAAATATACTTTCGCAGAGGCAGCATTGAATTTTTCTGAAGAAAAAGAAACAAAGTTTGACGGTGGATTGCTTCGAAATCCTGTAAATTTCGATTCCCGTTTTGAATTGACCAAAATGGACCCAACGCTTTACAATCAGGTTAGAGATTTAAAAGATGGCGAAATATCCAGACCGGTTCGTGAAGATGACCAAAGGGGGGGGGCTCCTAAATTCAAAATCATGAAAATTTCCAATCGTTACGATGAACATGTGGCCGACTTTGCGAAAGACTACATGAAAATCCAAGAACTTGCGTTGAGAGAAAAACAGTTCAGGGCCATAAAAGAATGGATGAACGAGCATATTGATGACACCTATATTCACGTAGATCCAGAAAATAGAGGCTGCAATTTTGCTAATAACTGGGTAAAGCAATAATTGTATGTCGGATGTAGTTGCGGTAGAAAATCTGGTAAAAAAACACCAAGAGTTAAAAAAGGAGATTGCCAAGGTCATTGTGGGCCAAGAAGAAGTGATCGAACAAATACTGCTATCCATTTACACTGGTGGCCATTCGCTTTTAATAGGGGTTCCCGGCTTGGCAAAGACCTTAATGGTGAACACTATTGCACAAACCTTGGGATTGGATTTTAAAAGAATTCAGTTTACACCCGATTTAATGCCCAGCGATATTTTGGGAAGCGAAGTACTGGACCAAAACCGAAACTTCAAATTTATCAAGGGCCCTGTTTTTGGGAACATTATTTTGGCGGACGAGATCAATAGGACTCCACCAAAAACACAGGCAGCTTTACTGGAAGCCATGCAGGAAAGAGCGGTCACCATTGCTGGAAAGCAATACAAGCTTGATCGACCCTATTTTGTTCTGGCTACCCAGAACCCAATTGAGCAAGAAGGAACCTATCCGTTACCAGAGGCCCAATTGGATCGCTTTATGTTTGCCATACAACTAAAATATCCCTCGATAGAAGAAGAAATACAAGTTGTTAAATCCACTACAACCGACGATGAAGTTCAAATAAAGTCACTCTTCAATGCCGATGAAATTATCGAAGTACAACACTTGATCAGGCGTATACCCGTGCCCGACAATGTTGTGGATTATGCCGTGCGGTTGGTCAACAGGACCAGACCGGGGCAAGAAGGCGCATCCGATTACGTGAAAAATTATATAGATTGGGGAGCTGGACCCAGGGCATCACAGAACCTCGTCTTGGCCGCTAAGGCCCATGCAGCCATTAATGGAAAGTTCTCTCCGGACATCGAGGATGTCAAAGCAGTTTCCTTGGGAATACTTCGTCACAGGATACTAAAAAACTATAAAGCTGAGGCAGAAGGCATCACCGAGGAAAAAATTATCACGGAATTGTTATAAAAAATAAGAAAGTCAACACTTATTTAATGCGATTCTAATTCCAAAATACTTCACGATTTAGTAAATTTACCGAATTACGAAAATCTTAAAAAACTCAATTGTATAATGGCATTTGATATAGACATGATTAAGGGAGTCTACACCACCATAGAGGAGCGCGTAGAAAAAGCCCGCGAGTTGGTGGGCAAACCCCTGACACTTTCCGAAAAAATATTATACTCTCATCTTTGGGACGGTAAACCAGAAAAAGCTTTTGTTAGGGGTAAGGATTACGTTGACTTTGCTCCTGACAGGATTGCTTGTCAAGATGCAACGGCCCAAATGGCCTTGTTGCAGTTTATGCAGGCAGGTAAGGATAAAGTGGCCGTGCCAACAACCGTTCACTGTGACCACTTGATTCAAGCTAAGGATGGTGCCGCGACAGATTTGAAGCACGCCAACGAGACCAGTAAAGAGGTTTTTGATTTTTTGGGATCTGTATCCAATAAATATGGTATCGGGTTTTGGAAACCAGGTGCAGGAATTATACACCAAGTGGTTTTGGAAAACTATGCCTTCCCTGGAGGTATGATGATCGGAACCGATTCCCATACTGTTAATGCAGGTGGACTTGGAATGGTAGCCATTGGTGTAGGTGGAGCAGATGCTGTGGATGTAATGGCAGGAATGGCCTGGGAACTTAAATTTCCTAAGTTGATCGGTGTAAAATTGACCGGCAAGCTATCTGGTTGGACTGCTCCAAAAGACGTTATTTTGAAAGTGGCCGAGATTCTTACGGTAAAAGGTGGAACCGGAGCTATTGTTGAATACTTTGGCCCTGGAGCAACTTCCATGTCCTGTACCGGTAAGGGAACCATTTGTAATATGGGTGCCGAAATTGGAGCGACCACTTCAACTTTTGGTTACGACGAGTCCATGGAGCGTTACCTTAGAGCTACGGATAGATCGGATGTAGCGGATGAAGCCAACAAGGTAAAAGAGCATTTGACCGCTGATCCTGAGGTGTACGCCAATCCAGAGCAGTATTTCGACCAAGTGATTGAAATCAACCTATCAGAATTGATGCCTTTATTGAACGGACCATTTACCCCGGACTTGGCAACCGAAGTTGGTACCATGAGGGAAAAGGCAGAAAAGAATGATTGGCCTTTGGCCGTTGAGTGGGGATTGATCGGTTCCTGTACCAACTCTTCCTATGAAGACTTGTCGAGAGCATCATCCATTGCACAACAGGCTTTGGATAAAAAATTGAAGACAAAAGCTGAATTTGGTATCAACCCTGGTTCGGAACAAGTAAGATATACCACAGAGCGTGACGGTATCCTTGATATATTCGAAAAATTGGATGCCAAGATTTTCACCAATGCTTGTGGACCATGTATTGGTCAATGGGGACGTTACGAAGACCCAAAGAATGCACCAAAGAACAGTATCGTCCATTCCTTTAACCGAAACTTTGCAAAACGTGCCGATGGTAACCCAAATACCCATGCATTTGTTGCATCACCGGAAATGACGGCTGCAATAGCCATTGCCGGTCGCTTGGACTTTAATCCGTTGACCGATAAATTGATCAATGAGGATGGAGAAGAAGTGATGTTGGACGAGCCAACAGGATGGGAATTGCCACCAAAAGGTTTTGAAGTAAAGGAGAACGGTTATGTTGAGCCTCGTGAAGACGGAAGCGGCGTAGATGTGATCGTGGCCGAAGGTTCGGAGCGTTTGCAGTTGTTGACACCCTTTGAGCCCATTAAAGCCAGTGATCTTCAAGGAATGAAACTTTTGATCAAGGCATTTGGTAAATGTACTACGGATCACATTTCCATGGCAGGACCCTGGTTGCGTTTTAGAGGACATTTGGACAACATTGCCAATAACACATTGATTGGAGCCGTAAACGCCTTCAACCAAAAAACCAACTTGGTAAAGAGCCAATTGACAGGTGAGTACGGAGGAGTTCCGGATACACAGCGTGAATACAAGAAAAAAGGAATCATGACAGTTGTTGTGGGTGACCATAACTACGGAGAAGGTTCTTCACGTGAGCATGCGGCCATGCAGCCAAGACATTTGGGAGTTGCCGTTGTATTGGTAAAATCCTTTGCAAGGATTCACGAGACCAACTTGAAGAAACAAGGTATGTTGGCCCTGACCTTTGCCAATGAGGATGATTACGATTTGATTCAAGAAGACGATACGTTCAACATTGTCGATGCTGCTGAGTTTGCACCGGACAAACCTTTGACCATCGAAGTTGTACATGCCGATGGAAGCAAGGATACCATCAAGGCAAACCACTCGTATAACCATGCTCAGATCAAGTGGTTCAACGAAGGTTCAGCCTTGAACTTGATCAAGAAACAGAATGCTTAATTGTATCTAATATAATCTGTAAAAACTCCTGATGTTGTAATAGATATCAGGAGTTTTTAATTTTTGAGAAATAATTCATGAAGATTAGTAAAAAGACCGTTCTCAATATTGTTCTAATTCTTTTTGTGCTATCATTTTTTGTAACGCCAATAGGGTACTACGGAAAGATATGGTTGAATAGACTGTTTGCGTTTTCCCCTTCGGTAATTGAAAAATCGGAGCAACAAAAAATCACCGATTACGATTGGAGACTAAAGGATGGGGAATGGAACTTTTTCAATTTTGAAGAGTCCAAGGGAAATGTAATTTTTGTCAATTTTTGGGCTTCTTGGAGATTACCTTCCGAAGCTGAACTTGCAAGTATTCAAGAATTGTACGACAAATACAAAGGCAAGATGGATTTCTATATCATCACCAATGAGGAGCAGGAACCTGTTGAAGCTTTTATGGAAGAGCATGGATTTACTTTTCCCGTTACTTATTTGATCATTGGGGATAAAATGGCGGTGGACGCAAGTAAAGTGCCCTCATCTTATTTAATCGATAAATCAGGGAACATTGTCATTCATGAAGAGGGTATATCGGATTGGAGCAATGGAAAAGTATACAAGTTATTGGATGAATTAATTGCAGAATGAAGTTAACAAAGGAACAGATCAGCAATGGTATATGGATTTTGGCCATATTGCTTATTCTTTTTACCCCAATAGGTTTTCATGTAAGGGTTTGGGTGAATAAGGTAGTTGCTACAGTGATCAGTCCGAGTACCGTGGATGAAGAAGAGCAAGCCACTTTGAACAATTACAACTGGAACTTGGTTGATTTGGAAGGTAGTTCGACCAACCTTCAATCTAAAAAAGGAGAGGTCGTTCTGGTAAATGTATGGGCCACATGGTGCCCTCCATGCGTTGCAGAACTGCCCGGGTTTGTGGAGCTATATGGGGATTACAAGGATAAGGTCACTTTTGCCTTTGTGGCCAATGATGATAAGGAGAAGGTAGTTGCCTTTTTAGAGAAAAAAGAATATGAATTGCCTGTATACTTTCAAGCTTCTGCCACCCCAATGGAATTAGAAAGCAGTAGTATTCCCGTTACCTATATCATCGACAAGGCTGGACATATTGTGGTCGAGAAAACAGGAGCCGCCAATTGGAATTCTGATAAGACCCGTAGCTTGCTGGATAAGTTGATAGCTGATTAATATTTCTTCTTGAAATATTTAAAGGGAACCAACAGCATACCAAAGCATTCCCCATCTTCTTTACCTAAATGCTTGTGATGTATCTTGTGGGCCCTACGAACCCCGCGGGCATACCAATTATTGGCATTTCGGAACATTTTAAATCGTTGGTGGATAAAGATGTCGTGCACCATAAAATAAGCGATACCATAGGCTAAAATACCAAAGCCCAATGGCCAGCCGTACCAAAAAGAGGTGTAACTGCCCAAATAAAAGAGCGTCATGCTTACCACAGCATAAAAAATGAAAAAGGCATCATTTCGCTCAAACCAAGAATCATGGTCCTTTTTATGGTGGTCTTTATGTAAACTCCATAAAAAACCGTGCATTACATATTTGTGGGTAAACCATGCCATAAACTCCATAAAGCAAAAGGTTGCCAAAAAAATCAATATCCAAAGTGCTACTTTCATTGTACCAATTGTAGTTTATAATTTACATAAGATTGTGCCAACAAACCAAATTTTTGGTAGTTGGGTACACGAATCCTGGTGTTCTTTATTTCCAGAGGTGGTGTGCTTTGCAATTTTTGAAGCAGTTTTTTATAATAGCGATAAGCAGTATACACCCCAAATTTTGCTTGCTCGGGCAATTGTACAATTCCGGAATAGCCCAATGCAAAATCCGCCTTTATCTCGTTTACGATGCGTCTTTTGGATTCCTCGTCCAGTTCCAATAGGTTGGTGTTCGGGAAATACGTACGATTCAAATCTTCGTAATCCGCCTTTAAATCCCGAAGGAAGTTCACCTTTTGGAAAGCAGAACCCAGAGCCATGGCGGATTCTTTTAACTCCTCATATTTTTCTTTATCACCTTTAACAAACACGCATAGGCACATTAACCCCACCACATCGGCAGAACCGTAAATGTACTCGCGGTATTCATCAAAAGTTTCGTAATTTTTCTTGGTAAGGTCCATTCGCATACTCTTCATAAAAGACGCTACCAAGTGATGTGGTATGTCATATTTATGATAGGTGTATTGAAAGGAGTTCAAAATAGGGTTTAAGCTGATCTTGTCCTCAATGGCCTGTTCCATGTCCTTTTCAAAGGCATCGAACAATTTGGCCTTGTCATAATCATGAAAGGTATCTACAATTTCGTCGGCAAAACGGACAAAACCATAAATATTATAAATGTCCGCCCTGATCGACGGTGCCAACATTTTGGTTGCCAAGGAGAAAGAAGTGCTGTAAGATTTTGTTACAACCTTGCTGCAGTCATAAGATACGTCGTCAAAAATAGTTTTCATTTTTTTACTTCTTTAATGATTAAATCAGCCACCAGTTTACCGGAAATCAGGGATGGTGGGACCCCTGGGCCGGGTACGGTCAACTGACCGGTAAAGAACAAGTTTTTTACCTTGCTACTTTTGAGGTTAGGTCTTAAAAAAGCTGTCTGGCGCAACGTGTTTGCCAAACCATAGGCATTTCCTTTATAGGAATTGTATTGCTCTATAAAATCGTTAACACAAAAACTCTCTTTAAAAATTACTGAATTTTTTACAGATTGATGGGTCAATTTTTCAAATCGGTCCATCACAATATCAAAATATTGAGTCCTGAGTTGTGGAGTATCTTCCAATCCGGGAGCAATCGGAACCAAAAAGAACCCAGTTTCTTGATCTTTTGGTGCCATAGATGCATCCGTTACGGATGGAAAATTGGCATAGAACAATGGATTGCTGGGCCATTGCGGGTTGTCATAGATTTCTTGTGCATGTTTTTCAAAATCGGTGTCGAAGAACAGATTATGGTGTTCAATGTTTTTCAATTTCTTGTCAAAACCGATATAAAACAACAACGAGGAAGGAGCATAGGTTTTTTTGTCCCAGTATTCCTCGGAGTACTGTCTGTATTTTTTGTCCAATAAGGTCTCGGAATGATGGTAATCCGCTCCACTTACCACATAATCCGCCAAATGGTTGGCTCCTTTGCTTCGAATGCCCAGAACTTCACTGTCCGACACCAAAATATGGGTTGCAGGGCTATTGGTATGGATGGTGACCCCCAATTCTTCTGCTACACTTTTCATGGCTTTGATAATTTCATACATACCCCCTTTGGGATGCCATGTGCCCAAACCAAAATCGGCAAAGTTCATAAAGTTATAAAAGGATGGTGTTTTGCTCGGTTTAGCACCTAAAAAAAGGACGGGAAATTCCAAGGTCGAGACCAACTTTGGATTTTTGAACCGTTTGCGGACCTGTTGGCTGATGGTCTTAAAGAATTGGTCCACTTTTAATACTGTTTCCTTGGTCACAAGTTCCAGCGGTGAAAGCCCAGGTCTGAGCACCACTTTGTTAATGGCTATATCATAATTTTCTTGGGCCTCACTGATAAATTGTCTCAGGTGCTCGCTGCTCCCCGATTCGATTCGCTCGAATTCCGCACAAATATTGTCCATGCAATCGCCAATGGTGATCGTATCATCCTCAAAGAAGATTTTATAGGCAGGATTCAGTTTGTCCAGCTGGTAGTAATCTGAGGTTTTTTTGTTGAAATCGGCAAAGAACTTATCAAAAATATCGGGCATCCAATACCAGCTTGGACCAATATCAAAAGTAAAGCCATCTTTTACCAATTGTCTGGCCCTACCCCCAACAGTATCGTTCTTCTCGAACATTTCTACCTCATACCCGGCTTTTGCCAGATAACACGAAGCGGAAAGTGATGAAAAACCAGAACCAATAACAATTACTTTTTTCATTTTGGGGCTAAAGAAAATCTACTAATTGATTAATGGATTTAAATATCTTAATGGGACCAAGTTGCTTTTCTTCTCCTATCTCTTGTATTTGATAGCCCATTACATAAAGTTTTGATCCAGGTGATTTTTTCAGCACTTCACCGAATCGATCAAAATAATCATCGATCTCATCCTTGGTCGGCGAAACAGTGAAGTACGAAACAAACCTTATGTTGGTGTAATATTTGAGCAAATCTTCCAAGCTTTCTATGGGCATGGTTTGTCCTAGATAAATGGTTTTGTAGCCGTGCAAGGCCAATTGGTAATTGACATACAACAGCCCTAGTTCGTGGATTTCGTTCTCGGGCAAAAAGAGAACATATACTTCATCCTTTTTGGTAGGAGCCTCAAATTGAAGCTTTTCCGTATGGATATAGATTTTTTGTTTGATCAAGTTGGAAATAAAATGTTCGTGGGCAGGACTTATGGTATTGGTCTGCCACAACAATCCAAGTTCGTTCAGTAATGGAATGAACACGTCATTGAAAATTTGAGTGAACGACTTTTCTTCCATTAGCCCATTATAGGTCTTCAAGAATAGCGATTGATCAAAATTGAGCATGGCCAACTTTAAAGAATTCAGTGCATGGCTTTTCTCGCTTTTTTCTGAAATAATTTCATTGACCAAGGCGGGAATTTTTTCCTCGCCCATTTTGGCAATCTTGGAAATCTTATACCCATTATTATAAAGGAGGGTAACGTTCAACAGCTTTTGCAGGCTTTCAAGATTATATGTACGAATATTGGTGTCTGTTCGTTCAGGGCTGAACAAATTGTATCTCTTTTCCCAAATTCGGATGGTATGGGCCTTAATACCTGAAAGGTTTTCCATATCCCGAATACTAAAAAAAGTTTTTACGTTGTTCATCTTTTTTATTTAAACGTTAAACAAATTTACGATTAAATAGATGCCATCCTAGTATTTTATCATAAAATTTAGATTCTTCTTTATAAATATCAGTGTTTTGGGAAAAGGTTTGAGGATTTCTCAAGGGGTGTTTAAATAAAAAAACCGCAATTGCTTGCGGTTTTTTTGTGCCCACGACTGGAGTCGAACCAGCACGTCCTTACGAACACTACCCCCTCAAGGTAGCGTGTCTACCAATTCCACCACGTGGGCCTACGGAATTTTAGGTGTGCAAATATAATTTTTTTGTCTAAAAGGGCAGGATTTAAATCGCATTTTATGATTGGTCCAATAGCTTTGTTTTTTAATGGATCTTTTAAAGTTTACATCCATTGTTCCTTTTATAAAATGATGATTTCCTTGTATTGGGAGGTGGATTAAATCTTGTAATTTTGTTTTTATGTTTATTGAACTGCAAACTGTGGAAAAAGATCTAGGTCGCTTACTATATAATTATTTGATAGAAACAGGAATGGCAGAGGGTTTGGCCTCTTACATCAACTTGTTTGTATTGGTTGTTGTAGTTCTTGTACTTGTTTTTTTTCTGGATGTTCTTCTTTGGAAGATATTACGTGCATTGTCTATAAAGTTGGCTAGAAAATCAAAAAATAATTTTGACAATTTTTTGGTGGCCCACCGAGTACCACGTTTTGTGGCACATGTAGTTCCGCTTTTAATTTTACTTGAGTTTGTTCCCGTTGCCTTTTCAGATTTTGATTATGCCGGTGGTATTGTGCTGAAAATGATTAAAATACTGTTCGTTTTTTTAACATTGATCATTTTCCGAAAGTTTTTCAAAAGTGTGAACGGATATCTGAAAACCCTTCCAAAATTCAAGGATAAGCCTATAGATAGTTATGTTCAGGTATTCATGATCTTTGCTTGGGTGGTTGGTATCTTAACCATTTTTGCCATTGTAACAGATACCACGGTATGGAAGTTTTTTACGGCGCTCGGTGCTGCATCGGCAGTAGTGCTGCTCATATTTAAAGACTCTATTTTGGGCCTTGTGGCCAGTATACAGGTTACTATCAATGATATGGTACGGATAGGGGATTGGATAACTTTTGAGAAGTATGGTGCCGATGGTGACGTAGTGGAGATAAGTTTGGCTACGGTTAAAGTTCAGAATTTTGATATGACCATAACCACGATTCCGACATATGCCTTGATTTCCGATTCTTTTAAAAATTGGCGGGGCATGCAGGTGTCCGGAGGTCGTCGAATAAAGCGGTCATTGATCGTAAGTCAAAAGAGTATTCGGTTTTTAACACCCGAAGAAGTCGAAAAGCTAAAAAAGATTCAGTTGGTAGAAGCATATATTGCCAATAGGAACGAGCAAATAAAAAGCTATAACGAATCCAACCAAATAAACAAGGAACTTTTGGTCAATGGGCGCAACCTGACCAATTTTGGTGTTTTTAGAAAATACGTTACGGACTATATAGAGCACCATTCTGCAATCAATACAGGGATGACCCTTATGGTAAGGCAATTGCAACCTACCTCTCAAGGGATTCCGTTGGAAATTTATGCGTTTAGCTCCGATAAACGTTGGGAGAACTATGAATATGTGATGGCCGATATTTTTGACCACTTATTAGCTGCTCTACCCTATTTTTCCCTTGAGGTTTTTGAATTGCCGGTTTCGTTGGAACCTACACAAAAGGGCTAAAATAATTTTCTTAGATTATTTGTTGGTAACAGTAATATTCTAAGCGGCCAATTATTTATGTCCAGTATTCCGTTAAAAATCCAAAGAATTCCTTTTTAAGATCGGCATAAATTCGACGTTGAGTTTCCATTTTTTTTCTGAATTCCACATGTTTTTTAACTAAGGAGACGTCCAGGGCATCCTCGCCCACTTTACTATGTTCGGCCATGTTGGACTCATGTTGCGCAATGGCTTCCTCTAGTTCTTCGATAACACTACCCTGTAAGATAAACTCATTCTGATAATGTTCCAGTTTCACAAGAACTATTTTGTCGTCGTAGCGAGTTATAAGTTCACTTAACCTGTGTTTAAATGTTTTTAATTCGTCTTTCCAGAAATCAAGCTCGCGTTCCCATTGTTTGTGTTCAAAATGGAGGTCTGAATCGTAAATTAATGTTTCCATGACATGTTGTTTTTATGTTCAAAAAGTCGGGGGGGTAACTTAATTGAACGGTTCTCTATATTTATTGTTTAGAATATTGAAATAATTTATCAGCAAGTTCGGATTGCTGGGCTTTTCAGTTTCCTTACCCAATATTTTTTCACCTCGCTTGCCCAAAAGCTCTTCAAGGTCATCTTTATCCACAACCTCTTTTTTTAGAAGCAATTGTGCCAAATTTTCCAGTTCTTTTTTATGTGCTAGCAATAATTTTTTGGTTCGTTCATAGGCGGACATAATCAAATTATGTACTTCATGATCAATTTGTTTGGCCATCTCCTCGCTATAAGGTTTTCCAAGTAAGCGTTCGTTATCGCCAGTGGAATCGTAAAAGCTGATGGGTCCTATCTCTTCATCCAAACCATAGTAGGAGACCATGGTATAGGCTTGTTTGGTCACTTTTTCAAGGTCGTCCAGTGCTCCGGATGAGATTTCGTTGAAAATAATTTCCTCTGCAGCCCGTCCACCAAGGGAAGCACACATTTGGTCAATAAATTGTGATTTGGTCACGATTTGACGTTCTTCCGGTAAATACCATGCAGCACCGAGTGATTTACCTCTTGGGATAATGGAGACCTTTACAAGGGAATCCACATGTTTTAAGTGCCAACTGGCAACGGCATGGCCGGCTTCATGATAAGCAACGATTTCCTTTTCCTTGGGGGAGATAATCTTGCTTTTCCGTTCCATTCCAACAATAACCCGATCTCTAGCAGCCATGAAATCCTCTTGTTCCACTTCGTCTTTCTTTTCTCGTGCTGCGATCAAAGCCGCCTCGTTACAGATATTGGCAATGTCTGCCCCAGAGAATCCCGGACTTAATTTGGCCAGAACATCGATGTCAACATTTTTTGAAAGTTTTAAGGAACGAACGTGTACCTTAAAGATCTCTGCCCGTTCCGTTTGGTTGGGGAGTTCCAAATAAATATGGCGATCAAACCTTCCAGGGCGTAAAAGAGCTTTGTCCAATACATCGGGACGGTTGGTTGCAGCCAAAACAATAACCCCGGTATTATCGCCAAATCCATCCAATTCGGTAAGTAATTGGTTCAAAGTGCTTTCGCGTTCATCATTCGCTTGGAAGGCATTTATTTTGCCTCGGGAGCGGCCAACGGCATCAATCTCATCAATAAAAATGATGCTTGGTGCTTTTGCCTTTGCTTTTTTGAAAAGGTCACGAACACGTGATGCGCCCACACCTACGAACATCTCCACGAACTCGGAACCCGACATGGAGAAAAAAGGCACTTGGGCCTCGCCGGCAACAGCTTTGGCCATTAAGGTTTTTCCGGTTCCTGGCGGACCAACAAGTAAAACGCCTTTGGGGATTTTTGCACCTAATCGGGTGTAATCCTCCGGGTTCTTTAAGAAGTCCACAACTTCCATTACCTCGGTCTTTGCTTCTTTAAGACCGGCAATATCTTTAAAGCTCACTTTGCTTTTGGTGCCTTTTTCCGTAAGTCTTGGCGTGGACTTACCAAAATTGAACATAGAGCTACCCCCTTTTCCACCGCCTATTCTGCGAAACATGAATACCCAGATAAAAATGAAAAAGGCTAGAGGCAATAGCCAAGATAAAATGGTGACAATATCTGTCCGGTTTTCATATCTAACATCAATTTTTTCAGAAATGCCTGCATCTTCCTGTGCACGTTGTAATTTATTCTCGAAACTTTCTACTGAACCAATGGTGATATAATATTGGGGTCCCGAGTTAGAGGAGAATAGCCCATCATTGTCATTTTTGAATTCGGGATCGTCCAAAACACTTTTTTTGACATAGATCTGCGCAACCTCTTTGTTGATGACAACAATCTTTTCAATAGCATTTTTGGCCAAAAGGTCATCCTCGAATTTAGACCAGGCAATTTCTTTGGACGTTCCAATGGTATTGGTGAAAAATGGAAAAACTATTAGGAAAATCAACACTATCCAATATACCCAACTTAGATTACTGCCTCCTTTGGGAGGTTTGGGTTTTTCGTTCTTGTTGTTCCCATTGGCATTATTGCCTTTATATTCGGATTCGGTAGACATTTTACATCATTTATTTCCCTAAGCCGTGATTTAACCATAGCTATGGATTATCTCAAATCTAGGTTACAATACCATCATTTAAAATGATTTAGGTCATTCAAATTACTTGTGAAACCATTGGTTTTTTAAGTGTGGGAGCCCTGTTGTTTCCGTACGGTGTTCCTGATTTAGGTCATAGGAGACCCTGATCCATAATTGTATTTTTAGAAATAGCAATTCGGATATTATGAACATTCTTCAGGACAAGAAATACGTTTCATTGGATATCCAGAATCCAATTTGGGATAGGATATTTACTGTTGCTCCTTTGGTTGTTGTTGGAACCAAAGAGAAAGATGGGTATGATCTTGCGCCAAAACATATGGCAACCCCGCTTGGGTTCGATAACTATTTTGGGTTCGTCTGTACCCCACGGCACTGTACGTATCAAAATGTAAAAAAAACAGGAGAGTTCACGGTCAGTTTTCCAACTCCCGACCAAGTGACCACCACTTCATTGAGCGCTTCTCCAAGATCAGATGCATTGACCAAGTCCCAACAGATTGTTGAAGCCTTGCCCTTGATCAAAGCAGCTTCCATGGACGCACCTTTGGTCAAAAACGCTTATTTGTACTTGGAATGTGAGTTGTTCAAGATTATTGATGGTTTTGGCGAGAACAGCATTATTACGGGGAGTATCAAGCATGCCTGCGTGCGTAATGAGTATTTACGTGTATCCGAAAAGGACGAACAGGCACAATTGAAAAATAACCCGTTGCTAGCATACATTTCTTATGGTCGTTTTGCCAAAATCGATGAAACTTACAACTTTCCTTTTCCTAAAGATTTTAAAAGATGACATCCAAGGTTACACATATGGCCGATGGTATCTTGAATCAACTCAAATCAAGTGAGGAAGAAATGTTGGATTTTTTGGGGAAGCTCGTATCGTTGGAATCACCTTCCCGTGACCCGAAGTCCCAATATCAGATTTTGAAATTTATAGGGGAAGCGTTACAAGAATTAGGTTTTTATACACTGCAGGTACCAGGAAAGGAAACAGGTGGCTTCCTATATGCAAGACCAAAAAACAGGGATAAAAACAAGGCTTTGCAATTAATGATCGGCCATTGTGATACCGTATGGGAGCGAGATACACTTAAAGAGATGCCATTGACAAAAGATGGCGCAATTATGAGCGGCCCCGGAATTTATGATATGAAAGCTGGGCTTACCCAGATCATATTTGCTTTAAAGGCCATTGACAAATTGAATTTGAGTTTGCCACTGACTCCTGTTATTCTGATCAATTCCGATGAAGAAATTGGAAGCAAGGAATCCAGAAAAGCCATTGAACGATTGGCCAAGGTCTGCGAACGAGCTTACGTCATGGAACCTCCGTTGGGATTGAAGGGTAAACTGAAAACCGCCAGAAAAGGCCTTGGCCGCTTTACGATCACTGTAAAAGGGAAAGCTGCCCATGCTGGACTGGACCCTCAAAAGGGGGCAAGTGCCATTGTAGAGTTGTCCCATCAAGTGCAGCAACTGTACGCTATGAACGATTTTGACAAGGGGATTACCGTAAATGTAGGGATGATAGAAGGCGGTGTTTCACCCAATGTAATTGCACCTGAAAGCAAAGCGGTCGTTGATGTTCGTGTATTGAACAAAAAAGATGGCGAACAGATAACAAAACGGATTCTTGCGCTCAAACCTACATTACCTGAGGTGGAGGTGCACATAGAAGGGGGAATAGGAAGACCTCCGATGGAGCATACACCAGGCAATAGGATGCTCTGGAAATTGGCAAAGGCCAACGGGGCCCTTTTAGGATTGGATTTGGAGGAGGCGACCGCAGGCGGGGGTTCGGATGGCAATACCACCAGTTTATATACCGCTACCTTGGATGGGTTGGGTACTACGGGGGATGGGGCCCATGCCCAACATGAACATATTTTATTGGACGAGTTTCCGGTTAGGACAGCATTGTTGGCCCTATTAATGTTGGCCGAAGTAGGGGACAATTAAACTTTGTATTATGGACCACAAATATATTTACGCGTCGTTGACCCGAATTTCCGATTTGGCGGAAAAAGGATTTCAAGTAAAGGAGTTGCCACAAGACCAATGGCAAACTGGTGATTATGTCGTTTGTGAAATTTTGAACGAAGGAGGGGAGAGCTTGAAGATAGAACTCCCAAACGGTAGGATGAGAGGAGTTATCGCTGGTGAGTTTATTGTAGGCGTATTGGGAGAACGTTATGCAACTCTGGAAGCGACAGGGAGTTGGAGAAACGTAACGGACGATTTAAAAATGACGGTACTAACAGGTGCCGGGCTTTTGGGAAAACTAACGTCCAAGTCCATGTTTATTCCTAAAATGATCAAGATTATTTACAAAGGTCATGCGGTTAGGGAAGGCAAAAAGGTAACCATGGAAGATTTTGTTGAGAATATCCCCAAAGTTCCATTCAATACTCCGGTAATCCTGTTTGTGGGTACCTCCATGTCCGCCGGTAAAACGACCTCTGCCCGAATAGTAACCAACATTTTTAAGCAGGCAGGCTATAAAGTGGTGGGTGCAAAACTTACAGGAGCTGGTCGATATAAGGATATTTTGGCCTTCAAGGATGTTGGAGCCGACAAGATAATGGATTTTGTGGATGTGGGACTTCCTTCGTCCATTTGCCCCACCGAGGTGTACAAGGAAAAACTTGATCAAATGCTCAGTAGAATTGCAACGGAAAATGCCGATGTTGCCATTATAGAAATTGGAGCGTCCCCTTTGGAACCTTATAATGGGGATGTTGCCATAAATGCGCTTAGGGAACATATTAAATGCACCATTTTGAGTGCTTCGGACCCTTATGCAGTTCATGGTTTGATGAAGGCTTTTGAACTGGTTCCCGATATTGTCACTGGGGTTGCTTCCAATACTTTGGCGGGAGCAAGAATGGTGAAGGAGTTGTGTGGTGTAAGAGCTTTAAACTTGATAGACTCCACCACTACCAAAGCATTAAAAGAAATTTTGACAGAGAAAACAGGGATGTCACTCAAAACAAAATGAAACTTTCCAAAAACGCCCTACAATTACTTAATGCCCGGTATTTGCTAAAGAATTCCGAAGATGAGGTAATTGAAACTCCGGAGCAACTTTTTAGTAGGGTAGCCAAATATGTGGCAAGTGCTGAAAATGAGGATAAAGAAAAGTGGGAGGATAGGTTTAATGACCTATTGACCCATCTCTATTTTTTACCGAACTCCCCAACATTGATGAATGCAGGATTGCCCAATGGGCAGCTGAGCGCTTGCTTTGTTCTACCCGTTGAAGATAGCCTGAGCAGCATATTTACCACCTTAAAAAACACAGCTATGATTCATCAGAGCGGGGGAGGAACGGGATATAACTTTTCTCAACTCCGACCTAAAGGCGACATGGTCTCATCCTCTGGAGGGGTATCATCGGGCCCTATGGCCTTCATCAAGATTTATGATACTGCAACGGAACATATAAGACAAGGAGGAAAACGGAGAGGGGCAAACATGGGTATATTAAATGTGGACCATCCAGATATCGAGGAGTTCATCCTTGCAAAAACAGCAGGAGATACTTTGCATAATTTTAATCTATCCGTGGGCATTACGGATGATTTTATGGAGACTGTACAACATGAAAGAGATTGGAAGTTGATGAACCCGAGAACAAAAAAGATTGCAAAAACCATCAAAGCCAAGAAGCTTTGGGACCAAATAGTTTCACAAGCTTGGGCAACGGGAGACCCAGGCCTTATTTTCTTGGATACGTTAAACAAACATAATACGGTGGCCGAAATTGGTAAAATCCAAAGTACCAACCCCTGTGGCGAAGTTCCACTGTTCGAATATGAAAGTTGTAACCTTGGCTCTATCAATCTATCCAAAATGGTCACATTAAAAGAACCGGAAGGGACGGCAGTGGATTGGAATAAGCTTGAACGTGCCATTGCGTCGGCCATTAGGTTTTTGGATAATATTGTATCTATAAATCATTATTTACTTCCGCAAATTGCAGCTATAACAAAAAACAATAGAAAAGTGGGGCTTGGTGTAATGGGCTGGGCGGAAATGTTGGCATTGCTCAATATACCTTATGCCTCTGAAAAGGCCATTTTACTGGGAGAAAGAATCATGCAATTTGTTCAATCAAAGAGTTATATGGCCTCAGCTGAATTGGCCAAGGAACGGGGCGATTTTCCCAATTGGAAAAAAAGCACTTTCCATCCAAACAAACACATGCGAAATGCTACTTGCAACAGTATAGCACCAACAGGGAGTATTTCGGTAATTGCGGATACTTCGTATTCCATTGAGCCCTTATATGCCTTGGCTTACAAACGTGTTGGTATATTGGATAATCAAACGCAAATGGAAGTGAATCCGATTTTTGTGGGTAAAATGCAAGCATTAGGATTATGGACAGATCAGGTGAAAAATGAAGTGCTCAATACCGGAAGTATACAACAGTTGGAGCATATACCTAAAAAGGTAAAAAAAGTGTTCGAAACAAGTTTGGAGATTCCATGGGAATACCACTTAAAACACCAACAGGCTTTCCAAAAATATACGGACAATGCCGTATCCAAAACGATTAACCTAATAAAAAGCACCCCCAAAGAAACCGTTTCGGATATTTACATGACGGCCTGGAAGTACGGGCTCAAGGGCATAACCATTTATAGGGATGGAAGCAAGGCCGATCAGGTTTTGCAGGCCTGCCATCTAAACAAAAGCGCCAATTGTTGAAAATGGCACTTAAGATATTGCAGCCGCGAGCGCAATTCGGACCATGTCCTTAAAAGTTGTTTCCCGTGCGTGGGCAGAAAGCCTTTCATCTGTTACCAAGGAATCGGAAATGGTTAAAATAGTCAAAGCCTTTACATTGTATTTTGCCGCAACGGTATAAAGCCCTGCGGTTTCCATTTCGACGCAAAGAACACCATATTGGGCCCAGAGTTTGTATTCTTCGGGGTCATCACCATAAAACTCATCAGATGAAAGCACATTTCCCGCCTTTATGGGAATGTTGTTTTTTTGGGCATAATCAACGGCTTTTATAAAAAGGTCAAAATCGGCGGTCGGAGAATAGTCCGAGTTGATGAACCTTGAGTTATTGATGCCTGAGGTGGTGGAAGCTGACATGGCCAATACCACATCATTGAGCTTTACATCTTCTTGGTACGATCCTGCGGACCCCACTCGGATAATGTTTTTAACTCCATAATCGTTGATGAGTTCGTGAAAATAGATCATTGCGGATGGCATTCCCATTCCACTGCCCTGAACGGAGACTCTTTTTCCTTTATAAGTGCCGGTATAGCCCAACATACCACGGATTTTGTTATAACATACTGGATTTTCCAGAAATGTTTCCGCAATCCATTTGGCCCTTAATGGGTCTCCTGGCATTAGAACGGTTTCGGCAATTTCACCGGGTTTAGCTTCTATATGGGTACTCATGGGGCTTCTTGTTTTAATAGTTTGGGACCAGAGGATGTGCCTATTCTTGATACACCGAGCTCAATATATTGTATAGCGGTTTCCCTATCCTTTACTCCACCGGAAGCTTTTATTTTTGCTTTTTCACCAACGATACTTTTCATCAGTTTTACATCCTCAAAAGTGGCACCACCGGTTCCAAATCCAGTGGAAGTTTTAACAAAATCGGCATGGGCCTCGATCGCCAGATCGCAAGCTTTTTCTTTTTCTGCATCAGTAAGGTAGCATGTTTCAATGATTACCTTAAGTATTTTATCCCCTATGGCCCGTTTAATAGCCTCGATCTCATCTCGAACAGCATCGTACATTTCTGATTTCATCCACCCGATATTGATGACCATGTCAATTTCTTCAGCACCATTTTCAATGCAGTCCACGGCCTCAAAAACCTTTGCTTTGGTGGACATGGCGCCCAATGGAAAACCAATTACGGCAGCTACTTTTACCGCAGTGTCTTTTAATGTTTCCTTAGCGATGGGCACATTACAACCATTTACACATACGGCATAAAAACCATAGGTTTTAGCCTCTTCACATAATTTTTGAATATCCGCAATATTGGCGGAGGGTCTTAAATTGGTATGGTCAATAAAGTCTGCTAATCCCATATTAGTGGTTAAAGAGCTGTTTGAGCTTAAATATAGTCAACATCTCCGATCTATTTTTTCCAGCAAAGGAACTTGCGATGGATTCAGCAGTTTCTACAATCAGCTTTTTGATGGTTTCAGGAAATTTTTCATGGTGTTCCATGTAGAACTCCTTAAACTCTTTAAAGTATTCTTCCCCGTCTTTTTCCTCGCCTTCCAACCAATCAAAAACAATCTCGATTTGATAGGCAGCATCGGTATGGAATTCATCTTCAAATTTGTCTACATCCAACCAATGTTGCCGCACATATTCCCTTAATCTTTTAACTTCTTTGGGTCGGACATTATTATCGGCCATGGCCACGGCATAAAATAATTTCCCAAGGCTTTGATAGAATTCGTTTCCTATTTTTTCAGAATTAAGCATACCATTATGTTTTAGTTCTTATTAAAAGTAGAACTAATGCTTCTTAATTTTTATGATATTACTCAACTATGGTTAGAGCAAAGCATGTTTAGTTATTTCTTCTAACACCACTTTTATTGCTGCGCCCTCTATTGCTGTTATTTTGATTATGGTAGCGCTCAATGTTATCATCGAAATAGTTGCGCACCCGTTCATATCTTGACCTGTTCAAGTTGTAGGAGCGGTAACGTGGGGGCAATACTTTATTTCGTCTCCATACGCCTCCATCCAAATAAATATAGGTTCTCGCCGAGAGATCGTAGTAGATGCTGAACTCTGGAAAAAATACATATCGAACCGTTTCCACCCTATGTGGATAGAACCATGGGGGTGGCGGATCAGCCAGTCTATGTGAAACAATCACTGGGCCACAGGCCTGAAATCCCGATAAAGCCAAGAATAATCCGAGGAATAAAATAGCCTTTTTCATAGTGTTACATTTTATTCGGTAAGGTAGTGTGATTGAAAAGTTCAGTAAATGACCTGAGTCATTTCTGATGCTCAGTGTAGGGTTTATGAAGAGCACAAAAATAGCTGGAAAATAGGTTTTGCTTAGCTGTGCATCTGATTGATTGAAAGCTTCTTAATGATATTGGTCATATGAAAGTAAGCACAACAAACTTATTTTTGATTAGGCCGAAATGCGATAAAATATGGCTATTGCAGTGCAAATGATCAATAAGACCAAGGAGTTTTTTATCGAAATAGGAGATGTTTCCTATTTCGCCGTTCGCTTTTTTAAACAAGCGGTAAAGCCCCCTTTTGAGTTTAAGGAATTGCTTAAGCAAAGTTACCAAGTTGGCAACAGATCTTTATTACTGGTAGCCACGACCGGATTTATCATCGGTTTGGTGTTAACGCTTCAGACCAGGCCAACCTTGATCGAGTTTGGGGCAGTTTCCTGGATGCCGAATATGGTCGGTATCTCCATAGTTAGGGAAGTTGGTCCAGTGATCACGGCATTGATCTGTTCTGGAAAAATTGCGTCTGGTTTTGGGGCCGAGTTGGGCTCTATGCGGGTAACCGAGCAAATAGATGCGATGGAGGTTTCCGGTACCAACCCGTTTAAATATTTAGTGGTCACGCGAATTTTAGCGGCTACGCTCATGCTCCCCCTGTTGGTGATATTTGGAGACTTAATAGCTCTTTTTGGTTCCTCTTTGGTCGAATTCATGAAAGGGAATGTGTCTTTTACCTTGTATTTTAATACGGTTTTTGATGCCTTGTCCTATGGGGATTTAGTGCCGGCCACCATAAAGTCCTTTTTCTTTGGGTTTGTTATTGGATTGACCGGTTGTTATAAGGGCTATAAGACGGGAAGGGGCACCGCCGGTGTCGGCATTGCGGCAAATACCGCTGTGGTAATGGCCTCCTTGCTATTGTTTGTGGTTGATTTTATTGCTGTTTTCGTATCAGATATTTTTTATGAACTGTGATGGATGTGAAAGAAAACATAGCGACACTTCAAAACAGCACAACTTCGGAAGAGGTTGTAGTCAGGATACAAGACCTGTACAAGAGTTTTGGCGATAACCATGTATTGAATGGTTTTAATATGATGTTGCGGAAGGGTGAAAATTTGGTGGTGATGGGGAAATCTGGATCGGGCAAATCGGTTATGATCAAGTGCCTCGTTGGATTAATGACCCCGGATAGCGGATTGGTAGAGGTTTTGGGAGAAGATATAGCTAGTTTGGATCAAGTGGATTTGGATGAATTGCGCTCGGATATCGGATTTCTTTTTCAGGGCAGTGCCCTGTACGATTCCATGACAGTAAGGGAAAACTTGGAGTTTCCCATGAGGCGGCACCGAAAAAAGTTTGAAGGGATTACCGATACCTTGCCACTGGTTCAAGAAGCTTTGGAAAATGTAGGTTTGGCCCATACCATGGATTTGATGCCCGAAGAACTGTCAGGAGGTATGAAAAGGCGTATTGCACTGGCCCGGGCCATTATTTTAAAACCCAAGCTGATATTGTACGATGAACCAACCAGTGGTTTGGATCCCATAACAGCTAAGGAAATTATTGGACTTATGAGGAGTATCCAAAAAAAATATGGGACATCTGCATTGATTATCACACATGATGTTGACTGTGCCAGGGTGATTTCCGAAAGAATGATTTTGTTGGTCGATGGAATCAACTATGCTGAAGGGACCTATGAAGAATTGGTGGCATCGACCGATCCTAAAATAAATGCCTTTTTTAAAAAATGATATGACAACAAAAACTCCAATGCAGAATCTAAAGCTGGGCATATTTGTGGTGCTTGGTACCTTGTTACTGATAATTGCAGCTTATCTTATCGGGAACGAGCAAAGTCTGTTTGTGAAGAAATTTACGGTCAATGCGGTCTTCAACAATGTAAATGGACTACAAGTTGGCAACAATGTACGCTTTTCAGGCATTGACATTGGTACTGTGGATAATATTGAAATGATAAACGATTCCACGATAATTGTTCATATGGCCATCAACAAAAAAATGAAGGGACATATTAGAGGTGATGCGATTGCAACCATAGGCTCTGATGGCCTGGTTGGCAGTATGTTGGTCAATATCGTGCCTGGAAAAGGAGATGCTTCTTTTATAGAAGATGGTTCCAGGTTGAGATCCTACAGTAAGATTTCATCCCAAGATATGCTCAATACACTAAGTGTAACCAATGAAAATGCTGCTTTGTTATCCTCGGACCTATTGAAAGTCACTCAATCCTTAACCACAGGAAAAGGTACATTGGGACGTTTGCTGAACGATACCTTGATGGCAAATGATCTAAAGGAAACCATCACCAACCTGAAGTTGAGCAGTAATCAGGTGAATAGAACTTTGAACGAACTTCAAACAACATTGAAAACCATTAATTCGGGAGATGGAATTGCGGGAGTTTTACTGTCGGACACTTTGTCCGCAGAAAGGATTAGAAACATTATACAAAACCTAGAAGTATCGAGCAATGAAATTACCAAGGTGACCACAGATTTGAACACCGTCATAGGAGAAATAAAAAATGGTGAGGGAGTCCTCAATAAGGTGGCGACCGATACCGTATTGGCCAATCAGTTAATGGAAACCATGAAGAACATTGAAGAGGGAACAGAAAAGTTCAATCAGAATATGGAGGCCCTTAAACACAATTTCTTGACCCGAAGGTATTTTAGAAAATTGGAACGAGAGCAAAAAAAGCAAGCGAATCAGAATTAATGATTTCAAGTTCCATGACTGATTATTATACCATCCTCCATTTCAATGATACGGTCCGTCCGCTTGGCAAAATCTTTATCGTGGGTCACCACTAAAAGCGATAGACCTTGCTCTTCCTTTAAATTTTTAAAGATATTGAACACATTTTCAGAATTGTGGCTGTCCAGATTTCCTGTAGGCTCATCACCCATTAAAATAGTGGGATCGTTGATCAGGGCCCTTGCGATGGCAACTCGCTGTTTTTCACCTCCCGAAATTCTAGAGGCTCGCTGATCGGCCAAATGGCCAATATGTAACATTTCAAGTTTTCGGTGTGCATCCTTCTCAATTTCCTCGGGGGACTTTTCCGCTAGTTTCTTGGCAGGCAGCATTACATTTTCCAATACACTGAATTCAGAAAGCAAATAATGAAACTGAAATACAAAGCCAATGTTTTTGTTTCTGATTCGCGACAGTTCTCTTTGTGACTTGCCTGTTACAAGTTCGTTATTGAGGTATAGTTCGCCGGTATAGTCGGTATCCATAGTGGAAAGAATGTACAACAAGGTGGATTTTCCAGAGCCTGATTTACCCATAATGGAGGCAAACTCCCCTTGCTTTACCTCAAATGAAATATTTTTGAGCACATGGAAATCCTTGGGCTTATGAAAATGTTTATTGATATTTTTTGCTTCTAAAACACGGTCCATACGCTCAGCTAAGTTCCTCTAATAATTTTTACAGGATCTATTTTTTTGGCTCTGTTGGAGGGTAAATATCCTGCAACAAAAGTTGAAATAAGTGCAAAGGCGATTCCAATAAAATAATAGGTTCCGTTGTAATTTACAGGGTATGTGGTAATGGTGGGCAAGGCATCTGTTTCAAAGGGAGTATTGTCAATAAGGTGAGAAAGACCGAACCCGATCAATAAACCCAAAAGACCTCCTAAAATTCCAATAAGTATGGCCTGTGCCATAAAAATGTATTGCACATCTTTACCCGAGAACCCTGTGGCCTTTAATATGGCAATATCCTTCATTTTTTCATAAATGAGCATGTTCAGAATATTGTAAATACCAAATCCCGCCACTATAAGAAGGGTTATGGAAACCGCATAGGTAATAAGGTTCCTTATGTTGGAGCCCGTTTCAAATTGGGCGTTGGCCTCATTAATGTCCACTGCCTTTATATTGAACTGTTTTTCCAAATTACGGGCCATGGACTCGGACTCTCCAATGTTCAATAATTTGATGTTGATGTCGGTCACGTAGTTTTCGGACTCGCCCAATATACGCTGCACGGTATTTAGGTTTGCAAAACTTTGTACATTGTCTATTTCCGCAATTCCACTTTGATAGATGCCCACAATTTTCAGAGGGAAAATATCCCCTGCTACCGTGCTTATTTGAACTCTGTCCCCAATGGAAAGAGACATTTTATCAGCTAGCCCCGCACCTAGTAAAATTCCGTTATTGGTGTTTTTTAAGGCTTCTGCGGAGCCTTCCACAATATTGTCCTTAATGTTGGAAAGTCGAGCTTCCTCCATAATATCAACTCCCACTAGATTGCCACCCAGTTCTATGGAACCGGATAGATAAAAGATTTGGGCCCTTAGTTGGGGGGTCGCTCCTTTTACATTGGGATGCTTTTTTAGATAGCCGAGAATAGGGAGTGCGTTATGAATTTTTTCTTGATTTTGTTTGGGTTTTATGGAGTGTACAAAATTCATGGCACCTTGGAACTCTTGGTAACGTGAAATGGGTTGGGTTTTGGAAGGACGAATCTCGTTGTACATGTGAATGTGCGGTGTTTGGTTCAGTACCAAATCATCTAACATGCCGTTGAGCCCTGTCATAAAACTTACCAAGGTGATATAGGCGCCAATTCCAAAAGTAACCCCAAGTGTTGCGGTTACCGTGGATTTCATCTTGGTAATAAGATGTGTTTTGGCAATGCCCAATATCACGTTCCAATTGATCATTGCTCCGGTTTATAAATTACGGTGTTTTCATCGATACCCTTCAAAATTTCCACCCTGTCCAAATTTTGAAGTCCTAGGGTAACCTCAATTTCACCATCGTCTGTAAGCACTTTGGATGCATCCATTAGGTATTCTTTTGGGATGGTGAGGGTTTGCTCTTTTTTGGAAATAACAATATTGCCTTCGCCAGATAGTCCGGGGTACAGCGTGCTGGGAGGGTCTTTAAATAAGGCCTCTACCTTAAAAGTCTGCGAACGTTCATCTTTTCTCGGGTATATTTTGTCCAATGTAGCCTCAAAAACCTCTGAGTTATAAGAATCCAGGGTGAGGAAGACCTGCTGTCCCGTTTTCAATTTTACAATATCCACTTCATCTACCAATAACTCAATTATAAAATCTTCACTTTTACCGATAGATGCCACAGGTTGTTGGGTATTTACTATTTCCCCAGGATTTTTATAAATAGCATAAACAGTTCCGTTTATCTTACTTTTTATGGTAAAGTCTTCGGAAGTGGTCAAAGATGTTCGGTAATTGTTTTCTGATTGCTTTAATTGGGTCTCGAGCTCGTTTTTTGTTTGCCTATACTTTCTTTTGAGCAGGTCCAAGTTGTTTCTGGAGAGTTCATAATTGAGTTTTCGGTTATCGTATTCCACCTTAGAGCCAATATTTTGGTCCCAGAGGTTTTTTTGTCTGAAGTAATTAACAGAATCATTTGTGAACTTTAGGGTTGCAGCATGAATTTCATCTTGAATGCTAGTAAGGACAGCTGCTCTGCCATTATAATTTTCACGAGCGAGTTGTAGCGATAATTTGGCGTTCTCCGCATTTAATTCCGGTGAAGTGTTCGTGATTTGAAGGATTGGGTCACCTTTTTTTACTTTATCACCTTCTTCGACCCAGGTTTTGTCCAAAATACCGATTACTATGGAATAGGCTTGATAAAGACTGTCCGGCTGAACTGTGGCAGAGGCATACACGGATTCTGTTAAAGGCATTAAAGTCGGGTAGACTTTCTCTTTGCTCTCGCTACAAGAGAAAAAACTGATTAAAACAATGCAGAATATTAAAGGATACTTCATTGGCCCGGTATGAATACAGATATCAAATTACCAATAAAAAACCGATTTGTAATATGAGTTAGATCAGTCAAAAAAAGCACCGGAAAAAAACTTATCAACTTTTACCGAATTATTTATGCGATGCTGACCCGCGTCATTGCATATAAAACATAGTCCTATTTCCTTTGTGGCAAAAAGCTAATGATACTGACCATTGTGATATTATTAGTTGTGCTCCTTGCCCTTGGGCTGTTATTTGTTCCAATTCAAATTTTTATTGACACGGATACAGGAAAGTATTATGCAGGCTTAAAGGGCTTGGCAAAGGCGAGTTTCGAACCCGATGAGAAAGAACTTTTACGAGTTCGGTTAAAAGTGCTTTTTTATGAACGCTGTTTCTATCCCTTGACAAAATCTTCAAAACCAAAACAACCGGCCAAAAAAAAGAGAACCAAACCCAAAAGGAGGATTACGTTAAGGAAGATGGTCCAATTGCTCAAATCGTTCGAGGTTAAACGGTTTGCATTGGATATGGATACCGGCGATTACGTGGCCAATGCAAAAATGTATCCTGTTTTTGTATTGCTAAATCGGTATGTAGCCTCGTTCCATATCAATTTTGAAGACCATAACAGATTGGTGTTGGACATTCGAAACAGGCCTTACAGAATTCTAAAAACATTTATTAATCATTAAAAATTTTAAGGTCATGGATTTACATTTTGAAGAATTATTGAACAAGGTAACTGACTTTATCAAGTCAGAGGCCAAGACAGACACCATTATTGGTGAACCCTTTCAGTTGGGTGAATTTAAGTGTGTACCTGTAATTAAAGTAGGTATGGGATTTGGCTCCGGAGGAGGCGAAGGCGTTGAAGGCAAAGCAAGAAAAGGGGAAGGAGCCGGTGCAGGTGCCGGTATCGGTATTCAACCTATCGGCTTTTTGGTGACCAAAGGAGATGAAATCTCATTTTTGGAAGCCGGCAAGACCCACGGATTAGCGGCCGCATTTGAAAAAGTACCCGATTTAATTGAAAAAATTGTTTCTGAAAGAAACAAAGAAGAAGTTGTTGCCTAACCGAGGACAACAATTAAAAAGAACTGGATTGCCCATCCCCTAAAGTGTGGACAATCCAGTTCGCTTGTTGAATGACCTGTAGGCTTTACGATTTGATTTAGAGGTCTATTTTTTTGATGTGCCAGAGGTTATCCTTTTCAACGGCTATCAAGTTTCCATTTAATATTTTAGAACGTATTTCTGGTATTTCATACCTTCTTTTTGTCATTTGAATATTATGCCTACGGTTTAGAAACTCATTGATATTGCCGTCTGCATCCATCAATACTTCATGGAATTTAAATTCATAAATATCCAGGTTGAATTCATTTTTGCCTCTAAACACTTTTTCGAAAATAATACCTGTTGTCCACCCATTATCAAATGGAGCAACATTCAAAAATTGATGTTCTATGACCAATTTGCCAGTAGTATCAATAAATCCAAATATTGGTATACCATCCACTATTTTTTGAACCACACATCTACCGCTCGAAAATTGAGGGTAGGCCATGGCTCTGATATCATTGTAAGATGTGTTGGCATCTGTGTTCCAATAAAGATCATCCCTAAAATCAATAGCGATGTTTCCAGTTTCATCAACAAAAGCCCACTTGTTTTCTTTTTGTATTGCTGCAAATCCTTCGTGGAACGGGCTCACAAAATCCAAATTGTCAGGAAGTTGGGCGCTAAGGCCCATATAGATAAAAGCAGCAATCAATGTTGTTGTTTTTTTCATGGCCATTGCTTTTTATCATCTTACTAAGATCCTGTGTATCGGGCGTATATCAAATGATCTGGGTCATATACCGTAAAGAACCGGGACACTTTATCTAAAGGGTACAATGGATATGTACCTTGTCGCATATGTGGAGCAACGTCCTCAATAAATTATGCCGATGGATGTAGGTTTCCGTTTCCTTTGTCCCATGTATAAAGTCAATAACCAGGTAGGAATTAAAAATAAAAAACCGTTAAGCATTTGCTTAACGGTTTTTAAGTGACCTGACTGGGTTCAGAACCTGCGTTCATTAGCCCAGTATTTATCAATATCCTGCGAAAGTTTACAATTCATGTTGACGATTTGTGAACTTTTATGGTTGAAATACTTTCGTTATTTCAAATATAATTAAAGCGTTATAAATGGTTGGAATTGAAACGATAAGTTATCCTTTATTTTGACTTTGATAACGGCTTGGGTATGGTGCGTGTCCCGAAGGGCATGAACTATACCCTTTGCTAGGTGCTGGATTTTTACTTTTCAATTTTCAACCATTTATTTGTTCCTCCACAAAGCCAAATTGCATTTAGTCCAAATTCTTTCAACAATTTTGCTCCGTCTGCTGAGCGTCCTCCACCTTTTCCACAAGCAATTACAAATTGAACATTCTTGTCAAGTTGGGAAATTTTGTATTTCAATTCTTGTAGTGAAATGTTCAATGAATTTGGAATGTGCGCTTGTTCATATTCTTCCTTGTTTCTTACGTCAATGATTTGAATCTTCTTGTTCGCTTTAATTGCCTTTTTTACTTCTTCAACTTCAATACATTCTTTGATGGATTTTATTTGTTCAGGCATGCGGAATTTAATGATGAGGGAGGAAATGATTGTTAAACCACCAATCAAAAATATGGCAAATGATATTCCGAGTAAGTCAGCTGTGATTCCAGATAAAATTGCACCAAATGCATACCCTAAATCCCTCCAAAGCCTAAAGGAACCAATGCTTTCAGCTCGTTGCCTTGGGCTTGTTGCAGAGGCAATTGTGGAAAGAAAAGTTGGATAAACCAAAGCTGTTCCTAAACCTAAAATTGCCGAAATCAATGACAATATATAAAAGCCACTACTGAATGGAATAAGTAAAATGGCTAAACCCTGTAAAAACATTCCCCAAAACAGCATTGCCTTTTTTGAGTAATGGTCAGACATTTTTCCTGTGAATAGCTGACCTATTCCCCAAACTGTTGGGTAAATAGCTGTAACAACACCTATATTTTCATTATTATAGTTCAGAGACATGAGAACAATAGGAAGCAATCCCCAAATCATACCATCATTCAGGTTATTGACAAGTCCTGCCTGTGTAACTGAACTCAAAGTCTTGTTTTTAAAAGTCGTCTCCCAAAATACATTGTCGAGCTGTGGGGTATTATCTGTAACACTTTCTTTATGTGCAAACACTCTTGTGTCCTTAACCCACAAGGCTGTCAAAATAAAACCGACAATAGAAATGAAAATTCCAATGTAAAATGGATAAGGGGTAATACCATAGGTGTTGGCAATATATCCTGTCAAAAAAGCGACGATTCCAACTGCAAAATAACCTGCAAATTCGTTTAACCCCATGGCAAAACCACGGTCTTTCTCGCCAACGAGGTCAATTTTCATCACTACAGTACTGCTCCAAGTTAAACCTTGACTAATTCCCAATAGCACATTTGCTAAAATCACGAAACTCCAATTGTGCGCGTAAATAAGCATAAACGGGATAGGAATTGCAATTAGCCAGCCAAATAGAAGTAAATTTTTACGTCCGAATTTATTGGCAAGTCGTCCTGTGTAATAATTGGCTATGGCTTTAGTAATTCCAAATGCTGTAATGAATGAAAGAATGGCTGTTTTAGAAGCAACACCAAACTCTAATTCTGCAAACTGTGGAAAGATGGAGCGTTCCATTCCGATCATTCCGCCCACAAATCCGTTCACTATTACCAAAAGTGTAAACTGTTTCCAATTCTCTTTAAGTCCGAGTTTAATGTTGTTTGTCATTTTTTCTTTTTAAAACTTTCACTTAACGGTTCGTAAATGAAGCGTAGTGAACGAATAGGAGCTATGATTTCATATACATTGTTGCGCTTTCGTTATTTTTCTATTCCGTCTCTTAATAAATTTAAGATCTCCAAAATTCTGAGGCGCAAAGCTTCAGATTGCAGATTTGCTCCTTTATTATTAGCAATAGATATTGAAATCATAGACTCCAATTTTTTACTTGTCAATATTTCATTTAGAGTTGCTCCAAGGCTGGAAGTTCCAATTTCTTCTTTGTATGCATTTATATTTTTATCTAATAGCCAATAATGGTCAATGTCGTTAATAAAACTATTATAGATATCTCTACCCAATCCCAAATCTGATATAATTGGATCAAATTGCTCATTCACTACTTTAGTCCAAACTACTTCGATTTCTGTCACTCCAACTACATCGGAAGACCAGTTGGATAGTAGGTGTTTCAATTTGCCATTTCGAATCAATCTTAAATTTTCCGAACTGATTAAGTCATTTTGTATAGGATCGAATGTCGGATCATTGCGCACCATAGCCAGGTCTTGAATTACACTATCTCGAACAATTCCAACAGGATTATCAAAAGCCCTTAACAATCTAAATGCCGAAGTAAGAACCTTTTCCCTTGTCTCTATTTTCTGTTCCAATTGTACAAGGTTAGCTTGATAGTCTTCTTGAAGTTGTTTAAGGATTACTTGTTCCTTTATTCTATCTTTTCTTCCCTCATTCCAATTATTAATCTGCAAGGCAATCAAAATTCCAATAACAACAAGGATTATCTCTCCAATAGCATATTTGAGATACTTTCCAGTCTTTCCTTCTGAAAGTAAGTTTTGGCGGATTTTCCGAAAGAAGTTAATCATTGGAGGTTGGTTTCTCTAAAGATATGTTTTTTATGTAATTAGGATAACTTATTGGAAAAGTGATGTTGAATTGATTGGAATCGTTTATTTGAACTTTAATTTCCCCTTCACTTTTTAGAACGAACTAATAAAAAATACTATCAACGTATTAAGCTAAAATGGCCTTGTTGAGAGTTTCCTCGATCAAACCTTACTCGAAACCAGTAATCACTGGCAGGCAATTTGCGATTGCGATAAGTACCGTCCCAAATTGGATCAGATGGACTCAATTCCTTCAATAATTTACCATACCGATCAAAGACATATACTTTGTAATCTTCATTTGTAATCCCTAAAAGTTGCCATGAATCATTATTGCCATCTGCATTTGGAGTGAAAAAACGAGGATAATCGAGAATGTAAACACTTTCAAACAAGACACCGCATCCATTTATTTCTTGAACTTCAATGGTGTGTTTGCCGGGAAACAAATTTTCAAAAACTGGATTCTGTTGAAAAATACCGCCGTCAAGGCTGTACAGATAATTGGATTCTGGTGTAATATTAATTACGATGGAATTCTGATTTGACCATCCAGATGCTTCTATCGTATAGTTTTGGATGGGGACAGCTTCGATTACTTCTATACTAATTGTGGAGGAAAATGTACCACAGGTTTCATCGGTAATGCTATAGGTATATAATCCAGGAGAATCCAATTGAGGGTCAAAAAAATGACCGCCACTTGACAGAGCGGGGGACCAATTACCAATATCTGACGGGCTACCGTCCATGCGTTCCAATAAATTGACCATACCTTCATTTCTACATATCATAAGAGAACCATCTTCACCAACACTTGAAGGTGAGGTCAATGTAACTCTCACTTCTGAATATACTTCACACTGTCCTTGTCCCAAGAGATAAGTATAGGTGCCTGGAGAATCCAAAGATGGGTCAAAGATTCCATTATCATTGTTAAGAGATGGAATCCATTCTCCACCGACATCGGGTGTTCCTCCCAAAACTTGGAAAAGGCTTATTGGATCGCCGTCATCGCACAGGGTAATTTCCCCATCGATGCCAGCATCCATTTGATTGGCAATTGAAACATATACGGTACTGGAAGTATCGCCACAAATTGAATTTGACACTGTGTATACATATTCACCCTCAAAATCAACCGATGGGTCGAAAATACCTGTTCCACTGCTTAGGGCGGGTGACCAAATGCCTCCCTCCTGAGGAGTGCCACCAATGATATTGAATAAGTCTATTGGAGCATCATCTGCACAAATCAAGAGATTGCTATCTTCTCCTGCATCGGAAGGTGACGAAATAGAAACCTGAACCATAGCGCTATTGGATTGGCATTCAATTCCGACCGTATAAATGTATTCCCCAGGTTCATCCACAGCAGGATCGAACCAGCCGCTTCCTGAGGAGAGCTCTGGGGACCAAACTCCACCAGGGTCGGGTTGACCATTTAAAAAATCAAAAAGGTTCCTTGTAGAAGTATTTGAACAAAAATCGGCAACCCCATCTTCACCTGCATCGGGTATCTCGGTAATAACACTTACTTCAATGCTTGCCGAGTCATTTGGGCATAGTCCGTTTTCAACTGTATAGGTGTATAATCCAGGTGTGTCCAACATGGGGTCAAATGTGCCGTTATCTGAAGTTAAGCTAGGAGACCAAGTGCCACCACTATCGGGGGTCCCCAATAAATAATCAAACAAGGAAACTGGGGACCCATTGGAACAAAGTTCCAATGAATTGTCCAGACCTGCCAGAAGCGCATCATTTAAAGTAACAGAAACTTCAGCATATGCACTGTTGCAATTCATGTCAACCAAAGTATATCGATAGGTGCCAGGCAAATCAACAGCTGGGTCAAAAATGCCGTTGCCACCGGACAAAGCCGGGGTCCATACCCCACCGCTAGATGGGTTCCCACCCAGCTGGGCAAAAAGATCGATCGGTGCATCACTCTTACATATCGAGACCATAGCGTCGGTTCCAGCTTCCGTTACTTGTTCCAGTTCTACAAATAACCTGACAATTTCAGATTGAACTGGTGTAGAACAAGTTGACGTGGGGTTAACTGCCAAAAGCCGATATAAATTCTTATTGAATGAAATAGGGGTGTTGGAAATGACCAGATGCTCAGACGAAGAACCCTGATAATAAAAATCATCAGAAATATTTGACCAAGAATCCCCATTATCTATACTTACCTGCCATTGAAACGAACCACCTTGTTGTACTGATACATCGAACATGGCTTGGTTTCCTGAAGAAATGGTAGTTGAAACCGGTTGATTGTTGAAAATTGGAGTTAAAAGTACTTCTTGAAAATCTGGTGGACCAATCCCATCCATATCCAGAGGTGCGGAATAACCATCAGGTTCTCCGGTTATTCGTCCCAAGTCATCCACACGATCCGGCAAGTTGCCTAAAGTACCGTTGCCGTCAGGGTCGGAAAATCCAGCTTCCAATACATCTTGGCATCCATCATTGTCACTATCCAGGTCTAAATGGTCAGGTATCAAATCACCGTCGGTGTCTAGGTCCGGCACCCCTCCATTTTCCTCCAGATCTAGGATACCATCATTATCATCATCTAAATCAATTGAATTCAGCACACCATCACCATCCGCATCGGCATTCGCAATAATTTCATCCCGGCTGCCGCAACCCATGGGATTCTGAAATATATCAACTTTATCAGGCAATTCTCCAAATTCCAGAAAAGTACTTATGGCACTGCAATCAGAAAGTGAATCGTTCAAAGTAATGACAACACGATTAACACCTGGCAATGTTGTCCCTGCTCGCATTAAACTACCCAAAAAATCAAGATTGGTCAAAAGTGGGTTTCCACTTATTTGAATATCCCAACCTATACTTTCAACCTTTTGCAATCCGTTGATATAAATCAACTTATTATTGGAGAAAATATCCAATTTCCCCTCTAAATGTTTGACATTTTGAAATGCATCTATGGTTACCAGTTGGTCATTATCGGCAATACGTATTTCACCTACGTCAACAAGTTTGTTAAAACCTGTTATTTCAGTAATTGCCACATTGAAAATATGAAGATGACGCTTTATATGGGTAATATTGGTAAATCCACGGATCCCCACCATGTTATGCTGGTACAACATGATATAGTCTGCCTCCAAGAGGGCGTCAAAAGAAGGGATGGTAACAGGATTTCCAGAACCATTGCCCATAAAATGTAATCCTTCTGTCCTAAAAAGATTGATAAAGCCAGAAATATTTTCCAAACGGCTATTGTAACTAATATAGAAATGACTCGTGCTGAGCAATGAATCAAATCCTGGAATGGCCGTTAATGAATCATTCCCATGTATTTGGAACATATCGGTACGTTGCAAGTTGTCAAAACCATCAAATGAAATCAATGATTCATTCTCTGTTATGCTGAACGCTCCCGTTGTCAAAAGATTTGGAAAAGTTGGAATGCTTAACAAGTTCCAATTGTTGCCAATTTGCAAAAAACCCACACATCGAACATCATTAAAACCCAGGATTGTTCTTAGTTCATCGTTACGAGATATTGATAGACCTCCTTGAAAAGAGTTGAGATTTCCAAAATCAACAAGTAGTAAATCGTCATTCGCTTCCACGATAATATTCCCACCCACACGTATAAGACCACTAAAAGCGGTGAGATTCTCCAAACTCGTATTTTCAACGATTAAATCTCCATCGATTTCCGTAAGTCCAGATAGTGTGGAAATATCCAAAATGTCCGATCCCCTCAGAATCAAATCCCCGTTAATGATTTCACAGGTGGGATAGGTAACCCGAAAATCATCAATATCAGTTTGAGATGATAGAGTGACATTTTCAGCGGGACATTGCCCCGCCAGTTTTAAAAACCCCAAAAAAAATAAAATTTGAAGTAGTAATTTCCCCCTCATTAATATTCCATTATTTGCTTTGAATAACGTAAATATTTAATCGATTTGCTGTATGTCCCAACTGTTTTCGACAAAATACCTGTTTGAAATCGTTTATTTGAACTTTATCCTCTTTTATTAAAATAGAATAACGTGTTGTTTGCTTTTGGTTTATAAATCAAGAACAGCAGCTAGATCCTTTCTGTATAGGTGGACATTTTACGGTTCCATAACTACAAAACACACAGCAATCTCCTTGTTTTGGTCTTAGGACTTGCTTACAATTTTCACATTCGTAAAAGAATTGGCATGCGTCCATGGGCATTGTTTCTTCTTTTTTGTGCCCACAATTTGGGCAAGTGATGGTTGATTGTAGAATGACTTCCATTTTAATTTTCAATTTTGTCAGTCACTGAATATCCTGTTCCATTGATTGCGGTTTCGATTTCCATGATGTCCGTTTTCGAATTATCAAACTCAATAATTGCGTTTCCATTCTCAAAGGAGGCAGTTGATTTAACAACACCTGAAAGTTTGTTCACTTTGTGGGTAACATGCTCTTCACAGCCTGCGCAGGTCATTCCACTGATTTTAAACTCAATGGTTTTTATTTTCGAGTTGTCAAACACCATTATCTGTTTTTCCGCTTTGGGATAAAAAACGTGGGCATATGATGGGAATGCAAGCATCACAATTGCAAACAATGTTACTATCCCTAAAAACTTTTTGCTCTGAATAAACCTTGGGTTTTCCTCATTTTCGCAATTACAGTCCACTTCTTTTGAGGGTTTCAATTTCTGATACCAAGCAAATCCAAGAACCAATACCGTAAATCCGATCAAATATGGTCTTAAGGGGTCTAGCCATGAGAAAGTCGAAGCAATTCCACTTGTTCCTGCCAATAAAGCCAAAACAGGGGTTATACAACAAAGCGAAGCGGTAATCGCTGTCAAAATGCCCAGTCCCAAAAGTTTGTTGTTTGATTTCATTCTTTCCAATTTTGTTCTTGATAGTTATTGTTTCATTTTCAACAACTTAGGTTGTTGGGATGTAAATTACATATATAAACCCCAAATTGAAATAAAATCGATGTATTGATTCATCTATTATACGATCTCAACTTTCCCGAAAGCCCCCTTGGCCTTAAATATTTGTAATAAGTGGCTCTTGAAATGTTCAATCGTTCGCATATTTCAGTTACCGTCACTATACCTTCATTGAAATACTCCTCACAAAGTACAGCTTTTTGTTGATTTTTCTTACTTAACCCCTTTGGGGCTCCCAAAATCTTCCCTCTTCGTCTTGCAGATTCCAACCCTGCTTTAGTCCTTTCTATAATGATGTCCCTTTCCAATTGTGCCAAGGCAGCAAATATGTTAATGATGAATTCTGAATGGGAAGACTTCTCCGTAGTATCTATGAAAGGTTCGGTAATGCTCCTAAATCGAACTCCCTTTTCCTTCAACTTTGCCATTAGATTGGTGAAATGGATCAAGCTCCTTGCCAACCGATCAAGTTTCCAGACCACAATGGTGTCTCCGTCCCTCACATATTTTAAAAGTTTGCTCAAGCTCTTCCGCACTTCCTTGGTGCTTGATACTTTATCTGTGTAAATGTTCTTTTGTGGAATCCCTTCTTTGAGCAGTGCATCCAATTTAAGGTCCAAACTTTGTTCCATGGTACTCACCCGTGCATATCCAAAAACCATAACCTGAAAGTTTAAATAAACGGTAGAATGTAAACTATTTATTTAGTACGGGGAAATGAACTTTAACATACCAGTGGACTCGTTTTACACTGAAAGTTCAATAAAACGGTGCCTTAAAATCGCCTGGTTCATAATGATATTCGAAACAAAGGCGAACGCAACGAAGTGGAGTGCTGCAAGCCCCAAATCTTACAAAAACTAATACTACTGAGCGAGGTAAAATTTGACCTGTAAGACTTCTTGAAACCCATTTTTCCATTAATAATTTGTCAGTTTTACTGGGCTGAACAGCTTTTTCCATTAAAAAGGCGATTGTTCCAAGAATCATTACAATCATAAATTAAGAAGAAAAGATACCTTCATTGAAAGCACCAAAGTTCAGTTTTTAAGCTAAAAATTCGTTGGTTTCATTGGGCTGAGAGCATTTTTAAGCTAAAAATGATTCAAACGACAATAACCGGCATTTTACAAAACCCCATAAATACGGGCTTTTCCAAAGGAAAATGAATCAATAGCGTTGCGTCAGCACGCTATCCTCTTGCTCTTCATATTTTCTTTGCAATGCAAAGAAAACATAAATAGCCGTGTTCAATAAGATGGAACATTAAAGTCTTTAATTATTGTAAATAGGTCATTGCACCCTATTTCAATTTTACTCCACGCTAATCTTCACGAACGCTATAAAATTGAAACAGGAACCACGCGCAAAAGTTGGGGTAAGATTTGGACTTGCGTTATTTTTATCCTGACACTTTTCTATTTTAGTTGGGTACTTTGATCTTTTAGTTTGGATCTAAGTAGTTGCATATCATTGCTTACTTTCTTTTCAATAACCCGCGCATAAATCTGAGTCGTGGCCAATTTGGTATGGCCGAGCATTTTTGATACTGTCTCAATGGGAACACCGTTAGATAACGTTACCGTTGTTGCAAAGGTATGACGAGCCATATGGAAAGTCAGATTTTTTTTGATTTTGCACAGGTCTGCTATTTCTTTTAGGTAACTGTTTAATTTTTGGTTGGATATTTTTGGCAGTAAAGTGCCCGTTGCTTTTGTTCTAGCATGTCCAAAGTATTTATTTATTAGTGAAAGAGGGATATCCAATAAGGGGAGTTCATAGGGAATCCCATTTTTGTTTCGCTTTGCCGTTATCCATTTGTTACCGTCAATCCCTATGACCAGATTTGTATGGGTAAGCTGTATGATATCCCCATAGGGGATTCCGGTGTAGCAACTAAAAATGAAAAGGTCTTTTACGATTTCAAGTCGCTCGCAAGTGACTTTCAATTGAACAATTTTCTGAAGATCTTCCTCGGTCAAAAATTCCCTTTGCCTTTTTTCCATTTTAGGCTTGAATTTTTTAAAAGGGTCATCTTTCAGCCAATCCAGTTCAACGGCCAACTTTATTTGTTTTCTAAAACGCTGGATATGTTTCATCACCGCATTGTTGGCAATGGACTTCCTGTAATGCTTTTTAGGATCGTAGGAACGCAGGAAGCTTTCCAATCTCAAGATGAAAGGATAGTCAAGTTCATGTAACGGATAATCGTTTTTATGGTATTGTTCCTTGATGAACTCGAGAACATATTTTTGATTGGTCCTATAGTGGCAAAGAGTTTTGGGAGCCAATTTTTCCTTGTTGGTCTCATTGTGGAAATCAAAGACCTCGCTCAAGTAATATATCTTTTTGTTTTCACCTAGATAATGGGACTTTATTTTTTCGACCGTTACCAGGCCATGGGCCGCTTTCAGTTCTCGGTACAGTTGGAAAATTTCCATTCTGACCTCTTCGAGGTATTCGTTCAAGTACCTGGCGGATGTTTTGGTGCCTTTGGCCCGTTGTTTTTTGGAATCCCATTGGCTGACATCCAGTTTTTTCTTAAGGCTGATATTGGCCTTTTTGCCGTTGAGGCTGATTCGTGCATAAAGATTGGCCTGATTATTGGCGTCCGCTCGTTGGGCGTATTGCCAAAAAAGGATGGAAAATGTGCTGGTCGATCTCATAGAGAAAGGTTTTTGGTTAAACAATCTGCTACGAAAGTCAAATCAACCATACAGTCAAATCGTCCGATTTTAAATGCCAAAATTTCATGTTGACGATTTAAAAATCCTATGTTGACGATTTGTGAACTCTTTTAAACCATTTTATATCAAATTAAATGATATGCCAAAAAATGCAAAATCCTGTAAATCAGTTAGATTACAGGATTTTGATATCATATGGTTTCTTAAAAAGTGACCTGACTGGGGCTCGAACCCAGGACCCTCTCCTTAAAAGGGAGATGCTCTACCAACTGAGCTATCAGGTCTCCACTTTGTGCTTAGCTGTTTGGCTAAGCGGGTGCAAATATAACATCAATAATCTATTTTCCAAGGTGAATTAATGATAAATTTGTGTTTTTTTGAAATCGGATAAAATTCTCAAAGATGAAAATTGTTTTAGTAGGATATATGGCAAGTGGGAAGTCAACTGTTGGACGATTGTTGGCCAGGCAATTAGGGATTCGGTTTATCGATTTGGATGATTATATAGAGGAGCATCAAAAAAAATCCATCAAAACCATATTTTCAGAAAAAGGTGAAATTTTTTTCAGAAAGTTGGAGCATCAAATGCTAAATGAGGTGCTGGGAAAAGAAGAATCACTTGTGATTTCCACAGGAGGGGGGACGCCATGTTACGGAACCAATATGACTATAATATTGGACGAAGCCGATCATTCTATTTATCTGGATTTAAGTATCCCGAATTTATTGGACCGAATTTCAAAGGAGAAAGAAAATCGTCCTTTGGTGAAAAACATTTCCGATAAGGAATTACCAGAGTTCATAGGAAAACACCTTTTTGAGCGTAGACCATACTATATGCAGGCAAAACATATATTGGACTGCAACGGAACAGATGCCGAAACCGTTGTTGAAAAAATAAAGGAGTTACTCTAGGTACACCGCATTGTTCTTCGGTTCAAAATCCACCTTAATATGTTCGCTTAACGATGTTGACAGCGATATTCCTTTAAAATCGGCTTTAATGGGGTACTTTTTATGATTTCTATTTACCAGTACCGCCGTTTTTAATTGTTTTATCGGGGATTTAAGAAAGTGATGGGTGCCATAGATCAATGTGGTTCCCGAATTCAACACATCGTCTACCAATACAATGGATTTGTTTTCATAGTCCTCCCTCGAAAGAGAGGTTTTTACCCCACTTTCCAAAGGATTCTTCTTGTCCATATCCACTTTGCACAAAATAATCTCGGCGTCTGTAATTTTTTTTAAAACCGTAATTATCTTCTTGGCAAAGCTTTCTCCACTTCCTTTTATTCCAGCAACCACAATTTCCTTTTCGTCCACATTGGTCTCATAGATTTGGTAAGCGATTCGCTTGGCAATGTGCTGTATTTGGTCGTGGGTAAGAATGCGGTTTATCATAGTTTTAGATGCTTGCTTCAAAGATATAAAAACAGTTTATTCCGGTTCGTCCAAATAATCGTCCAAATCACGACGATCTTTCTTTGTAGGCCGTCCCAACCCTTTTTTCCGATAATGCTTTTTGGCATACTGTAGCAACTCGGTATGTTCAAAGGCTTCCTTGGGGGTCGTGTCTTTTCTGTAGATATCCACCAATTTTGCCCCTACGCGGCTTTCTGGAATGTCCAAAACGGTTAGTTGGTATTCAATTTGGTTTTTTCGAACCATTATTTTGTCCATGGGATATACATCACGTGAAGGTTTAACAGCACTTCCATTTACTTTCACATGTCCTTTTTTTACCGCATTGGATGCAATGCTCCGAGTTTTAAAGTATCTGATGCACCAAAGGTACTTGTCTATTCGCATGGTCTTCGCAATTCTTTGTTAATGGACAAAGCAAAAATAACGGAAAATTGTATCTTGCGCGCCTAAATATCAGACTTGATGAGGTACGGAATTTTAGTTTTTTTATGTTTTGCGGTCACACTCTTATCGTGTAAAAAGGATGATGACAACGATGTTGTTGTGATACCACCAAGCTTATTGAGCGATGTGGCACCAGAAGACGATGCTACGATCAAAGAGTTTTTAAATACGCATTTTTATAATTATGAAGACTTTGCAAACCTTCCTGAAGGTTTTGACTATAAGATTGTTATCGATACCATAGCAGGTGATAATGCGGACAAAAGACCTATGATGGAAGATGCTGTTCCTGTTACCTTGAACGTGTCTTCAGCTTATTTGAATCTGGAAGCGGGAGAGGAAGACATAGCCCATACCTACTATTATATTGAGGTTAAAGAAGGTGGGGGAGGTAGCCCGACCATTGGGGATTCCACTTTGGTAAGATATCAAGGTTCTTTATTGGATGGAACATTGTTTGATGAAAGCCAAGACTTTACATGGCAAGAGCTTCCTTTCACGGTGCGTGGATACGGTAGCGGAATTTCTAAACTAAAAGCGGGAACTTCGGACCAAGTAGTGGAAAATGCGGACGGGACCTATAGTGTGACCAATAGTGGAATGGGAATTATTGTGATACCATCAGGTTTAGGTTATTTTAATAGTTCGGGGTCTGCACTGATACCCTCTTACTCTCCTTTATTGTTTAAAGTGGAGTTAGGCCTTTATGTTGAAAACACAGATAGGGACAATGATGGGATTCCTTCCATTGAAGAGGATTTAAACGGAAATGAATACTTGTTTGATGATAATACCGATTTGGAAGAGGAACCTTTTAACCCGCTCGCAAACTTTAGGGACGCCGATGATGATGGAGATGGGGTTTCTACAAGAAATGAAATATCCGATGATAACGGAAATATAATCACCCCTTTTCCTGATTCAGATGGTGATGGTATTCCTGATTATTTGGACCCTGATTCCAATTAGAAAAAAAACATAGATAAAAAAAGCCCAGCTACACTAGTAGCTGGGCTTTTTTATTTGTTATGATCAAAAGCTTATAATTTAAGCGAAAGTGCAAATATAATTTGCGAAGGTCGCGAATCCACCCTTCCTTCAACATTGGCGACATTGGTATCGATAAATTCGGCTTCGTTCTCCGAGAAACCTCTTTCATATCTTACGTCCAAACCTAATTTACCAAGGTTGACACCTACACCTGCATTAAGACCTACCGTAAAGTCGTTCTTCACATCTTCGACCTGTAGATCGCCCAAATCATTGTTCAAGGTATACTGAAAAGCAGGACCTGCAAAAATGTGCAGAGGCCCAATAAGCTTATATCCTAAAAGTACGGGCATATCCAATTTGGAAACATCGTAATCCTGTGAGTCGCCTTCTATATCGTAGGAACTTTTGGTTTTGGAATACACCAATTCAGGTCTTAGATAAATTTTGGGGAAGTCCAATTTGCCCCAAAAACCAAAATGGTAACCTGTTTTACCTTCGGCTCCTTTGGTAATATCACTTCCACCTTCGCTGACTGATTGGATCAGATCACCGTTCTTGTTGTACGATAGACCGGCCTTTACACCGAAACCAGAACCACTTTGGGCCATTGCTGCAGCACCGATCAAGGCAAATACAGCTACTAGAAAAGTTTTTTTCATAAGTGTTGTTTTTTTAAAAGATTGCAAAATATCCCTAAGGGATATTTTATCGAAACTATTTACGTTTCAACACTTTTAAAACGGCCTCTTCAATGGCTTTATTGTTCAGGCCGTACTTCTCCATAAGTTGCTCTGGGGTTCCGCTTTCACCAAAAGTGTCTTTTGTTGCCACAAACTCTTGAGGGGTAGGGTGGTGGGTGGCCAGTACACGGGCCACGCTTTCACCTAGTCCTCCTAAGTAATTGTGTTCTTCTGCGGTTACCACACATCCTGTTTTCTTCACAGAATCCAAAATGGCCTTACTATCCAAAGGTTTAATGGTATGGATATCGATTACTTCTGCTGAAATACCTTGGTTTTCCAAACTTTCCGCGGCCAAGAGGGCCTGCCATACCAAATGACCTGTGGCCAAAATGGTTACATCAGTACCTTTATTGAGCATAAGGGCCTTACCAATTTCAAATTTTTGGTCTACCGGAGTAAAATTGGCCACTTTAGGTCTTCCAAAACGCAAATAAACCGGACCATGGTGCTCGGCTATGGCCAATGTTGCGGCTTTGGTCTGGTTAAAGTCACATGTGTTGATGACCGTCATTCCTGGTAACATTTTCATTAAACCGATATCTTCCAAGATTTGGTGTGTGGCACCGTCTTCTCCAAGAGTTAAACCAGAGTGGGAGGCACATATTTTCACGTTTTTATCGGAATACGCAATGGATTGACGAATTTGATCGTAAACACGCCCAGTTGCAAAGTTTGCAAAAGTTGATGCAAACGGGATTTTCCCACCAATGGTCAGACCGGCAGCAATGCCCATCATATTGGCTTCTGCAATACCAACTTGAAAGAAACGCTCGGGGTTTTCTTCAATAAAAGTGTCAATCTTTAAGGAGCCTACCAAGTCGGCACAAAGCGACACTACATTAGGGTTGGTCCTCCCCAATTCCGTCATTCCTGCGCCATATCCGCTTCGAGTATCTTGTTTTCCTTGATCTGTATATTTTGTCATTTTCTCTTTTTCTATGATTAGTAATCGCCTAAAGTCTCTGGATTTTGCTCCAATGCAGTGGCCAATTGCTCATCGCTTGGGGCTTTACCGTGCCATGCGTGGGTATGCATCATAAAGTCTACACCATTGCCCATTTCGGTCTTCATGATGATACAAACAGGTTTTCCTTTGCCTGTTCTGCTCTTGGCTTCATTTAAACCGGCAATTACCTGTTCCAAATCGTTACCGTCCTCAATTTCCAGAACATCCCATCCAAATACCTTAAATTTTTCGCCTACATCACCAAGAGGAAGCACATCTTTTGTTGCACCATCGATTTGTTGGCCATTTCTGTCCACAGTGGCGATCAAATTGTCCACATTGTTACCAGCCGCATACATTATGGCCTCCCAGTTTTGTCCCTCTTGTAATTCACCATCTCCATGGAGACTGAATACTAAATGATCATCTCCGTTCAATTTTTTGGCAAGGGCAGCACCAATCGCAACGGACATTCCTTGTCCCAAAGAACCGGAAGCCACTCGAACTCCTGGCAATCCTTCGTGGGTGGTCGGGTGTCCCTGTAACCTGGAATCGATCAGCCTAAACGTGTTCAGCTCTTCGATCGGGAAATATCCTTTTCTCGCTAAAACACTGTAAAATACAGGAGAAATATGGCCATTGGAAAGGAAAAAGAGGTCTTCCCCAATTCCATCCATGTCAAACCCATCCTTTAAATCCATGATCTCGTTGTAGAGTGCTACAAAGAACTCGGTACAACCCAAGGAGCCCCCTGGATGCCCCGAATTAACCTTGTGGACCATTCGTAAAATGTCCCTTCTTACCTGTACTACCAGGTCTTGTAATTCTTGCGTGTTCGGCATTGTGTGTCTAATTTAGATATCAAATGTAATTGCATTATTGTTCGAAAACAAGTGTTAAATATACATTTATTAAATGATTTAACATTGGAAACTTTATTTTTTTGTTAAGGATCAACGAAACAGAGTTGGTTATATTTGCGGTTCTAAAACGAACAATTGGATTTTACCTTAGTACAAAAGGATAGTAAAAGTAAGGCTAGGGCGGGGGAGCTAACCACCGACCATGGCACTGTACAGACCCCTATATTTATGCCGGTTGGCACAGTAGCTTCCGTAAAAGGGGTGCACCAAAGAGAGTTGAGGGATGAGATTGACCCGGACATTATTCTGGGCAATACATACCACCTGTTTTTAAGACCAAAAACGGGAATCTTACAGGAGGCCGGTGGATTACATAAATTCATGAATTGGGACCGTCCTATTTTGACAGACAGTGGCGGTTATCAGGTATACTCCCTTTCGGATAACAGAAAGATCAAGGAGGAGGGAGTAAGGTTTAAATCCCATATCGATGGGTCCCGTCATCTTTTCACACCAGAAAATGTAATGGAGGTTCAGCGCACAATAGGTGCTGATATTATTATGGCCTTTGATGAGTGTACGCCTTATCCATGCGACTACCAATATGCAAAGCGTTCCATGCACATGACGCATCGATGGTTGGACCGATGTATCAATCATTTGGAAAAACTGCCGTATACCTATGATTATTCACAAAGTTTCTTCCCGATCGTACAAGGCTCTACATATAAGGATTTGAGAAAACAATCCGCAGAATATATAGCATCTGTAGAAGCTGAGGGTAATGCCATTGGCGGCCTATCGGTAGGAGAGCCAGCAGAGGAAATGTACGAAATGGCAGAATTGGTCTGTGATATTCTACCGGAGGATAAACCAAGGTATTTAATGGGCGTTGGCACACCAATCAATATTTTGGAAAATATAGCGTTGGGTGTGGATATGTTCGATTGTGTAATGCCCACCCGTAATGCAAGAAATGGAATGTTGTTTACGGCACACGGGACCATCAACATTAAAAACAAAAAATGGGAAAACGATTTTTCCCCAATAGATGAGATGGGGATTACCTTTGTGGATACAGAATATTCCAAGGCTTATTTGCGACATTTGTTTGCTGCCAATGAATATTTGGGCAAGCAAATTGCCACCATTCACAACCTAGGTTTTTATTTATGGTTGGTGCGTACGGCAAGAGAACGTATTTTAGCCGGAGATTTTTTGGAGTGGAAGACCAGAATGGTCAGCCAGATGGATAAAAGACTGTAATGTTCACCATACTCGATAGATACATCCTAAAACGCTACCTGATCACCTTTATGGGGATGCTATTGTTGTTCGTGCCTATTGGGATCATGGCCAACTTGGCGGAAAAAATCGGGAAAATCATTGACAACGAGGCCCCATTGGCCGAGGTAATTGTCTTTTACGGTAACTTTACTTTGGTGATCGGTAATTTATTGTTGCCCATTTTCCTTTTCCTATCCATTATATTTTTTACTTCTAAACTGGCCAGCAATACCGAAATTGTTGCCATTTTGAGTTCAGGTGTTTCCTTTGGGCGTTTCTTACGTCCCTATTTTGTTGGGGCCACCATGGTAGCCATACTTATTTTTATGATGGGGATGTTTATAGTGCCCCATGCCAGTATTGGTTTTAACGAGTTTGAGTACAAATATTTTAAAAAAGGTAAACAAACCAGGGTTACCGAGAATATCTTTAATCAATTGAACGAGCGGGATTATATCTATGTGAGCAGTTTTGATCCCAATCGTCAGATCGGTTACAACTTTACCTACGAACATTTCGACTCTATCGGTAAACTGGATTATAAGATTACTGCCAGTAACATAAGGTGGGTAGAAGATGACAGCATTTATAGGCTTACCAACTATAAAAAACGCGAGGTCATAAATGAGACCGAGTACATCAATGCAAAGCGTAGGTTGGATACTGTTTTCTCATTTCAAATAGATGATCTTACCCCGGTTTCCTATGTGGCAGAGACCAAGAACCTATTTGAGCTCAACGATTTTATCGAAGATCAACGTAGAAAAGGTGCATCAAATATAAACGCCTACGTACTTGTAAAATATAAAAGATGGGCCTTGCCCATAGCAGCATTTATACTTACCGTAATAGCGGTAGCCGTATCTTCCGTAAAGCGGAGGGGAGGTATGGGGCTCAATTTGGCCTTTGGTATTGGAGTGGCCTTTGTCTATATCTTTTTTGACAAGGTTTTTGGAACCTTGGCCGAGCAATCAGGATTTTCACCTTTGCTGGCCGTGGTGATTCCCAATCTCATTTTTGGTGTTTTTGCCGTTTATATGCTTATGAAGGCCAAGCGATGATTCATTACATACAGCGTATATTGTTGAAGTTAAAAGACTTGTATATTTCATGTGAGTATTCCATAATGTTATATATTTGTCCCCATTGTTTTTCGTGAAAATAAAAGACTTCCCATGGAATATCTAGAATTTGAACTCCCCATCAAAGAACTTGAAGATCAACTTCAAAAATGTATGGTGATCGGGGAAGAAAGTGATGTAGACGTTACAGAAACGTGCTCTCAAATCGAGAAAAAACTGGATCAGACCCGAAAGGATATCTATAAAAACCTTACCGCTTGGCAAAGAGTACAGTTGTCGAGACACCCCAGTAGACCTTATACCATGGATTACATCAATGCTATCTGTGGAGACACCTTTCTTGAGCTCCACGGTGATAGAAATGTAAAAGATGATAAGGCCATGGTCGGCGGATTGGGTAAGATTGGTGACCAAAGCTATATGTTCATTGGTCAGCAAAAAGGATATAATACGAAGACCCGTCAGTACCGAAATTTTGGTATGGCCAATCCGGAAGGTTACCGTAAAGCACTTCGGTTGATGAAGTCTGCCGAAAAATTTAAGATTCCCGTAGTATGCTTTGTGGATACTCCAGGGGCTTACCCGGGCATTGAAGCCGAGGAACGTGGACAAGGAGAGGCCATTGCCCGTAATATTTTGGAAATGACCCGTCTCAAAGTCCCTATTATCGTAATTATTATTGGAGAAGGAGCTTCAGGTGGTGCATTGGGTATTGGAGTAGGGGATAAGGTATTGATGTTGGAAAACACATGGTACTCTGTTATTTCTCCAGAATCCTGCTCATCTATTCTTTGGAGAAGTTGGGAATACAAGGAACAAGCCGCCGAATCCTTAAAATTGACCGCTACCGATATGAAAAAGCAAGGTTTGGTCGATGAAATCGTTAAGGAACCTTTGGGTGGTGCTCATTCCAACAGAGAAAAAACATTCGAAACCGTCGCTAACAAAATTTCTTCCCATTTTGAAGAACTCAAAAAGTTATCACCAAAGGAATTGGTGAAATCCCGCATGGAAAAATATGCGAATATGGGTGTTTTCAGTGAATAATTCTTGTTTTTTGGGGGCTCACCTTTTTTGTTAGGTTATATCCCGGATTTTTTTTATGTTATTAACAGGTAATTAAAGTTATTAACAATAAAATTGTTGAGTACCTGTGGAAATCGTGTTCGTCTAAATTAAAGTTAACTAAAGGTTAATTAGCTACTTTCGTATTCATGGAAAAACCTAGCCCCATTGCTGGACATCGAGTGGACAAATCTGCACTTATCAACCTGGAGAAAGGTAAAATACCGCCTCAAGCCGTTGATTTAGAGGAGGTTGTGTTGGGTGCTATGATGATTGACAAAAAAGGCGTTGATGAAGTGATCGATATTCTTCACCCAGACGTTTTTTACAAGGATTCCCATAAATATATTTACGAAGCCATCTTTAAATTGTTCGAATCTTCCGAACCAGTGGATTTATTAACTGTTTCGTCCCAATTAAAGAAAGATGGGAAGCTGGAAGCTGTAGGAGGTGATTTTTATTTGATAAAGCTCACCCAAAAAGTGGCTTCTTCGGCGCATATTGAGTTTCACGCAAGAATCATACTCCAAAAATACATTCAGCGTAGCTTGATCAAAATATCCAACGATATTATTGAGGAAGCTTATAGTGATGCAACCGACGTATTTGACCTTTTGGACAATGCAGAGGCAAAATTATACGAAGTAACACAAGGAAATTTAAAGCGTTCTGCTGAGACTGCCCAAAATTTGGTGATTCAGGCCAAAAAACGCATTGAGGAAATTTCCAATAAAGAGGGCTTGAGTGGAATTCCTTCCGGTTTTGATAAGTTGGACAAACTTACCTCTGGTTGGCAGCCCAGTGATTTGATCATCGTGGCGGCACGTCCGGGTATGGGTAAAACCGCACTGACCCTTTCCATGGCACGTAACATCGCTGTAAACTCCGAAATTCCCGTTGCCTTTTTCTCCCTGGAAATGTCATCTGTACAGTTGATTACCCGTTTGATTTCTTCAGAAACAGGCTTGTCCTCGGAAAAATTAAGAACAGGTAAACTGGAAAAGCACGAGTGGGAACAGTTGAATGTTAAAGTAAAAACTTTGGAAAAGGCGCCTTTGTTTATTGATGATACGCCTTCCCTTTCAATTTTTGACCTTCGGGCCAAAGCAAGACGTTTAGCCTCACAACACGACATTAAGCTCATTGTGATTGATTATTTGCAGCTTATGACTGCTGGGGGAAGTCAAAAAGGAGGGAATCGTGAACAGGAGATTTCAACTATTTCAAGGAACCTAAAAGCATTGGCCAAGGAACTCAATGTTCCTGTAATTGCACTGTCCCAGTTATCGAGGGCTGTGGAGACCCGTGGAGGCAGTAAGCGACCTATTCTTTCGGATTTGAGGGAATCAGGGGCCATTGAGCAGGATGCGGATATCGTATCTTTCATTTACAGACCCGAATATTATAAAATTGATGAGTGGGACGATGAAGAACGCACCCCCACCCAAGGTCAAGCAGAGTTCATTGTGGCCAAACACCGTAATGGAGGTTTGGAAAATATTAGGTTAAAATTTGTGGGTGCTCTGGGTAAATTTGATAACTTGGATGACTTTGATTCCCCATTCGAATTCCAATCGAAGATGAATGCGGACGAAGAAAATCCCTTTGCGACACCAAATCTTCCGAGTACGGACGATGCATTTGGTAGCGCAATGAACAGTGACGATGACCCAGATGATAATGACGTGCCTTTCTAAAACAATTGCTTTTTTATCACCTCGAACAGAAATCAGAGGTGTGCTTTTAGCATTTTTTTTACTACTTACTTTTCAATCTTTTGCTTCAGTTATCCTAATCCCAATGGATGCCGAGGGGCAGAAAAACCATTTAAAAGCTTACGGAATAACCTATTGGGTGCTCTCCAAACAGCAAAAGGTGCAATGGCTGCTCAACTATCGAGGAGGCTCTTTTATATTGCCCGATGGAGAGGCCATTCGCAAGGAGTGCCAAATACGGGGTGTTTCGTTTGAAGTACTTTCCGACGGACAGGCGACTCAAATACTGGACGAAATCAGTAGTCCATCCCAAAACCAAGATGCCGTCATACTAGAAAAAGCACCAAAGATTGCGGTGTATTCCCCAAAAGGAAACCAGCCTTGGGACGATGCCGTGACCATGGTGCTTACCTATGCGGAGATTCCCTATACTACCATTTATGATACCGAAGTACTGGGCGATAAGTTGGCCTTGTATGATTGGCTGCATCTCCATCATGAAGATTTCACTGGACAATATGGGCGCTTCTATGGACATTACAGAGCAGCTCCATGGTACATTGAGGAAAAGGCCAATGCAGAGGAGTTGGCTCAAAGCTTGGGGTATGACAAGGTTTCCGAAGAGAAGCTTGCCGTAGCCCTAAAAATCAGGAATTATGTAATTGGTGGTGGGTTTATGTTTGCCATGTGTTCCGCTACCGATAGTTTTGATATTGCATTGGCTGCCGAAGATGTGGATATCTGCGAGCCAATGTTCGATGGTGACCCTTCCGATGCGAATTATCAGGCCAAATTGGATTTTAGCAATACATTCGCTTTTACCAATTTCACCTTGGAAAGAAATCCCATCCGCTATGAGTTTTCGTCCATCGATATGACCAATAAAAGGGCCAATGTGCCCAAAGAATCCGATTATTTCTCTTTGATGGAATTTTCGGCCAAATGGGACCCTGTACCCACTATGTTGACACAAAACCATACCAGTTTGGTGAAGGGGTTTATGGGTCAGACCACAGCATACACACGAAGCCAAGTAAAACCAACGGTAATGGTGCTTGGTGAGAATAAAATCAACGGGGAGGCAAGGTACATACATGGCATTAAAGGCAAAGGATTCTTTACCTTTTATGGAGGTCATGACCCCGAGGATTATCAGCATAGGGTAGGAGACCCTAAAACGGAATTGGAACTCCACCCCACTTCACCTGGGTACCGATTGATCTTGAACAATGTGTTGTTTCCTGCTGCCCGTAAAAAGAAACAGAAGACCTAACTCAAGTGCTCCTTAAAGAAATCTATAGTCCTTTTCCAAGCCAAATCGGCTGAGGCCTTATCAAAACGGGGGGTTGTATTATTGTGGAACCCATGGTTGACATCTGGATAAAAATGCACTTCATAATCCTTGTCGAGTTCGTTCAGTTTAGTTTTATAATCTTCCCAACCAGCATTAACTCTTTCATCCAATCCCGCATAGTGAATTAATAAAGGGGCATTGATCTGTGCTACTTCATCATCTGCGGGTTGACTACCATAAAACGGAACTGCTGCTGCTAAATCTGGAACTTTTACGGCCATCATGTTCGATATCCATCCACCAAAACAGAAACCTACAACACCTACTTTACCGTTACAATCCTCATGGTTTTTGAGATAATTGTAGGCAGCAATGAAATCTTCCAACATCTCGTTACGATCTCGTTTCCGCTGCATTGTTCTGCCGTCATCATCGTTTCCAGGGTATCCTCCAAGTGGTGTAAGTGCATCTGGAGCCAAGGAAATGAATCCTGCTTTGGCCGCTCTACGCCCAACATCTTCAATGTAAGGATTAAGGCCCCGATTTTCATGTACTACTACAATACCGCCCATTTTACCTGTGCTGTTTTTTGGTTTGGACAGCAAGCCTTTGATTTCACCACCACCTTTTGGAGAGTTGTATGTGATGAATTTGGAGTCCAGTTCCGGGTCATTGGGCGATACGGTGAGTGTATCCTTGTAATTGGGCATAATAAAGCTCATCAACGAAGCCATAGTAATGCCGCCAACGGCATACACGGAAAGCTTTTCCATAAACTCCCTACGGTCTATCTGGTTGTGGGCATATTTATCATAAAGGTCAAAGACCTCTTGTTTAATGTCTTCTTTTTTTAAAGGTGCCATAGTGTTGCTTTTATAGTTTGTCCTTTAAGGTACAAATTTTACGAAAGCAAATTACTCAGGGGATAGGTATGGAATATTGTTTCGAAACTAAAGCAACTTTTCCAATATTCGTTCCACACCAAATTCATCGTTGCTGCGGGTGGTGTATTTGGCGGTTTTCAGCACATTGGGGTGCGCGTTGGCCATGGCAAAACTGTAATCGGACAGCTCTAGCATTTCCAGATCGTTGTTGTAATCCCCAAAGACCATAATCTCATGCGATGCAATCTGAAATTCGTCCATCACTTTTTTTAGGGCGTATCCTTTATGCGCATTCAAATCGGATACATCAACCCAATTGGCCCCTGATACTTTTACTTTTAGGTCACCTTCCAGGTGTTTCACGTTGGGATAAATGTGTTTTTCAGAATTTTCAAAATGGTAAATGGCTATTTTGAGCACCTCCGCATCCACTTGCTTTTGATCTTCAACGATCTCGAATTCGGAATAGTATTCTTTAAGCATATCAATAAACTCATTGGAGTCCCCGCCTACAAATGCATTGTTTTGGCAGCACAATACAGGATGTACATTTTCCAGTGGACGCACAGTGTCCAAAATTCGATGCACCTCGGATGTATTGATAGGGGTTGTAAGTAAGGTTTCCTCTTGTTTCTTGATCAGGGCACCGTTCTCCGCAATGACCAAAATCTCATTTTTGATGGACTCCAATTTGTCCACCATGCTGTGGTACTGTCTTCCACTGGCGGCAACAAAGGCAATGTTTTTCTTTTTGAGTTCTTCGTAGATTTCAAAAAATCGGGAGCTTACTTCATGTTTGGAATTCAAAAGTGTTCCATCCATATCGGTAACCACCATTTTTATTTGTGATAGGTCCATTCCAACTAATTAAGCTGCAAAGTTATTTGTTATTCATGGAAATGGTTCCTTGTTTTGGTAAACTTTATATTAATTTGAGGTCAAAGAATGTTTTTTACATGAATTTTTATCAGAAAGAAATACAATTACGGTCGTACTCCAGAGGGTTCCATTTGATTACAGATACTGTTTTGGATGCGATGCCAGAACTCCGAAAGATGAATACAGGCTTTTTACAGGTGTTTATTAAGCATACTTCGGCCAGTTTAACGATCAATGAAAATGCCGATCCAACGGTGAGAACGGATTTCGAGAGCCACATTAACAAAATGGTGCCTGAAGATGCGCCCTATTATGTGCATAACTATGAAGGGCCGGATGATATGCCCGCCCATATAAAAGCTTCGTTGATGGGTGCTTCTGTTCAGATACCCATAACAAAGGGGAAATTGAACATGGGAATATGGCAAGGTATTTACCTGTGCGAACATAGAAACCATGCCTCGGGAAGAAAGTTGGTGTTAACCGCTTATGGTCAATAGTGGAAAAGTCGTAAGCTAGAGATCAGTTGTAAATTTACATCCTTGAAGACCCTAAAATAAAAGATCCCGCACAAGGCGGGATCCAAATAAGCGGGGTAAGTTTATATTAGCTTTTTACTTTACTTTCTCAACAATTGCTTTAAAAGCATCTGGATGGTTCATGGCCAAATCGGCGAGAACTTTTCTGTTAAGTTCAATTCCATTGGCTTTTACCTTCCCCATAAATTGAGAGTAAGACATTCCGTGCATCCTGGCTCCAGCATTAATACGGGTAATCCATAAAGAGCGGAAAGTACGCTTTTTGTTTCTTCTATCGCGGTAAGCATAAAGCATTGCTTTTTCTACCGCATTTTTGGCTACTGTCCAAACGTTTTTACGTCTTCCAAAGTAACCTTTGGCTTGCTTCATCACTTTTTTTCTTCTAGCTCTTGAAGCAACTGAATTTACTGATCTTGGCATAATGTGTCATTTTTTTGTAGCAGGCGTCTCAATTATTGAGAACTTTTATGAGCCCGACTCCATGGTTAATAAATAATGTACCGGTGAACAATTATTTTAAACGCAATTGTTCTTTGATGTTGTCCTCATCCGCCTTGTGAACCAAAGTGGAATGTGTCAACTTTAGCTTACGCTTTTTAGACTTTTTTGTCAGAATGTGACTCTTAAAAGCGTGCTTTCTTTTGATTTTACCAGTTCCTGTAAGCTTAAAACGCTTTTTGGCACTGGATTTTGTTTTCATCTTAGGCATTTTCCTAGTATTTAACTCCGCTTATTATACCGAACCAGGGTTCAGTTTTTATTTTTTATTTGTCTTGGGTGCGATGAACATGGTCATACGCTTGCCTTCCAATTTAGGCATCTGTTCAACTTTCCCTAGCTCTTCGAGCTCTTGGGCCAGTCTTAACAGTAATATTTCGCCTTGATCTTTGTAAACGATAGATCGTCCCTTAAAGAACACATAGGCTTTAAGTTTGGCACCATCTTTCAAGAATTTCTCTGCATGTCTTTTCTTGAATTCATAATCATGGTCATCAGTTTGTGGTCCAAACCTTATTTCCTTTACGACAACTTTACTCGCCTTGGCCTTCATGGCCTTGTCACGTTTCTTTTGTTCGTAAAGAAACTTTTTATAATCCATCACCTTGCAAACAGGTGGATCGGCTTTTGGGGAAATTTCCACCAAATCCAACTCCTGTTCGTTGGCTATATCCCTTGCTTTGGAAATGGGATAAACACCCATTTCAACATTATCGCCGACAAGCCTTACTTCTCGGGCTTTTATTTTCTCATTGATGTTGTGAGGGTTTTTATTTTCCCTCCTTGGTTGGGGTCTAAATCTTCTTCTAATTGCTATGACGTAAACTTTTTAATTAAACTTAATTTCTTAGAACGACTTTAAGGTACTATTTATTTCAGTAGTTACCAAGTCTGAAAATGCATCTACGCTTAAACTGCCCAAATCTTCACCTCCATGTCGCCTTACAGAAATGGTCGCAGACTCTTCTTCCTGTTCCCCGACAATAATCATGAAAGGGATTTTCTTGAGTTCTGCCTCACGGATTTTTTTCCCTACCGTCTCGTTCCTCTTATCAATGAGCGCGCGAATTTCGTGATTTTCTAACGAATTCAAAACTTTTTCCGCATATTTTTCGTGTTTCTCACTGACGGGCAGAACGATAGCCTGGGTTGGAATCAACCACAATGGGAAGTTCCCGCCAGTATGCTCCAATAATAAAGCCACGAATCGTTCCATGCTTCCAAAAGGCGCACGGTGAATCATCACGGGCCTGTGCAGCTCATTGTCACTTCCTTTATAGGTGAGGTCGAAACGCTTGGGTAGGTTGTAATCCACCTGAATGGTTCCCAATTGCCAGTTTCTTCCAAGGGCATCCTTGATCATAAAATCCAACTTGGGGCCGTAAAAAGCAGCCTCACCACTCTCAACCACGTAGTTCAAGCATTTTTCTTCAGCAGCGTTTATGATGGCCTGCTCGGCTTTTTCCCAGTCGTCCGTGTTGCCAATGTATTTGTCAGGGTTTTCCAAATCCCTTACAGATACCTGGGCAGTAAAATCTTCAAAGCCTAGCGAGTTCAATACATATAGTGTAAGGTCAATTACATTTTTGAACTCGTCGTTCAATTGTTCCGTGGTGCAAAAAATGTGGGCATCGTCTTGAGTGAATCCTCTTACTCTGGTAAGACCATGTAACTCTCCACTTTGTTCATATCTGTATACGGTACCGAATTCAGCATATCGCTTTGGTAAATCTTTATAGCTGAACGGATGACTGTTGTATATCTCGCAATGGTGCGGACAGTTCATAGGTTTCAACAGGAACTCTTCGTCCTCTTTGGGCGTGTGGATGGGCTGAAAGCTATCTTCTCCGTATTTGGCATAGTGGCCCGAGGTAACGTATAGTTCCTTTTGACCAATGTGGGGGGTAACCACCATTTCGTAGCCTGCTTTCTTCTGTGCTTTCTTTAGGAATTGTTCCAAGCGCTCTCGTAGAGCGGCACCATTGGGCAACCACAAAGGAAGACCTTGTCCTACTTTTTGCGAGAAAGTGAAAAGCTCTAATTCCTTGCCCAGTTTTCTATGGTCTCTTTTCTTGGCCTCTTCCAAAAGCTGCAAGTATTCGGTGAGTTCCTTTTGTTTTGGAAAGGAAATGCCATAAACACGCGTCAACTGTGTATTGTTTTCGTCACCTCTCCAGTAGGCACCGGCAACACTCAACAATTTGATAGCTTTTATGATTCCCGTGTTTGGAATGTGTCCACCACGGCATAGATCGGTAAAAGTGCTGTGGTCGCAAAAGGTAATGGTACCGTCATCAAGGTTTTCGATGAGTTCAACCTTATATTCATTGCCTTGTTCCTTATAATAGGAAAGCGCATCGGCTTTTGAAACACTTCGCATATTGTAGTCATGTTTGCCGCGAGCGATCTCCAAAGCTTTTTTCTCAATTTTTGGAAAATCCTTTTCGGAAATGGACTGGTCTCCAAAATCAACATCATAATAAAAACCGTTCTCAATGGCGGGGCCAATAGTGAGTTTAATTCCAGGATAGAGTTCCTCCAATGCCTGTGCCACTACATGCGAAGTCGAGTGCCAAAAAGCTTTTTTGCCTTCATCATCTTTCCAAGTATATAAGGTAAGGGTACCGTTCTCCTTTAAAGGTGTAACAGTTTCAACGGTGGTGTCGTTGAATTTTGCCGAAATAACATTTCTAGCTAAACCTTCACTGATGCTTTTAGCAACCTCCATGGGTGTAGTTCCTTCTGGAACTTTCTTTACTGCGCCATCTGGCAATGTAATATGAATCATTTACGCTCCTTTATTTTGGATGGTGCCAAAGATACTATCTTGATTTGATGCTTACAATAGGAAGTGGTTGTATTTGTAAGTTCTAATCAATCAGGGTCTTATATATATGTATAAAATATTTTTGATGGTTCTTTGGCTCGATTTAAAATTATTCCTATATTAAAAGTCTGTAAATCAATGAAATGTAATTTTTTTAAAAAAAATTGCAAAATTGTTTTGTGAGATCATTTAAACCTCTCTATATTTGCACCCGCTTAGCTGATAAGGCAGGGCGCTTCCGAGGGGCCGAGAGGATGATTTCGGAAGTAAAATATAAGAGAAGAAGTTCATATACATATTGTAACGACAGCGTAGAATTAATA
>NZ_JAFLND010000004.1 GCF_017313105.1 [Muricauda] lutisoli (nom. illeg.) | reverse complement strand
TATTGGCTTATTTGCCCATTCCCGGGGAGTACGTTCCCTGTGGCGACCTAGAGACATTGACCGGCGGAAAAGCTTGGTCGTTATAAATATTGTCTTTGCACAACTAAAAATAAAAACCTCCAGAACTGGAGGTTTTTTTATACTTCTATTTGTCACCATGGGGCTAAAAACCTCCCAAACAAGATACCTCAAGCAATGGATTATGCTTACTACAAATAATATTGTCCTATCCTACACCGATCTCTGAACAAATGGTTATCCGTATTAAAATATACTCAATACTCCAATAATCTACTATCAACCCTTCCATTGAGGTTCGAAATCAGGCATCACCAATAAGGGGACATTCGTCTTGGAGCCTATCTTTTTAAGTATAGGTTCATGTATCAAACTTTCAAACAATCCATGGGAGTACTTTGTAACAACAATCATATCCGATCCAACGAAATTGGTTTCCCCAAGTATATCTTCTATTACCGAAGCGGACTGGTTTACTTGATCAAAGTTAACCTGTAATCCTTGGAGTCTTTTCTTCAGGGTGACCTTGTTCATTTTTTGTTGTTCCGTTAATCTGAAGTCCTTCGCCACATGTACAACATGTACCTCTGATTGCCATTTTTGCAACAATTCAATCAAGGGTGTCAGTACATATTTAGGAGTGAAATGTTTAAACTCTGTAGGATATACAACAGTTCTCAATCTTTGAAAGTCAAAGGAATTTGGAACCAATAATATATTACAGTTCATTACTTGTCTTAGTACATTTAGGGCATTATTTCCAGCAAATACTTTTTTGGAATCTGTCTTCCCGTGCGTCCCCATCACGACCAAATCCAAATCATATCTTGAAATCAATACCCTAACCGTATCGACCAAACTGCCAGCCATAAGTAATGCCTCAAAGGAATGATTACTGTTATCGTTATGTTTAATAAGATAATTTTTGGTTTCTTCCATACGCTCTTCTAAGTCATGCTCAACGGGAGAATTAATTTCAAAATCTTCCGAGTCGCCCTGATTATGCACCATCTTCCAATCCTTTGGCTCGAAGGTGTGCAGAAGATAAAATTTGCAATCCCATGCAGCATATAACTTTACCGCCGTATATAAAGCGTTCCATGCATTTGTTGAAAAATCGGTGAGCAATAATATATTTTTCATTAGGTACTAATTATTTGTTTCGAACATCATCCGCTAAGCAATCCACTCTCGATCGCACCAATAGTTGACATTTTCGCCTTCCTTTTTTAGGGTAGATATCACTACATTATTTCATTGAACCATGGACTCGTTTATACTGAGCAATGGAATAGCGGTTTGTCTCATTATTTTTTTGACCATGTTGATATGAGCGAATGTTTCTTTTTTGCCTCGCTCCAACATGATTAAAATATCGACCTCCCCCCGTTCAAGATATTGCATCAAAGCATCGGAAATGTGTTTGGCATACATTAACTCAAATCCAATCTTGTTATATGGAATCTTTTGTTTCAACAAGGCTCTGAACCGATTCATTTGAATTTCCCCCGCCTCAACATCCCGCAAATGAACATGGAGGACATGTAAGTAACTCCCCAAAGGAGCCACAATGTGCTTGACAAGCCATGATAAAACAGGGATGTCACCATCATCATAATCTGTAGCATAACCGATTCTTTCCAAGGAAAAACTACTTAGGTCTGGAGGTACGGTCATTAAGGGACATGAGCCTTTTTTAATCATGGCCGCAGTGTTGCTTCCCATGATCAAATTCTTTAGGGCACTTGTACCTTTTGTTCCCATGACCACAAGGAATGCTTCAAAACCAATGAACACATCCGTGATGGCTTCGCTAATTATAGGGTTTTCCCTGACAACAAGTTCAAGCTCTTTAGTGGAGGAATCCAATCCTATATGGGCCTTACAAAAATCCTCTAGCCGCTCATAATGTTTGCCGAATTCCTCGTTCACCACTTTTTGATAGGTCATGCTCAACGGTGTCAATAAGGCAATATTCAAATCAAATACGTGCAGAACCACCAATTTCGCATGAAGTTTATCGCTTAGCACATGCGCCATTTTCAGTGCGGAAACCGAACCTGACGAGTAATCCGTGGCACAGACAATGGACTTCATTTTTGTTTTGATATAAACTTATCGGTAATCCACATAAAAAGAAATGATTTTCATCAATCCCTACAGTATAAATACATATGTAGAATCCCATCCGAATTGTGCCCCATGGTGACCCAGGTCATTTTACTTCAGAAAAGCGTATTTTAATTTAGGTACCGTTAATGGATAGTGTATAACTAAAAAAATTGAATTATGTCACTGGTAAAATTTAAACGAAGACCCCTTGGAAGACTTATAGGTCCGGATTTTTTCGACCTTGATGATTTCTTCGAAGATCGCATTTGGGACCCAAAAACGTGGAAAGGAAGATTTTGGAACGGAAAAACCTCTGTCCCTGCCATAAATATCAAAGAGACCGATGACGACTTTGAGGTTGAAATGGCCGCACCTGGTTATGACAAAAAGGATTTCAACATTACCATGGAAAATGGGTGTTTGAACATTTCTGCAGAAAAGTCCGCGACAAAAGAGGAAAAAGAAGGAGAGTATACACGACAAGAATTCAGTCACGAATCTTTTGAACGCTCCCTCCAACTGCCCGATAGTATTAAAGATGAGGCTGTAGAGGCAAAATATGATAATGGGATTCTAAGATTCAAATTGACCAAGAAAGAGGAAGCCAAAAAACAACAACCAAAAGTAATAAAGGTCTCCTAGATTTCGATTTTTTTGGTATCCCCATTGCCGTTTCACTAACAAAAAAGGTGATGACCAATGGGGATACCTTATTTCTAATTGTAAACTGAACAATTTTTAAGGGATGAACCTTACCCATCACAATGCATATTTTTCCCCTGTAATGGCAAGGGCACTCTCCTTGGTAAGGATATCATGGTCGGAGATGGGTTGGCCACTTTTATTTGGAGGTATTTCGTTGATAGTTTCCCAATTTTTAAAACGAATCGGAATCACATGTTGAACACGAACATGAGTCATTCTTATCCTTTGAAAACATCCCGTCCTTAAGAACAATTCCATTCCAATAAATCAGCAACAAGTTGATTTTCATCATGGTGTACACCACTATAAACACTTACTTTTAGTTCATATTATACTTAAGTTCTCTTTTGGTTAAGCTGGAAGAGGATATCAGCCCATTAAAGGAGAACACCGATGCTATCCGGGATCATAAAAGCAAGTGAAACCATTTGTAGTATGGTATAGCCTCAAAAAAAGAAGGTTATGCAGGGGCAAAACTTCAATAAGAAACAAGACTATTCCCCTTTATTTGAAGGGGATAGGAAGTTGCGCACCCTTGTGGAAAACCTACCTGGTATTGTTTTTAAGTGCAAAAATGATCCTAGAAGGACCATGCTCTATATAAGCGAGGAATGCCAATGGGTCACGGGACATAAGCCCGAAGCATTTTGTACGACCGATGGAGTTTCCTGGACGGATATCATCCATCCACTGGATCGTGAAAATGTTCAGAACACTATCCAAAAAGCCTTGGACAATAAAACGAAATTTCGACATACCTACAGAGTTTTGGACACGGACCAAAGAGTACACTGGGTGAACGAAACCGGGGTCGCGATCCAAAACAAAAAAGGAACCATTTTCCTAGAGGGATACATTCAAGATATCACAGAACAAATTACAGGGGGAAAAATCAACATCATAAGGGATAGGGCACTTGACGAAGTCCAAAATGGGGTAATTATATCCAATGCGCAGTTGGAAGGATTTCCAATCATCTATGTAAACAAAGCTTTTGAAAGTATTACCGGATATACCCACGATGAAGTCATTGGAAGAAAATGCAATTTCCTTCAAAATGACGATCGAGACCAAAGGGAAATAATCGACATACGTGAAGCATTGAAGTCCAAATCTCCATGCCGTGTCGAGATACGAAACTACAGAAAGGACGGCAGCATGTTTTGGAATCAACTCTCCATTACCCCGATACGGAACGAAACAGGCGAAGTAACCCATTTTATAGGTGTCCAAAACGATATTACCGAAAAAAAGAACCTTGAATTCATACGAAAAATAAAGAATGAGGTATTGGAAATGATTCTTGAAAAAAGGAGTTTGACACGGATATTCGACCGTATGAAATCAGTTTTGGAGCAACAACTCAGTGTCGGTATCATAACAATTGCTGAATATGATGAAACAGAACATAAACTGCAGCGGATTTCCGGTAGGTCGGCTTCAAAGCTTTTCGAGCAAACACTGGACCAAATTACATCGGAGTCTGCTTCGTGTATCTCTTTAAGGGCGGTACAATCCAAAAAAAGAGAAGTTGTACCCAATATCTTCAAAGAACCTACATGGTCAAAATACAGGGATGTCCTCAAACATAGTGGTATCCAATGGACCTGTTTCTATCCCTTGTTGGACGCTGAAAACAATGTGCTCGGGATATTGTCCATTTTTCGTCAAGGTCCATTCCGTACAGGCTCCAAAATGGGAAAACTTATAGAGGAGATGGCCAATTTGGCCGGTTTGGCCATTGAAAAAAAAAGAGTTCAGGAAAACTTGATCCTAAGTCGCAAACAATTGGAGCGGTATTCCAAAGAATTGGAAAAAAAAGTTTTACGGAGAAACAAGGATTTAAAAAAAACCCTTAAGAAATTGACAGAGACCAATTTTGACCTCATCACGCAGATAGCAGAGACCAAAATGGCCGAAGAGAAATTGGAGATCCATGAGACAATTCTACTGAATATTGCTCAAAATTTCCCAAAAGGCTCTATCCTTTTGGTCGACCAAAAAATGGAGATTACCTTTTTCGAAGGTACAGCGTTCAAACATTTACAGGACCAAATAGAAACAAATGAAGCGCTCAGAATCCATGACCTGAAAGGTATATCCCAAAAAAATAGATCACTGCTCCAACAGCATATCGATCAAACCTTGAAGGGAAAACACCTCAGTTTTGATTTTGAAGATGCAATGGACAGCTATATGGTCAACACCACGCCCCTATTCAAAGAAAATGGGGAGGCATCTCTCGCTCTTTTGGTCTTGTTCAATATTTCGGAAAGAAAACGAAATGAAAAAACCATCCAGGACAATCTCATCAAAGAAATAGAGCTCAGCGAACTTAAGAGCCGCTTTATAAGTACAGCATCCCATGAGTTCAGAACGCCACTAAGCATCATTCTTTCCTCCGCTTCTCTTATCGAGAAGCTTGACACTCCTGAAAAAATTGAAAGGCGTATGTTCCATTTGGAACGTATAAAATCCAATGTTCAGCATCTGACAGACCTATTGAACGACTTTCTTTCATTGACCAAACTAGAAGAAGGGGCGACCCGGGCAACACCCAAATACTTTAACCTATTGGAATTGTCCAAAACCCTTTTGGAAGAAGTGGGCATTGATAAAAAGAAGGGGCAAACACTGGAATTGGAATGCAATGTTACCAAACTGGAAGTGTATCTGGATCCCAAACTGATTCGCTATATCGTTTTGAACCTATTGAGCAACGCCATCAAGTACTCCAACGAAGGACAACCTATCCTGTTACAAATCTATGGGAAGGACCAAAAGGTAATCATACGTGTAAGGGACCAAGGCATAGGGATACCGGAAGAAGAGAAACAATATATCTTCAAAAGGTTTTTCAGGGCACGAAACAGTCTGGAAATTGCTGGAACAGGTCTTGGATTGCATATTATCAAGTCATATACCGAGCTGATGGAGGGTGCCTTACGTTTTGAAAGCGAAGAAAACAGGGGAAGCTCCTTTGAATTGGAACTTCCGAAAAACATGAAAAAAAATGAAAAAGGTACTGATCATCGAAGATAATCCCGAGTTCCGGGAAAACACCGTGGAACTTCTCGAATTGTACGATTATGAGGTTATTGCAGCAGAAAATGGTAGAGTGGGTATACAAATGGCCATGACAGCACTTCCCGATATCATCATATGTGATATCGTGATGCCCGAAGCAAATGGATATACGGTTCTGGAAGTATTGGGTCAAAATGAAAGGACAGCGGGCATCCCATTTATTTTTCTCACTGCCAAAGACCAAAAGGAGGATATTAGACGGGGTTTGAGCCTTGGAGCCGATGATTACATTTACAAACCCTTTAAAACGGAAGAACTTTTAAAGGCCTTGGAGATTCGTCTGAAAAAAAACGCCTTTTTGCGACAAAGGGTCGATAAGAACACCAAGGGACTCAATTTATTCTTAAAGGAAGCTTCAGCATATCTGGATGAAGAACTTCTTTCAAGCAGCAGAGAAAACAAGCACTTCAAGGATAGGGATATCATATTTCGGGAAGGGGATGCCGCCCATCATCTTTATTTTGTAGAAAAAGGCAATGTAAAAACCTATAGGGTAGCCGAAAGCGGAAAGGAAATAGTTACCGGTTGGTATGGTCCAGGTGATTTTTTTGGTCAACTTTCCCTACTTGGTAAGGAAGGCATTTATATTGAATCTGCCATCACAATGGAATATGCCGAAGTGTTGGATATACCCAAGCAAGATTTTGTCAATTTGATCCACCACGACATGGAACTTGCCAATAAGTTCCTTGAAATTATTTCCAGCAATACGGTACACTTACAAGAAAAATTGATTGACATTGCTTACTCATCGGTTAATCGACGTACCGCCAAAGCACTATTGGAACTTCATGAAAAGGGTATATTGAAGGATGAAAACCAAAAAGGAGTGGATATCCTTAGGGAAGACCTAGCCTCAATGATAGGGGTCGCCAAAGAAACCGCTATCAGGACACTTACAAAATTTAAAGAAATTGGGCTTATCGGGACGGACAGCAGAAAAAAGCTCACATTATTGGATAAAGAGAAACTCCAGCGCATAGCGGATTTTGAAGACTAAAAGGAGAAAGGACGCCCGAAATATGGCAAGTGATGCTACCTCTTATGCCAAGGAACATACCATCCGGTCATGAATTGTCTTTTTTGATATATCGGGTATGGTCATAAAAAAACTGGGGCACTTGCGTACCCCAGTTCCGTGAAAATAAAAATTTGTCAATTACCACTTACATTAAAATCCGAACAAGTTTGTTGCCAAACAGATTCAAAAATCAAAAGGTTCAATGAACAATTTTTTATCTCCACCAGTTCTCAAGTCTTTCACAAGATTTAAGAACCTTTACATTCAATATCTTTTGAATATCAAATGTTGCACTAAAGTAATCCATATAACTGTCCTGGGAGATGACCCAGATCAGTTCCGTACTCTTTTTTTGTTAAAATTTTCCTAAAAAATGGAAGCGGTCCTTACTTATGCTTTCTATCCGATCGGGAACACTCCAATCAACTGCTATTTAAAAAGCCCAGGGATAGGTTTCGGGCAATTGTGACTTATCCAAAAACATCCTCATAGGGTGGACGGAAGTGGTGACATCCAAATGTATAAACACATCATATCTTTCTGGCATTATTGACGGTACATAATTTCCAACATGTTCGTAATGAGGATGGTAGACCACTCCTATTGCCCGGTGTGGAATGGGGTCCATAAACATGGAGCTTTCCTTAAGTTCATCCATAAATACTATTTGATCTCCTTTTCCGGTCGAATGCAATAGATATTCCCAAGAACCTTCCCTTGCTTTTGGCACATGCATGTTTCTCATGGGGGCACCCCATTCCGACCCGGCCACTACTGTTCCAGAAAAAGAACCAAAACCTACAATTTTAGGGTTGAACATTTCCAGTTCTTCCCTGACCAACTGTCCTAGGTTAATAGACCCTTCTTGCACCATATCGGTTGCTCGCGCATCGCCGACATGGGTGTTGTGCTCCCAAACGATGGCTTTGGCATCAGGTCCGTGAAAATCCAATAACCGCCGTAATGTTTCCATCATGTGCCTGTCTCTGAGGTTCCAGGAACTTTGGTTCGCCGAAACCATGGAACGATAATATTTTTCGGCATTTTTGGCTATATGGGCATTTTGTTCCATGTTCAGCGAGGCCTCCATATCGGTATTGAAATTGGCCATCCGCTGCCTGATACTTCTCAACAGGGACACTACCTCATTTTCACAGGTTTTTGGTATTAACCTATGCAGTGACCTTGCATAGGCCATGCCCATCTCGTCCCCAAAGGGTTCAAAGCACCCCAAGGCCCTTTTGGCTTCGGGCAATAACTTAGGATCATGGTCCTTTAGATAGTCGATCATGGCTTCCATGGACTCCCAAAGGCTGTATACATCCAGACCATAGATGCCGACTTTTTCAAAACTTGAAAGTTTTCCATTGTACTCATGAAGCCAATTTACCAAGGTTTCAATTTCCCAATTGGCCCACATCCATGTAGGCCATCGATTAAACTTTTTTAATACTTGAACCGCATCGGCCCCAGCTTCTGCATGATGCTTAACAAAGCGATTAACAGTGTAGAAGTCTGGCCAGTCCCCTTCCACAGCAATAAAATTGAAGCCATGTTCGGCAATGAGGCGCTTGCTGATGGCAGTTCTCCATGTATAGTACTCATGGGTTCCATGTGAAGCCTCTCCAAGTAATACAAGTCTGGACCTGGATAGGTTTTCGATCAGTGCATCCAAGTCGTATATTCCCTCCAACGTCTTGCTCACACTTGCCAATGCTTTTATGCTATTATTCATTTCTGAAATTTTTGAAGTCATGGTTCCATTTTTTTCATTTACTTAATAACTACCGAAAATTGCCCATAAATGGCCTCATCGGTCTATTCTTCCACATTTCACCTCAACTCCTCTCATAATTGCGGAATGACCATAAAGGGGATATGGAGATGCAGCCCTATATTCCGTATTACAGGTTTGATGAACAGGCTTTCCAAAAAAGTGTGCTTGTTCATCATCATCACCAATAAGTTGACCTTGTTTTTCAGTTGATATTCATTGATTCCCTCAACAACTTCATTTTTTGGGGCTTCATGAAATAGATGTGCAACAGGTTTTAACCGTTGATCAAGGAGTTCCTTGTTTTTATTTTGAAAATCTTTCATTTTAATGCCTCTTCCCACATGCAGGACATTGATAAACCCTATATGTTCCTTGGCCAAATACAGTAACTCTTCAATTCCCTGGGCTTTGTAGTCCACTTCAAAATCCGTTGGGAATAAAATTTGCTTGGGATTTTCATAAGCAAAGTCCTCAGGTACAGCAATGACCGGACAATTGGCCTTTTTTATGGTGTGTACCGTATTGCTTCCCAACAAAACTTCTTCGGCACTTGTTGCTCCTTGGGTCCCCATGACAACCACATCAATTCCCTCTTTTTCCACTAGCTGCCATATTTCATCTGTTAAGATGCCAAAAGCACTATGGACCTCAAATCGATGTTTTGGATTATTATGGTGAATCAATAGTTCTTCCTTTAGTGCGATCAACTGGTCCATGGACTGCTTTTCATAGACCTCGAGCAAATCCATACCCAAGGGGTTTGCCATATTGTACTCCGAGGTATAAACAGGTACCATATAGGTATGTAACAGATAAAAAACGCATTCAGTGTTTCCATAGAGCTTCAACGCATATACAATGGCATTGTAAGCATTGCTGGAAAAATCGGTGGGAAGCAGTACTTTTTTCATAATACATAGATTTATCAGTTATTTAAGGCAAGGTGTCCTTGGTATCTTCAAACAAAAGGGAATTCAAGTTCTTCATAGCTGTTAAAAACTATGATCAATACAATAAAAGTAGAAAAAGCAGCAAGTGCCGGAAATGATCAGGATCACTTGAAAAGTCATATCCTGAATGATGTATATCATTGATGTTTAAGGTCGTATACCCTAGCTTCATGGTATAAAAATTGTAAAACCAAGGAATAAAATATCCACTGACCCACTTTTATAAAATGAGTCGAAAAAATGAAGGAAAATGTTCAAAGACAGAATTGACGCCGCTCTACAGCTGGCAGAAAAACTAAAAGCATTTAAGGGCAAAGACGTTGTGGTACTTGCCATCCCGAAAGGCGGGCTTCCTTTGGGGGTTATCATTGCAAAGACATTGAACGCACCATTGGATGTTGTACTATCAAAAAAGATAGGGCACCCGTTCAACAAGGAATATGCTATAGGCGCGGTAAGTTTGGAAAATATGGTTATCAACGAGCATCTTGATATCCCCGAAAAGTATATCGCCGAAGAAACACAGAACATTCGGAAGAAGCTACAAAAAAGATATGACCTATACCACAAGGGCCGTCCTCCCATAGCATTGCAAGGCAAGAACATTATTATCGTGGATGATGGGGTGGCCACTGGGAATACCTTAAAGGTTACTGCCGAATTGGTCCATGGTCAACATCCAAAAAAAACAATCGTGGCCATTCCCGTTGCTCCCCTTGGAGCAATTCAGAATCTTGAAGGTTCCAACTTTATAGATAAGGTCATCTGTTTGGAAACACCTCATAATTTCAGGGCCGTGGGACAATTCTATTCGAATTTCGAACAAGTTTCCGAAGAGGAAGCGATTGAATTGTTGGAAGAATTGAATGGTGTGCCCGACCATTGATCCCACGATTCGAAGTCATACGGGAAACAAGGATCGTTTGCTTTCAGGGTGAGAATATTATGTTGGAAATCCACAATACCGTTTTTTGCCAACCAAACTACAGATCAAAAAGGATTCGGCTTTCCCAGATGTCGTCCCCATTTTTCTTTACATAAGCATCGTCGCAACTTATTTTAATGTTCTCATCTAATGGGCCCGTCCATATTCCAAATAATCGTACATCCACTTTTTTTTCCGTCAATTCGGGAAAATATGCATTACAGAAAAGAGCCTTTTGTCGATAGCCCAAAGAAAGTACCTCTGAAAGAAATTGAAGTAAAAGATCGGTCGTATCGGTTGCGGTAAGCTCGAATCGCATCAAGCAATCAAAATGGGTTACTTTATCACAGGCCCTTTCCTTCAAAATATCGTTCAGAACTCCAAGATTGTCCCTGAAAAGTTTACCAAGTGTTGGGGCCAAAACCTTTATTTCATTGCCCACCTTATGTTGCATCAATTCAGTCATGACTTCACAGCTTTTACGGTTATAAAAGACCCCTCGCCATGCCCGTCCTTTGGCGTCTGTACTTCTTTGATTTCCCCAAGTTCCCCAAAAAGGGTTTGATTGTATGTCAAATTTCTAAATCCGGACTTTTTGAGCAACTCCTCTACTCTTTCCACCGAATAAAAGGTCGCCTGTTTATAGAAGTTGCTTCTGTTGCGCTTGTCCATGTAAGATTGCGCAATGTTTTGTTCCTTATCCAAAAAACCCACAATAATGGCCCCACCGGGTTTTAATACCCTATATGCCTCGGATATGGCTCTTTTTAGGTTCCTAAAGTAGCATATTGTGACAAACAGCACAAAGTCAAATTGCATTGAGGCATAGGGCAGGTGCTCAGCTTTTCCTTTCATTACCTCTACTCCTCGTTGAAGGGCTTTCTTCGCCATCTCAATAGAAGGTTCTATACCTTCTTTGATTCCCAAGGGCTCTGAAAACCTTCCAGTACCCAGACCGACTTCAATACCTCTTAAGTTTTGTGGAAGTTCCTGAAAATGTTGTTGCAGTGCAAGCAGTTCTGATCGATAGACTTCGGGGTGATCTTCATACCACTGTTCGTACTGTGCCACGTATTCATCGAATGTTTCTATAATATTTGCCATAACTAATTGAATTTCATATTAATTTAATGGTAACACCACTTGTTTACAATGACGCTGATCACCCATTTGTTTTTTTAACTAGAGTTTTTCAAGTGATAAAAACATATGGCCCGAAAAGGCAACGAACCTATCCGGACCATAGCGACTAACCAAAACAGATAGATCCTTATTCCTCCACAACTCCGAAAGTCACTTTGGCATTTACACGGTATTCCGATATGCTATTATTCTTGACACATACTTGCATATCCTTTACATATACAGATTTGATATTCCGGATTGTTTTTGATGCCTCCGCAACAATGTTTGTTATGGCGTCCTCAAAACTTACTGTGGAGTTTCCTAAAATCTCTACTACTTTTAATACTGACATGATATTGTTATTTTGTCATTGTTTATTGTTTGCTTAAAGCAAATGTTTATAGGAAACCTCCCATTTCATCTACCTTAACTCGAAGTACCTTATCTCCATTTTCCAACTTCAACTTGTACCTCTTATTAACATCTTTGCCCTCATGATATCTAACGAGATAAACATCTTTGGTGATGGTCCATTCTGGGAACCTGTCCAATATGGCTTCTTTTACTGCTAATGGAAGATTAATGTTCTTAAACTTTTCCACAGTACGTATAATTTTGCCATCCTTATCATAGGCCGCCAAAATTTTACCTTCTGGAATAAAGAAGTCCACGTTGTACACCTCATAATCATCTTGATAAAAGTCCGATCCCTTCACATCGAAAGCAGCTACTTTTCGTCGCAATAATTCAACGGAGATGGAAGCTTCCTCTTCAGTATCGAGGCTATTCAAGTACTTGTAATTGGTTGCATGGACAACCACTTCGGATAATTCTTCTGTTTTTGTGATTTGGGACTGCAACGGAATTACAAGCCCAATGGTCAAAAGACCAAATAGAATTTTTCTCATGATTTTAGTGTTTTCGTTAATACTGTTTTTTTGGGAAAATCAATAATTCCCCTTTTGATATTATATGAATTTATGCCACTGCCCCCCATTTGACAATGATTCCAATCACCTGCAATAAAACAACACAAACAACTGACAAACAGATTTTTATAAAATTTCATTGATGTCATTGGACCTAAAAGACTTGACGTAGATCATTGTATAAGGCGTCGCTGATTGTGAAATTGGTGTACTAAAACAATACCCGATCATGTATATCAAGTTTTTCAACGACATTACTATTGATGATGTACCGATAGTAGGCGGAAAAAATGCCTCTTTAGGTGAAATGTACAATCAATTGTCAGGGAAAGGTGTTCGTGTTCCGAATGGTTTTGCCACAACATCAGATGCTTTTTGGCATTTTCTAGATGACAATGGCCTAAAGATTTCCCTCAAGGAAATCCTTAACCGTTTGGATACCGGTACATATATCAACCTAAAGGAAATAGGGAGAAAAGCTCGGGAGCTTATCCTATCAGGCCACATATCCAAACCCATATCCGATGAAATCATGAGAGCCTATGACAGGCTTTGTGAAAATGCCGCTCTCCCAGTAGCCGTTCGGAGCAGTGCAACGGCAGAAGATCTTCCCCATGCCAGTTTTGCCGGACAACACGACACCTTTTTGAACGTAAAGGGCAAAAAAGATGTTTTGGAGGCCGTAAAAAAATGTTTTGCATCCCTTTATACCGATAGGGCCATTAAATACCGGAATGACAAAGGCTTTGCACATAGTAATGTGGCACTATCGGTCGGTATCCAAAAAATGGTTCGTGCCGATGAAGGTTGTTCCGGTGTGGGATTCACCATTGAACCAGAATCCGGATTTGGAAACATAATTTTGCTCTCAGGGGTTTGGGGTTTGGGCGAGAACATTGTACAGGGCAATGTAACTCCCGATGAATTCTACATTTTTAAGCCCACACTGGGAAGTAAACATTTTCCAATTCTTCAAAAAAAACGAGGTGACAAGCAATTGACCATGGTCTACAATACAGAAAAAAGGGGTAGTCCTACCATAAATATCAAAACTCCAAAATCAAAACAGCAACAATTTGTACTCTCGGACAATGAAATCATACAATTGGCAAAATGGGCGTTGACCATAGAAGAACATTATAAAAAACCCATGGACATTGAGTGGGTAAAAGATGGGACGACCCATGAACTGTACATTATCCAGGCAAGACCCGAAACCGTTCATAGGGGAAGGGAAAAGAAGGTCTACATCGAGTACAAACTTCTTGAAAAAAGCACTGCCCTGGTTTCAGGAAATGCAGTAGGTTCAAAAATAAAAAATGGAAAGGTCCTTCGGCTACAATCACCCAAGGAAAGTAAAAACTTGACAACCGAACATTTTATCGTTACCGATAACATTACCCCTGATTGGGACCCATTATTAAAGCAAGTCGGCGGTATCATTACCAATAAAGGGGGCAGAACCAGTCATGCCGCTATTGTGGCCCGGGAACTGGGAGTGCCTGCCATTGTTGGCTGTGGCAATGCCACCACGATTTTACGGGATGGCCAAACCATCACCTTGTCCTGTGCGGAGGGAAAAACTGGGTATGTATATAGCGGGACATTGAAATTTGAAGGAACCAAAGTTGATCTTTCAAATATTCACATGCCCAAAACTGAGGTAAAGATGATTTTGGCCGACCCCGAAAATGCATTCCAACTCTCGTTCTATCCCAATTATGGCGTAGGACTTCTTCGCATGGAATTTATTGTGACCCATTTTGTGAAAATCCACCCAATGGCTTTGGTAAGGTTCAATGACATCAAAAATCAGCGAACCTCAAACAAGATTGAAAAACTGACCAAGGGTTATGAAAAAAAGACAGCATATTTTATCCATCAACTCTCCCAGGGCATTGCTACCATTGCAGCTGCATTTTATCCAAAGGAAGTCATTGTTAGGTTAAGCGATTTTAAGACCAATGAATATGCCAACCTCATCGGTGGAAAGGATTTTGAGCCTGAGGAAGAAAATCCCATGCTCGGTTTCAGGGGAGCTTCCCGCTATTACAGCGAATGGTACAAAGAAGGGTTCGCCTTGGAATGTGCAGCCATAAAAAGAGTAAGGGACGTCATGGGGCTCACCAATTTAAAGGTTATGGTTCCCTTCTGCCGCACGGTATCCGAAGGCAAAAAAGTACTTCAGATCATGGAGGAATATGGGTTGAAAAAAGGTGAGAATGGACTGGAAGTCTACACCATGGTCGAAATACCCAGCAATGTTATCTTGGCGGATGAATTTGCAAAAATCTTTGACGGCTTCTCCATCGGTTCCAACGACCTTACCCAACTGACCTTGGGCATTGACCGTGATTCGGAAATCATGGGACATCTCTTTGATGAAAACGATCCTGCTGCCAAAAAGATGGTTTCCATGGCCATTGCCTCCGCAAAACGGACCAACACCAAAATAGGTCTTTGCGGACAGGCCCCCAGCGATTTCCCTGAATTTGCAGAATTCTTGGTAAAAGAGGGCATAGACAGTATTTCCTTTAACCCTGATGCCCTGCTACAGGGCATCGACAATATTTACAAGGCCGAAATAGCATTAAACGAGCACAAAAAGACAGAAGGAGCAATCCACTGATCTTACCTTAGGATGTGTTGAACAAATGTTAAAACTTTAAAATAATGACTTGAACTGATCTGGGTCATTTCAAAGCCTGATCTCATATTGTAATTTAGAACCATCATTGTTAAGCTCATTAAACTTTAATGGGTAGGACAATTGAACGAAGGAATAAAGATAAAAGGAGAAGCTACAGATATTCTTTATACTTTTTGAGTTGTGAAAAGGTTTAGCGATAAATCTGAGTAGTTTCCAGTGTAAGTGGTCATTGGATAGAGTAATTTCTTCTTTGGAACCGGAACATTTAGGTGTTCCGGTTTCTTTTTATTGGTAAGGACATTTTCCTGACCTTATTTCAAAAGATGACTTTTCACCTCATCGGCATCCATCAAGTACTCTGTTATCTCAAATACACTTTTTCGATGGACTCTAAAATCCTTGACAAAACTTGAAAGATCATTTTCCAATTGTTGGTGTTCCTGTCTAAATGTATGTGAATCATACTTAAAGGGATCATCGATCAACCCTGACAGGTGTTCCAGGTGCTTTTTTACACGTTGGATCAGTCCAACCCCTTGTTTTTCCAAAACAAGCAAGCTTGTTTCCAAGGCCACAACTTTATTGATGTTTTCAGCTTTTGTTAGCCATTTGAAGTAATTATCGATCAAATGATGTAAAAACCTGAGATCGTCCCTATAAAAATATAAATCTGAGAGCCAATGTTCGGTCAGTATGTACAGTTGCTGCCAATCGGCCTCGAAAATATAGTTGTCAAGGGGTCTGATTCCATAGTTGTCCATAATACCATTTTTTAGGGTTACATTCCACATAAAACCATTCCGAAACCCATACGGGAACACTTGAGTCTTCCGTGCGTAATCAATGTGATAAAAACCTAAAACATCAAGTTGGAATAGATCATGTTTTTAAGGTCTTTGGGAAGCCCATCACGGATATCCTCCATTTCTCCCAGCGATACATATTTTCTTAGATAGATAAATGTGGTATCGATATAGGTCTCTGCAAGATCATTTTCCTCACCATAATCAATGATTGCCGTCTTGCCATCCATTTCTTTTACCAATTCAACGAACTCATCCATGTGTTTGATTTCGGGTCTCGTTTTTTTGGGGTTCCATTGATTGACATAGGCTGCCTTTAAGAACATGGGCAATTGGGCCAAAAGGTCCAAAGATTCTTCCATGGAAATAATTTCACGTAAGGCATGCATAATCGAAACAAAAATCCTGCCTGCCTTATCGGTATCATCTCCAAGGCCCAGGTGTCTGGCATATTCTTTCAGAAAAGCATTGCCAGCAGCTGCATAATTGTTAAAGTCCAGTGCCATAATTCCAGTTTTTAAAATATAATCCTAAAGTTGATATATAAAAGGCACTTTTAAAATGATCTCGGTCAACCTTGTGGAATTTCAAGTACAAAAAATAGTTGCGCTTAAAATTGATACAATGCTTGCTGTAATGTCATCGTGCGTGGGAATGAAGATAAGAGCATGCAAGTGCTGCTAGGCCCCCCAATAGTCTCAATGGCGGGATTAGTAATGAGGTCTTGTTGGCTATTGCCAAAGCGGTTTGTAATAAACTCGGGAATTTAACTGAAACCCTTTGAACCGTTGGAACATGTCATGCTACGAGCATACCTCTGTCCACCACATAGGTACCACCGGTAACGTATCTGCTTTGATCCGAAGCCCCTCCAGTCACACGGCCACTTTATCTCTCAAGCTTTTCATGATTTTGATCCAGGGTTTTTATAAGGCTGATTTCAAAATCATTGTCCTTGGTTTTAATAGCGATAAGATCTGATGAAATCAAAGAGGCCGTCAATTCGGGCATCTCATACCTTTTCTTTATCATTGAAATGCCATCCCTCGTTTTTATCGGCCACACAATTTCCCCTTCGGTATTCAAAATTGCCTCTGTAAAGGTGTACTCATAAATATTCAGTTGAAAACTGTTTTTGCCCCGGAAGGTTTTTCGACAATAGATTCCCACGGCCCTGTTATCATTGAACTCGGTAACATTCAAGTATTCCGGTTCTATCACGACCTGCCCTTGATAATCCATAAAACCATAATATACGATGCCTTCATCTTTGGTTTGCTGGATGGGACATAATCCATTCTTGAACCTCGGATATCGTATTCCTTTGATATCGGTTCGGTCGGGATCTGGGTTTTTGTTCCACACCACATCGTCCCTAAAATCTATGACCAATTCACCGGTCTTGTCAATAAAGCCCCATAGTTCTCCTTGTCGCACAGCCGCCAAACCTTCGCTGAAGGGGGCCACTTCGTCCAATCCTTTGATGATGGGGGTATTGATGGTTTCAATGGTTTGTGATGTTCCCATAAAAGAAAACAAAATCCCACACAGCAGTAGTAGATATATTCGTTTCATAGCTCATGTCTTTTAGATGATATCAAGCAAGTTAGGTTACCATCGAGCCCTATCCAATGACCCAGATCAGTATGGGTTTTGGATCAAATAAATCATGTAAAGAACAATGGCAGTATCCCCAAAAAACATCGTGAATCTTGTACGCCGTCAACCGGTTTTTGGAGAAAGGAGGACAGGTATGTATTTATGCCGGACAGTTATTCATACGACGGCGTAAAATAAAATATTTGATGATTCTGCTCTCGAAATACCAATAAAGGTATCTTCCCATAGGATTCCATTTTGTTGACCATATCGGTTCGCAACCATTTTTTAAGAAAACTTTTATCTTCACGTTCCAGCATGACCAAAAGATCAACATCCTCTTCTTTGAGGTAGCTCACCAGACGATTTTGAACGTTGTTGGAAAGAAGTAATTCAAATCTAATATGCTTGTAGGATAGCTCTTTTCCTAAAAACTCCCTAAACCAGTCCATTTGGGTAGCCCCGGTAAATTCTTGTTCCGTAGCAATATGGACTATCCGTATCTCGGCCCTAAAAGGGCTGGCCATTTTTGCCAGACTACGGATGGCATAAATATCTTCTTCCTCAAAATCGGAAGCGTAAACAATGGTTTCCAATGGTGCATATATCGTATCGCTCGGAATGGCCCATACAGGACAGGGCGACGTTCCAAAAAGTGATCTAATCGTACTCCCCACAATGACTTCCCGAAGTTTATTTTCCATTTTCATTCCCATGAAAATGGCAAAAGCGTGCCAATCCATTGCCTTGGTGACAATTCCTTTAACCACTGATGTATGCTCAACGGGCTCAAACCGAACCAATGAACCGTCCTCGACCTTGCCGACATATTTTTCATAGAAGTTTTTCAATTTTTTACGCTCTTGGTTTTTGGATGCCGTTGAAAGTTCCGGAAAAGCTTTTTCCGCAGTAGACCCCAAAATAGCGGATAACTGGTACACATGTGTCAAAACCATACGAACTCCCAATACTTTTGTAATTCCGTCGGCATACAAAAGAGCTGCAATGGATGCAGGGGAATAGTCGGTGGCATACACTATCGTTTTCACTAGGTCATTGTTTTATACATTTTCAAAACTGCCATTTCAATTCTATGGCCCATGATTCAGCCCATCGAAACTTTCGAAATACAAAGTCTGGTTCATTTTTTATATCCAATGGAACGTTTTTGACCATCCCTGATCTTGATATTGACTTTCACAAAGTCGTAAAACCACTTGAAATGGGCTTTTGATTTTTCTTGGAACCAAATAATTCTTTGCGACAGCAACCTTGTTACAATGCTTTTACATAACCGAACACCATCCGTTTGAAGGCCCTGAAATCACGTTCGAAAATATTTATTCTTGATTTCAGTTTTTGATGTTTCTCACGATATTCGGCATCCGCAATGCCCTTTTCCGTTTTCAACACCTTACCCAAAAATATTTCATGTTCTGAAATATCATCGACCAAATAATCATATAAACCTTCGTGGAGCTGATTTAAATCCTCAAGGATTTTTCCATACTCGGACAAGTTCCCAAAGCTTTTCTTTTTATTTTCCAACAAATCCCTGAAAAAACGGGTCTCGTCCTTCCAAAAGGCAACGGTATCGAGCCATTCCCTACTCTCCCGGTGTAGGCTGTCCAAACTGGCTTCCAGCAATAGTTCCGTATTGGGGTTTCGTTCCATTTTATTTAAACATTATCCGTTAAAAACCTGTAATATAAGCTGCTTTCCAAATGCTCCTTGGCCTTGTTTAAAAGCTGTTGTACCTCCTCTACTGCAATATTCTTGATTCTGGCGATTTCACGAACACCAAACCTTTGTTCCGCATAAAGTTGGTAAATGGACTGCATCTGTTCCGACATATGGTAAAGTACCAAGTCAATATGTTTGGCAATGGTGTCCCTTTCCTGTTGTCGATCAAGTTTTGCCATGAGGTCCTTTTTGTCCTCGTCAAGAAAAATATTCTTGAGCAAATAATCACGACCATGGTAGGAGATATCATCCAATTCTTCCAACATCACATAGTCACCATCACCATCCGTACTGAACTTTTCCTCCATTGATTTCCATTCCAACTGTGAATACGTATCAATGTTCTCAAAGAAAACCTCGTCGAACTCCTCTTCCTCGATCACTTCATCCAAAAGCATATCCGCCTTTTTAAAAAGCCATGGATTTAGGTCCCATTTATTGGTCACCTCATCAAAATGCTCAAACGCTTCCAAAAAGAGCTGATCGATAAAATCATCAATCTTGTATTTTCCTTTGGGGAGCATTCCTTTTCCCAAGGCGGTATTGAATCTTTTTGTCATATAGCTTCTCACTTCGGGCAAAATGGCAATAAGATGGTTGCCAAAGGCATGCGTGTCATCTTGCTGTTTCAGTTGTCTCAATTCCGAAAAAGCTTCTGCTACCCTTTCCTGAAAGGGAAGCTCCTGCCCACTATCTATTTTAATCTTTTCCATGGTACATGAGATATTGATTATCAATACCTAAATATCCGTAATGTACTTATTACTTCAAATGATCTAAATCATTGCCCTTAACGGGAGTGAACAGCCTCCATTACTTTAACAGCAGGCCATCCCGTTCCATCTGCTTTATTATGCGTTCCACATAATCATCCACGGTAATCGTTATACTTGTTGGGTCCATAATATCAAAAGACCCTACCCAGACCAAAGCATGATTTTCCTCCCCAAGCAGGTCATATACTGCGGTTTCTACATGATAGACCTTATATTGGGAATAATATCCCGGAGTATGGTACACATCCTGATATAAGTACCAATACCGGCCAAAACGGTACCAACTATATCTTATATCATAATAATCGGAACGATAATCCACTTTATCGTCCACTCCTTTAATGGCCGTTATGGCCACCGCATCAAAACCTTGCTCTATTATTTCATCCGTCATATCCTGTATCTCTTCCTCCGACCTTTTGGTATCCGAAAATGATTCATCAATGATTTCGGTACTCTCAAATGCATTTATGCCTTTCCTGATAAATGCCAATCGCAACTCTTCCTCAAAGATTTTCCTGGCCGTCAAGTTATCGGTAATACCAATGACCAACAGCTTTTTGGGGCTGAATACAGTAACTTCGTTATTCTTCCAGCTATCAACAAATCGAGTGCTTGAACATGAGGCCAGCAACAAGACCAAGCACCATGCAACTATTTTTCTCATAACATCTATTTTTATCTCAATGCAAGTTATGGTCGCTACTGTGAATTGAAAATGATACCGGTCAACCTCCATCAAATAAAACGATAATAGCTTAAATATTTTTTGATGTAAAAGGTGTCAGGGTGGTAATATGGCATATTTTCTTGCCAGCCATACTTCATTGAAAACGATTTGCTTTGGTCTCCCCTTTAAGTTTGTCCCGCAGGTTTTTACAAGATGCTTTCAATCCGCTATATTTAGGTTAAAATAAACGGATATGAAGATTCTTTCCTGGAACGTAAACGGGATTAGGGCCATTATGAAAAAAGATTTCATAAAGAATATCGAGCAACTGGACCCGGATATCATCTGTATTCAAGAGACCAAGGCGCAAGATCATGAAACGGAAAAGGAACTGTCCGTTTTAACTGGTTATACACTGTACTCCAACTCGGCCCTTAAAAAGGGATATTCAGGTACCGCGATTCTGAGTAAAAAAAATCCCTTGACCTTCAATAATGATATGGGAAATCCTAAGCACGATTCCGAAGGAAGGATACAATGTGCCGAATACGATCAATGCTACCTTGTCAATGTCTATGTCCCAAATTCAGGACAAAAACTGGACCGGTTGGACTATCGTAAGACCTGGGATACGGATTTTCTAAAGTATCTAAAAGATTTGGAAGCTACCAAGCCCGTGATCATATGTGGTGATTTCAATGTAGCGCACCAGGCCATGGACTTGAAGAACGACAAGGCCAATTACAACAAAACGGCAGGTTACACGCAAATCGAAATCGATGGTATGGACAATTTTCTTGATGCGGGATTTGTGGATGTTTTTCGTCAGCGTCACCCAGATAAAGTGGCTTATACTTACTGGAGTTATCGCTTTAAGGCACGGGAACGAAATATCGGTTGGCGCATAGATTATTTTTTGGTCAGCTCTAAATTGTTGCCCAAGATAACAGCTATCAACATATTATCCGAGATCATTGGCTCCGACCATTGTCCAATACTTATGGAAATCGATGTATGATTCAAGTAAGCTATTTGCAAAATGGGCCGCGGCCAACTGTAGAAAGTATTTTTAATTTTTCCTTTTCAACATGGACAGCACAATCCATAGCCCAATTAAAAATGATGCCGTAAAGCCGATGAGCCCCAGCAAGGGAACCCCGAAAATCTTTGGCGGCATATTGGCAAGTACCAAAATAGCAGAACCTATGGATAATGCAGAAATGATTAGGGCCAATACCAAGCGATCCATGGCTTTTTTTATTTCTGGCAACCCCTTTATTTGATGTGAAACCTTAAGGTTCCCATCTTTGACTTGCTGAAGTAGACCCAAAACCTCACCAGGAATATCCGTCAAGGTTTCCGATAGTTCGCCAATATTTTTAAAACCCTCCCGAATTCTATGTAATGGTGACATTCTTTTCTTGATGATTTTTTTCGCATAAGGCTCCAGAGTACCATAAAAATTTAAATCGGAATCCAATTTTCTTCCGATTCCATCAATCTGGACCAGTCCTTTCATTAACAGATATACATACTCCGGGAATACAAGGACATTCTTTCGAAAAATTGATTTTAACTCACCTATGATACTTGAAATGTTAATTTTACCAATGGAATCTTGATCGATTATTTCAAAAATCCGATAAATATCACGTTGAAGTTCCCTTTCGTTACCGATAGACCTATGCAAGGTCATTTTCTTGAGTGTGGTAATGATTCCTTTGGCATTCCGCTGGACCAGATAACAAACAAAATCTTCCAAATGTTCCTTATCCGAAGGCATTAGAGCGCCCATATTTCCAAAGTCTATAAAAGCAAGCTTTCCCTCATTTGTTACCAAGATATTGCCTGGATGTGGGTCTGCATGAAAATAACCATGCTCCAGCACCTGTTTCATGTAAAGATCAAATCCGATTTGAGCCACGGTCTTCGGATTTACTCCTAATTGTGCAAGACCCTCAATATCCGTAACACTTATGCCATCGACGAACTCCATACAGAGTATATTGTTGTTGGAAAGCCCGTTGAAAACTTTATGGCAATAAATCCTTGGGTCTTCTGCAAAATTTCTGGAAAAACGATCAATATTCTCGCGTTCGTGCATAAAGGATAGTTCAAGATGAATCGATCTTTCAAAAATCGACACCATTTGAACTGGGTTGAATTTCTTAATCTCTTCATTTTGATCCTCCAAAATCTTGGCCACATCTTTCATGATCAAAAGGTCTGCTTCAATAATTTGGGCAATTTGCTCCCTTTTGATTTTTACGGCAACTTTGGTCCCATCTATCAGCTCCGCCTTAAATACCTGCGCGATGGACGCCGATGCAAAAGGATGTTCTTCGATACAGGAAAAATGTTCTTCCTGTATTATGCCAAGTTCCTCCTCTATTTTCTTTCTTACATCAAGTGCTTGTGGCCCTACATTGCTCTGTAGTTTTTTAAGTTCAATGGTGAGTTCTTTTGGCAATAAATCTTCCCTATCACTGAACAACTGTCCCAATTTCACATAAGAGGGCCCCAACTCTTCCAATGCCATTCTGATCCGCTCATACACCGAATACGAAAGATGTCTCTCTATTTTTTCATTCTTTTTAAGAAGCTTTTTTGGAATCCATTTTTTAATGCTTTGACTTGCCAATATATTTTCAAAGCCATATTTGGTAAAAACCGAGGTTACCTTCAAAAACCGGTTTAGTTTTGTAGCATTCCTATTCATCGTACTGCTTTTTGCCTTTGGGTTCCATCCCTTGCCATTATGAAGGATAAGACAGACCTAACAAGTCACCTCGCTTTATGCGATGTCTCCTTCCCCTTTGTTCATTTCAAAGTTAAATCCTTCCCGACAGGCTCAGTATGACCAAAATCATCTCGATGACCAAATGTGCAGCGCTTCGCAATCAATATTCAATGAGGCTATAAGCAGAAAAGCCTTGCTATTATCAAACCTATATCCCAATATGATGGTAATCATTCCTTTTGTGCATCAATATTTCCAAATTTGAGCATGCAAAAGGGCAAAGGCTTGGTAAAACCATAAAAATAATGAGCAAAACCGTATGAAGATGAAAGCAACATATTTAATTCCGCTAGTTCTACTTGGCATGTGGAACTGTAAGCAACAGGATAAAAAGAGTACTCCTGGCCCAATTTCCATAGAAGTTGAAAAACCACGCAAACAATCTCAAGAAATGGAAAGTATATCACAATACTTAGGAATTTCACTTTCAGATTCGGTCGATATTGAGAGTCAGTTTCATTGCTGGACCATTGATGAAAATGAAAACGTTGCAAATGTAGATGTTTCCAATGCGATCAATCTATTTAAAAAAATTTCTAAAACAGGAAAAAGTGATGTTTACCCCATTTTTGGAACTAAAACAGGAAAAGAAGTTCTGGTCATTATGTCCAACCAGGGGTTTGGAGGCAACATTCGGGGTGCTTTTCTGATAGATAAAAGCAGTTTGGAAATCAAGAAAGTTGAGTTTGACCATGTGGCAGAATCGGAAGGATATGGCGCGGCTATTACATTATCAACCTTTGAAAGTCAATTCGAGGGTACCAAGGTAAATTTTTCGACGAATACCTATGGATTAAAACAAAATGGTAAGATTATAATACCGGGAAGCAAGCTTGTCGATGGAATTTCAGGGGCCACCATTACCTCAAGGCTAACTGTGGAAATGATAAACGATAACCTTAAAAAATATAAGGTGTTTTTTGAGTGAAAAGATGTTGGCCCTTGTAGGTAGTTAAGAATAAGATAATACTTTCATATTCAATAACAAAGTATGACCCGATTAGAACCTAAACACTGAATCCTACTATTGACGGGAAGTCTGGAGGTGTTGATTAAAAAAAGGACACCCTATAGGACATCCCTGTGCGATTTTTAATCCTTCTGAAATTAAAAGTAGACAATTATTTTTCAAATGATTTCAATTAATATTAAGCCACCTATTTAATCTTATAATGGCATCTAAAATAATATAGAACTATATTGGACTTGTAGATCCTGTTTAAGTTACCAGGGTATTACTTATATAACTTTCTAATACCAAATGAATTATATATAAACAAAAAATAGGTGATTTAAGTCGAGTTATTAGATACCAATCCCTTATGATCCAAAAATGGGCCCGATAATCATCTTTATAAGATTCCATTGTAACATTTTTTCGCTTTGTACAGTCTCCATTGCAAACACCAAAAAATGAAAAGATCATGAAGCAAATGAAAAAACTCCTTTTCATTATCAGCATATTTCTGCTGATTATCCAAAACTCCATGGCAAGGGACATTCAATCCGGTTTTGTGGTTACCGCCATCGCCAAAAACGTGTATAGCATCGTTTCACCGTCTATAGGATTGCCCACCCCCGAAAATAAGGGCTGGAATTCGAATGTCCATTTTGTTGTCACCCGAACGGGCGTGCTCCTTTTTGATACCGGTTCATCGGAAACAATAGGCAACCATATTAAAAAAGCCATTAAAACGGTTACCGACCTTCCTGTCCGCTGGGTGATCAATTCGCACAGTCATGCAGATCATTGGTTGGGCAATGCGGCATTTGCCGATACGGTAGTGGAAATCATTGCAAGTGAACAAGCTGTTGCAACCATGAGAAAATATGGTCAAGACGATGTTGAGTTTTATGCCAAGGTAACCAATGGCACAATCGGGACCACGCAACTCAAGTATCCCGACCTATTATTAAATCAAGGACAAAAACGTAATTTCGGAGGGGTGGATGTTGAATTTATTTTCAGTAATGGGGCGCATTCACCCGGGGATATTTTAATCTGGTTGCCTGAACAAAAAATTATATTCGGGGGAGATGTAGTGAGTTCCGATTGGATGCCCATGATTACCGATCACGGCAATGTTCCAAACTTGATTGATACCCTTCATAAAATTGCAAAGCTAAGCCCAAGTATAGTCTTAGCGGGACACGGTAAAGCAACGAGTGTAAAGGCAATAATAAGGGATGCGGAATTATTATCGACTGTTTGGGAACGGATTTCTACGGACCATAAAAATGGTATGAAATCCAATAAAACATTATTGCTTGTCAAGGCTGATCTGGCGCCAAAATACAAAGCACTTTATCAAGATTTTGAAACTGAGATTGAACGGTATGTCAAACTGATGTATCGTTTGCAGCAATAAAGTCTTTCAAAAAACAAAGAGCAAAACAGCGGTCCATACCGATTTTAAAAAATCAACAAATGAACAAAAACCTTATTGTATTACTTTTTTTATGCATGGGCATTGGCCAGATCAAGTCTCAGGATACCGAATCCATTATGTTGGGTACAAAACATACGCTCCACTCCAATATCTTGAATGAGGACAGAGGGTATTGGATCAGCCTGCCAGATTCTTACAATGATGACCGATCATCCCACAAGCGCTATCCAGTACTCATAATTCTAGATGGGAACATACATTTTAAAAGTATAGTCGGGGTGGTGAATTATCTGAGTTCAGATGCGTACCGAAGTTGGAAAATTCCGGAAATGATCGTGGTGGGTGTTACCAATGTAGATCGTAGAAGGGACTATACCCCTGATAAAGTCATTACTGTAAGAGAGAACAATTCAGGGGGAGGTGAAAGATTTCTGAGCTTTTTGGAAGATGAACTGATTCCCGAATTGGACAGCCATTATAGAACCGCCCCTTACCGAATTCTTTTTGGACATTCCTTAAGTGCTTTATTGACCACCTATGCCTATATGAAGGAAAAATCCCTTTTTAGCGCTTTTATTGCAGTGGATCCCAGTTTTGGCACATGGGATGTGGAAACCATGGACAAAAAGTTGGAAGCTGTTACCGATCGATCCTTTAAAAGGTACTTTTATCTGGCCACAGCGAACTGGGGAAAGAGAAATATCAGAAACCGTGATCGTCATGTAAGATTATTTGAAGGGCTGAACAGCAAATGTGAAGGTCCTTTTCTGGCAAAAATGGAGTATTTTGAAAATGAAAACCATGCTTCCGTGGCACCAATAGCTTTTTACAATGGCATCTCCAACATATTCGAAGGTTATGGAATATCTTATCGGGAGGTGAAGAGCAAGGAACAATTGATTCAGCATTTTCAGTCGATTTCCAGACGACTTTCTTGGGACTTTAGGCCACCGGAACAGCTGGTCAATCGAATTGGTTATAGCTTGCTTCGAAGTCGGAATGGTCATGATAAGTCCACGGCCTTGTCATACTTTATCCTGAATACGGAGAATTTCCCCAACTCATTTAATGCTTTTGATAGTCTGGGCGAAGCCTATGAAGCTCTTGGAGATAAGAAAAAGGCCATCGACAACTATGAAAAATCCCTTGAACTGAATCCAAAGAACGAACATGCCTTGATGAAATTATCGGAACTGAAAAGCTGATGAACATGGTTGCCGATAGGCTTCCATGACATCTTGAAAAATCTGAACAAGGCAAGAAACATAACTGGATATTGAATCCATCAAGGTCGTGTTGAAACTCCATTAAAAAAGATGACGGACCAAAAAACAAAGTCGACTTATGGAGGTACTTAAAAAATAGGTCAAAATAGTAATCTAGACCGCTCGTGTTTCAATAGGAAAGGAAATTTGTCATTTGCTGTATTCTGGTCATCAGCTCGTGTAATTCAAGTGGTTTTTACTATAATCAAATCACTGCTTTTTATTTTGTTTTTTCAGCCAATTGGAGGGTGTCATGCCTACCGTTTTTTTAAAAAAATCATTAAAAACAGACTTTGAATTAAAACCACATTCATACGCTATTCCTAACAAGGAGTAGTTGCTAAAAGCAGCCTCTAAAGCTTTTTTCTTAAAAGCTTCAACTCTAAGACCATTAATGTACTCATTGAAATTTTTACCCAGAACTTCATTTAAGAGCCAGGACAGTTTATTGGCGTGAAGGCCAATTCTTTCAGCTAGACTACGCAAAGTCATATTTTCCGAAGCATATAGATGATAGTCTAGCATTACCTCTTCCAACTTTGTTTTATAATAAACCTGTTCCTCTTCTGTCATCGGTACTTTGGATTTATACTCATTTGTTTGCTGAGTTTCATATATGGGTCTATCAAATACAGACTGAACAATGGACTCATATTTCTTAGATGCCTTTAATGGATTGTTTAGAGGTTCTCGTTGAAAATTCAAATACTGTCCTTCTTTGCTTTCAATACATACTATAAGATGTTTGTATGCTTCCTCAATTTCGTTAGCATAGATAAGGGTCCATAGTTTCCACGAAAAATAGGTGTCGTTTATTTCTGGCAAAGCATTGATATCAATAGGTTTACCATTATGTATAGCATCATAAAGGTGAGTGAACAAATAGCCATCTTTTAAATCTTTATGCTCATCCAATAGGGAATCTAAAGCTTGTTTATGGCCCATAAGAACAAAACAGCAGGCACTTACCTGAAGTGAAAAATCCCATTTGGGATCGATTTCCAGTGAACGTTCAAAACATTTCAATGCTTTGGAATAATCTTGCTGCAAATAATGGATATTTCCAATGGTGAAATGATGATTGGCAGATAAGGGGTTAACCTCCAATGCCATTTTTATATAATTTGTTGCATCCTCAAATTCACCTAAGGCAATGTGGGCCTCCGCTGCAGCTTCGAGAGATTCCGAGTCGTTTGGGTTAATTGCCAAAGATCTGGTCAAATGACTTAAAGCTTCATAGGGTTTCCATTCTACCCACAAAGATTTAGTTGCCAACGCAAAATGGGCTTCTGAAGATTGGTTATTGACTTTTAAGCCTTCAGTAAGATAATAATTAGCTTTTTCCAGTGCTACCAATCTATCTGTTGTAAAACCCCAAGCAGCCATAAGGGCATAACACTGTACCAAACCGAAATATGGTTTATAAAACTTTGGATCAAGTTGAATACTTTTCTCATATTCAATCGTAGCCTTTAAAAAATCATCAACATTCCAGCGAAGCTGAAAATAGCGACCTTTTAGGAACAAGGTGTAGGCTTCAATATTATTGGTCTGGGAAGTAACAAGATGATCGTTGATTTCAAGGTGTCCAAAATTTTCTCGGATTTTGTCTGCTATCAACAAACTTATTTCATCCTGTAATTCAAAAATATTTGTAAGATCACGATTAAAACTATCTGACCATACTTGAAATCCATTATCGGTACGTATCAATTGTGTAGAAATCCTGATAAGATTACCCGATTTTCGGATACTCCCTTCAAGAGCCGTGGAAACACCCAACTCGTTACCAATGATCCTAATGTCCTTGGATTTGTTTTTGTAAGCAAACGAAGAAGTCCTAGCAGTCACCTTAAGTCCCTCTATTTTACTGAGTGCATTTATAATTTCTTCCGTAACCCCATCGGCAAAATAATCATTTTCAGGATCGGGGCTTATATTCTCAAAAGGGAGGACAACTATTGACCTAGGAGTGCGCAAGTTTAAGGATATAATTGGACTATGGATAACAGAGTAACCAAAGATAGGAATTTCCACTAGTTTTTTAAACACTCAAAAAAATCCAATGGGTTTTGCAAATAAAAAGAGTCCTGAATCTCACATTAAAGGTTCGGAATCTTAATTCAGGACGATTTGGTTTTACGTCCTTTTTAGTTTTGTTGCTTTCATCATCATAAGAAAGTAACGTAATAATTGCAGTGCTCATTGGTCAATCCTTCAGATATATATCCTAATTGGCTTCCCAACTACTTGTTTGGACAGTGAATGTTACCGCTGCAAACCTATGCAGATCACTAGCTTATAAAACATAATGACATGAAAAAAGTATTTATTCTTTTTACCTACATTTTATTTCAACTAAGCACATATGGCCAATTGGCGAATAAAATTGAGCTCACAGAAGACAATCGTCTCATTGGTCTGGGACAAAAGCATATCTTAAAATCAGAAATACTAAAGGAAGACCGCCCAATCATTATTTCGCTTCCCGTGGGCTATGAAGACAACAATGCCAATTATCCGGTATTGTATCTACTGGACGGGTTGGGAAATATTAAGCATACTATTGGTACGGTGGAAATGCTGAGTGAAACAGGTTTGATTCCCCCGATGATAATTGTTGGCATAGAAAGTCTGGATAGAGCTAGGGACTTAACTCCTTCAAATGCGGGACAAAACACCTATGGAGGAACGGGTAATTCAGGAATTCCACAGAGTGGCGGTGCTCCTGCTTTCCTTCAGTTTATTGAAACAGAACTCATACCCTATGTAGAGAGCAATTACAGGACTTATTCTTTTCGAATACTGGAAGGGCATTCTTTTGGTGGGTTATTTAGTGTTTTTACGTTGATGGAAAGTCCGGAAACTTTTGATGCATTTATTATCGAAGCTCCAGCACTTTGGTGGAATGGTGAAGAAATGACGGAAAAAGCAAAAGTGTTTTTTTCCGAAAATGAAATACTGAATAAGTCTGTTTACTTTGGAATAGGCGGTGGAGATGGTTGGGGGATGCGACAAGAACTCCTTCGATATGTCGAAGTGATCAAACAACACACTCCAGAAAATTTTAACTGGCTACATGAAGAAGTGGGCGATGAAGATCATGATTCCTCCCGCCTCTTACTCAATTATTATGGGCTAAAATTTGTATGCTCTGATTTGCGTATGCCGGAGGAATTGAGCACAAAGTATTCTGATGAATCTTTTTTATCAGGTGAAGAACAACTGAAAGAGAAATATGGTAAGAATGTCAGAAGACCGGCAAAAGAGTATGTCGATTTAGTGATGTTGCAGGTGGAAAAAGAAAATCTGCCAGGGGCCATAACCATACTTAAAAGAGCAACAGAAGCTTACCCCAACTACATAGGGTTATTTACATATTTAGCTCAGTTATACGAGCAAACAAACCAAATATCAGAAGCAATAGCAACCTACACTGAAGGTATTGAGGTTTCAAAAAAATATAAGCTGGGCCATGAAGAAGATTTTAACATGGAGATTAAAAGATTGAAGAAATAAAATCATCCAAGTATATCAAAAGTTGCCAACCATCTAAAGGAGAAAACCTCACTTAAACTTTGATATTATGAAACTAATATTGAAAACTATCAACTTAGTGGCCTTATCGCTTACAGCTCTATTATACTCTTCTTGCGCCTACGAAGAAATTCCCCCTAGCACGATAATAGAAACATTTGTAAGCATTCCCGACTCCGTTTTTGAATCAAAATTGATTGAGTTGGGTGTGGATTCTGATGGCGCTATAAACCATAAGATCTTAAGGTCGGATGCGGAGCAGGTGACCCATTTGAATCTGAATTTGACAGAAAATACCGGTATAATTGGTGATTTGAATGGAATCGAAGGTTTTATCAATCTTACATTTTTGTCCGCAACAGGACAGGATATTCAGGATATTGACTTAAGCTTCAATACTAAACTGGATACTTTATTTTTGGGTGGAAACCTCCTAACAAATATTGACATTGATAAAAATACGAATCTTGTATTATTGGATGTCCAGGCCAATAGGTTGCATACTCTAACAGGATTATCGAATGCGGAAAATTTGAAAAAACTGAACTTATCCTTCAATGACTTTGAAGAAGTGAGTATCAACAACGAATCTGTGGAGGATCTATTCATGACTCATAACCTGCTGCAATCCATTGATCTTGAAAGTGCCCTAAGCCTTAAAAATATAATGTTGACAACTAATGAACTTGCCACCATTGACCCTGGGACCAATATGCAATTGGAGACCTTGATGATTTCAGACAACAATCTCTCCAATATCAATCTTGAGCAAAATATTAAGTTGTCCTATTTATATATCTCAAGTAACGCACTTACAGGCCTTGATGTAAGTAACAATCAAGCATTGACTGATCTGAGGGCGGATAGAAATCCGGGTCTGACCTGTATTCAAATACAAAGAGACCAAGAGATTCCTTCATTATCATTATCGGAATACCAGGAATTGAATGATCAATGCAATTAAGATGGTTGATTTAAGACCTTGTTCAAATAATTAAAACATATTTATAAATAAACAATATGAGATCTATTTTACTTATAGCCGTAGTTTCTACACTACTTTTTTCCTGTGGAAACAATAAAAACACCCTATCGGATAATTCAGGTTTCAACAAGTCAAAACTGGACAGCCTACTTAATTTACTCCATGAAAATGATAAGTTCATGGGGAGTGTCTCCCTTTCAAAAAAGGGGAATACAATCTATTCGAAAGCCTACGGCTTCGATGATATTGAAACTCAAAAGAAGTCAACAGTGGACTCCAAATACAGGATTGGGTCGATCTCCAAAATGCTAACGGCTACATTGGTCTTTAAGGCAATTGAGGAAAATAAATTGAACCTTAAGCAAACTATTGATCAATACTTCCCTGATATAGAAAATGCCAATAAAATAACCATTGCCAATCTATTGAACCACAGAAGCGGCATCCATAGTTTCACAAAAGACACTGCATACTTCGCTTACAGAACGGACTACAAATCTTCGGATGAGATGCTTGAAATCATCACAAACTACCAAAGTGATTTTGAACCAGGTACCAAAGCGGAGTACAGCAACTCCAATTTCTTTCTATTATCCGTTATGCTCGAGAGCGTTTATGAAAAGCCTTTCGGTGATTTATTGATTGAAAAAATCTGTGCGCCACTTGACCTAAAAGACACCTACTATGGAAGTAAAATAGATCTGGCCAACAATGAATCCAACTCTTACACGTACTCGACCGAGTGGATCAAAGAAATTGAAACCGATCTTTCCACTGCAATGGGTGCTGGCGGCATGGTTTCAACATCCGGTGATTTGACAAGATTTCTAGAGGGTCTTTTTGATCTAAAGATCGTTTCTCAAAAAAGTCTTGAAGCGATGACCACCATAAAGGATAATCATGGAATGGGAATATTGCCGTTCAATGTGGAGAACAAATCAGGATTTGGGCATGGTGGGATTATTGAAGGTTTTAAATCCTATGCGATTTACTTCCCAGAAGATAGCTTGGCAATCGCTCTTACTTCAAATGCCATTGATTACAACTTTGCTGGTCTGGTAAGAGATGTGGCCAAATGTTATTTTGGTGAACCCTTTTCGCTCCCAAACTTCAACGCAGTAGAAATATCGCCCGATGAACTTGAAAAATATGAGGGGATTTACACCGGAACCGGGGGTGGTAAATTCACGGTGACCCAAAAGGATGGTGTACTCCATTCACAATTGAACGACTCACCTGCCAACCCTCTGGTATACAAAGGGAAGCATAAATTTTTCATGGAGGAAAATGGTGCTGAATTCATTTTCAATCCCGAAACAGGTCAAATGTCCCTTATACAAATAGGTGTGGCCAATGCCTACATATTTACCAAAGAGTAACTGTCTTAGAATAATATAAAAGCTAAAGCTTTGAACATGAAACAATCAAAATCAATACTCCTCATAATATACCTACTGGCCTTTACCGCTTACTGTCAAGTAAGTAAGAATTCGAATCTTGCCCTGCTCAGCAATCAGACCCCGACTGATTCTGCCTTGATTTTCGCACCAGGAATTGTGTCAACCAATGCTTTTGAGTTTGCCATTACTTTAAATCCTGAAATGGACGAACTGTTCTTTACCCGCAGAAAGCCAGAAGCGGAAAATGAAATCTATACCGTGAGATTGGTACATGGTCGCTGGTCAGAACCAGAGGTTGCCTTCTTTAAGGCAGAAGAAGGATGGGATTTTGAACCACACATCAACCCACAAGGAGATCGACTCTATTTTGGAAGTTTACGCCCATTGCCCAATGCTACAAAAGGGACCGGATTGCACCAATGGTACTGTGAGAAAACAGAGAGCGGTTGGAGCAATCCAATTCCTTTAAATGGACCCTTTATAGAAAAAACTGCTATGTATCTGACTTCCGCTGAGAACGGTAATCTCTATTTTACTTCTTGGATAAATGAAAATGGAGAATTTAAAGATGAAGGAATTTATTCTTCAATCAATGAAGATGGCAATTATAAAAGTATTCATAAGCTTGGGCCCCAGGTGAACTTAAAAGGACTTAAGTCGATTGCCCACCCTTACATTGCTCCCGATGAAAGTTTTATCATATTTGATGGTAAAAGTGACATTAGCGGGTTTGGTAGCTGTGATCTATATATCAGTTTCAATAAGAATGGTACCTGGACAGAAGCCCAAAACCTAGGGCCTTTGGTGAATACGGAACTTTGTGAGTTCACGGCAAGTGTTTCTCCGGATGGCAAGTATTTGTTTTTTCACAGAGGTCTTGTCTCCGATGATGAAGAATATGGAAATATCCATTGGATAGATTTCGAGCTATTGAAAAAACGAATTGAGCAACGCACTTCCCATGTAGGAGCTTATTCGTCTGATGGAGAAATTTATCTGACCGATATGGAAGGGACATCAAAAGTTCGGATCACAAATCCGCCTCAAAGTGGAGGTGGCTATTTAGCTTGGTCCCCAGACGGAAAACACCTCGCTTTTTATGCAAAATATGACGATAAAAAAACCTGGTCGATTCATACCATAAATGGCGATGGAACCAATTGGAAAAGGTTGACACATGAAAAATACAAATGGGATAACTCCCCAACCTGGTCGCCCGATGGAAAAAGAATAGTTTTTTCAAGGGAATATAAAGACTCGGAAAATAACCGGCATCCAGAAATTTGGATCATGAATTCCGATGGAAGTGAGCAGTCTCAAATAAAATCACTACGAGGCGGCGGTCCACATTTTGCACCAGATGGTAGAATCGCCTTTCACTCAGAATCAGAAAATAACAAAAGTAATATAAGCATAGCGGATATTGATGGGGGTAACATCATTCAGTTGACAAATAGCGAAGCCGAGGAGCAGCACCCTGAGGTTTCACCTGATGGCAAGCAAATCACCTTCATGTCCGACAGGGATGGAAATCATGAGATCTATGTGATGAACATAGATGGTTCCAATCAAAAAAGATTAACAAATAATGATGTTGATGATTGGTATCCATGCTGGTCGCCTGATGGTTCTCAGATCATTTTTGGATCAAAAACGAACAACGATGGTGACTGGGATATTTATAGTATGAATATGGATGGTTCCTCGATAAGAAAAATTATTGCCAATAGTGTACAATCCTCATGGGTGAAAACAGCTAACCAAAGGCTTAAGCATAGATTATTTGATGTACATTGATTCCAATGAATAAAGAATTGGGAAATAAAGTTTACATAGCACCTGCATTACTATTGGCGCTGGTTTTTCTCTCTTGTGTTACTATTGGGCAGAATAAAAATGATCAGAATGATCAAGTCGTAACTTATTTTGGACAACATCCCCCTGGCAGGGTCGCCAAAATTTTTGCACCGGGTATAGTGTCGGTGACCGGCAGGTATGAATATGCAGTTTCCTTCTCTCCCGATTTAAGCGAAATGTATTTTACGGGCGAAAAAGAAGGCGAAAATCAGAAGGTCTATTACTCAGGACTCGATGGCAAGAAATGGACGAATCCTGAACCATTGCAGCTCACAAAAGGAAAGAAAAAAAATGAATTTGAAGCATTTGTTGACACTTCTGGCAATGGACTGTTTTTTGCCGCATATGATTCCATTTTTTCAGATGAGAAGATTTGGTTTACCAAACGTTTGGAAAATGTTTGGGCCAAAGCGGATAAACTCGATTCACCCATCAATAACGATATTGTTTTTTATCCCAACACAGCACTGAACGGAGATCTTTACTACACGAGTATTTCGAAAAGAAAAATGTGCTATTCACCCTATAAAAATGGCAAGTATGAAGAAGTACGTGAAGTAGAAATCGAATTTGGCATCCATGGTTTTATTTCACCAAAACAAGATTTTATTCTGGTAGATGCCCCAAAGGAAAATGACAAAACAAGGGACAGGGATATTTATGTCAGTTTCAAAAAGAAAAATGGAACCTGGTCCAAACCGATCAATCTTGGAAATGCGGTGAATTCCGATTTCAATGAAACATGTCCCAGTATTTCGCCGGATGGCAAGTATCTGTTTTTTAGCAGGTACAACGAAAATGGTGACCTTTCCAACATATATTGGGTGAGTGCAGAAGTCATTCAAGAGTTAAAACCTACCAATCTCTAGATAAGGACAATGACTTTAAATTTGGAAGTAATTGGGTGTTGGTCAATAATTATCAAACAAATTAAATAAGGATTAAATGAAAATGAAATTTAGAAGAGCAACCCAAAAAGATGTTTTGGCAATTGTGGAAATGATCGCCGATGACGCATTGGGGAAAACCAGGGAGAATTTCCAAATACCCTTACCAGAAGAGTACTATACTGCTTTTGAAAACATAAACAAGGATACTAATCAAGAGCTCATTATGGTTGAAAACGACAACTCGGAAATTATAGGGACTTTACAATTATCATTCATACAGTACTTGACATATCGAGGCGGGATCAGGGCACAAATTGAAGCAGTTCGAATTCACAAAAATCAGCGGGGCTCAGGAATGGGCACCAAGATGTTCGAATGGGCCATTGAAAGAGCAAAAGAACGCGGTGCCCACCTCCTTCAATTAACCACCGATAAAAAACGTCCAGATGCTATCCGTTTTTATGAAAATTTGGGTTTTAGGGCCTCTCACCAAGGAATGAAAATACATTTTCAACAATGAATAAACTTTTATCCATTTGCTTAATTATCGCACTGTTTTTTGGTTGCAAAAACTACTCGATTTCATATTTCGACCAAGACCCTCCTTCTTCAATTCCTAAGTTATTTGCACCATCAATTGTTAATACCGATAATATCGAACTTAATGTAGTTTTTAACTATGACCATACAGAAATGTTCTTTTCAAGAATTGTAGATAACAGCTTCGTTATTCATCATTCTGAACTGATCAATGGTAAGTGGTCCAACATTAAACCCATTAAAATGTATGACCATAATGTTTTGGTTTCAGTTGCTTGTGACCCCACAATTACCAAAGATGGAAAGACAATGTATTTTCTTGGTGTAGACCCAAAGCTTCACAAAAATGATGTTACTCGAAAAGAACTTTACACAATACCCCCAGACATTTATATGAGTAAAAAAGTGGATGGTAAGTGGGAATTAGCTACTAAAGTGGATTTTTCAGTTTCCTCCGAATATGTAGAAACCTATCCTGTTGTTACGGCGGATGGGAGTCTATATTTTCGTTCAAATAGACCAAGTGATGAAGGAGGAATGCATACATATCGTGCACAATATTTAGGAAATGAAAAATTTGAAGCGCCTGTTTTAATACCTACTAAAACAGAGAAAAACGAACTAATAACTTATGTTTCACCGGATGAACGGTATGCAATTACTAATGGACATGGTAAATTTCAAATAACTTTCAATGATAATGGTGAATGGACAAAACCGAAAGAAGTTCCATTAAAATATGAAAGCAACTGGCACTATTATTGTCCATACATGTCCTCTGATGGAAAATATTTTATCTACTCCAGAAGATTTAACAAGCCTGAAAAAAAAGGATGGGCAGGTGTTGAAAAAGGTGAAGTTTATTGGGTGAAAGCTGATGTACTCTTCAATACAAAATAGGATTAAACATTTACCGTAAATCGCTATAAGTAATTGCTTGTTCTCGCCTACTTTTGAAAAATTCTCATGGTTTTATTGTCCCAAAAAAAATGAAACAAGACTGCTACTGGGTGTTCTTTGGTTTAAATCCAGAACCGATTAGAACCTAACCACTGAATCCCACTATTGACGCGAAGTCTGACGATATTGGATAAAAACAGGACACCCTAAAGAAAACCTTTATCCTTGGTTAAATTTGGGCAAAAAAAAAACCAGAAAATTAATATTTTCTGGTTTTTAATAATTTACATTCTCATTTATTATCAAATGAAACGTTTTTCAAGTCGGGGTGGCAGGATTCGAACCTGCGACCTCCTGCTCCCAAAGCAGGCGCGATAACCGGGCTACGCTACACCCCGAAGTATGTTGGAAAAAGCGGAGAGACCGGGACTCGAACCCGGGCAGCACTTACGCGCTGACAGATTAGCAATCTGCTCCGTTACCACTCCGGCACCTCTCCTATTAAATTCTTAAGAACGTGCACTCTAAAAATGCGGATGCAAATGTACCTTTTCAGATGTAAGATCGCAACTATTTTTTCATTTTTTTATCGGAACTTTTATCACTCCTCTGCTATTCAGGATATTCCACCCTTAAATGATAGATGTTAGTGAGCTTTTGCTTAAGTACTTTTTTAACCATTTCTATTTCCTTGAGCGTAATATTGGCATTTAAATACTGGTTGGCCTGCATTTGCCCTTTTACTATCTTCTCGACGAACTCGTCAATGATGGTAAATGTAGGGTTCTTCAAACTCTTGGAGGCAGCCTCAACAGCATCCGACATCATTAAAATTGCAGTTTCTTTGGAAAAAGGTATTGGGCCAGGATACTTAAAGTCCTCCACATCCGTCTCTTGATCCAACTCTTGTTGTTTTTTATAGAAATAATAGACGGTGGTTGTTCCATGGTGAGTTCTGATAAAATCGATTACACGATCAGGTAAATTATTTTTTCTGGCTATCTCAATACCGTGGATAACATGGTCTATGATGATTTTAGCACTCTCTTTTGGCGGAAGGTCATCATGAGGGTTAACACTGGTTATTTGATTTTCCGTAAAATAAGTCGGGTTCTCCATTTTACCAATATCGTGGTACAATGCCCCTACCCTGACCAGCATGGCATTCGCTCCTATTTCATTGGCTGCAGCCTCCGCAAGGTTGGCAACTTGCAAGGAATGATGAAATGTTCCTGGCGCTTTATCCGAAAGTTCTTTGAGCAATTTGGAATTTGTGTCGGACAGTTCCAACAAGGACACATCAGAGACAAGTCCAAAGATTTTTTCGAACATATAAATCAGCGGTTGGGCAAAAAGGGTCAACAGGCCGTTCAAAACAAATACACCGAACAAAATCCATTCAATGTTTTCCAAATTACCTTCATGAATGGCGTGGAAGGCAAAATAACCCACGATATATATCAACGTAATCTGTCCTACGGAAATAAAGAGATTTGCTCTCTTATACAGTTCTGAAGCCGTTAAAATTGTAACTATACCCGCAATGATCTGTAAAAAGATATATTCAAAACTATTGGGCACTATAAAACCAAGAATCAATACCGTTAACACATGCACAAATAATCCCAATCGTGCATCAAAAAAGTTTTTCAATATCAATGGAAGAATACACAACGGAACCATATAAATATAACTTTCGTAGTGTTTTACCATAAGGGTGGTGGCAATGACCATCAATAAAATATTGAAGAAAATAAAAGTGACCTTGTTGTTGTTCTGAAAAATCTCGTTCCTGTATCTTTTCAAAAACAAAAACAGCATTATGAGCACCAAAGCCACCAAAATGGTGTATCCCAATAAAATAAAATAGTAGTTGCTCCCCATCCATAGTTCCGACTCATATTCATCTTTGAGGGAGTTCAATACTTTAAAATCTTCGTTCTCCACAATTTCCCCCTTGGCAATAATCAGTTTGCCTTGGTCCACCTCACCCCGGGTATATGAAATTTTGGAGAGCTCATCGTTCAACGCACTTTCCGTAAGTACCTCATCATAAAAAAGATTGGCCTTAAGACTATTTTTGATAATAGACTGAAGACGTACCGAACCATCAACATTTGCATCCGACAAAAGCTCTGTAATATTTTTTTTTGCTTGTTCAAGACTCAAATAATCGCTCGGAGCAATGGGTTGCGCCTCGTTGTTCCGCACTACGACCGTGGATTCTGATTGGGGCAAATTTTGAAAAATACCATGCACATAGACCTCATCAATAACAGCTTCGGAAATACTTCTGAGGGATTGTCGCTCCGATGAAGAAAAGTCTCCTGATTGGAAAACGATGTTCAATTCTTCCAAAACCTCATTTTTCACATCGGAAACGAGCGAAGCATTAAAAGTGTAGTAATCTGTTTTATTGGTTCGGATCGAGGATTGCTCCTCTTGAATCTCCTCTTGGGTCTTTTTTATCGAAAAATCTATAGGCGCATATAAATTTTCATACTGCCAAGGCTTCCCCTTTTGAAACTCATATTTAAATTTGCCTCCCTTTGGGAAAAAAAATACAATCAGGGCTACCGATACCACATACAGGAAATACTTGTAGACCAGTGATTGATGTTTGTATACATTATCCAAGGTTTTCCCCATTCCATAAAACTGTTAGCTTCAAAAATAGAAAATATATATAAGAAGTACGTTGCCCAAGTTCCTTATCGCTTTGCATTTAAATTTAGTATTTTCGCAGGAGTAAAAATGCACATATGAAAAAAGTAGTTATAGTTTCTGCCGCAAGAACACCCATTGGAAGTTTTATGGGAGCCCTATCCAGCGTTCCCGCCCCAAAATTGGGTGCTGTGGCCATAAAAGGAGCTTTGGATAAAATAGATCTAAAACCCGAACTTGTCGAGGAAGTTTTGATGGGCAATGTAGTGCAGGCCGGAACAGGTCAGGCACCAGCGAGACAAGCTGCAATTTTCGCAGGCATTCCCAATACCGTGCCGTGTACAACGGTAAACAAAGTGTGCTCCTCTGGAATGAAAGCCATCATGCAAGGTGCACAATCCATTGCTTTGGGCGAAAACTACATAGTTGTTGCCGGGGGTATGGAAAACATGAGCTTGATACCGCATTATGCCTACATGAGAAAGGGAACCAAATTTGGCCCTTCCACATTGATTGACGGTATGCAGAAAGATGGTCTGGTGGATGCCTATGACCAGAATGCCATGGGCGTATGTGCCGATGCCTGTGCTACGGAATATAAATTTAGTAGAGAAGACCAAGATGCCTATGCCATTCAATCCTATAAACGTTCTGCTGAAGCTTGGAAGAGTGGCAAATTCGATAACGAGGTAGTTCCTGTTGAAGTACCACAGCGCCGAGGAGAACCTATTGTAGTGAATGAAGATGAAGAATTTAAGAACGTAAAACTGGAAAAAGTTCCAGCTTTAAGACCTGCCTTTTCCAAAGATGGAACGGTTACCGCTGCCAACGCCTCCACCATTAACGATGGTGCTGCGGCAGTTGTGCTGATGAGCGAAGAAAAAGCCGAAGAACTTGGGTTGACCCCTTTGGCCACAATTAAAGGATATGCCGATGCGGCCCAAGAGCCCGAATGGTTTACCACAGCTCCTGCAAAAGCCCTCCCAAAAGCATTGGACAGGGCAGGAGTATCCATTGAGGATATTGATTTTTTTGAATTCAATGAGGCATTTTCAGTAGTGGGTCTGGCCAATATGAAAATTCTTGGGCTAAACGACTCAAATGTCAATGTAAATGGTGGTGCGGTTTCCTTGGGACACCCCCTGGGTTGTTCAGGAGCTCGAATTACCATAACATTGTTGAATATATTGGAACAAAACAACGCCAAATTAGGAGCTGCCGCCATATGCAATGGTGGTGGGGGAGCTTCATCCATTGTTTTGGAAAGAAATTAGTGATTCAATCTGTACAGTAAATGCAATATGGAATTTGTCCTCTAAGTATTGTTCCCATTAGAACAAATCCGGACGATTGTGCCGAAATGTCATCCCAATTGTTGTACGGGGAGCATTTTAAGGTTCTCGAGGCCAGGAAAAAGTGGAGCAGAATCAGAACGGCTTATGACAATTTTGAAGGCTGGATACCAAACAACCAACTTAAACTTATTGCAGAAGATGTTTATAAACATATTGAAGCCCTAGAACCTCAAAAAATATGTGCGGATGTGGTATCGCATATCTGTACAAGGGATGGGATGTTACAACCCATTATAATGGGTTCTATGGTCAATTCCCCGGAACTATTGGAACATACATTTGAGGGCCATATCTCGACTGATAAAAACCCTAAAGACCGTTTAATCGATACAGCTATCATGTATTTAAAGGCTCCGTATCTAGCCGGCGGAAAAACGCCGTTTGGGATCGATTGCTCCGGGTTTACCCAAATGGTGTACAAAATCAACGGATACGCCTTGGCCCGAACTGCCGAGGAACAATCAAAGCAAGGAGAAGCCTTGAGTTTTATTGAAGAAAGCGAGCCCGGTGATCTGGCCTTTTTTGATGACAACGAAGGTATTATAGACCATGTTGGCATTATTTTAAAGGACAATTACATTATTCACGTAAACGGCCACGTCCGTATTGATAGAATTGACCACACCGGCATATTTAATTCCGAGGAAAAATTATATACCCATCAATTACGGGTCATAAAAAAAGTGATATAAAAAAAGCCCCGAACGTATCGGGGCTTTTTTTTGGGGAATAAGGCTTGATTATTCTCCCAAAAGCTTTTTGATTCTCATGAAGTTCTCATTGTCTCCCAAGGCTCCATAAATGTTTTTCAACTGGGTCAAGATACTTTCGTTGTCCGGGTTGGACTGAAGCGCATCTTCCAAAACAGCTGCTCCTTCTCTGAACAAGCTATCTTTCTTCTCCTTAAGCTCGTCGTATTTTGCAATGTCAGCTTTGGAAGTTCCCAATACGTTCATTTCGTCAATAAGGCCGTTCCCTTCGTTCACATAAGTTGTGGAAAGGTTCAACAGGGCATTGATGTAACCTGGGTCAATGGCCAATGTTTTTTTGTAGGCATCCCTTGCTTCTTCCAAGTTACCTTGCTCCATATTGATCACACCGATATTGTACAACAAATCTGGATTGTCAGGAGCCATTGCAGATGCCTGCCCCATCAAATCCTTGAATTTTTCTTTGTCTCCAATAGCATAGTACAAGTTAGCTTCTCCCAATACCAAGTTTACATCGTCTGGATTTTCCGATCTGGCATCGGCATAAGCTTCAATGGCCTTTTCATTTTCTCCCATTTGCTGATAAATCAAAGCAATGTTCTTAACAATTTCTGGTTTTTTGGATGGGCTAACCTCTTCTTTTGGATCTTTGTGTGTTCCAGCCTTTACATAAAGGTCACGAGTCGCTTTGTCCATGCTCTCGGTTTCTCCTGTCTCCACATTAACAGCTGTGTAGGTTACAGATTCTCCGTTGTAGTCAAGATCCTTCAGTTCTTTATAATATTTTAGGGCCTTTTCCATGTCCTGGCCGTTTACTGCACTACTTGCAGCGTAATAAAGATAAACAGTATCCTTTGGGCTCAATGTATAGCTCATGTACAATTTCTCGGCAGCCTCACTGAACTTTTTGTTGTTGTTGTCCTCTACTGCAGAATTTACCAGATCAGCTGTCATTTGTCCCATTTTCTCTTGGGCAACGGAAGTATATTTAGACTTTCCACTTGCTTCCTCAACAGCGATTACTTTTTTGTAAGCCTCCAATGCAGACTCATAGGAAGATGCATCTCCTTTTTTTGCCAATTCGTAGTTCGCATTCCCTAAAAGCGCATAATACTCGGCCTGATCTTTTTCCTTGGCCGAATCGATTAGGGAGGCAGCGCTTACCAAAGCAGCTTTTGCCGCTGCTGCATCACCGTCCTTCAAAGCCCTTTCAGCCGTCTTCATCTCATCCTTCTGGGCAAAACCCATCGTGGATACTCCTAAGGCTAATAGTATTAATATTCTTGTTCTCATGTTAAAATTGAAATTATTTAGTATTTATCGATTATTGCTTAATCTAAATTAATTATTCTTTTTCGTCCGTATTATCATCAATAGCCGTGCCATCTTCTCCTTTTACTTCGATATCCCTGATATCGGCTTCATCGACCGGGTCATCTTCCTTCATCACTTTGGCAACTGCCGCAATGGCATCATTATCTTTCAGATTGATCAAACGAACCCCTTGTGTGGCTCTTCCCATCACCCTAAGATCTTCAACTCCCATGCGGATGGCGATTCCTGATTTGTTGATAATCATCAAATCATCCGTGTCGGTTACATTTTTGATGGCCACAAGACCTCCGGTTTTATCGGTAATGGAAATTGTTTTCACCCCTTTTCCACCCCTATTGGTGATTCTATAGTCCTCTATATTGGAGCGTTTTCCATAACCTCTTTCGGATACCACAAGAATGTCATCTTCAAAATTGTGAACAGATACCATTCCAACCACTTCATCATTATCATCTGCCAAAGTTACACCTCTTACACCGGAAGCGTTCCTTCCCATCGGTCTTGTTTTGGATTCTTCAAAGCGAATGGCTTTTCCAGACTTCAGTCCCAGGAATATTTGACTGGTACCTGTGGTCAACTTAGCTTCCAACAACTCATCACCCTCTCGAATGGTTATCGCATTGATACCATTTTGACGAGGTCTCGAGTACTGCTCCAAAGAAGTCTTCTTGACCGTACCTTTTTTGGTGGCCATAATCACAAAGTGACTGTTTACGTAGTCTTCATCTTTCAGATCTTGGGTACAGATAAAGGCCTTTACCTTATCATCTTGTTCAATATTGATCAAGTTTTGGATGGCCCTACCCTTGGACGTTCTGCTTCCTTCGGGAATTTCGAATACGCGCATCCAGAAACATTTTCCCTTTTGGGTAAAGAACAACATATATTGGTGGTTGGTACCCACAAACAAGTGTTCCAAGAAATCTTCGTTTCTGGTAGACGATGCTTTTTGTCCGACCCCTCCCCTATTTTGGGTCTTATATTCTGTAAGGGACGTTCTTTTGATATAACCGGCATGGGAAATGGTAATCACCACTTGCTCATCAGGAATCATATCCTCAATGCTCAAATCCCCTCCTGCATAGTTGATTTCTGACCTTCTGTCATCTCCATACTTTTCTTTGATTTCAAGAAGCTCATCTTTTATGATTTGCATTCTACGCTCCTTTTTATCAAGAATGTCTTTCAAATCTTCTATGGTCTTCAACAACTCGGCATGTTCTTCGCGCAATTTGTCCTGCTCCAGACCTGTAAGTTGGCGCAAGCGCATCTCCACAATGGCCTTGGCCTGAACCTCTGTCAGTTTAAAGCGCTCGATCAATTTGTTACGGGCTTCCTCAACGTTGGAAGAACCTCTAATGATGGCAATTACTTCATCAATATTGTCAGAAGCAATTATAAGTCCTTCTAGAATATGGGCACGGTCCTCAGCTTTTTTCAGTTCGAACTTGGTTCTGCGAACAACAACTTCGTGCCTGTGCTCCACAAAATAGTGGATAATATCCTTTAGGTTCAATAGTTCAGGTCTACCATTGACCAATGCAATGTTGTTGACACTAAACGAGGATTGAAGGGCCGTGTACTTGTACAACATGTTGAGTACAATGTTAGGAATGGCATCACGCTTTAAAATATAAACGATACGCATTCCATTTCTATCGGACTCGTCCCTAATGTTCGAGATCCCTTCTATTTTTTTATCGTTGACCAGGTCGGCAGTCTTTTTGATCATGTCCGCCTTGTTCACCTGATACGGGATTTCGGTAACAACGATGCATTCTTTGCCCTGAACCTCTTCAATGGTTGCCTTGGCACGCATTACCACACGGCCTCGACCTGTATGGAAAGCCTCTTTTACTCCGTCGTACCCATAAATGATTCCCCCTGTAGGAAAATCAGGAGCTTTGATATGTGTGATCAGCTCATCTATCTCAATATCATGGTTATCTATATAAGCTACCGTGCCATCTACCACTTCCGTTAAGTTATGGGGTGGCATATTGGTTGCCATACCCACGGCAATACCAGAAGCTCCGTTCACCAACAAGTTGGGAATACGGGTAGGCAGTACCGTTGGCTCTTCGATGGTATCATCAAAGTTAAGTTGATGGTCTACCGTATCCTTATCGATATCGGCCAACATCTCTTCTGCTATCTTGCGCATTTTGGCCTCGGTATAACGCATGGCCGCAGGGCTATCGCCATCTACGGAGCCAAAGTTACCTTGACCATCCACAAGCATGTACCTAAGGCTCCATTCTTGGGCCATACGTACCATGGTATCATATACTGAAGAATCACCGTGGGGGTGATATTTACCCAGTACCTCCCCAACAATACGGGCAGATTTCTTATGCGAACTATTGGACCTGACCCCCAAATCGTGCATTCCATAGAGCACTCTTCGGTGAACAGGCTTTAAACCATCACGAACATCTGGCAGGGCACGTGACACAATGACCGACATTGAATAATCAATGTAGGCAGATTTCATCTCATCCTCAATATTAATGGGAATTAACTTTTCTCCTTCCGCCATGCTTATTTATTATTGTTTTTTTGTGGTTAAATTATCATGGCAATATACAGAAAATAGCAGCCTCTATAACGCTTTGCGAATACTTTATTAAAAAAATTATCAACATTGCAGGTATTATCAAAAATGTGGTGATAAAGCTTTGTTAAATAGTCAGAAAATGGTAAATATTCCGACATTTACCACTACTTTATCGAATAAGGGTACGGTATTTGACCACCGTAACGATAGTTTTATTAATTTTAATTGCTGAAAAAGAAACGTATGGACGATAATTTTTCCCCCCGCGTAAAGGACGTTATAGCATACAGCAAGGAAGAAGCCCTTAGACTGGGCCATGATTTTATTGGTACTGAGCACCTGATGCTAGGTCTTTTAAGAGACGGAAATGGCAAGGCCATAAATATATTGGATGCACTCGATGTGGATTTGGACCACCTTCGCAGAAAGGTGGAAATTCTGAGTCCCGCGAACCCTAATACCGGAACAATTCAGAAGGACAAAAAGAATCTTCACCTGACCCGCCAAGCGGAACGGGCGTTGAAGACCACGTTTTTGGAAGCAAAGCTTTTCCAAAGTTCTTCTATCAATACAGCGCACCTGTTGCTCTGTATCCTTAGGAACGAGAATGATCCAACAACCAAGTTATTGCACAAACTGAAAGTGGACTACGACAATGTCAAGGAACAGTTCAAATCCATGATCACCAGTGACGATGACTACATAGACACACCCCAAGCGGAATCCTTCCCTGGGGACACAGACGATATGGGAGATAGTAAAGAAAGTTCTTTCGGCTCTGGAAGCGCTTCCCAAAAAGGAAGCAAAAAATCCAAGACCCCTGTTTTGGACAATTTTGGGCGGGACCTTACCCGTTTGGCCGAAGAGAACAAATTGGACCCTGTTGTGGGCAGAGAAAAGGAAATTGAGCGTGTTTCCCAAATATTGAGTAGAAGAAAAAAGAACAACCCCTTACTGATTGGTGAGCCAGGTGTTGGTAAAAGTGCCATTGCCGAAGGTTTGGCTTTGCGCATCATCAACAAGAAGGTTTCACGAATACTTTACAACAAACGCGTAGTAACCCTTGATTTAGCTTCTTTGGTTGCCGGCACAAAATATCGTGGCCAGTTTGAGGAGCGTATGAAGGCAGTAATGAACGAGTTGGAGAAGAACGACGACATCATCTTGTTCATTGATGAGATTCACACTATTGTTGGTGCAGGTGGCGCAACAGGAAGCTTGGACGCTTCCAACATGTTCAAACCCGCTTTGGCAAGGGGCGAGATTCAATGTATAGGAGCCACTACGCTCGATGAGTACAGACAATACATAGAAAAAGATGGTGCATTGGAACGTCGATTCCAAAAGGTAATGGTTGAGCCCACCTCCGTGGAAGAGACCATTGAGATTTTGATGAACATTAAAGGCAAGTACGAAGAGCACCACAATGTAAATTATACCGACGAAGCCATTTTGGCCTGTGTGAAATTGACCAACCGTTACATGACGGACCGCTTTTTACCAGATAAGGCAATCGACGCCTTGGATGAAGCTGGGTCACGAGTACACATTGTTAACATGGACGTTCCAAAACAAATTTTGGAGCTTGAAAAACAACTGGAAGATGTTCGTGAACTAAAGAACAGTGTCGTTAAAAAGCAAAAGTACGAGGAAGCAGCCAAGCTCAGGGACGATGAAAAACGTCTCGAAAAAGAATTGGCTTCCGCACAAGAACGCTGGGAAGAAGAAAGCAAACTGCACAGGGAAACCGTTACAGAAGACAATGTAGCCGATGTAGTTTCCATGATGAGCGGAATCCCCGTGAACAGAATAGCACAAACTGAAAGCAACAAATTGGCCGAACTGCCAAACCTTATCAAAGGATTCGTCATCGGCCAAGACGAAGCTGTATCTAAAGTGGCAAGGGCCATCCAAAGAAACCGTGCCGGTCTTAAAGATCCGAACAAACCTATTGGTTCGTTTATCTTCTTAGGACAAACGGGAGTTGGTAAAACCCAATTGGCCAAAATCTTAGCCAAGGAACTTTTTGATTCCGAAGATGCGTTGATACGTATAGATATGAGCGAATACATGGAAAAATTTGCCATATCGCGATTGGTAGGTGCGCCTCCAGGATACGTAGGCTACGAAGAAGGTGGACAATTGACGGAAAAAGTACGTCGCAAGCCCTATTCCGTAATATTATTGGACGAGGTGGAAAAAGCACACCCAGATGTGTTCAACATGCTGCTACAGGTATTGGACGATGGATTCCTGACCGATAGCCTGGGTCGCAAGATAGATTTTAGGAACACTATCATCATCATGACTTCCAATATCGGAGCAAGACAATTAAAGGATTTTGGACAAGGCGTTGGTTTCGGAACTGCAGCCAAAAAAGCACAGGCGGACAGTCACCAGAAAAGTGTAATCGAAAATGCATTGAAAAAAGCATTTGCTCCCGAATTCTTGAACAGAATAGATGATGTTGTGGTCTTCAACTCTTTGGAAAGAGAGGACATCCACAAAATCATCGATATAGAATTGAACAAGTTGTACAAGAGAATCAAGGAAATCGGTTACGATTTGAATCTTTCCGATAAAGCCAAGGATTATATTGCCGATAAAGGTTTCGATAAGCAATACGGAGCACGACCACTGAAGAGGGCCATCCAAAAGTATATTGAGGATGCGCTTGCCGAAGAAATCGTAAACTCCAAATTGGAAGAAGGTGACAGTATTTTTATGGATTTGGATGAGAAGAAAGAAGAGCTCACCATTAAAATAAAAAAGGCTGAAAAATCGCCCGAAGCTGAAAAGTAATTTAAGATAAACTTTAAAAAGCTGACTGTCGTCAGCTTTTTTTATGCCTTGGAATTACCGTACATACGATATTTTAGCGTTTAATCTATTATTTTTTCGTTAACAGCCATTACCTAATAATTTTATTCCTGAGACACTATAATTACACTTGGGAATGAAAATAACTTCTAAAAAGAAGACCGTAGTGGTACGCGAGTATCAACTGGACATAGGAACCGTTCAGGTTTTCAAAAATTATATGGTTGCTTCTTTTAATGAAGGTACCACCATCACCCTTGAAAGGGCTTACCAAATGATCGGTATATCGGAAATCCATTTTAGGGATAAAGATTTTGCCTATATCAGCTTAAGAAAAAATTCGTATGCCGTAGACCCGACGGTATACAATTACCTCAGAGGCATGGACAATCTCAAAGCCTTCGCTATCGTCTCCAAAAAGGAGATAGACATGCACAATTTCAATATTGAAAAAATGTTCTATAAAAAGCCTATGGAGTTTTTTATAGAGTTTGACAATGCCTTGGCGTGGGCACAAAAAAAACTTGAAGCAAAAAAAGGAAGGAATAGCGCCTAAAAGACTAACTTTTATCCTTCTGTTCCATCTCCGGTTGACGGAACAGTTCTGAAAAGGCACTTCCAATATGTTCCACAAGAGTGGATGCCTTGAGCGCCTCATAACCCTTTGTGCTTGCAGCCAAATCTCCTGCCAAACCGTGCAGGTACACTCCGAATATTGAAGCTTCCACAGTTGAATAGCCTTGGGCAATAAGCCCGGTGATCATACCTGTTAACACATCGCCGCTCCCTGCTGTGGCCATACCTGGGTTTCCAGTCGTATTTACATAACCTTTACCATTAAAAAGGGTAACTGTATGCGCTCCTTTTATCACTACTATCAAATTGTATTGAGCAGCGAACGTTTTGGCTTTTTCCAACTTTTCAAAATCGGAAGACCAGTGCCCGATCAATCGCTCCAATTCCTTCGGATGAGGTGTAAGTACCGATAACTCGGGAACATCGCTGAGCATTTCAGGGTTTTGGGATAAAATGTTCAGTCCATCGGCATCTATCACCATGGGAGAATCCATCTTTTTCAAAAAAGTGCCAAAGGCAGAAATTGTATCATCATCTTGACCGATACCAACCCCTACTCCAATAACGGAAGGCTCAAATGGAATTTCTATGCCTGAAATATTCTTCTCTCGAGACCCAGTCAAAACCATTACCTCTGGAATAGCGGTTTGCAGGGAATTATACCCGCATTTGGGAATAAATGCGGTCACCAAACCACTACCCACGCTTAAACAGGAGCTAGCAGCCAATTGTACGGCACCTATCTTGCCATAACTACCACCAACAATCACCGAATGTCCATAATTGCCTTTATGTGAAAATTTGAGCCTCGGTCGGTACATGGGCAATACTTCAGGGCGTCCGATCAGTTCAAAATCCGTTTCCGTGTTGGAAATATAATCTTGGTCCAAGCCGATATCAAGGATTTCCCATTGATTTACATACACTCCGGTTCGGGGCAAAAAGAAAACCAATTTAGGCACCTGAAAACTCAACACATAGCTGGAATTGATCACATACGAAGGCTCCCAAGGCCCCCTATCAACAGGCAAGCCCGAGGGCACGTCTACGGATAAGGTGAAAGCACGAGAATTGTTAATGTGCTTGATCAAGTTGCCCACCCACTCATCCGGAGCTCGGTTGAGACCGATTCCAAAAATGGCATCCACCACAATATCGTTGGGTGAAATCTTGGGCAACTCACTTTCTTCGTTGATAAAATCAGGCCATACCTTCCCATCTTTCAAACGTTCCAAATTTAGCAGAAAGTCCTCCGATCTTTTATCACTATAGTTGACCACATATACTTTAATGGAATAACCGTGCTCATTCAATTTTCTGGCCAGCACCAAACCATCCCCACCATTGTTCCCAATACCACAGAACAACTGGATCTTGACCTGGGTACCACGTAAACGGGAATGCATCCATTCGAAAAGCTGTGTAGCTGCGCGCTCCATCAGTTCCTCACTCTTTATCTTCTCTTTTTGAATTGTGGATTTATCAGCTTGATAGATTTGTTCGGCGGAAAATATTTTCATTCAGCAATAAAAATTGGTTATTCATAAGGATTTCGCAAAAAACAACACCAATGATTTGATGAAGTACACAAAAGTACTACATTTATCACCTCATTACAGAGCAATGAAGTTAAAACAAACGGATAGTAACCTTAATTTGATGAATCCTTTTTCATCTACCTTCACTATTACCACTACCACCCCTTTGGGGTAAGTCTGCTATATATAATTCCGTCCGTTTTTCAATCTATTTAGAATTTTTTTCAACACTAGTCCTTTATGAAAGTCTTAAAATTTGGAGGCACTTCGGTGGCCAATCCAGAAAATATAAATAAGGTCAAATCCATCCTTGCCAATCAAAAAAATGACCAAATAGCTGTGGTCGTATCGGCCTTTGGAGGTGTAACAGACCTGCTTCTTAACGCGTCCCGTTCGGCATCCGAGCAAGATGTAAGCTACAAAAACAGCCTCAAGGAAGTCGAGGACAAACATATTTCCGCCATTAGGGAATTGATTCCCGTCACCTCACAAAGTACGGCACTGAGCAAGGTGAAAAGTGAACTCAATATTTTGGAGACCTTGCTGGAGGGTGCTTTTCTGATTGGTGAGCTGACTCCCAAACTATCCGACAAAATTGTAAGCTATGGCGAGCTGTTATCTTCCTTCATCATCAGCGAATTCCTAAAATCCGAAGGTTTGGACGTTGTCTATAAAGATAGCAGGGAACTCATTAAAACCGACAACAATTTTGGTAAGGCCAATGTAGATTTCAACATTTCCAATGCAAATTGTGAAACCTATTTTTCATCCACAAAAAAACAAATAACAATTTTACCAGGATTCGTTGCCTCCAGTAAGAGTGGAGATTTGACCACCTTGGGCAGAGGAGGTTCGGATTATACCGCCGCCATAATCGCAGCTGCCATAGATGCGGATATTCTTGAGATTTGGACCGACGTTAGCGGCATGTACACGGCTAATCCAAAATTGGTGAAACAGGCCAAATGCGTATCCCATATCAGCTACCAAGAAGCTATGGAACTTTCCCATTTTGGAGCCAAAGTACTATATCCGCCAACCATTCAACCCGTATTGGGCAAAGCGATCCCGATCGCTATTAAAAACACCTTCGACCCTGAAAACCCGGGCACTTTGATTGCTAAGAACAATAACGGAAATGGAAAAACAGTTCGCGGCATCAGCCATGTAGGCAATATTAGTCTACTTTCACTGGAAGGGCCGGGCATGATAGGTATCCCTGGAATATCCAAGCGCTTTTTTGAAACGCTTTCGGTCAAGAACATCAGTATTGTTTTGATCACCCAAGCATCTTCAGAGCATTCCATTTGTGTGGGTATTGCCGATGAAGATGTGGATTTGGCGGCCGAGGCAGTGAACGAGACCTTTGAATTCGAGATTTCAAGGAATAAGATCAAACCCGTCATTGTTGAAAAAGACCTTACCATTGTTGCGTTGGTCGGGGACAATATGAAAAGTCATCAAGGTCTTAGCGGTAAAATGTTCAGCACACTTGGTAAAAACAACGTGAATATAAGAGCCATCGCCCAGGGGGCATCCGAACGTAACATTTCGGCCGTCATCAAAAAGGAAGATGTGAAAAAAGCCCTGAACTCGTTGCACGAGACTTTTTTCGAGGAGAACATCAAACAGCTCAACCTATTCGTGATGGGCGTAGGCAATGTAGGTTCCAAATTCTTGCAGCAAATCCGTCAACAGAAAAAATATTTAAAGGAAGAGCTAAAGCTCAACGTTCGTGTTATCGGCATCAGTAATTCAAGAAAAATGGCCTTTGATGAAAATGGAATTTCCCTTAAAGATTGGGAAAACATCTTGGATTCTGGTGAACCGGCGGACAAAGAAGTATTTTTTGACCGCATCAACTCACTGAACTATCGCAATAGTATTTTTGTGGACAATACGGCCAGTGCAGAAGTTTCCAAAAGTTATTCGAGCTATCTAAAGAATAGTATATCCGTGGTCACCTGCAATAAAATTGCATCCTCTTCGGATTATGAATACTACAAGGAATTGAAACAATTGGCAAAGCAATACAATGCACCTTATTTATTCGAGACCAATGTGGGCGCTGGACTCCCTATTATCGATACCTTAAAACATCTCATCGCCTCGGGGGACAAGGTGAGAAAAATACAGGCGGTGCTATCCGGTAGCTTGAATTTTGTCTTCAATACGTTTGATGATTCCACTACCTTTCACGATGTGGTGAAACAGGCTCAGGAAGAAGGCTACACCGAACCTGATCCCACTATTGACCTCAGCGGAGTGGACGTGATGCGAAAGATTCTTATTTTGGCCAGGGAGAGCGGTTATCAATTGGATATTGAGGATATCGAAAACGAGGCATTCCTACCCAAGGAAAGCTTGGAGACCGACTCCAACGAAGCATTTTTTGAAAGCCTGAAGAAATATGAGGCTGACTTTCAAAAATTGTACAAAGATGCTGCAGAAGCGGATAGCAAACTAAAATATGTCGCACAGTTCGAAGATGGAAAGGCCAAAGTAGGCCTACAACAAATACCAAAAGGACACGATTTTTACAATTTGGAGGGAAGTGACAACATTGTGCTGTTCTTTACGGACCGTTATGTTGACCAGCCCTTGATCATAAAAGGTGCCGGAGCAGGAGCCGATGTTACCGCATCGGGTATCTTTGCGGATATCGTTCGAATCGGAAATTTTTAAGGGATGGAGGAAATTAAAGTATTTTGCCCGGCAACCATAGCCAATGTCTCCTGCGGATTTGATGTACTTGGATTGGCACTGGATTCGGTAGGAGATCAAATGACAGTTCGCAAAACTTCCGACAAAGGGATTCACATCACCAAAATAATTGGCCAGAAACTTCCGCTAGAAACGGAAAACAATGTGGCCGGTGTAGCGGGTTTGGCCCTATTGGAAAAGAGTGATTATGAAGGTGGTTTTGAAATTGAAATAGACAAACGCATAAAGCCCGGTAGTGGCATTGGTAGCAGTGCTGCAAGTTCCACAGGGGCTGTTTGGGCCATGAACGAATTATTGGGCAAGCCCTTTTCCAAGTTGGAACTGGTGGAATTTGCCATGCAAGGGGAAAAACTGGCCAGCGATGTGGCCCATGCCGATAATGTTGCCCCTGCCATTTACGGAGGATTCACTTTAGTCCGTAGTTACGAACCTCTGGACATTATCCCGATACCGACGCCATCGGAATTGTATGCAACGGTAATCCATCCACAGATCGAGATCAAAACCTCGGACTCCCGAAAAATTTTAAAAACCACGATTTCCATGCAACAGGGCATCCAACAGTGGGGCAACCTGGGCGGATTGGTCGCAGGACTTTTCCAAAATGATTACGATCTTATCGGACGCTCTTTGCACGATTATATAGTTGAGCCTATCCGTTCCATTTTAATTCCAGCATTTGACGATATTAAGGCCAATGCTTTAAAAGCAGGTGCTTTGGGAAGTGGAATTTCAGGGTCGGGACCTTCGATTTTTGCCTTGAGCAAAGGCGAGGATACCGCCAAAAAGGTGGCGGAGTCCATGAAAAACACCTATCAAAATATTGGAGTGGATTTCGATATCCATATTTCCAAAGTAAACAGCCAAGGCGTAAAGAAAATTGCTTGATCCATGAAATTCTATAGTCTAAACAATCAAAATATACAGGCTTCGTTCAAAGAGGCCGTCATTGCTGGAATCGCTCCGGACAAGGGGCTTTATTTTCCAGAGAGCATTACACCTCTTCCTGCTGATTTTTTTGAACACATCGAAGAGTTGTCCGATCCGGAAATAGCCTTTCGGGCCATTCATCAATTTGTAATGGAAGACATTCCCGACGATGCATTGAAAGTGATCATCGCGAACACCTTGGATTTTGATTTCCCAGTGGTCGATATTGAGGGAAATGTGGGGGCATTGGAACTTTTTCATGGTCCAACCATGGCTTTTAAAGATGTTGGCGCTCGCTTTATGGCCAACTGCCTCGGTTACTTCTCACAGGGAGAAAAACAAGATGTAACAGTTCTCGTAGCCACTTCGGGAGATACTGGAGGTGCCGTGGCCAATGGCTTTTTAGGGGTCGATGGTGTAAAAGTGGTCATTCTCTACCCTAGCGGAAAAGTAAGCGAGATACAAGAAAAACAATTGACTACCTTGGGTCAAAACATTGAGGCCATGGAAGTGGATGGTGTTTTTGATGACTGCCAGCGTATGGTCAAGACCGCTTTTCTGGACACCGATATCACGGACCATAAAAAATTGACCTCGGCCAATAGTATCAACGTAGCCAGATGGCTGCCACAACTGTTCTACTTTTTGTTTGCTTATAAACAGGCTAAATCTAAGGGAAAGGAAATTGTCTTTTCCGTGCCATCAGGAAATTTTGGAAATGTCTGTGCCGGAATGGTGGCACAAAAATTGGGAATGCCGGTCAAACATTTTGTGGCCTCTACCAATGTAAATGACGTAGTACCCAAGTTCATGGAAAATGGTGTGTACGAACCCACGCCTTCCATCGCGACCATATCCAATGCTATGGACGTAGGTGATCCCAGTAATTTTGTCCGCATCAGGCATTTGTACCAAGATAATTTGGAAAAACTACAGGAAAGCCTGTCCTCCTACTCGTTTACGGATGATGCCACTAAGGCAATCATGAAAGAGGTGTATTCCAAAACAGGCTATGTTATGGACCCACATGGTGCCGTAGGATATTTGGGACTAAAAGAATATCAAAAATCCCATCTCGACACCTATGGTATTTTCTTGGAAACGGCGCACCCCGTCAAATTTTTGGATGTGGTGGAGGAAACCTTGGAGGTTAGCCCAAAAATTCCTCCTCAGATTATGAAGGTTATGGACAAAGACAAAAAATCACATAACATTGCCACTTATGAAGAATTAAAGCAATTCCTCCTGAACGATTAATCCAACTTGGGCAGTTTAAAACTGTCCAAGGGACTGGGTTGCTTCATTACCTCCTCAATGGCTTCGGTAGTCCGCGGTGCCAATCCTGAAAGGTTTACGGGCCCATCCTCGGTAATCAAGATATCATCCTCGATCCTAACGGCAATGCCCCACCATTTTTCATCGCAATCACTGTTTTCTGGGATATAAATACCAGGTTCTACGGTAATTACCTGATTGGGTTTGAATGCTTGATAAGTACCCGCATCGTGCACATCCAACCCTAAATAGTGTGAAGTACCGTGCGGAAAATAGGTTCTGGCCTCTTTGGAATCTTTAATAATGCCCAAATCCTTTAATCCTTTGGCAACCACATCGTATGCCGCCTTGTGTGGCTCCCGGAAAGAAGCCCCGACCACACTTGCGGCAATCCCAGCTTCCTGGGCGTTGTATACGATATCGTAAATGGCTTTTTGCTCTGGCGAGAATTTCCCATTGGCAGGTATGGTCCTGGTTACATCGGCTGTATACCCATGGTACTCCGCCCCCAAGTCCATCAGCACCAAATCATCGCCCACTTTGGTCTTGTTGTTTTCAATGTAGTGAAGTATGCAACCATTATGCCCTCCGCCCACTATGGATGGATAGCCCTCGTACTCGGCTCCATATCTTTTATATACATATTCGTGCACCCCTTGTATTTCAGTTTCGGACATATTGGGGTGCATGGCTTTCATGACCTCTATTTGACCAACTGCTGAGATTTCAATGGCTTTCTTCAACAGTTTCATTTCCTCCGGGGTTTTATCTTGGCGCAATTCCGCCATCACCTTTGGCAGAATACTGGAATCCAAATTATTGGAACGTTGAATTACGAGTACCTGGTTTTTGATTTCATATCGTATCTCGTCATTGTTGGCCGCTACAAAATCATTTAATATATCATCGTCCTGCAACTCTGGATAACGTTCCAGATAGCGCTCAATGGTGGCCACAACATCATTGCTGTTTTGCGAATTGGCAGAGGATATTCTACTGTAAAGACTGTTTCGGACAGGATTATAATCCGCAGGATAGTTGGCCTTTATCTTAAATGTCTTAATCAAATCAAACAAATCTGCCTTGCCTGATTTATCCCTGTAATCGTTATGAAAATCCACAAAGGATACATTGTCAAATGAAGTGAAATCCAACGGAAAGTTTTCGAACTCACTGCCATTATATACGGTTTTGAAGCCCAATTTATCCTTAACCCCTTTAACTCCCAATCGCTTACCGGTCCATTGCTCTGCTCTTGCATCCCTTTCCTGAACGTAAAAAATCTCATCGAAAGTGTTTCCTGAGGCATCTGTCTGCTCTTCCGAAAAAATGATCAATACCGCATTGGGCTCTTTATAACCCGTCAAATAATAAAAATTAGGATCTTGATGATACACATAGTCAACATCATTTGACCGATTTCGTTCCGCATTGGCGAAAAGCACCACTGCGGTTTTGGGGGGTAATTTCTCCCTCACGGCATCCCTTCTTTCCTTATGGAAATCGGCAGGCAAATAATCGGTGGGCAAATCCTGTGATATCGCCATTGTAGCGAGAAATAAAATCGATAAGAGGCTAACGGTTAATTTTGACATGCGTTTATTTTTTCTCAAAATACGAATTTTGGACATATTGCAACGAGTATCCCGATGTGGTTTTAGCAAAATCATAATACCCTAAAGTAAGGGTATCCTCAATTAATTCTATAAATTTGCCCATCTTAAAAATAAAGTCAATGAAAAATACTGCACTTACTAAAACGCATGAAGCGTTGGGAGCCAAAATGGTACCGTTTGCGGGTTACAATATGCCCGTTTCTTATGAGGGTGTGAACATTGAACACGAGACTGTTCGCAAGGCGGTCGGGGTGTTCGACGTATCCCATATGGGCGAGTTTTTGATCGAAGGACCAAAAGCTTTGGAACTTATTCAAAAAGTGACCACCAACGATGCTTCCAAATTGACCGTAGGTAAAGCGCAGTATAGTTGTATGCCCAACGAAACCGGAGGTATCGTGGACGACCTTATTATTTACAGGATCAAGGAAGAAACCTATCTTTTGGTAGTGAATGCTTCCAACATTGACAAGGATTGGGAACATATCTCCAAGTACAACAAGGCCATCGGTGCAGAGATGCGAAATATTTCCGATGACTATTCGCTACTGGCCATTCAGGGCCCTAAAGCGGTAGAGGCCATGCAATCTTTGACTTCGGTAGACTTATCGTCCATCAAGTTCTACAACTTTGTTGTAGGTGATTTTGCAGGGATCGAGCACGTCATTATTTCAGCAACGGGATACACGGGTTCCGGTGGATTTGAAATTTATTGTAAAAATTCCGACGTCCAACAAGTGTGGGACAAAGTATTGGAAGCTGGTGCCGACTATGGCATTAAGCCCATCGGTTTGGCCGCACGTGATACTTTGCGTTTAGAAATGGGCTACTGCCTATACGGAAATGATATTGATGATACTACATCTCCATTTGAGGCCGGTTTGGGTTGGATCACCAAATTCACCAAGGAATTTGTGAACAGCGAGAACTTTGCCAAGGAGAAAGCCGAAGGTTCGAAAAGAAAATTGATTGCATTTCAAATGGAAGAGAGAGGCATCCCAAGAGCCGGATACCCTATTTTGGATGCCGATGGCAACGAAATTGGAAAAGTGACCTCTGGTACCATGTCCCCTTCCCTTTCAAAAGGAATCGGACTTGGTTATGTAACTACTGAATTTTCGAAAGTTGACACACCTATTCATATCAAAATACGGAAAAACAGTGTTTTGGCGACCGTAGTAAAACTCCCATTTTATAAAAACACCTAATTAGCCTTTGGATAAAAAAAAGATATTGATATTAGGAGCAAGTGGATTTGTTGGCAATGCCATATACAAAGAACTCTGCTCCTATTTTGATACTTACGGCACCTATTATTCCAACCGCTCTTTTGCCGAAAACAAGCAATTTATAAGGTACGATCTAGAAGAGGATGATATTTTTCGGGTGCTCGAGCAAGTAAAACCCGATATTATCGTATCCGCGCTTCGTGGAAATTTTCCTGCCCAGGTACAGGCACATCAGCATTTGATGGAGTACTTGGTAAAGACAGATGCCAAATTGTACTTTATTTCATCGGCCAATGTGTTTGATGCCTATAGCAAGTTCCCATCCTACGAGCATGACAAAACCTTGTCGTTGAGTGTATATGGTCGGTTAAAAATCAAGATCGAGAACATGATGATGCGGTTGCCTAAAGGAAAATCCGCTATTTTGAGGGTGCCCATGGTATTTGGCAACTCCTCGCCAAGAATCAAGGAAATCAAGGAAAACATAGCGAACAACGAGCCTATTGAAGTTTTTCCGAACTTGATCATAAACGTAACCAACGACGACAGGCTTACACAACAAATCCATTACCTCATCAACAGGAACAAAACAGGCATTTATCATTTGGGCAGTAGCGACCTTATCCAGCACGAGGAATTCATCAAAGAGGTCATTGCGCATTTGGGGAACTATCATCCCGTATACAAAAGAGTCTATACCACCAATGAAGACCGATATTTAGCTGCTTTGCCCAAGGACAACATTCTCCCGAAAAACCTACGTATTAGTTGCCAAGAGATAATTGAACATCATCTTCCTGTATAAGTTTTCCATTCCATTTGTTATTGGTTAACTTTAAGAAAAACACAGATGTATGGAGAAGTTGAACACCAATGAAATTGAAGAGGCATTAAAAAATCTATCAGGTTGGGCCCTAAAAGATGAAATGATCGAGAAATCGTTCACTTTCAAAGACTTTAAAGAGGCCTTCTCCGTGATGACACATATCGCTTTTGAATGTGAAAAGCAAAACCATCATCCCAATTGGGAAAACGTCTACAACAGTCTTACCATAAAACTCAGCACGCATGATGCTGGTGGTGTTACCCAAAAGGATATTGACCTGGCAAAAACCATTGAAGACATTATGGCCCAAGCTTGAAAAATATTCAACTTGACAAAGGTGCTTTTTTTGCTAAATTTGCCTTCATCCAGAATTTAAGATTTTATGGGAAGAGCGTTCGAATTTAGAAAAGCACGAAAAATGAAACGTTGGGCAGCAATGTCCAAAGCATTTACCAGAATTGGAAAGGACATTGTAATGGCTGTTAAGGAAGGTGGTCCCGACCCTGACGCCAATTCCAAGCTACGTGCCGTGATTCAGAATGCGAAGTCTGTGAACATGCCCAAGGACAATATTGAACGTGCCATTAAAAGGGCTTCGGACAAAAGTCAGGGTGACTACAAGGAGGTTCTTTTTGAAGGCTATGCACCCCATGGGATTGCCATTTTAATCGAGACCGCAACAGACAACAATACCAGGACCGTTGCCAATATTCGTAGTTACTTTAATAAATGCAACGGAAGTTTAGGCACATCGGGATCGGTGGAGTTCATGTTCGACCACACTTGCAACTTTACCATAAACGGAGATGGCATTGACCCTGAAGAGCTAGAACTTGAAATGATCGATTTTGGTGCCGAAGAGGTTTTTGTGGATGAAGATGGCATCCATATCTACGCTCCTTTCGAAAATTTTGGGGCCATTCAAAAAGAATTGGAATCCAGGGAAATCGAAATCATTTCCTCAGGCTTTGACCGTATCCCACAAGTAACCAAAGAGCTTAATGAAGAGGAAGCTGCCGATGTGGAAAAATTACTTGAGAAAATTGAGGAGGACGATGATGTACAGAATGTTTTCCACAGCATGAAGGAGTAGGCTATTCAAAACTATACTCAGGGACTTTTCCCTTGACCCCTTTATAAAAGTTGTGGATTTTTTGAAAATCATTTTCTTGATTTTCCGTGGGTAGAAACGGTTCTGCTATTTTGATTTCTTTTTTACCAAAATCAAAGGCCACCATAACTATGGGAACTTTGGCTTTTTTTGCAATATGATAAAATCCAGTTCTTAAAGCCTCTACTTTTTTACGGGTTCCTTCGGGGGCAAGGGCAAATCGAAATACTTTTCTTTCATTGAAAATCTGCACGATACTATCTACCGTGTTGGAGTTTTTAGATCGGTCCACAGGAGCACCGCCCGTCCATCTAAAAAACCATCCAAAAGGCGGTTTAAAAAGACTCTTTTTTCCGATGTAATTGATTTCTTGGTCAATCACTTTCCGAATCAATAGTCCCATAAAAAAATCCAACCAGTGTGTGTGGGGCACAACAATCACAACACATTTATCCACTTCGGGAAAAGAGCCTTTCAGTTTCCATCCCAAAATTTTAAAATAGATAAATTTAGCCAGCCTTTGCATGGAGTAGTGGTTATCTGTTTTTTAGTAAGCAGACTTTTAAATTTTTTGATATAAGGCCTGAAGCCGTTCAGGTGTCATTATAGTTTCCCAATCCTTTCCCAAAGCATTTTCCCAAAGCGGTCGAAGGCTCAAGGAAATATTTATCATTACATCAAAATCGTTTTGAGTAAGTTCTGCACAAATGCCCTTTGGCAATTTGATATGATGTTTTTCCATCATTTTATTGAAAAGTGCCACTCCTTCCGGATAAAACTCTTCCAAATGCTGGAATACCAAACAGTTGCCAATTCCATGTTTAACCCCTAAAAGATAAGAAAGCCCATAACTCATGGCATGCGCCACACCTACTTGAGAGTAAGCAATGCTCATTCCACCGTGCCAAGACGCCATCATGAGTTTATCCCTAGATTCTTCTGGAGCTATGTCTTCGAGAAACACTTGTTTACAAAGTTCCATGGCCTTTTCGCCATAACTCTGGCTAAAGGCGTTTAAATAAGTTCCTGTCAACGACTCCACGCAATGGATAAAACAATCCATTCCAGTGTAAAACCATTGTTCCTTGGGCACCGTTTTACTAAAATCAGGATCCAACAGTACTTGATCAAACGGAGTAAAGTCCGAATTGATTCCCAGTTTTTTTTCCGGTCCCAATAATACGGTGGTACGGGAGACCTCTGCTCCAGTGCCACTGATCGTAGGAATGCCCACATGATACAACGCGGGTTTGTTCACCAAGTCCCAACCTTGATAATCCTTGGCCAATCCATTATTGTTCAATAGAATAGAAACAGCCTTGGCCAAATCCAACAATGTTCCACCGCCAATACCTATCACTCCAGAAGGAAGTTCGTTATATCTTTCTCTTATCCGGGCCACCAGGGCATCGACTTGGGCTGTTTTGGGTTCTTCCTCTGCGGATATAAAAATGACCTCATCGTTGAACATTAACGGAACCTTGGCCAAAAACTCCTCATTTTCGAAGAAATCGTCCACCAAAAATATAAATGGTGCTTCCGAACTCTTTCGCATGGGTAACAAAATATCTCCCAGTTGCGTAAAACATCCCGCCCCAAAAATTACCCTGGGTACCATTGGGAAGTTCTTGAACGCAGTTTTATGGGTCGGTGTAGTTCCTTGCTTCTTCAAATTATCTTCTGTCTTCATTAGTTGTCCAAATACTTCAAAATATCTTTGAGGCTATTCAATTTTAGGTGATTGTTCACCATTTCGTCTTCACCCACCATCTCATGGGCCCAAGTGGTATGAAAAGGCACATGTACCGCCTTTGCCCCAATATTCAATATGGGCAATACATCCGACTTTAGGGAATTGCCTATCATCAAAAATTCATTGACATCAATATTCAAATGGTCCAACAAATTCTTGTAATTAATTTCTTTTTTATCGCTCAATACCTCAACATGGTGGAAATATTTTGATAATCCCGACTTTTCCAGTTTCCGCTCTTGATCTAAAAGGTCGCCCTTAGTAAGTACGATCAATCGGTACTTTCCCATCAATTTGGACAGGACTTCCTCTACTCCATCGAGCAATTCCACGGGATGCGATATCATCCTTTTTCCGAGCTTTACTATTTCTCCAATGGTTTCTTGTGACACTTTGTTATTGGAGAGGTCCAAGGCCGATTCTATCATGGAAAGCATGAATCCTTTTATGCCATATCCGTATATATCCAAGTTGTCCATTTCCATTTTAAACAGCTCCTGATCTATCTTATTTTTGGTCTCATAGTTTTCCAATAATTCCGCAAACTTTTCTTCCGTATCCCTAAAATAGGTCTCGTTTACCCAAAGGGTATCGTCCGCATCAAAGCCAATGGTCTTTATGTTGGAGAAATCTACTTCCATACTTTTCTTGCACGTTCCAAATCTTCAGGGGTATCTATCTCGATGCCCGTGACGTGGGTTTCCACCATTTTTATTTTTTTGCCATACTCCAAAAAACGTATAGCCTCAATTTTTTCTTTTGCCTCCAAAGGCAGCATGGACAATTTTTGAAAATCCATCAATGCCCGTTTTCTAAAAACATAGACCCCTTTGTGCTTGTAATAGGTTGCCTCCACCTCCTTGTCCCTCGGGTAAGGAATCGGGGAACGTGAAAAATAGAGTGCAAAACCCTGATGATCCACAACTACCTTTACCGTATTAGGGTTGGATATTTCTTCCCAATCGGTTATTGGGGTCATCAATGACCCAAGGTCAATCTCTTTTTCTGTATCGTTTTTGAAGACTTTGATGATCTTACCCAAGCTTTCGGCATCAATAAAGGGTTCGTCACCTTGCACATTGATCACTACATCAACATCCATGTCCTCCACTGCTTCGGCAATTCTATCGCTGCCGCTCTCATGTGCTCTTTTGCTCATAATGACCTTTCCTCCTATTCCCTGGATCACATCGGAAATTATAGGGCTATCGGTCACTACATATACCTCATCAAAAAGTTCCGTGTTCACCGCCGCTTCATACGTTCGTACAATTACGGGCTTACCACCGAGGTCCTGCATTAGTTTTGCAGGAAACCTGGAGGCTTGATAACGAGCGGGAATCATGGAAATTATTTTCACTTTTAGGCTTTTGGATGATTAGGTTATTTAGCTTTTGGTCTTATTTTTCGATAGATCCTGAATATGATCAATAATATGATAATCACAAGGATTGCGGCTATGGGCGGCACCAAAATCGACGCTGTGCTCACGGCAACGGCCGCACCGGTTTCCACTGTAGATACCAGAGGATTGGCCAAACCACCTGTAGTTCCTGTAGAAGTGAGTCTTCCTGCGGCATTGGCCCCTTTAATGGCCGTCGCTGTTCCGCCCCCGGCAATAATGGCCAAAGACCAAGTAACCACCGGGTCCAAATTCGCAGCAGTGGATACGACTACAGCGGTGCCCGCTATTCCAGCTAAAGGAATGGCAAGACTGTCCAAAGCATTGTCCACCCACGGGATGAAATAGGCAAAAATCTCAACAATGGTTGCAACACCCAAGGTGATGAGCGCCGTTAAACTTCCTATCCATTGCCAGTTCTCGTTTAGGTCCCACACTCCCAAGTAAGCCGCAAAACTAAGGGCAAAAAGAGGTAGAAAAACACGAAAACCAACGGAAGCGGCCAATCCGATTCCGAGGAACAAACTTATTATGGTATCCGGTTCAATATTCATGTCGATGTCTAAAATAGGTTTTTCCTAGTCAAGAAAAAAATCATCCTTGAAACCTATTAAATAGAGTTGTCGCTCTGCCCTTGTTACCGCCGTGTAAAGCCATCTTAGGTAATCTTTGTCCACACCATTGGGCAAATAGGGCTGTTCCACAAAAACCGTATCCCATTGCCCTCCTTGGGATTTGTGACATGTTATCGCATAGGAAAACTTTACTTGTAGAGCATTAAAGAACCTATTGTTCTTTACCCCCAAGAATTTTCTGTATTTGGATTTTTCATGTGCATAGTCCTTCATCACTTCTTGATAAAGTTTGTTTCCATCTTCATAGGATAGCGATGGCGTCTCGGCTGTTATTGTGTCCAAAAGCAGAACCGTCTCAAATGGTTTTTGATTGGGATAATCCACCATTTTCACCTTCACCTCGGCAAACTTGAAACCATAAAGTTCCTTGATGGCAAAAAGTTCCAATACCTCAATTATATCCCCATTGGCAATAAAGCCAGCTTCGGAATTGGGCTTTAACCAGAAGTAATTGTTCTTTACGACCATCATATAGTCGCCCACGGAAATTTCGTTATCCAAAAATAGGATGCGCTCCCTTATGTTTTGATTGTAAAGGTTGGCCCTTTTGTTAGACCGAACAATAATAGCGGTTTGTTCTTTCCCATTTTGACCGTAAGAGGAATCGATAGCCTCTTGAATCTCGTTGCCATCGATCAAACGGACAATATCCTTATATTGATGTAGATCAAATTTAAAATCATCAAAAAACTCCGATTGCAATTGCTCCCGAAGGTTCGTTGCATTGTGAAGAATACCGGAATCGTCCGATTGTCGCATAACCTCATCCAACTCCAAACACTCCACTTCCTTATCATAATTTAAGGATAAACGGTTTTCATCAAGGGCTGGACTAAGCTCCAATTTTACCGGGGGCAACTGTGCGGTATCGCCAATCAATACTAATTTACAATTATGGCCAGAGTGTACATAATACATTAAATCGTCCAAAAGGGAACCATTTTCAAACAGTTTCGAATCAGCCGGCGTGTCGGGAATCATAGATGCTTCATCTACAATAAATACCGTATTACGGTGCTTGTTAGGAGCCAAAACAAATTGAATGCCTCCACCGGATTGTTTCTTTGGAAAATATATTTTTTTATGAATGGTAAAGGCCTTGTTCCCCGAATACACAGACATAACTTTTGCCGCCCTTCCAGTGGGAGCCATTAAAACGGAACTCATTTTTACTTTCCACAGACTGCTGACCAAAGTGGCCACAAGTGTTGTTTTCCCAGTTCCGGCAAAACCCTTTAAAAGGAATACTTCATCCTTTTTGCCCTCTAAAACAAAGTTAGCCAGCTTATTAAGGGCAATACCTTGTTTTCGGGTAGGTGTATGGGGAAATTTTTCGGTTAAAATCTTTAAAAATCCAGGTGCGTTAAAATCCTTCATGAGTGCTAAATATAGTGGTCTTTTTTAAAGCAAAAAGTTTCCCAATAAAAAAAATATTGTAGATTTGTCTGTAACCACTAAATTAACTTTGAAAGACAGTATCAGATATGTTAAACTTAATTCTTATTGTTGTTTTAATATGCCTTGTGACCATAGGGCTTGTTTTCTTGATCGATAGATTTTTACCTCAAAAAGTAAAGCCTGTATTAGTAATTCTATTTGGAATTCTAAGTATTTACCTTGGGTTTAAAATATACGATTCCATCAACGCCCCCATTGAGTTCAATAAGGTAAGAAACGAAAGGTTCACCCAGGTCATCAACAAACTAAAGGATATCAGGGATTCACAAGAAGCCTATAAAACTGTAAACGGCAAGTACGCTGGTGATTTTGAAAGCTTGATCAAATTCATCGATACCGGAAACTATACCATTACTACACAGCGCGACTCCTCGTTTATGAGGTATGACCGAGTGTATCAGATCGAAATGCAACAGGATACAATAATTATTGACACCTTGGGCACTGTTAAGGTAAAAGATTCCCTTTTTGGAGCTGACGACCGTTACAAAACCATGATGAACGTTCCTTACGCTCAAAACAATGAAAAGTTTGAAATGAAGGCGGACATCATCGAAAAAAGTGGATACAGCGCTCCCGTTTTTGAAGCAAAGGTGAAGAAAGAAGTTGTTCTTTACGATCAGCCGGAAGATTTACTTGAAAAAGAAAAATCATATCAAAGCGTAGAGGAGGTCAATGGTACCGAAATAAAAGTAGGTTCCTTGACCGAAGTTAGTACAAACGGTAACTGGCCACCTATCTACGATAGGAAAAAGAAGAACTAGCTATAGCACAGAACGAATCAAATAGCACTTATAGAAAACTGTCCATTCAAGCTGGCTTGAATGGACTTTCTTTTTGTGTAGTGGATACTATTACAAATAAGATTCTCGCATTTGAGCGTATGAGCTTTAAAACACCGCTCACCCCCTACCTAATGCTCAAGGAGTTAAAGGAAAAACTCAGCAAACAAGGCGATGTGGGAACAAACTTCTCAGAGGTAATGGTTATCCACAAGAACAACATGTTCGGATTGGTTCCCAAACCATTGTTCAATAAGGAGGAGCTACCAAATTACCTAAAGTTCAACGCTAAGATCATGCCAAATGACCTGATAGCGTATGACGAGATTCCCAATCAAGAAATTATCAATGTTTATGTTCCATATACCAATGTGAACAATTATATATTTGAACTTTTTGGTGAATTTGAATTTAAACACAGTGGAACCGTTCTTCTCAATACACTATTAAATCAAAACAGGACGGCATCGGAACCTGTTTGCTATGTCCAGGTTTCAGAACGGGAGATGGAAATGATGGTCATCTCCGACAAGAAGTTAAAATTCTACAATCAGTTCGAGTACAGCAACAAAGAAGACTTTCTATATTACTTACTATTTAGTTTGGAACAAATGCAACTAGACCTTGAAAAGGTCAACCTAAAACTTTTTGGTGCGGTCGAAGAGGGAGACCCCATTTATGACCTCTGCTACCAATACATAAAAAACGTTTCTGTTTTTGTTCCCAGCAATCCATCTTTTCCAGTGGAGCAATTGGAAAATGAGAGCATAGATTTTTCGATATTAAGCTCCCTCTAAATGCGTATCATATCCGGAAAATATAAGGGCAAAAGACTAACTGCCCCCAAAAAGTTACCTGTTCGCCCAACCACGGATATGGCCAAAGAGGCACTGTTCAATATTCTGAACAATCGGTTCTATTTTGATGAACTCAAAGTTCTTGACCTATTCTCGGGCACCGGTAACATTAGTTTTGAATTCGCATCCAGGGGAACAGAAAAAATAACTGCTGTAGATGGGTTTCAGGGGTGCGTTCGCTATATTTCAAAAACTGCTGAAGAATTGGATTTTTCCATAAATACCGTAAAATCCGATGTCTTTAAGTTTTTAGAGCGAACCACTGAAAAATACGATCTTATTTTCGCAGACCCACCTTATGATTTTGACACCGAACAATTTCTCAACATTGCCGATTTGGTTTTTGAAAAAGAACTATTACTGGAAGAGGGTCTACTGATTATTGAACATTCCGACCAAACCAATCTTTCGGAACATCCAAAATTTTCGGAGCAAAGAAAGTATGGTGGAAGTATTTTCAGTTTCTTTGAAGTTGAATAAAAGCAGGCCATAAGCCGGATTCTGTATACCCTTATCATTTATCTAGACACATGGTTGCCCAAGTGTTCCAACCGCCTACCCTCCAACTCGGACGTGCAGCCCTCAAACATTGGTTTACATGGCGTTTCACCGCATAGAGTTTGCCGATTTCACTACAGCCGAACTGTACTTGCTTTCTGTTGCACTGGTCCTCGCCTTGCGGCGGACGGGCGTTACCCGCTATGCCGCACTGTGGTGTCCGGACTTTCCTCTTCAAGCTTGGTTGCCCTTACTTGCAGCGATAAGGTGGCCTGCTGTTTGCAAAGGTAATCCAATTGTTAATAAAAAACAGCTTAACTGTCCTCTTGCAGGTAACTTTACATAATCCTATTTTTATATTTGTAGTAATTCTATTATTTCCCAGCATTGGAACCTTTTATAGTATCAGCTAGAAAATATAGACCCCAAACATTCAAGGATGTTGTGGGCCAATCCTCTATTACCAATACCTTGACCAATGCAATTGACAACAACCATTTGGCCCAAGCTCTATTGTTCTGTGGTCCAAGAGGTGTCGGGAAGACCACTTGCGCCCGTATTCTGGCAAAAAAAATAAACCAAGATGGCACGGAAAGGGAGGATGAAGATTTTGCTTTCAACATTTTTGAGCTGGATGCTGCATCCAACAACTCAGTAGACGATATTCGTAGCTTAATAGATCAAGTTCGGATCCCACCTCAAACGGGGAAGTACAAGGTGTACATTATTGATGAGGTGCATATGCTATCCCAATCGGCATTCAATGCCTTTTTAAAAACATTGGAAGAACCTCCAAAACACGCCATATTTATTTTGGCAACCACAGAGAAGCACAAAATAATTCCGACAATACTTTCCCGATGCCAAATATTTGATTTTAAACGCATCACCGTTAAGGATGCCGCAGAATACCTAAAGTATATCGCTGAGCAGCAAGGTATTGAAGCGGAGGAAAGCGCACTGAACATCATTGCCCAAAAGGCAGATGGTGCCATGCGGGATGCCCTATCCATTTTTGATCGTGTGGTAAGTTTTTCGGGTAAAGAATTGACCCGAAAAGCGGTGACCGAAAACCTAAACGTTCTGGATTACGACATTTATTTCTCTGCCACGGATTTAATTCTAGAGAACAACATACCAGAACTTCTGATTCTTTTCAACAAAACCCTGTCCCTCGGTTTTGATGGTCATCACTTTATTTCCGGTTTGGCATCACACTTTAGGGATTTAATGGTATGTCAACACCCCGACACTTTAAATTTGCTGGAAGTAGGCGAAGATGTAACCAAACAATACAAAGATCAAGCAAAAAAAGCTTCAAAAGAGTTCCTTTTAAAAGCCATAGATCTGGCAAACGATTGTGACCTGCAATACAAAACCAGTAAAAACCAGCGATTGTTGGTCGAACTAACGCTTATGAAATTGGCATCCATCACTTTCGATGGAGAAAAAAAAAACTCTAATTTCATAATTCCGGCCTCCTATTTTTCCGGAAAAACAACATCATCAAACGGCACATCCACATCACCTCAAACCAACGGTGCCACTCCACCACCAACAGTGGAAAAATCGATACCTTCCAATACTTCAAAAGAAGCCCCTGAGCCCAAGGAAGCGGTAAAAGAAAAGGTAACCGAGCCAAAAGAACCATATCAATCCAAAAAAATAAATATTAAGACTTCGGAAAAAAGGGTCTCAGGACTCTCCCTTTCCAGCATTAAGGTTAAAAAGGCTCACGAGAACACGAAATCGCCAAGCGTAGACGAAAAGGATCTCCCCAAAGATTCCTTTGAGGAAAAAGACATGCAGCAGCATTGGAATGATTTTGTGAACATATTGGAAAAGCAGGGCAGAAAGATTTTGGCCAGTAATTTACAAACCGATGTTCCCAAGCTAAAAAATGAGAATACCATTTGGATAGAGCTCCCCAATGGCACCATGAAAAAAGAAATAGAACGGGAACAAAGCCTGATGCTGGATTACTTGAAACAAAAATTGAACAACTATTCCATTTCTCTTTACATTACGGTAAACGAGGAGGTTGCCAAAAAGTTTGCCTTTACTCCCGAAGAAAAATATGAAAAGTTGAGAGAGAAAAACCCAAATTTGGATTTGCTCAGAAAAGAGTTTGACCTCGATTTTTAAACTTACCGCACAATACTTTTATCTTTGCACCTGTAACATTCAAAAAGCATAGTCATGTTAGGCCTAAAACTACCTACGGACCCAAGATGGGTAAACATTGTTGAAAAGAATATCGAAGAAATATTGACCGATCATGCCTATTGCGAGCAAAAGGCGGCAAGCACAGCGATTTCTTTGATCATCGGTTTTCCTGAAAAATCGGAATTGGTAAAGGAAATGACCGCTCTTGCCCGTGAGGAAATGGGGCATTTCAATATGGTGCATGATAAAATTATAAATCGCGGTTGGGTCTTGGGTCGCGAACGAAAGGATGAATATGTTGTTGAATTGATGAAATTCTTCCCTAAAGGTGGCAGCCGAGAAACCCATTTGGTGCACAAGCTATTATATGCCGCCCTAATTGAAGCCCGCAGTTGTGAACGCTTTAGATTACTTTCTGAAGAAATAGATGACGAAGAATTATCCGAATTCTACCGAAACCTTATGGTCAGTGAAGCCAACCATTACACCATGTTCCTAAAATTTGCCCGAAAATATGGCAACAAAGAGGAAGTGGACCAAAAATGGAACGACCTTTTGGACTACGAAGCACAACTAATGAAAGACTTGGGAAAAAAGGAGACCATGCACGGCTAGGCCTCCAATTTTCTTTTATAGTAATCGTACATCTCAAATTGAGAACGTAGTTCAGGTTCCCCTTTGGCTCGCTTTCTATAGGCGTTGTCCTGCTTTTCTGAAAACACCCTTGCCTTAGAGTTATCTTTCCAGGATATCTCAAAAGTATCGAGAAGTTCTTGTCTAATGTCAGGGTCGTAAATAGGGCAACCCACCTCTACCCTAAAGTCTAGGTTACGTGTCATCCAATCCGCTGAGGAAATATAGATTTTTGGGTCACCATTGTTACCAAAAATGAACAATCTGGGATGTTCCAAAAACTTATCCACCACACTAATGGCCTCAATATTCTCGCTCATTCCTTCAACACCTGGTATAAGACAGCAAATACCTCTTACTATCATTTGTATTTTAACTCCTGCCCGGCTGGCTTCGTAGAGCTTGTCCACCATCTTATAAGAAGTTAGGCTATTCATCTTTATTTTGATGTAAGCCTCTTTACCTGCTTTGGCATATTCGATTTCCTTATCTATCAACTTCATAAAAGTTGCTTTGGTGTAATGTGGAGATACGATCAGGTGTTTGTATTTATTGATTTTGTAATTGGTCTCAAAGAAGGCGAACACTTTGCTCATATCCTTTAAAATACCTTGATGGGCCGTAAACAAGGTGTAATCCGTATAAATTTTTGCAGTTGACTCGTTAAAGTTTCCTGTACTGATAAAGCCATACCTTTTGATGCCCTCATCCTCTTCGCGTTCCACCAAGCAGACCTTACTGTGTACCTTTAGTCCAGGGACACCAAAAATCAGATTTACCCCTTCGTCCTGTAAATGGTTGGCATATTCAATATTGTTCTGCTCATCAAATCTAGCCTGCAATTCAATCTGTACCGTTACCTGCTTTCCATTTTTGACCGCATTGACCAAAGCCGAGGCTATTTGACTATCACTTGCCAATCGATATATCGTAATCATGATACTTCGTACCTGTGGATCCAGTGCAGCTTCACGTAAAAACTTGGTCACATAACTAAATGTATGGTATGGGGCATAGATCATATAATCTTTATGGGCGATCATATCCAGTAAACTACCCTTCATACTTAATCCCTTTACTGGTAAGGGCTCAATTTTATCGTACATAAGGTCGTGTCTTCCCAAACTGGGAAAGCCCATGTAATCCCTTCTATTGTGGTAACGGCCACCAGGGATAACGCTATCGGTATCCATGATATCCATTTTCTCCTTCAGGAATTGAAGGGTGTCCTTATCGATGTTCTTATCGTACACAAAACGAACCGGATCACTTATTTTTCTATGCTCGACACTTGAGGAAATCTTTTCGATAAAACTCTTGCTCAAATCATTGTCGATGTCCAATTCAGCATCACGTGTAATCTTGATCATATGAGCAGAAATGGACTCGAACTCGAACATGGTGAATACACTGTCCAAGCAAAAACGAATCAAATCGTCCAACATTATAACATAGTCCTTCTCCCCCTCTTTGGGCAACACCACAAAACGGTCGATACCTTTGGGAATCTCGATCAATGCATATCGGTTGTGCATCCCTTTTGAAGAACCATTCTTCATTACGATTTTAACGGCCAAATAAGCCGCGGTATCCTTTAAAAGGGGAAATTCCGTAAGGTCGTTCAAGATGATGGTCATCAACTCTTGGTTTACCTTTTTAAAGAAATAGTCCCGAATAAATTCAGCTTGGCTTTCGTTGACTTCGGTTTCCCTTATTATAAAAATATTTTCTTGACGAAGTTCCTTGTCAATTTGCTTAAAAACCTCCAGACTTCGGGCCTGCTGATCAATTACAATTTTGGTGATTTCCTCTAAAAGGTCTTTTGCCTTTTCGCCCCCCAAAACACTTTTACCGGTTTTCCCAGCATCGACTATTCGTTTTACGGTAGCATATCTAACCTTAAAAAACTCATCCAGGTTATTACTGAAGATACCCAAAAATCGTAATCTGTCGATGAGCGGAACCCTATGGTCCTTGCTCTCTTGCAATACCCTGGCATTAAATTGCAGCCAGCTGATTTCTCTATTTATATATTCGTTCTTTGTTTTTACCATTTATTTTTTCAAGTGTTTTGGAAAGACCATTTGCTTGGTGGTTCCCTCTGATATTTTGGACCAATCGTCCACGCCAAATGTAATGTGGACTAGTCCTGCCGTAGGAACGTTCTCAATATACTGATCTCCCCAAGTATTTGCAAGTGAAGTGAAGGCATAGTTATGTCCAAAGATCGCAACGGTTTCTAAATCATTGTCCAGTGATCGTATAAATTGCTCAACACTGTTGCCGGAAAAGTCATAAAGGGCATCGTCCACGCCGTATTTTGATAAATCAAACTCCAGATTTCTTGCAAAGATCATACTGGTGTGCAGGGCACGGTTGGCGGGGCTGGAATAGATAAAATCAATGAAAGGCGCATGCAGACCAAAGGTTTTGGCAACTAAATGAGCATCGTTTATCCCTCTTTTTTTTAGTGGTCTGTCCTTGTCGGAGACATCGTATTCCCATGAGGATTTCCCATGTCTCATTAATATAAGTTGTTTCATTTTTTTGGGATTTATGGCGCCAAACGTTCTATTTTCCAATCCAGATCATCCTGTAGGGAGTATCGTATCCTATCGTGCAATCTGTTTGGACGTCCCTGCCAGAATTCCATGGAAACGGGACGCACAAGATACCCGCCCCAATATTCGGGTCTGGGCACTTCCTTACCCTCATATTGCTGTTCGAGTTCCTTCAACTTGTTTTCCAGATAGTCTCGGGTCGGAACTACTTCGCTCTGATCGGAGACAACGGCACCTAATTGACTGCCGTGCGGACGAGATTCAAAATAACCATCTGAAAGGTTTTCTGCAATTTTTTCAGCTTTTCCCTTTATGATCACCTGACGCTCCATATTCGGCCAGAAAAAGGATAGGCAAACCGATGGATTGGCTGCTATGGCTTTACCTTTTTCACTTTGGTAATTGGTGTAGAAAATGAAGCCTTCATACGTGAATTTTTTCATCAATACCACACGGCTTTTTGGAAAACCATCCAAACCAATGGTCGAGACTGTCATGGCGTTGGGCTCATCAACCCCATCCACCGCTTCGACTTCATGAAACCATTTTTGAAATTGTTCCATTGGATTTTCCTTTACCGATGCTTCGGTCAGTTCACTTTTCTCGTAAGATTTTCTATAATCGCCAAGGTCTTTTTGCATGACGTGAAGTTCGTCAAAAATAGGGTCACCTCAAAGTATCGGGTTTGGAAAAGTTTTGTAAAATCCTAGCTGCCAAAATCAAACACTTTGCCATCATCGGCCAACTCCACAACGGGAAAAACTTGTTCTGCCTCCTTTTTAAATAGTTCGATGGATTTATAGCGTGTGGAATAATGCCCCAAGATCAAAAGGCTCGCATTGGCTTTTTTAGCGATTTGTGCCGCTTGTTTGGAGGTGGAGTGCTTTGTTTTTTCACATAGATGTTCCTCTGAATCCAAAAAAGTGGATTCGTGATACAGTACAGTAACATCCTTTATTGTAGGTAAGACAGCTTCATTATAAACCGTATCGCTACAAAAAGCATAGCTTTTGGGCTCAGGTGGATCAATGGTGAGTTTTTTATTGGGAATTGTTTTTCCTGATGTATCAACTCCATCCACTCCCTTTTTTATATTGTTGAATTGGCTCTTGTCCACACCATATTTTCGAGCAGCCGTGATGTCCAACGTTCGGGGAGCTTTCTTTTCTTTAAATAGATATCCGTTGGTATACACCCTATGGATCAAGGGAACCGTTCTAACGGTAACTTTTTCGTCTTCAAAAACGAGTTCCGATTCCTTGGATTTCAGCTCATGAAATATTAAGGGGTAATTGGTCCATGAATCACCTAATTTTAAAAATAAAGTAATGGCCTCTTTGATGCCCTTTGGACCATAAATATGCAGTTCCTTGTCCCTGCCCAATAACCTAAAGGTGGATATGAGCCCAGGCAAACCAAAAAAATGGTCCCCATGTAGATGTGATATAAAAATGTGGTTGATCCTGGAAAACTTGACCTTGTATTTTCTGAGCTGTACTTGGGTTCCCTCACCGCAATCAATCAAAAAAAGATGATTCTTTATCTCGAGTATCTGTGAAGTAGGATTGGTGAATGTTCGTGGTGTAGCCGCATAACAACCAAGTACAGTAAGTTTCATATATCCAGGTCACGTTCAATTTCTTCCATCTCGATAAGGTCCTTTGCCTCCTGCAAGGTGGGCACAACACTTATCTCTTCCGGAATTTCATCATAGCTTAGCTTATCGGTGACTAAAACAAAGGATTGCCCTCCTGCTTTATGCCTGTTGGATAGATCCAAAAACTCCAAGATGTCATTGATACCCAGTTTATCAAAAGAAAAAAGATTGACCACAATGTTATCGTGCTTGAGTTTTGGATACGCTTTATTGAGGTTTTCCAGAAAACCAGAAAGTGTGGTTTTTTCCTGGAAAACAATCGTTGTTGTTCCGTCTTTGTCGAAAATCATCTTTACTTAATTTTTGATGCCAATAGATAGAGTACGGCCATACGTACGGCTACTCCATTTTCTACCTGATGTAAAATAATGGACTGATCGGAATCGGCCACATCACTGGTAATTTCCACCCCTCGGTTTATAGGGCCAGGGTGCATGATTACAATTTGTTTGTCCAAACTGTTCAAAAGTTCTTTGTTGACCCCAAATTGCTGAGTGTACTCCCTTGTGGACGGGAAATAGCTGATATCCATCCGTTCGTTCTGTACGCGGAGCATATTGGCCACGTCACACCACTCCAAGGCTTTTCTTAAATTGGTCTCCACCCCCACTCCCAACGACTCAATATGCTTGGGAATAAGTGTTTTTGGTCCACAGACCTTTACATTGGCTCCTTGTAATTTCAAGGCGAAAATATTGGACAGTGCCACTCGGGAATGTAAAATATCCCCTACGATCACAACATTTTTTCCGCCCACATCACCTAATTTTTCACGAATGGAAAAGGAATCCAACAGCGCTTGCGTTGGGTGCTCATGGGCACCATCCCCTGCATTCACAATGGAGGCATTAACATGCTGGGACAAGAAAATTCCTGCTCCCGGATTGGGATGACGCATCACTACCATGTCCACTTTCATGGACAGGATATTGTTCACGGTATCTATCAAAGTCTCTCCCTTTTTAACGGAAGATTGCCCCGCCGAAAAGTTCACCACATCGGCAGAAAGTCGTTTTTCGGCCAGTTCAAAAGATAATTTTGTACGGGTGCTGTTCTCAAAAAAGATATTGGCAATGGTAATATCTCGAAGGGTAGGTACTTTTTTGATAGATCGGTTGATCACTTCCTTAAAATGATCGGCCGTTTCAAAAATGAGCGATATATCCTTTTTGTTCAGATACTTTATTCCCAACAAGTGATTTACACTTAACTCGCTCATTATCTTTTATTTGCTTACTAAATATACTTTGTCCTCTCCATCGTTCTCTTCCCACATTACCTTAACCTTTTCCTCGTTTATGGCATCCACTTGTCTACCGCGATACGTAGGCTGTATGGGCAAATGTCTACTAAAACGCCTATCGATCAATGTCAAGAGTTCTATATTGCTAGGTCTACCAAAGGATTGGATGGCCGTTAGCGCCGCCCTGATACTTCTTCCCGTGTATAGTACATCATCTATGAACACCACTTTTTTGTCTTCCACCAAAAAATTCATTTGTGTGGAATTGGCCTTCAGGATCTCCCCTCTTCCAAAATCGTCCCTAAAAAATGTGATGTCCAAGAAACCAAGATCAATATGCTTGATCTTGTATTCCTTTTTGAGAATCTTTACTAATCTTTCTGCCAAAAAAACGCCTCTGGGCTGAATACCAATCAATGCCGTATCCTTAAAATCCAAATGATTCTCCATTAGCTGACAGGCCAACCGGTGCAGTATGATGTTGATTTCCTTTGAAGTAAGCAGAACTTTTTGACTCATATGCTATGTGCGACCAACTCGGTTAAATACAAAAGTAAGCAATTCTTTAAAATGTTCGGGACATAAAAAAGCCCCAACTGTTTCCAGCGGGGCTTCGTATCATTGAAAAGTCCGATTACTTTTTCTTATCGGCTTCCATTTTGTCCTTCAATGCTTGCAACTGTGAGTTGGCATCTCCAAGGGTTGGAGCGGCTTCATCTTTAGATGCAGCTCTTTTCTTGGCGGCAGCCTTCACATTTCTATCTTCTTGCTCTCTAAAGATCGCAGTGTGGCTGGCCACAACTCTCTTGAAATCTTTGTTGAACTCGATGATCTTGAATTCGGCCTCTTCACCTTTAACAAGTTTTTTGCCGTCTTCTTTTTCCATGTGACGTTGTGGAACAAATCCAACGATGTCCTCGTTGAAATTGATAGTTGCTCCTTTATCAACCACCTCTGCAATGGCAGCTTTGTGAATTGTTCCTTCAGCAAACTCCTCGGAGTATTTGTCCCAAGGGTTTTCTGTGGTCTGTTTATGACCAAGGCTCAATTTGCGTCCTTCCACGTCCAATTCCAATACTTCCACCTCCAAGGTATCGCCTACGGCAACAAATTCGGATGGGTGCTTGATTTTCTTGGTCCAAGAAAGGTCTGAGATATAGATCAAACCGTCGATTCCCTCTTCCAACTCTACGAATACACCAAAGTTGGTAAAGTTTCTAACGATTCCTTTGTGTCTTGATCCAACAGGATATTTGGTGGTGATATCGGTCCATGGGTCTGGAGTCAATTGCTTGATACCCAACGACATTTTACGATCCTCTCTATCCAAGGTCAATACAACAGCTTCAACTTCGTCACCTACGTTCACAAAGTCCTGAGCAGACCTTAGGTGCGTAGACCATGACATTTCTGAAACGTGGATCAAACCTTCTACTCCTTCGGCAACTTCGATAAAGGCACCGTAATCAGCGATCACCACTACCTTACCTTTTACTTTGTCACCTACTTTGATCTCATCACCTAGGGCATCCCATGGGTGTTTCTCCAATTGCTTAAGACCCAACTGAATTCTGGACTTGTTATCATCAAAATCCAAGATAACAACGTTCAGTTTTTGGTCTAGCTCCACCACCTCGTTCGGGTGGTTGATTCGGCTCCAGGAAAGGTCGGTAATGTGTACCAATCCATCCACACCTCCAAGGTCGATAAATACCCCATAAGATGTAATGTTCTTGACCACACCTTCCAATACTTGGCCTTTTTCCAATTGGCCGATGATCTCTTTTTTCTGCTCTTCGATGTCCGCTTCGATCAAAGCTTTGTGGGATACCACTACGTTCTTGAACTCGTGGTTGATCTTCACTACTTTGAACTCCATGGTCTTACCTACATACTGATCGTAATCGCGGATAGGCTTCACATCGATTTGAGAACCTGGCAAGAAGGCTTCGATTCCGAATACGTCAACGATCATACCACCTTTGGTACGACATTTAACGAATCCAGTAACAATTTCTTCTTTGTCATGTGCATTGTTTACACGCTCCCACGCCTTGATGGTTCTTGCTTTTCTGTGAGACAATACCAACTGACCGGTTTTGTCTTCACGGATATCTATAAGTACCTCAACTTTATCTCCAACTTTTAGGTCGGGATTGTAGCGGAACTCATTCAAGGAAATTACACCTTCGGACTTGGCATTGATGTCAATGATGGCCTCACGGTCTGTCATGTGAACAACTTCTCCTTCCACTACTTCCTCATCGGCAGTGTCCACAAAGTTTTCCTCTACAAGTGTTTCGAATTCCTTAAGCTTGCTGTCGTCAACGCGCTCAATTCCTTCTTCATACTTTTCCCAGTCAAAATTTTCAAGAAATTCCTGAGGATCTTGTTTGGGCTCTGTTTCTTTTACTTCTGGTGCTGCGGCAGTTTCTTCTACCTCAACGTTTTGTTTTTCTTCAGCCATGCTTGCTGATTAAAATTTGTATTCCACGTTTTACAAGAGTTGAACAATTACCGCGGAAGTGGTTTTAAATTGATTTTCTAAATTCCCTTTTTCTCTTGCCTCCTTGCCAAAAGGGGTGCAAAAATACAATTAAAATATTGATATACAAAGCCTACAAGCCAGGTTTACGCAAAAAAAGTATTACCATTATTTAATGGCAAAATATTCGCGGATTGATTATCTTGAATGTTCTAATTATTAACTATAAAAAAGTACCCTTATGAATGTAAAAGCAAAGTATCAACCTGTACTCGACTTAGGTGAAAAGTTGGAAGTGAAAAACGGCGATGTAAATGTTGAGGGCGACATTTTGAAGATAAAGGGAATGACCAAGACCCAATATGAAAAGAACCTGTTATGGGACAAGATCAAAGAAATTGGCGGGGAGCACCCATCCGATATTAAAGCAAATATTACCGTGGAGGATGATTCCGTGTATCACAGACATACGGTAAAGAGCGGAGAATCGTTGAGCAAGATTGCTAAGCATTACTACGGCGACCCGATGAAATACACCAAAATTTTTGATGCGAACACCAATATTTTAAAAGACCCGAACGTGATCCATCCCGATCAGGTATTGGTAATTCCGAATTTGTAGTAGTTGACAGTTCGAGCACTGTCTGGAACAGTATTTCATTATAAACTAAAAAAGCGCCCTTTGGGCGTTTTTTGTTTATTAAGCTTAGAGTTAAAATTGTTAAATTCACTCCATACGACATTGAACTTGCAGTAAAATCCATTGATACGATGTTCATTCAATAGTCGTGCTATGACCAATCACAAACCAATGATAAAATTCTTTAGAAAAACTAGACGATTTTTACTTTCAGAGGGAAAAACCGGAAAGTACCTGAAATATGCAATTGGTGAAATTATTCTGGTTGTGATAGGGATTTTAATCGCCATACAGATCAATAATTGGAATGAAGTAAAAAAGAATTCCAAAAAGGAATTTTATCTGTTGGAACAAATGCAAAAAGAATTCAAAAAGGACAGTAGTACAATCGCCACACAAGCTTGGCTGACAAATTTGAAAGTACATGATGGCAAGATGATAAAGTTATTTTTACGAGGAAAAAACAATTTACGCTCAGATTCTTTAGTGAGCTTTTTGTTTTTTAACGGGAAAACCTTGTTGTTTCAAAGCCATACCCCCACTTATGATGAAATCATATCTTCGGGAAATTTGAGTTTAATAACCAGTGAAAATTTAAAAACCAAAATCTCCAACTATAAGAGTAATATCAGTTCCGCGAATTCATTTCTATTCATGGAAGCTCATGAACTCAAGAAGAAGTACAATGCACATCTCTACAAATATTTTGATGCTGAGATTATGACGTATTTATGGAAAAACCATAACAGAAGAGAAGATAGAATTATTACTCAAAAGGCTATGGAGGATTTTAAAATGGATATTGAGGGCTTTAAAAATGATTCGAGTTCCTTATATCATGTCAGTACTTTGATCGGAGCGGATGCTGAACTAAATTTTCAATATACCCAAAGAATAAATATACAGATCTATGAAATTTTGGAAGAACTTAGTAAGGAGTTGGGGAGATTCAATCAATGATTTTTTTTTTAATAGAAGTACAACATTGATCAATACTCGCTACTCTTCATTACTTGACCATAATTCATTGCCCCTGATTAACTATTTTTAAAACAAAACAAATGATTTGTGAACACCTACAGCCGATTGAAAAAATAATACAAGAAAAAAAGATAAAAGAAAAGTATCGTGGGCAAGCGTGGTCAAATAATTGTCGGGAGTGGGTGTATTACAACTGCTTTATAGATGCTGTTTCGCTCTCACAAAGACTTGATTTGGATGAATGCGTTGAAATCCATAAACATTTGGGAACCCATGACGGCAGCGAGTATGGGTTTTACTGTAATGAACATCATGACGGAATAATGGGATATCCACCTGAAATGATGAAGGATAAAATCATAGTAAAATAATTCACCGATACCCTTCAAAGCAATGCTTGGGTCATGCACAGGTGATAGGCCCATTAACCCTATTTCGCAATCACCCTTTTGGCAAACTCATGGATTCGTTCAAACTGCTCCTCCAAGCCCATGTCACTGTTATCAAACTCAATGGCATCTTTGGCCCTGGTAAGGGGTGAAATGGTTCGGGTGGAATCGATACGATCCCTTTCCTCCACATTTTTCAATACTTCGGGATAGGTAACTTCCTCGCCTTTCTCCAACAATTCCTTGTAGCGCCTGGCCGCTCGCTTATCGGGAGACGCCGTCATAAATAATTTTAGCTCCGCTTCTGGAAAAACAACGGTGCCAATATCACGGCCATCCATTACTATGCCTTTGTCCTTGCCCATTTCTTGTTGGATTTTCACCAACTTTTCCCTAACATCCTTGATAGCTGATACTTTGCTCACCTGTCTAGACACTTTCATCGAACGGATTTCCTTCTCTACGTTCACATCGTTTAGGAACATATCGGACTTCCCTGTTTCTTTATTGGGCACAAATTTGAGGTGCACCTCGGATAATTTATCAATCAATGTGGCTTCATCCACCTCTCCCCTTTCACTTATAATGCCTTGTTGCAGCGCAAAAAGGGTTACGGCGCGGTACATGGCACCTGTGTCCACATAAATATAGTTTAAGGTAGAGGCCAACCTTTTGGCGATCGTACTTTTTCCCGTAGAGGAATATCCATCAATTGCTATCGTTATTTTTCCCATATACCAAAAATAGGCAGAAAAGGTCTTATGCTGTTATGACCAAAGTCATTTAAAGTGTCTTTGCATTTTTCACTTTCTGTTTGGTAATGGCAATATCGATAACCTCGCTCATATCGGTAACATAGTGGAAAGTAAGCCCTTTCAGATATTCCGGTTTGATTTCCTCAATATCTTTTTTGTTGTCCGCACAAAGAATAATCTCTTTGATTCGAGCTCTTTTCGCCGCCAAGATTTTTTCCTTGATTCCACCTACCGGTAACACTTTACCACGAAGGGTGATCTCACCAGTCATGGCCAAGCTCTTTTTCACTTTGCGCTGCGTAAAAAGGGACACCAATGAGGTCAACATGGTAATACCTGCACTTGGACCATCTTTTGGCGTAGCTCCTTCCGGAACGTGAATATGCACATTGTACTTGTCAAATACGCTGGAATCAATACCATATTCATGGGCATTGGATTTGATGTATTCCATGGCAATGGTGGCGGACTCCTTCATTACTTTTCCAAGGTTACCCGTAATGTTCATAGTCCCTTTTCCTTGAGAAAGAATGGATTCAATGAACAAAATATCGCCTCCTACGCTGGTCCACGCCAAGCCTGTGACAACGCCTGCCACATCATTGTTTTCGTACTTGTCGCGTTCCAATCGGGCAGGGCCCAAAATTTCCTCAATATTCTCGTTGGTCAAGGTAACGTTGTACTCTTCTTCCATCGCAATGGACTTTGCAGCGTAACGCACTACCTTGGCTATCTGTTTTTCCAAGCTTCGCACCCCGGATTCTCGGGTATAACCCTCGACGATTTTTTCCAATTGGCGCTTACCGATTTTCAAATCTTTTTTGGACAACCCATGCTCCTCCAACTGCTTGGGCAACAAGTGACGCTTGGCAATCTCCACCTTTTCCTCGATGGTATAGCCGGTCACGTTGATAATTTCCATACGGTCGCGCAAAGCTGGCTGTATGGTGGACAGGTTGTTCGCCGTTGCGATGAACATGACTTTGGATAGATCATAGCCCATTTCCAAGAAGTTATCGTGGAAATCGCTGTTTTGCTCGGGGTCCAACACCTCCAACATGGCCGAAGATGGATCCCCTTGGTGGCTACTGGCCAACTTATCAATCTCGTCCAAAATGAATACGGGGTTGGAAGTTCCTGCTTTCTTCAAGCTCTGGATAATCCTACCCGGCATGGCTCCGATATATGTTTTTCGGTGTCCGCGGATTTCCGCTTCATCACGAAGACCACCCAAGGACATGCGCACATATTCCCTGCCCAAGGCCTCTGCCACAGATTTTCCCAAAGAGGTTTTACCCACACCAGGAGGACCGTACAAACAAAGGATCGGCGACTTCATATCGTTTCGCAATTTCAGAACTGCCAAATATTCAATAATTCGACGCTTTACATCTTCCAGACCGTAATGATCTCTGTCCAAGATCTTTTGGGCCCTTTTCAAATCAAACTTGTCTTTGGAATACTCGTTCCATGGCAAATCCAACAACAGGTCCAAATAGTTCCGTTGGATGGAATACTCTGCCACCTGTGGGTTCATGCGCTGCATTTTGGAGAGTTCCTTCTCAAAATGCTCTTGCACTTTTTTTCCCCACTTTTTCTTTTTGGCCTTTTCGGCCATTTCGTCCACCTCTTCCTCATAAGACAACCCCCCAAGTTCCTCTTGGATGGTCTTCATTTGTTGGTGAAGGAAGTATTCACGTTGCTGTTGGTCCATATCGCTACGGACCTTGCTTTGTATATCGTTGCGCAGTTCCAACTTTTGGAGTTCCATGTTCATGTACTTCAAGGTGGCCAAAGCCCTTTCCTGAAGATTTGGCATTTCCAAAAGTTGCTGTTTTTCCTTTACGGCAAGATTCAAGTTGGATGACACAAAATTGATCAAGAACGAATTGCTCTGAATATTCTTGATGGCAAAAGTAGCCTCGCTCGGAATATTCGGATTGTCCTTGATAATCTTGAAGGCCAATTCCTTGATAGAATCTATAATAGCCTCAAATTCGCTGCTTTTTTCATCGGGACGTTCTTCCTTGGCCTCACTAACTTTCGCGGTCATATAAGGCTTCTCTGTAAGAACGGCGTCTATTTTAAACCTTTTCTTTCCCTGAATGATCACGGTAGTGTTTCCATCGGGCATTTGAAGCACCCTTAAAATACGTGCAACGGTTCCCATGGTATTGATATCCTCAGGACCTGGGTTTTCGACACTTTCATCTTTTTGGGACACTACACCAATGGTCTTGGAACCATTATTGGCGTCCTTGATCAAGTTGATGGATTTATCCCTCCCAGCGGTAATAGGAATAACAACCCCAGGGAACAAAACCGTATTCCTAAGTGGCAGTACCGGTAAAGTTTCCGGCAAACTCTCCCTGTTCATCTGTTCTTCGTCCTCCGGGGTCAACAACGGAATCAATTCCGCATCTTCATCAAGCCCCTGAAGATCTATATTGTCAAATTTGGTAATTTTCATCTCTCCCATATCATCTTTTCGGTCATTTTGTCAGAATAGACGATCGACCAACATTTTAATTCAACATTCGAGTCTTCGCAAACCCCTCAAAATCAATGTTTATAGCGAATCGAAGACTTATTATCACCCAATAATTGGCAATTCCTGTGCCATTAAAAATCAAATTTTAAGAAAAAAGTGTAACAAATGGTAAATTGTATAATCTATAAGACAAACCATTCATTTTTTGAGCCAACAAAATGAACATATTGACACACTGCTCAAATTGTGCATGCAGGGGCAACAAAGTGCGCAGCTAGAGGTTTACAACCGCTATTACAAAGCAATGTACAACACTGCTTTTAGGATTGTAAAACACACTGCCGAAGCCGAGGATGTGATGCAGGAATCGTTCCTGAGCGCATTTACCAAACTGCACACCTTTAAAGGAGACGTCACTTTTGGGGCATGGTTGAAGCGGATCGTGATCAATAACAGTATTTATCATTACAAAAAGCAGCAGAAAAAACGTGCTGCCGATTTGGATGATGTAATGTACAAGGTCGAAGATAATGATGGAGTTGCTTCGGATCAAAATGGTTACACAGAACTGAAGGCTCAAAAAGTGATGGAAACCATGAAAAGTTTGAAAGACAATTACAGAGTTTCTTTGACCTTACATTTAATTGAAGGGTACGATTACGAAGAAATAAGTGAAATAATGAACATTAGCTATGCTAATTGTAGAACCATGATTTCGAGGGCCAAACAGAGCCTTAGAAAAAAGTTGACCGTAAATGTTTAGTTATGAGCAAGGATAGTTTAGATAGTTTGTTTGAAAGACTCCAAGGGGAGTTCGATGTAGCCGAGCCACAAAGCGGACACCAAGAACGGTTTTTGGAAAAACTGAACCAAAACCAGGGCACCATCGCCCTAAACAAAAAAAATACATCTTGGTGGAAAACTTTGTCCATTGCCGCATCTATAGCCCTGGTTGCCATTTTGGGATACCAAGCTTTCGGACCTCAACCGAACATTAAACAACAGGTGGTGAAAATTGCCCCGGAAGTTTCCGAAACGGAGTTCTACTTTGCAAATCTTATAGAGCAGCAAGTAGAAGTGCTCAAAGAAGAAAAAACACCGGAAACCGCCCAATTGGTGGATGACACCTTGGCACAACTACAACGGTTGGACAAAGATTACCAATCCCTTGAGCAAGATTTGGTAGACGGTGGTGACAGCAAGATCATATTGAGCGCGATGATCACAAATTTCCAAACACGAATCGACCTTTTGAAAGAAGTTTTGAGCCAAATAGAAAATATTAAGAATTTAAAAACACAAAATGATGAAAGCTTTACAATTTAAACACATCTTTTTCGCCTTGGCTTTGATTCCCCTTGTCGCGAGTGCCCATATGGACAACGATAAGCTGAATGGCAGGTATACCAAGGAAAAAACCATTAAAAAGGAATACAATGTTAATTCCGATGCTTTATTAAAGGTTGACAATAGCTACGGTAACCTCAACATAACTTCTTGGAACGAAAACCGGGTTGTAATCGAGGTGCATATAAAAACCAACGGCAACGATGAAGACCGTGTAAAAGAACGATTGGACGAAATCAATGTGGATTTTGAGAACAGTGCCAGCATGGTATCGGCCAAAACCGATTTTGGAAACCGCAGCAATAGCTGGGGATGGAGCTGGGGAAAACGCAAAAAAGTCAGCGTACAGGTGAATTATACGATTAAATTGCCCGTAAAAAACAGTGTTAACCTAAGCAACGACTACGGAAGCATTATCTTGGACCGTATTGATGGCCATGCCAAAATTAGCTGCGATTACGGTAAATTGGAAATAGGCGAACTTCGTGGACGCAATAACGAACTCAGGTTCGACTATACCTCTCGATCCACTTTTGATTATGTAAACAGTGCTGAAATTGTAGCGGACTACTCTGGTTTCACCATTGAAAAAGCGGGCAACCTAAACATTAGGGCCGACTACACCAATGCCACCATAGAAGAAATGGAAAACCTTCAATATTCCAGTGACTACGGTTCCATTGATGTGAAAAATGTAAAAAATGTAGACGGTAAAGGCGACTATATCGGTGTAAAATTGGGCAATGTCCATGGCAATGTATCCCTTACGAGCGACTACGGTTCTATAAGAATTGACCGCATGGCAGCCGATGCCGGTAATTTGGAAATACGTTCAGATTACACAGGAATAAAAATTGGTTATGATACCGGTTATCATTTTGATTTTGAAATCTCAACAGAATATGCCGGAGTAAGTGGCAAGGACGATTTTGAAATTAATATCAGCGAAGAAAAATCCAATGAAAAATATTATAGTGGTTATTACGGACAAGCAAATTCCGGAAACAGGGTGAACATTACCAGTGACTACGGTGGCATATCATTTTATCAGAATTAACATCAAATCAAAAACAATTTAAACACAGAATCATGAAAAAATTTATCACGCTTACGCTGGCATTGGGAATGTTGGCCTGTACCAATGCCCAATGGGGAAAAAGAATTAAGGGCAATGGAGATGTAGTTACCATTGAACGTTCGGTGAGCGACTATGACGAGATTGCCATGGCAGGATGGTTCGATGTGGAACTGGTATCGGGTACCGAAGGGGAAATTACCTTAACAGGAGAATCCAACTTGTTGGAATATATTATAACCGAGGTGAAAAACGGAAAATTGGTCATTAAAAAGGAAAAAGGCGTCAATTTGAAGTCTTCCAACTGGAAAAACGGTATTCGTGTAACAGTACCTGTGGAATCAGTGCATTCGGTAAGCCTTTCAGGATCTGGTGACTTGGTCGGAAAAACAACCATTAAAGCTGACCACTTCAGCACCGCAATGTCGGGATCCGGCGATGTTACGCTAATGGTAGACGCCGATGAGTTGAACGCTACATTATCGGGTTCAGGCGACATCAACCTATCCGGTAGGGCAACCGACTTTACCGTTACGGTTTCCGGTTCTGGAGATATTAAAGCTTACGATTTAGAAGCTGACTTTGTAAAGGCAACCGTTTCGGGCTCTGCCGACATCAAGGTTACCGCCAACCAATCCCTTGAAGCGAGGGTATCCGGTTCTGGTGATATCCATTACCGTGGAAATCCTAAAAAAATAAACTCCAAAACCTCTGGTTCTGGAGACATAACCAAAGGATAATTTAGAGTTTATCATCAATCAAAGACTGAAAAAGCCCTGATATTCTCAGGGCTTTTTTATGTGTTATTTTGATGTTTGCACCTTATTTACACGGAGCAATAAAAATATTCCCATCAAAAAAAACAGTCCTAAAAAGATGGTACTGTTACGCATGCTACCCGTGAGCTGGGAAACAATTCCATACATAAAAGTGCCGATAATGATCCCTATTTTTTCTGCCACGTCATAAAAACTGAAAAACGATGTGGTATCCGTTGTCTCCGGCAAAAACTTAGAATATGTGGAGCGTGATAAGGCTTGAATTCCTCCCATCACAATACCGACCAGTCCGGCCGCAAGATAAAAGTCCATTGGGGTTTGAAGAAAATAGGCATACACACAGAGACATGCCCAAATTACGTTGATCACCACCAAGGTTCTGATATTTCCAAAAGCTTTGGAAGCCCATGCGGTGACCGTTGCCCCCAAAATAGCAACAATTTGTATCAACAAAATACTTACAATCAACCCAGTGGTTCGCTCCGTATCGGAGCCCCATGCTATTTCTTCCTCTCCAAAATAGGTGGCGATCAGCATAATGGTCTGCACTGCCATGCTATAGGTGAAAAAGGCGCCTAAATACCGTTTCAGTTTTCTATTCTCGCCAAGTTGGTGCCAGACCAGTTTTAATTCCTTAAAGCCATTCAGGATAATATGGTCCCGTTTTCCTTCACGTTTGTACCCTTTGGGCAAATGCTTAAAGGTATATTGACTGAATAGTGCCCACCATATACCTACAGTAATAAAAGAATATTTCATGGCCTTTAATTCTGCGATTTCCCCACCATTGTCGGTAATGCCAAAAACATCTGGTTTCATTACCATGGCTAAATTGAAAACCAATAAAATCACGCTACCTATATAACCGAGAGAAAAACCTTTGGCACTAATACGGTCTTGTTGTTCTGGATAGGCAATATCCGGCAAGTAGGAGTTATTGATGGCAAAACTCACCCAAAAGCCCACAAGGCCAAAGAAATAGCATGCGAGGCCAAAATAAATATGTTCCAACGAGAACCAATATAATCCAATACAGGAAGCTGCACCCAAATAGCAAAAGAATTTGAGGAACACTTTTTTGTTGCCCAAATAATCCGCCACGCCAGAAACAAGTGGGGTTACAATGGCGATAAAAACAAAGGCCAAAGAAGTAACATAGCTGATCAAGGGTGCCCTAGCTATTTCACCGCCAAAAATTGTGATCTGCTCAATTCCAGCAGTTCGGAACAACAAGCCATAAAAAAGGGGAAATATGGCAGATGAAATCACTAAGCTATACACAGAATTGGCCCAATCGTAAAATGCCCAGGCGTTCAACAGTTTCTTGCTTCCTTTTAATGCCAGTGTTTGAGCCATGCTATTTATTAAGAAAAAATGTCACTTCGCATGCCATGGAAAAACCCTTTCGCATTCATAGGATTTCTCATTTGGCTCAAAGTGACATTCTTACGTTGTTGTTCTTTTATTTAAACGATGTTACCCCAAATTTTCGTGCCTCTTGTTTTGCGGCTGGGGCCCATGCGGTCAAGTTACTGATTCTTGTATCGTTGGACGGGTGTGTACTCAAAAATTCTGGTGGTGCCTGCCCTCCAGACTTAGCTTTCATTCGTTGCCAAAGTTTAGCTGCTTCATCAGGGTTATATCCGGCAATCGCCATAATCTGAAGTCCAATTCTATCTGCTTCGGTTTCATGGTTTCGACTAAAGGGCAACATTACCCCAACTGTTGAACCAACACCATAAGCTTGGTTAAACAAGCCCCTTGTCTTGTCATCTTTAATAGCTACATTTCCCGCTACGGCCCCAATCTGTTGCAAGGTCCCTGCACTCATACGCTGGGCACCATGATCGGCCAATGCGTGTGCTACCTCGTGCCCCATTACAACGGCTATGCCCGCCTCGTTTTGTGCTATCGGCAAAATACCTGTATAAAAAACGATCTTACCGCCTGGCATACACCATGCATTTACCGCCTCATCCTCGACCAAATTATATTCCCACTGATAATCTTTCAAGTATCCTGGGTATCCATTGGCATCCAACCAACGTTCTGCAGCTGTAGCTATCCGCTGCCCCACCCTTGTGATAGTTTGTGCATCGGAAGTCCCGGTAATCACCTTGTTTTCTTTCAAAAACTGATCGTATTGGGAAAACGCCATTGGAAACATCTGACTGTTATCATAAAAGTTCAACGTACTTTTGCCTGTAAACGGATTGGTTTTGCAGGCCATTACAGCCATAAACACCAACAAAGTAAGACTCAGCTTTTTCATATGGTAAATCGTGTTTTTGTCCTATGAAAATTACAAAATTTTATTTTCCGAAAATATGGAGCTCCGTGAAATCTTTGCTTACTTCAATGGAGTTATTACCATTTAGTTTGATATCCTTTAAATCAACTTCTTCGTTGTCCAGTTCCACGGTTTCTATGGTAAACGGAAGCCCATGGAATGTCATTTTGAAATTATCGTAAGGGGTAATAAAGTTACCATCCTTGAACTGTTGGATGATAAGTTCGTTTTCTTTTCCCGTTAATTTGAAACGGCGCAGACTATACCTTCCTTTTTTATAATCATAGCCCTCTTGCTGGTCTTCGTAGACCTTCGAATTTTCTGTTCCCTCCTTAAAGTAAACATCAATCCCCAGCTTTTCTATTTCTTTTTCACCAATATATTGCTGTACGGGATATTTGGGAATCATGGCTCCTTCTTTAACAAACAAAGGCACCCGATGGATTTCGGCAGGCACCCAACGTTCCACTCCTCCCTCGGTCAGTTCATCGGTCCAATAGTTGTACCAGTTCCCTTTAGGGAAATACATTCTTCTACCTTGGGCATTGGGTTCTTGCACAGGGCAAACCAACATTTGTTTGCCAAATATGAATTCATCTGTTCGGAAATGTGTCTGCGGATCTTCTTGATCATAAAAAACCAATGATTGGAGCATTGGAAAGCCTTCCTTGATGTAATTGTAGAACATCGTATATAGGTAAGGCATTAGTTGGTACCTTAGTTCAATAAAGTCTCTTACAATATCCGTGATCTCATCGCCGAAAGACCAGGGTTCTTGGTCACCGTGGTCACCGCTGGAATGCACTCGACAAAATGGATGGAAAACAGCCAATTGCATCCAACGGGCAAACAATTCACCATTGGGTTGTTCCGCAAATCCACCAATATCGGAACCTACAAAGGAATATCCACTCATGCACATACGTTGCATCTGTACATTGGCAATCCACAAATGCTCCCATGTGGCCACGTTATCTCCCGTCCATGTGGCACAATAGCGCTGGGTTCCGGCATATGCTGCCCTTGTTAGGACAAAGGGTCTACGCGGAAACATAAACTTTTTAACGCCCTCGTAGGTGGCCCGTACCATTTGCATCCCATAAACATTGTGTGCTTTTCTATGACTGCAAGGATGACCGTCATAATCGTGCCTTACATCCAAATTTGCCGTTTTTGTGGGAACTTCCATGATGGCGGGTTCGTTCATATCGTTCCAAACACCGCTAACGCCCATATCGGCAATCATTTCCTTATATAGTTCAGCCCACCACTCACGCACTTCAGGATTGGTGAAATCCGGGAACTTACATTCCCCTGGCCATACTTTTCCCTTAAAATGGGGTCCATCCGCCCTTCGGCAAAAGAAACCATTGTCCATGGCCTGTTGATACACCCAATAATCGCGATCTATCTTAATACCGGGATCGATCATGGTAATGGTCTTAAAGCCATCTTCTTCGAGTTCCTCAATCATTTTTTTAGGTTTGGGGAACTTTTTGTTATCCCATGTAAAGCATCTAAATCCTTCCATGTAATCAATATCCAGGTAAATGGCATCACATGGAATGTTCAATTTTCTAAAGGTATTGGCAATATCCTTTACTTTTTTCTCTGGATAGTAACTCCATTTGGATTGATGAAAGCCCAGAGCCCAAAGTGGCGGAAGTTCTGGAACACCGGTCAAATCGGTATAGGACTCCACTACTTCCTTCATTTCGGGACCGTAAAAGAAATAATAGTTCATTTCGCCCCCATCTGCCCAAAAGCTTGTGACATTTCTTTTTTCCGCAGCAAAATCAAAATAAGTGCTGAACGAATTATCGAAAAATATTCCGTAAGCTATGCTTTCCTTCAGTCCAATATAAAATGGAATGGATTTATAAAGTGGCTCTTGGTCCTTTCCGTATGCGTAGGAGTCGGTCACCCAATTGTTCACCCTTTTTCCTTTCAGGTTTGTGTGTGAGGCTTTATCCCCCATGCCGTAATAACTCTCTCCCGAATGGGAAATCTTGCTCATTTTCACCACATTGCCCCCGTAATCAAAATTCTCCTCCCAATGAAATCCCAGTTCATCCTCGGCCAGAATCACATCGTCCATATCAACAATTTGCACCTTAAGGTTGGTCTTATTGATATAAATCTTGATTTTTGATGTCGTAATTACATATTCCGGTATCTCATTTTCCACAGTAAGCTCATTGTACCCGAGGTTAACATCTTCGCTTATCGCATAAGAAAAATCCGGTTCAAAAACATATTCGGTGGCATACCTGAAACGGACCACGCTATCCCTTAAAATGGTTACTTGTAAAATAACACCGTTCTGAGTGGTAAAATATAATTTGTCGTTTTCTTGTTTAAAATCGACTATATGGTTTGGGAACTGGTTCCCTGTTTTTGCAATTTCAGTATTGGTTATCATCTATAATTGATTGAGGCTCACAAAAGAAACACAAAAGCCCGAATAAATAAAAATATGTTTTGAAAAGCAATTAACTACAACGTTGTAGTTGTATCTTTATTTGTACACGACAACACCCAAAGGTGGAAGATTCATCAAAACTGACTGCTTGTACCCATTCCAAGATGTTTTGGATGGTTTCATCGTTTTTTTGCCCATCCCGCTACCTGAGTATTTTTTATCGTCGCTGTTAAAGACCAATTTTAAGGTAGACGTTTTTGGAACTCCCAGCCTATAGTTTTCGCGTGGTACAGGAGTAAAATTGCAAACAATGATCAGATCATCCTTGGGGTCGTTGCCTTTTCTGATATACGATATCACTGTATTTTCTTGGTCGTTGTATTCAATCCATTGGAACCCATCCGGATTAAACTGTTTTTCATATAGTGCAGGATTGGTCTTGTACATCTTGTTCAGATCCTTGATCACCTCCTGTATTCCCGAATGAAAATCATATTGCGTTAGATGCCAATCCAAACTTTCCTGAAAATTCCATTCGGAAGACTGGCCAAACTCTCCTCCCATAAACAACAGGTTACCTCCAGGATGCGTGAACATATACCCGAACAGCAACCGTAGATTCGCAAATCGTTGCCATTCATCACCCGGCATTCGGTAAAGCAAAGATTGTTTACCATATACCACTTCATCATGCGAAAAAGGCAGCATAAAGTTTTCGGTAAATGCATAGGTGAGACTAAAACTGATCATATTTAAATCGTACGAACGGTGTATGGGGTCCTTTTTAAAGAATTCCAAGGTATCGTGCATCCATCCCATCATCCATTTCATACCGAAACCCAGTCCTCCATAATGCACAGGTTTGGTAACGCCTGTAAATGCAGTGGATTCCTCGGCAATGGTCTGTATTCCTTTAAAACTGGCATAAACCTCTTGGTTCATTTCCCGTAAAAAGGACATGGCCTCCAAATTTTCGTTGTTGCCATACATGTTCGGCTCCCACTCGCCATCTTCCCGTGAGTAATCCAAATAAAGCATAGATGCCACGGCATCTACCCGTAAGCCATCCACATGGTATTGATCTAGCCAAAAAATGGCATTGCTGATCAAAAATGCCCGCACTTCATTTCTTCCGTAATTAAAAATGAGACTTTTCCAATCAGGGTGGTAACCTCTTCTTCTATCGGGATGTTCATATAAATGCGATCCATCAAAAAAACCAAGTCCATGGGCATCTTCGGGAAAGTGGGAAGGCACCCAATCCAAAATAACCCCGACACCACGCTGGTGCAAGGCATCCACCAGAACTTTAAAGTCCTCCGGTTTTCCAAAGCGTGAGGTAGGTGCAAAATATCCCGTAATTTGATATCCCCAAGATGGATCGTAAGGATATTCCATAACGGGCATAAACTCTACATGTGTAAAGCCCATCTCCTCAACATAATCTGCCAACTGTTCCGCCAGCTCGAGGTAACTCAAGGACTCCCAACCATTTTTTTTCTTCCAAGAACCTAAATGGACCTCGTATACCGAATAAGGCCTATCCAGACCATTTTTCGCCTCTCGGGTATCCATCCAAGTATCGTCTTTCCATTTATGATTATCCTCCCAAACCAAAGAGGCGGTTTGTGGGGGCTGCTCACAAAAACGAGCAAAGGGGTCTGCTTTTTCGGTCCAGATATCGTTGTTGTTCGAGTGAATCTTATACTTGTATTTGGTTCCTTTGTCCACTCCGGGAATAAATCCTTCCCAAATTCCACTACTGTCCCAACGAACGTTCAATTCATGTTCACCGGCGGTCCAATAATTAAAATCTCCAATAACACTGACCGATTTCGCACTTGGGGCCCAAACGGCAAAGTAGGTTCCCTTAACACCGTCTACTTCGGTAAGGTGCGACCCCAATTTGTTATAGAGGCGAAAGTGCTTCCCCCCTTTAAAAAGATTGATATCAAACTCCGTAAAAAAACTGTGTGAAACTACCTTGGACATATTTGATGGTTTAGTCATATACAATAATAAGCATCTTTGAGCAAGAATACGATTATAACAACAGGTTTGGTGTTTTAAACAACATTTTTTTTAAAAATGGAACGCTTTTTGATTTTATTGCATCAACAGATGAAATGAACACAAATCAAAATCCAAAAATCATGAATAAATTTAGTACAATTTTAGGAGCAGTTATTGTTTTTGTATTCGCGGCATGCGAAGGGCCCCAAGGACCTCCGGGGTTTGATGGACTCGATGGACTTGACGGACTGGATGGGGCAGATGGCATTCAAGGACAGGTTGTAGAAGTCGAAGGCGTGAACTTTGGCTACGATGCCGAGGCCAATCTTTTTAGCACCCTGATTACATTTTCCGATGTCACCGACTTCGAAGTATTTGAATCAGATGCTGTTTTGGTATACAGACACGACGGTATAATTGACCTCAACGATGGGACCACTGCAGATGCTTGGACACAAATACCCCAAAATTACTTTTTGAACGAAGGTACCATCCAATATGTTTTTGCCCACACCTTTGTGGATGTGGAACTATTTATTGACGGTAACTTCGACCTTTCTACATTGAGCACCGATTTCACCGATAATCAGCTGTTCAGGATTGTATTTGTGCCAAGTGAATATGCCGAATCTCCCGACTTTGATGCCTCGAACATTGAAAGTGTAATGTCCCATCTTAATATTGATGAAGAACACATTACAACCTTGGATGTCAATTAATCGATTGAAAAAGAGTATTTTAAGTCCCATTGGTCATCAATGGGACTTTTTTTTATACATTATAGTGAAAGGATTTCAATAGAAATACGTCCAAACAGATAAAAGACAAAAGAATGGGAAAAAGAATGCTATTGCTTGCCTTGGTAATATTTGCCGGATGCAAGGGAACGTCACAAGAAGAGAAAAAAGAAACTGCAAAGGAAACTTTTAAAGTAAACAAAACAGATGCCGAGTGGAAAGCGGAACTGACCGATATGGAGTATTACGTACTTCGAAAAGCTGCAACGGAAAATGCATTTTCCAGCGATTTGTTGGATAATAAGGAAAAAGGCACCTACGTGTGCGCAGGTTGTGGAACCCCTCTTTTTAAAAGTGAGCACAAATTTAAATCCGGAACGGGATGGCCCAGTTTTGACAGGGAAATCGAAGGAAATGTGGCTTTTGATACGGACTACAAAATAGGCGTGGCACGCACCGAGGAACATTGTGCAGTTTGCGGAGGCCATTTGGGGCATGTTTTTAATGATGGGCCGAGCAATACCACGGGGAAAAGACATTGTATTAACGGTGCAGCCCTTGATTTTATCCCCGACAACCAATAAATTGCCCAAAAATCCAATGGACAAAAAATACAGCGTAAACAAACCCGAAGAAGAGTGGAAAAAAGAACTCTCCGCTGAAGAATACTATGTTTTGCGACAAAAAGGGACCGAACGACCCTATACCGGCAAATTCGACCTTCATTTTGAAGACGGGGACTACCATTGCAAAGCTTGTAATGCAAAATTATTCGAAAGTGAGCACAAATTTGAAAGTGGTTGTGGTTGGCCTTCGTTCGACCAGGCGGTTGAGGGGGCCATTGAATATATTCGCGATACCAGCCATGGTATGATACGTACCGAGACAGTCTGTGCAAATTGTGGCAGTCATTTAGGGCATGTTTTTAACGACGGCCCCAAAGAGACCACGGGACAACGTTATTGCATTAATTCGGTGAGCATTGATTTTGACCCTGAAACATAAGGTTTACCCCCATATTTTTTTATTGCGAACACCCGTTTTCACCTATTTCACAAACTAATCCATATTTGAATTTTTTCGACTTGGGAAATGGAGATTGATTTGCGTACTTTTGCACCTGCCAATCAAAGGCAGTTTTTTTAATCTAACAACTAAAATCAAAATCTAATGAGCAAGTTCGATATAATTGTTTTGGGAAGTGGTCCAGGTGGATACGTTACTGCCATAAGGGCATCACAATTAGGTTTCAAAACAGCCATTATAGAAAAAGAAAGTTTGGGAGGTGTATGTCTTAACTGGGGATGTATCCCAACAAAGGCCCTTCTTAAATCTGCTCAAGTTTTCGAATATTTGAAGCACGCCGAGGATTACGGTTTGAGTGCGAAAGACGTGGACCATGATTTTGATGCGGTTGTTAAAAGAAGCCGTGGTGTTGCCGAGGGAATGAGCAAAGGTGTTCAATTCTTGATGAAGAAGAACAAAATCGAGGTCATCAATGGATATGGAAAGGTAAAACCAGGCAAAAAAGTTGAAGTAAAAGCTGAAAACGGAGAAACCACCGAGTATTCGGCCGATAATATCATCATCGCAACAGGAGCCCGTAGCCGCGAGCTGCCCAGCCTTCCACAAGATGGAGAAAAGGTAATTGGGTACCGCGAGGCCATGTCCTTGAAAAAACAACCTAAGAAAATGATCGTGGTAGGTAGTGGCGCCATTGGAATGGAGTTCGCTTATTTCTACCATTCCATGGGAACCGAGGTAACTGTTGTTGAGTACATGCCCAATATAGTTCCAGTGGAAGACGAGGATATTTCAAAACAATTGGAGCGTAGTTTTAAAAAGTCTGGCGTAAAAATCAAGACTTCTGCCGAGGTAACCAAAGTTGATACTTCAGGTGATGGGGTAAAAGCCACGGTAAAGACCAAAAAAGGCGAAGAGGTATTGGAAGCAGATATCGTACTATCCGCCGTGGGCATCAAAACCAACATTGAAAACATTGGTTTGGAAGATGTTGGAATCGCAACGGATAGGGACAAAATATTGGTGAACGATTACTATCAGACCAACATTCCAGGTTACTTTGCCATTGGTGACGTAACTCCCGGACAGGCATTGGCGCACGTAGCTTCTGCCGAGGGAATACTTTGTGTGGAAAAATTGGCTGGCATGCATGTTGAGGCACTAGACTACGGCAACATTCCAGGATGTACGTACTGTATCCCTGAGGTAGCCTCTGTTGGTTTGACCGAAAAGCAAGCCAAAGAACAAGGGTACGACCTTAAAATTGGTAAGTTTCCTTTCTCCGCGAGTGGTAAGGCAAAAGCTGCTGGAACTCCTGATGGTTTTGTAAAAGTGATTTTTGATGCCAAGTACGGTGAGTGGTTAGGATGCCATATGATCGGTGTTGGTGTAACCGACATGATCGCCGAAGCTGTTGTTGCTAGAAAATTGGAGACCACGGGTCACGAAGTATTAAAGGCGGTACACCCTCACCCAACCATGAGCGAAGCTGTAATGGAAGCCGTTGCCGATGCTTATGACGAAGTAATCCACCTATAAGGTATGTTGAAACTTTTTAGGGCCACTGCTATTTTAGAAGGTATTTCCTATCTACTCCTTTTTGGGATGACCATGCCATTAAAGCATTGGGCAGATATTCCCGAACCTAACCAGACCGTTGGTATGGCACATGGAATATTGTTTATTCTGTATGTAGTGGTGGCCGTAATTTTTTGTTGGGAAAGAAAATGGAAACTCAAAAGATTTATAATTCTTTTTATAGCATCCCTTCTTCCCTTTGGAACGTTCTACGCCGATAAAAAATACTTGAGGAATTTAGACTAAAAAACTCTGTATGGCCAAATCATAGCTTTGGAGGCCAAACCCTAGGATAACTCCTTTGGCTGCAGGGGAAATATAAGAAACATGTCGGTAATCCTCTCTTTGGTGCGTATTGGAAATATGCACTTCAACAACCGGGGTTTCCACAGCTTTTACGGCATCACCAATACCAACAGAAGTATGGGTATAGGCGGCTGCATTTAAAATGATGCCATCATAATCAAAACCTACTTCTTGTATTTTTCCAATAAGTTCACCCTCGATATTGGATTGATAATATTCCAGCTCCGTGTCGGGAAACTTTTTTCGGAGTTGTTCAAAATAGTCTTCAAAAGTAGTGCTCCCGTATACTTCGGGCTCACGCTTTCCCAAAAGGTTCAAATTGGGTCCGTTAATGATGATTAGTTTCATGCAATCAAAAATACAATAAAAAGAAAAGGACGGGAAAACCCGCCCTCATTTCATATTTTATACATATCAATTATTGATAGCGAACTGTAGTCCAAAGCCAAAAGCGGCAACTTGGTTGTCCCCAACATCACTGAGAACCACAGAAGGTCTCCAATCAAAATTAAGCACCATTGGAACTCCGTCTATCTTAAAGTCGAGTCCCATATGTGGACGTAGGGCAAAAACATTGTCTGTATTTCTAACAAAAATAATACTTGGTCCTACCCCCGCATACCAGCGCAAACCTCTTGCCCCCACAAATTCCTTATGATAGGAATAAAGGAATGTGACCATAGTTGCATTGTCCTCAAATCCCAGGTCCGCCTGGCCTACATGGTTATCGGAAAAGAAATATTTTCCCGTAGCACCAACAAAAGTAGCCTCGTCGTAAAGGTCAATGCCCAACCCCAGGGCAGCCCTATAATTGGTTTGTGCCTTTACAGCCAAATTGCCCAGCATGATAAACGCAAAAACTGAAAGTAATTTTTTCATTTTTCAAAGTGTAATTAATGGTTAATATTCATGGTTTTAACTGTAAGATTTGGGGTTAAAAACAGTTACTTCTTCTTTTTTAAAACAAAAATAAGATTCCCAAAGCTGCCATTGAGAAATCATAATCATCACTTACTTTTACATACGAAATATTTATTTCCGTTGTACTACTTATGTTGGCCCCGACCATAGGTCTGACATAAAAACCTCCAGAATTTCCATCATTTATTCCAACAGCGTAACCTATATCCGCTCCCAATTTAAAATCGTAGGTCGGATAAAGTCGGAATGCTCCAGCTACAGGAACATATTGGATGTTGGGAAAGTCGCCTTGCACTTCCAAAGGGCCAAAATCCAGTGTATCGTTATTTATGAAGGCATTCATAAATCCAGTAGAGATACCTGCATCTATGAGTTCCGAAACCCCCCAATGATATCCTAAATCAAGGCCTAGTTCAAAATTTGAAAAATCTGAAATATCACCAAATGGTACACCAGCGTGAATTCCTGCTTTAAAATTCGTTCGGTCCACTCGTTGAGCCATTGACGAAAAACTATGGGCAACCAACGCTATGATCACCAACACAAATGTCTTTTTTTTCATTGTTAAAATTTTACTAACATCAGAACGACATCATCGTAAAAAAAGTACTCAAAGTCTTGAATTTCCGACCAAAGGCACGAATCCATCTCATTTAAAGACAACTATGGTTCCGGAAAATTATACAAACCATTAATTCCCATACCATCTTGTTTGACAAAAGTGCTTTCTGAGTTGACCAATGCACACTTATGGTGAATTTTGAAAATGTTATCTCACTATATTTGAACGTATGAACTGGCAGCAGGCAATAAAAGATTATCAGGATTATTTGAAAATAGAGCGTGGGCTTTCCCAAAATTCTATTTTAAACTATTCCATGGATATTCAAAAACTTGTGAGTTATCTCGAAGAACAATCCCTTGAAGAAAAGCCCATTGAAATTGATCGGGAAACGGTTCAACAGTTCATATATGACGTAGCCAAAATCGTTAACCCAAGGACACAGGCGCGTATTATTTCCGGTTTGAAAGGATTTTTTAATTATTTGGTGTTTGAGGATTATAGGGAGAACAATCCCATGGACCTGATAGAAACCCCAAAAATTGGAAGAAAGCTCCCAGACACACTTTCTGAGAAAGAAATTAACCAATTAATCGCTGCGATTGACCTATCCAAACCCGAAGGTGAACGTAACAGAGCGATTTTGGAAACCTTGTACGGTTGTGGCCTTCGGGTGTCCGAACTCATTAATCTAAAACTATCGGACCTATATTTTGATGAAGATTTTATAAAAGTGACCGGTAAAGGAAACAAACAGCGCTTTGTTCCCATCAGCAACATCAACCAGAAATACATCAATATTTATTGGAAAGAGGTTCGTGTACACTTGCCCATTAAAAAGGAGCATGAGGATTTTGTTTTTCTAAATCGCAGGGGCAAACAATTGACACGTGCCATGATTTTTACCATTGTTAAACGTTTGGCCGAAGCAATTGGGCTGGATAAAAATATAAGTCCGCACACCTTTCGGCATTCTTTTGCCACCCATCTTCTGGAGAATGGTGCCGACCTTAGGGCCATACAACAAATGCTGGGCCACGAAAGTATTACCACTACCGAGGTGTACATGCACGTAAACCGGAAGCATTTAACCCAGGTGCTTCAAGAATTTCATCCTAGAAAGTGAAAACGCTCAAAATTTTACCCGGGTTCCCATTTCGAGTCGAGTTCCCACACCCTCAAGCCCTATGCTGTAAAAATCTGATTCTTTAATAGGATGCACCATTTTTACTTCCATAAACATATTCTCCCGAACTTGGTAATCCGTGCCAAAAAAGATTTCTTGACGTGGGATTCGATTTGGATATCCCCGTCCCTTGTTGTAGAGGTCCCATTCTTTTTGATATCCACCAATTATGTATAGCTTCTCCGAAATTTTTTGTCTAAACTGCGCGCCCAAACTAAATCTATCCGCGTCATATCTTCGATAGTGTTCCCCTATGACTTGCAGCTCTGTTCCCTCAAATACTTCATAACCAACATTGAACCAACCATAATGGGATAATTTATCAAATTTGGGATAATTAAATCCTTCTATGTAAACAGGTGACTCCATTGGATTGGAATTACCAGGTTGGTTCTGAGCCCGCAGTATTAGACCAGAAAACAATAGACTATATAGTGTGAGTAAAAAAGTTGGCTTGAACATGGTAAGTGTTTTACTACAATTTATCAAAGTGATATCAATCCACCATAAATGTTAGGTAAACTTTAACCTTGCGATTCGAATCACAGTAAGTTCATTCAATCCTGCATCAAAGTGTCTCGCTCTACCCTATTTTGTTTTTTGAACGGACGAATGATTAAACGGGCCTCACGATCAAATCTAATGTAGTTATACACCCAATTGATGAATACTACGACCCTGTCCCTAAAACCAATAAGGAAATACAAATGCACAAACATCCACACAAACCACGCAAACACCCCTTGGAACTTAAACTTTGGCAAGTCCACCACGGCTTTGTTCCTTCCCACCGTGGCCATACTGCCCTTATCTTTATAAACAAAAGGCTTCATGGGTTTTCCTTCCATCAAGCGCACCAGGTTATTCCCTAAATTTCTGCCTTGTTGAATGGCCGGCTGTGCCATCATAGGATGACCGTGTGGGAACTCCTCAGTTTCCATTTGGGCCACATCACCTATGGCAAAAACATCTTCCAGTCCGGCTACCTGATGAAACTCATTTACTCTTAACCTTTTTCCTCTACAAAGAAACTCCTCCGAGTCCAATCCCTCAATTTCTACCGCTTTTACCCCTGCGGCCCATACCAAGGTCTCTGCTTGGAACATGGTATTGGTATTGGTCGACACCTTTTTGCCATCATAATCCGTTACTCGGATGTTTTTCCAAACATTCACACCGAGTTCCTCCAAGAAACTTTCTGCTTTCTCCGATGCCTTTTCGCTCATTGCCGGTAAAAGCCTATCCGAACTCTGCACCAAATTTATCTGTGCCCTTCGCGTATCCAGATCGGGATAATCCTTGGGAAGTATTCCTTTTTTCATCTCCGCCAATGCTCCTGCAAGCTCAACCCCTGTTGGTCCACCGCCTACGATCACAAAATTCATTAAGGCATCGCGCTCGTGTAGATCGTCCGTTAAAAGTGCTTGTTCAAAGTTTTCCAAGATCAAGCTTCGTAAATTCAAGGATTGCGGAATGGTTTTCATGGCCATTCCTTTGGTGGCAATGCCTTTGTTGCCAAAAAAATTGGTCTCGGAACCTGCGGCAATCACTAGGTAATCGTAAAAAATCTCACCTATATTGGTTTTGATTCTTTTGGTATCAATCTTGACTTCCTGTACTTGTGCAAGTCTAAAAAAGAAATTGGGGTACCCCTGCAGTACTTTTCTAATAGGATACGCTATGGAATCGGGTTCGAGTCCCCCTGTGGATACTTGATAAAGCAATGGCTGAAAGTTGTGGTAGTTGTGCTTATCCAACAAAACTACTTGAGCTTCCTTTTTACCTAATTTCTTAGCTAACGCAATACCTCCGAAACCGCCGCCCACGATAACGACCCTTGGATAACTGGACTGGGGAATATTCATTTTAGACATATCAACAAATTTAAGTAATCCCGTGTAGTACGGGTCATTACAGGGTTGGTTTTTTTGTATCTTTAGCGCCTAACTCAAAAAAACTTCAACCAATGAAAAAAATTCTCCTGTTAGGTGCACTCTTTCTTTTGTGCACAATGGGTATTCATGCCCAAAAAAAGAAAAATGATGTCATCAAGGATTTAGATTCCAAATCTGAAAAATATAGTGAAATTGCCCACGAAATCTGGGGTCTTGCCGAAATGGGCTATTTGGAAGAACAAAGCTCTGCGCTATTGCAAGAAACCCTGTCGGATGCCGGTTTCAGCATTGACAAGGGCATTGCCGGTATCCCAACGGCATTTAAAGCAGAATACGGTTCCGGTTACCCGGTAATTGCCATTTTGGGGGAATACGATGCCCTACCAGGACTGTCTCAAGAAGCCGTTCCAGAGAAAAAATCAGCCGGAGGAGCTGCCGGTCATGCCTGTGGCCACCATTTGTTCGGGACCGCATCCACCGCAGCGGCAATTTCTGTAAAAAACTGGATGGAAACCAATAACATTAAAGGAACCATTCGCTTTTATGGGTGTCCAGCAGAAGAAGGTGGCTCAGGAAAAGTCTATATGGTTCGTGAAGGTGTCTTTGACGATGTGGATGTTGCACTGCACTGGCACCCTGGTTCCGCAAATGCTGCAAGCGCTGGTGCTGCACTCGCCAACAAATCTGCTAAATTCCGATTTTACGGAGTTTCTGCCCACGCCGCAGGAGCACCGGAAAAAGGACGTTCCGCACTTGACGGTGTAGAGGCCATGAACGTTATGGTAAATATGATGAGAGAACATGTCCCGGAAGACGCGAGAATTCACTACGTGATCACCAATGGTGGTAAAGCTCCCAATGTGGTACCTGACTTTGCAGAGGTATACTACTATGCCCGACATAATACACGTGACGTAGTTGTAGATATGTTCGACCGCATGGTAAAGGCAGCAGAAGGTGCTGCCATGGGTACTGGAACTACCATGGAATACGAAATGATAGGGGGAACACACGAATTACTGCCCAACCTCACCGTTCAAAAAATCATGTACGACAATTTGGTTGAAGTTGGAGGTGTTACCTACAATGATGAAGAAAAGGCTTTTGCCGAAAAAATATCCGAAACCTTGGGCAAAGGCGCTCCGGATATCGCTACTGCTGAAACCATTCAACCATACAAAGAGACTGCCCAAGCTTATGGATCTACCGATGTGGGCGATGTGAGCTATACGGTTCCAACCGCTGGTTTGGGAACTGCAACCTGGGTTCCTGGAACACCCGCACACAGCTGGCAAGCCGTAGCTGCCGGCGGAATGACTATTGGTTCTAAGGGAATGATGGTCGCGGCCAAAACCCTTGCACTTACCGCAATGGATATTTTTGAAAGTCCCAAAACGGTGGAGGCAGCAAAAAAGGAATTGGAAGAAAGAAGAGGCAAAGACTTCAAGTATGTTCCCATGTTGGGCAACAGACCACCTGCCTTGGACTATCGTAATTAGTTTTTTACCTAACACTGTAACAAAAGTTGTTTTATATACACTGATATATAAAGCAAATTACCAACCGCTTAGTGAACAAAGAACTGGAACATCGTTTTGTGACGGAACTTGAGGACAATCAAAACATTGTCCATAAGGTGTGCAGTCTATATACCAATGACAAGGACTCCCATAACGATTTGTTCCAAGAGATCACTATACAGTTGTGGAAAGCTTACCCAAAGTTTCGGGGAGATGCCAAGTTTAGTACCTGGATGTACCGTGTTGCATTGAACACGGCCATAACATTGTACAGAAAGTCCAAGAAAAGGGTGAAAACCCAGGATTTTGATTCGGTCCTCTATAAAATCAAGGCCACAGATTATGATGATACCGAGGAGCGACAATTAAAATTAATGTACGATGCCATAAAACAACTTGGTGATATTGATAAAGCCTTGGTCTTTCTATACCTGGAAGACAAGGATTATTCCGAAATAGCCGAAACTTTGGGTATTTCCGAAGTAAATGCGAGAGTGAAGATGAGCAGGGTAAAAACTAAATTAAGAACCATATTAAATCCTTGATTATGTTGGATGAACTGGAGCTCTTGAAAAAAGATTGGCAGAAGCGGGAAGCAGACCTCCCCAAGCTGTCCTATGAGCAAATCTATCCGATGACCAAGAAAAAGTCATCGTCCATAGTAAAATGGATTTTTTATATAAGTATTATAGAATTTGTTTTCTGGGCAGGTATCAATATTATTTTTAGTGGTCCCGAAACCATGGAGGAGCTTAAAGCCATGCACATCCACAAAGTGATCATGGTTCTCAATGTCATCAATTACGCCATTATCCTTTACTTTATTTACAAGTTTTACACCAACTACAAAAAAATATCCTTCACAGATTCCTCCAGGAATTTGATGAAAACCATTTTAAAGGTAAAACGTACCGTTACACAGTACGTATGGTTCAATCTCATCATCTTTACCACCTACCTGATCATTAACATGTACGGGGTATTGCTCTACGGCCCTGAAGGTCAGAAAATTGTAGAAGCCGCTTCTCAAGATGGAAACAGTATGGCTTTTTGGGCCATGGTGATCGGGATATCCATAGTTTTCACAGCAGTGATCTTATTTTTGATCTGGCTGTTCTACAAACTTCTTTATGGTATCCTTCTGAAAAGACTTAGAAAAAACTACAACGAGCTCAAAAGGTTAGAAGTTTAATTATCTAATTTGCCCTTGTAACTGTACCGCCTTTTTTGATTCTCCTCTTCGTAGGCAAGAAGTTCTTTTTGAGGAATTACTTTTAAGAAAGATGGATGTTGCTCGATGGCGTACTCCAATTTTTCCAATATGGCCTCAATGGATTCATTGTCATAATCAATTTCCAAAGGCTCCTTTATTTGCATGGATTGAAGAATTCCTTTCTTTTTCACCCTTAATCCCTTCTTATCAAAAGAACGGCGGAACCCATCAATAACAACAGGCACCACCACTGGCTTATACTTTTTTATGATGTGTGCCGTACCCTTTCGTAACGGTTTCCAAGGTGTAGTGGTTCCCTGTGGAAACGTTATCACCCAACCATCGTCAAGTGCCTTTCCAATATTGGAGATATCACTGAATTTAACTTGTCGGTTCACATTTTTACCATCGGCCCTCCATGTCCTTTCGATACTAATGGACCCGGCATAAGCCAAAATTTTTGTCAACAGGCTCTTCTTCATGGTCTCCTTGGCCGCCACATAATAAATGTTCAATTTAGGGTTCCACAGATAGCCCAAATTTTTAATACTATCCTCTCTTCCGCTTAAACTGGCATTAAAAACATGGAACATAGCAACCACATCGGCAAAGTACGTTTGATGATTACTAACAAAAAGTACATTGTTTTCGGGAAGATCACGGATAATTTGTGAACCTTCGATCTCTAAAGTATTAAATCCTTTATACCGTTGGTGCGTCATCATACCAGCTATACGAATCAGCCATCGTTTTAAAAATAAAATATGACCAAAAGGATTTTTCTTAAACAGACCCATTTATAGTGTTGATTATTGACCACAAATTTACAAAATAGCCATTAAAGCACTTGCCGCAAAAGCTCTTTGATCTCGCTCAACATCATGGCTGTGGCGCCCCAAACAGTGTAACCGTTTAATTTAAAGGCGGGTACATTAATGTTTTTCGCATAAGAAGTACTCAAAATTTCTTCAATATGGTTGGAATCATCCAAAAAATCCCTGAGATACACCTCTACCAAACTTTCAACCTCGCCTTCTTCCTTTGTAAAAGGTTTCGGATTTGGATAAATTCCAATGTATGGGCGAACTAAAAAATTGCTCGGGGGTATATAAACCTCACTCAATTCTTTGATTACCTCTACCGCTTTGGGCGGCACACCAACTTCTTCATGGGTTTCCCTTAAAGCGGTTTCCATCAAGTCCCTGTCCTCTTTTTCCACTTTACCTCCGGGAAATCCAATTTGATTGGAGTGTACACCTTGATACACCTTTCTTAGGATCAAAAGTAATCGGGTTTCCTGCTCAACATCAGGATAAAAAAGCGCCATTACCCCTGCCCTTCTTGGATTTGCATCTTGTACCCTATTGTTCTTTAACCACTGAATACGAAGTTGCGGAGACATTTTATGATGAGAATCTTCTCCAGGTAGTGGGAGATTTTTTAATTTTAAAGCTAGTTCACAAAATTCATTAAAATTCATGCTGTTGAGACAATCGGCTTTAACTACAAGTATATTATTTCTTTTATTCGTTTCCTGTGGAGAATCCCCTAAAAAGGATAAAGACAAAGTTCAGGAAAATATTGCAAACACCGACACCATACCAGAAACCGAAGTGGATTCAACCGCCATAGCAGAAGAGGAGGAAGAGGAAGAGCCTTTTCAACTTACGGAAGAAAATGCCATCGACTTCTTTTTTGATTATTCCAAAAAACTTAAAAAGGACAAGGTTAAAATTACCACGACAATGGGGAGTTTTACCGTTCAGTTGTACGATGATGTCCCATATCACAAGGCAAATTTCATTTATTTAGCGAGACAAAAATATTTTGACAGCACCCAATTCCATAGGGTCGTAAAAGATTTTATAATTCAAGGTGGAAACTCCGATGACCGAAAAACCGCAAGAAAAAGGGGTAAAATAGGACGATACCTGCTCCCCCCAGATGCTAAAAAAGGACACAAACACCACAGGGGAACCATTTCCATGCCCAGTAGTGAAAGGGACAATCCGCACAAGTTGGCCTCTCCCTACGAGTTTTTCATCGTAGTAACGGATCCTGGCTCATATCACCTTGATGGCTCCTATACTCCTTTTGGTCGCGTAGTGGAAGGAATGGACGTTGTGGATGCCATAAACAATGTTCCCGTGGGCGACGGAGATTGGCCTTGGCAAAATATTTACATCCTTAAGACTGAAGTTTTATAAACTTTGTCTGGACTTTTATCCCTTTTGAAAAATTAAAAAAGCCATCATTATTAAAGGACATTAGGCTTTTTTAAAGAGATTTTTCCCGATGATGAACCGGTAAGGAAAGCTCTCCTTTTTATTTTCAGATGGCACCTCCTGCCCTGTTGGAGCAGTTTTCCTTTCATAAATAGAAACCAGAACGGCTATAATTATGAGATTTTTCATGATATATTGCCCAACTAAAGTCAACGATAGCGGTTCTTCTCCAAAAACATCGTTAGGGAAAAACAAAAGGGGCGTAAATGTACATACCATATGTATTAGTGCAAGAATCACTGCTTGCCTGCGGAAAAGCCCTAGAACGAATAAAAATCCCAATCCTACTTCCCAAATGGCAAGTAGGATAATGGAAACCTCATCGGGAATAAGCCCAAAAGTGAGATGATGAATGGTATTTTTTGCCAAATCTTCGGCCGGACTTAGGTTAGGGACAAATTTCAGTGCTCCAAACCAAAAATAAACTACGCCCATGGAAATGGACAACATTCGCTCTTTTATAGACTTTCCCATTTTATAAATATTTAATTATTGAATTCGTTCATGAGTTCTGGATCAACTTTTACTTTACTTCTTGCAAATCGATAGGACACCCCTACATTGATCAAATAGTCGGCGAATGCTGCATCTCCCATTCTTGGCTCCCCGGTCATCTGTTGTGTTTCCAAATCGGTAACACTTTGCGGACGTTCCCTTCTTACTGCAAACGGCACGTTCAGGTTCAACGAAAAGTTATCCTTCATAAAAGCGATTCCCGGGTCGATGGAAAGCACATTTCCAGGTCGTCTAAAACCTTGGTTCCCCCCTATCAAATCTTTAACGGGAACTCCCTCGTAGCGTGCGCCCAAAGAAGCGGAAATGGTATTGCTCAAACTGTGGCTGAATCCAGCTCTTACCGAAAACTGGTCAGGAACGGCCATAATAGCCTCATTTTGTAGAATCGGGCTCAAGGTTTCCCTAAAGGTGCGCGTACCGTTGGTCTCTCTTGGATTGATCAAATAAAAACCACCTCCATAGGCAAAAAAGCGTTCAGCGATTTTTTGGTAAAACTGAAAATCCAACGTAATCCCAAAACCACCATCACCAGGCTGGATGCTTTGATCTACAGGTCTAACTTGTGGTCCACCTTCCGGCCCAACATTGTAAAAAATGTCCGAGGCATTGTAATTGCCCGTTGGCAACTTTAGTCCCAATCCCACAGCTAAGTTTCCGTTTTGGTGTTTTTCCAAATCAAACAACCAATAACCTACACCCACACGAATATCGGCCAAGCCTCTTGAAAACGTGGTGTTTCGTTCATCCCTACCGTGTTCGTATAAAGAGGAGCGCGTATTGATGACAGTCGGGATAGTGATACTGGCATACCATCTATCCGAAATCCCATAGGTCAAGAAAAAATCCCAGGAATGGGAATGGTTGATTACTTCCGACCCATTGGATACCCTGTCCGGTTCTTCTTCCGTTCCCCTAAAATGGCGAAAGGATTTAAAGTATCTGTAATTACTTCCTATTTGAATGTCCCCCGGACCTAATAAATTGTTTTCCAAAGTATTCCCCACACAAGAGGAAAAATGTCGGATAGCGACACATCCCTGCGCAGTGGCTTGATGGATTCCTAAAAATAAGATAAGCCCAAAAAATGGAATCATTGATGATCGTGATGTTTTCATACCTGAATTTCGATTGGTTTTGCAAGGAGACCGGTTACCTGTTTATGCTCCTTGCTTGGTTAACACATATTGCTCGAGGGCCAAAATAGAGTTATACCAAAAGGGTCAAGACTAATGAAAAAGTAAAAATGATTAATGAAGGGTTAATTTTACTAAACAACAATTAACCACTATTGAAGAAAAGTTAGCGAAGTAGTTATTGAACTTGCTTTTTATAAATGTTGGGCAAACTTATTTTGAAACGAACTGCCAATAACCTTAAGAGTATTACCACTAATATACCTGCTATGTAGGCGTATTCGTCCTTTACAGGGAACTGTATCATCAAAAAATAGCTCAGTGCCCCCAAAATACATGCTGTTGCATAAATTTCCTTTCGGAAAATGACTGGAATCTCATTACACAGGATATCCCGTATCACACCGCCAAAGCAAGCCGTCATGGTACCCAAAAAAATGCACATAACGGGCAAGAGCTCAGCTTCCAGACCTTTTTCCACACCAACCATGGTATAAAGCCCAATACCTATGGTATCGAACAAGAACAACGACTTGCGAAGGTATTTGAGTTTGTTCACGAAAATGATGGCAAAAACCACTGAAATAAATATGGTAATCACATAGGTAAGGTCCTGCATCCAGCCGACGGGTGTGTTCCCGATCAACAAATCACGTAAAGTACCTCCACCAATTGCCGTCACAAAGGCAATGATAAATACCCCGAAAAGATCCAAACGCTTTTCCATAGCCACCAAAACTCCAGAAATGGCAAAGGCTATGGTGCCCAAAATGTCTATGGTCAAATACAGCATAACTACATTTTTTGAGTGTAGTAATTATAGTCCTTGATAATGACGTCCACAAAATCAATAGGCTGAAGTGAAGTCTGCACACCCAACACCTCTTTGATACGTTTGTCCAAAGAAACAATAATATTATGATTGGCATTGCGCTTGGCCTTGTCGTACAGTTCTTTTATGGTCTGCATTTCCTTATCCTTAAAAACGGTCACTTGTGGAAAGGTCGGCTGATAATCGTCCGGTAATTCGCGAAGCAATGTATCGCTCAAAGATACTCGTTTTTTTTCGCTGATTACCGTAGTACCTGCAGCAATGTCGCCCAATCGCTGGCCCTTGCCACGAATCAAAATAGTGAGTACGGCGCCACCTCCAGATGTAAGGCTTACATCAATGATCCGTAAGGCCCATCGAACAAAATAATTGCCGAAATTTGGTTTGGAACCATCAAGTTTTACCACTCTAAGGTTCATGGCTCCCTTTCCGATTGTCCTGCCATTCATCAACGTTTCAAACAGCAAATAATAAAAAAAAGCGGGCAGGGACAATATCAAATAAAAAGCCCACTGGTCGTCAATATCAACCTCAAGTGAAGCTAAAAAAACGAAAATCAAAATGGTGTAGACCACAATAATAAAGGTATCTATTATATAAGCCAGCATACGTTCACCTAAATGAGAGGTGTTTTGGTTGATGGTGATATTTTGGGCCGTTTCTATTTGAAATTGTTCCATATTTTAGTTTCTTTACTTACAAACCACCGGATTAAATGCGTGAGGCCGCTTTTGTTAGGCAAAATAAGGATAAATGGGCCGCTTTTGAAAATGCCCTGCTCAATAAAGGGCGACTTCATCCTGATGAGCTTTCGGATCTTTACATTGAGATTACCGATCACCTCGGTTACGCCAAGACCTTTTACCCTGGAAGCAACACCCAAATTTACCTGAATACCCTTGCCTCACAAGCGCATCAAAAAATATATAAGACCAAACGGGAATCCAGAAACCGTATTGTACATTTTTGGAAAACGGAATTCCCTACAATGTTCAAACAACATCACCGAGAATTGCTCATTTCTTTTTTGGTTTTTGCCTTTTTTACGGCCGTAGGTGCATTTTCATCCGCCAACGAAGGTGATTTTGTTCGTTCCATATTGGGCAATGGTTATGTAAACATGACCTTGGAGAACATAGAAAAGGGCGATCCCATGGCAGTCTACAAAGAACAAGGCGCTTTCAATATGTTCTTGGGCATTACCATAAACAATATTAAAGTAGCTATTTATGCTTTTGCATTCGGTATTTTTTTGGGAGTCGGAACAATCTACATTATGCTGAAAAACGGTATCATGCTGGGAAGTTTTCAATACTTTTTTTACGAAAAGGGACTGCTTTGGGAATCGGCACGCACCATTTGGATCCATGGAACTACCGAAATATCAGTCATCATCATCGCTGGCTGTGCGGGCCTGGTGTTAGCCAACGGAATCCTTTTTCCCGGCACTTATACGCGATTGGAATCCTTTAAACGGGGTATTAAAAACGGACTTAAGATAATGGTGAGCACGGTACCTTTCTTTATCATCGCAGGGTTTTTGGAAGGTTTTGTGACCAGACATACCGAAATGCCCGATTGGCTTGCAATTTTCATCATACTCACATCGTTGTCATTGATCATATACTATTACATTATTTATCCAAATCAAATCCATCGAAAAACCGCCCATGCAAACAACCAATAAATATATAGAGTTTAAAAAGCAGCGCGAATTGGGAGAAATACTTTCCGATTCCTTTGGCTTTATCCGCAATGAATTCAAACCCTTTTTCGGAACTATTTTAAAAATTGTAGGTCCTTATATTTTGGCAATGTTGATTTCCATGGGGTTTTACATGTACACCATAGGTGATGTTTTTAACCTTACAGCCATTGGGGGAAATCAATTCTCCGCATTATCGCCAGTTATCATGGTCATATCGGTATTGGCGCTTATGTTAAGTTCAATTGCGGCTTATGTATTGGCACAGGGCACAGTACTTTACTATATCAAATCATATATTGACCATAAAGGAACCACGGATTATGATGAAATTCGACAAGGCGTTTACGGTTCTTTCTGGTCTTTGATCGGTTTGGGTATCTTAGTAGGTCTATCGGTTTTTATCGGCGCCATGTTTTGCCTTATACCTGGTATATATTTGGCCGTGCCTTTATCAATTTCATTTGCCATTTTGGTTTTTCTTAAAAAGGACACTATGGATTCCTACCAGTACAGCTTTAGCTTGATCAAGGAAAACTGGTGGATCACCTTTGCCACACTCTTTATCATATACATTATTGTTATGGTCGCCACTTATGCCTTTAGTTTACCGGGGGCCATATATACTTGGATAAAGATGGGCGTATTTTCGGGCGAGATGGATGCCGAAAACATGAATTTGTTCAACGACCCCATATATCTTTTCCTGAACATTTTGAGTAGCTTAGTACAATTTTTGATGAACATTATTCTACTAGTGGCCACTGCGCTTATCTTTTTTAACCTCAACGAAAAGAAAAACTTTACGGGTACTTTTGAGCGTATTGAAAGCCTCGGAAAATCAGCAGAGGAATAGATGCATAGATTGCTGATATTATCGTACCTTTTTTTTTCCTGGACAATTCCTTTTGCCCAGAACGACTCCCTAATAAGGTATGACACATCAGATATCGACCCCATCCAATTCAGTGAGGAAGACTTGGAATCCTTTAAGCAGGATAGCACCTTCAATTATGAGGAGGTAGAACCTGAAAACACGTGGTGGTCCGATATTACCAATTGGTTCTACAATATTTTGCGGAGCTTTTTTGAATGGATCTTTGGTGTTGGAAATGCCGAAGGTTATTTGGCCGTATTTTTACAAATTCTTCCCTATCTGCTCTTGGCCCTATTCCTTTATTTAGTGATTCGCTTCTTCGTAAAATCCAATATGCAGGGAATAGGTAAAAACAGGAAAAACCCAAATGTGGTGTCCCTATCCGAAGATGAACACATCATTAAAAATGAGGATATCCAGCAATTGATAAAAAATGCACTGGCAAATCAAAATTACAGGCTTGCCATTCGGTATTATTACCTCTACATCCTCCAATTACTATCGGAACGGGAGATGATAGATTGGCAGCAACAGAAAACCAATGACGATTATTTGGATGAACTTTCCGAAAGTGTATTGAAAAACGAATTTGGAAAGGCCACCTTGCTCTACGATTATGTTTGGTACGGAGAATTTGAACTCGACCGATCACGTTATGAGAAAGCCGAAATTGTATTCACCTCCTTAAAAAATTCAATTGCCGATGTCTAGGAAGGGTTGGATATATATGACCATTGGCGTTTTGACCCTTGCGGCCATATTTGCCATGGAATACAACAAGCCGAAAAAGGTGAATTGGTTCCCCTCCTATGTGTCGCACCATAAAATACCTTATGGGACTTACGTGCTCAACAGCTTGATGGAAAAACATTTTCCAAACAAAATAGAACAGGTACAAAAGCCACCTTTTGAATTATTGACCCGCACGGACTCCATTAGGGGCACCTACTTTTTTGTGAACGAAACGGTCTCTTTCGGAGAGGCTGAACTAAATGTACTATTGGATTGGGTAGACCAAGGAAATACGCTTTTTGTGGCCTCAGATCGTTTTGAACAAAAATTACTGGATACTCTCCATTTGGAACAGGCCAACGTTTATAACGATGGACAGTTGGAGCCTCTTTTTTATTTGGAACTTTCGAATCCAAAATTGACGAGTTCCACCTACAAATTCACCAAAGATTACTACACCACTGGTTTTGATCAGTTGGATACCTTACGGACTACCGTTTTGGCCCAGGTATATACTCGGTCGGACAGTACGGATAACATCAAAAAACATGTCAATACCATAAAACAATCCTTTGGAAACGGGGAGATCCTGTTGACCAGTTTCCCAAAGGCCTTTACCAATTACTTTATCCTAAAGGATACTAATCAAGAGTATACCGCAGGGCTGTTATCTTATTTGGATACCGATAAACAGATTTACATGGACAACTTCCATAAATCAGGGAAATCCTTTTATACCTCTCCCATGTATCTCTTTTTAAACACCAAAGAATTTAAATGGGCCTACTATCTTGTGCTGATCGGGGCGCTTATCTACATCATTTTTGAAGGAAAAAGAAAACAACGTGCCATTCCGGTGGTACAGCCCGTAAAGAACCAAACATTGGCCTTTACACGGACCATAGCGGACATGTATTTCGAAAAAGGAGAACTACACTTGATCACCAAACATAAAATTGATTACTTTTTGGAATATCTAAGGTCTAAACTACATATCTCCACCCAAAATTTGGAAGACGAAACGTTTTTGAGAAATCTGTCCATGCGGAGCAATACCGATTTAAAAGACGTGAAGACATTGATGGGTACCATCTCCAAACTAAGGGAAAAACAATACGTGACCGAAACCGAACTAAAGAATCTGAATCAAAAAATACAAGCATTTAAAGCAAACGTGGATGGAAAATAAGGAAAACAACGACTTGAATTTCAACAATAGAGTCCCCTTGGAAGAGTTAAGGGATACCGTGGAACAAATAAAAAAGGAGCTGTCCACCATAATCGTGGGCCAAAAGGATTTTATCGAACTTTTGATTATTTCCATATTGGCCGATGGACACGCCTTGATCGAAGGAGTACCCGGAATAGCCAAAACGGTAACGGCCAAGTTGTTTGCAAAAACGCTCAAAACCGAATTCAATCGCATCCAGTTTACGCCTGATCTGATGCCGAGCGATATATTGGGGACCTCTGTTTTCAATACCAAAACCAATGAATTTGAATTTAAAAAAGGTCCCATCTTTTCCAACATCATTCTAATCGACGAGATCAACCGTGCCCCAGCCAAAACACAGGCAGCTCTTTTTGAGACCATGGAAGAACGCCAGGCCACTGTGGATGGAAATACGTATAAAATGGGGCAGCCCTTTATGGTGTTGGCCACACAAAACCCCATCGAACAGGAAGGAACATACGCGCTGCCCGAGGCACAACTGGACCGTTTCCTGTTCAAGATCAAAGTGGATTACCCCTCTGTAGAGGAAGAGGTTGTAATTCTACAAAACCATCACGAACGTAAGGGCGAAAAGCCGCAGGACAAGATCAAGGCCGTGCTCACCCCTAAAAAACTATTGGAATTCAAAAAGAACATTCACGAAGTGGTCGTGGAACAAAAAATATTGGATTATATCGCCAACATTATAACACAGACCCGAAACCACCCACATTTATACCTTGGTGCCTCACCTAGGGCATCCATTGCCACATTAACAGCTGCAAAGGCTTTTGCTGCCATATCGGGGCGCGATTTTGTGATACCCGAAGATGTAAAAAAAGCTTTGGTACCCGTACTCAACCACAGGGTAATATTGACACCTGAACGGGAAATGGAAGGTATGACCACCGAAAATGTGGTCACTATGATCATAGAATCTGTTGAAATACCAAGGTAAGCATGGCATTGCTCAGGTCGCTGTACATACATAATGTTTTCTTCCGGTATATCGCCGTACTGGCTGCATGCTTTGTGATTTCCTATTGGTTACCGATACTTTATCCCATTGCATGGATATTGGTATTTCTGTTGCTTACGCTGTTCTTTTTGGACCTGTATTTAATGTATGCGACCAAAAATGCCATAAAAGCACATCGCAAACTTCCTCAAAAATTATCCAACAGCGACGAAAATATTCTATCAGTCCACCTGAGTTCCAAATATCCCTTTAAAACAGGGATTTCGGTAATCGATGAATTGCCCATACAGTTCCAAAAAAGGGATTTTGAACATAAGACACAGCTGCAAAAAGGTGAGTCCCACTTTTTTGAATACTCCGTCCGTCCTGTGGAACGTGGAGAATATGTTTTTGGCAACTTGAATGTATTTGCCTCCTCTCCTTTACACATTGTAAAAAGAAAATATGTATTCCAAAAAGACCAAATGGTTCCCGTGTATCCATCCATCATACAAATGCAACAATATGACTTTTTGGCCACGAGCAATCGCTTGACCGAGTTCGGACTCAAAAAAATAAGGAGGATAGGACATACGCAAGAGTTTGAACAGATCAAGGAATATATAAAAGGTGATGATGTAAGGACCATTAATTGGAAAGCCACGGCCAAAAAGAACCAGCTGATGGTGAACCAGTACCAAGATGAGAGGTCACAGCCCATTTATTCCATTATTGATACGGGAAGAGTAATGAAAATGCCCTTCAACGGGTTGAGCCTGTTGGACTATGCCATTAATTCCGCCTTGGCCTTTTCCAATGTCGCCCTAAAAAGAAATGATAAGACCGGATTGCTCACCTTCTCCAAAAAGATTGAAACTTTTGTACCAGCCGTCCAGAAAATCACGCACCTCAACACCATCATGGAGAGCCTGTACAATATCTCCACAGATTATTCCGATTCTGATTTCGGCCTGCTGTATGCCCATGTCAAACGTAAAGTGAACCAACGCAGTCTTTTATTGCTCTATACCAATTTTGAACACATATCGGGACTCAAAAGGCAGTTGCCCTATATATTGGCCATGGCCAAAAAGCACGTATTGGTGATTATTTTCTTTGAAAACACGGAATTGGAATCTTTAGTAGCTGAAGATGTTGAAGATTTACAAGCCATTTACCAGAAGACCATTGCCGAGAAATTTTCATTGGAAAAACGATTGATGCAAAAAGAACTTCAAAAGTATGGCATCCAGACCATTTTGACCAAGCCAGAAGAACTTACCGTAAATACCATTAATAAATATTTGGAAATAAAAGCGAGAGGGATTATTTAGTTGTAAGCTCCTGATTGGAAAGTCCCAAAGTATTCAATGATGGAAGTTTTCCATCTAGCACAACAAATTCGGTTTGTGGTTGAAGAATATGTTTTTTCTTTTTTACATCGAGTTTGGAATAACGACCACGCAAACGTTTACGGTCATCCTTCTTTGCGAAAAGATCAATGGTAACCCCTACGGTGATTCCCCCCAAAATGGTTGCGGCCAAGTCTTCATTGTCCCAACCATTATCGCGCTGCCCTGCATCCACGGTTTCTTTTGCTACCCCTACCAGGGTACTTCCCGCTACCGAACCTACAAAAGTCCAGATACGGTTTCCATGAGAAGCTTGTTTAGCAATCCCTGCCCCAGCAAGGCCAAAAAGATTACCGCCCAAAAAATGGAGTGCTTTGTCCCGCTCCACTTGTCCATGACAATGCGAGGCGAGCACAAAAAAGAGTAGTGTGGGGATTAGTGTTCTCATTGCGCTTGTTAAATATATTAATATTTTCTCAGATTATCACGATCAACGCACTAAAGGTCTTGTATTTGGGCTTTTGCTCGATTGAATTCGCCCATTAACTCTGCTACGATTTCCGCTGCTGGAGTTATGTTATGGATCAATCCTGAAACTTGACCTATTTCCAGTTCACCTTCTTCCATATCGCCTTCAAACATCCCTTTTTTGGCCCTGGCCCTACCCAACAATTCCTTTAATTCTTGTTTAGTGGCACCTTTGGCATATGCCTCTTGTACATCTTGGAAAAATTTATTTTTGAGCAAGCGCACAGGTGCAAGTTCCTTCAAGGTCAATTGGGTGTCGCCTTCTTTGGCATCTACCACCCATTTTTTAAAAAGTTCGTGCGACGATGCTTCTGGGGTGGCCACAAACCTACTCCCTACCTGAACGGCATCTGCCCCCAATACCATAGCGGCCAACATAGCCCTTCCGGTAGCAATACCTCCAGCGGCAATTAGGGGAATATGTATTTTTTCCTTTACAGAAGGAATAAGTACCATGGTCGTGGTTTCATCCCGCCCATTGTGTCCGCCCGCCTCAAAACCTTCGGCCACCACAGCATCGACTCCTGCTTCCTGAGCCTTGAGGGCAAACTTTACACTACTGACCACATGCACAACGGTTATTCCCTTCTCTTGAAGAAACTTGGTCCAGGTCTTGGGGTTTCCAGCCGAAGTGAACACAATCTTCACTTCATGCTTTACGATAATATCCATCAATTTTTCAATGTCAGGGTACAGCATGGGTACATTCACCCCAAAAGGTTTGTCCGTAGCATTTTTACATTTGATGATATGTTCCTCCAATATTTCGGGATACATACTTCCGGCACCCAACAAGCCCAATCCACCAGCGTTTGAAACCGCAGAGGCTAAACGCCAACCGCTTGCCCAGACCATTCCTGCTTGAATAATTGGGTATTCAATTCCGAAAAGTTGTGTGATTTTATTTTGCATGGAAATTTATATTCAATTTTCCACCAAAATAATTAAAATAAATAAAGAATCTATTTAGGAGATCACCCCAGAACCAATCAACTCGTCATTAATGTACCATGCAGCAAACTGCCCTTCGGTAATGGCCGATTGTTTCTCTTTAAAGTCCACGAACAATCCATTTTCTACTTTGTAAAGCGTAGCTGATTGTAGGGGTTGACGGTATCGGATGCGGGCCATCACCTCCATGGTTTCGTCCACCTTCAAGGCTAAATCCGGGCGTACCCAATGGAGTTCATCTTCTTTAATGAACAATGTATTTCTGAGCAGACCAGGATGTGTTTTGCCTTGCCCTGTGTAAATAATGTTCTTATCTACATCGGTATCAATTACGAACAGAGGTTCTTTGGTTCCGCCTACGTTCAGCCCTTTGCGTTGTCCAATGGTGAAATAGTGTGCACCTTGATGCTCCCCTACCACCTTTCCGTCGGATTCGGAATAAACAGGCTTTTCTGCTTGGAAGAATAACTTTTCCCTTTCGTTTTGGAACTCCGGAACTGTAGTGGAGAATTGCACTGCATCGCTGGGCACTTCCACTATTAAGCCTTTTTTGGGCTTTAGTTTTTGTTGTAAAAATTCAGGTAAATGTACCTTTCCCACAAAACACAATCCTTGGGAATCCTTTTTATCAGCTGTGATCAAGTTGTTTTCTGCAGCTATTTTCCTTACTTCTGGTTTTAACAACTCACCAATTGGGAATAAAGTTTTGGCCAACTGCTCCTGGGAAAGTTGACAAAGGAAATAAGACTGATCTTTGTTTGGGTCTTTTCCGGACAACAACTGATAGGTTTCGGTACCATCTTCATTTTGAACAGTTCCCTTTCTGCAATAATGACCCGTGGCCACATAATCGGCTCCCAATTGCAGGGCGATTTTCATGAACACATCAAACTTGATTTCACGATTGCAAAGTACATCGGGATTGGGTGTTCTTCCCTTTTCGTATTCATTGAACATATAATCCACGATACGCTCTTTGTACTCGGTGCTTAAATCCACTGTCTGGAATGGAATCCCAAGTTTTTCGGCAACAATCAAGGCATCATTGCTGTCCTCCAGCCATGGACACTCCTCGGATATGGTCACGGAATCATCATGCCAGTTTTTCATAAACAGGCCAATGACATCGTACCCCTGTTCCTTAAGCAGATAAGCCGCTACGCTTGAATCCACTCCTCCCGAAAGTCCAACAACAACCTTTTTCATTGCAATGATTTAAGAGCACAAAAATACAAATTGACGCTCACTTATTATGATAATTATGTCTTAAACCAATCCTATCCAATTTGTAAACTACAGGATAGCAGATTATTACTTTTGTTAAAGTTTTTATTAAAAATGTTAAACATTATTGTTTTTATTTTGTTTAACCATAGTTTTAAATAGTTAAACAAATATCTATCATCAAATGAAGACTCTTAAACATTTAACCCGACTGACCTTATTATTATTACTTATCGGATTCACCTCGTGCTCCGATGATGACAACGGAACAACCCCACCTCCCGAAGAAGGTGTGAACATTGTTGAAGCAGCACAGGCCACTGCAGAATTGAGTACTTTGGTCGCTGCCCTTCAAAAGGCTGACGAAAGTGCCAACAACGATTTGGTAACTGCTTTAAGTGGTGAAGGACCTTTCACAGTTTTTGCACCAACCAACCAGGCTTTTAATGATTTATTGGCCCAATTGGATGGTTTTGATTCACTGGACGACTTTAGTTCCCAACAACTACAAGACTTGTTGGCCGTGATTCTAACTTACCATGTAGTAGCCGATGCTGCTCTTTCCACAGATTTGAGCGATGGGATGAGTCTAACCACCCTGCAAGGTTCTTCTTTACAAGTATCTACCCAAGGAGGAGTGTTTATACAAGATGCCACCGATGTTGCTGCAGAGGTAACTACTGCGGACATAGAAGTTTCTAATGGAGTTGTTCATATAATCGATAAAGTTTTATTGCCCCAAGCCATTATAGATGAATTGGCCGATATTATTTTGGTACCTATCACCGATTTGGCCATTGGTAACGAAAACCTTCAAAATTTGGTTGCAGCACTGACCGAAGCTGATGGGGATTTGCCAACCGTATTGCGCGGTGACGGACCATTTACCGTATTGGCACCGACCGATGCAGCATTTGAAGCTTTCCTTGATGGTGCAGCATTGACAGATATTCCAGTGGACGTTTTGACCAACGTTTTGCTCAACCACGTAATTAGTGGCGAGGTGACTTCGGAAGACTTGGTTGGACTTGGTTCTGGTTATACAAGTACTTTGGCCATTGGAGCTGGCGACCAAAACGTAAGTCTGTTCTTCGATACCTCTGATGGTGTTACTTTTAACGGAGGTTCTACTGTAGTAACTCCAGATGTAAAAGCCCTTAACGGTGTTGTACATGTAGTTGATGCCGTAATCGATATTCCTAATATCGTGGACCATGCCATTGCTAACCCAGGACTTACTTCTTTGGTAGGTGCTTTGACCGATGGTGGAAACACAACTTTCACCGACTTGCTATCCAATGAAGAGGAAACGTTTACCGTATTTGCGCCAGGCAACGATGCTTTTAGTGCTTTTACCAATCCAAACTCCAATGATTTAAATGCAATTCTGTCCAACCATGTTGTAGTAGGTGCAGCTGCCTTCTCTTCAGATTTGACAAATTCCTATGTGAATACTGCTGCGGAGTTTGATGTAGATGAAAACTTGAGCCTATATATAAATACGGATGACGGTGTTACCCTAAATGGAACTAGTAATGTTGTGATGGCGGATATTGTGGCAAGCAACGGGGTAATCCATACTGTTGATGCCGTAATCGACTTGCCAACAGTTGTAACATTTGCCGCTGCCGATCCTAACTTCTCCACTTTGGTTCAAGCCTTGACCGAATTGACGCCAAGTACAGATTTTGTAAGCGTATTGTCCGCCCAAGACGGAGCCGGAAGCGATCCATTTACCGTATTTGCACCAACTAATGCTGCATTCGATGCGCTTGCCAGCATTCCAGCCGAAGCTGACTTGATTCCAATCTTGCAACACCATGTTGTAGCTGGTGCCAATGTTCGCTCTGGTGACTTGAGCGATGGAGCCACCGCAACTACATTGGAAGGTGACATGATTACCATTAACCTACCAGGTACAGGTGATAACATTGCCGATATTACCGATGGAGCAGGAAATCCTGGGATTGGAATAGACGCTGTGGATGTACAAGCTGTAAACGGTGTGATTCACGTAGTAGATACTGTACTTATTCCAGACACTTCAAACTAAGCTAACCAGTTTTTGATTACATTGATAGTGCTTAGAAGCCTCCTCAATTCAAATTGAGGGGGCTTTTTATCGTCTGGGGTTTACCGTTCGTCGATGACACATCAACAAGGGAATATTTTCCCACAAAAAAAAGGTGTTTTACAACTTTTAATTTTTTGAACGTCGGTAATCCTGCATCTTTGGAGTCCCAAATCTTTCCAAACTATACCTATAAATGGAAACTCCCCCAAGAAATCTTGAGGGAGTTTTTTTATGTTGATCAAAAAGCAATCTGCTTCTGGATTATCTTCTTCCAGATTTCTTTTGCTCCTCGGCCTGCTCCATCATCTCGCGCATCTTACGCTGGAACTTATTCTCTTTTTTAGGCTTTTTCTTGTTCTCCTGTATCTGGGCATGGATTTTATCCTCATCCAAAATGTAGTTCTTGATGGCCAACATTATAAAGATGGTAATCAAGTTGGAGATAAAGTAATACAAACTCAACCCACTCGCATAGTTGTTAAAGAAGAACAACATCATAATAGGCGATAGGTACATAATAAATTTCATGTTCGGCATACCAGGCTGTTGTTGCATCTGCATGCTCTGACCTGTTGTCATCTGCATATAGAAGAAGATGGCTATGGATGCCAAAATCGGGAACAACGATACGTGGTCCCCATAAAATGGTATGGTAAACGGCAACTCAAAAATGGTGTCGTAAGAGGAAAGATCCTCCGCCCAAAGGAATGATTTTTGACGCAGTGCAAACGATGTTGGGAAGAACATAAACAGTGCGTAGAAAATCGGCAACTGCAACAATGCGGGCACACAACCACTCATAGGGCTCACCCCTGCCTTGTTGTAAACCTTCATGGTCTCCTGCTGTTTTTTCATGGCATTGTCCTTGTACTTTTCGCTGATTTCCGAAATTTCAGGTTTCAACACCTTCATTTTGGCCTGCGACAAATAGGATTTGTACGTCACTGGCGAAAGTGCCAATCGTACCATAATTGTCATGATAATAATGGCGATTCCATAGGGCAAGAACGAACTCAAGAAAGTGTAGAACGGAGTAAAGACATAGCGGTTGATCCAACCAAAGATTCCCCATCCAAAAGGAATCGACTCTACCAGACCCAAATCCTCATAATCATCCAATACTTTAACATCCGTTGGTCCGTAGTACCAATACATATTTTGGCCCAGTTCGCCTCCTTTTAACTCCAACGGAGCCCTTGTCGTGTATTCTTTGGTAAAACGTAGTTCCTTGCTTTCTTCCTCGACCAAGTTTGTAGAAGTCAAATCAGCTGTTTTAAAATGATCGTCGGCAGCTAAAATTGAACTAAAAAAGTGCTGACGGTACGACAACCACTTAACATCCACTTCGGTTTCCTCATCAAAATCGCTACTCTCCGAAAGCTTGCTGATATTTCCGTCGTCGTGGTTATAGGTTAATCGGGTATATCGATTTTCATATCTCACACTCTGATCGTGTCGAATACCTTTTAAATCCCATTCCAAAGTAACTGGCTGGCTACTGTTGAAAACACCGCTCAAACCTTGGGACCGAACGGTGAAGTCCACCAAATATTCATTTGGTTTCATTTCGTAACGGTACTCCAAATACTGATCATTGGCCACTTTGGCCTTCATGGAAAGCACCTTATTATCACCACTTTGGCTCAGTGAAGGCTCAAAATACAGGTCGGCCGTACTTAAAACTCTATTGTCCGAAGTAGTGAAGTTCAAGGCAAAATTGGCGTTGCCATCTTTCACCAAATAGATGGGTACAGAATCGTGAGTGACAAAATTCTTCATTTTTGCCTCAACAATTTGTCCTCCTTTATTGGAGACCTCAAGTTTCAGCACCTCATTTTCCAGAATGGTATTACCGTCCGATGTTTGTGTAAAACCAAATGCCCCAACGGTGCTTTTATACTGGGCAACCGCCGTAGAATCGGACAAGTCGATGGTTTTTGTTTCCTTAACAGGAGCCGTTTTGGCTTCTTCCTCAGCTTTGGCTTCCTCTTCCTCGACCTGCGCTTGCTGTGCTTGTTCAGCTTTTTGTGCCTCTAACTCTTCTGGCGTAGGCTGATTTTGGTAAAACATATAAATGAGTATCCCAAAAATCAGTACAAATCCAATAATGGATTTAATATCCAGCTTCTTTTCTTCCATGAATATTATTTAGTAGAAATATTTTATTGGTATTTCAAGTGGCAAATATATGCCCAAAACCCCATTTTATGCCAAACTGGCATTGTTTTGTTTCTGTTTATGGGTCAATACCGCTTTTACAAACCCAACAAATAAGGGGTGAGGGCTGGCAACGGTACTTTTATACTCTGGGTGATATTGCACACCAACGAACCATGGATGCGAGGGTATTTCCACAACTTCCACCAAGCCTGTTTCCGGGTTTAAACCGGAAGCCAACAAACCTGCTTTCTCCATTTGCTCCTTATACTTGTTGTTGAATTCATAACGGTGGCGGTGGCGCTCCTCAATATCGGAAGAACCATATACTTTTTCCACCAGACTACGTTCTTTTAGGTGGCAATCCCAACTACCCAATCTCATGGTACCACCTTTATTGGTGATGGATTTTTGTTCTTCCATTAAACTGATGACAGGGTCTGGTGTTTCGCTGTCCATTTCGGTAGAATTGGCTTTTTCCAGACCAAGAACGGTTCTTGCAAATTCGATTACGGCCATTTGCATACCCAAACAAATACCTAAGAAAGGAATATTGTTCTCACGGGCATATTTTACGGCCGTTACCTTTCCTTCGATTCCACGTTCACCAAAACCGGGGGCTACCAGAATACCGTCGAGGCCCTTTAGTTTTTTATCTATATTCTTTGCTGACAAATGTTCGGAATGAATCGATTTCACCTCAACATCCACCTCATTGGCAGCGCCTGCATGAATAAAGGCTTCCTGAATGGATTTATAGGAATCGGGAAGTTCAACGTACTTTCCAATCAAACCAATTACAACTTTATCCTTTGGGTTTTTGTGCCTTTGCAGAAACTCTTTCCATTGATCTAGGTTAGGCTCGGTATCATTGGGTAAGGCCAATTTTTCCAAGGTAACCGTATCCAAACCTTCTTCTTGCATTAATAAGGGAACATCGTAAATGGTCGATGCATCTATGGATTGGATTACCGCTTCTTTCTTCACATTACAGAAAAGCGCCAATTTTTCCTTGATATCCTCCGAAATTTGATGCTCTGTACGGCATACCAAGATATCGGCCTTTATTCCACTCTCCATTAAGGTTTTGACAGAGTGCTGCGTAGGCTTGGTTTTTAATTCTCCGGCTGCAGATAAAAATGGGACCAAAGTAAGGTGCACCACAATTCCATTGTGCTCACCAAGCTCCCAAAGCAATTGCCTTACAGCTTCAATGTAGGGCAATGATTCGATATCTCCCACTGTACCACCAATCTCGGTAATAACAATATCATAGTCCCCATTATTGCCCAAAATTTGGATACGTTCCTTTATCTCGTTGGTAATATGGGGGACTACCTGCACGGTTTTGCCCAAAAATTCACCTCTACGTTCCTTTTCGATTACACTTTGGTATATTCTACCTGTGGTAACATTGTTGGCCTGTGAGGTGCGAACATTCAAAAAACGTTCGTAGTGGCCAAGGTCCAAGTCGGTCTCCGCACCATCATCGGTTACATAGCATTCGCCATGCTCGTATGGGTTCAGTGTTCCCGGGTCAACATTTATGTATGGATCTAACTTTTGTATGGTGGTTCGGTATCCCCTGGCCTGCAGTAGTTTGGCCAAGGATGCGGCTATAATTCCTTTACCCAATGAAGAAGTAACGCCTCCCGTAACGAAAATGTACTTGGTCTCTGACATATTGATCATTCTATTACGGGGCGTAAAGTTACTAATTGCAGGACAAAAATCAGGAAGATTCTTTAGGAAAATCTTTTTGCAGTTTTCTAATGATGGGTTCCAGGTTATTATCCTTAATGGTAAGCATGGTATTTAAATAGTCTCCCAATTTCCCTTTGGGAAAACCTTTTTGCCGAAACCAGACCAGATATGGGAGTGGCAGATCCACAAGATATCGTCCTTTAAACTTGCCAAAAGGCATTTTGTAATGGGCCAGTTCCAAAAGCTGTTTTGTATCGGGACGTATTTCCATATGTAGGTCTAAAATACTATCTTTCCATTAACAAATCCTCAAAATGAAACGTAGAAATTTTATAACCACTGCTGCCGTAGGGTCTGCAGGACTGGCTTCGGCTTCTGCCATGGCCTCAAACAACTATGGACAATCCAAAGAATTTAATCTAAAGCACAATATCAATCATAGCGTGTGCGAATGGTGTTTTAATGATATCCCCCTGGAAGATTTTTTAAAGACCCTTAACGAATTAGGTGTTAAGGCGATTGATTTGGTCGGACCAAAGGATTGGCCCACTTTAAAGAAATACGATATTCATTGCTCCATGTGCAATGGTGCCGAGATCAGCCTTACCGAAGGATGGAACAATCCAAAATATCATGAGCAACTCATTAAAAACTATACCGAAATGATTCCCAAGGTTGCCGAGGCTGGATATACCAACCTGATCTGCTTTAGTGGCAACAGAGATGGCATGAACGATTACGTTGGCCTTCAAAATTGTGTGGACGGTCTTTCACAGATCATACCCTTGGCAGAAGAGCATGGCGTTGTCATTCAAATGGAACTCTTCAACCAAGTAAACCATCCAGATTATATGTGCGACAATTCCCTTTGGGGCGTAGAGCTTTGCAAACACTTGGGAAGCGACAATTTTAAGTTGCTGTTCGATATCTACCACATGCAAATCCAAGAAGGGGACATCATCCGAAGCATACAGAATTACCACCCTTATTTTGGACACTACCATACAGCAGGTGTGCCAGGAAGGCACGAAATTGATGAAACACAGGAATTGTACTATCCTGCCATAATAAAAGCTATACACGACACCGGGTTTAAAGGATATGTGGCGCAAGAGTTTATCGCTACCTGGGACGATAAAATCGAAGCATTGAAAGATGGATTTATGAGATGTGATATTTAATCCATACTCCCAATAAAATAACCAAACTAAACAGACATGAAACGAAGAGAGTTTATCCAAAACACCGCTTTGGCTTCCAGTGCAACCATGCTTTTGGGCCTTGGAGCCTGTTCACCCTCAAAAAAAGGCCTGGACAGTATCGGAATTCAACTGTTCTCACTCCCAAAAATGTTGGAAAATGATTTGCCCGGCACTTTAAACATGTTGTCCCAAATGGGATATAAAGAGATTGAGATTTATGGTCCCTATCCATTCAGCTCCGTTGCCGCACACGAGCGGTGGAAGGCCGTAACACCAAGTTTGGGTTTTACCGGTAGTGGTTTTTATGGGCATTCGGCAAAAGAATTTCAAGGATTGTTGCAAGACAATGGTTTAAAAGCTACTTCGGGGCACATTGACCTGGTCTCACTACAGACAAAAATGCCGGAAGTAGGCGAAGCAGTTCGAACGCTGGGATTGGATTGCATGGGGATTTCGGCCATACCAGGGGAATTGCGAACTTCCCTTGATGACTATAAACGTATGGCGGATACCTTAAATGCCATAGGAGAAAATGCCAAAAATGAAGGGTTCAGATTTATTTATCATAATCACGGTTATGGTTTGCATGAAATGGATGGACAGATTCCTTTGAACATTATTTTGGACAACACAGACCCTGAGCTTGTATTTTTTGAAATGGATATTTACTGGACCACGGCCGGAGGTGCGGACCCTGCCGAATACCTTCAAAAATATAAGGACCGTTACATTGCAATGCATTTAAAGGACATGAAGGAAATTACAACCTTTAAGGGAGATGGTGGAACGGCCGACCAGTGGATAGAACTTTTTCCATTGATGACCTCCGTTGGAAAAGGAGCTATGGATATTCCTGCTATTGTTGATGCAGCCCAAAAATCTGGCGTAAAACATTTTTTTGTGGAGCAAGATGTGGTAGAAAACCCAAGGGTTGCCCTTAAAGAAAGTATTGATTACCTGAAATCCGTTTAATGAAAACCTTATGATACTTCAAATAATACGATTAAAAAGTAATCTGGATGAAGTTACGTTGCTGGAAAAGGCACGAGAAAGAGAACCACAGTTCAAGGCCATTCCAGGCCTTTTACAGAAATACTATGTCAAATTGAACGGGCCCAATGAATATGGGGGTGTATATGTATGGGATTCCGAAGAGTCAGCACAGGCCTTTAGGGAGTCCGAACTGGCTAAGGGCATCCCTATGGCCTATGAAATTGTGGAAGCACCCAAAATTGAAGTGATGGAAATTCTCTTTCAATTGAAAGACTAGAGCCAAATCTCGGTCCCTTGAGACCAGTATCAATCAAACAATTGTGTTTATTTTGGAATGACCAACATTTTAAACCAACTTGATTTTTGACCTTCCAATACTATGATCAAAATATTTAGAAAGATTAGGCAACGATTACTATCGGAAAACAAACTCAGCAAATATTTGCTTTACGCATTAGGTGAAATCATCTTGGTGGTCATAGGTATTCTTATTGCCCTACAGATCAATAATTGGAACGAGGAACGAAAAAATGCCAACCTAGAGCAAGATTATCTTTTATCCATCTCAGCTGATCTGGAAAATTTAACTTTTAATACCCAGCGAATTTATGTTGACCGATTTGACGAAAAAATTGAAAACTTAAATTTTGCCAAACAATATATAGAGGCACCCTTCCCCATTGCAGATACTTTAAATTTTATAAATACCATAGCAAAAGGAGCGGCATCGTTTAGTGGTTTTTATCTGGTCGATGATGAGGCATACCAAGAACTTGTAAGCACAGGTAATTTGCGTTTGATAAGCAATGATAGCTTACGAAAAGATTTATCCGAGTTCTATACCGATATGAAAGTACAGGGTGAATTATCCAAAAGTTATAATACGGAGTATGGTAATTACATTAATGCAATTCGACCATTCGACAATGAGAATCCAAGCTATGTTAACGATTATGATACCAATGAATTTTTGGAGGAATTGAAAACTAAAAAGTTTCGCCAACTGATCGATCACGAACTTACCTATGCTTACAGAACCCGACGTATGGCTAAAAATATTGTTGAAAATGCGTTAAGAATGAAAGAAAGGGTTGATGAAGAAATTAAATGACAATTCGAAAGGCAGAAATCAAATACAATTTCACCCTTCTCCGTTTAATGCATTGGCAATCTTACGGTTCCATTCCCGTTGTTTTTCCCTATTTCGGGAAAAGTTGGTTTCCCAGTCGTATTGCTCCTGATATTGTTGCAACTCCTTTAAAATATCCCGATAAATCTTACGGACCTCTGCCTTTACATCATCGGAAAAGGAAGTACGTCTCAATTTTTCGCGCATTTTTCTGGCAAAAAGCTCCGTGATATCAAAATGGAGCTGCTCGTGCGCTAGGGTGTTTTCATCACATAATTGTGGTTTGTACCAAGATTCATTGGGATAAAAATAGGCGCCTACCTCAAAATCCAGTTTTACCTCATGGTGCAAAAGGTTTGCAGAATAGGAATAACTGATACCACTGGCAGTAGTTGCTGCCGACTCATCGGCAGGAGGTACCTTACCCTTATAATCCGCCCAAGTAAGCCGCATGTCCTTGTTCCATGAAACTCCCTCCTCGATTTCTTGCGAAAAGCCTAAAAAACCAAGTAGAAGAATACCTATTATGCCAATTATTTTACCCAATTAAATTCAATTACTCTTTCAATATCGGGATGTAAACTGTAGTGTACGGGACAGGTTTGGGCGGTATGCACCAAAATCTTCCGGTGTTTTTCAGAAACCGATGCAGGCAGCTCCATTTTCACCTCGATCTTGGAAATTCTTCTTGGGTTTGCCGCCATGTGCTTGGTTACTTCGGCTGTGGAACCTATTAAATCCACCTCCAAGTCGCGTGCTTTTATGCCCATCATGGTCATCATGCAATTGGCCAATCCGGTTGCCACGGTATCGGTTGGTGAAAAAGCCTCGCCTTTACCATTGTTATCAATTGGGGCATCGGTAATGTATTCGTTCCCAGAGCGTATGTGAACGCAAGTGGTACGAAGGTTTCCGTTATAGGTTACTTTTGATGTCATCTTTTGGCTCTACTTCTTTAATTTCAAGATTATCATACTCCATGATAAAGCACGCTCTATTGAAATAACCAGAGGTCCAATCATTAAAGTAGTCAAATCCATTTCCCGCATATTCGGTCAGACCAATATATTTGGACGTTTCGAATAGATTGTCCTTGTATGCCAGCTTTAGCAATACATCCATGGTTACATCAAATCCTCTTACGGCGTACCTATCGGGAAGCACCCCATTATATTTTCGGCTATACGCCTTAGTGAAAGAATCATTTACGGATTCTCTATAAAATGATGGATAGGTAAACTTAAGGTTGGAAAGATGGGTCTTGGAGACCGCGTCATCCTCAAAAGCCGCATTAAAACTTGTGGTAAACATGCGCACATTGATTTCCACCGTTTCTTCATCACTAATTGCCGCTGTGTTTGCTGAGTTCAGGATAGAAGTAACACTGGCCACCATATTGGGTTGGTCGGTTTCCAAAAATACCCAGTTCTCTTTTTCTTCAGAAAGTTGAACCAAAAACTCGTCGAGGTGAAGTGATTTATTATCGATCACCTTGGCAATTTGGGCTGCCGGGAATTTGCTCAAGATGGAGTCGTGTGCCACTTGGTGAGTGGAATCTGCAATAATGATAATATTTTCATCCTTGTGGATTTTTTCCATGTAGGACAACATCTTCTCGCGGAGTACCACATCCCTTGGAACAGAGAAAAACACATTACTGTGACTCAATTTACTGTCCGAGGAAATCGGAGCGATTACAGGAATATCTTTTGCAGAAGCCTGAACAGCCACCTCGTCCAAAGGTCCCGAAGCCAATGGGCCGATAATGGCACTAACGCCATTTAGGTTTTCCCTGAAGAGAATTTCCTTTACTTTGGTCTGGTCCAATTGGGTATCATAGGTTTTTACATCTACCGAAACCCCCATTTTTTTTATAGAGTCCAATGCTACCATGGCACCGGTATAAAAACCAAGGCTCAAAGCCAAATCCCTTCTGTTTTTGATCAGCTCTTCGGCTTTTTCGGCGTCGGCTACATTGACCTTGTCCAATCTAAAGGGCAACATAAATACCAATTTTGGCCTATTCTCCACGTTTATGCTGTCCACCAAGTTGATTTTATCCAGTACCAAGGCATTCTTGACCTCTAGGTCTGCCGCCTTTTCTTTGGGTAATTTTAGTACCATTCCGGCTTTTAACCCGTTTTCTAAAGCGGGGTTTAAACGGAACAGTTCGTCCCTTGTAATTTTAAGGTTTTGGGTAATTCTAAAAATATTTTGTTTTGGCTTAACCTCATAAAAAATAAAGTTTTCCGTGTTTACCTCCCCTTCATCATCTTTCTTTTTGGGAAGTCTTACCACCATACCTTCTTTAAGTCCTCCTTCCTTTACGATCTCAGGATTCAATCGAACAATCGAGTCCGTTGGGATGCCATACTCCCTTCCCAAACTGTAAAGGGTCATTTTTGGTGGCACTGTGTAGGAGGTGAATATTTCTGTTTTCTGCTCTTTTAGACTATCCCCTTTTGGTCTTGGCAATTTCAACTCCTCTCCTGCTGCCAAGTAATTGTTGTTCTTGTCCAATTCTGGATTCAACACCAAAAGACTGTCCACACTTATACCATACTTATGGGCAATGCTCCAACGGGTCTCTTTAGGTTGCACGGTGTAGACTTCAAAGTCCAGCTCTTTTTCCTCATCGGGGTCAACTTCGGGGAAAACGGGAATTTGAAGCACCATTCTACGCTCGAGTGGTTCAGAATATAATCTGGTATTGTACCTTTTCAGTTGATCTTCGGAAATGTTGTATTTCTGTGTAAGACCAAAGATAGTTTCCCTCCTTTTTACCCTATGACGCATAAAACGGATTGGTTTCACCTCTTCTTCCTCCTGCTCTTCTTTTTTGGTGTCTTCTTTATCCTTTATAGGTTTCCCATTCAAAGGAATAATGAGGATGGTGTTCTCCTTTACATCAGAGGCACTCTTGATTTCCTTGTTGGCCTGTAATATACTGTAGGGCGTTACCCTGTATTTCTGCGAAATACTCTTCAGGGTTTCTCCTTCCTTTACAGCGTGCGTTGCATAATTTTGTGCGGAAACCGGTGCCATCGCCAACAAAAGGACAATGGTAAAAACCAGTTGTAAAATATATTTTTTCATTCCCATTCTATAGTTGCCGGTGGTTTTGAGCTAATGTCATACACCACTCTATTAACGCCTTTAACCTTGTTTATTATATCATTAGAGGTCTTTTGTAGGAATTCGTAGGGTAAATTCACCCAATCGGCCGTCATACCATCGGTACTTTCAACCGCTCTCAGCGCCACACATTTTTCGTAGGTACGCTCATCTCCCATAACTCCTACACTATCTACGGGCAAAAGCATGGCTCCGGCCTGCCAAACCTTGTCATAAAGCCCCCATTTTTTTAATCCATCAACAAAAATGGCATCCACTTCCTGTAAAATTGCCACTTTTTCTGCCGTAATATCGCCCAAGATACGAATTCCAAGACCAGGTCCAGGGAATGGATGTCTTCCCAAAATCTCAGCTGGCATGTCCATGCTGGCCCCTACTCTTCGCACCTCATCTTTGAACAACATTTTCAAAGGCTCCACTACTTTCAACTTCATATAATCGGGTAAACCGCCTACATTATGGTGACTTTTTATCACTGCAGATGGTCCTCCACTGGCTGAAACGGATTCGATCCTATCCGGATAAATGGTGCCCTGGGCCAACCATTTTGCGTTTTCCACTTTGTGCGACTCATCATCAAAAACCTCAATGAAGACCCTTCCGATAATCTTTCTTTTTCCTTCGGGGTCGGACTCTCCCTTCAAGGCATCCAAAAAACGTGCCGAAGCATCAACGCCCTTCACATTAAGCCCCATATGCTTGTACTGATCTAAAACACTTTCGAACTCATTTTTACGCAAAAGTCCATTGTTTACGAAGATGCAGTACAGGTGATCTCCGATTGCTTTGTGCAACAACATGGCGGCAACACTGGAATCCACTCCACCGGACAGTCCCAAAATAACCTTCTCGTCACCAATCTCTTTCCGTAATTCCTCAACAGTGGTTTCCACAAAAGCATCAGGCGTCCAATCCTGTTTCAATCCTGCAATATTTACCAAAAAGTTTTCCAAAAGCTTTTTGCCATCCGTGGTGTGGTATACTTCCGGGTGAAATTGAATCCCGTAGGTTGTTTCGCCCTCGATTTTGTAAGCGGCATTTTCCACATCGTGTGTGCTGGCCAAACAAACGGCTCCCTCGGGAAGCTCCTTGATCGTATCACTATGGCTCATCCAAACTTGGCTGCCTTCCCCGATTCCGCTTAGGAAATCCTCATTTGGCTTAACGTAGGACAAATTGGCCCTACCATATTCACGAGTTGCCGATGGTGCCACGTTGCCTCCATGAAAATGCGACAAGTATTGCGCCCCGTAGCAGATACCCAACAAAGGTTTCTTGCCCTTTATCTCCGATAAATCCGGATGAGGGGCCTGCTCCGATCGCACCGAAGAAGGCGAACCGGAAAGGATAACCGCCTTGTAATCCGATAAATCCTCGGGCAATTTATTATATGGCTTGATTTCTGAGTAAATGTTGAGTTCCCTCACGCGTCTTGCGATCAGTTGTGTGTACTGGGAACCAAAGTCTAGGATGAGTACGTTGTTATGCATGGGCAAAAATAGCAATTTGCTTTAGTTGCAAAAATATCTTTTAAAGGATATTTATGACAAGTTTTTCCATGAAGTAATTCCAACGGGTTATTAACAAGTGAATCAATCTTAATCGATATTACATTTTCCTTTTAAAAATCTAACCCTTAAATAGTTTTTTTCTTAACTATTTTCCTTTTTTCTTTGCCCTCTAAACAACTACAACCATGATCAAGGGTTTCATTTTTGATTTGGACGGGGTCATTACCGATACAGCGGAACTTCACTATGCTGCATGGAAAAAACTGTCGGACGATATGGGCTGGCAGTTTGATCGTGAACTCAATGAAAAGCTCAGGGGAATTTCCAGAATGGACTCCATTAAAGTGATCATGGACCACAATGGTGTATCCCTGGATGAAGATACCGTGATTGATCTGGCCACCAAGAAGAACGACATTTATGTGGAAAGCTTGGACGACATGACACCAGAAGATTATTTGCCCGGGGCCAGAGAGCTTCTAACTCATTTACGGTCAGAAGGGTTTAGTGTTGCCCTGGGGAGTGCCAGTAAAAATGCCAACAAGGTATTGAAACAACTCAACGCCATACATTTTTTTGATGTTGTTGGAGATGGCAACAGCGTTTCCAGGAGCAAGCCAGCTCCCGATATTTTTCTGTATGCTGCCGAAAAAATGGGATTACCCCCTGAAAACTGTATTGTTTTTGAAGATGCCGAAAAGGGAATTGATGCCGCCAAAGCTGGAAAATTCCACAGTGTGGGCATTGGTCCAGAAGAACGGGTAGGCCATGCAGATATTAGGTTCGATACCATGAAGGAAGCCACGCTTTTTGAAGTAAAGGCACATTTCAAAGATTTGTTCTAAAAAATTTATCAAAGCATTCTTCAATAGCTCAAATCTCTCTTTTTCAAAAAGTTGAGCTAAAATGTTTATTTTAGTTAGCAAATCGGCCTCCATGAAAACCATATCCCGAGTTTTGGGATGTCTAGTATTGCTTTTAAGCAATATTTTGCATGCACAAAAGAATTCAAAACTCGACAGTCTTCTAACGGTTTATCAAAACCAAAGCGAGGGCATCGATAAAATTGAAACGCTAGACCATCTCTATTACGAAGTATTTCAAAAAAAGAAACCGGAGGACGTACTGCCCTATGTAAAGGAACAACTTAAATTATCCAAAACATTCAATTATAAAAAAGGGGAAGGTGACGCACTCTTTAATTATGGCAATTATTATCGTCGCACTTACTCTTTTGATTCCGCTAGATATTACTTTCAACTTGCCAAGCCTATATGGGAAACTATTGAAAATAAAGCTGGAATGTTTAAAACCCTAAATGGTCTTGCCAAGATAGAACAGTTATCCGGCAACTTTGATAAATCCATTGGCCTGTATGACGATGTAATGCAAACCGCCCTAAACATGAAAAGTGGCATTCGTATTGCAGAAACCAATCGAGAAATAGCCACTATCTACATGGATAAAGGTGTCTACGAACTGGGCATAAAATATATGCTGGCAGGCCTACGGGGTTTAGACTCGCTAAAAAAGCCATATTTAAGACAAAGGGCGGACATGCTGGTCGGTGTGGGCAGAATCGAAAGTCTGCGGGGCAACGATAAGGCTGCATTGGAACCTCTAATGGAAGGACTCGGTATTTTTGAAGCACTGGAAAATCATCTTTGGGAATGCATTACCCACACTGAAATTGGCTATGTTCACTTAGGACTTGATAGTATTGACAAAGCAATCGAACATTTCAACAAAAGCTTGGAAATTTCAATAAGCTCGGGAAGAAAAGGCTTTGAAGCTATTTGCTACCACAACCTGGGCTTGGCCAATCGCAAAAAAGGAAATCTTGAAGCTGCAGAGCAATTTTTAAAAAAAAGCATTGCGCTTGGAAAAACAACCGCCAACAACAGTATCAGTTCTTTAAATGAACTGGGAAGTTTGAACTTGGAGAAAAATGTCCCAAAGGAATCCATAAAATACCATACCGAGGCCATACAATTAGCAGATTCCATAAATAGTTTGGTCGAACTAAAAGATGGATATAAGGGGCGCTCCTTGGCCTATGAACTGAACGGTCAACACCAAAAAGCTCTAGAGGACAAAAAACAGTTCATAATTTTGAACGATTCAATTTTCAACTCCACCAAATCCCAACAAATCGAGGAGCTTCGTACTATTTATGAAACCGAAAAAAAAGAGCAGCAAATTGCCTTATTGGAGCAGGAGGCAAAGGTCGACAAACTTCAAAAGTATCTTTTGGGCGGAGGTCTCGGACTTTCGGTATTGGTATTTGGGTTCGGTTTTTATGGAGTCCGACAAAAATTGAAAAGAAACAAGGCCGAAAAGGCCAAGGTAGATGCCGAACTGGAATTTAAAAAGAAGGAACTTACCACTCATGCCCTGCATTTGGCCAAAAAGAATGAAGTGTTGGAGAGTCTAAAACAAAAGGCGGAAGTACTAAAAAAAGAAGAGTCTGTAGCAAGTGGCTACCAAAGTCTTATCCGCTCCATTGATTTTGATCTGCAGGATGATAACAATTGGAAAAACTTTTCTCGATATTTCGAGGAAGTCCACAGCGATTTCAACAGCAATGTGAAAGCCCGGTTTCCTGAAGTCACTTCCAATGAGCTACGTTTGTTGGCACTGCTTAAAATGAACCTATCCTCCAAAGAGATTGCCAATATCTTGAACATCTCCAACGAGGGGATTAAAAAAGCACGGTACCGTCTTCGAAAAAAACTTAATATCCCAACAGAAGATTCACTTCAAGACCTCGTATTGAGCCTGTAAAGGTTTATTGCATGTCCACTTGTTGTCCCCACCAACTTTTCAGGGTGTCCACCTTTTGTCCACCCTAAATATTTTCACCCTCAATATCAGCAATTTAAGTTTGTTTTGTCAAGTTTTTGGCACCGTTTTGTGGTCTTGCTCGGCTAAGGCCTGCAGACTGTTACGGAGTAAGTCACACAAAACAGCAATCACATTTAACCACAAAACAGAACGAGATGAAAACAATACTGAAACCATTGAATGGAATTTGCCTTTTGTTCCTAGTGGCATTAACCATGTCCTGCGGAAAAGAAAGCGGAATAGAGCCTATTGCCAACGACCCTTGTGAAGAAAACCCATGCGGCAACCCAGAACAATGTCCTGATCAATGTGTGGCCATAGATACCGGTGATGCAATCACAGAAGACGACCTCAACCCCGAGGGAACAGTTACAGAAACTGCAAACGGATATATTGTTGATGGATCACTCACTCTTAACACGGAAGAAGAACCCATCGTTTTTGCAGAAGCAGAGCTTGATGTTCAATTTAATGAGGACGGCACCCTAAAAAGTGTAAGCGGCACTTCGGAAATACCGGCGCCTACGAACTATTTTGAATTTGAAACGCCGGTCCAGGCAGAAATTGGATTTTTCACCGGTAAATTTCTGAACGAGAATCGAGATTTCGAAATTAAACTGGTGGATGAACGTTCCTATTTCGTTTTTGCAATTTCAGTCGGATTGGAATTAAAACTCGGAGTGAATGATGATCCCGATGCTCACAAACCCCTTTCCATAGAAACACCTGTTGGTGGTCACATCACTTTGATTGCTGACTATACAGACCCCATGTTTTTCTTTTCAATGGGAGGTAATGCCTTAGGTGGTGAGGATAATAATGGAGACAACTCCAACGGTGATAGCAGTTCTAAATTGAGTAGTGTTAGTTTCGGAGGATCTTTTGGTTCCAACTTTATGTATGAACCTACCAATCCTGTTCAAGGGAATGTTGTAGCGTTCCAAGCCAATCAAGTTACTGGTGGTACGGTCTCATTTTTCAAATTATTGGAAGCTTCCGGCATGTACTACCAAAATAGAGGTTTCAGTGCTGATCTTGATTTTAATGAACCTATGGAGTCAGATTTTGGGGCAAACTATCGGGCAGGCATCAATGGCCAGCTCGACCTGTCAATGGAAATAACCTCTTTCATATCCTTTGGCTTCCCCATTGGTTCGGGAAGTGCTGCAGTGGTTGCTGAAGCTTCCACCAACGATGGTGTAACGGCCAAAGCCTTTATTAATGGTTTGGTTGACCCTGATCTATCCTGGTGGCCGGATTTTATTCCCCTGATGCCAGACGGAGACTTGAATGCCTATGGATTTGTAGAGCAAACGGGCAACTTTGACATCGGATTGTCGGGGTCTTTTGAAATTCAAATGCCCACAGGCGACCAAGGCATGGAGGGTTCTGTAAGGGCAACCCCGGAGGCTTTCACCATGCAGGGGGAAGTGTATTCAGGCGACGATGTTTGGGGTGCATCAGCCGTCTACACCACAAATGAAACCAAATGTATCGCCACGAAGCCCGATAATTTTTCCGAAGGTATCTCTGAAACCGTTACTGAACAGATTGACAATGCCATTGCCGCTACAGAACAAGCAATCCAAGACCTTAAAGATGCCGAAGATCAATATGAATTGGAACTTAGCTTAAGAGGTTTAAGAGCTGTTCTACCGGGAATTATCGATAATGCTCAACAAGCCATTGATGATGCTGTTGATGCAGGACTAACATCTGGAAGAAATACAATCAACTCCTATTTGAGCGACAATAACCGTATACTTTGTAGTGATAATCTTTCTGGACAGATCGATGCCATTGTAAGAGGGCATAGGAATACCCTAACAAGGTTGCGAAATGCTCTAAATGAAACAAGTGACAATGCAACTACAAGAACCGAGTTGGAAGGGGCTTTGCGTGATTTGGCCAGTCTGGATAGAATTAATAGGACTTTTTCGGTAACCATTATCCATGGTCATCCCACTTTTGGTTGTGGTGACCTGTGGACCATGACCGCATCAAGAAGTGTAACCATCAATGAAACGGTACTCACTAGCAGTCAAAAGGCACAACTTTTGGAAGCTGCCGACAATGTAAAATATATTGAAGAGGCTGATGGTATTCGAATCGATGCCCAAGATGTTGTTGACCAATTGCCTACGGTAGAAGAGTTGGAAGGGTTGAAATATAATGTAGAAGCATGTGTTCAGGAGCTTACCAATGGTATTGGCGGAGCTGGATTTGTATTCGACCACAACACTAAGGAATTCTCCCATTTTATAATCATCAATGGAGAGGAAAAAGAAGTTGGGAGTTTTAATATTTTCAATAAGAACGAATTAATTGAGATTTCTAGGCCAGAAGTTGGTAACTGTAACGCGAATGGTGCGCTTGACAAACTAATGCAAGAAGCTAAAGTCAGAGCCAAATAAAGCCAATAAAATTTAGAATTTGATAAACCTGTAAAAACAAAAAGCCCCGGGAACCACTCCGGGGCTTTCCAATAAAATCAAAACCAACCTAAACATATGAGTTAACCAACTCAAAATATTTACTTTTTCATAGCAATTTTCAACTATAGAACAACCAAGGGAAGCAATACCCTACCATGGTTTTATAAATTTTTGAAAAAAATTTGGTTTTTCAGGGTGCTCAGAACCTGCCCACACCCATTATTTATGTTTAAGAATGGTAAAATCTTGTAAGAATGGGTCTAAGGTATTCAGCAATAAGGGAAAGAGGTCCTCGCCCATTTCCAAATAGATCTCTGAAAAATTCAATTGCCTTTCTTGAAGCGATTGGTTGGGGAACAATTCATTTTGAAGGTCGGTCAACCGTACCACATGATCCTTTAGTTTACGTTTCTGAGCCCGCAGCAAACGTTTTTCAAGCTTATCCAACCCTTTCTTTTGCTTTACTTCCTGTGCTTTTACGGCACCCAAGAAACTCTTGTCCGTCTTTTCTGCCAGTTCGTACATATGCTGAAATTGCTCTTCCAACAATTTTTTCTGGGGCGAGAAATCAATGTCGATATTGGAGATGTCCCTTATTTTTTTGTTGATGAGCGAATGTTGCTTCATGAACAAATGGGAAACCTTGAGCCCCATTTTCTCCACTTTTTCGGACTGCTTTTCGGTGATCAGCAAAGCTGAGTTACGCAACATCAGCATGGGGAAGGTAACTCCCACCTCATCAAAATAAGATTTAAGCTCCAACCAATAAGCCAGCTCTCCTCCCCCACCTATATAACACAGATTGGGCAAGATCACTTCTTGGTACAACGGTCGTGCCACTACATTTGGTGAAAAACGCTCGGGATATGATTCCAGTTCTTGCAGTAGTTCTTCTTTGGAAAAATCGATATGGGTATTGATCACATGGTATTTTCCCTTTTTCAGGATAATTCGTTCCCGTAAATCATCCTTCAAATAAAAATAATTGATTTCCCTTGGGTTGACCTGAATCGTATAATCTGGGGAAACCTCACCCAACGTCTGAATAGTATCCGATATTTTTTGGTAAGGAGTATGATCAACAATATCTGTTTTGGCATAGGGAACCAACAATTTTTTAAGTTCCTTATCATCACCATCCACGATTACCAAACCTTCTTCCCCAAATAGGGCATTCGCCAGATAGCGGGTTGCCCCGGTCAAATTGGAATGCTCCAGATAGGCTTTTTTAAAAAGTTCCTTTAATCTGTCAGTAAGTCCCAAATTACCCAGTTCCGAAACAAATATCTCATAAACCTCGTCCAGCCCTTCGGTAGATAACCTACCTACTGCACCCGATGCCTTTTTGTTCCAGTGGATTTTTTTTCCATGCAGATTAAAGTAGTTGATCTCGTCAAAATCATGGTCTTCCGTGGCCATCCAATAAACCGGCACAACATGATGATTTGGATGTTCCTTGTTGAGTTTTTTGGCCAGGTTCATCGTGGAAACAATTTTATACAGGAAATATAATGGTCCCGTAAACAAGTTCAATTGATGTCCCGTGACCACAGTAAAGGAGGTCTCCTTTTCAAGGGAATCGATATTTTTTTGTGTTGCCTTGGAAACCTGAATTCCCTTGTATTGATTCCTTAACGAATTCACCAATACAGCCCTGTGCTCCTTTGGATAATTGGCCGTCTTCTCTTTGATTTGATCACCAAAGTTTTCTGGCAAGGGATACCTGTTAAAAAAAGGGGATAAACCTTTTTTTTGATCAAGATAGTCACAAATTAGTTGGGAAAAATAACCGGTCTCCTTAAAGGGTATACATTCTACTTCCATTCAAAACTGTAATGAGGTGTTCAAAGATAAGCCTCTTCTTTTTTTCTCTTCCTAAAAATACGTTAATTGAATTTTATGCAATTTCAGAGGGCGAGCCTCGATAAAATTAGGTTTCTGCCTCAATTTATTAGTAGATTTGGTAGAACTAATTAACCCAAGCATGACCAAATTTTTATTTTCCCTCGTTTTTTTAGTATCCATTTCTTTATCTGCCCAACAATTAAAGTCCCCATCGGAGTTTTTGGGTTACGAACTCGGAACACAGTTTACACGCCACCACGAAGTAGTGGATTACTACGAATATTTGGCCGAAACTGCCTCGGATAGGGTACAACTAACGGTTTATGGACAGACCAACGAACGCCGACCATTGATTTTGGCGTACGTTTCCTCTGCAGAAAACCTTGCCAATTTGGAAACCATTAGGCAAGAGCATTTAAAGGACACCGAAGGAACGGGAAATTCCTCAAAAGCCATTGTTTGGTTGAGCTATAACGTACATGGCAACGAAAGTGTGAGTACCGAAGCATCCATGAAGACCATTTATGAACTTTTGACCAAAAAGAGTTCTTATCTGGAGAACACTGTTGTGATTATGGATCCCTGCATTAACCCCGATGGTCGTGATCGATACAGCAACTGGTACAACCAATACAAGAATACACCATATCAAGTGGACCCAAACAGCAAGGAACACCACGAAGGCTGGTGGAGCGGGCGTAGCAACCACTATATGTTCGACTTAAACCGTGATTGGGCTTGGCTTACACAGGTCGAGAGCCAGCAACGTTTAAAAATGTTCAATCAATGGTTACCGCACATCCATGTGGATTTTCATGAGCAAGGCGTAAACAATCCGTATTATTTTGCTCCCGCAGCAGAACCCTATCACGAGGTGATAACGGACTTCCAACGCGATTTTCAGGTGACACTGGGTAGAAATCATGCCAAGTATTTTGATGCCAACGGCTGGTTTTACTTTACCAAAGAAGTTTTTGACCTGTTATATCCAAGTTATGGTGACACCTACCCCATTTACAATGGTTCCATTGGAATGACGTATGAACAAGGAGGAAGTGGCAGGGCTGGACTAGGTGTTATCACGGCCATTGGTGACACTTTGACCTTAAAGGATAGAATCGCACATCACTTTACAACAGGACTCTCCACTGTGGAAGTTTCCTCAAAAAATGCTGAAAAATTGAACGCGGAATTCAGAAAGTTTCATCAGAACAAAGAATTCAAGTACCAAAGCTATGTACTAAAAGGCGATAAGGACAAACTGGATGCACTTAAATCCCTTTTGGACAAACACAATATTGAATATGGCGATTTGACAAGTGGTTCTTACCGGGGCCACAACTATGGCACAGGAAGCAGCGGTAGCATATCCATCAATAAAAATGGTATGGTGGTTTCTACCGACCAACCCAAAGGGACTTTGGTAAAGGTCTTGTTCGAACCCAGCGCAAAGCTTTCGGATTCTCTGACCTATGACATTACCGCGTGGTCGCTGCCCTATGCCTATGGTTTGGATGCTGTTGCCTCCACATCCTCGGTTTCTGTTCAAAATGTTCAGGAAACAATAACTTCATCAAATATTAGCAACGGAAGCTATGCTTATCTAACCGATTGGAACAGCATGGACGATGCACGCTTTTTGGCTGCATTGCTCAAAGAAGGAATTCGAGTTCGAAAAGCAGACCACCCCTTTACCATTGAGGGCAAATCCTTTGAACGTGGCACATTGATCATCACCAAGGGCGACAACGAGAACAAGGAAGGTTTCATATCCATGGTTCAAACCATCGCCACCAAATTTCAAAAAGATATTACCTCTACCAATACCGGTTTTGTGGATTCTGGAAAGGATTTCGGCTCTTCATCCATTCAAATGATTACCAAACCCAAAATTGCAGTGCTATCGGGAGGACCAACTTCCACCCTTAGGTTTGGGGAGATTTGGCACTTTTTTGAGCAGCAATTGCATTATCCCCTCACCGTAATCGACGATGACTATGCCAATAGGGTCGACCTTAACGAATATAATATTCTTGTTCTGCCAGGTGGCCGATATGGCAATCATTTTAACGAAGACCAGCTATCCAAACTTAAAGACTGGGTTAGACAAGGCGGAAAAATTATTGCCATGGGAGGCTCCATAGATGCCCTTGATGGTGAAAAAGGTTTTGGCATCGAGAAAAAGAAAATGGAGAAAGATTCCGGCGACAACAAACCACAGCCCTATAAAGATTGGGAAAGAGAACGCATCAAAGGCGCTATCACAGGTGCTATCTTTAAAACCAAGGTGGATAATTCCAACCCCTTGGCCTATGGTTACGGCTCTGATTATTTCTCTCTAAAATTAGGAAGCAATGCATACAAATATCTCGACAGTGGAAATGCCGTATACTTGGAGAAGAACTCCAAACCATTTTCTGGTTTTGCCGGTACCGAAGCACAAAAAAGGATTTCAGAAACATTGGTGTTTGGAGTGGAAAACTACGGTCGTGGCCAAGTGATTTATATGGTGGACAACCCTTTGTTCCGAGGGTTTTGGGAAAATGGAAAATTGTTCTTTGCCAATGCACTTTTCATGGTAGATTGAAAAAACAGCTGATTATGAGTTGATTGTTCGGTTTTTAACAGGACCTGTCTTCATGCGTATCTTCAAAATTTCGTATTTTTAGTAAAAGAAAAAATTGCAGATATGTCATTACAAACCTCATTATCAATTTTAAATAAAAAATCTTCAGCACTGTTGTTGTTTGGATTATGCGCCTTGGCCATACTAATCCCAAGAGACGCATCGGCATTCCAGCAAAATGATACAGCAGTCGATTTTAATCAATACAGTGGCGAAGTAACCGAAGAATCGAGCAACAAACCTTTGGTTTTTGCCACACTTACCGTTGAGGGTACCAACATTAGTACCATCACCAATACCGAAGGTAATTTTCTTTTAAAGGTACCAAGGGAGCATATTAATAAAAATGTAGTGGTATCCTTTTTGGGCTACAGAACCAAAATGGTTCCTATTGCCAGTCTTGAGCCGGAAAAAAACGAGATTTCGCTGCAGGTGTCGGTAACCCAACTTTCAGAAATAAATATAAACGCACCTAAAGATGCTTTGGCCTTGGTAAAGGAAACCTTAAAGAACAGGGATGAAAATTATTTTGAAGACCCAACACTTATGACCGCATTTTACCGGGAAACCATAAAAAGGAGAAGGAGAAATGTTTCCTTGGCAGAAGCGGTGGTAAATATTTACAAAACACCTTATAGTTCGTTCAGAGACGATGCCGTTGAACTCTACAAAGCACGTAAAAGCACGGATTACAGTAAATTGGATACGGTTGCCCTAAAACTTCAAGGTGGACCTTACAATACATTATATGTGGATATGATGAAATATCCCGAATATATATTTTCCGAAGAGGCGCTATCCAATTACAAATTTACATTTGACCGCTCTACAAGGACCAATGACAGATTGATCTATGTGATCAAGTTCAACCAATACCCAGGAATTTATGAACCTTTGTACCAAGGGGAATTGTACATTGATGTTGAGAACAAAGTATTGACCAGTGCCATCTTTTCCTTGAACATTACAGATAGAAAAAAAGCGGCCCAGCTATTTGTTCGTAAAAAACCCGCAAGGGTTGATGTATGGCCTACCGAGGTATCCTATCGGGTTGATTACCGTGAAAAGGACGGCAAATGGTATTATGGCTACAGTAGCGTTTTTATGGAGTTTAAAGTGGATTGGGAGGATAAATGGTTCAACTCACAGTATAGCATGACCGCTGAAATGGCGATCACAGATTGGGAAAAAAACATAAATGGTAATAGACCCAGGTACAGGGAAAGAATAAAAAAATCAATAATTTTAAGTGATGAGGCTTCCGGTTTTTCCGACCCTAACTTTTGGGGTGAATACAATATAATAGAACCTGAAAAGTCCATAGAATCAGCTATTAGGAAAATACAAAGACAATTAAGAAGAGCCGAAAGAAACAGTGATTAGATAACGTTTTTCTTCTAAATTTTGTGCATTTTTACCTTTGCGTTGCATAATTCAAATTAGATGTCCAAAAGAAGAAGCTTTATAAAATCCGCCGCGGCCCTTGGTGCTACAACTCTCTTGCATCAAACAAGTTGGGGAAACCAATCGCCATCTAAACCCAAAAACAAAATAAAACCCAATAAACTAAATCCGGGCGATACCATTGGTTTGGTTGCCCCTGGGTTTGCCGTAGCAGAGGAAGCACTCTATCTAGCTGTTGATACCTTGCAGAAAATGGGATTCAAAACCCATTACACAGATCGTATAAAAGGGAATTTCGGCTATTTCAGCAATACCGATGAAGAACGGGCAAAGGATTTGAACGAAATGTTTGCCAACCCCGATATCAATGCCATTTTGTGTGCCAGAGGCGGATACGGATGTACCCGGATTTTGGATATGTTGGATTATGAAGCTATAGAAACCAATCCAAAAGCGTTGATTGGTTTTAGTGATATTACAGCATTGATCAATACCATTTATAAAAAAACCGGTCTGGTTGGATTCCATGGTCCGGTCGGCAAAACCTTGGACAATGAGTACAGCCAAGAATACTTTAAAAAAGTATTGATGGAACCTCATGAGTCCCTGCCCATCAACAATGCGATACTAAAAGACCCAAAACAATACCGCAACAGCGAATACTATCGCTATACCATAACCCCCGGTGTGGGGCAGGGAGAACTGGTTGGAGGTAGCTTGACCCTGGTGGCAGCCTTGATAGGCACTCCTTACGAAATTGACTTTACGGACAAACTGGTTCTATTGGAAGATGTCGAGGAAGCTCCCTACCGCATAGACCGCATGCTTACCCAACTGGCCGATGTGGAAAGTTTTACTAAAGCCAAGGGAATTATTTTTGGAGTTTGTAAAGGCTGCGACCGAAAACGAACTACCGAAAACTTTACATTAAGGGAAGTGATCATGGATAGGATCGCACCTTTGAACATACCTGCGGTTTATGGGATGAGCTTTGGACATATTCCCCAAAACTCAACCCTTCCCATTGGTATTGAAGCGAGCTTCAATGCCTATAAAAAACAACTTAGGCTAGTAGAGGCCGCGGTGTGTTAGCACCTCAACATACTGATTATTTACATTATAGAAGAAATTTAATGTTGCCCATTATCAAAAACAGACTATATTAGTAGCATAATTTTCTTCAACCTCACTTGGAAAACAAATCAACCTCACCCAAATCTGATTTGTAATTTCTTAACCTATAAATAATGAAACATGTACTCCCTAGGTTCACAAGACCTATTAAAAGTGAGAACGACCCTCTTATGGACGTTTCTTACTGGAACAAAGCAATGGTAGCTTACGATGCCAAAAACCATAGAACGGCATTGATCGAAACCATAAACTACATCAATCCCAATGTACTTAAAGGCCTTTCTACGGATAAAGACATCCAAATTGTTCAAGGCCAGGGTTCCGCAGAGATCCATATTTCTATTACAAAAGAAATCTTTTCCATTAAGGCTCCTTTTGTAAAAATCACTGGAAAAACAAACAAAGTCGCCCTATTAAGAAGAGTGGCAGAAATCAATTTCAATCCGTTGACATTGGCACAGATTCATCTTAGGGGCAATGCCCTATGGTTTGAACATGAAACCACAATAGAACTTTGTCAGCCCCACAAAGTATATGATCTATTAAGGGAAATAAGCGTTTATGCCGATAATTATGATGATGAATTCATTGAGAAATACAACGCCGAGTTCTATAAGGAATCAAGGGTCACTACATTGTCCGAAGAGGAAAAAGAGGTCGTTTGGCAACAAATCAGTGATATTTTGGAGGACTACAAGAATTACAGCCAACTCTTCAAAGAAAAAAGATGGGATGACTTTCAATGGGACATTATCGTGATTTCTTTGTTGAAAATTGTCAACATTCCTTGTGTCCATGGCACATTAAGAACCAAATTGGAAGAATATGTGGGCTATCTATTCAATGGCCAAATCGATTTTAACCATCGAATTGACAAAGGAACAAACTTTATGCAAACGCTACAGGCAAAATCCAAAGAAGAGTTTATGCAGGATATTTATCATGCTGAAGCCTTGATCTCGCTCAAATGGCGCAGTTCCGATAAAATCTTACAGGACCATGCCAGGAATATGGAGAAATATGTCAACTCATTTATACAAAAGGACAACGATTTAATGCTCTGCTACCATTTACAGCATTCCTTCTTAAAAATGATATATGATTATAATTTGGAGGAGCATCACCAAGACTCCATTTACGATGTCCTGGAAAACATTTCAGGTAAAGAACTGCATGAGGCCAAGCCCATATTGCTCAATACCTTCAATGCCTTTTTAAACGGTACAGCAGGTACTGCCAATGGTAAACAAGAAGCCAAAAAAGGCTTCTTCACAAGATTATTCAGCTAACCAGAAACAAATTAAAGTGGAAAACATAAGAAAATCAGTATTTAAAATCGTAACAGCTTCTGGAACAGGAAGCGGTTTTACAGTATGTGGCCATGACCACATCATCACAAATTACCATGTGATCCAAGGAGAAAAAACAGTCGCCGTTGAAGACCATAAAAAAGATAGGTATGTTGCCAAGGTAGTTATGGTAAATCCAGAAGTGGACCTTGCCTTTTTGAGCATTGATGGGTTTAAAAACCTACAGACGGATATTTCTTTGCAAGAAGAAATTACAATTGCGAACACCCAACGAATCTTTATCAACGGTTATCCTTTTGGCATGCCCTATACCATTACGGAAGGAATTGTTTCCGCCACAAACCAGCCCATGGGCGGTAGAAATTATATACAGACCGACGCGGCGGTAAACCCCGGGAATTCCGGAGGTCCCATGCTTAATGAAGTAGGCGTATTGGTTGGGGTGACCACATCAAAATTCAACAATGCGGACAATGTGGGATTTGGAATCAAACATTTGGACTTGATAAAGGAAATCAATGATTTCGAGCTACTTCAAAACAAATCAATCTATAATGTGAAATGCAATTCGTGCGATAATTACATCGATCAGAAATCAGAATTTTGTGCCAATTGCGGTAACACTTTGGATATTTCTATTTGGGAAGAGTTTGAAAAAAGCCATTTTGCCCAATTTGTAGAAAGTGCACTTGAAGATCTCGGAATAAACCCGGTGCTCGGCCGTGCAGGCAGGGATTTTTGGGAATTCCATCAAGGCAGCGCCCTGATCAGGATCTTTGTCTTTAAAAAAGATTATTTGGTAGCCACCTCACCGATAAACCACCTTCCAAAACAAAATATACAAGAACTGTTGAACCATTTATTGGAAGGCAATACAGTACCTTATTATTTGGGCATCCATGACAACCAAATCTATCTATCGTACAGAGTACACCTATCTGATATATTTACAGATCATGCAGAAAAAATCAAAGGAAATCTGAAAAACCTAGCTATAAAAGCAGACGATTTGGACAACTACTTTGTGGATAATTTTGGTTGTGAAATGTCGATAGAATCCAAAGGAGATTTTTAATTGAAAACCGGGGCAACTGCCCCGGTTTTTATTTAAGCTTTTACTTCAAAATCTTTCAGGGTTTTTATAATTATGGACACACAGTCCATCAATTGCTCGCGGTTCATGACCAAAGGTGGTGCAAACCGTATAATGTTACCGTGAGTAGGCTTGGCCAACAAACCGTTTTCCTTAAGGGCCATACAAATATCCCACGCGGTGGAACTTTCTTCCGTATCGTTGATCACGATCGCATTGAGTAATCCCTTGCCCCTCACCTTCACGACCAAGTCGCAGGTAGGGATGAATTTGTTCAGCTCCTCTCGGAACAGTTCGCCCAATTCCTCGGCATTCTGGGCCAGGTTTTCTTCTTTGATCACCTCTAAAGCCGCGGTACTTACCGCAGCAGCGACAGGGTTTCCCCCAAAAGTACTCCCGTGGCTACCAGGAGTGATCACTTCCATAATATCGTCGTTGGCCAAAACACCCGATACAGGATACACCCCTCCCGATAGGGCCTTGCCCAATATCAAGATATCGGGTTTCACATCCGGTGTGCCGCTACAGTTTTTATCAGCGCAGCTACAATTGCCACAAGTGGCCAATAGCCTTCCTGTTCTGGCAATACCGGTCTGCACCTCGTCAGCGATAAAAAGCACATTGTATTTTTCACAAAGGGCCTTCGCCCCTTTCAAATAACCTTCGGATGGCACATAAACACCAGCTTCACCTTGAATGGGTTCCACCAAGAAACCGGCAACGTGCGGGTTGCTCTTAAGAGCATTCTCCAACGCTGTCAAATTATCATATTCGATTTTTACAAATCCCTCTGTGTATGGGCCATAGTTTTCCCTTGCCACTTCGTCATTGGAAAAGGAAATGATAGTGGTTGTCCTACCGTGAAAGTTGTTCTCGCATACAATCACTTTGGCTTGGTTCTCTGGAATGCCTTTCTTCTGGTAAGCCCATCTTCTACATACTTTCAGGGCGGTCTCCACAGCTTCAGCCCCTGTGTTCATGGGCAACAACTTGTCAAAACCAAAGGTTTCAGTGGCATATTTCTCATACTTCCCCAACATATCATTGTAAAAAGCGCGTGATGTCAAGGTCAATGTTTTTGCCTGCTCTACCATGGCCCCAACAATTTTTGGGTGACAATGCCCTTGATTCACAGCAGAATATGCAGAGAGAAAATCATAATATTTTTTTCCTTCCACATCCCACACATAAACACCTTCACCCTTGCTCAAAACCACAGGAAGTGGGTGGTAATTGTGTGCTCCGTACTTGTTTTCCAAATCTATCGCTTGCTGCGATGTTAAATGCTCTAAAACAGCCATTTCATTAAATGATTAAAATTGATAAAATAACCATTCCTACTGTACCTTTATTCTTTCGAAGTCTCGAAAAAGCAGCGTGGGAGAGAAATCATCCCTTGGAGTGCCCGCAAATTACAAAATGTAAATACCCAATACAATTTCTAATAACCTATTTATAAATAATATTTTAAAAAAAATACGGAGATTAGTAGAAAGCTTATAAATGAAACCAATATTTAAATCTGCGTGTTATTTCACATTTTTAATTTGTTTTGCCCAAGGTTCTGGACAAAAGCAAAAAAATGATTCCATCATCACAACGAATCAAATATTAGAATCGATTGTAATGATAAAAGAAAGTCTGTATTCAAAAAAAACAGGAACTGGAGTATTAATGGTAAATAATGATGAGTACTATTTGGTAACTGCTGAGCATATAAAAGCAATTACAAATTCAAATAGTTATATCTCATTGGGTAGCATTGAAAAGGATACTTTCAATATTCCAATAATCAAACTAATTAAAAACAAATTAGTTCCTCTTTGGAGAACCCATGACAAAGCCGATTTATCTATCCTAAAATTAAGCAACCACAAGAAGGTTCTAGATACCATCAAACATAGATTTTTAGATTCCAAATATTTTATGCAAAAAATACCAGATTCGACAATTAACAATAACAATCTTTACTATACGGTTGGTTTTCCATTAGGTTATGGAATCTCACCTAATTTTAATCCACTAATAAAAGCTTCTCGGTTAGCTTCAAACAATGTATTCATTAAAAACAGCAAGGATATTTATGGCAATAATGATGTATTTAATGGAAAAAGCCTGATACATATTCTTCTTCAAGACCCATCTATTGGAGGTTTTAGTGGAGGACCTGTTTTTTATTCTGGGGGAGCTTTCAACAATACGCTAGTTTTTGGTTCTACTACTCCAAAATGTGTAGGCATAGTATCAGGTACAGTAGGAGATAGTACTGGAGGGAAAATGGCCATAATTACTCCGGCACATTTAATTTTTGACTTGACATACGACTGAGTTCTTTAAAAGAACTTACTTTTGCGGCATGCGTAAAAACAGAAGGAGAAAAACGTTTGAAAACGTAGAAGTGGTCGATGCCGGTGCAAAAGGCAAATCCGTAGGGAAAGCCCCGGACGGACGAGTAATTTTTTTGACCAATGCCGTGCCCGGTGATGTGGTGGACGTGATGACCACCAAAAAACGAAAAGCCTATTTTGAAGGAGTTGCCACCAAATTCCACACCCTTTCCGATAAAAGAACGGAACCTGTTTGCCAGCACTTTGGCACTTGCGGTGGATGCAAATGGCAACATATGGGCTACGAACACCAACTCTATTTTAAACAAAAAGAGGTGGAGAACAACCTCAAACGCATAGGCAATCTGGAATTGCCCGAGACCACTCCAATCCTAGGATCCAAAGAGCAATATTTCTACAGGAACAAAATGGAGTTCTCTTTTTCCGATAGTCGGTGGTTAACGCAGGAAGAAATAAATTCAGACGAGGAGATTGAGGACAGAAATGCCCTGGGTTTCCATATTCCGGGCATGTGGGACAAAATTCTGGATATTAAAAAATGTCATCTGCAGCAGGACCCGTCCAACGCGATACGATTGGAGGTTAAAAACTTTGCCAACGAAAATGGATTGTCCTTTTTTAACCCAAGAAAGCAAGAAGGGCTGTTAAGAACTTTGATGATTCGTACATCATCCACTGGAGAAATAATGGTACTTATCCAATTCTTTGAAGATGAGGAAGAAAACAGGGCACTTCTGTTAAACCATTTAAAGGAAAAATTCCCGGAGATCACCTCCTTGTTATATGTCATCAATTCCAAAGGAAACGATACCATCTACGACCAAGAAGTCATCTGTTATGCAGGTCGCGACCATATTTTCGAGGAAATGGAAGGCCTTCAGTTCAAAATCAATGCAAAATCTTTTTATCAGACCAATTCTGCCCAAGCCTACGAGCTTTATAAAGTAGCTAGGGATTTTGCAGGGCTAACAGGTGATGAACTGGTTTACGATCTGTACACAGGAACGGGAACCATAGCGCAATTTGTATCCAAAGACGCCAAAAAAGTGGTCGGGGTGGAATCCGTTCCCGAAGCCATTGAAGACGCCAAAGCAAATGCCTTGCACAACAATATCTCCAATGTGGATTTTTATGTCGGCGATATGAAAAATGTGTTCAATGATGATTTTATTTCGGAGCACGGGCAACCCGATGTAATCATTACCGACCCGCCACGCGATGGGATGCACAAACAGGTTGTTGAGCAATTGTTGCAAGTAGCGCCGCCAAAAATTGTATACGTAAGCTGCAACAGTGCAACCCAAGCACGTGATTTAGCGCTAATGAAAGAACAGTATGCGGTCACAAAGGTGCAACCCGTAGATATGTTTCCTCAAACGCACCACGTTGAAAATGTTGTACTTTTGGAAAAACGGGTGTAGTTTTTCGAATTAAAACCCTTAGGCAACCATAATGAAAAAGATAATCCCCATCCTACTTATAGCATTCATAATTTTTTATGTGTCATCCTGCGAAAAGGATGATATTTGTGTTGATGGCGACACGCCGCTATTGGTCATTGGTTTTTATGATATTGAGGATACAACGGCTTTCAAAAGAGTTCCGTCCGTACGCATAAAGAGTATAGATATAGATAGTATTTTAACCAATGAATCATTTAATGATAGATCAAACTCCCCCGATTCACTTCAAGTCCCTTTAAGGAGCAATGCCACAGCCACAACGTATCAAATCATTTACAGTTCCCAGGATGATGCCGATACCGGGGCGGAAACTGGCAATATAGACACCTTGACCATTTCTTACGATCTGGGCGAAGCTTTTGTTTCACGAGCGTGTGGATTTGTGGCCAATTACAATAATATATCCGTTTCTGTCTCCGAAAGTACTGAAAACTGGATCCAAGATATTACGGTTGTCGAACCCAACGTAGAAAATACCAATAACATCCATGTCAAAATATTTCATTAGCATTCTTATCACTGTGCTCCCCTTTGTTGTTCAGGCACAAAGCCAACCTATCGATCTACAACAAAAAGATACGGTAGAGTACAAAGATGAATATGGTCTACGTGTTGGTGCAGATATCAGTAAACTGGTACTCTCTTTTATTGATGAGGATTATACCGGACTTGAATTAGTAGGTGACTATAGGCTTACCCACAAATTATATCTGGCTGCAGAAATTGGGAATGAAACCAAAAGACAGGACGAGACCTTAAACAATACCCTTTTGTACGATTATGAAACCTCTGGCAGCTATATTAAAGCTGGAGTTGATTTAAATACATACGACAATTGGTTCGGTATGAACAACGCAATCACGATTGGTGGACGCTATGCAGTAGCTAGTTTCAACCACACTTTGTACGATTACAGCCTTTATGAAACAAATCGGTTTTTCAACCCGGATTTTTTGCTCGGTTCAGAACCCAATAGAGAGTTTAGCGGACTTTCCGCTTCTTGGCTTGAATTTGTTATAGGCGCCAAAGTGGAATTGTTTGCTAATATTTTTGTGGGCATGAGTGCAAGATTGGGCTTTTTGATCACCAATTCCGAAGATGAACAATTCCCCAACCTATGGATTCCTGGATTCAATAAGGTTACCGACGGTAGTAATTTTGGTATTAATTACAACTATTCCATTTCTTACTTTATCCCACTGTACAAAAAATCAAAAAAGAAGAAAGAAGAAAACGGACAATAATATGAAGACTGCTCCCATCGATTACATCGAGTTCAAGACCACGGATATTGAGAAAACGAAAACGTTCTACTCCAATGCCTTTAGCTGGTCGTTTACCGATTACGGTCCAAACTACACATCATTTTCCAAAATAGGTGTTGCCGGGGGGTTTGAATTGACCAAAGGTCCCATCGTCAATGGTGCACTTGTTGTCCTCTATTACGAAGACCTGGAAGAAATCCAGGAAAAAGTAATAACTGCTGGAGGTATTATTAGCAAAGAAATTTTTGAATTCCCAGGTGGAAAAAGATTCCATTTTAAAGATCCATCGGGCAACGAACTGGCCATTTGGTCAGAAAAATAAAAGGAGCCTAAAAGGACTCCTTTCGTAAATTTGGTTGAGTTAGTTAGTCGTGTTTTAAACACATCTTCAAATTTAAACATTTCTTTTAGCTCCATCCAACTCTATTTTAAGACAAAGCTTTGCTTTTTTGTTGCACACACAACTAATCGTAGTCTTGTTTTTTAGCTTTTTTACTACCTTCATAAATATCGTACTTCACCAACCTTGCCTCCAACTTCCCATTAAAGGTCTTTATTTTTTTGGAAGGCTTTAAACCCACATGTTTTAACGCCTCCAAATTAGACGTAATCAACCATGCCTCTGTACCAGGGTATACTTGTTTAAGGGTATCCCCGATTTTTCCATAGAAAATCTCCATATCAATGGGCAATCGTTCCCCATATGGTGGGTTGAATACCATGTGAAGCTTTCCCTCAACAGGCTTGTCCGCCCTAAAAAAGTCTTTCCGTTCCACAGTTATATAATCCGACAAGTTCGCATGGTCCACGTTCTCTTGGGTTTTTCTTACAGCCGAAGGAGCCTTGTCATACCCAATAATTTTATGATGGAACTCCCTGACCTTTTTTAAACTTGCATCAACAATTTTATCGTACAGCTCAGCATCGTAATCGTTCCAATGCATAAATGCATACGACTCCCTGTTGATGTTTACCGGAATGTTGCAGGCAATCATGGCCGCTTCGATCAAAAAAGTTCCGCTACCACACATGGGGTCAAAAAAATCAGTCTGACCGTCCCAACCGCTTTTAAGTAACAGACCAGCGGCCAACACTTCATTTATCGGTGCAATATTGGTCAAAATACGGTAGCCTCTCTGATGAAGCGAATTCCCGGAACTATCCAATGAGACCGTACAGGTATTTTTATAAATATGGATATTGATTCGGATATCTGGATTTTGGGTCTTTACATTGGGACGATCACGAACCACTGCCCTAAACTTGTCCACAATGGCATCTTTCGCCTTTAAGGAAACAAACATGGAGTTATCGAAAACCTCTGTATTGGCTATACTGTCAATGGCAAACGTTTTTTCCACATCGAACATATCGGGCCAATCCATATCATACACATGCCTGTACAAGTCTTTCTCATTAAAAACCCTAAACGTTTTTATAGGCTTAAACACCTTCAAGGCCGTCCTAAGACAAAGATTGGCCTTATACATAAACCCCGTATCCCCTTCAAAAGTCACATTCCTAACTCCTTCTTCCACATGCCCAGCACCCAAATTACGTAGCTCCTTCGCCAAAATCGGTTCAAATCCGTAAAGGGTTTTGGCCATCATCTTAAAATTTCCTGCCATACTATCTTAAAAACTTTCCGTAAAAATAGGCTATTTTTGCTCCTTTAATCCCTACTATGGATTTTCCTTCCGCTATCATCTATATAATCCCCATCGTGGCCGTTTGGGCAGGGTTTGCATTTGTATGGTTCACCAAACCAAACAACAATGACAATATTAAACTTCTGCTGGCTTTTAGCGGCGCATTTCTGTTATCACTTACGTTTTTTGAGTTATTGCCCGATGTATATAACGGCCATGATCCAAAAAACATAGCCCTTTATATTTTAGGTGGGATTTTGCTACAGGTATTCTTGGAATTTTTCTCCAAAGGAGCGGAGCACGGGCACATGCATGTACATTTAAAGGAAAACAAATTTCCAACATTGTTGTTTCTAAGTCTTTCCATTCATGCATTGGTTGAAGGAGTCCCGATACATGACAACGATTCCATCCTTTATGGCATCATCATCCACAAGATTCCGATAGCCATCATTTTGAGCATTTTTTTGATCAATTCAAAAATGAAATTGTCCACCGTCTTATTTTTTATCGGTGCCTTTTCATTGATGACCCCTTTGGGAAGCTATATTTCAACATCACCTTTGGTGGCTAATTACGGACATCTACTTACTGCATTGGCCATTGGGGTATTCTTCCATATATCCACCATTATTTTGTTCGAAAGTGCACAGGGACACGCCTTTAATCTTCGAAAATTGGTGGTGATCATATTGGGAATCGGGATTGCTTATTTGGTGTAAAAATTAGCTCTGTTTTGGATTGATCCCGAGCTACGACCTATCTAACTCTTAAACAATAAGTTACGGATTTTTCTTACATTTTTATGAATTTCAGACATGATATTTTGTCAAATTCATATAGATTTAGGTACTTACAAAATACCAAAATGAAATTACCAAGACTAACCATTGTTGCTTTATCAAGCTTATTTATTTTACTTTCTTGCTCCTCAGATTCAGAAGAACCTACTCCAGAACCAGATACGGTAGCCCCGAATGTTGATTTTTCCATTCCTGTAAATTCAGGTGCTTCAAGTACGGAAACGCCTGTGGTAAGCAACCAGATTGTTGTGGATATTGATGCTGAAGATGCTGGTGGGGTTGCAAAGGTAGAGGCCTTTATAAATAACGAAAAAGTGGGCGAAGATACCGCTGCACCTTATCAAATCGTAATCGATGTATCTGGTTATTCCTCTAAAAATTCGTTAACTGGCAAGTATACGGACTATATCTTAAAAATTACCGTAACCGATACTTCTGGAAATAAAACGTCCAAGGAACAGGTCATCCATATTGATAATGAACTACCAGCAATTACAGATGTTTCCCTTGCAGAGGGTCAGATCATAGGTGGAGAAACCAATTCCGTAACTTTTATGGTAACTGACAATGAAGGTTTAAATTCTGTAAAAACTTATTTGAACGGCACCTTATTGGAAGAGCATACAAGCGATACGTATGAAATCAACCTAAATACCCTGGAATTATCCGATGGTGAAAATATCTTGAGAATCGAAGCCATAGATTTAGCAGAAAACATTGCCAACTATGCCGTACCTTTTATTTCAGACAACACGGGACCCACTATTTCATTAGAATCCATTGCGGCAAATCAAATTATTGATGAACCTATTTTATTTTCCCCAACCATCTCTGATGAATATTCTACAATTTCCTCGGTGCAGTTTTTAATGGCCGATATATCCCAGTTGGCTCTTGAAGGTGAAACCACTTATGAGTGGGAATTAGACCCTTATCTATTCAATACAGGCGCAATCAGTTTGTTTATTAAATCTTCGGATGCACTGGGCAACGAGACCGTTGAGGAATTTCCGATCGAAATATTGAGAAGATTGATTACTATCAACATCCCGACAGGTTTTTACAATCCTGATTCAGCAAGACTTTTTGTTTTTGCCTCAGGTATGGATGGCCAATTATTGGATGTAGAAAGAATCTATAGTGATACCGAAATGATAAGACTTCATACCAATATGGAAACTACCGGTGATTTTGAGTATATGCTCACTTTCGGCGAATACATCAGTGGCTCAATAGGTAATGCAAGTGAATTCACAACCGTACAAAATATATCGCCAGCAGTTTTGCCGGTAATAAATCTGAACACGTACCAAAGGTTTTTAAATTCATCAAATTCCTATGTGATTCCAACAGAAAATTTTGATTTCACGGATGAATTAAACCTCGTGCTCCAAGGATTTGACTACTATGGAGGATTTAATCAAGCGGAAAGTGGCCCAACAGGCGATGTGTCGATTGTTAAGAAACAGAATATCAACAATGCCTTACAATCTAATTCGCTTTACCTCGCTCTGTACAATAACACTCTGAATAATTACTCCTATGCTTTATTGGATTCCAATATTGCTCCCGATCTGGTCATTACTGCAGATATGTTTACGACTCAAGGTGTAGAAACACGCTTTTATGAACCTCTTATGAACGGACAGGCATTTGAAAGCTCTACAATTGACATCCGTGGTTATTTAAACCAAGAAGATTTCAATAACAATGTACATCATCAAATTCACAACCACGGATACGGGTACATACCGCCCAATGGTATACCATATTTCATCAGTGATGCTTTTACCGATTATAAATATACCGTAAGAATAAATGATTATTTTACGGAAAGAACTGGTCAGCCTGAAAGTAGTTTCACTCCAGTGGATTGGACTATTGATTATACCTTCCTAAACAACCAAATCGACATCAACAAATCTGGTGTAGGTCATACAGTTGGTAAAATTTTCATCGATTCTGAAACTCCAGAGGTCATCAATGGAATGAACGTCTCCTATCGATGGAATTTGGTTTATGATAGCGAAAAAATGAATCAAGTGATTCTGCCACAAATTCCTGAGGAAATACAATCATGGGGTTTTTATACGGTATATCAAAATGATGGCTTCAAAGTGCAACAAGTTGAGCTAAAAGGTTTTCAAGGATTAGTAGATTATAATGGCTATTTGGATGGTGTGATAAAAGATAACAAATACTCCTATACAGTTTCTCCCAGTATGGAATCCAAGTTTAATTCCACCGTACAAGGATACTACAATCGGGCACCAAATTTTTTATTGGATTAAAGAATAGATTAACCACCAATGGCTGATAGCCCCTCCAAGTACAAAAAAATGCCATATCAAATGATTATATGGTATTTTTTTTACAGCATAGAAAAGTATTCCAATGGTATAAAAAGCGCCTCCCACGGCTAGATATAAAAGTCCCATGGAAGACATATGCTCCAATAGGTAAGGCAAATCAATTACAATGAGCCACCCCATTACACCATAAAGCACAAGCGAGAACGCCTCAAACCTACCTGTGAAGAATATTTTAAGGATAGTACCAAAAAGTGCAGTTCCCCAAACCAAATAGAACAACAACCAGCCTTTGGATGGTAAAAGCACTGATAAACAAACTGGGGTATACGTTCCTGCAATCAAATAATAAATACTAATGTGATCCAGGATTCTAAGTTTCTTCTTTATTTTAGGATTTTCTACTGCATGATAAATGGTAGAAGCTGAAAACAATACTATTAGGGAGGTTGTATAAGCGATAATGCTTGCTCTCATATAAGGGTTGCTTTCCAGATCATTTTGAAAAAGAAATATTCCTCCTAATACTGCCAGTACTATCCCCAATGCATGGGAATAGGCATTCAGTTTTTCTTCAATCAGAATAGGGTCGGATTTGGTGCTCAATTGAATTGGTTAAGGTAACATTCTCGTCGTGCAAAGATACCATATAAAAACAAAAAAGCCCGATACGCAATGTATCGGGCTTTGAGGAAGGCGGCGACCTACTCTCCCACCTGGTGTGGCAGTACCATCGGCGCAAACGGGCTTAACTTCCCTGT
>NZ_JAFLND010000003.1:732305-740262 GCF_017313105.1 [Muricauda] lutisoli (nom. illeg.) | reverse complement strand
GGCCTTGGTCGCCGCATCCTGTGCAGCGGTGGGATCGGCGATGTTGGTGATCGCCAAACCGCCACCATCATTTCCATCGGTCAGTACTTCGCCAAGGTTCTGTATCTCATTGGTCGAGGACAGGTCTCCGTCGGCGGCCACATGGTTCGCAATGTCCGTGGCATTCGTTGCTATGTCCGAGGCGTTCGCGGCAACACCCGCACTGTCGTCAAGATCGCTCAAATCAACCGTCACATCAGTGGTGCCCTCGCTGATGGTAAGCACGTTGCTCGGTGCATCCAATGAAGCTCCCGTGATGTCGTCATCCGAAACACTGTCCACATAGGCCTTGGTCGCCGCATCCTGTGCAGCGGTGGGATCGGCGATGTTGGTGATCGCCAAACCGCCACCATCATTTCCATCGGTCAGTACTTCGCCAAGGTTCTGTATCTCATTTGTTGATGAAAGGTCTCCGTCGGCGGCCACATGGTTCGCAATGTCCGTGGCATTTGTCGATATGTTCGTTGCATTGGTAGAGATGTTCGTTGTGTTCGTTGCTATATCGGCCGTGTTGGTAGCGATATCCGCTGTGTTTGCGGCGATGTCCGAAGTGTTGGCCGCAATATTTGTCGCGTTGGTTCCAATATCGGAAGCATTTGTTGCGATATCCGACGCGTTGGTCGCAATGTTCGTTGTGTTCGTAGAAATGTTACCGGTATTGGTCGCAATGTTCGAAGTGTTCGTTGCTATGTCCGAGGCGTTCGCGGCAACCCCGGCACTGTCGTCAAGATCGCTCAAATCAACCGTCACATCAGTGGTGCCCTCGCTGATGGTAAGCACGTTGCTCGGTGCATCAAGCGAAGCTCCCGTGATGTCGTCATCCGAAACACTGTCAACATAGGCCTTGGTCGCCGCATCCTGTGCAGCGGTGGGATCGGCGATGTTGGTGATCGCCAAACCGCCACCATCATTTCCATCGGTCAGTACTTCGCCAAGGTTCTGTATCTCATTGGTCGAGGACAGATCACCGTCAGCAGTAATATGGTTCGAAATGTCCGTGGCATTTGTCGATATGTTCGTTGCATTCGTTGTGATATTGGAAGCATTGGTCGCAATATCTGAAGTATTGGTTGCTATATCGGCCGTGTTCGTGGCTATATCCGCTGTGTTAGCGGCGATGTCCGTGGCATTTGTCGAGATGTTTGTTGTGTTGGTCGCAATGTTTGTCGCGTTGGTTCCAATATCTGAAGTATTGGTTGCTATATCGGCCGTGTTCGTGGCTATATCCGCTGTGTTAGCGGCAATGTCCGAAGTGTTGGTCGCAATATTTGTTGCATTGGTTCCAATATCGGAAGCATTGGTTGCTATGTCCGTTGTGTTCGTTGCTATATCGGCCGTGTTCGTGGCGATATCCGACGCGTTGGTCGAGATGTTTGTTGTGTTCGTAGAAATGTTACCGGTATTGGCCGCAATGTCAGAAGTGTTCGTTGCTATGTCCGAAGCATTTGCGGTAACCCCGGCACTGTCGTCAAGGCTACTCAAATCAGCCGTAGTAGAGGCACCATTCTGAATGTCAATTTGTAATTGGTTAGAACCATTAAGTGTTGCCCCTGTTAAGTCTTGACTATCTGTATTCGTATCTATCAAAGCTGCCAGATCTGCCAATGCTACAGCATAAGAATTGGCATCAGAATCGGTTATAACCAAATTGGTGTTTGTACCATCAATATCAAATGAAGTAACCGTTGTGTTTGAATCCGTGAGCACATCCTTTAAACTACTCAAATCAACATTTACACTGCCTCCATCTTCTAACGATAGGGATAAAATATTGGTGGCATCATCAAAAGTGAAACCAGTCAATTGCTGATCATCGTTTGAGGTCAATTCCCACGAATCACCATCCCAGAAATATATGGTTCCTGTTGTGGTATTTACATAAATATCTCCTAAATCCGCACCAGCCGGGGTTACCGAACCAGCACTGGAAACATCTGTACCTTTTAGGACTTCACAATTGCATTGGTCCTGAAGGGTCACAGTGGTTTGAGAAAAGGCAATTCCTGAAAAAAGAAGGAATATTAAGACTAGTATGCTCTTTTTCATGAGGTTACTATTAGTTGAGGTTCTATGCTGTAGTTTTGTTGATTCTTTAAACTTCTGGTTCTTAAATTCTTTCGTGGTTCAACAAACCGAATTTTCGACCGAATACAAAATTACCCTCACTTTTAGGGGTGGAAAATAATTGTTGTGAACCAATGAAATAGGATTGTATAGCCCACAAATTTTGAGGTTACTCTTATGTTTTTTTACGATTTTTTTAAGACAGTTCGTCGATGAGGCCCTAAACAACAAGCTGTTTGAGTAGGTTTAATCCTACAAAAACATAGGTGTTATTTTAAATAAAAATGTTGCGAAAAGTCATTTTAAGGGAATTATTTTTTGCAATCGAACCATAACAAAAAACGACCCTGAAGGGGCCGTTAAATTTCATTCGTTCTTAAAAATTCTTATTCAAAAATGATAAATTCCGATCTTCTGTTAAGTTGATGTTGTTCTTCCGAACATTGAACACCATTCATACAATCGTTAACCAATCGGGTCTCGCCAAACCCTTCTCCTTGAAGTCTATCAGCGGATATTCCTTTAGACACCATATAATCCACAGTGGATTCAGCCCTTTTTTGTGATAACCAAAGATTATAGGCATCAACACCACGACTATCAGTATGCGAATTCACCTTAATTTTTAAACTTGGATATTTTTCCATGGCTACAATAACCTTCTGAATCTCTATTTCCGCATCGGGTCTGATATTGTATTTGTTCAAATCAAAATAAATAGTACTCAATTGTAACAACTTTGCCAGGTCATCGCCAAATCCTCCAGTAACCACATCTCGTTCCAAATAAAAATCCACAATCCGTGGTTTACCATCGGATATTGGTAAATATTCCTCTGCCGGTACATAGCCATCCCTGGACGCCCTAACAAAATTACCTTTGGAGCAATCCAATTGCAATATGTAGTTTCCATCGGAATCTGTAATGGTAGATGATATTTCGTTGTTTTCTTCATCTATAATTTTTACTGTGGCTCCAGCCAAAACTTCATTGGAAATTCGATCGCGTACTGTTCCAGTTACTTCTTGGATGCACTCCAAGGTCAAGGGAACATTTTCCACAAATTCGTAAATATCATCATCTCCCATACCCCCATCCCGGTTGGACGCGAAGTATCCGGTTTTGTTTTCCGAATCAAAAATAAAAGAGAAATCGTCCTTAGGCGTATTCGCCGGCCTACCCACATTGACCACAGGTTGGGTATAATCATTATAGGCAATCTTTGTGGCAAAAATATCCAAACCGCCCAGGCCTTGATGTCCATCTGAAGAAAAGTATAACACTCCGTCTTTAGTAATGAAAGGGAAAGTTTCACGGGCGATCGTATTGATATTACTTCCGAGGTTTTGAATGGGTCCATAGGTTCCATCCCCAATGATATCGGTGACAAAAATATCCGATTCCCCCAAACTACCTGGCATGTCGGAAACAAAATACAGTTTCTTGCCATCCGGACTCAACATAGGATGGGCCACAGAATAGGAATCACCATTAAAAGGAAGTTCCGTTATGTTTCCCCATTCACCATCAATTTTTTCTGCGCTGTAAATTTTTAATCTAATAATACCCTGTTCATCTTTTTTCCTTCTTCCATCGAAAAAATTATTTCGGGTAAAATACATGGTCGTACCATCTTTGGTTACCACAGAAGTGGACTCATGTAATCTGGTATTGATCTCTCCTTCCAATTTCACCACTCTGTCCTTGGAGATACTATCCGCATTGACCTTATATAAATCCAAAAAGTCCCTTGCATTCCATGTGTGGCGATACCTCGCAAAATTACCTGTATCCCGGTCTGAGGCGAAAATGAGGCCTTTTTTGTAATAAGCTGCGGCAAAATCGGAGTACTTGCTATTGTATGGGAAGGTTTTTATGGTATATCTTCCAGAGTTCTCTTCTATTTTTGACATATAATCTTCGTCAAAATCCGCCATAGAAGAGGTCATCTCCCTAAAATCTTCCATGACTTTTGCTGCGTGATCATAGTTACCCACCGACTTTAAACTCTGGGCATATCGGAAAACATCTTCTACTGACATTTCATCTGGATAGGTTTCCTCCAGTTTTTTATATGTCTCCGCGGCTTCTTGGTACTTGGCATTAAAATAGTAGGAGTTCCCTAGCCTCTTCAATAAATCGGGCGAACTATAGCCTTTGTCCAGCACTTTTTTATAAATATCGATTGCAGGACTAAATGAGTACTGTTTGTATTTTTCATCGGCCCTTTCCATTACCCGGGAAATCTGCTTATCTGGAATACTATCCTGTTGCGCATATATATTTACTATGGATCCGCAAACTATGATGAGTAATGTGAGTATTCTTTTCAGCATTATAAACTATATTAAAAGAATCTTGGTGATATGGTTCTTTGGAAGGATTTCAATAATTCCAGTCTTAAAAATACTTCAAAAGACCCATCATTGAATTGTGTTCCTCCCAACTCTGTCGTTTCTCGATCATAGGCCAATCCCAACATTATTTGCTCTGAAACTTGGAATCCAACCAAACCACTGACTGCTGCATCCCAACGGTAGGCCGCACCAAAACTAAATTTATTGGCAAACAGGAAACTGGCAGAAAGATCTACCTGTAATGGAGCTCCCCCGACCGCTTTGGTGAGCAAAGCTGGTTTAAATTGAAGATCTGCACCCAAGTCAAAAACATAGCCCGTAATCAAATAAATATTCATTCGCTCGGCAGACAAAAAGTTGACACCGTTATCAGAATTGTCGTTGTCAAAATACTCCGACTCCAAAACATTCGGCGCGGAAATTCCCGCATAAAATTTATCGGTATGGTAGTATATCCCAAGTCCAAAATTAGGTGTGAACCTGTTATCGATATTATTTTGATTGACTACTTCTTGATCAAAATTTCTTAGACCGTTAAAGTCCAAACTCAACATATTCCCACCTGCTTTAAGACCAAATGATAGTTTAGCATCCATAGACACATCTATTGTGTAGGATATGACAGCATCGAGATATGTCTCCTGCACAACACCATCCCCTATATTATCATTAACGATGGATATTCCATAACCCAACCTACTGTTTTGAATGGGTGAGTGAAGATTTAAAGTAAAGGTTTCAGGAGCTCCGTCTAAACCTACCCATTGCGATCGGTACAAGCCTGCAAAGCTAAGCTGCCCTCTTGATCCGGCATAAGCAGGATTTACACTCAATGTATTGTACATATATTGTGTGTATTGTGCATCCTGCTGGGCCATTACACCCGTAGACAGTATTCCAATAAACAACAACGTAGTTAAAAAATGCTTTTTTATCATTCTATCAATATGTTATCTACTTATGTAAATGTATTCAGAGTCTGTGAAGCTTCCTTGCTCGGTTTCGTAATTAAATATATAAAAATAAACCCCTGCAGGTAGATAATCGTTCACACTAAGGGCTGATTTACCTCTAACACGTCCATCAAAAACATTATTTACATTGTCATAATTATTTCCTTCGAACACAAGAGTTCCCCAACGGTTGAAAATTTTAATGGTACTTGATTTAATATATTCCACACCTCGGATAAATAGAAAGTCATTTTTTAAATCCCCGTTAGGTGTCAACATCTGGTTTACTTCAATATCCTCTACAATCACAGTCACAGTAGCCGTATCACAATTATCAGGATTAGATGCTTCACATATGGTATATTCGATAGTATAAGTCCCAGCCGGCGTACCAGGAGCAACAGTAACGCTTCCATCGTCGTTAACTGTTAATACGTTTGTTGGTGTGGATGTTAAGATTACATCAATCAGTGCTATAGCTTCATCATTTAGCGTATCGTTAAACAACACATCGCTATCCGTGATATCACCTCCTCCAGATCCTGCATTGTAACCATCATCCACAGCATCGATTACATTGACAGTTCCTTCCATAACTTCTACGGTAACCGTGGCGGTATCACAATTGTTTACATCCATAACATCACAAATGGTGTACTCAATGGTATAGGTGCCCGGTTCGGTCCCATTCACCACACTTACGCTGCCGTCCCCATTGATGACAAGTTGATCTGTTGGAGTGGAGGTCAATACGACATCGGCAAGGGTTACGGGACCACCGTTATAGGTATCATTGGACAATACATTGCTGTCCGCAATTGTACCGTCTCCACCCGTTTGCGCAGAATAGGCATCATCGACGGCATCGATTACATTCCCGGTGCCTTGTGTCACCTCAACGGTAACGGTAGTGGTATCGCAATTGTTTACATCCATAACATCGCAAATGGTGTACTCAATGGTATAGGTGCCCGGTTCGGTCCCGTCCAACACACTTACGCTGCCATCTTCATTGATGACAAGTTGATCTGTTGGAGTGGAGCTCAGTACGACATCGGCAAGGGTTACGGGAGCACCGTTATAGGTATCGTTGGACAATACATTGCTGTCCGCAATTGTACCGTCTCCACCTATTTGCGCAGAATAGGCATCAACGACGGCATCGATTACATTTCCGGTGCCTTGTGTCACCTCAACGGTAACGGTAGCGGTATCGCAATTTCCTGAATCCGAGGCATCGCAGATAGTGTACTCGATGGTATAGGTGCCCGGTTCGGTCCCATTCACCACACTTACGCTGCCGTCCCCATTGATGACAAGTTGATCTGTTGGAGTGGAGGTCAATACGACATCGGCAAGGGTTACGGGACCACCGTTATAGGTATCATTGGACAATACATTGCTGTCCGCAATTGTACCGTCTCCACCCGTTTGCGCAGAATAGGCATCATCGACGGCATCGATTACATTCCCGGTGCCTTGTGTCACCTCAACGGTAACGGTAGTGGTATCGCAATTGTTTACATCCATAACATCGCAAATGGTGTACTCAATGGTATAGGTGCCCGGTTCGGTCCCGTCCAACACACTTACGCTGCCATCTCCATTGATGACAAGTTGATCTGTTGGAGTGGAGCTCAGTACGACATCGGCAAGGGTTACGGGAGCACCGTTATAGGTATCGTTGGACAATACATTGCTGTCCGCAATTGTACCGTCTCCACCTATTTGCGCAGAATAGGCATCAACGACGGCATCGATTACATTTCCGGTGCCTTGTGTCACCTCAACGGTAACGGTAGCGGTATCGCAATTTCCTGAATCCGAGGCATCGCAGATAGTGTACTCGATGGTATAGGTGCCCGGTTCGGTCCCGTCCAACACACTTACGCTGCCATCTCCATTGATGACAAGTTGGTCCGTTGGAGTGGAGGTCAGTACGACATCTGCAAGGGTTACGGGAACACCGTTATAGGTATCGTTGGACAATACATTGCTGTCCGCAATTGTACCATCTCCACCTATTTGCGCAGAATAGGCATCATCGACGGCATCGATGGTATTTGCTCCTACTTCTATATAAATAGTAGCCGAAGCACAAACACTTGGGTCTGGTACAACATTACACACTTGATAAATTATGGTAACTGTTGTATTAGACTCAGACGCTGTGGGCGTATAGTTCACAAAACCGGTCTCATTGTCAAATGTTATAACTCCAACTGCATCTCCTCCTATTCTAGTTATAGAGGTAACTCCTTGGTTGTTATCATCGTTATTGGGAAGATAGTCATCGTTCTCCAAAATATTTATTGCTACCTCAGTTAAGGCTGGTGTTGAACCAAAATCGTCGTTGGCATTGGCCGTTAATGGGTCTGGATCGGTTTCATTTGGATTTCCATCATCATCGCAATCAAGTGAGTCCCATTCCGCTGATTGTGGCAAGGTCACACTATCAGGATTGTAGTCGCATGGATCTAATGGGTCCGTGCCATCTTCTGTTTCATCCTCGTTGGTCACACCATCGCCATCGCAATCGGAACT
>NZ_JAFLND010000003.1:634423-732205 GCF_017313105.1 [Muricauda] lutisoli (nom. illeg.) | reverse complement strand
GTTCCAAGTGGAATCGGGGTCGACCGTTTGGCTGTCAAGTTCAAAATCACATGGGTCCTGTGGGTCGGTTCCGTCCTCTTCTTCATCGCCATTCGTGACTCCATCGCCATCGCAATCCGCGGTCAGGTAATCACCGCTCTGCGGCAAGGTCACACTATCGGGATTGTAGTCGCATGGATCTAATGGGTCCGTGCCATCTTCTGTTTCATCCTCGTTGGTCACACCATCGCCATCGCAATCGGAACTGTTCCAAGTGGAATCGGGGTCGACCGTTTGGCTGTCAAGTTCAAAATCACATGGGTCCTGTGGGTCGGTTCCGTCCTCTTCTTCATCGCCATTCGTGACTCCATCGCCATCGCAATCCGCGGTAAGGTAATCACCGCTCTGCGGCAAGGTCACGCTATCGGTATTATAATCACAAGGATCTAATGGGTCTGTCCCATCTTCTTTCTCTTGTCCATTGCTCACTCCATCACCGTCACAATCAGCTTTTTTCCATTCTTCTGATGGCGAACAGTCTTGATTTTCCAGTACAAAATCACAAGGATCCAACGGGTCTGTCCCATCTTCTTTCTCTTGTCCATTGCTCACTCCATCACCGTCGCAATCAGCTTTTTTCCATTCATCGGAAACGGAACAATCTTGGTGTTCCAGTACAAAATCACAAGGATCCAATGGGTCTGTCCCATCTTCCTTCTCTTGTCCATTGCTCACTCCATCACCGTCGCAATCAGCTTTTTTCCATTCTTCTGATGGCGAACAGTCTTGATTTTCCAGTACAAAATCACAAGGATCCAATGGGTCTGTCCCATCTTCCTTCTCTTGTCCATTGCTCACCCCATCACCGTCGCAATCAGCTTTTTTCCATTCTTCTGAAGGCGAACAGTCTTGACTTTCCAGTACAAAATCACAAGGATCCAAGGGGTCTGTCCCATCTTCTTTCTCTTGTCCATTGCTTACCCCATCACCGTCGCAATCAGCTTTTTTCCATTCATCGGAAACGGAACAATCTTGGTGTTCCAGTACAAAATCACAAGGATCCAATGGGTCTGTCCCATCTTCCTTCTCTTGTCCATTGCTCACCCCATCACCGTCGCAATCAGCTTTTTTCCATTCATCGGAAACGGAACAATCTTGGTGTTCCAGTACAAAATCACAAGGATCCAAGGGGTCTGTGCCATCTTCATGCTCTTGTCCATTGCTCACTCCATCGCCATCACAATCAGCTTGGAGGTATTCATCACTTTGAGGAAAGGTAATATGTTCAGGATTGTAATCACAATAATCCAATGGATCGGTAGCATCTTCTTTCTCATCTTCATCGCTTACGCCATCACCATCTGCATCGGTGTCATCTCCTCCATCTCCACAGGCGCCCAATGTATCACCATGATCTAAATGAGCCTTAACTGAAGCGGGGGCTACGCTTATTGTATGATATCCATTTCGGGGATTGTTGTAACTTTTATCTTCTTTATGGCAAAGTAAAACTTTGTCGGGACCATTATAATTAGCTTCTTCACTATTATAATTACAAACACCGGTTTCTTGAGCATCAGAATTATTAGTCTCCCAATTTCTTTGCGTATTAAAGTCCAATGCCAAATTGGAACTATTCAACGTATAGCTATCACCAGTATCATCATGAGATATATTCCTGTTGTTCTCAAGAGAGCTTGGAACATTCTTAAAAGATGTAATATTAGGATATACTATAAATCCCAGAACCAGAAGTAAGACAAAAATTTTGCCCTTTCTAAAATCTAAGAAAGTAATTTTTTCCATAAATGATAAGTTTTGGTCAACTAATCACCATGGCTTAAAGAGGTCCTCGTAATTGTAAGAAAATTGGGGTTTTCCTGTTTGTTTTAATGTCACCGGCCCTTTGGACACATATAGACACAATTACGTCACATAGTTAAACTATTTGACTCTCACCTCCTATTTTTCTCGATAAAAGGCGATTTCCTCATCATTATTTACCTCATCTGCTTGTTTTACAAATGGATAAACCCCGTGTGAATGGCTAGCGAGCATAAAACGAGCGGAAATTACTTTTCTTTTTGGTTATGGGTAACTTTAATCCTCTATTTTTTTCCAATTATATTAACAATCCCGAATCATGCTAAAAATGAGTGGCAAAACATATAAATCCCCTATTTTTGCCGAAATTTTTGTTGATGGAATTTGAAAAGGAAATAGCAAAACGAAGAACTTTCGGAATCATCTCCCACCCGGATGCCGGAAAAACAACTTTGACTGAAAAATTACTCTTGTTCGGTGGTGCGATTCAAGAAGCCGGTGCTGTAAAAAGCAATAAGATTAAAAAATCGGCTACGAGTGACTTCATGGAAATTGAGCGCCAAAGAGGAATTTCAGTCGCTACTTCCGTTTTGGCATTTATTTATAAAGACAAGAAAATCAACATTTTGGATACTCCTGGGCACAAGGATTTTGCCGAGGACACTTTTCGAACCTTGACAGCCGTAGATAGCGTTATTGTTGTTATCGATGTGGCGAAAGGTGTAGAGGAACAAACGGAAAAGCTGGTGGAGGTGTGCCGCATGCGTAATATCCCCATGATCGTTTTCATCAACAAATTGGACCGTGAGGGTAAAGATGCCTTTGACCTTTTGGACGAAGTGGAGCAAAAATTGGGACTCACAGTAACGCCTTTAAGCTTTCCGATCGGCATGGGGTACGACTTCAAGGGAATTTATAACATCTACGAGAAAAACATTAACCTTTTTAGCGGCAATAGCAAAAAGAATATTGAAGAGACCATTGCCTTTGATAATTTAGACAATCCGGAACTTGAAAAAGTAATAGGAACAGAAGCCGCCGAAGAATTGCGCGGAAATCTAGAACTTGTTGAAGGGGTTTATCCCGATTTTGATAAAGAAGCCTATTTAAAAGGTGCGCTACAGCCCGTATTTTTCGGCTCTGCATTGAACAATTTTGGGGTTCGAGAACTATTGGATTGTTTTGTGGACATCGCTCCCTCACCTCGCCCCAAAAAAGCTGAAGAACGTTTGGTAAAGGCCAATGAAAAGGATTTTTCAGGCTTCGTATTCAAGATACACGCCAACATGGACCCTAAACACCGTGACCGTCTTGCTTTTGTTAAAATTGTATCCGGTACGTTTGAAAGGAATACGCCCTATTTACACGTTAGACAGGGAAAAAAGCTGAAATTCTCTAGTCCAAACGCCTTTTTTGCCGAGAAAAAAGAAATTGTGGATGTTTCCTATCCGGGTGATATCGTGGGGCTTCACGATACGGGCAACTTTAAAATCGGTGACACTTTAACCAGTGGGGAAGAGTTGCACTACAAAGGGATTCCAAGTTTTTCTCCGGAACACTTTAGGTACATCAACAACGCCGACCCGATGAAGGCAAAACAATTGTACAAAGGTATTGACCAATTAATGGATGAAGGGGTTGCCCAATTATTTACCCTCGAAATGAACGGAAGAAAGGTAATTGGAACAGTTGGGGCCTTACAGTATGAAGTGATCCAATATAGATTGGAACATGAATATGGAGCCAAATGCACTTACGAAAACTTCCCTGTGCACAAAGCTTGTTGGGTAGAACCTGAAGATGAAAAGAACGAAGAGTTCCAAGAGTTTAAACGGGTAAAACAAAAGTTTTTGGCCACTGATAAAAAGGGACAATTGGTGTTTTTGGCGGATTCGCCCTTTTCACTACAAATGACACAACAGAAATATCCCTCCGTCAAATTACATTATACTTCTGAGTTCGAATAGTATTAAGACACTAAGAACAAGCATCATACATTTCTGGATATGAAAGGGTTATCTTTTCATATGTCTTTTTTTTGTACATTGAATAGCATAACCAATTAAATAAAGAAATTATGACTACATCAGTAAAACCACCTACATGGTTCTGGGTGGTGAGCGTTATTGCGCTTTTATGGAATTTGGTCGGAGTTTTCAACTATCTCAATCAAGCTTTTAATCAAGTAGCCATTTTGGAAAGTTTGAACCAAGCGCAACGTGAGGCTTTTGAAAGCATACCGGCTTGGGCAACCGCAGCATTTGCCATTGCCGTTTTCTCAGGGACCATTGCCTGCATAGGGCTTTTAATGCGTAAAAAATGGGCGCGCCCTCTTTTTATCATCTCATTGATTGCCGCTATTGCACAATTTATCCACTGGCTGTTTATTTCCAATGCTGTTGAGGCTTTTGGACCTTCTACCTATGCCATGCCAGTAATCATCATTGTTATTGGACTCTATCTTATCTCTTTTTCCAAAAAAGGTATCCAGAAAGGTTGGCTAAAATAAATCATAAAAAAAGCCCCGAATATTCGGGGCTTTTTTTATGCTTCACCAGTAGGTCCGAAATTTAACGGAATTGCTGGTTGTTCGTAATCTTGTATAGTTCCGTGCGCCTGTTCAAATCGGCTTACATTATCATTTAAAGCCTTCAACAGTTTTTTGGCGTGTTGGGGCGTTAAAATAATCCTGCTCTTTACTTTCGCCTTTGGTGCACCCGGCATTAAACTAATAAAGTCTACAACAAATTCAGATACAGAGTGGTTGATAATCGCTAGATTGGAATACGTTCCCTCTGCGGTTTTCTCATCCAACTCTATATTGATCTGCTTCTGTTTTTTCTTTTCTTCAGCCATACTATTTAGTCTTAAAAACAAAAACCCCGGCTTAAGGCCAGGGTTTGTTTTATTTAGAATTTAAATTCCTCTTTTCGGGCCATGATCTCATCATACTCCTCTTTGGAACCTACGATAATACTATCATAATCCCTCATACCGGTACCGGCCGGAATCTTATGTCCTACAATCACATTCTCTTTCAAACCTTCCAAGGTATCCACTTTACCACTTACTGCGGCTTCGTTCAATACTTTAGTGGTTTCCTGGAACGATGCTGCAGAAATAAACGACTTGGTCTGCAACGATGCTCTTGTGATACCTTGCAAGATTGGGGTTGCAGTTGCTGCAACAGCATCTCTTGCGGTCACCAAGGTCTTATCCTCTCTTCTTAGAATAGAGTTCTCGTCCCTTAGCTCACGTACGGTCAAAATCTGTCCTGGTTTCAATCTTTCCGAATCACCGGCATCCTCAACAACTTTTTTACCGAAAATCTCATCGTTTTCATTGATAAAGTCGTCTTTGTGTACCAATTGATTTTCTAGGAAAATCGTATCTCCTGGGTCTTGGATTTTTACTTTACGCATCATTTGTCTCACAACAACCTCGAAGTGCTTGTCATTAATTTTCACACCTTGTAAACGATATACTTCTTGCACCTCGTTCACCAAGTACTGTTGTACTGCAGATGGTCCCTTAATGGACAAAATATCTTCTGGCGTAATGGAACCATCGGACAATGGCATACCTGCTCGTACGTAGTCATTCTCCTGAACCAAGATTTGGTTGGACAATTTAACCAAGTACTTTTTGATATCGCCTGTCTTGGACTCGATAATAATTTCACGGTTACCACGCTTGATCTTACCGAAGGATACCACACCATCAATCTCGGAAACAACTGCCGGATTGGAAGGGTTACGTGCTTCGAAAAGCTCTGTTACCCTTGGAAGACCACCGGTAATATCCCCTGCCTTGGCAGATTTACGTGGGATTTTTACCAAGATCTTACCTTCTTTCACCTTCTCATCGTCATCAACCATCAAGTGAGAACCTACAGGCAAGTTGTACGAACGCAATGTTTCACCTTTTCCATCCTTGATCAACAAGGTCGGTATCAACTTTTTGTTTCTGGTCTCGGAAATCACTTTTTCTTGGAAACCGGTCTGTTCATCGATTTCAACTTGATAAGTAACCCCTTGCTCAAGATTTTCGTAAGCAATCTGACCAGAGAACTCAGAAACGATCACACCATTATATGGATCCCATTCACAAATTATAGTTCCTTTGGTAATTTTCTCACCGTTCTTAATGAACAATTGAGAACCGTAGGGGATGTTATTTGTACTTAGGGTAATTCCGGTTTTTGGATCGACAATCTTAACTTCAGATGTTCTAGAGATTACAATATCGGTTTTACCACCTTCACTGTTTTCCCCTTTAACCAATCTTAGGTCTTCAATTTCAGCAATACCATCAAACTTGGACTCCAACTTGTTATCCTCGGAAATGTTACCTGCAATACCACCCACGTGGAAGGTACGCAAGGTCAACTGTGTACCTGGCTCACCAATGGATTGCGCGGCTACAACACCAACAGCTTCTCCTCGTTGTACCATTTTATTGGTAGCAAGGTTTCTACCGTAACATTTGGCACAGATTCCTTGTGGAGCCTCACACGTTAATGGGGATCTTACCTCTATTTTCTCGATTGGAGCTGCCTCTACCCTTTTTACATCGGCTTCATTGATTTCTTGTCCTGCTTTCAGCACAAGCTCTTCGGTCAGTGGGTTGTACACATCGTGCAACGATACCCTACCCAAGATTCTCTCACCTAAGGTTTCAACAATCTCCTCGTTTTTCTTCAATGGTTCTACTTCGATACCTCTCAAAGTTTCACAATCTTCGCTATTCACGATCACATCTTGTGAAACATCCACCAAACGTCTGGTCAGGTAACCCGCATCCGCCGTTTTCAAAGCGGTATCCGCAAGACCTTTACGTGCACCGTGGGTAGAGATAAAGTATTCCAAAATCGACAACCCTTCCTTAAAGTTCGAAAGAATCGGGTTTTCGATAATTTCACCACCACCAGCTGTAGATTTTTTAGGCTTGGCCATCAATCCACGCATACCGGTCAACTGACGAATCTGCTCTTTGGAACCCCTTGCACCTGAATCCAACATCATATACACTGAGTTGAATCCTTGCTTGTCCTCACGGATTCGTTTCATCGCCAACTCGGTCAGCATAGCGTTGGTAGATGTCCAAACATCAATTACCTGGTTGTAACGCTCGTTGTTGGTGATAAGACCCATGTTATAGTTCATCATAATACCATCGACCTGCTCATTGGCCTCGCCGATCATATCCTGTTTTTCTGCAGGAATAATAATATCACCCAAACTAAAGGATAGCCCACCTTTAAAGGCAAAATCGTATCCCATGGCCTTGATTTTATCCAAAAATTCAGCAGTTCTTGGCACATCGGTCACTGCAAGAATGTCCCCGATGATATTTCTAAGGGCTTTCTTGTTCAATACCGTATTGATGAATCCTGCTTGTTCTGGCACAACGGTGTTGAACAATACACGACCTACTGTAGTTTCAATGATTTTGTAAACCAATTCACCTTCTTCGTTAAAGTCTTTGGCTCTTACCTTAATACCGGCGTTAAGCGAAACTTTTTTCTCGTTGAAGGCTATCTCTACTTCTTCAGAAGAATAGAAGGTCAATCCTTCACCCAAAACAGGCTCTTCTTTGGTAGATTTCTTGTGCTTGGTCATGTAGTACAATCCCAAAACCATATCCTGAGATGGTACTGTAATCGGAGAACCGTTCGCTGGGTTAAGGATGTTCTGTGAAGCCAACATCAATAATTGGGCTTCCAAAATGGCCTCTGGCCCCAAAGGCAAGTGAACTGCCATCTGATCCCCATCAAAATCCGCGTTAAATGCAGTACACGCCAATGGGTGCAAACGAATCGCCTTACCTTCGATAAGTTTAGGCTGGAACGCTTGGATACCCAATCTGTGCAATGTGGGGGCACGGTTCAACAATACGGGATGTCCTTTAAGGACATTTTCAAGAATATCCCATACTACGGGTTCCTTCTTGTCTATGATCTTTTTAGCTGATTTAACCGTCTTTACAATACCTCTCTCAATCAATTTACGGATAATGAAAGGCTTGTAAAGTTCTGCAGCCATATCTTTAGGAAGACCACACTCGTACAAGTTCAATTCCGGTCCAACAACGATTACGGAACGAGCGGAATAATCCACACGTTTACCCAAAAGGTTTTGACGGAAACGACCTTGCTTACCTTTCAATGAATCGGAAAGGGATTTCAATGGTCTGTTTGATTCTGTTTTTACCGCAGATGCCTTTCTTGTATTATCGAAAAGAGAATCCACAGCTTCTTGAAGCATACGTTTTTCGTTCCTCAAGATAACCTCTGGCGCCTTGATTTCCATTAAACGCTTCAAACGGTTGTTACGGATAATCACCCTTCGGTACAAGTCGTTCAAATCGGATGTCGCAAAACGACCACCATCCAACGGCACCAACGGACGCAATTCCGGTGGAATCACAGGAATCACTTTCATGATCATCCACTCAGGGTTGTTTTCCCTGTTGTTTTGTGATTCACGAAGCGCTTCAACCACCTGAAGACGTTTCAACGCCTCAGTTTTACGTTGTTTTGAAGTTTCAGTGTTCGCCTTGTGACGCAGTTCGTAGGACAATTGCTCCAAATCGATTCTGGACAATATCTCGATCAAACATTCGGCACCCATTTTGGCGATGAACTTGTTTGGATCGGTATCCTCCAAATATTGGTTCTCGGTAGGAAGCGTTTCCAAAATGTTCAAATATTCCTCTTCGGTCAAGAAATCCATTTTATTGATTTCCTCACCTTCTGGACCTTTGGCAATACCCGGCTGGATAACCACATACCTTTCGTAGTATATGATCATGTCCAACTTTTTGGATGGCAATCCCAAAAGGTATCCTATTTTGTTTGGCAGCGAACGGAAGTACCAGATGTGCGCTACAGGAACCACAAGGTTAATGTGCCCCACACGGTCTCTACGTACCTTTTTCTCCGTCACTTCAACACCACAACGGTCACAAACGATTCCACGGTAACGGATTCTTTTATATTTACCACAGGCACACTCGTAATCCTTTACAGGACCAAAAATACGCTCGCAGAACAATCCATCACGCTCTGGTTTGTGCGTTCTATAGTTAATGGTTTCAGGCTTCAAAACTTCTCCACGGGACTCTGCCAAGATTGACTCCGGAGAGGCCAATCCGATGGAAATTTTGTTGAACCTTTTTTGTGCGTTATTATCTTTTATTCTAGCCATAACAATATGGTGATGATATAATTAATGTAATATAGTATTCTACTCTTCCAAACGGATATCCAAGCCCAAACCTTTAAGTTCGTGCATCAATACGTTGAAAGATTCTGGCAATCCAGGTTCTGGCATGGTCTCACCCTTAACAATGGTCTCATAGGTCTTGGCCCTACCGATCACATCATCCGACTTAACAGTCAATATCTCCCTAAGGGTAGATGATGCTCCGTAGGCTTCCAATGCCCAAACTTCCATCTCTCCAAAACGCTGACCACCGAACTGTGCTTTACCACCCAATGGTTGCTGTGTGATCAAGGAGTATGGTCCAATAGATCTTGCGTGCATCTTATCGTCGACCATGTGACCTAATTTCAGCATGTAGATCACACCAACGGTTGCACGTTGATCAAAACGTTGACCTGTTCCACCATCATATAGGTAGGTATGTCCAAATCTTGGTACACCAGCTTCGTCTGTGAGTTTGTTTATCTCATCCAACGAGGCACCGTCGAAAATCGGGGTCGCATATTTCTGACCCAATTTTTGTCCGGCCCAACCCAATACGGTTTCGTAAATCTGACCAATGTTCATCCTTGAAGGTACACCAAGTGGATTCAATACGATGTCCACAGGGGTTCCGTCTTCCAAGAACGGCATATCTTCTTGACGAACGATACGGGCAACAATACCTTTGTTACCGTGACGACCCGCCATTTTATCACCGACTTTAAGCTTACGCTTTTTAGCGATGTATACCTTGGCCAATTTCATGATACCTGCAGGAAGTTCATCCCCAACAGAGATGGTAAACTTGTCCCTTCTTAGGTTACCTTGAATGTCGTTCAATTTAATTTTGTAGTTGTGCAACAAATCGGCCACCAATGCATTGGTTTTGTCGTCTGTTGTCCAGCTACCTCCTACCAAGTGGGCGAAATCATCAACAGCGTTCAACATTTTGATGGTGTATTTCTTTCCTTTTGGAAGTACTTCTTCACCCAAATCGTTGATTACACCTTGTGATGTTTTTCCGCTGATCAATCCGAACAACTTCTCGATCAATACATCTTTTAGTTGTTGGAACTTCACTTCGTAGTCCATCTCCAATCTTGCGATGGCTTCTTTGTCTTCGGAACGTTTTCTCTTGTCCTTGATGGAACGCGAGAACAATTTCTTATCGATTACCACACCTCTCAAAGATGGTGAAGCTTTCAATGAAGCATCTTTAACGTCACCGGCTTTATCACCAAAGATGGCACGCAACAATTTTTCTTCAGGAGTTGGATCGGACTCTCCTTTTGGAGTGATCTTACCGATCAAAATATCACCTGGCTTCACTTCGGCACCAATACGGATCATACCGTACTCATCCAAATCTTTGGTTGCTTCCTCGGATACGTTGGGTATATCGTTGGTCAATTCCTCTGCACCCAATTTGGTATCCCTTACTTCCAAGGAGTACTCATCAATATGAATGGAGGTAAAGATGTCTTCACGAACAACTTTTTCGGAAATCACGATCGCATCCTCAAAGTTGTATCCTTTCCAAGGCATAAAGGCAACCTTCATGTTTCTACCCAAGGCCAATTCGCCTTTCTCAGTAGCGTAACCTTCACAAAGCACCTGACCTTTTTTCACTTTGTCACCTTTCTTCACGATTGGCTTCAAGTTAATGCTGGTCCCTTGGTTCGTTTTTCTAAACTTCACCAATTGGTAGGTCTTTGAATCATCGTCAAAGCTTACCAAGCGCTCTTCGTCGGTCCTTGTATATTTAATAGTGATTTTTTGTGAATCCACATATTCCACTACTCCATCTCCCTCGGCATTGATCAATACCCTGGAATCGGTAGCTACTTGTCTTTCCAGACCTGTACCTACAATAGGGGAATCCGGTCTCAACAATGGAACAGCCTGACGCATCATGTTCGATCCCATCAAGGCACGGTTCGCATCATCGTGCTCCAAGAAAGGAATCAAGGATGCAGAAATAGATGCTATCTGGTTCGGTGCAACGTCGGTGTACTTCACCTCTGTTGGATCGACTACCGGGAAATCGCCTTCTTCACGGGCAATTACCTTTTCTCTTTCAATAGTTCCATCATCTCCCAATGGGATGTTGGCTTGGGCAATCTTCATTCCCTCCTCTTCTTCGGCACTTAGGTAAATGTGGTTTTTCGTATCCACTTTACCATCTTCAACTTTACGGTAAGGAGTTTCCAAGAAGCCCATGTTGTTCACCTTGGCAAATACGGACAACGAAGAAATCAAACCAATGTTCGGTCCTTCAGGTGTCTCAATAGGACACAATCTTCCGTAGTGTGTATAGTGAACGTCACGCACTTCGAAACCGGCTCTTTCACGGGAAAGACCACCTGGTCCTAGTGCGGACAATCTTCTCTTGTGCGTTATCTCGGCCAACGGGTTGGTCTGGTCCATGAACTGGGACAACTGGTTGGTTCCGAAGAAAGAGTTGATCACGGATGACAATGTCTTCGCGTTGATCAAATCGATCGGAGTAAATACCTCGTTGTCACGAACGTTCATACGCTCACGGATGGTACGAGCCATACGCGCCAAACCTACGCCAAATTGTGAGGACAATTGCTCACCTACTGTTCTTACACGACGGTTGGACAAGTGATCGATATCATCAATCTCCGCTTTGGAGTTGATCAACTCGATCAAATACTTGATGATAGTGATGATATCTTCTTTGGTCAATACTTGCTTGTCCATTCCGATATCCAAGCCCAATTTCTTGTTCATTCTGTAACGACCTACTTCACCTAAGTTGTAACGTTGGTCGGAGAAGAACAATTTGTCGATAATACCACGAGCTGTCTCCTCATCTGGTGGCTCGGCATTACGCAATTGTCTGTAAATGTGCTCTACCGCTTCTTTTTCGGAGTTGGTAGGATCTTTTTGCAAAGTGTTGTGGATAATGGCGTAATCGGATTGTGCATTGTTCTCCTTGTGAAGAAGAATGGTCTTCACGTCGGCGTCAATGATTTCATCGATATGCTCTTTTTCCAAAACGGTATCACGATCAAGTACAATTTCGTTTCTTTCGATGGAAACCACTTCACCTGTATCCTCGTCCACGAAATCCTCATGCCATGTGTTCAACACCCTGGCGGCCAATTTACGGCCCAATACTTTTTTAAGTCCGGTCTTGGAAACCTTTACTTCTTCCGAAAGGTCGAAGATTTCCAAAATATCCTTGTCCCTCTCAAAGCCAATGGCTCGGAACAATGTGGTTACCGGTAATTTTTTCTTCCTATCGATATAGGCATACATCACCGAGTTGATGTCGGTGGCAAATTCAATCCAAGATCCTTTGAAAGGAATTACCCTGGCTGAATATAATTTTGTTCCATTTGCGTGGAAAGATTGTCCAAAGAAAACCCCTGGAGATCTGTGCAACTGGGAAACTACAACGCGTTCCGCACCGTTGATCACAAAGGTTCCACTAGGAGTCATGTAAGGGATGGTACCCAAATACACATCCTGTACGATAGTTTCGAAATCTTCGTGCTCTGGATCGGTACAGTACAATTTTAAACGTGCCTTTAACGGTACGCTATAGGTAAGTCCACGCTCGATACATTCTTGGATGGAATATCTTGGTGGATCAATGAAGTAATCCAAAAACTCAAGTACAAACTGGTTTCTGGTATCTGTGATTGGAAAATTCTCCATGAAGGTGTTGTAGAGACCTTCGTTTCCTCTTTCGTCAGATTTAGTTTCAAGCTGGAAAAAGTCTTGGAACGATTTTATCTGAATGTCCAAGAAATCCGGATATTCCGGTATGTTCTTAGCGGATGCGAAATTAACTCTTTCAATAGTGTTTGTGAACATCTATGGACAAATTTTGATCGTGAATACTAAGTGGGTTCGTGTACGGCTTTATACACTCCTTATATAAATAGGCTAAGGTCTAACCAAAAAATGGAAAGACCTTAACCAAGTTCTAATGGGAAAAGCGATTATTTAAGCTCAACTTCTGCTCCAGCTTCTTCCAATGATTTTTTGATGCCTTCTGCTTCATCTTTGGCAACACCTTCCTTAACAGCTTTTGGTGCGCTGTCAACGATTTCTTTAGCGTCTTTTAGTCCAAGACCGGTCAATTCCTTAACCAATTTTACGACTGCCAATTTAGATCCACCGGCAGCTGTAAGGATTACATCGAATTCTGATTTTTCCTCAGCAGCTTCGCCTTCACCTCCACCAGCGGCAGCACCACCAGCAACGGCCACTGCAGCAGCAGCAGGCTCAATACCGTATTCTTCTTTTAAAATGTCGGCCAACTCATTTACCTCTTTTACTGTAAGGTTTACCAACTGTTCTGCAAAATCTTTTAAATCTGCCATTTTTCTATCGTTTAATAAAAATGTTTAAAAATATACTTAGTTTATTGTGCGCGAATTATTCTTTCTCAGAAAGGGTTTTAAGGATACCTGCCAATTTACCGCCTCCAGACTTAAGTCCAGAAATAACGTTTTTGGCCGGAGATTGCAACAATCCAATGATATCCCCGATAACTTCCTCTTTGGACTTGATGTTAACAAGTGCATCAAGGTTGTTGTCTCCAATGTAGATGGCCTCTTCGATAAAGGCACCTTTTAACACGGGCTTTTCTGATTTTTTTCTAAAGTTCTTGATAAGTTTCGCAGGTGCATTCCCTGTTTCGGACAACATCAATGATGTATTGCCTTTCAACACTTCGGGAAGTTCACCGAATTCCTTATCAGAAGCTTCCATTGCTTTTGCAAGCAAGGTGTTCTTAACGACCGCAAGCTTAATGTTCGCCTTGAAACACGCTCTTCTTAAATTGGAGGTGTCCACGGCATTCAATCCCGATATATCCGCCAAGTAAATGTTTGGATTATCAGCCAACTGTGCAGTCAAGTCTTTTATTACTGTTGCTTTTTCTTCTCTTGTCATAGTTAAAAAAATTGAACTACCAGTTATTGAACTGCTTTTGGATCTAATTGAATACTAGGACTCATGGTACTGGACAAGTAAATACTTCTCATATACACACCTTTTGCAGCGGAGGGCTTCATTTTCACCAAGGTGTCAATTAACTCCCTAGCATTTCCTGCAATTTTATCTGCAGAGAAAGAAGCTTTTCCAATTGCAGCGTGCACAATTCCAGTTTTGTCCACTTTAAAGTCTATCTTACCAGCTTTTACATCGGATACTGCCTTGGCAACATCCATAGTTACTGTACCGGTCTTTGGATTGGGCATTAAACCTCTAGGTCCTAAAATCCTACCCAATGGCCCAAGTTTACCCATAACGCTTGGCATGGTAATGATCACATCAACATCGGTCCAACCGTTTTTTATTTTATCCAAATATTCGTCCAATCCTACAAAGTCAGCACCGGCTTCTTTTGCTTCTGCTTCTTTGTCTGGAGTCACCAATGCCAAAACCTTTACGTCTTTACCGGTTCCATGAGGAAGGGTAACAACGCCACGCACCATTTGATTTGCTTTTCTTGGATCTACACCCAAACGAACTGCCAAATCAATGGAAGCGTCAAATTTTACATTGGTTATTTCTTTTACTAAAGCTGACGCCTCTTCCAAAGTATAGAGTTTGTTCCTGTCTATCTTGGCTTGAGCCTCTTTTTGCTTTTTAGTCAATCTTGCCATTTCTTAGTTGCTTTCAGATTTTAAAAAGGTCTTGGTCCTGCAATTTTCAGACCCATTGATCTAGCAGTACCTGCAACCATACTCATTGCAGATTCTACAGTAAAGGCATTAAGATCCGCCATTTTGTCCTCGGCGATTGCTTTTACCTGATCCCAGGTTACTGAACCATTTTTAACCCTGTTAGGTTCTCCCGATCCTTTTTTAATCTTGGCCGCTTCCATCAATTGAACTGCCGCAGGTGGTGTTTTTACAACAAAATCGAAAGATTTGTCTTTGTAAACGGTGATAACAACCGGTAAAACTTTACCTTGCTTGTCCTGTGTACGAGCATTAAACTGCTTACAGAACTCCATGATGTTAACACCAGCAGCACCTAAGGCGGGTCCAACCGGTGGCGATGGGTTCGCAGCACCTCCCCTAACTTGTAATTTAACTACCTTATCTACTTCTTTTGCCATTGTTTCTAATTAAATTTAAAGTGTGTCAATTGGAAGCAACACAGCTTTATATATGTAACAGCTCTAATTATACTTTTTCTACTTGCATATAGCTTAGTTCCAATGGTGTTTTTCTTCCGAAAATCTTCACCATTACCTCCAGCTTACGCTTCTCTTCATTGATTTTCTCAACAGTTCCATTAAAACCATTGAAAGGTCCATCAATAACCTTGACAGTTTCACCCAACACAAATGGAATGGCAACATTGTCTGTATTGACAGCCAATTCGTCCACTTTCCCCAGCATACGGTTCACTTCAGATTTTCTTAACGGAATTGGATCACCTCCTTTAACCTCGCCCAGGAAACCAATCACATTGGTTATGGAACGAATGATGTGCACCATTTCTCCACCAAGATTGGCTTTTATCATGATATATCCAGGAAAGTAAACACGTTCTTTATTGATTTTCTTTCCGTTCCTGATCTGAACAACTTTTTCGGTAGGCACTAGAACTTCTTCAAGATAGTCGCCAAATCCTGCGCGTTCCACCTCACTTTCAATATAGCCTTTGATCTTGTTCTCTTGACCACTGACCGCTCTAACTACATACCATTTTTTCTCCAGAACCTCAGACATATCGACCGATCTTTATCCTATTAATTTTTCAAAATACAACGTGATCAAATTACTGAACAAGGAATCCACGCCCCACGTTGCCAAAGCAAACAAGATGGAAAATACAGCTACAATTACCATAAGATTGGAAGCTTTACCTCTTTCCAACCAGGTAACATTATTTTTAAGCTCTTCGAATGATTCCTTTATATAAGTGACCATAATTTTAATGTATTTTACTTGCACGGGAGGAGAGACTCGAACTCCCGACACCTGGTTTTGGAGACCAGTGCTCTACCAACTGAGCTACACCCGTTTATAATTACACTGAAAGGTATCCCGAGAAAATCGGAACACCCTTGAGTGCAATTTTATAATGATTCGAATCTTAATCTAGAATCTCAGTAACCTGACCGGCGCCTACTGTTCTACCACCCTCACGGATAGCGAAACGTAGACCAACGTTACAAGCTACAGGCTGGATCAAATCCACAGTAATCGTCAAGTTATCACCTGGCATTACCATCTCAACACCGTCAGGCAAGTTAATGTTACCTGTTACGTCAGTAGTTCTCAAGTAGAACTGAGGACGGTAGTTGTTGTGGAATGGAGTGTGACGTCCACCTTCTTCTTTCTTAAGGATATAAACCTCTGCCTTAAATTTAGCGTGAGGAGTTACAGAACCTGGCTTACAGATAACCATACCTCTTTTGATATCGGATTTCTCGATACCTCTCAAAAGAAGACCAACGTTATCACCAGCTTCACCTCTATCCAAAATCTTACGGAACATCTCAACCCCTGTGATGGTAGAAGTCAATTTTTCAGCACCCATACCGATGATATCCACAGGGTCACCTGTATTGGCAACACCAGTTTCGATACGACCAGTAGCAACGGTACCACGACCTGTAATAGTGAATACATCTTCGATTGGCATAAGGAAGTCTTTGTCAACTTCACGCTCTGGCTCTTCGATCCACTCATCAACAGCTTTCATCAACTCCATAACAGTGTCAACCCATTTTTGCTCACCGTTCAAAGCACCAAGTGCAGAACCAGCAATAACAGGACCATTGTCACCATCATACTCGTAGAAAGAAAGCAATTCTCTTACTTCCATCTCAACAAGCTCCAAAAGCTCTTCATCATCCACCATATCAACTTTGTTCAAGAAAACAACGATACGTGGAATACCTACCTGACGTCCCAAAAGGATGTGCTCACGAGTTTGTGGCATAGGACCATCTGTCGCAGCAACAACCAAAATAGCACCGTCCATTTGAGCAGCACCAGTAACCATGTTCTTTACGTAATCCGCGTGACCAGGACAGTCAACGTGAGCGTAGTGACGGTTTTCTGTTTGGTACTCAACATGTGAAGTGTTGATTGTAATACCTCTTTCTTTTTCTTCAGGAGCGTTGTCAATAGAATCAAAGCTTCTTGTTTCAGACAAACCTGCGTTGGCCAATACAGTGGTGATAGCAGCGGTCAATGTAGTTTTACCGTGATCCACGTGTCCAATGGTACCAATATTTAAGTGCGGTTTGGAACGATCAAAAGTTTCCTTTGCCATTTTAAATAATTTTAATCTTAGTTTATATTAGTGTACAAATCGTTTTGAGCCAATGACGGGATTTGAACCCGTGACCTCTTCCTTACCAAGGAAACGCTCTACCCCTGAGCTACACCGGCCTATGGGTTATCAGGTTTAGAGTTTAAAGTTACAAGCTCAGCTCGTCAAAACTTCAACCTTCTTCTTGAAATCAAAGTTTCAAGTTTAGAGCGGGAGACCGGGTTCGAACCGGCGACATTCAGCTTGGAAGGCTGACGCTCTACCAACTGAGCTACTCCCGCATTTTTTCTGGACTTCCATCCAAAGATTCCATTATTTCAAAAAACCTTCTTCCCAGTTGTTCCGACGAACAACCTTTTGTGGGGGGAGCAGGATTCGAACCTGCGAAGGTAAAAACCAACAGATTTACAGTCTGTCCTCGTTGGCCGCTTGAGTATCCCCCCGCCTTAATTTTCAGTAACTTACGAGCCGATAGAGGGACTCGAACCCACGACCTGCTGATTACAAATCAGCTGCTCTAGCCAGCTGAGCTATATCGGCATTTCACCGCTTTTTACTCACTAAAAAAGCCCGCTATTTCTAACGGACTGCAAATGTATATATTTATATTTTAATTCAAAATAAATTTTGAAAAATTTTCATCAAGCTTTTGCCCTTAGTTTTTCCTTCTTTTTCACCAACTGTCTTTCCAAAGAACTACAGGCCGAATCCACAGCCTCTTCAAATGACTTACATTGTTTTTTTACCATGATTTTATCTCTTGGGACAAACACCATGATTTCCACGATCTTATTTTCTTTAGCACTTGTGTTTTCAACTTTTAAATACACATCCGATTCAATGATCTTGTCATAGAACAATTCCATCTTGTCCATCCGTTTTTGGACAAAGTCGAGGAGTTTACCATCAGCTGCAAAATTTACCGATTGTGCGTTTACTTTCATAAGACGAAGTTTTTAGTACTGTCCGAGACAGTGAAGTTAAACAATACAAGAATTTATTTCTTGTTTCTTGGGTGGGCCTTTTGATGTACTTTTTTTAGTTCGGCGATACTGTTGTGTGTGTACACTTGCGTGGATGCCAAACTGGAATGACCCAATAGTTCCTTTACGGAATTTAAATCTGCCCCCCTGTTGAGCAAGTGCGTTGCAAAGGTATGCCTAAGTATATGTGGGCTCTTTTTTACCTTGGGGGACACCAAACTAAAATACTTATTTATAGTTCGATAAACAAGTGTTTCATATATTTTAAGACCTTCTTTTGTTAGTAATAGATATGATAAATCCACCATACTTTCCAGTTCCGAGCGCTTGACCAGATAATTTTGAATCTGTTCCACCGTGGATGGCAGTAAGGGAATCAAACGTTCTTTGTTCCTTTTACCGAGCACTTTTAAAACCTGTCCGGAAAGGTTAAGATCTTTTACCTTTAGGTTGACCAGTTCGGCTCTTCGCATGCCCGTGGTGTACAATAGTTCTATGATCAGCTTGTCCCGTACTCCTTCAAAATCCTCATCAAAGGGAATTTCGGACAAAATAGATTGCATTTCGGTTTCTGAAAATGGGACCTCTACCTTTTTATTTGTTTTAAGTGCCCTATGCTTCACCAAAGGTGAAATGGGAATATCCCCAACCTTCAACAAAAACCTATAATAGGCTTGCAGCGAAGAAATTTTTCTATTGATGGTCCTATTGGAAACACCCTGATCGGAGAGAGCAACTACCCAGTTTCTGATCAAGGGGTAGGAAACATGTACTATGTTCTGCTCCCCATGATGCTCCGTACAGAATTCTGCAAAAGTTTCAATATCCTTTTGATATGCCTTTATCGTATGTTCGGAGTAGTTTTTCTCCAAACCTAGATAAGATATAAAAGCAGTTACGGACATATATCAAAGGTAGCAATTAGAATCTGTTCGTAGCTAAAACGAAAAATCCCGCTCCAATATTGGAGCGGGATTGATATATTTTGTGAAAGCGATAGCCCTATACTTCTTCTTGGTCCCTTAGGCCTTGAATGTATTGTGCTTTTTGAATTTGCGCTCTACGCTCTACAGAAGGCTTGGTGAACTGCTGTCTTGTTCTCAACTGACGCATGGTACCTGTTCTGTCGAACTTACGTTTGAAACGCTTCAAAGCTCTATCGATGTTTTCTCCTTCTTTTACTGGTATAATTAACATGGGCTACAACCTCCTTTCTTTAAAATTTTGGTCTGCAAATATACAAATGATATTTAATGGGTAAAGAAATATTTTACTTTTTTAAAGAACACCTATGTAGTGGGCTTTTTATATTCTTTTTTATCCACGATGATCTTCGCCAAAATTTCCTTCAAAATTTCAGATGTACCTCCTCCAATAGGCCCCAGTCTGCTGTCGCGCATCAAACGTGCCATTGGGTAGTCTTCAATATAACCGTAGCCTCCCAAAAATTGTAGGCAATTATAAATGACCTCATCGGCCATTTTTGTGGATTTCAATTTAGATATGGTTGCCTCCTTTACAACATATGCTCCTTTTTCCATTTGTGCTACGGTCGAATAATTAAACTGTTTGCACAACAACATATCCGAATACAAATCGACCAAACGGTGGCGCAATGCTTGAAATTGATCGATGCTCTTGCCAAATGCCTCCCGTTCGGACATATATTGCAATGCATAATCCAAGGCATACTCTGCCCGAGCATGGGCATTCACGCCCATTACCAAGCGCTCCAGAGCAAACGCTTCCATAATGTAAGCAAATCCAGCGTTTTCCTCTCCCAATAAATTAGCCGCCGGAACTTCTACATTATCAAAGGCCAATTCCGCAGTATCCGAGGCACGCCAACCCAATTTATTGAGTTTACTGGCAGAAACACCCTTGGCATTCCTATCCATAACAAACATACTTATACCCTTGTGGCCAGCATCTTTATCTGTTTTGGCAGCCAATATAATGTAGTCGCCGTAAACCCCGTTGGTGATGAATGTTTTGGAGCCATTTACAATGTAAACATCTCCCTTTTTTTCGGCCGTGGTACGCATAGCGGCAACATCACTACCTCCAAAGGGTTCAGAAACTCCCAAACATCCGATTTTATTTCCAAGCACACTGGGTTCCAGGTAAGCTCTTTTCTGGTCATCATTGGCCAATTTGTTCAGGTAGGTCATTGCCAAGTATTGATGTGCCCACATGGCCGCGGCAAAACCTCCCGAATTTATTTTCTGTAATTCCTCTAAAAAAATAACGGTATAAAAAAGGTCTAGGTCCAAACCGGAATAAGCCTCGGGGGTCATCAGGCCAAAGTATCCCATTTTACCGAACTTGGTCCATATAGCTTCATCAATCTTGCCGGATCCTTCCCATTCCTCAATATGGGGAACAACTTCTTTCTGTAAAAAATCCTTTAAACTTTCGCGGAATAAGTTATGCTCTTCCGTGAAGTACATATCGTTCATAGCAACTATTTTATAAAGACAAATATAAAGCTATTCTGTCTAGTTTTTCCGTAGGAAATTGGTCCACTTCACTCAATTCCTGCAGCGATACAAATAAACCATTTTTATCTCTATAATCAATAATATTGGATGCCAAGGACTTATCTATGTAGATTAATTGGGACAACTCCCTCACTGTCGCCTTGTTAATATTGATTTTAGTTACCAACGGAAGCTCGATTACCTGAAACTTGAGCAAAGTCCTTTCCACAACTTCGGGTTTTAGACCATACACATCATACAATTGTCCGCTGACCAAAAAGCCCCCTAATCTATCCCTAAACTTCACGATTCTTTTAGACAAGGTTTCACCAATGCCATAAACCGATCTCAAATCTTCGGCTGTGGCCGAGTTAAGGTCTTGTATTGCCATTATTTTTTTAGGCTTTGATAGCGTCTTTTTTACCGTTTGATTTTTCTCTACCCAATCTGGAAATTTAAAATACGGCGAGATTTGATTCAGCAACGAATCTGAAATTTGGGTAACGTTCTGAAATTCCTTCGCAGAATTCACAAAACTGCCCTGCTCCCTAAAAGCAAACAACCTGTCCAATTCGGAAGCAGATAATCCCAAAGCATACCCTTTGTAGTCGGTAATGTAATTCGGATTAAAAGGATAGGTTTTAGGGCTCGCTACAGGTTGATTTGCTTTTAAACTATCAACCTTATACTGTTCTGGAATATTGAGGGCAAAACCTGCTTCTCTTGTTGATGGATTTGCTTTCACATAATAATACCCTCCCTGAAGCACAATCACGATCAACAATAAAAAGAAAATCCCACTTCGTTCCTGTTTATTGAACCTGAAGTGGGATTTGAATTTCATCTTAACTTAGTCTCTTACATTTTATCCACTAAGTCTTCTGCACCATCATCCAATGCATCTTCTTTTTTATTGATGGCGTTCATATATTTTCTCAGTTCTTTTCGAACCACTGGTGTAAGCAAGATAACACCTATAATATTAGGTACTACCATTGCAAAGATCATGGCATCCGAAAAGTCGATTACGGAACCAAGACTAATGGAAGCTCCAACGACTACAAAGAACAGGAACAATATCTTATAAGCTAGGTCACTTCTTTTACTTTTTCCAAAAAGGTACATCCACCCCTGCATTCCGTAGTAAGACCAAGAAATCATGGTTGAGAATGCGAACAAGATTACCGCAATGGTCAATACTACCGAGAAGTGTGGAATAACCGTATCAAAAGCGGTAGCGGTAATCTCAACACCTTCGGTAATCTCGGTGCCGTACTGCAAGAAACCGGCTTCGTAGTTGGTAATGATGATTACCAAAGCAGTCATGGTACAAATTACCACGGTATCCACAAATGGTTCCAAAAGGGCAACGATACCCTCACTCGCGGGATACTTGGTACGTACCGCGGAGTGGGCAATGGCCGCCGAACCTACACCGGCTTCGTTGGAAAAGGCTCCCCTACGAATACCTTGGATCATTACACCGATAAGACCACCTGCTATTCCCAATCCAGAGAAGGCTCCTTCAAAAATCAATCCGAAGGCATCATCAATGGAAGAGAAGTTGGCACCCAAAATAATCAGGGCCGCCAATACATATATACCGGCCATGAAGGGTACAATTTTTTCCGTAACGGATGCTATCCTTTTAATACCACCGATAATTACGATAGCCACCAAAACGGCCATCACAATTCCAAAATACAATCCGGCATTATCGTTTTCAATGCCTGACAATTCAACAAACTGGGCGGCTGCTTGGTTGGCCTGGAACATGTTTCCTCCACCAAAAGAACCACCAATGACAAATATGGCGAACAATACGGCGAGAACTTTACCCAAACCTTTGGCATTTTTCTCTTTAAGACCTTTGGTCAAATAGTACATTGGCCCTCCGTAAACGGTTCCATCTTCACCAACGTCCCTATACTTTACACCCAAGGTACATTCTGCAAATTTTGATGCCATTCCCAACAATCCTGCAAGCATCATCCAAAAAGTTGCACCTGGACCACCAATGGAAAGGGCAACGGCAACACCGGCAATATTACCCAAACCAACTGTGGCAGAAAGGGCTGCGGTAAGTGCCTGAAAGTGGGAGACTTCTCCATGGGCCGATTCATCCCTAATGGTATCCGGCAAATCGTGCTCTTCAGCTTCATCACCATATAAGTGATCCACACCATGCTTTTCAATATCTTCATATTTACCGCGAACCACCTTTATGGCAGTCCAAAAGCCTGTAAAGTTGATGAGCTTAAAATAAATGGTAAAATATAATGCTCCTCCTACCAATACAATGAGTACCCAAGGAATCTGAAATTGATCCGAAAAAGGAATTTCGTAGAAAATTGCATCCACGAACCAACTTGTATATTTGGAGAAAACCGCATCAATTTTTTCCGATGTGCTTTCCTCCTGAGCGAAAGAAAGAGCTGGCAACAATAAACTAATTAGAGAAAGAAGTCTATACTTCATAATAATGTTTTGGTTATGTTAGTTTTTTGCAAAGGCCCCAATATCTTAAAAAATTTGCTCGCAAAAAAATTAAAGGGTGTTAAACTAGCCTATCTGAAACATTTGGTTCAGCTTCCTGATCTGCTCTGGTCGTCCCAAAACAATTACCTTGCTTCTGGGCTGCAGTACCATATCGGCCTCGGGGTTGATGATATATTTCCCATTGGGGTCTATATAACCTATTATGGTACAGCCGGTTTTTCTTCTCAAGTCCAAATCTCGCAAGGAGTGACAGTCCATTTGATTGGTAAAATCCTCAATACTGACTTCTTCCAAATTTGTTGTGTGCTCACCTTCAACGGAGAGTTGGTCCAAAAAGGTTATCAAATCGGGCATCACTACTAAAGATGCCATATGATCCCCTCCAATTTTATCGGGCATGATCACCTTGTTCGCACCTGCAAATTCCAATTTTTTTATTGAGGTAATCTGAGACGCCCTGCTTATAATGAACAGGTTCTTGTTCAATTGTCGGGCGGAAAGTACAATAAAAAGGTTGGCGGCATCGTCGGGCACCGCCGTAATTAAATACTGGGCTCTATCAATTCCTGCTTGCAAGAGTATCTCATCCTCGTTCGCATCACCCTCTACAAATAACACATCCTCCTCATGTCTGTCAATGATTTCCTTATCCTTTTCAATAACAACAAAAGGCTTTTTGTAGGCTATCAATTTTTCTGCCGCCTGCATTCCATTTCTACCAAAACCGCACACCACAACATGGTTAGAAAGACTGTCTATTTGTTTTTTCACTTTTTTCTTTTTTAGTAGTTCCAATGAATTTTTTCCCAAAATATACTCAGTGACCACAGAAATGGCAAAACCGAATATAAATACACTGGTAACGATTAAAAATACGGTAAAAATCTTTGCATTGGCATCCAATGGCCTTACCTCCGAGAAACCAACCGTGGTTACCGTAATAATGGTCATGTATACAGCCTCTATCCACGTAAAGTCGGATAACATTTTATAACCGACAACCCCAAACAAAAGCACCACAACCATTAAGGAAAGGGCCAACACTATTTTGGAACGCATCAGTCTAATCATGGTTACAGGTCAAATACAGATGTTCTTTTGGTATAGATCAGGTCTTTAATCCGAAGCCAAAATGCAATAAAAAGGTAAAGCGCAAAACCAAAACCCAAAGTAACAAAGGTTAGATAAATAAAGCTAGTACGCACAACACGGGCACGAATACCGAGCCTTTCGGCGATACGTCTGCAAACCTCGAAGCCTCTTTTTTGAAAGTAATAAAGGGTATTGTAAAATAAAGACATGGTTAAAATTATGTATTTCTATTCAATAATTGCGTACCCACGGTACATTGCATGCATTTATTTTTAGCGCAGTAATTAGTATAAAGTTCCAACTTTGCTTGACTTTCCAGCGCATTTTGGCTTCTTGAACCAATTTTATCAAAGTTTTTAATGATTGAATTGTCTTCTGTACCAAGTTGGGAGACCAATGCGACGAGCTCTTCGTTCCAATCCTTTCCCAAATGCCTTGCATAACAAAATCTAAGAGGCACCAAGGTATTGATCACAACAAGGTCAATAAACTTTTTGGATAATTTCTTCACCCGCTTTTTAGATACCTTGCCAAAAGTATAATGATATTCCCAATAGGGTCCCGTGTAAATTTCGAAGGCTTGATAAATCTCTTGCAGCTTGTTGAGGCCCATCAATTTTGAAAAAACACTGTGGGTCCCTTTATATAGGTTGACCAATTGGGAAGTTCGTATGGTGGGGAAATTAAGAGGCCGTAATCCAAAGAATTCCGGTTTGGATGTACTCTTTTTCAAACCAAACTTATGAACCAAATACTCGTACTCTTTCTGGAGTTGTAAATAATGGTTGTCCGTGCAATCGGAAACATTCAAAAGCCCAAAATGACCAAAAAGCAAAGCTTCCAATTGCAAGGGGCCGTTGGTTGTTTTTCTTACTATGGAAAAATCCAATTGACGAGCCCGCTCCAAAAAGTATGGGCCATTGACCATGGACCCAAAATTCTTGGCCAAAAGCATAAAAAGTACCGCTTCCCAATCGTTCTTGGAGACTTTCAACAACTCTAAGATTAATTTGGACTTGTGCTCCAACCTTTCAAAATACAATCGGTGCAGCCAGTTTTCGACCAAAAAGGAATCGACATTTCTTAAATCCTTCTCGCAATTGATAAAACCTGTTCGTGAATTATTCATCAAATTCCGATAGCCATTCAAAAGTTGATCTGCAACATATTGCTTCATTTCCAGAGTGGGAATTTGTGAACCATCCTTCCTAAAAACAGCAATGTCATCCTCCCAAACAACATGGAGAATGACATTGTCGTAATTTTCATCTGTTTCGTGATGATGCACGTACCAGTCAGAAGACTTGAGGTGCATCTCTACATTACCGGCCCATAGCTGTCCATCAATTTCTAGTTTGGCATTAAAAAAATCCGGCCCAGCAAGCATGTTTTGGGTTCCGGTTGCCTTTATAGATATGGTTTCACCCTTACCGGTACATAGCTGATCTGTTGGAAGCTTATTATGCTTCCAAATAAAATAAAGTAGGTCTTCTCGCATTGATTTGGGATAAATGGAGGTCTACTCTACCTTTTCGCCTTCCCAATTCATAAAGCCACCTTCCAAGTTATAGGCATTTTCAATTCCAATACTGTTCATTATGGCACAGGCTTGTCCACTTCGGGCCCCTGACCTACAATAAACGTAGTAGTTTTTAGACTTGTCCAATTTTCCCAGTTCCTCCATAAACTCTTGTCCTAGGTAAATATCAATATTTACAGCACCTGGGATATAACCTTCCTCAAACTCTTGAGGAGTTCGAACATCCAACATAAAGGCATTGTCATCATTTTGTAATTGCTCTGCCCATTCTTCTTGTGATAAATCTGCCATCTTTTTCAATTTAAGTTCTGCAAAAATAAAAATCCGGAGCATTCCTCCGGATTTCTTGTTGTTTTATTTTGATGGTATGCTATTTAATTCCGCATCCAATTGCTTTCGTTGTTTTCGGATTGATTTCATTTCCTGCCAACATTGCATCCACGGCATTCTCCACAAAAGTTTCGTCCACTTCTGATGCATCTTGATAATTGTCGTCAATAGCACCGATATATTTCACCATATTTCCGGATACGGTTTTTTCCAACAAAAAAACATGCGGCGTACGCGTAGCGCCATATTGCGGATACACGTTTTGGCCCTCATCCAATAAATAAGGAAAAGTGAAGCCTTTCTCGGCTGCGCGCTCTTTCATTTTTGCAAAACTATCGCCCGGTTTGGCGCTGGGGTTATTCGGATTTATTGCGATAACCGGCACGCCTTTGGGTTTGTATTTGGCATCCAGCGCAATAATCCTATCCTCATAAGCTTGCGCATAGGGGCAGGTATTGCAGGTAAAAATGATCAGAAAGCCCTTGGCACTATTAAAGTCGGATAGCGATACCATATTGCCGTCCACATTCTTTAATGAGAAATCGGCGGCCATATCGCCAACTTTATAACCCTTCTCCATGTTATGTTCACCTCCGTGATTCAATCCCATGGCAAAAGATGCTGCAACTATCAGGAACAAGGCAACTCCCCAAAAAATCTTTGTCTTTTTCATAATCAATTATTCAGTGAATTTGTTCAACTCTTCTTTTAATTCTTCATACGTGAAACCACGCTCGTAAAAAGTTCGTTTATCCTTATTATATATCAAGGTAGCGGGAATGCCGCCACCCCACTCTTCAGATACCTTTGGTATCCAATCATTTTGTTTTGGGTCGTCAAGGATAACCACCTTGGATTGAATTCCTCTGTTTTCTACAAAAGGTTCCAAACGGGTCTTCCACATATTGGGCATGTCCAGGTTCACAAGTATTACCTCTACATTATTGTCCTTTTGTTCTGAATTGATTCGCTCAAAATAGGGCATTTCGGCAATACAGGGTTTGCACCAAGTGGCCCAAAAATTTACAACGTAGGTTTTATCATCTTCTTTGTGGAGCATGGGTTCAAAGCCATCAAAATCATACACAGGGAACTTAACATCTGTGCTCTCCTCGGCCTCTTCCATAACAATTTCGTTGCCAGGGGTTTCAACCGTTTCTTTTTTTTGCTCTTTTTTTTCGGCACAGCCCGAAAAAATGGAAACTATCAAAGTCAAAGTAAATAACTTGTTCATTATCTGTTTTTTACACGTTTAAAAATATAGAAGTCCAGTTCGCTTTTCCACTCTTTAACAAAAATTTATCAATCAAACATTTGGATATAGATTCCAAATAAGATTACATTTGTATATACAAATATTGTTTATACATGAATGTTGAAGAGATAATAAAGACCTCAAAAAAAATTCCATTGGAACCCAGGACATTGATTCATTTGCAATTGGTACATAACAAAGTCAATGAAGCTATGAACGCTGCCCTTAAACCTTTTGAAGTCTCTCTGCAACAATTCAACGTGCTGCGAATTTTAAGAGGACAACAAGGCAAACCCGCCAACCTATCCACCTTGAACGAGCGTATGGTGACCAAAATGAGCAATACCACAAGATTAGTGGACAAACTTTTGGTGAAGGGTTTTGTAAACAGAACCGTTTGCCCTTCGAACAGAAGGAAGGTTGAGATAGTGATTACAGATTCTGGACTTAAAGCTTTGGAACAAATGGATAAGTCGTTGGAAGTTGCACATCAGGTAATCTATCAAAACTTCAGCAAAGACGATTTAGAAAAATTAAACGAATTATTAGATAAATTTTAAAAACAGCATGAGTACAGTCATTGAAAATAGAACTTGGCGTTACGCCACCAAAAAGTTTGATCCGACCAAAAAAATATCAGGTGATGACCTGGAAACCTTATTGGAAGCTACTCGGTTGAGCGCATCTTCCTATGGATTGCAGCCCTACCATGTAATCGTGGTTTCTGACCAAAAGGTAAAGGAGCAATTAAAACCAGTTTCTTGGGACCAATCCCAAATCACGGATGCATCTCACATTATCGTATTTGCCAATGCAACAAATTTTGGTGAAGAACTTGTAGATGATTACTTGGAGAACGTAAGCAAAACCAGAGAGATTCCCATGGACGGACTAAAGGGATATTCTGATTTTATGAAGTCCAAACTAATGGATCTCCCTGCAGAGACCAAAAGCACCTGGACAGCAAAACAAGCCTATATCGCCTTCGGAAATTTAATGCAGGCTGCAGCAGAATTAAGAATTGACACCTGCCCAATGGAAGGTTTCGAATCTGATAAATACAACGAAATTCTTGGACTTGACGACAAAAACCTTAACGCAGCCGTTGTTTTGGCGGTCGGTTATCGTTCGGAGGAAGATGCAACCCAGCACTTGCCCAAAGTGAGGAAATCAAAAGAAGAATTATTTACTCATATATAAACATTGAATTCTTAACAATTAATAACAGAAATTAAAACAATCATGAAAAAGACAATCTTAAGTTTAACATTGATCACTCTATTTGGAGCTTCTGCGATAGCTAACCGAATTGAAAAAGAAACCAAAGAAGTAAAGACCACCGAAAGTACGGTAACCTGGAAAGGTTACAAAGTTGGAGGTTCCCACACCGGAACTATCAACCTTGAGTCAGGTGCTTTGGAATTTGACGGTGAAAAATTGGTTGGCGGAGAGTTTGTTGTAGATATGACAAGCATCAATGCAACCGATTTGGAAGGTGATTACAAAAACAAGTTGGACGGTCACTTGAAGTCCGATGACTTTTTTGGCACTGCCAATCACCCAACGGCCAAATTGGTTTTCACCAATGTAAAATCAACAGGGAAAAATTCTTACGATGTAACTGGTGACCTTACCATTAAAGGTAACACTGAGCCTGTGACTTTTGAGGTTTCCGTTTATGGTGACAAAGCCACTGCCACATTAAAAGTTGACAGAACAAAGTACGATGTAAAATACGGATCTGGAATCATTGGGACAGCCAAGGACAAATTGATCTACGATGAGTTTGATTTGGTAGTTGATCTACAGATGTAATCAACTCCTCTTTAATCTGTGAAAATCCCGTCCGAGCAATTCTTGGACGGGATTTTTTATTTTAAACAAAACATTGTTGTCCCGTTAAAAATTCCTCCCTATATTTGACACAATGAATAACAGAACAGCAAATAACTGGTGGTGGATAAACTTACGTCAAACGTCGTGAACTAAGTCCCCATTATAATCATACAAGAGGCTTGTCATCACGACAAGCCTTTTTTAATTTATATAAGTACCAAATGAGTTACACGCTTAAGACGCATTACAAAAAAATCCTCGCGGACACCATTACACCCGTGAGCGTTTACTTGAAGATCAGGGACAAGTTCCCGAACAGTATTCTTTTGGAAAGTAGTGACTACCACGCCAACGACAACAGTTTTTCATATATCTGCTGTAATCCCATTGCATCGATTAAAGTGGAGAACGAAACCATTACACAACGTTTTCCCGATGGCTCCAAGGAAGTGACTGATGTCACTGTCGATACCGACGTTACCGAGATGATTCACAACTTTGGAAAACAATTCAAGACCACACAAAACGGATTCAAATTCATTTACAACGGATTGTTCGGATATATGGCATACGATGCCGTTCGCTATTTTGAGGATATAGAGATTTCCAAAAAAGAAGATTCAGCCAATATTCCCGATATTTATTATGCGGTGTACCAGAACATCATAGCCATCAATCATTTTAAAAATGAGGCCTACTTGTTCGCACATTGTTACGACTCCGAAAGCAATGTAGAGGAAATGGAACAACTTTTCAACGTCCGCACCTTTTCATCGTACAATTTTAATAAAGAAGGGGAGCCAGAATCCAACCTAAAGGATGAGGACTACAAAGAACAAGTTGCCTTGGCCAAAAAGCATTGTCAACGGGGCGATGTATTCCAATTGGTACTCTCCAGACGGTTCAAACAAAAATTTAAGGGAGACGAGTTCAACGTTTATCGAGCACTGAGATCCATTAACCCCTCCCCTTACCTATTTTATTTTGATTATGGTGATTTTAAAATCTTTGGCAGCTCCCCGGAAGCCCAGTTGATCGTAAAAGATGGCAAAGCGGAGATTCACCCCATTGCTGGAACCTACAAGCGTACAGGAAACGATGAAAAAGATGCCGAACTGGCCAAAAAACTGGCTCAGGACGAAAAAGAAAACAGCGAGCACGTGATGCTCGTAGATCTTGCAAGAAACGATTTGAGCCGCAACGGAAACACGGTGAACGTGGAAACCTATCGTGAAGTCCAATATTTCTCACATGTTATCCACTTAGTATCCAAAGTAACAGGTCAAAAGAAAAAGGACAGCACTACCATGAAGGTGGTCGCCGACACCTTTCCTGCGGGAACTTTGAGCGGAGCACCCAAGCATATGGCCATGCAGCTCATAGAGAAATATGAAAAAACAAGCCGTTCCTATTATGGAGGAGCTATTGGGTTCATGGATTTTGAAGGCAACTTTAACCACGCCATTATGATCCGAACCTTTTTGAGCAAGGACCACGAACTATATTATCAGGCAGGAGCAGGTTTGGTCGCAGCCTCCAATCCTGATGATGAATTACAAGAAACCTACAATAAACTGGGCGCATTGAACAAAGCACTGGAAATTGCCGAAACGATCTAAGTATGGGAAGAAAGATTTTAATGATAGACAACTACGATAGTTTCACCTACAATTTGGTACACTATCTGGAAGATTTGGATTGTGAGGTAACCGTAAAGCGGAACGACCAGCTCACTTTGGACGAAGTCGAGCCGTTTGAATACATTGTACTCTCTCCTGGACCCGGAATTCCGGATGAAGCAGGACTTTTAAAAAAAATCATCAAAACCTATGCTCCCACCAAACGTATTTTTGGAGTTTGTTTGGGGCTTCAGGCCATTGGAGAGGTGTTTGGTGGCACCTTGATTAATTTGGACCAAGTATACCATGGAGTGGATACCACGATAACCGTGACCAATGACGACCCCATTTATACCAATATGCCAAAAATGCTTCAGGTGGGAAGGTACCATTCTTGGGTGGTGGACCCTAATTTACCAGAAGTGTTGGAAACCACGGCAGTGGATGAAAACGGACAAGTGATGTCCCTTAGACATAAAGAATACGATGTAACGGCCGTACAGTTTCACCCAGAGTCCGTTTTGACACCAAAAGGAAAGCAAATGCTAAAGAATTGGTTGAACTCCTAATGTATATGTAATTACCACGCAGTTGGGAATCCAAAATAACAATAAATAGATACCTGCCCTTGCAGGAATTACAAAGATGAACAATGAAAGAGACTTTAAATAAACTGATCAATCACGAGATTCTCCCCAAGGAAGAAGCCAAGCAAATATTGGTAAACATTGCCAAGGGAGATTACAACACTTCGCAAATTGCAGCATTTTTAACGGTTTATATGATGCGAAGTGTGACCATTGAGGAACTTGAAGGCTTTCGCGATGCCCTTTTGGAACTCTGTTTGGCTGTTGATCTTGCCGAGTACGACCCCATTGACCTTTGTGGAACAGGTGGAGATGGCAAAGACACCTTTAATATTTCCACTTTGGCGTCCTTTGTGACCGCAGGAGCCGGAATACATGTGACCAAACACGGAAACTACGGGGTTTCTTCCAAATGTGGAAGCAGCAACGTCATGGAATTTTTGGGCATCAAATTTAGCAATGAGGCCGATTTTCTAAGGAAAACCATTGAAGAAGCCGGTATTTGTGTGCTGCACGCCCCCTTGTTCCACCCTGCAATGAAAAATGTGGCACCCATCCGAAGAGCGTTGGCGGTGAAAACATTTTTCAATATGTTGGGACCTATGGTCAATCCTGCATTTCCAAAAAATCAGATGGTGGGCGTATTTAATTTGGAGTTGGCCAGAATGTACGGTTATCTGTATCAGAACACGGACAAAAAGTTCACCATTCTAAATGCATTGGACGGATATGACGAAATCTCATTGACAGGCGATACCAAAACCATATCCAACCATACCGAAGCCATGTTGAAACCAGCTGATTTTGGCGTGGAAAAAGTTTCACAAGAGGAAATCAAAGGTGGTGAAGATGTCGCTGAGTCAGCTCAAATTTTTATGGATATTTTGCAAGGCAAAGGTACCGATGCCCAGAACAATGTGGTCTGTGCCAATGCAGGGGTTGCCATTGCCACCGTGGAAGGCACCACACCAAAAGAAGGCTTTGAAAAAGCTAAAGAATCCTTGTTTGGTGGTAAAGGACTGAAAGCCCTAAAAAAATTACAGGAATTGAGTAAGGACTAAATTTGATCTGATTGTCATTCCTGCGAAAGCAGGAATCCTAAAAATAAATGCTTAAGAACGTTCATCAATATTATGTTTACATTTTAACCAACAAACGTAATGGAACGTTATACATTGGCATCACCAATTCCTTGGAACGGAGGGTTCAAGAACATAAAGAGGGAGTTATTGATGGATTCACGAAAAAATATGGACTCAAAACTTTAGTCTACTTTGAAACACATCAAAACGTGAACGATGCAATAACTAGGGAAAAACGACTGAAAAAATGGAAAAGACAATGGAAGATTGATATGATTGAAAAAGATAATCCCAATTGGAGTGATTTAGCCTATGATTGGTATTCTTGATAGATCCCGCATCAGGTGCGGGATGACAAATGAAACAAAAACAATTGTCATTCCTGCGAAAGCAGGAATCCAGTGCACACATAAAAATAGATCCCGCATCAAACGCGGAGTGACAACAATAAAAAATGAACATACTAGATAAAATAGTAGCCGATAAACGCAAAGAAGTCGATTTAAAAAAATCGCTAATCACCCTACCACAACTAGAGGCTTCAGTGATGATGGAGCGCACCTCTGTTTCTTTGGCAGAAGTTTTGCGCAAAAGCAACTCGGGCATTATTGCCGAGCACAAGCGTCGCTCCCCATCAAAATCGGTGATCAATCAAAGCTTGAGCGTACAGGATGTGGCCAAGGGCTACGCTGATGCAGGAGCCTGTGGGATGTCCGTGCTAACCGATGGCAAATATTTTGGGGGCTCTTTGGACGATCTCGTCCTTGCACGAGCATCCACCAACATTCCCATTTTGCGAAAGGAGTTCATCATAGATGAATATCAAATTGTGGAGGCCAAAGCATATGGTGCCGATGTTATTTTATTGATTGCCGCCATATTGTCCAAAGAAGAAATCAAGACCTTGTCCGAATTGGCCAAAGGTTTGGGGTTGGATGTACTTTTGGAAGTACACAATGAAGAGGAACTGGAAAAATCCCTGATGCCGAGTTTGGATATGTTGGGCGTGAACAATCGAAACCTTAAATCCTTTGAAGTTGATTTGGACATCAGTAAAACCTTGTCGAAAAAAATTCCAGATGATTTTGTAAAAGTTTCTGAAAGTGGCATTAGCTCTGTGGAGGCCATTCGTGAGTTAAAGGAGTTCGACTATCAAGGTTTTTTAATTGGCGAAAATTTCATGAAGACAGACGAACCGGGTGAAAGTGCCAAAAAGTTTATTGAGAAAATAATCGCTTAACTATAACGATGAAACTAAAGATTTGTGGCATGAATCATAACCCAGAAGAGGTAGCAACATTGCAACCTGATTATTTGGGTTTTATTTTCTGGGAACCTTCTTCCCGTTATTTTTCGGGAGAGATGCCTGCATTGCCCGGTTCCATCAAAAAAGTGGGGGTTTTTGTGGACGCCCCTTTGGAAGAAGTCTTAGAAAAAGTCGGCCATTATAAACTGGATGCCGTACAACTCCATGGAAAGGAAAGTGTGGGATTTTGTCAACAATTAAAAGATAGATTTCTGTCATTTCCAGCACAGTCGAGAAATCCAGACATCATCAAAGTATTTTCCATAAAGGATGATTTTGATTTTGACGTATTGAAAGATTATGAAGAGGTCTGTGATTATTTTCTTTTTGACACCAAAGGAAAACTACCAGGCGGCAATGGTTATACCTTTGACTGGTCGGTCCTGGAAAAATACTCATCCGACAAGCCCTACTTTTTAAGCGGTGGCATTGGATTGGATTCCAAGGAAAAGTTACAGGACTTTTTAAATAGTCCCGCTTCCAAAAACTGTTTTGCCATTGATGTGAACAGTAAATTTGAGACGGCCCCGGGCCTAAAAAACATAGATGATCTAAAAGTATTTATCGAATCGCTGAATAGCGTTCGCAACTAAAAAATAAAAACCAATGAAAAGCTATCATGCTGATGAACGGGGATACTATGGTGAGTTCGGGGGTGCTTTTATCCCAGAAATGCTATATCCCAATTGCGAGGAACTTAGGCAAAACTACCTCAGCATTATGGAAGAACCTTCCTTTAAAAAGGAGTTTCATCAATTACTGAAGGATTACGTTGGCCGACCAACACCTCTTTATTTTGCAAAGCGCCTATCCGAAAAGTACAACACAAAAATCTACTTGAAACGAGAAGACCTCTGCCATACGGGAGCCCACAAGGTCAACAATACCATCGGCCAAATACTAATGGCCAAAAAATTGGGCAAGAACAGGATCATAGCTGAAACAGGTGCAGGTCAACACGGTGTGGCAACAGCGACTGTATGTGCATTAATGGGAATTAAATGTGTGGTGTACATGGGGGAAATCGATATTGCCCGCCAAGCACCGAACGTGGCCCGTATGAAAATGTTGGGAGCCGAGGTTAGACCTGCTACATCGGGCAGTAAAACCTTAAAAGATGCAACCAACGAAGCAATTCGTGACTGGATCAATAATCCTGTGAACACGCATTATATCATCGGTTCTGTAGTAGGACCGCACCCCTATCCTGATATGGTGGCCCGTTTCCAATCGGTGATCTCGGAAGAAATCAAATATCAGCTTCAAGAAAAAGAAGGAGGGGAAAACCCAGATTACGTAGTGGCCTGTGTGGGCGGTGGAAGTAATGCTGCTGGAGCATTTTATCATTATTTGGATGTTCCCGAAGTGGGAATCATTGCCGTTGAGGCTGCCGGAAAGGGAATTGATTCAGGTGAGAGCGCCGCGACATCTGCCTTGGGAAAAGTTGGTATTATTCACGGTAGCAAAACCTTGTTGATGCAAACCCAAGATGGACAAATTACCGAACCCTACTCCATTTCAGCAGGATTGGATTACCCTGGGGTCGGACCGATGCACGCCCACTTGTACGCTTCGGGTCGTGGAGAGTTCATTTCCATTACCGATGATGATGCCATGAAAGCTGGATTGGAGCTCTGCAAATTGGAAGGTATTATTCCGGCCATTGAAACTTCCCATGCACTGGCCATTTTTGAGAGCCGAAAGTTCAATCCCGATGAGGTTGTGGTGGTGAACCTATCAGGGCGCGGCGACAAAGATTTACAGAACTATATTGATTATTTTAAATTATAACCGAACGTCATTCCCGCAAAAGCAGGAATCCAAAAACCGGATTGAAACCGGATTCCGCATCAATTGCGGAATGACAACTTTTAATTTTGAATACTAGCATTGAACATGAATAGAATCAAACAAAAATTACAAGAGGACAAAAAAATTCTCTCCATATATTTTTCAGCAGGTTACCCCAATCTGGATGATACCGTCAAGATCATCCAAGAGCTGGAAAAAAACGGTGTAGACCTCATCGAGATAGGATTGCCGTTCAGTGACCCATTGGCGGACGGCCCAACCATTCAAGAAAGTTCCACGGCCGCCCTTAAAAATGGAATGAACACCTCGCTGCTCTTTGAGCAATTGAAAGATATTCGCAAAACGGTTTCGATACCTCTGATTTTGATGGGCTATTTTAATCCTGTGCTCCAATATGGCGTGGAGGAATTTTGTGCCCAATGCGAAGAAATCGGAATCGATGGTCTCATTCTTCCCGATCTACCTTTAGATGTTTACCAAGAGGAATATGAGGACATTTTTAAAAAACACGGATTGATCAATGTTTTCCTGATTACTCCACAAACGAGTAACGAACGCATCAAAGCCATAGACGATGCTTCCGAAGGGTTTATTTATATGGTGAGCTCGGCCAGTACCACTGGGGCCAAACAAGGGTTCGGCAGTGAGCAATCGGAATATTTTAATCGCATTGCAAATATGGGGCTGAACAATCCACAAATCGTTGGATTCGGTATCAGCAATGCGGAAACATTTGAGCAAGCTACACAAAAAGCCAAGGGAGCTATCATTGGTTCGGCATTCATCAAACATTTAACAGCAAATGGAGTGGATGGTATTGGTGACTTTGTGAAGCAAATTCGTTAAATTTCGGTTTTTAAAATCAAGATGATTTGTTCCATGAAAAAAACACTGTCCTTAGTTTCCCTTTTCCTTGCTTTTTCCGCTTTTGCACAAGATGATGTAGCCATAAAATCTCAAGTTGCAGATGCCATCAACGAAATCCGTGAATTTATCGCCATTCCCAACGATGCATTGGATGCGGCCGACATTGACCGTAACATTATGTGGCTCAAGCGAAAGTTTGGCGATAGAGGTTTTAATACTGCTGTTCTGGATACGGAAGGTCTTCCTTTATTCTTTGCGGCAATGCCAATGAACAGCGACAAGCCTACCGTACTTATTTACATGCATTTTGATGGGCAATCCGTCGACCCTTCCAAATGGAATCAGCCCAATCCGTATGAAGTGGTGTTGAAAGCTCCCAAAGATGATGGGTTTGAAACAGTCTCCTTTGATGAATTGGGCGACGACATCAACTACGATTGGCGTTTGTTCGGAAGATCGACTTCCGATGACAAATCGCCTATTGTGATGCTCTTGAATGCCATGGACCTATTACAGAAAGATGGAAAGGAAATTCCGTTCAATATCAAGGTGATTTTGGACAGTGAGGAAGAGAAGAGCAGTAAACCTTTGCCTGCTGCCGTAAAACAGTATCGCGAATTGTTGGATTCCGACTTTTTAATGATAGTGGACGGACCTGTCCATGCTTCTGAAAACCCAACCGTGGTGTATGGATGTCGTGGCATCACCACATTGACCCTGACGACTTACGGCCCCATCAAACCACAACATAGTGGACATTATGGCAATTATGCCCCAAATCCTGGGTTCCAGTTGGCACAATTGCTGGCTACAATGAAAGATACTGAAGGAAGAGTGACCATTCCAGGCTATTACGATGGTATTTCCATTGATGAAAAAACAGATTCCATTTTAAAAAGTGTTCCCGACAGTGATGAAGCTATCTCAGAAAAACTTCAGTTTAAAACAGCTGAAAAAGTTGGAGGTTTTTATCAAGAAGCCCTGCAATATCCTTCCCTGAACATTCGTGGACTGGGATCTGGTTGGGTAGGCGACAAGGCCAGAACCATTGTTCCCGAAAGTGCCACTGCCGAACTGGATTTGAGGCTGGTCGTGGAGAGTGACGGCAACCGATTGAAACAACTGGTTAAAAATCATATCACTAAGCAAGGATATAAGGTTTTGGACCATGTACCTTCCAAAGAGGAGCGCATGCAATTTGATAAGATCGTGACCGTGGAAGAGGGTAGCGTAACCGATGCTTTCCGAACCGAATTGGACAATCCGTATGGTGAGTTTATTGTTAACACCTTAAACCAAAGCTTTGGGCAGGAAGTTATTCAAATTCGAACCATGGGCGGTACCGTACCTATTTCTCCTTTCATCAACGAATTAAAGATTCCTGCCTTTATTGTGCCCGTTGTAAATCCGGACAACAATCAACATAGCCCGAACGAAAACGTAAAAATTGGTCAGTTGGCTTATGGCATTAAAGCCTTTTATGGAATCCTTTCTTCGCCGATAAATTAAATAAAAATCAAAATGACCAAATAAAAAAGCCCCGAACCAACGGGGCTTTTTTATGCTATTATATTATAGCGGCTATTCATTATTGCCTTTTTTCTTTTGTTGTCCCGGTGCATAAGCCTTTGCACTTTGGGCACCAGTTGTTTTTTTCACTTGTCCTGGGGCCGTACTGCTATTAACAGTTCCTCGGTTCACGGTTCCTCGATGCGCTGTGCATGATGCGAACATAATAATTGTAAACAATAAAGCTGTAACACTAAGTAAGTTTTTCATGGTTCTGTTTTTGGGATTTCTTTTGGTTATTTAATACAACGTAGAAATCTTATAAAAATTGACCTACAGCTCTTTTCATTGGAACAATCCCAAGTATCAATTGAACCTTTATCATCTTAAAAAAACTCCTGATATTGCATTATTCTATAATCCAACGTATTGAATTCAGGGTTTTTACTTTTTAAGTCTTTGTATTCCTGTAAACTCCCTACTGCCCGATTGGCAGCTCCCGAAGGGGCGGTCAGTGAAACGGTTTTTATGGTTCTCGACTGCGCTCGAACTGACACAGAACTCGAAGTTAAAGGTAACTCCAGATGATGGATACGAGGCACTTGGTTGGAGACAACCTTTAATTTGAGACCATTTTCCTTTAGCTGTTTACGAAAGAAGTATTCCGGGCCATTTTTACTGTTTCCTCCAGTGAATAAAAGTGTGTCGATGTTGGGATACTTTTTTAAGTAACCAACTAAATCTCGAAGCACCACATTTTGCATGCCCAGATCAGAGGCATCTATTTTTTCACGTTCGGCACTTTCAACAATATCACACACCCCTATTTTATGCTCGACCAAAAAACGCTTTCGTTGCTCAACCGCTTCCTCCGTATTTTCAAACTTTAGACCCAAATCAAAGATTTTATCCAGAATGGGCCACAACTGACCGTTGCAACTTCCATAACAAAAATCCACGTCCTGTGGCTTTAACTGCCCTGTTGTAAATCGAGGTGGTGGCAAGGTCCCCACAATCAATTTAGTCGCCTTGGACAATAAAAAGGGTTCGTAAGGATGTGTGTGCTTAAAACTTTGTGAACTCAAATTGAAAGTATTCTGTTCCGTATCTGGGTAAAAAATAAACAATCGGCATGATGCAAAATGTAAAGCATCATACCGATTTACAACTATTGAACTTGTATTATCCTGAGAAGAAATCCAGCATTAAGCCGAATTTCTACTGGCGTTGATGTTTCCATAGAGTGAACGGGTCACAATCTTCTCGTACAATTCTTTGTATTCGGAATTTTGTGTGATGTGATAAAGAGCGTTTTGCTGAATCACCAACAATGGCAATACGATTTTTTCCCTAATCTCTACCGATTCCCGCGATACAGCCTCGTCCTCCATTAAAATCTTGAGCCCTGAAATCTGTAAGAGCATCTTTTTTGACAATTCAAATTCCTCGTGAAGTATCTTCCAGAAATCACCAAATTCAGGATCGTCCTTCATGTAACTGGTCAAGTCAAAATTGGATTTGGCCAAGGACATCATACTGTTCAGCATCAGGGCTTTAAAGAAAGGAACTTCCTTGTACAACTTCTTCACCTCACTCAATCGCCCTTCCTCCTTCAACTTCTGAAAGGCAGAGCCCAATCCAAAGTAACCGGGAACGTTTTGTTTTAACTGACTCCATGAACCCACGAATGAAATCGCTCGTAAATCGGAAAGCGTCAGCTGCTTTTTGTTACCGCGCTTACCTGGTCTACTACCAATGTTGGCTTTGGTATAATATTTTAGGGTACTTCTATTTTCTAAGTACGGTATAAATTTCTCATGCTGTTTTAAAGCATCATATTTATCGAAACTAAGCTCAGAAAGCTCCTCGATCAATTTGCGTTGTGCTGCCGAAATGGTAAGCTCCTTACCGAACAGATTGTTGCTTAGTCCTGCGGTGAGCAACTGCTCGGAGTTATGAATAAATTGCTCCTTTGTTCCGTAAGTACTGGTAATGGTCTGCCCCTGAATGGTTAACTGAATCTCGTGGTTGGCCACATCCTTGGTCTGGGCAGCATAGAATCTGTGCGTTTTACCTCCACCCCGTGCTGGCGGTCCTCCCCTACCATCAAAGAAGATGGCGGCGATTCCGTTTTTCTTACAGACTTTGCTCAAGGTCTCCTTGGTTTTTAAGATGGACCAGTTCGCTTTCAAGTATCCTCCATCCTTGGTTCCATCAGAGAAACCGAGCATTATGGTGTGAATATCTCTTCTTCGTTCCAAATGTTGTCTGTATTTTGGGATATCGAACAGGGTTTGCATCACCTCTTCGGAAGCATCCATACCTTTCATGGTCTCGAACAATGGAACAATATCGAAAGTGATATCCTTCTCGTCCCATCCGCACCATCTGAACAATCCGAATACGAACAACACGGAAAAAATATCTTCTGAATTACTGATGATGTACCTATTACAACCATCTTCCCCGTTCTTCCCCTGGATTGCTTTTAAGTTCTGAATATTAACAATGGTATCTTTCACAATATCATCGTCAAAATCCTTTGGGTTTAGTTTGAAGTTGTCCTCAAGCAAGGTCTTTACCAATTCATCTTCTTTGAGCTCATCAATACTTTCCTTGATGATGCCCTGCTTTTTCAGCACAGTTTCCACCACCAACAAGTGCTTGCTGTGGTCTTGACGGATATCCAAAGTGGCAAAATGTGTTTTGAAGATATGAACCTTGTCTATAAACTGATCTAATTCATCCAGATACAACTCATGATAATCGGCTATCAATTTCTCCCTCATCACACTTAAATGACCGATAATCCCTTCATAGGAAATGGGTGCATTTGGGTCGAACATGGCATGGTACAGTTTTGTGCTCAACGAACTGATTTCCTCTTGCATGCTCTTAAAGGTCAGTTTCTTTCTAAGACTTTTCAATTCGTTATAATAGCACTTCATCAAAGTCAACCTTAACTCATCTGCCACTTGCTTGGTGATATCGGCCGTTACAAATGGATTTCCGTCACGGTCTCCTCCAGGCCAAAATCCGAGTTTCATTAAGTCATAGTTCTCAAACTTATCGTCCCGAATATTGCTTTTTACGTATTGATATAGTTCTCCAACAGCATCGTAATAGGTATTACGAAGAATGTAGATAATGTTTTTTGCCTCGTCCAAAGGTGTCGGCTTCTTGGCATTGATCAAGGATGTTAACCCCAATTGTTGCAAGGTCACATCAATGTCATGTATCCTATCTTCATCGATCAATGAGCGTAGCTCGGCAATAATGTCCAAAACAGCGGGCGTGTAAAACTGCGTGGGGTGTGCCGTTAAAACAATACGTGCACTAAAGGTGGAAAGTTTCTTGGAGACCTTGTCCCAATTTTTGGTTCGGTTCACCAATTCAAAGTAATCCTTGATGGTCAAGGAACTACTGTATTCCTGTAGTTTAGGAAATGCTGAATCTTCGACACTGTCGTACAGCACTACTTGACGCTCCACGTATTGCACTATCCTGAACATAAAGTCCAACCGTTCCCGTTCATCCTGAATATCGACAAAATTGGAAAAGAACACCTCCAAAATCTCTTGTGGCTCCTTGCCCTCTTTGAGTCCTTTTTCGCACTGGTCGAGCAAAAGGGGAATAAGAATCCCAACATTTTCGACATTCTTGTAGGGCAAGCTCAAGAAAAGGCTGTTATAGATATTGAATTTATTGGTTACCGATTTTTTAAACTCTTCTAACCGTTTAGTCTGCTGCTGCATGAATATATTTTATGTTAGTGTTAAAAATGGACAAACACTCAAAGGTCGTGAATAAAGTGTAACCTCTGGGTTAAATTTAAGTGTATCACAATTTAAGGCATGTGCACTCTAATCGTAACAACATGCCTTGTCGAGTATAACTTAAAGATTACTTCGGATTTTACCAAAGTTTTTTAACGGATGAACACAGGTTCGTTTTTCTTTACCGTATGTTCCTCACTGAAGAGATATCCGTCGTAGTCAAAATTCTTGATATCGTCCAAGGTTTCGGCTCCCGTATCCAAGATATAACGGACCATGGAACCACGTGCTTTTTTAGCGTAAAAACTGATGACTTTTAATTTATCGTTCTTCCAATCCTTGAATACAGGCGCAATTACCGGAACCTTAAGGCTTTTATCGTCCACGGCACTAAAATATTCGTTACTGGCCAGGTTAACGAACAGCTCGCCGTCCTTTAGTTCCTTGTTCAGGGATTCCGTAATCCGATCTTTCCAAAACTCGTATAAATTCTTTTTGCGGCCCACTTTTAATTGTGTACCCATTTCCAATCGATAAGGTTGCATCAAATCCAAAGGCTTTAAAACACCGTAAAGACCAGACAGGATTCGTAAGGTATCCTGCAGACGATCCAATTTATCCTCCGGGATGGTATAGGCATCCAAACCTTGGTACACATCACCGTTGAATGCATAAATAGCAGGTCTAGCATTGTCTGCAGTAAACGGAAGCTCAAATTTTTGGTTGCGTTCCCAATTTAAATCAGCCAACTTATCAGAAATGGACATCAGCTCCGACAAGGCTTTGGGCTTTTTCTTTTTAAGAACGGAATTCAGTTTTTCCGCTTGTTCCAAAAATTTAGGCTGACTATATTTTGATGTAGGCAAAGCCGTATCGTAATCCAATGACTTTGCAGGAGATATCACAATTTTCATCTTGTTCTAATTTTTGTAAAAATAACGAGGATTTTACTTATTTGGAAGCCTATTCCAATGGTGTTTTCAATCTTGGGATTGAAGAAAACTATGATTCGTGGTGCTTTGCATAGCCCCGCCACTTTTCAATACAATTTACCATATCCTCGGGCAGTTCGGAATCAAATCGCATGAACTCTCCGGTCACAGGGTGTTCAAATCCAAGTGTTTTGGCGTGCAGTGCTTGTCTGGGCAGTACTTTAAAGGCATTTTCCACAAATTGCTTGTATTTGGTAAAAGTGGTACCCTTTAAAATCTTATCGCCCCCGTAGCGCTCATCGTTGAAGAGGGTATGCCCAATGTACTTCATGTGTACCCGAATCTGATGGGTTCTTCCGGTTTCCAGCCTACACGAAACCAAAGTAACGTATCCGAAACGCTCCAGTACTTTGTAGTGTGTTACAGCTTCCTTCCCTTCATCTCCTTCCGGAAACACCATCATTTGGAGGCGGTTTTTGGGATTGCGGGCAATATTCCCCTCGATGGTCCCTTCATCATCTTCCAAATTGCCCCAAACCAAGGCCACGTATTCCCGCTCACTGGTCTTGTCAAAAAATTGCTGGGCCAAATGGGTCATGGCCGATTCTGTTTTGGCAATTACCAACAAGCCCGAAGTATCCTTATCAATTCGGTGGACCAATCCTGGCCGGTCCGAACTATTATTGGGCAAATTTTCGAAATGATAGACCAGCGCATTGATCAGCGTTCCCGAGTAATTTCCATGTCCCGGGTGTACCACCATGCCTGCAGGTTTGTTCACCACCAATAGCACATCATCTTCATAAACAATATCCAGTGGAATGTCCTCAGGTGTCAGTAAAAACTCGTAGGGTGGATGCTCGAACATCACCTTTACCTCATCACCTGCCTTTACCTTGTAATTTTGCTTTACAATGGAGCCATTCACCCAAATATGACCTTTTTTAGCCGCTTGTTGGATTTTGTTCCGCGTAGCATTCTCGATAAAGTTCATCAAGAACTTATCCACGCGCAAAGGTTCCTGGCCCTTAGAGGCCACAAAACCATGATGCTCATAGAGATCATCTTGAGAAAGCTCGTCCTGATTGTCCGAAGTATTCATGCTTTAGTTGGAGTCTGCCTGTACCCTGGCACTACCGGGAATGTTTCCGTTGCCACAGATCAATTCCACTTTGGAAGTTTTGGGCAATCGGTCGCCAGGTTTAATGTATTTCCCTTTGTACTTCATTCTGTAGACCATGTCCTTACCAAGTTCATCAATGTAGGTAACACGTTCTACATCCAAACCAACAGCTCTTAACATAGATGCTGCATTACGCTGCGTAACCTGTACAATATCCGGCACGCTCACTTCTTTGTATCCCGATGGGTTTACCGTAAAATAAATTTTACGATTGGCCTTCACCTTATTCCCTGCTGGCGGGTTTTGTTCCAATATTGAAAATCGTGGATATTCCGGATTAAAATTGGATGAGTCCAATACCTGGTACCTAAGCCCTGCTTCCTCTACGGCTTTTCGCATCTCCATTACCGACATTTTGGAAAAATCGGGCACTTCAACAAACTCACCGTGATTGGTCGTGCTCTTAAGCCATTGCAAAGCAACGAACACCAAAACCAACATGGTCACCGCAGCCAATCCCAACTGAATTAGAAAAGTCTTGCTTTTTAAAAAGTTGAAAAAATTTTTCATGTAGTTCACCTTATCGGGACAAATATAGGAAAGCCAACCCTTTTTTCTTTATTTTGGCTTTGCGATATTTTACAAGTCAATGAAAAAGAACATTGCCATAATTATGGGCGGCTACTCCAGCGAGCACAATATTTCCATCAAAAGCGGGAATGTTGTGTACAAGTATCTGGATAAGACCAAATACAACGCGTACCGAATTATAATAACTAAGGATAGCTGGTTTTATTTGGATGGAGCCGATAAGGAACACCCCATGGAGAAATCCGATTTCAGCATAAAAGATGATGGCAAAAAAGTTCATTTTGATTGTGTTTTCAATGCAATCCATGGAACTCCAGGAGAAGATGGTCTAATGCAGGCCTATTTTGAACTTTTAGGGATTCCACAAACCTCGTGCAACCATTATGAGGCAGCCCTTACTTTTAATAAAAGGGACTTGTTGAGCACACTGAAACCTTATGGCGTTCCTTGCGCCACCTCTTATTTTTTGAACAAAGGACAAACAATTGATGAGGATGCGATTGTGGATAAGGTTGGTCTTCCATGTTTTGTAAAGGCGAACAGAGCAGGCAGTAGTTACGGAGTTTCCAAAGTGCACAACATAGAGGATTTGGGCAATGCCATAGAAAATGCATTCAAAGAGGATACACAGATTATCATCGAGTCGTTTTTGGATGGCACAGAGGTATCTGTCGGGGTAATCACTTTCAATAACAAGGTAACCGTACTCCCGGCCACCGAGATTATTTCAGAAAACGATTTTTTCGATTTTGAGGCCAAATATATGGGCAAATCACAAGAGATAACCCCTGCTCGAATTTCCAAAATACAGGAATCCAATGTAACACAATTGGCCGAGTTTATTTATAAAACCCTAGGGTTAAAAGGCTATACGCGCAGCGAATTTATTTTTATTGGTGATGAGCCACACCTTCTCGAGATAAACACCACACCTGGACTTACCGAAGAAAGTCTTTTACCTCAACAGGCCAAAACTGCAGGAATTTCACTCGAGGAGCTTTTTGACAGCGCTATTGTTGAAGCTTTGCGATAGAAACCGTATTTTTAAAAAACTTTATTCCACAACATGAGACGCGCATTGTTCCCCGGTTCCTTTGACCCACTTACTTTAGGACACTACGATATTATAAAAAGAGGTGTTACCCTTTTTGATGAGTTGGTGATAGCCATTGGTATAAATGCAGAAAAGAATTACATGTTCACCTTGGAAGAGCGTGTCAACTTTATTAAAGAGGCCTTTAAGGACGAACCAAAGATCAAAGTAACCACTTACAAGGGCATGACAGTTGACTTTTGCAAAAAGATAGATGCCAATTTTATTTTGAGAGGTTTGCGGAACCCAGCGGATTTTGAATTTGAAAAAGCCATTGCCCACACCAATAGAAAGCTTTCCGAAATTGAAACGGTATTTCTGTTGACATCTTCCGGAAAATCTTACATCAGCTCTTCCATTGTTCGAGATGTTATAAGGAATGGGGGCGACTACACTGGATTGGTTCCCGATACCGTTGTGGTCAAATAAAAGCATCCATACCATTTTGGGGTGAAAACATAAATTGTAGGTAATTTCCTTCTTTTTTATTTTTGCCACACATAGCTTAAATTGATAAATACCACACGAATAAGTGTTTTCACAACATTAAATCGAATTACATATTGAATAATTATACATTGGTCAGAAATTTCTTAGAACCATAAAGTTTTTAAACAACCCCCGAGTTTTGAAAGCAGCTGAGAGCATTGACCAATTTTATTTACTAAAACAATTGCCTAAGGCAACAGCCCTTCTTTGCAAAGAAGGGATATTATTGGATGCCTCCTGCTCTTGGTTGGGAATATTTGGCTTACCCCCACAAAACAAAAATGGAAAGACCAAAATATTCAAACTCTATCCAAAGACATCGGACCTCAAAAAAAGACTAAAGGACAACAAACCATTTACGCTACAACACAAAACGGAAGCCAATGATGGAACCCGTCACTTAAAAAGCTATTTTGCCCCGTGGTTCGACAAGGAAGAGAATGTAATAGGGACCATTGTTCAGACCGATGATATTACTTCCGAAGTTCAAAAAGAACAAAAAATCGACTGGTTGAATAATATTTTAGAAACCAAGGTCGAAGTATCCAAAACAGGTTGGTGGGAGTATGATGTTCAAAAAGATAAACTTTCTTGGTGCAAGGAAACAAAACGCATACATCAAGTTCCGGAGAGCTACCAGCCCACTGCCTTAGAAGCCATTGATTTTTTTAAGCCAGGGTATAGCCGAAACAAAGTTTCCATGCTGTTCCACAAGGTCAGGGCAAGTCATCAAACCTACGATATAAAATTAATGCTGGTTACATACCATGGTGAGGAAAGATGGGTCCGAATAACGGGAAAACCGTTTGTTAAAAACGGAAAAGTCAGAAAAATTTTCGGAACCATAAAAGATGTTCACGATGAAGAAATGGCCGAAACCCGGGTAAAAGAACACCAACAATTACTTTCCACTTTGGTAGACAGCCTACCTTTGAATGTTTACGTGAAGGACCTCGAATCGAGAAAAGTACTGGTAAACAAAGGAGAGTGTAACTACTTTAACAAAAGTGCAGAGCAGCTTATCGGTAAAAATGATTTTGAACTTTATGATGATCAAATGGCCAAAGTTTCCAGGGAAGAGGATATACAGGTCATGAAACACCTAACACCGATAATAGGCAAAGAAACCATTAGCAAGCTTAATGGAAAAACAACCTATTTTTTAACCTCCAAAATTCCACATTTTGATTTAGAGGGCAAGGTTTGCGGACTAATAGGTATGAGTTTGGATATAACATCCATGAAAAGGAAAGAGGAAGAACTGCATAACTTGATCGATATTACCTCAACGCAGAATCAAAAGCTTATCAGTTTCGCCCATATTGTTTCTCACAATTTACGTTCCCACTCAGCAAATTTCTCCATGCTCTTAGGCTTTTTAAACTCAGAAAAAGACCCGCAGGAGAGACAACGCATAATCGATATGCTCTCACAGGCATCGGATAATTTACTGGAGACTTTAGGAAACCTGAATCAGGTGGTAGACGTGAACACCAATACATCGGCTCCTAGGAAGACCCTAAACTTGAAGCAAAGCATTGTTAAGGTCCTACAAAATCTTGCAGCATTATTGGACAAGAACAATACCGAAATCATAAATAATATTGGAGAAAATATAGAAGTAAATTGTGTGCCGGCCTACTTGGACAGCATTATATTGAACCTGATTTCCAATGCGGTCAAATATAAAAGCCCTAACCGCTCACCATTGATCACCCTTAATTCGGTTAAATCCGAAGACGGTATTGTATTGAGCATATCCGACAACGGCTTAGGGATTGATTTGAACAAATACGGAGACAGAATTTTCGGGATGTACAAAACATTCCATAACAGAGAAGATGCCAAAGGCTTTGGTCTTTACTTGGTCAGGAACCAAATCGAAGCTATGGGCGGAAGTATAACAGTGCAAAGCGAAGTTGACAAAGGCACTACATTTAATGTGTATTTTAATGAAGACAGTTAGTTGTATTTTTATCGTGGACGATGATCCCATTACCGTGTTTGGTATTAAAAAAATGTTGAAATCGGTTGTTATTTGCGACGATATTCAAATTTTCCAAAATGGACAGGAAGCCTACGAGGCCGTTAAAGAAAGGAAAGAAAACGGGAGAATTATTCCCGAAGTCATTTTCCTGGACATCAACATGCCGATTATGGATGGATGGGATTTTCTGGATGAAATTATCGCTTTGGACATCAATGAGCATATCGTAATCAATATGATCACTTCTTCAATAGATCCTTTGGATTACGAAAAATGGAACGGTTTCAAAGACAGGTGTCCGTATACACTCAACTTTAAGAACAAACCCATTTTTAAAATCGAATCAAATGATCTCGGCTGTATTACAGTCGCTTCATAAATTATAATAATCCGTATTTTTGGGGCAATCGTGCACAGGTATTTGTGCAAACCAAAGTTCCCGAAATATTTTGAAGTACATAGTTTTTTTTACGGCACTTTTTCTTTTTGCATCCTGCGAATCCGAGACCAAGGACGAGAAATCTTCGTATCCAACACATTACGAAATGTCCAATGGTAAGGAAACAGCCACTTATCAACAAACCATTGATTATTATATCGCACTTGCCCGGGAATTCCCGGAAATAAACATTCACACCATTGGTAAAACGGATAGCGGCTACCCACTGCACATGGTCACATTTAATCCTGATGGAGATTTCAACTACGAGAATATACGAAAGGAAAAATCCATCATCCTTATAAATAATGGTATACATCCAGGAGAAAGCGATGGTATCGATGCCACGATGATGCTTTACAGGGATTTGGCCACCGAAAAACTGGATATGCCTCAAAATACGGTACTGGTCACCATACCCATTTACAATGTAGGCGGTTCATTGAACAGGAATTCCACTACAAGGGCCAATCAAAACGGCCCACTGGAATATGGCTTTCGTGGCAATGCCCGTAACTACGACCTGAATCGGGATTTCATCAAAATGGACACCCAGAACGCACAGACCTTCGCCAAAATATTCCACATGGTAAAACCCGATGTGTTCATTGACAACCATGTGAGCAACGGAGCGGATTACCAATACACGTTGACCCACCTATTCACACAACACAACAAGTTAGGGGGCGAAATGGGAGAATACCTTCATGAAACATTGATGCCAAGTTTAGAAAACTCACTGGCGGAGAAAGATCGGGACATTACGCCCTACGTAAATGTATTTAACGTGCCACCAGAGATGGGGTTCAGCCAGTTTATGGATCACCCTAGGTACTCCACCGGATACACCACACTATGGAGCACTTTGGGGCTCATGGTGGAAACCCATATGCTAAAACCCTACAAACAACGCGTTGAGGGCACCTACGATCTCATGCAAAGCCTAGTTGAAATAGTTGAAGCAGAGCATCAGAACATAAAAACACTCCGTAAAGAAACCTTGGGGAAAAATTTAGACATTTCCGAGTATTACTTTAATTGGCAAGTGGACACCACACGAAGTACCCTACTTAACTTTAAGGGTTATGAGGCGGAACAAATTACCAGTGAAGTAACAGGGTTGCCACGTTTAAAGTACAATAGGGAAAAGCCCTTCACCAAGGAAACCGTTTACCAAGATTATTTTTATCCCGCGGACACCATCGATGTTCCTGCCGCCTACCTTATAAAGAAAAGTTGGAAAGGGGTCATAGAACGGTTGGATGCCAACAAAATTCAATATATACCGTTAAAAAAAGATACCACGCTTACGGTTGAGGCCTACCGCATTGTGGATTATGATACCCGAAATGCCCCTTATGAGGGTCATTACCTCCACTCCAATACCCAAGTGGCAAAAAGCACCAAGCAAATCCATTTTAGAGAAGGCGATTTATTGGTTCCTACCCGCCAACCAGGAATTAGATACCTTTTGGAAACCTTGGAACCACAAGGAACCGACTCATTTTTCAATTGGAACTTTTTTGATACCGTTCTGCAGCGAAAAGAAGGTTTCTCCCCTTACGTTTTTGAAGATGTGGCATTGGAAATGTTACAAAGTGATTCGCTATTGCAAAGAGAATTTGAAGCTAAAAAAGAGGCTGATCTGAATTTTGCCAACAATTGGTATGCTCAGCTCAATTGGATTTTTGAACGATCGGAACATTTTGAAGAAGCCTATCTCACCTATCCGATTTACCGTGTGGCAAAAGGGAGCGATGCCTCGGGACTATTGCCTAATTAAAGGGCCAATCCCTGAACAGAACCTTAATGTTATGGTAAGAATTTTTTAATGCCTTTTTGGTCTTTCGGGCACCTTTCCACTTCACTTTTTTGATGCCTTCGGATTTTTCCGCCACCAATTTCCCTTTGTAATTGGTGGACATAATAAACCAGTGTGTTTGCTTTAAGCGGTATTCACCATTTCTTTTAAAGATGTGATAAGTGGTATGCAGAAACCGTTCTATTTTAAGGTTTTTCACACCTGTTTCTTCCTCTACTTCGCGAATTGCGGCATTTTCTATGGATTCTCCTTTATCAACCTTTCCTTTGGGCAAATCCCATTTACCGTTCCGGTAAATGAACAGGACCTTTCCCTTTTTGTTGATGACAAATCCGCCACCCGCAACCACTACAGGAATCTTATGCATAAAAAGCTTCAGGATCTTTTCATCATCGGGATGATACAAATAGGCCTTCTTCAGCTTCTTTTTGGACAAAAGCTTGATAGCCTCAACAATGGAATCACCATCCAAAGAAAACAAATTACCATTGGAATCTTGGGGGCGCTCGTTTGTTAAGATCAGTGGAGCCTCATTAACAAAAACTTCATACATTTGCGCAATGGTTTTAGATAAGCAAATCGCAAAAAAAACAGCTGAGCTGTTATTACAAATTAATGCAATTAAGTTGGAACCTGAAAATCCTTTTACTTGGGCTTCGGGTTGGAAATCGCCTATTTATTGCGATAACAGGATCATGCTCTCTTACCCCCAAGTGCGGAATTTTGTAAGGGAAGAAATTGCCAAACAGGTCGAGAAACTCTATGGTAGGCCAGATGTAATCGCAGGAGTCGCCACTGGCGCCATCGGAATTGGAATTTTGGTCGCCGAAGCACTGGGTCTCCCCTTTGTTTATGTAAGGCCAAAACCAAAAGAGCACGGAAGGCAAAACCAAATTGAAGGTTATTTTGAAGATGGGCAGAGCGTCGTGGTCATCGAAGACCTTATAAGCACGGGTAACAGCAGTTTAAATGCCGTACAGGCCCTGAAGGCTCAAAATGCCGATATAAAAGGCATGATCGCAATATTTACCTATGGTTTCCCCGTATCCACCGAAAATTTTGAAAAAGAAGGTGTGGAACTTCATACGTTATCCGATTACCAAAACTTGATCGAACAAGCCTCGGAGACCAACTACATTCAACAAAATCAATTACAGACCCTATTGGAGTGGAGATCCAATCCACAAGAATGGAAGAAATAAAAATTTATAATGCACATTGAAACCCCAACAAAACAGGTAGCTAAAAGCGACAAGGAAGTATTTGAGTTCTTGGCCAACATCAAAAACTTTGAAATCCTAATGCCCGATAACATAGACAAGTTCGAAGTGTTGGACGAGAACACTTTTAAATTTGCATTGAAGGGCATGCCCGAAATCGTGCTCCGGTTAAAAGAACAAAACCCGAATGACAAAGTGGTGTTGGGCGCTGCCAGCGATAAGCTGCCCTTTACATTGACTGCGGACATTAAAGCCCTGGGCGAAAACGAAAGCGAAGTTGCATTGAGTTTTGAAGGAGAGTTCAATGCCATGATGGCCATGATGATCAAAGCTCCCATTACCAATTTTATGGGAACACTGTCCAACAACTTGGACAAAATAGGTCAGTAAAGCAAGTTTACTTCCTTTAGGTCGAATTCTTTAAATACCCTATCCTCCAGTTCAATCTCCAATTTACCGGAAGGTGAAACCCTTCGGATATACCCCATGAACATTTCTCCGTCGGCATTGGTAAAAGTGGAAGGTTTGTCCTTTCTAAAAAGTAACTTTTCGTAGGAAGGCAACAATTGTGTGACGGTCTTGGATTCGACAGCTTCCAAACGCAACCAGATACGCTCCAAGAGTTTTTGGAGCAGTTCATCCAGATTAAAATTGCGGCCTGTAATCCGTTTCAACGAGGAAGCTTTGTCCAAATTTTCAAAATCCGTTTGGTTCACGTTCAAGCCAATTCCGATAATGGACTGCCCCACCCTTTCACCTTTGAGCACATTTTCGATCAAAATGCCACAAACTTTCTTGGAACCTGACATAATGTCGTTGGGCCATTTTATCTTCACATTTGGCACCGAAAGTTCTTCCAGCACGTCACAAACAGCCATCGAAATGGCAATATTCAGTACAAACTGATGTTTGACACTCAATGCATCGAACCTTTTCAATACACTGAATGTAAGGCTTTTACCCCCTTCCGAATGCCAAACCGTCCCCATCTGTCCACGCCCTTTCAATTGTTTTTCGGCAACAACAACAGTATAATCCAAAGGATTTTCAGAACGCAACAAATCCTTTAAATATTGATTTGTGGAATCCGTGGCATCAAGTTTGAGTAATTGAAAATGTTTTCCCAATGTGACAAGCCTTTACGATTTGTTAAAAACTAGGGCTAAGAAAACAAAAAAAACATAACTTTGTAAAAACTAAACTTTTTGAATGCAGAAAACGAAAGCTAGTGCAGATGAATTGATTGCCTTGATCCTGGAAGGAATAGAAGACGTTAAAGGAGTTGATATAAATCTACTGGACCTTAGGGAAATCGAAAATACAGTTTGCGACTACTTTATCATCTGCAATGGTACTTCCAACACACATGTTAACGCAATAGTATCCTCCATCCAAAAGAAGGTGAGCAAAGCCATACACGACAAGCCATGGCATGTTGAAGGCTCAGAAAACGCCGAATGGGTGCTGATGGATTATGTCAATGTTGTGGTACATGTATTTCAAAAACACATTAGGGAATTTTATGACATTGAAGGACTTTGGGGAGATGCCAAGGTCACTATGGTGGAAAGCAGTTACAATTCTTAAGAAAAAATGGCAAAAGAAAACAACCCGAATAATAATGCTCCTAAGAAACCACGCTTTAGTTCGTGGTGGATTTATGGTGTGGTAATCGCTATTATAATTGGCTTCCAATTTTTTGGAGGAAGCAGTTTTTCTAGCACAGAAAAAACCACAACTTCTGAGTTACAGGAATTTTTACGCAATGGTGACATATCCAAAATAGTCATCATTACAAATACGCGTCAGGCCAAGGTATACCTTACTGAGGAGGCCATGAACAAGGACGTCCACAAAGGTGTGGCCGAGAAACCCCTTTTCCCCTCCACGAGTCTGGTACCACAATACGTTCTGGACTACGGAGACCTCCAAATTTTCCAGAATGAAATCACAGAAATCAAGAAAGAAAACAACTTGGACACCATTGTCGAATTCGACACGGAATCCAATGTGCTCGGTGAAATATTCTTGACCCTGTTGCCATTCGCCCTTATTATAGGTATTTGGATATACCTCATGCGCAGAATGTCTGGCGGTGCAGGAGGAGGTGCAGGCGGGCAGATTTTCAACATTGGAAAATCCAAGGCTAAACTATTCGATGAAAAAACGGATACCCGCACATCTTTTAAAGATGTAGCAGGCTTGGAAGGTGCAAAAGAAGAAGTCCAAGAAATTGTAGAGTTCCTTAAAAACCCAGATAAATATACCTCCCTTGGGGGTAAAATACCAAAGGGAGCCCTTTTGGTAGGCCCTCCCGGTACAGGTAAGACCCTTTTGGCAAAAGCCGTTGCAGGTGAGGCAAAAGTGCCTTTCTTCTCACTATCAGGTTCAGACTTCGTGGAGATGTTCGTAGGTGTGGGGGCATCAAGAGTAAGGGATTTGTTCAAACAAGCGAAGGACAAATCACCCGCCATCATATTTATTGATGAAATCGACGCTATTGGACGTGCAAGGGGAAAGAACAACTTTACGGGTTCCAATGACGAGCGTGAAAATACATTGAACCAGTTATTGACCGAAATGGATGGTTTCGGCACCAATACCAACGTAATTGTGTTGGCTGCAACCAACCGTGCCGATGTACTGGATAAAGCATTGATGCGTGCAGGGCGTTTTGACCGTCAAATTTATGTTGACCTGCCCGACCTCAACGAAAGAAAGGAAATATTCGAAGTTCACCTTCGTCCCATTAAAACGGCAGAAACACTGGATTTGGACTTTTTGGCCAAGCAAACACCCGGTTTCTCAGGAGCAGATATTGCCAATGTCTGTAACGAAGCTGCACTTATCGCAGCTCGTAAGGAGAAAAAAGCGGTGACAAAACAAGACTTCTTGGATGCCGTTGACAGAATTGTCGGAGGTCTGGAAAAGAAGAACAAAATCATCACCCCGGACGAAAAGAAAACCATTGCCTTCCACGAAGCAGGGCACGCCACCGTAAGCTGGATGCTGGAACATGCTGCACCGTTGGTAAAAGTTACCATTGTACCGCGTGGACAATCGCTGGGTGCCGCTTGGTACCTTCCCGAAGAACGCTTAATTGTTCGACCAGAGCAAATGTTCGATGAAATGTGTGCGACCATGGGTGGTAGAGCCGCAGAAAAAGTAATGTTCGGCAAAATTTCCACAGGTGCATTGAGTGATTTGGAAAAAGTAACCAAACAAGCTCGTGCCATGGTTACCATATATGGGCTTAATGATGAATTGGGGAACATTACCTATTATGACTCTTCAGGACAGAACGAGTACGGGTTCACCAAACCGTATAGTGAAGAAACGGCCCAAAAAATTGACCAAGAGATATCCAAAATGATAGAAAAGCAGTATCAACGAGCTATTAAATTGTTGGAAGACAATAAAGACAAGCTTACCGAACTTGCTGAAAGACTTTTGGACAAAGAGGTTATTTTTAAAGACGATTTGGAAAAGATTTTTGGCCAGAGACCTTTTGAAAAAGAGGAAGAAAAACTTGAACCTGCCGAATAAAATCATTTAGCAAAATCTAACCAAAAGAGTTATATTGATTCAGTAGAAAAGAACGCACAGCCATAAATGGGAGTTTTTAAAAAACTTTTCGGAGGAGGAAAAAAGGTTTCCAAGGAAACCACGGAAACCCGTGGTGAGCACATGCCCGATTTAAAGATTCCCGTAGATGAGAAATTTACCATCTACTTTAAAAAAAATGGGGGCAAATTTATCTACTGTGAAGATTTTGCAGAGGTTTCCGAAGCACTCAAAAACATTATCTCGGAAAATGATTGGCAAAACCATCTTTTCTATTCCATGGATCCAAGGTTGGAAACACGTTTTGCTTCGGAGAACATTAACTTCACCAATGACCGCAACGAAAGCGAGATTTTCTTTACAACCTGTGAGCATCTTGTTGCCCACAATGGTTCCATTTTGGTATGTTCCAATCAAATAAAGGAAAAGAAATTAAACGAACTCCCTTCCAACTTGGTGGTCTTTGCCACCACAAGTCAGTTAGTGGATTCCATAAGTGAAGCGCTCAAAATCATTAAAGAACGTTATCAAAAAAATATTCCCAATAACATTACCACATTAAAGCACTTTCAGCAAACTCCCGAAAACAAAGATGACTTTCTTTCCTACGGAAGTGCCTCAAAAAATGTATATCTTTTACTCCTAGAAGATTTCTAAATAAATGAGAGAGCTTTTGCGACGCTCCATAACAGGAGTGATTTACGTGGTACTTTTGCTAGGAGCGGTATTTTTGAGCTCGGATGCCTTCGACTTTTTATTCATGACCTTTGGTTTGGCATGTCTGTATGAATTCAAACGTATCGTTCGCTTAAAAGGATACTATATATTTTTGGCCTATTTGGCGTTATGGTGGGTCTTTATTTATTTGACCAATGACACAACCGCTATCAACCTTTTGATGCTGCTGACCATTACCGTGAACATCGCATTATTGATGTTCCTGTTCTCTAAAGGCCCCCGGAATTTCACCAGCTTACAGAAGTTTTTTATTGGGCTCTTCTACATTGGGGGCGGATGTATTTTTTTAACCATGATACCCTATAAGATTGATGAATTTGCCCAGTTTTTAATCATGGGCATCTTTATTTTGATATGGGTCAACGATACGTTTGCCTATTTAGTGGGGCGAACTTTTGGCCGTACAAAACTTTTTCCTTCAGTTTCACCAAAAAAAACCATTGAAGGTTCTGTAGGAGGTCTTATTTTTGCACTGGTAGCTGCCTATTTTTTATCGTGGTATGAAACAAGGCTCACGGTAATGGAATGGATGGCAATGGCCGGTTTAATAGTGATTGCAGGGAGTTTGGGCGATTTATTGGAGTCAAAATTCAAACGAATGGCAGGAGTAAAGGATAGCGGGGCTATTTTACCTGGGCATGGCGGAATTTGGGACCGACTGGATAGCTTGGTTTTTGCAGCACCTTTTGCTTATTTGATTTTAACTATATTCTCCTATGTTTCATAAAGAGGGGCAAAAAATTATCATCACCACATTTTTTTTAGTGGTAGCTGTGGTATTGACCGCACAATACTTCATTGATGTTGAATGGATTCGGCTTACGGTACAAATTGCTGCATTGTTGCTTTTGATAGCCATTCTGCAGTTTTTTAGGAACCCAAAAAGGTTGGTCACGCCCAATTTTGATGAAATATTGGCCCCAGTTGATGGAAAAGTAGTTGTAATCGAAGAGGTTTACGAGCCCGAATACTTTAAAGAGAACAGAAAGCAAGTATCCATATTCATGTCTCCCACCAATGTGCACGTTACAAGGTATCCGGCCAGTGGAACAGTTACCTATTCCAAATACCACCCCGGAAAATATTTGGTGGCATGGCACCCGAAATCCAGTACTGAAAACGAACGCACCACTATTATACTGCATACACCAAAATTCGGGGAAATCGGCTACAGACAAATAGCAGGAGCCATGGCACGTAGGATCGTAAACTATGCCGAAGAGGGCGAACAAGTTACTCAGGGCGATGACGCTGGATTCATAAAATTTGGGTCCAGAGTAGATTTGTTGTTACCGCTAGACTGTGATATCAACGTAAAACTCAATCAAAAAGTAGTTGGAGCACGCACTTGCATTGCTTCCGTTAGACCATTGGATGATTAACGAAGAATTACATAAAAGATTCAACGATGCCGTTAACTTTGTTAACGACTACACAGATCCATTGCCGGCCGATCTGTTACTAAAACTCTACGCCTACTTCAAAATTGCGAACAAAAACTTTGACAATCCAGGTAGTAGGACCCCCCTTATCAATGCATTCAAGGCAAATGCCCTTTTCCAAGCCAAGAGAATAAGTGTGGAAGAAGCCATGGAAAAATATGTGGAATTGGTGGAAAAAGAGCTGAAAACCCTCTAAGAAACCAGATTTGGGGCAGCAAACGATTTCTCGAAATACGTAAAATAGATAGCTCCAAAAATCGTCACCAAAAAATAAAGGGCCACCAAGTAGCTTGCCACCGAAAAATATGTGTCGATTCCAAACCAATCGTTGGTCACATAGATAAGCACCAATCCCCCCACTCCTCGAATTACTTCAATCCAAACCGCATAATTCTTGCGATCCATAAGGGTTGTATATCCGTAAATGCCGACAAAAATAAACGCACCGAAAAGCAAAAGGCCATCAAAACCAATATCCGAGTAACTGTAAAACATAAATAGCATTAAAAAGGTGGTGATGATCAACTGAAAGAGTGCATACACCTTTAAAGACGTAGACGTCTCGGGTTGATATTTTCGAAAGTCATACACGTTCTCTATAATGTCAACAGGATATTTTTCCTTTACATCTTTAGGTCGCCAACCTGTGGGCATAAACCAAATCCGTAGTTTGTCCCGGTAGCTTTTGGTCCTCCATGCATCTTGTATCAACCGCCATAAATGCTGAAAGTTGATAATTATGGGATTCCAGGTATTTGCCGGTTTTAACACGCCGTATTGCGGAGGCACCTCATCCAACTCCTCCTGAAAGGTTCCGAACATCCTATCCCAGACACAAAATATCTGCCCAAGGTTCTTATCGATGTACTCTGGATTAATGGCATGATGTACCCGATGTTGTGACGGGGTCACGATCACATACTCCAAAACCCCCATTTTACCGATATGCTGGGTATGGTACCAAAACTGAGCAAACAAATGGATGGGAGCAAGTATCGCTATCACTTGGTTGGGAACACCCAAAAGTGCGGCAGGAATCAATAAAAGTGCATAATACCCCAACAAATTTGAAATGGGCTGCCTAAGCGCACATGCCAGATTAAACTCTTCACTACTATGATGAATCACATGCTGGTTCCAAAAAAAATTGATATGATGGCTCAGCCTATGGTTCCAATAGCCGGCAAAATCCAGAGCAATAAAGGCCACTGCCCAAACTAACCAGGTAGCCTTTATTTCCACCAAGGCCAAATGCTCCAGTAAAAAGGGATAGCTTACCAAAATAAGCACCAGCCCCAGAGAATCCTTTACTACATTGGTCAGCCCAGAACTAAGACTACTCACGGTGTCCATGAGATTGTGTTTCTGATCTTTTACAAACCGACCGTAAAGAATTTCAATCAATACTAAGCCAATAAAAAACGGTGTAGCATATAACAATGCTGTTGCATACGATTCCATTTCAAAAATTTACGCTTTGCTCAATGCAAGAATGGGATTAGGTGCCTTTAAGTTACTTTAAATTTTTAAATAACTGAATATCGTTGGCATCCGTTAAATCAGGAATATGCTCGGAGCGAGGTATACACAGGACGCTTTGCGATTGTTCGGCAACCAAGTTGGCAACCGCTTTAGGCAATTCCTTTTCGTTGCGTACAGGGTCGATAGGACATTTTTGTAAATAGGAATAGATTTCCTTCCCGGAAAAACTGAAAATGTTCATGCTAACCCTTAGCTCACCTGAGGCATCTTTATATTTGGGAACATCTTCCACGTCTGGTTTTTCAATGATTTTTTGCAGATAACCCTCCGAGGAAATATCCATTACGGCAAACTTCGCAATGCGCTCCTCGGTATAATCAAAACCCGAACTGCCATAACTGATCAAGGCATGGGGAGCTTTTCTATCTTCCCTTAAATCTTGCAAAGCACCAATGGAGTATAAATTGTCCCCATTGCAAACCGTAAACGTTGTTTGCTTCAATTCTGGATACTGATCCAAACATTGTTGAAGGGCATCAGCGGTGCCCAATGGTTTTGTCCTTCCATCCGGCACCGATTGCACGGCCAAGAAAACCTCCAATCCGGTTGGAAGACCGCCTTGCTCTTTCAAATTTCTAAAAGCCTCATTTTCAGGGCTGGTGATCAAATATAGTTTGGTGTATCCTGCTTCCACAGCATTCTGAACCAAATAGTATAAAAAGGGCCTCCCATATTCCCCAACGGGAATTAAACTTTTATGGGGGATATTGTCCATAACACCTTTTTGATCTTCTCTATCTTTTAGGCTTCGCTTCATACGTGAAGATGCACCACCCACCATTATGATCAAACTTATATTCTCCATTATAATCAACTTGTTAATTCTACTGTGTAGACCGCCTTGGCACCCTTGTCCAAAAACGCCTTTTTTACCTTTTCCTCAATATCGTCCGTGATTATGGACACCATACAGCCACCACCCCCCGAACCAATGATTTTAGTTCCTACCGCCCCCGCACTGCGTGCAGCATCCATCATCTCCATCATTTCAAAAGGTGTATTTTTAATTTCATTTTGAAGAATGGTCTGGTGTTGGTTCATTAAATCTCCCAAAACTTGGATATCGGGATTCGGCTTCAACAACTCCTTTTTTGCTTCCAAGGTAATGTGATAGTTATAAATAGTAGCGTACCAATACCCCTGAAGCTTCTTGGGCACCAGATTGACATATTTTTCATAATCCTCCAAGGTGGCATGTTCCAGTTCAAACTCTGAATGAACACTTTTGACGGCCGCCGTAGCTTTTTGGGCATATACCCGGGCATTCTTTAATACCTCCAAGGTTTTTTTGGGCACTCCAGACTCTGCCACCAGCAATTTTCCTATTTTGGCATTGAGACGAGTACTTTCACCACTCTGGGTATCAATATAGAGTAATCCTTTTTGTGCTATAGTATATTGATCCATTAAACCTCCAGGCTGATCAAAGAACAGCACTTCGGCCTCATACGCCCATCTCCCGATTTGAAAGTCGCTTATTTCTTCTGACTTTCCTTGCGCAGCTACCAAAAAACGTATCCATGCCACAACTAGCGCGGAAGAACTGGAAAGTCCGGCATTTACAGGAATGTTCCCCGATATTTCGATATCGTAACCCTGATCAAACTGAAAACCTTCTTTTTTTAAAACGGCCATAACGGACCTAAAATAATCATCGGCTTGAATTTGCTTTAAATCATCGTTCAACGCAATGGATGTATTCGCTTTAAGGTCCAATAACTTTAAAAGATATATCCTATCGGTATTTGGGCTTGCCTTTAAATTGATGTAGCGATCAATGGTCCCGGCGATAACTGGCAATCCCAAATAATCCTGATGATCCCCGTAAAAACAGATTCGAGCGGGTACTTTTATTTCAATCATTGGTTACAGTCTGCTTAACTTATAATTTGCAACGGTTCGGTATCCTTCCAATTGCCTCGTGTAAAATCGGGGAAAGGCTGTGGTGCACCGCCACTGGCCACCGAACGTTCACTCAATGGGGAAACTGCACTCCATAGGCACCCTTCGTAAACATTCTGGTCCAAAGGCAATCCTTTTTGTAGGCACTCTACTATGCGATACACCATGATTCCGTCCATTCCTCCATGCCCACTGCCCCTGGCTGCTTCATTTAGCCGTTTATAGAGCGGGTGATCATATTTTTCGTATAATTTTTCGAGCTGCTCACCTTGTACCCAAGAGTGGTGATCTTCTGTAAGTCCTTCCACACCACCTTCTAAAGCTACTCGGGTTGGAAACCCAGCTAAAATACCTTTGGTTCCCTGCACCAAATTCAGTCGGGAATAGGGTCTAGGACTGGTTTCATCCCACTGTACCATAATGGTTTTTCCCATGGTTGTTTTAATGATGGATGTATTCAAGTCCCCACCTTTAAAATCGAGTTGATTCCATTTATGATCGGCCGGATAATTTTTCTCAGCGTATAACTCTCGTCCTCTTGCCGGAGTAGAGAATGAAACCAAGCTACCAAAAGTATCATCTTGTCTTGCCAAGTTCATGTATTGGGCAACAGGTCCCAAACCATGGGTCGGGTATAAATTCCCGTTTCTTTTGGCATAGTGGTATGTTCTCCAAGAGCCCGTACCTCTTTCTTGTTCTTCCATTTGCCAACGCAATTCGTGGATATAGGCAGCTTCGCCATGCAAGATCTCTCCAATTACGCCTTGTCGGCACATATTAAGGAACATCAGTTCATCTCGGCTGTAGTTAACGTTCTCCAACATCATACAATGCTTTTGGGTACGTTCACTGGCATCCACTATGTCCCACATATCCTGAATGGTGGTAGCTATAGGGACCTCAACAAAGGCATGGGCCCCATTTTCCATGGCACCAATGGCCATCGGTGCATGATTGGCCCAATTGGTAGCGATAAACACCACATCGGGGTTTACTTCTTTAAGCATGGTTCGCCATTTATCCTCATCACCCCAGTATTGAGCTATATTTTTATGTCGACTTTCTCCCGCGGCGTCCTTTACCCATTGCGTCTTTTCTTTTACCAAATCCTCATAAAGATCACAGATAGCGACTACCTCTGTCCCTTCCAAAGCGGCAAAAAACTTGGCATGGGTCCCCCCTCTGGCTCCTACTCCAATAAAAGCAGCACGAACGTTTTCCAATTTAGGTGCAGCAAATCCGCCCATATAGGTTGAATAAAGAGGTCTCTCTACATTGGCTTTTAAATAGGTGGGAGCTATCGAAACGGCAGCGGCGGTCAATGAAGTTTTTTGGATAAAACTTCTTCTATCGAGGTTTTTCATGGATCCTGAAATCAATTGGTTATTATGCCTCCCAAAGTATGAAAAATAAAAAGAAAAGGGAAGCTCACACTTCCCTTTTCAAAATCAATATACTATGTGCTTTTCGGTTATTGCAAACTTGCCAAACTCTTCTCCAATGTTTCAATCTTGGCTTCGGCATCGGCAGCCTTTTTCCGTTCCATGGCCACTACCTTTTCCGGTGCATTGTTCACAAAACGCTCGTTGCTCAACTTCTTTTCCACCGATTTTAAAAATCCTTTGGTATAATTGAGCTCTTCCGTAATCTTGGCGATTTCCGCTTCAACGTCAATGGCACCGCTTATCGGAATAAAGTATTCGTTACTCTTTACCCGAAATGTAAGGGCTCCCTCCAAACTAGCATCAACCGCTTCCATTTTTGATAGGTTTCCTAATTTGAGGATAATGGTATCCATCTGCGAACCTATGCCCTCGGCATTTAACATGAAGAGTTCCAACGCATCCTTTTGAGGGATGTTCTTTTCCTTTCTGATAGTACGAATCCCTGAAATTACCTCAGAAGCAAATTCAAAATCTGCAATCAAGGTCGAGTCCACTTCCTTTGTATCGGGCCACTGGGCAACGATCAAAGCATCCTCTGGGGTACGCTCGGCTATATGCTGCCAAACTTCCTCCGTTAAGAACGGCATAAATGGATGCAACAACTTCAAGTTTTCTTCAAAAAGTTCCAAAACCTCATTGTACGTTTTTTTGTCGATAGGCTTTTGATACTCAGGTTTCACAATCTCCAACAACCAAGAACAGAAATCATCCCATACCAATTTATAGGTAGTCATCAGGGCATCGGAAATACGGTATTTGGAGAAATGATCTTCAATATCGACCAAAGTTTGATTAAACTTGGCCTTGTACCACTCAATTCCCTTTTGAGCCGCTTCAGGCTGCGGAATATCAGCTACTTCCCATCCTTTAACCAATCGGAAGGCATTCCATATTTTATTTGCAAAGTTGGCTCCTTGCTGGCAAAGGGCCTCATCAAACAACAAATCGTTCCCGGCCGCGGAACTCAACAAAAGTCCTACACGAACCCCATCTGCCCCAAAATCCGATATCAACTGCAAGGCATCGGGGGAGTTCCCCAAGGACTTGGACATTTTCCGACGCTGTTTATCTCGCACCAATCCGGTGAGATATACGTTTTCAAAAGGTCTTTTTCCTCTGTATTCGTAACCGGCCATGATCATTCTGGCTACCCAGAAGAACAGAATATCGGGTCCCGTGACCAGATCGCTGGTCGGATAATAATAATTCACCTCCTTATTATCTGGCTCCAAGATTCCACCGAAAACACTAATGGGCCATAACCAAGATGAGAACCAGGTATCCAATACATCGGAATCTTGGCGTAAATCGGATAGTTGGATATTTGGATTCTTGGCCTTTGCCAGTTCCAATGCTTCTTCTGGAGTTTCGGCAACAACAAAATCCTCTTTACCATCACCATAATAGTAAGCAGGAATTTGTTGTCCCCACCACAATTGGCGCGAAATGTTCCAATCACGGATGTTTTCCATCCAATGGCGGTAGGTATTCTCGAATTTAGAAGGGTACAACTTTATATCCTTGGTTTCCAAAACTCCTTCAATGGCGGGTTTTGCCAGATTTTCCATTTTAAGGAACCATTGATCGGACAATCGCGGTTCGATTACCGCTTTTGTCCTTTCAGAGGTGCCCACTTTGTTGGTATGCCGCTCTGTCTTTACCAGATACCCTTTCTCTTCAAGCTCTTTCGAGATTTCTTTGCGCACCACAAAACGGTCCTTTCCCTCGTAGTGAAGCCCAAAAGAGTTTAAGGTGGCATCTTCGTTAAAAATATCGACCACCTCCAGGTTGTGCTTATCTCCAAGGTTTTTATCGTTCTCGTCGTGAGCAGGTGTGACTTTTAGGCATCCTGTACCAAACTCAACATCCACATATTCATCCTCAATAATAGGAATTACCCTATCGCAAATGGGTACAATGGCCTTTTTGCCGCGTAAGTGATGATATCTTTCGTCATTTGGATTGATACAAATGGCCGTATCTCCCAAAATAGTCTCTGGACGGGTGGTGGCAATGGTCACTTTTTCATCAGAACCTTCAATCGCATAAGACAAGTAATACAACTTACCTTGGCGTTCTTCATATATCACCTCCTCATCAGAAAGAGTGGTCTTAGCCTCAGGGTCCCAGTTCACCATTCGGTACCCTCTATATATCAAACCTTTGTTATATAAATCAACAAAAACCTTAATTACCGAGGCTGACATATCGTCGTCCATAGTGAATTTGGTGCGGTCCCAGTCACAAGAACAACCCAGTTTCTTCAATTGTTGTAAAATGACACCCCCATATTCGTTGGTCCAATCCCAGGCGTGTTTTAGAAATTCATCACGCGACAATTTTGACTTGTCGATTCCATCTGCTTTAAGCTTGGCCACAACTTTAGCCTCCGTGGCTATGGAAGCGTGGTCCATTCCAGGTACCCAACAGGCGTTTTTCCCCAAGAGTCTGGCTCTTCGGATAAGCACATCTTGAATGGTATTATTTAGCATATGACCCATATGGAGTACCCCCGTGACGTTTGGAGGGGGTATTACTATGGTGTATGGCTCCCTTTCATCTGGTTTGGAACTAAAGTAATTATGCTCGGACCAGTAGGCATACCAATGTTCTTCGACCCTTTTTGGGTCATATTTTGATGGAATTTCCATTTTTCGGTACAGTTTTTGTTTTATTGGACTGTGATTGGTTTTTTGAAGGGAAGCTAAATGTTAATTTTACGCTATTCTTCGGATTAGAGCCAATCCAGAAATACGAAACAAAAATAAGTAACGTTATTCTATAACAAAAGAATTTTGGATGCAGGTATCAAAACATCTACATTTGAAGTTCACCCAAAAACCAAAAATGATGAAAAAAACTGTACTCATGCTGTTTGTAGGGCTTTTATCCTTAGGGGTATATGCTCAAGAGACTGCTAAAATCGAATTTAAGAGCGAGACCATTGATTACGGAGAAATCGAAAGAGGTAGTGATGGTGTTCGTGTTTTTGAGTTTACCAACACAGGAAATGTTCCTTTAGTGATCAGTAATGTTAGGTCCAGCTGTGGATGTACAATTCCCAAAAAGCCAGAAGAACCTATCATGCCTGGTAAAACCGGTCAAATCGAAGTGAAATATGATACCAACAGAGTTGGCCCAATAAGAAAGGCAATTACTGTTACATCGAATGCAGATACTCCTACGAAAGTTCTTAAAATAAAAGGAACCGTAAAAAATCCTGGAGCGAAGTAAGCGAAAAAATATATATATATTTAAAAGCCCCGCAACCATTTACTTGCGGGGCTTTTTATATGTTAATCGTCGTCGAACATCTTTTTGAGCACAAAGGTGAACAACAAATCAGTATTATACCTTTCTATAAGCACCCTAATTCGTTTGCCTTCTTTCTCGTTGAGCATTTTCAGAATTTCCTGAAGCTTATATTTATGTACTTTTCTGCCATTAACGGCCAAAATAACATCACCTTTCTGTAGGCCAGCTTCTTCAGCGGGACTGCCCGCACGAATACCGGAAACCACGATTTCCGGGACCAGACTTAACCGGGTTTTATTTTCCAATAAAATCTGAACGTTACCAAAAGTATCGCTGCCATCTTCTTCTTTTACGATACCGTTGACATCCGCAATACTTTCAGCTATATAGCGCAAGCCATTATGCTGTAGGTCTATACCTGCCAAATTGTATTGAAAAGGGTCTTTGAAGTTTCCATTCTTTTTTAACGTAACCAATCCCCGGGCATAATCGAATACCATATTAAAACGCTTGAGTACTTCTCCCCCAAGGCTTCCATTGCGGTCTCCCAAACTATCCATACCCTGAAAAGACTCTCGATAAGGGAAAGCTACTTTAGCCTCGTCCAACTCAAAACCACCTATTCGAACTCCATTGATTTTACTGCGTTTTCCAAAGATATCTCCACTCAACCCCCTGCCTAAATGGTCTTCATAGTTCTTTTCTGGTATTGCCAATCCTTTATCCGGCTCCGGAAAAAGCCACAAGGCATCACTACTTCCTGTATCCACCAACAATTTCACGGGCACATTTGCCGTGTCCTTCATTAAAACCATTCCTTCCACATAAGCTTTTCTTTTTTCTATGGTAAGAGGAATGGTCTGTGTTTTTCTGCTATCCCTGTACTTATAATGTTTTGGGTTGTGCAATTTCAATTTTCTAGAAGAATAATTCACCTCAACAACAAAATCTCTGAACAGATCATATCCCATAATTCCATGTACAGGAATTCCCAAGGATGTTGAAAAATTGATTTCCCTATCCAGAACCACATAAAGATCTTGCGAAAAGTTTTTGGCTTTTCCCAGTTTAAAGGCATTACCCTTAGAGCTTAATGCTTTCATTGGCTCTCCCCCACCAAGGCCTCGAATGGTAACCTCGGATACATTATTGATTGGAATTGAGTCCGATTCGGATAGATTGAAAAGAATAGGTTTACTCACGCCGGAATCCAAAATAAAGGTGAGTTCCGTGCCATTGATCTCGACAGGAATAATGATCAGGTTATTGATCAGTTCAAATTTTATCTTTTGGAATTTTTCACCTTCGGGCAATTGATACCCTTGTGCCATAACAAACAATGGCATCAATAAAAGAAGTGCAAAAAAGATGATATTTTTCCTCAACATACTTAATTTCAATACATCATACCTATTAAATATACAAATTAAGATGCAAACCTGATATTAATTTAACATTTCGATAAGCAAGTAATTATTCTTTAAAGTTGTTGTTTTCGATAGTTGGTTTTCTCATTTTTGCCAAAACTTTAGCTCATGCCAAGTATCTCACATAAAGGGACACAAATGCCCGCTTCGCCCATTCGCAAATTGGTACCATATGCGGAAGCTGCCAAAAAAAGGGGAACCCATGTAATCCACCTTAATATTGGACAGCCTGACATTAAAACTCCGAAGGTAGCGCTAGATGCTGTAAGGAATCACAATATTGAAGTGCTTGAATATAGCATGACCCAAGGTTCTGAACAGTATCGCCAAAAAATAGCGGCCTATTACGCCAAACAGGACATTTTTGTTGACGCCGAAGATATTATTGTAACTACGGGGGGTTCCGAAGCACTGTCATTTACCATGGGAACCATTATGGACAACGATGATGAAATTATCATTCCGGAGCCATTTTATGCCAATTATAATGGATTTGCCACCGCTGCAGGGGTTAAAGTAAAACCTATTGCATCGTCTATAGAAAATAATTTTGCCCTTCCTCCTATTTCCAAGTTTGAAGAACTTATCACACCTAAAACAAAAGCCATCTTAATTTGCAATCCTGGAAACCCAACTGGATACCTATACAGTAAAGAAGAAATACATCAATTGGCCGAGTTGGTGAAAAAACATAATCTTTTCCTTGTTGCTGATGAAGTTTACCGAGAATTCACCTATGACGGCAGGGAACATTATTCCATTTTACAAGTGGAAGGATTGGAAGAGCATGCCATTGTGGTCGACTCTGTTTCCAAGCGTTATAGTATGTGCGGTGCAAGAATCGGCTGTTTAATCTCTAAAAACACCGAGGTAATCGGTACTGCAATGAAGTTTGCACAAGCGCGACTATCGCCGCCAACTTTTGCTCAAATTGCGAGCGAGGCGGCCTTGGAAACTCCCCAGGAATATTTTGATGCCATAATCGAGGAATATGTTTCCAGACGGAACCTCTTAATTACCGAACTCAATAAACTGGAAGGTGTTAAGGTGGCCACACCGCAGGGTGCGTTTTACTGTGTTGCCGAACTACCTATCGAAGATGCCGACCACTTTGCACAATGGTTGTTGGAAAGTTTTGAGGTCGATGGAAAAACCGTGATGGTTGCTCCAGCAGCTGGCTTTTACGCAACACCGGGTCTTGGAAAAAATCAGATAAGAATTGCCTATGTGCTCGAAAAAGAGCAACTTGTAAAGGCTGTCCAAATTTTGGGCAAGGCCTTAACCGAGTACAACGCCCAGTGAACATTCAGGAAAACATATCCTTAAAAAGCTACAATACCTTTGGTATTGATGTTAAAGCACGGTTTTTTGTAGAAATAACCGGACTGGTACAACTTCAAAAAGCACTGGAACTCAAGGCATACCCCAAAAAATTCATCATCAGTGGTGGCAGCAATATGTTGCTGACCAAGGACATTGACGCACTGGTGATGCACATCCAACTTAAAGGCATTACCGTTGTTGAGGAAGATGAGGATACCGTTGAAGTAAAAGTTATGGCCGGCGAAAATTGGCACGAACTGGTGATGTGGAGTTTGGAGCAAGGATACGGTGGATTGGAAAATCTTTCGTTGATTCCCGGTAATGTGGGCACGGCACCCATTCAAAACATCGGTGCCTACGGTGTGGAACTAAAAGATGTCTTTGTAAGCTGTGCTGCCATGGATGTAAAAACCGGAGAACTGGAAGGTTTTGACAACGAAGCCTGCCAGTTTGGTTACAGGGATTCTATTTTTAAGAACAAGCTGAAAGGTAAATATATCATCACTTCAGTTGTTCTAAAATTGACCAAAAAAGACCATGTGCTGCACACGGGTTATGGTTCCATCGAAAATGAACTGAAGAACAAAGGAATCATTCATCCGACCATAAAGGACATTTCCAATGCAGTAATCGATATTCGAAGAAGCAAATTGCCGGACCCGAAGGAAATTGGGAACAGTGGTAGTTTTTTTAAAAACCCCATCATTTCCAAAAAAACCTTTGATAAATTCATTAAAAAAAATCCCAACGCCCCTTTTTATGAGGTAGATGATAATCAATATAAAATACCTGCAGGGTGGCTCATAGAACAATGCGGTTTTAAAGGCAAAAGGTTCGGTGATGCCGGAGTACACGAAAAGCAAGCATTGGTTTTAGTTAATTACGGCAATGCGACGGGCAAAGAAATTCTTTTCTTGGCCAAAAAGATCCAGGAGGAAGTGCAAAAAATATTCAAGATAAAAATCCAGCCAGAGGTAAACATAATAAAATAACCCTCGCATTGAAATCAATAACGAGGGTTATACCAAACCAAACTAACCAAATTTATATATGTCATCAGGGCTGTAAAACCCTTTATTTGTTGCTAAATCCGCTAAACAAAATGCTTTTTCTGTCTTAGCTTTGTTTTATATACGAGATAAATCCTATTTTAGATTTTGGCCCCACAAAAAATTTTACCAAAAGCACCATAAATGAGCACATTGATCGAGAGACATATTGTTTCACTCCTAGCCGAAAAGGACGATAAGGCCATTTCCCTTCTCTACGAAAACTATGGAGACACGCTCTTTGGGGTTGCCTATAAAGTGGTTAAAGACGAAGATTTGGCCCAAGATGTACTTCAGGAAAGTTTTATCAAAATCTGGAAAAAAGCAGATACTTACGACCCTTCAAAGGCCAAACTTTTTACTTGGTTGTTCCGAATTACCCGAAATACAGCCATAGATAAGTTAAGAAGTGTCACCAATAAATCGGACAAAGAGATCCAAATCGACGTTTCGGACGTATATAATGTTGGAGTAAAGAGTATAAATCCCGAACATCTGGACATCCAAGATAACTTGGACAAAATCGAAGATAAGTATAGGATTGTTCTTGAAGCCCTGTTTTTTGAGGGAATGACGCAGCAGGAGGCAAGTGATGAATTGGATATTCCCTTGGGAACCATAAAGTCCAGATTAAAAATCGGACTTAGGGAGCTTGGAAAGATTTACGGTACAACTATGTCTTTGCTTCTGTTATTAAACCTATTATCATGAAAGAGAAAGTTAAAATATTTTTAGAATCCGACATCTTGGAAAAGTATCTTTTGGGAGATACTACAAAAGAAGAGTCTCAAAAGGCCGAGAGGTATATTGCCATGTATCCTGAGGTAAGGGAAACATACGATACGCTTCAAAAAAACTTGGAGACCTTTGCCAACTTGTATGCCAAAAAGACCCCTGAAGGTCTAAAAGAAGTAATTCTTGCCAGTGCCAAGAAAGAAAGTGTGGTGAGCAAAAGATTCATGCGCTATGCTGTCGCAGCAAGTATCGCCATTATGATCTTCGCCGGTTCCTCCCTTTTCTTCTGGAACCAGAACAAGAATTTACAAGAAGAAAATACCATGGTCACAAACCAAATCAAGTATTTGGAAAACAACATGAAGGACCAGTTGGCCGACATGAGAAACCAATTTATCGTTCTCAACAATCCCGCCACCAAAAAGTATCAAGTTAAGGGTGAACGTGAGGCCAAAGAACTCAAGGCCATTGCATACATCAACCCCGTAAAAAAACTATCGTACATCAACGTGAGCAATGTTCCGGAACTTCCAGAGAACAAATGTTTCCAGATGTGGGCCGAAGTCAACGGTGAATTGGTCAACTTAGGGGTCATCAAAAATTTTGATGAAAAAGATAAGCTCCTTGCCCTTCCCTACGCCGATAATGCCGTAGGTTACATTACCATAGAACCAGAAGGTGGAAACAACACCCCTTCGGTGGACAACATCGTTGCCAACATCAAATATTAAGGTTCAATTTAAAGAAACCTTAAACGGGCTACCCTTTAGCAAGGTATTTTGTACCTTTGCGTAAAAGTTGAAATATGAAGTTAGCATTAGTTACCATTGGATTGTTGGCACTTGCTTTTGCAGGAATCGCCATCAAAATCTGGGGAAAAAAGAACGGTGAGTTTGCTGGAACATGCGCAAGTCAAAGCCCCTTTTTAAACAAGGATGGCGAAGCTTGTGGTTTTTGTGGTAAACTTCCCGAAGAACAAGATTGTAAAAAAGACACCGTTACCAACACCCAATAATTCGTAATTTTTCAGGTAAGACTCATTTTTTGGAAAAAACCGACGATTCCATCAAGGAGATTATACAAAAGGCAAAAGAAGGAAACCAAATTGCCTTTAGCACGCTTCTTGACACTTTTTGGAACGATGTTTACGGTTTTCAATTACTTCGTACAAAAAATGAGAACGACGCGGAGGATATCACCATAAGAACCTTTTCCAGGGCGTTCGGTAAAATTGACACTTACGACGAAAATTACGAGTTCAAGACTTGGCTCATTACCATATCCAAAAATCTTCATGTAGACCTTTTGCGAAAAAGAAAGAGAAGTCTAATGAACGAAATGGAATCCCGTGGCGACGAGGTAAAAAGAGTATTGGACGAAACTCCCACAGTGGAAGACCGTCTGATCACAGAGCAAAACCTTGCACACCTGCTGCAGGACATCAAAAAATTGAAGCCGCACTACCAAAAGGTCATCAACCTTCGGTATTTTCAGGAAATGAGCTATGCCGATATCGCCAAAGAACTCAACGAGCCCGTTAACAATATCAAAGTAAAACTGCTCCGTGCCAAAAAGCTATTGGCGGAAATCATCAAAAAAAAGTGACCCCTTTCGAGGCATTAAGTTTCTTTCACAGTTTCGTATCTTTGTAAATCTAAATTAGTTGTATGAGCACAAGCGTAGCAGAAAATGTTCTTCCACCTAAAGGGAAACCAAAATGGCTAAGGGTCAAGCTCCCAACGGGCAAAAAATACACCCAGCTTAGAGGACTCGTGGACAAATATGACCTTAATACCATTTGTACCTCCGGGAGTTGCCCGAACATGGGTGAATGCTGGGGAGAAGGTACGGCTACTTTTATGATTTTAGGCAACATCTGTACCCGCTCTTGTGGATTTTGCGGTGTTAGGACAGGTCGACCTGAAACCGTGGACTGGGCAGAGCCAGAAAAAGTGGCCCGCTCCATAAAAATCATGAACATAAAACATGCCGTGCTCACATCGGTAGATAGGGACGACCTTAAGGATATGGGCTCCATCATTTGGGCAGAAACGGTTAAAGCAGTCCGAAGAATGAATCCGGAGACCACCATGGAAACCCTTATCCCTGACTTCCAAGGAATATCCACACACTTGGATAGAATAATAAAAGTAGCTCCGGAAGTGATTTCCCACAACATGGAAACCGTTAAAAGACTGACTCGAGAAGTTAGAATCCAGGCCAAATACGAAAGAAGCCTTGAAGTGCTGGACTATTTGAAGAAAAATGGAGCAAATAGAACCAAATCAGGTATCATGCTCGGCCTTGGTGAAGAAGAAAACGAGGTCATCACCACAATGGAAGACCTCAGAAAAGTTGATGTTGATGTAATCACCATTGGACAATACCTACAACCATCCAAAAAACATTTGCCCGTAAAACAATTTATTTTACCGGAGCAGTTCAAAAAATATGAAGAAATAGGGTTGGAAATGGGCTTTAGGCATGTGGAAAGTGGAGCCTTGGTTCGATCATCGTACAAAGCTCACAAACACATACACTAGCTCAATCGCGCGCCCTCCCCAATCATGAAAAGTATAACCATTGGAATAAATGGCTTTGGCCGTATTGGCAGAACCCTTTTCAGGCTTTTGCTGAACCATCCGAACATTAAGGTCGCGGCGATAAACGATTTGGCCAATGCCGAAACCTTGGCCCATCTCCTCAAATATGATAGCATACACGGGGTATTAAATAAAGAAATCGCGCACAAGGACAACGGCATCTTGGTAGATGGCAAGGAAATTCCAGTGCTCAACCACCATCACCCCAAAGAAATAGATTGGAAATCGCTCGGGGTAGATATTGTTGTGGAATCCACAGGAAAATTCAAGACCCGCCAAGATTTGGAATTCCATATAAAAAATGGGGCAAAAAAGGTGATTCTTTCCGTCCCACCATTGGACGACTCCATCAAAATGGTGGTCCTTGGGGTCAATGAGGATATCATAAACGGTGAAGATCAAATAATTTCCAATGCATCCTGCACAACCAACAATGCTGCTCCAATGATCAAGGTCGTCAATGAGTTGTGCGGTATTGAACAAGCGTATATTACTACGGTACACTCGTATACCTCTGATCAAAGCTTACATGATAGCCCGCATCGGGATTTGCGCAGATCAAGGGCCGCCGGACAATCCATAATCCCTACAACAACGGGAGCCGCAAAGGCACTGACCAGTATTTTTCCTGAATTGTCGGAAGTAATAGGAGGTTGTGGTATCAGGGTTCCAGTTCCAAACGGCTCACTTACGGATATCACATTCAATGTAATCAAAGAAACCTCGATTGAAGAAATAAATGCTACCTTTAAAAAGCAAGCGGAAAACAACTTAAAAGGTATTTTAAATTATACTGAAGACCCTATTGTTTCTATCGATATAAACAATAGTTCGTTCTCTTGTACGTTTGATTCTTTGATGACCTCCGTTATCGGTAAAATGGTGAAAATCATCGGATGGTATGATAACGAAACTGGATATTGTTCCAGAATTATTGATTTAATAGCTTTGCTGATAAAGAAAAACTACGTTTGATCTTCAACTTCGTCAATAAAAGTCTGGGCAAAAATTTGCCATTTCTCCTGTGCACAATACTATGTACACAACTCTCTTTTGCCCAAAGCGAAGAAAATTCCATATCGAATGTAAACGACATATTAAATGAGTTTATACAATATCGACATGAGAATAAAGTAAACAAAGCCTTAGAAACTTTGAACAAGGCGGCCAATATTGCCGAGAGGAATGAAGACACCAATCTTTTAATCGACATTTATCAACAGATGTCAAAACTGCTCTTGGAAGAGGGTGATAGGGAAACTTCCGAATTTTATTGGAGCAGGGCTTCTTATTATTTGAAAGATAACCCCTATCCGCTAGGAGAAGCATTTCAATTATATATGGATGCCGCCCTCAGATTTGATGAAGGCAATAATTTTCAAGCACTGAAACAACTGGAAGAAGCCAGGAAAGTCAGCAATAACAGAAACCTCACCAACAATATACTTTTACTTGAGGCCAACATCTACTCCAATATTGAAAAGTTTGATGATGCCATCAAGAACCTGCACGCCCTTATTGTAAATTCAGATAATGAAGAGCGTGCATACCTGGCCACCCGAGCGAACTTGGAATTGGGAAAAATAAGCGTCACCCTAGATGATCTCGAAGAAGGGGTCATCCATTCCAAAGCGGCTTTGGAACTGGCAGAAAAACACGGTTTCTCCAAAGAAATCAAAAATGCTTTCGAACAATTATCATCCATATACGAAGCTGATGGCAATTATCGCGAGGCACTGAGATATTCAAAAGGTTTGGCCCAAATCAAGGATTCCATATTCAACATAGAAAAAGTTCAATTGGATTCGGATACGGCCGATAAAACCCGTTTTGACCATCAAATGAACGAAATGAACAAACTCCAAGCTAAAAACGAGGAGTTGAGCGAATCCAAAAACCGTTCAGAAATCACGGCCATATTAACCTCCGCCTTTTTGACCATTATATCCTTGTTAGCGGTTTCATTGTTCAGGAACAACCAAATAAAACTCAAAACCAATGATCTTCTCTACACTAAAAACAAGGAATTGGAGTTGGCGAGGGATGCAGCGGTTTCTGCCATGGAGGCCAAAACAAATTTTCTGTCCACCGTTACGCACGAGTTACGGACACCTTTATACGCCGTAACAGGGCTTACGCATTTGTTGTTGGAAGAAAACCCCTCCGAACACCAAAAGGAACATTTAAAATCGTTAAAATTTTCCGGGGAATACCTGCTCAATTTCATTAACGATATCCTGCAAATCAATAAAATTGATGCTGAAAAACTTGAGCCGCTCAGTATAGAATTCAAACTGCACAAAGTTCTGACCGATGTTGTAGAATCCCTTCAACAGAATGCCAACGAAAAGAACACGGAGCTCATCTTGGATTATGACCGTACCATACCAGGAAAGCTCTTGGGAGACCCGATAAAACTATCCCAAATTTTCATGAACTTGGTAGGTAACGCCCTTAAATTCACCAAAAATGGTAAGGTAGAGGTTATTGCCAAAATGCTCAATAAAGATGAAGATCAAGTAAAATTATATTTTGAGGTAAGGGACAATGGTATCGGTATTTCCGAAGAGCAGCAGAAAAATATCTTTGAGAGTTTTGAGCAGGGCTCTATCCAAATCAACCGGGAATATGGAGGAACAGGTCTTGGATTGACCATTGTAAAGAGTCTTTTGGGATTGTTTGGCAGTACCATTCACTTGGAGAGTGAATTGGGCCATGGAAGTTCTTTTTATTTTGAAATGGATTTGGATTACGAAAGCAAACAGGGTGAAGAAGTTGTTTTCGAACTCAATCCAGAGGAATTCCAATTCAAAGGCTTACATGTTCTGGTGGTCGAGGACAACAAAATCAACCAGGTGATCACCAAAAAAATGCTCACCAAAAAAGAAATTACCTGCGACATTGCCAACAATGGTAACGAAGCAATTGATTTGGCCCAAAAAAACAGCTACGATGCTATTCTAATGGATATTCACATGCCTGGTATCAGCGGTGAAGAGGCAACACGACAGATTCGGAAATTTGATACAAACATCCCCATAATTGCACTTACGGCGATTTCTTTAGATGACAGTTTGGATAGTTTCTACGAAGCAGGCTGTAACGATGTGGTCACCAAACCATTTAAGCCCGAAGTGTTCTACCAAAAAATAGGAGAGAATATTTTTAGGAGCAAAATGCAAGGTTCCGTCTAAAACAAGGCTTCAATAGCATTTTTTAACACCGTTTCATCTTCTTTGGAAAAACTATGTGCTATTTCCAAAAAGTATAGTTTTTCGACCCTCCCTTTTAAGCGAACAAAATCCTTTTCGGTGGTCAATATCAGCTCATAATCCTTGAATAGTTCAATTTCCTTGTCGGAGAAATGATGGTGATCCCCAAACCGGAAATGTTTAAAATGAATTCCTTCCGCACGCAGATGCCGAACCAAAGGTGCTGGCGAAGCGATTCCCGTCACTAAAGCCACTTGCTTATCATTTAATTGAGCTAATGGTATTTTTTCCTCGCCCCCATCAGATATTAAATCATGATAGGTTAGCGTGGCAAATAACACCTTTTGGTGCTTTTTTGGTTTAAGTTTTGATGTAATGACCTTCTTTTCCTCTTCGGAAATACCAACTGGACATTTGGTTACAACAATCAAGTTGGCGCGATGCGCTTCCTTTTTGGCATCTCGAAGATTTCCGGTGGGCAAATACCAATCATTGATATATAAATTATGGTAGGTAGTGAGCAGTAATGAAAAATTCGGCTTTACCCTTCTATGCTGAAAAGCATCATCGAGAACAATAACATCGGGGTCGACCAAATCCTGTAGTTTTTCGATACCATTGCACCGATCAGCGTCTACGGCAACCGTTACCTTGGGAAATTTTTGATGGATCTGATAAGGTTCATCTCCCAATTCCAAAACCGTACTTTGAGCATCTGCCAAGTAAAAACCCTCGGATTTACGCTTGTAGCCCCTGCTTAGGACAGCAGTTTTTCGGTTTTCCAATATCCGAAGCAAATGTTCCGTCATAGGGGTTTTACCTGTGCCCCCAACACTCAAGTTGCCCACACAAATGGTAGTTGTTTTGTACGATTTGGACGAAAAAACACCAATATCGAACAAGAAGTTTCGAACATAAACCACAAAGGCATAGACCAAAGAAATGGGGAACGCTATTTTCCGGAGCAATTGAAGCATTGAACGAAAATATAATATTTTATCTTTAGCCCACTTAACATTTTTAAAATGAACGTTAACGAGATAGCAAAAACCCTGGAGGAATTGGCTCCTTTGGCCCATGCCGAGGATTTTGACAACGTAGGCCTCCTAGTGGGAGACCCGAACATGGAGGTTAATGGGGTTCTAGTGACCCTCGACACTTTGGAAAATGTGGTGGACGAAGCCATCGAAAAAAAAAGCAACCTTATCGTAAGCTTTCACCCCATTATTTTCAAGGGATTGAAAAGGTTGACAGGGAGCAATTACGTAGAGCGCGTTGTACTAAAGGCCATAGCCAACAATATTGCCATTTACAGCATGCATACTGCATTGGACAATAGTAAAATGGGGGTAAATGCGAAAATTTGTGAGGTTTTGGGAATCAAAAACCCAGAAATCCTTATTCCAAGGGCAAAAAGCATCAAAAAATTGACCACCTACGCCCCCAATGCCGATGCGGAAAAGATAAAGCTGGCCCTCTTCTCGGCAGGTGCTGGGGAAATCGGCAAGTATAGCAATTGTAGTTATAGCGTGGAAGGCACCGGAAGCTTTAAGGCAGAAAACGATGCTAATCCATCCATTGGAAAAGTTGGTGAGCTACATTTTGAGCAAGAGACACAGATCAACGTCATCTATTCCTTTGAAAAAGAAAAAAGAATCCTAAAAACTCTTTTTGAAGCCCACCCTTATGAAGAAGTAGCCTATGAGGTGCTCACTTTGGAAAACACCAATCAAGACTTGGGGATGGGCATGATAGGCACTCTTGAAAACGAAATGAGTGAAAAAGATTTTTTGCTTTCGGCCAAAGAACGGATGAATGCTTCCGTAGTAAGGCATTCAAAACTACTCGGAAATAAAGTTAGGAAAGTTGCCGTATTAGGGGGGAGCGGAGCGTTTGCCATTGGCGCCGCAAAGAAAGCGGGTGCCGATATTTATGTTACGGCCGACCTTAAATATCACGATTTTTACCAAGCCGAAAATCAATTGGTGGTTGCAGATATTGGGCACTTTGAAACTGAGCAGTTTACAAAAGATTTATTGGTTGATTATCTTACGAAAAAAATTCCTAATTTTGCAGTCTCTTTATCGGAGAGTATAACGAATCCCATCAAGTATTTATAAAATATATGGCGAACAAGAAAGAAAGCACTGTGGAAGAAAAGTTGAGAGCACTGTACGATTTACAGCTTATTGATTCCAGAGTGGATGAAATCCGCAATGTTAGAGGCGAATTGCCTTTGGAAGTACAAGACTTGGAAGACGAAGTTCTTGGTCTTAAAACCAGAATGGACAAATTGAAAACGGATGTTGAGACCATCAACTTTGAGATTACTGCCAAAAAGAATCTTATCGACGAGTCCAAGGCGCTAATCAAAAAATATAGCGAGCAACAAAAAAACGTAAGGAACAGCCGAGAGTTCAATTCCTTGAGCAAAGAAGTGGAGTTCCAAGAGTTGGAGATTCAATTGGCCGAAAAGAACATTAAAGAGTTCAAAGCGCAGATTGAGCAGAAAAAAGAGGTGATTTCCGCAACCAAAGAGAAATTATCTGAACGTGAAGGTCACTTGAAGCACAAAAAAGGTGAACTCGATGCCATTCTTGCAGAAACTGAAAAAGAAGAAAAAGCCCTTTTGAAAAAGTCGGAAGAATACGAAGACAAAATCGAAGAGCGTTTGATCAAGGCATACAAAAGAATCCGTCACAACGTGAAAAACGGTTTAGCCGTGGTTCCTGTTGAGCGTGGAGCTTCTGGTGGTTCTTTCTTTACCATTCCACCACAGGTGCAGGTAGAGATTGCATCCCGTAAAAAAATCATTACCGATGAGCACAGTGGAAGAATTTTGGTAGACCCTCTTTTGGCCGAAGAAGAGCAGGAAAGAATGCAAAAACTTTTTGCCAAAATCTAATTTCCATTACGTAAGAAATTAAAAAAGCCACCTTTTTAAGGTGGCTTTTTTAATGCTGTAGGTTTTATCAAAACAGCTATCTTGATTGTGCCGACATGGCAATTGACCATCTACTTACCTAAAAGTTCCAGAATTTTATCCTCTACTTCTTGGGAGTCCCATTTTTCTTCAATATTGGGCGTTTTCATTACCTCCTTCATAATTTCTTCCTGCAAATCTCCAATCGCCAATGCCTCCGAATAAGGTTTGTCCGAAAAAGTAACACGACTGTAAACAGGCACCCATTTTTCTGGGTGTTTGCCTGCAAAATGCTTTTCAATTTTTTTCTGTAACAAAAACTTTGGGTCGGCAGTTTTACTGCTCATTTCAACAAAGTTCCGGTAACTTAGTTCGGCAATGGCATCTGCATTGGGTTTCCGTTCCTCCTGGTATTCGGAAAAAATGGTATCCCAATCATCCCCATGCTTTTCCATGAGCTGGTTGAGCACATAGATGTCCTCGAAACCGGCGTTCATTCCTTGTCCGTAAAAAGGGACAATGGCGTGCGCCGAATCCCCCACAAGGGCCACTTTGTTCCAATAGGTCCATGGATAGCACTTCATGGTAACCATGGCACTGGTAGGATTGGTAAAAAAGTCTTTGGTCAAATCTTCTATTTCCTTGCGAACGTTCGGGAAGTATTTTTTGAAAAATGCCTTGGCATCATCGACAGTAGTTATGCTCTCAAAGGAAATTTCCCCTTCAAACGGCAAAAACAAGGTACAGGTAAAACTACCATCAATATTGGGCATGGCTATGAGCATAAACTCTCCACGCGGCCAAATATGGAACGAGTTTTTGTCCAACTTGTGCGTTCCATCCTCGTTGCCTGGTATGGTAAGTTCCTTATAGCCAACATCTATAAAGTGCTGCGAGTAATTAAACCTGCTCCTACGTTGCATTTTATGGCGGACCCTCGAGAAAGCACCATCACAGCCAAAAATCAAATCATATTGATACTCCTTCCACTCACTTTTTTCCGTTTCGCCCGTATAGATTTTGGCCTCTGGCAAATTCACGTCCCAGACCTTTTCATTAAATCGAAAAGTAGCTCCTTCCTCTTCTGCAAGATCGATCATCCGCTTATTGAGGATACCTCGGGATATGGACCAAATAGCCTCTCCATCCTTTCCATACTTTTGAAAATAAACGGGTTTATCGTTTACATGCATGGCACGCTTATCCAAAGGAATTGCCAAGTCTTTGATTCTATCACCAATACCTACTTCGTCCAAGGAACGCCATCCTCGGTTGCTCATAGCCAAGTTGATGGATCTTCCCGAAAACTTGATGGTCCTGATATCCGGTCTTCTATCAAAAACGGTGACCGTATGTCCAATTCTTCGAAGATATATTGCTAAAAGGGAACCCACCAATCCGGAACCGATGATGGCTATATTTTTTGGAGTCTGTGCCATAAATGCCCAATGGGCTTAATTCTGATTAAAGCGATAAAAGTAAGCATTTTGCGCATTAAACTGTTCGGATTCCTTCGTTTCACTCAACCTTATCCATATTTTGTTTAATTTTTTGTTATTTTTATTAAACAATAAATTGGATTGACGCACAAGAAACCGTATTTACCCACTAAAATATGTCCCGTATGCAAAAGACCCTTTGCTTGGCGAAAAAAATGGGCCAAGGTTTGGGAGCAGGTCATCTATTGCAGTGAACGGTGCAGAAAAAACAAAAACAAGGATGGAAACTAGTCTTATTTGGTTCGGAAACAACCTAAGGATTCAGGACAACGAAGCACTGAACAAAGCTGCTAAAGCTGACCGCTTGGTTGCTGTCTACTTCTTTGACCCTCGACAGTTCCAAGTCAATTCATTCGGATTTAGAAAAATGGAACGTTTCAGGGCCAAGTTTTTATTGGAGTCGGTGCTTCAACTTCAGAAGAATCTGGAAAAAATCAACATTACCTTACTTGTCTACCACGAAAAACCGGAAGCCAAGATTCCCGAATTGGTGCAGCGCTTCAACGTCAACAATATTTATCTTCAGCATGAGTGGACGTCCGAGGAAAATCAGGTGATTCAAAATGTTGAAAACCGAATACACCAAACGGTGACGTTCCACAAAACCATGGACCAGTTCCTTTTTCATCCTGAGGACATTCCCTTTGACTCGTATGCGCAGATTCCGCAGATATTTACAGTTTTTCGAAAAAAATGCGAGAAGCATGTTCAAGTAAGACCTTGTTACGACAAACCAAGAGTATTCCCATCTGACAATCGAATGGAATCCCAACCGCATCTCCCTAGCTTGGAAGACCTCGGGTTTTCCCACTTTGAGGCGGACCATAGATCTGCCTTTCCTTTTATGGGTGGCGAAAACAACGCCCTAAAACGGTTGCAGCATTATTTTTGGGACACCAAAAAACTGGCCTACTACAAAAAAACCAGGAACGGACTGGTGGGCACGGATTATAGTTCCAAATTCTCCCCTTGGTTGGCCAATGGCAGTATTTCTGCCCGCACGATTTATTGGGAGGTCAAACGTTTTGAAAACGAAATCAAGAAAAATCAAGACACTTATTGGCTGATTTTTGAACTGATTTGGCGAGATTACTTCAAATATGTTTCGCTAAGGCATGGCAACCAAATTTTTAAAATCGATGGTATCCTTAAAAAGGATTATAAATGGCACACCAACGAGGCGGTCAAACACGATTGGATCAATGGTAAAACCGATGATGATTTTGTAAACGCAAACATGATTGAGCTTAAAAATACCGGGTGGATGAGCAACCGCGGCCGACAGAACGTGGCCAGTTATTGGTCCAAACACCTACAACAGGATTGGCGCATAGGGGCCTCTTATTTTGAAGCCATGCTCATTGATTATGATGTACACAGCAATTGGGGCAACTGGATGTACAACAGTGGCGTGGGCAACGACCCACGGAACAGGACCTTTAACACCGAAAGGCAAGCGGAACGATACGATCCAAACAAAAAATTCCAGAGCCTTTGGTTACAACCCACCTTATTCTAATTTGATGAAAACACTTAGACTAATCCTTGGCGATCAGCTCAATTTATCCCATAGCTGGTTACATCAAGTAGATGATGACCATATATACCTTATGGCCGAAATGCGGCAGGAAACGGATTATGTAAAACACCACATCCAAAAAGTGGTCGGTTTTTTCTGTTCCATGCGGAATTTCGCAAATACGCTGAAAGACGAAGGGCACAACGTGATATACCTTAAGATTGGTGATCCAAACAATCCCCAGAAACTACTGGACCTTATTGATCAAACCATTTCGGAGCACAATATTGAAAAGTTTGAATACCAATTGCCGGACGAATACAGGTTGGACCAACAGCTCCAAGAAATCTGTGAGTCCATTTCCATTGCTTCAGAAGGTTTTGATACGGAACATTTTTACACTAGCAGAAATGAACTGGAAAATCATTTCAAGGGCAAAAAACAATTACTGATGGAAAGTTTCTATCGGATGATGCGAAAGAAACACAACATTTTGATGGTAAACGAACAGCCTGAAGGCGGAAAATGGAATTTTGACCAGAGCAATCGTAAAAAATGGAACGGTTCACCGGAGATTCCAGAAGAACTATCCTTCAACACAGATGTTACCGAACTGTTGGATGAAATCAAAAGTGCCAAAGTAAACACCTTTGGTAACATTGATGCCAAAAACTTTCCATGGCCCACCTCCTACCAAGAATGCAAAAAGTTATTGGATTTTTTCTGTTCGAAGTTGTTGCCCTATTTTGGAGACTATCAAGATGCTTTGCATACCCAAGAAAAATATCTGTTCCATTCCCGTCTGTCCTTTGCCATGAACAGTAAAATGTTATCGCCAAAAGAAGTCATAGACACGGTTATAGAACAGTATTACCAACATAAAGACGATATCCATATTTCGCAAGTGGAAGGATTTATACGACAGATATTGGGATGGCGTGAATACATGCGCGGCGTATATTGGAAAGAGATGCCGGGCTACGCTGAATTGAACAATCTAGAGAACCACAACCCTCTCCCAGATTTCTTTTGGACGGGGAAAACGAAAATGAACTGTCTGCACAAAGCCATCACCCAAAGTCTGGACGATGCCTATGCCCACCACATTCAACGTTTAATGGTCATCGGCAACTATGCACTGCTCACGCAAGTTGACCCCAATGAAGTAGATGCCTGGTATTTGGGGGTATACATTGATGCCATTGAATGGGTGGAGATTACCAACACCCGAGGCATGAGTCAATTTGCCGATGGCGGTCTCGTAGCTACCAAACCTTATGTAAGCAGCGCCAATTACATCAATAAAATGGGGAATTATTGCAAGGAATGTGCCTACAGCCATACGGTTAAGTCTGGAGAAAACTCCTGTCCGTTCAATTCCCTTTACTGGAACTTTTTAGAGGAAAAGAAAGCACATTTCAAGAACAACCAACGTATGTCGATGATGCTGAGCTTATTAGAGAAGAAAAGCAAGGAAGAGTTGATCGGGTTACAAGAAAGGGCGCGCAACATTATTGAAAGGCCCGATCAATTTTGATTTTAACAATCGGTTGAAATCCGATGGCTGTCAAATTATCGTATATCTATTACAATATTCCGCTACGGCGTCTATATATAAAAAGTCCTTCACAATACGTTGCGAAGGACTTTTCACTTTTTAAGAAGTTGTTGTCTTATTATAGGATTTCATCCACGATTCCGTATTCCACGGATTCTTCGGCACTCATCCAGTAGTCACGATCAAAATCCTTCATCACCTTATCATACGGTTGTCCACAATTTTCCGATAGGATTTTAGCGCCCAATTCCTTGGTCTTGATGATTTCCCTTGCCTGGATCTCGATATTGGAGGCCTGTCCCCTTGCCCCACCACTTGGTTGGTGTATCATAACACGGGCGTGTGGCTGAATAAATCTTCTACCCTTTTCCCCTACCGATAAAAGTATGGAACCCATAGAGGCCGCCAAACCGGAACATACCGTGGAAACAGGGCTTTTTATCTGTTTAATGGTATCATAAATGGCAAAACCAGAGGTTACGTACCCGCCTGGGCTATTGATGATCAATTGAATCTCTTTATTGTTCAACATATCCAAATACAGTAACCTGTCTATTACGTGCTTTGCAGAATCATCATCTACTTGGCCCCACAAAAACACTTTGCGGTCTTCTAACAGTTTTTCTTGGATCAATTCCTGAACTTTTCCTTTTTTTGAACTCATTTTTTACGTGTTGTAAGACTTCAAAAATAATCAAATTCCAAGGAAGTTACCGCACTTGTTTTTCACAATACGCCTATTCTGATTTTATCTGCACTTTTTGTGATACCACATCCTTGATCGGAATCACGAATTTACCCTCTTGCGTTTCCAAAGTAAGGCTATTGTTCTCAATGGCTTTTATGGTTCCTTCATTGCCACCAATTACAATTTTGTCGCCGACCACATACGTTTTCCGGGTGTAAAATGCCCTTAGGATATCTGCCACGATCTCGCGGGAGCCCAAGCCAACCCCCAAGGCGAAAGCCAAAAGGAAAGAGCCCAAAATCAAGGTAATGTTATTGGTGATGATGGTGGTATCCACCCCTGCCTGATTCAATGCGGTGATGGACATAAAGATGACGATCACGTAGAAAAATAGGTTGCTTACAATATTGGAACCGCCAAATTCCAATGAATCGAACAATCGCTTTATGGTTTTCTTTACAAAATTCCCGATATAGAACCCGAGCATCAATAAGGCAAGGGCACTAAAGAATTGCGGTAAGTAATGTAAGAGGTTGCCAATTTCCTTGGATATGATTTTCCAATCCAAAATATCGGCGGCCACAATCAAAAAAACCAAGAATAAAAACCACCGTACAAAGCCCGATATAATTTTGATGAGGTCTATTTCAAGGTCGCCTTTGCCTGTGAAATCCATACCGTTAATTTTATCGTTCAGCAGATCGATTTTAGCGAGTTTTAAGATTTTCCTTAAAAGGAAAAGGACGATTTTGATGATAATCCAACCCAAAAACAAAATAACGATCGCTCCCAAAATTTTAGGAAAAGCCAATGCTATCTCTTTGCCCATTCCGGATAAGGAATCAAGTGTCACATTTTTCCATTCATTAATAGTCTCCATAGTTGTTGTTTATTTATAGTGTTCTGTTAGTTGATTAGTTTTCCCCTAGGGTTCGAAACAGTTTACGCAAAGCTCCTCCCAAATTGATCGAGAACAATGAAGCCATGTCCATGATCAACTTTGCCGCCGCAATATCGTTCATCACTTTTTGCTTCATTTCGGGCGGTGCTTCGTGCAGCGAAGCCTCCAGCTCTTTAAATGGGTTTTTGTGTTTCTTTGCCATCTATTCCAGGGTATTGTAGATTTCCAATAGTCTTTCTTTTGCTCTTTTTAGCCTCATCTTCACAGCACTCTCTCCAACGTTCATTAAACTCACCAGTTCTTTAATGCTGGCTCCATCTTGATATTTGAGCAACAATATAGATTTGTCCTCAACGGCAATTATCTCCAATGCTTTCTTGAGTTTATCCGCTTTCATTTCATACAAACTCTCATCGGGCACTTCTTCGGTAAGCTTATGTTCGGAATTTTCAACTTGTACGGACTTGTCCCGTATTTTGAGTTGTTTGTTCCTATTAACATAGTTCACGCAAAAATTATAGGTAAAAGAATACAGCCAAGTAGAAAACTTCGACTTCCCTTTAAAGGTCCGAAGCTTGATAAAAAGTTGGAGGAATACATCCTGCGTTAGATCCTCCGCCTCGTCCTCGGATTTTGCAAATCCGTAACATTTATTGTACACCATCTTGGCATAGCGATCATATAACTTCCCAAAAAGCATAGGGTCGTTGTCCGCTACAATCTGTTTCACTAATTTCTCATCGGAAAGATGTACGTATAAGTCTTCCTTTTCCAAAAACGCTTTGTCGGGGTTACTTATAAGAATTAGAAACAAGTTTTTTAAAAAAGTCACTCCAGAAACAGATTTATTTGGTCAGGCTTTTTAAAATGGGGCGCAAAATAAGAGATTTTCCTAGTATATTTGGTTAAAAACCTGATATGAAGACCAATTACATCGTTGCCCTGTTGTCTATTTTAATTTTTGCTTCGTGTAAAACGGAACCCAAAAAAACCGAAAAAACGGCCGAACCTACCGCAACTGAAAAAACTGTCCCCGAACGTATTGCTGAGGCTCATGGCTTTGATAATTGGGCCGACGTGAAGGAAATTACCTTTACCTTTAATGTGGATCGGGATTCCATGCATTTTGAGCGTAGCTGGGACTGGGAGACCAAAACCAACAACGTTACGGCCATATCTGGAGCCGACACCCTTACGTACAACCGAAATTCCATGGACAGCATTGCGCTAAAGACCAATAGCGGTTTTATCAATGACAGATACTGGTTGATGGCCCCATTTAATTTAATTTGGGACTCCGGCAACTATACCTACGAACATACCGGAGAGGCCACGGCGCCCATTAGCAACGAGCCCATGCAGAAACTTACTATTGTGTATGCCAACGAAGGTGGTTACACCCCAGGTGATGCGTACGATTTTTATTTTAAGGATGATTATATTATTCGTGAGTGGGCATATCGCAAATCCAACCAAGAAGAGCCCAACTTGGTCTCCACTTGGGAAGATTATGTGGATGTCGATGGTTTACAATTGGCCCAACAGCACAACCGCCCCGATGGCGGAACCAGTTTATATTTTACCGGGCTTTCTGTAAGCAAGGAGTAATGCAGTTATTGTGAGTCAGTAAAACCCACAAAGCATATATTAAATTATCCCGGTCACAAGTTAAAGGTGATGTTAAGCATTGGTTCTATTCCTATGTATAGGTACCATAATATAAAATATACCGGTACCAATTAAGTTGGCCAGAATGTAAAATCACCGAAAATGAAAATAACACTGATTAGTATTCCCGTTCGAGACCAAGAAAAGGCGATGCGGTTTTATACCGAAAAATTAGGCTTTATTAAAAAGAAAGACGAACCTTTAGGTGGTGGTAACAGATGGTTGATACTAGTATCTAAAGATTGGGTAGATGGACCAGAATTATTATTAGAGCCCGCACCCAACCACTTTGAACCATCCAAGGTGTATCAAGATGCATTGATGGAAGCAGGTATACCATGGACACAATTTGATGTTGAAAATGTAGACTCCGAATACGAACGTTTGACCGAGCTAGGAGTTGAGTTCAGTGTAAAGCCCACTAAAGCAGGAAACGTAAAATATGCAATCTTTAATGACACCTGTGGGAACAATATTCAATTGGTACAGGAACTTTAAAAGCACTATTGCATTGGTCAGATACAGGGAATTGATTGTTTCCCTTCACTTTCCTCTCCTACGCAAGAAAAAAGTAATACCAAAAACCAAGAGGGCCATACACAACAGTAAGAGAAAGCTATAGTTTAAAGAGGCACTTTCCGCAATAAAACCAAGGATTACGGGACCCAACAAAAACCCCATATACCCAGCTCCTGCAATAAAAGCTACCCCTTGGGAAGAATCCACTCCCTTTACATTGCCCCCAATTCGGAACAACTCGGGCACTATAACCGAAAAGCCAAGGCCATTAAAGGCAAATCCGACAATAGACCATACCGTATGCTGCGTGAGCACCAAAACAAAACCAACAGCGGCAATAAGCGCACCCAGCATAACTATTTTAATGGGGCCTATTTTGGCACTGATCCCATCCCCTAGAAATCGACCTAAGGTCATAGTAGTGGAAAATGCCAAAAATCCTGCTCCAATGAGCATCTCCGGGGCCATGGTCATTTCTTTGAGGTACAGGGAGCTCCAATCTATTATGGCACCTTCGCTACCAAAAGACACAAAGCCGATAATCCCCAGTAATAGCAATGGTTTAAACAACTTCAGGCTAAAAGGTTCCTTTTCCACTGGGGCTGCCACTATCTGGATGTAATGTTTTTTCAGAAAAAAATTGATGACAAAAACCAAAACTACGGTAATGCCCATGTGCAACACAGGGTTCCCGATTACAGGAATCAGGAAACTACCGAGTCCCACCAAAATACCACCTAAACTAAAAAAGCCGTGGGCAGCGGACATAAAGTTTTGCTTATCCTCCTTTTCAATCTCCGTGACCAAGGTGTTTATAGCAATATCAATAAAACCGTTGCTGGCCCCAAAAAGGTAGAGCCCAGCCATCAACAAATAATAATTGGGTGCCATAAGCGGTAACATGGCCGTAACCGAGACAAACAAAACCCCATACCACGAAGCCCTTCCCACCCCAAGTTTATTGATGATCTTGGAGGCCACGGGAAAAATGGTAAAAACCCCTAGGGACAAACAAAAAAGCGCTATCCCCAAATCAGCTTTGTTTATATCCAGTTTTTCCTTCACCGTAGGGATATAAATGGCCCAAGTACCAAACCAAATATTGATACTGGTAAATACCCATGCCGGTGCAAAATACCTTGGGTTGGATAAAATTAGCCAAAGGGATTTCATATGTTGGTCGAGTTTGGTCGGTTCATTTTAATGAATGGAATTTATTTTCCCTGTATTCCTTCCTTTAAGATCTGTCCAAAACGGTACATATCCTCATACGAACAATATAGGGGGGCAGGGGCCAACCGGATAACGTTGGGTTCCCTCCAATCGGTAATCACACCGTTTGCCATTAAATAATCAAAGATGGCCTTACCTTCACCGTGCAAAAAAACGGACAGTTGACAACCCCTTGCCTTAGGGGTAATGATCTCAAATGTGCTATCCACTTCCTTATCGATTTCGTGCAGTACAAACTCCAAATAGGCCACAATGGTCTTTTGTTTTTCGATCAGGGCATCCATACCCACTTCATCAAATATTTCCAAAGAAGCCAAATAAGGTGCAATGGACAATATGGGCGGATTGCTCAATTGCCATGCATCGGCACTTTCAATGGGGTCGAACTCGGGTTTCATTAAAAATCGGGTCTCCTTTTTGGTACCCCACCAGCCCTCAAAACGTGGAATGTCTTCTTTGCCCAAATGTTTTTCGTGTACAAAGATTCCAGATGCGTTCCCTGGACCACTGTTCATGTATTTGTAGCTGCACCACGCGGCAAAATCAGCACCCCAATCGTGTAGGTTCAGTTTGATGTTTCCGACCCCATGGGCCAAATCCCATCCCACAAAGGCACCTACACCTTTTCCTGCTTTGGTGATGGCTTCCATATCCAGTACTTGACCGTTATAATAGTTGACACCGCCCATCAGCACCAGGGCCAGCTCATCTCCTACCTCGTTGATCTTTTGAATGATATCTTCCGTACGCCAAGCATGTTCGCCTTCCCTCTTTTTTACCTCAACAATGGTATCTTTGGGGTCCAATCCATGAAAGCGGACCTGACTCTGCAGCATATATTGATCGGACGGAAAGGCTTTTTCCTCACAGATAATCTTAAAACGTTTTTCGGTGGGTCGATAAAAAGATATCATCAATAAGTGAAGGTTTACCGTAAGCGTATTCATCACTGAAATTTCCTTGGGCATGGCCCCTACCACTTTGCCCAAACCTTCAGCAAGTCTTTCGTGATAGTCCCACCAAGGTTTATCGGCATAAAAATGACCTTCCACAGCCAGTTCCCGCCAATCCTTCATCACATCATCCACAAACTTTTGGGTCCGTTTGGGTTGAAGCCCAAGTGAGTTTCCCGTAAAATAAATCACATCTTTTCCGTTGACCTGTGGGTAGTGGAATTCGTTTCGGTAGGAAGCCAATGCATCGGAAGCATCAAGCTTTTTTGCAAATTCAAGCGTATTCTCGAATGTCATTTTCTCTTTGGTTTGCATCAAAAATACGATTTGTGGGAGTAATGTGGGGAAAAGAAATTTACTCTAAACGCATTTCGATGATATGCTTTTTAAAACCCACTTTTTCATAAGCCTTGATAGCGGGCAGATTTTCGTTGTAAACAGTCAATCTGATTTCCTTGTATCCCTCTTGTTGGGACCATTGCTTAAGTTCGTCAACAATTAGGGCATTGATACCCTTCCCCCTAAAACCCTCGTCCGTATACATAAAACCAAGATAGGCATACAGCTCATGGTCCAGATAATGTCTCGCTCTTTTGGGAATGGCATAGCCCGAAGCAACTATCTTCCCCTCTGTTTCCGCCACCACCACATGAGCTTTAGGGTCTTGGATCATTTCGCCAATATCGTAGTAGCTGATGGGCCCTTCTTTTATGGTAACATCAAAAGGTCGTTCAGCCTTTATGATTTCCTGTTCAAAATTCAGCAATACGGGAAGATCTTCCAGTGTTGCCGTTCTTATGTTCACCTTTGGTAATGCCATGGAATGCTTTTGGTTTATCAACTGTTCCAATGTAGTTCTTTTCTATATTTTTGCGAAAAATATATCATGCATTTCCTATCGCCCATTTTGGAGAGTTACATTGCCAATAGTTCGGAGGATGAACCCGAATTGTTGCAAGAACTGACCCGAGAAACGCACTTAAAAGTGGTACAGCCCCGAATGATCACAGGGCATTTTCAGGGTCGGGTGTTGAGCATGCTCTCCAAGATCATCAACCCCAAATATATTTTGGAAATCGGCACTTACACAGGCTATTCGGCCCTATGTTTGGCGGAAGGACTTAAAAAAAACGGGGAACTCCACACCATTGAGGTAAACGAGGAACTCCATCAAATGCAACGTAAATATTTTGATAAAAGCGGTTATGGAAACCAAATCATTCAACACGTTGGGGACGCGTTGGATATTGCTCCCAGCTTAAACCGTACTTTTGACCTTGTTTTTATTGATGCGCAAAAGGTGAACTACGATGCCTATTTTGAAGCTGTGATCAAAAAAACCAAACCAGGCAGTATTATTCTGTCCGACAATGTGCTTTGGTCCGGGAAAGTGGTGGAGCCTTTACAAAAGTCAGATAAAGCAACCGCGGCATTGCTTGAGTACAATAAAAAATTAAAAGAAGACCCTAGAGTGGAAACAGTATTGTTGCCCATTAGGGACGGACTGACACTGAGTAGGGTGCTATAAAGCTCCGGTACAGAACATAAAAAAGCCATCCGGAAAACAAACCTACCACCATACCCACAATAATGTCCAACGGAAAATGCACACCCACGTAAATACGGCTCATGGCAAATAAGATAGGCCAAATAAAAAACAGTGCCGCCCATTTTACTTTACGGCGCAGAAACAAAAATACCAACATGGTTATGGAAAACGAACTGGAGGCATGTCCTGAAAAAAAACTATAGTCCGTTGGAGTTTTTAAGATACGGATCAGGGTATTGATTTCTTCGGTATTATTAGGGCGCAACCTAGCTACCGATATTTTGGTGAAATGCGTAACAACTGTGATAAAAATGGCCAACGCGAGCACGGTAAAAAACATGTGGAGTGCCACCTTTCTGGGGAATTTGAGAAAAAACAATACCAAGAATAGGATAAAAAGGGGAATCCAGGTAGAGATATTGGTGACCGTGGACCAAAAAACATCATAATCCTCTATGCCCAATCCATTGAGATAAACAAAAGTGTCCCTATCCCATTTGAGCAATTTTTCCAACATCGGAATCTTACTTATTGAGGTCTCTTTTGATGGAGCCGGAAACTTCGTCTACATTCTTTTTCACATCATCGATTTCCTTACGGATGTTCTTGGTGAAGTCGGTATCCACATCCGCAGTCTTCTGGATTTCGCGTTTAATATCGTCGGTAGCGTCCTTAAGTTGGCGCATTCCTTTGCCGAGCCCCCTGGCTATTCCAGGAATCTTATCTGCACCAAACACCATCACTACAATGAATAGGATGAAAAAAATCTCGGCTCCGCTTATAAATAGAAATTGCATGGCACAAATATAATCAGATATTGGGTTCAAAATAAAAAAAGCCCCGTGAAATCACGAGGCTCTTAACATAGTTTTTTCTTTTACTATTTTCCTTTGATGTTCTCCTTGAACTTATCAAAGTCAGACTTCTCTTCTTTCTTGGGCCAAGAATTGTTGGTCGTATCAATATCGGCTGTTTCCAATTTTGGATCCACCACGATTCCAACCAATTCTTTTTCCGTGGCCATCACTCTTTTTACCTCAGCATCATTCTTTCTCCAAATTTCAGGAGGATACGTAACGCTCTCGGTAGTACCATCGGCATAGGTGTACTCCACTATCAATGGCATTGGAATACCTCCTGGCTTATCAAAAGTGATTTCATAGAAATACTTTGGCTCTTTAACCTGAGCTCTTTGAGCCTCGGTCATGTTGTCCATCATAAACTCCTTAAGGTTCTGGGAAGTTTCGGTCGGTGATTTACCTTTTAGCTCGGGAGCAAAATCCTCACTGTCTTCTTCGGCCAAATAAACCAAAGGCGGAAGGTCGGCCTCGGTAAGGTTTCTGTCAGCCATGTATTTTTCCATTTCCTTGGTAGGCTTGTTGGACACGTAGTATTTTTTAACTCCTTTTACGCCAATATCCACATAATCGGTAGTGTAGAACCATCCTCTCCAGTACCAATCCAAATCCACAGCGGAAGCATCTTCCATGGTACGGAAGAAATCTTCTGGGGTCGGGTGTTTGAACATCCAACGTTGCGCATAGGTTTTAAAAGCATGGTCAAACAATTCTTCTCCCATTACCGTCTCTCTAAGAATGTTAAGAGCAGTAGCTGGTTTTGCGTAGGCATTTGGTCCAAGCTGATATACATTTTCCGGGTTGGACATAATGGGTGAAATATAGCTTTGATCACCTGCCATATAAGGAACAATCTTAGCTGGGTCACCTCTTCTTGAAGGGTACTTTTCGTTTGGAGCGATAACCTCAGGGTTGTTTTTTCCAAACTCTTGCTCGGCCAAGTACTGCATAAACGTATCCAAACCTTCGTCCATCCATCCCCACTGACGTTCATCGGAGTTTACGATCATTGGGAAGAAGTTGTGACCAACCTCGTGGATGATCACACTGATCATACCATACTTAACTCTATCGGAGTAGGTACCATCCTCGTTTGGACGACCATAGTTCCAACAAATCATCGGATACTCCATGCCTTGGTTTTTAGCATGTACGGAGATTGCTTTGTGGTAAGGGTAATCAAACGTGTGTTTGGAATACGTTTCCAAGGTCTGTGCCACGGCTTTGGTGGACATTTCCTCCCAAAGTGGGTTACCTTCTTTTGGATAAAGCGAAACTGCCATTACATCTTTGTTTCCGATTTTAACGGCTTGCATGTCCCAAATAAACTTTCTGGAAGTGGCAAATGCATAATCCCTAACGTTGGTTGCCTTAAACTTCCAGGTTTTGGTATCTGTGGAAAATCCTTTTTCCGCAGCTTCTGCTTCTTCTTGTGTTACAATGATCACAGGCTTATCATAAGATTTTTTGGCCTGCTTGTAACGCTTCATCATATCTCTAGAGAATACATCGTCACGGTTTTGAAGCTCACCCGTCGCATCCAATACGTGGTCTGCAGGAACGGTAATGCTCACGTCGTAGTTACCGAATGGCAATGCGAACTCTCCACTTCCCCAGAACTGATGGTTTTGCCATCCTTCCACATCGCTGTACACAGCCATTCTTGGGAAAAACTGGGCAATTACATAGGCACGGTTACCGTCTTCTGGAAAATACTCGTATCCAGAGCGGGCTCTGTTTACCGTGTGATCAGGGATATTGTACCACCACTTTATATCGAACGAAATTTTCTCACCACTTTTAAGCGGTTGTGGGATATTGATACGCATCATGGTCTGATTGATGGTATAGGACAATGGTTTTCCACTGCTATCGGTTACCGATTCAATATTAAAACCACCATCAAATGGCTCAGTGATATAGGTCTCGGCAAAATTACCGGCGGTATAGGCAATATTTACACCATTTCCGTTACGAAGTGGTGACTTGGAATCCTTGGCACGTACATTTTGATCTAACTGTACCCAAAGAAACTCTAGATCGTCCGGCGAATTGTTATGATATGTAATGGTCTCTTCCCCATTGATTTTCGCATTTTTATCATCCAGGTGAATATCCATCACGTAATCCGCCTGTTGTTGATAATAATCTGGACCGGGTGCCCCAGAAGCGGACCGGTATGTGTTTGGTGAGGAAAACTCCTCGTACAATTGTTTAAATTTACTCTGGTTGTAATGTCCGGGCTCCCGCTCTTCTTTAACGTCTCCCTCTTGTGCCATAACCACGGCTCCAAAAAGGAACAACACGGAAGCAAAGCAATACTTGATTCTGTTCATTTTCTATCTGATTTTATAACGGTGAAAAATAACATATTTTAACCAAATGTTAAGAATAGGTCATAAGTTTAACATTCCTTTATTGTTCTCCCTGATCAACACAAAACTTTTTTTGTTGCCCTTCCATTTTACATGGACCACATTTTTCTGTTCATCGAACAAATCAGTGAGCACTTCGTTCTGTACGGACATGGTTTTTATTTTTGATAAGTCCACATCGGGGATTTCCAGGTAACAGATGACCACGTCGGTATCGTAGCGTTTCCCCAAAAAATTATATGGTACGATTTCCCCATCAAATTCCACCACAAATTTGGTCCTGAAATATTTCTCGATGTATTCGTCCGCAATCTCGGATTCCTTTGGAGTGGCCAACTTGGTCTCTATACCGTACCGTTCCTTGAGAAGCTTATCGAGGTCATCTATAAAAACCCGACTGGTAATCTGGAAAGCTTTATCGTCCTCCGAATAGGAAATATTGGTGACGCTTACATAGAATTTATGGGCGGATGAGAAAGAAAAAAACAGTAGAATTACCAAAGGTAGCACCCAGAGTTTTGCTTTTTTTAGTTTCATCATGTTCAATAAGACTTTAATTGTGCAACAATGTTACAGTTTTAGCATACGTTCTGCAATTTACCTGCCAAACTATTTTTTCGGGACATTTCGACTGCGCCCAATAAGACAGCGGTTCCAAACCTTCAACTCCTGACTCCTGAAAAATCAATCCAAATCGTTGTTTTCGCGATAAGCTCTGCTTTTCTGCAACATGACATCCCATATTCTTAATTTATCCTTAGAGGCTAACGCTGCCTGAAACTTTTCATCCACTTCGCAGAAATACATAAAATCATCAATTTTTTCCAAGGGGATTTTTAACGTGGTCAAAAACAGGGAATCGGCATAAAAGCTTTGTACCTGTTGTGTTTGAGCATAGGTACTTTCAATCTTCACCCGGTTTTTGAGCATTTTGGTGCGACCGGTAATCGCATTGATTATTGGATTAAGACTAAGGGCTCCTCCCGCTCCACCAATGCCACCTCCACCCATTACGCTCATGCTGGAAGCTTCCTGTAACCTTCTTTCACTTTGCGTAGGTATACTTTGGTGGGCATTCGGCAATTTTAGGGCTTCGGCGCTCACATCCTTTTCCAAGGTGACCCTATCGATATCCTTACTTAAATCCCCTGTTAAATCGTAGGGTCTTACCACCACTTCCTTCAATTGGTTCACGAACTCCTGCATGGGCACTTGAATAAAGCTGGACTGGTACAATGCTTCGGTGACGGGCAAAGATTTCTTTAAAAAATGAACTGCGGAAAACACCAAGGTGTCATTGACCCGGACACGGATTGAAAAGTTCCCCTCAAAATCGGTGATCACAGCATCATTTGTAGTGCTATTTTGTACCACGACCCCTACAACATCCTTATCAGGGCTCGTTACTCTTCCTTGCAATGTTTTGACACTTCCATCTTGGGCAAGAGCCCATTGGGTGGCAAAAACTATCAATGCAAAAAAGATTTTTTTCATTCCTCATTCAAGGTTGCCAGATACTCCTTGCTTTGGGTGACCAAAAAATCGATCAGTTGGAATTCGTTTTCTTTTTTGAGCAAGGTCTGCGAAGGTATTTTATCATCACAATACAAAAGAAATGCATCTATTTTGTCCTGTGGTAGTCTAAGGTCCACTACAAAGAACTCATCATCGTAAACATGCCTGAGAACTTCGCTCACCTTAAGCGGTGCCCTTTGTTGCCCATTGACCTCTTGCGATTTGAACAAAGCCTTGAATATGTTTACAAAATTGATTCCGTCCTTCATCCCCCGGGTAATTCTGGAATTGGCGATATTCTCGACCTCCGTACCCCGATCTATTTCATAATTGAATTCCTTGAAATCCTCGTTCTTTACCTGCAGAAACCTCTCTTGGTTTTCCGGGGTCACCACCACTTCGTCCAGTTCCTGTACCTTTTCATCCACTTCCACCACCAAGCGGTTGTTCGCTAAAATTTCGGGCGTAATTTCAACCACCTCCAATTGATAGTTTACCGCGGTAAACACCAACTGATCCCCATCTTTTACGCGGATCATAAATTCTCCGTTTTCGTCGGTTATGGTAGCTATTCCGCTGGTAGAATTGATAACGTTCTCGTTAGGTACGTTCGAACTCCGGTAAAGCACCTTTCCCCTGAGCATTTGGCGGGTATCCTGTGCCATGGACCAGCCGGACACAAGCAAAGAGAACACTATCAAAAATATATTTTTCATTTCAATGTATTTAGCACAAGTTAAAGAAAACCCTTGGAGGCGATAAAAAAAATTAAGGCGTTCTAAACTTTTGTTAATTCTGTACCCTACAAATATACCAAAGGGAATTCCATTCACCCTCTAATTACGTGTTTTGACGGTATTTATTAAAAATATTGAAACATAAGGTTAGTTTTGTTTTTTACGTTTGGAAATCCTCAAATAACAAACACTGTGAAAACTTCAATTGTCACCTTGATCATTGGCCTACTCATGATCAACAGCATCAGCGGACAGGTAAAAATCGGGAACAACCCGCAAAACCTGGACCCCGCCTCCGTACTCGAACTGGAAAGCACTACCCGCGTATTGGTCATCACCAGGGTTACCGATGCCCAAATGAGCCTGATCGACCCATTGCCCGGTGCCATGGTGTACAATACCGACCAAGAGTGCCTGCATTATTACAACGGAACGGTATGGGTAAACATCTGCGACGAACTGGACAATTCGTTTACCGTAAGCACCAGGGCCGATTATTTAAGACTACTGAATCCACAAGCCAGGGACAGCACAGTGGTAATTACCCCAACGACCAATCCGGACGGTAGCGTTAATTACAATTTTGAGGTAGGACAGATCACCGGAGCCAATATCGTGACACAATCCATTAATGGGGATTCAAAAATACAGCCGACATCCATTACCACGGGATTGCTGGCTCCAAAATCCGTAACCATTGGCAAGTTTGCCGATGCCACGAGTGGACAGGCCGGGGACATTTTCCAATGGAACGGTACCCAATGGACCTTGGTCAACGAATCGGTATTGGGGATTACCGAAAAAGACAGCATTATAGGGAATGAAGTTTTCGATGCCACCGATGCCACTTTGATCCGATCCGGAAATGGAGAAGACATTCCGTATACCTTGGATGTTTCCGAAGGAGGAATTACAGCTTTTGAGATTGCCACAGGTGCGGTAACTACTGATGAAATATTCAATGGCACCATTTTAACAGAGGACATTGCGGATGCTGCCATCACCAATGCCAAACTCGACAAAGCAACCATTCCGTTGAGTGGGTTCGGGGCCGCGGGAGCACCTGTGGATTTAGGCAATCAAAATATGGTTAATGTTGCTGACCCAACAAATCCGTTAGATGCGGTAAACCTTCAATATTTGGAAGGAGCAATTACCGCATCCGAAGCAGCAGACCTAGACATTAATCCAACCAACGAACTCCAGAGCCTGAGCCTGGCAAGCGACCAGTTGAGTATCAGCGACGACCCGACTGCGACGCCAGTCGACCTCAGCGGTTACCTGGACAATACCGACAGTCAGAACCTCAGCATTGGAGGCGCGGGAACACCGAACCAAACAGTGGAGGTCGCCATATCCGGAGGTACGAACGCACTTGTGGATATCCGTGACGGGGATTCAGACCCCACAAATGAAAACCAGACGGTTTCTGCGAGCACGGGAATATCAGTGTCCCAAACTGGACAGGACTTCCAGGTCACAAATACA
>NZ_JAFLND010000003.1:436878-634323 GCF_017313105.1 [Muricauda] lutisoli (nom. illeg.) | reverse complement strand
CAGCATTGGAGGCGCGGGAACACCGAACCAAACAGTGGAGGTCGCCATATCCGGAGGCACGAACGCACTTGTGGATATCCGTGACGGGGATTCAGACCCCACAAATGAAAACCAGACGGTTTCTGCGAGCACGGGAATATCAGTGTCCCAAACTGGACAGGACTTCCAGGTCACAAATACAGCACCCGACCAAACTGTTTCCCTTGCAGATGGAGGAAACGGAAATGTTACAATAGGAGGGGCCTATCCAAACTTTACAATCGATGTGCCTGACAATACCGACAGTCAGAACCTCAGCATTGGAGGCGCGGGAACACCGAACCAAACAGTGGAGGTCGCCATATCCGGAGGCACGAACGCACTTGTGGATATCCGTGACGGGGATTCAGACCCCACAAATGAAAACCAGACGGTTTCAGCCGGTAACGGAATGACAGTGACCCCATCTGGCCAAGATTTTGAAGTTGCTGTTACGAACCCTGTTATTGCCATGGGAAGGTTTGGTCTTAGTGGAAGTCAAAATACTGTAGGATCGAGTATATCAACAATTGGTTCAGGTCAGTATAGAGTCACCTTGACTTCGACTCCCTTACCTGCAGATTATATTGTCCAACTTACAATATTAAACCCCGGAACACCAGGACCTTCTAATTTTAGAACTATTCAAGTTATTGATCAAACTGCTAACTATTTTGACGTCCAAGTATATAACTCAAGTGGATCAGCTGCACCATCCGATTGGTATTACACTGTAACCGCATTTTAAATTAATGAAACCCCTCCTCCACATAGCGTTTTTATTGTCGGTCAGCTTTGCTGTGGGCCAAACCGGGCTGTTCAACAACGGTAACCTGCAAATGCACAACAATGCCAACCTGGGGCTGCACACCGACTTTATCAACAATGCCAGTTTTGAACAGACCTCGGGATTGGTCGGATTTTACGGTAACGGTGTCATAATCGTTTCCGGAAGTTTCTCACCAACCTTATGGGATACGGAAATTATGAACAGTAGCAATGTATTTTTACAAAATCCTGTACTCGTTCGAAACAACGTAAATTTTATCGATGGTGATTTTTTGACCCCATCAAACAACCAAGCAGTATACCTCAACTTTATGGGCCAAGGCTTTTTCACCGGCGAAAGCAATACCTCCAAGATCACGGGTTTTGCTGCGGTGAACGACCGGGATGTATTTTCATTTCCCGTAGGGGACCAACAACAATTAAGGCCTTTGACATTGCTTTCGCAAAGCACTACCCCTTTGGCCATCTGTGCCTATTTTTTTGAGGACCCTTCCAACCCATCCTCCATCTTGGAAGGCTTTGATACGGACGAGAAAGAACAAGAGATAGGCACGGTATCAGATCGCGAGTTTTGGATTATTCAGAGCGATGTTCCCGCCCAAGTCACCATATCTTGGAACCCACGTAGTGCCCTGGCCGCCATACCCAATGCCACACCCGAATCCGTTATTGTGGTCGGATGGAGCAAAGCAGCAAACGAATGGGTGATTATTGGCAATTCGGCACAAAGTGGGGATCTCACCCAAGGTTTTATTACTTCAGAAACTTTTTTACCTAGCGATTATGCTGCCATTACCTTTGGTACCATCCCGCTGCCAAGTGATACTTTTGCCGTGAACAATCCCACTTTGGGCAATTATTTTTTGAGTCCGAATGGCGATGGAACCAACGATTTTTGGATTATTGACGGTTTGGAGGAATCGCCCAATAACAGTGTCCGTGTTTTTAACCGATATGGACAAAAGGTGTTTGAACAGATCAATTACACCAACGAGTTCAAGGGGATTGCCAATACCGGAACCCTTATTACAAACCAAAGTGCTGGACTACACGAAGGCGTCTACTTTTACCTAGTTACCATGGACGACCTGGAGCTGGAATATTCCGGTTTCCTGTTCTTGGACCGATAGCATTCGGCGGAGTTCTTCCCTCAATTTTCAAATTCAAGAATTAAAAATACTTCTTAACTTGGGACAAAAATTTGTTTCATGAAAAGAAGGACTTTTATCAAAACTGCTTCTGTGTCGGGCCTGGCCTGTACCATCCCCCCTATTTTCCCCAACCTTTACGATCTTGATTATTCAACAGCCGAACTTATGGGCAAAGCTGATATCGAACTTTTTGGGGAAGGCATCAATCTAAGGGAAGAAGCATACGAATCCTTCTTGGCCATGAAAAAAGCGGCCTATTCGGATGGTTTTGATATAAAGCTGATATCCAGTTTCCGTGATTTTTATCATCAGGAACGCATTTGGGAGCGCAAATACCTAAGTTTCACGGAAGATGAAGGACTGACCCCTTTGGAGGCCATAGACAAAATCATTGAATATTCCACGATACCTGGAACAAGCAGACATCATTGGGGCACCGACATTGATATTATCGATGCAAACCCAAAAGTCTCTGGAGATGTTCTTGAGGCCGAAAAATTTGAAGCTGGTGGCCCTTTCGAAGGATTAAAACTTTGGTTGGATGAAAATTCCGAGAAATATGGGTTTTATTTAGTGTATACCGACAACTCCAGACGAAGGGGCTTTAAATACGAACCATGGCACTATAGCTATGCGCCAATTTCCATCCCCATGCTGACCGCGTACCGAAAACTCAATATGCTAAAGCTTCTGCAAAAGGAACAGTTTTTAGGGATTGAACACTTTACCAATGGCTTTGTAAAGACCTACTTGCAGGACAATATTTTGGATATCAACCCAGTACTGCTATAGCGTTTTTTTGTATCTTCAACTATACAGAACACTAACCCATGAGACGAGGAAGTTGGAGAATACGTATCCTTATAGGTTTGGCCATCGTTGCCTTCGCTTTTGTTCGTAGGTGCAGTAACCAAGAGGAAAATCCATATACCGGCAGGACCCAAAACATCAACATGACCGCCGAGCAAGAAATTGCCATTGGGTTGCAAAGCGCACCAGAAATGGCACAACAACATGGTGGTCTGTATCCCGACGAACGCATGCAGGCATTGGTAGATGCCGTGGGCAATAAATTGGTGCAAAAAAGTATAGCTCGGGAAACCCCTTATCCATATGAATTTCATTTATTGGCCGATGACAGCACCATCAATGCATTTGCGCTGCCCGGAGGTCAAATTTTTATAACCTATGCCCTCTTCTCCCAACTGAACGAACCACAACTGGCCGGGGTTTTGGGCCACGAAATAGGCCATGTAATCGGCAGACACTCCGCAGAACGGATTGCAGAGAGTAATTTTTGGCAAACCCTCGCAACGGGTGCTTCCGTAGGAGTAGATATGGGAAATTTAGTCGCTGGAATAGGTCAGAACACACTGCTTAAAAATGGCAGGGGCGACGAATTGGAAAGTGATGAATTAGGAGTTTTGTTTATGATTCAATCCGGGTACGACCCCTACGAAATGATAGCGGTGATGGAAATCCTAAAGGCTGCTGCGGGGCCCAACAGCGTTCCTGAGTTTCAGAGTACACACCCCGACCCCGAGAACAGAATAGATAAAATCAAAGAAGCGATACAACAATATTCAGGTCGATAGAATTGACTGTTTATCGATTAAACAAGGCAGTTGACTTAATTTCTGTACCTTTGGACTAACCCCGAATCCTACTTGTTCCCTTAATCTTTTTATGCGGTAAAAAGAGAGAACATATGGGAACACTATTACATTTTAAAAATCTCTATCTAGAGGCATTCGACGATTGCAAACCTAGCTTTGTAGTGCTCTTTTTAAAAGGGTATTCCATATTTTGTGCGGTTATGTTTTTTATGGCCGTGTATGGATTTTTATACAGAGCTTTTACGGGCTTTGAGTTCTAAGCCACGAGACACACTCTTTTGCAAGGACACTAAATATGTAAATGAGCAAAAAGGCCCATCCTTTCGGATGGGCCTTTTTCGTTAGACGAATAAACTCCTTTTCTATTTTTTCATAGCTGCTTTTAGCACCGCCATTGCATCTTTGGCATGGGAAAGTTCTGCATATTTCATCGCCGTCATACCGCCATCACAACGTTTTTTAAGGTCTGCACCATTATCGATAAGTACTTTCAAGACCTCGGCCTTGTTATATCGTGCGGCATAATGGATAGGTGCCTTACCAAGGGATTTTTGGTTGACATCCTCTCCAAGTTCAATGAATTTTTTTACGGTATCCACATCGCCCTGCATTACTGCTTTACAAAAAGCGCTAAGGTCATCCGGTGAAACCATTTCAATGGTTGCTTCTGTTTCAATGGTTTTCAGCTCGTTTGCAGAAATACCGCTTAGGGCCAACATGGATACAGCGGCCACTGTGAAGATTGTTTTTTTCATGATGATTGTTTTTGATTAATGAAATTACTTGTTATAAAAATAGACTTCTTAAAACAGTCGGTGTTACATTATTAACAGTTAAATAACTAAATTTTAACAAGTATTCAATTTTAGCTTAAAATTATTAACAACTTCATAATTAGAATTTTAACAAAAAACTAGGGCATCCAACCAGATCACTTTATTTTTGTAGTACAATATTTCGTTATGAGCAAAAAGGTTATTCTTATGATTTTGGATGGCTGGGGAAAATCTCCAGATCCAAATGTTTCGGCAATTGAAAAAGCCAATACCCCATTTATTGATTCACTTTACACCAAATATCCCGATGCGGATTTGCACACCGATGGAATGAACGTTGGTCTGCCTGAAGGGCAAATGGGAAACAGTGAGGTAGGCCATATGAACCTTGGCGCTGGTAGAATTGTCTACCAAGACCTTGCTAAAATCAATAAAGCCGTAAAAGAAGACACCTTAAAGAACGAGAAAGTACTCCAAGAGGCATTTGAATACGCCAAAGCCAACAACAAACCTGTCCACTTTTTGGGATTGGTCAGCGATGGAGGGGTGCACAGTCACATTGATCACCTCAAGGCATTGATAAAAGCCGCTGACGAAAGTGGTGTAGAAAATTCCTTTGTGCACGCATTTACCGATGGTCGTGATGTGGACCCTAAAAGTGGAAAAGGCTTTTTGGTAGATCTGGACAACTACTGTGCGGACAAAAAGACCCAATTGGCCACTGTGATCGGCAGATACTACGCCATGGATCGTGACAAGCGTTGGGAGCGTGTTAAAATGGCATACGATGTTATCGTGAACGCCGAAGGTGAAGCAACTCAAAATATCGGCGAAGCGATGCAAAAAAGTTATGATGACGGCGTTACCGACGAGTTCATCAAACCATTGGTGTTGACCGATTCAAATAACGAGCCCGTTGCCAAGGTCAAGGATGGCGACGTAATTATATTTTTCAATTTCAGGACCGACCGCGGCCGTGAATTGACACAAGCTCTGAGCCAACAGGATTTTCATGAGCAAAATATGCACAAACTGGATCTGTACTATGTTACCATGACCAATTATGATGAATCCTTTAAGGGTATCAAAATCATATTCAACAAAGAAAATATAAAAGATACCTTGGGCGAGACCCTTGCCAAAAACGGTAAAAAACAAATACGAATCGCGGAAACCGAAAAATATCCGCATGTTACCTTTTTCTTTAATGGAGGTCGAGAAGAACCTTTTGAAGGGGAACAACGCATTCTTTGCCCATCGCCGAAAGTGGCCACCTATGATCTTCAGCCCGAGATGAGCGCATACGATATCCGGGATGCCATTATTCCCGAATTGAAAAAAGGAGATGCCGACTTTGTATGCCTCAATTTTGCAAACCCAGATATGGTAGGGCATACCGGTGTGATGGAAGCCGCAATCAAAGCTTGTGAAACCGTCGATGAATGTGCAAAAGATGTCATCACCGCTGGATTGGAAAATGGATATTCCACGATTGTAATTGCAGACCATGGCAACTGCGACACCATGATAAACCCCGATGGCAGCCCTAACACAGCGCATACCACCAACCCCGTTCCACTTATTTTGGTGGACAATGATATCAAAGAGGTAAAAAGTGGCGTTTTAGGTGATATTGCACCTACCATTCTTAAATTATTGGGCGTTCCACAACCTGATCTTATGACGCAAAAACCATTGGTTTAAGCCAAATGTGCTTAAATCCATAGAATCAATTTATCTTTGCAGCTATGATTAAAGTAAAGACAGCTGAGGAAATTGAGTTGATGCGTGAAAGCGCTTTGGTTGTATCCAAAACTTTGGGCATGTTGGCCAAAGAAATCAAGCCTGGGGCCAATCCATTAAAGTTGGATAAGATGGCCGAGGAATTTATTCGGGAACAAGGAGCAGTACCTGGCTTTTTGGGCATGTACGACTTTCCAAATACTTTAAACTGGAGTCCGAACGCACAAGTAGTGCACGGTATACCTGGTAACGAACCTTTAAAGGAGGGTGATATTGTTTCAGTCGATTGCGGGGCCATTAAAAATGGATTTCACGGTGACCATGCTTACACATTTGAAGTTGGTGAAGTGGCAGAAGAAACCAAAAAATTGCTTAAGGTGACCAAAGAATCGCTTTATATAGGTATTCGAGAGTTCAAATTGGGCAATCGTGTGGGTGATGTCGGCTATGCCATTCAAAAATACACGGAAGACCATGGATATGGCGTGGTACGTGAATTGGTGGGCCACGGTTTGGGAAGGGAACTGCATGAAGACCCTCAAATGCCCAATTATGGGAAAAGAGGCCGTGGCAAAAAGTTTGTCAACGGTATGGTGGTAGCCATTGAGCCCATGATCAATATGGGCACCAAACGAATAAAACAGCTAAGGGATGGCTGGACCATACTCACTGCCGATGGCAAGCCAAGCGCTCACTTTGAGCACGATGTGGCACTTGTGGACGGAAAACCCGAACTCTTATCTACTTTCCAATATATTTATGAGGCTTTGGGAATCAAAAGCAACGAAGAAGATGAGTTCCGCAGCAAGAAGTTGGTGCTTTAGTGATCAGTAATTTTTATATTGACACAAATTTCACCAATTACTCAGATAAATGTCCCAAATCATTTATAAAAATGAGTCCTACTTTGTTATCGGTTTATGCATGGATATCCATAATGAACGTGGTAAAGGATTCAGCGAAGTAGTGTATAGCGATGCTCCAGAAATTGAACTAAAATCAAATGGCGTTCCATTTAAAAAAGAAGTCAAATTCGATATCATCTACAAAGGAAAGAAATTAAAGCATCATTATTATGCTGATTATTTAGTGGATGACAAAATTATCCTAGAACTTAAGGCAGTTGAAAAAATCAGTAGCGCTCATGTGAAACAAACATTGAACTACTTGGCCGCATCAAAGATGAAGTTAGGATTAAGCATAAATTTTGGCGAGGATAGTTTATCCTATAAAAGAGTAATATTGTAGATCAATTGGTAAATATTCGTTTAATCCGTGTCAAAACTCTTTAAGTTTTTTCTAAATCTAATTCCAAGGCCCTTGCTTATTAAATTAAGCTATTGGGTTCGACCATTGATTGCCTTTTCCCTAAAAGGAAATAAGTTTACGGACCCGATAGATGGAAAATCCTTCAGGTCCTTTTTACCCTATGGTTATGAAAATCCAAGAGAGAACGTACTCTCCCCCTCTACCCTATCGCTGGAACGGCATCGGCTGTTGTGGCTGTATTTAAAGAATGAAACCGGGTTCTTCAAACAGCCTTTAAAATTGCTCCACTTTGCTCCGGAACAAGCCTTTTACAATCGTTTTAAAAAGTTGGACAATTTGGAATACACCACCACCGACCTCAATTCGCCCTTGGCGGATGTAAAAGCGGATATTTGTAAGCTACCTTTTCAGGACAATACTTTTGACGTGATTTTATGCAACCATGTTTTGGAACATATCCCCAACGACACCAAGGCCATGCAAGAACTTTACCGAGTAATGAAACCAGGTGGATGGGGCATATTTCAAATTCCACAGGATTTGAAAAGGGAGAAAACATTTGAGGACGACTCCATTACCGACAGGAAGGAACGCTCCCGTATTTTTGGTCAGTACGACCATGTCCGCATCTATGGCAGGGATTATTTTGACAAGCTTCGCAGCGTTGGCTTTATGGTTGAAGAAGTAGATTACACCAATATACTTCCAAAGGAAATGGTTGAAAAATATCGCTTGGCCCAAGGTGAAATCATCCCCTTTGTAAAGAAATGATCAGTTTTTGATCAAAGCTTCAAAACCTGGCGTGAAAAATTCTTGGGTCGTCCCGTTTTCATCCAAATAAATAATATAGGCTTCCAGCTCATTATGGTCCTGAAGCACTTGTTTGGAATCCTCCAAATCCATCGCCATAAAAGTAGTGGCAAAAGCATCAGCTAAGGCACAAGTTTTTGCTACTACGCTTGTTGCCAAAACATTGGAATTTTTGGTGTACCCAGTTTTAGGGTTGATGGTATGCACATACCTCTCTCCTGTTTCTGGATCTACCCTAAATTTTCTATAGTTTCCTGATGAGGCCATGGCCATATCCTTCAAGGTTACAATTTGTTTGAGATGGCGACCTGTTTCCACTTGAGGATCGTCAATTCCAACGGTCCATTGCTTTCCAGAATCCAGATTGGTGCCTTTGGCCAGTACTTCACCCCCCACTTCCACCAAGTAGTTTTTAATCCCCTTTGCGTCCAACATGGCCCCCAATCGGTCTATGGCATAACCTTTGGCTACGGCATTAAAATCAAATCTGATGGATGGGTATGTTTTGGATATCGTATGATCATCATTAAGATGTACCTTTTCCCAACCCACATAATGCAACAAACTATCTACACGAAGGCTATCGAGTTCGATTTGTTCTCCTGGTCCAAATCCCCATGCATTGGCCAAAACACCAATGGTGGGGTCAAAATAACCCTTAGATGCTTTATGAACTTCACTTGAAACATCAAATACCTCTTTGAACATATCATCCACCACAACGGTAGAATCCCCCTCGTTGATCTTGGAGATATCGGAAGAGGGAATATAAGTGGACATGGACTGGTTGAGTACTTGAAAAACGGAGTCTATTTCCTTTTGATAGTCCAACTCCTCATCGGCAATGTAAATAATGGAATATGTGGTGCCCAGGGCATTGCCCCATGTTTGGTTTTTAACCTGTTCTTTCGGAGCACAGTGCAAAAACAATACCACCAATCCCAACAATAATGCTTTGTTATTCATTTATATTTCTATTAAACCTTGATAATCCACTACGTATTCTTCATCCAGGTACAATGGCTCTGTTCTATCCGCCGCATTGGAAAGACCGACTCCCGCAAAATAGGTGCGAGCCTCAAATTTCTCGGCATGATTCTTTACAGTTCGCATTAATTCTTCATCGTACTCTCTAGGATTTAGGGGAAATTCCACATTCCGCACCACAATAAAGTGGAGCACTTTTTCCTTGAGACATACATACTGTGGGTTTTTTTTGAGCTTACTGTTGATGGCCATGAACTCAAAACCATCGGCCTCCAGCTCTCGACCCACAATATTCATGGCCAAGTTGTGCAGTTCCTGTTCTGTTAGTTCTCTTCGCATAAGTAACAAAAAAACCGATGCAGAAGCATCGGTTTGGTTTTATTGATACCTCTCGACACTGCTCGAGGTGATTTTTATTTTTGGCTTTTATCCTCCAAAGTCATCAAACCTGATATTCTCATCTGGAATACCAAAGTCTTCTCCCATTTTTTGAACAGCTTTGTTCATCAATGGTGGACCACAAAAATAGAGTTCAATATCCTCTGGCGTTTCGTGATGGTCCAAATAGTTATCTATCACACAATTGTGAATAAAACCAACAAAACCATCGCCCTCTTCATCATTGATATCTTTCTTCACCTTCCAATTGTCCTCTTCCAATGGCTCGGAAAGTGCCATGTAGAACTTAAAGTTAGGGAATTCCTTCTCCAATTGTTTAAAGTGGTCAATATAGAAGAGCTCTCTCTTGGAACGTCCACCGTACCAATAAGTAACTTTTCTATCGGTCTTCAATGTTTTGAACAAGTGGTACAAGTGGGAACGCATCGGGGCCATTCCGGCACCACCACCTACGTAAAGCATTTCTGCATCGGACTCGTTGATAAAGAATTCACCGAATGGTCCAGAAATAGTTACCGGGTCTCCTTCTTTTAAACTAAAGATATATGAAGAGGCAATACCTGGATTTACGTCCATCCATCCATTTTTGGAACGATCCCATGGTGGGGTCGCAATACGAACGTTCAACATAATCTCTCTTCCTTCAGCTGGGTAAGAGGCCATAGAATAGGCTCTTTCAACAGTTTCAGGGTTTTTCATGACCAATGGCCACAAGTTGAATTTATCCCACTCCGCTTGGAACTTGTCCGGAGTTTCGTGCTCTTCTGGGTGAGCGGTAATATCAATATCGGAATATTTTACCTCGCAAGGTGGAATCTCAATTTGGATATATCCACCTGCCTTGTAGTTCATCTCTTCAGGGATTTCCACCACAAACTCTTTAATAAAAGAGGCAACGTTGTAATTACGCACCACTTTGGCATCCCATTTTTTGATACCAAATACCTCTTCTGGAATGGTGATTTCCATATCCTGTTTTACCTTAACCTGACAGGCCAAGCGTGCCCCTTCTTGCAGTTCCTTTTTTGAAAAGTGGGGAGTTTCCGTAGGCAATGCCTCTCCTCCTCCGGATAGTACGTGGCATTCACATTGGATACAGGTTCCACCACCACCACAAGCGGATGGCAAGAATATTTTTTGATTACCTAACGTTGACAACAAAGATCCTCCAGAACCAACTTCCAATTCCTTTTCACCATTAATGGTGATGGTTACAGGTCCTGATGGGGACAGTTTTTCTTTAGTGAACAGCAATAATGCCACCAACACTAACAACAAAACAAGAAATGCAACTACAGTAATTAAGATAGTACCTCCGGTACTTGCGGCTAATATCATCTTCTTCTATTTGTTTATGGCTTCGTTATAAGAGATTGCCTTTTCCTTATCCTCAATCTCTTTTTTGATTTCTTTTTCTTCCTGGTTTTCAACGGTAGTGTTCTGAGTATCCTCTGGTGGTTCGTTGTCTCCTGTGAGCATACCACCAAAACTTTGGAACCCGATTCCCATTAAACCTGTGATTATAAAAGTAATTCCCAAACCACGCAATGGTGCGGGAACATTGGAATATCTAATTTTCTCCCTAATGGCAGCTATGGCCAAAATGGCCAAGAACCATCCTATACCAGAGCTAATCCCATAATTTAAGGCCAGCCCAATGTTTGGGATTTCCCTTGTCTGCATAAATAGCGAACCACCAAGGATTGCACAGTTTACCGCAATCAAAGGCAAGAAAATACCCAATGAGTTGTATAGGGATGGGGAAAATTTTTCAACTACGATTTCTACCAATTGTACCATTGTTGCAATGGTGGCAATAAATAGAATAAAGGATAGGAAGCTAAGATCGTAATCCGCATACTCCGGACCTAACCAAACCAAAGCTCCATCTTGTAATAAATATTTATCCAATAACCAGTTCAACGGCACGGTAACACCCAAAACGAATATTACGGCAGCTCCCAAACCTACAGCGGTAGAAACTTTTTTGGATACGGCCAAATAGGAACACATTCCCAAAAAGACCGCAAACACCATATTGTCTACGAAGATTGATCTAAAAAATAGTTCTAAATGCTCTAACATGCTTCCTTAGTTTATGCTTCTTCAATTAATGCTCTGTTTCTGGAGCGTTGTACCCAAATGATGATTCCCACAACGATCAATGCTGCTGGAGGAATAATCATAAAGCCATTGTTCTCATATCCGATGGAGTACAATCCCGTTTTGCTTACAGGGTCTCCCAATACTTTCATTCCGAAAAGAGTACCTGAACCCAATAGTTCCCTAAAGAAACCTACAATTACAAGGATTACTCCATATCCCAATGCATTACCTATACCATCCAAGAAAGATTTCCAAGGACCATTACCCAAGGCAAAAGCTTCGAATCGTCCCATGATGATACAGTTTGTAATGATCAACCCAACGAATACCGATAGCGTTTTACTTAATTCATAAGCAAAGGCCTTCAATACTTGGTCCACAATAATCACCAAAGAGGCAACTACGACCAACTGTACAATAATTCGGATTTTAGCGGGTATGATATTACGTATGAGCGATATTACTACGTTACCCACACCCAACACGAACAATACGGATATTGCCATAACCACAGAGGCTTTAAGCTCTGCAGTAATCGCCAAGGCCGAACAAATACCCAATACCTGAATGGTAATAGGGTTGTTGTCCGCTAACGGGTCTTTTATCAGATTTGCATCTTTTTTTGATAGTAGCGCCATATTAATTGGATCTAATAGTTTGTAAATAAGGTTTGTAGAGTTTCAGGCTTTCTTTAATCATTGCGGTAACACCGTTACCGGTAATTGTAGCTCCTGCCAAAGCATCTACTTGATTATCTTCTTTATCGTTGTTCAAAGGATCATTGTTTCCTTTTGCCACCTCTACTCCTACATAAGAATTATCGTCCATAATGGATTCTCCTTTAAAGTCATCCATAAAAAAACGTTGCTTGATGTTGGCTCCCAGACCGGGAGTTTCTCCACGGTGATCAAAATAAACTCCTTTAATCTCCATGTTCTCGCCTACGGACATATATCCCCAAATAGCATCCCAAAGACCTTTACCGTACATTGGAATGATGTAGAATTTTTCACCGTCCTTTTCCCCGATCAACAATGGAAGCTCTGCTTTTTCACCACTTTTGGCCTTGGCCAATGCCTTTTCCACATTGATCAAGTAAGCATTGTCCTTCTCAACGGCCTCACTGCCTTCCAAAACCAACTGTTGCGTTATATATTGAGAGAATTCATCCTCTACCTCGGTAGTGGGAACAAAGGAAACATCACCATCTCCTTCATTTTCGTTTACTCCCATGGCATAAAGAATGTTCTGTTGCTTTTCAAAGCGTTCATTCTCATCGATCATTGGCTTAAGGCCAGATGCAACAAATGCCAATAACGATCCTACAACAATAACCATTAGGACTGCAAAGAGTACTGTGTAGCTATTTTTTTCTGTATTGACTGCCATAATTAAGCTGTTTCCGTTTTTAATTCAACCTCATCCGAAGATTTTGGATAAATGGTTGCTGTCTTAAATCGTTTCAATCTCTTTTTGATGTTACCTCTCACTACGTAGTGGTCAATGGTAGGTGCAAATACGTTCATTAGCAAGATTGCCAAGAAAACACCTTCTGGATACCCCGGGTTGAACACCCTGATCATTACCGAAAGGAATCCGATAAAGAAACCGTAGTACCATTTACCTTTATTGGTCTGAGAACCTGTTACAGGGTCAGTGGCCATAAATACAATACCGAAGGCCAAACCTCCCACCAACAAGTGCTGCCAGTAAGGGAAACTCATTAACGCATAGAACTTACTGTATTCCGGCAACCAACCAGCATCTATTATACCATTAAATATGAGTCCCATGGCCAATGCACCAATAACGGCGCTCACCATAATTCTCCAAGAGGCTATTTTTGAGAAAATCAAGAAAAGTCCTCCCAATATAATTAACAAGGTAGATGTTTCACCAACTGAGCCTGGAATAAACCCAAAGAACATATCGGCCAGTGAATAACTGTAATCTGAACCCTGAGCCAGTGAACCAAGCACCGTTTCACCAGAAATGGCATCTGCAGTTCCAGCTCTTTCCACTGCTTCATGCACCCATACCTTATCTCCACTCATCCAAGTAGGGTAAGCAAAGAACAAGAATGCACGGATCGTCAGTGCTGGATTTAATATATTCATTCCTGTACCACCAAAAACTTCTTTACCGATTACAACACCAAAGGCTACAGCTATCGCCAACATCCAAAGTGGCGTATCTACAGGGATGATCAAGGGAACCAACATTCCCGTCACCAAATATCCCTCTTCGACCTCATGGCCTTTGATCACGGCGAACAAGAATTCGATACCCAATCCAATTCCATAGGAAACGATGACCAATGGCAGTACCGTTGTGATCCCCACCAAAAAGTTATCCCAAGTCAAGAAGTCATTGATAAGGGAAAAATTTTCTGGAAATCCATTGATTGCCGAATAATGCTGATAACCCGCATTGAACATACCGAACAACAAACATGGCACCAAAGCCAAAATCACCGTGTTCATGGTACGCTTAAGATCATCTGCACCCCTCACATGCGCACCTGAGTGCGTTGTTTCATTAGGTGTATAAAGAAAAGTATGCAGCGCATTGAAGGCCGGAGCCATTTTTTTGCCCTGATACTTAAGTTTTAACTGATGTAATTTTTCTTTCATGCCCATATTATCCAAGTTCTTTTTGCAACAAATCCAATCCTTCCCTGATTATTTGTTGGTGTGGTTGTTTTGATATGCATATGAATTCTGTCAATGAGAAATCCTCGGGAGCCACTTCATAAAGCCCCAATTGCTCCATTTCATCCAAATCTTTCACCATACATGCCTTCAACAATTGAAGCGGGTAAATATCCATTGGAAAAACTTCTTCGTATTGACCCGTTACCACAAAAGCTCTGTGTTCACCATTAGTGTTGGTATCGAGGTCGTATTTCTTTTTAGGCTGCAACCAAGAAAATGTCAATGCCCTGGTTGTTGAGATTTTATCGAATACAGGTTTGTTCCACCCAAAGAACTCATAATCGTCGCCCTCTGGAATGGCAGTAACCGTGTTGTTATAAAAACCAAGATGTCCTTCAGTGTTGGTCTTGGTACCAGTAAGCACATCCCCATTGATCAACCTGAACCTATCCTCTTTTACGCCACTTGCATACAAAAAAGTAGAGATTTCGGCACCTATTTTGGTTTTGTAATACTTTGGCTCCTTTATCACCGAACCGGCCAATGCAACAATTCTTTCCGCATTGAACTTCCCTGTCAACAACAGCTCACCCAACATTACAAGGTCTTGCGGGGACAAGGTCCATACCACTTCGCCTTTGTTTACAGGATCGATCTTGTTGATCTGGGTTCCAACCAAACCGGCTGGATGCGGACCAGATATCCTGTGAAGCTCAACCCCCTTAAGGTCCCTAAGCGGAGACATACTCGATTTCTCGATTGTCACATGGATTTTACCGGGTGTCATTTTACCAAGCGCGATTACAGCTGCTTGAATCTCCTGTTCCTTATCCTTTAAAACAAAGTCAGGGTCTGCTGCCAAAGGTGCTGTTGCGTAGCCCGAAATAAAAATAGCTTTTGGGGTTGCATTTGGGTCAGCGATCACGTCATAAGGTCTTTGCTTGATGAAAGGCCATCCACCACACTGCAAGAGGTAGGATTTAATGGCTTCTCCATCCGCCGAATCCAAATCCGGCACCTTATTTATTGCGTAATCTTGTTCTTTATCGGCAAGAATCTTCAACGTTAAAATTTTTCTTCTTGCTCCCCTAACAATTTCGACAAGTTCACCACTCACGGGAGAAACAAAGTGCATAGCCTCATTGTTCTTATTGTAAAAGAGAGCTTCGCCCGCTTTTACCTCTTCCCCTTGTTTTATCAACATTTTTGGAGTGATTCCATGGAAATCATCTAGGTTCAGGGCATACACGTTACTGGTAACGGCTTTGGAAATAGTCTGCTCTGCAGCCCCGACGAGGTTGATGTTCAACCCCTTTCTAATCCGGATGTCTTTAGACATATTATTGTAGACCTTTTGTTATCAAAATCGGACGCAAAAATAGCACTAAAAGGATTGTTTTCATAATAATTAACCATAAAATTGGGATTATGGCGAGCTTAATTCAATAGGCATACTTTTTGTTTACCTTTACCTCAAATTGATACTATTGAAGCGCTTTACCTACATTCTGCTCTTATTAAGTTTCGTTGCCACCTCATCTTTTGGACAGGTTTTGGAAGAAGTAAATCCTCCCAATAATATAAAAACAGTGGTTTTTAAAGGTCCAACCGAAGACCAATTTCCCGTAGTACAACTTGGGGAATCAATGACCTTGGAGTTTGATGACCTAACTGCCAACGAACAGGATTACTACTACAAAATTATACATTGCGATTATGACTGGACCCCTTCCCAACTATTAAAATCCCAATACCTATCGGGATCGGACAACCAGAGAATAATAGATTACGAAAACAGCTATACCACCCTGCAGCCCTACTCCAATTATAGATTAACAATTCCGAACGAAAATGTTAAACTAAAAGTTACGGGCAACTACATCCTGGAAATTTACAATAGCTATGGTGACCTTCAATTCTCCAGAAGGTTTGTTGTATTCAGGGATGCAGTTTCCGTTGCCGGCACCGTAAAAAGATCTCGTGACTTCAATTTTATAAACACCAAACAGGTTGTACAGTTCAATATCAATACGGCCGGTTTCAATGTGGTCAACCCAAAAAAAGAAGTTAAAGTGGCCATTATCCAAAATCATCAATGGCCCTCAGCGCTTTACAACATCAAACCTCAATTCACCATTGGAAGGGAACTCGTGTACAAATACAATGAAGAAACCAGTTTTTTTGGAGGAAACGAATACCTGAACTTTGACACCAAAGACCTTCGCTCACCTACGTTTGCCATATCAAACATAGCAATGAGAGATGTGTACCACCACTACTTATTCAGCAGTGAATATAGGTACGACAAGGAGTACACTTATTTCCCGGACATCAATGGGGATTTTGTGGTAAGGACCCTCCAAGGAGAAGATGTATCCAGAGAGGCAGAGTATTCCAAAGTACATTTCAGCCTTCCATATTCCAATATGATCGGCCTGGACAATGTGTATGTTATTGGCAAGTTCAACAACTATGCATTGGAAGAAGAAAACAAAATGACCTTTAATGAAGAAACCGGAAAGTTCGAAACGACCCTTATAATGAAACAAGGTTTCTACAATTACAAATATGTTGTACAAAAAGAGGATGGAACCATCGAGCCCAATCTTGTGAGCGGAAACTTCCACTTTACAGAAAACAACTATTTGATTTTGGTCTATTACAGGGATTTCGGGGACATGTACGACAGTATTATAGGTATAGGGTCTGTTAACTCCAGAAATATCAGTAATTAATTATCTTTAGACCCAAATCCTTAAAAAGGTATGGGGAAAAAAGATGGTTTGATCACCAAAGGTCGCTACGAACTCAAGTTTAGAGGGGTAAAATGCCTAAACTGCGGCCACCCCTTGGATATTAGCGACAAGTATTGCCCAAACTGCTCTCAAGCCAACAGCACAAAAAAACTTACACTGAAAGATTTTTTTGATGAGTTTTTCTCCAGCCTCATCAATTACGACTCCAAGCTTCTAAAAACACTATACGCCCTTTTATTAAGGCCCGGTAGAATTACGGAGGATTATGTGAACGGAAAAAGAATAACCTATACCAACCCGTTTCGGTTTTTATTGAGTTTGGCCTTTTTATACTTTTTGATGTTCACGTACAACAACCGTTTTTCCAATTTGGATGAAGCCGCCAAAAATTTCAACGGCACCATATACAACGGCCCCATAAGCTTTGACTTAGGCTCTGGAGATTTGGAAGTGGACAGTGTAGCGCTGGAAAAACAATCTAAAAACGCCATGAAAAAATGGGATTCGTTAAAAAAGGAGAATCCCGATATTTTGGCAGGCTTCCAAAAGTTCGATTCCGTTAAAAATGATGACTCCGAAATGTCATCACAATTAAAATACCTGGATTCCTTGGGCGTATTGATGGAGGGTGCAAATGAAAAGACAAAACAAAAGGATTCTTTTATGAATGCCGACCCCGTGGCGTATTATAAGAGTATTGAAAAGGAATCGGGCATGGGTGCATTTTCAAAAAAAGCTGAATTTTTTGGGATGTACATTAAAAAAGATACCCTTTACAACTTTGAACAAGCGCAAGCCAAGTATAATATTGCAGGGACCACGACCAATAAAATGGCTTTCAATTTCTCCAACAGTATTTGGAAGGTAATGAGCCAACCGGGCACATGGCTTAACGACACCATATCCAAGCTTCCCTTCGTTATATTTTTCTTTTTGCCGGTGTTCACGCTGTTCATTTCACTGGTTTACATCAGAAATAACCATACCTACACCGATCATCTTATTTTTAGCTTTCACAATCAGTCACTCTTATTTATATTGCTCATCCTTAGCTTAACGGTGGATGCAATATTCGACACGAGCAGCGCGGGGATTTTCTTGCTCATATTTGGCTTCTACCTTTATAAGGCGATGCGAAAATTTTATGGACAGGGAAGATTTAAAACAATTGTTAAATACATCTTTCTGAACACTATTTTTATGATCCTGGCGTTTCTCACGATCATAGTAACGTTTACGGGAAGTGTCTTTACCTATTAATGGATATGTTTACACAGGTAACAAAAGGAATTAAAGTATCGGTGAGCACCTCTTTTGAAGGTACTTTCTTTAAAAACTACAAAGTCCACTATGCGTTTGGCTACACTATAACCATAGAGAACCAAAGCAAGGATACCGTACAACTTACCGCAAGGCACTGGGATGTGTTCGACGCCCTCAAAGAGATGGAAACCGTTGACGGAGAAGGCGTAATTGGCCGCAAACCTGTGATAAAGCCCGGCAAATCCCACACCTACAGTTCGGGTTGCTTGTTGGCTTCGCCCGTAGGCGCCATGCGCGGACATTATGATATGGTCAACTTCACCAATGCAGAAGAATTTAAGGTGGAAATTCCAACATTCAAGTTTATGGCACCCTTCGCCATAAACTAAGCCACATCATTTTATATTCCTTATTGGTTTCATTACCTTTGATAGAATTGTTAATCTTTAAAAATATTTCTATGGGAAAAGGATTTTTTCAAGTTCCGACCGCATACAACGAGCCTGTTTTGAGCTATGCTCCGGGTTCTCCAGAACGAGAAGAAGTACTAAAACAATACAAAGCGTTTTATAGCGATAAGGTGGATGTACCACTTTATATCGGAAGCGAAGAGATAAAAACCGGCAACACCAAGCCCATGTCCCCCCCACATGACCACAAGCATATTGTTGGACACTATCATTTGGCGGAGAAAAAACATGTTGAAAAAGCCATTTCCAATTGTTTGGAAGCAAGAGACGCCTGGGCCAATTTAACTTGGGAGCAACGCGCAGCCATTTTCTTGAAAGCTGCTGAACTCATCGCTGGACCTTACCGTGCAAAAATGAACGCGGCCACCATGATTGCCCAATCCAAAAATATTTATCAGGCAGAGATTGATTCAGCCTGTGAAATTGTGGACTTTCTGCGTTTCAACGTCGAGTATATGTCCCAGATTTATGGCGAGCAGCCGGAATCCTCCGAAGGAGTATGGAACCGCGTGGAATATCGTCCGCTAGAAGGTTTTGTATACGCCATCACCCCATTCAACTTTACCGCCATTGCAGGAAACCTTCCTGCCAGTGCCGCTATGATGGGCAACGTGGTGGTATGGAAACCAAGTGATAGCCAAGTCTATTCAGCAAAAGTAATCGTGGACGTATTTAAGGAAGCTGGTCTTCCCGATGGTGTTATCAATGTGGTTTATGGAGATCCTGTTATGATTTCGGACACCGTATTGGCGAGCCCCGATTTCTCCGGTATACACTTTACGGGTTCCACCAATGTATTTAAGAACCTTTGGAAACAAATCGGAAACAATATCCATAACTACAAAACATATCCGCGAATTGTAGGTGAAACAGGGGGCAAGGACTTTATCATTGCGCACCCGACCGCTAAACCTCAACAAGTGGCCACTGCGATCAGTCGAGGTGCTTTTGAGTTCCAAGGCCAAAAATGTAGTGCAGCATCCAGGGTGTACCTACCGAAATCAACAGCTGATGAAATTTTGGAATTGGTGAAAAAGGACATTGCCTCTTTCAATAAGCCAGGTTCACCTGAGGATATGAGCAATTTTATCACGGCTGTGATTCATGAAGGCGCTTTTGACAAGTTGGCCAAGTATATTGACCAGGCAAAGTCAGATGATGACGCTGAAGTGATCGCCGGAGGTAATTACGATAAATCCAAAGGGTATTTTATAGAACCAACTGTGATTTTGACCACTAATCCACAGTATGAGACCATGTACACCGAACTCTTTGGCCCTGTGGTTACCGTTTATGTGTACGAGGACAAAGATTGGAGCGAAACCTTAAAGTTAGTGGATGGAACATCCGAATACGGGCTTACAGGAGCTGTGCTTTCGGGAGATCGCTACGCTATCGATGAAGCAACTAAAGCATTGCAAAATTCCGCTGGTAACTTCTACATCAACGACAAGCCAACAGGAGCCGTTGTAGGGCAACAGCCTTTTGGTGGGGCAAGAGCTTCCGGGACCAACGACAAGGCAGGCTCCATGCAAAACCTATTGCGTTGGGTATCGCCAAGATTGATCAAGGAAACTTTTGTAACACCTGAAGATTATAGATATCCATTTTTGGGATAAACCCAAAATCACTTAATTTAAAAGCCGTCATCGAATAATGACGGCTTTTTTTATTAATCCTAACTTTTTTAACATGCCCAGACCCTACATTTTAGCTGAGACCAATTGGAAACACTTGAAGGATGAATCATTTGACCTGGCCATTTTGCCCTGGGGCGCTACCGAGGCCCACAATTACCATTTACCCTATGCTACCGATGTTATCGAGGGAACATCCATTGCAGAGGAATCGGCCAGAATCGCCTGGGAACAAGGGGGCAAAGTTGTAGTACTGCCAACCATTCCCTTTGGAGTGAACACGGGTCAATCAGACATATATCTGGATATGAACCTGAATCCGAGCACCCAATTTGCCATATTAAAGGACCTGATTACCGTATTGGACCGTCAAGGCATCAAAAAGTTTATGATCCTGAACAGTCATGGAGGGAACAACTGGAAGGCCATAGTTAGAGAACTTGGATTACTTTTCCCTGAAATGTTTCTCTGCGTTACCAACTGGTTTACTTTAGGTAGTGAATCTGGTGTTTTTGATTTTCCAGGTGACCATGCCGGTGAGATGGAAACCAGTCTAATTCTGCATTTGACCCCCGAATTGGTATTGCCCACACAGGATTGGGGCGAGGGTAAAGAATTTAAAAACAAAATCAAAGCTTTTTCCGAGGGGTGGGCTTGGACCGAGCGACCTTGGTCCAAAATAACGGAAGACACAGGGGTTGGTGACCCTAGTAAAGCTACCAAGGAAAAGGGTGAAGTATTTTTTAATCTGGTCTGCGCCAAAATGGGACAACTGTTCGCAGATATTGCCGAAGCGGACATGGACAATCTATATAAATAAACCATAAACACAACAATACCAACAGGTTATTTAAACACAAAACAACCAATAAGACACGCTGACCTATAATTTATATGTAAATTTAACGTTAACTAATTGTAAACTAAACGTAATCTAATTATATTTGTTATGTTAAAATCCATTAGTTATGACAGCACGAATCAATGCATGGTGGAGATTGATGATTAAAAAATATCAGCAATTATGGAAATTTGCCAAGGACTACGCCAGAAAGTGTAGATTGGTTTACAAGCGTATGTACAGCATATAATCTAGCCCTTATACTTCTGGGGTAAATACACTACTTTTTTAGTCTCGAAGAAATCCTCCTCAAAATACTCGTTTAAATCAAATACCTGAACGGTTTCGTAACCTTTCAGTTCTTCCGTAAGGTCCCCGCCTTTAAGGTAGAGTATGCCGTTTTTACGCTGATGTGCAGATTCTTTTTTGATTTTTCCCTTCGTCCAATGTACAAATGTGGGCATTGCAGCGACCGCACGACTAATAATAAAATCGAACTGACCAGGGATGTCTTCAACACGGGAGTGATGGGTCTCCACATTTTGTAGTCCCAAACCTTCGACCACCTCATTTACCACTTTTACTTTTTTTCCAATTGCATCTACAAGGGTAAATTTTACGTTTGGAAACAAGATGGCCAATGGTATGCCCGGAAAACCTCCGCCCGTTCCCACATCTAAGATTTCAGCACCTTCATTGAACACCTGTATTTGTGCAATACCCAGAGAATGAAGAACATGCCGCAGATACAACTCATCGATATCCTTTCTGGAAACCACATTGATTTTTTGGTTCCAGTCTTTGTACAACGCTTCCAATTTTTCAAATTGGGCCTTTTGTTCTTCGTTGAGCGTCGTAAAATATTTATAGATAAGTTCGGCTTTCATGTTACAAACATTATTTTTACAAAACTAATACTTTTGACGACCTTAACACCGTTCTAACAAAACCTTGTTAACTCTGAAGAAGCATTTTAGTTATCTTTGTAAAAACTTTTTTTATGAATAAGAATACCGTCCGGTTTTCAAGAAGAGATTCCGCACAATTTTTCAGAACACTGAACAAGAGAGTAAATGAATACTTTAAAGAAAACAACCTTAAGAAGACCGGGAACTGGAAACTTCACTTGAAAACCATTGTGATGTTTGCCATTTTTTTGACCCCCTACTTTTTAATGTTAACCCTTAATTTGCCTTTTTGGGGCTACTTGCTACTTTCCATTACCATGGGCGTAGGAATGGCCGGAGTGGGAATGAACGTGATGCACGATGGAAACCATGGCGCATACTCCAACAAAAAATGGGTGAACAAGATTATGGGAAGCAGCATCTATATCTTGGCTGGAAATGTTTACAACTGGCAAGTTCAGCACAATGTACTTCACCATACCTATACGAACATACACGAACACGATGAAGATATGGAGGCTGGAAGAATCTTAAGATTCTCCAAGCATGCTGAATGGAGAAAACACCATAAGTTCCAACATTACTACTCTATTTTTCTATACGGACTATTGACTTTTAACTGGGCCATTACAACGGATTTCCAGCAGATGTACCGTTACATGAAAAGAAAATTGAGCTACGGAAAACTACCGAACCCCGTTATCAATTGGAGTACATTGGTGATAACCAAAGCCATCTACTTGACCATTTGGATCGTACTACCCTTAATTTTTGTTGATATTGCTTGGTGGCAAGTGCTTCTTGGTTTCTTTATTATGCACTATGTGGCCGGGGTAATCCTAAGTGTGGTATTCCAATTGGCACATATTGTGGACCATGCCGAAACACCCTTGCCTGATGAAGAAGGGAACATGAAAAACACCTGGGCTATCCACCAATTGTTTACTACAGTGAATTTCGGTACTAAAAACCGAATTGTAAACTGGTTTACGGGCGGATTGAACCATCAGGTAGAACACCATATTTTCCCTAACATCAGTCACATTCATTACACAAATATTTCCAAAATTGTGAAACAGACTGCTCAGGAGTTCAATTTACCGTATCACGAGTATAAAACTACCAGAAAAGCTATAATTTCGCACTTCAAACACTTAAAGGAGCTGGGCAAAAAACCAGCACTTCAGTATCAGTAAAAACGAAGTACCAATGAGCAACCATCTATCTGACAGGATCAAGAATATGTCCACGTCAGCAACTTTGGCCATGGCCGCCAAAGCAAGGGAATTACGAAATGAAGGAAAGGATATTATTGGCTTGAGCTTGGGGGAACCCGATTTCAACATTCCTGATTTCATCAAAGAGGCCGCGAAGCAGGCCATTGACGAAAATTATAGCAGCTATACCCCTGTTGATGGATATGCAGACTTAAAAACTGCCATTTCCAACAAGTTCAAAAGAGACAACGATCTTACTTATGGATTAAACCAGATCGTGGTTTCCACTGGAGCGAAACAATCACTTTTTAATGTGGCCATGGTGGTTCTTAATCCCGGTGACGAAGTAATCCTTCCCGCACCTTATTGGGTAAGCTATAGCGACATCGTAAAATTGGCCGAAGGAGTTCCCGTAGAGGTTCTTACTCAAATCGACACAGATTTTAAAATGACACCCGAGCAATTGGAAGCGGCCATTACGCCAAAAACCAAAATGCTTTGGTTCAGTTCTCCTTGTAACCCCAGTGGTTCTGTGTACAGCAAGGAAGAATTGGAAGGTTTGGCTGAAGTACTTAAAAAACACCCCGATATTTATGTGGTGTCGGATGAAATTTACGAGCACATCAATTTTGCAGGCGGACATGTTAGTATAGCTGGTATTGATGGCATGTATGATAGAACTATCACCATAAACGGAGTATCAAAGGCTTTCGCCATGACGGGATGGCGAATCGGTTACATAGGTGCCCCTGAATGGATTGCCAAAGGATGTACCAAATTACAGGGCCAGGTTACCAGTGGCGCCAATGCCATTGCACAACGTGCCGTTATCACTGCACTGGAGGCTCCTGTGAGCAAGATCAAGTTCATGATCGATAAGTTTCATGAAAGAAGAGATCTAGTCCTTGATCTTTTGGGAGAAATAGAAGGATTTAACCTCAACGTACCAGAGGGTGCATTTTATGTGTTCCCCGATATCTCGGCGTTCTTTGGTAAAACACTGAACGGCGTCACCATCAACAATGCATCCGATTTTTCCCTTTACTTGTTGGAACACGCCAATGTTGCCACAGTTACAGGCGAAGCGTTTGGAAATCCAAATTGTATCCGTATATCCTACGCAGCATCGGAAAAAGAATTGAAAGAAGCCATTTCAAGAATAAAGGCCGTTCTTTAATTTATAAACAAACAGCTGAATTATTTTCAGCATCTCTTATTCATATGAAAACCTCTTGAAGCAAATTTCAGGAGGTTTTTTTACGTCTTTTTCCAGAAATAAGGTGTAAGCACGATCAGTACGGTAAAGAGCTCCAAACGTCCCAATAGCATTAAAAAGCTGCACCACCACTTTCCCGCATCTGGAAGGCTATTGTAATTGCTAACAGGGTTCAAACTACCTAAAGCCGGGCCAACATTTCCCAACGACGAAGCCGCCCCTCCTACCGCAGACACAAAATCCAAGCCCAAAAAGCCCAGCACCAACGAGCCAATAATAAAGAGCAACATGTACAGCACAAAAAAGGCGACTACATTATAAACAATATGCTCAGTTACTGTTTTTTGATTGTAGCGAACAGGTATTACGGCGTTGGGATGCAGTGTTCTTTTAAATTCCAGAATACCATTTTTAATAATCAATAGATGGCGCATAACCTTGATTCCTCCCGCCGTTGAACCAGCTGAACCTCCGAGGAACATCAAACCAAAAAAGAAAACGGTTAAAAATGGTGTCCAAGAGGTAAAATCCGCGGAAACAAAGCCTGTTGTAGTTATCACTGCTATGACCTGAAATAAAGTATGCCGAAAGGCACTTTCCGCCTCGCCCAATACCATCGGATGAAAATCCGACACAGGTACATCCGCCCTGTAATAAACACCTAAAGCGGCAATAATGGTAAATACAGCTATAAACCCAAAGTAATATTTAAACTCTTCATCCTTAAAAACACGTTTCACACGCCCTGTCAAGGCAAAATAACTGAGCACGAAATTACTTCCGGCCAAAAACATGAACAGAATGATGATATACTGAATCAAAGGTTGATCGTTCCAAAAGGCCAGACTTGCGTTCTTTGTGGAGAACCCCCCTGTTGACATGGTGGCCAATGCATGATTGATGGCATCAAAAAACGACATGCCCGCAAACTTCAACAATAAGGTTTCCAACACGGTATATCCAAAATAGATGAGCCACAGTCTTTTTGCGGTATCCGTAATCCTAGGATGCAGTTTATCACCGCCCGGACCTGGTGCCTCGGCAGCAAACAACTGCATGCCCCCAATCCCCAAAAGAGGTAAAATGGCAATGGCCAGCACAATGATTCCCATACCCCCAATCCAGTGGGTTAGGCTTCTCCAGAGCAGCACCCCCTCGGGAAGCGACTCAATATCGTCTAAAATGGAAGCTCCAGTAGTGGTATAACCGGACATGGTTTCGAAAAAAGCATCCGTGATCGAGGGAATTGCACCTGAAAAAAGATAGGGCAACATTCCAGAAATGGACATTACGATCCATCCGAAGGTAACAACGATATACCCCTCTTTCTTTTTGACCTCCTTTTTATGCCCTCTCGTGTAGAACATGGCCATCATACCAAAAAGCATGGTCACAATGGCCGCCAACATGATATCCAGTGTGGCCCCATCTTTATAAATGCCACTGGCAAGTGCCGCCAAAAGCATGAAAGACCCATTGCAAAGCAACAGAAGTCCCATGATGTGGATGATGATTCTGGTATTCAGCTTCATTACAGGAACAGCTTTTCAATCCGTGGAATGGCTTTGGGCAAACAGCAGACCACTACCTTATCCCCTTCGGCAATCCTAAAATCACCAAGGGCAATAATTCCCTCGCCATTTCGGATAACTCCGCCAATACTTGCCTCTCTTGGAAAGTTCAGTTCACGTATGATCTCTCCGTTCACCAATGAGGATGCTTTTACCTCAAACTCCAAAATCTCGGCATTCAAATTGTTCAATCGGGTAAGAGCAAGAACCTCCCCTTTACGGATGTACCTGAATATGCTATTTGCTGCAAGGAGTTTTTTATTGATCAGGGTATCCACCCCAATGGAATGTGACAATTGAAAATAGTCCATATTCTCCACCAAGGCGATGGTCTTTTTGATTTTTTTGTTTTTTGCGACCAAACAGGACATGATGTTGGTCTCGGAGTTCCCTGTTACCGCGATAAAAGCGTCCATGGACTCCAAATTTTCCTCATCCAAAAGCTCCACGTTTCTACCATCTCCATTTATGACAAGCGCATGTGGCAGTTCGTCGGCAATATCGAAGGCCTTTTCCTTGTTCTTTTCAATAAGTTTTACATTGAACTTTTTATTGCAAAGGTCACGGGCCGTTTTGTACCCGACCTTACTTCCTCCGAGAATCATCACATTTTTGATGTCCTGCTTTTGCATACCGGAAAGCTTGTAAAGTTCTTCGACCCCTTTGTCGGAAGTGATAAAATATACCTGATCACCTTCTTTAAATACGGTATCCCCTCTGGGAATCAAGGTGAATTGGGTTCCCGTGCGCTGTAATGCGATGGGCATAAAGTTTAGTTCCGGAAATATTCTCGCGGCCTCTTTTACCATCTTTCCCACAAAAGGTGCGGTCTTGGGCAGGATTACACCGAACATGGTCAACAGTCCTTCTTCAAATTGATAGGTGTCATTAAAGGCCGATTGATTAAGCATCAACTGTATTTCCATAGCTGCCAGGCGTTCAGGGGAAATAAGCTCATCAATACCCAACTCGTCAAACTTTATAAGCTCCCGATTGTCCATAAACTCTGTATTGGAAATTCGGGCCATGGTACGTTTACATCCCAATTGTTTGGCAAGAACACATAGGGTTAAATTGGTTGTTTCCGAAGCCGTAACCCCTATTACAAGATCAGAACCGGCCACTTGGGCATCCTGTAACACCTGAATGGATGTAGCATCGCCGCGGAGCACCCGAATATCCAAATGGTTATCTGCATAGGACAATCTTTCCTTGTCGGTATCGATCAAAGTGATATCCTGAGCTTCGTAAGACAGTAATTTTGCCAAATGAAATCCAACTTCACCAGCACCTGCAATTATGATTCTCATTGATTAGAATAGGATGTGTTCTTAAAAAAATTCAATTTGCACGCTACAAATGATACTAAGAATAGGTATGCGATATTTAAACTACATACTTTTAACCAAATAGGGGAAATAAATCCTCTTGAAGGGCAAAATTACACAAATATTTTTGTCTACATCCCTTTAGCTAAGTTGTATATTTGCCAGCAAATTAAAGCGATGTCGAAAAAGGTAACGCCCTACAAAGAATCTGAACTCGGGAAGAAAGAACAGGTAAAACAGATGTTCGATAATATTTCTGGAAATTATGATGGTCTCAACCGCGTGATTTCCTTTGGAACCGATGTTAAATGGCGTAAGCGCATTGTAGCTTTTTTAAAGGACAAGTCCCCAAATTCCATTCTGGATATAGCTACGGGAACCGGCGACCTTGCTATTGCCATGGCAAAAACAGGTGCCGAAAAAATAGTGGGGCTCGACCTGTCCCCGGGTATGCTTGAAGTGGGCAAGAAAAAAGTATCGAATAAAAACTTGCAAAGCACCATAGAAATGGTTGTTGGGGACAGCGAAAACCTCCCCTTCGAGGAAAATTCGTTCGATGCGATCACTGTTGCCTTCGGCGTTCGTAATTTTGAGAACCTGGAAAAAGGTCTGGAAGAAATCCATAGGGTCTTGAAACCAGGGGGGCATTTTGTGGTACTTGAAACCTCTGTTCCCACCAAAACCCCTTTTAAACAAGGCTATAAAATCTACACCAAGCATATAATGCCGGCCATTGGGAAACTGTTTTCCAAGGACAGGTCAGCCTATACGTATTTAAGTGAATCGGCATCAGTTTTCCCTCATGGGGAGGCTTTCAACAATATTTTGAGGAAAATTGGGTTTATAGGTGTAGAGAACAAACCACAGACCATGGGTGTAGCATCCATTTATGTCGCTTCAAAATAGATTAATGAAAAATCTCCTTATCCTTTTTGGACTGATTGTATTGTCGAACAACTTCGCAAACGCCCAGTTTGGTGGGGAACCCATTCTAAATCTTCAAAACGAGGATAAGAAATTTTTGAACTGGGGATATTATCTCGGATTTAACCAGTATGATTTTCAATTTGAATACAAAGAAGATATTGGCAGAGACATTTTGGTGGATAAAAGTTTTGGTTTTAATGTGGGTTTGATCGGTGAACTCAGAATCAATGAGTTTTTGGATGCCCGTTTTGAGCCCGGCTTGCTGTACACTTCGAGAACTTTGGGCTTTCCAGGTTTTGCTTCCGAAGCAGAAGCTATCCGGGAGGTTCGTTCAACCTATATCCGCTTTCCCCTATTGATCAAAGCTAGCACACGTAGAATTGGAAACTGGAAACCTTTTATCATAGGAGGGGTCTACACATCTATTAATCTAGGCAGCCAAGAAGACAGCTTGGATGACAATAGCAGTGGACAATTTAGGATGAAACAAAATGTTTACGGCTACGAACTGGGATTCGGAATTGATTTTTATACAGAATACTTCAAGTTCACACCATCCATACGCGGTGTTTTTGCCCTTACGGATGAATTGGTCCCTGATGCTGACCCTAACAGTCCTTGGACCGGAAACATCAATGCTATGCGAACCAGGGGCATCTTCATCAATTTTACTTTTGAATAAACTACCCCCTTCGTATTTCGTTAAGTAGAATCGCTGTGGCCGTAGCCACATTAAGACTTTCGGTCGTTGAACCTCCATATTGGGGAATGGAAATTTTTTCAGTAATAAATGCCCCCACTTCTTTAGAAATCCCATTGGCTTCGTTGCCCATTATCAATATGCCCTTATCTGGCAAATCCTTGCTGTGAACCGATTCACCATCCATATAAGCTCCATATATAGGAAGACTTGCTTTGCTCAAAAATTCCTTCAAATCAACATAGGAAATATGGACCCTGGCCATGGACCCCATTGTGGCCTGCAGGACTTTGGGATTATAACAATCCACGGTATCTGTGGAGCAAATGATTTGTTTTATCCCAAACCAATCACAAAGTCTAATAATCGTTCCCAAATTTCCGGGATCTCGGACCGCATCCAAGGCTACGACCCAATCATTGGCAACGCTGTCATGAAATTCGATCATATAAAAAACACCCAGTACACCATTGGGGTGTGTTAGGCTACTCATTTGTTTCAGATCCTTTTTGGATACCAGTGCAGCTTCTTTGAATTTTTCCATAAACCCGGGGTCGTCCACAAAAACCTGAAATGGTTTAATTCCCGCCAACAACAATTCATTCACCACCTTTTCTCCTTCCACCACGAAGAGTCCGTGTTGAGATCGGTACTTTTTTTGCTTTAAGCTAACAACTAGTTTAATTTGGTTTTTTGTAACCATCTAAATCGTGTATTTTTGGCGTCTATGAGGGGTTCTTTAGGTCTAATGTGCAACTGGGCAAAAATAGGATTATTGTTCCTTTTGCTAAGCATTTCGGGTTGCAATACCTTAAAAAAAGTTGGGGAGGATGAATTATTGCTCACTAAAAACTCCATTTTGGTCAACGATGAAAAAGTTGGCGACAGCGAAATCAAGGGACTTATAACGCAAAAACCCAATAGCAGTGTTTTGGGCTACCCTTTAAAATTGAACCTTTACAATCTCGCCAAGGAAAACCCCGATTCATCTTTTCAAGATTGGTTGCACCGAAAAGAAAAAAGGGAAAAACGACTCAACAACCTGCTTTCCGAAAAACAGGTCAATAGACTGAGTGAGTCATTTATGGTAAAAGGGTACAGCGAATTTTTAAAAAGAATTGGCGAACCTCCAGTTATAATAGATACTGCCGAAACCAATGAATCCATCAACAATCTTAAAGCTTATTATAACACTAAAGGATACTTTAACAATACAGGCTCTTATGAAATTATAAACGAAAAAAAGAAAAGGGCCAAGATCGAATACAGTATTACCCTGAACAAACCATATATAATAGATACGATCCAAAAAAACATTACCTCTCCGGAATTGGATTCGATCTACAAAAATGCTTCCAGACAAAGTTTTGTAAAAAAAGGGGAACAGTTCGATCTAGAGAAATTTACCTTGGAACGGGAACGCTTGACCACACTTTTCCGGAATTCTGGGGTTTATAATTTTCAGGAAAGCTCCATCAACTACGATATATTGAGGGACACAACGGTTGCTAGCAACGATAAATTAATGGATGTCCAACTAAATATTAAAAAGTTTAGGAGTACGAGCGACACTACGGAAACTGGCACCCCATATAAGGTAGCCCGGCACAAAAAAATTAATATTTATGCCGATTACAACATCAATGGCACCACCGACACCTTACAAAAGGAGGAATATGAACACTACAATATTTATTACAGTGACAAACTCAGATATAAACCCAAGGCTCTTGCCGATGCCATTTTCTTTGAAAAAGACAGCGTTTATAGGGATTTGGACAGGATACGGACCTACAGGCAAATCACCAACCTGAACACGTTTAAATACCCCAATATTGATTTTATACCCGACTCCACACAAACAGGATTGGAAACAAATATTTATTTGGCAGCAAAACCCAAATATTCGCTTAACCTCAATTTTGATGTAACCCACTCCAACATTCAGCAAGTAGGTACCGCCTTCAGTGCTTCCGTAATTACAAGAAATGTATTTGGAGGTGCGGAGACATTGAATGTAAGTGCCCGGGGATCCATTGGATTGCTGAGTGATGCCTCCCTGTCCAATGAAACCTTTACCTCTGAACTTGGTGGAGATATCAACATTACATTTCCTAGAATATGGTTGCCGTTCAACACCGAAAGAATAATTCCTCACTATATGTTGCCACAAAGTCGGTTATCGGCCGGTACCAACTTCCAACGAAACATTGGCTTGGACAAACAATCCCTTAATTCCATACTATCTTACAATTGGTCTCCCTCCGACCGCCTAAAAAATAATATTGAACTATTGAATGTGGAGTATGTTCGAAACGTAAACCCTGATAATTTTTATAACGTATATCGAAACACTTTTTCCAATTTGGACAATATAGCTGATGAGTTCCAGGACGACCCCCAATACGCCTCCTATTTTGAACCCATACAAGACGAAGGTGAAGACCCGCAACTAGATATTCCCACCGGAGCCAATGATTTTGCACGTGATGTTCTGAACGGCTCCATACAGGTAAGTGAAGAGCAATTTGACGAAGTAAACAGTATTGAGGAAAGGCGAAGAAGACTTACTGAGAACAACCTGATTTTTGCTACCAACTACACACATACCAAAAACAGCAAATCAGGGATAAACGATCTGGATTTTTACCAGTATCGTATAAAACTGGAAAGTGCTGGGGGCATGCTCTCAGTTATCAACAATATTTTACCTTTTAACAAAAACCCCGATGGGCAGAATCTAGTTTTTGGCGTTCCCTATTCTCAATATGTGAAAACCGAGTTCGATTATATCAGGCATTGGGAAATTGGAGGCTCCCAAGTGATTGCCTTCAGAAGTTTCTCGGGCTTGGCCATTCCATATGGCAATTCGGACAATATTCCTTTTGTTCGCAGTTATTTTGCTGGGGGATCCAATGATAATCGTGCCTGGAACGCATACGAACTGGGGCCCGGCAGAACCGACAATGTCAATGATTTTAATGAGGCCAATTTAAAATTGGCCCTAAACCTTGAATACCGATTCCCGATCGCAGGAGATGTGAAAGGGGCTCTTTTTGCAGATGCCGGCAATATTTGGAACGTATTTGACAATGAAACCAACCCAGAAGCCATCTTTAGCGGTTTTTCATCGTTAACGGACATTGCATTGGGCACCGGGGTTGGGCTACGGTACGATTTCACCTATTTCGTTTTTAGGTTGGATGTAGGCTTCAAGACCTATAATCCCGCTAAAGTTGGATCAGATCGGTGGTTCGATGGTTACAACTTCAAAAGAGCCGTGTTCAACATAGGGATCAATTATCCTTTCTAGAGCAAATATTTTATTACTTTTGTCTCCTATTTAACTCGAAACCAATATAACTATGTCCCACAATATAAAGCCCGGTGTTGCAACCGGTGATGAAGTACAAGCAATTTTCAATCATGCCAAAGAAAACGGATACGCGCTTCCGGCCGTAAACGTAATCGGTTCGGACAGTATCAACGCCGTAATGGAAACTGCCGCCACATTGAATTCTCCCGTAATCATTCAATTTTCGAATGGAGGAGCCCAGTTCAATGCAGGTAAAGGACTTTCAAACGATGGTCAAAAAGCCGCAATTCTTGGAGCTGTTGCAGGTGCTAAGCACGTTCACCAATTGGCGGAGGCCTATGGAGCAACCGTAATCCTTCATACAGACCATTGCGCTAAAAAATTATTGCCTTGGATCGATGGGCTATTGGATGCCAGTGAAGAGCACTACAAAGAAACTGGAAAATCTCTGTTCAGTTCGCACATGATCGACCTTTCCGAAGAGCCTATCGAAGAAAACATTGAAATCTGCAAAGGATATCTAGAGCGCATGAGCAAAATGGACATGACTTTGGAGATTGAATTGGGAATCACTGGAGGTGAGGAAGATGGTGTGGACAATACAGATGTTGACGATTCCAAATTGTACACACAGCCCGAAGAAGTGGCCTTTGCTTACGAAGAACTTTCAAAAGTTAGCCCAAAATTTACCATTGCAGCTGCATTTGGTAACGTACATGGGGTATACAAGCCTGGTAACGTAAAACTGACTCCGAAGATTCTTAAAAACTCTCAAGAGTTTATCACCGAGAAATACGGAGTTGAACACAATCATATCGATTTTGTGTTCCACGGAGGTTCCGGTTCCACTTTGGAGGAAATTAGAGAAGCCATTGGTTACGGGGTAATCAAAATGAACATCGATACCGATTTGCAGTATGCATTCTTGGAAGGTGTTAGGGATTATATCCAAGGTAAGGCCGATTACCTTCAAACACAGATCGGAAACCCTGATGGTGATGACCAACCCAACAAAAAATTCTACGATCCACGAGTTTGGCTCAGAGAAGGTGAAAAAACTTTCATCGCTCGTTTGAAAAAAGCCTTCGAGGATTTGAACAACGTTAATACTTTGTAAGCCTTTGTCTAACTAAATATTGATTGCATGTCGTCTTGGTTTAAAAGAAAGGAAAAAGGAATACAAACAGCTACAGAGGAGAAAAAAGATACTCCCAAGGGATTATGGTATAAATCTCCCACTGGCAAAATTGTTGAGGCCGAAGATTTGGCCAAAAACTTCTATGTAAGTCCAGAAGATGATTATCACGTTCGCATCGGTAGCAAAGAATATTTTGAGATTCTTTTTGATGATAACAAGTTCCGTGAACTTGACACAAAAATGACGTCCAAAGACCCCCTAAAGTTCGAAGACACCAAAAAATATTCAGACCGTCTTAAAGCTGCCCAGAAAAAAACAGGATTAAAAGATGCCGTGAGGACTGCCGTTGGCAAATCCCAAGGTAAGGATATTGTGGTTGCCTGTATGGATTTTGCCTTTATCGGAGGTTCCATGGGAAGTGTGGTAGGTGAAAAAATATCCCGCGCCATCGATGTGGCCAAAAGGAAAAAGATTCCATTTGTCATGATTTCCAAATCAGGTGGAGCACGTATGATGGAGGCTGCCCTATCATTGATGCAGTTAGCAAAAACCTCTGCGAAATTGGCCCAGTTGGCAGATGCAAAAATACCTTACATTTCGTTGTGTACCGACCCCACCACAGGAGGAACAACAGCTTCATATGCCATGTTGGGAGATATCAATATAGCCGAGCCGGGCGCATTGATCGGGTTTGCAGGACCTAGAGTTGTAAAAGACACAACAGGAAAAGACCTTCCTGAAGGTTTCCAAACATCCGAGTTCCTTAAGGAACATGGTTTCTTGGATTTCATCACCCATCGTAGAGATCTGAAGAAAAAAATCAATCTATATATAGATTTGATTACCAATCAACCCGTAAGAAATTAATAAAAGCCCCCTGTATTTGGGGCTTTTTTTGTTTTATCTATGTGAATCCATGAATCGGGCTGGCTTAAATGTTTATTTAATAAGCACATTAAATTCAAATAAAAGCATATCTTTGCACGCTGATTGAAGGTCAATCAATACATAAAAATCATTTAAATAATATTGGAATGTATTTAACAAAAGAAGTAAAAGCCGAAATCTTCAAGAAACACGGCGGCTCTGAGAGCAACACAGGTTCTACGGAAGGGCAAATTGCATTGTTCACACACCGTATCAACCATTTGACAGGACACCTTAAAAAGAACCACAAAGATTATAACACTGAGCGTTCTTTGGTGGCATTGGTAGGTAAAAGACGTAGTCTTTTGGATTACCTGAAGAAAAAAGATATTGAAAAATACCGTTCCTTGATCAAGGAATTGAATATTAGAAAATAAAAATATAAGGGGAGGCTTAGGCTTCCCCTTTGTTTTGGTTGAACTTGTTTCAACAACAAAAAGTCCCGGTTAATAATTGGGCAAACACAAAAAGCTACAAATAGTTTTTCATTGGTCAAGTGCCCCTAGGCACACACAACAACAACACAACCCGACCGCCCGGATGGCGGTAGACCAAATGTTTAACAACCCTTCCTAAAAGGTAGGGTAAGATTATTTTTATGATTCCAAAAACATTCAAAGAGGTCATAGACCTTGGTGACGGTAGGGAGATTTCTATCGAAACCGGAAAACTGGCAAAGCAGGCCCATGGCTCTGTTGTTGTCCAATCTGGCAAGTGTATGCTATTGTGTACAGTTGTCTCAAATTACAAAGCTGCGGATGTGGACTTTTTACCACTTACCGTGGATTATCGTGAAAAATTTGCTGCTGCAGGGCGTTATCCAGGCGGTTTCTTTAAAAGAGAAGCTAGACCAAGTGACGGAGAGGTGTTGACCATGCGTTTGGTGGACAGGGTATTGAGGCCTTTGTTCCCAAAAGATTATCACTCCGAAACACAGGTAATGATTCAGCTAATGTCCCATGACGAAGATGTTATGCCTGATGCTATGGCTGGATTGGCTGCTTCCGCTGCCATTCAACTTTCGGATTTTCCATTCGAATGTGCCATATCCGAAGTTCGGGTAGGTAGGGTCAACGGTGAGTTGGTCATCAACCCGACTAGAGCACAACTTAAAGAGTCCGACATCGACATGATGATTGGTGCCTCTGCAGATTCTGTGATGATGGTTGAAGGTGAAATGGATGAAATTTCCGAGGAGGAAATGGTAGAAGCCATCAAATTTGCCCACGAAGCCATTAAAGTACAATGTGCCGCACAGGTAAAATTGGCCGAAGCTTTCGGTAAAAAAGAAGTTCGTGAGTACGAAACTGAAGCTGAAGATGAAGATCTTCAGAAAAAAATACACGACATGGCCTACGATAAGGTCTATGAAGTGGCCAAAGCTGGTTCATCCAAGAAAGAACGTGGCGAAGCATTTGCTGCTATCAAAGAAGAAATTAAAGCATCTTTCTCCGAAGAAGAATTGGAAGAAATTGGTGATTTGGTTTCCAAATACTATCACAAAGCCGAAAAAGAAGCTGTTAGAAACCTTACTTTGGAAGAAGGGCTTCGTTTGGACGGACGTAAAACTACAGATGTAAGACCAATCTGGTGTGAAACCGATTATTTACCATCCGTACACGGTTCTGCCATATTTACCCGTGGTGAAACACAAGCTTTGGCAACCGTTACTTTGGGTACATCCAGAGAAGCTAACCAAATAGACATGCCATCTTACGAAGGTGAAGAAACATTCTATTTGCACTATAACTTCCCTCCTTTCTCAACAGGTGAAGCACGACCAATTCGTGGTACATCACGTAGAGAAATTGGCCACGGTAACTTGGCACAACGTGCTCTTAAAGGGATGATTCCAGAAGATTGTCCGTATACCGTACGTGTAGTTTCCGAAGTATTGGAATCCAATGGTTCATCCTCCATGGCTACCGTATGTTCCGGTACCATGGCATTGATGGATGCTGGTGTTCAGTTGAAAAAACCTGTATCTGGTATCGCCATGGGATTGATCACCGATACAGAAACTGGTAAATATGCCGTACTATCCGATATCTTGGGTGATGAAGACCACTTGGGAGACATGGACTTTAAGGTAACAGGTACCGAAGACGGTATTACCGCTTGCCAAATGGATATTAAGGTAAAAGGACTTTCGTACGAAATCTTGGTAAAAGCTCTAATGCAGGCCAAAGACGGTAGAATGCACATTTTGGGCAAACTTATCGATACCATTGCCGAGCCAAGACCTGAAGTGAAGTCCTACGCTCCAAAAATTGTCACCAGAATCATTCCTGGCGAATACATTGGGGCACTTATTGGAAAAGGTGGTGAAGTTATTCAAGAACTTCAAAAAACAACCAACACTACCATTGTAATCAACGAAGACCCGGATACCGAAGAAGGTATCGTGGAAATTCTTGGAACAGATCAGGATGGTATCGATGCCGTATTGGCCAAAATCGATGCCTTGATGTTCAAGCCTGAGGTCGGAAGTGTCTATGAGGTCAAAGTGATCAAAATGCTGGACTTTGGAGCTGTGGTGGAATACACCGAGGCACCGGGGAACGAAGTATTGCTTCACGTATCCGAATTGGCATGGGAACGTACAGAAAATGTATCCGATGTAGTGAACATGGGTGATGTTTTTGACGTGAAATACTTCGGTATCGACCCAAGGACCAAAAAGGAGAAGGTATCAAGAAAAGCCTTGTTGCCAAAACCTGAAGGTTACAAAGAACGTCCACCTAGAAATGATAGAGGTGACCGTAGAGGTGGTGGCGACCGCAGAGGTGGCAACCGCGACAGGAAACCAAGAAGGGATTAGTTTCAGCACAATCCTGAACTACAAAAACAACCCCGGGGTAAACACCTCGGGGTTTTGCTTTTAAAAAAAATGTAACCAAAATGTAACTTTTTGGTTTTTTGAACGTATAACCTAATGAGCTCCGGTTCACAAATTTAATTTGAAGGGATTTTTTAGATGAGACAGTTAAAGATTACAAAACAGGTTACCAATAGGGAAACCGCTTCGTTGGACAAGTATTTGCAGGAAATCGGTAAGGTGGATTTGATTACCGCCGATGAAGAGGTGGAGTTGGCACAGCGTATTAAAGCGGGAGACCAAGTAGCCTTGGAAAAATTAACTAAAGCCAACCTTAGGTTCGTGGTTTCTGTGGCAAAACAGTACCAAAACCAAGGATTGACACTTCCTGATTTGATCAATGAAGGAAACTTGGGGCTGATCAAAGCCGCACAGCGTTTTGATGAAACCCGTGGATTTAAATTTATTTCTTACGCCGTTTGGTGGATTCGCCAATCCATTCTACAAGCATTGGCAGAGCAATCCCGTATTGTACGTTTGCCCTTGAACAAGATTGGTTCCATCAACAAGATCAACAAAACATTTGCTTTCTTGGAGCAAGCGCACGAGCGTCCACCATCCGCAGAGGAAATTGCCAAAGAATTGGACATGACAGTGGAAGACGTGAAGCAATCCTTGAAAAACTCGGGCCGCCACGTATCCATGGATGCTCCATTGATCGATGGTGAAGATTCCAACCTTTACGATGTATTGCGCAGTGGTGAATCTCCAAACCCGGACAAGGAACTTTTACACGATTCCCTTCGTACCGAAATCGAGCGTGCATTGGAAACCCTTACCCCTCGTGAGGCAGATGTAATCAGACTTTACTTTGGTTTGGCAGGACAACATTCCATGACATTGGAGGAAATCGGTGAAACTTTCGATCTTACCAGAGAAAGAGTTCGTCAGATTAAAGAAAAAGCAATCCGTAGGTTAAAACATACCTCCAGAAGTAAGATTTTGAAAACATATTTGGGATAAAGTGTGAAAAACACCCTATAAATTACAGTTAAACTATCCTTAAATTTGATTTTTGGCAGGAAAGTTGTAATTTAGTAAGATATAACAGTTTATCATGACTGTTCGTTTTTTGATTGATGAATAAACTCCGGCTGATTACCGGAGTTTTTTTCGTTTAAGGATGGCCTTAATTGGCTAACTTTGTAACATGAACAAATCAATGATCGCTCCTTCGCTTTTGGCATCCGACTTTGCCAATCTTCAAAAAGAAATAGAAATGGTGAACCAAAGTGATGCCGACTGGTTTCATTTGGATGTTATGGATGGTGTTTTTGTTCCGAACATTTCCTTTGGAATGCCCGTGATACAAGCTATTGCCAAACATGCCAAAAAGCCATTGGACGCACACTTGATGATTGTTGATCCGGACAGATATATCAAAACATTTGCTGACCTAGGGGTGAATCATTTGACCGTTCACTATGAGGCATGTCCGCATTTGCACAGAACCTTACAAGCCATTAAAGCAGAAGGAATGAAAGCAGGAGTGGCCATTACCCCACACACATCTGTTAGATTACTGGAAGACACTATCCAAGATATAGACATTGTTATCGTAATGAGCGTTAACCCCGGATTTGGGGGACAATCCTTTATCGAGAACACCTATCAAAAAGTGGCCGACCTAAAAGAATTGATCAACCGCAAGAACACAAACACCTTAATTGAAATCGATGGGGGCGTAAATGCGGAAAATGCAAAGAAACTGATCGATACTGGAGCGGATGTTCTGGTTGCGGGCAGTTTTATATTTAAGAGTGCCAACCCGACCGAAACGATTAAAAAATTAAAAGAAGAAATAGCATAATGCAGCAATTTGATGTTGTCATCATTGGGGGCGGCCCTATCGGAATAGCATGTGGCCTAGAAGCCAAAAAACAGGGAATTTCCTATATCATTATAGAAAAAGGACCCATTGTGAATTCCTTGTTCAACTACCCTGTGAACATGCAGTTCTTCTCTTCTTCCGAAAAGCTCGAGATAGACGAAATACCGTTCATTAGCAAGGAGGCCAAACCCAAACGCAACGAAGCGTTGGAATATTACCGAAGGATCGTGACCTCGAACAAACTCAATATCCATCTTTTTGAAAAGGTATTGGATACCGAAAAACAGGGAGAAGTGTTTTTGGTCAAGACCGATAAAGATGAGTACCAAGCTAAAAATGTGGTTGTGGCAACCGGATTTTACGACCTCCCCAACAACATGGGGGTTCCCGGTGAGGATTTGCCCAAAGTATCCCATTACTACAACGATCCACACTTTTATGCAAGTCAAAAATTGGTAGTTGTAGGTGCCAGTAACTCCGCCATAGATGCCGCTTTGGAATGTTGGCGAAAGGGTGCAGAAGTAACCCTTGTTATTCGCGGTCCAGAAGTGGGTCCCCGCGTAAAATATTGGGTACGCCCCGATATCATCAACCGTATTGAGGAAGGCAGTATTAAAGCGTACTACAATTCCACTGTTAAGGAGATAAAACCCCATGAAATTGTCATCAATTCACCGGAAGGGGAAGTTACTTTGGAAAATGACTTTGTGCTGGCCTTGACAGGGTATCGTCCCAATTTTGCCTTTTTGGAAAAACTGGGAATCACTTTGTCAGACGACCCAAAAAGACTCCCTACCTACGACCCTGAGACCATGGAGACCAACATTGATGGACTATTTCTGGCAGGTGTCATCTGCGGCGGCATGGAAACCCACAAATGGTTCATAGAAAACTCACGCATCCATGCGCCAATTATCATGAATGCCATCAAGAAGAAAATGGGAATGGCAGAGGAAAAATCTTGATTTGAGTTAACATTTGTCGCTTTTAAAAAAAGGCTTCCCTTTAGATATGATTATATTTAAAGGAATCTGAAAAAGTTTTCAAATGAGCAACACTACAAGTTCCACTCAAAATTTATTTAGGGTTATCCTGGGCCTTTTGATGATGATGGCCGGTATTGGTCACCTCACCTTTCAACGCGAGGAATTTCAGGCCCAAGTGCCCCGATGGCTGCCTACAAGTGAAGCCTTTATGGATTTTGTAGTGGTGGCTTCCGGCGTTTTTGAGATACTTCTGGGGCTTGCTATGGTCTTTTTGGTAAAACACAAGGTAAAAGCAGGCATTGCACTGGCCATTTTCTATGTATTGATATTCCCTGGAAACATTTCGCAATACACAAACGGGATCGATGCTTTTGGACTGGACACTGACCTTAAAAGATTTATCCGTCTGTTTTTTCAGCCCGTATTGATACTTTGGGCATTATGGTCCACCGGAGCATTAAAATATCTTACAAACAAACAAAAATAGCAGCTATGGAATTCTACAAGTTTAAAGCGGAACGATTGGACGGTACACAAGAGTCCATGGAAAAATACACAGGCAAAACCGTTGTGGTTGTCAATACCGCCAGTAAGTGCGGATTAACACCCCAATATGAAGGTCTGGAATCACTGTATAAGACCTATAAGGACCAAGGGTTGGTCATTTTAGGTTTTCCATGCAATCAATTTGGAAACCAAGAACCTGGTAGCGCCGATGATATCCAAGAGTTTTGCCAAATGAATTATGGGGTCTCCTTTCCCATGTTTGCCAAAATCGACGTCAATGGAAGCGATGCCCATCCTATTTTCAAGTATTTGAAATCGGAATTGAGCGGCCTATTGGGTGGAAAAATCAAATGGAACTTCACCAAATTTGTGATTGATAAAACAGGAAATCCCGTAAAACGATTTGCGCCGACTACAGAACCCAGCTCTATGGAAAATTATATTCAGGATATCCTCTAAAACCTCCTAAAATTTCAGTTGTGACTGCAAGGCGCCCGTTTCCCTGAGCATGGTCCGGCCATCCTTAAAACTTAAATAAGTGTGGCCTGCCTTTTTATTGGCTATACTAATGTCACACAACATGCCCCAATGGCGGGCAACTTCCCGCCATGCCCAGAACAGGGAATGTTTGGGATCATAAATATGGGTGGCCTCCCCTCCTGCCCCGTTCACTTCAATAATGCTGAAGTTCTTTCCCTGGCAGAGCTCCTCGAATGTATGGTAAAGTACATCCAATCGTCCGTAATAAAACCCTTTCATTTGGGAGCAGATCCCATCAATGGTTTGCACCAACCCCTCATTGATCTTATGGCTTATATCCACAAACTTGGCTCCTCGGGTATGGCTTCCGTAAGGCACCAAGATAAATTGCTCTCCCTTTTCCAATACCTTTTGAAGCCTTTTGCCAAACTTCTGTTCCAGTACTTTTAACTGTAAGTGGCTTCGTGGATTCTTTTTGATAAGTTGCGACATGGTATGCCTACCATCGCCTGTGATGGATAAAAATTCCTTGGATACCACTCCCGTTATCTTGCCATGTGCTTCATTGGGCTGGCGAACATAAAATATGCCCACCTCTTTTTGATACGGAATCAGTTCTTGCACCAAAAAATGGGAAGGACTCCAATCCACATAGTCCCGAAACTCGTCCTTGTTGTGAATCTTTTCCACCCCAAAGGCCTTCATCCCTATGTTCGGTTTGGCAATAAAAGGAAAACTTATCCCTTGTTCCAATACACGTTCCAGCGCCGATTGAGGGGACTCATCTTTATCAATAAACAGTGTTTTGGGAATAAACCGATCGGGAATCATATTATAAATATCCATTTTGGATATCATGGCCATACCTCCATTTTTCATTCCCGGATTGGCAGCGTTAAAAAAGAAAAAGGAACGCGCCTTAATGGAATAGTACAACCACACAGGAAACATGGGATAATAAATCAGCCAAAACGGCCAATATTCCCAATGGGTAATTCGATGCCATATTAGTTTTAGCGAATCCATGGCAATTAAAAAGTAAGTTGGCTAGGTGAAAAAGGCACCTCAAAAAATTTGTCGTTCAACAGATCCAAGTGGCGCATCACAATTTCCTCACTATCCAAAATGGCTTGGGTTACACTAAAAGTTTTAAGACCCGAATCACGATCAATTATAAATCCGTTTTCAAAATCGTCATGGTTATTGGAATGAAAGTCGACCACTTCTTTTGCAGATATTTGGGTGTTTCCATCAATAAATCTCTGAAAAAGCTTTCTTCGATGTTCAATCACTTCATCTTTATAAAGCGTAGCGGAGGACCAAATATGGTTTTTTGTTGCATCCAAAGGTCTATAATATTTCTGATGGCCGTCCCATCTAAACTCCAACAAGCTACCATTGAACAACACCAAGGTGAAAGGTTCTATGTGAAGGAGTGGCATTTCCTGAAGCAGATCATAAGGTTGTTCGGATGCGATTACGTCCAAAAGCACCAAGCCCCGGCTACGGGCATAATTTCCAATTGATACGTGGTTGACGAAACCTCCGTTAAGAATCACGGCCACCGAACCATTTTCGTTAAGGGCAAACCAAGTGCCGCCCGCTTTTGGGTCCTTTGGAAAAAGTACCTTGACCGAACCTATGGTTTCCTCTTGGGGGCGCAAGGCCAAAGGTCTTGAAACATGTTCATCGCGGTTAGAGGTAATCAGTCGTCTACCACCTGAAGAAACAAAACTTACTGTGCACATGCCTTTCGGTATTGTAGGGTAGATGGTGCCACCCCAAAAGATTCTGGAATTTCTTGTTCGGAAAAATGCTTAATGCCCACTTTGATCAATGCCTGGTGATGGATGGTATGCTCCAAATTATACATGACTTCCCTAAAATAATTGGAATCCATACAGTTTTCCTCTCCTGCCAACTCATAAGTAATTTTGATGGCCTTATTCGGCTTTTTCAAATGCTCTTGAATGTATGTCAACCTATCCAGTGCATAATTCAAATCCTGTTCGATCTGTAGGTTGCGTTCCCTACGATCATAGGAAACATCCGAAAGCTCGTATCCATGTATCAAACAAAGATATAGCTCTATAATATGCCTGGTATGCTGCCCAATAGTGGCATTGGACAATATATGACATGATTGGGAATAACAATCTTTGGGCAGGTCGGCCAACACCTGCTTAAACTGCTCCAAAGTTTGCAAGGAAGATTTGAACATGATGTTTAGTTATTGGTTGTTTTATTCGTTTTTTGATGAATTTGAGTATAAGATAGAAAGAATATTCAATTCTTTATTTTCTCCCAATTTTTATCCGCTTGGGAAACCAACTCATTTGGAGAGGAGTTAAGCCAAAAATCCAGCGTATTATTTTTTCCCTTGTTGTAAAATAGGTAAAGTTTTCCTTCCCTAATTTCATAGGTCTTGGGGTCCACATTTACCTTTTTACCGTTTACGGCCATAGCATATGCACAATAGCCTCCGTATTTGGGCACATAATCAGATGGCGCATCCTTAAACGTATTCAAATTGTCCTGGTTATGGAACTTGAACATGGCTCCATCATAAATTGTAGAAAACTCCTTTTTTCCTTCCAATGGGATTCCATCAAAATACGATACCACGTCATAACCTTTCACAGCGTACCCATTCTTCGTATTGTAATCCGTGTTTTGGGCTAAGCCACATGTTCCCGTTACCAACAAAAGAACCACTAAAATTTTATTCATAACACTCGGTTTAATATGCTAAGGCATGTAAACAATTGCCCAAACAGATTAGTTTAGTCACGAAGAATGTGGATTCCTTTCAATATTTTTTGCCTTTCATCGAGGATTTTTTCAATTACGTCTAAACATTGTTAGTTACCAATTTTATGGCGTACTAATCAACTAACTTGAACGTTAGAAAATTAAACCAACAAACAGGATTTCACTTTCCCAAAGAGTGATATCCATATAATGCCTACTTAATGCGCCAGATCATCCCCCATACATTGTACACGAGGATAGGTATCCTTTTGTTTCTGATCGTATCCACTAATTTTAATGCACATTCCCAGGAAAACACCAATAAACAAGATGTTATTTCGTTACGTCCAATAACTTCGGTTTTACTGGCAGGGCAAAAAGACTATAGTTTTGAAGAAGTCAGGAACAATCGCAAGCTGGAGTTTGTTCCATTGACAAGTTTAAAGGAAAACCTGGGATTTTCAAGTGACAACTATTGGCTGACCTTTTCCTTGCAAAACACAACGGACCGATACAAACAATATTATTTGGAAACCGCACGCCCCATAACAGATGTGGTAAACCTATTTCTTGTTGATGACACCAATACCGTTGAAAAACAATATAGCGGCGATAAAATTCCCTTTTCCAAAAAAACCATACAGCACAGAAAATCCATTTTTGACATAGGTCTTAGACCAGGTCAAAAAATACAGGCCTACATCCATCTAAAAAGTGATGGCGAAGTAGTAATGCTCCCGATGAAACTTTATCAAGAGGCGAGTTTTTTTAACCTCACCTATAAAGAGCAGGTATTTTACGGCTTCTTTTATGGTATTTTGATCTTGGCTTTCATCATATACCTATTTTTCTTTTTCGCCTTAAAGGACAAGGCATTTATTTACTATGCCCTCTATGTGCTCTTTATAGCCTTGATGCAATTTTCCCTGGATGGATTTTTTCACCAATACTTTACGCCACAAGGGGGTTGGCTTTCAGATAGATCTGTTTTGCTCACCGCATTTGTTTCGCTCTTTTTCTTTGGAAAATACGGGGATGCTTTTCTTAACCTAAAGAAAAACAGTCCGTTTTTACATAATGCGAATAAAATAATGGGATTGGCCATAGCCATTGGCGTTTTGCTTTTGGCCATACCATCCAATTTTGAATATTGCTATCCTTTGGCCAATGGGATTGGCATCTTGGTGCTGGTTCACATGATAGCCTCACTGGCCGTAATGAAGTTCAAAAAACAAAAGGTAGATATCTTCTTTGTGATCGGTATTTCCTTTTTGGTGCTAGGTTTTGTGGTTTTTATCCTGAACAATTTCAATACCATCGAAAACTCCTTTTTTACGAGCAACGGCACCAAATTCGGAATTGGTTTTGAAATTATATTCCTATCCATATCCATGAGCAATAGAATTCGAAATCTTCGGATGGAAAATGAGCAAAATCAAATGCTTGCGCTACAGCGTGCAGAGGATATGAACGAAATAAAATCGTCCTTTTTATCCAATATCAGCCATGAGCTTCGAACGCCCCTCAACTTGATCATGGGTGTAGCTACCTCATTACAGGAAAATAAAGATGAAGAAAATCTGGATGAAAAATGTAAGATGCTCCTTAGTTCCTCAAAAAACCTATTGGGCTACATTGAGGATATCTTGGACTTTACCGTAATTGAAAAAGGAGACCAAGAATTAAAAGAAGTCCCTTTTGATCTAAATGCTACGTTACAAAAGATTTTGACATTACAGGAAAAGAAGGCAACAGCAAAAGGCTTGGCTTTTAATACATTAATCTCAGATGATTTACCCGCCAGAATTGTTGGGGACAAAGCAAAATTGGCACAGATTCTCAACCATCTTTTGGACAACGCCGTAAAGTTCACCAATAAAGGAAGTGTAGCTATTGAGGTAGTCTGCAATAAAAAAGGTGACCGAGCTAAAATAGACTTCAGGATTAAAGACACGGGTATTGGGATTTCGGAAGAAAAAATGAGTACCATATTTGAATCCTTCACTAAAAAATCCTTTAGGGACAAGCGTGAGTTCAGCGGTTTGGGCTTGGGTCTTTATATCGTCAAAACCTACGTTGATCTCCAAAAAGGGACGATACACCTTAAAAACAACCCAAAACAGGGAACTATTTGTGAGCTGAGCTTAGGCTTTGAGATTGATGAAGATAAAGTATCTGTTCCAGACGAATCCCAAGAACCGATTTCCAAGGTACAAATGGAAACCGGAAACATTCTGTATGTCGAGGACAACAAAATGAACCAGACTGTCGTAAAACTTTTATTTAAAAAGAATTGGACCAAGGCCAACCTGACCATCGCGAATAATGGAAAAGAGGCACTGGAAATAATGAAAGAAAAAACATTTGATATGATTCTAATGGATCTTCAAATGCCAGAAATGGACGGTTTTGAAACAACTTCCATGATTAGAAGTGGCAAGGCCAACTGCGATACACAAATTCCAATTATCGTACTTACGGCCGACAACACCAGTCAAACCAGAAAAAAAATATTTAAACTGGGGGCAAATGATCTGGTTACCAAACCTGTAAATGGTCCGCTACTCTTTTCAAAAATGAATAAAAACGCAACTATCAAGGTTATTGGTAAAGTTGCTTAATATATAGCAGTACACGATTAGACAAAAAGCACATGCAGAAATGCATGTGCTTTTTTGTTGTTTATCATTTCTTTTCAATAAAGGTCACCCAACTCGCCTGCTCATTTTGATTGCAACCCAAAGGATTGTAACCCTCTTACACAAAAACCCAAACACCAGTCTTCCAATAGCTTATTGATTTAAAATATAAGATTTTTACTTTAATTGAAAATTCCGGGCCATTCCAAACAAATCATCCGTCAATCCAAAATAGGCATCCATCAATTACACCAAAATCAAACACATATCCCACCCTAATTTTGTCCCAATAATCGTTTTAATCATACCCATACTTGGAAACAAAAATATTGCTGTTGCGGTAAAGAAAAATGGTAGTCTTAATGTTATAACGGCAACTTAAAGTTAAAAGCAAAGTTGCTTTTAGCTACCACTTCAAGACCATCCTTACCAATACAAATAACCCATTATTAATCTTTAAACATTTAACTATGAAAACAACACCTTTAAATTTATGGAAACTAGTCTTTTACCTATTAATGGGCCTAACGATTACATTAACTTCCTGCTCTGGAAAAGATGGCGCTGATGGCGAAAGTATAAAAGGAGATCAAGGTCCCGCAGGGATAGATGGCAATGCTAACGTAATAACTTCGAATTGGAAGCAAATTCAATGGTCAGACCCTGTCCCATCCGAAGGGAACATGTATTTAGATGTCCCAGAAGTGAACTTAGCTGAGTTTGTGGAAACAGGTGGTCTAGTAATGATGTATTTCCAAGTTACATCTACGGAATCCGTAGTTACCTATGCACTCCCGTTTATGTATAAAACTGCTTCTCTATCTTTTTATACCCAAACAACAGATGTTGCTGACAATATCGTATTGAACATGAAAGACCCCGATGAACAAAGCATATACGATGTTCAAAACACTGAAAGCTTTAAAATACGCTATGTATTGGTACCTGCCAATGTAGCCGACCAAACAGGATTGGCCGATAATATTCCTCCAACTTTTGAAGATGCAAAATTCCTCTTAGGCATAGATTAATTAAAAGTACTCTCAAAAATCCAGGCCCAACAAGCTTTTTGCTTTGTTGGGTTTTTTATTGGTCAGTCCTTAAGTTTTGTGAAAATAAAAAAGTCTGCAAAAATTTGCAGACTTTTAATGTGACCCCTCAGGGATTCAAACCCCGAACCGCTGGAGCCGAAATCCAGTGCTCTATTCAGTTGAGCTAAGGGGCCAATGTACTTATTTATGAACTCAATTTAGCCTTTACAATAGTGGAAATGGTCTTTCCATCGGCCTGACCGGCCAATTCTTTGGAAACGATGCCCATTACCTTACCCATGTCCTGCATACCGGTAGCTCCCACAGAATCAATGGTCATAACAACCACTTTTTCAATTTCCTCTTCGGTAAGCTGTTCGGGCAAAAACTTTTCTATAACGGCAACTTGGGCCAATTCTGGCTCCGCCAAATCTTCTCTGCCTTGTTCCTTATAGATCACAGCGCTATCCTTGCGCTGTTTCACCAATTTTTGAACCAATTTGACTTCATCTTCTTCCGATAGCCCAGCACCACCGCCTTTATCGGTCTTTGCCAATAAAATGGCAGACTTAACAGCTCGCAAAGCTTCCAAGGCAACGGTGTCCTTTGCCTTCATTGCGGCCTTCATTTCTGTCATCACCTTTTCTTGCAAACCCATGTGTTCCAATTTAGTTCGCGAAGATAAAAAATAAACCCGAAAGTTTTTCTACTTCCGGGTTTATGGTTTCCATAAAATATGGAGTTAATTTAAACACTACTAATCAACATTATCGTGCAAAAAAGAGTTGTTGGACCGCAACTGTAGATCGTCGTTGCTGTCTTCTCCCAAGGTAGTCCTGGATACTTTCTGTTCTTTTGGAACATCATTGAGGTCCACCCCTTGGCGCTTATAAGCAGGCTCCTTTTCAATGTCGTCTATACTGCTCCTATTGTTCTGGAACTTGTAATTGAAGTTTTTCAACTTTCTCCTACGTTCATCGGCACGATCTTTTAAGATATCGCTGATGGAACTGTTCATGGGATCAAGGCTACTAGTAGTTTCCTCATTTTGACCTGAACCCTTATTTTCACTTTTTTCTTCAACCTCTACTGTTTTCTTCTCAAAAACAAGCTCATTCTCCACCATTTTTGGTTCATGGGTTTCTGCTTTTGACTTGGCACCAGTCAATTTTTCCTCCAACTCCATGTACTCTTCAAGGTCGTATCTGGTCTCTCCCTCTTTCTTGTATTCCAAAACAGGTTTTACCTCCACATAATCGTTCACTTCCACATCTCCTAAACCATCATCGTCCAAATTAAAGGTTACCGTATGCTCTTTCTCATCTTCATCTTCTTTGTCTTGGCTATTTAACGGCATATCAAAGCTTAAAGTGAACTGGTCCTCATTGCTTTTTGCCGGTACCTCCTCTGCATCAACTACATCTATATTGTTGATTACATTTTTGGCTTCAATGATTACAAAGTCATCTTCCACTTGCTCAGCAACCACTTCTTCGTAGAATACATTAAAGTTTCTGATGTAACTTGTTGTTGGGATCAAGTCTGGGTCCTTTGCCTCTATTTTAGGGGCAGTTTGCTCTTGTTCCTCCTCCATGTCCAAAGTGTGTTTTACCACTTGGGCTTCTGGTTCGGAGATTGGCTCTGGCTGTGGCTCGGGTTCGGGGGCTGGAGTTTTATCCATTTTAACCTCCTGTACCGATGTGGACTCCGGTGTTAAATCCTGCTCAGCGGTTTGCTCATCTTCCAAGGTGTAAAAAACCTTTTTGGACTCGGTGTTTACAATATTGTCCTGTTGGTCAACATTAAAGCCCGTGGCGATAACTGTTACGGCAATGGCTTCGCCCAAGCTTTCGTCTTCACCGACACCCATAATAATATTGGCTCCATGTCCTGCTTCAATCTGGATATGATCATTGATCTCACCGATTTCATCGATGGTGATTTCCTGAGAACCTGAAACAATGAGCAACAATACGTTTTTGGCGCCGTTGATCTTGTTATCGTTCAACAATGGCGAATCCAATGCTTTCATAATGGCCTCGGTGGCCCTTGCTGAACCAGATGCTGCTGCAGAGCCCATAATGGCAGTACCACTATTGGAGAGCACGGTCTTTGCATCCCTAAGGTCAATATTTTGTGTGTAATGATGGGTTATCACCTCTGCAATACCCCTTGCCGCAGTGGCCAAAACTTCATCTGCTTTAGAGAAACCGGCCTTAAACCCAAGATTACCGTATACTTCCCTAAGTTTGTTGTTGTTGATAACAATCAAGGAATCCACGTTGGCACGCAATTTCTCAATCCCCATTTGCGCCTGTTTGTTACGCATGGCTCCCTCGAACTGGAACGGCATGGTAACGATACCAACCGTAAGAACATCCATCTCCTTTGCGAGCTTTGCGAGTACAGGAGCAGCACCTGTGCCGGTTCCGCCACCCATTCCAGCAGTAATGAAAGCCATTTTGGTATTGTGCTCCAACATAGCTTTTAAATCGTCCATACTCTCCAAAGCGGCCTGTTCACCAATTTCTGGGTTGGCTCCCGCTCCCAATCCCTCGGTAAGGGATACACCTAATTGAATCTTATTGGGAACGGCACTGTTTTGCAATGCCTGTGCATCGGTGTTGCAGATTACAAAATCCACTCCGTTGATACCGGCCTGGAACATGTGATTGATGGCATTGCTGCCACCGCCTCCTACTCCGATAACTTTAATTACGTTGCTTTTGTTCTTGGGCAAATCAAAAGCGATGTTGTCAAATTCAGTGTTCTTACTCATGACAGTTGTGTTTCTCTATTGGGGTTATTATTCTGCATTGTCCAAAAAGTCCTTCAACTTTTCTGACCATTTGTCAAAAATGGATTTTCTCTCCGTATGGGTAGCGGCTGCACTTGCTTTGGCACCCATATCGTTTTCTTGGCCAACCAAAACCTCTTCTTCATGCGCCTCCTCTTGGTGCGCTATCCGGTCTTTCTTTTTGGCCTCCAAGGAATTCATCAGCAATCCAACAGCTGTAGCGTACAACGGGCTAGCAACTTCCTCGTCGGAGTCTCCGGCAAGGTGCTCATTGGGGTAACCGATTCTTGTGTCCATACCGGTAATATATTCCACCAATTGTTTTAAATGTTTCAATTGGCTACCACCACCCGTAAGTACAATTCCTGCGATCAATTTTTTCTTTTGTTCCTCGTGTCCGTAGTTTTTTATCTCCACATATACCTGCTCCACAATCTCCACAACACGGGCGTGGATAATTTTGGAAAGGTTTTTCAATGTGATTTCTTTGGGCTCACGGCCCCTTAGTCCAGGAATGGAAACGATTTCATTGTCCTTGTTCTCTCCTGGCCAAGCGGAACCAAATTTTATTTTCAATAGTTCGGCCTGCTTCTCTATAATGGAGCAGCCTTCTTTAATATCCTCGGTAATTACGTTACCTCCGAATGGAATTACGGAAGTGTGACGGATAATTCCATCCTTGAAAATGGCAAGATCAGTGGTTCCACCACCTATGTCGATCAAGGCTACACCCGCTTCTTTTTCTTCTTGGCTCAAAACTGCATCTGCGGAGGCCAAAGGTTCCAACGTGATGTTCCCTAGATCCAATCCTGCACTTTTGATACACCTTCCAATATTTTTAATGGACGACACCTGCCCTACTACTACATGGAAATTGGCTTCCAATCGCCCACCGTACATACCAACGGGCTCTTTTATTTCGGATTGACCGTCCACTTTGTACTCCTGTGGCAATACATGGATGATCTCCTCTCCGGGAAGCATTACCAGTTTATACACTTGGTTGCACAATTTGTCCAGATCCTCATTGTCTATAACTTCCTCAGAATTTGGCCTAGTGATATAATCGCTATGGTGCAGGCTTCGGATGTGCTGTCCCGCAATACCAACGACAACGGAACCAATTTTGAGTCCCGAATTTAATTCGGCCTGTTCCACCGCTTGTTGAATGGATGATATGGTCTGTGTGATATTGTTGACCACTCCACGGTGAACACCCAAACTTTTTGATCGTCCGGTGCCCAAAATCTCAATTTTCCCATACTCATTTTCCCTACCGATGATGGCTACGATCTTGGTAGTTCCAATATCCAATCCAACTGAATAATTACCTTGTTCCATAATTTAAATTTTGGTGCAAACCACTTGATTGTTGAATTCCAAACTAACTGTTACATAATCTTCCAAGGATTTGTCCTTGGCCGCCTTTGCATAAAAGGCCATAAAATTTTTGAACTTCTTGTTCAAATTGTCCACTCCGCCCAAATTCACCACAAAATTTTCCATGCGGAACTTGAGCTGATATTTCCCTTCGTCCTCAATATGTATCCCAATGACATTCTTCCTCAGAAAATCATCATGGTTGATATAGTCCAAAATCACATAGGCATCCTCGAGGGTTTTTCCTGTAATTTTTCCTGTAATTATAGGGACCCTTGCTGAATGATGTTTTGATAATGGCATGCGTTCGCCCTGATCATCCAAATAAAATTTGGAGACACCCTCTATTCTTCCAATTGGCTTTCGCTGAACTATCTTGGATACAAGTTCCCCGTTTACAGTAAGATAGACCTGGGCATTTTTGACCATATCATTGGATAGTATAATCTCCTCTATGGTATTCAAAACTAACTGTTCTTTGAGCGTGTTCTCTAGGGGTCCGTATTTTTGTATTAACAATTTATTAACCGCATCCTCAGTTAAATACAAATTGTCCTCACCAACGAATCTTACAGTGACATCATTCACCTTTTTCTTTTGGTTTCTTTGATCGGCAAAACCGTAAAGCGCAACTACGGTTACCGACAAAAATGCCAGTTTTATGTAATCCCAATTAATGCGCATAACTCAATTCTTTTTTGATTTTTGGTACTTCCAATCCAATATCCCCTGCACCAAGAGCAACCAATACCCCTGATGTACAGTTACTTACCTCTTTCAATAATGCTGATTTAGAAATCAGTTTTTTATTCGGGTTCTCTATTTTTTCCAAAAGCCATTGGGAGGTGACCCCTTCGATGGGCTCTTCCCTGGCAGGGTAAATGTCCAGCAAGATGATTTCATCAAAATCGGAAAGACTTGCTGCAAAATCATCCGCAAAATCCTGTGTACGTGAGAATAGGTGTGGTTGAAAAATCACCGTCACCTTTTGCCCTGGATGCATTTCACGAATCGCCTGATGCACTGCACTGATTTCTGTTGGGTGATGGGCATAATCATCGATAAACACAAAATCCTTTTCCTTGATTTGGTAGGAAAACCTGCGCTGAACACCTTTAAAAGTACCCAAAGCTTTGGCAAGGCGGTGTGGTGGGCAGCCGGTTTGCACCGCCATCGCAAAAGCAGCTAATCCATTGAGCAAATTGTGCCTTCCAGGTTTGTGGAACTTCACGTTCTTGATTATCTCAGAAGGCGTTACGAGATCAAATATGTAGGCTCCATGTTCAATTTCTATATTCTCTATGCAGTAATCTGCACCATCATCAATACCAAAGGTGGTTCCTTCCAAGGGAAGCCCTTTGTGTATAAATAATTTTCCCCCAGGTTTGATTCGATCCACAAATTGGTTGAACGAATGCTCCAATTCTTCTTTGGTGCCATAAATATCCAAATGATCGGCATCCATCGATGTGATGCAGGCAACTGTTGGCGTTAATCGTAAAAAAGAACGATCGAACTCATCCGCCTCCACGACCGAATATTCGGTGCCGTCCAATACAAAGTTGCTATTAAAATCTTCGGAAATACCGCCTAAAAAAGCAGTCATTGGCAATTCGCATTCCTTGAGCAGATGTGCCAAAATACATGTTGTGGTCGTTTTACCATGTGTACCTGCAACGGCCAGACAGAACGAATCTTTTGTTATAATTCCGAGAACCTCGGAACGCTTTTTAATTGCAAATCCTTGGTCCTTGTAATATTGAAGTTCCGCATGTGTGGATGGTACTGCGGGGGTATAAACCACTAAGGTGTTTGGATGTTTGAAGGTATCGGTAATCAAATCAACATTATCTTCAAAATGCACAGAAATACCCTTTCCCATCAAGTCATCGGTGATAGGTGTCGGCGTGCGATCATAACCTGCCACTTCTTTGCCCACAAATTTGAAATAGCGTGCCAGGGCAGACATACCTATGCCTCCAATGCCAATAAAATAAACGCTATGGATATCCTTCAAATTCACTTCAACAACTTTTCAATTTCGTCCACAATATGTTCCGTGGCCTTGGGCATGGCCATTTTTTTGATGTTTTTTCCCAATTTCTGCTGGGTCTCTTCTGATTTCATCAATTCAGAAAAACTGTGTTCAAATTCAGTATCCAACTCATTTTCCCGCAGCATAATTGCAGCATCTTTGGCTACCAATGCCTTCGCATTTTGCGTTTGATGGTCCTCTGCAACATTGGGCGATGGAATAAAAATCACCGGTTTGCCCACCAAACAAAGCTCGGAGACCGATCCTGCGCCAGCCCTTGAGATAATCACATCCGCAGCTGCGTAGGCCAAATCCATTCGGTTGACAAAGGCCAATACCTTGATCGTATCCGACTCGTATTTTTTGTATTCCTCGTGATACAGTTTGCCACATTGCCAAAGTACTTGCAACCCTTGACTTGCAAAAAAGTCAAGCTCCTTTTCAATCAACTGGTTGATTCTTCGAGCACCAAGGCTACCTCCTAGCACTAAAACCGTTTTTTTGTCATCATCAAGCCCAAAAAAGGCAGCTGCTTTTTGTTTTCCTTCCTTTATCGTTACCAAATCGGTTCGGATAGGGTTTCCAGTTTTCACGATCTTTTCTTTCGGAAAAAAGCGATCCATGCCATCATAGGCCACGCAAATCTTCTCCGCTTTTCCCGCCAATAGCTTGTTGGTGATTCCCGCAAAGGAATTCTGTTCTTGCAGCACGCAGGGAACACCCACGCTTTCGGCCATCCGCAATAATGGCCCACTTGCAAAACCTCCCGTACCAATGGCCACATGGGGCTTGAACTGTTTCACTATTTTGCGCGCTTCTAACAAACTACTTATCAGTTTAAATGGAAACATGAGATTTTTCAATGTCAGCTTCCGTTGTATTCCACTTATCCACAAGCCCTTTATTTCATATCCTGCTTGAGGTACTTTTTCCATTTCCATTTTATCCTTGGCTCCCACGAACAAAAACTCTGCATCTGGATATCTCCTCTTCAACTCGTTCGCAATGGCCACGGCCGGATAAATATGTCCCCCCGTTCCTCCTCCAGAAAGTATAAACCTATATCTGTCCACTTAATACTTCTAAAGGGTTTGTTTCATCTATTCCATGGGATTGCTCCTCTAAATTTTCTTTTTTATTGCTGGCACTCAACACAATTCCAATGGCCATACAAGTCATCCAAATAGATGTCCCGCCCATACTGATCAACGGCAAAGGCTGACCCGTAACCGGAAACAACTGTACCACAACGGCCATATTGATGAACGCCTGAAATACAATGGGCAGCCCGACACCAATCACCAATAATTTTGAAAACACCGTTTTGGACGAATGTGCGACGACCACGATACGGAACAGCAGGAGTAGATAGAAAAAGAGCAAAGCTCCACCTCCCAACAATCCATACTCTTCAATAATGATTGCAAAAATGAAATCGGACGTACTCTGGGACAACATGTTCTTCATCACACTTTTTCCCGCTCCTTTGCCCACAATGCCACCTTCGGCCACAGCAATCTGGGCCAAGGTCAATTGGTGCAGATCATCCTTATCCGCTTGTTCCGGATGGATAAAAGTTTCTATTCTCGATTTCCAGGTTCCGGCACGTTGTGGCAATACTTCGGGCGCTTTGAACAGCACAAACAGAAACATGCCTGCCAGCACGATTCCAGTCCCGACCATGACGAACAAATATTTTAAGGGGTATCCGCCCAAAAAGCACAACACCAACGCCATAAAACTGATAATGGCCGCCGTTGAGAAGTTTTCGGGCAAAATCAAGAGCACCACCAAAGCCACGGGCAACCATAAAGGCAGAATACTTTCTTTGAAAGTTATCTTTACATCTTTGATCTTGGTAAGATACCTGGCAATCCAAATCATTAGAACTACCGCGGCCAATGTCGATGTCTGGAAGTTGACCCCGACCAATGGAATTTTTATCCAACGGTTTGCCGTTACGCCACCAATCCGTGTTTCCACAGTCAAAGTGTAAATCAACAATAGAATAACGATGGGCATGGCAATAATGGAAAGCCCTTTAAAATAATGCGTAGGTATCCTATGCACGGCATAGATTATACCGAAGCCCAAAAACAGCAATACAGCATGCTTAACCAAATGTCCCAAAGTGGTCCCGTCACCGTTAACATAGACCAAATTGGTACTGGCACTGTACACCGGCAAAAATGAGAAAAGTGCCAAAAGGGCCACTACGCCCCAAATAGCTTTATCACCTTTCAGATTTTTGAAAATTGCCAACACGTTTTACAGGTTTTTTATCGCGTTTTTAAATTGATCTCCTCTATCTTCATAATTTTTGAAAAGGTCGAAACTTGCGCAGGCCGGGGACAACAAAACAGCATCTCCCCGCTCTGCAACTTTGTAGGCCACCTTTACGGCTTCTTCCATGGAATAGGTCTCCACCATCAGGTCGATAACATTTCCAAAGGCATCTATCAACTTGGAGTTGTCCACTCCCAGGCAAATGATGGCCTTTACCTTTTCCCGCACCAGTGCCATCAACTCGGAATAATCGTTTCCCTTATCCACTCCGCCGGCAATCCAAATAATCGGCTTTTTGATACCGTCGAGGGCATAAAAAGTCGCATTAACGTTGGTTGCTTTGGAGTCGTTGATGTACTCCACATGGTTTATCTTCAACACATTCTCCAGTCTGTGGGGCACGCCCTGAAAAGACTGAATACTCTGGCGAATCGTCTCTTTTCTGACCTTAACCAGCATGGCAGCCATACTTGCAGCCATGGTGTTTTTTACGTTGTGCTGACCTTCCAAGGCCAAAATATCTTCACTCATTTCCAAGGTTTTATTTTCTAATTTTATTGTTATCGTTTTATCTTTCAACCAAGCCCCTTCCTTCAATTCCCGCTTTAGCGAAAAGGGCAATAATTTGGATTGAACCGGGTGTTTTTTCAACCAATCCTGAATCACTTCATCATCGGCATCATAAATCAGATAATCATCTTCATCCTGATTCATGGCGATTCTGAATTTGGATGCGATATAGTTTTCAAATTTGTACTCATACCTATCCAAATGATCGGGCGTTATGTTGGTTATCATCGCGATGTGTGGTTTAAAATCCACAATACCATCCAACTGAAAACTGCTTATCTCCAGGACATAGTGGTCAAAGTCTTGTTCGGCCACCATTTTAGCATAGCTATCACCAATGTTTCCAGCCATACCCACGTTCAGCCCTCCATTTTTTAAAATATGGTAGGTCAACATGGTTGTCGTTGTTTTTCCATTACTGCCCGTGATTCCAATAAGGGTCGAATCTGTATAATTTGACGCGAACTCTATCTCTGAAATCACTGGAACACCTTTTTGAACCAGTGTTTTCACCAAAGGCACGTTATCTGGAATACCTGGACTCTTCATTACCAAATCGGCATTCAAAATTTTGGCTTCGGTATGTTCACCAGACTCCCATTCAATCTCAAAATGTTCAAGAACCTTTTTATATCTATCTTTTATTTCGCCCTTATCCGAAACAAAGACCTCAAATCCTTTTTGCCGACCTAAAATGGCGGTTCCAACGCCACTTTCCCCTCCTCCAAGTATCACCAAGCGGCCCATTTTTATCGAATTTTAAGTGTAACAATGCTGATAATGGCCAGCATGATTCCTATAATCCAAAAACGGGTTACTATTTTACTCTCGTGATATGATTTTTTCTGGTAATGGTGGTGCAATGGAGCCATCAAAAATATGCGCTTCCCTTCGCCATATTTTTTCTTGGTATGCTTAAAATAACCCACTTGCAACATCACCGACAGTGACTCTGCAAAGAAGATTCCGCATAAAATAGGGATCAACAATTCTTTCCTTACAATAATGGCAATTACGGCGATAACGCCACCAATGGTCAAACTACCCGTGTCTCCCATAAATACCTGGGCCGGATAGGTATTGTACCATAAGAATCCGACCAATGCCCCAACAAAAGCGGCAATAAACACCACTAATTCCCCAACTCTGGGCAAGTAGAAAATATCCAAGTAGTCCGAGAATTGAATATTGCCCGACACCCAAGCAAAAATTCCCAAGGTCAGCACAATTATGGCCGACGAACCAGCCGCGAGACCATCTATCCCGTCCGTTAAATTGGCACCGTTGGATACGGCGGTGACGATAAGGATTACAACGGGTATAAAAATGAGCCACGCGTACTCTTCGGCACCTTCACCGATCCATGAAATAAAATCTGCATAATCGAGTTCGTTGTTCTTAAAAAAGGGCACATTGGTTCGGACAGCTTTGGTCTCCTCACCAAACACTCTTTCTACTTTAAAATTTTCGGTAATTGTAGATGTATCCTTCTCCTTGATGGTCACCGCTGGATGAAAGTAAAGGGTAATTCCAACAATCAATCCAAGTCCTACCTGACCCATTACCTTAAATCTACCTTTGAGACCCTCTTTATCCTTCTTGAAGATTTTGATGTAATCGTCGATAAAGCCGATAATCCCCATCCAAACTGTGGTAACGATCAAAAGAATTACATAAATATTTTTGATGTCTGCGAAAAGAATGACGGGCAACAAGGTGGACATAATGATAATAAGCCCTCCCATGGTGGGTGTCCCCGCTTTTTGCTTTTGCCCTTCCAGACCAAGGTCGCGGATACTTTCACCAATCTGTTTTTTCTGTAGAAACTGAATAATTCGCTTTCCGTAGACCATGGCGATCAATAGGGACAACAATACAGACATTGCCGCTCTGAAGGTTAGGAACTGAAAAAGTCCGGCACCTGGCAGTTGGTATTGCTTCTCTAAATATTCGAACAAGTAGTATAACATGGACTACACTATTTTTTTAGGCTCTCCAGAGCTTCTTTTACTTCTTTAAAATCATCAAAATCCACCCTGACACCGTTGGTCTCCTGATAGGTCTCATGGCCTTTTCCCGCCACGAGAATTATATCGTTGGCCACAGCAAGTTTACATGCTGTTTTTATGGCCTGTTTTCTATTTTCGATGGACAATACCTTTCGAACATTTTGAGCCTCCACTCCTGCTTCCATCTCTTCAATAATGGCAGTAGGCGATTCTGTTCTCGGGTTATCGGATGTGAAAATGGCCTGGTCGCTCATTTCCGAAGCGATATGACCCATAACCGGACGCTTAGACTTGTCACGGTCACCACCACACCCCACTACGGTGATGACCTTTTCATTTCCAGTCCTCAATGCATTGATCGTAACCAATACATTTTTAAGTGCGTCCGGCGTATGGGCATAATCAACAATAGCCGTTATTTTATCTTTTGATATGTAATATTGAAACCTACCATCCACGTTCTCCAACTCGCTCATCAGTCTGAGGATTTCCATTTTTTCGAGACCCAAAATATCGGCAGTGGCGTAAATGGCAAGTAAATTATAAGCATTAAAATCCCCAATAAGTTTGGTCCACAACTCATTGTCATCAACCTTTAACAATTGACCGTTGAATTGCTTTTCCAAAATCTGTGCCCTGTAATCAGCAAAGGATTTTAAAGCGTAGGTATATTTTTTGGCCTTGGTGTTCTGTAACATCACCAAACCATTTTTATCGTCTATGTTGACCAAGGCAAAAGCAGTCTTGGGCAATCCATCGAACAATTTCTTTTTGGTATCCCGATATTCGGCAAAGCTTTTATGGTAATCCAAATGATCGTGGGATAAATTGGTAAAGATGGCCCCTTCAAAATGTAGTCCTTCCGCTCTTTTTTGATGGATTCCATGAGAACTCACTTCCATAAAACAGAACTCCACCCCAACATCGTTCATGATGGACAAATAATTGTTGATGGTAAGCACATCCGGCGTGGTGTGGGTAGCTTTATATTCTTTGTCATCTACCAAAACTTTAATTGTAGAGATCAACCCAACTTTAAACCCGGCCTTTTTAAACAGATTATACAACAGCGTGGTTACCGTGGTCTTACCATTAGTACCTGTAACACCGACCAATTTTAGATTTTTGGAAGGGTTATCGTAAAAGTTGGAAGCGATCACGGCCAAAGCACTATTGCAATTATCGACCTGCAAGTAGGTGACCCCATTGACCATAATTTTCGGAAGCTCCTCGCACACAATGGCCCTTGCTCCCAAATCCACCGCTTTTTGGATGAATTTATGCCCATCGGTAACAGTACCGCGAATGGCAACGAACACATCATCCATTTCGACCTTTCTGGAATCGAAATGAACATTGTTCACCATTACGTTGGTATCTCCGCTCACCGCTGAGAGACTTACTCCATACAATATATCCTTCAATAACTTCATGAAAGCTCCAACACTATTTTTTTGACCTGTTTGATATTGGTCCCTTGGTTTACCGATTGATTTTTAACCTTTCCATTGCCGTGCACCTCCACTTCGATTCCCAAATTTTCCAAAAGGGAAACGGCATCCATTCCACTCATGCCCTTTACATTGGGCACGGTGCTATATTTTTTCTGGACTTTGGCATAGTACTGCTGGTAGTCTTTATCCAAATCCTTGTCTTCCATAATTCTGCCATCTACCTCATCCACCATTGGTGAAATGGCGTGTATTTTTTGTGCCATTGATTTAAAAACAGGACCGGACACGTCAGCTCCGTAATACCCTTCATCCTTGTCTGGTTCATGAATGACCACTATGCACGAATATTTGGGATTGTCCGCGGGAAAGTACCCAGCGAACGAGGAGATATAAGCCAATTTATCCGGGTTTTTCTCCACGTAGTTTTTTTGTGTGGTTCCCGTTTTACCCGCCATGGAAAAATTTTTGGAATACATCCTATGCCCCGTGCCATAATCCTTCTCCACCACATCCTTCAATAATTGCTGTGCCTTTTTAACGGTCTCATCGGAACAAATGGAGGGATTTAAAACTTCTTTGTCAAACCGCTTCAACACCTTGTTGCCCTCTCGTACTTCTTGAATCAATCGGGGTTTTACATATTCCCCATCGTTGGCAATGGCATTGTAAAAGGCCAAGGTTTGAATCGGTGTCAGCGACACTTCGTAACCGTGCGACATCCAACCCAAGGAAATTCCTGACCAACCTTTATCCCCGGGGTAACGGATCACAGGGTCACCTTCACCAATAATAGGTAGACCTAATTTTTTATGAAGTCCCATATTCATCAAGCGATTGACAAATTTTTCAGGTTGCTCCTTATAGTTTTCATTGATGATTTTTGCAAAAGCCGTATTGGATGAAACCGCAAAAGCTTTGGCTACCGTAATCTCCCCATAACCGCCCCATTTGGAATCCTTTACGACACCATCATAAATCCGGTACCTTCCTTTTTCGGTATCGATGACCGTACTGGTGTCCACAACCTTATCTTCCAAAGCGGCCACCATGGACATCAATTTAAAAGTGGAACCAGGCTCATGGGATTCACCTACCGCATAGTTCAGTTTTTCATAATATTTTCCTTCGGAAGTCCTGCCCAAATTGGAAATCGCCTTAATTTCACCGGTTTCGGTTTCCATTACCACCACACAACCATGATCGGCCTTGTACCGCTCCAATTGTTTTAATAATTCGTGATGGGCGATATCCTGAATATTGACATCGATGGTCGAAACCACATCCAATCCATCTTGCGGCTCTACTATATTATCCAGACCTACAGGCTTCCACTGCCCCTTGGCTATTTTCTGCTTTAATCGTTTACCTTCCTTACCGCGCAAATAAGATTCCCCAAAAGCACCGTCCAATCCTACGCGAGTGTAGTATCCGTTTTCGTCCACACGCTCGTAACCAATGCTTCTGGCCGCCATTTTACCCAAAGGATATTCGCGAACCACACGATGTGTCCCAATAAAGCCTCCTTTATAAGGTCCTAGATTGAACAATGGAAATTGTTTGATCCGCACATAATCCAAATACCCCACATTACGGGCCACCAACTTGTATCGATTACCATTGGCTCTCGCTTTACGGAACAATTGTCTGTAATAGGAGGATGGCCTATCGAACAATTTGCCCAAGGAATCGGATAGTGCGGCCACATGGTTCTCAAAGTTTTCCTGAGAAACGGTCTTAGCGTCAAACCTGATTTCATATTTAGGAACGGATGCCGCCAACAAACTGCCATCTTCGGAATATAGGTTTCCACGATTGGGCTCAATGGTGAACATCTTTTCGGTCTTGCTCAGCGCAAGCTCCTTATACTTTTCGCCCTGCACCATTTGAATATCCACCAACTTGACCACAACGGCAATGGCCAACACAAGAAGGCCTCCCGCTACGAGGTAAAGTCTGTTCATGATATTTTTTTCGGTAATGGCCACTATTCCGCTGATTTTACTTTTATTTTTTTTGGTGGGTTTTGCGATGGCGTCAATCCTTTTTCGGCGACCACCTCGCGCAAGGTAGATTCGAGTTTCAGTTGCTGAACATTTGAACGAGCCTCAAAAAATTCACTTTTAAGTTTTCGCACTTCCTCGTTCAACTCGGCAATCTCCAAAACTTTTTTATCGGCATTATGGCTGCTGGAAATCATCAGAGCAGCCAAGAAAGAGGCGAACAACAAAAACATCCAGTTCTTGGGAGCATCTCCGCTCACCAAAAACTTTCCTTTTAGTATGTCCAATAATCCTTTTCTCATTTTGCGTTCCTTTTGTCATTCCCGTGCAAACGGGAATCTATCCTTCAATCATCTTTCGACAGCGCTCAAGATGACATTTCAACTACACCTTTATATTTTTTCCGCAATGCGGAGTTTTGCACTTCTAGCTCTATTGTTACGGGCTATTTCTTCTGCTGATGGAACAATCAACCCTCCCACTTTCTTTAAAGGAACTTTGATATTCCCATAAAAATCCTTTTCTGGCTCGCCGTCAAACTTACCGGCACGGATAAAGCGTTTAGCCAATCTGTCCTCTAAGGAGTGATAACTGATCAAACTCAAACGACCCCCCTCTTTCAACACTTCGGGCACTTGTTCCAAAAACTCCTTGAGCACCTCGATTTCTTGGTTTACCTCTATCCTAATGGCTTGATAGATTTGCGCCAAAATTTTGTTCTCCTTCATTTTTGGCAAAAACTTGCCCAGTACCTTTTTAAGGTCGTCTGTTGTTTTGATGGGCTCTTCCGATCTGGCCGCAACTATTGCTCTGGCCATGGCTTTTGCATTTCGCAATTCACCATACTGAAAAAGAACCGACGCTAAATCTTCTTGGGAATAGGTGTTCACCACCTTATAGGCCGACAATTCGTTTTTTTTGTCCATCCGCATATCCAAATCCGCATTGAAACGAATGGAGAAGCCGCGCTCGGCTTCATCGAACTGATGGGAGGAAACCCCGAAATCCGCCAAGATTCCATCAACTTTCCGAATGCCATAGAACTTTAAAAACTGTTTGAGGTAGCGAAAATTCTGATTGATCAACTGAAACCTTTCATCATCCAATGTATTATGAAGGGCATCCTCATCTTGATCAAATGCGAACAACTTTCCGCCATCACCCAATCTTTTCAAAATTTCTTTGGAGTGCCCGCCGCCACCAAAGGTGACATCCACATACACTCCATCTTCTTTTATATTCAACCCATCCACCGACTCTTTCAGCAACACTGGGTTGTGATACGCACTACTCATCGTCATCAAAAATCTCCTCGGCCAGGTCAGCATAATCCTTTTCACCTTCGGCCAAGACTTTCTCGTACATATCCTTGTTCCAAATCTCGATTTTGTCAAAAACCGCATTCAGAACAACCTCTTTCTCGATCCCAGCAAACTCCACTAAGTTTTTCGGAATCTGTAATCTTCCAGAATCCCCGTCAATACTGACTTCCTTCATTCCCGCAACAAAATTTCTCACAAAAGCATCGTACTTTCGATTGATTTTGCTTTTCTTCATCACTTTCTGCATAAGAACATCGAACTCAGCTTTGGGATACAATTCCAAACATTGCTGAAAAACAGACCGCTTGATCACAAACCCATCCTTTAAAACAGGCAAAAGCTGGTTCTTCAAAGAAATGGGCAATAACACCCTTCCTTTGGAGTCCGCTTTACAATCATGTTGTCCTATGATATGGGTCACTAGAAATCAATTGGTTAGTTAATACAACTCAAATATATAGATTTTATTTCCACATTTCTCCACTTAACACCACTTTTGTTAATAAATTATCCACTTTTGGACGAAATACCGATGTTTGGACCCTCAAAATGGAACTTGAGATCGATGTACTGATATGAGACAAGATTTGACTCGAATGAAAAAACTTGCACCAGTTATATCAAAACCTGAAATCTTTGTGATATGAAATTCCTATATTTGCGCCTCTTACTACCAACTGACTATAGATGGAAGAGCATTTAATTGAGGATGGCAAATACCGATATATAGAAAAGGGAGAAGGCACTCCCATGATCATATTGCACGGTTTGATGGGAGGCTTGAGCAACTTCCAAGGGGTATCCGAATATTTTCCACCTAAAGGATATCAAGTATTGATTCCCGAATTGCCTATTTACGATATGCCATTATTAAAGACCACGGTAAAAAACTTTGCCACGTTCTTGGAAGGGTTTATTGAGCACAAGGGTTTGAAGGATGTCATCTTGCTTGGAAATTCCTTGGGCGGACACATTGGGCTTTTGCATACCAAAATGTTCCCTGAAATGGTCAAGGCCTTGGTAATCACTGGAAGTTCAGGACTTTACGAGAGTGCTATGGGTGATGGATATCCGAAGCGTGGTGATTACGAATTCATTAAAAAGAAGGCCGAGGACGTATTTTACGACCCAAAAGTAGCCACCAAAGAAATCGTGGACGAGGTTTTTGCAACGGTCAACGATAGAATGAAGTTGGTAAAGACTTTGGCCATTGCCAAGAGTGCAATTCGCCACAACATGTCCAAAGACCTGCCCCACATGAATACACCAACATGTATTATTTGGGGAGAAAACGATACGGTAACCCCGCCGAATGTGGCCAAGGAATTCCATGAGTTGTTGCCCGACTCCGATTTATATTGGATAGAGAAATGTGGCCATGCCCCTATGATGGAACACCCTAACGACTTTAATCGTATTCTGGAAGCTTGGTTGGAAAAAAGGGGATTTTAGATTCTAGAGTCCAGTATTGAGATAGTGGACCGGAAATGATCACATCCATATTTCCATATAAAGATTTAGATAGGACTTCTATAATCTAGCAGCTAACATCTATTTAAAATGAAAATTACCTCAGCCGAATTTGTGATGAGCAACTCCAATGTTGCCAAATGTCCTAACGAGCCATTACCTGAATATGCATTTATTGGCAGGTCCAATGTAGGTAAATCATCGTTGATCAATATGCTGGTAGAACGAAAAGCATTGGCCAAAACCTCGGGCAGACCAGGGAAGACGCAACTCATTAACCATTTTAAAATCAACAACAATTGGTTTTTGGTAGATTTGCCCGGTTACGGTTATGCACGGGTTTCCAAAAAAGACAAAAAAACCTTTCAGAAATATATTACGGATTATTTCCAAAAAAGAAAGCAATTGGTATGTGGTTTTGTATTGGTGGATATCCGCCATGACCCACAACCTGTGGACTTGGAATTCATGGAATGGTTGGGCACGAACCAGATTCCGTTCGCCATAATTTTCACCAAGGCGGACAAGCTTAAACCCAACGCCATAGAAAGGCAGACAAACGCCTATCTCCAAAAATTATTGGAAGGTGCCTGGGAGGAAGCTCCTCCACATTTTACCACTTCATCCAGCAACCGTATGGGGAGAGAGGAACTTTTGGAATTTATAGACGGCATAAACCAGGAGTTTTTCCAAAACAATTCCAAATAACAAATACCTGCTTTCTTGATCGACGAAAAAAGGTAAGGTTATATTGATTTTTACGACTAAAGCACACCTAAAAACAAAAACCTATAAAATGAAATCTGTATTGCACAAAGCAGGAACTCGCGGACACGCTGACCATGGTTGGTTGAATTCTTATCATACCTTTAGTTTTGCAGGATATCATGACCCTGAACGTATGCATTTTGGAGTATTGCGGGTTCTTAATGATGACCAAGTAGCTCCCGGTAGAGGTTTTGGAACACACCCGCACGACAATATGGAAATTATCTCCATTCCTTTAGAAGGTGATTTGGAGCATAAGGACAGCATGGGCAATACCACAACCATTAAAGAAGGAGATGTACAGGTGATGAGTGCCGGCACCGGTATTCAGCATAGTGAATACAATAAAAACAACGACCAAGAAGTGAAGTTTCTTCAAATTTGGGTCTTCCCGAATCAAAGAAACGTTGAACCCAGATATGATCAAATATCCATTCGGGATATTGAAAAGAAAAACGCTTTTTATCAAGTGTTATCCCCGAATCCCGAGGACGAAGGAGTTTGGGTACATCAAGATGCTTGGTTCCATTTGGGGAAATTTGATGCAGGCACTTCAGATTCCTATCGAATAAAAAAAGAGGGTAACGGCGTTTATGCTTTTATCTTGGATGGAGAAGTTGAGATTGATGGCCAAAAACTTGAAAAAAGAGATGGTTTTGGCATTTGGGATACCGATTCGTTCAATTGTAAAGCAACAACAGACAGTAGGATCTTACTTATGGAAGTCCCTATGAGTCTGGACACTATTGGAAGATGATTTATTCAACTTATTTTCGTTAAAAAAGCCCCGATTCGGGGCTTTTTTTATTTGTGAAAGGTCCATAAAATTAAACGTATCGCACCATATCATGATTTTAGGTATTTTTAAAACCACTAAATACCGTCGACACATGATTAAAAATATCTGTTTGGGAATCCTTTGTTTTATTTCCGTACAACTATCGGCACAAGGCGAATTTTACCCACCAAAAGTTGAAATATCCGATTATACGCTATCCAAGTTTTTAACCGAACTCACTTTGGCCGTTGGAAAAAAGGACAAGGATTTTATCCTCGAACATTTGGACCCGAACATCCTCAATAGTTTTGGAGGCGATGGAGGTATCGAAGAATTTAAGATGTATTGGGACTTTAACGCGGAATCCACCAACTTCTGGGAGGTCATGGAAAATATCCTTTTAATCGGCGGCCCAAGTTTTGATGCTTCAAAAGATAAAAACAGCTACTATTTACCCTTTACATTTACGGATTGGCCAGATCAGTACGATGCTTTTGAACACTACTTGGTTTTGGGCAACAATGTAAACGTAAGGAACAAACCGACCACCGAAAACTCAGAGGTTCTTGGGCAACTCAGCTATCAAATTGTGAAAATATCCGATCCCGATGGCGAAATACTTTCAGAAAATAACGACTGGCTCAACATAACTACGGTGGACAATGGCCTATCTGGATATGTTTATGGTAAATTTTTGATATCCCCCATTGGCTATCGGTTAGGGTTGATCAAAACCGAAAATGGCTGGAAAATCAATATGTTGGTGGCAGGGGATTGACCTGAACATGCACCAATACATCAATTGAAACTTCACATTCGTCAATTACCAATCGTTATAGTGCTTAGCCTTTCATTATTTTGAATAAAACACCACAAAATGAATGATAGCAAAAGTGAAATTTCTGGTTTTTTTAAAAGAATCAACTTGATACATAAAGCCATAATGGCTAGTCCAATTACTCTTGGTACAATGTTTTACTTTATGACAAACAACCCATATTTGTTAATTCTGAATACCAGGGATATGTTATTGGTAATTGTAATTCCCGTTATTATTCTTGGCATATATTTAAGTGACCTGCTCTTTAAAAAAAAACTTTCAAGTATTGCAGCGGACCTATCGCTACCTAAAAAACTTGAGAGGTTTCAAACTGCTTTTTTATTGAAGATCGTATTTCTGGAAATACCTGCACTCTTTAGTGCAGCAGTTTTTTATTTGACCCAAAACCTACTATACCTCATCATTACTGTAGGAATGGTATTTTATATGAGCTTACAAGCACCAAAGAAAGAACATATAATTCGCGCCTTGGATTTGCGGGGAGCGGAAAAATATAAAATGAATCAAGTCGATTAATGACCCAAATCCAAAGAAGTTTAAAACCTTTATTTCTTCAATTCCAACTTCTCTGCAAAGTAATCGCAAAAGTCCTTCATGGTAGCGGTCATTTTTTCATCCTGAGTTGCCTTGAAAAAAGTATCCGCCATGGTAACCAATGTCTGATGAAAAAACACTTTCATTTCGTCTACGGGCATATCCTTGGTCCAAAGATCGATTTTTAAGGATTCTTGGTTTTTGCTATCCCAAACGGACAGCATCATGGCTTTGGCCTCTTCTTCATTAATACCACCGTCCTGTGCCGACCATTTTAATTCTTCGGGCACTCGGTTCTCATCCAATCCAACCTTTAAGGTTATCTCCGAAGTGTGTTCTACTGCCATTTATCTTTTTGGTTTGTAATTTGATTGTTTTAAAATTTCATCTGCGGGCATCCCTAACATCTGTTTCAGGCCTGTATCCGTTTTTTCCATAAAGGCCCTCACAATTTGCCAACCCATGTATCTTCCCAATCTTGGAGGTGATTCGTTGTCCAGTTCCAACCCAAACTTGGAAAAAGGCGCTGGATCCAAAAATTTTCTATCTAAGCCTGCGTCTGTACTGTAGAGCAATTCCCGCTCTACAAAATATTTCCACATTTGCTCTTCGTTGGCCCTTGCCCACTCTATTTCTTCTTCTGAGTATCCGATTTTCTGTGCATCCGTAGCGGAGGGAATCAGTTTGTCTTTTAGGTAAAGTTCTTTTCCAAAGTATACCATACGGGAAAGGAGGGTTCGGTTGCGCGGATAGCTGAGTACTTTTTTGGCAAAGGCACTTGTCACATCGGAAGTCAAAAACTTTTTGTCCAAATTTGATGCAATGTACCGTTGCAGTCCTTCATAAAAATGATGGTCTTTACCCAGGTAATTGTCCAAGCCAATGAGCAACAATGAATCCGTCAGTATAATTCGATTATCGTACCTAACATCCGAAGTAAGTGTTACCACATGGGGTGTTTTTGTTTCTGGGAAATAATATTTTATATGTTTGAAGAGGGACTCCAAATCCGCAGATTCTTCCTCAAAATCGCCAAAAGCTTTGGCTACCTCTTCCGATAGTTCAACTTGAATGGTGTCCGTAAGTTTGGCGACCCAAACACTATCTGGAAACTGCTCCGGGAACAAGTACGGGTATTTCTCCTTTAAAGCGGGAATTTCATTTGGCGCTGCATTGGCGAATTCCCTATCAAACCTTGAAATCTGTAAATCAACAGTAACCTTATCAATTTCTTCTTCCGTCTTATCTGTTTCCTCACAGGATGAAAGCAACAAAACCATCACTAAAACAAAACTTCTGAACACGGGAATAGTAAAGTATTTGAACAACCACTTCATTTTTAAGGGCACAGGGTTTAAATTTACAGGGCACAAAGGTAATTTATAGAATCTAAATAGTAAGATATGCAGACAGAAAAGGTAATCGACCATATTGTTAATTGGCTAAAAGAGTATGCCAAAAATGCAAAATGCAAAGGTTTTGTAATTGGAGTTTCAGGCGGAATCGATTCTGCAGTGACCTCAACACTCTGTGCAAAAACCGGATTGGACCTTTTATGTTTGGAAATGCCGATACATCAGGGAAAAAATCAAGTGACCCGAGCTGACAGGCATATTGATTGGTTGATTGAAAACTTTCCAAATGTTTCAAGGCAACCAGTAAATCTAACACCGGTTTTTGATAGCTTGGTAGACGCTTTCCCAAAAGTAGAAAATGAAGAAGATCGTTTTATGTCACTCGCCAATACTAGGGCCAGACTACGGATGACCACCCTATACTATTTTGCGGCCCTAAAAGGATATTTGGTGGCCGGAACAGGAAACAAAGTGGAGGATTTCGGGATTGGATTCTATACTAAATATGGGGATGGTGGTGTTGACCTTAGCCCGATTGCCGATTTGGTCAAGACCGAGGTTTATGAATTGGGCAGGGCCCTTGGGGTGAACCAGGACATTATGGATGCCGCACCTACCGATGGGCTATGGGGAGATAGCCGAACCGATGAAGATCAAATAGGAGCATCCTACCCAGAATTGGAATGGGCCATGGAAATGGATGACCAAGGAAAGAAAGCTGATGATTTTTCTGGCAGGGAAAAAGAAATATTCTCCATATATAAAAGATATAATTCTGCAAACAAACATAAGATGGTTCCCATACCTATTTGTGAGATTCCGGATGGGCTAAAGTAGCGGTTTAACTGAAAAACCCCAGTTTAAGACGAAAAATACCCCAGAAAAACTATGGTTTTAAGAAAAAAGTTACAGTTTTACATTATTAAATCATTATCTTGCTCGCTATACTTTTAGTATTTAGCAGCTAACCATTAATTAAAATAAACCAAAACAAATGATAAAAGTATTGATTGCTGACAACCATCCTATTGTTAGGCTTGGTATTAGACAGGTACTTGAATCTAGCTCCGAAATTGAAGTTATCGCAGATGTTTCAACTACTGAAGAGCTTTTTACTACATTGAAAACCGTAACTCCCGATGTAGTGATTTTAGAGATGGACATTCCAGAAATAAACGGTATTGCCACCCTTAGAAAAATGAAATTGGAATTTCCAGACATTAAGACCTTAATGTACAGCGGTCAATCCGAAGACGTTTATGCCCTAAGTACCATCCGTGCCGGAGCATTTGGATACTTGTCCAAAACTGCCGATTTGGACTATATTGTTTCCGCAGTCAAAAAAGTAAGCGAAGGCAACATGTTCATCACAAACGAACTGGCCCAACGTCTTGCTTTTGACGAAGGGACACAAAAACCACGCAGGTTCTTTAGAAAACTTTCTTCAAGAGAGGTTGAAGTACTGAAACTACTGGCCAGTGGAAAAAGAAACAAAGAGGTAGCTGAAGGATTGAATCTAAACGAAAAAACAGTAAGTACCTACAAAGCCCGTTTGATGAAAAAATTAAATGTGGATAATTTAGTGGACTTGCTACAACAGGCCAAAGCCTTGGAACTATATTAGAAATACCCAACCAAACCAACTATTGTGGAAACCCCTTTCAATTTCAATTGGAAGGGGTTTTATATATTAAGATAGTACACGGTTCAATTTGGCATTCAACAGTTTATTAAGTTGAAGGTAATTCACTATTTCCTCTAAAACCTCCGTATTGTCCCCCGGCGTATCCTGAGTTCTTTCCTGTAATTTTTCGATTCGATTTTTGATCAAGTTACATCGCAGGGTTAAAATGGTCTCTCCAACCAACTGCGCAACGCCTATCTGTTTTTCTTTTGGGTAAATGTCCCTTCGCTCCCAATCGTGCAACACATACTGCTCTTCTTCCATCAAAATTGAAGATACCTGCGATACCGTTTCTTGATCCAAATCCGATAAAAAAGTGTTGATCGAAAACTCCGAATCCTCGTTCAACCTCTCGATTAATTTATAATAAATGGTTTTGAACTGCTCATTCGTCAGCTCGATTTCATCATCCTGAAGATCCAAATACACTTTTTCGTAGACCTTTGCCTCAACGACCTCGGGCTCTAGCACCAGTTCTCCCTCATCATTTTCTTTGAGCACCAAATCCTCAAACTCCTGCTTTTGGTTCCCGTAAAGCAACAGCACCTCAATGATCTTTCGTTCCAATTCGTACTGTACATCAACTTTCTCTACTACGGCGTCGTTCTTTACCACCTCAAAGGCCTTATGTTCTTTCTTTGCCTTTTTGGAGATATCGGTTTGATGTTTTTTATCGATCTGGGCCAAGGTATTGTACAGTACATCCTCGGAAATCTGCATGATTTTTGCACACTCCTGCACGTAGATTTCCTGTCGAATACGATCTGGTATTTTACTGATACTGTTTACTATATCACGTACCGTATCCGCTCGTTTTATGGGGTCGTTGGCAGCTTCTTTGGCCAATAGGGAGGTCTTGAACTGAATAAAATCCTTGGCATTTTCCCCCAAGTACTGCACCAGATCTTCGTAGGTGTTGTTTTTGGCAAAACTATCGGGGTCTTCGCCTTCTGGAAACGTACAGACCTTAACATTCATGCCCTGTTCCAAAATAAGGTCGATACCGCGTAAGGACGCACGAAGACCTGCGGCATCACCATCAAACAGAACGGTAATATTTTTTGTGAGCCGGTTAATGAGTCGAATCTGCTCAGGCGTTAAAGCCGTTCCACTCGATGACACTACATTCTCCACCCCTCGCTGGTACATTTGGATGACATCGGTATAACCTTCTACCAAATAGCAGTTATCTTCTTTGGCGATGGCCTGTTTGGCATAGTGAATCCCATACAGCACCTTGCTTTTGTGATAGATCTCGCTTTCCGGCGAGTTTAGATATTTTGCTGCTTTTTTATCGTTGGTCAATATTCTACCACCAAATCCGAGCACACGACCGCTCATGGAATGGATAGGAAACATTACACGTCCCTTGAACCTATCAAATTTTCGATTTTCGCCACCGACCTGTTCCTTAACAATGGTGAGGCCCGTTTTCTCCAGAAACTCGAGCTTATATCCGTTATCCAAAGCTGTTTTGGTAAAAGCTTCCCACTCGTCCAAACTATAGCCGAGCCCAAATTTCTTGATAGTCGCATCAGTAAATCCACGCTCCTTAAAGTATGTCAGTCCAATGGCTTTTCCGGGTTCAGATTCCCAAAGTGTTTCGGTAAAATACTTTTGGGCATACTCAGAGACCAGATACATGCTCTCACGCTCATTGGCCTGTTCTTTTTGCTCATCCGTTTGCTCGGTTTCCTCTACCTCTATATTGTACTTTTTAGCCAAGTATTTTATGGCTTCGGGATAGGTAAAATGTTCGTGCTCCATCAAAAAAGCAACCACATTGCCCCCTTTACCACTACTAAAATCCTTCCAAATCTGTTTTACTGGAGATACCATAAAACTAGGGGTGCGTTCATCAGTAAATGGACTCAGACCCTTAAAATTGGAACCTGATTTCTTCAACTGGACAAAATCACCGATCACCTCCTCCAAACGGGCGGTTTCATATACTTGGTCTATGGTGGTTTTTGAAATCAAGGCGTTCTGTTAAAATAGCTGTTAAAGGTAAATAAAAACAAAGTTTTGGTGAATTCAAAAATCAAATCCCTGTTTAAGATTTAGTATCTTGGGAACTTCATTACTTCATTTAGAAGAATAAAAAAAATCATGATACAGCGAAAATTTAGACATTATTGGACACTTGCCACGTTTTTAATTGCCTTTGTTTTTATCGGCCAGGGCCAAATGGCGAAAAAAGCCGGTCCGGTCATAGAAAATGGCGAGGCCCAGGTGGTCGAGGCATTTTCCGACCCCAGCCAATGGATACGCCATGATCTTTGGGTAGAAACCACTTTTGATTCCGATGGTGATGGTAAACTGGACCGCATGCATGTAGATGTTACACGCCCAGAGCAAACGGACACAGAAAATCTAAAACTTCCTGTTATCTACGAATCCAGCCCGTATTATGCCGGAACAGCTGGATTGGACAAAGGTATTTTTTGGGATGTACAGCATGAGCTCGGTGAGCCAGCGAAACCCAGAAACCACCCCGAAGTTACCCGTGTAGGTGAACGCCCAATCATATCCAATTCACAAATTATGACATGGGTTCCAAGAGGGTATATTGTAGTACACTCTTCTTCTCCCGGTACTGGACTTTCCGATGGTGCCCCAACGGTCGGTGGCGACAACGAGTCCCTCGCACCAAAAGCCGTAATAGATTGGCTCAATGGAAGAGCAAAAGCATATACAGAACGGAATGGCGACATAGAAGTGAAAGCTTATTGGTCTACAGGAAAAGTGGGCATGACTGGCACCTCCTACAATGGAACTATTCCACTGGCCGCAGCTACCACGGGAGTAGATGGTCTTGAGGCCATTATCCCCATTGCACCGAACACCTCATATTATCATTACTATCGTTCCAATGGTCTAGTGCGTTCGCCAGGAGGATACTTGGGAGAGGATATTGATGTCCTCTACGATTTTATCCACAGTGGTGATGAATCCAAAAGAGCAAGGAACAATGAGGTTGTTCGTGATACGGAAATGAAGAACGGACAAGATCGTATAACGGGAGATTACAACGATTTTTGGGCCGGTAGGGATTATCTGAACGACATGAAACCCATGAAAGCCGCCCTTTTAATGTCCCACGGTTTTAATGATTGGAACGTAATGCCCGAACACAGTTATCGTATTTACAAAAAAGCTAAAGAAATGGGACTGCCGGCACGAATTTACTACCATCAAAACGGACATGGTGGGCCACCCCCCATTTCCATGATGAACCGATGGTTTACCCGTTATCTGTATGGAGTGGAAAACGGAGTGGAAAACGAACCAAAAGCATGGATTGTTCGTGAAAACGACAAAAAAAACAATCCCACACCTTACGAAGATTATCCCAATCCTGATGCAAAAGACATTCAACTATATCTTAGTACAGGAGCTCCCGCCAAAGGTCAATTGACGACAAGCAGACCCAAAAAACAAGGCACCGAGACCTTGGTGGACAACTATTCCTTTTCCGGGGCCAGTTTGGCAAAAGCTAAAACCACAGAACACCGATTGCTTTATGTTACCGCTCCCTTAACCGAAGATGTTCATATTTCCGGAGTACCAAAGATCAAGATTAAACTGGCCAGTAGCAAGCCTGCTGCCAATTTATCGGTTTGGTTGGTATCCCTTCCATGGACCGAGGCATTGAACACAAAAATTACGGACAACATTATTACCCGCGGATGGGCAGATCCCCAAAATCATAGCTCGCTAACAGAGAGCGAACCTTTGGTTCCAAACAAATTTTACGAAATGGAATTTGAGTTGATGCCAGATGATCAAATTATTCCAAAAGGACAACAAATCGGATTGATGATTTTTTCAAGTGATAAGGAATTCACGCTTTGGCCAAAACCGGGAACGGAACTAACGGTGGACTTGGATGCCACTGAACTCACATTACCTGTGGTGGGTGGAGAAATCAAATTTTAAAAAATGACTCGATGTATCTTATTACTGTGCTGCACAGTCTTTTTTTCTTGCCAGCCCAAAAAGAAAGACAATAAAGAACAAACCGAAAGCCAGCAGGGCACCATTCTAAAAACAATAACGCAAGAAGAACATATTCTAAAACCTATTTTCGAGTCTTTTGATTATCTAATATTGGGAAAAAAACCAGCCGAAATCATGGTTGTTCAAAATACAGCTATGGATAGCTTTCCCATTTACAATCAATTGGCCAGTTATGGAGATGACATTATCATGGGCAAAGATGTGGCTTACGAAGACGTTAGAATCTATAGAAAGTACAACCCCGATTCATCTTTTGAGGATTACAGCGTAGAAGTTTATGAAGGGGAATTGGCAGCGCCCGATTTTACCACCAATCCAGATGCAAAAAACTTTATTACCCGAATCAAACAGGCATGTTCGGAAGGCATCAATTTTGCTGGACATTACACTTTGGTTACCTGGGGATGTGGATCGCCCTGTCAAGCTGGGGTTATTGTTGACCGAATTACGGGAAAAATATACGATGGCCCTGTAACTTCTTTAGGTTCGGAATTTAAAAAAGACAGTAAACTCCTCATCAAAAATATTGGAGCTCTTGATACGGAGACCAACCTCATAGACGTATGTTCGTACTGCGAAGTCACCCATGAGGTTTGGACAGGCAATTCTTTTGAAAGAGTAGAATAAAAGTCGGGTGCAACTGACCAAAATCATAGAGATTTTCAAAAATATTACGTGACTTTAGGGTAGTGCAACAATCAAACCTATAGTCATGAAAATTTTGATAATCTACGGAACGGTAGAAGGCCAAACCCGAAAAATCGCAAGGTTTATGGAGAATGTTCTCCAAGAGAAAGGGCATCAAGTAGTTATAGCAAATGCTGTAGAAGACCCTCCTGTCCCAAACAATTTTGATGCAGTTCTTGTCGGCAGTTCAATACATATTCATAAATACAATACGCTGATCAAGGACTATGTTCAAGAAAATATTGATATATTAAACCAAAAGCCAAGTGCTTTTTTCTCTGTAAGCATGGCGGTAGCATCCGACATTAAGGAAGAGCACGAGGAAGCATCGCAAATTGCAAAGGACTTTTTAAAAGACACTACATGGAACACTAAAACCGTATGGCATATCGCCGGGGCTTTGAAATACACAAAATATAATTATTTTAAAAAGCTCATAATGCGTTCCATCGCTAAAAAAGAAGGAGGATCCGTTGATACCAGCCAAGATCACGAGTACACAGATTGGTCAAAGGTGAAAGAGGACGTCCTTCATTTTATAACTAATTTAAAAACATAAAAACACCTATGGACAAATATAGTTTTGACACGCTTTCCGAAGCAGTGAACACACTTACCCAAGAAGAAGGCTACAAAGAAGATTTTGAAGCAGATGAAACTTGCATAAAGGCATTGTATTCCAAAAAAGAATATCAGCCCAGCGAACTTAAGATCATCGATTCGTATCGTTTTGAAGGTATGACGAACCCTAGTGATGAATCCATAGTATTTACCATTGAGGCCAAAGATGGCACAAAGGGAACAATGGTGATGTCCTATGGCTCATCCACTGCACAAAATGAGAACCTTATTAAGCAGATTGAGCGCAAAAAGAAATAATCACACGAAGAGTTTACCTACTGACGAGGGTTGGTACAACAACCAACCCGTTAGGCTAAACCTACTTTTTCGGGCTTCCAAGACTGCATGGGGCACCTCTGCACTTTTGAACATGACACAGCGGGCAGCCAAGGGTTCCACCAAGAAACTTGAGTCGTCCTTTTCAAAAATTTCCAGTTCCCCTCCATCGCCGGGTTGCCAATCATCATTTAAATAAATGATCATGGAGATCATCCGGTTGTTACGGTTTTCGAACTGATCCAGGTGTTTATCGTAATGTCCCCCGAACGGATAATGTGCCAAATGGAACTCATACCCCGATAAACTTAAATAGCAATAGCGGTTGAAAATATGCATGGTCTCGTCAAGCAGATTCCAATAGGACTTTAAATGGGCATCGCGGTTTCTATCCAACCAATAGGTGAAATCTCCGCGAACCGCACTGTCTATCTGGTTATCGGAATGCGCACCTATCCCTGCCTCCTTAAAGTTGGGCAGTTTACCAAGAAAAAAAGATTTGATTTCAAAGTAGAGTTCTTCCCGAAGAAAGTTATCGATAATCACATAATCCTTACTGGAGATGTCGTCCATCCAGGACAACCAATCCTCCAAACCGTGGTAGGCGTTCAATGTTTCAAAAATGTGGGCGAATGTAGAAAATTTTTAAAAACGAAAATCATTTTTTTCATTAGCCCATGAAAGCTCTAACTTTGAATTGGAACAACAGCAATAAGAAAAATGATACTTTTCTTCGGAACAAGACCTGGTAAAAAAGAAACCAAAGTACTGAACAATGTTACCTGTCCTTACTGCAACCAAACAGGTACCTTGACCGCAGTGGCGCAACCCAACTATGCCCATTTGTTCTGGATTCCACTCTTTACCATCAACAACATTCGCTATGCGGAATGTTCCCATTGTAAAAAAGTGTACCACAAAGAGGACTTTACCCCGGAAATGGAGCGGGCACTATCGGCATAAAAAACGGCCAAGAAAGTCCTGGCCGTATTTGTTCAAGGTTCAAAAATGATTAAATGTCGAACCGAAGGCCTAGTGAAATATTGTTTTGTTTTACATCTGCATCTTTAAAAATCGGGTTCAGGTCGTATTTTAAATAAAGTAAAACACCGTCTATACCCATATATCCGCTCACCCCATAAATTAGGTCACTGCTGTTATAATCCCTTTTAAGTTTATCCTTTACATTATCACCATCTCGGTTGTATTTTAATTTTTGACGAGTACCCAGGCTAAATCCGCCATACCCTCCAAAACCTAACCTAAATTGGTCCCGTATTGAATAACGGATGCTTCGCTCTGTTTTCTTTAGGCGAGAGGGGCCAACCTCAAAATGAACTGGAAACACAAGATTGTCCATTCGAAACTTGGATTTATCCAAATCATACTCGAATTCCTGCAACACCGTTTGACCATCCTCTTGAACAAATATTCTATTTCCATCAGGCTTTAACCCATTGAACTGGAACGAAAACCCATAGTTAAAACGTAGCCAATTGGAATTCTTGAATACTCTGGTCCTCCATTGCCAGCCCATTTCAAAAAATCGGCTTCCGCCAATTTTATAGGGGGAATCGGAGAGTGACTGTCCCTCGATCAAGGCGTTGTTCAGCCCTATGGCCATCACAAAATCGGAATAGGTGCGTCTATCGTATTTGATTTCCCTATTTCTTCGTTTTGGTTTTAAAGTAAAGACTGGGTTTCCATCGATGAGCAGACCAAGCCGCACCCTATCACCATAAATGGTATCGGATGCTGTCAATGTCAAAACATCACCTTTGTTTCGCTCCAATAAAGCGATCCTGTTCTCGATGATGGCTACACGGTTTTCAATGTTCAAGGCTCGTTGCTTCGCTACTTCCTCTTTAAGTATCCTTGCCTCTTTTTCAGTGATATCACCATTCTCTAGTCGCTTGTTGATATCCCTTACCTCAAACTTTAAAGCATTCTTCTCTTGCTCAACAATGCGTTGCTTTTCAATTTTTAAAGTCTCTATTTTCTTTTGATAGTCCTCTTGCCCAAATGATACTTGGGAAACCAAGAACAAGAATAAAACTGCGGAATAAAATGTAATTGTTTTCATGATTGTTTTGGATTATAAACCTCCCTCCTTCCTGCCCGAATGGAACAGGAAGTTGTAGAAGGTTTGTCTTGATTGATGAATAATTTTATTGATTTCTGTCTGCCACGGCGGTACGTAGTTTAAGGTAACCCGATTTTAAGGCATCAAAGATCTGGTCACGGAACGATTCGTCCAGCTCATCTTCTACTTCGGCCAATAGTGACATGGCATCCACGGACCCGCCATCGGCAAATAACTTATCGGTCAAAATCTGTCGTTGTGCCGCCCGTAAAAGGGAATCCACTTCGGCATCGGTAACATCCTGCTTTGCATTCTCCATGAGCTGTACCTGTGCCACCACTTCTTCTACCTTTTGTGCTATCAACTCATCAGAATTTATTTTGATATCATCCTGCAACGGTTCCTTCACCTCTTGTTTGGTAACTACTGTACTCGAAACTTGAGGCTCTGTACTGAACTCTCGAGTTTGGTCAGGCACAATGGATTCAGATTTGGTTTCTGCAACCTCGGTTTGATTTTGCTTTACCGATTTTTCAACGACCTTGTCCTTGGACTGAATTTGTGTTTCTTTATCTATTGTATTTTCGGTTTCTACCATCTGAACCTGATTTGTTTCAGGATCACCCTTGGTAAAATAGAAGACCGATACCAGCACGATCCCCACAACACTTGCGGCTATGGCATACGGGAACCACGTATTTCTTTTTCTTGGTGCTGGCTCCTTTATCTGCGAAGCGATTTTGTCCCAAGTTCCTTTTGATGGGGCAATGGTACGCTCCTGCAACTTCTCCTTGATGTGTTTTTCCAGTTTATCCATACCCTCTATTTTTTGCTCGCCGATCTTGATTTGGGCGACATTCCTTTTAAACTTAAATTCTCTTGGAGCATCTTTCGAGCCTTGAACAATTGCGATTTTGAAGTTCCTTCGGATATTTCCAACAACTCCGCAATCTCTTTATGGCCGTAACCTTCGATAGCATAAAGCAAGAATACCGCTTTATAGCCCTCGGGAAGTTCATCGATCAGATGTTGCACATATTCAACATCCAAAAGTCCATCGTTGGAAGTTGAAACTTCTCGTTTTACTTCCATGGCTTCATCATCGTAGACCACAAACTGCCTTTTGCGCAAATACGAAATACTTTCCCGTACCATTATGGTCCTGACCCAACCTTCAAAGCTACCTTTATGCTGATAGGAACCCAAGTGGTTAAAAACCTTAACGAAACCGTTGATCATTACATCTTCCGCAAAATGAAGGTCTTTGATGTACTGCCTACACACCCCTAACATCTTTGGGGAAAATTTATCGTACAACAATCGTTGGGCCTGTTGGTCCCCTTTGATCGATTTTTTGATCAATTGTTTTTCGTTGCTATGTAGCGTGATGATCTTCAAAAGTTTGGTTTACAAAAGTGCTTCTATTTAAATAGACGGAATCTAAACACAAAGAGTTGCCTGAAAAATAAAAATTTTCAGTATCAAATTGATATTCAGTTTTTTAAATTTCTATTTTTTACGATCTACCACGTAGTTGACCATAAGGATGAGGGCACTTTTGTACTCTGAATCGGGATAATTGTCCAAAATGGCCAAAGCTTCGTCCTTAAACTCCAGCATTTTGACCACGGCATAATCCAGTCCGCCCTTTTCTTTGACGTAGGCAATAACTTCCTTAACCCGTTTTTTGTCCTTGTTGTGCTTTTTGATGGAGTTGATCAACCATTTTTTCCTTTCCTTATCGCTATTGTTCAATGCGTAGATCAACGGAAGGGTCATTTTCTGTTCCTTGATATCGATTCCCGTAGGCTTTCCAATTTTTTCCGCACCGTAATCAAAAAGGTCATCCTTAATTTGAAAGGCCATTCCACAGAGCTCGCCGAACTTCCTAAAAGTTTCCACCTCTTCTGAATCGGGTCTAACAGAACAAGCGCCCATACTGCAACAGGCTGCTATCAAGGTTGCTGTTTTTTGTCGGATGATGTCGTAGTACACCTCTTCTGTAATATCCAACAATCGCGCTTTTTCAATCTGAAGCAATTCCCCTTCGCTCATATCACGGACCGCATTGGAAATAATATGAAGCAAATCGTAATCCTTGTTTTCCAAGGAAACCAAAAGTCCTTTGGAGAAAAGAAAATCGCCTACCAAGACAGCAATTTTGTTCTTCCACAAGGCATTGATGGAGAAAAAGCCTCTGCGCTTGTTACTATCATCCACCACATCATCATGCACCAAACTGGCGGTATGTATCAATTCGATGATGGAAGCTCCTGTATAAGTCCGTTCATTGACCTCCCCATTCAATAATTTGGCGGTCAAGAAAACGAACATAGGGCGCATTTGCTTGCCCTTTCGGTTAACAATGTAGTAGGTGATCCTGTTGAACAATGCGACTTTGGAGGACATGGACTTGAGGAATTTTTCCTCAAAAAGCTGCATCTCATTTTCTATGGGCTCCCTTATCTGCGAAACGATCTTCAACGTAACGGTGTGGTGTTTGGTTTTGAAACCCTAAAAGTAGGGAAAATGCAAGAGTTGTTGGAATGAAATCGAAGTTTTAAGATACAGTCCTAAAAGTATCGATGATTTGCAGGGGAAGTGGTATTCTGTTGAAGAGTGAAGGGTAAAGGATGAAGGGTGGATTGTAAAACCGTTTATTGCTGATTGAACATTGAAAAACCTAGCTTTTATTGGCCAGTTGTCCACATGCGGCATCAATGTCCTTTCCGCGAGATCTACGTATGGTCACCGTAATACCATTTCGCTCCAAAGTATTCTGGTACATTTCAATAGCACTATTGGGAGCTTGCTGAAACTCACCGTTATCAATGGGGTTGTATTCAATGATATTGACCTTTGACGGAGCAAACTTGCAGAATTTCACCAAAGCGTCGGCAGCTTCTTGTGTATCGTTGATGCCTTTCCAAACTACGTATTCGTAGGTAATCCTGTTCTTGGTCTTGCTGTACCAATATTCCAGTGCCTCACGAAGATCTTTTAATGGAAATGTGGCATTGAACGGCATGATGGAGGTACGCACCTCATCTATAGCGGAGTGAAGGGACACGGCCAAACCAAACTTCACCTCCTCATCTGCCATTTTTTTAATGATCTTGGGCACTCCGGAAGTGGACACCACAATTCTTTTGGGGGACATTCCCAATCCTTCGGGAGAGGTTATCTTGTCGATGGCCTTGAGCACATTGTTATAGTTCATCAAAGGCTCGCCCATACCCATAAATACAATATTGCTCAACGGTCTGTCAAAATACAAACGACTCTCATTGTCGATGGCCACCACTTGATCATAAATCTCATCCGGATTCAAGTTTCGCATACGCTTTAGGCGGGCGGTAGCACAAAACCTACAGTCCAAACTACACCCTACCTGACTGGACACACAGGCAGTTGTTCGGGTTTCGGTTGGAATCAAAACGGATTCAACGACCAAACCATCGTGTAATCGAACGGCATTTTTAATGGTGCCATCCGAACTACGTTGCATTTGATCTACGCGAATATGGTTGATCACAAAGTTATCTTCCAACATTTTTCGGGTTTCCTTGGATATATTGGTCATGGCATCAAAATCGTGGGCAGATTTCTGCCACAACCATTCGTATACCTGGTTTCCACGAAATGCCTTATCGCCCTGCTCCACAAAAAAATTGCGAAGCTGTTCCTTGGTCAATGCCCGTATGTCCTTTTTTTTGATTTCCACTTCTTAAAGATAAGCAAGAAAAAATCCCGCTGGCCATAAAGCGAACGGGATTCCTTTCCTATGTGATTTTGTTTTTATAGAATCAACATTGCATCCCCGTAGGAATAGAAGCGATAGCCTTCCAAAATGGCCTGCTTGTATGCTTTTTTGATTAAATCGTGACCTGCAAATGCAGAGACCATCATCAATAATGTTGATTTTGGCAAATGGAAGTTTGTGATCATACAGTTTGCAATACTGAACTCATATGGAGGGAAGATGAACTTGTTGGTCCAACCCTCGAAGGTGTTCAATGTATGCTCGGAAGATACCGCACTTTCCAATCCTCTCATAACCGTTGTGCCCACGGCACATACTTTTCTTTTATTTGCTTTGGCCGTATTTACGATCTCGGTGGCTTTCTCATCGATCACCAACTCTTCGCTGTCCATTTTGTGCTTGGACAAGTCCTCTACTTCAACAGGGTTAAAGGTTCCCAAACCAACATGAAGTGTTACTTCGGCAAAATTGATTCCTTTAATTTCCAAACGTTTCAACAAATGCTTGGAAAAGTGGAGACCAGCAGTTGGAGCCGCTACGGCACCTTCGTGCTTTGCATAAATAGTCTGGTAACGTTCCTCATCTTCCGGGGTTACCTCCCTCTTTATATATTTTGGAAGTGGGGTTTCCCCCAATTCCCTAAGCTTTCTTCTAAAATCGGTGTACGAACCATCGTAAAGAAAACGCAATGTTCTCCCTCTTGAGGTTGTGTTGTCTATAACCTCTGCAACCAAGCTTTCGTCTTCACCAAAATAAAGTTTGTTTCCTATACGGATTTTTCTTGCCGGATCCACCAACACATCCCAAAGACGCTGTTCTTGGTTAAGTTCCCTCAACAAGAAAACTTCGATTCTAGCACCGGTTTTTTCCTTGTTACCAAAAAGTCTTGCAGGAAATACCTTGGTATTGTTCAAGACCATTACATCGTCTTCATCAAAGTAATCAACAAGGTCTTTGAACATTTTATGTTCAATTTTTCCAGTATCCCTATGAACCACCATTAATTTGGATTCATCCCTGTGTTCCGCAGGATATTCTGCCAATAGTTCCTTAGGCAATTCAAAATTGAAGTTCGATAATTTCATGTGGACTTTTTTTCGGTTTTTTTAAAGAATGGCAAATATACAACCTCGCGATAGCGGATGTCAAGTAATTTGATGATTAAATGTGGTTTACAGTTCCTCAATGCCAAATCCCAGGATCTTGAGGTCTTTCCAAAAATCGGGATAGGACTTGGAAACCACTTCGGCATCGTTCACTATAAAATTCGCTTTGAGGGCCAATGGTCCAAAGGCCATCGCCATTCTGTGGTCGTTATAGGTATCTACGGAAACCCCGGTAAGTAAAGTTGGCTGGGCTTTAAGCGTCAAACTTTCGGCATCAATATCCACTGTAGCCCCAAATTTGCCCAACTCGGTCTGCAATGCGGCCAAGCGGTCGGTTTCCTTTATGGGCAGGGTATGTAATCCTGTGAGATGGCATCCTATGCCCAAACCAAGACATGTAACAGCAATGGTCTGTGCAATATCGGGGGCATTGGAAAGCTCGTACTCCAAGTGGGTTGACTTAACACCATTGGTTTTTTTGAGGAGAATGGTATTGTTTGAAAACGTGGTTTCCACACCAAAATCCGTATAGATTTCGGCCAAAACACTATCCCCTTGCAAGGAATTTTGTTTGTAAGAGGACAATTGTATCTCCGTACCCGCTTCGCACATGGCTACGATGCTGTAAAAATAACTGGCCGAGCTCCAATCGGATTCTACGACCAAAGTGGTGTCTGTCACAGCTTTTTTTGGAGAAACCTTGATGTTGTTTCCTTCAAAGGAAGTTTGCACCCCAATCTGTTCCAAAAGGGCCAGGGTCATTTTTATATAGGGAACAGAAGTGATTTTTCCAATCAGTTCCAATTCAAGACCATTTTCCAAACTGGGTGCCACCAACAACAAGGCAGATATATACTGGCTACTGATATTGGCCGGAAGAGAGACATGGCTCTTATTCAGTTTTTTTCCTTTAATTTTTAACGGTGGGTACCCTTCCGCTTTTTCATATTGAATATCTGCACCTAACGATCGTAGTGCTTCCACCAATACTTTTATGGGCCGTTCATGCATACGCTGCGACCCTGTAAGTACAACTTCCTTTCCTTCTTGAGAAGCAAAATAAGCGGTTAAAAACCGCATGGCCGTACCTGCATGATGAATATCCACCTCTCCCGTTGATTTGGCCAATCCCTTTTGCATTACTTCGCCATCATCGGAATTGGAAAGGTTCTCTATTTTGATGTTAGGGAACAGTGCCTGCAACAACAATGAGCGATTGGTTTCACTTTTAGAACCTGTGATCGCTATTGTTTTTTGGATTTTACTATCGTTGGGCGAAGAAAGCTGGAGTCTCAATTCTTTAGGGTTTGAATGAATTGTCAAAACTAGAAAAAACAGCCCTAATGTCCCTTTACTAGGACAACTTTATTTAAGCTTTTTGTTATTTTGATGGCGGTCGTGGTCGCGTTTGGTCTTTAGGTCCAATTTTTTGTCGAACGCTTGCTGTAAATCAATTCCCGTTTGGTTCGCTAAGCAAAGTACCACAAAAACCACATCGGCGAGCTCTTCACCCAGATCCTTGGCTTTATCGGATTCCTTTTCACTTTGTTCGCCATACCTACGAGCGATAATACGGGCCACCTCCCCAACCTCCTCGGTAAGCTGGGCCATATTGGTGAGTTCGTTAAAATAACGGACCCCGTGGTTCTTGATCCATTCGTCAACGGCTTTTTGTGCGTTTTCTATGTTCACCTTTACTTATTTTATGTCCTTATTTACCACAAAGGTAAGAACAACCTGATTATATCTTTTCAAAAACCAAATAGCTGTTATTTTGGACATTCACGGCATTTTCAAACAATTTTTTCACATAGGCATATCCCTCACTTGCATATTGAGTGTATTTTAATTGCAGAGCAAATTGAACCATAATCTGTCCCTTTGATTCCATACAATTAAAAAGCAAGGTCCCACTATTGCCCGGCAAACCTAAATTTATTGAAGAAGGAAGTTCTTTTACCCTGTACCCTTTGGGAACTGTGAAGTTTGCATAATACCTATAGGTTCTTAAATAACCGAAATCCACAGGGTAATACCTTGTTTCCGATTCGAAAGGGTTCTTTTTAAAATATTGAACAGTAAATGGGTTTACCAAAATTGTTTCACCACTATTACCACTTTCCACAGTGAACTCATAATGTTCCACCAATTGCTTTTCGTTCGATTTATCTTGATCTATTTGGTAATTATCTATCCTGAAATTATCCTCTTCGCTTTTCTCAATTTGATCCAAGTATTCCACTTCTGTCATTGAGGATAGATTCTCTCTTTTAAAATAGGCTTCATAACCTCTTGATATTTCATCAAAAACCCCGGTACTGGTGCCCGACTCAAAATCCAAATCAACTTGAAGCCTTATTGATCTAATATTTAATTTTTCCGGTTCAATATCAAACCAATAACTGCCTTCATCCATATCCATTACCCGGCCATAATAATTAAGACATCTATATGGAAGCATCCCAAAAGCTAAATTCTTTTCTGTGGCATCCAACAAATAAGTTGTTCCATCAATATCAACCTTGGCCACCAAATAATTAAAATCGGTCATCACCGGATGGCTCCTTTTAGGTAATCCATGCGCACGTGTGGACAACAACATCGCATCGGTTTCAATATCCGCGGCATTGAGCAAATTGATCAAGGTAATATTGATTTCTGCCACATTGCCTGATTTTTCATCAAAGGCCTGTTTCACACTATTATCCCAAAGCACTCCAAATTCTTCGTTCCAAGTGTAGTAAGACTGCACAAATCTATAGATGTTCTTTGCTCTGGTAAGTTTATCTTCGCTCCCCGCAAGAATATCCAAGGGTATATTTCTTTCGAAATAATTCTTCTTCCTTAATTGACCTCCTACATCATTATCTCCACGCAGTTTACGATCCACATCCCTCCATGACTTTGTATACTTAGTATCGATACCATCAAATCCCAATTCTTCAGACAATTCAAATTCGAGTTTTGACTTATAGTTACTTGCCCCAAGCATGTATTCTTCATTTTCCTTAAAGGCTGGAACATCCTGCATCACATATTTGAGTACCTCACAGTCCGCAGGTCTATCTCTCCTATGTGGCAAATAGAAACATCTTTTTGTTAGGGTCGCTTCATTTACATCTAATTTGAGTTCCCCGATCAAGGTTCGGTTATATACATAGTTTCCAGGAATCTTAGCATTATATTCCGAATGGACTTTTGGAATATCGTCTTGAAAATTCCATCCACTGAGATTATATAAAAAGGGTGATTGAATTTCATAGGTGTATTCCAACACCGACCCTTCTTGAACATTGGGAAACGTGAACCTTTTCTCGGACCAACGTTCATTGATATCCACATCATAAATGTTATTTTGGACCAAACTGATCTTTACTTTGCCATTGTGTGTGATTGCCTTAATATTACTGACCTTTTCAGTGGTATTTTCGGAATGATAATAGGGAATTTTAATTTCGGCCTCGGAAAACCCTTTTTTATTAAAAATTTTCTTTTTGGCGTAGTATTTTGTGATCAACATGACATATCCATTGCGGACCTCAAAATAATTTTCCCCTTTTTCATACAGATATACAGCATGAGCCGTAGTATCTTTTTCATATGATTCAAGTTCTAACTCAAAAATGGAGAGTTCTCCGAAACCTAAATCCATTTGCCCGTAGGATATTAAACATTGGAAAAGTAATATTGACAATATGAGTTTTTTTGCCATTCCCTACTGTTATTTATGATTTAGTAAAAACAATTTTTTCGGACTCTTTTTCGACTATGTGACGATACAACTCTTTTAAATCTTGATATGATCGGGCAGGCAGAATACCACTGTTGATACCCACCACTACATTAACGCTGACCACATTTTGATTCGCCTTAATATTGTATTTAAACTGCCCTAAATCATCTGGTAGTGCTACAGCAATAGGTTCCGGCAAAGACTCCACCACATATCCATCAGGAATATTTATATTAACTACATATCTATCCTCCCAAGGGAAGCCAAAATCAATAGGAAACTCTCTTTTATCCGCTTTGAACGGATTTTCCAACGTAGCAAGATGAAAAAGTGGTGAAACATACAATTTACCGGAAATAGCTTCAAAAGCACCCTCTTTTACAAAACCAAAAGATTGAACAACAGGTTTTGACAGATTGCCCTTGTTTTGTATCTCATAATCGGATATTTCAATGTCCCCTTGTTTTTTTTCCAAGGATTCCAAAAATGAGTCCTCTCCAACGCTGAAATACTTTTTACGGAAACTAAATGCATTATATACGGTGAATTGTTCTCTAATTTTACCTGAAACAAATCCATCTTCATGTACATCAACAGTCATCATGGTCACATCCAATGATTTCTTTTTGGGGATTAAGCCTACCTGAGCTGAACTCCCATCTTCTCGAATTAGCCTGCCGGTCCAGTTTAAAGCCCTTAAGGGCATAATGTTCGGAAGACTGTTTTTCTCGGTTGCATCGAAGAGTAGAACATTGTCTTGCATTTCCAATGCAGCAACCACATAGTTAAAACCATCACTTGTTGGAAATAATGGGATTCCATTAGATCTAGTACTTATTAAAACCGGATTGGCCTTTAGACCAGCATACCTAAACATAGAAGTCAGCATTAGGTTTATTTCTGCCGCATTCCCTGTTTCTTCTTTGTATGCCTTCCGCACACCCCCCGACTCACATGTAACTCCAACATAGTTGTTCCAGTTCATCTTGGTCTTTACGAATTCAAAAATTGTGATGGCCTTTTCTTCATCACTCCCCAACCCATTCAATAAGTTTTCCAAATCTTCCCTGAAATAATTGGTCTTCTTCAACTCATTGCCAAAATCATCATAATCGTAGATGGACTTGGCCACTCCTTCCCATGTTAAACTATAATTTTCATAGGGACTATTTGGAAATCGGGTCGCTGCAAGCTCAAACTTAATTGAAGTACGATAGTTATCTATATTGCTTGTATACTTTTCATCCAACAATGCTGGAATATTATCGGTTATCACATGGTGTATATTCTCCATAAATTCCACTTTGTCAGTGTGCTTGGTGGTACCTCTTCCAATATACCTGGCTCCCAAGTCCTTGGTTGTATAAGATATGTTGACAGACCTATTCTCCTTACTTTGATTCACTTCAATCGGATGTGAGCCCTTTCCATATTTTCGAAAAATGAAGTATTCTGGAATTTCCAATTTTATTTCTACATGATCTAAAGGGATTTGATATTGTAGCTTAAATTCATCCATATACCAATATATTGGTGATGAAACCTTGTACTCAATATCCAAAACACTTCCCTCTTTCACATTGGGCATTGTAATGGAAGCCTTGTTTCTGTATTTATTTACCTCTTCTTCGAAAATCCCATCTTTTTTAAGTTTTTCACTTACCAGTTTATCTCCCTCCATATTGAAAGTATAGCCTTTGATGGACGAGATATTTTCCTCCATACCACTAGCGGCATATAATGGCACCCCTAAAGTCGCCCATTCAAACCCATCTTTATTATAAATTTTAATCCGATAATTTACTTCCCGAATAAGACTCCAACCCAAATTGTTGTCGTAAGTATAATGTACCCATTCCTTTTTAAATAAAATGGCCGCATTGGCCTCTGGATCAAGATGGTGTTCCTTAGCCATTACTTCTTCTTTACTGACTTTACCAAACTTAAATTCGTTTGCAAAGCCAAACTGGACTACAATTAGGAACAAAAGGATAAATCTTATTTTCATTTCAATGGTTTGTTTAGTATGATTTTAGCGTTATCGTTACGGGCTACTTTTCTACGAAAATCCCGATAAAGTTTATAGTCTTCCTTGGAGTACCTTCCTGATTTAATCAGCAATTTTCTTTGGTATTTCAATACCCCTGGTTCCACTTGCTCCAAGGATGCATAATAAGAACCAAACTTGCTCTCAACCTCAATAGGATCCAGCAAATTTTCCGGACTAACGCCTTCAGGTAAGTAAATCACGTATTCATCTTCGTCCAAATACCCTCTCGAAATCACCATTTCCATTGATCGGTTCCTAACCCTGGTCGGCACCAACAAATTCCTATTGAAGGCATTTGGGGCAAGTATTAATTGTTCATTAACACTGGACAAGTAATTTTGGGCCTGCAATTGAATTCTTTCGGTAAATTCTATCTTTTGCTTATCATCTGTAAAAGTGATATCCCCCAGTGCAACGTTATTTATATAATCCCAATAGTTTTTATAGAATTCATCCTGATCTTTTCTGGATTCATCCTTTATCCGATATTTTTGATCGTATTGCGTTCCTTTTGAAAGAATTTCCACTTCACCTTCGATATTCCTTTCATTGGTTATATAATATTTACCTGTGGTTTTTTGATAATTCTTCTCATCGGGATTTGCTCTGGTTTTAATCAGTTCCCCTCCTTCAGGGGTAACCTTTAAAACATTCCGATTGTCAGTGAACATACCTAAATGGTTCATGGGTGTGGTTTGACTTGTGCACTCTAACCAAACATCCTCTCCATTTATTGGAACATTAAGAAATACATGGTTTCCCTGCATGGAAGGAAAATCACTATCCAAATTCCTTACTCGACTACCTCCATATACCACAGTATAATACGAATCCACACCTATGGCACTCAACAAAGCCTTGGTATAATTGGTCAACCCTTTACAGTCACCATATTTTACCCTATCCACATCTTGTGCACTTATGGGCATCCATCCTCCTATTCCCAATTGCACGCTTATATAGCGTGTATTACTCTGAACATATTCATAAACTATTCTTGTTTTTTCAAATGGGTCTTCTACCCCTTTAACCATATTATTGACCTTTGCAATGGTGTTTTGATCTAAATTACCTCTGCCAACAAGCAACTTTTCGTAAATCCATTTACCGAGTTCCTGCCAAGTATTGGCGGACCCATTTATACCTTCCAAATGAAAATTGCTCAATGCCACCTTAATTCCTGGTGCGAATTCTCTAAAGGCAGGCGACATGGGTTCCCTTTTTATTGCACCAATATTCTTTGCGGTATAATGCAATCTACTTTTGGTATTCTCCGATTCAATATTATGCCCTTCAAAATTTGATTCTTTATATCTGATATCAATATCACAGTCGACAGTATATATGAATTCACTTTTTTCTGTGCTCACCCCATAATCATCTAAAAAATACCAGGTGGGAGAGAAGGCAGTATTGGGAGTGGAATATGTTTTGGTAAATTCAATTGTATAAGGATACTCGGTCGGTGTATATTTAAGGTAAAGGACCCTAGAATCGGAATAAAGTGTTCCACCGCTAATCGCACTTTGGTCCAAAAAATCCTTTTTCTTGAACTTTCTGATTAACTCACCGTTCAAATTATAAACAAGGGCCTCAATTTTGGAGATCTTATCATTTTTCTCATAGAAGGCGTAGGCATGAACATCATCATTTCCTGCATCGTTAAAAACAGTCACCACCCGCTTGGAAGTAATCTCCATTTGATCCTGAGCGGTCACTAAGACGTTCATTTTATCCAAACGAACAACCGCATCGGCACCTGGCAAAAGGTCCTTGGGAATGGATGTTACACTATAGTTTTGGGAATAAATAAAATTAAAAAAAAGACAAAAAAAGATAGGCGCACGAAATCGCATTAAGTACAGTTACGGTTAGGTTAGTTAACGCTAATGTGATGAATTTCTTACAAAAAGTCAAAAAATATGATACAAAAAAAATATTATTCCTTATTTTTTGTATCCATTGTGATGGTGACGGGACCATCGTTAAGGAGTCCAACTTTCATATCTGCACCAAAAATTCCGGTGCCTACTTTTTTACCCAGTTTTTGTTCCAAAACCTGAACGAATTTCTCGTACATGGGTACAGCGAAATCGGGTTTCGCTGCCTTAATGTAAGATGGACGATTACCTTTTTTTGTGAGCGCATGCAACGTAAATTGACTAACCACGATGATATCTCCATCAACATCCTGAACGGAGCGGTTCATTACATCATTTTCATCATTAAAAATGCGAAGATTTAGAATTTTATTGGTCAACCAATCAATATCCTCTTGTGTATCGGCATCCTCAATACCCAACAACACCAATAGGCCCTTACCAATAGATGAAACAACTTTATCATCTACCGTTACACTCGCATTTGAAACTCGTTGCAGTACTGTTCTCATTTATCTTTCCCTATATGGATTATCCTCTTCCCCCGTCAACATTTGCACGTAGCTGCGATAACGGCTTGCGGCAATTTCATTATTCTCCAAAGCCTCTTTTACCGCACATTTGGGTTCATCCAAGTGGAGGCAATTATTGAATTTGCATTCCGATTTCAAAGCAAAAAACTCTGGAAAATAGTCTCCGATTTCATGCTTATCCATATCCACAATACCAAATCCTTTTATTCCAGGAGTATCTATAATCCGTGCATCAAAAGAAAGGTCGTACATCTCGGCAAAAGTGGTGGTGTGCTGCCCTTGCATGTGTTGCTCCGAAATTTCGGCGGTTTTTAACTTGAGGCCCGGCTCCAAGGCATTTACCAAAGTTGACTTACCAACGCCTGAATGTCCCGCGAACATACTTGTGTTGCCCAGCATCAGCGCTTTTACCTTGTCCACATTCTTGCCTTTCTTAGCTTCAATTTGAATGCACGTATAACCAATTTTGGTATATAAGTCCACTAAATGCTCAACTTCAGACTTTTCCTTTTCACTGTAAACATCCATTTTATTGAAAAGAAGTACTACAGGAATATCGTAGGCCTCTGCAGTTACCAAAAATCGATCTATAAAACTGGTAAACGTAGGGGGGTTGTTCAAGGTGACGAGCAGAAAAACCTGATCTAGGTTGGCCGCTATGATATGGGTTTGTTTGGAAAGTTTGACCGACCTACGGACAATATAGTTCTTGCGATCTCCAATTTTAGAAATAACACCAACCGTTTCGTCCCCAATATTTTCCAAATGGAACTCCACATGGTCCCCTACGGCAACCGGATTGGTACTTTTAATACCCTGTGTTCGGAACTTGCCCTTGATGCGACATTCGTAAAATTCTCCTTCCGAGGACTTTACGGTATACCAGCTCCCAGTTGATTTATAAACAGTTCCGTTCACTATTTGTTCATATTTTGATTACAAAGAAACAATATTACTGCTTTTTCGTCGTATATCTTTGTTAACAGTTTTAACGATCATTAACATTTTAATCATGAAAAAAATCATTTTGGCTGCCGTGGCGATGCTTGCAGCAACATTCACCATGAGTGCGCAACAGTACCATGTAGTAACCAGCGTTGAGTCAATCGTACCAAACGGACTGGGAAGATCTCGAATTATAAATGCCTTGGAAGACAAGGATTACAAAGAATTTACAAGTGTCCAAACTGAAGATGACAATACTCGAAACAAATCCAGCAGGAGCGAAATCCGTGTAAAGAATTTCGAAGAAACCAAACTTTTGAACTTTTATAACATTGGAGGTATCCGTTTTCAGAACATTGCAGCCAACGATGCCCTGATCACTTCAATGATCAACGACATGGTTTCCAATGGATGGGAACTGGCCTTTGTGGTAAGCGGTGTTGAAAGTGAAGGTGGAAAAGGTGACGGACAAGGTATTTTCATTACCCGTTACATCTTTAAAAAGTAAACGTGCCAAAATATAACCACGAATAAAAAAGCCCTCCATTTTGGAGGGCTTTTTCGTGGCAACAAGTTTCATTAATCCTTTATGTAGATTCTTCCGCCCACAAAGGTTTTTTTATGTACCGTTTCCGGGTTTCCGTACACATAAACATCACCACCGGCCTTTACATTGATGTCCACTAATTCCGAAGCAAACACATCAGCCTCACCGCCAGCGGAAATTTTCACATCGGTCGTAGCGGTCCTTAGTTCCCTTCCTTCAAAAATCCCCCCTGTATTAATTACAATTGATTGATTTTTTGCCAAACCAGAAGCTTGGACAATACCGCCAGTCACCGCTCTGATCTCGGCATAGTCCACATCCATTCCAATACGGATGGCCGCTCCTTCTTGGGCCCGGAGCTCAATTCTACTTTTTTGCACCATTTCGTTACAGGTAATCTGGGCACCTTCGTTTCCATCGATCACATCCAGGTCGGTGTAGTAGACTTCGATCATGGTATCCTCGCCCTGAAACTTTTTATCCAATTGCATTCGTAGTTTCAAGACCCCATTTTTGTTTGTCCATTTAATGTCATCAACATTCCAGCCTTTGATCATGATCTTGTTCTCATCAGACTGGATCAAGTTGACCTCGATCAAATCAAAAACTTTGATTTTGTTGAATTCCCCAACTTCCTTATCAATGATTCGTTGCGAAAACATAACCAAGGGAAGTAACAAAAGACTTAGTGTATATATTTTTTTCATGATAGAGTGTTTTTACTCCTGAAAGATGACCTGTTCACTCTTTTGTTACAGTTTAAAACAAAAAAACTATTTGCAGCCCCTAAATAAATCAAGGCCACAAATAGTTCTTGAATCAACCTGATTAAAAATCAGTCTAAGCGTTGATGATTTTTTCTTGGTGGTTAATGGACTCCTGGTGGATTGCCTTGAACATTTTCAAAACAAATTCCTCGCTCAATCCTCTTTGCTCACCTTCCAAGATCATATTGCCCAATATGGCGTTCCAACGATTGCTCTGGAGCACAGCAACGTTCTTTTGCTTTTTAAGCTCCCCTATTCCGTCGGAAACTTTCATTCTTTTTCCCAAAAGATCGATCAATTGGTTGTCCAACACATCAATCTGAGCCCTTAGGTTGCTCAAATTGTTCTTGTATTCGGCTTCCTCGTCTGTCTCTTTTCTAATGCGTAGGTCTTTCATAATCTGAACCAATGTTTTTGGGGTTACCTGCTGAGCGGCGTCACTCCATGCATTGTCCGGATCGTAATGCGTTTCGATCATCAAACCATCAAAGTTCAAATCCAAAGCCGTTTGCGATACATCAAAAATCATATCTCGCTTCCCGGTAATGTGGCTTGGGTCATTGATGATGGGCAAATCAGGAAATTTGGTTTGCAACTCAATGGCCAACTGCCATTCTGGAATATTACGGTATTTGGTTTTTTCGTAGGTAGAGAAACCTCTGTGAATCACTCCTAACTTTTCGATATTGGCAGAGTGCAAACGTTCCACAGCTCCCAACCAAAGCGATAAGTCCGGGTTTACCGGGTTCTTGACCAAAACGATCTTATCGGTCCCTTCCAAAGCATCGGCAATTTCCTGTACGATAAATGGGCTTACGGTAGAACGCGCTCCGATCCACAACAAATCCACATCGTGCTCCAAAGCTAAATCAACGTGTGTTCTGTTGGCCACTTCGGTAGCGGTTTTTAGCCCGGTCTCCTCTTTTACCTTTTGCAACCACTTTAATCCAATGGCCCCTACACCTTCAAAGTTCCCTGGACGAGTTCTTGGTTTCCAGATTCCGGCACGGTAATAGCTCACGTCGGTATCTTTAAGATCGTGCGCTATTTTCAGCACTTGGTCTTCGGTTTCCGCACTGCACGGACCTGCTACTACCAAGGGATGACCCAAATTCATGTCATCCAACCATTTCCTCATTTCCTTTTTGTTTTCCATAATACTCTCTATTTTTTTGTAAGTGGTATTCCTTTTAGTATTTGTTTTATTTTATTGGTATTACTCATTTCTTGGTGGACATTCTCGAAATCGTTGTCCAATATCAGTTGTTTGAACGTGGTTAGGTTCTGTATGTATTCTTCCAACGTTTCCACAACATTGTCCTTGTTCTGTTCAAAAATGGGTGCCCACATATCCGGGGAACTTTTTGCCAAGCGAACGGTGCTCTCAAAACCACTTCCCGCCATGTCAAAAATATCACGCTCATTTTTTTCTTTCTCAATAACCGTCTTTCCCAACATAAAAGAGCTAATGTGTGATAAATGGGATACGTAGGCAATGTGCTTGTCGTGCGCTTCGGGGTTCATGTACCGGATTCGCATCCCGATATCCTGAAAAATGGCCAATGCTTTTTCCTGAAGCTTGAAGGCTGTTTTCTCTACTTCGCAGATGATCATGGTTTTACCCGAATACAACCCTTCCAAAGCCGCCGTTGGCCCTGAAAACTCAGTACCAGCAATCGGGTGGCAGGCCATGAAGTTTCTTCGATTGGGATGGTCGGCAACTTGCTCACAAATCAATCGCTTGGTGGACCCGGCATCCATTACCACGGTTTCCTCACCAACCGCATCCAAAATTGTGGGCAATTCTGTAACCAGTACATTTACCGGGATTCCCACATAAACCATATCCGCGGTTGCCAAAACGCCGTAGTCTCCTTTTTTATCAATGATCTGAAGTTGCAGCGCTTCCTCCAAATGCGCATCACTTTTGTCCACCCCAACGATTTCCGCTTCGGGATGTAGCTTTTTTACATCCTTGGCAAAAGAACCGCCTATCAATCCAACTCCTATAATGACTACTTTCATAATCTAAAATCTTTCAATGGCTTCTTCAATCTTTTCTTCTTTCACACAAAGGGAAAAACGAATGTAGCCTTCTCCATTGCTCCCGAATATGGTTCCTGGCGCAATGAAAATGTCTTTGTCGTGCAATACCTTATCTATAAAGTCCTCTGAGGGTTCGGCACCTTTGGGCAGCTTGCACCAAACAAACATTCCCACCGCATTTTTATCGTAGGTGCATCCCAATTTATCCGCCAATTGAAACATCAACTCTCGCCGTTTGGTATACACCTTGTCCAATGCTTCGAACCACTCAGGCCCGCTTTGCAAGGCCGCGATCGCACCTTTTTGTATGCCATAGAACATTCCTGAGTCCATATTGCTCTTCACTTTCAGCACTGCGGTGATATGTTCTGCACTACCCAGTACCATTCCAACTCGCCAGCCTGCCATGTTGAAGGTCTTGCTTAAACTATTCAGTTCCAGAGTGCAATCTTTAGCCCCGTCGATGGACAAAATACTGGTGGGATTGCTGGAGAGGACAAAACTATAAGGGTTATCGTTCACCAAAAGGATTTCGTTTTCCTTGGCAAATTCCACCAAAGACTCCAGTTGTTCCTTGGTCGCCGTAGCACCTGTCGGCATATGCGGATAGCTGATCCACATTACCTTTACTTTGGACAAATCTTTTTTGGACAGTTCCTCCAAATCGGGGAACCACCCATTTTCAGCTTTCAAGTCATAACTAACCGGTGCTCCACCTACCAAATTGGTAACCGAGGTATAGGTAGGATACCCAGGATTTGGCAACAACACCTCATCACCTTCATTTAAAAAGGCCATACTAATGTGCATAATGCCTTCCTTGGAACCCATTAAGGGCAAAACTTCGGAAGATGGGTCTACGGTCACCTCAAATTTTTGCTGATAGAAATGCGCAATGGCCTCCCGAAGTTGTGGCAATCCTTGATAGCTTTGGTATTGATGTGCCCCCGCTTCGATAATGGAGTCCCGAAGGGTTTCCAGTACCTGCGGTGATGGTGCCAAATCCGGGCTGCCAATTCCCATGTTGATAATGGGCTTGCCATCGGCCATTAATCCCCTGACCTCTCTCAATTTTTTAGAGAAGTAATATTCCTGTATACTATTTAACCTATCTGCCGTTATCATTACAACAATGCATTTTTATATTCACCCAACACCTTGAAATCCTCGGCCATGATCTGCATCAACGATTTGGTTTTGGCAAAGTGCTCGTATTTATCAAAGGTTACATCCACAAAAAAGGCATACTTCCACGGGGTCTCTATCACAGGTAGGGACTGAATCTTGGTCATATTCATATTGCAGTCGCTCATCACATTCAATACCGTTGCCAAACTTCCTCTTTTGTGATCGGTTATAAATCGTAAAGAGGCCTTGTTGATCTCTTCCTCTGGCAGCACCTTGTTCTGTTTTTTAAGAACAATGAACCTGGTTGAATTATTAACAATGGTCTGGATGTTATCCGCTATAATTTCGAGATCGTACAATTCGGCTGCCTTTTTAGGAGCAATCGCAGCTATATGCCCAAGTCCTTCCTCCTTGATTCTTTTTGCTGTCTCGGCCGTATCCACACTCTCCACCAATTTGATCTGTGGGTGCGTTTTGAAAAACTCCTTGCACTGTAGCAATGCCATTGGGTGTGAATGTACCTCTTGGATATCATCAAAAGTTTTACCCTTCATAACCATAAGGTTATGGTGGATGTTCAAGTAGTGCTCCCCGATAACATGGATATTATTATGGTACACCAGGTTGTAATTGGGAATAATAGACCCTGCAATGGAGTTCTCGATGGCCATAATGCCCTTGTCGGCTTCACCCATCAATAAGCTATCGATAACGGCATCAAAAGAGCTACACTCGATCAACTCAATGTTATCTCCAAAAAAATCGGCGGCCACCTGATGGTGGTTGGAACCCTTTATTCCTTGTATGGCAACTTTTAATTCCATTGCAAAAAAAAAGTCCCGATGTATCGGGACTTTATAAATTGGTTATACTTAAAACGTATCTATAATAGTCCCGCTCCTCTCTCAAAAAAGAAGTAAAAATAAAAACGGTTCCAGAAATACGTGTTTGTCATCTCGTTGTTAATTGTCGGCTAATTTAGGTATTCAATTGGAAACACACAGACATTCCTAAATTTTTTTTGAATTTTCTCAAAAAAAGCATTTTTGCTGCACATTATTTTACAGAAATGATACTTTTTTACGAATTCTCATCTTGTCAATAATTTTGAAAAGATTCATAGAATAAAATCCTTGCTTTTGAAACTGAAGGATTAAAGCATCTAAAAGTGTATTTTTGGAATCATTAAATTTATTTTGAATGTCCATCACCGTACAAAACATCACAAAAAGCTTTGGCTCCCAAAAAGCATTGAACAATGTTTCGTTCACCATCAACAAAGGTGAAGTGGTCGGTTTTTTAGGTCCCAACGGCGCAGGAAAGTCCACTATGATGCGGATTTTGACCACTTACTACAAAGCAGATGAGGGTGAAGCCACTGTAAATGGTTTTGATGTGTTGAGCGCTGAAAAGAACGTTCAAAAAAGCATTGGTTACCTGCCAGAGCATAATCCGTTGTATTTGGAGATGTATGTTAAGGAATACTTGGCCTTTAATGCCGATGTTTATAAAGTGGACAAGTCCAAAATAAATGATGTCATCGAACAAACAGGGTTGTCTCCCGAGGCCCACAAAAAAATTGGGCAGCTATCCAAAGGCTATCGTCAGCGGGTTGGACTTGCGGCGGCCCTTTTGCACGACCCGGAAGTTTTGATTCTCGATGAGCCCACCACGGGACTCGACCCCAACCAATTGATTGAAATCCGAAAACTGATCCGAGAAATAGGAAAAGAAAAAACCATTTTACTTTCCACACATATTATGAAAGAAGTGGAAGCCGTTTGCGACCGGGTCATCATCATCAACAAGGGAGAATTGGTGGCCGATAAAAAACTGGAGGAACTTCGTGAAGCCGAAGAACAAATCATTGAGGTGGAATTTGATTATCGCGTAGAAGAACAATTACTGCAACAAATGCCCAATGTTTCCAAAGTGAAAAACACAGGTGGTTTTGTCTACGAAATCACTTTTGGCACTTCCAAGGATATGAGGCCCGCCGTATTCGATTTTGCACACGACAACAAACTCAAGACGCTTCAGCTCAGCAGAAAGAACAAAAACCTGGAGAGCTTGTTCACCGAACTTACGTCCTAACTTTCCTTTTATCCCAACAGATGGAACAACCATCCAAAATGGATGGAAAACCGTTTCAAATATGGTACTTTTGCAGGACAGAAGAAAACGGCCTCTATGAAGAATAACAACGCCAGATTGGAACTTTCCAAAGAAGAAATGAAGAGTTATGGGTATCAAGTTGTTGATGCCATAGTGGAACACCATGCCAACCAACACGAAAAATTACCTGTAGCCCTTGGCTCTCGGGAGGAAATGGACTCTTTGTTCTTGGAAGAGGCACCTGAAAAAGGTTCGGACCCTTCCCAAGTCCTGAACTTTGTTCTAGAAAAGGTAATGACCAACAGTGCAAACTTGGCTCACCCTAGATCATTTTCTTTTGTACCTGGCCCTAGCAACTACGTTAGTGTAATGGCGGATGCTTTGGCCACGGGTTACAACATCTTCTCCGGCGGATGGGCAGCCAGTCCTGCTGCGGCCGAATTGGAAATCGTGACCATTCAGTGGTTATTGAAGATCTTTGGTTTCCCCAAGAGAAAAGGGGGAGGTATTTTTACCAGTGGAGGATCCATGGCCAACCTTACCGCTGTGGCAACGGCCCGTAGGATAAAGTGTGGTGATGATTTCTCCAAGGCCGTTATTTATCTATCCGATCAAGCGCACTCATCCAACATTAAGGCCATTCGCGTGCTGGGCTTTAAAAAAGAACAGATCAGAATTATTCCTACGGATAGCGAGCTCAAGTTTTCGGTAAATAAATTGAAAAACTGTATTGCCAAGGACAGATTGGAAGGACTTTACCCCCTCTGTTTGATTGCCACCGCCGGAACCACTAATACAGGCACAGTGGACCCATTGGTGGAATTGGGAAAAATATGCAAGAAAGAGGATATCTGGTTCCATATTGATGGTGCCTATGGCGGAGCCGCTATTTTATCCCAAAAGGGCAAACAGGCAATGAAAGGCATTGAAAAAGCCGACTCGTTGACCGTGGATCCACATAAATGGTTCTTCCAGCCCTACGAAATGGGTTGCCTTTTGGTGCGAAACCACAAAAACTTGAGCCATACCTTTACCGAAAAACCTGAATATTTAAGGGATATCGAAGGGAATACTTCTGAAATCAATTTTTATGATCATGGGATACAGTTAACCAGAAGATTTAGAGCGCTCAAGTTTTATATGTCTCTGAAAACCTTTGGTTTAAAGGAGTTCCGTGATGCCATTACATATAATATTGATTTGGCGGAAGAAGTGGAAACAATGCTTCGTGGCAGTAAAAGTTGGGAGGTGGTGTATCCAGCTACCTTGGCGGTTATCAACTTCAGGTACCATCCCATCAACAAAAAATACTCGGAGAAGGAGCTGGACAAGATCAACCAATACATTTCGGGAAAAGTTATGGATTCGCGAAAGGCCATGCTTGTGACCACTATTTTAAATGGACAGATCGTGCTTCGGATGTGCCTCATCAATCCCAGAACAACGATGAAGGACATTACCGACACCTTTGACCTTTGTAAAAAATATGCACTTGAAATTGAGGAGCAGTTAGCGAGCAAAGTCTAAGCCATAACTTCAAAAAGAGCATCAATGGCCTCATCCAATATAGACTGTACCTTCGGGTCCGTAGAATTGATCAAGACCGCAACAACTTTTTGGCCATTCGGATACACAAAAAGATTGGTGTAAGCTCCTACGCTGTTACCAACGTGACCAACAAACGGCCTACCCTTTGAATCCTGACTCACCTGAAACCCGAGACCATAATATATGGGTTTGCCATCTATGGTTTGGGAAGTAAGCAACTGTTCGTAGGTTTCGTTCTTGAGTAATTTTCGCTCTAAAATGGCTTGTCCCAGTTTAGCCACATTGTCACAAGTCGACAAATACCCACCTCCGGCCAACTTATAAGTATTGTTAACCTCAACAGCCTCTTGAAAGTACAAAGAGCGCCTGGTATAGAACCGTGCTTTGGTCTTGACTGCCTTCGAACTGAAATCAAAATCCTCTGGAGAAAAGGTGTATTTTAATCCCAAGGGTGTCAAAATATGCTCTTTTACATAGTCCTTGAAAGGAATACCACTAGCTTCTTCCATGGCCAAGGACAGCAACACAAAATCAAAGCTATTGTAGAGGAAACTTGTACCGGGTTCAAAAAACAATGGGTCGTTTTTAAAGACTTCTATTCCATCTTTGATGGAGCATTCCAGGTTCAAAGCGTATTCCTTTCCACGATATCCTCGAATACCTGCAGTGTGGCTAGCCAATTGTCGCAGCGTGAAGTCGTATTTCTTTTTGGGGTAGTAAGTAACATAGGTATAAAGAGATTCGTCCAAATCCACAATACCATCTTCTACCATTTTACCCAGGGCCAATCCCGTGATACATTTGGAAATACTTGCCATACGGAAAACCGTATGTACTGGATGGACCTTAATCCTTTTATCAATATCAGCAAAACCATATCCGTTTTGAAGCAATATTTCTCCTTTATCCAAAATGGTCACGGCCAAACCGGGCACTTTTTTTTCTGCCACAAGATTGTTGAAAAGAACATTGGCTTTTTCCAAACCGTGCAATCCTTCCAAAGATTTCGACTTTGGGAATGGGACAAACAAGTTTCTGATATGTGTAAAAAAACTACCCAAACATTCGATTTGAAACTCGAAATTAATGAGAAATATGAAAGGGCATGAGGATTTATGTCATAGTTTGAAGGGAACTCAATCTTGGAATATCAATCTACCATTGAATAATTCCTCAACATTTACTTCATCAGGTCGATTTACGCTTATCACATCACCTGTCCCGCGAATTATGCCACTTAAACTTTGTTGTGGGTTGACAATCGCATCATTGGAGCCCCTATGGTTGATGGTCACACTTTCCGCGACCAATTCTTCCGCTTCAATCCTAGAATCTCCGGCGGCCACTGTTACATTAAAATTTTCGGTGGCTCCTTTAAGCTTGAAATAAGCAATACCATTGACCACTATTCGAACTGTGGAAGCATTCAAGTTCAAATCAAAGGACCCGTCCGTAGTCTCTGCATCAGGATTATTAAAGCTTTCTGACACCAAACTTAAACTGGGATAATTAAGGACACCATCGCTGGTAATGGGCATTCCTGTACTGCTGCGTATTTCAGAAATATTGGGGGAAGTAATATACACCGTTGTCAAACCATAATCCCGAACATAATTGCAGCTATTTTCATTTCTAAGTACCAGGCGATTGTCCTCCACCACAGCTGAAAAATCGTTCAAGAGGTATTCTCCTGTTTCCACCTCCACCAACTGATTATCGCCTTGCTTTAAAACTACATTCAGGTTTTCAAAAACTGTAATGGAACTAAACTGTGAAACATCCACTGGACGACGAACCATCTCACCGGCATTCTGAAAACAATCGGGAACGTTATCACCATTGCAGGAAATCAGTATGAGAAAAATAGCCGACGAAAAGAACTTAGCGACTGCGCTGGAAACATTTTTAAAACCAAATAAATTTCTTACAACTGACATCTCAATACTATAATCTTATACCTATTCCAAATTCAATGGCCTCTGCCTTGGCTCCGTGCGATTTTAAGGTAACAGCGCCGAATATCTTATCACCAAAATATCGCTTCAACCCGATTCGGTTATAGACCTTACCTTCAAAATCAAAAGGATAATAGACATAATACCCCAATTGGGCAATTACGCTCAATTTGTTCACAAAGAGTTCATGTCCCAAAAACACCCCTACCCTTTTATAGTCCGTATCAGGTGCAACATCCAATTCAGGAAACGATATTGATTGATATCGAATCAATTCCTTTAGAAAGTTGGAGAAGAAAATATCTGTTCCCAATTGAATGGCACTTCGTTTTCCCAAACGCTTATCTGCATAAGCAGAAACAATGGCAAAACCATATCTGCCCATATTGATTACATCGCTTTCGTTAGCTCCTCCCCTTAGTACTAAATTATAACGAATGGGTTCCTTGATTTTTTCTTTAGGTTCTGGTTTTACATACGCATATGCCGCATCCTTATCAAGATTATAGGTTAAGCCCACATTGAATGCAAATGTATTGGTGGAGGTATTCGGCGCCTTAAAATTGGCATTGGAATAGTGGATCAAAGACAATCCGGCCTTCACCCCCAGACCGGCAAAGAGGTTTTCCTTATGATAGTTCATCATCAATAAGGTGCTACTTAAAATGTGACTCCCGTAGGCATTGTTTCGAAAATTTTCATCCTTATGATAGGGATTGGTACTGTAAGCCAATCCTTGTGCTATTCTAAGTTGAAAATTTCGGTTGAAAAGGTAAAAATTGTAATGGCCATAAACGCCGTAAAGCTCACCTAATGTATCGTTGTTGGTGTTTTGATAAACAAAAGTATAGCCCGTATCCGGATATCCAAAATCGGCTTCCCACTCTTTATGTCCATAGGTTTTTCTGCTAACTCCCAATATAACACCCCCAGGGTGGTCCGTGATCAAATGGGAAATATCCGGGTTGTGCAAAAGTATGGAACCGTAAAATTGATTTACATCCAGCACAAAATCTTTTGGAACATCCGGGGTTTGGGACCTCCCAAAAAATGCAATCAAAAACAAGAATAGGCTAAGTAGGTACCTCATGGGGCACTAAAGTAGGAAATTAAAAAAGTTCCTTGGCTATTGCCTTTATATTATCTGATTTTCCCATGGAATAATAATGCAATACGGGCACACCTGCTTCTCGCAATTCTTTAGATTGTTGAATGGCCCATTCCACTCCTACCTGACGTACTTCTTTGTTGTTTTTACAGGCCTCAACAGCATCAATCAAATCTTGGGGAAGGTCTACCCGAAACACCTGTGGCAACAGCTGCAGATGTCGTTTTACAGCTATCGGTTTAATCCCGGGAATAATCGGAACATCGATGCCCATATCACGTGCTGCCTTAACAAAATCGAAAAATTTTTGGTTGTCAAAAAACATTTGGGTTACTACATAATCGGCACCCAGGTCCACTTTTTGCTTTAAACGTTTTAGGTCGGATTGCAAGGATGGAGCTTCCATATGTTTTTCGGGATAGCCAGCCACACCAATGCAAAAACTACTTAAATCATTTGACTCTATAGTATCATGCAAATAGTAACCTTCATTAATATCCTGTATTTGCTTTACCAATTCCGTGGCATATTGATGTCCACCTTTGGTGGGGGTAAAATACTTCTCCTCTTTTCGGGCATCTCCGCGAAGTGCCATTACATTTTCTATTTCCAAATATTGGCAGTCCACCAGAAGATACTCGGTCTCCTCTTTTGTAAATCCACCACAAAGCACATGGGGCACTGTATCAACATCATATTTATGCTTTAAGGAAGCACAAATACCCAAAGTACCAGGACGTGTTCGTGTCAATTTTTTGTCCAATAACCCATCTTTCTCCTTGTAGACATATTCCTCCCGAGAAGTGGTCACATCAATAAACGGAGGTTTGAACTCCATCAAGGGATCGATGTTATTGTACAACTCCTGAATGCTTTTTCCTTTTACGGGCGGTACAATTTCAAAACTGAAAAGCGTTTCTCCCTTGGCTTGTTTTATGTGATCGGTAATTTTCATCGCTTATGCATCAACAATATTGGGAGCAAGCCACTTTTGGGCTTCCTCCAATTTTATATTTTTTCGCTCAGCAAAATCCTGAACTTGGTCTTGCTTTATTTTTCCCAGTCCAAAATACTTGGCCTCTGGATGACCAAAATAGTAGCCGCTTACACTGGCAGCTGGCCACATGGCCAAACTATCGGTGAGTTTTACCCCAATTTTTTCCTCTACCTCCATCATTTCCCAAATGGTAAGTTTCTCCAAGTGGTCGGGACATGCGGGATAGCCAGGCGCAGGTCGAATTCCGCGATACCTTTCCTTGATCAACGCATCGTTGTCCAAGTCTTCGTCAACGACATAACCCCAGAATTTTGTTCGCACCTCTTTATGTAGATATTCTGCAAAAGCTTCTGCAAATCGGTCCGCCAGGGCTTTGATCATAATCGCATTATAATCATCATGGTTCTTTTCAAATTCAGCAGCCAATTCTTGCGTCCCAAATCCCGTACTTACACAAAAACAACCAATATAATCCTGAATTCCAGTATCCTTTGGTGCAATAAAATCGGCCAAGGCAATATTGGGAACCCCTTCGCGCTTTTTCAATTGTTGGCGAAGCGTTCTAAAAATAAAGGTTTCTCCTTCCTTGTCCACTTCAATATCATCATCATTAACCTGATTGGCAGGAAACAACCCGAATATGGCTTTGGCTTTCAGAAGTTTTTCATCCAAAATACGTTTTAAAAGTACTTGGGCATCCTCAAACAGTTCTTTGGCTTGCTTCCCGACCACCTCATCGGTCAATATATCCGGATACTTACCATGCAAGTCCCAACTACGGAAGAAAGGGGACCAATCGATAAATGCTTCCAATTTGTTCAAATCAAAATCTTCCCAGACCTCAATGCCGAGTTGATTTGGTTTTTTAATATCGGATGAGTTCCAATCGATCTGAAGTTTGTTTTTCCTTGCTTCCTCCAAGGTCAGGTACTCCTTTTGTTTTCCACGCTTTAAAAACTTCTCCCTAAAACTCTCATAATCCAACTTGATGGATTTTTTATACTTGACCGAAGTCTCATCCTGAAGCAAATTGCCCACTACCGTTACCGCTCTAGACGCATCATTGACGTGCACTACGGAATTACTGTACTGTGGATCTATTTTAACCGCTGTATGCGCCTTACTTGTTGTTGCACCACCGATCAAAAGAGGTACTTCAAAGTTTTGACGCTCCATTTCCTTGGCCAAAAAAACCATTTCATCCAAAGATGGCGTGATCAATCCGCTCAAACCAATAATATCCACTTGCTCTTCCTTGGCCTTATTGATGATTTTTTCAGGGGGCACCATCACTCCCAAATCCACAATTTCGTAGTTGTTACAGGCCAGAACCACGCTCACGATATTTTTCCCGATATCGTGCACATCGCCTTTAACGGTAGCCATGAGTATTTTTCCAGCTGCCTTGGCGTTTTTTTCTTTTGATGCCTCAATATAGGGGGTTAGGTAGGCCACGGCCTTTTTCATTACTCGCGCAGATTTCACCACTTGTGGTAAAAACATTTTTCCACTTCCGAACAAATCTCCGACCACGTTCATGCCTGTCATCAAGTTGCCTTCGATTACTTCCAAAGGTTTGGCAGCCTGTTTACGGGCCTCTTCAACATCTTCAACAATGTATTGGTCAATACCTTTCACCAAAGCTCTGGTAATACGGTCCTGAAGCGGTTCTTCCCTCCAAGACAGATCAACCTTACTTTCTTTAGCCGTTCCCACAACGGTCTCTGCAAATTCCAGTAAGCGCTCGGTAGCATCATCACGTCTGTTGAGCAGCACATCTTCTACGTGTTCCAACAAATCCTTGGGAATATTGTCGTATACTTCCAACATGGTCGGGTTCACGATTCCCATGTTCATACCTGCTTTAATGGCGTGGAACAGGAAGGCGGAATGCATAGCCTCGCGAACGGGATTGTTACCCCTAAATGAAAAAGAAACATTGCTCACACCTCCACTAACACTACAATAGGGTAGGTTTTCACGAACCCAACGGGTTCCCTCGATAAAATCGACGGCATTGTTTTTATGTTCGTCCATTCCTGTGGCCACAGGAAAAATATTGAGGTCAAAAATGATATCCTCGGGAGGGAAATTTACTTCGTTGACCAAAATATCATAGGAACGCTTGGCAATTTCAATACGGCGTTCGTAGGTATCTGCTTGTCCCACCTCGTCGAAGGCCATTACAATCACCGCAGCGCCATAACGCTTGATCAATTTAGCATGGTGTACAAACTCTTCTTTCCCTTCTTTTAAGCTGATGGAGTTGACCACACATTTTCCTTGCACTACTTGCAATCCAGCCTCAATGATCTCCCATTTGGAACTATCGATCATAATGGGAACCCTGGCGATATCGGGTTCTGAAACGATCAGGTTAAGAAATCTGACCATGGCCTCCTTGCCATCAATCAGACCATCGTCCATATTAATGTCGATGATCTGGGCGCCACCTTCCACTTGTTCGCGGGCAATGTCCAGTGCTTCATCAAACTTTTCTTCCTTTATCAGCCGTAAAAACCGCTTGGAACCTGCCACATTGGTCCGCTCCCCCACATTAATGAAATTGCTTTCCGGGGTTACGACCAAGGGCTCTAGGCCCGAGAGTTTTAGATATCGTTGTTCGTTGTTCGTTGCCATATACTTAAACTATGCTGGAGCCAGAAGTTTTCTCGGTTCATAATCCTTTACAACATCGGCAATGGCCTTGATATGTTCTGGAGTGGTGCCGCAGCATCCTCCAACAATGTTCACTAATCCTTTTTCTGCATATTCTTTAATCTGTACAGCCATTTGCTCAGGTGTTTCGTCATACTCGCCAAAGGCGTTGGGCAGTCCCGCATTAGGGTGAGCGGAAACTGCAAATTGCGACTTTGCTGAAACCACTTCCAAATGGGGCACCAGTTGTTTGGCTCCCAAAGCGCAATTAAAGCCTACGGATAAAATCGGGATGTGGGAAATGGAAATCAAAAAGGCTTCGGCGGTCTGTCCGGACAATGTTCTTCCCGAAGCGTCTGTAATGGTACCGCTGACCATTACGGGCACTTTGATATTGCGTTCATCTTTCACCTCTTCAATAGCGAAAAGCGCTGCTTTGGCATTAAGCGTGTCAAATATGGTCTCCACCAATAAAATATCGGCACCACCATCGAGCAGGGCCTCCACTTGCTGTTTGTAGGCGACACGCAGTTCGTCAAATGTAATGGCACGGAAACCTGGGTCGTTAACATCCGGAGACATACTGGCGGTCTTATTGGTCGGACCAATACTACCGGCCACAAACCTTGGTTTGCTCGGATTCTTTTGTGTGAATTCTTCGGCTACTTGCTTTGCAATCTTCGCTGATTCGTAATTCAGTTCATACACCAATTCTTCCATGCCGTAGTCTGCCATGGCTATGGTAGTACCAGAAAAGGTGTTGGTTTCGATGATATCCGCTCCGGCTTCCAAAAACTTCCGATGGACTTCTTTTACGGCCTCGGGTTGTGTTATGGACAACAAATCGTTGTTCCCTTGCAGGTCACTTGGCCAATCCTTGAATCGTTCCCCCCTAAAATCCTCTTCCTTGAATTTATAGCGCTGCAGCATGGTGCCCATAGCCCCATCCAGCACTAAAATCCGCTTCTTCAATATGTCCTCAATTTTTTCCATAGTATAATTTCCCTTCAAAAAAGGATGTAGCGAGATCAAGAAAGGTGTGTGGATACGGTACTGTATTCGTTCGTTATCCTTCCCCTTACAGGTTAAACTTCCTAAAGGTCTTGAAAAAATTCAAGACAAGGGTAGAATGTAGCACCTTCTCGAAGTCGAGGGTTGCTAAGGCTTCACAGGGTCCAATCCCTCCACCTTTCTTGATAACACTTTCAATTTATAAATGAACTGAACTGCAAAGAAACGGCACTCCTTAGTCAAAAGCAAAAAAAGCCCCTGAATTTTTAGAAATCCAACAATAAAAAATGGATTGATCGCTCAGTCAATTTTTAGTTTGATCATGTGATGTTTTTTAAATCATGATACCACCCGATACTTCGATACGCTGTGCATTGATCCATTTGGCATCTTCCGTGCACAGGAAAGCGACCACACCTCCGATATCATCAGGCTCACCGACCCTTCCCAGTGCCGTGAAATTGGTTACTGCTTTCCGCTTGGCCTCATTGGTCTTGTTCTCTCCTCCTCCAAAATCGGTTGCCACAGCACCTGGTGCGACCACGTTAGCCCTTATTTTTCTATCGGCCAGCTCCTTGGCCAAATATCTAGTGAACACTTCCACCCCTCCCTTCATGGCTCCATAGGCCGACGAATTTGGAAGGCTGAACCTTGCCAATCCCGAAGATATATTGATGATTCTAGCTTCATCATTAAGGTACGGAAGTGATTTTTGTGTGAGGAAGTAAACACCTTTTAAATGAATGTTCATCATCTCGTCAAATTGTTCTTCGGTAGTCGAAACAAACGGTTCATAGATTCCGGTTCCGGCATTATTGACAAGAAAGTCGATTTTGGAAGTTCCCATCCCTTCTTTGAGACCCTTTGCCAATCGCTCATAAAAAGCTTCAAAAGTTGTAATGTTCGATGTATCCAGTTGTAGGGCCAATGCCTTTTGTCCCAATTTTTGGATATTCGCCACCACATCTTCAGCCAGGTCTTTGTTGGTATGGTAAGTAAGGACCACATCTATTCCCTTTTTTGCGATTTTTAAGGCCATATCTTCTCCCAGACCACGGCTACCTCCTGTGATCAAGGCAATCTTAGTTGTTGTCATTTCCAAATATTTTGATTTGAAACAAATGTAAGGGTTAGTATCGCTTTTTTAAGGTTTAGGACGATAATTCCCAAATCAAAAAACACCCTCCAAAATTACTTCTGGAAGGTGTCTCAGCTTCTAAAAACAACTCATATTAATTGATGCTCTGCACGACTTCTTTTTTTGCCTCTTTCTTGGAACCATCAAATCCCTGCACACCTCCAACGGTGGTATACTTCATTACAAACCGTTTATCCGGGTTGATGATTTGATAGGCATACTGGCACATTACGGCCGCCTCGTGGAATCCGGACAGAATCAACTTTAGTTTACCTGGGTAGGTGTTGACATCACCAATGGCAAACACCCCTGGAAGATTAGTCTGGTAATCCTTGGCATTGTTTACCTTGATGGCGTTTTTCTCGATTTCCAAGCCCCAATTACCCAGTGGCCCCAATTTCGGAGACAATCCGAACAAAGGAATAAAGTAATCGGTCTCCACATAGGTGGATTCCTTTTCCTCATCATTATACTTGATGACCACGGCTTGTAGATCTTTTTTACCGTGTATTTCCTTTACTTCGGCTTTGGTGTACAATTGAATCTTACCCAGCTTGGCCAGTTCACGTGCCTTTTCAACAGAATCCAGGGCACCACGGAACTCATTTCTACGGTGCACCAAAGAAACTTCGGAAGCCACATCGGCCAAAAAGATTGCCCAGTCCAACGCCGAATCGCCTCCGCCAGAGATCACCACTTTCTTATCGCGGAACTGTTCCGGGTCTTTGATCATATATTCCACCCCCTTGCTTTCAAAGAGACCGATATTGGGAATCATGGGTTTTCTTGGTTCAAAAGAACCGAGTCCACCTGCAATGACCACTACAGGGGCATGATGCTGTGTTCCCTTATTGGTGGTCACGATATAGTACCCGTCTTCTTGTTTATCCAAAGTTTCGGCACGTTCCCCCAAGGTGAATCCTGGTTCAAACGGCTTGATCTGCTCCATAAGGTTATCAACCAAAGTACCAGCCAAAATTTCCGGGTACGCGGGAATATCGTAAATGGGTTTCTTTGGATATATTTCTGAACATTGTCCTCCAGGCTGTGGCAAAGCATCAATTAAATGACACTTGAGTTTGAGTAATCCCGCTTCAAAAACGGTGAACAATCCTGTTGGGCCTGCTCCGATTATAATGATGTCTGTTTTTATCATAATTCTCCTTTTAATTGCTCTCGACTATGCTCGAGCTGACATTTTTGATTAAACTTTCTCTAGCAATTCTTTTCCCTGATTTTGATATTTCTTTTGAACATCCAAGAGTTGTTGGCGATGGTTCACCACCTCTCCTATGATTATTATGGCAGGATTGGATAGCTGCTGCTCCCTTGCCTTGTCCTCAATAGAAGCAACAGTGCCAACTCCAATCTTTTCGTAATCGGTTGTGCCATTTTGAATGATGGCCACTGGTGTATCTTCTTTCCCTTCTTTCTTGAAAAGTTCCATAATTTCTCCAAGCTTGGACATCCCCATAAGAATGATTACTGTTGCGCTGGATTTTGCGGCCAATGCCACATCGGTTGAAAGCTTGTGTTCCTTGGTTGTTCCTGTAATCACCCAAAAACTTTCGGCAGCACCTCTTTTGGTCACCGGAATGTTTTGTGATGCTGGTACCGATACCGAGGATGAAATCCCTGGCACTACGGCCACTTCCACTCCGGATGCTGCGGCATATTCCATCTCTTCCGCTCCTCTTCCAAATACAAAAGGATCTCCGCCCTTCAATCTCACTACCTGTAATCCCTGTTGGGCTCGTTCAACAATCAAATCATTGATTTGATTTTGCTGATAGGAATAGCACCCCTTGCGTTTGCCGACAAATATTTTCTCCGCTTCCGGCGCATATTCCAATAGCTCTGGAGACACCAAAGCATCATACAGAACAACATCTGCATTTTGTAGGGTTTTGATTCCTTTTAGGGTTATCAAATCCACATCGCCGGGGCCTGCCCCCACAACTGTCAATTTTCCTCTATGCATGTTCCAACTCTAACTTTCTGAACGTTTCCAACCGTTCCAAAACGGTTTTGGCATCTTTCAAATAGCTTTTGGCAAAAGCTTCGGATGGTTCGTTCTTGTTTAATTGAAGGGCCACTTCTCCAAACCCGCCCTCAAAGGCTATTTTTCCTTCTTCCACATACAGCTTATCAAAATCCTTGATGATGCTTGCATGGGTATTGGTCTTTACTTTTTCAGCGGTCAGTAATGCTTTGGCTGAATTCACAATGGATTGATAGGAATAATAGATACTTGCCGCCCATTTTCCTTCTTTGATGGCCTCTTCGGCATTTTCTATCTTCTCTTGGCTTTCAAAGAACAATGTGGCCACTAAATCCACAATGACCCCTGCACATTCGCCAATACCTATCTCTTTTTTATACTTTTCCTCGTTGCCCCAGTCAATAAAATCGTCTTGGGTCAAATTATCCACATCGGTCAAAGGTTTAAGGAAGTCGTAGAAATAATGTTGTCCTTTTTCCTCGTAATAATCGGTAAAGGATGCTCCATTTCCGTTCGCTTCAAAATCGTCCAAAATAAGGCGCAATGCCTGTGGACCTCTTTTACTTGGAATCTTAGCTACTTTATCTGCAAATCTTGCTCGTCCGTCACCATAATTTCCACCTCCCAACAATACTTGAAGAGCGGGGGCCACCAACTTATCCTTCGTTCTTACCGACATTCCCTGAAAGCCGATATGCGCCATATTATGTTGACCACAAGCGTTCATGCAGCCACTGATCTTAATAACAACGTCTGGATTATTGATATACTGTGGGTATTCCGCCTTGATAACCCTTTCCAACTCATCTGCAATTCCTGTACTACTGGCAATACCAAGATTACAAGTGTCGGTTCCCGGACAGGCAGTAATGTCCAAAGCCTTGTTATAACCTGCTTCGGCAAAGCCCAGTTTTTTGAGTTCCTTATAAAAGAAAGGAACCAGTTTCTCCTTAACATAGGGTATCAATATGTTTTGCCTAAGTGACAAACGAATTTCACCTGCAGCATAATCTTGTACCAATTTGGCCAATTCACGAGCTTTATCCGTGTAGAAATCCCCTAATAGTACTTTGATTCCGATAGCCACATAGCCTTCTTGCTTTTGAGGCACCAAGTTGGTCGACTTCCAATGACTAAAAGCTTCTTGGTCTTCGATTGAAATCTCTGGAATTTCAACCTCGGCCACTTTAACTTTTGGGTAGTCTTCGAAATTGATGGGATAGGTTTGGTGGGGAACAGCTGTTTGTTCTTCTTCCAATAATTGTTTAAATCCATCCAACCCGATATCCTTCAGCAAAAATTTCATTCTGGCCTTGGCCCTACTCTTACGCTCCCCGTATCTATCGAATACACGGATTACACGTTCCATTAATGGAATAATTTTATCTGTGGGCAAAAAACTATAAAGCTCATCGGCGTGGCGCGGTTGTGAACCAAGACCACCGGCCAACATCACTTTAAATCCTCTTTCACCATTCTTTTCTTTGGCTATAAAACCAAGATCGTGCATGTAGGAAAGTCCTGTATCAGCATCACTCGCGGAGAACGAAACCTTGAACTTTCTTCCCATTTCCTGTCCGATCGGATTTCGTAGGAAATATTCGAAGACCGCTTGTGCATAAGGAGACACATCAAATGGTTCGTCCACATCGATTCCTGCAGTTTCGCTAGCGGTTACATTTCGAACGGTGTTCCCACAGGCTTCGCGAAGGGTTACCTCGTCCTTTTCGAGCTGTGCCCACAGCTCAGGTGTACGTTCCAAATCAACATAATGAATCTGGATATCCTGACGTGTGGTGATATGCAATCGTCCCCTGGAATATTCATCGGAAACATCGGCGATTCGAAGCAATTGATTGGAGGTGACCTTTCCATAGGGCAATTTAATACGAATCATCTGCACGCCCTGTTGACGCTGTCCGTAAACTCCACGCGCCAATCGTAGACTTCGGAATTTTTCCTCTTCTATATTTCCACCTTTGAACTGGCGGATTTTTTTCTCCAATTCAATGATGTCCTTTTCTACAACTGGGTTTTCTATTTCTGTTCTAAAACTTTGCATAATCTAGTTTTCCTATCGTTTTTATAGATAAATAATAAAATAAATCATCTTAAGTTATTTCATCCATCTACTTCATTTATCTATTGAAGATGAATGCCACACTCTCTGCTTTCTAAAGCTTTTACAGGATCAAAATATGTGCTGTTCTTAGGCAAATTATGTTCTTCCAAATAGCCATCCAAGTCTTCATCTGTCCAATAATAAAAAGGGCTGATTTTAAGAATACCGTCTTTACTATAACTCAAAATATCCTTTGAACTTCTTAATTCCGTTTGTCGTATTCTAATGTTGGAAAACCAAATATCCGGTTTAAAATCCACCAAAGCTCTGCGGAAGGGCTCAAGTTTAACAATCTCAGAAAATTCGGCATGTTCGGGCTGGTCTACTGAAGGAAAGCCTAAACGATGTTCTGTAAAGGCCCTTGTTTCTTTAGGGACGTAGGTGTTAAGATTAAGATTGAGCAAATTTGTCAAATATGCAGCATGCTCATAGGTTTCTGGCAAATTATAACCCGTATCACACCAAACCACATTGATATCAGGGTCTTCCATACTGAATGTATTCAGAAGCACCGCAGAGTATTTACCAAAGCTTGTTGTTACTATTCTTCTGTTTGACAATTGCAATGCCCAACTGATAATCTCTTCAGGGGGTATCCCTCTAAATTGCTTATTGTAATATTCCAAATCAATATTGAACGCCATAAAATATATAATCTATAGTTTTACTAGAGTTTTCAAAAATAAAATTAATTTTAGAACAAAAAGTAAAATAAACTTTAAACTTACTTTTATCCTATAGTTTTAGTAGATTAATAAAAAAATCCATTGCATTTTAAAATTTTGATAAAGATATAAGTCTGTTTAAACAAAAATCAAATAGAGAATTAGTAGTAAAAGAGCAAATAATAGAAAACCAACTATTCCATTCCAAAAATCATTATTTGTATTGGCGATATGATTTTTTGGTTTTTCCTTTAAGAATGAATCAAAATCTCTTTTCTTTTTTTCAAACAATAAGCTGACAAACTTGAAGAACAGATAACGGACATAGGCTCCTGAAATTTCCAAAAAAGCAGTAAACATTTTTAAATCCTTTAAGAATTAAGAGTGTCAGAGCAAATCGGCCAGTGTGTTGTTTCGGTACACCTCTAGAGCACTGTCCCTTACTTGAAGCATCAGTTTATGAACAGAGCACTCCTCTTCATCCGGGCAGTCATCACATTTTTCGTAGAAATTAAGACTAACGCAGGGCACCATGGCAATAGGACCTTCCAAAATGCGCATTACAGTAGTCATTAGAATGTCTTCGGGTTCCTTTATAAGGTAATATCCTCCACCTTTTCCTTTTTTGGATCCCAAAAGACCATTTCTTCGAAGGGTGAGCAAAATACTTTCCAAAAACTTCTGGGATATATTCTCATGCTTAGCTATTTCAGCAATTTGAATGGGTTCCCTATCCCTTACTTTGGCAAGAAATGTAAGTGCCTTTAAACCGTATTTTGTCTTCTTTGAGAGCATCATACGAATATAGGGAAAATTAACAATCTACCCCTCAAATCTAGAGGCTATAAACATTATTCCAAAGCCTGTTCAATATCCGCGATAATGTCGTCAATATGCTCCAAACCAACAGACACCCGCACCATACCATCGGAAATGCCAACGGCATTGCGTTCCTCTGTTGTCAGTTTGCTGTGGGTAGTAGAGGCAGGATGTGTCACGATACTTCGGGCATCCCCCAAATTGGCGGATAAAGACAATAGTTGAATACTATCAAAAAATTCGCGACCTGCTTCCAGACCCCCTTTTACCCCAAAGGCAACCACACAGCCACCTGCTTTCATCTGCTTTTTGGCAATTTCATGTTTCGGGTGTGATTTTAAGAATGGGTATTTCACCCACTCAATTTTATCGTGACCTTCAAGGTAGGTCGCCAACTTCAAGGCGTTTTCACAATGCCTATCCACTCGAATGGCCAAAGTTTCCAAACTTCTGGACAATACCCAAGCATTGAAGGGCGACAATGCGGGCCCGGTAATCCGCGAAAAACGATATACTTTATCCATTAATTCGCCACTACCTACCGTGATTCCCGCCAAAACCCGGCCTTGTCCGTCCATTAACTTGGTTCCCGAGTGAATAACCAAGTCCGCACCAAATTTTATGGGCTGTTGCAAATAAGGTGTCGCAAAGCAGTTATCGACCACAAAAATAAGGTCATGCTTTTTGGCAATGTTTGCCAACACCTCCAAATCCAACACGTCTACCCCTGGATTGGTCGGGGTTTCCGCATAAAGTATTTTAGTATTTGGCTGTATTAACCCTTCAATTGTTGATAGATCATTAGCATCGAAATAACTGGTTTCGATATTCCATTTTGGAAAAAACTGTGTGAACAAGGTATGTGTAGATCCAAAAATACTTTTAGATGAAACCACATGGTCACCAGCATCGAGCAAAGCGGCCAAAGTTGAAAAAACAGCAGCCATACCCGAGGCATAGGCAAAACCATTCTCCGCACCTTCCATCTTACATACTTTTTCTATGAGTTCGTTCGAATTGGGGTTGGAATATCTGGAATAGATATTACGTTGTTTCTCTTCCGCAAAGGATGCACGCATGTCCTCTGCATCTTCAAAAACAAAGCTTGAAGTCATGTAAATGGGGCTGGAATGCTCCAAATTTTGACTACGTTCCATTTGCGTTCTTATTGCCTGTGTCTCGAATTGTTTGTCTTTCTTGCTCATATCTTCTCTGCTATTCTTAAAATGTCACCAAATACACCTCTCGCCGTTACGGCGGCTCCTGCACCAGCTCCTTGAATCACCAAAGGATGCTCCCCGTAGGATTCCGTATAAATCTCAATAATGGAATCGGACCCTTTTACCTGTCCCAAAGCACTTTCTTTGGGCACCGAAATCAGTTTTACCTCCAAAATTCCTTTATCCTGCTGCAAATCTCCATGCAAGTCACCTACATAGCGCAGCACGTGACCAGACTCTTGCTTCTCTTTGATATCCTTGAAAATATTATCCATTTCCTCAATTCGCTCCATGAACTTTTCAAAATCCAAGGTTTGCAACTCTCCAGGAATCAGGTTTTGGACATCAATATCAGAAAATTCGTTCTGAAGATCCAATTCCCTGGCCAAGATCAACAACTTCCTCCCTACATCGTTACCAGACAGATCTTCTCTTGGGTCGGGTTCGGTAAAGCCCCTTCCCATCGCTTCCTTTACAATTTCTGAAAAAGAAACCTCTTTCTCCGAAAAGGTATTGAAAATATAGCTCAGCGACCCTGAAAACACTCCTTTGATTCGGGTAATGTTCTCCCCCGAAAGATGTAACAATTTGATAGTGTCAATAAGTGGAAGGCCTGCCCCCACATTGGTTTCGTAGAGATATTGTTTTTGATTTTTATCCAAAAGTTTTCGAACCGATCTGTATTTCTCAAAACTCAACGTATTTGCAATTTTGTTTGATGAAACCAAATCAAAACCATGCTCGATCAGTGTTTCGTATTGTTCTACAAATGTTTTGCTCGCCGTATTGTCCACCGCAATCAAATTTTCCAGATGGTGTTGTTTGGCAAATGCGGTAATATCTTCAATTTGATAGGGTTGGCCCTCTTTTTCCAAACGCTCTTTCCAATCAGAACCAACTCCCGAAGCATCCAGAAGTACTTTTCTTGAGTTTGCAACCGCAAACACTTTTAAATCGATACTTTTTCGTTCTTCAATGCTTTTTTCCGAGTCCAAAATCTGACTGATCAAGGTACCTCCCACATTACCGTGACCGAACAATGCCAAGTTGATTTTTTTGGCAATCCCGAAGATTTGCCCATGAATCACATTTATGGCTTTGTGCAGATCGGATTTTTTTACCACCATACTCACGTTCTTCCCCGTAACCGTGTTGTTAAAAAGCAATGGAATAACCTGATTCTTGGCTAAAGCATTGAACGGTTTGTGAAAGCTGCTCAAGTCCATTCCCACAATGGATATGACCGAAACATCTTTCACCACAGTAATTTGGTTAATATCTTGAGAGGAGTAATCGGTCTCGAATTCTTGATCGAGTACTTTTTTGGCCTTATCCGCTTCAGATTCATCCACAACCAAACCGATACCTCGCTCGGATGAACCTTGAGAAACAATACCTACGCTGATACCGTTTTGACCAAGGGCTCTAAAAATTCGCATATCCACACCAACTTTACCTAGCAATCCCCTACCCTCCAAATTGATCAGGGCCATATTATCCAGTACCGATAACGACTTTATTCCACCATTGTTGGTTTTTGGACCAATCAAGGTTCCTTCACTTTCATCGTTGAAGGTGTTGCAAATACGTAGCGGAATATTTTTCTCTATCAAAGGGATTATGGTCTTCGCGTGCAAAATATTTGCTCCAAAATTGGCCAACTCGTTAGCCTCACTGTACGATATCACATCTATTACCTTGGCATCTTTCACTAGATCAGGATTGGCGGTAAAAATACCATCTACATGGGTGTAATTGATCAACTCGCCAGCATCCAAAAAGTTGGCCAACAAGGCAGCGGAATAGTTACTTCCATTTCTACCCAAGGTAGTGGTTGTCCCTCCCCGGTTGGAACCAATAAACCCAGTAATTATTGGAATGGTATCCTTTTCCAGTTCATGGAAATACCGAAGCACATTTTCCTTGGATGTGCCTTGATCCACTTCCGCATTACTGAAATTATCATCTGTAGTGATTAATTTTCGAGAATCCAAAAGCTTTGCCTTTAATCCTGATGCGTTAAGGGCGGCCGTTACATATTTAGCTGACAATAGTTCACCAAATGACAAGACCTCATCCTTGGTCTTAAGACTGTAATCACCCGTTAAGGAAACCCCGCTCAATATTTTTTCAATGGCGGCCAGTTCTTCCTCAATATTCAAACCATCAAAATTATTTTTTTGATAGTCCACGAACTTCTTCAAGTCAGCTTTGAAGTCAGCCCCCTTGGCTGCCTTTTCCAATAAATTCTCCAACTGGTCGGTAGCCTTGCCACGAGCAGAGACCACTACTGCAAAGTGCTCTCCTTCTTTAAACCTTTTCTTGATGATGTTCAATACATGGTCAATACCTTCTCCGTTGGCCAAGGATTTTCCTCCGAACTTCAAAATTTTGATTCGTTCGGTATTCTTATGAAAAACAGTCTCCAACAATTTTTCCAATTGTTCAAACTCCATCAAAAAGGCATCATGACCATGCACAGATTGCACCTCACCATAGGTTACGTTGGTGTTGGCCTGTGCCAATCTTTTAAAGGTTTCTTTATTCTCCTCAGCGGTAAAAAACAAATCGGAGTTCACACCTATAATGTGAATTTTGGTATCACTTTCCTGCAATGCCTTGAAGGCTTCTTCCCCATTTCTAGTTATATCGATGGATTTCAGCAGTTGGTTCATCAACTTATACGCCGAAAGCTGAAAACGCTCCTGCAATTTTTTACCGTGGTGCATCAACCAAGATTCCACATTAAAAACCTTGAGTTCCTCGTTGGTACTTCTTTTAAATCTTTCCTTGAACGATTCTGGCGTGCGGTAGCAAAGCATTGCATGCATACGCGCATCGTGTACGGGCTGTTTGGAATTGACCAAAAATTGTTCTTGTATCTGACAGTTGGCAATCAACCAATCTGTCGATTTCCAATCGGATGCGACGGGTATCAAATGCTCCGTAATATTTGGGTCGATAGCAGTCATTTCCCAAGCAATGCCACCTCCCAAAGAACCTCCAATAATGGCAAACAGTTTGTTGATCTCCAATTGCTTCAACCCCCAGAGGAATATTCTAGCTATATCCCCTGCAACAAAATCCTTGTAGTTTTCGATGATAAATCCATCAAAGCCGTTCCCTGGAATATTGAAGGATAAAATGGTATACTTCTCGGTATCGATGCATTTTCCATCCCCGATCAAATCGGACCACCATCCATTTTCCCCTGCCACGTTGGAGTTACCCGTAAGCGCGTGGTTCACCAAAATAATGGGCGCGGTGTGCAAGGGTTTTCCAAAAACTTGATACGACAATTTTATGTCCTGAACGGACCCGCTCAACGTTTTAAAATCCGATATGGCCAAATGCCTTAAATCCATATAAACAACTATAGACCCACAGCGGGTCAAAAATTAATAAATAGTAAAGGTTATAAGAAAGAAGAGGGCAGAAACTACCTGAGATGTTATCTATTCCCAATGGGATAGAACGTAGCACCTTCTTGACAAGCGCCAAGGGTTGCTAAGGCTTCATCGGGTCTATTCCCTCCACCTTTCTTGATAACTAACAATACATTTTTGAACTTCGTGGGACAAATATACTGATGGAAAGGTTGATTTTCCTAATCTTTTGGAAAATTTTCATCAATCGGGTTTCCCCCACGAACTCTCATTTTTTTATTTCAATACCGTAAACTCAATGTTGGAGTCGGTAAAAACGGTATGTGTCTGTGTTTTGAAATCCGACTCGTCCGCCTTAAAGATGTTGTCCACATACGTTTGTGGGTTCAAATCGATAAGTGGGAACCATGTACTCTGGACCTGAATCTGTAATTTGTGCCCTTTTTTAATGGTATGGAACACATCCTGAAGCTTGATGTCCACATCGGTCTTTTGGTTGGGTGTAAATGGTTCAGGATCGGAAAAGCTATTTCTGAATCGACCACGAAGTACTTCACTACGCACCATTAAATGATAGTTGCTCATTTTAAGGTGGTCTTGCATTTCCTCGTTGGTCTCGGCATCAGCTGGGTGTACATCTATTACTTTTACGATCCAATCGGCAGCTGTACCTGTAGTGGCCACTTTTAATTTGGCCATAATATCTCCTGCCAAGGTCAAATCTTCATCCATCGCCTCGGTCTCAAAAACGAGTACATCGGAACGACGTGCCGCAAAACGTTGATCATCCGTCATGTATTTTCTTGGAGTGAAAACGGTCTTCACATCTTCGGAATATGGAACGGGTTTTTTTACGTTACTAACAAACTGAATTCCGGTAATTGCTTTAGGTTCAGAAGTGAGTTCTTGGTCATCGGACAGGTACATCGTCTTCTTCACTGCATTTTCTGGAGGCCAAACATCATATTTTTTCCATTCTTTTTTACCCGTATCAAACACATAGGCTTCGGGCAACCCAGAATCCATATCACCCTCTTCTTTTAGGAAATGGTTGAAGAACTTGGTCTCAATATCCTTCTGGTAGAACAACGAAATGGAATCCCCGAAATAGTAGTTGCCCACTACATTACGTTCTTTGTCCCGTGCCCAACCGCCATGGTCCCAAGGTCCAAATACCATGGTATTGTAGTTGCCTTCATTGTATTTTTCAATGTTTTTATAGGTTTCCAGCGGCCCGTATAGGTCCTCGGCATCAAACCACCCGCCTACGATCATAGTCGCCACACTGCTCTTCACATTTTTTAAATGTTGAATGAGCCCTCTACTCTGCCACATGGCATCATAGTTCGGGTGTTCTTTGAGCTCGTTCCAAAAGTAATCATCGGTCACTCCCTCCGGACGCATGGTCGGGGTATCGGCGGTTTCGTATTCAAAAAAGTGATCTAAATTTTCCAATGGGCCAGCATCCAAAAAGAATTGGTACTGGTCTTCCGTTGGCAAATTGGGTAAAGTATACCAAGCTGTATCAATCGGTGCATCGCCATTGGGACGCGGTGTTCCAAAAAGGGATGTTGCCCTGAAATAACTCAACAAATACGCCCCGTTATGGTGAAAATCATCAAAAAAGAAATCTCCGATACAAGCCTGCGGTGAAGCTGCTTTTAATGCTGGGTGTGCATCTACGGTAGCATAGGTGGCATAATGCCCGGGATAGGAAATACCCCATATTCCAACGTTTCCATTATTGTTTTCCACATTGTTTACCAACCATTCAATGGTATCGTAGGTGTCCGAACTTTCATCTACTTGTTCATCCGAGGTTTTATTGGGAATGTAGGCCCTCATATTTACGTAATGGCCTTCGCTGAGCCATCTCCCACGAACATCTTGGTACACAATGATGTTTCCCTCCTTCATCAAATGTTCGTTCGGACCTATTTTGGTCCTAAAATTCCCTTCTCCATAAGGTCTGGAACTGTAGGGAGTGCGCTGCATAATGATCGGATACTCCTTGGAAGTGTCTTTGGGCGAATAAATAGTAGTGTGCAGTTTTATTCCATCACGCATTTCAATGTCCACCTCTTTTTTGGTGTAGTTGTCGGCCACATAGGTATCGACTTCCTTTACTTCGGTCTTGACGGTTTTTTTACAGCTGACGGTTACCGTCAACATTAAAATACTCAACAACAGGACTCTAACTGAACTTCTCATTTTTACTCTTTTTTGATACGCTAAAGCTACTAAAGTTCATGATAGTATACCAATAAAAAAAGGAGCGAAAAAGCTCCTTTTATATTTCATTTATGTGGTTGTGTCAGAGGCCGAAAGCTTCTTTAACTTGATCAACCATATCCAGTTTCTCCCAGGTAAACAGTTCCACTTCTTTTTCGATTCTTCCATTATAGGGAGATTCAAAAACCTTGGTCACGGTTCTGGGCTCTTTGCCCAAATGACCATAGGCGGCAGTTTCCAAATAAATAGGGTTTCGCAGCTTCAGACGTTCCTCAATGGCAAATGGTCGCATATCGAAGAGTTCGGACGCTTTTTGTGCAATCTCGCCATCTGTCATGTTCACATTGGAAGATTTATAGGTGTCCACAAAAATGGATGTGGGTTCCACTACTCCAATGGCGTAGCTTACCTGTACCAGAATCTCGCCCGCAACTCCTGCAGCCACCAAATTCTTGGCCATGTGCCTCGCTGCATAAGCAGCACTTCGATCTACCTTGCTGGGGTCTTTACCGCTAAAAGCACCTCCTCCGTGAGCGCCTTTACCTCCGTAGGTATCCACCACTATCTTTCTTCCTGTCAGTCCTGCATCCCCATGTGGTCCGCCAATCACGAATTTTCCAGTTGGGTTAATGTGATATTTTATATTGTCCGTGAAGAGTTTTTGAATGCTCTCCGGCAGCAACTTTTTTACTTCTGGAATCAAAATATTGATGACATCGTCCTTGATCTTGGTCAACATCGCCTCATCAGCATCAAATTCGTCGTGCTGAGTAGAAACAACAATGGTATCAATGCGTTGTGGGACATTATCATCGGAATATTCAATAGTTACCTGGGCCTTTGCATCGGGACGCAAATATGGAATTCGGGTCCCCTCTCTTCTCAAATCGGCCAGTACTTCCAAAATCTTGTGTGAGATATCCAATGCCAAGGGCATATAGTTCTCCGTCTCCGTGGTTGCATAGCCAAACATCATTCCTTGGTCGCCCGCACCTTGTTCTTCTTTGGTACCGCGATCGACCCCTTGGTTAATATCCTGTGATTGTTCATGGATCAAAGAGATCACTCCACAGGAATCACCGCTAAACTTATATTCCCCTTTGGTATATCCGATTTTGTTGATGACTTCCCTTGCAATGCTTTGTAAATCCACATAAGTATGGCTTTTCACCTCTCCCGCCAACACTACCTGACCCGTGGTCACCATAGTTTCGCAGGCTACTTTGCTTTCAGGGTCAAAGGCCAAAAAATTATCCAACAAAGCATCACTGATTTGATCCGCAATCTTATCTGGATGTCCCTCACTAACGGATTCTGATGTAAACAAATACGCCATTTCTCTTTTTTAAAATGAAGATTTGACAAATGCGCTAAGAAGTTCCAAACCCTTGGTGAAGAGATGCCGGCGGTAGCTGACAAGAACTGCTTTAGCATTTTTCGTATACCTTTTTAAGGTAACCGAGGTTGCAATCAGTCAAATCTTTCCTCGTTTTGAAGCGCAAAAGTACATATTTGCAACATATTATAAAACTTTGTTCCAAGCTATTATTGGATAGGTCTTTTGAGCCGGTTTTTTTTCAATAAGTGGATATACTTTGTATATTGCGACGATTAGATTTCCCTGGTACAAACACTTAAAAACAATCACATCTTATGCATATTGCTGTGGCAGGCAACATTGGGGCCGGAAAGACGACGTTGACCAATTTACTTGCAAAACATTACAGGTGGGAGGCCCATTTTGAAGATGTGGTGGACAATCCCTATCTGGATGATTTTTATACACAAATGGAGCGTTGGAGTTTTAACCTCCAAATCTATTTTTTGAACAGCAGGTATCGGCAAATTTTAAAGATCAGGGAAAGTGGCAAAAATGTGATCCAGGACAGAACCATTTACGAGGACGCTCATATTTTTGCTCCCAACCTGCACGCTATGGGCTTAATGACCAATCGTGATTTTGAAAATTACAAAGGTCTTTTTGAGTTGATGGAGAGTTTAGTGCAACCACCGGACCTATTGATTTATTTACGGAGTACCATTCCAAACCTGGTAAAGCAAATACATAAGCGTGGTCGCGATTATGAAAACTCCATTTCCATTGATTACCTAAGCCGCTTGAACGAACGCTATGAAGCCTGGGTGAACACTTATGAAAAGGGTAAACTGCTCATTTTTGATGTGGACAATCTTGATTTTGTGGACAACCCAGAAGATTTGGGCGAAGTGATCAACCGCATTGATGGAGAAATTCACGGTTTGTTCGAATAATCTCGGTCAAGAACCCGTATTTTATCTTCAATTTTCAAACACTTTGGTTTTTTGGTTCAGTAATTGAACCCTGGATTTCCATTTCCCTCACTCAAACCGGCTTTTTACTCATTGGCGGTTTACTTCGGAACTTTTTCAAGGTAGTTTAGAGTCGGGATAAGCCCACTGCTATTAACTGCACCCTTACAAAGGTGAAAAAACTTGAAAATTATGGAACCAAAAAAGAATCCTCAACTGGATGTAAACCGAAATAGTCTACTCTACTTTTTTGTGGGAATGACCTTGGTTTTACTTATGGCCTATATGGCGTTGGAATGGAAAAGTTACTACCCAACATCGGATTGGGAGACAAGTCAAGTTAACCCTGACCTTCTGATTGAAGATGAGCCTCCAATTACATTTCAAAAGTTAGAGTTGCCCAAACCAAAAATTCAGACTCCACCTATAATTGATGTTGTGGAGGACGAAAAGGATATAGAAGAAACAGTAATAGAAGCGTCTGAACCGGACCAGAGCACCGAGGTTGCACCCATAGAAAGTATTGAGGTTGCCGAAGAGGAAATTACGGAAGAGATTCCCATTGTATTGGTGGAGAATGCCCCTATATTTCCTGGATGCGAAAAAGAGAAAACAGAAGAAGACAAAAGAGATTGTTTTCAAAAAATGATTCAAAAACATATCAGGAAAAACTTCCGTTATCCAGATCCTGCTAAAGAAATGGGATTACAAGGCCGAGTAAGTATCATGTTTACAATTGAAAAAGATGGAAATATTGATAATGTTCGACTTCGAGGACCTCATAAATCTTTGGAAGAGGAAGCTGCCCGAATTATTTCAAAATTACCAAACATGAAACCAGGTCAACAGAGAGGCATGCCTGTAAAAGTTTCATATTCCATCCCTATCACATTCAAATTAAACTAATTATGGCCAGTTTAAAAATGCCAACTTTCTGGCCACAACCATATAATGAGCAATCCAGAGCAAATAGAGATTCCAAAACAAACAGCAATTAGTTTGGCCAATCCTTTTGTGCCTAAGATCGCTGCCATAATCCCCTTGAACAATAAATTGGATAGAGAGGCCATAAGAATAAGTTTCCATCCAAAAGATGCATCCAAGCTTCCTCCCTTAATCAACTGGGATAGGGAAAGGGTAATGGCATCAACATCGGCAAGACCACTGATGATCGCTACTGCATAGAGGGCGTCGTTGCCGAACTCTTCTTTGGAAAAGGCCACTGCCAATAAGATGAATCCGTATAGCAGTCCAAAGATCAATGCGCTTTTGAATTGGGCAGGGTTTTTAGGCTCTGGCATTTCATCACCTTTTTCTTCCTTGTTTATAAGGTAGAATAAAAAGATGCTAACAATCGACAATATCAAAAACTCAAGGATCATAGGTAAAATGATCTGAGGTAAATTGTCGGGTATTACCACGCCTACCTCTATAAGTACCCTTACAAAGGAAACAGCAGAAGCAACAGTTATGATAAATGCCGCGATGGTATTAACAGATTTAACCTTGGAGGTCCTTCTTGCATAACTAATGGTGGTAGCTGTACTGCTGATCAAACCTCCTAAAATTCCATTGGAAATAATACCAGTTTTCTTGCCCACCAACTTGTAAATGAAATATCCCGTCACACTAATCCCGACAATTAGCACGACCATCAACCAGATGTTGTTTGGATTAAGTACATCAAGAGGACCATAAGTCTTGTTGGGCAAAATAGGAAGCACTATTAACGAAATACCGACAAAGGTCATAATGGCAGAAATGTCCTTATCCTTAAGCTTATCAATAAATCCGTGCATTTTATCTTTAACATAAAGTAGTATAGCCATTGCACCACCAACAATTATAGCTATTACCTGATTGCCCAATACAAGATAGGCTCCAAGAGCGAACATAAGCAAAGCCGCGACCTCAGTGGTCTGTCCAACATCAGTTTCATCAGATTTTTTGAGTTTAAGAATATTGGCCGTAATAAGCAGGGCTGCCAATGCAATACCAAAAGCGGGGAGGATAAAAGGGTTTTCGAAATCACGGGTCATAAAGCCAGTTACGGTACCCAAAACACCTATAAGGGTAAACGTACGTATCCCAGCCATTTTTTGACCAGTATGTTGCCGCTGAAGCCCTACGATTAGACCTAAGCCGAACGTAATACCCAAAGTAGTTAAATCCGAATAATCCATTGTCCCTAATATAAGCGAGTATTAAAAAGTCATAAACATTTTTACATCTTTTTTTTATAACTTAAATAAAAAAACCACGCCGATGGCGTGGTTTTTCCAGCTTTGCCTTAAAGCGAGAGCTAATTCTTTGCCTCAGCACTCTTATATTCTTGTATCATTTTTTCCAATTCTTCTTTGGTATCGGCAGTAAACTCATCTGTTTCCTCCACTACTTCTCCATTGCTATTGGTACTGGAAGTAACAATAGCTTTGTATGCTCCATCCGCTGTGTTACTGACCTCAACCCTAATCTGTTTTTCAACCGCCTTGGTTTCTTTCATCCCCTCTTCGGTAATGGTGATCATGGTTGCATCCTCTTTCAACATTCCCACTTCATCGGCGGGCGCTAGACTCACTAAACTAGGCGCTATGACCAGAGCAACAACAGACATCAATTTAAGCAAAATATTTAAGGAAGGACCCGATGTATCCTTAAAAGGATCACCAACAGTATCCCCTACAACGGCGGCCTTATGGGCATCACTACCTTTACGACCTTCGCTTTCGATCGTTTTTTTGGCATTGTCCCATGCTCCACCAGCGTTGGATTGGAAAATAGCCATCAGCACACCTGCTGTGGTTACACCGGCCAAAAGACCTCCTAACATTTCAGCGCCGCCAATAAATCCTACAGCTACTGGCACGGCGATAGCCAACAAACCTGGCAACACCATTTCTTTAATGGATGCTTGCGTAGAAATCGCCACACATTTTTGATATTCTGCTTTACCATCCGCGGCTTCAAAAATCTCCATGTCTTCCTTATTGGCCTTGGAAAGATCAGAATCATATTTACGCATTACCGCCAAGGCAGCTTTTAATTCCGGAATATCCTTGAATTGCCTGCGGACTTCTTCAATCATGGACATAGCAGCTCTACCAACAGCATTCATTGAAAGTGCAGAGAATACAAAGGGAAGCATACCGCCTACCAAGAGCCCTGCCATAATATCTGGCTGGGAAACATCGATGGATTTAACACCAGCTGTTTTCATAAAGGCGGCAAACAATGCCAATGCCGTTAATGCAGCAGATGCAATGGCAAATCCTTTACCAATGGCTGCTGTAGTGTTTCCTACGGCATCCAATTTATCGGTTCTATCACGAACTTCTCCAGGCAATTCCGCCATTTCAGCAATACCACCTGCATTATCCGAAATAGGTCCGTAGGCATCAACGGCAAGTTGAATACCCGTATTGGCCAACATACCTACAGCGGCAATCGCAATTCCATACAAGCCGGCAAAATAATGGGAAACCAAAATAGCCGCAGCAATCAATATGATCGGTATGGCCGTGGACATCATTCCCACACCAAGCCCTGCAATAATGTTTGTTGCAGAACCTGTTTCGGACTGACGTACAATGGAGTTGACCGGTTTTGTACCTGTACCTGTATAATATTCCGTTACCTTTCCTACTAGCAATCCAGCTACCAGACCAGCAATAGTTGCCCAGAAAACACCCATTGCCGTAAATTCTTTTCCACCTTCTACCCAAGTTTCAGGTAACATGGCGTTGATTATAAAGTATGATGCAACCAACATTAACGCTGCTGAACCAAACTCTCCTATATTCAATGCGGTCTGCGGATTTCCACCATCTTTTACTCTCACGAAGAATGTTCCGATGATTGACATGATAATCCCTACGGCAGCCAATGCCAATGGTAGATATACAGCTCCAAGTCCATCAAAAGCAGTTTGAAACTCCGGTAAACCGGCAAAAACGGCTCCTAAAACCATAGTACCGATTATGGATCCCACATAAGATTCGAAAAGGTCGGCCCCCATTCCGGCAACATCCCCAACGTTATCACCCACATTATCCGCAATGGTCGCTGGGTTCAATGGGTGATCCTCAGGAATTCCAGCTTCTACTTTACCCACTAAGTCAGCTCCAACATCGGCAGCTTTCGTATAGATACCACCGCCTACACGTGCAAAAAGGGCTATGGACGATGCTCCAAGTGAAAAACCAGAAAGCACATTGAGCACTTCGGCAATTTCCCAACCTTGTCCACTATAAATCATGAAGAGTCCGCTCAATCCAAGAACACCTAAACCTACAACTCCAAGACCCATGACCGCTCCTCCGGCGAATGCAACTTCAAGTGCCTTACCTAAAGAAGTTCTGGCGGCATTGGTTGTTCTTACATTTGCCTTGGTTGCGACTTTCATTCCGATAAATCCGGCAAGGGCCGAACAAATGGCACCAACAACAAAAGATACGGCCACCATTCCATTGGAACCAGCCTCATTACTTCCTTTGAAGAAAAGCAATACGGCCACAGCAATAACAAAAATGCTCAGTATTTTATATTCAGCCTTTAAGAATGACATTGCACCATCCGCAATGTTCTTGGCAATCCTTGCCATTTTTTCGTCTCCGACCTCTTGTTTAGAAATCCATACGTTCTTAATGAATACATAGAGAAGGCCCAAGACACCAAATACGGGCAAAAATTTTACGATTAAATCCATAGATTAGCTTGTTTAGAATTTTTTAATGCCCGCTAATGTAGTAAAATACGAAGTAATAAAAAAAATGCGCCTTTAATTATTAAAAGCGCATTTTTTTAAACTTATTGTTATGTAATCTATATAGTGTAGGCACGTCTCTTTTTATGATCACTTTCTTCATAGCGTTTCACACACTCGTGATAGATTTTGACCGCTTCATTAACGTCTCCCCAACCTCCAGTATCTACTTTCTTCTCCTCTAGGTCTTTATATACCTGAAAGAAGTGTTCGATCTCTTTTAATCTATGTGGGTTCAACTCACTGATGTCATCCCTTTTGCTCCAAATCGGGTCGGAAACAGGTACACAGATTATCTTTTCATCCGGACCTTTTTCATCCGTCATATGGAAAACACCGACCGGCTTTACTTCCACTACAACCATGGGATAGGTTGGCTCTGTGCAAAGAACCAATACATCCAATGGATCGCCGTCCAAAGCCAAGGTTTCCGGAATAAAACCGTAGTCCCCGGGATACATCATCGAGGAAAATAAGGTTCGGTCAAATCTAATTTTGTTAAGCGTAAAATCGTATTCGTACTTGTTTCTACTACCTTTGGGAATTTCTACTAGTACATCAAAGGTTATACGTGGTTTTTTAGACATGTTAGTGATATATTTATAATGCAAAAATAACCAGTATAACTGGAATAGGCCCCATAAATTGGAGGTTTCGTGTGAATTAAAAATTAAATCCGAAGGTTCCGGTTATCCCAAATGCCCTGGCATCTGGATTTTGAAGATAATTTCCTCTAAAATTAAAGTCTATCCGAAGTATTTTAAAAATGTTCCCTATACCAAAAGAATATTCCCAATACACCTGGTCTTCTGGCGCCATGAGGGGAATATTGGTAGGGGCACTCAAAGCGATATTTTCTTCGGACAATTGGCCCCACGCCCCTCTTAGACCCACAATTTCCCTGAGGTTGAGTTTACGCAACAATGGAATTCGAGAAAACAACCTTCCATTAAAGTTGTGCTCCAAGTGAACCGTAGCGTATGTATCGGTAACGAATTCATAAAAATCCAGATTCGGAAACACATTGTAAAGTGAGAACAATGTTTGGTTTCCGGGAACAACACTCAAGAGCCCCAATGGCACGGTTCCAAAAGTTTTACCCAATTCAACGCTGCTCGTCAATCTACCAAAACCACCTATTTGCCATGGCTGTTGGTACGAAAACTGGATTTTCTCATAATCGAAATCACTCTCTAAAAACCCATCTACACCTTTGGTGTATTTAAGCACCAGAGTACTGTAATCATCGTTGATGTCGGAGCGCTCCACGCCATATCCAATTGTACGTTTGCCCGGGGTATACACCACTGTGGTATTAAGGTCGAACTGTCTTATTTCTGATGAAATACCGGTTGGTGATGTGGGGTCTATATAATCCAAACTGAAAGCTTCCGGCAATGCCGAACTCAAGGTACGGAACGAGCCGCCTACATTGATCTTGAGATTTTTTACCGGTTCCATTTCCATGTTTAGTGTAGAGAGATTAATATTGGTCAAACGATTGTTGGAGCCTACGGTAACCAAAGAGGATGAAGCGATGCTCCTACCCATCACATCATTGGTACTGGTAAGGCTCAGCCCCAATTGTTCAATATCCCGACGATTTCCTCCAGAGATGATCAGACGGTTTTTTCGATCCAATAAAAATCTTCCTGAAAACCCATGCTTGAACTTCTTATCATCAAAACCATAGGCCATATAACCCTCCAAACGCCACATATCGTTCTGGCCATAATATGTTCTTGCGCCAGCTCTTAATCGAATACCTTCGGCATCGTTATAACCAAAAGTGCTGTAGATATCCCCAATGTCGATATTCCACTTATCGATTTCAACATAGCCCGAGCCCAAAATACTGACAATATCGTAGTAGGTCCTGAACTTGGGAACGGTCTTTAAGGTATCCAACAGCTTAAAGATCCCCGATTCATCGTCATTTAAGCTTTCCAATCTTGCATTTTTCCAGAAAACACTATCCTGCGAGAACACCCTAGGGTCATACGGATCTGCAACGGCCTTATAAAAATCTTCGGAACGTGGATTGTCAAAATTATAATTATCAAAAACCGTGGTTCGTTTGCCATACACCCCCCGAGAATCTTCCTTTTTGGAGAAACTGAAATCGCTTAACATGTAGTCTCGCCTCAACAAAAAAACCGAATCGCTGACCACATCAAAATCCTGTTCGATATAAATTTCCTTTACCCAGTTGATGTTGGCACTCTTAGTGACCTGCATGTTGATCTTTTTGATAGCGAAAGTGGTATCGTTTACCCAAAAATCGCCTTTAAAGGTGAGTTCGTTCTTTCGCCTAGGGTAATAAATAATGTTGTAACACCATTTGTTATCAATAAATGTGCTGTCGGACAACACATAATTGTATACATCTACCCCTGTTTTGGACAATGGACTTGTAAAACTCTTATCAAAAAACTTCAGGTAATTATCGTAAATGTCGTAATCTGAATAGAGGTCTTCCACAAATGCAGTTATTGACTGATTACCGCTAAATCCAGAATTTTTGTTGCCAAGGACATCCTCCTTCTCCTTATCCAGTACGTTATCGCCGTAAACTTTTGAAAATGTTTCGTTCAGAAACATGGGCAAATAGGTCTTCCCCGTGATTCTTGAAGTATCCAGGTCCTCGAACATGAATTCCAGCCCCTTAAAGAGTTTACTTTTGATCAGTGCACTATCTATGGCATTCAGATCAAACTCAATTTTTTCATACTTATCGTATTGGTACTGTTTGAACTTGCGCACGCCATTCTCCCGCTTTTTAGCCCATATTTTTCTCAGAATATCTATGGCCGGATTATTCTTCTTGGATTGTTTTCCTGTATATATGACCACTTCCTGAAGTTGCTCGGCAGATTCGGTCAACACGATCTCCATACCGTAGCTCACCTTTTGTTCCAGCGGAATTTCCTTGGTTTCATAACCGATGAAAGATACTTTTATGGTATTATAAGTTTCATCCGACTCCAGGTAAAAATGTCCATTGTCGTTGGTTATGGTGCCCTCAGAGGAGTTTACAAAAATTATGTTGGCAAAAGCGATGGGCATACCTGTATCATCGGTAACCACACCTTCGATTTTGGTTTGTGCAGCAACACTAACAATAAAGAGGAGAAAAAAAACAGAAAAGATTCTTTTCATAGGCAGGTATATGGGACAATGGGCAACCCTTAAAAGTTTACCCACTAAACTTAGGTCAAATTTGGTTCAAAGTAATTTCTAATCAAAAAATATTCCCTAAAAAAAGCCCCATCAACAAAGTTGACAGGGCTAATATACCTTACAAATATGGTTTTATAACTTATATAACACTTTCTTAACAGCCTTGATAACATCTTCATGATTTGGCAACCACTCTGCCAAAAGCACCGGTGAGTACGGTGCAGGGGTATCTGCAGTGTTCAATTTTACAATAGGGGCATCCAAATAATCGAATGCTTTATCCTGAACGTGATAAATAATTTCAGTGGCCACATTACCAAAAGGCCATGCTTCTTCCAGAATCACCATTCTGTTGGTTTTCTTCACGGAAGCCAAAATAGTTTCGTGATCCATTGGACGAACTGTCCTCAAATCAATGATTTCACAGCTAATCCCATCTTTCTCCAATTCATCGGCAGCCTTGTAGGCTTCTTTGATGATTTTTCCAAAAGAAACGATGGTCACATCCGTACCTTCTCTTTTAATATCGGCTACACCTAGTGGAATGGTATATTCCCCTTCTGGTACTTCTCCTTTGTCCCCGTACATCTGCTCAGATTCCATGAAAATTACAGGGTCGTCATCACGAATGGCCGATTTTAACAATCCTTTTGCGTCGGCTGGGTTTGATGGAACCACAACCTTAAGACCGGGAGTGTTGGCATACCAGCTTTCAAAAGCTTGAGAGTGGGTTGCGGCCAATTGTCCTGCAGAAGCTGTAGGACCTCGAAATACAATAGGACAGTTGAACTGCCCGCCGGACATTTGGCGAATTTTGGCAGCATTGTTTATAATTTGGTCAATTCCAACCAAAGAAAAGTTGAATGTCATAAATTCTATGATGGGCCTATTGCCGTTCATTGCCGAACCAACACCAATACCGGCAAAACCAAGTTCTGAAATCGGGGTATCGATCACCCGCTCTGGTCCGAATTCATCCAACATGCCTTTGGAAGCCTTATAAGCACCGTTATACTCGGCTACTTCCTCGCCCATTAAATAAATGGTATCATCTCTTCGCATTTCTTCGGACATAGCCTCGGCTATTGCCTCCCTAAACTGTAATGTTTTCATTAAATCGTACTAAATATTTATAGTCTGCTTAAAAACGCAAGCAAAAATAGCAAAAACTACCCGAAAATAGCTTGGGGAAAATCCAAAAAAAGAACAAAATTTATTATGCATGCATAATAAATTTCGGATTTTATAACTATATTTGGACACCTAAAGCTTAAGTATATATGAAGATTTTAGTTTGCATAAGCAACGTACCGGATACTACTTCCAAAATCAATTTTACGGAAGGCGATACCCAGTTTGACACAAACGGGGTTCAATTTGTTATTAATCCAAACGACGAGTTTGGGTTGACACGTGCAATGTGGTTCAAGGAAAAGCAAGGAGCTGCAGTTCATGTGGTTACCGTAGGAGGCCAACAAACCGAGCCGACCATTAGAAAAGCGTTGGCCATTGGAGCCGATGAGGCCATTCGGGTAAATGCAGAACCAAAGGATGGATTTTTCGTAGCCCAACAGTTGGCCGAGGTGGTAAAAAATGGTGATTACGACCTTGTAATTGCAGGACGGGAATCCATTGACTACAATGGTGGAATGGTACCAGGAATTTTAGCCACGCTTTTGGATATGAACTTTGTGAACACTTGCATTGGCCTGGAAATCGATGGAGACACGGCAACCGCAGTTCGCGAAATTGATGGAGGTAAAGAAACGATAAGTACATCACTTCCATTGGTAATTGGTGGACAAAAAGGATTGGTCGAGGAAAGTGACCTTCGTATTCCCAATATGAGAGGTATTATGATGGCTCGAAAAAAAGCATTAAACGTGGTTGAACCAGTTGATGCCGCACAGCCCACACAAGACCAAAAATTTGAAAAACCTGCGGCCAAAGGTCCCGTTAAGTTAGTGGATGCCGGAAATGTCGGGGAATTGGTCGAACTACTGCACAACGAAGCAAAAGTCATCTAAACAAGATTAAAAAATTATGTCAGTACTAGTATATACAGAATCCCTGAAGGGAAAATTCAAAAAAAATGCTTTCGAAGTGGCCTCTTATGCACATAAAGTGGCCCAAGATTTAGGCACGACCGTTACAGCGGTATCTTTTAACGCAGAGGACGATGCCTCACTGGGAACCTATGGGGTTTCCAAAGTTTTGAAGGTATCGGACGACTCGTTGGCCACCTTTAATGCCAAAGCCTATGCCAGTGTATTGGAACAGGCTGCCAAAGCAGAGGACGCCAAAGTAATTATATTGAGTTCCAGCGCGGACAGTAAGTTTTTGGCACCTATTTTAACAGCTAAATTAGCCGCTGGATACGTACCCAATGTAGTGGCTGCTCCAGAAAGCACTTCACCTTTTGTAGTAAAGCGAACAGCTTTCAGTAATAAAGGTTTTGCCATGACCGAGATTTCGGCAGACATCAAAATCATTGGTGTTTCCAACAATGCTTTCGGAGTAGTGGAAAACAATGTATCCGCTGCAGTTGAAGATTTCAGCCCATCGGTGGGTGATGATGCATTCACCGCCAAATCAGTGGAAGTGGACAGGGTAACCGGAAAAGTAACCATTGCCGATGCCGATATCGTGGTGTCTGGAGGACGTGGGCTTAAAGGACCCGAAAACTGGGGCATGATCGAAGAGTTGGCCGATGTATTGGGGGCCGCAACCGCATGTTCCAAGCCAGTTTCCGATATGGGATGGCGCCCACATAGCGAACACGTGGGCCAAACGGGAAAACCCGTGGCCAGTAATCTATACATCGCCATAGGTATCTCGGGAGCCATTCAACATTTGGCAGGAATCAATGCTTCCAAAGTAAAAGTGGTCATCAACAACGACCCCGAGGCACCTTTCTTTAAGGCTGCAGATTATGGAATTGTCGGAGATGCCTTCGAAGTAGTGCCCGAACTCATCGAAAAATTAAAAGAATTTAAAGCACAAAACGCTTAAATTTTGTTAATTTGCCCATTGCAAGGGGCTGTTCAGATAACTGGTAAAGCCACTTATTTGAATGGCCCTTTTGCTTTAGGAAGAGATTATGAGTTTAGTACGATTAAAAATAAAGGGAATATCATATAGCCAAACACAAAATGGCGCGTATGCCCTTATTTTAAATGAAGAGGAGGGAGACAGAAAACTTCCCATCGTTATTGGCGCATTTGAAGCGCAGTCCATCGCCATTGCATTGGAAAAAGAAATAAAACCGCCCAGACCTTTGACCCACGATTTGTTCAAAAATTTTGCGGACAGATTTAAAATTGTGGTCAAACAGGTCATCATCCATAAATTGGTCGATGGGGTATTTTATTCCAGTATTATCTGCGAGCGTGAGAACGAAGAGGAGATCATCGATGCGCGAACTAGCGATGCCATTGCCCTTGCCCTTAGATTCAACGCTCCCATTTTCACCTACAAGACCATTTTGGACAAGGCAGGTATCTTCTTAAAATTCTCCTCCAAAGAAAAGGAGGAAGATGACGACGATAGCATCATGGTCGATGAAATCCTTCAAGAGGGCGAAACAGTGGAAATAGAATCCGGTTCCGACACACATGGATACAGGGAAATGTCCCTACAAGAGCTTCACAAAGAATTGGACAAGGCCGTAGCCAGCGAAGACTACGAAAAGGCTGCCAAGTTGAGGGATGAAATTTCCAAGCGTAAATAAACAACCACTTACATGGCGAAAAAGACCCAAAGTTTACTGATACTTTTATTCATTTGTTCGGTCGCTTTCGGCCAAAGTTCATTGCCCGCAGATTCCCTTAACGTAGCCATTGGCTCCACTATCACGGATTCCATCCCACAACAGGAAGTGGCAGAAATAATACCCAACCAGGGATTTTCCATCACTACATTGTTACGCGGGGCTTTGGGAATGGCAATTCTTATATTGATATCATTTTTGTTTAGTTCCAATAGAAAAGCCATCAACTGGAAAACTGTGGGAATTGGAATATCCTTACAGGTTTTGATAGCCATTGGAGTGCTCAAGGTTCCCTTTGTACAATATATTTTTGAGCAAGTCGGGAGCATTTTTGTCAGCATCCTGGACTTTACCCGGGCCGGTAGCCAGTTCCTTTTCGAAGGACTTGTGGTGGACATGGACACCTTCGGCTATATTTTTGCTTTTCAAGTACTGCCAACCATTATATTTTTCTCCGCGTTGACCTCGGTACTTTATTATTTGGGAGTCATTCAAGTAGTGGTAAGGTGGATGGCATGGCTGCTTTCCAAAACATTGGGAATTTCCGGTGCGGAAAGCCTTTCGGTGGCCGGTAATATCTTTTTGGGCCAAACGGAAGCTCCATTGCTTATAAAGGCCTACTTGGAAAAAATGAACAAATCGGAGATCCTATTGGTCATGATCGGTGGGATGGCCACCGTAGCGGGAGCTGTTTTGGCAGCTTACATTGGATTTTTGGGAGGCGATGATCCCGAATTGCGATTGATATTTGCCAAACACCTTTTGGCTGCCTCCGTGATGGCTGCCCCCGGTGCTATCGTAATTTCAAAAATATTATATCCACAGACAGAAAAGGTCAACACCGATGTGGAGGTGTCCTCAGAAAAAATAGGTGCCAATATTTTGGATGCCATTGCCAACGGAACCACCGAAGGTCTTAAACTTGCTTTGAACGTGGGGGCCATGCTATTGGTTTTTGTTGCCTTTATAGCCATGATCAATGGAATTTTGGGCTGGTTTGGTGATGTAACCACCTTCAATAGCTGGATAGCTGCCAACTCTCCGTATCAAGAGTTTTCATTGGAAGCCATCCTGGGAACCGTTTTTGCCCCGCTTATGTGGCTCATTGGTGTCGCCAATGAAGATATTATGCTGATGGGGCAATTACTTGGAATTAAATTGGCCGCGAGTGAATTTATTGGATACATTCAATTGGCCGATCTTAAAAATGTGGCGAGCGGCGTACATTTCACTTACAATAAATCGGTAATCATGGCCACGTATATGCTTTGTGGTTTTGCCAACTTTGCTTCCATCGGCATTCAGATTGGCGGTATCGGCTCTTTGGCGCCCGGCCAACGTAAGGTTTTATCTTCTTTCGGAATGAAAGCCGTATTAGGTGGGTCTTTGGCCTCATTGCTGTCCGCAACCATTGCTGGGATGATTTTGGGATAGACTGGTGAAGGGTGAAAGGATAAAAATTAAAGGTGAAGGTGAAAGGGTGAAAAAGGTGAAAGGGTAAAGGGCAAATGGTTATGGGCAAGGTGTGAATACCGTGTCCTAAAATCCAAAAAGTAAATTATCAAAAAGTCAACCTCGTAATTTCAAACATAGTATTATGAGAAATTTTCGAGAGTTGAACGTCTGGAAAGACGGACGCATTTTGGTCAAAGATATTTACGGACTTACCAAACTATTGCTGGAATCTGAAAAATTTGGGCTGACTCCTCAAATACGAAGAAGTGCCATTTCCATTCCCGCCAACATCGCCGAAGGTTGCAGTAAATATTCCCAAAAAGATTTTGTTCGATTTCTTCAAATAAGTTTGGGGTCGGCATATGAACTTGAAACCCATCTTATTCTTTGTCAGGACCTGAATTTCCTTTCCGCCGATATTTCAAAAGCCACCATCAAAAATATTCAGAAGCTACAACGAAGAATTACGTCGTTAATAAAATATAATAAGTCAAACCATTGACCTATTGTCCTTTTAAGCATAACCATTTACCTTTAACCCCACTATGAAACAGTACCACGACCTTCTTAAACACGTATTGGAGCACGGCAACCAAAAAGGGGACCGTACGGGAACAGGGACCTTGAGCGTTTTTGGCTATCAAATGCGATTCGACCTCTCCGAGGGCTTCCCCATGGTGACCACCAAAAAGCTGCACCTTAAATCCATTATATATGAGTTATTATGGTTTTTAAAAGGAGACACCAATATTGCCTACCTCCAAGAGCACGGTGTGCGTATTTGGAACGAATGGGCCGATGAAAACGGTGACCTTGGTCCTGTTTATGGCCACCAGTGGCGCAATTGGAACAGTGAGGAAATAGACCAGATCGAAGAAGTGGTGGATACGCTAAAAAACAACCCGAATAGCCGTAGAATGTTGGTTTCTGCATGGAATCCCAGCGTTTTGCCGGACACTTCGGTTTCATTTGCTGAAAATGTGGCCAATGGTAAGGCCGCACTCCCACCCTGCCATGCCTTTTTCCAGTTTTATGTGGCCGATGGCAAACTTTCTTGCCAATTGTACCAACGAAGTGCCGATATCTTTTTGGGGGTGCCCTTTAACATTGCTTCCTATGCCTTGTTTACGTTAATGATGGCCCAGGTTTGTGGCTACCAACCCGGGGAGTTTATCCACACCTTTGGTGATGCCCATATCTACAACAACCATATGGAGCAAGTGGAACTGCAATTGAGCCGTGACCCACGCCCCTTGCCCACTATGAAACTAAACCCCGAAGTAAAGGATATTTTCTCTTTTACCTTTGATGATTTTGAGCTTTTGAACTACGATCCTCATCCGCATATTAAAGGGGTGGTTGCGGTTTAATTATCTTATTTTTAATTTTTAAACTGATTCAGTGAGTCTCCTTATATTTTCAAACACAAACTTGAATCCTATGAAAAATACTGCCATCACCCTTTTCGCAGCGCTATTATTTGCCAGCTGTGGGAACCCAACCAAAAAAGAAACCACCGAAAAAGAGGAAGTAACCGTGGAAAAAACAGTAGAAGAATCAGGTCCACAACTGCGTCATGTGGTGTTGTTCAAATTCAAAGAAACATCCAGCGATGAAGATGTGAAACAAGTGGAGGAGGCATTCAATGCCTTGCCATCAAAAATTTCTGAAATAAAAGGGTACGAATGGGGGATGAACAACAGTCCGGAAAACCTGAACAAAGGACTTACCCATTGTTATTTATTGACCTTCGACAGCGAAGCCGACCGTGACACTTACCTAACCCACCCAGATCACGTTGCCTTTGGCGATGTTGCAGGACCACATATAGACGATGTATTGGTGGTGGATTATTGGAACAAATAGCCCTATTCCCCTATCCAATAAATGAATCTGAACCAAATAACGGTCCCGTCCCTTGATCTATCGAAATCGGTTCCATTTTATGAAAAATTGGGACTGAAATTAATTGTAAAGGCCCTTCCCCATTACGCGAGGTTCGAGTGTCCTAACGGCAAGTCAACATTTTCATTGCACCAAAAGGAGGAATTACCTAAGGGTGAAGGCATTTATGTATATTTTGAGTGTGATAATTTAGATGAGCAGGTTGCATCTCTAAAACAAAAAGGAATTCAATTTGATTTGGAACCTACAGACCAAAGATGGCTTTGGAGAGAGGCAAGGCTAAAAGACCTTGATGGAAATCAACTTATCTTGTTCCATGGTGGTGAAAATAGGCTAAACCCACCATGGCGAATCGGCAATTAAAACTTATGAATGGACATTAAAGGTGTAATATTCGATTTTAACGGCACCCTATTTTTTGATACTCATTTACATAATGAGGCTTGGGATATTTTTTTGGAGAAATATTCTTTTGCGCTCACGAACAAGGAAAAAAATCAAAAGATACACGGTAAGAACAATGCCGAAATACTATCCAACTTGTTTAACAAAGAATTATCCAGTGCTGACATTGATGCATTGGCCCGTGAAAAAGAGGACATATACCAGTCCCTCTGTTTACAAGAAAAAATGGAGTTGGCACCAGGGGCATTGGACTTTTTGGAATTTTTGGACAAAAACGACGTTCCCTTTACCATTGCAACAGCTTCGGACCTTTACAATCTGAAATTTTATTTTGAGCACCTGGGACTGCAAAAGTATTTTGATCTAAATCATATCGTGTACAGTGATGGAACGATAAAGAGTAAACCTCACCCTGAAATCTTCTTAAAAGCAATGGAAGTCTTAAAAATTGACGCCAATGAAGCCTTGATTTTTGAAGATTCTGTATCTGGCATTATGGCCGCTGAAAATTCGGGTGCAAAAAAAATAATTATTGTAGATTCCGACAACAACGATTACAGTAAATGGAATTATGATGTAATCCGAAGTTTTAGGGAGATTGACATAAATATTTTCAAATAATAGCCTTCCTCCGAACGGTTCAAAAAGTAAACCACCATCGGCATGGAGATCCGATGATGGCTAAAACAATTTACACTTCCAATACCGCATTTTCTGCACCGGCATAATCGTTCCATTGGAAACCATCAGCCTCGGCATCATTGGTATAGTTGCCATCGATCAAATATCTGAACTCGTAGCTATTCTCTACAGGTAGATCGAACGTTCCTTTAAAAGTTCCGTTCTTCAATTTCTTTAAAGTGCTCTTCTTGGGATTCCACTTATTGAAATCTCCAACTACAGCCACTGTTTTAGCCTCATCTGCAGGAACGGTAAAAGTAACCTTGCAAACAGGCTTGCTCTTTAAGTATTGCTTTTTAATTGCCATGGTACCGAAAATTTTAATTTCAGGACAAAACAATACATAAAACTATTTATTTACAATAAGTTAGAATCGATTTATCAATTTGATAAAATCCACCTCACTACATAATCACTTTTATCAAATAAGATTGCCGTTTTTTGTCATTTATTACTTTGATGACCAACGTTTTAGAAGTGTTGCAACAACATCTATCTCTTCTTCTGTATTATAAAAATGAAAACTCAATCGAATACCACCGCCCCTCGGTGATGCCACCACATTTTCCTCCGTTAATTTATTAAAGAGTTTTTCATCTCCCTTGATATTAAAAATGGTGCTATGTTGTTTTCTTTTGACAACGGCCGGTTCCAACAGATCCAATTCCGAAAAAGCCGACATGGCCTTTTTTGACAATCTTTGAAGTTGGGCCTCTACATTTTCCAACCCTATTTCATCCAAAAAGTTAAGTGCAAATTCCAAACTCCCAAAGTTGAAAGAGTCCAAATGACCAGGTTCCAAAAACTTACAGAAGGTTATGCTGTTTCGTTTGGATGCATCGTTATCCACCGAGCCGTTCCCGATACCCTTTAGCTCAAATTGGTCCATTACCCCATCTTTTACAAGATAAAAGCCGTTACCGTAACCTGCCAAGAGCCATTTGTAAGCACTGGTTCCCAAAATATCGATTCCAGAATCTTCAAAATCGAAGGGCTCTGTACCACAGTATTGGGTCCCATCTGCCATGATCATCAGGTTGGGAAAGTCATTTTTTAATTTTTTCAGAAAATCAAAATCAATACGAACGCCATTTACCCACTGCACCAGACTAAGGGCCAAAATGTCGACACCTCCACTTTTTACCTTGGCATGGATGTTTTCTTCCATGTGCTCATCGGCATCCACATAATCCCGCTCAAAGCCCCGGGTCTCGAACGGCCAGTTGACACTTGGGTAATCTTTATTGACCAGTAGCACTTTTTTGTCTTTTGGCAAGCCCTCGAGCAACAAGTTGAATCCCAAGCTGAAATTGGGCACCAAGGCTACATTCTCTGGCTTACAATTAAAAAACTTCCCCACTGTTTTCTTTATTTCGGGCATGTGCGCAAAGCCTTTATTTTTCATTTCGCTCCCTCCAATTAGATAATCGAGGTCATGTCCCTGGCGCCACTCCATCAAATCTTCGCTCAGCAAGCCAGCAGAGGCGGTATTGGCATAAATACATTGATTAAGAACAGGGAATTTTTTTCTTAGGTTTTGCATGTCGGGATTTTTGGATACAATTCAATTATATTTGTTCATAAAGATAGCCATTCCATGTTGTCATTTGGTAAAAAGAAAAAACAGGAAATAGATTTGGAGCAGCACGAACTTTTGGAGCATGCCCATAAACGCATCAAACAAAAGAAAAGGTTGTATTACCACTTAGTGATTTTTTTGATCGGCAGTATTTTTCTGATTCTCGCCAACAAAGTCCTAAAGTATGGTGAAGCCTACGATTGGTCCATCTGGATTGTTTTGGTCTGGACCTTTTTAATCGCTCTGCACACCTATAATGTTTTTGTGACCAACAAATTCATGGGGCAAAACTGGGAGCGTGAACAACGTGAGCGATTGGTGAATCTTCAAAAAAAACGTATCGACGAAATCCAAAAAGAAATAGAAACGGATTTCCCACTTTCCAAAATCAATAAAAAAAAAGAAGATCAATGAAAAAATTGGTCATTATTGCCGCGGCGGCGGAAAACAATGCCTTGGGAAAGGACAACGAGCTGGTATGGCACTTACCCGATGATTTTAAGCGTTTTAAAAGTTTGACCTCGGGGCATAAGATCATTATGGGGCGAAAAACCTTGGAAAGTTTCCCAAAACCCTTGCCCAATCGTACCCACATCGCAATTACTAGAGATGAAGATTATACACCAAAGTTCCCTTGTACCATAGTGCACTCTTTGGCAGAGGCCATAGCTTTGGTAAAGGAAGATGAGACGGCATTTATAATTGGCGGGGGCGAAATTTACAAACAGTCCATGGACCGTGCCACGGATATTGAACTTACAAGGGTTCACGGCACTTTTGATGCAGATGCCTTTTTCCCTGAGATCGATGAAGAGCTTTGGGAGCTGGTAAAGGAGGAGTATCATCCAAAGGATGATAGGCACAAATATGATTTTTCTTATCTCTCTTACAAAAGAAGGTAACAACTAAAAGTCCAGAAAGGATACTTGAGCACTTGTCCGGTCGATCAACTCCTTGATTACCGAAACATCCGTATTGGTATAAAAAATATACTTGTCCCCCCCCTGCCCGTTTGAAAGTAAATTGCTACGTTCCAAGACAGCCTTGGTCTGACGCGCCACAGCCTCGCCTGAATCTATGATATTGATATTGCTGGGCAGCATCTCCTTCAACACAGGGATCAAATAGGGGTAATGGGTGCAGCCCAATACCAAACAATCAATATCCTGATCGAGCATGGGCTGTAAAAAGCCATCCAACAGTGTTTTCATTTCTTTGGATCGTATCTTACCTGCTTCAATGAGCTCCACCAATCCTTTTCCTTCTTGCTCCAGAACGGTTATCCCTTCAGCATAGAGTTTTGAGGTATTATGGAACAAACTACTGGAAAGGGTTCCCTTGGTGGCCAAAACACCCACTTTTTTTGTTTTGGTATGTAGTGCCGCAGGTTTGATCGCAGGTTCGATGCCGATAAAGGGAACATCGTAATGCGACCTAAGATGATCTATGGCATTGGTAGTGGCGGTATTACAGGCCACAAGAATAATTTTACAACCTTTATCGAGCAACAGCTCCGTGTTTTTGATGCTCAACCGCAAAATTTCTTCTTTGGATTTTTCGCCATAAGGGGCATTGGCGCTATCTGCCAAATAGATGGTATTTTCATAGGGGAGCGTTTTCACGACTTCTTTCCAAATGGAAGTACCTCCTACGCCTGAATCAAAAATTCCGATTGGTTTTGCCATACCTAAAAATAGCTCCTTAAATTTTTAACGCATAAAAAAACCGCTTTAATTAAAGCGGTTTTTCAAATATTGTAACATCACGGTTTAGAAACCAAGCTCCTGCTTAACTGCTGGCAAAAGATCTTTTCCTTTAGCCACGATCAAGCTTAGCCCAGGGCTAGCATCGATTACATAATCGTACCCTTCCGCAGCCGCTACTTTTTCGATGGCCGCTTTTGCTTTCTCGGAAATTGGCGCAAACAACTCTTGTTGCTTTTTTTGCATTTCCTGCATGGCAGCTTGCTCAGCTTCCTGAATGTTTTTTTCGAACCCTTGAAGCTCTACCGCTCTTTGTTCGTTCTCTTCCCTTGTTTTGGAAGTAGCTTCATTTTGGTATTGTGTATACTTGTTTTGAAGCTCTGTCATGGAGCTTTGGATATCCGCTCTGTAAGTTTCCTGTAATTTCTTCAATTCAGCCTGTGCAGCCTTCATCTCCGGCATTTCAGACAATAGTTGCTGTACATTGATGTGTGCAACCTTGCTCTGCGCGTTTACAAAACCCGTAGCCGCAACAAACAATACTAGGGCCACAGCAATCCTTTTTACATTTTTCATGATTCTCAACGTTACTTTTTTTACTTTAAATTTAGTGTTTCAATATAATCTATCCTATTGAATCCTTTTGTTGTTCTTGCGCTTTTTTTCGTTCTTCCAATTTGGCTTTTCTCTTGGCTTCGCGCTCTTCCAATAATTTTTTTCTTCTTGCTTCGTATGCTTTTTTACGCTCCTCGCGTTCCTTTAACTTTTGCGCTCTTATCTCCTCGGCTGCCTTTTCCCTTTCTTCCAAGGCTTCTGCTGCTTGCTCCTGTCTTTCCCTGAGCGCGTCGCTAATTTGGTCCTCGTCTTCTTTAAACTGCTCCAGGCGACTTTGTTCCTGTTGTTTTTTGTTGGATGCACTGATTTTTCTGGTGCGTCCTATCTCCCTTAAGACCAAGTCACTGATATCGTGTCTTTTTTCGGAGTACAACATTACAACATCTGCGGATTTATCAAAAATAAAATCGTATCTTTTATTGGCTCCGATTTTTTGTACCTCGTTGAAAACCTGGTCTTGGATTGGCTGTATCAACAACTGTTTTTGCAACACCAAATCTCCCTGTGGTCCAAAACGATCTTGCTGGTAGTCCAACATTTCCTTTTCAAGAATTTGGATTTCCTCTTCCCGCTCCAAAATAAGCTCATCGGTCAAAAGCACCTTTTCTGCCATCAAATCTTTTTTCATTTGATCAATGACGCTTTGTTTTAGCTCAATTTCCTGTTTCCACTTTTGAGCCTTGACATTTAATTGTTCGGTGGCGTCACGATACTCCTCAACATTTTCGAGAATGTACTCCATATCCACATACCCTATGCGCACTCCTCTTTGGGAAAACCCATAAAGGGAAGACATTATAACAACTAATGATAAAAGAACTTTGGTATTCATCTTTGATTCCGCATTTTACATAGAAAATATCGTGCCAAAATTACTAATTAATTTAAAATGAACCATTTACAAATTAGCTGCGCACATTTTTTCCATTAATTAAAACTGCTGCCCGATGATGAAGTGCGTTTGCCAGCCACTTGGTCCGACAGATCCTGGACGGGCATCGGTATCGAAGCCATAACCAAAATCAATCCCCAAAAGTCCGAATGCCGGCATAAATATACGTAGCCCCACTCCGGCAGATCTTTTTAATTGAAACGGATTATAGTTGTTAAAATTGTTGAAAGCGTTACCAGCTTCCAAAAATGATAGTGCGTAAATAGAGGCTGTTGGCTTTAAAGTAAGCGGATATCGCAGTTCCAAAGAGAATTTATTGTAGATCGTTCCCCCATCCTGTTCCAACCTGTTGGTAATTGGGTTGGTGCTATAAGGTGTGAGAGATTGGTTCTCATAACCACGTAGCTGTACCACATCCCTACCATCCAAAGTAAAGTTTCCTAGACCATCGCCACCTACATAAAAGCGTTCAAAAGGTACATCGCCTATATCGTGGTTATACGCACCTAAAAATCCAAATTCAGCATTGGTCCTTAAAGTAAGTTTACCTATTATGGACTGGTACCAATCTCCTTTGAATTTTATCTTGTAATACTCCAACAACTTGAATCGTTCCTCCTCCAAGCGCTCCAATTCATCGCTCAGTTGGGCAAACTCAAGTTCCTCCTCTGCAGATCCAGGCTCACCAATCTCAAAGAGGTCGCGGGTTATGCCGTCAATATCGTCCCTAAGTTGTCCGTAATCCTTATTGCTGAACAAAGAATAGGGCGGTGTGAATTTGGCTGTCAATTCAAAATTGGAACCAGAAGTTGGGAATATTCTGTTGGGCCCTTGGGAACTTCTTGAGATACCCAAGGTGTAACTCAACGAATTGGAACTTCCGTTACCAAAATTGAACAGTCCACTGTTATAATCGTTAAAATCATATAGCTGGTAACTCAATGAATGCGATATTGTGAAAAAATCGTCGGGCCATTGTACCCTTTTGGCCAAACCTGCAGAAACTCCTGTTATGGCAAAGCCTCGGGATTTATCCACATCCAACCTACCGTTTCGACCGTAGCCAGTTGCAAATTGTTGCGTTCTGGAAAGGGACAAATTAAACCTAACCGGTTTTTTACCGCCCAACCAGGGTTCTGAAAAATTCAAGCTATAAACCCGGAAAGTCCTACTGGCCTGCAAACGTAAGGCAAATGTTTGACCATCCCCCATAGGGACCGGCTTATAAGCTTCTTTATTAAAAATATTCTTAAGTGAGAAGTTGCTGAAAGAAAGTCCCAGCGTTCCGATGAAACCTCCACCACCAAAGCCACCTTGTAGTTCTATTTGACTGGAACCTGATTCCACAAGACTGTAGTTTATATCCACAGTCCCCGCATTAGGATCAGGGTTTTGGATATCAGGAACGATCTGCTCTGCATCAAAAAATCCTAGTTGACCCAATTCCCGTATGGTCCTGACAATATTGGATTTACTATATTTTTGCCCGGGTCTTGTTCGAAGTTCCCTAAAAATGACATGGTCATTGGTCTTGTCGTTACCCGAAACGGTTATATGGTCCAAGAAGGTCTCCTTACCTTCAATTATCCGTATTTCGAAATCGATAGTGTCATTTACAGCAGAAACCTCAACGGGATTGATGCTTGAGAACAGATAACCATTGTTCTGATACAAATTTGTCAAATCCTGTGCATCTGGATCGGAATCGTCTGCGATTCGCTCTTTGAGCAAAACACCGTTATAGGTATCCCCTTTTTTGATTCCAAGATATTGGCTCAACATCCTGTCCGTATAAACAGAATTACCAACAAAATCGATATCACCAAAGTAGTACCTATCGCCTTCTTCTACCTTTATAAATAGTTCAATGTTCTTTTCATCCAATTTCACGAAACTATCGGACAGCACCCTTGCATCCCTATATCCCCTTTCGGCATACGTGTCCACCAGATTGGAAAGGTCTTCCTCAAAGTCTGCTTCAATATATTTGGACTTTTTCCAAAAACGATACAACTTTTTCTTCTTGGTATTCTTCAGGGACTTTCTGAGTCTTTTGTTCGATAGCTTTTCGTTACCGATAAAGTTGATGTTCTTTATTTTTACTTTATCGCCTTTGCTCACATTGATCACCATGTTCTGAACATTGGCGCCTGTGGTATCCGCCGCTGTAGCGATACTTACCTTGGCATTGAGAAAGCCCTGCTTTTTATATTTGTTCTGAAGATAGTTTTTGGTGTTCGCAATTAAACTTTCGGTGATTTTCTTGCCCTTTTTAAGGTCGGTATCATCTATGATGTCCTCTACCTTTCGTTTTTTAACCCCATAAACAGTTACATTATTCAGGGTTGGACGTTCCGTAATATTGAGTTCTAAAAATATCTTGTCATCCTCGATCTTGGTGTAATACATTTCCACATTACTGAACAAATCAAGGTTCCACAACTTTTTGATCACCGCACTTATTTCATCACCCGGCACTCTAATGGGCTGACCAACACGCAAACCTGTATAACTCTTTACAGTTTGTTCGTTATAGCTTTGCAGGCCGGTAACGGTTAATCCACCCAATATATACTGCTTGCCCTCCTCAAAAGAGGTTTCTTGGGCAATACCCTGGGCTGAAAATAATAATAAGGGGATAATAAGGGCTGAAAGTATGTAGTTTGTGATACCCTTAGTTAAGTTGTTCGCTCGTTTTTCCAAATCGTCGTTCTCTATTTTGGTAACTTAATATGGCCTCTACCAAATGGTTTTCTCTAAAGTCGGGCCAAAATACATCAATAAAATATAATTCGGCGTATGCAATCTGCCAAAGTAAAAAATTACTTATCCTACATTCGCCACTGGTGCGAATAAGTAGATCTACATCAGGCAAAAAGTGCGCATAAAGATGTGTATTTATAACTGTTTCATCAATATTTTCGGGGGAAATTATGTTATTTTTAACTTTGGTCGCTATCTCTTGAACCGCCGTTTTTATCTCTTCTCGGGAGCCATAGCTCAATGCCAGCGTAAGGGTCATCCCCGAATTATTCTCAGTTTTGGACATCACCTCGGTAAGTTCTTTGTACACTTTTTTGGGCAGTGTATCTATCTTACCTATGGCCCTCAGCCTAATATTATGTTTGTTCAAGGTCTTCAATTCCCGTTTAAGGGCATTCACCAAAAGCCTCATTAAAGTATCTATCTCGGTTTTGGGACGATTCCAGTTTTCTGTGGAAAAAGCATAAAGGGTTAAAAATGGTATCTGGAGTTTTGCACAGCTCTCAACAGTTTGATTTACGGATTCCACCCCGTTCTCGTGTCCGAACATACGTATTTTGCCACGCTGTTTGGCCCATCTGCCATTACCGTCCATAATAATGGCCACGTGCTGTGGTAGTTTTTCTTTGTCTACGTCCTCTAGTGTGTGCATTTTACTGAAAACAATCCTGGCAGGGCTTACGTCCAAAGGTATACGTTAATGTTATACCTGAAAAAACGTACCAGTCATCGCTCAATATGTTCCCGAATCGGAATTGCTCAAAATTGGAACCTTCTGGGTTACTTGCGTCCAAATTGTCCGTAAAAGTATATCTGGCCCCAATTTCGGCACCAAGAATCAAGAATTGATTTAAACGATACTTAGCCCCAACCGTCATTGGAATTGCAAAACTACCTTCTTTTTGGTTAATATCCTGCATCTGAAGGGCATCAATATAATTAAAATCGTATCTAAAGTAGGTTACACCTGTGTATAAGTAAGGCGTGAAGGCGGGTCCGAGCTTATGGAGATTATATTCAACAAAGTTAATTTCCAGTCCAGCGGAGAACTCAAGGATCGAATTATCCACCAAATACCCCCTTTGTTGTCGGGATTGCATATGCGATTTGGTATCATCCGCGGTTACTTGGCCATAAAGAACGCTGGCCCTCCACGCATAGCGTTTTCCCTTGTTCCATTTAAATATTCCACCAAAGGCCGGGCCCGAAGGTAAAATGTAGTTGGTTCTTCCCACATCGCCTATCATATTGGCTCCACCGGCGAACACACCTATCTCGTAGGTCTGTGCACTTACCTTGATCACACAGCATAGAAAAACAGCCAAAACTATTCGCATACTTTCCAAAAAGTTTCAAGAATTAAGAGTAAAGGAAGGTCTATAGATTTATATTTAAAGTTGCTCTCCCTTGTTAAACAGTTTTTCACCCCTTTTATTGTTTTTGACGGCATCAATTGCGCCTATCTTCTCCCCAAAGCAATTTGTTGCGCAAGGTTTTTAAGAAACTTTCAGATTTATACTCGATCATTTTGATGGTAAAGTCCGCTTTTTTGATCCTGATTTCCTTATCGTTCGGAATATCGGCTATTCGCGAATCCAAAGACACCAAATGGGTTTGCTCCCGACCTGAAACCTTTAGCCTAATTTGGGTATTATCGGAAATCACCAAGGGACGTGCATTTAGGTTGTGCGGCGCAATGGGAGTTAACACCAATGATTTTGCCGAAGGGGCAATGACCGGACCACCACAGCTCAAAGAATACCCCGTTGAACCAGTGGGGGTGGAAACAATTAATCCATCGGACCAGTAAGAAGTTAAATATTCATCGTCAAGCCAAGTTTCCACGGTAATCATGGAGGTAGTATCCTTGCGACTAACGGTGATTTCGTTCAAAGCAAAGTTGAGTCCATTGAACTCATCCAGACCAGAGTTGAGCTCTACCTCCACCAAGGTTCGTTCTTCAATGGTATAGTGTCCAGCTTCGAACTCTGTGACCAACTTGCGTACATTTTCCTTTTTAAAAGTGGATAAGAACCCTAAACGACCGGTATTGACACCAACTATGGGTATACCGTAGTCCTTGATGTAAGTTACGGCCCGCAACATAGTGCCATCGCCACCAAAGCTCACGAACATATCAAAAGAAGCGTCCAATCCTTCGGATTGGGTAAATGTTCCCTTTACCTGTTCTTTGGTAATCTGAGCGACGAGTTTATTAAAGTTCTCCTCTACATAAACCTCGGCATCCAACTTCTTCAATTCGTCCAAAAGCTCCTCTACACAAAGCTGGTCCTCCTTCTGAAAAGATTGACCGTATATGGCTACCTTCATACTAAACGTTAAGATATTTTTCTAGATAGTCGGAACGTTGCTTCAAATCTTCCAAGAACTGATCGTCGCTGTTGCCGAACACAATGGTGTAGTTGTACCTCCGAAAAGTCTGGGCCACCTCGTTTAAGCTCTGCGTTCCTACCTTTAAGGTAATCTCCACAATATCGTTCTGCGAATCCGTAATGAAAGCCCCCAACAAACGAGCATTGTTACCCTCCACAATTTGCGCGATTTCGCTAAAAGAGTAATCCTTTATTCCAATGGAAACCACTAAAATAGCTCCTGGCTCCCTAAAGAAAGGGGTGTCGATAAATACGTCCACTACGTCTTCAAGGTCATAATACCCGATAATCAACCGGTCTTCATCCAAAACAGGTAGCACATTGGCCTCATTCCTAGAGAACATTTCCAGCACATCCAACCAAGCAGTTTCCTTGGTCACAAAAAAGTCCTCCATCTCAAACCTGAAATCGTCGACCTTTTTTTCAGGTTCAAAACAAGCTAGATCATTCTCGGAAAGCAATCCCAAATAGGTACCGTTCTCGGTAACTCCAACATGGGAAAATGTAGTTTCTTCAAAAAATGTAATCACATCTTTCAAAGTTTCCGATACTTCAAAAACGGGAACTGTATTGATTATTTTGTCTTGAATCTGCATAACATGTCTATTAGGTGCAAAATACTAATTTAAAATGGCAAAAGGCATGCCGAATTCTTATTTTTGACAATCTAAAAAAGAACTCCATGACAAAGTTGAGTGTCAACATAAATAAACTGGCAACTTTAAGAAATTCCAGGGGCGGCAACGTACCCAACTTGATTACTTCCACCAAGGACATTGAATCTTTTGGTGCGCAGGGCATTACCATTCACCCACGACCTGACGAAAGGCACATCCGTTACCAAGATGCAAGGGACCTCAAAAAAGTAGTGACTACAGAATTCAATATCGAGGGGAATCCCATACCCAAATTCGTTGACCTGGTACTCGAAGTAAAGCCCACACAGGTTACTTTGGTGCCCGATGCCGAAGATGCCATTACCTCCAACGCTGGTTGGGACACCATAAAGCACAAGGATTTTTTGGTGGATGTCATCAAAACCTTCAAGGAAAATGGCATCCGTACCTCTATTTTTGTGGACCCCGACGTGGAAATGGTCAAAGGGGCCGCGGCAACAGGGACCGACCGCGTGGAACTCTACACGGAAAGTTTTGCCGATGAGTTTGCCAAAGGCAACAAAAAAGGTGGTATTGCCCCATTTGTCGAGGCAGCCAAAATGGCACACGAAGTTGGCCTTGGCCTCAATGCAGGACACGACCTTAGTCTGGACAATATCAAATTTTTCAAAGAACACATTCCGCACTTATTGGAGGTTTCCATTGGACACGCCCTAATTTGCGAATCCATTTATCTGGGCCTCGAAAATGTGGTGAACATGTACTTACATCGATTGAAATAATGGAGATACTGCATTCAAAAATATTGGGCGAAGGGCAACCTTTCATCATACTTCACGGTTTTTTGGGCATGTCCGACAACTGGAAAACCCTAGGCACCCAATATGCCGAAAATGGCTTTCAAGTTCATCTGATAGATCAGCGCAACCACGGAAAAAGTTTTCATTCCGATGAGTTCAATTATGATGTATTGAGCGATGATGTCATCAACTACATGAATCATCATAATATAGATTCCGCCTATGTAATGGGACACTCCATGGGAGGGAAAACAGCCATGCAATTGGCCACTACACATCCGGACAGGGTGAAAAAACTGATTATCGCGGACATTGCGCCAAAATATTATCCCCCGCATCACGATTTCATCTTCAACGGTCTTTCTCATTTGGATTTTAACCAAATTTCGGACAGGCGTCAGGCTGACGAAGAATTGGCCAAACATATAAAGGACAGGGGAATTCGACAGTTTTTACTCAAAAACCTCTATTGGGTAGAAAAAGAAAAATTAGGATTTCGCTTTAATTTTGATGTGCTCAAAAACCGCATGGAGGAAATCGGTGAAAACATATTCCCCAATGCCATTTATGATGGTCCCGCCCTCTTTTTACGTGGTGACCGTTCGGAGTATATACAACCTAATGACTTTGCCGAAATTAAAAGACATTTTCCAAATGCTGAGATCGAAACCATTGATAAAGCAGGGCATTGGTTGCACGCGGAGAACCCGAAACAGTTCTACGAGAAGAGCTTTACGTTTCTGAATTCTTAAAATTCACCCCTTTTTATTATGCATGCATAATTTTTTCACCCTTTTAATTGTCTGTATGATAAATTTGATATAGATTTGATTCATTCCGGTTTACCATAAGAATTAACATAGACTAACTGAAACAGATTATTTGATATGAAAAAGTTTTATGCCTTACTTCCATTTTTAGGCTTATTCTTGATTGCATGCGAAGATGACACCCCAATAATTGAAACTCCCGAACCAACTCCCGAATATACGGCCGGCTCTGCAGATTTTAGCAAATATGTAGCTGTGGGTAGCTCTCTTACTGCAGGGTACTCCGACAATGCCCTTTTTATTGCAGGCCAGGAAGCATCATTCCCCAATATGTTGGCCAGTAATTTTGCACTAGTTGGCGGAGGGGACTTTTCGATTCCTTTTATGGCGGACAATTTGGGCGGCATGACATTGGCAGGAAACCAAATTACAGACAATAGATTAATTCTGTCTTTTCTTGGCGAAAGCCCTGCTCCCGTGCCAGTTTCAGGAACACCGGCCACTGAGGTCTCCAACAAATTATCTGGTCCTTTTAACAATATGGGAGTGCCAGGCACAAAAAGTTATGAATTATTGGCACCGGGATATGGAAGCGTGGCCGGCGTTGCAATGGGCACAGCCAACCCTTATTTCGCTAGGTTTTCATCATCTGAATCTACTAGAATAGTTGATGATGCTGCATCACAAGGTGCTACTTTTTTCACTTTATGGGCAGGCTCCAACGATATCCTACTTTATGCCGTAGGAGGAGGCACCGGCGTTAATCAGGCAGGAAACCCTGACGCAACCACCTATGCCAGGGAAGATATAACTGATCCAACCCTTTTTGCAGGTGCAATCAACGGTGTGTTGGGCGCCATGACCGCCAATGGAGCCAAAGGTGTTATTGCCAATTTACCCAATTTAACGGATCTACCTTATTTCACAACGGTACCACACAACCCAATTCCATTGGATGAAGCAACTGCAGCCTCTTTAAACAGCATGGAAGCATATGGTGCCTATAATGCAGGTTTGATGCAATTGCAGGGACTTGGCCTTATTTCAGCGGAGGAAGTGGCAAAACGAACTATCACTTTTTCAGCTGGTGAGGGAAATGCTGTGGTGATTCTGGACGAAGACCTTACCGACTTAAGCGCTTATGGATTGGACAACCTGAGACAAGCTACGGCAGATGACCTTTTGGTACTTACCGCTAGCTCTTTTATAGGAACGTTAGCCGACCCCAATAATCCAGCTTCGGTGAATGGAGTTGGTGTCCCTTTGGCCGACCAATGGGTATTGACACCGGAAGAACAGGCCATTGTAGAAACTGCACTGAATACTTTTAATCAAACTATCGCCGGTTTGGCTACCTCCTACGACCTTGCATTTGTTGATGCCAATGCATTGTTGAGCAACCTGAACACCAATGGTGTACCACTAAGTGACGGTAGCGTTGTTACCGCAGAGTTTGCTACGGGAGGAGGATTTTCCCTAGATGGTGTTCACCCAGCACCAAGAGGCTATGCCATTGTGGCCAATGCCTTCATTGATGCCATCAACGAAAAATACAATTCGAATTTGCCCGGCGTTAATCCATTGGATTACACTGGACTTTATATTGACTAAACAAACATTATTTTCTTTATCTTAAAGGCACCGAAACTCGGTGCCTTTTTTTATTCATAAAACCTTAAACATACCCATGAAACTTATAATAAGATTATTGTTAAATGCACTCGCGGTTGTTATACTTTCCTATGTATTACCGGGGGTAGGCGTAGATTCAATGCTAACCGCAATAATAGTTGCCATCGTGCTTAGTGTACTCAACTTTTTGGTAAAACCCATTTTGGTTATTCTTACCTTACCCATTACTGTACTTACCTTGGGGCTTTTTCTTTTGGTGATCAATGCAATAATAATTTTGTTAGCTGCAAACCTCATTGACGGGTTTTATGTGAGTGGTTTTTGGTGGGCCATAATTTTCAGTCTACTACTGGCATTTTTGCAAGCCATTTTGCACTCCATTTTAAAAGAAGACCAATAGAAATCATTTTGTTTGAAAGTCAAGGGTTTAAAAACTTGTCAGCAACACAAAAAAGAGTTACTTTTGCATCCCATTTTTAGAAAGCAAATTAGGTAGGAAATGAATATAACCAAAGAGCAGATTGACGATCTTAATGCAGTAGTAAAGGTTGCCATAAGCAAAGAAGACTATCAGGATAAAGTAGAGAAAATCCTAAAGGATTATAGAAAGCAGGCGAACATTCCTGGTTTTAGAAAAGGACAGGTTCCCATGGGGCTTATCAAAAAGCAGTATGGCAAAGCTGTTCTGGTAGACGAAGTAAACAAATTGCTACAGGACAATCTGAACAAATACCTTACAGAAGAAAAATTAGATGTTTTGGGCAATCCGCTTCCAAAACAACAAGACGATTTTGATTGGGACAAAGATAACCTTGATTTTGAATTTGAATTGGGCCTGGCTCCAAGTTTCGACGTAAACTTGAAGACTAAAAAAGCGGTTACCCAATACAAAATTGTAGCCGATAAAAAAATGATCGAGGAGCAAGTTGAGCGTATTCAAAAGCAATACGGAAAACTGATCTCCAAGAAAGAAGTTGGCAAGAAAGATGAAGTTACCGGTTTCTTTGCGAATGAAGAAGAAGAAATCGACCACAAGGCAACCATTGAAATGGACAAAATCAAGAGCAAAAAGGCTGTTGATGCCCTTGTTGGAAAAAAAGTGGGTGACACCGTTACCCTTTCCACAAAAGGTCTTTTCAAAGAAGATTATTTGCTTCCTGCCGCTTTGGGCATTGCAAAAGATAAAGCAGATGGCCTTAAAGTCGATGTAACCTTTACCATTGAGGAAATCAATGAAAGAGAACCAGCTGCTTTGGACCAAGAACTTTTTGATAAATTGTTCGGTGAAGGTAAAGTAACTTCGGAAAAGGAATTAAAGGACAAGATCAAAGAAGATTCGGAGAAACAGTTTGAGCAGCAAGCCGACCAAAAATTGCTGAACGATATCACCGAAAAATTGATTGATGAGACCAAATTCGAGCTTCCTTCCGAGTTTTTGAAAAAGTGGATTCAAATCAGTGGAGAAAATCCATTGACAGAAGATGAAGCCAAGGAAGAGTTCGAAAAATCAGAAAAGGGACTTCGTTACCAATTGATCGAAGGTAAGATCATCCAAGAAAACGATCTTCAGGTCCAGTTTGATGAATTAAAGGAATTCGCCAAAGGATTTATTAAATCCCAAATGGCGCAGTACGGCCACTTGGACCCAAAAGAGGAAGAACTGGAAAGCGTTGCCGCCAGAGTAATGAGCAATCAGGACGAAGTTAAAAGATTGTCCGAACAGTTGATGAGCCAAAAACTTTTGGACCTTTATAAAGAAAAGGCCAACCTCAAGGTGAAGGAAGTCTCTTATGACGACTTCATCAAGGAAGCATACAGCTAAGGCTTCGCTAAAAGAAAATTAAGTATCTTTACGGTGCCGGAACGCTAGTTTTTCGGCACCTTTTTTTTAAGATAAATCGAGTCAAATCCTATGGATTACGGAAAAGAATTTAAAAAATACGCTACCCAACATCATGGTATCAACAGTATGTACTATGACAAGATCATGAGTACCATGTATCCCATGAACATGACCCCGAACATTATCGAGGAAAGACAACTGAACGCTGTTGCCATGGATGTCTTCTCCAGATTGATGATGGACAGAATTATTTTTATGGGAACCGGGATCAATGATCAGGTAGCCAATATTGTACAGGCACAGTTGCTTTTCTTGGAAAGTGCCGATGCCTCCAAAGACATTCAAATATACATTAACTCCCCAGGGGGAAGTGTGTATGCCGGATTGGGCATTTACGACACCATGCAATTTATAAAACCTGATGTAGCGACCATTTGTACAGGAATAGCTGCATCCATGGCAGCCGTATTACTTTGTGCCGGACACGAAGGTAAACGAAGTGGGTTACCTCATTCAAGAGTAATGATCCATCAACCACTGTCTGGAGCACAGGGTCAGGCCAGTGATATTGAAATTGCAGCCCAAGAAGTGCTCAAGATCAAAGACGAACTTTATCAAATAATTTCCAAGCATACAGGTCAAACTTTCGACAAAGTCTACGAAGACAGTGATCGTGATTTTTGGATGAGGGCGCCAGAAGCCAAAGAATATGGTATGATTGACGAAATATTGATCAGAGAGAAGTAAGAATCACCACAATTGATTAAAAAACAACCACTTAACATAGAACAAATCCATTTTATTTACGTTATTGTTGGTTGAAGATTAAAATTTTATGGCAAAGGAAAATTTGGAATGTTCTTTTTGTGGAAGGAAAAAACCGGAAACCAATTTATTGATTGCCGGCCTTGATGCGCATATTTGCGATAGATGTATAGAACAAGCCCATAGCATTGTAGCAGAGGAGTCCAAGCAAACAAAAAATCAGGATCTATCTTCAGAATTGGTTTTGAAAAAACCTATGGAAATCCGCGATTTCTTGGACACTTTTGTAATTGGACAGGAAAGAACCAAAAAAGTAATGTCCGTTGCGGTATACAACCACTACAAACGATTGTTGCAGCCGAAAGGCAAGGATGATGATATAGAAATCCAGAAGAGCAACATTGTTATGGTGGGGCAAACTGGTACGGGTAAAACACTTATTGCCAAGACCATAGCCAAAATGCTCAATGTACCCTTGGCCATTGTGGATGCTACTGTTTTAACGGAAGCGGGATACGTAGGTGAAGATGTGGAAAGCATTTTGACACGTTTGCTTCAAGCTGCGGATTACAATTTGGAAAAAGCAGAGCGCGGTATAGTTTTTATTGATGAAATCGACAAGATCGCCCGTAAAAGTGACAACCCTTCCATTACTCGCGATGTTTCAGGAGAGGGTGTACAGCAAGGATTACTGAAACTTTTGGAGGGAACAACGGTAAACGTCCCACCTAAAGGAGGTCGCAAACACCCAGACCAAAAGTTCATCGAGGTAAATACCGAAAACATTCTATTTGTAGCGGGAGGCGCTTTTGATGGTATCGAACGTATCATCACCAAACGTTTGAATATGCAAGCTGTTGGGTATAGTGCATCCAAAGCGGAAGAAAACCTGGACCAAGAAAATATCCTTCAGTACATTATACCAAAGGATTTAAAGGAATTTGGACTTATTCCGGAAATTATCGGAAGACTTCCCGTACTTACCCACATGAATCCTTTGGATGCCAAAACGCTCCGCGCCATTTTAACCGAACCCAAGAATGCCATCATAAAACAATATGAAAAACTGTTTGCCATGGATGACATTAAGTTCACCATTACCGATCAGGCATTGGATTATATTGTTGAAAAAGCGGTAGAGTATAAACTTGGGGCACGTGGTTTACGCTCGTTGTGCGAAGCCGTATTTACCGATGCCATGTTTACATTACCAAGTGGTGATGAAACAGAGTTCAAGGTAACCAAGGACTACGCAGAGAAAAAACTATCCTACGAAACGGTCAAAAAATTAAAGGCAGTTTCTTAAATCACCTTTTTGGTGATGTTTTCCAGTAGTTCTAAACTCACTTCCGAGATTATTTTTTCGTCGGAGTATAAAGTATGTCCAAAATTGGGGACGATTTTAAGATTGGCTCCTACACGTTGGGCCCATTTTAAACTGGGTTTTGATTTATCGCACTCGCCATAAATCAATTGTATGTCCGAAACTGCTGTTTCTTCCTCCGTATCTATCCCCGTAGCAGAAATTGCAGTTATGGATTTGGCCGGCAATCCCTTTAAAGATGCCTTGTAAGCAACCGTTGCACCCGCTCCGAATGCCAAATAATGGGCTTTTTGTGTTTCTTTTTTAATTAGGTTCGAAACAGCCCTGTCAATCCCTTTTTCACGAAAGGCCTTATCAATGTTTTCTTCTGAAGAGATGGAAACATCCACATTCCCCAATTGCTGACAATCGTGGAACACGATATCGTAATATTGCTGAAGGTAACCAAAATATGAGGCTATCCATAGTCCCTTTTTAGCTCCCCACTTATCTGAAATAACAACAAGTTTCTCTGCCATGATTTTTTAATGGTTTGGTGTTTATAAAGATTTGATTGGGGGAATTTCATCAATAAACGTTGCAAATCCATTTTTATTTGTTCAAAAGAAACGTTTTTACGACGAATGGGAGCAACTTACGAAAACGTTTTCGTAAACTCTCGATGAACATCAAATTTAAAGGATATACTACTTTATTAAACATTCATTTGGAGTAGTTCCTCGATGCAATCACGCTCATTGGACAGTCTTGGAATTTTGTGCTGTCCGCCCAATTTATTCTTGGATTTTAGCCAGTTATGAAACAAATTTTCTCGGGCTACGTGTACCTTTGGCATTTTTAGGGTAATGTTATTGTAGCGCTTAGCTTCATAATCGGAATTCAAGGATTTAAGCGCATTGTCCAACATTTCGGTGAAGTATGCGATATCCTCAGGTGGTTTCCTAAACTCAATGATCCATTCGTGCGCACCCTTTTCCTTTCCGGTCATAAAAATAGGAGCTGCCGTGTAATCCATGATCTCTGCCTCGGTTTTCAGACATACCTGCTTTAGGGCTTCTTCTGCATTTTCAATGATCAGCTCTTCACCAAATACATTAATATGATGTTTGGTTCGCCCTGTAATTTTAATACGATATGGATTTTTGGATGTGAATCGGATGGTATCCCCGATTTTGTAACGCCACAGTCCTGCATTGGTGGTAATGACCATAGCATAGTTTATCCCTAATTGAACCTCCCAAAGTGGAATTGCGTGGTCGCCTTCCCCATTTACATCAATCGGGATAAATTCATAAAAAATACCATAGTCCAACATGAGCAATAGCTCATCGGAATTATTTTGGTCTTGAATTCCAAAAAATCCTTCAGAGGCATTATAAGTTTCGTAGTAGTTGAACTTTTTTCGGGGCAACAGTTTTTTGTACTGATTTTTATATGGCGTAAAACTAACTCCTCCATGGAAGTATACCTCCAGATTCTCCCATACCTCAAACAAATGGTTCTTACCGGTTTTCTCCAAAACCTGGTTGAGCAAAACCAACATCCACGATGGAACACCGGCCAAACTGGTTACATTCTCTCGTATGCTTTCCTCAATAATGGCCTCTAGTTTAGATTCCCATTCCGTCATAAGAGACACCTTATTGCTGGGCGTACTGCTATATTCGGCCCATAGCGGCATATTATCGATCAATATGGCGGAGAGATCTCCAAAAAAGGTTCCATTGTCTTCATAGAGTTCCTTGCTTCCGCCCAATCTAAGACTTTTACCTGTGAACAATTGGGAATTCTCATTGTTGTTCAGGTACAAACACAACAAATCCTTGCTGGATTTATAATGGCAATCCTCCAAAGCCTCGGTACTTACTGGAATAAATTTGCTCTTTGCATTGGTGGTACCGCTACTCTTGGCAAACCATTTTATGGAAGTGGGCCAAAACAAGTTCTGCTCTCCCCTACGCGTTCGCTCGATCAGCGGCGCAATATCCTCATAAGTTACAATGGGCACCCTGTTCCTGAATTCATCGTACTTCGGAAGATCCTGAAATCCGTACTGTTTCCCGATCATGGTATCTTTGGAAAAGTCCACAAGCTGGCGCAATACCTCATCCTGCACATCCAAAGGATACTTTAAAAAAAGCTCTATTTGATGGTAGCGCTTTCTTAATAACCAAGAAGCTATGGAGTTGAATAATGGTATTGGCATTTTAGGTATCTTTAACCAAAGAAATTTAGGTTGGCGTAACTGCTAAAATAGCTTTTCTAACACTCATTTTCAAATAAGATAAACACATTCATTTTAATATGTTATACGAAGGAGTCCTGAGAAAGATGCGAACGGAAATAGGAAACCCCATTCAATATTTTTTGGTTTTCGAAAACGATTTTATCAATATGAACCAAGGGCTGGACAAGGAGCTTCAGATAGATTTCATAAAATACCAATGTTTGAACTGCGGAGAAGATAAACCTATATACCGACAAGGGTTTTGTAAATCCTGCTTTTTTGAAACGCCCCGCGCCGGTGACTGGATTATGAAACCTGAATTGAGCACTGCCCATTTGGGCAAAGAGGACCGCGATCTTGAGTTTGAAAAAAAGATGCAGCTACAACCGCACATTGTATATTTGGCAAATTCCAGCAATATAAAAGTGGGTGTTACCCGTAAAGCGCAAATACCTACACGTTGGATAGACCAAGGAGCGCATGAAGCCATCGAAATCGTGGAAGTGCCCAACCGTTATTTGGCAGGTATTACCGAAGTAGCTTTAAAGGAACATGTAAGCGATAAGACCAGTTGGCAAAAAATGCTGAAAAATGATCTGGAGGATGTGGATTTAGTGGAATGGCGAAACAAGTTAAAGTCGAGCATTCCTGACGAGGCCATAGATTATTATTTGGATGATAAGGAAGAAACCCATTTGGAATTTCCCGTATTGCGCTATCCCGATAAGGTAAAGAGCCTCAATTTGGACAAAACACCAAGTTACAAAGGTGTGCTTAAGGGTATTAAAGGGCAGTATCTCATTTTTGAGGACAACACGGTATTTAATGTAAGAGGAAGTGAAGGATATTATGTGGGGATAAATTTCAGCTGAGTTCCGGGATTCCCGCACATTAAGCCTCTAACCTCAACAAACACAGTGCATGAGCGAAAAAATCAAACTTACCGAAGCGATTTCCATTGGAATTGGCGGCATGGTGGGTGGTGGTATTTTTGCCGTATTAGGGTTGGCCGTGACCCTGTCCAAAGGTGGGACGCCCTTAGCCTTTCTTTTTGCAGGGATCTTGGCACTGATCACTTCCTATAGTTATGTAAAGCTTTCAAAAAAATATGCCGACAGGGGCGGTACGGTAAAATTCATCAACCAAGGGTTCGGGAGAACTGTATTTAGTGGTGGCATAAATAATTTGCTTTGGGTAAGTTATATCATTATGCTATCTCTTTATGCTTCGGCCTTTGGCTCCTATGCGCCCAACTTGGTTCCGATAACCGGTAGCGAACTGGATTTTCATATCTATGCAAGCGCTATCATTGTATTGGCTTCCATTATCAATTATTATAGCATCAAGGTGGTGGGTATGATAGAATCCTATGCCGTAATCATTAAATTGGTTATTCTGATTTCCTTTATCGGTGTTGGTTTGTATGGTTTGATAGGTAATCCCAATCTGGAGCAATTATCTCCCGAAAACTGGGAAGCCCCCTTGCAGCTATTGACCGGGGGCATGGTAATTTTTGTGGCCTATGAAGGTTTTGAGCTTATTGCCAACTCGGCTCCGGACATCGAAAATCCAGAGAAGAACATTCCCAGAGCCTACTATATTTCCATCATTTTTGTGGTGCTTTTGTATATCATTATAGCCGTGGTCACTGTGGGGTCACTTCCTTTTGATACCATCAAGACTGCCGAAGATTATGTATTGGCGGAGGCCGCCAAACCCATGTTAGGGCAAGCTGGCTTTACTATCATCACCATTGCTGCCCTCATTTCCACTTTCTCTGCTATTAACGCTTCCATTTATGGCGGAAGCCGGGTGAGTTATGAAATTGCGGAGGAAGATGAACTTCCACACCAATTCACCTACCAATTATGGAACCAACCCATTGGGCTTCTCATAACCGCGATTCTAACACTGGTCCTGACCAACACCTTGGAATTGGAAAGTATATCAACGGCGGGTAGCGTTGGCTTTCTGTTGGTTTTTGCAACGGTCAACTATGTTGGCTTCAAGCTTTCAAAGGATACCAAAGGTTTAAAGTCCATTCCCATCGCCGGCTTTGTGCTATGCCTTATTGCCATGATGGTCTTACTACAGCAACAGTTTTCATCAAACAGAATGGGGGTTATTGTTGCCATTGCCATTATCGGAAGCTGTTTTTTCATTGAGTATATCTATAAGAGAATGAAAAAGAACGAGCACTAACCTTCTCCTCTTTTTTTTTCTGCTACAACTCAATAAAAAAGCTTATTTTCAGTGGGTTATCTGTTTTTACCACCGCCAAACCACTAAAACCAACCTTACATGAAAAACTTTCCGAATGCCTTCGTCATACTGCTCGGCGTTATAGCTATGGCTTGGATATTTACGTATTTGATTCCTCAAGGGTCCTATGAAAGATTACTTGATGAAGAAACGGGCATTACAAGGGTGGTCAAGGATTCTTACCAACAAATAGATGCTGAGAGCCCTTCGTTTCTCGATCTTCTCGTTTCCATTCCCCAAGGAATTTCCGGGAGAGCGGACCTAATTATTCTTATACTTTTGATCGGAGGTTGTTTTTACCTCATTGAAAGAACAGGGGCCTTTAACCAAGGACTGGTAAAATTAGTTTCTTCCCTTGAGGGTAAAGAAGGCCTGGCCTTAATACTTCTAGCGACACTTTTTATAGCAGGGGGAGCAACCATTGGTCTTCAAGAAGAAGTGGTCGCCCTGACCCCTATTCTTCTATTATTTGGCAAGAGTTTGGGATATAATGGTTTTACCATGCTCTTTGCCAGTTATGGTTCCACGGTTGTTGGCAGTTCCTTTGGCGCTTCCAATCCCTTTGGGGTTATTTTGGCACAGAAAGAGGCTGCACTACCTTTACTTTCCGGTAGTTCGTTGCGACTTATTGTGCTTTTGATAGCATCGATCGTTTGGATACTTTATCTTCTTTATTATGCCAAGAACAATAGGATAGAAAAAGTAAAAATGCCTTCACAGGGCAACTCATTAAGCCAAAGCAACAAAATAATCCTACTGCTGTTGGGTACAACTTTTTCCATCGTGATTTTTGGAATTATTCAGTTTGAATGGGGATTTAGTGAGATGTCCGGTTGCTTTTTTGCTCTTGGCATTGTATGTGGACTGATCGCAAAAATGGGCTGGAACAAAACTGGCGAAACCTATATTGCAGGGATGAAAGAAATGGTATTTGCCAGCATCGTAATCGGTTTGGCCAATAGTATTTCCATTTTGTTGACCAAAGGAATGGTCATGGACAGCATTGTTTATGGTCTCTTTGGTCCTCTACAAAATTTTCCCCCAGCGGTATCCGGAGTACTTATGATGGTTTCACATACCCTACTGCATTTTCCTGTACCCAGTTATTCCGGACAGGCAGTTTTAACCCTTCCCATATTGGTCCCTTTATCCGATTTAATCGGATTATCCCGTCAAATTTGTGTATTGGCCTATCAATACGGAGCTATAATGGCGGATATGATCGTTCCCACCAATGGTGCATTAATGGCTGTAATTGCCCTAGCAAAAATACCCTATAACAAATGGTTCAAATTTGCGCTAAAACCTACCTTGCTCATGCTGTTGATTGGGGCATTCACCATTATATTTGCCGTAGCTACAGGCTATAACTAGTATTTATGAGGTAGAACCATATCCGAATAACCGACCATGCTCAAGTTTTTTAGAAAAGTAAGAAAGGAATTGATTGCCGATAAAAAAGTCAGCAATTACATTTTATACGCCATAGGGGAGATTGTATTGGTAGTCATAGGCATCCTGATTGCCTTGGCCATCGACAATGCCAATGATCAAAGCATCAAAAGAGAGAAAGAACAGATTTACCTTATCGGCCTGAGAGATGAATTCAGAACCAGTAAAATCAAATTAAAAGAACTCATTACATTCAACAAGCAAAGCTATGAGGATTCCAAAAAAATTGTGGCCTACATGGAAAACCCGGATGCTTTACTCAACGAACAGGAACTTGCCAACTTATTGTACAATGCTTTTGCCTTTGACATTTCTTTCAATCCGAACAACTCCTTATTGGAAGAAATGATCAATTCGGGAAGTTTGAAGGATATCTCCAATCCACGTTTGCGGATTTTGCTGACCAATTGGATCTCGAATATAGAAGACATTTCCCAACAGGAAACAATGTTGGACAAAGAAAGGAATAAGATTATTGATATGTTTCGCACCGAAAAAAACAGCATTAAAACCATCTACGACCTAACAGGGGTTTCCAAGGAACTAGGACTTCCTGTGAGTTCGGAAAGCGCAAGCAATCGTGACATTTTATTATCAAAAGAATTTGAGAACAATATGCTCATGTTCATCCTGACCAGCATAAAAACCGAAACAGCACATTATAATCCCTTAATGCAAAGCATGGAAGAAATTCTGAAAACCATTGATGGGGAAATCAAGGAATAAAAAAGGGCGATTTTAAATCGCCCTTACTTTTTTAGTTTACGGTATCTTTTTTCTTTTTGCCGAGCAGTCCGCCCAAAATGGATTTGGCTGCATTTTTCACCTCATCCTTTTCTGTTTTGCTCGTATCCGTTGTTACGGTGTCCTTCTTTCCTCCCAGTATATTGCCAATGGCCTCTTTTACGCCACTCGATTTAGTCTTGGTGGTATCGCTCTCCTCCTTTTTAAAGACATCTGATAAAAGATCTTTGGCTTTATCCTTGCCCTGGTTCACCAATTTGTTCTTTTGCATTTCCACTAATTTGGAGGTCAAGGTCTTTACACTTGATGTTAGGTCGGTACTAACGGATGGATTTGCAAAACTACCCCCAATATTGGCCGTAACCGGAACGGTCACCTCCCCCATGCTTTGGTCGTTCATCTGGGCAATCAATTTGTTTACCTCAGCACCCAAATATTTGGCCGGAACATCCAAGGTTGCCTTGTATTGCATTTGTTTGTCAAAGGTATGGCTACCATCAACGTTAATATTGATATCCTTGTACTTTAAAGTGAAGGGTTTCACCTTTACCGCTCCGTTATCAAAAGTCAATGCCGTTTTGAGCCCGTCCAAATTAATTTGCTCGGTATCCAAAAAGTTCAGCTTACTGTCCAAAGAAGAAACCAACGGTGCTTTTTGAGCATCCAATTTTGGGGACAATAGTTCCGCCAGCAAGTTCCCGGATATGGTGGCCAAGTTTGGCGTAAAATCATCTTTAAGGTTACCTGCAATCTTAATATCGGAATTTAGTTTGCCCTGCAGTGCACTGGCCAAAGGCGTTAATACCTTGAACAATTCCAAACCTGCAAAGGATTCCCCTATATTAAAATTGTTCATACCAAGATTAAGGTCGAATGTGGAATTCTCTTGCTTGGTGGATACTGCTCCCGATAATCCCAAGGTACCACCGAATAAGTCCGAGGTGAGATTTTTTACGGTAGCCGTTTCATCTTTGATGATCAAGGTTCCCTTTACGTTTTTTAGGTTAAGGTTATCATAGACGACCGTATTGGCAGTAGCTTCCACAGTGCAATCCAAAAACGAAGGGATTTTTATGCGCTCCTCACCTTTTGCGGTGGAACCTGTTTCTTCTTCTGTGGACTCAGGAGCTTCTTCGGTTTCCTCGACCATAAAATCATTCAATGCAAAGTGATTCGAGTTCAATGTAAACCTTCCTTCAATATTTTCATCATTGAACATAAAGCCCAGCAAATTGGCGAGCGTTCCCTTGGCGTCAAAATCAGTGCTTCCCGTTTTCCCTTTGAAGGAATCCAGGGTTACGGTGTTCGGGTTAAACGTAACGGCTGCCGCATTGATGGCGACAGGATTTTTAAGCTCCTCCGAAGCATACTCGAAACCGGAAACGGATGCCTTTCCGCTTGTTGTGGTATTCTGGTATTGCTTTTTCTCCAAAGAAGCCATATCAAAAGCCGTGGTTACGTCGGCATTTAAAACCCCTTTAAGGTTATAGCCGTTCGGCACAGGGTAAGCTTTTGAAATGTTTGCCAAGTTAATTCGTCCGTCCATATGGGCATTTACCTTGGTGTTGCCCATCAATTCCCTGATCTTGGCATTCAGGTTGAACTTATCCTCATCGATAATAAAAGAGAGCCTATTGATGTTGACGTAGGTGTCCTCCGTAATGCCTGTCTCGTTATTGATTTCGGTATCGATATACACATTACGCACCGATTTGGGCAAATCAGGATATTTGAAGGATGCATTTTCAGAGTTGATGGCGATTTTGAAAGTTGGGATATGTTCGTCATCGACCACGCCCTTGAACTCCCCTTTCACTTCAAAATTTCCGGTTGTTTCCACGTTCTCAATATTGGAGGCGTAGGCTTCGGGAATCACGGCCAAAAAGTTTTTAAAATCGGAGGATGGCGTTTTAAATGTAATGTCCACTTCCTGATTGTCCTCGTTTACTTTTACAAAACCGTCAAAGACCAAAGGCAATTGGTTCACAAGGGCTTTGTTCTCCAAAAAGGTGTATTTGTTCTCGCTCAAATCAATACCAATTAGGGCATCCAAATTGATTTTGTTCTTGTTCAAGTATTGGGTGCTGTCCATCTCAAAGGACACCAGGGCATCGGTCAGTGTTTTTAATTCTGATTTCTCCAAAGACAGGTCACCGGTTCCAGAATGATTCATCTCGGATATGTCCAAAAGCATCCCGCTGCCCAAATCTTCGTAAATAATTGTTGAATTGGTAATGGCATACGAATCCATGTTCAAGGTGAAGTTTTCACTGGATTCTTCAGATGGTGTTGAAGTTGATGCTTCACTTTCCTTTGCAATATCGTAATTGGCATTACCCTCTGCGTCCGCCTTTATGTGCAGCTTAGCACCATCAATGTTCAAGGTTTTGATGACAATCGGCTCATCCGCGGATTTGAATAATTCCTTAATGGCCAACGACAATGCTATTTTGGAAGAGGCAAACAAAGTATCTCCTTCAAAAGGGGACTTGTTGACCAATGAAAGCTTGGTCAATTCCACATTTGCATTTGGAAAACTTCTGAGGAGACTAAGGTCTGCTTCTTCAAAATCCAAAGTGGCATTGATGCTATTGTTGACTTTGGTCTTGATGACATCTTCAATTTTACCTTGAAGAAATAGAGGGACGGCAATTACGATTGCTAGTAGGATAAGTAGGGTTATTCCGGTAATTTTCAGGACTTTTTTCTTCATACTTGTATGTTTTACAACAAATTAAAGGAGAAGTTGTCAATCCAAAGAAATTTCTTCCCCTATTTTTAAGTTAAATCTTTTTCGCATTAGATATACGAAGAAATAGAGCAAAGGGGTGTCGAGAAGCGCGATCATTATCTTAAAAATCACACCGCTGATCAGTAATCCGTAGAATTTGTCCCAAGGTAGCACTCCAAAAATACATAAGAGTCCCACCACCGTAAAAGTGTCTATAAACTGGGACGAAAAAGTCGAAAAATTATTCCTGAGCCACAGCATCCTTCCATTGGTTACCCGTTTCCAAAAATGATAAATGGTGATATCGATATACTGAGCTCCCAAATAAGCCAACATGGAGGCCAAAACTCCCAAAGGTGACAAACCAAACACGGTTGTGAAGGTAGCGTCATCTACAGGTGATGTGGGGATAGCACTGGAATAGTTGGCGATCAAAATGATGCCCATCGAGAAAAATGAGGCGAAAATCCCAGCGGTAACGACCTGATTGGCTTTTTTCTGGCCATAGATTTCAGAGACCAAATCAGTAATCAAAAAAGTTATGGGATAGGGCAGAATACCCACAGAAAGTTCAAAAAGCGGAGCTCCAAATACAGTGACCTCTCCAAAGGGGTTCCAAGAGAAAAATTTTTGAAAGATAAGATTGGACACCACCAAAGAGGTGATGAACAATGCCCCGAGATACAGATATATGGAAAATGCTAACTTCTTGTCCTTTTGCGTCATATGTGTCTTAAAAGCCCCTAGAAGGAACTATTATGGCAATCTATTTAATAGTTAAGCTAAAGGGCATTTTAGCCTGGACACCCTTTTGTTTGGTAAATTGTTTGAACTCCTTTAAAACCTCATAGGCCTCGGTTCCTATCTCCTCTTGAATAATGGATTTCCCAATTTTGGTCTTTATCGACCCAAAGTCTTCCATAAACCGTTCAAAATCGGATTTGTATTTGGGATATTTTCTAATCCCATAGTCTTCCACTCCGGCCATTTCTGCTGCCGCTGCAATGGCATCATCCAAGGTGCCCAGTTCGTCCACCAGACCAAGTGCTTGGGCATCCACCCCGCTCCAAACCCTGCCTTGTGCCACTTCGTTAACACGTTCGACCGACATGTTTCGGCCCTGGGCCACCCGATCCAAAAAGGTTTCGTAGGTTTCCTCGATACTCTCCTGCATTACGCTGCGAAAGGAATCGGTCATGGGTTCAAAAAATGAATAATCCACCGAGTTTTGGTTGGTACCTACCTGTTCGGCATTTATGCCAATATTATCTGCCAGTTGGTTCACGTTCGGAATAGTTCCAAAAACTCCTATGGAGCCGGTTATGGTAGTAGGCTCTGCAAAAATCATATCGCCCCCTACCCCAATATAATAACCGCCTGAGGCCGCCACATTGCCAAAAGAAACCACCAGTGGCTTTTCTTCTTTGGCCAGTTGCATTTCCCTCCAAATGATATCGGAGACCAAAGCACTGCCTCCCGGAGAATTCACCCGAAGCACAATGGCTTTTACGCGCTCATTGTCCAAAGCTTTGTGCAATGCATCCACAATAAGGCCTTGTCCTATATAATTTTTTCCGCCTTCACCGCCCAAAATTTCTCCTTGGGCGTAAATAACGGCGATTTTATCGGAGCCTTTATGGATTTTTCTTTTGTTGGCCTTTTGCACGTAGTCCATAAGCCCAACATAATTCAATTCGTCATCTTCGCTCAACCCGATTTTTTCCTTGAGCAAGTTCTCGTATTGATCAAAATATAAGGTACCATCCAACAGACCTGAGGCAACAGCGTACTCCGGGGTTCTTCCTCCAAGGGTGTCAGCAATTATGTTCAAGTTTTGGGGCGTAATGTTTCTGGATTCGGAAATATCATCCACGATAACGCTCCAGATAGAAGTAATCAATTCCTTTATTTGGGTGCGGTTCTCCTCGCTCATCGTATCGGAAAGAAAGGGCTCAACAGCACTTTTATACTTACCATGGCGAATGACCTCCATTTTTATCCCGGATTTTTCCTGCAGCTCTTTATAAAAAAGCACTTCCGTAGCCAGTCCCTTAAAATCCAGAACACCAACAGGGTTAACATACACCTCATCCGCTGCACTGGCCAAATAATAATCCCTTTGCGCATAGACATCGGCGTGGGCCAAGACAAACTTGCCTGTGGATTTAAAATCCAACAAAGCCTTTCGTATTTCGCGGGTCTGTGCAACTCCGGCCTGTAAAAACCCCGTTGTAAGGCTAATACCTTCAATATTATCATCGTTCTTTGCTACTTCAATAGCGTGCAAAATCTCATCCAGACCGAGTTCAACACCCCCAAAGGCAGCAAAAGGGTCAGTTTCATCTTTTCCCGTATAATCCAGAATAGGTGCAACAAAACTAAGTTCCAACACAGAGTTTTTCTTAACCACGACACCATCATCCGCACTACCAATTAGGGCCATAAATATGAAGAACATGCCAACGACTATCATAAATGCCACTAAGCTCCCCAAAATTGAGGCAAGTAGGTTTCTTAAAAACTTCATTCAATAAAATTTAATACGCTTCAAATATAACCATTGTAGTATTGTTTTGTTTACTTTGTTTCTTCGATTATGGTCACAAAACAAAAGGTATATCTTTCTTTGGGCAGCAATTTGGGAAATCGTCTTGCGAACCTCCAAAAAGCCATTTTTCGTTTACAGGAAAAAGCAGGAAAAATCTTGGATATTTCCTCGGTGTACGAAACCCCCGCCCTAGGTTTTGAAGGAGATCAGTTCCTTAACATCGTTGTTTCCGTTTTAACACCGCTTGCCCCATTGGAATTATTGGGAACCATTTTACAGATTGAACGGGATTTTGGTAGGATTCGTTCCGTGGATGGCGGGTACACATCCCGTACCTTGGACATTGATATCATTTATTATGGCAATGAAATCATCAATAATGATGATTTGGTAATTCCCCATCCAAAAATGCAACATAGGAAGTTTGTTTTAAAGCCACTAAGCGATATTGCCCCTCAATTTTACCATCCAGTACTGCATAAGGACACCCGTAACCTTTTACAGGAGTGTAGGGACAAAAGCCAACTTACCAAAACAAAGCACAAATTGTTCAAGGATAGGTCCGGACTATTCTCCCAGTTACAATTGATTGCCATAGAAGGGAATATTGGTGCAGGAAAAACCACCTTATCCAAAATGATCGCCAGTGATTTTAATGCCAAATTGGTATTGGAACGTTTTGCGGACAACCCCTTTCTCCCCAAATTCTATGAGGACCAGGCACGCTATGCATTTCCTTTGGAAATGTCCTTTTTGGCCGATAGGTATCAGCAATTTATGGACGACACCTCTCAGTTTGATCTTTTCAAGAATTTTATGGTAAGTGATTACGACATTTTTAAATCGCTGATCTTTGCCAAGGTAACGCTGCAGAAAGAAGAGTACAATCTATACCGAAAGGTCTTTAGCTTTATGTACAAAGAGGTGAAAAAGCCTGAGATTTACCTGTATCTCTATCAAAATACCGAACGGTTATTGGCCAATATAAAAAAAAGGGGACGTGATTATGAGCAGAACATCGACCCTGTTTACTTGGAAAAAATCAATCGGGGCTATTTGGATTTCATCAAGAGCAACCCCAATCAAAACAGTATAATTCTGGATATGGGCGAACTCGATTTTGTAAATAATCCGGCCGATTACGAATTCATTTTAGAAAAGCTCGAAGACAATATACTTTCATCAAACATTTAAGAGAATTTTTGGAAAATGTTTGGATATAACGAATGGTTTTATTTTATTAGCAACCTCAATTCGAGAAACTAACTAACTCAGACTTTATATATGGCCCTGTTTTTCAGGGCCTTTTTTATTTTTCAGCGTTTTGTTTGGACCAAACATCCCAAACCACTACCCCCGTACTTACTGAAATATTCAAGGAATGCTTGGTGCCGAATTGGGGAATCTCCAAAACAGTATCACTGGCCGTGACCACCTCTTGCGATACCCCTTTCACCTCGTTACCAAAAACCAAAGCAATGGTTTCATCCGAATTGATTTGGAAATCATTCAACATCACCGCCTTTTCTGCCTGTTCAACAGACACGATTTGAATACCCTTTTGCTTTAACTCCTCTACCAACTCCAAAGTATCCTCACGGTACTCCCAATCTACACTTTCGGTGGCGCCCAAAGCTGTTTTACGGATATCTTTATGTGGAGGAGTGGCCGTAATGCCGCACAGATAAATTTTCTGAATCAAAAAAGCATCAGCGGTACGGAACACGGAGCCAATATTGTTCAAACTGCGAACATTGTCCAAAATAATAATGATCGGCGATTTTTTGACCTCCTTAAAACTGGCCACATCCAATCGGTCCAGCTCGCTATTTTCAAGTTTTCGACTCATTTTTTAAACATTGGGGTGAAAATATCAACAAAAATTTTTGATGGTCGATGAAAACAATATATTCGTTTTCATCCCAATTTTGGGCAAAAGTAACAGAATTAAATCGCTTTGGCAGCCAAGAAAAAGAATAAGAAAGTTACCCCGTTGATGCAACAGTACAATGCCATTAAGGTAAAACATCCTGATGCACTGTTGCTGTTCCGCGTAGGGGACTTTTACGAGACCTTTGGAGAGGATGCAGTGAAGGCCGCCAAAATATTGGGCATCATCCTTACCCATAGAAACAATGGGGGAGACAAGACCGAATTGGCAGGGTTTCCGCATCATTCTTTGAACACCTATTTGCCCAAATTGGTAAAGGCCGGGCAACGGGTGGCCATTTGCGACCAGCTGGAAGACCCCAAACAAACGAAAAGCATTGTAAAGCGGGGCGTAACAGAATTGGTGACACCGGGCGTTGCCCTAAACGATGACATACTTAACGCAAAGAGCAACAACTTTTTGTGTGCCGTACATTTTGGACGCAACAAATTGGGAATCTCCTTTTTGGATATTTCCACAGGTGAATATTTGACCTCGGAAGGCTCGGTGGAACAGTTGGATAAACTGCTACAGAATTTTTCACCGAACGAAGTCTTGGTATCCAAAAACCATAAAAAGGATTTTGTGGAGTGCTTCGGCAACCAGTTCCACAGTTTCTTTTTGGAGGATTGGATTTTTCAGGAGGATTATGCCCATGAGAGTTTAAACCATCATTTTGGGACCACCACCCTAAAAGGATTTGGAATAGATCATCTCAATCACGGAATCATTGCTTCGGGCGCCGTACTGCACTACCTCTCCGAGACACAGCACAGCCGATTACAGCACATCAACAAAATTAAGCGAATTGCGGAGGAGGAATATGTGTGGATGGACCGTTTTACCATTAGAAATCTGGAGCTTTACCATTCCTCGCACCAAAATGCGGTCACCCTGCTGGACATTATCGACAAGACCATTTCCCCAATGGGTGGACGATTGCTGAAGAGGTGGTTGGCGCTTCCCTTAAAAAATGTGGAAAAAATTCATCAACGACATCAGGTGGTGTCTTATTTAAAAAATGAAGATGAACAACTGAACAAGATCCAGGGGCACATCAAACAAATGGGCGACCTGGAACGGTTGATTTCCAAATTGGCCACCGGGAAAATCAATCCCAAAGAGGTGGTTCAACTTAAAAATTCATTGGAAGCTGTTGTCCCCATCAAACAACTGGCACAAAACAGCACCAACGATTCCTTACAGGATATTGGGGAGCGCTTGAACGATTGTGACGCACTCCGCTCAAAAATAAAAGAAGTCCTTAAGGAGGAGGCTCCTGTCAACATTGCCAAAGGCAACACTATTGCAGAGAGCTATTCCGAAGAATTGGACGAATTGCGCGGACTCGCTTTTTCCAGCAAGGACTATCTCGACAAAATGCTGGAAAGGGAAACCAAAGAAACTGGGATCACTTCTTTAAAAATTGCATCGAACAATGTATTTGGCTATTACATCGAGGTAAGGAATACCCACAAGGACAAGGTTCCCGAAAGCTGGATACGCAAACAGACCTTGGTCAACGCAGAGCGTTATATTACAGAAGAGTTAAAGGAATACGAGTCCAAGATTTTGGGGGCCGAAGAACGGATTTACCAACTGGAACAACAGCTTTTCGAACAATTGCTCGTTTGGATGCAGGAATATATTGCCCCCGTACAGCTCAATGCATACCTCATCGCCCAATTGGACTGCCTTTCGGGGTTTGCACAATTGGCCAAGGAGAACAACTATGTTGCACCAGAGGTGAATGATTCCACCACAATCGACATTAAGGAAGGCAGGCACCCTGTTATTGAAAAGCAATTGCCCATTGGCGATGCTTATGTGACCAATGATGTACTCTTAAACCGAGAGGAACAACAAATCATTATGATTACAGGGCCCAATATGAGCGGTAAGTCGGCCTTGCTACGGCAAACCGCACTTATTGTGTTATTGGCCCAAATGGGAAGTTTTGTGCCTGCGGCAGAGGCCAGTTTAGGTGTGGTGGACAAAATATTCACAAGGGTCGGGGCAAGCGACAACATTTCGATGGGCGAATCGACCTTTATGGTTGAAATGAACGAGACCGCCTCTATTTTGAACAATCTCTCAGAACGTAGTTTGGTGTTATTGGATGAAATTGGCCGTGGAACCAGTACCTATGATGGGATTTCGATTGCCTGGGGCATTTCGGAATATCTGCACGAACACCCTGCTAAAGCAAAGACATTGTTCGCAACGCACTACCACGAACTTAATGATATGACCAATACATTTTCCCGTATCAAAAACTACAACGTTTCGGTAAAAGAGTTGGAGGACAATGTGCTTTTCTTGCGGAAATTGGTGCCTGGAGGTAGCGAACACAGTTTTGGAATACACGTGGCGAAAATGGCGGGAATGCCCCAACAGGTGATTCAAAAAGCAAACAAAATCCTTAAAAAACTTGAAAAATCACATGCCAGTGAAGAAGTAAGCGACAAGCTACAGGCCACCCAAAATGAAATGCAGTTAAGTTTTTTCAATTTGGACGATCCTTTATTGGAAGAAATCAAGGAGGAAATTTTGCACTTGGACATTGATACCCTGACTCCTGTGGAGGCGTTGATGAAATTAAACGAGATCAAGCGATTGCTTGGAAAAAAGAAAAAGGCTTCTTCCTAAAAAAATTCTTTTATTTTAATAGAAATGTTATAAATTTGCATCCGCGCTTGGGAAAAGTGCAGCGTTCTTTAATATGCGAAAATAGCTCAGCTGGTAGAGCATCACCTTGCCAAGGTGGAGGTCGCGGGTTCGAATCCCGTTTTTCGCTCGACTTTGACTCCGCTCAGTCACCACGGGTGGAGTTTTTTTTTACATACAAGTCCTGCTCGAGTGGTGGAATTGGTAGACACGCCGGACTTAAAATCCTGTGGGCATTATTGCCCGTGCGGGTTCAAGTCCCGCCTCGAGTACAGAAAAACCCTATAAACACAATGTTTATAGGGTTTTTTGTTTTTATAAGTAACAGAATAGCCACAAACCTTCTTGTATGCTATCGTTTATTACATGTTTAGGTAAACGTTTTTGACAGTTCACAATGAACCTTTTTACCCTCTCGCACTACGATATCGACTACTTCTTCAATATCTTTTTCGGAAGTTCTGAAGTTAACAATACAAGCTCTCAAACAATATTGTTGGTTGACAATCGCATTGGATATAAACACTTCGCCTCCAGCTTGCAATGCGTTTAATAAGGTTTCATTTAATTTGTTTAGATATTCAAGGTTTTCTGCTCTATCTTTTGGTTTATACCTAAATGTTGTAATACTTAAATTTTGTGATATTGCTTCCAACTCTGGGTTATTATCAGCCAGATCATACAACATTTTTGAGAGTTGAATGTCCTCACTAATCAATTTTCTATAACCACTACGGCCCAACTGTTTAAGGGAGAGCCATACTTTTAACGCTCTAAAACCTCGTGAGTTTTGGAGTCCGTATTCATAGAAGTTTTGTGCAACCTCATCTTCGCTTTTACTGAAATTGTAATATTCAGGATGTGAACTAAAAGTATCGGTTAGATGACATGGGTTTTTCACCAATGTGCACCCCGCTTCCAGTGGACTGTATAACCATTTATGGGGATCCAGTGCTATGGAATCCGCTTCCTCGATTCCTTCAAATACGTGTTTAAGTTCTGGAATAATCGCCGCTGGCATCCCATAGGCACCATCTATATGAAACCATATATCATATTTTTTACACACAACCGAAATCTCGTTCAAATTATCCACAACGCCCGTGCTGACATCTCCGGCTGTACCAACTATCATTAAAGGGGTGAAATTGTTTTCAATATCTTCTTTTATTGTCGATTCCAGAATCGACGTCTCCATTTTATTTGACACATCAGTGGGAATCCAACGTATCGAATTAGTACCTAAACCAAATAAAACAACCGCTTTCTCTATCCATGTATGTGTTGCTTTGGAACAGTAAACGGTAAATTGGTTTTCTGAATTTTGAATCCCACATTCCTTAACACTCAATGGAGCTTTAGCCGTTCTTGCAGCTAAGAACGCAGTAAAATTTGCCATATTTCCACCACTTACCAAAATACCGCCGTAATCTGATGGAACACCTATAAATTCTCTCAACCATTTTATGGTTTGTTTTTCGATTTCAGTGGCAATTGGACTTAAAATATGTGCCCCAACATTCGGGTTGACCGATGCAGCTAGCAAATCTGCCAAGGCCCCAATCGGAGCTGCGGAAGAAGTGATATACCCCATGAATTTCGGATGGCCATTAAAAAGTGAATTGTTCAAAAGCAGTTCGGTGGCCTGAGCAATCAACTCGGAAGCTTCACTTCCATTATCCGGCAAAGAAGTGGTTCCTATAACTTTTTGAATTTCAGACGGACTTCTGTTATAGGTAACCGGTTTTTTATCAATCTGATTCATAAAATTTGAGATGTCATCTATCAGTTGATAACCAATTTGTCTAAACTCTTCTCCATCTATCTCAATGGGATTGGTTCTAGGGTTTTTCATCTAGTTGTCTTTTAAGAAAATTGATTTGGGCCTTACTTGATTTTTCAAATAACCTACTCGGATAATTCAACAATCCGAAATGACCTCCAGAAATATCAACCCATTCTTTGGGCTGCATAATTAAGCTAAATATTTTGGCTGTAATATTTGGGTTCGCACCTGCCATTTCATCATTTTTTGCAACAATCATTAGAATGGGTGCTTTTAGATGTGCTGCACATTGACTCAAATGAAACTCTTCAGGAGTTTCTGTGTTGGAAAATGAGACCACGTTTTGCCAGTTTGTTCCAAAGCGTCCTCCGTACTCCATAAACCACCGGAATGCTGTTAATTCCTTTAATGCAGAAGGATTGTTGATCTGATCATGCGAAACGACCGCCACTCTTTCAGTTGTAGAATAAGGCAACCCCAAGATGTCATCTTCCAACAACGTTTCTTTTGCAAAGGTATAAAGAGCACTGTCCCTATCCTTTAATGGATAATGATCTCCAAAAGCAGGAACCATAGCTATAATGGCTTTGACCCTCTCGTCTACTGAACCAACTAAAAAGGCTTCACGTGCACTCATGCTCGACCCCCATACCATAATTTTATTTGTATCTATTTCGGGCTGTTTAAAGACAAAATCAATTGCATCGATATAGCCTCTGGATTGGACCCAAAAGTTGATTTCCTGACGTGGTTCCCCATCGCTAATACCCAGGTTTCTATGATCATACAACAGTACTGCAAAATCAGCTTTCCTAAAGCGTTCAGCATATTTGTCTGCGATCATCCCATGGATTGTGGTTGTAAAACCATGGGCCATTATCACAACAGGATACTTTTTGGAAGATATTTTTTTGGGCAAATACAATCGTCCTCTTAATATAACTTGTTGCGATATAAACTCAATTGCTCGGAACATACTGCTGTCTTTAAATAAACTCAAAAGCCAGAATGTACCATTGCAACCCTGGCTTTTAGAATGGAAATCAAAAGTGGTACTTGCTAAGCTTCTGATTTTTTCAGTGGTGAATGATGTTCGTGAACCATTTTCCAACCATCATTTGTTTTAACAAAAAGCAGGGTGATCTGATCGTTCACAATCACTAGATCCTCTCCAAATTTTAAATGAAAATCTGAATGAAAGGTTACATTGGCCACATCTCCATAAACGGCAATTTGTAGATTTTTGGCTTCAAACTTTAATACTTCTGTTGCCGAACCAAATACATTGCGTTCATGAGATTCGTTTGCTTCTCCTCCATTCCTTGGCTCACCATTCTTAAATTCAGTGAATTTTGGCCCATAGGCATGAAATGCAATTAGTTTATCGATGTCCCCATCCTTTATACTTTGGGCAATCGCTCCAAAAGTATTCATGACTTCTTGTTTGGCTTCCGGGAATTCGTCATTTATCAGGTCGACTTGAGCGTTAATGTACGAAAGCGATAAACCATAAACCGCTATCAAGGTTAATGTGAGTTTTGTTTTCATAATGTGATGTTTGTTTAAATGAATGATGTAAAATTCACTTAAAACCAAGACACTTGACTTTCAGAAAAGTTCAAAAAACATTCTAAAACGTCCAAATATGGCTCCTGTACTCAATCTTTCGTTATTTGCGTTCTATACTGATGTGGAGGAAGGTCGTATTGTTCTTTGAATGATTTTATAAAGTGAGATGAATTTATAAAACCACAATCATAGCTTATTTGATTGATATGTAAGTCAGTCCCAATCAATAGTTTTTTAGCATATTCGAGCCGTTTAAACTTGATCCATCTCGAAGGTGTTGTACCATAAATATGTTTAAAATCCCGTTTAAAAGCAGACAAACTTCTACCACATAATTTGGCAAATTCTTCAACCTTTAAATTAAAAAGGAAATTTTCGGACATTACCTTTTCAATATTGCCACCTGTTTTTTTTGTCCTGGAGTTTGAAATTTTGAACTCTGACCTATGGGGACGCATTCCAGTAACAAACTCTTCCATTTCTGCCAGTATTGGGTAGGTGTCGCCTGTCCAAAACAGATGGTCACTGCCTTCAAATTCAACAAGCTTGGAATTAGGTATTCGTTCAGCAATGTATCTGCCTTCTTGTACCCGTATTTCAATGTCATCCTTTCTGAATAGTAGAAGTGTTGGAACTTCAATTGAACCCAGAATGTCTGTCACATCTATTTGCGTACATTGCTTGTGTAGTATTAAGGCCGCTTTAGGACTTGCCCCTGAACGTAAATAACTCGCCAGCCAATCCATGAACCCATTATCGTGTGCAAGGGAGGGTACCAGTGTTCTTAATTCATCCAAGTCACCATGGGCCCAATTATCTTCTATTAATTTATTTGAAACTTCACGCTCTTCATCTGTAGGGGCCCACGGATAATTTTCTGAATATCTTCGTTTGGCAAAAATACCAAAACCCATTACCCCTAAAGTACGTTCTGGATAATTTAAAGAAAACAATAAGCTCACAGAACCTCCTTCAGAGTGGCTAAACAAAAATGCTTTTCCAGAATGTGTAGCATCCATTACCGCATTGATGTCATCCATTCGTTCTTCCATTGTGGAATAATCATCAGTACGGTCTGAAAGTCCAGTCCCTCTTTTATCAAATAAAATAAGTCTAGAAAATAAGGCGAGTCTGGCCAAAAAAGCGGCCAATCTTGGTTCTGCCCACATCATATCAATATTCGAGACCCAACCAGGAATATAAATGATGTCTACTGGACCATCGCCCACTACCTGATAAGCAATGTTAAATTCACCACTTTTAGTATAATTGGTTTTTGGTTTCATAAATAATTATTCAATCACCAAGCAGTTACGCATCTTTTATTTGAACTTTGCCTTACATTCAGTGAAGAACTCTAAAAAGTATTTATGGTTGAAGGTAGAAATATTTTTGTAACATATAGCAAATCAGTTCAATGGGTGATGATTTGATCTATCATTAACTACTGTTGGTATTTGATGCGTATCTTTCACTGATCGAATATCGATAATTCAGAAAATAACTATTTGTAGTCTCAGGGATACTCAAACCAAGCACTATGTATTACTCGAACAAGGATATTATGGAAATGGACAAGGTTGTCCGTCTAAAAATCATCAATTCCATAACAGGAATCAAGCCTGCCAACCTGATTGGAACCATAGACCATGATCAAGTGACCAATTTGGCTGTTTTCAGCTCTGTGGTTCATTTGGGTAGCCAACCACCACTTTTGGGCTTTATAGCCAGACCAAAAACGCAAGATTCCGGACATACGCTCCGTAATATTGAGGAAAAAGGCGTGTACACCATAAATCATATTCACCCTGAATTTATTGAACGGGCCCATTATACCTCCGCTAAATTTGACAAGAATATCTCAGAGTTTGATCGGTGTGGGTTCTCGGAAGAATATATCGATGCTTTCGAGGCTCCTTTTGTAAAGGAAAGTTTAGTGAAAATCGGACTTCGTTTAAAAGAAACGGTTCCTATTCCTTTGAACGGAACCACATTGGTGATTGGGGAAATAGCCCATCTTGTATTGCCTGACACGGCCATGGAGACCGGAGACATTAATCTGGAGCATCTTCAAAGTACCGGTATTTCCGGACTCAATAGCTATTATGAATTAAAAAAAGTGGCCCAACACCCCTATGTGAGAATCGGGGAGGTTCCGGATTTTGATAAATGAATCGTTAAAGTGACATAAAATCCCTTTTAATCAATTGATTGTCAGTTTTTTATTGTTTTTTAGAAAAAATCCGTTAAAACCAACTTAAAAAAACCCAACCAGTAACGGCTGGGTTATTCATCGGTTTAATCTGATAATTCCCTGTTACATTTCAATCCAAAAGTATTTTTCCATTAAATTAATGTTGGGACGAAGTCTTAATTGTATAGTCTTGGACACTAGTTCCAACCAAAGGGCTTTTACCTGCTGTTTCAACTACAATGGGACCGGTAGTTGTATTTCCATTTGCTGGCAAAGTTGCTGTGAAAGAAATCGTCGAATCAGTCCAAGAATATGTATGGTTGTGTACGTTACCGCTGGACACAACATCTTGTTCAATACCATTGAGAAATAACTTACCCTTAGTTTTTCCAAAATTCACTCCTTTAATGGTATAGGTCTGTCCCTTTGTCAATGTATTATGGGTAACCTTCTCAACACTAAGAATAATAGGCATAGTTGATATATACGATTCTAGTTGGTTAACCAATAGCTTATATTCCACATCTTGATCAATTGAACTCAAGTCACCCGCATATTTTTTAATCCAACTTGGTACCACAAATAAGAAAGTATCCTTATGTATAGCCAAATCAGTATTCTTACTTGTTGCTGTGAAACAAGGCGAAAATTTAACAACTTTCATTGTCTCAGATTCATCTAAATAAAGATAGAGAACACTAACAATTGGCAATCCCAAAAGGTATTCGCACACAAAAAGGATATTCCCAATCTTATCTGTTTTTTTGGTCCTGTTGTAAGAGAAAGTGGCCTGTTTTCCCATAGCATTCAAAGTTGCCAAAAGTGCACCAGCTCCAATCCCATCCGTTAGTGCCACACCTAAAACAGCTTCCACAAATTTTATATTTATACTTACAGTGTCCTTTTCCATGGTGTAAGTCATATCTTCACGGTGAACATTGACAAACATACCACTTCGATTCACAATGTTTTCCAGTGGAACATAATCGTAAATCGTATAGTAATCAGTTGGTTTGTATGGCGGGGTTGCCCCAGGTTTTGTAGTACTGGTTATTGCCTTTGTCATTGCAGCAAAAAACACGGCCACTTCTTCAAACAAATCTTTCGCACTCGAATCTATATTTGACGTTATAGGTTCTGTTGAAGAAAGCATTATGTTTCCAGTTTCATTAAAAACATAATGTTTGACGGTGGGCTGATTGTATTTCTCCTCAGCAGATAATGGAGGGGCAATACTTCTTGTGGGCCACTTCACAGGAATTTTAGGCTTTTTATTGGAATCATGTGCATTGAAACTTGAGACCCCAAAAACATTTTCCTCCCTGTTTTTACCCTGGAAAATTTCTGTCCATGCACTATCATTCCTTGGAGGTACCGGACCAATGGCAGGGTCACTATGACCAAAGATTCTTGTATCATCCCAAATCTGATTTCGCTTTGCCGTTAAACAAACATCAGCCGAAAATTGGGCTATCCCTTCACCACATGTGGAAATGAATATTTCTCCTGGCGCTTCATTGTCCTCCATATTTTCGTTAATCAGTAATAAAAAATACGGTGCGTCGATGTCAATTGATCCAGGCTCACCATTACCAATTTCCTCGTTGTTACCATGAGCAACAACAATAATTGTGGAACCTTCTTTAAGTTCCAAAGTTTGAGATTTGATATCATTCCAATAATAGATACCATCTGGTTTCCCCCATTTAGGATTTAATTTTACCGATAAAATGTCTTGATCCGAAGACATGAATAATAAATAAAGCATGGCAATGTTTGATTAGTTAGTTAATAATTTGTGCTTAATAAAGAGAATTATTGTGGGGGAAGAATCTAAAGTTAGGATAAATATTTCATTAAGTTCGATTTACACTGTATTTTATTGTAGTATTTTACTTAAATATGTTAATATTTTTTCAACACAATCGATATCTCAGTGTTTTATTGAACATTTTTAATTAAACAAACACTCTTTATACTTTCTGAAGAATTGGGCTTCTCGTTAAAATCAGCGATAGACCCATAATTGAGGTTTTGAATACTTTGTTGAGGTTTAACAATGGAATATGTTGTAAAGAACCCTAAAGCTTGGAATATCTATAACTTCTGATCACCTTCAAGATCCATTCTACTTACTCATTCAATTTCGCTTCCCCTCCACAACAATACCTTTCCACCCCATCAAGGCATCATACGTACCGGATTCATTCTCGACGAATTCGAAAGATTCCGCTGCTTTGGGGTTTTCAAAAAACACCGTAGGAGTTTCTGCTTGTAGCGTTCCTATCTTTTCACCATCCTGAAAAATTACAAGGTAATCCCCTTCTACTTTCACATCCAATACCAATCCATCAAAATCAGCAAAAGTATAGGAACCCTCGTACCGCTCAAGCACTTCCTTATCCAATACAATTGCTTTTCTATGGATTTCCTTGGGATATTCCACCGGTTCAGATTTTAATATCTTCACTATATCCTCAATGGTATCAAAAAAGGGCATTTGATCGTAATTGGCCAATACTACAAAGTCAAAATCATTTACCAGATCACTGTATACCTGGGCACGTATACCTTTTGAACCTCCATCTTTAGCTATGGTCCCATTCTCGTTTTTTAAAAACGAAGCGTAGGGTTCCTGCTTTACATGATCCATAAACTTCTTCAAATCATCCACTGTGGAAAACAAGCGAGCCGTTCGGAATTCATCCCGCTGAATATTAGCCACCTCAACCACCAAACTATCCTTTAACACATGGTTCTGTGCCATATTTTTAACCCGGTTTTCTTCAACAAAAAAATGTGCTCCACTGCCATCCATTCCAATTGGCTCAAAAATTTCGTCAACAACACATTGGGCAAATGGTTTTTGGTAAGCTTTTGATATGATGTTATATAAAATCTCGTAACCAATATTGGAATATTGTACATCGGTACCTGGTTGAAACAAAAAGGGCTGTTTTTTTGCAAACTCCACAATTTGATCGGATGTCAAACTATACTCCTCCCCTTCAAGATCCATTAATTCCCGTGGCAGACCAGAAGAATGGTCCAATAACATTTGCAGCGTAATATCTTTCCCTTTGGGAAAATCCTCAAAAAACATATCCAAGGTCTGGTTTCTGTGCAGTTTATCTTCAACCTCTAATTTGGCCACCAAATAATAGGTCATCAATTTGGAAACGGAATGGATATCGAACTGTGTACTATCGGTAACATAAGTAGAACTTTGAATATCACTATCCAAGTTGTAAGCCTTCTTTAAAAGCAAGGTATCTTGTTTGTACGCCAATACTACTCCATTGAACTTTTGCAAGCCGGTAAGTTTAGAAAAATAGGTGTCCAACGAATCCCTTACCGACTCCATTTTTGGGGACAAACCCCCATTTTTTGGAGCATTTTCCTGTTCAGCACAGGCCAAGCACAAAATCAGACTGAAAACAATCAAACAATATCTCATGGTTTAGTTTTGGTGCAAAGAAGAAACAATTCCGGGTAAATTAATTGTAAAAATGGAAACCTTACTGATGACGCAACATAAACTCGGGTAGGTTGTTAAAAAACTGTAACGGCTTTACCCCGCATACTTTTTTAAAATCATTGATAAAATGAGGCTGGTCAAAATACCCATAGTCGTAACTAAGTTGAGTAAGTGAAACATCAGGGTTTTTGGACTTATATTTTACCAAATCCAATATTCTTACTGTTATGATGAATTTTTTCAGGGGGTACATCACTTCTTTTTTAAACACCTTGCCCAAATACTGCCTTGATCGGTTAAAATGTTCGCTCAACTGGTTCACCGTGACCTTTCCTTCATTTTTGTACACATATTCGCAGATTTCGCGAACCAATTCCATGGAAGGCGTCAAGGAAAACTGCATTTCCTCCATAAATCTCTCTGCCAAAGCAAACTGGTCATCTGTATTATCCAGTTCAAAAACTTGTTGGTAAAATCCTCCCCACTGATCGTTCAAACCATTGATATCCACCACGCCAGAACCATGTAGTGATGAGAAAAAGTGAGCGTTTGCCCAGGGCTGTAGTTTTATGGTAAAGAAGGTAAGGGAATCCTTTGCTTTGATCTTGTAAGGCGGCCTTACCTGGTGGATGGTAAAAACCTTACTGTTTATGGGAACTTCCTGTACTTCCGATCCATAATAAAAAGTACCTGCAGCCTCCTTGAAAAAGACCAGATCATAGCAGCAATCATCAATTACGGGTATAGGGCGTTGCTGATCTCCCTCTCCAATATGGATGTAATAGCATTCCCTGAACAAAATGTCCAGAGGCATTTTAGGATGATAAACGCTTATAACCACTTCTAAAAAATCAAGGCCCAAACAAAAAGTTTGAGCCATAACACCTTACAATTCCATTACATTACGTAAGCAGGTTGCCATCTTCGTCCCACTCGGCAATAATGCCGCGCTTACTCTGATCCACACATTTGGCCAACCATTCTTCGTCGTATGACACACCGTGCTGTTCCAAAACATCATCCGGCACACCGTCCCATACATTTGGCTGATTACCCTTATAGCCGATTTCCTCTATCCCGATTTTACTGGTATAAAAACCTGTCATGGTCAGGTTGCGCACCAAGGAGAAAAAGTTCACCTCGAAGGGCCGTTCGTTGCTGGGCGTTTCGGGATCGTAAAAGGCAATCCCGTCCAAAATGGCTTTTTGTTGCTCTTCGGTGGCTGTTTTAAACTCCACACCATACTCCGTATTGCTTTTGTGGTCCAACCACATGATTCCACCACGGATATCGGGCTGGAAGGCCTCATTGTCCTTGCACATAAATTCTATAAAACCGACCACATCGGCATCGGAAGCGGCCTTAAATTCTTCGGAGGGCGGCAAAATAAGATCGCAAAGTACGGTAAGGGTCTCCATCTCATGTGGATTCAAAAATTGCTCGTCCTGCAGTTCATTGATCAGTTCGGTTTCCAACGGCACCCTGCCCGGATAGGTGATCTTTGGTGCTTCCACCAATTCTTCTGCTCCTGTTGAGGGTTTACAGCCATGTACGGCCAATCCACCGGCCACGGAACCTAGTACTATCGATTTTAAACTCTTTCTTCTGTCCATGTCCTTAAATGTTTTGTTGTTTCAATTGCTCCACGATGTATTCCGAAGCTCTCATGGAAAGTGCCAAAATGGTCCACGTGCAATTCTTGTCCGCTTGCGAAACAAACGGTCCGGCATCCACTATAAATACGTTGTCAACCTCATGCAACTGCTGGTACTTATTGGTTACCGAAGTCTTAGGGTCATCTCCCATACGGGTAGTACCCACTTCGTGGATGATGTTACCCGGGTTGTGCAATCCATAATTGGTATCCTTGCCCGGTTTATCACCCAAGGGTTCACCTCCCATGTTGATCAAGATTTCTTCAAAAGTATCCTGCATGTGTTTCGCCTGGTTGATTTCATACTGGCTCCATTTGTAGTGGAAACGCAACACGGGGATACCAAACTCGTCTACCGTAGTTGGGTCTATCTCGCAGTAATTCTCTTTTCGGGCGATCGATTCACCTCGGCCGGCCATACCCACAACCGCTCCGTAATATTTTTTGGCATCGCTTCGTAGCACATCACCATAACCGCCCACCTTGGTTCCAAAGAACTTGTTGAACTCATTGGCATTGAATCCGAAACCGTAACTGGGCATTCCCATACCGCCCCACACTTCAATATGGTAACCGCGAGGGAAATCCAATTTGGAGTTGTCGCCCCACCATGGAGAATATACATGCATACCTCCCACACCATCTTCGTTGTAGGAAACTTTACGGTTCATTAAATCGGGAACAAAGGCAGCTCTATCCGCACCGGTGGAATCGTGAAGGTACTTCCCAACAACATCGCTGCTGTTGCCCAATCCATTGGGGTGCTGCTTGCTCTTGGAGTTCAAAAGGATTCGTGCCGTACTACAGGCGGAAGCTCCAAGAACCACAACCTTCCCTTTTAATTGATATTCTTTTCTGTCTTCTTTATTGATATAAGAAACCCCTGTGGCCCTACCTTCATCATCCGTGGTCACTTCACGAACCATGCAATTCACAAAAAGATCTATTTGACCACCATTTTTCTGGGCTGGGAAAATCAAACAGGTACCTGCTGAGAAATCGGCATATACCTGACAAGCTCGATTACATTGTCCGCAGTAGAAACACACGCCACGATCTTCGTTTATCTTTTTGGTAAGCATCGACATTCTGGATGGGTATACCGGAATGTTGCTCTTCCGCACCCCTTTAATATAAAAAAGCTCATGCAACCTTGGTTTTGGTGGTGGTAAAAAGAAACCATCGGGATCATTGGGCAACCCTTCGTTGGTACCAAAAACCCCGATCATCTTGTCTACCTTATCATAATAAGGTTTAATATCATCATAACTTATGGGCCAGTTATCGCCGTGACCATCCACATCTTTGTGCTTAAAGTCCTTGGGGCCAAAACGAAGCGAGATCCGTCCCCAGTGGTTGGTTCTACCTCCCAGCATTCTCGAACGGAACCACTCGAATTGGGTACCATCTTTTTGGGTATAGGGCTCTCCTTCAATATCCCATCCACCATAAGCGGCATCGAAATCGCCAAAAGGTCGGAAACGTGTACTGGCTCCCCTACGTGGACTTTGGTACGGCCATTTTAATTGGGTCTGGTATTCTGGCTTCGCCGGGTCAAAAAATGGTCCAGCCTCTACAACGGCAACTTTAAGCCCAGACTCTGAAAGCACTTTGGCGGCCATACCACCCCCTGCTCCCGAACCTACAATAATGGCATCGTAAACCGTGGAATTTTCAATAATTTGCATTGATATCAGTTTGGTTTAGTTTAAATAGTTTTAAATCAACCCATTACCTCCAATCCAAAAAGGTCTGTATTGATTCTATGTACATCTTATACGTTTTAAAGATACCTTTTCTGAAAATAAATTCTGATACTTTTTCAACTTTTCCTTTTAAAAAGCTACCCTAAAAACTCATTAAAATGGCCGATATTTGGAAAACAAACCATCTTAAACCTTTTAATGATCATGGGAAGATTTTTTACCCTTACCGTACTTTTTCTAATCACTTTCAACTCCTTGCTGGCCCAAAAGGGAAACAACTCCACATTAAAGATCAAGGATATTATGCAGGGCAATGACTTTGTTGGCCATAGACCGTCCAACGCCTATTGGTCCACAGATGGATCAACACTGTATTTTGATTGGAATCCAGATAGAGCGCTAAGTGATTCCCTCTACGCTTATTCCATAAGCAACAAAAACATAGAAAAAATAGGTTTTTTAGAGGCAAATGCACTTCCCTCTTCCAGGTTGACCTATAACCAAGCCAAAACAAAGGCTGTTTACTCCAAAAATGGCAATATATTTTTATTGGACCTTGCTACTTACGAATCCAAACCCATAACCAAAACCCAAGAACGGGAGAGCAACCCCCATTTTACCGATAATGGAAAAAGCATAGCTTTTGTGAAAGGGGGCGAGCTTTATACTTGGAACATAGCCAATGGTCTATTGGAGCAAAAAACCCAATTTGTAAAATCCAAGGACAAAGCGCCCAAACGCAACACTAAAAATGAATGGCTGTACCAAGACCAATTGGATATTTTTAATGTTTTGCAAGAGCGAAAAGCAAAACGTGATGCTGGTGATAGTATTAGAAAAAAGCTGGAATCTTTGGAACCCTTGGAGATTGAAACCAAGGGAAAAAGGGTCATAAGTCTTCAAATGAACCCTTCAGGATCTTATATCACCTACGTTTTAATGGACCGTCCAAATTCCAAGGGAACCATTGTACCGCATTTCGTAACCGAGTCTGGTTATACCGAAGATCAGAACACTCGCTCCAAAGTAGGAGACGAGCCCACACAATACGAAATGTTTGTCTATGACGTGGAACATCGAAAAAACTACCCTGTGGTACTGGATAATCTGGAAGGTCTGGACTATGTGCCCGAGTACACCAAAGACTATCCGGACAAACCCTATACAAACGAGGACCGTATCGGTTTTATAAATGGGCCTACATGGAATGCCGATGGCTCCAAGGGCATTTTGGACATTCAAGCGAACGATTATAAAGATAGATGGATCGTGTTGCTTGACCCTAAAACGGGCAAAGTGGAACAATTGGACCGCCAACATGATGAAGCATGGATTGCTGGCCCAGGCATAGGCAGATGGGGCGGTGGTTCCCTCGGATGGATGCCCGATGATAAAAGCATTTGGTTCATGTCCGAAAAAACAGGGTATTCCCATTTGTACACCATGAACCTAAGAAGTAAAAAAGCAAAAGCCCTTACTTCCGGTGAGTTTGAAATTTATGGTGCCTCTCTCTCAAAAGATAAAAGCAGATGGTATTTCACATCCAACAAAACCCATCCGGGCGACCGTCAATTTTATAGCATGTCCTTAAAAGGGGGCAAATGGGAAAAATTGACGAACATGGTGGGCAGAAATGACGTCGTGCTTTCTCCGAATGAGGATAAAATGGCAATTCTATATTCGTATTCCAACAAGCCCACTGAACTGTACATTCAAGACAATCCCATAAAAACCAGTGAACCTACCCAAGCAGAACAAATTACCAAGTCCAATACAGATGACTTCAACGCTTATGATTGGAAAGACCCTGAAATTATAACGTTCAAGGCATCGGATGGTGCGGAAGTTCACGCTAGACTGTATCAACCAGAGGCTTCCGCAAAAAACAAAGCGGCCGTGATTTTTGTACACGGGGCGGGGTATTTGCAGAATGCACACAAGTGGTGGAGCTCCTATTTTAGGGAGTACATGTTCCACAATCTTTTGGTGGACAACGGCTATACCGTACTCGATATTGATTATCGTGGAAGTGCGGGTTATGGTAGGGATTGGCGTACGGGCATTTACAGGCACATGGGCGGCAAAGATTTGTCGGATCAGGTAGATGGTGCCAAGATGTTAGTGGATGAATATGGAATCGACACGGATAAAATCGGTATTTATGGAGGTTCCTATGGCGGGTTTATTACGCTGATGGGCATGTTCAATGCACCAGATACCTTTAGTGCAGGAGGTGCGATCAGATCTGTTGGGGATTGGGCAGCTTACAACCATGGGTATACCGCAAGAATCTTAAATACCCCCGCTACGGACAGTTTGGCCTACAAACGCAGTTCGCCCATTTATTTTGCAGATGGATTGGAAGGTGACCTTTTGATTCTGCACGGAATGGTGGATGACAATGTTCATTTTCAGGACATGGTTCGACTTTCCCAACGTTTGATTGAACTCGGAAAGGAAAACTGGGAAATGGCCGTCTACCCTGTAGAACGACATGGTTTTGTGGAACCGAGCAGTTGGACCGACGAGTACACCCGTATTTTCAAATTGTTCCAAAAATCGCTTTTGGGGAAAGAATAACGTATTCCTAGGCGGGATGAATCTGAAAACTTTCAACAAAAAAACATATCTTCCTGCCTGAAAATTAACAAACAAGCTAGATGAAGGCATTGTTGAAAGCACTTGGCCCTGGCCTATTGTTCGCCAGTATGGCCATTGGCACCTCACACTTGGTGCTATCCACAAAAGCAGGGGCGCAATATGGATGGGTTATGGTGATCCCCATTATTTTGGCCAATTTGTTGAAGTATCCTTTTTTCGAGTTTGGAATTCGGTATACCACAGTTACGGAAAAAAGCCTGATTGAGGGATATACCAATTTGGGCAAGACATATTTGTGGATATATGCCTTTGTTACCCTGATTTCCACTTTTACCATCTTGGCAGCGCTTTATGTGGTAACGGCTGGACTGTTTATGAATCTGTTTGAAGTCACTTCGGTCGGTGCCGGCATTGTGTCTTTGGGATTGTTTGTTTTTATCAGTTTATTGTTGATCATCGGTAAATACCGGTTTCTTGAAAACTCTTTAAAAGCAGTGATCACCATTCTTTTTATTGCCCTGCTGGTCACTACGGTAATGGTGATCCAAAAAGGTCCCGTGCCCCATGCAGTATCCTATCAACGTCCTGAAATTTTTAATGAGGTAGGTATTTTGTTTCTAATAGGGCTTGTTGGATGGATGCCAACAGCAGTGGAAGCATCGGGCTGGGTTAGCCTCTGGGGTATGGAAAACCTGAAAACCATGAAGAACAAGCCGACACTTAAAATTGCCCTCCAAGAATTTAACGTGGGCTACATTTTAACGGCAGTTTTGGCCTTGTTCTTTATGATTATCGGCTGGATGACCTTATATGGCACTGGAACCGAACTTAGTGGCAACTCGGTAGTTTTTGCCGACCAATTGGTCAATCTGTTTACTGCCCATATTGGAAGTTGGGCCTACTTTTTTATAGCCGTAGCAGCTTTTGCGACCATGTTCAGTACTTGTATGACGGCACACGATGCCATCTCAAGGGTAAGTTTGGATGTCCTTCAAAAACTTTACCCCAAAAAGAATATCTACAATAGAAAACATGCCTTTGCCTTAATGGTCATTGCCATGGCTTGGATCAATTGGATAGTAATCAGTCTTTTTAGTGCAAACATGGGGGATTTAGTTGGGCTGGCCACTTTTGTATCTTTCGTTTTTGCGCCACTTTTAGGATGGATGAACCTAAAAACGGTAACAGGGAAAGATGTTGTAGAACAATATAGGCCAAAAATAGGCCTACGTGCACTCACGTATAGCGGGATTGTTTTTCTATCGTTATTTGCCTTATACTATTGCTGGGAACTAATGATGTAAGTTAATCGAAGAGTACGTTGTCATTGAGCACTACCACCAAAGAACGTTGGTTTTGTTTGTGCAATGTTTCCAAACAGAAGACCCCATTTGTGCAATTGTTCAATAGTTTATCCTCACCATAACCAATGGAATACAATATACTGTTGGCGGGAACACCATTTTCCAATAAATACCTTTTAATGGCGTCCGAACGTCCCTGGGTCAGTCTAAAATTAGTACTGCTACCTCCTCTACTATCGGTATAAGTCTCTATTCGCAGTTGGGCCTCCGGGAATGCTTTTATAAAATCGACAACCTTGTTCAGTTCTTTCTCAATTTCATAGGTTAATTGCGTAGAACTGGTATCAAAATAAAAGTCATCCATTTTTACCACCTTTTGGCCTTCCCGTTCTTCCACCAAATCGTCGTACAAGGCTATTTCAATATCAAAGGAACCGTTTTGTAATTCATCCAGTTCTTCTTTATTGAATCGCTCAATGTATCTTGAATATCTTTCTTTAGTAGCTTCCATCACCACTTCGGTCTCCTCGGGAATTTCCAATCGATATTGCCCATCTTCGTCAGAAATGGTCTCGGCCAACTTATTACCATCCATATCCCAAAGGCTAATAACAGTATTTGCAACCACATTGGGCCGGCGATTGGCATTGACCACCTCACCTTTAAACGTAATGGTCTTAAGACCAGGTTTTTCATCCACCTTAAAACCGTAAATATCGTCCTTTCCTTTACCTCCTGGACGATTGGAGGCGAAATATCCCAAGAGACCTTCTCCCTCGTTTCGTATGATCAACCCAAAATCATCAAATTCAGAGTTTATCTGATCGCCTAGATTAATAGGGATTCCAAAATCGCCACCTTCCATATTTGCCTTGTAAATATCCATTCCACCGAGACCGTAAAACACATCAGAGGCAAAATAAAAGCTGTTCTCGAATATAAAGGGAGCTATTTCGTTACCAGATGAATTGATTCGTGGTCCCAAATTGATGGGTGCGGACATGACCTGCCCATTGTTGGTATACACAAAGTAAATGTCCGTTCCTCCATAGCCATCCTCAAAATCGGCGGAGAAATAAAGTCTTCCATTGGTATCATCATAAAAAGGATAATAGAATGAGGTGCTCAAATCCTTAAGCAACAACTGATTGCTTCCCCCTATGGTCTGCTTGGCTATGGACAAAGCATTTTTTCCGTTGGAATCGAAGGAAAGCTCTCCATTTTGGGTATTGGACACCACATAGAACACACTGTTCAAGGCTGATGAATACGATGGTGTCGCCTTATGATAATCGGTATCTTCCAAAGCTTCAAAAACATGCAAGGACATAATTTGACCGGATGGCTGTATTTCCGATTCGTAAATATTAAAATACCCCTCGTTACCGGGTTCGTACCGTAGTTTTTTATTTACTTGACGACCCGTGGAAAACAAAAGCTTATTGTTGTAAAAACTTGGGGCGAAATCCGTTTGTGGGCTATTGGCCTCCAAATTAAAGATCGCGTAGTCCAACTCATTATCTTCCGCGCCATTTTGCATCAACTGTTCATTGAACTCAATGTTCTCCATAAGTTCTTTTGGGAAACTTGAGGAAATACTGGTCAAAAAGTCCTCCTTTCCTTCAAAGTCCGGAGTTTTGGCAAGGCTTTGCAACATTTTATTGTAATGGTGGCCATCCATCAAGGTATCCTGATCAAAGATTTCCATGTACGCTTCGGAGGCTTTTTCAAAATTATTGGTTTCATAATAAGCATCCGCAAGGTTTAAAAACTGTTGTTTGGTCAGAGTTCCTTCGTTAAGCTGTTTTTCATAAGCACCAACTGCTTTTTGGTACTCGTATTGAAAAAAGAAAACATCGCCTTCGGATTGTTTATTTTGGGCAAAGCAGAAAACCACGCCCAAAAGGGATGCCCATAATGTTAATTGTATTTTTTTTACATGGTTCATGTTAGAAAAATCTAGGGGAATCAATCTGCTTTCCTTTATTTTTTGACTTCTTGTTCTTTGATTTATTGTTTCCGGAACCAAAACCGCCTCTTCCAATATAAAATTTTAAAATGGCTTCGTGCGAACCACCGCTATATTCTCCCAGCCCATTGGTGTTATAATCATAGGAATATCCAATAAACATAGCGTTGGATATCTGGAACCCTGCCAATCCGCTCACAGCATTGTCGAATCGGTAAGAAGCTCCAACGGTCAATGCATCTATAAACTGGAAATTGGCAGATAGGTTGACCGTTACCGGAGATCCGCCCAAGTAATTCAATAAAAATGCCGGTTTAAATTTGGTCTGCTCTCCCAACTCGAACACATACCCTCCAATAAAGTTGAACTGCATATTGTCTTCCACAATAGTGGCCACTTCATCATTGTAAAGGGCATTGGTCAAAAAATTGGGTGCCGAAACCCCTAAATACCAATCTTCTTCGTGGTACATAAATAGTCCTGCCCCAACAGTTGGATAGAAGTTACTATAATTCCCTCCCAAAAGTGAAGGGTCAGAACCCTGCTCAAATGTACCTTCTGAATAATCCACGCTCAGAGATGACCCTCCGGCATTCAATCCAAAGGAAAGTTTGGTATCTTCCGACAATTGAATCTCATAAGAATAGGCCACATCAAAATAGGTTTGTTTGGAAGGCCCGAGTACATCGTTTACGATATTGACCCCCAATCCCATTTTTTCATTGTTAAAAGGAATGTTGGCACCACCGCGAATGGTTGTTGGCGCTCCGGGGATATCTACCCACTGGGCGCGGTACAACCCGATAATCTCCGGTGTCTCAACAGTACCCACATAGGCGGGGTTAAAACTACCGATATTGTACATGTACTGGGTATACTGGGGTTCCTTTTGTGCCTGTGCAAGCTCTATGGCCATAAAAAGCACAAGTAGAACAATTCTGTATTTTAAAAAAACTGTTGTATCTGGCATTTTAGTTGTTCCTTACAATTTGAATCCATCCTTTTACCACATCCGTTCCATCGCCATTTAGGTCCAGGATATAGAAATACGTACCCTTGGGCAACTGTCCGTTCTTTCCAGTGCCATCCCAAGAACTATCGTATCCATTCATTTGAAAAACGCTGTTTCCATAGCGGTCAAACACTTCAAATGTATTGTTTGGATATTGTTCGTCACCTACCAATGTCAATGTATCATTAAAGCCGTCATTATTGGGCGAAAAGATATTACAAATGGTTCCTGGATCTTCACATTGGCTTCGGTTTACTTGAACCTGAACGGTAGATGCATTGTTATCGGTAATTGTAGCATCTGCCGGGAAGGAAGAAATCAAGCTTGCCGTGTTCTCCAATATTCCACTTTCGATTACAGTCACTCTTATCTCCAATGTAACTACCTCCTCTGGACCGAGTGCATCAATGGTCCATTCTCCCGTATTTTGATCATAAGTTCCTTTGGAAGGAGTATTTGACAAAAGTTCAAATCCACTATCCAAAACATCACCTACCACAATATCCAATACGTTATCCATGGTAGTGTTTTCCAAAGTAATCGTAAATGTTATCTCGTCGTTCAGTAACACTTCTTCATCATCCACTTCTTTGGTAATGGCCAAATCAATATCCTCAGGGTTACAATCCGGTGTCAAGAATGGATCACATGGATCCAAAGGGTCTGTAGCATTTTCAGGAACAGCCACTGTGCTTGTGTCATCGACCACCAATACTTCTTCCCCATCCGTTAAACCATCACCATCGGTGTCAGGATTAGTGGGGCTAGTACCCAAAGTAGCTTCTTCCCCGTCCGTTAGGCCATCACCATCGGTATCCACAACACAGTCACTTACCGAAATGGTTACCTGTACCGAGGTATCTGTACAAGGTGCTTGCGCAACATTTGTAGTATATTCGAACACATAACTTCCACTGGGCAATCCCACAAAATCCACAGCGTTATCCGAACCAATGGTCAAAGTGCCACTGGATGGGTCGGTGATAATGGACCATGTTCCTGCATCCGCTCCGGTAAGCAAATCGTCCAAATCAATAACGTTCGGACCACCAGCCCCCGCAACATTGCACGCCACGGTATTGGAAGGTGTACCTGCAGTAGGTGCAGCATTGATTGTGGCTACAACTTCCACACGCTCTGTTTCACAACCATTGGCCGAAGCGGTTACATAAAACGATGTGGTTTCGGATAAGGTATTTGTTGTAAATGTCGCGTTGGTTCCCACAATAGCACCCCCTGTTGGAGCATCGTACCAGGTATAGTTAATCGTACTATCATCCGATACGGAAGCGCTCGCTGTAAGCGTCAAAATAGATGGACCACAGCCGGCATCTCCGTTGGCAACATCAATGGTAGGTGTAAAATTCCGAACCAAGGTTATGGGCAATATAGGACTGGCACAATCGTTGGTTTCATCATAAAAGAATCCATAATAAGTCCCCGGTTCCACCACATTACTACTGATCAAGTGTGCCCCGGTTTCTGTGGGGATATTACTTGTACTCCAAGTGAGGGTTGTGCCCGCAGGAGCTGTAGTACTGACCAAATAATCGTTTAAATCCGCATTTACTTCGTCGCAAAATTCAATGGTAGTATCAGTACCATTAAACTGGGGCGCCGTGTTCCCAGCATTACAAGGAAGTGAGCAATCGATGACTGTAATGGTCAAATCCACCGACTGGTCCACACATGGTGCCTGGGCAGTATCCGTGGTATAGGTGAACACATATTCCCCTAGGGGTTGACCATCAAAATTAATAATGTTGTTCGCATTGATAGTTATAGAAGATCCTGTTTGTGCACTGGTTACTGTCCATGATCCGGAATCTTGACCAGTAATTCGATCATCCAAATCAATAATAGTAGTGCCCCCGCTTTCTGTAGTGTTGCAGACGGAAATACCATTAGTATTGCCTGCATTGGGCTCCTCGTTCACAACCAAAGTAACGGTAACCGAATTTGGACTGGTACAATCGTTCAAAGGATCATAGAAAAATCCATAATAGGTGCCTGCAGTGGTTACTACATTGCTCGCTAAATAATCTCCGGTCACCGAAGTATCGGAATTGGTACTCCAACGTAATTCTGTAGTGACAGGTGGAGTGGTATCCACATAATCGTTAAGGTTTTGACTAAAATCCCCCAATGCGGTTACACAGAATTCAGTATCCAAACCATTAAGGACTGGGGATGTGGTTGCCAAACAGGAATCATCGTTATTGATGGTAATTGTAGCAGTATCTGAAATATCCACTGATAAAGAAGTCCCACCCAAATTATCCATAGAAACCGACAAAGTTTCATTTACTTCAATTAAGGCATCTGCAATGGGGTTCACATCAAAAGTTTGTGTTTCCCCTGCATTTCCGACAAAATTGAGTGTCAATCCATTTACTTGAGTATAATCTATTCCGGCAATAGCTGTACCATTGGTCGTGGACACTTGAACCGTAAAACCACCATCCACTGCATTATCTAAAGTTGCTGAAACCGTGATAGCTCCATCATCCTCATTTCCACTAGTATTTGCAATGGTAACTGCTGCTGAATCATCATTGGTAATGGTTCCCGTAGCCGGGGAACCGCTTACACCGACCCCGTTGGTAGGGGTGCCAAGGGCCACCGTAAAGGTCTCGTCGCCCTCCACTATCGCATCGTCCGTGATCGGAACGGTGATGTTCTGCACCTCGCTGGCCGTGCCCGTGAAGTTCAGCGTGCCACCGGCGCTGTCATAGTCCGTACCGCCGCCCGTAGCCGTGACGTCGGTGAATGTGTACGCGACGTCCGTGCCGCCCACAACCGCATTGTTCAGCGTGACCGCGAAGACAAGGTTGCCCCCGTCCTCCGCGACACTCGCATTGGTTATCGTAAGGGTGGCGCTGTCCTCGTCCGTGATCGTGCCCGTGGCCGGGGAACCGCTAAGACCTACCCCATTGGTCGGTGTACCAAGAGTCACTGTAAAGGTCTCGTTGCCCTCCACTATCGCATCGTCCGTGATAGGAACGCTGATGGTCTGTACCTCGCTGGCGGTGCCCGTGAAGTTCAGCGTGCCACCGGCGCTGTCATAGTCCGTGCCGCCGCCCGTAGCCGTGACGTCGGTGAATGTGTACGCGACGTCCGTACCACCGACCACCGCATTGCTCAGGGTTACGGAGAAGACAAGGTTGCCCCCGTCCTCCGCCACACTGGCGTTCGTTATGGTCAGGGTAGAAGTGTCGTCGTTGTTTATCGTATAGGTCGTCGTGGTCTGCGCCCCTAGCGTCGCGTCGCCGGTGGCCGTGCCCAGTGCAAGGTCGATCGTCTCGTTGGGCTCCACATCCGCATCGTCCGTGATGGACAGGGTCGGTATCGCGATGGCCGTGCCGGCCGTGCCGTCATAGGTGCCCGCA
>NZ_JAFLND010000003.1:0-436778 GCF_017313105.1 [Muricauda] lutisoli (nom. illeg.) | reverse complement strand
TTCCGGTAACGAACAAGGTGGGAAGGTTGTTCCCGACGTTCTCCGCAGCGGAGCCCGTCGCCTGTGAGAACTCGACGGTCACACTGTCGTCGTTGTTTATCGTATAGGTCGTCGTGGTCTGCGGACCCAATGTTAAAGTGCCATCGGAAGTGGATAATGAAAATACAATATCCTCATCTGGTTCTACCTCAGAATCATCTGTTATTGAAAGCCCTGTAATTGGTAAATTAGATGGAGAAGTATAATCAGCGGCAGGGATTACCACCACCTGTGGACTGGTAAAGGCATAGTCCGTGCCCGATGTGGCGGTCCCCGTCCCGGCGTCCGTGACCGTAACAGAAGTATCAGCGCCAAGTACACCCCCAGACACTATGAGCTCAGGGAGGTTACCACCATTAGCCTCGGCATCCGAACCAGTGGCCTGTGAGAATTGGACATTAATCTGCCCAAACCCTACTCCAATCCCTAAAAGAAAAAAAAGTACAAAGAAAATGTTTCTACGAGCTGCAATGCTCCGCAGTGGATTTGAGGGATTTTTAAAGAAGGTCGACATCACCAATACTATCAGTTTCAGTTTGTTTTAAAGCTAAATGTAGGTTGGTAATTTGGGAGCTACCAATATTACGAAAAAGGCAAGGAACATCCTTGCCTATTTAGTTTAAATCTCTATTTATTCGGATAAACTGTGATACCCAATTAAGAAACTTCGGCAGAACTGGTTTCTGCCTCGCGATGTATTTTCTTTACCAAGCCTTGCAATACCTTACCTGGCCCTACTTCCACAAAGGATGTGGCACCATCTTTCACCATTTGCTGTACGCTTTGCGTCCACTTTACCGGGGCGGTCAATTGCAGTATCAGATTCTTTTTGATTTCCTCGGCATCGGCTACGGCCGTAGTGGTCACATTTTGATAAATAGGACAGCTTGGCGTCTTAAATTCCGTAGATTCAATGGCTGCTGCCAATTCTTCCCTTGCCGGCTCCATCAATGGTGAATGGAAAGCCCCTCCAACAGGCAATAAAAGTGCTCTTCGAGCTCCGGCTTCTTTCATCTTTTCACAGGCAACGTTTACAGCATCCACCTCTCCGGAGATCACCAACTGCCCGGGACAGTTATAGTTAGCGGGTACTACAATACCTTCAACTTCATTACAAATCCTTTCTACCACCTCATCTTCCAAACCTAAAACTGCAGCCATGGTACTAGGTTGAATCTCACATGCTTTTTGCATGGCCAAAGCACGTTGCGAAACCAGTTTTAAACCATCTTCAAAATTCAAGGTGCCGTTGGCGACCAAAGCGGAAAATTCACCTAAGGAATGACCTGCCACCATATCCGGTTTAAAAATATCGCCTAACACCTTGCTCAAAATCACGGAATGCAAAAAAATGGCCGGTTGGGTCACCTTGGTCTGTTTAAGATCATCAGCTGTTCCTTCGAACATAATATCCGTAATGGAAAAACCCAATATCTCATTGGCCTTTTCAAAGAGTTCTTGTGCTTCGGAGTGGTTTTCGTACAGGTCCAAGCCCATACCTACAAATTGCGCTCCTTGTCCTGGAAAAATATATGCGTTCATAGTTGTCGAGTTTTTTTGAGTGGGACAAAAATAGGGAATATTCTTCGATAGCTTTTGGTATAGTTGGATTGTTGGATTTTCGGATAAATAGACTTTAGGATTGGTGGCCTATGGTACCTGAACCTATTGGTTACCTAATCTTCCTTAAACCAGCTGGAATATTTTACGTAATTATTGGCAATCCTATCTATTTCGCCTTTGGAAAGCTCCGGGCTGATATCCTTTATTTTTTTTGCGGGCATTCCTGCATAAATACTTCCTGCTTCAACCTTTGTTCCCGTGGTCACTACCGCTCCGGCAGCTATAATGGAATTGCTTTCCACCACGCAATCATCCATAATTATACTTCCCATTCCTACCAAAACATTGTCTTTAATAGTGCATCCATGTACAATGGCATTGTGGCCAATGGACACATTATTTCCTATTGTGGTCGAGGATTTTTGGTAAGTACAATGTATAACGGCCCCATCTTGCACATTTACCTTATTGCCCATTTTTATAAAATGGACATCTCCCCTGATCACTGCATTGAACCAAACACTGCATTGATCTCCCATGCTAACTTCACCTACAATAACAGCATTCTCGGCAATAAAACAATCTTTTCCAATTTCGGGGGACTTACCTCTTACGGGTTTAATGATCATTGAAATGAATTTTAAATTTTTATTAAAGCATATTCGACCATGGTCGGTGTGACCATTTATTGAAAATACGACAATAGATCGGCTTTTTTGGATGCGGACACGGAAAGTTCCTTGCCGTTGGACAGCACCACACTGCCTCCTTTTCCTTTTTTATATTTCACCACTTCGGTTACGTTTACCAAATACGATTTATGGATACGAGCAAAAGAATAGGACTGTAAGGCCTCTTCAAAATACTTTAGTGTTTTGCTCACCACGATTTTTTTCTTTTCGAGATAGATTTCGGTATAGTTGTCATCTGCTTTGCAGAAATAGATATCGGACACATCCAGCACTTGAAAACCATCTTGCTGAGGCAATGTTATTTTACCTTCTGCCCGAGCAGGTCGGGCCTGTAGTACTTGTCCTTCCAAGGCATTTTCCTTTTCCTTAATGGCCCTTACATAATCCACTGCCTTGATCAATTCATCAATATTGATGGGCTTCATCAAATAATAAGCAGCATGATGGTTTAGCGCATCCATGGCATACTGATTATAAGCCGTGACGAAAATAGTCTCAAAAGTACGATCTGGAATCTGGTCCAACAGGTCAAACGCATTGCCAAATGGCATCTCCACATCCAAAAACACCAGGTCCGGATGCTGTTTTTTGATTTGAACCAAACCTTCTTCAATAGTGGCGCCCTCGCCAAGCAAGGTGATATTTTCACAGTATTTCGCCAAGTAGTTCCGAAGGATTTCCCTGCTATTGGCTTCATCTTCCACAATGACCGCTTTGAGTTCCATTATTGTTTTTTGAGTCTTAGGGATACCCGCGTACCCGTTTGGTCGTTATTTAAATCGGAAATGGATACCTCCACCCTATTTTTGTACATGTCGTTCAAAATTCGGATTCGTTTTTGAATGTTACCCATTCCTTTGGACTTCTGTTTTTTCTGATTGGCCGTCTTCAACGCGGCCGATTTTTTTCTTCCAATACCGTTGTCCTCAATACAGATTTCGAGCATATCCTTGGTTAGCTGCCTTACTTTGATCTTTAAAAATCCTTTCTCATCCTTGTAGCGCAAGCCATGCCAAATGGCGTTTTCGATATACGGCTGAAGTAACATGGGCGGAATATGGAAAGCATCAATATCGATTTTTTCATCCACCTCAATTTCATAATCAAACTTTTCGGAGAAGCGGGAATGTTCCAGTTTCACATAAAGTTCCAGCAACTCCAATTCTTTCGCCAAAGGGATAAAGTCCTCTTCGGAATTCTCCAACACACTGCGCATAAGCACCGAGAACTCGCTTAAAAAACGATTGGCACTTCGTTCATCGCTCTTGGCAATGTAATTGTTCACAGAGTTGAGCGCGTTAAAAATAAAATGGGGGTTCATCTGTGTACGCAGCGATTTCAATGCCAACAGGTTGTTCGCCAGTTTTTGCTGTTTGTTGCTTCGGTAGTACAAAAATGCCGTGAGTGCCAGTGAGGCAATTCCAAATATCAACGAATAAATGATCCACTTTTGGCGCTTGCTGGTCTCCTCGTACAACTGCTGTTCCGTTACCGCCAAGCTGTATTTACTTTGACTGAGTTCTCTTTCTTGTTCCAAGCTCGAGATTCGGTTCTGTGTATTTGCGATCTCTCGGTTAAAGCGGGCTGCTCTCGATATTTCCTGCTCCTTTCTTACGTACAGGCTATCTACCACAGCTACATAATCCTGATAAGACTCCAAAGCCTTGGTATAATCTCCTTTATTCTTGTACACTTCGGATAATTTTCGTGTCGCATCCTTTTGCACCACCAAATCATCGTCCTTATCCGCTTCCACAATACTCTTTTCAAGGTAAGGAATGGCCTCGTCCAACTTATCTTGGGCAATATAGGCATTGGCTATTTTATAGTTGATGCGCTGTGAGGTAATGGTATCCCTGGTTAGTGAAATTCCTTGGTCCACAGAAGCCACTCCCGGTCTGGCAAGCGAATTCAGTTCATTCAAGTTTTTTTTACGGAGCTGGATCTCATCATTGTAGCGACTTTTTTGATTGTAAAAATCAGCCACTTTTTCACTTTCCTGAATCAGTCTTTCCGGCGCCACTTTTTTGGAAAGGTCCAAAGAGTTTTGATAAAAACCTTCGGCCTCGATCACTCTGTCCTCACTGGCAAATACATCTGCTATCTTCGAACTCAGATCAATCTCCTTTGGAGGGATTTGATTTTTTTCAGCAATAAGAAGTCCTTCTTGATAATATTCCTGGGCCCGTTTTAGGTTTGAGAGCCCTTTATTGGCGTCACCTAAAGCTTCATAAAGTTCTATCCGCTGATAGGGAACCATGTTTTTAACTGCCACCAAAGGTTCTAAAACAGCTATTGCATTTTCATGATCGTCATTCAACACATACGCCTGACCCAACAACAACTCGGTTTTGTTGGACTTTTGCGCAGCCAAGGCATCCTTAAGGTTGGTGATGGCCAAATCGTACTGCTTGTGAAACATATAAATTTCACCAAGTGCCCTTAAAGAAGAGGATAGCTCCCTTTTATTACCAGAGTTACCCAGAGATTCCATGGATTGGGCAATAAAATCGATGCTTTTCTCAAAATCGGTCTTTTTATAAAAATTGGCCGAATCCAAAAAGCGCTGATGGTCCATCAAACTATTTCTGGATGGGGGTGCTTCGCGCTTTTGCTTACGGGAAGAAGCTGTGGCTTCATAGCCCTTTACGAGCACATCCACATCTTCATCTGATTTGATTCGATAACGCACGGTTTCCAACTCGGTGCCTTCAAAAATCAACAGGTCTCCTATTGCCGCCTTTATTTTAAATTCTCCTAAGGCATTGGTTGTAGTGTACGCGCCCTTATCCGTAGTGACTTGTACCCCGGAAATGGGTGCACGGCTCTCCATTCCCTTCACGGAACCCTTTATTTCCATTTCTGCCCTGGCATTTCCAACTTGCGCCAAGGTACCCAAGGACGTTAACAGCAACAATAATACTATGTAAGCCTTTTTCACCATAACTATAGGTAAACATACTATTTTAAAAAATGACCTGTTATTGATTTTCACGAAAAAACATGCTGATTTTCCCGGATTACGAAGTTGCAGGTATCAGTTGCTCATTTTAACCCTCCTTTCACTCATTCTGGATTTTTTTTGCCGAAAGTTGCCGATAGATTTACCTCAACATTAAAAATTATTGCATCATGAAACATATCAATTACATACTGGGCTCAGCACTTTTGTTGTTTATGACCGGTACTTCCTATGGCTGCAACCTCAAGGCCCACACCAAAGAAAAAACTACATTGATCACCCCACATGCCAGTAAAAAGACCAAAGAACAATTTGTTAAGATCGCCTTGTTGTTGGATACCAGCAACAGCATGGATGGACTCATCAATCAGGCCAAGGCACAATTATGGGACATTGTAAACGAATTTACCCATGCCAAATGCGGCACCAATGCGCGACCATCCCTTCAAATTGCCCTTTACGAGTACGGAAACGACAATCTTTCGTCCCAAGAAGGTTACATAAGGCAGGTTTTGGGTTTCAGTAACGACTTGGATGAGATATCGGAAAAGCTTTTTTCACTTACTACCAACGGAGGCGAGGAATATTGTGGACAAGTAATCCACACTTCGTTAAAGCAATTGGATTGGGGCAAAAACGCGGATGACCTTAAAATGATCTTCATTGCCGGGAATGAACCATTTACTCAAGGAAAACTGGATTTTAGGGATGCAGCGACCAATGCCAAGGAAAAGGATATTATCGTAAACACGATTTTTTGCGGTAATTATGAGCAGGGTATTTCCACTTTGTGGAAAAAAGGCGCCATGCTCACTGGCGGTGAGTACATGGCCATTGACCATAATAGGCACGTTGTACATATACACACTCCATATGATGACATTATCATCCGTCTGAATTCAAAATTGAACAACACCTACATTTCCTATGGTTCCATGGGCATGCGAAAGAAAGAACTACAATATGCCCAGGATGCCAATGCGGCAAATCTAGAAGAGGCCGTTGCGGTTAAACGAGCTGTGAGCAAAAGTTCAAGGTTGTACAAAAATTCACAATGGGACTTGGTGGATGCGGCAGAGGCTGACGAAGTCGTCATCTCAGAATTAAAGGACGCAGACCTGCCGAAAGAACTCCAAGGAAAATCCGAAATTGAAATTATGACCTACATCAAACAAAAGAAAACGGAACGGGAAGAAATCCAACAAAAGATACAGGAACTCAATGCCAAACGTGAAGTTTATATTGCCGAGCATCAAAAAGAGGAAATGGGAGAGCTTGAAAATGCCATGCTATCGGCCATAAAGGCTCAGGCCTCCAGGAAAAATTTTACCTGGGATTAGTGGTATTGTTGAACAGCTGATTCTAAATGGTCCATCGATATCGGTGGGCCATTTTAATTATTGGCAGCAGGACAATAGCAATCATATCGTTTTCCTTGATCGTTCTGTCCAAATTCGTAACCCAAGGTGATCTGATGAAAACCACCATTATCAAAACGAATATCGCCCGATTGATAGGAGTAATTGTAAGAGAACATAAACCTGTTCACATTCACCCCAATAATCGGTGTGAATAATTGCAGTCGTTGCTCACCAAATTGACCATTGGATTGAAATTGTGCCCCATCAAAACTGCGACGATAGGACAATCCTGCCCATACTGTTCCAAAACTTACATCGCGGTATACCTTAGCGTTCAGGTCCACGGTCTTCTCTTTGGTAAAGTCCGTCATCTGAAACAAAATGGATGGTTCTATTCTTGTTTCCCTGCCAAAAACATATCCCACGGAGAACAAGTACCTCCTTAAGTTATCAAACTCAGCAGCTGTGTACAGGTCTCGTCCAGTACCCAAAATATTAAGAACGGCAGCATGGGCATAGAATTCGAACAAGTTGTAGGAAACACCAAGATCCATGTTAAAATAACTGGTAGTGTTTTTTACCCCGGTCACCACAGGGTCTGGAATTACAGATCTAAATTCTGTTTCGTCCAAACTACTCAAAATAACGCCCGCACTTAAACCAAAAGACAGCTGGTTGAGCGTCCTAAAATCGCCCCCTAATTGAAGATGGTGCGCATAGGTAGCTTTGAAGCCGGTTTGCGAATGGTAACCATTGGAATCGTTAAAAAGTATACCCCCTATTCCACTGCGCTCACCTACCCTGGAATTTATATTCAATGTTTGCAGGCTAGGTGCCTCGTCCACATTAAACCATTGTTTTCTGGCCGTAAGACGAATTTTGGTGCCCTCTGCAATACCTGCCATGGATGGATAGACCAAATAATAATTGTCCGCCAAGTAGTCAAAATACACTGGGATTCCCTCCTGTGCCTTGGCCATACTTCCAAAAAACAGGGTTATAATAATTGAGGTTAAGATGCGTCTCATGTGACGGATGGGGCTAATGGTTGTTCACTACAATAAAACAATAAGATAACGGAAAGCCGCATACATTATTATAATATTTTGCTACGCATCTGAACTATTGGTATTTTTGCATTAAATATTCAAGATGAAAGAGTACAATATCACGATAGTTTCGACCAACAACCCCAAAATCATTAAATTGGAAGCCAACCATTTTTTGGTAAAGGGCAACTACGAATATAAAAATATAGACGAGGCCAAAAATTCGCCACTGGCCCAACAACTTTTCTACCTTCCGTTTGTAAAGACCGTTTACATTGCAAGCAATTTTGTGGCTTTGGAAAGGTTCGACATTGTAGAATGGGAGGATGTAAAGGACGAAGTGGCCCAACAACTGGTGGAGTACCTCAATGCAGGGGAACCCGTGGTAAACGAAGAGGATGTGAAAAAGAAGCAACCCATTACAGTTTACGCCGAGGTAACGCCCAACCCTGCGGTAATGAAGTTCGTATCCAACAAAAAAATCGTACCCAGCACCTACGAGTTCAAGAACATCGATGAGGCAAAAGAATCGCCTTTAGCGATGGAACTGTTCCACCTTCCTTTTGTTAAGGAGGTGTTTATGGACGAAAACTATGTTTCCGTAACTAAATATGAAGTAGCCGATTGGGAAGAAATCAATATGCAACTCCGAGAATTTATTAGGGACTATCTGGCCGATGGCAAAGATGTTGTGACGGCGGAAGCCATTCAAAAAAGCAAGGAAACCGTAGAGCAAAACAAGGCTGGCACGGATTACGATGATACATCGCTCCAAATCATAGATATTTTGGAAGAATATGTAAAACCGGCGGTTGCAGGTGATGGAGGTAACATTCTTTTCCAGTCGTACGAAGAGGAAAGCGGAACGGTGAGCGTAATCCTCCAAGGTGCCTGTAGCGGTTGCCCATCCTCTACTTTCACTTTGAAAAACGGAATCGAAACCATGCTAAAGAACATGATGGGTGAAAAAATCAAAGAGGTTGTTGCCCTAAACGGTTAATTAACTTGATTTTACTGCCATTTTCCCATCAAAAATTGTTAAATTTTAGGGAATCAAAAAAACACATTAACCATGGCAGTTTTAAAAGTTATCGAAGTATTGGCGAATTCCAACAAAAGTTGGGAAGACGCGACCAACAAAGCATTGGAACAAGCTTCAAAATCAGTTAAAAACATTCGTTCCATCTACATCAATGAGCAAAGTGCCACTGTAAAAGATGGAAAAATTGATGACTATAGGGTAAACGTAAAAATCACCTTTGAAGTACAGTAAAAGAATGAAAGAAAAGAGAATGCGTCCCGAACGGACGCATTTTTTTATGCTTAAACATAATGAGGTAATGAAAAAAGTACTTTTCTTCATACTAGTTTTAACAGCAGCCTTAAGTTGCAAAAAAAAATCCGACGAAGTGAGCCATAAACATACCAATGACCTAATCCACGAGACAAGCCCATACCTTTTACAACACGCCCATAACCCCGTGAATTGGGAAGCATGGCATCCCGAAGTACTGGAAAGGGCCCAAAAGGAAGATAAGCTTCTTCTCATCAGTATTGGATATGCCGCTTGCCATTGGTGCCATGTTATGGAAAAGGAATGTTTTGAGGACGAGCAGGTGGCCCAAGTGATGAACGATAACTTCATCAACATAAAAATTGACCGTGAGGAACGGCCGGATGTGGACCAGATCTATATGGACGCCATACAAATGATATCCGGACAAGGTGGGTGGCCCCTTAACATTGTTGCCCTGCCCGACGGGAGACCTTTTTGGGGAGCTACCTATGTTCCCAAGGACAATTGGATAAAATCATTGGAACAACTCGCTGAGCTTTACAAAAAGGACAAACCGCGGGTTACCCAATACGCCAGTGATTTGGCCAATGGGCTACATGCCATCAACCTCGTGGAAAACGAAAAGGACAGTGAACTCTATTCTTTAGAACAATTGGACGCCTCCATACACAATTGGACACAATATTTTGATACGTTTTTGGGAGGACATAAGCGTGCTCCAAAATTTATGATGCCCAATAACTGGGATTTTTTATTGCATTATGCCACCGCAACCAACAATCCCGATATTATGGATTTTGTGGACACTACGCTCACACGTATTGCCTACGGAGGCGTTTACGACCATGTTGGCGGAGGGTTTTCCCGATATGCCGTTGATGTAAAATGGCATGTACCGCACTTCGAAAAAATGCTGTACGATAACGGTCAACTGACAAGTTTGTATGCGAAAGCCTATGCCGTAACAAAAAATGACCTGTACAAGGATGTTGTTAATGAAACCGTGGCTTTTGTAAAAGAAGAGCTTTTGGACCAAAGCGGTGGTTTTTATTCCTCTTTGGATGCCGATAGTTTGGACGAAAATGGAAAATTGGAAGAGGGTGCCTACTATGTTTGGACGAAAGAGGAACTTACACAACTGTTGGGCAACGATTATGAAGTGTTCCAAGAATATTACAACATCAATTCCTATGGGCATTGGGAAGATGAGAATTATGTACTCATACGGGACAAATCCGATAAAGAGATTGCTGAAAAATTTCAAATCCCCGTTCCAGAGTTGAAAGCCAAAATAAACACGGACCTGACGCTTCTCAAAAAGGAAAGAAACAAACGCCCAAGACCAAGACTGGATGATAAAATATTGACTTCTTGGAACGGATTGATGCTCAAAGGACTTGTGGATGCCTATCGATATTTGGGCGAAGAAGAGTACTTGGACCTGGCATTGAAGAATGCAGCATTCATCCAACGGGAAATGATCCGGGAAGATTATTCACTTTACAGAAATCACAAGGAAGGTAAGAGTACCATCAATGCCTTTTTGGACGATTATGCCACCGTAATCGATGCGTATCTCTCCTTGTACGAAGCAACTTTTGATGAAAAATGGCTGGATTTGTCCAAAAATCTACTTGACTATTCCATAAAACATTTTCAGGATGAAGAATCGGGTATGTTCTTTTACACCTCGGACAAAGACCGTTCCTTGATTCGAAGGACCATTGAAATCGATGATAATGTGATTTCTTCCTCGAATTCCATGATGGCCATTAACTTGTTCAAAATGCATAAGATTTATCCGGAAGAAACCTATGGAGCTGCATCCAAACAAATGTTGAAAAACGTTCAAAAGGATTTTGATAAGAGAGCGCAAGGGTTTTCCAACTGGCTGCATTTGGTTCTGTTCGAAAACCAAAATTTTTATGAAATCGCAGTGCTTGGCGAAAATTACAAGTCCATGGGTCAAGAGCTGGCAAAGGCGTATGTTCCCAATAGCATTTTGGTAGGATCAGCAAAAGATGGCCATCTGGAACTGCTGAAAAACAGGACAGTACCTGGAAAAACATTAACTTATGTCTGTATCGAGGGAGCATGCAAACTCCCTGTGGCCAGTGCCGAAAGGGCTTTGGAACAATTATAGATGGCTTTAACATTAACATTTGTTTAAAAACCTTTTCTTTTATTTCATTTGAATATTAACTACGTTGCTATTTAAACTAAAAAACCATTATGGAAGAACTAGAAAATTATCAAGATTACCTAGACCAAGCAGTTGAATGGGCAATTGGCATAGTACCAAGTCTTATTACGGCCATTGTCATATTTTTTGTCGGTCTTTGGGTGATTACATTCATCAATAAAATGGTGCGTCGCTTTTTCAAGAAAAAGGACTACGACGAAACCTTGGAATCCTTTCTCCAAAGTTTTATCAGCATTACCCTAAAAGCTTTGTTGTTTGTTTTGGTTATTACGCAGTTGGGTGTCAAGACCTCATCTTTGGTGGCCATAGTGGGTGCTGCCGGTCTTGCCATTGGTTTGGCCCTACAGGGCTCCCTGGCCAATTTTGCAGGTGGTGTCCTTATTTTGATTTTCAAGCCTTTTAAAGTAGGTGATTTTATTTCTGCCCAAGGCGTGGACGGAACCGTAAAGGAAATTTCTATTTTCAACACAAAACTGAGTACGTTCGGTAACCAAATTGCCATCATCCCTAACGGACAACTGTCCAACGGAAACATTATCAACTACAATATGGAAAACACCCGTAGGGACAAAATAGATGTTGGTATCGGCTATGGCTCCAACATTAAGGAAGCCAAAGAAATTCTTTTAAAGATATGTGCCGAAAACCCTAATATTAACACAGAACCTGCCCCCGAAGTGTATGTAGGTGCCTTGGCAGACAGTTCGGTAAACCTCACCTTGCGTTTTTGGGCCAATAACGATGTATTTTGGCCAGCACACTTTTATGTGATCGAACAAACAAAATTACGCTTTGATGCTGCTGGAATAGAGATTCCTTTCCCACAACGGGTTATGCACAAAGCTATGGAAGATTAATTTTTCTTCTTTTTTTGCTGAAGTACAAAGTCCTTGAGGTAGTATGGTTCAAAATAGGCAACATCCTCAAATTGATTGGACTTGAACTTCTGGAAAGCAATTGGAGCCATCTGTTTTGCAGAGGGAACAACAGAATCGTTAAAAACAAAATTGGGGTGTTGCAAGACACCCCTACATTTTTCTGCACCGCTCCCTGCAACGTAAACTTTATGGCCAGAAACATAATCGGCAAAAGATGCTTCATTGATAACTTCTGCACGGGTTTCGCGTATTTCTTGGTAATCGTTATTATAAACGCAAGCGTATACTTCCATACGTCTGGCATCCAGAACAGGAATTACCATTTCCCCCGGTTCTAATTGCACTTGATGCGCCATGCTTTGCAAAGTTGGAATGGAAATCAAGGGCAAATCCAGGGAAAAACACAATCCTTTTGCCGCAGACACCCCAATTCGGAGTCCCGTATAAGAACCTGGCCCCTTACTTATGGCAATGGCATCCAAGTCCGAAAATAACAAAGAAGCCTCTTCCAAGGCTTCTTTTATAAATACGTGCAATTGCTCGGAATGCGAATAATTCGCCGCATTGTTCTCTTTTAGGACAACAACTTTATCGTCCTTTGAAATGCTCACGGAGCAATTGGTAGTCGCAGTTTCTAAATTTAATATTATGGCCATAGCGGCCACAAAGATACTAGTTTAATGCAATGGGTATACCAAAATAGAATTCCAAAATTTTCAATCGGAAAATGTAGTTGTACTTGGTCCTGATCACATCTGCCTGGGCATTTTCCAGTCTAGCCTGTGCTTGACTAAAATCAAAGGCGTTCATTAAACCAACATCGTAACGCTCCTTGGCATATTCGTAGGACAAACGCCTAGCCTCCAAAGTTTTTTCGGCTGCAACATAGGCTTTCTCGAAAGTACCCACATCCACATAAGCCTGTTGTATAGCGTTTTCCAAATCCAGCTTATCCTGTTCCAACTGTAATCTTGCTTTCTCCAAGCTAATTTTTGAACGTTTTACATTGTTGCGTGTGCTCCATCCGTTAAAAATGGGAACACTTAATTGTGCACCGTAACTAATACCATCAAAAATCCAAAGCTGATCGGTAAAATTAGGAGTATAAGGAACACCGTTTCCATCAGGTATCTGGGTTACATCAGAATACCGTGTACCGTACTGGAAGAAACCGGACAAAGTTGGCAAGTAAGCCCCTTTGGCAATCTTAAGATCTTGCTCGGCCACTTCAACATTGGTTTCAGAGAACTTGATATCATTTCTAAAGCCCAATGCCTTATCAAAAATCACCTTAGGAGAATTGTCCAAAATATCGGAAGGTGGAATATCGAACTCTTCTTCCGCTATATCAAAGTTCTCGTAATCGGTGATCTGAAGTAATTGTGCCAAATTCACCCTGGAAATAACAACCAAGCTCTCGCCGTTGATTATTTGCTGTTCTTGATTGGCAGCTGTAGCCTCAATTTCCAAAAGGTCCCCTCTGGGAACAACTCCCGATTCCACCAATTCCTTGGTTCTGATAAGGTCTTGTTCCGTAACTGCGTATTGCGCCTTAAAGGTTTTAAGCTGCTCTTTATTGGAAACCACTTGCAAATAGGCATTGGCGACGTTCAACCGGATATCGTCCTTTAGGTTTTCCAAACGGTATTGATTGGCTATTGCACTCATTTTTGCCCTGTTCAAGCGGTTGATATTCCTTAACCCGTCAAAAAGGGTTACGTTGGAACTAAACCCGGCATTCACGTTGAAAGCGGTGCTATTGGTGGGCAAGTTGTTCGTTGGATTAATGGAGAAACCCGTATTACTTGAGGCCGACGTGGACCCGTTCAAGCTGGGAAGAAGATTCCCCAGGGCATCTGATTTATCGATTTTGGCATTCTCCAAATCCAGTTCAAATTGTTCTACGGTCAAATTGTTTTCCACTGCATATGCCACGCATTCCTCAAGTGTCCATTTGCGTATTTGAGCACTCGAAAAGGTAACGGCGAACAACAGTAGTACTATCGTTATGCTATTTTTCATTCGTTTTTTGATTTTGGTTTTAAAAATGATTGTGAGCATCGATTAACCTTCGTCAGATTTCTTCTCAAGCTTGTTCCAAACTTTGATCTTATCATCTTCTCCAATGCCTGAAACGATTTCTACATCTATACCATCACTGACACCCAATTCAAGGTCCCTGCGCTCAAATTCATTTTCGCCGGTTTGCACTTCCACATATGGCTTTTCTGTCTCCTTGTCAAACTGAAGCAAAGCTTCTTTAATGGACAGCACATCTTTTTTCTCTTCCAATACAATGGATGCGTTGGCACTGTAACCTGCTCTTACATAAGAAGTACTATCGCTATCTTTTACATCCAGATCACCCTCGATCTTAAATTGAACCGCACCTTCCTCTTCTACACCTTTAGGTGCAATGAACTTAAGTTTTGCATCGAACTTTTGCTCTTCCAGCGCGCCAAGACTGATTTCCAATGGCATACCGACATGCAGTTTACCAACTTCAGCCTCATCCACCTCTCCTTCAAAGATCATCTTGTTCATATCGGCGATGGTTGCAATAGTAGTACCTTCGTTAAAGTTGTTACTTTGAATGACCTGATCTCCCTCTTTAACGGGAATCTCTAGGATGGTCCCGGAAACAGTGGCCCTAATATTGGTGTTGGCACTCGCCGAACCTCCAGCAGAACCTTTTCTAATAATCTGATAATCAGCCTGTGCATTTTTCAATTCTTGCATGGCCTGCTCATAGGTCAGCTTCAAATTGTTGAAGTCCTGGTTCGAAATCACCCCTTTGTCAAATAAGGTTTTATTTCTATCGTACTCCAATTTAGCATTGGACAGTGCCAATTCGGCATTTCGGACCCTACCTGCCGCTTGGTTCAAAGATTGCTCATTGGGAACTACCTTGATTACGGCAATAAGGTCTCCAGATTGTACTCTAACACCCTCTTCCAAAAGGATCTTATCGATGATACCGGAAATTTGAGGTTTGATATTGATCTCATCCTCAGGAATAACCTTTCCGGTAACGATTACCTTATTTACGATGTCCTTTCGTTCTGCTGTTTCGGTTTTATACAGCTCTACAGGAGTACTGTTCTGCTTTAAAAAGTAGACTAAAGCGGCCAAAATACCAATGACCACTACCCCTATCAATCCGTATTTTACATACTTGTTCATTCTTGTTTATTTGATTTCGTTATTTAATTGTATTGATGATTATTCTTCTCTTAATGCATCTATGGGTTTTATTCTTACAGCTCGGTTGGCCGGCAACAATCCGATGAGCACGCTCAGTCCTACCATTAAAATGAATGATATGATAAACTGCGGCACACTGATCATTGGTTTTACAAATGGAAAATCATCCCCACTGCCCCACATGGCATTTAAAATGGACAATATCCCAACTGCAATGGCAAAACCTACCAAGCCGGCAAATGCCGTTAACACAATGGCCTCTACAACAATCTGACGTTTCACTATCTTGGGTGTTGCCCCCAGGGCCCTTCTTACCCCGATTTCCTGTGTACGCTCTTTTACAGTAATCAAAAGGATATTACTGATCGCGATTACACCTGCCAAAAGGGTAAAGATTCCAACGAAAAATGAAAATCCTTTTAGAACCGTGGTAAACGCAGTGATATTGTTGAATATTTCGGACAAATCGAAGCTACCAATGGCACGTTCATCATCTGGATGTATATCGTATTTGGCCTTTAAAATGTCCTTTATTTGTTTTTCAACGACCGGTACCGGAGTGCTTTCTTCCACGGCTATGGCCATCCAGCCCATTCTATCTCCAGAATTAAATGCTTTTTGGAACGTGGTAAAGGGTATAAAAACCGCATTTTCTCCATCAATATTGATGTTGTTGTTCGGTTTATAAATCCCTACGACCGAGAAATAAATACCATTGATACGAATGTCCTCGCCTATGGCTTTTTCTCCTTTATCGAATAAGAGTTTATAGGTTTCCTCCCCGATCACACATACTTTTTTTGAACCTTCAATATCGGTTTGGTTCAAAAATCTACCTTCCACCAACTTCTTTTTGGTGATATTGTCTATTTCCGGAAAATCACCATACACAGCGGAACCACTTGTTTGTCCGTTTCTGTAAACGGTTACGATTCCCCTATGGTTCCCCAATTCAATTCGAGGGGCCAATACTTCAATTTCAGGAATCTGTGTTTTCAGAATGCTTGCATCTTCAAGTTTGTATCGGATTCTTCTTCCCCGCTCAAAACCTTTGTAAGGCTCGGAGGTTGATTGTCCCCAAACAAACAAGCTGTTCGAAGCCGTTCCGGCGAAAAGCTTATTGAACCCATTGCTCATACCATTGGCAGAGCCCAATAACAGAACCAAGATGATCATAGCGAAGATAACTCCAAGCATGGTCAAGAAGGTCCTTAGCATATTCTTGCCCAGGGTATGAAAAATTTCTATCCACAAGTCTTTATCAAATAACCACATAACTATTTATCACTTAGTGCAACAATGGGTTTAACATTTGCAGCTTTCATGGCGGGCAGCAAGCCTGCCAATACTCCTGCAATTACCAATACAATAGTGGCCGTGACCACGACTGAAAGGCTTACGGATGGATTGCTAAAAGCCGGTGTCTGAATCGTAGGGCCTATGGCGGCCAATATCATCCAAGCAAACAACAATCCCACAAAACCTGAAATTGCCGTAATAAAAACCGACTCCAACAGTACCAAGTTCACAATTTGGCTGGGCCTTGCTCCAAGAGCTTTTCGTATTCCAATTTCTTTGGTTCTCTCCTTAATGGTAAATACCATGATATTGCCTATACCCACAATACCCGCAACCAGTATTAAAAACCCGACACCGATACCAATCCCCTTCAAAACAGCCGTAAAACTACTTATGTTGTCATAAGCCTCTGCGTAATTGAATATGTAGAGGCCCGATTGATCTTCTGGGTCAATTTTATGGCGACGCTTCATTATGTCCTCCAATCTACTCGAAAACTCCAATGAGGTAGAAATGTCATAGGTTGGATTGTAGGTCAGAGCGATCATGTTTATATCATTGGTGTTCTTATAAATCCGTTGATAGGTGCTTATGGGAGCATATATCCTTCTTTCGGCATTGTCATCGCCATCATCCGTAAAGACTCCGATGACCCTAAAGGGCAATCCATTGAATTCCACAAATTTGCCCAAGGGGTCTTCATCTTTAAAAAGATCCTCCGCCACTTTTCTTCCGATAACTGCAACTTTGGCCTTGTTAACGATATCGGCCTCATTGATGTATCTACCGGAAACCACCAATGTTTTTTCTATGGCCTGATGATCGGGGTGTACAGCTTGCACAGAATAAGAACCGGTCTCATCTTTGTACCTTGCCGTTGCGTTGGCATAATACCTTGCGCTTATATACTCGACATCCTCAGGAAAGCTTTGCTTGATATATTCCACATCATCGTTTTCCAATTGGATTCTTCTACCTTCTTCAAAACCACCATAGGCTTTGGATGTAGTTCCCGGGCGCACAAAGATGGAGTTGGTAGCGTCATCGTTGAACTGGTTGTAAAAACCATTTTCCATGCCGTTCACAGAGGCAAGGAGCATTACCAATATAAAAATGGCCCACCCCACTGAGAAACCCGTTAAAAAAGTTCTGAGCTTATTGGTCTTCAGCGTATTGAATATTTCCTGCCAAACGTCACGATCAAACATACTGTTCCGCTCTTACTTGTTCGATTTTTTTATCCTCCACGATAACACCATCCTTTAGGTGTACTATTCGTTTGCACATGTGGGCAATGTCCTCTTCGTGGGTCACCACCAAAATGGTATTGCCATCATCATTGATTTTTTGGATAAGGTCCATTACCTCATAGGAAGTTGTACTGTCCAATGCACCGGTCGGCTCATCTGCCAGCAGCACTTTTGGCTCTGCAGCCATGGCCCTTGCAATTGCCACCCTTTGCTTTTGACCACCGGACAACTCACTTGGTAAATGATCTGCCCATGGTTTTAGGCCAACTCTTTCCAAATACTTCATGGCCTTTTCTTGGCGCTCTTTTCTAGGTACTTTCTGATAATAAAGTGGAAGGGCAACATTCTCCAAAGCACTTTTATAATTGATCAGGTTAAAAGACTGAAAGATGAATCCCAAAAATTTGTTTCTATATTGGGCAGCTTTGGTTTCGCTCAAATTTTTGATAGGTACACCATCTAAAGTATACTCACCGGAATCCGCGCCATCCAACATTCCCAAAATATTCAACAAAGTAGATTTTCCAGACCCTGAAGAACCCATAATGGCCACCAGCTCGCCTTCTTCTACTTTAAAATTTATCCCTTTTAAAACATGAAGGACGTTACTCCCCATTTTATAGGATTTATGAAGATCTTTGATTTCTATCATGATTGATGATGTTAGCTATCTTACTTTTACTTCTGCTAGTAAGACATATAAGTTGTTAAAATGTTACAATAAATATTACTTTTTTTTCCGAAGGTGGTTGGTTATCGGCTATTCCTCGGCCAATGCGTTCCATACTTTAACTTTGTCAGTGACCGCTATGCCTGACTTCACCTCCACAAAAATACCATCACTCACACCCAATTCCACCTCTTTTCGCTCAAAGTGCTGATCGGCGGTTTCTACTTCAACAAAGGGCGTTTTGGTATCATCATCAAACTGTACCAAAGCTTCTTTTACTGCCAAAACACTATCGGCACGGGCTAAAATAATGGATGCGTTGGCACTAAGACCTGCTCTTATAAATACGGTATCGTTCTTTTTAAGTGTTCCCTTTATTTCAAATTGAATGGCGCCATTCTCCTCTTTTCCCTTGGGCGCGATATAATCCAGAACAGCATCAAAAACACGATTTTCGATGGCTCCCACGGTTATCTCCAATGGAAGGTCTTCTTTTATTTTACCCACTTCGGATTCATCCACTTTCCCTTCAAATATCATTTTGTCCACATCGGCAATGGCAGCAATCGTGGTACCCTCGTTAAAGGTGTTGCTCTCGATCACCTGATTACCGACCTCAACGGGCACTTCCAGAACCATTCCGCTCACTGTGGCCTTGATCATGGTATTGGCCGAACTGCTCAAGCCGCTCGTGGTTCCCGTTTTTACAATATCATATCTTTTATTGGCTGCCGCATAGGCCTGTTTTGCTTGATCGTAGGACACCTGTGCACGTTCCAAATCAGTTTTAGGGATGACCCCTTTTCCAAAAAGTGTGGATTGGCGTTCATAATTACGTTTTTGATCGTCCAGATTTATTTTAGCTTCATCAATGGCATTTCTGGCATCATTTAGGGCCGATAGGTTAGGCACTACTTTTATTTTTGCCAAAAGGTCTCCTGACTTCACATAATCTCCCCCTTCTACATAAATCTCCTCGATCACACCCGAAATATTGGGTTTGATCAACACTTCTTCCAAAGGAAGAATACTCCCCGTGGCCACTGCCTTTTTTACAATGGTCTGTTTGGAAGGCGTTTCTGTTTGATATACCACTGGGTCCTCAGCATTTTTCTGATACAAGTAGTACATGGAGCCACCGAACACTATTACGATGAGCAACAAGATGACTATGGTTACCGATTTTTTCATTATAATTTCTGTTAATTGATTGATTCTTACCTATTATTCTGTTCGCAATGCTTCAATGGGCCTAACACGTATGGCACTCTGTGCAGGTATAAACCCAGCCAGTAGCCCCGAAACCATTAAAATAGTCAAGGCCCCGGTCACCACACCAACGCTTACACTTGGACTCATGAACATATCCACAGGTCCTACACTATCCAACAGGGAATTGATCCCAAAAATGACCAGGGACCCGAATATGATACCGACCATTCCCGAGATCAAGGTCAGGAAAATGGATTCCATCAAAATTTGTTTTTTTATGGACCAAGGTTGTTCTCCCAACGCCCTTCGTATACCTATTTCCTTGGTACGTTCCTTCACCACGATGAGCATAATGTTGCTCACCCCTATAATTCCGGATAGCAAAACCATAATACCCACGATATAAGCAACTGCTTTTAATGCTCCAAAAAGACTTTCGACACGGTTGTATTGCTCATAGAGATCAAAATAGCCTACTGCGCGGGTATCTTCGGGATGTACTTTATGGCGTTGCTTCATCACATCCACAATTTTGTCCTTGAGCTGGGAAATGGAACTGCCATCGTTTGCTGTAATAGCCATCCACCCTACATCCTCTCCCCTATTAAAGGCTTGGGAAAATGAGGTGAAAGGAACAAAAATTTCCTTTTGGCCTTCTTCTCCCCCTCCGCTGCTATTCTTTTTGTAGGTTCCTATGACCATGAAGTTGACTCCTTGTATTTTGATATAGGTTCCAAGCGCATCTTCATCTTTATCATAAAGATCATTTTTCACCCCTTGACCGATAATGGCCACTTTTCTTTTTTCCTTAATATCGTTGTAGTTCAAAAAGCGTCCGGAGGTCACCGCCATAGGGTCTTGGTTAATGATTTCGGGATAATCCCCATATACATTGTAAGCTCCGGTTCGGATGCCCCGAACCACATTGTTGTTGCCGCCAAATCCACCCAGTTGGTTACGTGGGGAAATAAATCGAAGATTAGGCACATTATCCCGCAATGCGTCTACATCGTCTATTTTAAACTCAAAACGTCGCCCTTTGGGCAATCCTTCATAACCTTTGGTGGTGGCCCTGGTCCACATAAACATGGTATTGGTGGCAATATTCCCAAAATCCTGTTTAATGCCATTCTCCAATCCCTTTCCTGCGGCCAACAGTACAATCAGGATAAAGATGCCCCAGCAAACCCCAAAAGCCGTAAAGATGGTTCGCCACACATTGGTTGTGAGCACCTCTATAATTTCCCGCCATCTATCTTTATTGAACATATCAGCTTTGCTTATTCGTCCCTCAGGGATTCGATTACTTTAACTTTTGCCGCTCGGTAAGCTGGCACAAAACCAGCCAGGGTTCCTGCGACTATCAAAACAATTACAGTGGAAAAGGCCACGTTGAAGTTTACGGAGGGATTCATAATGTAATCCACTTCTATATTGGGGCCGACCAGTTCCAACAGGGCCATACTGAATATCAATCCTCCAAAACCAGAAATTGCGGTAACAAAAATGGCCTCGTGAAGTATCATGGCGATAATGGACCATGGTTTCGCGCCCAAGGCTTTTCTAATTCCTATTTCGCGGGTGCGCTCCTTGACCACGATCATCATAATATTGCTTACCCCTACCACACCGGCAATAATGGTACATACCCCTACAAACCAGAAAAACAGTTTAATGTTATTGGTGAGTCCATAGTAGCGCTTAGCCTCTTCCATCGCACTCCAAACCTCTATAGCTCCAGTATCGTCGGGAGCAATGGTATGGGTTTGCTGTAAATATTCTCGAAGTCCGTTTTTAAAATCTACCGCTTGGGCAACGGCCTTATCAAAATTTTCAACTGGAGGTAATGTAAAGGACAAATTATTCACCCTATTGCCACCATTAAAAGTCCTTTGGGCAGTTGTAATAGGAATATAAATTCGCTCTTCTTCACGATCTTCCATTTCTTTGTAAACACCGATTACCTTAAATGGGATTCCCGAGATATCTATAAACTCACCTATAGGGGTATCGACATCCCCAAAAACATCTTTTTTTATTTTGTTGCCGATAATAGCCACCTTGCCATTGGAAGCTTCATCTTGGTAATTGATAAATCTTCCCTCAATCATTTTGGCGTTTTCTATAAACTGAAAATCAGAAGCCACACCCTGAACTCCGTAGATGAGAGCCTCTTTTCCATAATTTACACTAACACCACGTACAAATATCCTTGCCGAACCATACTCAATATCGTCATTGAACATGGCGCTGGCTTTATTATAGTTTTCGTTTACAAGTTGAATACGTCGCCCAGGGTTTAGTCCTTTGTATTCTTTGGAAGTTACGCCAGGCCAAACCCAAACACTGGTAGAGGCATCTTGCTCGAACTCATGCTCAATACCATTGCGCATGCCTTGACCAAAACCCAAAAGAATTACCAAAATAAAAATACCCGAGGCAACGGAAAGCCCGGTTAAAAAGGTGCGGAGTTTGTTCTTTCTTATGGTGTCAAATATTTCTTGCCACCGTTCCAGGTCGAACATGGGTTAGCGATTTTTGATTGATGAGTGACGCAAGCGTTCACTAATAAGACAATAAAATCCGCTAAATGTTACAGTTTGAAGTAAAAAAAGGCAGATTTAGCCTCTCATTTTTCTATAAATGAAGTAAAACAGCCCCGCCACAAGAACATATGGCACAGCCATTAGATAAACAATTCCATTATTAATGGCTTCGGCAGTTTTTCCACCAGACTCGCTTTCGACCACTGCGCGGCACATGGCACATTGGGCCTCTGACACCGTTGGAATTACCAACAAAACAATAAGTATGATCAGAAATCTTGTTTTCATGGAAAATCAATATTGATAATATGGTGAAATCATAATGTAGACCAAAACACCTGTTATGGCAACGTACAACCAAATGGGAAAGGTATACTTGGCCCATTGTCTGTGACTTTCAAAATCGTCCAAATAAACTTTTGAATACGTGATCAATACCAAAGGAATCACCGAAATGGACAACACAATATGCGTCATCAAAATAAAGTAATAAACAAACTTGATGGGGCCCTCTCCTCCAAAAACAGTGGTTTCGGATGTCATGTGATAGGCAACGTACATTACTAAAAATAATGCTGAAAGTATAATGTTGGTTGTCATTAACCTTTGGTGGATACGTTCTTTACCATTTTTAATGGCGATAAAGGCAGCAATCAATAAAACTGCAGTCAAACCATTGATTCCCGCATAAATGGGCGGTAAAAAAGATAGGGGTTCGGCGTTTGGAATCTTATAACCAAACAATAGGGCAACCACTAAAGGTATTGCAATGGAAATTACGGTTATCAACCTATTGAACCGTTTTTCTTTTAATGTAACTTCCTCGGTCATTCTGCCAATAATTTTTTAATATCCTCCTTTAAAATGGTGATCTGCTGTGTCTCTCCATCAGAATTCACCCCTTGCGCCTCGGTTATTGTTCCACGATAGTAAATCAACGGATTACCAAATTCATCTTCACGCGAGCGAATATACCCATTTTTGTCAACCAGCGCGAACATACCTGAATGTTCAAATCCCCCAGGGGCATCCTGATCTTCACTGGCAAAGATGTAAAAGCCCTGCTGTGCCAATTCATATATTTTCTCATGGTCGCCTGTCATCAAATGCCAATCTTCGTCCATAATCCCATATTTCTCCGCATATTCCGTTAATACGGATGGAGTATCATATCGTGGGTTGATGGTGAAAGATGCCACGCCAAAATCAGGATCATCTTCAAAAGTATCTTGTAGTTCTACCAGATTTTTGGTCATTATGGGACATATGGTGGGGCACGTAGTGAAGAAAAAATCGACCACGTAAACTTTACCCAAGTAATCCTTATTGGTGACCAAAACACTGTCTTGATCATAGAATGAAAAGTCGGGCACTTTACGCTTTTCTCCTTGATTGACCACAAAACCCACTTTGGTGTTTTTAGAACTAACGCTCATTCGGTCGTTTTCCACAATGGTGCCACCTTTTACACGCTTTGTAATTTCGTAAACCGCAAAGATTCCAAAAATCAAAATAATTGCGGACACCCAGATGTAGGTATACTTTTTCTTATTTTTCGCTCCTGTTGGCATTGTTCTTTTTTAGTGCCAGACGATACTCCGCCAAGATAATTTTGACATCGTCCACCATTTTATTGTTCAGTTCTGCTACGGAAGAGGTATCATAACCATATTTGACCCCTTCATCCTCGTCATCGGTACGCCCTCGTAGGCTCAGGTCTTTATCAACTATGAATACATTTGGAGTGGAAAGTTCCTCATCCAATGTAAGATTGGTTTGCAATGATTTGAACAACACTTTAATTTGATCAGTGGTACCAAACGCAAATTTCCATTTGTCTATGTTGGATAGTTTACCCAATTCACCTTTTAATTCATCCACTTGCTTTTCATTACCTTCCCGAACGACCATAATCATTTGAAAATCGTTGAATTCCCCAAACCTTTTATAGATTTTTTGGTTAAGGTTGAAGGCATTCCCTTGCATCCCTTCCACATTATTTCCCAAAAATCCCAAAATGGTGATCTTATCTTTGAGTTGCAGATTGGAATCTATACTGGAAACATCCGATACATTTTCGGTAAGTGTGGGCAACCTTCCAAAATTATTCACCCCCGATGCAAAAAATAGATACACCACCACCGGGAGGATAAAAAGGACTCCTAATACGATTTTCTTTTTCATAGTTTTTTAACCCTACAAAAATAAAAAAAGACGGTTGGAAAACCGTCTTTTAAATTTGTTAAATGCTTTATTGTTAGAAGTTCCATGTTATGAACCCATCCCTATATACATTATGAATATAATCTGCTTCAAAAAGCAAGATGAATATCAAGTAACAAATAAGAAATACAGGTGTCCATACGATCACTCTTCTCAACGAAGTCTTTTCATCCCTTAAGTGCATAAAGTCCCACGCAATATAATAGGCCTTCACCAAGGTTAAGATGATGAAAATCCAGTTAAGCAATTTCATCCCCAAAAGATAGCTGTGGGTTAAAGCTCTTGGCTTAACAATACCCAAAGCAACTTCTACGGTGGTTACTATAGAAAGGAATATAAGTACCCCCCAAATTTTCTGGGTATTCGACTTGAATTTTAAAAGTCCTCTAAAAATCTCTAGTTTATGTTCGTGTGCCATCTATAATCAATGTTTTTATACCAAATAAAAGAATGTAAATACGAATACCCATACCAAATCCACAAAGTGCCAGTACAGTCCAACTTTTTCTACCATTTCATAGTGACCTCTGCGTTCGTAAGTACCCAAAATCACATTAAAGAATATAATGATGTTAATCACTACCCCGGAGAATACGTGGAATCCGTGGAATCCTGTGATAAAGAAAAAGAAATCGGCGAACAATCGATGTCCGTATTCGTTGTGTACCAGGTTTGCTCCCTCAACCACTTGATTGGCTTCCAAAATTTTCGCCAAGGACTGTTTTCTGTCCAAAAGGGTCTTTTCACCTTCTTCGTTCAATTGTTCTGTACGGATAAGAATATTCGGTGTTGCCTTAAAACCTTCAACAACCTCGTTCAACGAATAAGATGTTTTGTATCCTTCCGATTCGAACCAAATACCTTCACTAGCTTGGTGTTTCACCCTTTCTTCCGGCAAGGTTTCGGCAAAGTCGGCCAAAGCGGCCCTTTTACCTGTTTCGGCATTTACAAACTGAAGGATTCTACCTGAGTTTGTCTCAACCGCTCCGTAATCACCTTTTATAAAAGTTGCCCATTCCCAAGCCTGTGAGCCAACGAAGATGGCACCACCGATAACGGTAAGGAACATATAAAGGATAACACTTTTCTGCTTCATTTTATGACCTGCATCCACTGCCAACACCATGGTTACAGAGGACATGATCAAAATAAAGGTCATAAATGCCACATAATACATGGGTGCTTCAACACCGTGCAAGAACGGAAAGTGGGTAAACACTTCATCGGCAATAGGCCAAAGTTCTATGAACTTAAATCTTGAGAAACCATAGGCTACCAAAAACCCGGAAAAGGTCAAGGCATCCGACATGATAAAAAACCACATCATCATTTTTCCATAGCTAGCGCCCAGAGGTCTATTTCCACCACCCCAAACGCTGTCTTCTGTACCGGTACTTACCGTTGCATCCATAAAAAAGGTCGTTTTATTAAAACTTTCACAAATTTACATTTTTTGATGTATTGTAAAAGACAAAGTTGAATGAAAACTGCTTCAATCAAATTTTATTTCACGAAATACATAAATAGAATTAGATATACCCAAAGAAAATCCAGGAAATGCCAAAAAGTAGCTCCCAGTTCCATGCCCAACATGTTCTCCGGTGTATATTTATTTCCCAACTGTCTTACCAGCACCACCAAAAGGGATATCAAACCTGCTACTACGTGTGCTATATGTACAGCCGCAATCAAAAATACGTAGGACATTTTTATATTACTAGTGGGGCCGGTAAAATAATACCCATTCTCCAACATTTGGGAGAATCCGACGAATTGCAGTGATATAAAGGTGATGCCGAGCGCCAAGGTGACAAATAAAAATATAGTGCCCATTTTTTGATTGTTCTTGGCAACTGATCGTTTTGCGATCAAATACGTGACACTGCTCAAAATAATCATGGCAGTACTGATAAAGAATGCACTTGGCAATTCCAAATCGCTTACCCAATCTTCTCGTTTGCTACTAACAATATAGGCACTGGTCCAACCGGCAAAGCCCATGATCAAACTCACAATGCCAAACCAGAGCATCATTTTTTTTGCCCTTTTGTTCTTTTCTTCTACTGTTCCTTGGGTTAAATCCATTTTTAGCTTATAAACTTATCTATTACGTATACTATTTGAATCAATGATATATAGGTAACACTGGCCAACATCAACTTTCGCGCTGATGGATTGTCTCTGTTTTCATATAATTTGACGGCAAAAAATAGCATTACCAAACCGGATAGCAATACAATTACCGCTGCAGGAACGGACAAATGCAAACGCCCAGTAAATCCGAACACGGGTATAATGGATATTACAATCATCCAAATGGTATACAGGATAATCTGAATTGAGGTCCCTTTATCTTTTTTTCCTGTAGGCAACATTTTAAAGCCCGCTTGCTTGTAATCTTCATCCAACATCCAACCCAGAGCCCAAAAATGGGGAAACTGCCAAAAAAATTGAATCATAAATAAAGTTCCGGGTTCTATTCCAAAATCATCGGTTGCGGCCACCCAACCTAACATAAAAGGTATGGCCCCTGGAAAAGCCCCAACAAAAACCGATAAAGGGGACTTTGTTTTTAGTGGCGTGTAAACACTGGTGTACAAAAATATTGAGATTGCCCCGAACATGGCAGTCTTGGGACTAAGTGCCAGGAGGGACAACACCCCTAGTACCGTTAGTGTTACTGCAATGATCAATGCGGTTTTCACCGACATCCTTCCCGAGGGAATCGGCCTGTTCCGGGTGCGCTTCATTAAAGCGTCCAAGTCCTTTTCTATAATTTGATTGTATGCATTTGACGCTCCCACCATGCAATAACCTCCAAACATTAATAGTAGCAAGGATACCACGTTAACTTGATAGGCCCCAAGAAAATACCCGGCAATGGAAGAGAACACCACGCTAATGGCCAACTTGGCCTTGGTTATCTCCTTAAAATCAGTAAGTAGTAAGGAAAGGGTATTATTTTTTACGGAACCTACGGCAGATTTCATCCACATCTTTATTGGCTGGCAAAGATAACGCCACCGATTCTCATTTCCAACCTATTGACGGTCTTTGTATTATTTTTGACAATGAACTACTTTAATGAAAAATCCAAAACAGAACATTATGCGCAACATCTTAAGTTTGATACTCCTAACATCCATATGGGCAACACATGCCCAAGATGATGAAGTAAATATCACTATTGACACCTTGACCCAAAATACATTTATGCTCACGGGAAGAGGCGGCAATATAGGTATTTACGTGGGGCAGGATAAAGTTTTTATGATAGATGACCAATTTGCTCCGCTGAGCAAAAAAATTAAAGAAACTATCGAAACTCTTACCGATAAGCCCATCACCTACCTTGTGAACACCCATATGCATGGTGACCATACGGGTGGAAATGTCAACTTCAACACTGATAACACCATTTTAGTGGCTCAGGATAATGTTAGAAAACGCCTAAAGGTAAATGGACAGGAGAAGATGTCGGCCAACGAGCTGAATCAAAAAGATTTTGAAAAATCATTGCCAGAAATCACTTTTTCTGAAGACCTGACTTTTCATGATGGTAAGGAAACGGTTATGCTTTTTCATGTACACAATGCACATACCGATGGAGACACCATGATCTATTTTGTCAATGAAAATGTATTGCACATGGGAGACACTTATTTCTCGGGCCGATATCCCTATATCGATTTGAACAGCGGAGGAAGTATCAATGGATATATCGAGGCCCACAAAAAAGCCTTAATGGTAATCGATTCGGACACTAAAATCATCCCTGGACATGGCGAACCGTCGAACAAGTCGGAATTGGAAAACTATATTACGGTCTTGGAAGACGTAAAGCAAACCATCCAAAAGGAAATAACCGCAGGAAAATCCTTGGAAGAAGTAAAGGGCAACAACGAGCTAACTTCCCAATATGACGCCCAATATGGAACTGGGTACATTAATCCTGAAAGGATACGGGAAACTATATACCTCAGCCTTACCTCTTCCATTGAAGAGTAAAAAAAAGCCCTGACGTTTCCATCAGGGCTTTTCTCATTCCTGCCTCGACAGGAATCATATATATCTTCTTACTGAAGCTTAAATGTAATAGGAATACTGAAAGGAACCTTCACTGGTCTACCTCTTTGCTTTCCAGGAGTCATTTTAGGCAATTTTTGGATAATTCTCATTGCCTCAGCTTCCAAGTTCTTATCTGGTCCACGCATTCTAATGTTTCCGATGCTTCCATCTTTTTGGATAACAAAAATTACACTTACCCTACCTTGAACTCCCATTTCTTGGGCAATTTCTGGATAACGGAAGTTTTTACGGATGTGTTTCTGCATCATTTCCTGGAAACAAGCTTTTTTATCACTCGCTCCTTCACAACCTGGGAATACCGGCACGTCCTCGATAACAGCAAAAGGCACACTAATGTCCTCTTCTACCTCTTCCACTTCAACTTCTTCGATTTCGATTACCTCTTCCTCTTGGCTAGTTTCAGTAGACTCGATTACGGTCTCTTCCACTTCTTCCTCATCTTCTACAACCTCGATTACTTCGGGGGCAGCAGGTGGCGGTGGTGGCGGTGGAGTCTTAATTTGCTCCGTCATTGGTACTTCTTCGTCCAACTGATCCTCAACATTCATAGAAATGTCGTAATCATTTACCTTGTCATATTTTTTCCACTCCATGGCTCCGTAGACCAATGCCAAAACAGCAGCCAATCCTATAACGAAATATAGTGCGCTGTTTCTTCCTACATCTGCTTTCGGGTTCTTTTTTGGTTCCATCCTTTTCTCCTTTTCTAAATTTAGTGTTTGCTAATTTAATTATTAATTGGTTAAATAAACAATTAAAATTTCCATTTTAACGGGTTTTTCTTAGAAAAAACCCACCGAATCAGTCCTATTCCTGCAAATGCCCCTAACGTATTTGCCAGAACATCGCCCCATTCGGCCATTCTATCGGTTGTGATCGTGTATTGTAATACCTCAATAAGTATACCATATAATATAGCGAAAAACAAAACAATAATCAAGGTTTTGCGCAAACCAAGGTTTCCCGTCGTTCTTTCCCTCAAACTTAGACATCCCACAAAAGCGAATGTGAGATAAAATATAAAATGGGTGATTTTATCGGCATATGGGATATTCAGGCTCCCCGTATCCAAATCCATGCTCGAGAAAGAAAATAAGCTGAGCATTGTGATGACAACTACCCAGCTTACAAACAATAAGGTATATATATAATTCTTAAGCACCTATCAATGCCTTGTAATCGTCGGCACTCATTAAATCCTCCACCTCGGAAGGTTCACTCAATTTTATTTTCACCATCCATCCATCGCCATAAGGGTCGGAATTTACTTTTTCTGGCTCGTCCTCCAGTGCTTCATTAAACTCAACGATCTCTCCGCTCAACGGCAGGAACAGATCGGAAACGGTTTTTACGGCCTCAACGGTTCCAAAAACCTCTTCTTTGTCCAATGTTTCGTCCAAGGTTTCCACTTCAACGTAAACGATATCCCCTAGTTCGCTTTGGGCGAAATCCGTAATACCCACAGTAGCGGTGTCTCCATCTATCTTGACCCACTCATGGTCTTTTGTGTACTTTAATTCTGATGGTATATTCATTACTTTTTGTTTGAATTAGTCGATGGACAAATGTAACGGATTGCGGAAAGTTTTTCAAAGAAACTTTCCGACAAAATAAAGGTAAGCATAAAAAATGCCAATCTTAGTTTCCAAAGTTGTATCGTAACGTAAAGCCCGTATTGATAGTGGTCTGCGGAAATGCCGTGGAAACCGCAAATTCCGAGAAGGAATGATCGTAGAAGAACAGGGCGTTCAAACTTTTGCTCAACGCATAGTCGGCGGTGAACTTTATGGACATCAATCTCTGGCCAGAAGTGATTTGATTGTTATCGATATCCAAGTTTCTGATTATGGTTATGTTATCTCGAAGTGACAGGTCCGCCTTCAGGTTCAAGTCTCCCTTTAAACGAGTTTTCTCGCCCCCGATATTCGTTACGAATTTCACATCTTTAAAGCGGTATCCCAACCCCACGGTATATTCGTTACCATTGATCTCCGTCAATAAATTATTGTCAAAACTCAAGGACAAGGTTCTACTGGTCCGCACCTCGGCCAAAAAGCTGAAGGAATTCTGCATTTCAAAATCCACACGCATCAAGGGGCTGAACTCATCTGTCAAAACCACATTATTGATCAATGTTTTGGGCAATAGATCCCCGTTTTCCTGGTCAAATGTGGTGTTCTGTCGCTCCAAATTGGTCTGGAACGAATTTACACTGTAGGCAGCACGATAACCATGGCTCAACGAAAAACGCTTGAATTTCTTTTTGAACCATCTGTTCTTCATCAAACCTGTGTATTTTATGTTCCAGTTAGGAATTGGGATTTCACGGAAAGCATCCATATTCACCCTATCCACATCCTGTCCTGTATATGCTGCAAAGAATGCCGGAAGCAATACCTCTTGCTGGGTTTTACCATAGCGTTCCGGAAAACCGTCCTCATCCAAGGTACCTGGACTTTCTCCCCTATCGGATACCAGTCTGTTGGCAATAGTAATCCTGTTTTGTTTGAATTGCTCAAAGGTTTCGGAATCAAACTCGTCACTTTTGTTAAATACAGTTCCTATCATCATAGTGGAGATACTAAAGTTCCCCATCTCGTTGATCAGTCCATCTTGGCCGTTCATCCATTCTTCCGGACTATAGCTTTCTTGCAGCGAACTCATATAATTTCTATCGGCGTTCAAGTCTATGGTCAAGTCTTGGGTCGGCTGTGCCGTAGCCGTAATGTTGAGTTGTTTGTTGGTGTTCTGCATAAACTGATTGCTGTACTCTGGGTAATCGGTAAGCCATCCTCTACGTGCGGCCTCGAACCTTACATCTGCCTGGCTACCGAAAACAAAGCCCAAAGTAGGGCGAGTAGTACCGATGAATCCGATAGATTGTGTATATCCCGGCAATACCGTTCCTCGGTTTTCGCTATAATTTACGTTCACCCTTTTTACCATGGTCAGGATATCCACCAAAGTATTGAACCCTTTGCTTGTTTTTCGCGGACTATTGGTTTCTTCACCATTGGCAGGGTTGCCTGCCTTATCTCTTCTAACTCCAGCTTGGTTTGCGGTTACTTTTCCATCACGCTTTTTTAGACCCAAAAAGTCATAAAAACGCTGCATGCTCATATTAGCGGTCAAGTTGTGGGTACTGGCGTTCTGTACCGTGTTGATATTTTCCCCCGCTACTTCAAGAAGCGCATCGCCCCCACGTTGCCAATCAAAATTACTGGTGTAGGTATATTGGGCATTGATAAAACTGAGGAATGGAATCTTGCTGAACGGTAATTCGTAGTTCAACTGCATTTGCTGTGAATGCCTGTTCGGTTCACCAATGTCAAAAAAGCCATCCCACAAATCCAATGCCTGGTTGATTCCGGAATCGCGATCATCGTCCACATTGAAATAATTACGGACAATATTATTGTTGGAGGCGGTCAGATTCAACCTTAGGGATTTTGTCAAACTATAATTGAGGGCATATTGCCAGTTAAAAAGATAGTTTCGCTGTTGCAACAAAGGTAATTCCAAAGCATCCACACCTGGCTCCAGTACATCTCGATATCTTTGTTGGTTAAAGGAACGGTTATAATTCGCGTTTACGGACAAACTTGTGGGTAGTGCGTTAAAGTTCAAATCCTTCAGCCATTGCCAATATTTTCCCGTAAGCATGGAGTCCTTTTTAGCAAATGGCGCCACGGGAGCGGGCCTAAAGTTGTGATTGTATACGAATCCTGTGGACACGTTTTGGTCACGAAGCTCTGCAACCTCGAAGTCCCGGTGGTCGGTTTCGTTATAGGAATAATTAAAGGTAAAGTTTTCCACATCAAAGAAATTCTCTTCGGCTTCCTCTCCCCTGTTTTTTCTAACCCCAATCAAGTTAATGCTGGTACGTTTTGTGTAATCCTCTGCCTGTTCTTTAATAGCTTCTGCCTCTTCTTGCGTTGCTGCCGCGGCAATCCTGTCATCCAACCTTAGGTCATCATAAACAGGATCGAACTCGGGTGTAATCAACGTTTCGGAAATTCCGTAATTGAACGGTAGCTGCAGATTCCACTTTTTCGGGAACAATTGTCCCACGTTCACATTCGTGACCACATCATAGGAGATGGCGTCTTCCAAGGCTCGCTCTGTCGGTGTTTGATCAATACTGCCAAAGCCCGATGTACTTCTGCTTCCGGTAGCGGTCACATTTGCAAAATCGGCCATGTTTGCATCCAAGGCAGCGGTTGCGGCCCAACCACCATTGTTTTCCAGACCTGCCAAGCGGAGCTCATTGAACCAAACTTCACCCCGAGCTGGAATATCATCAATGTTTTTGATACCCACCATCATACCTCGAATACTTCCCAAAGATGGATTACCTCTTATTCCTATTCGAACCCTTCCCACGGTTCGAGGAGCAAATTCATCAACAAGCACGGCCTCGCCATCCACAATTTCATAGTAATTGATTTCATCCAAAGTCTGATTGGATATCCCTTGGGATTTTACCTTGTTCAAATCGTTCAACGCCACATCTATTTCGTTGACATCGGGCCAAATCTCTTCTGCAGATGAGGCTCCGAACGAAGTAAATTGAAGTGGCAGCTCAATCTGATAGAAATTTTCGGAGAAATCGGTACCGATTCTTAGGAACCCTACCAATGGCGTATCGCTATCAGAGTAATCGGTATTGAATATTTTTTCGGCGTGCATGAACATTTTCAAACGCTTGTACTGACGCACATCGATATTTACATTTTTGAAGACCCCTCGAGCATCCTGAGACTCCAAATTCTCTACCACAAAAGACAGGGATTGCTCATTTTGACGGATAATCGTATTGTTGTTGTTCAGCTGCTCACGTACTACTCCAGGGGGCAATACATAAGGTATGGGTTGTCTTCCGTAATTCTCTTCGATGTTCACTGTATTCACATCGGTCACGGTTGCATCGTCCGAAGGGTCGTTGTCCACATTGGGCTGCAAAGATTTGGTATAAGTTCTCCAATCTCCACGCACCAAATCCAAGGTTGCGAATCGAAGTACAACATCGTCCGAAAACCCGGTAAGGTACATCCGCATAAAACTAATCGACCTAAAATCCGAGATTCCACCTACGGCATCGGTAAAATCACTCAATGGAATTTTGTACTGAATCCATCTGCGGTTCAATTGTGTACCATTGGGCAATGTTGGTGTTTGCCCTTCGCGGATATCGGTGACATATTGATCATCAATAGTAGTGTTTGGCTTTATCTGGATGCGGTATTCGTAATAACTGTTCACCGTATTCATGGTCAAATCCCTGTCAATATCCTCAACATCCGGTAAAGTAGTGGAACCTCTATTGGTATTGGTCACTTCTACCGGGGAGTTTCCCTGCGTGTTGTTGAAATCAAAATAACGCTCCAAGATCCCACCTTCTCGGTTCAGGTAATATTGATAATTGTCCAAAGCAGGGTCTTCTGCAGGACCATTGTAAATTGTAGCTTCCTCGGCATCACCGTAGCCGTCCAATCCAACATCCTGGGCCGATCGATTGGTCTCATCCGCATCAAAAGCATATACTAAAGACTGGGTCGAAGGCACTTGCCCCCAAATAGTTTCCCTAGGCACTTCGTTGTTGGTGCTAGCCGGTAATCCATTTTCGTATTGCTTACGACCATCCTTCAGGATATCCTCGGAAATATTTCCCAAATTCAGCACTAGCTCCCCAGCGTTGGCGTCCGTTGTTTCGCCATCAATGTAGGGGTCCAAGACCCAAAATTGGACAAATTCCACGTTGGACTGCTCAAAGTTGGTACTGCTCAAAGGCCTCATAATTCCGCCCCACTTAGTATCTGGCGTTTCCGATTCAAAACTTGGGTTGGCATTGTACGGTCCTTTCTCATTCGGATAATAAACAATATCCAAGGTACTTTGCACCTGCGTTTGTCCTTGGGCGATATCGGTTTCGGTAAATACCTCATCAATAAAAACCCTACGGGTGGAGTTCAAAGAAATATCGTTGTCCGACATTCCGGAAGGTCTTTGATTGGTGTAAAAAATGGGATCGATGGTGTACCACGCCATTTTTGCACGTTCGTAACCGACATCGATTCCAGTTCTATCGTTCAAAAATTCAACTGGGGGACTCGCCAAAGTCCATCCCAATGATGATCGGATATCAATCAATGCCTGTGCGCCTTCAAAATCATCCAGATAGGTGGTGGTTTCTCCCCTAAAGTCTGCATTTTTGGGCGAATTAGGTCTCAAAAAGGCCACCTCACCGCGCAAGGACAGGTTGGAAGGTACGTCCGTGTCAATATTAGGCAACTTATTGGCCAATCTTGTCAAAAAGGGTATTTCGGTACTGAAATTTCCGTTCAGTCCAAAAATGGTATTGTTGACGGGCTCAATCCCGTAATTTGATTTTTGTGTCAGTGGTCGCTCGTTCAAATTGAGCAAGGTTCCCCCCAGAACAAACTTATCGTTGAATTTGTGCTCTACGTTCACCCCTGCAAAGCGTCTTGTCTGTTGGCCAAAGACCGCATTGTTCTCCACAGAAATATTGATGGGTGTATTGGATGCTTCCAAACTTGGGTCGAGAAGCTGAACCGTACCTGCCTGATAGTTCACCGTATAGTCAATACCTTCTTGCAACTGTCTCCCACCAGCGGTCACGGTCACCGAACCTTGCGGCACATTAAAGGCACCGATTGGAATACCGTTATTGGATTGTGAGGTATACTGTCCTTTTATCTGGAATCTGTTTTTTTCGGCGTCCTGTAACGAAGCGGCTTTAGTTTTGGCGTACATGTTTCGGAATACATACTTCCTCTGGTTTGGATTGTATCCTTGGTCGTTGTCCACATCATAAACGCCACCACCCAATCGTTCGAAAAGATATTCCCCAAATGGTTCCACCTTGGTGAAAATAATACGCCCTGATTGGGAATCTACGGTAATCCCTTCTACATAATCAAAAAATCCATCCCCACCTGGCTGCACATCGTTGTAAGTGTTAAGCCTGTCCAGATTAAATACGCTCAATAAAATCTGATCTTGTAATCCCGTAGGCCAACCTGCATTGGGATCCACTGGTGTGATGTAGTTTCTTGGGGTAGGATCGGAATATAAAATGTTTAATTTAAAGTCTTCTTGATTCAGTTGATAAGCTCCCGTGGAATAGATATTTTTCATCATCAAATCCCAAATAGGATCTTGGACATTGGTAATGTTACTCTTTAGCAACTTTAAAACCAATGCATTGTTTTCTATCAAATTGGAGTTTGGCGGAATCGTGGTGGCATCTACCCCTCCATTGGCAAACTCTCCCACCTGGAAAACCTGTCCGTCATACGTATATTGAAAAGCAACACCCAACACCTCATCGTTGCTCAGACTTTGGCTCAAAGAAATGTATCCCAATTGGGAATCAAACTCATAATCACGCCCAGGCTCCAATTTTCTTGCGTTCTCCAAAATAGCATAATCAAAACCTTGATTTACGTTATATCCTGGAATATTGAACCCAGCTTCCACCGTTGCAATGTCTCGAATGGATTGTGTTAGCGCCCCGCTTCCAATTTGATTGGGGTCGTAGGCATTGGCACCGTTCTGAGGCAGTCCGGTTGCAGTAGCTTGGGCATTAAAAAAACCTGCTGGGTCACCATTATTGACACCAATACGGGTATTATCCGAAATGCCTTCGCCCAAATCCTGGATAGCCACAACGTTCCTAACGTTTTGTGTTTGTTGGTTTCGGTTGGTTACCCAAACCTCCAAACGGGTAATCTGCACCTTGGTCTGTATGAATGGATAGAACTCCAGGGCACGGTCATAATTATCTCGGAAATAATGTGCCAAGAAAAAGTGCCTGTCCTCATCGTAATCCAAAGCCGTAAGGGAAAACTCGTTTACGGTGCCACCCCCTTGGGCCACCACGGTATTGTTTTGTGAACGTTGCTCCGAAAAGACCGCAGTCACCGTGGTTTTCCCAAACTGAAGTTGTGTTTTGACACCGAATAAACTCTGGGCACCCGTAATCAAGGAGCTATTGAGTGGCATGCTCACATTACCCACTTCTATTTTTTGAAGGATGTCGTCCTCTGTCGGTGTATAATCCAACTTCACCAAGTTCTGGAAATCGAAAGTAGCTTCGGTATCATAATTTGCGGTAACCTGAAGACGCTCGCCAACTTTCCCTAGCAAACTCAAACTGATTCGCTGGTCAAAATCAAAAGAAAGATTGGTTCTGTTCCTCGGCGATAACGCAGGGTTGTCATTTTTTTGCCACAGCACACCCAAATCCATGGCCACGGACCCTTGCGGGATTACCTCAATGGTATTTCCGCCAAAAATGGTCTCAAAAAAGTTACTGTTCACATAAAAATTGGGCAAAAGATTTCGTCGTGCTTCCTCACTTCCCTCTTTCTTTCCTGCATAGGCATCTGCCTTTTGCTTAAAGTAGGATTTCATCTGCTCCTTTTCCACCAGATCATAATACTGTTCGGGAGTCAGGATTACAGGATAGTTTACATTGAAGTCTCCTATGCTTTCTGTATAAACGTATGTATTGGTCTTGGGGTCGTAGGTATATTTTGCAACAATACTATCCGGGTTTTCCATGATGAGGCGACCCAGCTCAACTCCTGTTTTTACGGAATCTTGAGCCTGTTCGTTAGTTTCCTGAGCCATTAGGTTGGATATGGACAGCAAACAAACAACAAAGAAAATGTACTTAAAACGAGCTCGTTTAAGTATTGGTTTTGCCCCTCTTTTCAAACTTATTACAAATTTTTCAGCGCCTGTTTAATAATGTTCTCTACGCTTAACGAAGTGTCTTGGGAAAGTACCTTGTCCACCACCTTTTCGGATTGCTTTCTGGTAAAACCAAGAACCTCTAATGCAGATAACGCTTCTTCTTTATTTGTATTGTTTGATTGTTGTGAAACTTCGCCCATGTCGTAGACTTTTAAAATCTTGTCCTTAAGGTCCAAGATTACACGCTGGGCAGTTTTGGCGCCAATCCCTTTTACAGACTGGATTGTGGGCACATCGCCATTGGCTATGGCATCCCTAACATCGGTTGGAGACAAAGAAGACAACATGGTACGGGCAGTGCTCGCTCCTACCCCCGAAACCGATATCAATAAACGGAACACTTCGCGCTCAGCCCGATCGGCAAATCCGAACAGGGTGTGGGAGTCTTCTTTGACCAGTAAATCGGTATAAATAAATATACTTTCCTCATCTGGAAGCAAGGAAAAGGTGTGCAGTGATATATTTAGAAAATAACCCACCCCATTACATTCCACAATGGCATAAGTTGGATTCTTTTCTACCAATTTTCCTCTTAAATGGGTAATCATATGTAGTTGGTTTGGTCGGGATTATTCCCCTTGTATTTTTGCTTTTCTTCGTTTCTCTCGTTCTTGGGCATCAATCACGGCTACAGCGGCCATATTCACCATTTCGTCCACACTGGCTCCCAACTGCAGAATATGGGCTGCACGGGTAAGACCGACCATTATAGGACCTATGGAATCGGCATTGTTCAGGCCTTTCAGCAATTTATAAGTGATATTGGCGGATTCCAGATTGGGAAAAACCAAGGTATTGACCTTTTTACCGGAAATTTTGGAAAAAGGGAAGTTTTTATTGCTCATCTCTGGATCAAGAGCGAAATCTGTCTGAATTTCTCCATCAACGACCAAATCAGGGTTTCTTTCATGCAAAATCTTCACCGCTTCCCGTACTTTTTTAGCATGCGGATGGCCCGACGACCCAAAGTTCGCATAGGACAATAGGGCCATTACCGGATTAAAACCAAAGGTTTTGGCCACGTTGGCCGTCATTTGGGCAATCTCGGCAAGCTCCTCCGCATCGGGATCGATGTTAATGGAAGTATCCGCCAAAAACAATGGCCCCCTATCAGTGATCATAATATTTACCGTGCTGGCATTCTGAACATTTTTGGCCCTTCCCAACACTTCAAATACAGGTCTGAGCACTTTTGGGTAAGCTCTGGAATAACCCGATATCATTCCATCGGCATCCCCTTCTTTGAGCATCATTGCACCAAAATAGTTACGCTTGCCCATGTTCACCCTTGCACTATATTTTGTTTCCCCTTTTCTTTTTCTGAGCTCCCATAACTTTAAAGCATAGGCTGTCCTCATCTCCTTAAATTCGTCGGAACGGGGGTCAATGATGGGGACTTCGGCATCAAATTCGAGTTCCTTTTTTAAACTCTCAATAATTGCTTTGTTCCCTAACAATATAGGTATGGCAATACCTTCGTCGTGTACGATTTGTGCTGCTTTCATCACGTCCAGCAACTCGGCTTCGGCAAAAACAATACGCTTTGGGTTAACCTTTGCTCTATTGTGCAGTAATCTAACAACCTTGTTGTCGTTTCCAGACCTTTGGTAAAGCTCTTCTTCATATTTCTCCCAGTCTTGAATTGGCAAACGAGCCACTCCGCTTTCCATGGCCGCTTTAGCGACAGCTGGAGGTATCTTGGTGATCAAGCGTGGATCAAATGGTTTTGGGATGATATAATTTCTGCCAAATGTTAGCCTTGTGGCATCATAAGCAATATTCACTTGTTCGGGTACGGGCTCACGGGTTAAATCGGCCAAAGCTCTTACAGCAGCTTTTTTCATCTCCTCGTTGATTTTTGTTGCCCTTACATCCAATGCCCCCCTAAAAATAAATGGAAAGCCCAATACATTGTTTACCTGATTCGGGTGATCGGAACGACCTGTGGCCATAATAATGTCTTTCCTTGTTTTACAGGCCAAATCATATTCAATCTCGGGGTCAGGGTTGGCCATGGCGAACACAATGGGATTCGCTGCCATGGAGTTGAGCATTTCAGGAGATACGATATTGGCAATGGAAAGCCCAATAAACACGTCCGCATCTTTCATGGCTTCCTCCAGGGTATCTATTTTTCTGTCGGTCGCGAATTCTTCCTTTTGTGAAGTAAGGTTGTCCCGGTCGCTACGGATAACACCTTTGCTATCCAACATTACGATATTTTCGGCCTTGGCCCCAAAAGATTTATAGAGACGTGTACATGAAACCGCAGCGGCCCCTGCGCCACTCACAACGATTTTGACCTCCTCGATTTTTTTATCTGCAATTTCCAGTGCATTCAACAAAGCAGCAGCGGAAATGATTGCGGTCCCGTGCTGATCATCGTGCATTACGGGAATATCGAGTTCCTCTTTCAACCTACGTTCGATCTCAAAGGCTTCAGGAGCCTTAATATCCTCTAAATTGATGCCTCCAAAGGTCGGAGCGATTGTCTTAACGGTCTCGATAAAACGATCAACATCCGTGGTATCCAGTTCCACATCTATTCCATCGATATCAGCAAAAATCTTAAACAAAAGGCTCTTTCCTTCCATTACAGGCTTTGAAGCTTCCGGACCAATGTTACCTAGACCCAAAACCGCTGTTCCATTGGAAATTACCGCGACAATATTCCCTTTTGCGGTGTATTTATACACATCGTCTTTGTTCTTTTCGATTTCCAGACAGGGTTCCGCTACCCCTGGAGAATACGCCAATGCCAAATCCCTTTGGGTAGAATAGGGTTTTGTTGGTACAATCTTTATTTTTCCTGGTTGTGGCTTTGCGTGGTATAGTAACGCTTCGCGTCTCTGCTTTTCCTTGCTCATATCGTCGAAAATGAATTGGTAAAGTTAGGGTATTCCAAGCTTTTATTGGAAAATCCGAAGAATCAATTTCTACTAAAATAAAAACCAAAAAGGTTTGCACCCAATGTAACCTCAGTCAAACTGATCAAGCGTCCAATGGATATTCTTCCTTCGCTTTTGATACATTGAGACGCATGGCCAAAACAGCAGCGATAAGGAAAAATACGGCAGCAAACAACATGGCATTCACTGAGTTGGCACCAAGAAGGTTTTTAAAGATGGGACCAAAAGTCAATGTTTCGATTCCCATTGGGATTACTATCATCATATTCAATATTCCCATATACACGCCTCTTCTCTCTTGAGGTACGATTTTTGAAACCATGCTGTACGGTATTCCCATCATGGCTGCCCATCCGATTCCGAAAAGCACCATGGGGAACAACACATAAACAGGATCTTGAATATATGGGATTGAAAATAGCGCGATTGCAGTACCGAAAAGACTTAGCGCATATATCTTTTTTCCTCCAAATCGCATGGTCAATGGAACCAATACCAATGCCACTACTGCAGTGACAATATTATAGGTCGTGCTCATTTTTGCAGCTTGGGCAGCTGCCTCGGAAGTATCATAACCCAAAGACACCCTGAACAAAGGGGTTATGTATTGCCAGTATACAAAAAGGGCGTACCACTGAAACAGGTAAACTCCTGATAACTTCCACATGAACTTTGGCATTTCCTTTACTGCATGGATGATTTCCACAAAAGGTACCTTAAACCGTTCCATAAAAGGCAATGCTTTGTGCTTGTTGATGTCGGCCAACTCTTCATCTGTTGGTGGGATTTCTGGGGTTTTGAAAACTGACCATAAAATGGTGGCTATGGAAAGAAAAGACCCTATAAAAAAGGAATAGTACAACCATTTGGGAACTGTACCTTCAATTTCCTTTCCGCCTCCGAACCAGTCCTGAAATAAAAATATGGAGGCATTGGCCAACAGGATACCTGCGCCTACAAAAAGACTCTGCATCTGATAACCTATACTGAACTGTGACTCGGGTAATTTATCGCCCACAAATGCCCTGTAGGGTTCCATGGCCATGTTGTTCCCAACATCCAAGATCCATAGCAAACCAACAGCAAACCATAAAGCAGGACTTAAGGGAAATGCAAACAAACATAAACTTCCCATTAGCGCCCCGATCAAAAAGAAGGGTTTTCGCCTTCCCCAACGAGGAGACCAAGTTTTATCTGATATCGCACCGATTATGGGCTGCACTATCAACCCGGTTATGGGCCCGGCTATATTTAAGATTGGTAATATCTCCTCCTTAGCACCCAAAAAAAGAAAAATTGGATTTATGGCACTTTGTTGAAGGCCAAAACTATATTGAATCCCAAGGAATCCAACATTCATATTAAAAATTTGCCAAAAGCTTAATTTGGGTTTTTTGATTTTAATCATCTTATCTGTTTAGCTAGTCATCAATATAATCCTTGGAAAAATAGGAATATCTCAAGAATATTGCTCAATATAGTGTTTTTTCTTTTTGAGCTAAACCCATAAAACCAGTTTTGAGCAAACAAGACACGGTCTATTTTTTCAAAAAATCAATATTTCGTTTTAGACCGGATAGTTTTGTTCGTTTTACCGCTGACTTTTTGAAAACTTTCTTAAAGACATCTTCCGTGATTTCCTCCCAATCTTTTTTACTAAATGATAACAGTTCCGGATTTGGATTGAACAAGGGCTCATTGTGAGATTTTGAAAATCGATTCCAAGGACAAACATCCTGACAAACATCACAGCCAAACATCCAATCATCCAATTTTCCTTCAAATTCGGATGGAATCTCATTCTTTAATTCTATGGTAAGGTAAGAAATACATTTACTGCCGTCTACCACATAAGGTTGCACAATGGCATCTGTGGGACAGGCATCGATACAAGCAGTACATGTACCGCAATGATCTGTAACAGGTGTATCATATTTTAGCTCCAGATCTACGATCAACTCCGCAATAAAGTAATAGGACCCCACTTGTTGGGTAAGCAAATTACTGTTCTTCCCAATCCATCCCAGACCACTTTTCGCAGCCCAGGCCTTATCCAACACAGGAGCGGAATCCACAAAAGCCCTTCCGTGAACCTCACCGATTTCCTCTTGGATAAAATGAAGTAAATCTTTGAGCTTGTCCTTTATCACAAAGTGATAATCCATTCCGTAGGCATATTTGGAAATCTTATAGGAATCTTGGTTTTGTTCTTCAGAGGGGAAGTAATTCAACAAGAGTGATATTACCGACTTTGAGCCTTCCACCAATTTTGTGGGGTCCAGCCGCTTATCAAAATGGTTTTCCATGTACTGCATTTCCCCATGCATTTTTTGGTTAAGCCACTTTTCCAAACGTGGAGCTTCCTCTTCCAAAAATTCGGCTTTGGAGATACCACACGACAAAAAACCGAGACGCTTGGCCTCGGTTTTTATCAACTGTGTATGATCTTCGGCATTCACGCCTTAAAGTTAATCTATATAAATCAGTATTTGAAAAATGCTTCTCAATTCACTTCCTTGATATAGCCCCATCCTTTTTTTTGGAGCATCACAATTTCAAAAATACCGTCTGGGACAGATCTTATACCAGGAATAAGGTCATCCATTTCCATTTCGTGCCTTTTCATGGTCTGTGCACAAACTACTACGGAAACATTATCCCTTTTGACCACTTCTTCCAAAGTTTCCCCGGCAGCGGATGATTTTCTGTCCACCATTTTTATTGCTCCGCTGTAGACCACCAGTTCAAACTCAGAATCTGGATATGCCTCCGCCATTAATCTTAAATGTTTGGCAGCGGTCCTGTGCACATCGGGATTACTGCTGGTTACATCAAACACTACTTTGATGGGTTCGCTCTGTGCCAATGTTAATCCTGACACCAATAACAGTAAACTTAAGATGAGGTTTTTCATGTTCAAATGGTGTTTCCCGCGAAAATGTATCCACAGCCTTCTTCTTGGGCTCTTCCCAATGCCCAGACTCCAGAAGGTACTATTTGAATTCCGGGCAATACGGCTTCTTTCCATTCTTCATACACTTCACCTGCATCTTTTCCCATTTGTTGAGCGGCCGCACCGCTATACACTTGCAGAGCAAGGTTACAGACACAGAACATGGCTCCACGTCCCATCATGTCTTTAATACCTTGGATTACCGGCATAGGAAAATCTCCTTCTTGTGGTTCGTAATATGGGTTTCTGTCATATATAGCGCCATCGGCTGTTTTTACATGGAACATTTCGCCTAAGGGATATTTTTTCCAAAGGTCGGAATGAAGTGCAAATGGTATGGCATCGTGCCTTAAAACGGTCATTGCCGTAACTTCATCATCTGGTGATCCCATCTCGTTGTTGGACAAATAATAGGCCCAGTTCCAAATTATTGGGAACCCATGATGTGGGTAAGATCCATCGTATACCACCCTATGTTTTCCCTTGATTGTTTTCATCCAAGATTCAGCATCGTTCATTTCTGAATCGGTAAAATCCGTCATTCCCGCGAATACGGGATTTGTAAAAGCCGATAATGTGGATGCAGTGGCACCCAGCATCACAGCTCCCATAAAATTTCGTCTTGATGTTGTCTCTGTTGTTTTCATTGTCACGTTTGTTTATTTGGTTTTACGCAGTTGATGTTCCTTTTGGTAGTAATCCATAATAGGTTGGAACGGACCTAATTGGTGCTGTTCGGGAGAGAATGGGTCCACATATGGACCGTAGGGGGTAGAAACTGGTTTTTTAACCAGGTCGGGGAAGTCTTTTTCTCTGTTAGACTTTGTTGGCCTTAATTTTTGGTTGATGTAGCCTGCTACGTCGTAAGCCTCTTCATCGGTAAGTGTAGGGTTATCAAAGGTGATACCAAAAGGCATGTTTCCTTTGATGAATTGGGCGGCGGTAATCACACGTGTCATACCAGCTCCGTTGTTATAAGAATCGTTTCCCCAGAGTGGTGGGTAAAGATATAAGTCGTTCTGTGGTAAACGCTGGCCTTGCCCATCGGAGCCATGACAGATTACGCAATGTTTTTCATATACACTTTCCCCATGGGCCAAATCAACCGCTCTTTCCGGGAGATCTACTTTTAAAAATCCTTGTCCTTCTATTTTTCCGTTTGATGGCGCGGCACGGCCCAACCAATCCATATAAGCAACCATTGCTTCCATTGCATCACTGTTTTCCGGCAATTTTCTTCCGTTCATACTGCGCTCCATACATCCATTGATTCTTTCCTGAATAGTTCCGATTTTATTCTCGCGTCCTCTAAACTGCGGAAATCTTTTGACCACTCCAATCAACGGTGCCGCATAGGGCTTGGTACCTCCATCTAAATGGCAACTTGCACAGGCAAGGTTGTTGCCCGCATATATCTGTGATGAATCCTTTTGTTTAGGACCAATGTGCAATGGTGTATTTCTGAAAATGTCAAATCCCTTTTTTACAAGTATGTTTTTTTCGGTCAAAGGTAAGTTGCCCACATTGTAATCCATGTAGTACACTCCGTCCGGAATTGAGGCAAACCCTTTGTCGACATTGCCAAAATTAAATCCGAAGCGAGACATCATAATACCAAAGGCAATTACGATCATCAATGCTGAAAAAATTCCGATATACATAACCAATTTACGTATTTGACCAGTGACAAGCTGAACATCATCCATTTCGGATGTTCCTGAGTTTTTAAGGTTATCCCCCATGATTTCAATAAGTATTAATAGAAAAGTTTCCGAAAGGAAATAAATTCCTTTTGGGTAAAATTTGGGAGTAAAATCTTGAATTTATGGAGTCTATGATTGCGGATGAGTTTCCCACAAAAATCGTAAACTTACAACCCTCTGTAAACCAAAATAATATATCAATATACAAAAAAGTATTTAATTATTGGTAAATATGTTTGGTGGTGAAGGGAGAAAAATTGAACTGGAAGAATTAGAAAAGTCCTCCTTGTGTTCCTCCTTTTACCCTGCCCAAATGTTTGTAAGCAAGTTCGGTCACTTCCCTTCCCCTTGGGGTACGCATTATAAAACCTTGCTGAATCAAGAATGGTTCATAAACCTCTTCAATGGTTTCGGCACTTTCGGATACGGCGGTCGCCAAGGTGGTTATACCCACAGGACCTCCTTTGAATTTATCTATAATGGTACTTAAGATTTTGTTATCCATTTCGTCCAGTCCATGGGCATCCACATTCAAGGCTTTAAGTCCAAATTGAGAAATTTCAAGGTCAATATTTCCAGTGCCCTTTATCTGTGCAAAATCCCGTACTCTGCGCAAAAGGGCATTGCATATCCTAGGCGTACCCCTGCTACGTCCGGCAATTTCTATAGCTGCATCGTTGGTGATGGGTACTTGAAGAATATCTGCACTGCGCTCCACTATTGTAGACAATAGTTCGGTATGGTAATATTCCAATCGACTTTGAATACCAAATCTGGCACGCATGGGTGCCGTGAGCAGACCGGACCTAGTGGTTGCCCCTACCAGTGTAAACGGACTTAAATTTATTTGTACGGAGCGGGCATTGGGGCCCGTCTCAATCATAATATCAATTTTATAGTCCTCCATAGCGGAGTACAGATACTCCTCAACAATGGGACTCAACCTATGTATCTCATCTATAAAAAGTACATCACGCTCTTCCAGATTGGTCAACAATCCAGCTAGATCCCCTGGTTTATCCAGTACAGGGCCGGATGTAACTTTTATATTTACTCCAAGTTCGTTGGCCAAAATATGGGCCAAGGTAGTTTTACCCAAACCTGGAGGTCCGTGAAAAAGGGTGTGATCTAAGGCCTCCCCCCTTAAGTTAGCTGCCTGCACAAAGACCTTCAGGTTTTCCAATACTTGTTCCTGCCCAGTAAAGTCATCGAAACTGATGGGACGTAAAGCTCTTTCTATATCGAGCTCTTCAGGAGAGAAATTCTCGGCTGATGGATCTAAGTTTTCGTTCATGGTTCAACAAATATAATTGAAAAGCCCCGCTACTGGAAACCAAGTATTGGTGCAAGACAAATATTACTCCTTTTTAATAATCTGTGCAGTATCCAGAAATTCCTTGATGGTTATATGGGGTGTGCCATACAAATAAATACGTGAGTCTGCAGTTGCAGCAATTTCGATATCGCTGAATGTATATACTCTTGCACTGGTATTTCCAGTAACATTAAGTTGGCACGAACTCACCTGCATAGCTTCACCTTTATATTTGGCATAATCCAGCATATTGACTTGTAGTCTCTCCGATGTCCCTTCCATGGTCAATGAGGAGTTTCCATCCAAACCCAACAAACCCGTATTTATTTGGGCATATACATAGGCCTGGGTTCTGTTGTTCAGGTTAATGTTCAAAGAATCAACTTCCACATTAAAATCACCACTGCTGGTATCTTCCAAATTGATATCCATAACCGTAACATTTGCCTTTAAATCCATCCGGGTATTGTTAAATCCATCCACGAACAACTCATCGGATTCAATAACATCTTTGGATATAATGCTTCCGTTTTTTAAGGTGACGGCTTTAAGTTCCGTATAATTCACGGTTATGTCCAATTCCTTTTTGGCGGTAATATTATAGTAGGAACTAATGACCAAAGTACCGTCTTCGACCTCAAATTTTAAGATATCTATCAAATTATCATCAGCAGTAATGCGATACCCGGGGCCAAAGGACCTTTCAAGGTTAATTTCAAGATCATCGTTGAGTACAATTGCATTGAAAGGCGGAAGCTCTTCGCTCACCTGTGTTACTATACGGCTTCCCTTGATTTTTGGCTTACGTTGGGCATTGGACATTATCGGGGATAGTATAAGTAATAGGATAAGCAACTTTTTCATGATGTTCTCTTTTGATGGGGAAATGCTTTTTAAAGATATACAATTCACCTCAAAATCTATTCCAACAAAAAGCCCATCCAATTGGACGGGCTCTTTCACTAATATAAAAATCGTTCTAATGGTTGAGTTCTTCTTCGTTCTCCTGAAGCGGAACGTTTTGCGGAACAAAATCCTGTCCTGCAATAATGTACTCACCATTCTCGTAAGTTTTACTGTAATCGTAGGCCCAACGGTAAACATGTGGAATTGCTCCAGGCCAGTTTCCGTGTATATGCTTTTGTGGAGTTGTCCATTCCAATGTATTGGAACCCCATGGGTTTACAGGTCCTCTTTTACCGTAGAAGATACTTGAAATGAAGTTGTAAACGAATATCAGCTGTGCCAAACCTGCAATAATTGCAAATACGGTCATCAATACCTGAACGTTCGTCAACTCATCGAACATTGGGAACGCGGTGTTCTCATAGTAACGACGTGGCACCCCTGCCATTCCCACAAAGTGCATTGGGAAGAATACCCCATAAGCACAGACTGCGGTTATCCAGAAGTGTACATAACCCAAGTTCTTGTTCATCATGCGTCCTTGGAACATTTTTGGGAACCAGTGATAAACCCCGGCAAAAAGTCCGTAAAGTGCCGATATTCCCATTACCAAGTGGAAGTGGGCAACAACGAAGTATGTATCGTGAACATTGATATCCAAAGTACTATCACCCAAAATGATTCCTGTAAGACCTCCAGTAATAAATGTTGATACCAAACCAATGGAGAACAACATAGCAGGGTTCAGCTGCAGGTTACCTTTCCAGAGTGTAGTGATATAGTTAAATGCCTTTACCGCTGACGGGATGGCTATCAATAGTGTTGTAAAGGTAAATACAGATCCCAAGAACGGGTTCATACCTGATACGAACATGTGGTGACCCCATACAATTGTAGATAGAAACGCAATGGCCAAAATAGATGCTACCATCGCCCTATATCCAAAAATCGGTTTTCTTGCATTTGTTGACATTACTTCGGATGTAATACCCAAAGCCGGCAACAATACGATATATACCTCTGGGTGGCCCAAGAACCAGAATAAGTGCTCATACAAAACCGGTGAACCTCCTTGATAATGTAGCACTTCACCTTGGATAAAGATATCCGATAAGAAGAATGATGTTCCAAAACTTCTATCCATGATCAATAACAAAGCTGCTGAAAGCAATACGGGGAAAGAAATCACCCCAATAATTGCTGTCACAAAAAACGCCCAGATGGTCAATGGCAAACGTGTCATGGACATTCCTTTTGTTCTAAGGTTGATTACCGTAACAATGTAGTTCAAAGACCCCAACAAAGAGGAAGCGATAAATATGGCCATGGATACCAACCAAAGTGTCATACCCAAACCAGAACCTGGCTGCGCCATCGGCAATGCACTCAATGGCGGGTAAATGGTCCATCCTGCGGCAGCTGGTCCTGCTTCAACAAACAAACTGCTCACCATTATGGCCGATGAAATGAAAAACAACCAATAAGAAACCATGTTCAAAAATCCAGAGGCCATATCCCTGGCCCCAATTTGCAATGGAATCAATAGGTTACTAAAAGTACCACTCAGTCCTGCAGTTAAAACGAAGAAAACCATTAGTGTACCATGAATGGTAACCAAAGCCAGATAGATGTCGGCATCCATTACACCATCCGGTGCCCACTTGCCCAAAACGGTTTCAAAAATTGCAAAGGATTCGCCCGGCCAAGCCAATTGCATTCTAAATAGCAGTGACATGGCTATACCTATGAATCCCATAATCAGACCAGTGATGAGATATTGCTTGGCTATCATCTTATGGTCCTGACTGAAAATATATTTTGTTATGAAAGTTTCCTTATGGTGATGTCCGTGATCATCGTGGTGATCATCGTGACTTACATGGGCTACTTCAGACATATTCCAATTAGTTTTTTTCGTTAATCTTTTTTATTTGTTATTCTTCCGAAGCTACTTCTTCTTCAATATCAACACCATCTTCCGTGTTGAATGCTTGCTCCTCTTCTACCGTTTCATCGACCATCACGGTTTCTTTAAACGACTTTTGTTCTGCAAGCCATTTATTGAACTCTTCTTCGGTTTCCACTATAATCTTCATCTGCATATTATAGTGTGATTTTCCGCATATTTTATTACACAACAAAACGTAATCAAACTCCCATGGTTCAGAATTAGGTCTTCCTTCTGCTGCCCACTCGGCCCTAAGGGCATTGGTCCGCTTTACTTTGTCAACAACATCCGGATTCAGGCGCATTTCCTCTGTTGTAACTGTCGGAGTAAAAGAAAACTGGGTAATCATTCCTGGAACACAGTTCATCTGGGCTCTAAAGTGGGGCATGTATGCGGAGTGCAAAACATCTTGGGACCTCATTTTAAAGTTTATTTTTCTACCTACAGGCAAATGCAATTCCTTAACAATGATATCATCTTCAGAATTGGGATCGGACTCATCCAAACCAAGTACATTGGCGCTCCCGATATCGATTAACCTAACGTTGGCATCCCCTAATACGTTATCTTCCCCACCATATCTTGCCGTCCAGTTAAATTGTTGTGCGTAAAGTTCAACAACCAATGGATCATCGTCTTCGTTGACATCCATGATATTGGTCCAAGTATACAATCCCCAAAGGATCAAACCTGCCAATACAATTACCGGGATAATCGTCCAGATAAATTCCAACCTGTCATTATCTGCAAAAAACAATGCTTTTCTTCCTTTTTGGCCTCTGTACTTATAACCGAAGTAATGTAAGAGTGCCTGGGTCACAGTTTGCACAAAGAATATAATTCCCATGGAAACCAACATCAACTGGTCGTATTCACCACCATGTTCGGAAGCAGCTTCCGGCAACAAGGCTTTGCCATATTTCACAAAACTGAAAATCGTGATTCCATAAATGAAGATCAAGAACATAAATAATAGGTAACCATTGTTCTTGTTGTCGGAATCGTTCGCTATCTCAGCCTTTTCTGTTTTAGTTTGCGATAATTCAAAAATCTTGGTCATCTGCCAAATAGCAATCGCAACTAATACTAAAACAGCTAATGTTAAAAATGCAGTCATCGTTTATCTATCTAAGACTTAAATCGTATTAATAATGAAAATGTCTACTTTCCTCAATAAATGGGTTTCTTTTGGGTTGTAATGGGGCTTTTGTCAAAGCAGTAAACACCCAGAACACAAATAAACCTCCAAAGAATAAAATACCACCAATCTCTGGTAAGCCAATGTACCATTGATCACCAACCGTTGCAGGCATCACCATATTAAATATATCCAAATAGTGGCCTAAAAGAACCACAATACCGGTCATGATAACAAACCAGTTCACCCTTTTGTAATCACTGTTCATAAGTACCAACAATGGGAAAACAAAGTTCATGACCAACATCCCAAAGAACGGTAATTTATAATCTTGAAAACGCGCTATATAATACGTTACTTCTTCCGGAATATCAGCGTACCATATCAACATAAACTGTGAGAACCACAGGTATGTCCAGAATATACTAATACCGAACATGAACTTGGCCAAATCGTGAACATGGCTGTCATTGACTTGCTCCAAATATCCTTTTGATTTCAGGTATACGGTAACCATGGCAATAACGGTAATACCAGAAACAAACATACTCGCGAACACATACCATCCAAATAGTGTACTGAACCAGTGTGGGTCCAAGCTCATTATCCAATCCCACGACATCATGGATTCAGAAATTAAGTAAAACACCAAGAAGGCCGCTGACCATCTAAAGTTTTTGACAAAATTACTGTTGTCGTCGGACTCGTCTTGTGCCAGGGACAATTTTCTAGAGTATTGACGATAGAAAATCCATCCGCCCAAGAATATGGCAGCCCTGATCAAAAAGAAAGTTGGATTTAAATAACCCGCTTTTCCTTGCAATAATTCGTCATGTGCTACGGTTTCGGCATCCATCCAAACAAACATATGGTTCATGTGCAATGTGGACAGCAATAAAATCACGAATACAATAATCCCTCCTGGGACCAGGTAAGCGGTGATCCCTTCCATTACCCTAAACAATAAGGGGGACCAACCGGCTTGGGCAGCACGTTGTACGGCATAAAATGCCAACACGCCCAAAGCGATCATAAAGAAAAAGAATGCGGCTACGTAAAGAGCAGACCAAGGTCTGTTCTGTAATTGGTGCAACAAATGTGTGTCATGGGAAGCATCGTGCTCTTCACCATGTGCGGCTTCTGCACCGTGACCTTGTTCTTCGCCATGAGTTTCGGCCGCTTCTGCATGCCCTCCACCATGACCATCATCATGTGCTGCCACCATGGCCTTGGCTTCTTCCACTGTCGAAGGAGCTGACAAAAATCCAATTGCCAAGAAAATAACTCCAAGCCCCATGGCTATGAAAGATCCTATTCTAAGTTTGTTTGAAAAGGTATACATAGTTTATTCTTATCCTATTATTTTGTTAGGTCTTCCTTTAATTTCATCACATATTCGGATACTTGCCACATTTCTTTTTCATTGGCAAACTGAGAGGCATAAGACCCCATAGAGTTCAAACCATAATAAATAGTGTGGTATGTAGTTCCAACAGTAATGTTTCTAGCTGCATCGTCGTAGCTGGGAACACCCAATATTTTTTCTCTTTTCACAAGATTTCCTTGACCATCTCCTTTAGAACCATGGCATATGGCACAGTAAACTCCGTAAAGTTCGGCTCCTTTTGCCAGGTTTTCCTCTTGGTTCAACGAATCCAAAGGGCTGGTGTTCATTCTTGCTAATTCTTTACCTTCCGGAGTGTTTTCGAACTCATAGGGCATGTATCCTCTGTTTATGGTCCCTTCCGGGGGCAACAAGGCTTCCGTTCCATCTGGGAACAACCCATTGTCCACACCTTGATAGGCCTCATATCCTACAGGTTCGTACATGTTTGGCATGAATTGGTAGTTTGGACTGTTCTTATCCGCGCAAGAGGCAGCGAATATCATTAAGACCAAAACAACACTTATTTTACCTAATTGTTTCATATTATTAAGACTCCTTTTCTGTAACTTTTACTTCTACCGCACCTGTTTCCCACAACAAATCGGCAAGTTCATTTTCGTTATCATGCACACCTAACTCCATCAAAAAATGGTCGTCGGTAGTACGTTTATCCGGGTTTTCGGCTTTCTTGAAAGGCCACATTCTACTTCTTAAGTAAAAGGTAATAACCATCAAGTGAGCTGCAAAGAAAACCGTAAGCTCGAACATGATAGGAACAAAGGCCGGCATGTTTTCCAAATAACTAAAACTTGGCTTACCACCAATATCCTGTGGCCAATCCTCAATCATGATATAATTCATCATAACTATGGCAACCGTTAACCCCAAACATCCATAAAGGAAAGAGGTGATAGCTATTCGGGTATCCGCTAAGCCCATTGCCTTATCCAGACCGTGAACGGGAAACGGAGTGTACACCTCTTCAATATGGTGGTGCTCTGCCCTAACCTTTTTTACAGCATGCATCAACACATCGTCATCGTTGTAAAGTGCTTGTATAACTTTTGATGCCATAATTATTTTTCTTCGTTTAATTTTTTAGCCTGACCTGCCCAATCATCACGTTGTGCCCTTCCTGGGAAAGAACCTGTGATAGAATCCAACAAGTTATATTCTTTTTCGGTCATTCTGCTCACCTGAGCGAACGTATAAATACCTATCTGGTTCAGGGCCTGTTCCATTTGAGGACCAATACCCTTGACTTTTTTCAAATCGTCAGCAGTTTCCGTTTCAGCATCAAAAGTTCCAATTGCCTCCAGCAGTGTGGACACATGCTCATGACTTGTATCAACTTTTGGAGCCTCTTCCACCTTGGTTTCACCTTTTGCCTCAGGCATTTCGTACAATGGTTTACCAGCTTCCCTCAATTTTTTGTATTTCTCACCAGAAGCTTTCAAAATGGATTTCACTTCTGCCTGTGCAATTACCGGGAATGTTCTGGAATACAACAGGAACAATACGAAGAAGAATCCTATGGTTCCCACAAATATTCCGATATCAACAAAAGTTGGGGAGAACATTGTCCAAGAAGATGGCAAGTAATCCCTATGCAATGAGGTAACGATAATAACGAAACGCTCGAACCACATTCCTATGTTTACCACGATAGAGATAAAGAAGGAGAACATGATACTGGTTCGCAGTTTCTTGAACCACATAAATTGTGGTGAGAACACGTTACAGGTCATCATGGACCAGTATGCCCACCAGTAAGGACCAGTAGCCCTGTTCAAGAAAGCATATTGTTCATACTCAACTCCAGAGTACCACGCAATAAACAACTCGGTGATATAGGCACATCCAACGATAGAACCGGTAATCATGATTACAATGTTCATCAATTCGATATGCTGTACGGTAATATAAGCTTCCAAGCTACACACCTTACGCATAATGATCAAAAGTGTGTTCACCATGGCAAATCCAGAGAAAATCGCACCAGCAACAAAGTATGGTGGGAAAATGGTGGTGTGCCATCCAGGAATTACCGAGGTAGCAAAGTCAAAAGATACGATGGTGTGTACAGAAAGCACCAAAGGTGTAGCCAAACCGGCCAGTACCAAAGAAACTTCCTCAAATCGTTGCCAATCCTTTGCCCTTCCTGTCCATCCAAAACTTAGAATGCTGTATATTTTCTTTTGGAAAGGTTTTACGGCCCTATCACGAATCATGGCAAAGTCAGGCAAAAGACCTGTCCACCAGAAAACCAATGACACGGAAAGATAGGTTGAAATCGCAAAAACGTCCCAAAGCAAAGGTGAGTTGAAGTTCACCCAAAGAGAACCAAATTGGTTAGGGATTGGAAGTACCCAGTAACCCAACCATGGACGACCCATGTGAATAATAGGGAACAAACCTGCCTGTACTACCGAGAAAATGGTCATCGCCTCAGCAGAACGGTTGATCGCCATTCTCCATTTTTGACGGAAAAGCAAGAGTACAGCTGAAATCAGTGTACCTGCGTGACCAATACCTACCCACCATACAAAGTTGGTGATATCCCAGGCCCAGTTAACGGTTCGGTTAAGACCCCAAACCCCAATACCTGTGGAAACGGTATAAATGATACATCCTAGACCCCAGAGGAATGCCACTAATGCAATGGAAAATACAATCCACCATTGTTTATTGGCCTTTCCCTCAACCGGACGGGCAATGTCCACTGTTACATCGTGGTATCCTTTGTCTCCGACCACTAAGGGCTTTCGAATAGGTGCTTCGTAATGCGACGCCATAATTTATCTTCTAGTTACTTCTTTTTTTATTGATTAAGCCTCGTTGGTGTTTCTAACTTTAACATGATAGAACACGTTTGGTTTAGTGCCTACATGCTCCAACAAATGGTACATTCTATCATCCTCTTTCAACTCCGCTACTTTACTGTCATGATCATTGATGTCACCAAACACCATAGCCCCACTGCTACAAGCTGCAGAACAAGCGGTCTGGAACTCACCATCCTTGATAACCCTTCCATCTCTCTTGGCATCCAAAATGGTTTTCTGAGTCATTTGGATACACATAGAGCATTTCTCCATAACACCTCTTGAACGCACATTAACATCTGGGTTAATCACCATTTTACCCAAATCGTTGTTCATATTAAAGTCAAACTCGTCATTGTTACTGTACAAGAACCAGTTGAACCTACGAACTTTATATGGACAGTTATTGGCACAATATCTAGTACCCACACATCTGTTGTAAGCCATGTGATTTTGGCCCTGTCTACTGTGAGATGTAGCAGCTACAGGACAAACAGTCTCACAAGGCGCATGGTTACAGTGTTGACACATTACAGGCTGAAAGGCTACTTGCGGGTTCGCAGATGGGTCTTCCATCTCCCTGAAACCTCCAAGGGAACCTTTATCTCCCCAAAGACCTTCCATTTCTTCTTTCTTCTCGTTATCCTCTTCAAAGGTCTCCTCGGAAGAATAATACCTATCGATACGCAACCAGTGCATATCCCTTGAACGACGCATTTCACGTTTTCCTACAACAGGAACGTTGTTCTCTGCATGACATGCGATAACACAAGCACCGCAACCGGTACAAGCATTCAAATCGATGGATAGGTTAAAATGATGTCCAATGCTTCTGTCAAATTCCTCCCAAAGGTCGGCATCTGGTGAAGTCACTGGTATTTCGTTGTGATTCAAAGACACATGAGGCATTGGATTCCACTCTTCATGGTCTTTGGTATTGAAGATTTCCAAGGTAGTTTCCTTGATGATATCCCCCCTACCCATTAATGTTTTATGTGACTGGATACAAGCAAACTCGTGTTCTCCGCCCGATTTTTCAACGGTTACGGATTGCACATCGGAGAAGTTGCTATACAAAGTATAGGCATTGACACCAGTTGCCATCTCCTCCTGCATTCCAGCTTTCTTTCCATAACCGAAAGACAGACCTACAGTACCTACTGCCTGACCTGGTTGAATGATGACCGGCACATTTTCCAACACCTTGCCATCAACGGTCAATTTTACGTAGCTACCATTAACTCCACCATCGGCTTCGATTGTATTTTCAAGTCCCCAGGACTCTGCATCCGCTTTGGATACAGTTACGTAGTTATCCCAAGATACTCTGGAAATTGGGTCTGGGAACTCTTGCAACCATGGGTTGTTGGCCTGACGACCATCTCCCATACCCACTTTAGAGTACAACACCAATTCGGTGCCCGAGCTAGTTGCATTCACCAAAGAACGTACTGCAGACGCGATCGGAACAATTTCTGGCTGCTCTTCTTGCGAATCTTCCTGAGCGGTAGTTGCCTCGGCATCATCAACCATCATTGCAGGTGCTACATAAACACCATCTTGCAATGCTTTGTTCCAAGAGCCACCTTGAAGTATATCCACACTCCAAGTTTCTTTGATGTATTCGTAATATGTTTTCTCGACGCCCATCCACGTTAAAAGCGCTGTTTGAAACTGCTTTGTATCAAACAACTCTCGAATAGCGGGTTGCATCAAGCTGTATTGTCCTTTTTTAAATTGGGCATCACCCCAAGACTCCAAATAATGTGAAGCGGCCGCCACATAATTAGAGGCTTGCGCAGTTTCATCATTGGTATAAGCAAAGTCTACCGACACATCTACCTGCTCGAGTCCAGAAAGGAATTCTTCGGCATTTGGTAATGTATAAGCTGGGTTAACACCATCCATGATCAATGCTCCAACTCGACCTGCATTCATATCAGCGATCAACTTACTTACTTTTGCAGCATCTCCTTGGCGCACATATTTTGGCTTTTCTGGATCAAACGCCTCACTGGCCAACAATTTGTTGATGGCCAAAACCACTGTTTGTGCATTTTCATCGTTAAGACCACTAACAACAACTGCTTTGCTACCGGCCTTTTTGATTTCAGCAGCTACCCTGTCAACAGCTTCATCCACATCGGACGTACCTCCACCAACACTACTGCCGTTCAATTTGCCGTACAATTTGGCAAGGGCGATCTTTTGTTGGGTAGGGGTCATCGGGTATCTCTTATCGGCATTGGCACCGGTCAAGGACATATTGGACTCCAACTGTACGTGTCTGGACATTTTTCCATTCTTGGGAACACGACCCCTGGCATAACCGGAATCATATCCACCACCTTGCCAGTCACCAAGAAAATCGGCACCGAAAGAAACGATAAGCTCTGCTTTCTCAAAATCGTAATCGGCCAAGGCACGTTCACCGTAAGCCTTGTTGTATGCATTTATTGCGGCATCCTCGGAAATGGCATCATAAACCACATGGTTCACATTGTCTCCATAAGCCGCCTTAAACTCAGATATTAATTTCGTGGTTGATGGACTAGCATAAGTCTGGGTCAACAACACCACTTGTTTGTTGGAACCTTTCAAAGCATTCAATTTCGCCTTTACGGTAGCATCCAACACCTTCCACTCCACAGGTTCCCCGTTGGCCATTGGACCTTGAACCCTTTTACTATCGTACAAAGTCAGTACGGACGCCTGCACTCTCGCATTGGCTCCGCCATTTACTTTTGCATCGGTATTGTTTTCAATTTTGATAGGCCTTCCTTCCCTGGTCTTCACCAAGATACTGGCAAAATCAAAACCATCGGCAATGGTAGTTGCGTAGTAGTTGGCAACACCGGGAACAATGTTGTCCGGCTGAACTACATATGGAATAGATTTGTGAACCGGGCCTTCGCACGCCGCAACCGTAGCTGCCGCAGTACTGAAACCTACATATTTCAAGAAATCCCGACGGGATGTGTTCGAGGATGACAGGTTTTCCTTGTCGCCCAAAAATTCATCAACGGGAATCTCTTCGGTAAACTCGTTGTTTCTTAGCGCCTCAACAATGGAATCGTTCGGATTCAACTCCGCTTCACTTTTCCAATATTTTTTGTTTGATGCCATACGATATATCTGAGATTATCTTCTTTTAATTCTTAATAGTGACACTTTCCACACTCTAGACCACCCATCATTGCAGCAGTCAATTCCTCAACACCATACTTTTTGGACAACTCCTCGTGAATTGCCTCATAGTATTCATTGCCCTGAACCTTAACATTGGTTTCACGGTGGCAATTGATACACCATCCCATGGTCAAAGGAGCATGCTGATACATGATTTCCATTTCTTCAACCGGACCGTGACATGTTTGACACTCAACACCAGCAACAGATACGTGCTGTGAGTGGTTGAAATACGCAAAATCAGGGAGATTATGGATCCTAACCCACTCTACCGGTTGTGTCTCACCAGTATAGCTTTGATTTTCCTCGTCCCATCCAACGGCCTTGTACAATTTCTTTATTTCTCCTGTGTAGAATTCATTGGTGTATCCGTTGGCCAAGTCTTCGGCAGATGGTCCTTCTGGATTACCGGTATATTCATAAATGGACTTATGACAGTTCATACAAACATTTAACGACGGTATCCCGGAATGCTTGGACACTCTTGCAGAAGAGTGACAGTACTTACACTCAATACCATTGTCCCCTGCGTGAATTTTGTGCGAGTAGTGAATCGGCTGAACAGGTGCATAACCTTGATCAACACCAACCTGCATTAAATATCCATAAGCAAAATATGCACTGGCCAGCAACAAGAAAACAACGCTCACCAAAACCAAGAACTGATTTTGAACAAAAGCCTTCCAAATGGGTAAACGCTTTTCTTTTTCTTTTTCCAATACTACCCCGTTTGCCTCGGCAATTCTGCGCAAAGTCTTGTTCACCAAGATCAACATGATGACCAAAAGCCCAAACACCAAAGCCAGTGCCCCAAGAATCATATCATTGGAAATCCCAGAGCTTGGACCTGCAGATTCACCAGCAGGGGCAGTAGCTGTTGTGGCAGCCGGAGCCGGAGGCGGAGCAGCCGTGTAGGCCAAAATATCATCTATATCCTCGTTGGACAATGTCGGAAAAGGCGTCATCGCCGCCTGATTGTACTCATCGTAAATTTTGTTTGCATAAGCATCCCCGGAAGAAATTACACCAGGACTGTTTTTCACCCATGCGTAAATCCATTCTTTATCCAACCCTTCATCCTCGGCCAATCTAGTTTCCACATTAGCCAATGCAGGCCCCGTCATTTTCCTATCCAAGGCATGACATGCGGCACAGTTCTGATTAAACAGTTGTTTTCCTTTTACCGGATCTCCCCCAACAGCCTCTGCTGTTTGCTCAGTAGCAGCGTCGGTTGTAGCCGCGGCTTCTTCCTGCGCATAAAAAGATGTGGAGAATAATAGGAGAGTTAAACCTAAAACTTTAGAAAATAGATGGCGGTATAAAACCTTTTTCATATTCGTGAAATTTCTATCGAAATCTTTGGCATGGTTCTTTCTATTGAGTATGAGAGCAATAGCCTTTCACCCTACCAAGAATGGCAACAAAAGTAAGACATACAGTCATTTTTTAAAATCTTAAGGTATTCATAACACATAATTTATAAAGATTCTAAATAACTTATGCTCGACTTGGTTAATCTTTAATAATCTACATTTGCAGTAAGCATAAATCATACAACACGTAAATATCATGAAAACGGCTGTATTTAGCATAATTTTACTCGGTTTAACAACTCAAGTTTTGGCCCAGGAAGGACAGGTCACGATTCAACAAGACCCAAAAATCAAGGAGTTGGTGAAACTTTACACCAAGGTTCATGAAAATACGGGATATTATCAAATTCAGGTTGGTTTTGGCAACTACAATAGGGCCCAAGAGCTTTTGGACCAGGTTGAAATCGATTTTCCGAACTGGTACTCCAAAATAGAGTTTGAATCCCCTACTTACCGAGTTAGGCTCGGTAGGTTCAGAACTAAATTGGAAGCTGAAAGAAAATATTTGGAGGTTCGCAAAAAATATCCGGACGCCATGTTGTTGAAACCAGAAGAGAAAAAATCAAAGTCATAAAAAAATCCCGCTAGCTAGCGGGATTTTTTGTTTTTGATCAACTTTTATTTCCTGTTACAGCTTTTTCTTAACCGCAACTTCTTGGAAGGCTTCAACTATATCGCCCTCTTTAATATCGTTGTAATTTTTAATTTGAAGACCACAGTCGTATCCTTTGGAAACTTCCTTAACATCATCTTTGAAACGTTTCAAGGAAGCTAACTCCCCGGTATAGATCACTACACCATCCCTAATCAATCTGATGCGTGAGTTTCTAAAGATTTTTCCACTGGTCACCATACAACCTGCAATGGTTCCAATTTTGGAAATCTTAAAGGTCTCCCTGATTTCCGCATTACCAGTAACTTCTTCTTTCATCTCCGGAGACAACATTCCTTCCATTGCATCTTTCAGGTCGTTGATGGCGTCATATATAATGGAGTAGGTTCTGATATCGATTTCTTCTTTATCCGCAATCGACCTAGCGTTGCCCATTGGCCTTACGTTAAACCCTATAATAATCGCATCGGAGGCACTTGCCAACAATACATCGGATTCTGTGATGGCGCCAACACCTTTATGGATGATATTTACCTGAATCTCATCAGTAGAAAGTTTCTGGAACGAATCAGTCAGTGCCTCCACAGAACCATCCACATCACCTTTAAGTATGATGTTAAGCTCCTGGAAGTCTCCCAATGCGATTCTTCGTCCAATTTCATCAAGTGTAATATGACGTTGCGTTCTAACGGATTGCTCACGTTGCAATTGTGAACGCTTGGCGGCAATCTGTTTTGCTTCTCGTTCATCTTCCAATACATTGAACCTATCACCAGCTTGTGGTGCTCCGTCCAATCCCAAAATAGAGATTGGTGTCGACGGCCCGGCACTTTCTATATTGTTCCCTCTTTCATCTTGCATCGCCTTGACCTTACCACTGCAAGTTCCGGCCAATACATAATCTCCGATTTTCAAAGTACCAGCTTGGACCAAAATTGTAGCAACATATCCTCTACCTTTATCCAAAAATGCCTCTACAACCGTTCCTGAAGCCAGTCTATTGGGATTTGCCTTAAGCTCTAACAATTCTGCTTCCAGCAACACTTTTTCAAGGAGTTCATGAACTCCTTGACCTGTTTTTGCAGAAATATCTTGGGATTGAACTTTTCCTCCCCAATCTTCCACCAACAAATTCATACTGGCCAAGCCTTCTTTGATCTTATCAGGGTTTGCCGTTGGCTTATCAACTTTGTTGATAGCGAATACAATGGGAACTCCTGCTGCTTGCGCATGACTAATGGCTTCTTTTGTTTGAGGCATGATGTCATCATCCGCGGCAATTACGATGATAGCAATATCCGTTACTTGGGCACCACGGGCTCTCATTGCGGTAAACGCTTCGTGACCCGGTGTATCCAAGAATGTGATTTTTTGTCCATCTTCTAGGGAAACACCATAAGCTCCAATGTGCTGGGTGATTCCACCACTCTCGCCTGCGATCACATTCTCTTGACGAACGTAATCCAGCAAGGACGTTTTACCGTGGTCAACGTGACCCATAACAGTTACAATGGGTGCACGAGGCTTCAGATCTTCTGGGGCGTCCTCGACCTCCTCTATGGTCTCCTCGATTTCAGCGGTAACGAATTCAACTTCGTAACCAAATTCATCGGCAACAATGGAAAGCGTTTCAGCATCCAGACGTTGGTTCATTGTCACCATGATACCTAGGGACATACATGCAGAAATAATCTGTGTCGTGGAAACATTCATCATGGTTGCCAGTTCGTTTACGGTAACAAACTCGGTGACCTTAAGGATTTTGCTTTCCAACTCCTGTTGTTCAAGATCTTTCTCCGTTTGCTGACGGTGCTGATCTCTCTTCTCCCTGCGATATTTGGCTCCTCTACCTTTACTGGATTTACCTTGAAGTTTTTCAAGGGTCTCCCTTACCTGCTTTTGTACTTCTTCTTCGGTAGGCTCCACTTTAGGCGCGGATGAACGCTGTCCCTTTCTGCCAGAACCTCCTCTATTGTTACGGCCACCTCCTGATTGAGGACCGTTCTTTACTATTCTTCTTCTACGTTTTTTACGTTCCCCTCCATCAGATGAACCGCCTTTGGATTTTTGACTATCCTCTTTTTTCTTCTTGGCAGGTTTTTTGAACTGCGAAAGATCGATTTTATCTCCTGTAATTTTAGGACCTGAAAGTTTTTGGTACTTCGTCTTTATGGTACCAGTCTCAGTATCCTCGGAGCCTTCTTTGCTTTCAGCAGTCTCCTCTTTGGACTCTGCCACCTCTTCCTTTTCGGCCTTTTCCTTTTCGGGAGCTTTGGGCTTTTCTTCCTTGGCTTTTGCCGGCTCGGCTTTTGGAGCTTCTTCTTTCTTTGGCTCTTCCTCTTTGGGCTGTTCGGGTTTTTTATCCAAATCTATCTTGCCCACGGTTTTGGGTCCGGAAAGCTCGGCTTTGGCTTTTACCACTTGCTGCTCTGCTTCCTTCTTCTCCTTGGCCAACCTGCGCTCTTCCTGTTCTTTTTCCATTCGGATTCGGATAGCTTCCTTCTCCTTGCGCTTTTCCTCACCAACTTCCTTGGAAGCGACCTTTTTACTCTTATCCGTTTGGAACTCATCCAACAGAACTTGATACACCTCATTCGATATTTTGGTAGTAGGACGTGCCTCTACCTCATGCCCCTCCGAGGCCAGGTAATCGACTGCCCTATCCAGTGAAATGTTCAATTCTCTGAGAACTTTGTTAAGTCGTATTGTTGGATTTTCTGCCATAAATAATTTTACTTGCCCTAAATTTTCGCTGCTAATATAAGCCTAATCTTCAAATTCTTCCTTGAGGATGCGAACGACCTCTTGGATTGTTTCTTCTTCTAGATCGGTTCGTTTTACCAAATCTTTTACATCTTGTTCCAAAACGCTACGTGCGGTATCCAATCCAATCTTCTTGAATTCTTCAATAACCCAGCTTTCGATTTCATCGGAAAACTCGGTCAACTCCACGTCTTCTTCGACGCCTTCACGGAACACATCTATTTCGTAACCAGTCAATTGCCCAGCCAAACGAATGTTGTGCCCACCTCTACCGATTGCCTTGGAAACTTCCTCTGGCTTTAGGTATACTTGAGCTGTTTTTTTCTCATCGTTCAATTTAACCGACGACACTCTTGCAGGACTCAATGCACGGGTCACCATCAATTGTGGATTGTTCGTCCAGTTGATCACATCGATGTTTTCGTTGCCCAATTCACGTACGATTCCATGGATACGAGATCCTTTCATACCCACACAGGCACCAACTGGATCAATTCTATCATCATAGGAATCCACGGCAACCTTCGCTTTTTCTCCAGGAATGCGCACTGCCTTTTTTATGGTGATCAGACCATCGAACACTTCTGGAATTTCCTGGAAGAACAATTGCTCCAAGAATTTGGGGGAGGTCCTGGACATAATAATAGCAGGCTTGTTACCTTTAAGCTCTACGCTTTCAATAATTCCACGAACATTGTCTCCTTTACGGAAAAAGTCGGAAGGTATTTGCTTTTCTTTTGGAAGAATGATTTCATTGCCTTCATCATCCAACAAAATAACCGCACGATGTCTGATGTGATGCACCTCAGCGGTATAAATTTCACCTTCCAAGTCTTTGAATTGCTTGTAGATGGTAGTATTGTCATGCTCATGGATCTTGGAAATCAAATTCTGGCGCAAAGCCAAAATCGCCCTCCTACCAAGATCGATCAATTTCACCTCTTCCGAAACATCTTCCCCAACTTCAAAATCGGGCTCGATTTTTCTAGCCTCGGACAAGGATATCTCTTCATTAGGTTCTTCTACTTCACCATCTTCAACAACGACACGGTTTCTCCAAATCTCCAAATCCCCTTTGTCCGGGTTGATAATAATATCAAAATTGTCGTCAGAACCAAATTTTTTCTTGAGCGCACTTCGGAATACTTCTTCCAAAATCGCCATAAGGGTCACCCTGTCAATAAACTTATCGTCCTTAAACTCCGAAAAGGATTCGATGAGCGCTAGGTTTTCCATTTTCTACTACAATTAAAATTTTAATTTAACTTTTGCCTCTTGAATATCAGAAAAGGCGATTTCCTGCTTTTTCTGCACTGTAACTTTTCCTTTACCCACTGGTTTGGGCTCTCGTGCCTTCCACTCCAAGGTAATGCTATTTGTCGAGGTTTCCACCAGTGTTCCTTCAAATTGTTCCGAACTGGTCTTCACCTGTAATTTTCTTCCGATATTTTTATTGTACTGACGCGGTAACCGTAATGGCGAAGTGGCACCCGCGGATGTCACTTCCAAGGAAAAATCCTCCTCTTCACGATCCAAATTGTGTTCTATGGCCCTACTTACATTCATACAGTCCTGCAAGCTTACTCCTTGGTCGCCATCCAACACTACTTTAATACTGTTGTCTCCACCAACGGTAAAATCAACCAGAAACAAGGAAGTGTATTCCTCCAGTGCCTTGTTCAACAATGATTCCACTTTATCCTTCAACATAAGAAACCAGTAATAAAAGAGGGGACTCAAAGTCCCCTCATGAATACTTTTATATCCGTTCAGTTTTGCAAATATACGATAATTAATAGTGTTTTTGCAACCCAACCGAACACAAAAAACATGTTAAAAACTATTTTTCAATGAATTACACGGAATTAGGGATTTACATGGTTCAATTTTTGAATTGATTCATGCCCAACGGATTTGACAAACAAAATCATCAATTACACAACAATCTTTTCGCAACGCTCTGTGTTTATCCTATTTTTCCACGATGTTTTAAAATTTGACGATCCTGTCAGGATAAGTCAAATCGAATCAATTGCTTATGAAATTTTCTTTGGGAAGTACATTTAAAATACTTTTTGTTTTAGGAGTGGCTGTAATCGCCTCAGCAAGGGTTAGCGCCCAATCTTTAGGCGATTACCGTTCTGTTTCCTCGGCCAATTGGACCAATGTATCAATTTGGCAGGTCTACAATGGGACAAGTTGGACAGCAGCTACGAGTTATCCCGGGCAATTGGTTGGGACCAACGATGTTTACATTCAAGGAGGGTACAGCGTTACCATTTCTTCCAATATCCCAAATGCAGTAAATTCGCTTACCGTTGGGGATGGCTCTGGAAGCACTGATAATTTTTACATAGGCAGCACCTCCAGCCTACAAACACAATTGATTACGATAGCGGATGGCGGATTGGCCGAATGGATTTCGAACGTTAGCTTTTCCCTCCCTTCAGGAGCAGCATTTGTTATCGATCCCGGAGGGACATTGGCCAACGATAATCCCTGTAATTCCGCAAAACGTTTGATCATTGGCTCTACGGTCTATTCAACATGTAATGGTGGGGCTGGCACAGACTACAGTTTTGATGATTTAAATGACTCCGGGGGTTCTATTTCTGTTTCTGCTTCATCCAATAGTCCCATTTGTGATAATGAAACCTTGAATCTATACAGCAATCCCTCTGGTGCTGGATCATCGGGAGCAACATATAGTTGGACAGCAACGGCTGGACCAGTGGGCTACACCTTCAATTCCACTGATGAAAATCCTGTGGTGACCAATTTATCTGCTGGCTCCTATACCTTTTCGGTGACCATTTCGGATGGCACCGTTACCAACACCGACAGCGTGGATGTTACCGTAAATTCTTCGCCAACCATTGTTTTACAACCCACCGACCAAACCGTGGCATTGGGCAACAACGGCAATTTTTCCGTTACAGCCACAGGTGCGGACACCTATCAATGGCAAGTAAGTACCGATGGGGGCAGTAATTTTGTTTCTACTGCCGATGGCAGTGAATACTCGGGATCCCAAACTTCCAATCTAACGGTGATTTCACCCGACCCAAGTAAAAATGGATATATCTACCGTGTACTCGTATCCAACTCCACTAATTCCTGTAGCCCTACGACTTCCGACGAGGCAACCTTAACAATACAAACCGGAACAGTTATCACTAATAGAAAAATCACTTTTCGCGTAAATCAAAACTAAAACGGACCAACGATAGCCTCCGGTTAATTTGGTTTGCTTGATTTTTTTTCAAATCACCGACCATCTACTTTTAGAATAAATCCTGATTATCCGATAATATTGTAAGGTCATCTATGGTCGATGGAACGGTAAATTCCTGTGCATAGTTAGTCTTCGCCATCGTGATGTGGTTTGAATAGTTCATGTACCCCCTGCTTGATTTCATTACCTATCAAATAATGTATTCAAAATTCTGAAAATGAAATAATTGAAAGTGAAACACGCCTAAAATGGTGATTTATCCTCCTAACCAATTGAATAATATCTCGTGATATACCTAAAATATCCGGTTGCACCTTAAATTAGGTTTTGACCATCAAACCATACCATCAAAATCAAATTCACGCTACCTTTACCGCATGACCCTGTTATCAAGTCCAAAGTTTGTTTATCATGTAAAGCGTATTTTACCTTTCGGTATTATTTGGTTGGTGCTAAGCTGGTTTATCCTTCTCATCGAGTCCATGGCTACGGAGTATCAGAATCAGCGACCGGAAACGGACATCACCGTAACTTGGAACATCTTTGTGTTCGCCTCCCTAGCTGTTTTTTTAGTGGGCATGGCAATGGGCGCCGTGGAAGTACTTTGGTTGGGCAAACGATTTAAACGCAAGGCATTTTGGCAAAAAATCCTGTATAAAATGGGGTTTTATCTATTATTTATGCTGGTCATCAATCTTGTGACTTTTCCAATTGCCGCAAGTATTGAACTTAGTTCTTCTATCCTGGATGCCCAAGTCTGGCATAAATTTTCGAATTATATCGTCAGTCCCACATTTTTGAGTACCATGGTTTCGTTAACCTTTAGCATTTTTGTTTCGCTCATCTATTCAGGTATCAGCGAGCATCTTGGACACAACGTATTGCTCAATTTTTTTTCGGGCAAATACCATCAACCTAAAGAGGAGTCCCGCGTTTTTATGTTTTTGGACATGAAATCTTCTACATCATTCGCGGAACAATTGGGCCACAAAAAATATTTTCGCTTTTTGAGCGACTACTACAACCAATTGTCAAATGACATTATTCAATATAAAGGTGAAGTATACCAGTATGTTGGAGATGAAATTGTGGTTACCTGGAAAAGAGAGGATGGCCTACAACACCATAATTGTATCCGTTGTTTTTATGCAATGAAGCAAAGTCTACAAAAGAAACGCAACTATTTTGAAGAAACATATGGAGTAGTACCCTCATTTAGGGCAGGATTACATTTGGGGCAGGTAACCACCGGAGAAATAGGAGCCCTGAAGAAAGAAATCTTTTTTACTGGAGACGTTTTGAACGTTACTGCACGTATCCAACAACTTTGCAAGCCATTACAACAAGAAATCATCATTTCTGAAGAGTTGGCAGAACAATTGAAATCGGATGGTCTACGATTAAAATCTTTGGGGAACATGGAGCTCGAAGGCAGAAAAAAACCTGTGGAGCTATTTGCAGCTCAATTAGTTTAGCTGAACACTTTAATCTTGTGACAAAAATTGGAATTCCTCCAAATATTTGGTGTTCATTTCCATGGCGTCCGTATCAATCGTCAAAAGTTTCTCCATGCCATTGTTATAACTTGGCCATTCGGGTAATCCTTGACCATTCGGGTTGCCATTCTTGGCAAAATTCACCCAATAGGCCGACATCTGATTTTCAAGTTGGCGCTCTTCGGACTGCCATGGTCGCTTCCATTGGTCAAGAGTATGCAGCGCAAAAGGCACTTCTGATGTATGGAATGCACCGTAGTTTGGAAACCCTGGTTTATCTGTTGGCACATGGGTGAATTCGTAGAGCCACACCTCCTTATCCATGTATTTGGCAAGCAGGTAAGAAGGCAATCCCGCAAAACTTAACAAGTTCATTTTTTGTTGGGATCGGAGCGCCTCTTCATCGGTTTTGGCTGGGAACATTTTCAAAAACTCGTCCGCATCCGGACCAAAACGTTCTTGGGCCATTGAGCTAAAGCTTTCCTTGGTCACTTCTCCTGTTGGCAAAAGATTGGAATCCCCAGTTACCCAACCTGTCATAACACTGACCTGATTGTGGTTTCCTTCTTTAAAGTGTCCCAATAAATCCTTCGGTAAGAAATAATCATCGAGCACCACCCCGAATCTTCCCATGTCAGGATTATTGCTCAGCTCTTGCAATTTTGTTGCTGGCACCTCCCTTAATTCATCAATGGAAGACACGTTGGCAGACTCCATAAACTTGAGACCTTGTGCTTCAGCCATATTTAAATCTTGCATTAAACGCCCTCCCAAAATGCCTCCACTCTGACAAATGGCCTTATCAAAATATCCACTCGCCAAAGGTGATGCGATTTGGGCATTTACACTAAAGGAGCCTGCGGACTGGCCTGCGATGGTCACATTGTTCGGGTCCCCTCCAAATGCAGCAATGTTTTCCTGTATCCATTTTAAGCCTTGCAATTGATCCATAAAACCATAATTGCCCGATGCATTATGACCAGATTCCTTGCTCAACCCAGGGTGTGCCATAAAACCAAGCACCCCTACCCTATAATTAAGGCTTACAAAAACCACACCTTGTTCCGCCATTTGTTTTCCATCATAAATATCGCAATTGGCACTGCCAGAGCTTAGACCTCCACCATATATCCAAACAAAAACAGGTAGCTTTTCATCCTTTTTATCCGTAGGGGTCCACACATTTAAGTACAGGCAATCTTCGCTCAATGGTTCGGGTTTGGCTATAAATTCCTCTGTCCAGCACAAAAATGGTTCTGGAGTATTTTGAATAGGGCTCGGACCAAACTCCATACATTCCTTTACACCATTCCAATCTTTAACGGGTTGCGGCGCTTTCCATCTCAATTCACCAACAGGCGGCTGTGCAAATGGAATACCTTTAAAAATTTGAATTTCACCCTCGGTGTAACCTTCCACTTTTCCGTTTTGGGTTGCTACAACATTTTGCTTTTCCACATTATTTTGGGCACAACCCAAACAAATACTTACTACGTAAAGAAACAGGATGGTTTTTTTCATGAAGTTGCTGTGTTGTTTTTAAAAATGCTTGTTTCTGAAAAGATAATGTTTTTTAAAAATCTAGTACTATGACAAGAACACATCTTTAATTTAGCACTGCACTTCAACAACTATGTCTCGAACCTTTATTCCTCTCTGGAAGTAATTCTCAAATAATAGCCGTCGGGATCGACCAAACGAAAATCAGTAAGACCCCATGGTTGTGTTTTTAAAGGATCATGAATGGGGTATCCACTTGATTTTACCTTTTCATAAACTGCTGCAACACTATCCACTTCCAACACGATTTCCACTCCATATCCATTTTGAACAGGTTGAACACCGGGATTAAAATGATGGTCTTTGGAAAGTTTGTCCAAGGGGCCTATCCCCAAGATAACATGTCCTCTTTTTACCGGTTGATAGGCATTGTTCATTTGCCCGCCTTCCATTTCAAAACCAAGGATTTCGGTATAAAAATCAACTGATTTTTTCATGTCGGAGGTGAATAGCTCTAAGCGCAAAGTCATGCCTTCTTGAAGGGATCTGCCTTCTCCCATCTGACATGAAAGGCTTAAAAAAAGTAAGGTGGAGAATACTATTGTGTTCAGTCTCATTTGAATTGTTATTGTGAATTCTTTACCCAGTTATGTTTTAGTTTGGGAAGCAATAAATCAACTACCCTTCTCTCGGCAAACTTATACAAGATGAACAATCAAAATCTTAATCTTCTTTAAGAAAAACTGGCTTGGGTTTAGAAATGCATCTTCATGCCTTCATGGGTACCCTTGAACCCGAGCGACTCATAAAAACGGATAGCATCCGGGCGTTCTTTATCGGTGGTCAATTGAAGTAAATGGGCGTTTCGCTCCTTTGCTCTCGCAATGGCCCACTCAAAAACTTTTTTACCGATGCCAAGACCACGATGTTCTTTATGAACGCGTACCCCTTCAATCTGGGCTCGAATACCGCCTTGGTAGGTCAAATAAGGAATGAATGTCATTTGAAAAACAGCAATGATCTGCCCGCTTTCGTTTTCAACCACCTTCAGTTCTTGGTTGTGGTCCGAATCGATGCGCTCAAAGGCATCATAATATTCTTTGGGCAATGGGATGGTATAGTTTTCCCGCTTACTGCCCAAAGCGTCGTCGGCAATCATTTCAACGATGGTCGGCACATCCTTGGTTGTTGCTTTTCTAAATTTCATGACCTTAAGAGTTGTTAATTGGCGCCAATGTTCTTCTCCATTTTTTCTTTTATGGGTCTGAAATCCACCCAATATATCCCCATCATCATCTACTCCCCTATGGAAGAACAAATACTTGCCATCCGGGGAAACACTTGCCGTCATTTCGGTTTGATCAGTGTTTATTTTAGGTCCCAGATTAAAAGGTTTTGTCCACGCACCATCTTTATTAAAACTGATGTACAAATCACTTTCCCCATACCCTGATTCATGTTCAAAATCATAGATCATATAACTTTCGTCCGGTGCAATAAATGAATGAGCTATCAATTTGCCCGAAGCGTTTATTTCCCCTTCCATTCTTTTGATACTTATATATTGACCATCTTCCTTAATTGAATTATAAATAACCCAATCTTCTGGTTTGTCACCTTTTTCTCCAGTGGTAAAATATAAATTACCATTCTCTGAAGATGTTAAGTACATTATTACAGACCTGTCCACAAATGGCTTTTCCAATGGTTTTGGCTTACTCCAACCGTCGACGCTTTTTTTACTGTACCATTGATGTAACCCTGTTGATCCAACTGTATCGTTAAGGGGCCTTAAACTTCCAAAATATAGTTTATCTCCTTTAGGGTTGATATGGGGCTCAAAATCCCATCCTTCGGTTGCAGTAAAAAATGCTGATTTAGGTTTAGACCACTTGCCATCAGTTAATTTCATGGCATAAATTTCATTGTCCTCTTCTGGTTTTCTCCGCGTAAAATACATTTCGTCCATTTCTGGGGAGAAGGTAATGGCAAAATCCTTCGCTTCTTTTATGGAAACAACTCCAGGACCAAAAACCAATGGCTCATCCGTTGGGATTTGATCGTCCAACAACGAAAGGTTCGATCTTTCACTTTCCCGACAGGATGAAATCAAGAAGATCAGTAAAGATAAAATGACAGTGGATTGTATTTGATTCATGCTCGTTTTTTTGTTTGATGATTGATAAATATAAAGATTATTGCCGCTATTTCTTCTTTAATAAAGTTGTGACCAATAGTAGCGTAAATGCAAGTCCAAATCCTAAAATACCAATATTGATTCCGAAAAGTGTTTTCTCACTCCCGTCCAAATATTTCATAGATCCGCCATATAGATCCTTCAAGCAAAAGGCCAATAAGAAGCCACCAGTAACCAACATACTTGTAACTGCACCGATTTTTATTTCCTTTTTTATCCAGACCAGCCATAGACAAAACAACCCAATTCCTGAGTTGGTAATCAATTGCCAGACTTCATGAATCCTCATATGGGGCGTCCAATCCGGATTGAACACGTGGGTGTTGTTTATTTCCAAAAATGGAACCGCAATGGCATACAGCACAATGCTGAAGGTGATTATATATTTGTTCATTTTATGATTGATTATTATTTCAATTTCATATGTAAAATAGGGAAAGGTCAATTTTAAAAGCATTCATGGTCAATGTTATCCTCACTTGATGAAATAGAGTCGAAACAACATGTATGCTTACTCATTAAAATTGACCTTGGTTACTGTTCAAAGTGAGCTTTGGTAAACAGCGTTTACTGAGCCGTTTGCATCACTTTATTCCAAACACCTGTTTTTGCTGTTTCCTTCACGTACTCCTCGAAACTCTTTGGCTTGCGTTTGAGCACTTTTTCTATATCGTTGGTGGTTTCTGAAACCATAGGATTTCCCAACACTTCCGTGAACAAATATTCGATCAACCAAACAAAGTCCGCTGGTACACCATGTTCTTTCATGGCCACCACATATTCTTCAATGGAAATCGGAGCAAAACCTATTTCTCTGTTTGTGGCTTTCGCAATTTCCGCAATGGCTTCCTTAAAAGAAAAAGTCGTTGGACCCGTAAGCTGATAAATATGCCCATTATGCTCATCATGAAGCAGCGCTTCCACTACCACATCGGCAATGTCGCCAGTATCCACATAAGGCACTTGCACATTTGCTTGTGGCAATGCGACAAATCCCTGTTGGATAGGTTCCAAAAAGAAACTTTCGCTAAAGTTTTGACTGAACCAACTGGCACGTACAATGGTATAATCCAATCCCGAGTGAATGACCACCTGTTCACAAAGCTCTGCTTCCCGTTCACCCTTCCCAGAAAGTAGCACCACTTTTTTCAAGTTCTTTTTCTTTGCCATATCGATAAGTTGTTCAATGGATTGTAATGCTCCGGGTACTGCCAGATCGGGCTGATAGGTGATGTACATTTTATCTACTCCTTCAAGAGCTTCTTCCCAGGTATCTTCATTGTTCCAATCGAATGCTGGTTGTGATGATCTTGAACCTATTCTTACGTTTTGGTTGAGGAATTCCAAACTTTCAACAACCTTACGTCCTGTTTTACCGGTTCCTCCGATGATTAAAAAATTGTCTTTTTTCATGATTATAAATTTATATTTGAATTGATTTGATTTTGTAATAGGGCAAGGATCAGTAGCAAAAATGATAGTGCCGAGGTAATGGTCCTAATCAGATGTAGTCTGTTCCATTTGTTCTCAAAGCTGTTTCGTAGTGCCTTCAACTGATCTGCGGAAGAGTTTTCCAGATTGGTGCTTTCCAACATCTCATTTAGGGGTACGTTACCAAATATGGTAATCACCACAACTCCGGCCACAAATAGTATCCCTGCTGCAAAAAGCATCCAAAAAACCAGGTTGGGCTGTTGTCTGTTGAGATATATGTTGGCAATGTGGGCAAAAAACGGTCCAAAAAACACCACCAAAAAAAGCGGGTTGATAATGGCCCTGTTCATTTCTTGAAAGGATTGTAAGTATCCAAGATCATCCAAACGACCTATTCCCTGTGTTATGGCGTTGGTCCAAGTAAAGCAAAGTCCTGCGGTTAAACCTGTAAGCAAGATGGTGCTAATCGTTGTGATTGTGTTTATAGAGAATTCCATGGCAGTCTTATAATCGGTTTATGGATTTTACTTGTTCCGGACGGACCCTTGCATACCAATAGAGGGTAGCAACAGCCACAAATTCCAATGCTATCAACCAGAAATCGGCGGAACCAAAAAAGCTGGCGTAGGTTCCACCGTAGGGGATAATCAACATGGGAACAGTGATCAAGGCATCCAATGTGGCACTGGACAATAACATCAACAATCCCAGAACAAATCCCTGAGGGGACTTCTCTTTTTTATAATACATCCATGCTCCCAACCATACCAATGGAGGGACAACCAATGCCAATCCTATATTGGCCTGCAAATAGCGGTCTTCCATAATCGGCAACATGTATATGGCCGAAAAGGCAGAAACTCCAAGAGTCCAAACCAAGGTTCCAATTGCCAAAGCTTTTACTGTCTTCATTTTTCCTGTTTTTTAGATTACAGGACAAAACTACACTGACGGTCAAGCCTTTATTTATTCCAAAAGGAGTATGATTTGTTGGAAAGGGAGTTTACTTGATTTGGCTGGGACGGTAACCAAATTTTTTCTCGAAGGCATTGGAAAAGGAACTCAAACTATCATAACCAACATGCCATGCCGCTTCCTGTACGGTTGCTTCTTTGCTACTGATAAGTTCATGGGCGGTTTTCAAACGTTCGTTCTGTAGGTATTTAAATACCGGCACCCCAAAAAGTTCTTTAAAATTCTTTTTAAGGCTATAGCTATTCAGGCCTATTTTGCGCGACAGCTCGGACAGTGAAGGAGGATTATCCAGGTTACCGATCAAAATTTCCTTGGCCTTATACAACTTATCCCGTTCCGCAGTATTGATTTTTTCAGTTTGCAAGGTGGCCAATTGTCCGAAAAAATGGGACAGCAAGGCCGTCATTTGGCTACGGAAGAACATCATTTTGGTTTTACCGTGGTATTGCATGTTAAAAACCGAATCCACAATCCGATCCATATCGGGGGTCATAAAAAATTTTGGTCCTTCCACATAGTGATCCGAAGGATTTACCAATTCATTCAATAAGGATGAAAAAATTTCACCTTCTTCATTGGGGAGATTGTCCAAGTTTCTCAAAGCGGTTGCAATAAGGACACACCGAAGTGGCTTTTCTGGCGAAACGGTATGCTCGAACTCAACATTGGAATCGGCATAAAATGAAAGTGCCAATCCTTTTGTATAATTGAACGCTTTGGTTTTACTACCGTATTTTACCTTTAGGTCTACATTGCCCGATCCATAAAAAGCAACGGCAACTACGGGTTCATCAAAGTAACAGGCATCCACAACAACATTTGTGCTGGTAGCTTCCTCTACCAATATGGTGAAATCGTTGATATCAATAAAGTCGCGGGTCATAACAATGATAAAATCCTTTAAAGATAAACAACCTACCATAAACACCATCTTTAAAATAATTTACACATCTCTACTCCTTGCCTCTCAGTTAGTATGCTTTTTCATAATGAAATTACTTTTCTTATTTTCACAATAAACGTAAGGTCAGTCTAGGACGGCTAGCTTTGACATGGAAAAATCCTGCTTTACTTTTTCATGAGAGAAATTTGATTACATCTAAATAATTGGAAACAACCATTTTTATTATTGTACCTAGTGGGGTCCACCCTTTGGACCTAACCGGTCCTGCCCAGGTTTTTTATGAAGCAAAGACCCTTGGTGCCGATTTTGAATTGACATATGCAGGAATTGAGAACGTGGAATCGATACATTCCAGTGCAGGGATAAAATTCGGGGGATTACGTTCCTGGCAAGATATCGCTCTAAAGGAAAATGACATTATTATTTTACCTGGTGCACAAATGGAACAGATGCAGAAGTACAACCGAGACACGTATTGCGATTTTTATGATTGGTTGGTGCTTCAATATCGAAAAAAGGTGTGCTTATGTTCTATTTGTACCGGAGCCTATTTTTTAGGTGTTGCAGGATTGTTGAACGATTCATCATATACCACACATTGGCGTTATCACGATTATTTTCGCAAAGCCTTTCCCTATGGCAAACTGGAAACGGACCATTTTTTTGTTTCAAACGGCAACCTGATTACCAGTGCAGGCATTAGCTCTGGGATAGATCTATCCCTACATCTTGTAGAAAACCGATATGATAGTGCCTTGGCGGCCGAGGTAGCCAGAGAGTGTGTCCTCTATCTTCGTCGTGGACCATCTGACCCCCAGTTATCGGTGTTTATGGATTACCGAAATCATATTGATGATAGGGTTCACAAAGTGCAACAATATATTTCTGAAAATTTGGATACTTCGTTGCGAATTTCAGAATTGGCCGAAATTGCAATTACCAGTCCCAGAAACCTTACACGTAGGTTCAAAAAGGTAACAGGTATTACCATAGGCACCTACATTGACCGCCTTAGAGTTGAATATGCCTATCAACTACTAAAAAAAGGCTTGGTTTTCTCCTCCGTTACACGGCAATGCGGTCTAAAAAGCGAAGAGCATCTAAGAAATTTACTCAAAAAACATCGAAATCAACTCCCTTCGGACATTCTGTCCTAATACCAAGGTATTGTGTCCTTTTCTTGACATTAGCTTTTCAAGTTATTTGTACCTGTAATCAAACTACATGATTTAAGTATGAAGTCTAAAGTAACGTCAAACAGGTTAAAAAGCAATGTTGTTTTATTAATGGTCGCCATGATTCCTCTATTGGAAGCCAAGGGAGCTGAATCAGATACGATGTACTCCCCAATACAATCACCATCAATCTGTCAAACAAGTAATTTAAAAATGAACCCCACCCCAAAAAAGCAACTACGAGTCGCGGTATTTCTACATGAAGGGATCGAGATTCTAGACCTTGCTGCACCGTTGGAAATATTTACCATTGCCGGAATGAACGTATTTACAGTAGGAATCACCGACCAGCCGGTAACCAGTCAAGGAGTACTTACCCTAACCCCCACCTACACCATAGAAAATGCTCCAAAAGCCGACATTGTGGTATTCCTTGGTGGAAATGGGAGAAGAGCATCTGAAAACACAAAAATTACAGATTGGATAAAGAAAATATCCCCGGAAACAGAACAATTTGTTTCAATTTGCACTGGAGCCTTCTTCTTGGCCGAATCGGGTCTGTTGGATGGTAAAACCGTAACCACCTTTCATGATGCAGTGCCACAACTTAGGAAAAAAGTCAGTAATGCAACGGTTCTGGATAATACAAGATTTGTGGACGACGGTACCATTTTCTCTACAGCTGGTGTTTCGGCCGGTATTGACGGAGCCTTGTACTTGGTGGAAAAATGGATGGGGAAAGATGTAGTACAACAGGTTTTGGAATATACAGAGTATCAATGTTGGGATCGGGACTCAGGGCTTATCCTGAAGCATTGAAGACTATCCCAAGGACATTTTTATTAAAATTCAAACAAAAAAAACAAACACAATGAAAACATATTTGATATACCTCGGTCTTTTGATTGTATCATTTTGGTCCTGTAAAGAATCAAAGAAAACAATGGATGTTACGCAATATCAATGCGTACCCTGCGATCTTAGCTGCGATAAGGAAGTTTTCGACCACGAGGGAAAATGTCCTCATTGCAACATGGCCTTGGTCCCAATTGCAGATGAAGACTTTTCCATAGATAAATTAACATTGCACCAAGGGTCAGGATCATTTCCCATGCAAGTGAAAACAGAAAGCTGTCCAAAAGACATTTACGTATTCTATCACATGCCCAAAAATTTTGATCCAGAATCCAAGGTCCTGATTGTAATTCCAGGATCGGGTCGCAATGGTGACGACTACCGTGATACGTGGATAAGAGCTTCTGAAAAACACAATATATTGGTTCTAGCTCCAATATATCCAGAGCCTACCTTCGGATTTGACCAATACCATCTTGGAGGAGTATTGACCGACTTGAACATTATGGAAATTGCTACACCCGTAAAAGGCACTAACCAAGTTCGCCTCGACGAGTCATTGCTTCAATATAAAACGGTCCCAAATAGTGAGTTTTGGATTTTCGACGACATGGACCATATTTTTAACGCTGCAGTTAAAGCGACAGGGTCCCATGCCAAAACTTATGATGTATTTGGACATTCGGCCGGGGGGCAAATCCTTCATCGATTTGCCATTTTCCATCCAGAATCAAAGGCAAATAGAATTCTTACCGGAAATTCAGGGTTCTATACCCTACCGGATTTGGAGCATCCACTATTTTTTGGGTTAGGCGAAAGCCCTATTAACACAAAGAGCCTAAGAAAATCCTTCAAGAACAAACTGGTGGTTTTTCTTGGGGAAAAGGACAATGCTTCAGAAACAGGAGGCACTTTATTACTATCGCCTACGGCGAACTTGCAAGGACATCACCGATTGGAACGAGGACACTATTTTTACAATTTTTCCAAAAAACTTGCCGATTCCCTTCAGGCTGATTTCCAATGGAAGCTTCATGTGGTCCCCGGCGTTGGGCATGAGTACAAGAAAATGAGTGCGGCGGCGGCGGAATACCTTTATTCTTTGGGCGATTAATCATTTTTAAACAATACCATCCAGAAGAAAGGTTTATCAACCGTCCAAAATAAAAGGTTCGCAGATCAATGTTTTGCTGGATAGGTAGGAGACAAATACTTTTCCTATTTTAATTGCTTATGTATTAAGCAAAGTATAAGCCAAAAAACAATCCCTGCAAACACAAATTTGCAGGGATTATCAATTCAACCTTAATTGAAATCAATCATTGGACATTTCAACTTCCAACAACATGGTATCCAGCTTATCTCTGCTAAACCAAGTACCTTTGAGCATAACCCCTTCAATTGATTTTGTATTTCCGATATCTTCAAGTGGGTTTTTATTCAACAAAACCAAATTTGCATTTTTTCCCTCAGAAATTGTTCCTTCAGAAGCCAAAACATCTAAATATCTAGCTGGAACAATTGTGCTTGATTTTAATATTTCATAGGGTGTTAAACCCACTTCTTGTAGAAATTCGAATTCCTCATGCAGTGAAAATCCCGGAATCACCATTCCAAAGGTGTCACTACCTGATAGCATGGGTATATCATATTCGGACAATATTTTGGTGAATACCTTCATCCATTCATAATAACTTTCGAAAAACTCCAATGGGTCCATTCCCAAATCAATTCTATCCTTGCCATTTGCAAAATCTGCGCGGTAATGATTTTCATCGGACAACCAATACATAGCATCCTTTTCCCGAAGATATTTGGCCAAGTCATTTGCTTTTAATTCTGTGAACCTTTCTTCATCAAGATACTGGGTTATCATTTCGAAAATCACTAAAGTGGGAGCCACATAAACTCCGCTATCCTTGATCTGTCTTGCAGCTGCATTTAGAAAATCCAAATCATGGTTTAAATAAGTGAAATCTTCTGAGGTATTAAAAATATAAATGAACTCCTCCACGTGTTCAATGGATTTCATCCTTAATGAGAACTCCAATGGCAATTTATGTTGTGCATGACCGATAACAGGAATGTTTGACCTTTGTGCCTCTTCCAGCAAGTTTAGATAAACTTCTTTGGCAATTTCCCTTCCATCGCCAATTTTAATAAAATCGTAACCTCTGTCCTTATGCTGCCGAACAACCGCTATGACATCTTCAATGGTTTGCAACCTATCGGCTTGCAAATAGGGTCCCGTGGTATAATAGTTTGGACCAAATAAATGACCTTTATTGATTTTATCCCGAATTGCAATATGATCCTGCCCAACATATTCGCCCATGTTTCTTACCGTGGTAATACCGTTGGCCAACAATAGTTTGAACTCGGTTTCTATATTCCGATCATTGTTTCTCCAATGATAGTGCATCTCGGAAAGTCCGGGTATCAAATATTTATCTGTTCCATCAATCAGCAAATCAACAGGGGTTTTAGGGTTGATTGTGTCGGTTACTCGGATGTCCATTATCTTACCGTTCTCAATCAAAACATCCTGATGTTCAAGAACATTCTCCTCATGCATTGGTATGACATTGACATTTTCAATTAAAGTGGTTTTTACCGTGTTCTTGTTCAACCATACATTTCTTAAACGTAACTTGAAGGGTTCCGGATTATCGACTGATACAATGTGTCCGTCTTGAATGATCAATCCAACCTTATCCAAATATTCTTGATAGTTTATCGGTTGGGGACCCACCACATGTTTTCGCATAAACGAACCGATAGAAGGATAGGTCATCTCTGTGATATCCTCAATCAATTCATCGTCCATGAACGGGTTATTTTTGCCATATTTTTCAGACAGCTCTTTTATCAACGACAATAAACTTCTTTTCCCATTGCTTTCTTCCCGCATCAGGATATCCAAACACATTGCAATTAGTGCTCCCTTTCGATATACATTGGGGTAGTTGACTTTAAATTTTTTAGTTAAAATGTTTTCACTCATGGTGGTGAAACTCAAAGAATCATTAAATTTTTTTGAATCTTTGATCTTATAGGCCATTTCACCATAAAAATCCTCCTCCGAGACTAGGTGCTGATCAACTTTGAACAGTTTGGAAAAATATTCGGTAACCCCCTCGTACAGCCATAGATGTTTTGAAAATGTTGGTTTATTGTAATTAAAATAATGAATGTCCTCAGAATGGATCGTCATGGGTGTCACGATATGAAAAAACTCGTGCGCCATCATATCGAACATGATGCTATATAGCTTTGTTTCTTCCCAATATTCCGGCATTACGATCACTGTGGATGTATTATGTTCCAGTCCACCAAATCCTTTTGGGGAATCCTCCTTACCATCTGACAAGTACACTATGATGCTGTAGTTTTTGGCACCTTCAAAATCCTTGAGATAGGCTACTTGGGCCTTCAACATTTGTAGCAGGCTCTTTTTTATCTTGTTGGCAGTATAAAGTTGGTTGGGAGAATAAACACCCAATTCAAAATTTACATTGCCCACTTCAAACCTTTCGACATCCAAATCGCCAAGCATCACGGGATTGTCCGTAAGGTAAAAATAGCGCGGGGCGATATATTTTAAGGTTCTTTTTTCTCCATCAACTGAGAGTTCTTTGGTCGAATACTTTAAGGCTGACGTATATTTAAAATTTACGGGAGTTGTTATCTCCAGTTCATAGGGACTGTTTTTGAGCGAATCGAAATAACCCACAAAACCATGGAGATTCAAGACAAAAACACCTGGTTCAATGTTTGTACCGGACGGTGAAAGCGGAATATTTGGAGTGCCCGACCTTTCCATATCAAAAGTATCGTTTACCCAATACTGAATCTTGTCCAGATTTTGTGCATTGCGGATTTCCCAGGAATTGGCATCCATCTGTAATACCAACAATTCGTTGCCATCGTAATCAAAGGCTTTAAATTGTTCAATAAACCTACCATAGTTTCCAATAGCATAAGTTCCTTGAACAACCTTGGGCAACCTATAAACAACCAAATCAACATCAAGGCTGTCGGGATTGACCGTAACAGGGACTTTATCATTGGCCGCCATGGTCAAATCTATGGAAGCAACTATTTTGGGTTCCACATTTTCTTGTCCACTTACACGAAAAGTACTCAATGTCCAAATGACAAATAGGACAAAGAAAGGGGGAATTACATTTTTCATTTTGTTCAATTATTATTAGTCCAACATGGTTCATCCAATTCATGCATTAAAGGGAAGGGAATACAAAATCTTGAGGTACCCTCCTTCCCTTCAGAACCACAAACCATAGCAAACTATATTTCCAACTAATTGGAATGACTTTAGACCGCTTCTTTTACTTGATAATTCCCAGGAACAAACCTGAAGGTTTTCATCAAGCGGGTCCATGTATTGATTTGGGATATCGCCAACGTTAAATAGCAAATCTCTTCCTTGCTAAAATGCGGGGTCAATGCATCAAATGTTGCTTCGGGCAAAGGATCTCTGCTCAACTTGGTAAGTGTATCGGTCAGGTTAAGTGCCGCCTCTTCTTTTTCGGTGAAATATGGGGTCTCTTTCCATACACATAAGGAAGAAAGCCTTAAATCCGACTCTCCAAGGTGTTTTAGTTCCTTGTGGTGCATATCCACACAATAGGCGCAACCATTTTTTTGGGCAACCCGCAATCTTATCAATTCCAACAGCTTAATTCCTAAAGGGGATTGATTGATGAAATTTTCGGTTGTCATTAAATTTTCGAACATTCCTTTTGGAATATCTTGATAGGTAATTCGTTCCATAATATTTGTTTTTGATGTTTTTAATTATTGTTATTTCATGATTGTTTTCATTCGTAGCTTGTCAATTTGATTTTTACACCGGGATTACTTCCTTATTTTTCATTCTTTCTGGAATCAACGGGTCATGTGAAGGCAAATAAATAGTTGGGTTTTCTCTTGAAAATGCCAGTATGTTTTCAAGGGTTCCAATGCTCTCAACAGTACCTATTCCATCAGGCACCATATTGAGCAGATTTTCTTGGGTGTAAGAAGTGTCCCCTGCCAAGAAATAATATATCCCATCTATTTCTACTATCACGGAAATGTGATTGGCCACATGCCCCGGAGTGGCAACGATCATTACTTTGCCGTCCTTGGTAATGGGCATACTCCTATCAAATGAAAAATAAGGTTTATCCGGAAGGTCTATGAGTATTGGATCAAGCCATTTGGGCCATCTGTGCGGTAAATATCCTGCCAGGATACCTTTTAATCCGGATGCATTTTCAAACTCTTTCCTTTCAATAAGAATATCAGCATTGGGAAAATGATGTAAGCCTCCGGCATGGTCTGTATGTAAATGCGTTAATACTACCTTATTTACATCTTTCTCGGGATCAATTCCCATTTTTAATAATTGTGGACCAATTTCATCTTCTGGCTTTACATCAAAATCTACGGCCAATGCGTAATAAGGGTGCCATTTCGGAAGATATCCTTTTACACTTGTTTTATAGGTTTCGCCCGTGTCAACGACTATGAAACCTTCTTCATGTTCAATCACCCATGCATAGATCGGAACCCAATCGGCCCATTTTCTACTGAACAATACTTTGGCCATTGGAGGGATGACTCCTTTGGTCCTGCTTATCTGACTTTTTTTGATTCTAACTTCCCCTGTTTGTATTCGCTCTATTTTCATTACCTACATCTTTAAATTTTCAATACTATTTGGGTAATTCTTCAGACACCATTGCTAGGCCCCACATTTGGTTTCGTACTTGGTCTCATTATTTTTCACCTCCATCAATCCTGAGCTACAAACCCCGGTTTCGGGCAAGTGTAATTCCACATTTTTTGCGCTTACATAATCCCCGTTTATATGGGCGACAATCGACCTTACCTGTTCGTATCCTGTTGCCATTAAAAAGGTGGGGGCCCTACCGTAACTTTTCATGCCCACGATGTAAAAATCTTTTTCCTTTTGCCTTAGTTCTGCCTCACCATGGGGACGAACAGTTCCACAGCTATGAATATTGGGATCGATCAAATCTGTCAATGCCGGAACACATTCCAAAAATGAATCGGTTTCGAATCTGACTTCCCTTAAAAAACTAAAATCGGGCCGTGTGCCGGTACTGCTGATTATTTCATCAATTCCACTCAATTGGAATAATTCTTCTTGTTTAGTGCCCCTGATGAGCAATCCATTTATTGTTTTTCGTATTTCATCGATGTAAACCGGTGTGTGTACTTCCACGGCACCACTATTGACCAGCTTTTCTATGGCAATGCCCAAAGCTCCCCTAGATTTAAATTCATCGGCCTCTAGACCACCATAAACATCTTCGACTCTTTCCTTTCTCAGGATCCAATGAATCTTGGTATTTGGAAATTCCTTGGAGATTGAGTTCAGAGCCAATATGGACCCAATTGCCGAGTGTCCTCCTCCAACGACCAAGATGGATTTGTTAGCGAATGTTTCCCGTGCCTTGCCTTTAACGTCGGGCATTCCATAATGTATGAATTTACGATTCTCAAGTTCGCCAACAGCAAATATCCCCCCAGAACCCATGGGGTTGGGGTTATGCCATGTGCCTGAAGCATCTATCACCCCTCTTGCCGAATATGTTTTAAATTGACCATTTTCTTTTACCTGAATGGAAAAAGGCAATTTTTCCCTACCAAGGGTTTTTGTTTTATCCAGTCCTTTTCGGCCTACGGCCAGAACCCGGGAATTTAAATGGATGCTTTCTTTTATCCCTTTCAATTCTGCGAGTGGTTTCAAATATTGATGGACAATTTCATTTCCGCAGGGAACACGTTCTTTGTTGGGAATTCGAACCATTGCTGCTCTTAACAACTTTTCCGCAACTTTGTCGATATTGTATTCCCAAGGAGAAAATAAATTCACATGCCCCCACGAAAGGATGTTGGCCCCGACTTCTTCTGCAGATTCGAAGAGAACAAAATTTTGGCCGCAATTTTTTAAATGAGCTGCTGCTGCCAGACCAACTGGACCACCTCCAATTATTGCTATAGGTAATTCAAGGATTTGAGATTTTTTTGTTTCATCAAACTTATTCATTTTGTTTGAATTTATGTACTATATTGGTTTTTTTAGTACTAGTGGTTTAAAAAAATTTAGTCTACCATGATACCATTAAGAAAAACATTCGTTACCTCAGTATAAATGTCTTGACTGTTCATGTTCAAAAGATCGATATATCTATTTTTTAAGGGCAACTCCATAAGATTGAAATAGATTGCGATAATTACATCCAGATTCACATCACTTTTAACAATACCTTCGTCAATTCCAATTTGGAATAACCTTCTATAATACTTATTGATTCGCTCTATTCTGTTCTTTTGATATTCATCCCAGATATCAGGTGTGTTTATTTCTAAATCTTTTAAAAATTCCTCACTGACATTCAACAATAAATTTCTGGTGAAATCAGAAATAGCGTCTAGCTTTCCTTTAAAGTTATTTTGATCATCTTCTAAAATTTCTTCGAGTTTAGCGTTTATTTCTTTGTTCAAACTCTCCATAACAGCCTTGACCAATTCTTCTTTGGAAGAAAAATGATTGTACAAGCTACTCTTACTGGTCCTGAGTTCCTTAACCAAACTATCCATGGATACTTTATAGAATCCATACTTTAGAAACTTCTGTTTGGCTACGTGCAATACTCTAGTTCGAACATTCATGATAATATGTACTATTATAGTTCATTTAGTACAAATATAGACAAAATTTTTTAATTTCATTTAAATCATCCCATTTGGATAGGAATTAAGCCTAATAAAAAAACCCTTCCAAATCAAACGACTTAGAAGGGCTTTTGTTGACCCACTAGGACTCGAACCTAGAACGACTGGACCAAAACCAGCTGTGTTGCCAATTACACCATGGGTCAGTGCCTTATTTGAGCGTGCAAATTTAAAACAAAGTTTGGTTTCAACAAATATTTTTGGCAAGAATACATGCTATTTTTCTTTATAACGGGTGTTAAAGGTTTTCCAAAAAGCGTTAGGCTTCTGTTCTATATTTACTAAATTCGCCACAATTCGGTTAACAACCAACTCTATGTTTGCAAAAGACTTCAAAAAATGGGACACCATCCTCGGGTGGGTTTCCTTCGCCATCGCGTTTATAGTTTATGCCCTGACCGTTGAACCCACAGGAAGTTTTTGGGATGCAGGGGAGTATATTTCCACCTCGGCAAAATTGCAAGTAGGACACCCTCCAGGAGCTCCATTGCTTCAAATGATAGGTGCTTTTTTCGCCATGTTCGCCTTTGGTGATGAAACCAAAATAGCACTGATGGTCAATGCGGTATCCATAGTTTCAAGTGCATTTGCGGTTTTGTTCACCTTTTGGACCATTACCAATCTGGTAGGAAAAATGGTTACCAAAAAAGGTGATTTATCAAACAGTAAGGCCATTGCCATATTGGGAAGTGGTCTTGTTGGAGCATTGGCCTTTACTTTTTCCGATAGTTTTTGGTTCAATGCCGTGGAAACCGAAGTATACGCCATGGCCAGTTTAATTATGGCTCTATTGCTATGGTTGGGTTTAAAATGGACAGACAATTTGGGCGACCCCAGAGGACACCGTTGGCTTATGCTTATCTGTTTTGTAATCGGGCTGACCTTTGGAATACAGTTTATGGGATTCTTGGCAATTCCGTCCATTGGGTTGCTCTATTACTTCAAAAAATACAAAACCACTACGGTAAAGAACTTTTTACTGGCCAATATTGCCGTGGTGGCCGTTCTTATTTTAGTTTATAAATTCTCATTGACCTATGTATTGGAGCTATTTGGTTGGAGCGAGGTATTTTTCATCAACGAAATTGGACTTCCGTTTAACTCAGGTTCCATTATTATGGGGCTCCTTTTTATAGCTGCTTTTTATTTTGGACTGAGATATACCCGAAAAAACAATTACTACAATGCGAACATAATTGTTATCTGCCTCATGTTCCTTATTCTTGGCTTCTCCTCTTGGTTGATGCTACCCATAAGAGCTAATGCAAAAACCGTAGTCAACGAAAACAACCCTGCCGATGCAAGGGCCTTGCTGGCATACTACAATAGGGAACAATATCCGGGTGTGGACAGTCCAGTGTACGGAGCGTATTATTCGGACACCTTTGCTCCCGCCGGAGAAGACAGGGATGACAGCCCCAAATATGAGAAAGATTTGGAATTGGGGAAATATGTGATCGTAAATCATTACAAAGGAGCTATTCCAGGGCCCAACGAAAAACACGTGGGCATTTTACCCAGAATGTGGAGCGATCAGCATGCCGAAAACTATATGCGCTATTTCGGAGCGTTGGATTTCCGGATTAAATCAGAATATATCTCGAACAACGACCTTCGCGAAGCTGTAAATCAATTTAAAACAGCTTACTCCCAAGGCGAGTTGGATAGTGAGCAGTACATTCGCTTTTTGCGTGAGTTTGGGGAATACATAGAAGTAGAGCCACCAACATTGGGGCAAAACCTGGAGTATTTATTCGATTTCCAGTTCAGTTACATGTACATGCGGTACTTTATGTGGAATTTTGTTGGAAAACAGAATGATGTCCAAGGTCGTTACGATGAAAACGGTAATTGGCTAAGTGGTATAAATTTTATTGATAGTATTCGACTGGGCAGCCAGGAAAACCTCCCCAGTGATTGGAAAAACAACAAAGGCCGCAACACCTATTTCTTCTTACCACTGCTTTTGGGAATTCTAGGGATTGTCTTTCAAATATCCAAAAACCAAAAACAGTTTTGGGTCCTGTTCGTATTTTTCATGTTCACGGGACTTGCCATTCAATTCTATACGAACCCATACATCTTCCAACCCCGGGAAAGGGATTATTCCTTGGTGGGATCCTTTTACGTTTTCTGTATTTGGATAGGGATCGGTGTTTATGGCCTATTTGAAGAATTTAAAAAATTGATTTCGGCTAAAATTGCAGCACCCGCTATCACAACATTATGTTTGTTGGCCGTTCCCCTTTTGATGGGATATCAGAATTGGGACGACCACGACCGTTCCAATAGGTATACCGCACCATCCACCGCAAAAGCTTATCTCGACTCGTGCCAAGAAGATGCAGGAGCCATACTCTTTACCATTGGAGACAACGATACATTCCCAATTTGGTATGCTCAAGAAATCGAAAAATACAGAACTGATGTTCGAGTAGTCAACACCAGTCTTTTTGCCACCGATTGGTATATAGATCAAATGAAGCGCAAAGCCTACGAGAGCGATCCAATCCCTTCTCAACTCACCCATGACAAGTATAGTTATGGAACAAGGGATGCCGTGTACTACAGGGGAATAACGGACAATCGTTGGAACATCAAGGATTTCATGAACTGGATCGGGAGCGATAAGCCCCAAACAAAATTCAGGCACATTTTAAGTACCCAAGGAGCCGATTTGAATCAATATTCGGAAAGCACCCTGGACATTGTGTACTATCCAACCAATAAAATCAGGATTCCTGTCAACAAAAAGAATGTATTGGAAAGTGGTCTGGTAAAAGAAAAGGATTCTGCCCTAATTGTGGATTATATCGATATTGATCTGCCACAAAGCGCACTTCCCAAAAACAGGATATTAATGCTGGACCTAATTGCCAACAACGATTGGAAACGTCCGATCTATTTTTCTGGGGGAAGTTTTGATAGTGCTGAATATATTTGGATGAAGGATTACCTACAGCTGGATGGTCTGGTATACAAATTAGTGCCCATTAAAACCCCGAACCGAAACTCCTTTGAAATGGGTCGTATTGATTCGGATTTGATGTACGATATCGTGAAAGACTGGGATTGGGGCAACTCTGGAAGTGATAAAATTTATCATGACCCACAAACACGATCACAAGGGTTGTCATTCCGAAGCAATTTGGCCCGTTTGATGGAAACGCTGATCGAAGAAAATAAGATTGACAAGGCCAAGGATGTAATCAACATCGCCATGGACAATATGCCGGTAGACCATTATGGCTACTATGCTTTTGTTGAACCTTTTGTAGATGGGTATTACAAAGTAGGTGAAACCGAAAAGGCCCGAGAACTGTTCGAAAAACTCAAAAAAGTATATCAAGAACATCTGGAATATTACGCCAACATCCCTCTGGACGAGCAATACGATAAAATTGACGACATCCTATCCGATATGCAGGCATACCGAAGAAACATTGATATCCTAATCGATAACGAGGACAAACAGCTCGCTGAATCCGAGACCATTATTTTTAATGAATATATAGATATGTTCTCGCAGTTTGTGGATGATGGAGAAGATGTACTGGACGAACCAATGCCAATGGATCCGGACATGGGAGATTCGACAATACAACTGGAAACAACGGATAGCATACCGGAGTCTATAATTCCGGATGAAGAATAGTAAAAAAAAAGCGAGGCCAAAACCTCGCTTTTTTATTGGATATATTCATTTAGGATTCCTATGAGTGTATTAGCATCTTGCTCACCACTTTGGCGCCATACCATCTCTCCTTTTTTGTAAATCATTAAAGTTGGCAATCCCTTGATACGAAGTGCCTGTGAAAGTTCCTTGTTCTTGTCCACATCAATTTTTATAACCTTTCCCTTATCGCCAAGGGCTGCGGCCACATCACTCAATACAGGATGCATGGAAGTGGATTGTTCGTTCCATTCTGCATAAAAATCTAACAATACTGGAACTTGTAAATCTATGAGTTCACCAAATTTGGACATGTATTCTAAGGTTTACAGTCAAAAGTAAGAAAAAATGTGAATGTTTTACATCCAGTATGTTACTTACACTTACCTACAATGAATTATATACTCGGTGGTTCAAAACCAATCAACCTCATCATATCAAAAACGACGATTTCATTAGGCTTCCTTCTTTCTAAAGACCAAAAATCATATTCTGTTTTAAAAATTGAATTTTATCGTTATTTAACGGTTAGTTGTCAGGGTATTATGTAGTTCATCGGATTTATGACATTTATCATTACTTTTAGTCTACGTAGTTTATAGGTTTATACCAGAAATAACTTTACAGCAATTGACTGACCATTAACTTATTATTCAGCCACTTACTGTGTAAAACCTCAACAAATGAAAAATATTCTTTTTACACTTGGTGCTCTTTTCATGACCACAGTCACATTTTCGCAGGCCGGACATATTATGCAAGGTGTTGGCTCGGTAAATATGTCAATGGGAGGTGCAGCAACTGCACAGCCTGTGGATATCTCCGGGGCATTGCATTGGAACCCTGCAACCATTTCCGCATTCGATGAGGACATTATCAAATTGGATGTTGGACTCTTCTTTTCCTCTCCAGAACTAAGTTCTACCGTTCCTGAATTCGATAATGAAGGACAGCCCACGGGCAACTTTTACAGTGGAACTACCGAGGATGACCGTGGAATTTCCCCGCTACCCGCACTTGCAGCTGTGTGGAGCAAGCCCGACAGCAAACACACCTTTGGTGCATCTGCCTTCGGTATTAGTGGGTTTGGCGTCACTTTCCCTGAAAATATGTCCAATCCCATAAACATGCCCCAGGCCAATGGTGGATTTGGTAGGATTGAATCCGACTATATGCTTTTACAAATTGGATTTGCTTGGGCCTATGAAATTACTGATGAACTTTCAATTGGGCTACAGCCAACATTCAATTATGCTGCTTTGGAATTAATGCCAAATCCAACAGCGAACCCGAACCAAGCTGGTTACCCTTCAACCGATAAAGCTTCTGCATATGGTTTTGGTGGACAACTTGGATTATTTTACAACTCTAAATCTGGGTTTAAAGCCGGAGTTTCCTATAAAACAGAACAAAATTTTGGGGAGTTTGAATTGGAAAACACCTATTTGGACGGTTCTACTAGCACCAACAACTTCACTATGGACTATCCCTCCATTTTCTCCGTTGGTTTAGGGTACTCATTAGGAACCATAGACCTTGCTCTTGATTATAGAACTGTGGATTACGAAAACACAGATGGTTTCTCTTCAGTTGGTTGGACACAAACAGGCTCTGTGGCCGGGTTCGGATGGGAAAATATCACTATAATTTCCGCAGGGATTCAATATAAGGGAATCAATAAACTTCCTTTACGTTTTGGATACACCTACAGTTCCAATCCAATCAATAGCGACGTGGCGTTCTTTAATATACCCGCAACGGCAATTATTAAAAATGCGTTTCAAGTTGGGCTAAGTTATGAAGTGAGCGATAGGTTCCAATTAGACGTACTTTACCATTATGGTTCAAGTGGCGATGCCACTTCGGGTCCAGTACTGAACCCACAGTTTATTCAGAACTCCCCACCTTATGGAGCAATTCCGGGCAGTGAAGTATCTTATGACATGACTACCTCTATGATAGGCATAGGGGCTTCATTAAAGCTTTAAAAGATAATTAGCAACATAACCAACTTAAACTAAAAAAGGCACTGAAATTGATCAGTGCCTTTTTGTTTTGTTAAAGTTTGGTCTAAGCCAGTCCCTTTTTCTTCAAGGTAATCACCGAAATCTCCGGCCAAATACCAAAACGGCCTGGGTAACCTATAAATCCAAACCCTCTGTTTACGTTAATAAACTGCTCCATTTCCTTATAAATACCTGCCCAATATTTGTAGCGCCATTTTACGGGGCTCCACTTTACCCAACCAGGGATTTCGACACCAAATTGCATACCGTGGGTATGTCCGCTCAAGGTCAAATGAAAATGGTAATCATCATGGATCACTACATCTTCCCAGTGCGAAGGGTCGTGGCTCAACAATATTTTAAAATCTTCTTTGGAAACGCCTTCTTTGGCTTTTTCTAGATCACCTGCTTTCTTAAATCCACCACGGCCCCAGTTTTCGACCCCGACCAAAGCAATCTTTTCACCATCTTTTTCCAAATATCGATTGGAATTCAATAATAGATCAAAGCCCATTTCCTTTTGCATGGTCTTTAAGTCCTCCAAGTTCTGTGCTTTTTCTTCTTCGGTATCCCAAACAGCATAATCACCATAATCGTGGTTGCCCAAAATGGAGTATACCCCATCCTTGGCATCCAAACGAGAAAAAACATCTTTCCATGGTTCCAATTCCTGGGAGCGGTTGTTTACGATGTCACCTGTAAAGAAGATCACATCGCTTTTTTGTTCATTGACCAGATTCACCCCGTACTCCACTTTTTGGTAATCATCAAAACTACCACTGTGTACATCGGAAATCTGCGTTATCTGATAATTATGGAAAGCATCGGGTAGGTCATCAAATTCCAATTCGTACTTCAATACTTGATAATTATATTTTCCGCGGTACATTCCGTACAGCAGGGCACCAAAAGGCAAAGCCGCCAAACCAAGGGCAATACCGCTGATGAACTTTCTCCGCGAAGGAAAATAACCCGTATCTACATCGGAAACCCCAACAATCTTGTTGTATCCATAACCTACTACGCGAATAACATCCTCCAACAAAAGAAAAAAGCCCAACACCATTGCCAACAAAAAGAAAGCTGCAAAAATAGTTCCTGCAATCGCTGCGGTACCCTTAAACCCATCACCGGGGTCGTAGGTCATTACTTTTATGGTCAAAAAAATCAAGGCGCCCAAAAACAGAATAATATACGCCCATTGCATTAACGGGCTCTTGAACAGTGTACGGAATGCCTGAAAGCCATAAACGGCCAGCACCACATATAGGATTGCCAAAATGATAAATCGGGACATACAATTTTTTTACAAAATTAGTGCTAATCTGCTATTAAACAGCGTATTTAAATTTTATTTAACGGCTTTGACCATAGAAGCAAGCGTATCTAAATTCGAAATGGCAACCTTGTTCTCCACCAAATGCTTGCTGGAATTCATACTGATTTTCCCTTCCAGATTCAGTTCATTCCCAAATGAAGTGCCCGAACAGTGAATAGCGCTCAGACCGATATCCTTGAATTTTAATGCATTATTGGGCGATGCTCCTCCCCCAGCCATAATGGTGATTGATGTTTCTCTTTGCCATACACCTAAATTTTTGATCCCCTTTTCTGCCGATGGTTCTCCACCAGAGGTTAGAATGGTCTGAACCCCAATTGCTTCAAGCTGCTTGATGGCTTCCAAAGGCTCTGAAATCCAATCAAAAGCTCGGTGAAATATAAAATGCATTGGTGTTGCCAATTCCACCAAGGCTTTTGTTCTTTCGACATCAACGGAAAAATCTTCCATCAAAATTCCAGAAACAATGCCATGTACCCCTAATGCCTTGCACGCCAAAATATCGGCTTTCATCACTTCAAATTCAGCATCCGAATAGGTGAAATGCCCACCTCTTGGACGAACCAGGACATGAATAGGAATGGTCAACTCCTTTTTTACCAATTGAATCAATCCAGCGGATGGGGTAATGCCCCCCACACCAAGCTCCGAACAAAGTTCAATCCTATCCGCTCCTGCCCTCTCAGCATTCCTTGCCGATTGCAAGGAATTGGTGCAAACTTCTACAAGCATATTGTATATTTATATTTCCTAAAATTAAACATACCAACCCATGGAACGACGCAAATTCCTTAAAAATTCCAGTCTGTCCGCCGCAGGACTGGTTTCCGCCTCCACACTGGTCGCCTGTAAAACGGAGCCAAAGCCCGAAACTGTCCCAGCAGCAACAATTCCAACCCCTGCCCCCATAAAACCGATCGTGGTCTGCACTTGGAATTTTTTCAAAGCTTCCGAAAAGGCATGGGAGGTCCTAAAATCTGGAGGTAACGCCCTGGATGCCGTGGAACAAGGTGTTATGGTCGAGGAGGCCGATGAAACCAACGAGACCGTGGGCAAGGGCGGGCGACCCGATCGTGATGGGAACGTAACCTTGGATGCTTGCATTATGGACAAGGATGGCAATTGTGGTTCCGTGGTATGCATGCAAAATATTGTACATCCCGTTTCCGTTGCCCGAAAGGTGATGGAAGAAACCCCACACATCATTTTGGCGGGCAAGGGTGCCGAAAAATTTGCCTACGAACAAGGTTTTAAAAAGGAAGACCTGTTGACCGAAAGCACTCGAAAACAATACGAAGAATGGTTGAAAACTTCCAAATATGAGACTACCATCAACATAGAAAACCACGACACCATTGGTATGCTCGCCATTGATGAAAACGGGGATATTGCCGGGGCCTGTACCACTAGCGGTATGGCCTACAAAGTAGCGGGGCGCGTTGGTGACTCCCCCATTATTGGCGCTGGACTGTTCATCGACAACGAAGTGGGCGGTGCCACGGCCACAGGGGTCGGTGAGGAAGTGATTCGTACTGTAGGCAGTTTTTTGATCGTGGAATTGATGCGACAAGGAAAAAGTCCACAGGAAGCCTGCGAGGAAGGCGTAAAACGTATCATGAAGAAAAATGAAGGTCGAAAAGATTTCCAAATTGGGTTCTTGGCCATCAACAAAAATGGGGAAACCGGCGGTTACTGTGTGCACCCGGGATTTACTTATCGTGAATATTCCGACAATGGGCACGAAAATCGAGAGGTGGTCAGTTTTTATGAGTAGACCTTTATACCGTTTTGCCCTTGGGTTCAACTATCGGATGCCGAGACCTCTAAAATCTAATAGCTCTCATCTTACATCTTTTTAAACCGCAATTCGTACTTTTAATCCCCCACTCTATTTTGGGTACTGCTAATTGTTTATTGAACATTCTTAACCAGATAAAATGTCCGACCAAAAAAGACTCTTTCTTTTAGACGCCTACGCGCTTATTTTTCGCGGCTACTATGCCCTCATCAAAAATCCAAGGATCAACTCAAAGGGAATGGATACCTCCGCCATTATGGGATTTGTGAATTCCCTTTTTGATGTGATCAAACGTGAGCAGCCCGATCATTTGGCCGTTGCCTTTGATAAGGGAGGTAGCGTAGAGCGTACAGAAATGTTCGAGGAATACAAAGCAAACCGGGACGAAACACCAGATGCCATACGTATCGCCGTACCCTATATTCAGCAAATTTTGGAAGCCATGAAAATCCCCGTGGTGGAATTGGAGGGCTATGAGGCCGATGACCTTATCGGTACCTTGGCCAAACAGGCCGAGAAGGAAAATTACAAGGTGTTTATGGTAACGCCCGACAAAGATTTTGGCCAGTTGGTGAGCGAAAACATTTTTATGTACCGCCCTGCCCGAATGGGAAATGGTATCGAGATTTGGGGCATCCCTGAAGTACAGAAGCGCTTTGGTGTAAAGCGCCCCGAACAGGTCATCGATTATTTGGGAATGATGGGAGATGCCAGCGACAACATTCCGGGACTTCCTGGCGTGGGCGACAAAACGGCCAAAAAATTCATCGATCAGTTCGATTCCATGGAAGGACTATTGGCGAATACCGACCAGCTCAAAGGCAAAATGAAGGAGAAAGTCGAGGATAATGCAGAACTGGGAAGATTATCCAGAAAATTGGCAGAGATAAAGACCGATTGCGATGTACAATTCCATGCAGAGGATTACGAGATGTGTCAGCCCGATGCCGAAAAGGTCCAAGAAATATTTGAGGAACTCGAATTCCGGAGACTAAAGGACCAATTCATTAAAATATTTACAGGTGAGGTGGAAGCAAGCACCCCAGTAACAAACACCAAAACGGCCAAAGAAGAGGCCAAAGTTGCCGGCAGCGGTCAGTTTACCTTGTTTGGCGGAGACCCTTCGGAAGCCGGTGCCACTATCAAGGATGTAAACAGCCGAATGACCATTGGTGATGTGCCCCATTTTTATCAGAATGTGCAAGATGGCATGGGGATGGAACTCTTTTTGGAAATGCTGATGAAACAACCTTCGGTCTGTTTTGATACCGAGACCACTTCCCTTAATCCATTGGAAGCTGAATTGGTGGGAATTGCTTTTAGCTGGTCACCCGGCAAAGGGTTTTACGTACCCTTCCCCGATAATGAAAACGATGCCCATCCTTTGATTGAAAAGCTACGTCCATTTTTTGAATCCGAGGACATTGAAAAGGTTGGGCAAAACCTCAAATACGACATCAAAGTGATGCAAAATTACGGTGTGGAGGTCAAGGGCAAGTTGTTCGATACCATGTTGGCCCACTACCTCATCAACCCGGATATGCGCCACAATATGGACGTACTGTCGGAGACCTACCTCAACTATACCCCTATTTCCATTACCGAGCTTATTGGCAAAAAAGGTAAGAATCAGCTCAGTATGCGCGAGGTTCCTTTGGAAAAACAAACGGAATATGCCGTGGAGGATGCCGATATCACTTTTCAGTTGGGTCTAAAATTCACACCAGAACTGAAAGAGGCCCATACCGATAAGTTGTTCGATGAGATTGAAATCCCACTGCTTCGCGTTTTGGCGGATATGGAATTGGAAGGCATTAATCTGGATAAGGGGTATTTGAATAGCCTTTCGGAACAATTGGACAAGGATATCAAAGAGCTGGAACAGAAAATTTATGAAGAGGCGGGAGAAGAGTTCAATATTGCATCCCCAAAACAGTTGGGCGAAATTCTTTTTGGCAAACTGAAGCTGGTGGACAAACCAAAAAAGACCAAAACAGGTCAATTTTCCACCTCGGAAGACGTGCTGTCCTACTTAGCAAAGGACCACGAAATCATTAAAAATGTGTTGGACTATCGCGGCCTGGCCAAACTAAAAAGTACGTATGTGGATGCATTGCCCAACGAGGTACAGGAAAAAACAGGGCGGGTGCATACCGATTATATGCAGACCGTTGCCGCTACGGGGCGTTTGAGCAGCAATAACCCCAACTTGCAGAACATCCCTATACGTACCGAACGGGGACGACAAGTGCGAAAGGCTTTTATTCCACGAGATGAAAACTATGTGTTGTTGGCTGCGGATTACTCCCAAATAGAATTACGGATCATCGCTGCCTTGAGCGAAGAGGACACCATGATCTCTGCTTTTAAAAATGGAGAAGATATTCACGCTTCCACGGCATCCAAAGTATTTAACGTACCTATTGACGAAGTGACCCGTGAACAGCGTAGCAATGCCAAAACGGTGAACTTTGGAATCATTTATGGGGTGTCGGCTTTTGGGTTGAGCAACCAAACAGATTTGAGCCGTTCCGAGGCCAAGGAACTTATCGATACCTATTACAAGACCTACCCCAAATTGCGTAATTACATGAGCGAGCAAGTAGATTTTGCCCGCGAGCATGGTTATGTGCAAACGGTGTTGGGAAGGCGTCGATATCTAAAAGATATCAATGCTGGTAACCAAGTGGTGCGCGGGGCAGCAGAACGAAACGCCGTAAATGCTCCCATCCAAGGTAGTGCTGCGGATATTATCAAAATTGCGATGATCAACATCCATAAAAAACTTTCCGAAGGCAAGTATAAGACCAAAATGTTGCTGCAGGTGCATGATGAATTGGTGTTCGATTGCTACAAGCCCGAGTTGGAGGAAATGAAAAAACTCATTAAAACCGAAATGGAACACGCCTACGAACTATCCGTACCGTTAGATGTGGAAGTGGGTATTGGTGAGAATTGGTTGGAGGCGCATTAGGAGTTCAATATAAAATCTAACATACGCTAACTATCAAATGACCAAGATCCTTCTCAAAGCAAAACATTGGCAGTTATTCTTGCTCATGATTGGGATTCCATTGCTTTCCCAAATCTATATGTATTCCAGAATCTGGATGATTGAATCCACCTCGTCAACAGTGGAAAGCAAAGAAGGATTTACACAAGTCTTGAATGAAAAATTCATTCAGTTTGACTGGTACCCTTTTATTTTCCTGTTGTTTTCATTGTTATTTTTTGGTTGGCTATGGTCATTGGCCATCGGATTACAAAAATGGGGGCCTGCAGATATACACATGAAAACCTCCACGTTCAAGGTATTCTTCTTTATCCCTTTAATTTATATTTTACTTATAATTTCCTCTATGAGCGGGGTTTTCAGTGGAAATGGATTTTTATTGAACCCAAGAACCATTATTGCGGTGATTGTACCCCTGCACCTTTTTTCAATGTTCTGTATTTTCCACTCCATCTATTTTGCTGCGAAAACCTTGAAAATTGCGGAATTAAAAAGGAAGATTGTGTTTGGGGATTTTATTGGTGAATTTTTTCTTTTATGGTTCTATTTTATCGGAATCTGGATAATTCAGCCAAAAGTGAACAAATTTGTTACAGATGAAAAGCACTTTTGAACCAACATAATCACTCAATTAACACCCTTTATCAAATAGTCTAACACCATAAATGAAACCCTCCAAACTCATACTACCCGTTATTGTGTTGTCCCAATTTTGCTGTACATCACTTTGGTTTGCGGGCAATGGGGTTATGCCGGATTTGGTAACCACTTTCGGGTTAAGTGAAAGTGCTGTGGGACATTTGACCTCGGCGGTGCAATTTGGTTTTATCGTGGGCACCCTGGTCTTTGCCATTTTATCCATTGCCGACCGCTTTTCTCCATCCAAGGTATTTTTTAGCTGTGCCATTTTGGGAGCACTTTTCAACTTAGGGGTGGTTTGGGAAGGCAACAGCCTAGGCAGCCTTCTGAGTTTTCGATTTTTCACGGGATTTTTCCTAGCGGGCATCTATCCCGTTGGAATGAAAATAGCCGCAGATTATTTCGAAAAAGGATTGGGCAAATCCCTGGGCTTTTTGGTCGGTGCTTTGGTGGTAGGCACCGCTTTTCCTCATTTATTAAAACAAATGGCCAACACTTTTTCTTGGAAAGCGGTTTTAATGGCCACTTCCTGCTTGGCCGTTTTTGGGGGGCTGCTCATGATGAGTCTGGTTCCAGATGGCCCCTACCGAAAACCAAGTCAAAAAATAGAATTATCAGCTTTTTTTAAAGTGTTCCGGAATGGCAGTTTTCGTTCGGCGGCCTTCGGATATTTTGGGCACATGTGGGAACTCTATACCTTTTGGGCCTTTGTTCCCATCATGTTAACCACATATACACTGCTTCATCCAACCATTACCTTCAATATCCCTTTGTTATCGTTCTTGATCATAGGTATTGGCGGTTTAGCTTGTGTAATGGGAGGCTATTTGGCACAACTCATGGAAACCAAGCGGGTCGCATTTATGGCTCTGTTGCTCTCCGGTGCTTGTTGTGTGATATCCCCATTGCTATTCGCTCAGGATTCCGAAGTACTATTTGTTGCTTTCCTAATATTTTGGGGTATGGTGGTTATTGCGGATTCTCCCCTATTTTCAACCTTGGTGGCCCAAAATGCATCGGCGGAAATAAAGGGAACGGCACTAACGATTGTGAACTGTATAGGTTTTGCCATTACCATTGTCAGTATTCAATTGCTCAATGAAATGCGAACTTGGACAAATTCCAATATGGTTTATATGATTTTGGCACTTGGGCCTATTTTGGGTTTGATTGCCCTGATTTCAAAGGACAGCTCATCGAAGGCCAGACAGTCAACCTAACTATCACCAAATAAATCCCTATCTTGAATCATCACTTTAATAACCCTCATCAAATTCAACCACACAAAATGAAAACTATCAAACTCCTGTCACTGCTGATTACAATCGCAATGGCAAGCTGCGGCAATCCAAACCCCGAGACCAAGGAAACGCCAGAAACTCCAGAAAGTGTAGAGGAAGGACGGGAATTTTATCAACTTAAAATCTACTCCTTTAGTTCTGATGCACAAGTGGCCAGGGTGGACAACTACCTAAAAAATGCCTTTATCCCTGCCGTTAAAAAACAGGGCATCGACAAGGTCGGGGTATTTAAATTCCGTACCAACGAAACCGATACCATCCAAAAAACATATGTGCTTCTTCCTTTTGAAAGTTTGGAACAGTTTCATGAGTTGGACAGTAAACTACTGGAAGACGATACATATACCGCCACAGGGAGTGCATATATCGATGCGAATTACGACAATCCGCCCTACGATCATATAGAGTCCATTCTATTGCAGGCCTTTACCGATATGCCGATGATGAAGGTCCCAAATTTGGACGGTCCAAGATCTGAACGAATCTATGAGTTGCGCAGTTATGAATCACCCACCGAAAAATACTATCGCAATAAAGTGGATATGTTCAACGCCGGCGGTGAGGTAACACTGTTCGACCGATTGGAGTTCAATGCTGTATTTTATGGTGAGGTGCTTTCTGGGCCAAAAATGCCCAATTTAATGTACATGACCACCCATGCGGATATGCCCACTAGGGATAAAAATTGGGAAGCCTTTGTAGATTCACCTGAGTGGAAAGAACTGATTGCCATGCCCAAATATGAAAATAATGTGAACCATGCCGATATTTGGTTCTTATATCCTACGGAATATTCGGATTATTGATCTCAAGAAATCCATATGACAGAAACGCGAACCATAGACCTCATTTATTTTACGGGCAAAACCTGTGGTGTCTGTAAGGTGTTAAAACCAAAGTTGCTGGAAGCCGTAAAGGAAAATTTTCCAAATGTGAACATCAGAGTGGTAGATGTGGAGGAGGAAGTGGAATTTACAGGACAATCCATGGTATTTACTTTACCGGTTGTCATCATAAAAGCAGACGACAAGGAAATGTACCGTTTTGCCCGAAGTTTCTCGGTATATGAGGTGTTACAAAAATTAAAACGGCTTAGTGAGGATCAGTCTAACTTTTAAATAGTAAAAAAGGCACCCAATCGGTGCCTTTTTCATTCCTTTTCATAGCTTAATGATCAATTGCCAAAACTATTGGCCAATCGTGGTTTTTGACTTTTGCTCCCCATAAACAAATCCGTAAGCGGTTTAAAGTGTCGCTTCCACTGGTAGGGAGAAAAGTCAAACCACAATTTAACTTCAGGGGCATTGCCTTCTTCCACCGTAAAACCATTTTCAATCTGAAAATCCAAACGGTTGAACGAATTGGCCGATTCGGCTACCCCATCCCGGTAAATAAACTGGTTGCCCCAACCCGCTGTATAAAAGCGAAAAGCTTTGTATTTACCTTCCGGCAAGGAAAGCACGCTTTTGGAACGTATAAAGTTCCCTGAAGCAATTCCTTTTAGGGTTACTGGGTTCTGACCGGGAAAATCTATAATAAAGTGCTCATTACCGTGCTCATCGATTGCAGAGAACTTGGTAATGTTAAGGGACATTTCTGAAACATGGTGCGCCGTTGCGGCCTCATTTTTCAAGATCAACTCAGTTCCATGCGTTTCAGCAGCATAGTTAGCTGTCATAATACTTGGGACATATGGAACTGTTGACCACATTGTCGGATAAAAATTCGTGTTTTTCATAGCAGTTGTATATCTAAGTTATACAGGGACAAAGTTGAGGTGGTTTTATTGCCCCAACGTCCAATGGATTGTCCAGTTTATATGCTCAATTAACACAAAATCCACATTTTAAGATTTTATTAGGGTAAAATGACACAAATAACAAGTTTACTATCTTTAGTACTCCAACACGAGCACATGAAAAACATTGTTTTAGGCCTGGTGTTCATACTAGGCTGTAATACGCATATCTGGTCGCAAGAACCCGATGCCTTGATGATCAATACCTTTAATCGAAAAACCACATCCCTCAATGGGCCATGGCATTACATTGTTGATCCATACGAAAATGGGTATTACAATTATCGCTATGAACCGTTCGACCAACAAGAACAGGTTTCGGCCAATGCCTATTTTACCAACACAAAGGCCAAGCGTCCTTCAGATTTAATCGAATATAATTTTGATGAATCCGATACTTTGCAAGTCCCTGGGGATTGGAACACCCAAAAAGAGAAACTCTACTATTACGAAGGCACGATCTGGTACAAGAAATCTTTTGATTATACCAAGACGGAAGATAGCAACAGGGTGTTTTTATATGTAGGAGCTGCCAATTACAAAACAGAAGCCTACTTAAATGGTAAAAAGCTGGGTACTCACCTTGGGGGGTTCACGCCTTTTAATTTTGAAGTAACCCATCTATTGAAGGAAAAGGACAACTTTATCATTTTTAAAGTGGACAATAAGCGGTCCAAAGAGGGTGTCCCTACCCTAAATACCGATTGGTGGAACTATGGCGGCATAACGCGTGATGTAAAATTGGTCGAAACACCATCAACCTACATTCTTGATTATTTTGTCCATTTGGATACTGAGGACAACCGTATCATCAAAGGGGAGATCAACCTAAAAGGTGAAGTCAATTCTGCTCTTGAAGTTACGGTGGAAATACCAGAATTGGGTATCGAAAAGAAGTTGGTCACAGATGCTTCGGGCCAGGGCAGTTTCGAAATCAAATCCAGAAAAATTGACTACTGGTCACCCGAAAATCCCAAGCTATATGAAGTATCTTTTTCAACGAATAAAGAACAACTGAAAGACCAAATAGGATTCCGAACTATTAGCACCCAAGAAGATGACATCCTTTTGAACGGAGAACCCATATTACTGAAAGGTATCAGTCTACACGAAGAAAGCCCTATTACCAAAGGAAGAGCGAATTCCAGGGCAGATGCCGAGAAAGTTTTGGGCTGGATCAAGGAAATGGGCGGAAACTACGTTCGGCTGTCCCACTATCCGCATAATGAGCACATTGTTAGGCTTGCGGACGAGCTGGGTATTTTGGTCTGGGAGGAGAATCCAGTCTATTGGACCATTCAATGGAACAACCCGAATACCTATGCGAATGCAGAAAATCAGTTGCAAGAAATGATACAACGGGACAAAAACCGGGCTGCGGTCATCATCTGGTCCATGGCCAACGAAACTCCCGTGAGCGATGTGCGGACAGCTTTTCTGACCAATCTCATTAAAACAGCTAGAAAAATAGATCCCACCCGACTGATCAGTGCCGCATTGGAACAGAGTAGCAACCCGAACAATCCAAACATAAAACATATTGATGATCCCATGGCCGAATTGGTGGATGTACTCAGTTTTAACCAATACATAGGATGGTACGGCGGCACCCCCGATCTGGCAAGAATTACGGAATGGGAAATCACTCAAAACAAGCCCGTTATAGTTTCTGAGTTTGGGGCAGGTGCCAAACAGGGTCTTCACGGTGATAAAAACACAAGATGGACCGAGGAATACCAAGAATATCTGTATCAAGAAACTTTGGCAATGTTGCAGAAAATTGATCAGTTAAAAGGCATGTCCCCTTGGATTTTGGTGGATTTTAGATCGCCCCGAAGACCATTGCCCAACATACAGGACGATTATAACCGAAAAGGATTGATCTCGGAAGAGGGTAAAAAGAAAAAAGCCTTTTGGGTACTGAAAGATTTTTATGATACTTGGGAATAAGTCAGGAAACAAATAGCATAAAAAGAGTACCTTTCTTTTTCTAGGAATCGGTAAGTCGTGAAGATAAGCTACATTTTTCTCATATTGGCTTTGGCAGCGGAAATCATTGGTACCATTGGTGGCTTCGGTTCTTCTGTGTTTTTTGTGCCACTCGGTAATTTTTACTTTGATTTTTACTCGGTTCTAGGCATGACAGCGATTTTCCATCTGTCCAGCAACGTCAGTAAAATATTCCTGTTTAAAAAAGGGTTGGACAAAAAGCTATTATTGTACATCGGGGTTCCTTCGGTACTATTTGTTATTGCAGGTGGGTTTTTATCCAAAATAGTGGATAGCGGCTCATTGGAAATTGTTTTGGGGATATTTCTTGTTTTTTTCAGCCTACTGTTTTTGATCAAGAATGAAATTGTGGTACTTCCCAACAAAAGGAACTCCATAATCGGAGGTTCACTATCTGGTTTTTCGGCGGGATTATTGGGTACTGGAGGGGCCATTAGAGGACTTACCATGGCTGCGTTCAATCTGGAAAAACATGCCTTTATCGCCACCTCTGCCTTTATTGATTTTATGATTGATTTTTCGCGAACTTTTGTCTATTACGAAAATGGATATATCGGGAAGCAGGAATTAACCTATCTCCCTTTTTTATTCCTTATTGGTTTGGTGGGCACCTATTTAGGAAAAAGAATACTGCATTATATTCCGCAAGAAAAATTCCGAAGGTTAAGCCTTATCTTTATTTTACTTATCGGATTGGCCACTATAGCCAAGTTGACTTTTGACCATTTGAACTAATTTTCTTCATAATTATCCCCTATCGTATCCAAAACCTTTAAAAAGATTTCAAATTCCGAAGCATCCACACCTTTGACCGCTAGTTTTCGCAAAGCCAAGGCACTGGGCAGCGTAATGTCCAAAATTTCTTGCCCTTTAGGTGTCAGTTCCAGTTTAAATCGTTTTTGGTCACCATCAAAACGGGTTTTGGAAATCCAGCCTTTGCGCTCCAACCCACCGATTACCCTAGAGGTGGTGGCACGGTTTCGAAAGTTCTCGTTTACAATATCACGCTGACTGGCGTTCTCCCCTAATTGGTGGATTTGATAAAGAATCACCCATTGCTCAATGGTCGTATCAACACCGAGTTCATCAAACTTACGCAGATAAGCTTTTTGGATCTTACGGAGTACCAAATCCAAATGGAACCCCATCCCCTGTATTTCATCTATACGACTGAGCATTTATTTAAGAATAGCCACAAAAATAGGGATTCCCTTTTTTCCAAGAATCATCCATCAAGGTCTTCATTAATTTTAACTCAAATTTCAGTCAACAAAATCCCTTTCGTATTTCAAAATTACTATTTTTGTTGTTGATGCAACAAAATAAAACTGAACAATAAAAAAACAGAATACATCATGGAAACATCAATACTTCCCAAAGGAGCAAATACATCTGAAGATTTTATGCCCATTAACGGGACCGACTATGTAGAGTTATATGTAGGGAATTCGAAGCAAGCAGCCCATTATTACAAATCAGCTTTCGGGTTTCAATCGTATGCGCAAGCTGGGCTTGAAACTGGACTAAAGGACCGTGAGAGCTACGTAGTGGTGCAGGATAAAATCCGTTTGGTATTGACTTCTCCATTGAAAAGTGGAACAGAAATAGGAAAACACATTGACAAACATGGTGATGGGGTCAAAGTTGTGGCCCTATGGGTGGACGATGCCACTGTGGCCTACAACAATGCCATGGAAAGGGGTGCCACCTCCTACATGGAGCCACGAGTTGAAGAGGACAAGGATGGAAAGGTGGTTCGCTCCGGAATCTACACCTATGGTGAGACCGTACATATTTTTGTGGAACGCAAGGATTACAACGGAACCTTTCTCCCTGGCTTTAAAAAATGGGAAACCCCTGATTATAATCCAGAACCAACCGGTCTAAAATTTGTGGACCACATGGTAGGTAATGTTGGTTGGAACAAGATGAACCATTGGGTAAAGTTTTACGAGGATGTACTCGGCTTTAAAAACATTCTTTCTTTTGACGACAACGATATTTCCACCGATTACACTGCTTTGATGAGCAAGGTGATGAGCAACGGAAACGGACGTATCAAATTTCCGATCAACGAACCTGCCGAAGGAAAGAAAAAATCCCAAGTGGAGGAGTACCTCGACTTTTATGAGGATGAAGGCGTGCAGCACATTGCCGTGGCCACGGACGATATCATCCAAACCGTTCGCGATCTTAGAAGTCGTGGAGTGGAATTCTTGAGAGTTCCCGCCACATATTATGATGCCGTAACCGACCGTGTCGGTGAAATTGACGAGGACATTGCACCCTTGAAAGAATTGGGCATCCTGGTAGATCGAGATGATGAAGGATATTTGTTGCAAATCTTTACCAAGCCGGTAGAACCCAGACCAACCATGTTTTTCGAAATAATCCAAAGAAAAGGTGCACAGTCGTTTGGAAAAGGTAACTTTAAAGCATTGTTCGAAGCCATAGAACGTGAACAAGAGCTTCGCGGCACATTGCACTAAAAATTATAAATTATAAGTGTTAAGTTTTGGGCAAGCAATGTGCTCATCACTTAACACTTATCACTTAAAACCAAAGCAATGCCTATTTATCATAAACTCGGGAAAATTCCGCAAAAACGGCATACCCAATTCGAGAAACCCGATGGTGGACTCTATTACGAGCAGCTTTTTGGAACTATCGGTTTTGATGGGATGTCCTCGCTTTCCTACCACGTTCACCGACCTACTCAGGTCAAGGAAATTGGGAAAGCATTGGATGTAAGTCCGAAGATTGCGGTAGAAAAAAATATCACTAGCCGCAAGTTTATCGGCTTTGATGTAGCTCCCAAAGATGATTTTCTTGAAGCACGAGAACCTCTGTTGGTGAACAACGATGTTCATGTGGGTTTGGCAGCACCTCGAAAATCTGTTACGGACTATTTCTATAAAAATGCCGATGCAGACGAAATGCTCTTTATCCACAAAGGAGCGGGAACCTTGAAAACCTTTTTGGGGAACATTCCGTTTGAATATGGGGATTACCTCATCATTCCCCGCGGAATGATTTATCAAATAGAGTTTGATACAGAGGACAACCGTATTTTGTATGCTGAGTCCTTCCATCCTATTTATACCCCAAAACGTTATCGCAACTGGTTTGGCCAACTTTTGGAACATTCCCCTTTTTGCGAGCGTGACTATAAATTGCCGCAGGACCTTCAAACTTTTGATGAGAAAGGAGAGTTTTTGATGAAAATCAAAAAACAGGGTATGTTGCACCAACTCGTTTATGCCACACATCCTTTTGATGTAGTTGGATGGGACGGTTACAACTTCCCCTACGGATTTTCCATCCATAATTTTGAACCGATTACGGGGCGCGTACACCAACCGCCACCTGTTCACCAAACTTTTGAAACAGGTGCGTTTGTGGTTTGCTCATTCTGCCCAAGACTGTATGATTATCATCCGAAATCGATTCCCGCACCTTACAATCACTCGAACATAGATTCCGATGAAGTATTGTACTATGTGGATGGTGATTTTATGAGCCGAACAGGAATTGGGCCAGGATATATTTCGTTGCACCCGGCGGGTATTCCGCACGGACCGCACCCTGGCACCTATGAAGCCAGTATCGGTAAAAAAGGCACGGAAGAATTGGCTGTAATGATAGACACCTTCAAACCATTGCAAGTAACAGAAAACGCCCTCAAAATAGATGATGGCAAGTATTATAAATCGTGGTTGGAGTAGATTAATTATATGGTCATAGATATACCTGAAAATTCAGATTTTTCGATTCACAATATCCCTTTCGGTATTTTTTCAACGCGGGACCGAAGCCCACGAGTAGGTGTTGCCGTTGGGGAATACATTCTGGATTTGGCTGCAGTTGCTGAGTTGGATGTGTTCGACTTCAATACAGTATTGTTGGAAAAAGACACCTTAAATGATTTTATTTCCCTTGGGAAAGAAATCACTTCACGAGTCCGAAAAAAGATTCAGTATTGGCTGAAAGACGATAATTCCGTTTTAGCCGGAAAGCCCGAACTCTTCGTTAGGCAGTCCGAGGCCCACATGCATATGCCCGTAGCGGTCGGAGACTATACCGATTTTTATTCCAGTTTGGAACACGCCACCAATGTAGGGAAAATGTTCCGCGACCCGGAAAACGCCCTTTTGCCCAATTGGAAACACATTCCCGTGGGTTACCATGGCAGGGCAAGTTCCATAATTGTAAGTGGGCAGCCCATTCATCGTCCCAAAGGGCAGACAATGCCGAAGGGTACCGACTCTCCTGTTTTTGGCCCTACAAAACGCTTGGATTTTGAGCTTGAAATGGGCTTTGTCTGTGGAAAAGAAACCCAATTGGGCGAATCCATTTCCACCAAGGAAGCCGAGGATTATATTTTCGGACTGGTACTGTTCAACGATTGGTCCGCTCGTGACATTCAAAAATGGGAATATGTGCCCCTTGGTCCGTTCTTGGCCAAGAATTTCGCATCATCCATATCGCCTTGGGTGGTGACACTGGAAGCATTGGAACCTTTCAAAACCAAAGGCCCCGTACAAGAGCCCGAAGTATTGCCCTATCTAAAATATGAAGGCGAAAAGAACTATGACATCAACTTAGAAGTAGACATCAAACCGGAACAAGGCGAAGAAACCACCGTTTGCTTGAGCAATTTTAAGCATATGTACTGGAATATGGCCCAGCAATTGGCTCATCATACTGTAAACGGGTGCAACATCAATATTGGGGATATGATGGCCTCGGGAACCATTTCAGGTAAAGAAGAAAACAGTTTTGGCTCCATGCTTGAATTATCTTGGGGAGGCACAAAATCCATCAAATTAAAAGATGGAACGGAACGAAAATTTATTGAAGATGGTGATACGGTAACGATGAGGGGTTACGCCCAAAAAGACGATATTAGAGTCGGGTTTGGTGAAGTGACCACTAAAGTGTTGCCAGCCAACTAATTAATAAAATTTCAGATGACATATGGAGTGCAGTCGAAATGTCATCTGGAGTATAACCATATCTCGACTGCGCTCGATAGGACAAAAAAAAATCAATCTTAATGATCAAGACCTTAGACCCAACTACAATACCTCAACCGGAACTTTACAGTATTCTATCAACAGCTGTGGCGCCAAGGCCGATTTGCTTCGCCAGCACGGTGGATGCCGAAGGTAATGTAAACTTGAGCCCATATAGTTTTTTCAATGTCTTTAGTTCCAACCCTCCCGTAATGGTATTTTCACCAACACGCAGTGGCAGGGACAATTCCTTAAAGCACACCCACCAAAATGTGGTGGAAGTACCCGAAGTAGTGATCAATGTGGTGAACCATAAGATGGCGGAGCAGATGTCCCTCTCTAGCACGGCCTATGGGAAAGACGTGAACGAGTTTGTAAAAGCTGGTTTCACCGAAGTGCCCAGTGTAAAAGTAAAACCCCCACGTGTGGGCGAATCTCCCGTATCTTTTGAGTGCAGCGTATTGGAAGTAGTTGAATTGGGACAAATTCCCGGGGCAGGGAACTTGGTGATCGCACAAGTGGATATGATACACATCAACGACGAATACTTAACGGATGATGTGCTGGACACTGAAAAGTTGGACCTAGTAGGCCGTATGGGTGGCAACTGGTATATCCGAGCCATCAAAGAATCCTTGTTCGAGATTCCAAAACCTATCCGTACCCATGGAATTGGTGTGGATGCGTTGCCCAAGGGCATACGTCAAAGCGATGTGCTCACAGGAAACAATTTGGGCCGATTGGGAAACTTGGAAAGTGTTCCCTCCACGGCAGATATTAAAACCATCGTAGCCAACGAAGGAGTGGAAAATGCCTCCAAAACCGAACTGCATACCATGGCCAAAAACCTATTGGAAGAGGGCAATACGGAAAAAGCAATGGCGTATTTATTGTTTGCGGAGAGTTTATAGTATTATGAAAAAAGAATAATGGTTTATCCTTTAATCATTATTCATAAATACACTTACAATGGGGAATAAACCCAAAATGAATTGACGTGTTAAAGAAATATAAATATTTAGTCTTTTTCATTTTAATCTTAGGTTCTTACATTTTTTCAAAAGTGACTGAAAAAAGAAATAAAAAAAATGAATTTTTAGAAGGTTATGAAGGGATAATTACCGAAATGCGTTACGACACAAAAACTATCCCATTTATTACCATCAACGATAGTTTGGAATATTATCTCGGCAATTTCCCCATACAGAAACATAATAATTTAGAAATTGGAGATTCAGTATTTAAAAAAGTGAACAGCAATATTTTTAAGCATTATAAGAAATACGAGAACGGATATTACTTATACGAGACTTACAGAATTTCAAAATGACAAAAAACATCAAATCCATATTCAAGGCCCATTTGGTGCCCAAAGAGGTTTATAAGGGCGGAAAAAATATTCCCCCGACCGATAAAAAAATATACAAGTTGTCATCCAACGAAAACCCCTTGGGCGCATCCCCAAAAGCTGTTGCTGCAATGAAAGCAGCGCTGGACAAGATTGACATCTACCCCGACCAGACCGACATTCGCCTGCGCGAGGCCTTGGTCCAAGATTTTGATGGTCAGCTGAGCGCCGACCAGTTTTTATGCGGCAATAGTGGATCGGAGGTCATTGATATGCTACTTCGGGCTTTTATCAACGAAGGGGACGAAGTGATTTTTTCCAACCCTTGCTTCCTGCCCTACTCTGTTTTTTCCAGGTGGTATGGTGCCCATCAGGTGGACATCCCGCTCTTGGCCCCTAACTACGAGTTGGACGTGGAAGGCATTTTGAATGCCATCAACGATAAGACCAAAATCATATTCTTGACCAGTCCCAACAACCCTACCGGCACTTATATTCCAAAACCGGTTATGGATGATTTTATGGCCCGTGTACCCAAGAACATTCTTGTGGTGTTCGATGAAGTCTACCGCCATTTTGCTGATGCCGAGGATTATGTGACCGCATTGCCCTATGTTTTGGAAGGCCACAATGTGGTTGGGCTTAACAGTTTTTCCAAAACCTATGGTCTAGCAGGTCAGCGAATCGGATATGGCTATACCACTCCGACCATTGCCAATTATGTGCGCTTGATCCACAAACCCTTTTTACTTCCGTTGACTTCCATTGAGGCCGCCATCGGGGCTTTGAACGATAACGAATTCATCGAAAAAACCGTAAAGACCGTTTTGGAAGGCAGAAAATATGTTGCCTATGCATTTGATGAACTGGGAATCAAATATTGGCCAAGTCAAGCCAACTTTTTTATCATTGACCCGCCGTTGCCCGAAATGGAATTTACGGACAAAATGATGAAGGAAGGTATAATGGTACGTCCAGTTTCACAATTTGGAGCCCCCGGCAAGGTTCGCATCACCATAGGTAATGCCGAGGCGAATGAAGCTTTGGTGAAGGCGCTTCGGAAAATCACAAGCAGTTAGTAAAATGTCATTCCTGCGAAAGCAGGAATCCAGGCAACTTTATTGAGGTTTGTCAATTCGAGTGATTTTTGAGGCAAAGCGAAAAAATTGTATCGAGAATCAGAACTTCTAATGAAGCCTGTTTTTCGATACTTTTTCCTAAAGGAAAACACTCGTACTGACTATTGGATTCCGCATCAAGTGCGGAATGACAATTACAATACAAATCGATAGGTAGCCTTCAACAAAAAGATATTGTGCGGTTTTTGTCCAAAAATGTTATCCCCCAAACTAGGTAACAACCCTTCGGCGGGATTTCCCGATTGGGTGACATCTTGCGACCATACCAAAAATATTTCCGAGCCGGGAATGTACTCCCAGCGAATCACCAAATTGGAACGGAACTGCACAAAGGAGAAATCGGGATTGCCAAAACTAAAATCGGTAACACCGTCCAAGTCCTCATCAATGGCGTAGGTGCCGTCGGATAAAGTTGTTTGGTTGGCAGTGTACTGTACAAAGCGGTCTTCAAAAGTTTTGGCTACTGGATCGGTAATATGTTTAAAGTTCGAATACCTTCCCCTTGAAATAAAGGGTTGTCCCCAATATTGAATGGTCAGGTTGGGATTGATGGTATAGTTTAATCGAAATGACATACTCAAGGTTCTCTGATTGATTTCCCCATTAAGGTAGCGCGGAGACCCATTGACATCATCAAAATTGTCAATGAACTGCAATTTATCGTGATTGATTCGCAAAGATGGAAAAGCAGAAATCCGCAGCGCATTTAATGGCTGATACACAAAACCGCCTTCCATATAATAGGTCTTTATGGAATTATCCAACGCTTTTCGTCCATTATGGAAAAAGGAAAAGCGCAATTTTTTCCTGTAGTCAGTGTTAATACTGTTCCAAAAACTCATCCATGGAGATTGCCGTAACCTTGGTCCTCCCCGTAAAGCAAAGTTGGAATATTCAATGGGTGCAAAATTAAACCCGATATTGGTCCGGTAATTATTTTTCCAGTTTTGCCAGCTATTTGTGTTGAACTGTAAATAATTGTGGTTACCCTGAAAATCCCAAGCTGTCCAATGGTTATAATTGATACCCACTCGCCTAAAGGTGCTATCGGGTTTCAAAGTTTGGTAGCCAATCCATGTATAGTGCCGCACATCGTCGGCCTGTCGTTGAAAACCGATATCGTTAAGCTCCAATTCCGGCGAACGCCAAGTAGCACCGGATTCAAACTTCCAATGGCCGTTACCTACCTTACCAATTTGAACATTCCCACCAGTTCCTGTCAGTGATGTTATTGTTGTATCCACAGCAACATGTTCCGCACCTACCCTATTGAACAAATGTGTGATGGATTGCTGCGTATTGGTGATGGCCTCTTCACTACCTCGGACATGGCTCATTGTAATATTGCCTCCAACATACCAATCCCGATTGGCCCATTGGTGTTTAAAGTCGAAACCTCCCGTGTAGGCGGCATCATGTAAAAAATTGAGCTGTTCGGGGATTTGTTCGCGGTTGGTAGCCGTAAAAATCCCACCAATGTAGGAGTTTCTTTGGTTAAAGTCTTTTTGTAATCTACCCACAAAATAATTGGTGAGGGGTTCCACCATTTCCTTACGAGTGTCTCCATCTCCATTTAAAATGGTAGCAGTTCGCCGAGCGGTCACACTTTCGAGCACACCAATGGCCCATCCATCTTTGGTCTTGCCACTAAACTTTGCCGCACCGATAATCGGCGTATTATCGGGTTGGTCCACAAACTCTCCATCAGAAGTATTCGGATATCCTTGTGGACTCCTACCAATTCTTCTTGAATAAAATATGTTATCGGAACCAAATGTATTTCCTGCCTGTGATTGGGAAACCCTGAAATCGAAAATGTTTTTGTTTTCCACAAAAAATGGACGTCGCTCCTGAAAGAATATCTGGAAACCGTCCAATGCAATGGCCGATGGGTCGGCATCCACTTGCCCAAAATCGGGGTTAACGGTCAAATCCAACGTAAGATCGTTAGTGATGCCTATCTTGGCGTCAAGCCCAGCTGTTATATTGTTTTCGCTCCCATCTCTAAATGGATTGCCCTCTTCAGCTTCGTAGGTTTCGGTTTTTGCAACTGTGTAAGGTTGAATTTCCAACTGCTTTTGCGGCTGAATGTTCTTTAGCCCATGCAATTCACCAAACTCGCTCACCCATCCAGGCTGGTCCACAGGTTTACGCTGCCAAACCGAGCGCTCCTCATTCCTAAAAAATCGTCTGGTGGACTGAAACCCCCAAACTTGCTCTTTGGCACTTCCAAACTTTAATTGACTTAAGGGTATACGAAGTTCAGCGGTCCAACCCTCATCATCCACATGTGCCTTGGCATACCAGATGGGGTTCCAACTGGAATCCCAATTATTTCCGTTATTGGAAATAAACTCATCACCCTTTACCCCAGCAGCGGTAATCGTAAAAGAAAACGCGGTACGTTTATCAAAATAGCTGTCAATGTTGAATTCGACCCAGTCCCCATCAAAACCATCCCTTCGGGACAGCCTTTTTACAATTTTATCCGGTTCTGAATCGTAACAGCGTACACCTATATATAGGTTCTTGCTATCATACAGTATTTTAAATTTGGTTTGATGGCTTGGTGGCGTATTTTCGTCCGGCTGCCATTCGATATAATCACCTCCCCATTCCACGAGATTCCAAGCCTCGTCTTCCAATACACCATTGATAGTAGGAGCGGCATAATCGCCCAAAGCCTGTGTAGTATACTTTTTTTTACTGATGACTTCCGTAGAATCTTGTGCTTGGGCAAAATAAATGAAGAATAGGGTCAGAAAAACCAGCGCTGCGTTTCTCACTTGAACGTTTTTTGATTAGATTGATATCGTAAAGACCCGTAAAATTGTAAGAAGTTACAGTCTATTGTTTTTTTAGTCTTTTTTTAACAGTTGATAGGGGTATCTTGCAATTGATATTTGGACCCGAAGATTGAATTTGAAAAAAGTGCAAAAATATTCCCAACCAACCGTTTGTAATTCAATCTAATAATTGTACATTTGCAGCCCGTTAATCGGGATAGGTTATTTAAATCAATAATATTCGAGAAGTGGACACATTAAGTTATAAAACTATTTCCGCCAATAAATCTACTGTTGACAAGCAATGGTTATTGGTTGATGCTGAAGGACAGACCTTAGGAAGATTGGCGTCTAAAGTAGCCAAAATACTTAGAGGGAAATATAAGACCAACTTTACCCCTCATGTTGATTGTGGAGACAACGTTATTGTCATCAATGCAGAAAAAATCGACATGTCCGGTAACAAATGGGACGATAAGGAATATCAAAGATATACTGGATACCCAGGTGGGCAACGTTCCGCTTCCGCTAAAGAAGTATTGGAAAAGCATCCTGAGCGAATCATTGAAAATTCGGTAAAAGGAATGCTTCCAAAGAATAAACTTGGAGCTGACTTGTTCAGAAACCTTAAGGTTTATGCCGGTGCCGAGCACGGACAAGAGGCGCAAAAACCAAAAGCTATAAACTTAAACGACTACAAATAATGGAAGTGGTTCATAAGATAGGTAGAAGAAAAACCGCTGTGGCTAGAGTATACGTTTCAGAGGGATCAGGAAACATCACAGTAAACAAAAGAGATCTTAACGATTATTTTACCACTGGTACATTGCAGTATAAAGTGAAACAACCTTTCACTTTAACCGAAACTGATGGTAACTACGACGTAAAAGTAAATGTTTACGGTGGAGGAATCACCGGTCAAGCAGAAGCCGTTCGCTTGGCATTGTCCAGAGCAATGTGCGAAATAGATGCTGAGAACAGAGCTGTTCTTAAGCCAGAAGGGTTGCTAACAAGAGACCCAAGAATGGTGGAAAGGAAGAAATTCGGTCAGAAGAAAGCCCGTAAGAAATTCCAATTCTCCAAACGTTAATATATTTTGGGTGCTTCGGCACCCAATCTCAATAAGTTCATTGAAAACCCTGAAAGTGTACATATTTCAGGGTTATATTTTTAACCAAGTTGTCGTTGTTCCAAAAGGGATGAACAATTCAACTTTTTGGAAACTAGTTTAGCATCTAAATGTGCCGGGCGAACAAAATTTTGTGACCACCAGTACATTGCTACTTACAACGGAACGTAAACTAAGTACAAAAAATGGCAAGTAAAATCGAAGTAAAAGACTTACTGGAAGCAGGTGTGCATTTTGGGCACCTAACAAGAAAGTGGAATCCCAACATGGCTCCTTACATCTACATGGAGCGTAACGGTATCCACGTAATCAATCTCTACAAAACGGTTGCAAAATTAGAAGAGGCCAACGAAGCCCTTAAAAAAATTGCATCATCAGGAAGAAAAATCCTTTTTGTAGCCACAAAAAAACAAGCAAAGGACATTGTCGCGGACAAAGTATCCAAAGTGAACATGCCATACATCACCGAAAGATGGCCAGGTGGTATGTTGACCAACTTTGTAACCATTCGTAAAGCCGTTAAGAAAATGGCAGCTATCGACCGCATGAAAAAAGATGGCACCTTCAACACGCTATCCAAAAAAGAAAGATTGCAAGTTGACCGTTTGCGTGCCAAGTTGGACAAAAACTTGGGCTCTATCGCAGACATGACCCGTTTGCCCGGTGCACTTTTTATCGTGGACACCATGCGTGAGCACATCGCCGTAAAAGAAGCCCAAAAATTGAACATTCCAATTTTTGCAATGGTCGATACCAACTCCGACCCTCGCGATGTAGACTACGCCATTCCATCAAACGATGATGCCGGTAAATCCATAGAAGCTATTATGGAATCTGTGACCAACGCCGTTGCTGAAGGCTTGGAAGAGCGCAAGAGCGAGAAGAGCAGTGGTAAGGATAAAGAAAAGGAAGAAGCTAAAGCTGCCAAAAAAGAGGAGGCTCCAAAGAAAGAGGAAGCTCCGAAGAAAGAGGAAAAAGCAGTTGAAGAAAAGCCAGCAAAGAAAGCTGAAGCTGCTCCAAAAAAGGAAACCAAAAAAGAGGCTAAACCGGACGACCTGACCAAAATTGAAGGGATAGGACCAAAAACCGCTGAAGCTTTGGTAGCCAATGGAGTAACAACCTACGCTGAACTTGGAGATAAGGATGCCGAAACAATCAAGGAAATTTTGACAGAAGCAAGCTCAACCTTAGCTCACTTGGACCCAACATCTTGGCCAAAACAAGCCAAAATGGCTGCCGATGGAAAATGGGACGAACTTAAAGAATGGCAAGATAGCGTAAAAGGTGGGGTTGAATAAACCAACCGATTAAACATTATCCTAAACAAAAACACTCCTACAGTGTTTTACTTTACATAAAATTTAAAAAGAAAAGAAAATGGCAAAGATTACTGCCGCAGAGGTAAATAAATTAAGAAAAGCTACCGGAGCTGGAATGATGGATTGTAAAAAAGCTTTGGTTGAAGCAGAAGGCGATTTCGACCAAGCTATTGAAATCCTAAGGAAAAAAGGTCAAAAAGTTGCAGCAAAAAGAGCTGACAGAGAATCTTCAGAAGGTGCAGCTATCGCAAAAGTAAATGGCGATAACACACAAGGTGTAGTTATCTCACTAAACTGCGAAACCGACTTTGTTGCCAAGAACGATAGCTTTGTAAAACTTGCAAACGACTTGGCCGATTTGGCACTTGGTTTTGATAGCAAGGATGATTTCCTAGCCGCTTCTATTGATGGGATGACGGTAGCTGATAAATTGACCGAGCAAACTGGCGTTATCGGTGAGAAAATCGAGATTGGAAGTTTTGAAAGATTGAACGCACCGTTCGTGGGATCTTACATCCATGCTGGAAACAAAATCGCCACATTGGTAGGTTTGTCCGCCAATGTTGATGGTGCTGCAGAAGCTGCAAAAGATGTAGCCATGCAAGCTGCCGCGATGAACCCAGTTGCCTTGAACGAGGAAGGTGTTGACCAATCCATCATCGATAAGGAAATCGAAATCGCAAAAGACCAATTGCGCGAAGAAGGTAAACCAGAAGAAATGTTGGATAAAATCGCTCAAGGTAAATTAAAGCGTTTCTTCAAAGACAACACTTTGGTGAACCAAGCTTTTATAAAAGATAGCAAGCAGAGCGTTTCCCAATACGTTAAATCTGTAGATTCCAGCTTGGAAGTTACCGGATTTACGAGGGTAGCTCTTGGTTAATTCACCAACGGCATAAATACACGAAACCGCTTCTGAAAAGAAGCGGTTTTTTTATGCACATATCTAACCAACAATTCTTCATTTCCCGTAAAAATTTTTGATTATTTTTGTCCGGACTTCAAGAAACTTTCAATGCATTACAAAAGAATTTTACTAAAATTAAGTGGGGAAGCCTTAATGGGCGAACAACAATACGGAATAGATGCCAAGCGATTGGACGAATATGCCGAAGAAATAAAGTCCGTTGTTGAGAAAGGTGTTGAAGTTGCCATTGTAATTGGAGGTGGAAATATTTTTAGAGGCCTGGCAGGAGCAAGTCAAGGTATGGATAGGGTCCAAGGAGACCATATGGGGATGCTTGCCACCGTAATCAATGGTTTAGCCCTGCAGAGTGCTTTAGAATTAAATGGGGTTCAAACCAGACTCCAATCCGCCATTCAAATCAATGAAGTAGCAGAGCCCTTCATTAGAAGGAGAGCCATAAGGCATCTGGAAAAAGGACGAGTTGTAATTTTTGGCGGCGGAACAGGAAATCCTTATTTCACCACGGATTCTGCTGCTGTTCTTAGAGCCATCGAAATAAAGGCTGATGTGATCTTAAAAGGAACCCGTGTGGACGGAATTTACACATCAGATCCTGAAAAGGACAAAAATGCCACGAAATTTGATTCCATTTCCTTTAATGAAGTGCTCTCCAAGGGACTAAAGGTAATGGATACAACGGCATTTACTCTTAGTCAAGAAAACGAATTGCCCATAGTGGTTTTTGACATGAACACGAGGGGCAACTTAATGAAAATAGTTTCAGGAGAAAATATAGGAACAGTGGTCAATGTATAGGTTGGCACACACTTTGGTTTCAGTTTTATAAATTTGAAAGTTATGAACGAAGAAGTAAAATTTATTCTTGATAGCACAAAAGAAAGTATGGAAGCAAGTATTTCCCACTTGCAAAAAGCACTGACCAAAATCAGGGCCGGTAAGGCAAGCCCAATGATGCTTTCCACTGTAATGGTGGATTACTATGGTTCCCAAACCCCACTTTCCCAAGTATCCAATATCAATACCCCCGATGCTCGTACCATTTCGGTACAACCATGGGAGAAAAGTCTTTTGGCCGATATCGAAACTGCGATCATGAACGCCAATTTGGGCTTTAACCCAATGAACAATGGAGAAATGGTAATTATTAACGTACCACCCTTGACAGAGGAAAGAAGACTACAATTGGCAAAACAGGCCAAAGCTGAAGCCGAAGATGCCAAAGTGAGTATCCGCAGTGCAAGACAAGATGCCAACAAAGAGCTAAAAGCACTGGATATTTCGGAAGATTTGTTGAGCAACGCGGAAGTTGATGTTCAGGAACTGACCAATTCTTATGGCGACAAAGTGGATGCCATTTTATCCACAAAAGAAGCCGAGATCATGAAGGTGTAAAACTTGGATTTTGACCTCCACCTTTTCTAGGAACACAACATATCATTTTCTACCTTTGCGCCCAATAAAACCCACATGGTAGCAAAGCTCACTAAAGGATTTTGGCCTAAGGTCGCAAGAATTATACTCAGGAATAGGATTCTTATTCTTTTAGGGGTTATAGGTTTCACTGTATTCTTGGCATTACAATGGAAAAACATGAGGTTTTCCAATACGGAAGCCAATATTCTACCCGACGACCATCCGGCCAGTATTCAGTACAATGCCTTTACCAAAATATTTGGTGAGGAGGGCAACGCCATTGTTTTGGGCATTAAAGATTCTGCTCTATTTACGCCGAAAAATTTTAATCGCTGGAATGTGCTCAGCAAACAACTCGAGGCCTTTCCGGAAGTTGATTATGTTATTTCCCTCGAAAACCTTAAGGAGCTGATCAAGGATAACGACACCCAGACATTTGCCATGGAACCCTTGATTTCCACTCCACCGCAGACCAAACAGGAAATCGACTCCCTAACAAACCATCTTTTTAAGGAACTTCCTTTTTACGATAATCTGGTATACAACCCCAAGACGGGAACCATTCAAACCGTGGTATATCTGGACAAGGATATTATGAACACGGCGGTAAGAAATGAATTTATCCTGAACGACCTTGCGGAGCTCGTAGAGGATTTTGAAGAAGAAACCAACATGGATGTACGGATCTCGGGAATGCCATACATCCGAACCTGGAACACAAAATCCATTGTGGACGAAATCGGTCTATTTATCGTTGGTGCCCTATTGGTCACTTCCATTATCTTTTTCTTTTTCTTCAGGAGCTTTAGGGCCACATTCATTTCCATGTGCGTTGTAATCATCGGTGTTATGTGGGCCTTTGGAATACTTGGTCTTCTTAAGTATGAAATCACCATTCTTACAGCATTGATTCCACCATTGATCATTGTAATCGGTATTCCCAACTGTATTTTCTTGATCAATAAATATCAGCAAGAAGTAAAAAAACACGGAAATCAAGCTCTATCCTTACAACGGGTAATTTCCAAAATTGGCAATGCCACCTTAATGACCAATATTACCACGGCTTCCGGTTTTGCCACTTTCATTATTTTGGACAGTGATCTGCTCAAGGAATTCGGCATCGTGGCCTCCATCAACATTATAGGCATATTCATCCTTTCCTTATTGATCATACCCATCATTTATAGTTTTATGCCGCTGCCCAAAACAAAGCACCTAAAGCACTTGAACAAAAAGTGGATGGACTTCTTTGTCAATTGGATGGAAAACATGGTCAGAAACCATAGAATTGCCGTTTACATTACCACCGTAGCTGTTTTGGTATTGAGCATTATCGGAATATATCAGATGCGCATTACAGGAAGCAGGATCGAAGACCTCCCCAAAAAAAGTCACTTTTATAAGGACATTCAATTTTTTGAGGCAGAGTTTGATGGTATCATGCCCATGGAAATTGTTGTGGACACCAAGCGAAAAAATGGTGTAGTTAAGCCCGCCACCTTAAAACGAATGGACCGATTGGGCACTGTTATAGATGAAATACCGGAGCTTTCAAGGCCCATATCAATCGTTGACCTTGTTAAATATTCCAAGCAGGCCTTTTACAACGGAATCCCAAAATACTATCAACTGCCCACCAGTCAAGAGAACACTTTTATAATGAACGCTGTTCAAAAATCATCGACCGAAGGGACCAATGAGCTTTTACAAAGTTTTGTGGACAGCACGGGGCAAACGGCACGTTTGACCACCTATATGCGCGATGTGAAAATCGATCGTATGGAGGAAATCGAAAAAGACGTGCAACAAGCAATCACCAAAGAATTTCCAACGGAGCGATATAATGTTTTCATGACAGGCAAGGCCTTGCTTTTCCTAAAGGGAACAAAGTATTTGGTGAAAAATCTATTATTATCGCTCGCCTTGGCCATTGGGTTGATCTCGCTGTTCATGGCATATCTTTTCCGGTCATTTAAAATGGTGATCATTTCTTTGGTACCCAACCTACTGCCCTTGGTGATCACTGCTGGGGTCATGGGTTATCTGGGTGTACCTATTAAACCGTCTACCATCTTGGTGTTTAGTATAGCCTTCGGTATTTCAGTGGACGACACCATTCACTTCTTAGCTAAATACCGTCAAGAACTTTCTACCCACCGTTGGCATATAAAGCGATCGGTGTATGCTGCTTTGCGCGAGACAGGTGTTAGCATGTTCTACACCTCCATAGTGCTCTTTTTCGGTTTCTCCGTTTTTATCATTTCTAGTTTTGGAGGCACAAAAGCTTTGGGAGGCTTGGTTTCGGCCACCTTGTTATTTGCCATGCTATCCAATTTGATCTTATTGCCATCGCTACTTCTATCTTTGGAAAGGAGCATAGCCAACAAACAAGTACTCAAAAAACCTCAAATCGACATTTTACCGCAGGACGAGGACAATCCCAAGGACAAATAGTCTTGGAAAGAGCCATAAATTAGGCCATTACATTGCTATCGTTTTTTATCAAAAACCTATCTTTACCAACTAAATTACGATAGTTTTAGAATGATGTCTTATTCCATAAAAGAATTGCTAGAAAAGCAACCCGTAGGAGATTCCGTTGAAGTAAATGGATGGGTAAAAACATTTAGAAGTAACCGATTTATCGCCTTAAACGATGGTTCCACCATACATAACCTACAATGTGTCGTAGATTTTGAAAATTTGGACGAAGCATTGCTCAAACAAATTTCCAGTGGAGCTGCCCTAAAGGTAACAGGGACTTTGGAAGAGAGCCAAGGTCGAGGTCAAAGCGTGGAAATACAGGCTACCGATATATTTGTTCACGGTACTGCCGACCCCGAGACCTATCCTATTCAACCCAAAAAACACTCTTTGGAGTTTTTAAGGGAAAAAGCACACCTTAGAGTAAGAACCAACACTTTTTCTGCGGTAATGCGTGTAAGATCGGTACTTTCTTTTGCCGTACACAGCTACTTTCAACAGAATGGATTTTACTATATGCACGCCCCGATCATAACCGGTTCGGATGCCGAGGGTGCAGGTGAAATGTTCCGGGTAACTACTTTGGATGACAAAAATCCACCGGTGAACGATACCGGTGAAGTGGATTACTCCGAGGACTTTTTTGGAAAAGAGACCAACTTGACCGTTTCGGGACAGTTGGAAGCTGAGACCTATGCCATGGGATTGGGCAAAGTCTACACCTTTGGACCAACCTTTAGAGCAGAAAACTCCAACACATCGCGCCACTTGGCCGAGTTCTGGATGATCGAGCCCGAAATGGCATTCTATGATCTGGATGCGAACATGGACCTTGCCGAGGATTTCATTAAATATATTATCCAATACGTACTGGACCATTGCCAAGACGATCTTGCATTCTTGGAAAAACGCCTATTGGACGAAGAAAAGACCAAACCTCAGAACGAACGTTCAGAAATGGCCTTGATCGAAAAATTAAAGTTTGTTGTCGACAACAATTTCAAAAGGGTTTCCTATACGGAAGCCATTGATATATTAAAGAACAGCAAACCGAACAAAAAGAAGAAATTCCAGTTTCCAATTGACGAATGGGGAGCGGACCTACAGAGTGAGCACGAACGCTTCTTGGTAGAGAAACACTTTAAGTGCCCCGTTATCCTTTTTGATTACCCTGCAAACATCAAAGCATTTTACATGCGATTGAACGAGGACGGAAAAACGGTGCGCGCCATGGATGTACTTTTTCCTGGTATCGGTGAGATTGTCGGAGGTTCACAAAGGGAGGAACGATTGGATGTACTGGAACAAAAAATCAAGGAGCTGGATATCGATGCCAAAGAACTTTGGTGGTATCTGGACCTGAGAAAATTTGGTACGGCCGTACACAGTGGTTTTGGCCTTGGATTCGAGCGCATGGTACAATTCGCCACTGGAATGGGCAATATTAGGGACGTAATCCCTTACCCAAGAACACCGCAAAATGCCGAGTTTTAATTTGAATTTATTATTTTAAAAGAAGGTAAGATTGTAAATCATCAATCCATATGCTGAAACAACATCTACAGTTTAAGCTTTCCCAAAAACTGTCTCCACAGCAGATTCAGCTCATGAAGCTCATTCAATTGCCAACCCAGGCTTTTGAACAGAGATTAAAGCAAGAGTTGGAGGAAAACCCTGCATTGGAGAGCGGTAAGGAGGAAACTGATACTTTGGATGATATTTACGAGGACACCTACGATGATTCGGCCGACAATGAAAATATCGATACAGAGGAAATCAATATTGATGATTACCTGAGCGACGATGAGATACCGGATTACCGTACCCAAACAAACAACTACAGTGCAGATGACGATGACAAACGCGTACCCTACGCCGCTGGAACATCGTTCAACCAATATTTGCTCAACCAATTGAACACGGTTTATCTTGATGACCAAGAATGGGCAATTGCCGAGTTTTTGGTAGGCAGCGTGGATGAGAGCGGGTATATACGCCGACCACTTCCAGATATCATGGACGACCTTGCCTTTACTCAAAACATTTATGTGGAAGAGGATAAAATCGAGGAAGTTCTTAAAATTGTACAGGATTTAGACCCTCCCGGTGTGGCCGCACGTTCCTTGGATGAATGTTTGATAATCCAACTTAAAAGGAAAGAACAAAAACCATCTGTAGCGCTGGCCATAAATATTTTGGAACGATCTTTTGATCATTTCACCAAAAAACATTATTCCAAACTTTTACAAAAACACCATGTTTCCGAGGAAGAGCTTAAAGATGCTATATCGGAGATAGAAAAGCTCAATCCAAAGCCAGGGGGCTCCTACTCTGGGAACACCCGCATGATCGAGCACATTGTTCCCGACTTTTCAATAAAAATCGTGGATGGTGAACTGGAACTCACCCTAAACGGCAGAAATGCTCCAGAGCTGCATGTCTCCAAAGATTACAGCAACATGTTGGAAGGCTATAAAAACGCCAAGGAAAAGTCCAAATCCCAAAAGGATACGGTGATGTTCATCAAACAGAAGCTGGATGCCGCCAAATGGTTCATAGATGCCATTAGACAGCGCCAGCAAACCTTGTTTGTTACCATGAACACCATTATGGAGTACCAAAAAGAGTATTTTATGACCGGGGACGAGCGTAAATTACGTCCCATGATCCTAAAGGATATCGCCGATAAAATAGACATGGATGTATCCACGGTATCAAGGGTCGCCAACAGTAAGTATGTGGACACCCCTTATGGCACCAAACTGATCAAGGATTTCTTTTCCGAATCCATGAAGAATGAACAGGGGGAGGATGTATCCACAAGAGAAATCAAAAAGATTTTGGAGACCGTAATCCGTGATGAGGACAAGAAAAAACCGCTCACCGATGCGAAACTGGCAAAAATGCTAAAAGACAAAGGGTATCCCATAGCCCGACGAACCGTGGCCAAGTATCGGGAACAACTGGATATCCCAGTGGCAAGGCTACGAAAAGAAATTTGATGCGCCACGTATACAACATTATCTCTTACATTTTTCACCCATTGTTCATACCGATCGGAGGTACGATAGTGTACTTTAAGGTGGCTCCGTACAGTACGTTGGAGACCCAAAGTGGCAACATACTGCCAATTTTTATACTTACAGTAATCATTCCCATCATATTTTTCCTGATATTGAAAAATCTAGGGGTAATCAATTCCATATTCCTGCCAACGTTACAAGAACGTAAATACCCACTTTACATAAGTTGTATCATCTTTTTGATGATATTGTACAAAGTAATACCCAATAACTACGTACACGAGCTCTTTTATTACTTTACAGGGCTTTTGACCGCTACAAGTGCAACACTGATTCTGCTCTTCTTCAAATTTAAAACCAGCATGCATTTATTGGGCATGGGAAGTATTTTGACTTTTATGGTGGCCCTGAGCATTCATTTTGAGATAAATATCACCATTGCCATTAGCCTCTTTACGCTATTCACGGGAATGGTGGCCACATCCAGATTATACTTAAAAGCCCATACCAAAAATGAACTATTGATTGGTTTTCTACTTGGATGTTGCTCTCAGCTGATTATTTTGAAATATTGGTTATAGGATGTAAAAAATCAAGCCTATTCTAAGAACACTTAAATCTATTGGGTTACCCTCCAGCGAAGCTTCCTCCTTAAGTAAAGGATTTAATCCATAATACGCATGTACATTCCACGTGTTATACCCGAAATTGAGTGTAAGACCATATTGAAACGGCTCAATATCATCATTTGAAAACGAATCATTTCCATTGTCCGTAACCAATTTTGACCTACCGGAAAATACATATCCCAATTTGGCCCCAGCATAAATCCTCCAAAACTTATAATCTTTTGCATTGGAAGTACGCCATCGGATTTCGAATGGGAATTCGATGGAATGGGTTGCCAACTTACTCCTATTATAATCGGCTTGGGGAATAATTTCATAAACAACTGTATCACCATTTTTTGTAGCAACCAAATTGGAATAATATGAACTCACAGCATATCCAAAACCCAATCCAATACCGAAATTTCTATTCTGGTTAAATGGAATATCCTTAATAAATCCCATGTGAAGATTATAGGAAAGATTACGTTGGTCGAGATTGTCCGGCTTATCCAATAAAACATTATAGCCAACACCAAAGTAAAATTGATCTTCAAGATATCGAGGGTCGCTATCCTGCCCCTGATCATCGTTTATTTGACCGTAGGTCGACGCAGAAAGCAGCAAACAAATAATACCTAATACAAACGAAAATACGTTACGATCCATGAATATATTTTAAACAAAAAACGCCCCAAATTAAAAATTTGGAGCGTTTCCCACTAAATCTAAGCTATTGCCTACTGTAGATTGTTAAAAGCATCTCCTTCGTAAGTGGTATAATTCACTTTAAGGGCATTTACTTTTCTCAATTCTTGCTTAATATCAGTGATAAGACCCATATTGGCGTTCTTGTCCACTTTTAAAGCAGTAGTCAATACATTTTGAAGTTCTTGCGGTTTCTTTGCACGTTCTGCCAAAATAAATGAACCTACTTCGTCCACATTGGCAAATTTATCATTCAACTGGATTTTTGGTTCTGTACCAAAAACCTTTTGATATTCTTGAGTAGGTGTACCTACATAAATGTAAATTACGCGATCCTTCTTTTCCAACTTCTTTATTTCAGAAGCATTGGGAAGGGTATTAGCAACCATTAAGGAACTATCTTTCATTGTGGTTACTGTCATAAAGAAAAATAACAACATGAAAACGATATCAGGCAACGAAGCTGTTGACACCGCTGGCAAATCGCCATCTTTCTTTTTGGTAAACTTAGCCATATTAAATATAGTTTAATTGGTTGTTGTTTCAGCTTCTGAAAGCTTTTGTGGGAACATATCTTGAATACGCTTCACTTTATCTTTCAACTCATCTCTTACGTTTGAAGGAGTTTCCGGATTAAGGTACTCCGCCTCCATATCTGTAAAATCCCTTCCATAAATACGTTGGGCTTCACGGTTACGTAAGTCGTTGTATGCACCTACCAGTTCGTTCTGAACGGTAATGTAGGTACTATACTTGGTTTCCCGATCATTTTTCAATGAAATAATGGCTTTCGTTGGATTATCTGATGAGGCAGGATCTTTTCTACCCTTGCAGTAATCGCAAGAACCATCAGCTCCATTTTCAAGAAACTTAGAAGCAGCCTCTCTCAAATCACTGATTTCCATTAATTGATCTTCAACCAAAAGCTGACCATTCCTGTTGATGTTCACAGTAAAAATGTTTTTCTGCTTAATTACAGGCGGTTCTTCATTTGGCGGCTCGAACGGCGGCAACATACGATCCAACCCTGCATCTGTTTCTATGGTGGTAGTCACCAAGAAAAAGATAAGCAAGAGGAAAGCGATATCCGCCATGGAACCGGCATTTACTTCCGGTGCTCCTTTTCTTCTAGGCATAATAAAACTTTTTACTTAACAAACATTCTTTTCAATCCTGGGAAAACCATTAGAATCACCGCGATAACGGTTAGGATAAAGAATACGTTCAATCCCATTCCAATATTTTTCACAGTTCCTTCCGTGGTCTCTACGCCTCTTTCGGACATAGCTTCAACCACAGCCATGTTATCAGAAGAAAGCCCGTATGATACAGCTACTACAATAGCCAATCCTCCTATTGCGAAAAGAGCTTTCTTTAAACTTCCTTTTGTGGTAAACAGTTTTGCTAATCCGAAAACTACTGAAGTTACAACTGCAATAGCCAACAAGATGTACATAATGATGAACATGAAGTTCATTGATCCACTGTTTATGGCACCTGGATCATCGGCAGACGGAAGAGAGAACCAAAGAACGGCTGCAACCAATCCGATGACGATGAGTAATATTTTTACTATTTTATTCATGATTCTCGATAGTTTTTAATTCGTAATTATTTCTTATGGGCAGCCAACATGTCAATCAATGCAATTGAGCTGTCTTCCATGTCATTTACGATACTATCGATTTTAGCAATAATATAGTTATAGAAAATCTGAAGGATAATCGCTGTGATCAAACCGAATACGGTTGTTAACAACGCTACCTGGATATCACCTGCAATCAAGGAAGCACTCAAGTTACCTACAGCAGCAATTTTCTGGAAGGCCTGAATCATACCGATTACCGTACCCATGAACCCAAGCATGGGAGCAATAGCGATAAACAAAGACAACCAAGAAACATTTTTCTCCAATTGACCCATTTGAACACCACCGTATGCAACTACAGCTTTTTCAGCAGACTCGATTCCTTCATCAACTCTATCCAATCCTTGGTAGTAGATAGAAGCAACAGGTCCTTTAGTGTTTCTACAAACTTCTTTAGCAGCTTCAACACCACCTGAAGTCAAGGCGTCCTCAACTTGTTGTTTCAACTTAGTGGAATTTGTAGTTGCCAAATTCAAATAAATAATTCTTTCGATGGCTACAGCCAATCCCAAGATCAAACATAGAAGTACAATACCCATAAAGGCAGGACCCCCTTGGATAAATTGCTCTTTTAACACTTGGGTGAAACCTTTGCTGGCTTCAGCTTCTTCTTGCAACATTGCTGCAGATGCAGTTGTAGTTCCCATCACAAACATTCCGGCAGCCGCCAGAGTAAAGGATATTTTTTTCATTTTACTTAAACTTAAATTTAGTTAGTTAATAATGTTAAAGATATAAAAATTTTATAATAGAAAAACTAAAATACCTTGCAGAGAGGAAGGGATTCGAACCCTCGATACACTTTTGGTGTATACACACTTTCCAGGCGTGCGCCTTCGACCACTCGGCCACCTCTCTATTGTTTCATTTAGGGCGACCAATAAACAAAAAAATAATTAGTTATAGAAATTTGAAGCGTTAATTTTACACCATTTCACCACGAAGTGGCGTCTCGAAAATTGTCTTGAACAATTTGTCGGGAACCCCTGTCCCCAATAGGTACATCGCCTTTGTAACAGCAGCCTCGGTTGTAATATCCTTGCCGTTAACCAGTTGCATCTCCCTGAGTTTTTCACTGGTCTCGTAATGCCCCATAAAAACACTTCCTCCCGAGCATTGTGTCACATTGATTATGTGCAATCCATTTTCCACTGATTTTTTTATCGCATTCAGAAACCATTCGTCCATAGGAGCGTTCCCCGCACCATAGGTTTCCAAAATCAATGCCTTTAAATCGGGAATAGCAAGGACTGATTGCAGTACATTTTGGTTGATTCCGGGAAATAACTTTAGTATGGCCACCCGATTGTCCATTTTTTTATGGACCTGCAACGACTTGTTTTTGGTCACTTTCTTGATCAAATAGTTATGATGCACCTTTAAGTGAACACCCGATTCCACCAAAGGTGGATAGTTCAATGAATCAAAAGCCTCAAAATGTTCGGCATTTATCTTGGTGGTGCGGTTCCCTCTATAAAGTTTGTATTCAAAATACAGCCCCACTTCCTGCAATACCGGTTTCCCTTTTTTCTGAAGTGCAGCAATCTCGATGGAAGTAATCAGGTTCTCCTTGGCATCGGTGCGCAAATCACCTATGGGCAATTGAGAGCCCGTGAAGATAACCGGCTTCTGCAAATTTTCCAACATAAAGCTCAATGCCGATGCAGAATAACTCATGGTATCACTGCCATGAAGCACCACAAAACCATCATTATCCTCATAATGCTCCTCTATAATGGATGCAATGACCGCCCAATAATGCGGATTCATATTGGAGGAGTCTATGGGATCATCGAATGACACGCCCCTTAGGTTACAGTCCAATTGTTTCAACTCTGGAATATTCTTTACCAGTTCATCAAAATTGAACGCCTTGAGCGCGCCGGTTTTATAATCCTTTACCATACCGATGGTACCCCCGGTATATATCAGCAATATGTTGGTCTTTTTTTTCATAGATCAGATCCCAAAGATTTCCTTGGAGTTTTCCGTAGTGATAGCCGCGATCTCTTCTTCAGGCTTATTATATATCGAAGATAGTTTTTCCAACACCTTTATGATATAAGAGCTCTCGTTACGTTTTCCGCGATAGGGCGTCGGTGCCAAATACGGAGCATCCGTTTCCAGCACAATGTGTTTCAGGTCGATTTCGTTCAAAAATTTATCGATTTTACCATTTTTAAAGGTGGCCACACCACCAATACCCAACTTCATGTTGTAGGATAAAGCTTGATGGGCCTGTTCCAAAGTTCCCGTAAAACAATGGAAAATCCCGAAGAGGTCCTCTCCTTTTTCCTGTTCCAGCACTTCGAAAACCTCATCAAAGGCATCACGACAATGGATCACTATCGGCAACTGATGTTTTTTCGCCAACCGAATCTGATAAGCAAAGGCTTCTTGCTGCTCCTTCAAAAAAGTCTTGTCCCAATAAAGGTCTACCCCTATTTCACCAACGGCATAAAACTTTTTCTTGGACAACCACTTTTCCACATGGGCCAATTCGTCTTTATAATTTTCTTTGACGTGTGTTGGGTGCAAGCCCATCATCAAAAAAACATTATCGGGATAATCGGTTTCCAAATCCAACATGGATTGGGTGTAGGTTGAATCGATAGCGGGGATAAAAAAGCGCTTCACCCCTGCTTCTATGGCACGTTGCATCATTTCACTTCTATCCTCATCAAAGGCTTCACTATATAAATGGGTATGGGTATCGGTAACAATCATATCGCAAAAATAGGCTTATCTTAGACGTCCCAAAACTTTGTTTCTGATTAAAGATTCGTCAAGAGCATATTTTTCTATGGCATCACTCAAAAAATTCCTAAAATCCAAAGCATACATTAAAATACCTTTGGTATTGACCGAAACCAACCACTTTGAACTTATTGCCAGCATCAACGGCGTTACGGGCAAGTTCATATTGGATACGGGAGCCTCCAACACCTGCGTGGGAATGGATAAAATCGAATTTTTTGAAATGGCCTCAGAAGCTACGGACATTAAAGCGGCCGGTGCCGGTGCGACGGAAATGGAAACGTTAATATCCAACAAAAACAAAATCCAGATAGGGGACTGGAAAAAGAAAAAGCAGAAGGTCGTTCTTTTTGATCTCACCCATGTAAACCAAGCCTTGATAGCCCACAATGCCCTGCCTGTAGATGGAATCATTGGTGCCGATGTGCTTAAAAAAGGAAAGGCCGTGATCGATTACAACAAAAAATGCCTCTACTTAAAAAAGTAAAGGCATTTGTTCCTAGACCTCTCGCTTGCACTTCAACTTCGCTCAGCGGCCGTGCTCGAGGTGGCATTATTTTATAATTCCAACGCTTTTTTAACGTTGCCGTCCATCAACAATTCTTCTGGACTTTCCAATGCTTCTTTAACGGCAACCAAGAACCCAACGGATTCCTTACCGTCTATAATTCTGTGGTCGTAAGAAAGTGCTACGTACATTACAGGTGCAATGGCAATGGCCCCGTCCCTAACAATCGCGCGCTCCACAATGTTGTGCATACCCAAAATTCCACTCTGTGGTGGGTTAATGATCGGGGTAGACAACATAGAACCAAACACACCACCGTTTGTAATGGTAAAGGTACCACCTGTCATCTCATCCACAGTGATCTCACCTTCCCTGGCACGAATGGCCAAACGTTTTACTTCGGATTCGATTCCCCTAAATGAAAGGTTTTCAGCATTTCTGATTACAGGTACCATCAAACCTTTAGGTCCGGAAACTGCAATACTGATATCACAGAATTCGTAGGTGATCATTTCCTTACCATCGATCATAGAGTTAACGGCCGGGTACATTTGCAATGCACGAATTACCGCTTTGGTAAAGAAGGACATAAATCCAAGGCTTACACCATGTTTTTCTTTGAATTCTTCTTTATACTGTTTGCGCAACTCAAAGATGGCGGACATGTCCACTTCGTTGAAAGTGGTCAACATAGCCGTTTCGTTCTTCGCTGCAACCAAACGCTCGGCCACTTTTCTACGCAGCATGGACAATTTGGAACGGCTCTCCCCACGGCTACCGCCTGTTGGTGTCCCCATGGATGGTTTTGCCTTTACAGCATCGTCCTTGGTAATACGTCCATCTTTTCCACTTCCTGAAACGGATGAAGGTTCGATGCCTTTTTCGTCCAATATCTTTTTGGCGGCTGGAGATGGTGTTCCGGAAGCATAAGTTTCCTTTTTGGACTCCTCTTTCTTGGGCGCTTCTTTCTTAGGTTCTTCTTTTTTGGGCTCCTCTTTTTTCTCGGATGAGCCAGATGAACCTTCAGGCTTTTCCGCACTCGTATCGATGAGGCAAACCACCTCGCCAACGGCTACGGCGTCTCCCACTTCGGCCTTAAGGGTAATAACTCCGCTTTCCTCTGCAGGAAGCTCCAATGTTGCCTTGTCCGAGTCTACCTCGGCTATGGCCTGGTCCTTCTCCACATAGTCTCCATCCTCTACCAACCACTCGGCGATTTCTACCTCTGTAATGGATTCCCCCGGTGAGGGAACTTTCATTTCTAAAACCATTCTGTTATAGTTTATACTTGTATTATCTTAATTGCATGTTATCCTTACTCTTGTCAAAAACGTAGTCCAGTACTTGGGCATGACGTCTTTTTGAACGCACAGCACTACCTGCAGCCGGTGCACCATAGAATCTTCGGGATGCCACCCTAAACTGCTTGGCCTCATCCAAATGCATCAACATGTGGCTCCAAGCCCCCATGTTTCTTGGCTCTTCTTGGGCCCAAACAATATCGTCTGCATTTTTATATTTCTTGATAATGCTTCGCATTTCTTTTGCCGGTAATGGGAACAACTGCTCCACACGCACCAAAGCAACATCATCCCTTTCGAGCTCTTCTCGTTTTTCCAAAAGATCATAGTAGAATTTACCTGTACAGAAGACCAAGGTCTTCACCTTGGTTGTCTTCGCATCGGCGTCATCTATCACCATCTGAAAACTGCCATTGGCCATTTCCTCTTTAGTGGAATGTACCTTGGGGTGCCTCAACAGACTTTTAGGCGTAAAAACCACCAAAGGCTTACGGAATTTGGCTTTCATTTGCCTACGGAAGAGGTGAAACAAGTTCGCCGGGGTGGTCACATCCGCTACGAACATATTGTCCTTGGCACACAATTGCAGGTACCTTTCCATACGCGCCGATGAATGCTCCGCCCCTTGTCCTTCATAACCATGTGGCAATAAAAGCACCAATCCATTTTGCAGTTTCCATTTGTCCTCTGCAGAAGACAGGTATTGATCAATGATAATCTGTGCTCCGTTACTGAAGTCTCCGAATTGTGCCTCCCAGATGGTCAAAGTTTTTGGGCTTGCCATGGCGTAGCCATAATCAAATCCCATTACGGCATATTCCGAAAGCAATGAGTTGTAGATATGGAACTTTCCATTTTGGTTGTCACCCATTTCATTCAACAACACTACTTCTTCCTCGTGCATCTCTGTTTTGATGACGGCATGTCTGTGCGAGAAGGTGCCCCTTTCCACATCTTGACCTGTCATCCTAACATCGTAACCTTCTTCGATCAGTGATCCATAGGCCAAAAGTTCACCCATGGCCCAATCGAGCTTGTTATCCTCAAAATACATTTTATGGCGACCTTCCACCAATCGCACCAATTTTCTCAAAAATTTCTTGTTCTCGGGTAGCTTGGTGATGCTTTGGGCCACCTCATCCAATTTTTTAAGGTCGTATGTGGTATCCATAGGTTTCAGCATGACCTCCTCGGTCACTTGCTCAAACCCTTCCCATTCATCTTGCATGAAAGGGGTTATCCTGGTCTTCTCGATTTTACGGGAGTCCAAAAGATCCTCCTCGAGATCGTTCTTATATTTTTCTTCAAGTTCCTTTACGTAGTTCTCATCGATCACCCCTTCGGCAATCAATTTCTCCGCATAAATGTCCCTTGGGTTCTTGTGTTTGGAAATGGATTTGTACAATAACGGTTGGGTAAACTTGGGTTCGTCACCTTCGTTGTGCCCATACTTTCTGTATCCCAACAAATCCAAGAAAATATCGCGCTTGTATCGCATTCTATATTCCAATGCAAAAGTTGTGGCGTGCACCACGGCCTCGGCATCATCGGCATTTACATGAAGTACCGGTGAAAGGGTCACCTTGCCCACATCTGTACAATAGGTAGATGATCTTGCATCCAGGTAGTTCGTTGTAAACCCAATCTGGTTGTTCACCACAATATGAATGGTTCCCCCTGTTGTATATCCATCCAGGCGAGCCATCTGAATTACTTCGTATACTACGCCCTGTCCAGCAAAAGCTGCATCTCCATGAATCAGAATAGGAAGCACTTCCGTGATATCCTCCTGATGGTCGCGATCCTGCTTGGCCCTGGAAATTCCTTCAACGATCGAATTAACGGTCTCCAAGTGGGATGGATTCGGGGCAATGTTCATATTGACAATTTTGCCAGAGTCCGTTTCACGGGTAGAAGTCCATCCCAAGTGATATTTTACATCACCATCAAAGATGGTTTCCTCGTAATCCTTGCCGTCAAACTCGCTAAAAATATCCTTTGGTGACTTACCAAAAATATTGGTGAGCACATTTAAACGTCCCCTGTGGGCCATACCCACAACAAATTGTTTTACACCTTGATCGGCTGCCTTTTCAACAATGACATCCAACGCTGGAATCAAGGATTCGCCACCTTCGAGAGAAAATCGTTTTTGCCCCACATATTTGGTATGCAAAAAGCTTTCAAAAGAAACTGCTTCGTTTAACTTCCTTAGGATATTCTTCTTTTCGTCGGCCGTGTAATTTGGGTGATTGTGGTTTTTATTGAGCCAATCCTGAATCCATTGGATACGTTCCGGGGTTCGTATATACATGTACTCCACCCCTATCGCATCACAATAGATGCTTTCCAAGTGACGAATAATTTCTTTTAATGATGCCGGTCCGATACCCAGTATCTTTCCTGCATCAAAAACCGTATCCAAATCCTCTTGGTTCAGACCAAAGTTTTCGATGTCCAAAGTAGGGGCATACTTTCTTCGCTCCCTTACGGGATTGGTTTTGGTAAAGAGGTGTCCACGAGAGCGGTAACCATCAATAAGGCGAATTACCTGGAACTCCTTCTGAAGGGCTTCAGGCATCTCCACTTTCCTTCCATTGGAAAGCACAACCATTCCACCTTTGTCAGATTCGACCCCCAAATCTTCGAGGGAACCTTCCAAACCAAAATCAAATCCTTGAAAAAAAGCCCTCCAACTGGGCTCTACGTTATCGGGATTCGTTAGATATTTATCGTATTGCTCCGCAAAAAATGAAGTGTGCGCAGCGTTTAAAAATGAATATTTGTCCATTCTTTCTGTTTCTCCAAAACTTTATGGAAAATTTTGTCAAAAATACGGGTTTTAGCATTTATATGCTTGTATTCCCTTTAATTTCTTATTCAAATTTACAACTATATCACAGAATGAACATGAAAGCAATAAAAATGAAATTTTTAACTCAAATTAACAGGGGAAACTAAAAATAATTTAACTTGAACGCCTAGCTAAACCAACTTAACATGTCCAAACTTAAAAATAGGTACCTTTCCCTAGATGTTTTCAGGGGTCTGGATGTTGCCTTAATGATCATTGTGAACTCACCAGGAAACTGGTCCACTACATTTTCACCTTTATTACATGCCGAATGGAACGGTTTTACGTTGACCGACCTTGTATTCCCCACTTTTTTGTTTGTAGTTGGAAATTCCATGAGCTTTAGCATGAAGAAGTACGAAAGCATGGGACAATCCGCTGTTTTCAAAAAAGTCTTAAAGCGAACAGCGATTATATTCTTGCTCGGCTTTTTAATGTATTGGTACCCATTTTTTGATGATGGACAGTTAAAGCCCTTCTCGGAGACCCGGGTTTTTGGGGTTTTACAACGTATTGCCCTCTGCTACATGTTTGCCTCGATTATTCTTCATTTTGTGAAGACAAAAACAGCTATTTGGCTGAGTGTGGCATTTTTGGTCGGATACCATCTTATTTTAATTGGTTTTGGCGACCTCACCTTATCGGGCAATGCTGTGTTAAAACTTGACGAATGGCTTATCGGCGCCAACCACATGTACCATGGGGAAGGCATCGCTTTTGACCCAGAAGGCTTGTTGAGTACACTTCCCGCCATTGTCAATGTGATCATCGGTTATTTGGCCGGTCGATTTATCCAGAACAATGGTCAAAACTTCGAAACGGTGGCCAAATTGATGATGGTCGGGTTTGCCCTGGTTTTTGCAGGATTGGCATGGGACCTTATTTTGCCCATCAACAAAAAACTTTGGACAAGTTCCTTTGTATTGCTTACCTGCGGCATAGACCTTTTTGCCATTGCCATTCTTATTTACATTCTGGATATGAAGAAGGCCAAAGGTTGGAGTTACTTTTTTGAGGTTTTTGGCAAAAATACCTTGTTCATTTATTTATTATCGGAGTTGTTCATAATCACCCTTTTTGCGATAGACATTAATGGAGAGTCACTTTACAGATGGATTGCCAACAATGTATTTATATCGTGGTCGGGCGGACATGTTGGCTCTTTACTATTTGCCCTTTGGGTAATGCTCACCTGCTGGATCGTGGGCTATTTTATGGACAAAAAAGGTATTTACGTAAAAGTCTGACCAAAGGTCAGCTGCTATATTTGGCCTTGTACCAAACTTTTTGCCATTCCCTTTTTAAAAGTAAAAAGGATACCTCTGCCGAAATATCAACAACATCGGACGGAGCTATCCTTTTGACCTCATCTTCCGATATATCCACTACATATAATAGGTTGAGGTACTCTGGGAACTTTTCCACGATCAAAAAATAGATTTTTTCGTGAATGATGGTTTTAAGTTCTTCAGGAGATACGTCCAATGGAAGGTTTATAGGCACATTGGCCAATTCAAAATCCTTTTTGAGCTGGTGTATCAATTTTTGATAGAGTTGCTCTTGCTGAACGGTCTTCAGCAACTCCAAACTGTTATTATGGTTGGACAGCATACCCTATTTACGTACAAATTGGAGTTTGGGATTATTCTACCCTAACTTCTTATGATTTTCTCCCACTCCCATGCAGATTTCATAGCGTCGTCAAGGCTGGATTTTGCCTTCCAACGCAAAACCTCATTTGCCTTTTTAGTATCGGCGTAAGCTTGGGTAATGTCCCCAGGCCTCCTGTCCACTATTTTGTAGTTCAATTTTTCCCCAGAAACACGTTCAAAACTTTGGATGACCTCCAATACGGAGCTTCCTTTTCCCGTACCCAAATTAAACACTTCGTAATTGTCTTCATTCTTCCCTTCCAACAAACGCTGCAGTGCGGCAACGTGTGCCTTGGCCAAATCGACCACATGGATATAATCTCTTATGCAAGTACCATCTTCGGTAGGGTAATCATCGCCAAAAACAGAAAGTTGTTCCCTTAAACCTATGCCTGTTTGGGTGATAAAGGGCACCAAGTTTTGTGGCACTCCTATGGGCAGTTCTCCGATTTTACCCGATGGATGCGCCCCGATCGGGTTAAAATAGCGTAGGGCAATGGCTTTGATCTCTGGATGTACCTTGCAGGTGTCCCTTATAATTTCCTCGCCCACCTGTTTGGTGTTGCCATAAGGGGATTCGGCAGGTTTTACAGGAGCGGCCTCGGTAATCGGCATTTCATCGGCCTGACCATAGACGGTACAAGAACTACTGAAAATAAAGCTTGCGCCCCCTTTCTTCTTTAATTCTTGAAGAATATAGACCAATACTCCAAGGTTGTTTTCGTAATACAGTAAAGGGTTTTCCACGCTTTCGCCCACCGCTTTGGATGCCGCGAAATGGATAACCCCTACAATATCGCTATGTTCTTGAAAGAAATCTTGAACCTTTGGTTTGTCCCGGAGATCGAACTCTTCAAAAATGGGTTTTTTACCTGTAATGGCTTCTATGCCGTTTAACACACCTATAGATGAATTGGAAAGATTGTCCACAATGACCACTTCAAATCCTTCATTTTGCAATTCAACAACAGTGTGCGAACCAATAAAGCCCAACCCACCTGTTACGAGTATTTTCATTCTTATTTGTTTACAAAGTCGATTACCAAATTGGTTATGTGTTCAATTTGCTCATCATCCAATTCTGTATGCATGGGAAGGGAAATCACTTCGTTCACCAACTGATTGGTGACAGGGAAATCATCTTCGTTGTAACGGTCGTCCGCGTAAGCCTTTTGTTTGTGCAACGGAACTGGATAATATACACCACATGGAACGTCATTATCATTTAAATGTTGTACCAGCTCATCTCGTTTTCCATTGGTAACCCTCAAGGTATACTGGTGAAATACGTGGCAATCGCAAACGCTTTTCTCGGTATCGCAGCCGCAAGATATTTTTGGCGCGACAATATGCACTTGTCCTTTAAACGCCTTGGAATATTTTGCTGCCGCTTCCCAACGCTTTTGGTTGTAGAAATCCAATTTGGGCAATTTGGCACGTAACACAGCCGCTTGAATGGAGTCCAAGCGTGAATTTACACCAACTACATCGTGGTAATACCTTTTGTACATCCCATGATTTACAATACCTCGAATGGTATGCGCCAAATCATCATTATTGGTGAAAATGGCACCTCCATCTCCATAACAACCCAAGTTTTTGGACGGAAAGAACGATGTTGCACCAACATGCCCAATACTCCCTGCTTTTTGTTTGGAACCATCTTTGGAGAAATAAGAACCTCCTATAGCCTGTGCATTATCCTCTATTACGTATAAATCATGCTTTTTGGCCAACTCCATAATCCCATCCATATCGGCACATTGTCCAAAAAGATGTACAGGAACAATGGCTTTTGTTTTAGGCGTAATTGCCTTTTCAATGGCCTTCACATTTATGTTGAAGGTATCGGGTTCCACATCTACTAAAACAGGTGTGAGTTGTAACAGACCGATTACTTCCACGGTAGCCGCAAATGTAAAGTCCGCCGTGATCACTTCATCCCCTGGTTGCAATCCAAGTCCCATCATACATATTTGAAGTGCATCGGTACCATTGGCACACGGTATCACATGTTTTACACCCAAATACTCTTCCAGCTCATTCTGAAATGCGTGAACATGGGGTCCATTTATAAATGCAGAGGAATCCAAGATTTCCGCAATGGCTTCGTTGACCTCGGTTTTTATGCCTTCGTACTGACCTTTTAGGTCAACCATTTGTATTTTTTTCATTGGAATAAATTAATAGGTCAAAATTAAGAAATTAAGATGCCATAATGGTCTCTGACCGAAAGAATGTATTTTAGCGAAAAATGATGCCCTTGCGTTTTCTATATAACATCCTGATCAACCTCGCTTGGCTTGTGCTAAAAGTGGTCGCGCTTTTCAATGCTAAAATCAAATTGTTCGTGCAAGGCAGAAAGAGTACTTTTCCCTTGTTGGAAGAGCAACTGAGCCAAACGGACAAAACCATCTGGATGCACGTAGCTTCCCTTGGCGAGTTTGAACAAGGCCTGCCCATTTTGGAAAGATTACGCTCCAATTATCCTGAACATAAATTGGTTCTCAGCTTTTTTTCACCCTCGGGATACGAGGTCAAAAAGGATACTCCGGTTGCCGATGTGGTAGTTTATCTGCCTATGGACAGTAGTTACAAAGCAAAGCGCTTTTTAAGTCTAGTGAATCCAGAGCTGGCCATTTTTGTCAAGTACGAAGTCTGGCCCAATTACCTATATCATCTCAAGAAAAGAAATACTCCTACCATTTTGGTCTCGGCCATTTTTTCGGAGAGGCAGATCTATTTTAAATCCTTTGGGGGATTTATGCGAGAGAGTTTGCGGAAATTCGATCATTATTTTGTTCAGGATAAAAAGTCCAAAGTGCTTTTGGAATCCATCGGCCTAAACAATTCCAGTATTGGTGGCGATACCAGGTTAGACCGTGTTTCCGAAATATTGAAGCGCGACAACCATTTGGATTTTATGGATCGTTTCAAGAACAATCAAATGTGTTTGGTAGCGGGCAGTACTTGGCCCGAAGATGAAAAAATCCTGATCAATTACATGAACAACTCCAACGAAAAGGTAAAGTATGTGATAGCTCCCCATGAAATAAAGCCTACTCATATCGATAAAATTGCCTCTGCTCTAAAAAAAAGCGTGGTACGTTATTCGGAATTGGGCAACCAAAATCTAAAAGAGGTCGATGTCCTCATTATTGATACCATTGGATTGCTGACCAAAATTTACAGTTATGCTAACATCGCTTATGTGGGCGGAGGTTTTGCCACGGGATTGCACAACACTATGGAGCCTGCTGTTTTTGGAATTCCGATTATCATTGGGCCCCAATTTGAAGGCTTCAAGGAGGCAGAAGACTTGGTCAACGAAGGTGGTATCATTCCCGTTTCCAGTCAGGATAGTTTCGATAATTTAATGGGCGAGCTGTTAAACAAGCCCATTTCCATTAAAAACATAGGGGACATCAACTCCAATTATATTATCTCCAACCGAGGTGCAGCTGACTTGATCATGAAATACATTTCCAGCATTTTGTAAAATTTGGTTAGCTTTAACAAAATTCATCCCATATGGACAAGCGTATTTTTAGAATTTCATTGACAGCGGCCCTAGCGGGCTTTTTGTTTGGGTTCGACACAGTGGTTATTTCCGGTGCCAACCAACCTATAAAAGAAATATGGGACACCAATTGGTTTTTGGGAGACTCCATTTTTACTTTTCACGGCATCTTTATTATGTCCATGGCGCTTTGGGGAACCGTTTTAGGCTCACTTTTCGGCGGTATTCCCACAGATCGTTTGGGAAGAAAAAAAACCCTGTTTTGGATAGGGGTGCTTTATTTTGCATCGGCGATCGGTTCCGCCTTGGCGCCAGAGCCTTATAGTTTTTCGCTTTTCAGGTTTATAGGTGGTGTAGGTGTAGGCGCTTCTTCGGTAGCGGCTCCCGTATACATCTCCGAAATTTCTACTGCACAGACTCGTGGAAGGTTAACGGCCATGTACCAGTTCAACATTGTTTTTGGAATTTTGATTGCTTTTATATCCAACTACCTCATCGGGATAATTTTTGATGAAAACATAGCTTGGCGATGGATGTTGGGTATCGAAGGATTGCCAGCGCTCATTTATACCATCATGGTGTTTAAAATACCTAACAGCCCAAGGTGGTTGTTAATGAAAAACCATGCAGATGCCATAGTAATCGAATCCATTACCCTCCTAGGGATTGCAAAAGATAGGGCTTCCGTTCATTTGGAACAGATAAAGGTTGCTTTGTTGGACACTACAGAGAAGACCAAGGACAATCTGTTTTCCGGCAAATACAACAAATCGTTGGTACTAGCCTTTTTAATCGCATTTTTCAACCAACTGTCCGGTATTAATTTTGTGTTGTATTACGCTCCGGAAATATTGGAACGGGCAGGATTGGCCTCCGGGGAATCGCTCTTTAGTTCCATATCCATCGGGGTCATAAATTTGATTTTCACATTTGTGGGAATCTCTCTTATTGACAAACTGGGTCGTAAGCAGTTAATGTATATTGGCTCCATTGGCTACATTGTAAGTTTGGCCATGGTGGGATGGTGCTTTTATTCTGGAGCGAATTCTGTGCTTCTCCTCAGCTTTATTTTGATATTCATCGCATCCCACGCTATCGGCCAAGGTGCTGTGATATGGGTTTTTATTTCTGAAATATTCCCGAACAAAGTTCGCTCGTATGGGCAGTCTTGGGGAACTGGGACACATTGGGTATTCGCTGCTTTGATCACCTTGCTCACACCTACCTTTTTAGATGCTGAAATAGGTGTGTTCAAAGATAACCCTTGGCCTATATTTATCTTTTTTGCCGTTATGATGGTGCTTCAATTACTTTGGGTAATCTTTATGATGCCCGAGACGAAAGGAATCTCATTGGAAGAGCTGGGGAAACTGCTCAGCAGAAAACAAGAAGACTCCAAATAATTGGTTTACAGCACATGGTATAAATACATCCGTTAATCGAATATTGGGTTTCCATGTAAAGGTAATGCGCAAATAATTCCGTAAATTGAAGGAAATTACACTATTATGGCGGATGAAATTAGTTTTGGAAACAAACTCATGGTCGGCTTTTTGCGGGTCATGGTTTTTGTATTGATCGTAATACTGATAGCAATTCCTGTTTTAATTGCTTTGGACCTTTTAGGGGTATTGGAAGCCATAGGGCTCTCTTCCTAAAAAATAACATCTTGCTCTCCCATTGACTTTGTCACCAACTTTATGTAGGAGTCTATAGTTTTGTTTACATTAGCAGGCTCTGTTACGTCCACTTCTCCCCTCCAAATCAATTCTATTTCTTTTCCAACACATATACAGTACAGGGAAGTTTCTGCATGGTAAATATTGAAGGTATCGTAATATTCAGGGTCGAAGTAAATCTCTTGGTGCTCTAAATAATCCGTAGAGAAACGCATCAACATTCTATCCACATCGTTTATATGCTCCCTAAATGTTCTTCTGTTCTCTGTACCCACAACTTTAGTGAACAAAATAGCATCAAAGCCTTTATCCAAAAGTTGTTGCTCCACTTCCTCCAATTCCTTTTCGGACCTTTTCCCTGAAGTAAATTCTACATCAAAAACATCCATACTGCGCACCGCATCAATACCTTGTTGCTTTAAAGCATCCGCAAAACCGGTCTCGAACTCCATCCGGGCATTGTCATCTTGTATCATACCCACAACCAGCACTTGGTAAGCATCAAAAAGAACGATATCCGGGTTCTTCCAGGTACTGACCAACCTAGTGGAGGAACAACCCATTAGTAAAAGCAGGCTTAAAGCAATTAATTTTGATTTCATGACAATAGTTTTAACGATTGATGCGCAGAATGGATTTGTTTTTATTTAGTGGGTAGCAAATGTAGCTTGCCTTTTTTCTAACTGTCTTTTTAAATCTTCAATGGTATTTGCCATGGATTTTTCAAAATCATCCGTATTGGACTTTGCAAAAATCCTAGGACCCGGGGCACTCAGTTCTATTTCGCAAATTTTGCCTTCTCCAGAACTGTAGTTCTCTTCTTTAAAAAGTACGTTGGCTTTGATCAACCAACTGTATTTGTTTTCTAAACCCTCCAGTTTTTTCATTAACAATTGGGTCAATGATTCACTGGTCATCATTTTTTGATATTGAACATGTACTTCCATGATTATTGTTTTGATTACATTCAAATCTATAACTACTAAAGAAAAGATTTAATGACAATTGTCAGTTTAAATTGCTTCCATCTATCCTAAAGAAAAAGGTTGCCCCGTACTTTGTAGTACCGAGAACCAAAACTCTCCTTCAATGTCTATTTTTTTTCGTTTTTTAGTGACTTCGGAAATGGGCACATACACATATCGATTGTTGACCCTACTGGCCACAAATTTGGTTTTACCTGCCATTGCACCATGTACTGCCTGGTAGGCCAACCTACTGCAGAACACGCTATCGCTGGAGTTTGCCGGAGCACACCGAACAATGTAACTGGGGTCGATATATTTTATGGTCACAGGGCTTTTACCCTCGAAGTATTCCACGATTTTTTCCTTGAGTAAAACTCCAATATCCTCGTGCTGAATGTTCCCAGATGCGTCTTTAACGATCTTTCTGTCCTTAAAGAGTTTTTGTCCCGCTCCTTCGGCAACTACGATCACCGCATGTTTTTTTTCGTGAAGGCGCTGTTCCAATACTTTTAAAAACCCTTTTTCTCCTTCCAGGGCAAAATCCATTTCGGGAATCAGTACAAAATTTACCACGGGCATAGCCAAAGCGGCAGAAGCAGCGATAAAACCACTATCCCTTCCCATTAACTTGATAATGGAGATTCCATTATAAGCTCCTGTCGCTTCATTATGGGCATCTCGCAAAATAGGACTTGCCACATCAAAAGCAGTTTCAAAACCAAAGGATTCATCGATCAGGTCGATATCGTTATCAATGGTCTTTGGTATTCCTACCACACTGATTTTAGCGTTTCTCCTTGAGATTTCTTCACCTAAGGCGTTTACGCCTTTTAAGGTTCCATCACCTCCAATGGCAAATAGCATATCCACCTTGTTTTCCTCCAAGGTATCCACCATCACGGAAACATCTTGCGCCCCTCTGGACGAGCCCAAATATGTACCTCCAAATTGATGGATATCCTTTACTTTTTCTGGCGTCAATTGTATCAAGTCATGTCCTTTTTCTGGATTAAGGCCTTCATAGCCATATGGCACCCCTATAATTTTTTTAACTCCATAGAAATAATGTAGTGCCATCACCAAACCCCGTATCACATTGTTAATACCAGGACATAAACCTCCACATGTAACTATGGCCGCAGTAGCCTTATCCGAATCAAAAAAAAGATTTTGCCGTGGGCCCGCCTTTTCCAAACAAAGCGGCTCTTCCCCATTTTTTAAACATTGTTGGTAATGTTCCATGGAAAGGTCAAAGACCAGCTTATCGGATTCTCTGATAAAATCGAATATATGGTCCCCCTTTAGCGTACTTAGCTCAAGGGGCGACTTGAATTTAGGCGCCCCCAAGCTTTCTATATGAAATCTATTTGTGCTATTCACTTTATTTAGGTCTTAAAGATGTTCCGTTAAACTATGGTGCGAATCAATTAGCGGACCACCATTCATAATTTCCTCCGAAGCTTGGCTTGCAAACTTATCGAAGTTGATATGGAACGAATGCGCCAATTGTATCGCTTTGCTTACATAAGCTCCTTTTTGCAACCAAGTATTCATTGGGTCCAACATTTCCGTAGGAACGCCCGGGCAATATTTTGGCATATGTAATCCAAAAATGGGGTGCGTATCAAAATCCACATCGTCCAATTTACCTTCGAGAATGGCAGAAATCATTGCTCTCGTATATTTCAGTTTAATTCTAGACCCCACTCCGTAAGGTCCTCCACTCCATCCGGTATTGATCAGCCACACATTAACTCCGGAGGCTTTCATTTTTTCGCTTAGCATTTCAGCATAAACTGTGGGGTGCAATGGCATAAAAGGCTCTCCAAAACAGGCCGAGAACGATGGCACGGGCTCCGTAATACCTGCCTCTGTTCCTGCAACCTTAGCCGTATAGCCCGAAATAAAGTGGTAAGCTGCTTGGCCTGGGGTCAATTTAGATACCGGCGGTAATACGCCAAATGCATCACAAGTTAAGAAAAAGATATTTTTAGGGTTGGATGCATAGGATGGCTCTTGTATGTTATCGATATGGTAAATAGGATAACTTACCCGTGTGTTCTGTGTGATGGAACTATCGAAGAAATCCACTTCTTTTGTTCCTTCTTTGAACACCACATTTTCCAATAGCGCTCCAGGTCTGATGGCCCTGAAAATGTCAGGTTCCTTTTCCTCGGTAAGATCGATTACTTTGGCATAGCACCCACCTTCAAAGTTAAAGATGGTGTCCTCTTTGGTCCAACCGTGCTCATCGTCCCCGATAAGTTTACGCTCTGGGTCTGCGGACAAAGTGGTTTTACCTGTTCCGGACAATCCAAAGAAAATTGCGGTGTCCCCAGCTTCACCAACATTGGCGGAGCAGTGCATTGGGAGCACCTCTTTTTCAGTGGGCAGGATAAGGTTTAGTGCGGAGAAAATACCTTTTTTCATTTCCCCGGTATAGGCAGACCCGCCTACCAAGGCAATTTTTTTGGTGAAATTAAGGATGGAGAAATTTCCGCTCAATATGCCATATTCAGATGGATTTTGGGCTTCATAACCTGGTGCACAAAGTACTAACCACTCTTCTTCAAAATCCTCGAGCTCGCTCTCATCCAAACGCAGGAACATGTTTTTAATGAAGTAGTTGGACCAAGGATATTCGGTGATGGTTCTAACATTCATTCTGTATTTTGGGTCTGCGCACACGTAGGCATCCCTTACAAAAACTTCCTTGCCATCGAGGTAATTTGTTATCTCATCGTATAACTTGTCAAAGTTCTCAGGGGATACAGGTTTGTTGATCCTGCCCCACCATACTTTGTCCTTGGTATAATCATCTTTTACCAAAAACCGGTCTTTGGGCGACCTTCCTGTAAACTTTCCCGTGTTCACGCAAAGGGTGCCATTTTCGGTTTCTACTCCCATGCCCTTTTCAAGTGTAAGTTTTTGTAACGTTTCAGCATCAAGATTCCATTGCGCCCGGACATTTTTCAATCCATACTTACTAAGATCTTTGGTTGTGCTCATAATTGTGGTTTTAATGGTTAGAAGCTCCATATCCATGGAACCAATACTAATGTTGCTATAAAGAAAAGCAGGAGCAAAGGCCCACCCACTTTTACGTAATCAATAAATTTATATCCGCCCGCTGCCATTACCATGGCATTGGTAGTTGTCCCCACAGGGGTTAAAAACGCAGTCGAGGCACTTACCGCAACAGCAATCATAAAGGGTTTTGGCGAAACCCCCAAGGTAGTGGATGCCATAATAGCGATCGGCGCCATTAATACTGCAGTTGCCGAATTGTTTATGGTTTGACTAAAAGCTGCAGTCAACAAGAAAATACCTGCCAATAAGGCTACGGGATGTATACTTCCCAAGGTATCCACTAGACTATTGGCCGCCAATTGTGCCACACCTGTTTTTTGCAATGCCAATCCCATAGGTATCATGGCCGCGATCATCACCACACTTGTCCAGCTGATCCCCTTGTATGCTTTTGATATGGGAACACATCCAGTCAACATCATGATTCCCGCACATACCAGTGCTGCAATGGCCCCGGGCAATATATTGAGCACCAAAAGCAGAATCATCAACACTAAGGTCCCTAAAGCAATATAACTCCTTGTAGTGAGTTGATCCACATTTTTGGACAGAGCTTCAGGACTTCCGGATATCACCAGATTCTCGTACATCGATTTCAGCGCTATAATATTTTCCCATTGGCCACGAATCACAAAGGCATCTCCTGCTTTGATTTTTATTTTTCCCGTTAAGGGGGCATTGTCCCGTGATACGGCCAATAGTTGCACCCCGGTCTTACGAAGGTAGTGACCCAAATTAATGGTCTTGCCCACAAAAACAGATTTTGGTGTAATGATCATTTCTGCCATCCCCACCTCTTGGTTGATCAGTTCTTTTTTGAGCATATCCTTTTCAGGCTTAAGTGGTATTACACCCAAATGGAACTTTAAAACGAGACGATCCACATCTTCTGGTTCACCTTTCACAGTAATAATATCGTGATAACGCATTTCGGTATCCAATCCGGGCATTTCCACAAACTGTGGTATTCGGTGCAGTTTATTGGGGTGTCTGCGTTTTAATCGCATTACCGAAACCTTGTGCTCGCTCTCAAAATCCCATTCCCCTATTGTGGTATTTATCAATTGGGACATGGACCGGATACGTAATCGGTAAAGATTATCACCAATACTGTAGTTTTCTATCCATTTGTGCATTTCCTGATCTATGGCCATGGGCTTGTTATTTGTCCTGTGGTCGGGAAGCAATTTGTAACCCAGATACCTAAAATAGAGGACGGAAACAATAAGGAGCGGCACTCCTATCAATCCAAATTCAAAGAACGAAAAACCCGTAAATCCATTTTCGGACAAAGCATTGCTCACAATAATATTGGGTGGTGTACCTGTTAAGGTGAGCAGTCCGCCCGTATTGGAACCAAAGGCCACGGGAATCAATAATTTTGATGGCAGTGTTCCCGCATTCCAAGCTGCAGTTACGGTAACTGGAAGCAATGCAGCAACCGTCCCTGTATTGCTCACAAAACCGGAAAGCAAACTGGATCCCAAGGTAACAATGACCAATAAGCGGGAAATATTCTTTCTGGCCCATTTCACGAAAAACTGACCTGCCATAGCCGTCCAACCAGTTCTGGAAAGTCCTTCCCCAATGATAAATAGGGCCGCAATCATAATTACCGTTGGATTGCTAAACCCTGCCAAGGTCTCACTAATATTCAAAATTCCTGTGAGAAAAAGTGAGAGCATGGCCATGAGAGCCACTACATCCGGAGGGAATTTACCCCATACAAATAGAAAAATGGTAACCCCTAAGATAATCAGCAGTGGCAGCATGCTAAGCAATAAAGGTTTAAGTTTAGTCCAGGGCCAGCACCGGAATCTCCGAGTGCAAGGTCAATAGTTTGGTCAACCGTCCTTCGGATGGCTCACTCCTTTCCGTATGGTTTCGTGGCAATATGGTCAACATATCAATGTTTTTCTCTGCGATATAATCCAATATGCCCTGTTCCACATCATCATTTTTACTAAAGGAATGATCCTCATAAAAATGCTCTAAATAATATTCCAACAGATTCTCGTTGGATTCCTTAATCGCCTTTTCATCGTAGATGGAATCCTTGTAAATGGTAAGGGCATGAACACGGGCGTCAAAAGTACGGGCAATGTCCAAAAGGGTCTCCAAAACTTCTTTGTCATCAATTTTTTCGCCCCCCATCACCAAGGCAATGTTTTTGGGGTCCTTAATACTTGTTCCATAAGGAATTGAGATTACAGGGCAGTTGGCCTTTAAAACCAGTTGCGAGGTATTGGTGATAGCTTCATCCGTGATTTTATCGCCCATGGTCCCCATCATGATGATATCGGCATTACTTTTTTCTTGGGCCGAAAGAATGGTTCCGATCACTTCACCTGTATCCGTCATAAAACTTGGTGCAACCTTCAATCTAACATCAAAAGACTGCATTACCTTGGAAAAATCGTTTTCCAATTTTTTACTGTCCGCTTCACTAATGGCCATATTGCCCACATACAAGCCTAAAATGCCAATGGAACGTTCTGTTCCAACAAAGTTGACCACATATTCCAAAGCATTTATGGATGCCTCCGAAAAATCAAAAGGAACTAATATTTTTTTTAAACTGCTCATACCTATTTTATTTATTTCAATACACAATCAAAAGTAGAATCGACCCATCACCTAAAACATGACAGAAGTCAGTATTTCTAACTTTTCCATGATATTAGCAAAAATTCCGTCCCCATAAAAATACGGTAAGTTATTTTTTTTGATACCATATTGGTTATATTTAAAAACCTAAAAACAATTCGACTTTACATATGGATTTAGTAATTGGTGTTGATATTGGAGGAACCAAAACCAAGATAGGTCTGGTGGACGAACATGGTGAATGCTACGAAAAAACATTTTTTAGGACCAAGGAGTACCCCAACCTAGACGATTATCTGGACAAAATAAAATCTACTGTAGACGAACTTTTGGAGCGATTTGGAGAAGGTGCCAATGTGATTGGTTGCGGTATTGGTGCACCAAATGCCTCCAGCAAAAATGGAACTATTGAAAGTGCCAGTAATTTGGCTTGGAAAGGAAGTGTGCCATTGGTAAAACTTTTAAAGCAACGCTTGGACATGCCCATACGTATTATGAACGATGCCAGTGCAGCGGCCTTGGGCGAAATGTTGTTTGGAGGAGCCAAGGACATGACGGATTTTATCGTAATCACTTTGGGCACCGGTTTTGGGGCAGGAATCGTAGCCAATGGTCAACTCATAGATGGGTTTGATGGGTTTGCAGGTGAATTGGGCCATGTAGACATGACCATCGGCGACGGTAGGTTAACGGGACTTGGAGTAAAAGGAGGTTTGGAGGCATACGTATCCGCTACTGGATTAAAGCGAACAATCATGTACATGCAGAGCAAGTATTTGGTAGATAGCAGGTTTAGGGGTATTGCATATAACGACCTTCACGGAGAAGACATTACCCAAGCTGCCGAAGAAGGGGACGAAATTGCCCTTAAAGCTTTCGATTACACGGCCCGCATCATGGCTCAAGCATTGGCCAACTTTACTGCCTTTACACAGCCAGAGGCATTTATTTTAATGGGAGGATTGACCAATAGCGGTAAATGGATCATGACTCCTTTGGAAAAATATTTTAACCGATTCTTGTTAGATGTTTATAAAGGAAAGGTAAAACTTCTACACTCAAGTATGCATGGTAAAACGGCTGCCATATGTGGAGCTGCGGCCCTTATCTGGGAAAATAAAAAGAAAAAACGGGTCTAAAACAGTCTGTTTTTATAACAACGAACAGACATATGATAAGTATCATACTATATCCTATGTAATAGTGAAAACCTTTGTACTCCAACAATCCAAAACCATAGATTATGGGGTATACAAAGTATTTTTCGGGATTGCTTTGTTCCATAGTACTCTCAGTCCTTTCAACACAATCGTTTTATGCCCAAAACTCAGAAGAAAATGAATATGGTTCTTGGCTTGTGCTATGTGGCACAACCAAAATTCACCAAGATTGGAGCATCCCTACAGTAGGTATTGTTCGACACCACCATATGTTGGATACATATGGATTTTTCTTTTTTAGAACTGGTGCATCCTACCGGGTAAGTAAGAGCTCCACTTTTACAGGTGGATTCGCCTTGCTCAATTCAAATTCCTATTTGGAACCCAACGATGTGGTCAACACCAATCAGCTTTGGATATATGGGGAATACACCCTAAAATCCAAGTTCATTGATAATTCCATTGCACATCGCTTACGTCTAGAAAACCGAAGGTTGGTTAATACTGAAGATGCCAAGATCAATAATAGGATTAGATATCGTTTGCAATTTAAAAGGCCCGTATATAAGGATATTTATTTCAAGGCCTTTGATGAGATCTTTATTGACCTAAAGGGCAGCACATTTAATCAAAATAGGGTGTTTGTGGGCATAGGCCAACAAATCACCTCTAGTTTGAATGCAGACATAGGATACTTCAACCAAAAGTTTAAAAATTCCACTGAGCACATGATCAGGTTAAGTCTATCTTTTAATATCGACCTCACCAAAAATGAGTTGGCCCTAAACCCCGATTAAAAACATAATTCGTTAAAAACTAGAGAGTTTCGCTCCAAGGGCAAACCTGATTATTATCATATTTTTTGATTTTTAACCAAGTTACCTTTAACCTAGTTAAATAGTAAAAGTCATGAAACCAAAAAAGAACCCAAACGCCGAAATTGGACGCAATAGCAGTCTTTATTTCATGATAGGACTTACTTCGGTATTGTTCATGACATGGCAATCCTTCGAAGTAAAGTTTTATGAAGAAGAATCCAAAGCTACAGAAGTCGTACAAGTTACCGATGAGCTTAAGGAAGATGTACCCGTTACCGAAATATTAAGAACCACCCCACCACCTCCACCGCCATCCGCTCCGGAGATAATAGAAATTGTGGAGGACGTGGAAGACGTGGAAGAAACTGTAATTGAAAGTACAGAAAGTAGCCAGGAAACCTATATTGAAGATGCCGTTGTAAGCATTGATGATGTTGATGTGGAAGAGGTGGAAGAAGACATTGTTGTACCCTTTGCAGTAATAGAAAACGTTCCGGTTTTCCCAGGTTGTGAAAGTTTACAAAGCCAAGCAGAACGCAAGGAATGCTTTAACCAAAAAGTACAGGAGCACATTAAAAAGAATTTTAGTTATCCTCCAGCTGCTTTGGATATGGGAATTACGGGCAGAGTATATTTACAATTTGTAATAGACTCCAAAGGCCATGTGAGCAATATTCAAAAAAGAGGTCCCGATAAACTATTGGAAAAAGAGGCTGAGCGTATTATAGCTTCCTTGCCCAAGGTAAAACCTGGGGAACAACGAGGAAAACCAGTAAGCGTGAAATACAGTATTCCAATTAATTTTGTAATGCAACACTAAACATAATCCAAATAAATCGAGGTCCAAGTTAGCGCTTGGGCCTTTTTTTTATTTCTATTTCCGGAACCACTCAGTTTGGGCATATTCCGAAGATTTGGACGCACGCTCCCTGTTTTTGGCAATTAAATGGGTTCTGTCAAACTTTCTTGCCCTATACCCCAACAAGTGAAAAAATGATTTGGCGAAAAATCGGGCCACCTTTTGATCTACCATTAAGGTATCTTTTTTATCCGACTCCCATTGTACCCCGGGCAACTTCACTAAGATATGATCCACCTTAAACCTTCTCAGCTTTTTGGAAATCCATAATAGTATTGTTGGGATTGGCCTTATAAAATAGAAGCCTTCATTACCCTGTTTTTGGTATAGGGGCATAAAAATCTGCCGTTTTCTTGTTGTTTTTAACTCCACCCCATCCACAACGGCCAAGCCCACACCTTTGGGTATCTTTTGAAAATTGATAAACCCGGGAAACATTTTAAAGTCGTTTTGGGGACCTATATCGTGCTGATGATATATTTCATAAAACCTATTTGGAACAGTACTCGATTTTAATATTTCTTTTTTTAACTGTTTATACTCCTTTTCGGAAACATTCACAGATTGGGTCAACGCCAAGGAATAACGAATAAAATCAATACTGTTATGTACCGCCTTTTCATCATCGTGCTGGCCACTTTCAAAACCAAGTGAAACATAGCCCAACTCGTTTATATAGCTCAATAAGGCACCCTTTAAATATTCTTCGATCCCCAAAATAATGGGCAACGGATAGTTGGAAGCGTATTTTCGATTCAGCAAACTATCGTTCAATACCATAAACGGGGAAGTGTCGCTCGAGGTCGTGTGAAGATCCAAAAAGTAAAATGGCGGAGTTCCGGTATCCAGAATATTTTCCAATAGCAGGTACAGGTCGTTGAGCTCATTTTCCTCGTTATGATCAACTTCTTTGTTTTTAAGAATATTTTCGATACGCTCTGGAAACCATATCCGATTCAAATCTTCTTTTTGAAATCGTTGCCTGCTTTGAAGAGCGCCCAGATTTCCTGAAACAGCATATATTTCGCCGTTAACGGTTTTTTTTTGCGACCTGATTTCTTGGAACATTTCCTTTAAGGCAAAAACTCCGGCCGTTTCATTCCCATGTACACCTCCAAAGAAAACTACCGTGGGACCACCTTTAATTCCTTGAATATGGTCAATTACACGGTCTACCTCCAGAGTTTCATCCAATGCTATGCTATGAACTAAAGACATGTTTTACAAATCTACTTTACTAATTATTCCTACAGTATGGGTGTCCACACAAACAGGCAAACATCCAATTTGGTGGTCTTCCATTAGGCTTTTTGCAGTTTCTATTTCTGTTCTGGGCTCTACGGTTATTACATTTTTAACCATAATATCCGATACCCTTGCCTCTTTTGTGTCCAATTTTTTAAACTTTTCTATATGGCTCCATGTAAGCAATCCCACTAATTGCCCTTTTTCGTTTTCAACAGGAATATGGTGGATATTGTTCCACTGCATAATGGCTATGGCCAAATTGGCATAATCATCCTCATAGAGCTTCATCAGTTTTGTCGACATGATCTGTTTTACCCAATGGAAGGATTCCTTTGTCTTGGCCATTCCCTCAATAGGCTTCCATAGATGTACAGGAACCTCGGTTTCTTGGTTATTGTACATTGCCTTAGTGAGCTGAACAATAGCGCTGTCCAATTTCATTTGCTTTTTAAGTGCCCTAAAGTTTTTGATTTGCCATTCGGCACCAGTACCATATTTGGTTCTGGCCTCGATAATTCCTAAAAGTCTGGCAATGTCCCCTTCATCAATATCAAGTTTTCGCAATCCATCGTATGCTATGGGCAACAGCTCTTCCTTGATTATCTTTTTTACCGTCATGGTCTTGTCCAACCAAGAAAAGACGGTATGCCTTCCGCTCATGGCCGCTCTTATAAAGTTGAGTTTGGCCACCTTAAAATCCATAAGTCCGGACATATCGTCGTACTTTTTTGGTCTTCCTGCCATTAAGCCCACCCAAAAAGCAAAATTGGCCATTTCATCAATAACAGTGGGACCAGATGGAATATATCTGTTCTCAATACGTAAATGGGGTTTTCCATTTCCTACCCCATAGCAGGGGCGGTTCCAGCGGTATATGGTGCTATTGAACAGGCTCAGTGCTTCCAGCTTTGGTATTTTATTCTCTTTTAGCAGGTCCAACGAACTTTTTTTAATTGGTTTGGTCAATAAAATTCGGTGGGTGGAAATATCTTTTTTAAAAATTTCGGCAACTGACTCCTTTTGCCATTGTTCACCAAAACCAACCCTGGCGACTTGTTCTTTTACCGCCTTTGTCCAGACCCGTGTATCCAAACTTTGTTGGAACAGGGCAATTCTAGTCTCTCTCCAAAGTTCTTTGCCCAGTAATAAAGGAGAGTTACAGCAAATTCCCAAAACCGGTCCCGAAATGGCCTGAGCCCAATTATAACTTTTGATAAAATCATCCGGTGCTATCTGCAAATGCAGTTGAAAACTCGTATTGCAAGCTTCAAAAAGTACCGAATCATGATGCAACGAAAGCTCATCCGCACCTTTGATCCTAACCCAAAAATCGTCACCCCTCCAAGCCTTCAATACTTCATTTATACGATAATATCTGGGAATTGGAGTCATAAAATCCATACCCAGTTCACCCTTACTAATGGTGGGAAGTATTCCCGTCAAAACAACTTTGGTGTCTCGCCCGGTGGCAGCTTTCTTAACCTTACCCAACAATGTTCGCAATTGCTGTTCCATATCTGTAAAGCATCCCTTTTCCAGCGTATAGGGATCTAGGTTCACTTCAACATTATAGGTGGCAAATTCGGTTGTGAAATGGGAATCGTCAATATCCTTTAATATGTCCAAGGAGTTTGGAGAAGGTCTATAATCATCCTTTATCAAACATATTTCTTGTTCGGCACCAATTCGAACAATATCATCTTCGATCAATCCGTCTTTGATCATATTCTCCAAGGCTTGGATATCATCAATAAGGTGCTGAACAAAAACTTTCCGCTCCTCTTCGCTAAATGAGCTTTTCTTGATATGTTCTCCCATAGGAATAAAGTTTAAGCGTATTGGACCATCCTATAAAAGTACAATGGGAAAAGAAGGAAAAATATGATAGTCATCAGGGAACAACACGGAGTCTTTTACCGCTAATACCGCAATACTGACAATTATCATGTTTTTTGAGACCTGTCCAAGGTAATTTTGAACTATAATGAAATGGTATGTAGCTTATGTGCGAATTAGTTCAAAAATATAATGTTCCAGGTCCTAGGTATACGAGTTATCCAACGGTACCTTATTGGGATTTGGACACTTTTTCCGGAAAAAAATGGAAATCCAGTGTACTGAAAGCCTTTGAGGAGAGTCCCCAAGAAGGAGTCAGTGTTTATATTCATCTACCCTTTTGTGAAAGTATGTGCACCTTTTGCGGATGCCACAAGCGTATCACCAAACGACACGAAGTAGAAAGTCCTTATATAAAAGCGGTTTTAAAAGAATGGGAACTATATGTCGCCCTATTGGGTTCAAAACCCATTATAAAAGAACTTCACTTAGGTGGCGGAACCCCCACTTTCTTTTCTCCCGAGAATTTAAAAATGCTGATCAAGGGCATTCTCCGCTTCGGCAAGAAAGCAGATGAAATTGAATTTAGTTTTGAAGGACATCCGAACAATACGACTAAAGAACATTTACAGGCACTTTACGATGTAGGTTTTAGAAGAGTTTGCTTTGGCGTACAGGACTATAATCTGACTGTTCAGCGTGCCATAAACAGAGTACAGCCTTTTGAAAATGTAAAAAATGTTACCGATTGGGCCAGGGAGATTGGCTACACATCGGTTGGACACGATATTATTTATGGTTTGCCATTTCAGGACACTTCCGATGTGGAGAAAACCATAATGAAGACCAATGCCATAAAACCGGACAGGATTGCATTTTACAGCTATGCACATGTGCCCTGGTTAAAGGGTAACGGACAAAGAGGGTACAAAGAATCCGACCTTCCATCATCCGTAGAAAAAAAGGCCCAGTACGAAATGGGTAAAAAAATGCTCGCAGCATTTGGGTATAAAGATGTTGGCATGGATCATTTTGCCCTTTCAACCGACAGCCTGTACCAAGCGCTGGAAAAAGGAACATTGCACCGAAACTTTATGGGCTACACTCCTTCAAAAACCAAACTAATGATAGGTCTGGGAGCATCGAGCATTAGCGATAGTTGGTACGGTTTTGCCCAAAATGCAAAAAACGTGGAGGAATATGAAAATTTGGTTTCACATGGAGTTATCCCTATTTTTAGGGGGCACATCCTCAATGAAGAAGACGAAATCTTAAGAAGACATATTCTTAATATTATGTGTCAATTTGAGACTACATGGAACGCAGAGGAAGAGCAAATAGTTGATTTCGGGAACATCTTGGCCAACCTATCCGAACTGGAAGCGGACGGATTGGTAGAAATAAATGGCACCAAAATCAAAGTAACCGATAAAGGGAGACCCTTTGTAAGAAACATAAGCATGGCATTTGATTTGAAAATGCATCGAAAAAAACCAAATACCCGAATATTTTCCATGACCGTTTAACCTCAAAAACCAATAAAATGAAAAATATAATCGTACCGGTCGATTTTTCCGATCAATCCGAAAAAGCCCTAAAGGTTGCTGCTTCATTGGCAAGACAGCACAAGGCAGAATTATTTGTTCTCCATATGTTAGAGCTTTCCCCTGCCATAATGGGCGAGTCTGGATACATATCCCAAGAACAAGTTGTGCATCTTATAAAAATTGGCGAACAAAGGTTTACCGACTTTTTGGATAAACCTTATTTAAAAGATATTAAAGTCACACCCGTAATCAAACATTACAAAGTGTTCAGCGAAGTGGCCGAAGTGGCCGAAAAACATAAAGCCGACCTTATTGTAATGGGATCACATGGCGCAGATGGCTTACAAGAAATCTTTATAGGATCAAATACCGAACGTGTAGTTAGAACTTCAGAAGTTCCCGTATTGGTAATCAAAGGCGATATCGAAGACTTTCAACCAAAGAATTTCGTATTCGCTTCGGATTTTGAGGAGGAGAGTGCCCCAGCCCTTAAGAAAGCCAAAGAAATGGCTGATTTATTAGGATCCGACCTTCATTTGGTATACATAAACACCCCAGGGGACGAATTCTTGAGCACTAATGATGCAAATGATAAAATCTCAAAATTTTTGAATGCTGCCAATGTGGGAATGGAAGTAAAAATATATAACGACTATACTGTAGAAAAAGGTGTGCTCAACTATAGTGAAGGAGTATCTGCCGATCTTATCGGTATTCCAACACATGGTAGACGAGGCTTATCCCACTTCTTTATGGGTAGCATTGGTGAAGATATCGCCAACCATTCAGAAGCACCGGTGATTACCTTTAAAATTTGATGGGTTGCATTTTTGATTGGTTTCATGCAATTCAAAAAAAGAGGGGGCAATTTTAAAATTGTCCCCTTTTTTGTACTTCAAATTTTGATATTAACCATGGAACCGTTCGTAGGCCGCCTTTTCCAGCGCTTCCCTATGATCGGGGTGCGCAATGGAAATCAAAGCTTCGGCTCGCTGATGCAGGTTTTTCCCAAAGAGATTCACCACACCATATTCCGTGGCCACATAGTGCATATGGGCACGTGTTGTGGTTACCCCTGCTCCCTGTTTTAAGAAAGGCGTTATTTTGGAAACTCCTTTTTTGGTGGTGGACGACATGGCTATTATGGGTTTACCTCCTTTTGAAAGTGATGCCCCTCTCATAAAGTCCATTTGACCGCCCACACCGGAAAATTGGTAACCTCCAATGGTATCCGCACAAACTTGACCGGTAAGATCAATTTCTATGGCACTGTTAATTGCCGTTGCTTTTGGGTTTCTTCGAATTCTGGCTGTATCGTTGGTATAACCGGAGTCCCTAAAGTCACAGATTGGGTTATCATCAATAAAATCATACAGTTTTCGTGAGCCCACGGCAAAACAGGCCACAATTTTACCGCGTTTTACCGCCTTTTCCTTTCCATTGATCACACCTGTTTCCAGCAGAGGCAATACCCCATCAGAAAACATTTCGGTATGTATGCCAAGGTTTTTATGATTGCCCAAATTGGATAGAACCGCATTGGGTATGTTCCCGATTCCCATTTGCAAGGTAGCGCCATCTTCTATCAAAGATGCCACATGCCTCCCTATTTGATGCTCCACTTCCGATATTTCGGTCGGGTTATGTTCATGAATTGGCCTATCGACCTCAATGGCATAAGCTATTTCATCAACATGAACGATTCCGGTACCATGGGTTCGGGGTACATGTGGATTTATCTGCGCAACGATTTTTTTGGCCGTTCTAACGGCTGGCAAGGCAACATCGACAGAAACTCCCAGTGAGCAATAGCCATGCTTGTCCGGTGGGGAAACCTGAACAAAGGCCACATCCAATGGGAGGTATTCGTCCGCGAACAACCAGGGTATTTCACTCAAAAAAACAGGAATGTAATCACCCATATAGGTGTTTACATAACTTCTTACGTTGCCCCCAACAAAACACGCGTTCAAAGTAAAGGAATCGCAATAGGGTTTTCTTGTATATTTTGCATCCCCTTCGGTATGGATGGAAATAATCTCGATATTCTCAAGTTCTTCATGCCTATCACATAAGGCATCGATCAGTTCATTTGGGGTCATGGCCGCCCCTTGGAAAAAGACTCGGTCGCCTGATTTAACAATTCCTACCGCCTCTTTCGCTGATGTTATTTTCATTGTGGATTTGATTTTTTAAGGTTGATGGCATTCTATGGTCGCCGTTACTGAATCTGTGGGCGCTGGTTTTGGGGAAACATAAGGTATTCCCAACCCCAGTCCACGTACAATAAACAAAATACCTATGATGACCACAAATACCGGTATCAATTTTCGTATTCTAGATTTTACCGAGGTACTGAACATTCCTCTGGAATATACCACCAAGGACATCAGTGGCACTGTACCAAGACCAAAAATCATCATGTAGAGACCTCCCTCCAAAGGACTTCCCATGGCAATAGCTCCCAAAAGGGCCATATAAACCAGTCCACAGGGTAAAAAACCGTTCAAAAAGCCAATGGTCAAAAAGGTATCGGGGGTCTTTTTTTTGAGTTCGGCCCCAAGTTTGGATTTCACCTTGCCAATAATGGAGTAAATGGGGGACAACAACTTGTGTCCGTTCATATATTTTGCTGGAATCAATACCAAAACGATCATGAGCACACCAATACCAATGGAAAGTTTCTGCTGGATGCCGAACAAGGACAACCCCTTGCCCAAAAGCCCGAACAGTATTCCTATGACCCCATAGGCCAATAGTCGTCCAAAATGGTAAATAGAGAGCTGTAGTGTCTTCTTAATATTGTTACTTTGGTCCAAAGGCAGCATAAAGGCTATTGGCCCGCACATGCCCAAGCAGTGCAAGCTTCCCAAAAGCCCCAAAACCAATGCGGAGGTCAACATGATCAGTACACCAATTTTTGTTTATGCAAAAAGGAATTACCTTCGTATTCCCAGTTTATGGAAATGTCCCAGCGACCGTCCACCAAGCGATTGTCAGGTATGAGCAAATGTGTTTTGGACAAACTTATAGGAAAGTTGGTATCCAAGTGCTTGTTAGACGGTCTGTATAGGGACACTGTTCCACTTATTTTTTTTGGGTCGAAACGCTCTGGAAAATAAATCATCAAACCCCCATCAGTTTTTTCAACGGTAATGTTGGCATTCATTTCCACAGCGGTTTTTGATGCATCTATCTGCTGTTGATAGGACAATTCTTTTTTGTAATATTCCTCCGTCACCAAATCATGGTTGGCACTATCATCGGTACTCATCCTTATCACAAAATATAGGATAAACCCTATGAAGCCAATAAACGCCAACACAATTCCCGTTCCCCAATTAATTTTCATCTCTATCTTTTTTAATTATAACTCCTTGGTGCCAAAAATTGGGTCACCGTAGTTTCTATGAGCTTATCTCCACTGTAGACCCCTATCTTCAATTTATCCTTGTCGCCGTTCAGTGCCGAAGCATTTATTTCGATGAACAACGTTCCTTCTGCAAGTTCCTCGGCGGGAACAGTGAACGTATCCTGTGATACCATTTTGATTTCTCCGTTGTGGGACATCAACTCAAAAGATACATTTTCAATATCCTTTGTGGTCTTGTTCACCAATTTATAGGTATATACATTACTGATGATGTTGTTCTCCTTGCGCTCGTACAACTGTCCTGGCAAACGCAGTATATTGGCCTCGACTTCGTTCCGCATAAACAACATCCCGACAAGAATACCGATCAGCACAACCAGCACTGCCGTATAACCTTTCATACGAGCGGTAAACTGAAACTTGTTGTTGTTGGTTATCTCATCTTCACTGGCGTATCTGATCAAGCCTTTGGGCTTATGGATACTTTCCATAATGTGATCACATTCATCAATACAGGCCGTACAGTTCACACATTCCAATTGTGTCCCGTTGCGGATGTCTATCCCCGTTGGACATACATTCACACATTGAAAACAATCGATACAATCTCCATGTCCAAGGGCTTCCCTGTCTTCATTTTTTCTGAACTTTTTGCGCCCGTTTTCACCTTCACCACGTTTATGGTCGTAGGCCACGACAATGGATTTATCATCCAAAAGCACCCCTTGCAATCTTCCATAAGGGCACGCAATAATACACACCTGTTCCCTGAACCACGCGAAAATGAAATAGAACACTCCGGTAAAAATCAACAACGGAACCATAGTGCTCAAGTGCGCCATCGGACCATCGGTGACATAGGCGACCAATTGATCACCACCAATCAGATAGGCCAAGAAAACGTTGGCGATGAAAAACGAGATAATGAAGAATATAATCCACTTCAATACTCTTTTTCGAATCTTTTTACCGGTCCACGGAGCTTTGGCCAACCTCATTTGTGCGCCCCGGTCCCCATCGATCCAATATTCGATACGACGGAAAACCATCTCCAAAAAAATGGTCTGGGGACACATCCATCCACAAAAAATACGACCATAAGCGACCGTAAAAAGTGCGATGAAAATGACTCCGATGATCATGGACACTACCACTAAGTGAAAGTCCTGGGGCCAAAAGGGAAGTCCAAAAATATTGAACCTTCTATCCAGCACGTTGAATAGTAAGAATTGGTGCCCATTGATCTTAACAAATGGAGCGGCTATCAAGAAAATCAGTAGAAAGTAACTTACATACTTTCGATAATCATAATACCGTCCACTGGGTTTCTTTGGAAAAATCCAATTCCTTTTACCTTCTTCTGTGACTGTGCCTATGGAATCCCTAAAATTTTCTTCCATCGCATTTGTGGTTTATGGATAATTATTTAGCTGCCAAAAAGCCCCCAATGGGACTATTTCATGGCAACTTCTGTTGAATCCGCGGCCTGCTCCATTTCTTCCGGTGCAGTTTCTTCCGTCTCGGATTCTGTTCCATTGGTGTCTTCCGGAGCATCTGGGTCTATCCAGATTTCGCCTTCAGGCTCCTTTGGATTGGCAGGTGTGGTTCCGCCCAATGAGATTACATAACTGGCGACCTGAGCCATTTCAGCGGGCTTTAAGCTTTGCTTCCATGCAATCATTCCTTTGCCGTCACGACCACCTTCAGAAATTGTTGTAAAAACATTTTTAATGCCCCCGCCCAATATCCAATATTTGTCGGTTAGGTTAGGACCTATTCCACCTCCACCATCTTGGGTATGACATACAACGCAGTTGGCTTGGAAGATTTTCTCCCCAGCTGCCAAGTCGGATTCATCCGAAAGATACTCGACCGTACTTGCATCCACCAAGTCTTTGGCGGTTCTTTTGTATTCCTCTATGGCCTGCTGTGCTGCGGCGACTTCTTGTTCATATTCCAGTTCTTGGTCATAATCACCAATGACATGGAAACGCACCAAATACACTACCGCAAAAACAATGGTCGCATAGAACAGGTACACCCACCATGGCGGCAATACATTGTCCAGCTCTCGGATCCCATCGTAATTATGGTCCAAAATAATTTCACCTTCGCGCTCGATGGAGCGGCTTTTGGTCAATCTTTTCATTAGGTTTTTGGCCCACGTCCATTCAAACTTCTTGCTTTTAGCTTCCAAGTAACGCTCCTTGCCTTCTTCTGAAAGGGTTTGGAACATAATGTTCTCTATGGAGGCCAAAATCAATTCTATGGCTATAAGAATCATCAGCACCAACAGCATAAAAAACTGTGTGATGGGATATTCAATAATTGCGGGTTTATCACCAGAGTCTATAAATAATTCCATCAATCCGAAGATCAAAAAGAATAAAACTGGGACTCGTATCCACCAAGGCGTTCTTGTACTCATAATGTTATAGTTTGTTTTGTTGATCTTCGTTATCCAATGGCAGTTCGGACATCTCCCTTATGTGTTCCTTGGTAGCGGTCAACACCCACCAGAACAATAGCACGAAAAACACAAAGAAGATTAGCAAGGAAACCATGGGATAGTTGGCTATCCCATCTATGGTTTCCATATGTTCTTTTACAAATTTCAACATGGTTATTTGTTTTGAGATATGGTTTCTTCAGTTCCTTCAATTTTAATATCGGTACCCAATCGCTGTAAATAAGCGATCAAGGCTACGATTTCACGATCTCGCATTTCCACAAAATCCAATCCGTTTTCCTCGGCGTATTTTTTATCCGCTTCGTACGTTTTTTCGAATTCTGGGTCTGCGTATAGGCTCTTTTCTATTTGAGCTGCCTGCTCTGCCATGGATTGCGGAGCATTGGCGATATCTTCTTCCGTATAGGGAACACCGAGTTTTACCATGGTTTCCATTTTGGCCTGAACATCGCTACGATCATGCTCATCGGTAACCAGCCATTCGTAAGATGGCATAATGGAACCGGCTGACGTACTTTGCGGATCGTACATGTGGTTCAAGTGCCAGTTATCGGAGTATTTGCCTCCAATACGCAACAAATCGGGACCTGTTCGTTTACTACCCCATAGGAATGGGTGGTCATAAACAAACTCCCCTGCCTTGGCATATTCACCGTAACGCTCCACCTCACTACGGAACGGACGTATCATTTGCGAATGGCAGCTTACACAACCTTCTCTGATATAAAGGTCCCTACCTTCCAATTCCAAAGGTGTGTATGGTTTAACACTCGTAATGGTTGGAATATTGGATTTTACCAATATGGTCGGTATAATTTGAACAACACCTCCGATCAAAATGGCAATGGTAGCCAAGATGGTCAACTGAACCGGTTTCCTTTCCAACCAGTTATGGAAGGTTTCCCCAGCTACTCTTCTTTTGGCAACACGTTCCAATGCTGGTGCTTCTGCCGCTTCATCTTCGACCTTGCTGCCCGATCTAATGGTTCTTACCACGTTATACAGCAGTACGAACATACCCAAGATGTATAACGAACCTCCAATGGCCCTCATCCAGTACATTGGAATGATCTGGGTAACGGTCTCCAAGAAGTTACCGTAAACCAAGGTACCATCCGGGTTGAATTCTTTCCACATCAAAGCTTGTGTAAATCCAGCTACGTACATTGGTAGGGCATAAAGCACAATACCCAATGTTCCGATCCAGAAGTGGAAATTCGCCAATCCTTTTGAGTGCAGTTCTGTTTTGAACATTCGAGGCACCAACCAATAGATCATACCAAAGGTCAAGAACCCGTTCCAGGCCAAGGCACCAACGTGAACGTGAGCAATGATCCAATCACTAAAGTGGGCAATGGCATTTACGTTTTTCAAGGAAAGCATAGGTCCTTCGAACGTAGCCATACCATACCCTGTAATGGCGACCACCATAAATTTCAAGGTGGCATCGGTACGCACTTTATCCCATACCCCGCGCAGTGTCAATAATCCGTTGATCATACCACCCCAAGACGGTGCGATCAACATTACGGAGAATACGACACCAAGGTTCTGTGCCCAATCTGGCAAAGCAGAGTACAACAAGTGGTGAGGACCTGCCCAGATATAAATGAATATCAACGACCAGAAGTGGACGATGGACAGCCTATAGGAATAAATGGGACGGTTGGCTGCTTTTGGAACAAAGTAGTACATCAGCCCCAAGAAAGGAGTGGTCAAGAAGAAGGCCACCGCATTGTGACCGTACCACCATTGCACCAGGGCATCCTGCACACCGGCGTAGACCGAGTAACTCTTCAATGCCGTCACCGGTAATTCCAAGCTATTGAAAATGTGCAGTACCGCAACAGTAACAAACGTGGCCAAATAAAACCAGATCGCCACATATAAGTGTCTTTGTCTTCTCTTTAAAATGGTACCTATCATGTTCCAACCAAAAACTACCCAGACCGCGGCAATCGCCAAATCGATCGGCCATTCCAATTCTGCGTATTCTTTGGATGTTGTGTACCCCAGGGGCAAGGTCAACGCTGCGGCGACAATAATCAATTGCCAACCCCAGAAGTTAATGTTGCTCAGAGCGTCACTGAACATTCTTGCTTTCAACAATCGTTGCAGTGAGTAATAGACTCCGGCAAAAATGGCATTACCCACAAATGCAAAGATTACGGCATTGGTATGCAATGGTCGCAATCGGCCAAAACTCAACCAAGATATCCCTTCTGTAACATTGGGGAATAAAAACATAAAGGCCAACAATAGGCCTACTGCCATACCCACCACGCCCCATAAAATAGTGGCGTATAAGAACTTTTGTACGATTTTGTTATCGTAACGGAACTGTTGTATTTCCATATTTATTGGTTTGTACTTTTAGTTTGTTTGATTTCCTTTTTATTTAGGTTTGATTTATCCTTGTCCTTGACCACCTCATCTTCAAACAACATTCTTACCGATGGGGTATAGGTATCGTCGTATTGTCCGCTTTTTACAGAAAAAACAAAGGCTATAAAAAAGATTATGGCCACCGTTATGCTTATGGCCAGCAACACATAAATAACACTCATACCTGCCTGAATTTAGGTGTAAAACTACTCTGATGGTATGCTTCAAAAAATGACATATATCAGCTTTCTAAAGTTTTTAATTCTTTACCGAGATAATTTGTTGTCAAGGTGGTGAACACCACAATACTAATGGAGCTCAACGGCATTAAAATAGCGGCAATAACAGGCTGCAACTGACCTGTGACGGCAAAATACAACCCTACGACATTGTAGCAGAGTGACAACAAAAAGCTCATTTTTATAATGCGAACGGACTTTTTGGACAGTTTTATGAACTTTGGCAGCATTCTCAACTTGCTTGCATCCAAAATCCCATCGCAAGCTGGCGAAAACACGTTGATGTTCTCAGAAACTGCCAATCCCACATCGCTCTGGGCCAAAGCACCGGCATCGTTCAATCCGTCGCCCACCATTAAAACTTTATGTTTTTCCTGTAGGTTTTTGATGTATTCCAACTTGTCCTCGGGCTTTTGGTCAAACATCATCTTTGTCTTTTCAGGAAGTACTTTTTGTAATTGTGACCTCTCTCCATCATTATCCCCCGAAAGAATGCCCAGTTCCAAATCATCTGAAAGTTCATTGAATATTTGGCTCATCCCTTCCCGGTAGGCATTCTTGAACACAAACCTTCCTTTTACATCTTCGTCGGCACTTACATAAACCGCGGTATTCGTAATGGAACTGGATCTGCTTTTCCCCACGTAAGCTGCAGACCCCACTTTTATGGAATGCTGGTTGTATTTCCCCTCAATTCCTTTTCCAGTATGCTCCTGGAACTCTTCCAAGGTCATTATGGCATTGGATTTTAGAATATCGTAAAGAGATCGGCTCAAAGGATGGTTGGATGCCCTCAGGGTTGTTTTTAAGAGTGCGGTTTCTTCTTCTGTGAGCTCCATCCCTTCATAATGGATGGTATCTTTTTGATTGGTGGTGAGCGTTCCCGTTTTATCAAAAATGGCCGTGTCTATTTTGGACAAGCGCTCAATCACATTGGTGTTTTTCAGGTAGAATTTATACTTCCCAAAAATGCGGAGCATATTGCCAAGTGTGAACGGAGCTGCCAACGCAATGGCACAGGGACAGGCAATGATCAGAACCGAAGTGAATACGTTGAGTGCCAAGCTTGGATCAAAAATCAGCCAAAAAACAGTGGCCACCGTAGCTATGCTCAACACAGCAACTGTAAATCGTTTGCCAATGCTATCGGTAAGGGTCTGGAATTGGCTTGCTTTATCTTTTGAAAACACGGAGTTGCCCCACAATTGGGTCAAATAACTTTGGGAGACGGATTTCAATACCTCAACTTCCAACACTCCCGACAATTGTTTCCCGCCAGCAAACAGTTTTTCACCGGATTCCTTCAGTACAGGGTCGGACTCCCCCGTTACAAAACTATAATCGATTTCGGCAGTTCCTTTGATCAAAATACAATCTACAGGAATAATCTCATGGCTACGGATCAGCACCCTATCCCCTACTTCAATGTTGTAGATCTGGATATTCTCCTCTTCCCCATTTTTCTTCAAACGGGTAACAGCAATGGGAAAATATGACTTATAATCACGCTCAAATGATAGGTAGGCATAGGTTTTCTGTTGAAAAAATTTCCCCAACAATAAAAAGAATACCAAACCTGTGAGACTATCAAAAAAGCCAGAGCCCAAATCAAACACGATATCTACCGTGCTCCGTAAAAAGAGGACCAATATTCCCAAAGCAATGGGCACATCAATATTCAATAATTTGGAACGGATTCCTTTATAAGCGGAAATAAAATAATCCTGGGCAGCGTAAAACACGACCGGTATTGAAAACGCAAACATCAACCAGCGAAAGACGTGTTTGTACTGATCCAACCAAAATTCCTCTACCTCAAAATACTCGGGAAAGGAAAACAGCATGACATTCCCAAAGGCAAAACCGGCCACTCCCAACTTATATATAAGGGAACGGTCGACTTTTTTTCCTTTTTTGTTGTATTCCTCCAAGGAGATATAGGGCTCGTACCCAATGCTTCCCAATAAAAGCACTAACGCTTTTAAAGAGAAATCTTCTGTTTTATACGTAACCCGAATGGTTTTCTTTGGAAAGTCGACCTGGGAAAAAGTAATGGCCGAATGCAGCTTGTTCAGGTTTTCGAGCACCCATATACAAGAACTGCAATGTATGGTAGGTATACTTAGACCAACAACCTGTACACCCTCTTCATTGAACTCCACCAATTGTTGTACAATTTCCTGGTTGTCCAAAAAATCATATTTCTGACGGATTTCGTTGGGTGTTGTTCCTGCCTTTCCTTCTATTTCGTAAAAAGTGGACAGGCCATTTGATGTAAAAATCTCATAAACGGTCTTACAACCATTGCAGCAAAAATCTTTATCATCAAACTTAACGCTACTTTTTCCGCACTCGTCACCACAATGATAACAGGTCGAGTCTGCCATTTCACATTTGCTTTACCTGAGGCAAATTTGCAACACTCTTATCCCTTAAAATATGATATTTATCAGTAAATTGTGTTTGTTTATCAACTATTTTTGTTGAATCAGGTAAACTAATCATTATGGAAAGCAGGTGTGAAAATTGTATCATCCGACAGTTCAACTCCCTCCGTGCCATGAGCAAAGAGGAATTAAAAAAAGTATCCGACTCCAAAACCACCAAAACCGTTAAAAAGGGAGAACCCTTATTTGAAGAGGGTGATAAGCTCAATGGGGTCTATTGCGTAAGAAATGGTGTTTCCAAGCTTTCCAAGTTGAGCGCCAATGGAAAAGATCAAATTGTAAAATTGGCCACCAAAGGTGAAGTTTTGGGTCAGCGCTCGGTTATTTCACAAGAAAGCACCAATCTATCCGCCATTGCCGTAGATGATATGGAAGTTTGCTTTATTCCAAAAGAAAGTATCAACAATACCCTTCAAAAAAATCCAAATTTCACTTTAGAGGTCCTGCGCCATATGGCCCATGACCTGAAAGAAGCCGATGATGTTATCGTCAATATATCCCAAAAAACGGTAAAACAACGTATGGCGGAAGCTTTCCTTTATTTAAAGAACAATTTTGGAGAGGACGAAGATGGATTTTTGTCACTCACGCTATCTCGCGAAGACATTTCCAACGTGGTGGGCACCGCTACGGAATCTGCCATCAGGATCATTTCGGAATTCAAAAAGAAAGGTTTGATTCATACCTCCGGCAAAAAAATCGGCATCAAGGATGAACGCAAACTTTTGGAAATGGTCGAAGGCTTCTGACCCATTTTTAAAAAGCTGACATTTGTCATAGTATCCCCTACCCCATAGGTCTAATTTTATGCATCATAATCTTAGTCAGATGCAGAAGATTTTAATACCTACGGATTTTTCGGAAAATGCATGGAACGCAATTGATTACGCCATGCAATTGTTCCGCAACAGGCGTTGTAAATTTTATTTACTCAACACCTATACCCCTGTTATCCCCAGTAGCCGATTTATGGCCAAAATGATTGATGGAGTTCGTATCGTGGATGCGGTAAGAGAGAATTCTGAACAAGGATTGAACAAAACCGTGGATCGGATCAAAACCAAATATGGTAATCCAAACCACAGTTTTGAGACTATTTCTTCTTTCAACCTTTTGGTGGAAGAGGTAAAAGATATTGTGGAGACTTTTGAAATCAACTTGGTCGTAACCGGTACCAAGGGAGCCTCGGGCGTGGATGAAGTATTTATGGGCAGTAACACGGTACGGATCATAAAGAGCACCAAAAAATGTCCTGTTCTCGCCATTCCATATCATTTTGAATATGTTACCCCTTCGGAAATTGCGTTTGCCACCGATTTTAATCGGTTCTATACCTCTTCGGAGCTGTCACCACTTTTGGAAATGGCAAAAATGTTCAATGCCACCATTCGAATTGTACATGTCCAGTATGGCATAAAAGCGCTCACCGAGCTACAGCAGTTTAACCTAAACATGCTAAGACGCTATTTGGGCGATATTGAACATTATGTCCACACCGTTTCCGAACTCAATTCGGTTTCCCACACTTTGGAGACATTTTCAAAAGAATTGGACATCCATTTGTTGGCCATGTTGAATTATCAGCATAGCTATATGGAAAAAATGACCCGTGAACCCATCATCAAAAGAACAGCGTTCCATACCCAGATACCTCTGTTGGTAATTCCTGAATTGGGAATGGAGGGTATTTCCAAAGAATCAAAAGAAGAAGAGGAAGAGGTAGAGTCGCACAATTAACCTTCGGTAGTTATCTTTATGCCATTAAAAACCGGTATAAGGCTTTCTATGGACAAACAACAACTAATTGACTGCCATGAGCGGATAAAACCTTTTATCCATAAAACCCCCGTGCTCACTTCGAGGCTCATAAACAAAATAGCTGGAACCCATCTATACTTTAAATGCGAAAACTTTCAACGGATGGGCGCTTTTAAAATGCGTGGTGCCGCCAATGCCATCATGCAACTTACGGATGAGCAGAAACAAAATGGAGTGGTTACCCATTCTTCCGGCAATTTTGCACAGGCCCTATCGCTTTCTGCGCAAAGTTTAGGGATAAAGGCCTATATCGTGATGCCAAGTTCGGCTCCACAGGTAAAAAAAGAGGCGGTTAAGGGCTACGGCGGTCATTTGATCGAATGTGAACCCAACCTCGAGGCCAGAGAGCTGGCATCCCAACAAATTGTAGAAAAACATGGTGCCACGTTCATCCATCCCTCTAATGATGACCAAGTAATTTTAGGTCAGGGAACTGCTTGCAAAGAACTGTTGGAACTACATCCTGATCTTGATTTTGTGGTAACCCCTGTTGGTGGTGGTGGATTGATCGCCGGTTGCGCACTATCTGCCCATTACTTTGGAAACAATTGCAAAACCATTGGAGGAGAACCATTTGAAGTGGATGATGCCTACCGTTCCTTAAAAAGTGGAAAAATAGAAACCAATGCCACGACCAATACTATAGCAGATGGGCTAAAAACTCAATTAGGTGATAGAAATTTTCCTATCATTCAAAAACATGTGGACGAAATTATCCGTGTTACGGAAGAGGAAATTATTGCGGCCATGCGATTGATTTGGGAGCGACTTAAGATTGTATGCGAACCCTCCAGTGCAGTAGCCCTGGCGGCCGTTTTAAAGAAAAAAAATAAGTTCAAGGATAAAAAAGTAGGTATTGTGATATCCGGCGGAAATGTGGACCTAAGCCATTTACCCTTTTAAAAAAGGCTAATTGCTTTTGTAAAAAGTGATGATAAAGGTTGTACCGATATCCAATTCGCTATCCACTTCGATTTTTCCACCCATGGCCTCTACTTGTGTTTTCACCAAATAAAGTCCAAAGCCTTTTCCCTCGGTAGCACCACTGAGTCTACCGTACATATCAAAAATCTTTCGTTCCTTTTCCGGGGTAAGTTCCATTCCTATGCCGTTGTCGACAAACTTCAGCACTATGGAATCTTCATTTTGTTCTGATGTTATTTGAACAATTGGCGGAACTCCTTTTTTAGTATAATTGATAGCGTTTAAAATAAGGTTGTAAAAAATGTTCGCTACATAACTTTTAGCAGCGAACACGGTATCCACTTGTGAGAAATCCGTTTTGATCGTTGCTTTGTTTTTGATAATTTCTTCAGATAAAAGACCTTCAACTTCTTTCATAACATCAGCAAAAGCTACTTCCCTGAATTTTTCCCTGTCAGCAGATTTCAACGACAGCGATAAATGGAGGTCCTTTATGGTCTGATCAAGTGCTTCGGTGGTATTTTCAATCTTTTTTACAATGTCATCGTTGGTCTCGTCCTTGCCCCATTCGTAGATTTTGGATAACATTAAAAGGTTGGAAATGGGACTGCGAAGATTATGGGATATGATCCGTACAAAATTTTGAAGCTCGTTGTTTTGCTCAACAATCTGTCGGTTCGATAACACTTCCCTGGTAACATCTTGCGTTGTACCGCTCATGCGTACAGGCTGCCCATCCTCATTGTAAAAAGCCTTTCCCTTTTGGTGTACGTACCTAATTTTCCCATTATTGATTACGATTCTATGGGTAATATCATGCTGGGATCTTTCCTCTATGCTTTGGGTCACATCCTCATCAAAAGCTTTTCTATCATCCGGGTGGATAATACCCATCAATGATTCATAATTCGCTTCAAATGTTTTGGGATCCTGTCCAAAAATCCTAAAAAGTTGATCGGACCAGGTGATTTCATTTTTCACCATGTCCCAGTTCCAGTGCCCTACATCGGCAACTTCCTGAGCTTCGCGATACTTCCTTTCACTTTCCCGCAAACGATGGTTATTGTCCACTTCCTGCGTGATGTCCTTTTGCCAGATACAGCAGCCAACCACCTCTCCGGAACTGTTCATAAAGGGTTGGAAAGAAAACTCGTGTACTACAATTTCGCCATTATCCTCAAAAGTATGTTTGGAAGTGGTAGCGTATCTCTTCAGCGCCCTTTCACAGCCTTGCTTGCACGGATTGAAAAAGCCTCCGCCATTGTAGATTTTCTTAAGATCCATACCTCGCTGTGCATCCCCCAAATTTTCAAGTTTAAGCCGAGCTTTAAAAGAAGAGTTAAAAGCAGTCAGCCTATAGTGTTCATCCATAGCCCAAACAATATCGTCACCATCCTCAACGATTTCGACCTTGTTATGGATTACTACCTGATTATGTTTCACGGGCTAAGATTTATCCAAATAAATATAAAGCTTATGGTCTGGGGAAACTATAATTTCTTTTCAATAAAAGATTACAATTCTATTTGTTATAACTCTGTAAGTAATCTTCTAAATGTTCAATTTTCAAGGGCTTGGTGATAAATTCCTTGACGTACTTCCCATATTTTTCGGCTTCTTCCTTATCTGCATCGGACTCTGATGAGGTTACCAAGAGAACTTCGTTGGATTCAGGGAACTCCTCTAGCATCATAAACTCCAAAAATTCAAAGCCGCTCATTTCCGGCATATTGATATCCAACAAAATAAGTGTTTTGGTATTTGGTTCATCTCTGTACCTGAGGTCGTCCAGGGCCAGTTCAGGGTTGGTAAAACTTTTAACCCTGTCCTCCATTCCCATTCTTCTAAAGTGAATCGCATTCACCGTATTAACGAGGTCTTCGTCATCGACCAAATATATTTCCTTGTACATAGCGGTTGGTCTTAAGTTTTAGTTAGTTTCAGTTTGGTTATTATCAAAAATTGACAAATATCAATATTTTGCAGTAATTAAAACTGAAATTGCTGCATTTTATTGCAAAAATCCTTTAGCAACAATGAAATTATTGCTTTCAACACTATTCTTCAATATGTAATCTGGGAACTTTTCTTTTGAATCCAATTATTATAAATTTATAATTATTCCCTTGTTTTAGCAAAAAATCAACAATTAAATTGATTAATGATATCTATTTGTTTTTTTGATGGTTTTTTATGAAAATTCAGAAATCAAGGCTGTAAATAGACTTCAAATCAAAAAACGCATAACCCAACAATTCGAGCGTTTAATTTTTAAGCTAAACAAAGAGCTTTCACCGGATTCCATCCTACTAAACTATTTTATGCTTGTAACAGAAGCCGGATTTTGGAATGAAGCGTTGAAACCGGTACAGTGCAGAAAGGCCCGAAAATAAAAAAGCTTCCCGAAAATTGAGAAGCTTTTGTGCGGGTGAAGGGAGTCGAACCCCCACGCCTTGCGGCACTAGATCCTAAGTCTAGCGTGTCTACCAATTCCACCACACCCGCAAATTGGAGTGCAAATATAAATCAATTTTCCGATTTGCAAATGCACTCTCTTTAAAAACTTGTTTTTTGTACTTTTAGTGTCCTTTTTAATACATATATGAAAGACATAAATAATTACATCAGTACCAACAAGGACAGATTTATCAATGAGTTAATAGACCTCTTAAAAATCCCCTCCATCAGTGCCGATAAGGCATATGCCAAGGATGTTCTGGAAGCGGCAAAGGCTGTTAAAAAATCCTTGGACGATGCAGGTTGCGAAAACACGGAGATTTGCGAAACCAAAGGATACCCAGTGGTGTATGGCGATAAGATCATAGACCCGAACTTGCCTACCGTTTTGGTTTACGGGCATTACGATGTACAGCCGCCAGACCCGATGAACTTGTGGGACTCTCCACCGTTCGAGCCGGTAATAAAAGAAACGGAACTACACCCCGACGGGGCCATTTTTGCAAGAGGAGCCTGCGACGATAAGGGTCAGTTTTTTATGCACGTCAAGGCAGTGGAGTATATGATCCAAAACGATACCTTGCCCTGTAACGTAAAGTTCATGATTGAAGGTGAGGAAGAAGTGGGAAGTGATAGTTTGGAAGATTTTCTAAAGGAAAACAGCGAAAAACTCAAAAACGACATTATCCTTATATCGGATACTGGAATGATCGGCAACGACACACCATCGATTACCACGGGACTACGCGGACTGAGCTACGTGGAAGTGGAAGTGACCGGTGCCAACCGAGACCTTCACTCCGGGATCTACGGCGGAGCAGCTCCCAACCCGATCAACGTGCTCGCTAAAATGATAGCTCAACTACATGACGAAAACAACCATATCACCATTCCAGGTTTTTACGATAAAGTAGAGATCATTTCAGATGAGGAGCGCGCCGAAATGGCCAAGGCACCTTTTGATTTGGAAGCCTACAAAAAATCACTGGACATTGATGATGTTCATGGCGAAAAAGGATATACAACACCTGAACGTTTTGGTATTCGACCTACGTTGGATGTAAACGGTATCTGGGGAGGTTATATGGGCGAAGGTGCAAAGACCGTGATAGCCAGTAAAGCCTATGCCAAAATCTCCATGCGATTGGTTCCAGACCAAGATTGGCATGAGATTACGGATTTATTTACCAAACATTTTAAATCCCTTGCACCAAAAAGTGTAAAAGTAAAAGTGACTCCCCACCATGGGGGGCAGGCATACGTAACCCCTATTGAAAGTGATGGTTATCAAGCGGCTTCCAAAGCCATGGAAACTACCTTTGGAAAAACACCCGTTCCACAACGAACCGGGGGTAGCATTCCCATCGTTGCTCTTTTTGAGAATGTTTTTGACAGTAAAACTATTTTACTGGGCTTTGGATTGGACAGCGATGCCATACATTCGCCCAACGAACATTTTGGCGTTTGGAATTTTTTAAAGGGAATCGAGACCATCCCTTACTTCTACAAATATTATACAGAGATGAAGGCCTAGAGCTTTTTAACGTATTTGGTGATAATAACTATTTGTTGACCATCTACTTTGCCTTCGATATACTCGGCATTTTCGTGATCCAGGGAAATTCGTCTAACGGCGGTTCCCTGTTTTGCGACCATGCTGGAACCTTTTACTTTTAGGTCCTTTACCAATACAACACTGTCGCCATTCTCCAAGATGTTGCCGTTTACATCCCTGTGGATTATTTTTTCACTTTCTTCTTCACCCTCTCCGGTAGATCTGGCCCATTCAAGCGTTTCATCTTCCAAATACATCATATCCAAAAGGTCTTGGGGCCATCCCTCGGATTTTAATCTGTTCAGCATGCGCCACGCAACTACCTTTACGGCATCGTGCTCGCTCCACATGCTATCGTTCAAACAACGCCAATGATTGGCATCTGTTGTATCGTGATTTTCTATCTGACCAATGCAGGTAGCACAACCTAAAAGGGAACCATCAACCCCTCCTGTGGAAATCGGAGGAACTTCATATACCTGTAAATTATCCGTTGCCCCGCATAGTTCGCAGGTATTTCCACTTCGCTCCTTTAAGTCTTCCAGTAAACCCATGATGTTCAAATTTGAGGGCAAACTTAACATTTTAGGATAGCATTATCACCCCTTATTCAATTTTAAAATTACTCTACATTTGTAGAATTTAAATAATTGCTCTATGTTTGTAGAACAAAATCTGGAATAGCTTTGAAAATGCAGTTGTCAAAATCGGAAGAGGAGTTAATGAACATTGTTTGGAAACTAAAAAAGGCCTTCATGAAAGACCTATTGGATGCCTACCCCGAACCCAAACCGGCTACCACCACGGTAGCAACATTGTTAAAACGTATGGCGGACAAAGGTTTTGTAGCGTACAAAACTGTTGGAAGAAGCAGGGAATACTACCCTTTGGTAAAGAAGAAGGATTACTTTTCCAAACATGTAAACGGACTCATAAAAAACTTTTTTAACGATAGCGCCAGTCAATTTGCCTCATTCTTTACCCAAGAGACAAATTTGAGCAAAAGTGAGTTGGAAGAATTGAAAAAGCTAATCGACAACGAAATCAAAAAGAAGTAATTATGCTAGTCTTCCTTATAAAATCGACCGCATGTCTCGTTATTTTTCTGGCCTTCTACAAACTGGTTTTGGAAAAGGAAAGCATACATCATTTTAAGCGATTCTTTCTTTTGGGTGCACTTATGGCCTCTTTTCTTATTCCGAATATTGTTTTTACCGAATATGTGGATATTTCACCCAACACCGTAAATGTCGTCAGTCCAACAACCGGTAAAATTTCCGAAATCGATACATCCCGAACACTTTTTGGAGAATCAATCTTTGATTGGAACGCTGTGCTTTGGGGCATCTATGCCCTTGGAGTGTTGGCATTTGGGTTCCGTTTTGTTGTACACCTTATCCAAATTTGGTCTCGCATCCGTTCCAATACCAAACTCAAGGAAAATTTCATCACTAAGGTACTTTTAAAACAATCCCTCCCTCCCCATACTTTTTTCAATTATATCTTTTTGAACCAACAACAATTTGAGGAGAAGAACATACCCCAAGAAGTCCTATTACATGAAGAAACCCATGCCAAGCAACGGCACAGTCTGGATATCCTATTTATTGAACTTGCCCAAGTATTACTATGGTTCAATCCCATTATCTACCTATTTAAATCAGCTATAAAGCTGAACCACGAATTCTTGGCGGACAGGGCCGTGATTGTCAAGAACAAGGACCGTTCACATTATCAAAATACTATCTTATCGTACTTATCACACGATAATTTTAATAAACATCAGTCGATCGGCATTGCAAATGCCATTAATTATTCATCAATCAAAAAACGTTTTACAGTCATGAAAACAAACACATCAAACAGATCATTTGTATTGAGAAGTTTTTTACTTCTGCCACTTACTGCCCTATTGTTATTTGGGTTTAGTGAACATCGTCAAATTGAAAGAGAGGGTTCCTTTGAGCAAATCATAAAAATGAACCTCCTTGATAACGGCAGTATAGCATTGGGAAATCAAAATTTTCATTTTAATGAAATCCCGAAAATCCTAAACCAAGACTATCTGCAAAGCTATGATGCTTCAGAAACCAAAGTGGAAATCACGACATTTCAACCAGTACATTACAATACCCTAACAAACTTGTCAAAGGTTATAAGAACAACAGGCATTGATTTGATTGAAGTAGTTGTAGAGGAGGTGGTTATGGACAAAGACCAGTTCAAAGAAAACGTTCCAATCACTTCAGCAACGACCCTTTTAAATGCCAAAAAAATGACCGTGGTCGACAACAAGGTACAATTACAACAAAGTGCTTCACGTGAAGAAATGAAAGAGTACAATGCCTTGGCCAAAAAATACAATGATATGGACCATAACAACATGGTCATCAATAAGAAGGAGGTCATGCGGTTAAAAGTCATTTATGGGAAAATGTCAGAAAAACAGCGTGCAGACGCCGAACCCTTTCCTAATTTTCCACCGCCACCACCAGCACCTAGTGCTACAAGACCTCCAATGCCTCCATCGGCCCTTAAAAGTGTAAAAGAAGTAAAAACCACAGCACCCGCTGTGCCTCCAGCACCTCCTGCACCACCAAAGCCTATTGAACACATCAAAAAAATGGTAGCTAAAGGGGCTAGCTTTACCTTGAACGGAAAGGAAATATCCGGTAAAAAAGCCATTGAGGTGGTTCAAAAAAACCAACACATAAACATTGATGCCCGCGAAGCCAATGGAACCAATCCCGTTGTTAAACTATCCACCGAACCCATTGTCATCGAAAACTAAGTTTCCGAGACATAAAAATTGTTAAAAGCCCCTATTTTGGGGCTTTTTATGTAACAAATCACCTAAAATCACGTTCTAATATCCTATCAATCAAAGAGAACACGATATGTTACAACGCTTTTTTATTTTCTGCTCGGGCGCGGACACCCAAATTTTAGAAACTTGTTCCAACGGGGAACGCAACAAATATGCAGGTATCGGTGCCACGGTATTCTTTACGGCCGTAATGGCTTTTATCGCTTCAGGCTATGCCCTTTACACCGTTTTTGACAACATTTATATAGCCACATTCTTTGGTTTGATATGGGGTCTGCTCATTTTCAACTTGGACCGATACATTGTGTCCACCATAAAAAAAAGGGACAATTTTAAGGGCGAATTATTGCAAGCGGCTCCGCGAATCGTATTGGCCTTGATCATTGCCGTAGTGATTTCCAAACCTTTGGAAATGAAGATTTTTGAGAAGGAAATCAATCAGGTGCTTTTGGAGGAAAAAAATGCCATGACCTTGGACAACAAAGAACAGTTGGCACTCCAGTACACTCCAAAAATTGAAAACCTGAACCAAGACATTGCCAACCTGAAGAGTGAAATTGCGACCAAAGAAGCAGAGACCAATGCCCTTTACGACACCTACATTACCGAGGCCGAAGGCACGGCAGGAACAGGATTGTTGGGCAAAGGTCCCGTCTACAAGGAAAAACGGGAAAAGCACGATGCCGCATTGGCAGAACTCAATACATTAAAAGAAACGAACGGCGATAAAATTGAAAATATTGAAGCGCAAATAGCGACTTTGCAATCCGATTACGATACCGCCGTTGCAAATTCCCAACCGATCATTGATGGTTTTGATGGACTAATGGCACGTATTAATGCCCTGGGCAAGCTACCTTGGTTTCCATCGTTTTTTATCTTTTTACTGTTCTTAGCTATTGAAACTGCTCCGATAATTGCCAAATTGTTGGCCCCAAAAGGAGAATACGACTATAAATTTGAAGAGCAGGAAAGTGTGGTGGCTACTTGGGTGACCCAAAAAGTGGAACAACGCAAATTATTGTTGTCAACCGATGGTGAAATCAACCAGCAAATTTATGCGGACATTAAATCTGAAGAGGAACTGTACCGTTACAAAAAAGAAAAAGCAGAAGAGTTGCTTCGCCTACAGGCCGATTCATTTCACAATGTTCAGGTAAAAGGACTTTAATCCACGATATCCATATTTTTTAGCAGGAAAGAAGCATTCATATTTTGGCAGACCCCTTCTTTGAACTTATAATCGAAGAACAGTTCCCCATTCACGATTTGTGCGTCAAAATAGCGGTTTTCCACTTCGGGAAGTTCATCGGCCAAAGTACAAAGGCTCAAATCGTGGGTGGCCACCATTCCCGTAGATCCATTTTTCACCAATCGTTCCACAAACTTTTTGGAACCTTCGGCTTTGTCAACACTGTTGGTGCCTTTTAAAATTTCGTCCAATACTACAAAACAATCTTCTTTTTCCAGTTCATCCACTATATACTTTAAACGCTTGAGTTCTGCATAGAAATACGAGGTTTCATCCGCCAAGGAATCTGAAGAGCGCATGCTGGTCAATAACCTCACAGGATTGTATTTTACTTCGCTTCCTTTTACCGGCAAACCCATATTCGCCATTACAATTTGCAAAGCAACCGCCCGTAAAAACGTACTTTTTCCTGCCATATTCGCCCCCGTAACAATACAAAAGCGCCCTTTTCCTATTTCAAAATCGTTCAACACATTTTTATTAGGGTCCACCAAGGGGTGTCCAACTTTTTTGCCACTCAACACCATATCGCCCTCCACCAAAGTTGGATAGCTATGGTCAGGATGGTTGAAAGCATAGGTTCCCAGTGTAATGTAGGCATCAAACTGGGCGATGGCAGCGAACCAATCTTCCACATGGTGCCCATATTTTTTTATCCAAGACTCAACCCTAAAAGCGTAGTAAAGGCTATACAGGCCAAGACCTTGGGCAAATATGGAAACAATCAAGTTGAATTGCTGTTCCAACATGGTCATACTTTGAGAGAAGCGTTTTAAAATTTTGGATGTTGTTTCACCCTGGATCAACAATTTCTTTTGGAGCTCGCATAGAAGTTCGGATGTAAAATGCTGTTGTTCCAGTTCAGAAATCAACTGTTGATGTTGTTGTATGGTTTCTTGTGCCTCGGATACTTTTGCAGTAAATGCAATAATATTTTTTGCATACCGACCCACGACCCCAATACCTATAAAGTACCAAAATAGTACCAAGCTTTCCGGTACAACCCCCATAACGGCCAAAGTAATTGCCAAAATTGACATTAAAGCAAAAATTGGAGGAACGATTCCTGCCCATTTGGGCACAAAGGATTTATGATTTTTCATCCAATCGGAGACCAGATCAGATGATATTTTGGGTTGGGTCTCCCCTGCCAAGGCGGAAAAATGTTGTCGCCACTCGGGCATCTCTGCCAGTTCTTGAATGGCTGCTTGTTTTTTGGAAATATCCCTTGGATATCCATCCAACAAAAATTCAGAAAGCACTTCCCTGCCCTGCATCAAAATGGTACGATTGGCATATTGATAAAAAGAACCTCTACCAAAAAGATCTAAATCCTGCGCATAGGGATGTTCAGGTTTCAAGAATTGTTTCCCATCCGGCAAATCTTGGTAACGTCGATCCAAGATTTGCAATTCCCTATTATTGATGGCAACAAGCCTTTCCAAATACTTTTTATGGCGTTTCACATTACTGAATCGCGTTACCAAATAGAGAAATAAGACTATTAAAAGTGGTAGTATCACAACTAAGGCCGTCGCGCCCCAAAACAGATAAATCGCAGCCCAAAAACACACAAAAACCAAAAGTCTGAGCGTGGCTAAAATGGATAGCTTCTTCTTTTCTCGCTGTTGCTCCGTTTGATGTTTATCTCTTTGATTGGTATAAAATTCCTTTAATTCCGTCATCTAAAATCAATCTAAAGCGTTAAGCTCCCGTTGCATTTTTTTTGTGAGACTGGCCACTACCAAATCATACGAGTGATCTATAAGGTCTTTGATCAAGTCTGAAGGTAATTGTTCTATAAAAAGTGTGTTCCAGTGGGTTTTGCTCATGTGATATCCCGCAGTGATGACCCCATCAAATTCCTCTCGCAGCTCCATGGCTCGTTCCGGATCGCATTTAAGATTGCATTGGGGTGGAAGTCTTTCCAAAGGCACCAAGGCAAACATTTTGCCCATTACCTTGAAGACCAATGTGCTTTCATCAAACGGAAACTCTTCGGTCACACCTTTTTTGGATATACAAACTTCGCGAAGAACCTCTACATTCATTGCGCAATTCCTTCAGAATCATAAACTATCACCTTTTCCCAAAGGTCTTCGCACTCCTCAATAAAAACAAGGTGCGGAGGTTCTGTTTGATAGGCTGCCTGATCTTCGGCCGATTCAAAAGAGAGAATCAAGGAATAGGTAAAAGAGTCGTCTACCACATCACGAACCGCCTTTGGCGGTTTACCGATAAACTTGGTTTTCGCATACTGGGAATTGTTCAAAAACTTGGTCAAGGATGCTTCAAAAGTAGCTCTATCGGACTGACTTTCTGGGTTTTTGAACCAGAAATAAACCACATGGGCAAAAGTATGGTCAAAATTTTCTGCTTCGTTTTTGATTTGCACACAACTGTTTGCAAATACAGCCACCAAGAGCAAGGTTATGATTTTTGTTTTCATGCTATTCTTCTATAAGTTGTTTTTCCTTGTTGGGTATTTCCAAGGCCGAATAATCCAATGTCCACCCAATGGTCTCTACAATTTTCTCTACTACCAAAACGGCCTGCAAAGCTTCATTTCTTGCAGTTTCCATTAACCCGCTCTCCGGTATTTTTTGTCTGATGTGCTCCTTGGCCTCCTGATTAAGATTTGTCAGGTCTGTCGGTGAAAAGCTATTGAATATCCCGTTTTTAATATCATAAAACTGCAGATCCGGCTCAATGGACAATACTTCGGGTTCGGGAAAGTGGCTCAGGATAATTTTCTTTCTATCGTTGTCCGCCTTCATATCCAGTTTGTTGAGGTCGTAGCCAATATGTGCCTTTGCTTTGATTACGATCAATGCCTTTTTTTTGCTACGGAACAAGCTCATAAAACTGTCCTTGGTATTCTCATAATGATAAATTTCGGCAAAATCCCCTTCGACAGAAACGAGTTTACAAACGCTTCGTATTTTGTTGAGGATTACCGTAGACTGTTCTTCGGTAATTTCTTTGTTCTTCTTTTTTCGGAAAAGGGAATAAACCCAATACATGAGTATTGCGCCCAAGATCAACCCTAAAACGATGTTTACAACTTCACCCATTTTATGTACCTATTTCACCCAAATGGGTAAACTTAAACCCTTTGTCATATTTTAATCCGTAGCCCAACATTCTGTCAAAAGAGGCGTGTGAGAACAAAATTATTCCAATCAACTGGCATAAAGGTATGGAAAAGTAGATGCCTGCGAGATAAACCAGTATGGCAACTCCTTTATGGTGGAACAAATTATAGGAAAAGGCCCCAACCCTGTTCCCGAAAAGGTACCCTAACATTCCAATGTCGGGGGTTAGGATCAACACCAAAAACCACCACCAGGCATAATCCAACAGGCTAAAAAGGTAAATGCCCAAAACGAGCATCATAGCCTCTTCCAATTTAAGGGTTGTCTTCATTTATTGTTTTTCAATTTTATACAGCACTGGCCTACTGGGGCTCGCATCATTCTCAAAAGGGGCCACTTGCAGGTTTAAAAAATAGGTGCCATCCTCAACAGGATTGGGCACATAGATAAACTCTGTGATGGTCGCCTTTTTTCTCGGTTTGCCATTCATGTTCCAAAAGGCCTTGTGCGCCAAAAGTTCTCCTCCGTCTTTTTCCTTATCCACGGAAGGAAGGTCTACAAGAAGGTGCTCCACCCCTTTTTTAACCAGATGTTTGGCGGCTGCCTCGGTCAGATAGGTGGGATTGGTATCCGAATATTTTTTTGAGCGCTTGTCTCCCAAATTGGGAATGGTTCTAATAACCACAGCCTGTCTTTTCTTGTTGCCCAGAGCGTATTTTATCTGCTTTTCCGAAATCACAAAGTCCTCCCCCATTTGTTCGGGCGCCACGGTGATCACCTCTGCCAAAAAGAAAAACTTCTTTAGCTTTTTATTGATGGAATTGAACTCTTCGGATATATGCCCCAAACATTCGGTATGTGTTACGTGCGAATGCGGGTTGAACCAAATATCGTTGAAATTGGTGGATGCGCCCTCGCTAACCTTGCCCACAAACCCATCCTGTTCGTGCGGTGCGATTTTAGGCGGGTCCAGATACCATGCGTTCACGTTTTTGTCGCCACCTTTAAGGGGTATGGAAATATCAAGTGGTTTGGTCAGGTCTATTTTGTAGTTTCGGGAGTTGTGTTTTATACTGGCTATCAAATTTAGGTTACTTTTAATCTTTCCCGGTACTATCGGGAATTAATTCAACTTTATGGATTCCTGATTACACAGGAACGACAATTTACTATTTTAAATTAAGCATAAATAAATCAGATGCAATCCCATCAGCCAAAAACTTGCCTTTTTTGGTGGCGAGCAATTTTCCGTCCTCGATAAGCAGTAAGCCCTGTTCTAGAAATTTGGATGATTGCTGATTGATATACATTTGGTAATTCTTCCCGAATTCCGAAGCTATTCTATCCAAATCCACGCCCCAAATGGTACGCAGGCCCGTCATCACATATTCGTTGTACCTGTCCGTGGTGGAAAGTGCCTCAGTTTCCATGGGCAAAACACCCGCTTCTATTTTTTTGATGTAGGTTGGATTGTTTCGGATATTCCAACTTCGATGTTTTCCATCAAAAGAGTGTGCCGATGGCCCAACGCCCAAATACCTCTTGCCCAACCAGTACGCCGTATTGTTTTGGGAGAAAAACCCAGGTTTCCCAAAATTGGAAATTTCATAGTTGACGAAGCCCTCAGCTTCCAACATATCCACCAGAATATGGAACTGCTCTTGGGCCTGTTCATCATCAACATCGGGAACGAGACCTTTTTCAATAAACTTTTTCAGGGCAGTTCTAGGTTCCACGGTCAGGGCATAACTCGAAATATGGGGCAGACCAAAATCCAAAGCTTTTTGAACATTGGCTTTCCATCGTGCATTGTCCATACCCGGGATGCCATAAATCAAATCAATGGTGATATTATCAAAATACCGAATGGCTTCTTGGATGCACTGTTCGGCTTCGGAGGCATTGTGTGCCCGGTTCATCAATTTTAAATCTTCTTCAAAAAAGGATTGGATACCTATACTGAGTCGGTTTATTGGACTTTTGGATAGTTGGACAATTCGATTGCGGGTCAAATCATCTGGATTGGCTTCCAAAGTGATTTCTGGATTGTCAATTACTTTGTAATTGTCATACACGGTTTGGGTCAAACGCTCAATTTCAGCATTGGATAAAACTGATGGGGTTCCTCCTCCAAAGTAAATGGTCTCAACCTCATCATCAACCTCCGATTTTCGCAAATCCAGTTCTTTTGCTATGGCATTGACCATGGCTTCCTTTTTTCCCATTTGTGTGGAAAAATGGAAATCACAATAATGACAAGCTTGCTTACAAAAAGGGATGTGGATATAGATTCCGCTCATTCAATGGACAATTTGCAATGAACTATTACTTCTTTTTAATTCTTGATTGATTCTGCTTTACAAAAGCTTCCCAACCTGTATAACTTTTCCCGACTTCTACCCTGCCTTCGTTGTAGAAATGACATACCGCAGCAGCCAGACCATCGGTACTGTCCAAGTTTTTTGGCAAGGATTTTAATTTCAACACACTCTGAAGCATTCTGGCCACTTGCTCTTTACTGGCGTTCCCATTGCCCGTAATGGCCATTTTTATCTTTTTGGGCATATACTCCGTTATCGGAATTTCCCTGGACAGTCCAGCTGCCATCGCAACACCTTGCGCACGGCCCAATTTGAGCATGGACTGCACATTTTTACCAAAAAATGGGGCTTCAATGGCTATTTCGTCTGGGTGATAGGTATCAATGAGTTCCAAGGTACGCTCAAAAATGAGCTTGAGCTTGGTATAGGGATCATCATATTTACGGAGCATCAATTCGTTCATCTGTACAAAGTGCATTTGTTTGTTGATCACCTTGATGATGCCGAAGCCCATGATCGTGGTTCCAGGATCTATTCCCAATATAATTTTTTCTGTTGCCAAATTAGTAGGTATTTAAAACCAGTGGAAGCCTAAAGCGAAGACTTACTGGGTTTCCTCTTTTTAATGCGGGTGCCACCGTGGTCAAATCGTTCAAACGTGCGGAGATTTTGGTATTGAAATCCGATATTTCATTGAGCACGGATGTTTTTTCCTCTACGTTCAACACCGACATAAAACCATGCTCATCAATCAAAAAATCGATATAGACCGTATCGTTCATATCGTTGCGCACTTGGAAATTGAGTCCCGCCAAAGCTTCGGAAAAATATTCGGTGATCACGTTTTGGAAGCACTCCTGTTGCGCTTCTTTGGGGGCCGTTTCGTCACAATCGTCAAAAAGTGGATATTGATCTACGTCGTTCCAATCAATCGCCAAAAGCTCCTCATTGACCAGTTTTTGGGTCTTATCCTCCTTGGACTCGAACAACTCGCAGGATACGAGCAAACCCATAAAAATGATTAACAAAACAAACTTCTGCATGACAGCCCCTAGAATTTGGCTGAAATTACGACATTTTGAAGAATTTGCTTAGGTAAGTAGCATTCCATTTGCAACAACCAAAGCCGATGTTTGCGCACCGGCTTTGAAAAAATATTAACAGAAAGAGAACAAATATCCTCTTCAAATTGACGAGTTATTGCAATTTAAAAGTGATTGGAATTGCAAAAGGTACTTTTACCACCTCTCCCTCATGTTTTCCGGGTTGCATTTTGGGCAAGCGTTCTATGATTCGTACTGCTTCATCTTCCAACAATTTATCTGGACCTCGCTTTTTAATGGTAGTTATCTCACCATTGGTATCAATTGTAAACAATACGGCCACCCTTCCCTGTATACCTTGTTCTTGGGCCGCTTCGGGATAATGAAAATTTTTACGAATGTGTGCTTGTATTTTTTCCTGAAAACAAGCTTTTTTGTCAACGGCATCTTCACAGCCCGGGAAAATGGGAACTTGATCGATTGTGGCGAAGGGAACGGAATTATCACTTTCTTGAGCGGACTTTTTCGTTTGGTCCCCATCGTCAATTTTAAAAGTTATTGGGATGGAAAACGGAACATTCACAAATTGTCCATCTTGTTTACCCGGCTGCATTTGAGGTAGTTTGGACAAAATCCTTTCGGTTTCCTTTTCCAAAAGTTCGTGTGGACCTCTCATTTTTATATCTACTACATTCCCCTCTTGATCAATTATAAAAATGGTGCTTACCCTACCCTGGATGCCTTGTTCCTGAGCCGCTTCTGGATAATGAAAGTTTTTGCGGATATGTGCTTGCATTTTTTCTTGAAAACAAGCTTTTTTATCCTCGGCATCTTCACAACCCGGAAAAACAGGTACTTCGTCCACTACACCGAATGGTACTTCTTTAACGGTGGTCAAGGGCACACTAGCATCAAGTTCTCCTTTATTTTCTTCATTACCGACCTCACAAGAAGTATACACCAACATGCCCAACACAAGGGGCAACAACAATACATACTTTAACTGCCATACGGCTCTGGACTTCTTTTTTTGTAACATGACTATTCGCTTTTTGATTAGTGATTTATTGAAAAATTGATTGACAAAACTGATATTCTGTGTGTTGAATGCTTCAGACAACAACATCTCGAAATGCCCTGTCTTGTTTTGTTTGACTGCTTTTTCATCGGCAATAAACTCGTGCAGTTCCGACACTCTACTTTGATAGATATACACCAAAGGATTAAACCAGAAAACTATTCGGGCCAACTCAAAAAAGAGAAGATCTAAGGAATGCCATTGCTTTACATGCACCAATTCGTGAGCCAGAATATTGGGCTCCTTGTCCTTTTTGATTTCTTCTCCCATAAAAATGTTTCGAAAAAAGGAGAAAGCGGAAGTACTTTTGGGCACTGTGACTTTCGTGAATTCCTTATAATTCTCCACAACACTTTTATTACGGAGTCTGCTAATTTGAATTAACTTGTAAACAAACCATATCGTTGCCAATGTACTCCCAAGACCCAAAACCAAGTATGGCCAAGAAATACGTTCGAGCCAACTAGCTTGTTCCATGCCGGGCCCGAGCACTACTCCGTTCAACTGGGCAAGAAATACTGTTGTGGTTTCCAACTCCTGCGGCATTGAGGTCTGTAGGGCCCGTATTTTTACCCACGGCAATATGAGGGAAAGAGCAAACGTGACCAGCATATATGCACGGTTCCATTGAAAAAAGGTCTCTTTCTTTAAAAAAAGATCATAGGCCAACAAAAAGACGAGTTGAAACGCTAAAGATTCTAGAATGTAGGTAATCATTGTTCTTTGTCTTTAATGTTTTTCATAATTTCTTCGAGTTCCTTTAAACTGATGTCGTTCTTCTTCATAAAAAAGGACACCATACTGGAGAATGAGCCTTGGAAATACCCATCCATCAATTTGTTCAGGCTCTGATTACTGTACTCTTCTTTTTTCATCAAAGGAAAGTACACATGCCCCTTGCCCACTTTTTCGTGAGACACAAAACCCTTGTCCTCCAAAATCCGAACAATGGTGGAAACCGTATTGTAGGCTGGCTTGGGTTCTGGCAATTCTTCCAAAATTGCGGCAACATTGCCCTTTTCAATTTTCCAAAGGAGCTGCATTACCTCTTCTTCTGCCTTGGTGAGTTGCTTCATTTTTTAACTAACTTTTTAGTTCAACACGAAACAAATATAACTAAATATTTAGTTTAAACTAATTTTTTAGTTAGAAAATAGATAAAAAATCCGCCAGCGTAGTTTTCTGGCGGATAATTATTTAGAAAGTTACGGTAATCTTTCCTCGTAGGTAAAAAGGTGTTCCCGGTGTAAAATGAATCTCTTCAAAAGAATTAGGCTCATTGAACAAACGACTTTCCGTAGCGAACTGTGTCTCGTTCCATTCGGTATCGAACAAATTTTCCACAATCAGGCCAAAGGTCCAATTGTTCACACTATAATTCAACGTGGCATCAGTGACAAAATAACCTTCTGCTATAATCGAATTGTCCTCATTGGCAGGTCTATCGTCAATATACCTATAGTTAAATCCTCCCGAAAAACCTTGGTCACCTCCCGTGGTGACACCACCCGCCATTGTAAAATCGGGTGCCAAGGGTATGTAATCTTCTCCTTCGGCTTCTTCGGTGCTACGAGCGTGGGTATAGTTAGCATCGGTATAAAAGTAGATCCAGTCCATAGGTTGGTACCTCGCTCCCACCTCAATTCCCATTCTTCTGGTTTTTCCGCTGGGCTCGACTATAGCTGCATCTCCAACATAAACAAACTCTTGATCTAAAAACAAGGTCCATACGGTGGCGTTCAAAACCAATTTATCCGCTGGTTTAATGATGGTTCCTAAATCCACCCCATAGGCAGCCGGTAAAATTTCTTCACCCTCATTTGCTACAACCACCCTAGTATCGTTGGAATGAAAACCGATTCCTGTTTTTAAGAAAAACTGGGTATTTTGAGTTGGACTGTAAATGGTATTGAATTTAGGGCTAAAAGCCATTTTTTCCTCACTGCGACTGTCGTAAAGCTCACTCATCTTGTCAACATAATCGAACCGGAAATAATCCATACGAAGGGCGGGCTCAAAGGTAAATTTACCTGATTTGAATTCAGCTCCAGCAAAGGCGTAGCCATTTACCTCATCCACATCTCCATAGGCCAATCGTTCCAACAACTCTTGACGGTTCAAGGTGTGGGACAGTTGGTTATCATCTAGATTATCGTACCTAAAACCCATTCCTGCGTTGTATTTAAAATCCAAGTTGCCCAAATTGGCCGAATTATCCTGAAAAACGGTTTTTGCACCTGCCAGCATCCGGTCTTCAAATTGTTTGATCTGGTCCCCGTTCACAGCATCCTCCAAGAAAAATGTGAAGTTGGAATAGAGCTCAAAATCGTAATGGGACACAAACGCCATGGTATTGATCGATTTCCCCATACCCAAGCTCTTGTTGTGGTTCAAAACGAAATTGGTCCTGCTTGTTTGTCCGCCTTCCGTATCATCAATGGCTCCAAAACGGCTTATCAGTCCTTGATCAACGGCCCGTTGCGGTATTTGGCCCGATGCATCCCATTTGCTCGAAAAGTGCGAAGCCGTTAACAGCAACTCTTGATCGCCAGGCAAAGCATAGTGATATCTTCCCAAAATATTGATTCGATTAAAGTTCTGTGGCGACTCAAACGGTCCATCTGTCAAATACAATTCCGAAGCCAAGTAAGCATTGGTGTTTTGGTTCTCCAACACATTGAACATCCCTATAAACCTGCGCGCGCCAAATTGTCCAACTTCGGTGGAAAAAACGCTTTTGTCCAAGCTTTTTCTCAGCTTTAAATTCACGTAACCCGCGGTATTAAAATTCCCTTGATCGGCATAATAGGGTCCTTTCCCAAAATTTACATTCTCAATGGTCTCAGGAATAACAAAGTGAAGATCCGCATAACCTTGACCATGGGCATGGGAAACCATATTTACCGGCATGCCGTCCACATTAATGGCCACATCGGTTCCGTGATCAACATCAAAGCCTCTCAAGAATATTTGTTCGGCCTTTCCGCCGCCGGCATGCTGACCAATGATCAGGCCGGGAACCTTCCTTAAAATTTCCTGTGATGATTTTACGGGATTGGTTTTTACATCCACATCCACTACTCTGCTCAAGGCGTTCACCTTGGATACCAAAACTACTTGGTCCAATGAAATGGAACTTTCCTCAAGTACAATGGTAATGGTATTTTGTAAATCCGTTTCACTCACCACTCGGGTGAGCGTGGCATATCCCAGTCTGGAAAAGTAAATTGTATCGTTTACTGAAGTCCTGTCCAGAACAAAATGTCCTGTTCCATCGGTATGGCTGTGTTGTCCACTGGTTTTGTTGAAAATTCCAGCATCCTCTATGGGGGAACCAGCTTCATCTACCAGTTTTCCCTCTATGTTTTGTGCAGCAATAATGCCCATGAACAGCATGAACAATGCCGTCATAAAATATTTCATGTCGTTGTCTTTTAATTTGATTTGATAAAAAAGTCTGAACAATTGAAGTACCAGACCACCCCAAAAAAAGATTGGAACTCGTTCTTAAAAATTGGCCTAGCCTATTTTTCAACCATGTTGGGGAGGCGGTGTAGTTACGTTTTGGCACCAAAATGGAGTTATGCTTTGATAAGCCCAATTGTTGTTACCTACCGGCAACAAACCTATTTCATGTTGAAGACTAATTTCTTCGGAAACATGTTTATCCAATTTAAAGCTGATCCCATCCTTGGATTCTTGTTCATCGGGCTGATGGGCCTCCAACAATTCCTTTAAGGCTTCCAATGCTTCGTGAGAGTGGCCCGCCATGGCTTCCAAAGAAGAATAATCTATGGCTTCGCGATCAGTAGCAAAATGATGGTGGTTGGTTTCCGGAGAAACAATGTGGGAGACTTCATGCAAGGTCTCCAACACCAGTCCGTTAAAAAGTCCAAGTAAATAAAACAGACACATCACAGCACATCCTATACTGATGAACTTTGATTTTGTATGTGTTTTATTCGGTTTAATGACCTTTTGATTGTTGGTTTCAAATTTACCTACGAAAAAATTAAGGGTAGGGTTTCATTTTGATTTTGTTTGTAACAATTGTCGGTTACATTTGTCTAACAGTAAAACACAACCATGGACATAGCATTGCTCATTTTGGGGTTTCTTTTGATGCTGGTCGGAATACTCGGTAGCTTTTTGCCCGTTTTGCCCGGTCCGCCTATCAGCTGGGTGGGATTGTTATTGCTCTACTTAACTAGAGCTGTACCAGATAATTGGTGGGTTTTGGGAGTAACCTTTGTCATCGCGATCACCATCACCATTTTGGATTATATAATACCCGCCATGGGTACCAGACGGTTCGGTGGCAGCAAAGCTGGCATGTGGGGAACCATCATAGGCCTACTTGTCGCCCTTTTTGTTCCCATATTCGGACCCTTGGGTATTATTATTTGGCCATTTATTGGTGCATTGGTCGGAGAATTGATGAACAAAGCCAATAAAAAAACCGCCATGAAGGCGGCCTTTGGTTCGTTTTTAGGGTTTTTGACGGGTACTTTTATGAAACTTGTGGTAACCGTTATGTATACCGTATTCTACGTATACATCACCATCAAATATGCAGGGGACCTATTTACTTTTGGTTAATCCAGCCACTGTACTTTTTCAGAAACAGGGGTTCTATCGGATCTTTCCACTTCACCATCATAATAGCCCATAAAAAGAAATCCGAGACATCTTTCACCTTCCTTAAGGTCAAAAAATTCATCCATAAACTTTATAAGTCCCGGTGATGCCCAATAACATCCAATACCAAGTTCTGTGCAGCACAACCACATATTTTGGACAGCCATGGCCACCGATGCAATCTCTTCCCACTCGGGTAGGCTTTCTTTTGGGTCCCGTTGCATGCAGATGGCGATTACGGCTCCAGAGTTGGATGGGTTAAATTGCAGTTTTTTGATTTTCATCTGCTTCGGCTTGGGGTCCACTTCTTGATATTTATTGGACAAAAAAGCACCTAATTCCTGTTTCTTTTCCCCCATTAATACCTTAAACCGCCAAGGTTCTGTTTTCTTATGCGTTGGGGCCCAATTCGCAGCTTCCAAAATTTTCTCAATGGTTTCTCTTGAAATGGGTTTATCATTAAATTGAGGAGGAAAAATACTTCTTCTTTCCTTGATCAGATCAAAAATCATAATGCACTATTAAGTTGAATTCCAAAGTTACGCTCCAAAACGTTGTTATCATAATTTCAGGAGCAAGTCCATACATTTTTGAAGGGCAGGGTTTCTATTATCCGTTTTCCAAACCATGCTCAAGATGGCACGTTGTTTTATTTTTTTCATTTCAATGAATTTCACCTTCATCTGGAACCCGTACTGAAGCGTTGTTGGTACAATGGCTATGCCCAGTTTATTCTCCACCAATTTAAAAATGGTCTGTGCGTGCACCGATTTGTGCGAAACATTGGGCACAAAACCACTATCCTCACAAATACTTAGGACAGTATCGTAGTACATGGGACTATAATCTTGGGAAAACAGAATAAAATCCTCATCCGCCACCTGACTGATGTTCTTAAAATTCGCTTCATCCAAAGGATGGTCTGCCGGTAGCACCAAGGAAAAGGTATCCTCAAAAACAGGTTTTACATCGAGTCCCTTAGGAACGCGGGACAATCGGACAAAGCCCAAATCCAATCGATCGGCCAATATCGCATTGATCTGCGCTCGGTTGGAAAGCTCTTCCAAAGTGGTATGGACCGTTGGAAACTTTTCTTTTAAACCCAGTAATAAATTGGGGACCACATTTTGCATGGCCGAACCCAAAAAACCGATACGTACCTCCCCTAATTGCCCATCCCCGATAAGTTTCACCTGCTTTTTGGTCTGCTCCAGATGATTCAAGATAAATTCCACCTCTTTTTTCAAAAACTCTCCTGCGGGGGTCAAACTCACCTTTTTCTTGTCCCTTATAAAAAGTTGGGTTCCCAATATCTCCTCCATCTGTTTGATTTGCGTACTCAATCCAGGTTGGGAAATAAACAGCTTTTCAGCAGCCTTTCTGTAGTGAAGCTCTTCGGCCACGGCCAAAAAATAGATGAAATGTCGAAGTTCTATTTGATAATTCATACTTATTGATTATTACAAAAATAAGTATTGGCAATTATTAAACCTAAATGGTAATTTTATTCCAAAGAAAAACACACATGGCGATAGACCGAACATTTCAATTTGGCGAAGACCATTTAACCGCAAGTATAGCTTTGGGCATGGCCCATGGCACCATAAAAGGTATTTTCTCCGACGAATGCCTGAAAAATGTAAATGCGAGTTACCAACGCGTGCAGCGTATTGTGGAAAAAGGCGATACGGTGTATGGCATCAATACAGGGTTTGGTCCTTTGTGCAATACCAAAATATCCAAAGAGGACACCAAAATACTTCAATCCAATATATTGCAAAGCCACAGCGTGGGGGTGGGTGATCCCATCTCCAACGAATTGGCAAAGATCATGTTGATCCTAAAAATCCATGCCTTGGCGAAAGGTTATTCAGGTATTGCCGAAACCACCCTGCAACGTATGCTTTGGCATTTGGAAAACGATGCCATTCCCGTGGTTCCTTCCCAGGGTTCTGTAGGAGCATCCGGTGATTTGGCTCCACTCTCCCATCTATTTCTTCCATTGATTGGACTTGGGAAAGTGGAATACCAGGGAAAAACCATCCCGACCGAAGAACTATTCCATCAAACGGGGTTAAAACCATTGGAATTGGGTCCAAAAGAAGGCCTTGCATTGATCAATGGCACCCAATTCATTGCAGCCCATGGGGTAATGGTCTTGCATAAATTGCAGTATTGCCTGCGCCATGCGGATATTATTGGCGCCATGATGCTGGAAGGACTACAAGGTTCCATGAAACCATTTTTTGAGGAATTGCACCAACTCCGCCCGTTCAAAGGCAACCAACATGTGGCGGGACGAATACGCACCCTGCTCCAAGGTTCCGAAATTTTGGAAGACCATATCGATTGTGAACGGGTACAGGACCCCTACTCCCTACGTTGTATGCCACAAGTACATGGAGCATCGCGCAATGCTTGGTTACACTTGAAAGAATTATTGGAAATCGAGCTCAACTCGGTCACAGACAATCCCGTCATTATTAATGATGAACTCACCATAAGTGGAGGTAACTTTCATGGACAGCCCTTGGCCATGGCTTTGGACTATGCCGCTTTGGCTGCGTCGGAAATTGGAAATATATCCGACCGGCGAATTTACCTGGCGCTCGAGGGCAACAGTCCGGGTGTTCCGAAATTGCTGATGAACGATACAGGCATCAATTCGGGCTATATGATTTTGCAGTACACCTCTGCGGCATTGGCGAGTGAGAACAAAAGCCTGTGTTTCCCTGCCAGTGCCGATAGCATTCCTACCTCGTTGGGACAGGAGGACCATGTGAGCATGGGGTCCATTAGTGGTAGAAAAGCACTGAACATTATTGAGAATGTAGAGAAAATCCTGGCCATCGAACTATTGACCTCGGCCCAGGCATTTGAATACAGAAAACCTTTAAAATCGGGTGTTGTATTAGATGAAATCCATACATTCCTTCGAACCAAGGTTGCTTTTGCCGAAAACGACCGTGTTTTTGCCGATGATATTGAAAAGGGAATCGAAATCGTTCAGAATCGCGAAATCATTGATTTGGTGGACCGTGTAATGGATGAGAAAAAATTGAAGTGGAACGCCCCACACCTTGATGAATTTGAAACATATTAACATGAACAGACCACTATTGATAGGACCCTTTACCCAATTGCTTCCCATGACGGGACTCCCCTTAAAAGGAGCGCTCAAAGACGAGCAACTGCACATCATCGAAAATGGGGGCATATTGGTTTCCGAAGGGAAAATTCTAAAAGTCGGTGTTTTTGATGAATTAAAATCAGATGATGTCGACATCCAGCATATTGAAGGACAAAAAGTTTGCCTACCGGGTTTCGTGGACTCGCATACCCATATTTGTTTTGGTGGAACTCGTGCCCGTGATTATGCCTACCGCAATGCAGGAAAAACCTATTTGGAGATTGCCAAGGCGGGCGGTGGTATTTGGGATACCGTAACCCAAACGCGAAAAGCATCACAAGAGGAGTTGGTCAAAGGGATTGTTTCCAGGAGTAAAAAACATCTCAAGAACGGCATCACCACCATCGAAGTGAAAAGCGGTTATGGTCTTTCTGTAGATGAAGAATTGAAAATGCTACGCGCCATCAAACGAGCCAACAAAACCACAAATGCTTCTTTGGTCCCCACTTGTTTGGCAGCCCATATGAAACCGAAAGATTGGAGTGAGGACAACGATTATCTGGACACAATCATAAATGAATTGTTCCCAATCATAAAAACCGAAAACCTGGCCAATCGCGTGGATGCCTTTGTGGAAGAAAGTGCTTTTTCGCCAGAGGAAATCAAACCTTATTTTAAAAAAGCGAAAGAAATGGGATTTGATATTACGGTCCATGCCGACCAATTTACTACAGGAGGTAGTCAAGTAGCAGTGGATTTTGATGCGGTAAGTGCCGACCATCTGGAAGCCAGTACCGAAAAAGAGATTCAATTGTTGGCAAAAAGCAATACCATAGCCACAGCATTGCCCGGGGCTTCCATTGGTTTGGGATGCGCATACACTCCTGCACGTAAAATTTTGGATGCCGGCGGTGCTTTGTCCATTGCCAGCGACCATAACCCCGGATCTGCTCCCATGGGCGACCTATTGACCCAAGCCAGTATTTTGGGAACTTTTGAAAAACTCTCCAATACCGAAGTTTTGGCCGGTATCACTTCCAGGGCAGCAGCGGCTTTGCGTTTGGCAGACCGAGGAAAACTGGAAACCGGTGCAGTAGCAGATTTTGTGGTTTTTCCCACGGATAACTATCAAGAAATCACCTACCATCAAGGACAATTAAAGCCTCATATGGTTTGGAAAAAAGGGGAACAAATCCATTAAAAAATTGAATCATGACCGAATTTCAGCAACAAATATTACAAGGCATACCGGAGCGACTACCCACAAAAAATCCATATCCCAAAAATGGCAACCCAGCGCCAAAACGAAAGGATATCCTATCCAATGAAGAGAAGAAATTGGCCGTAAAAAATGCACTACGGTATTTTCCGGAGGCTTGGCACAAAGAACTCGCACCAGAATTTGCGGAGGAACTGAAAAACTATGGTCGCATTTACATGCATCGGTTCAAGCCCGATTATGAGATGTATGCCCGACCTATTTCGGAATATCCAGCCAAAACCCATCAGGCAGCGGCCATTATGCTTATGATTCAAAATAATTTGGATCCTGCTGTGGCACAGCATCCCGAGGAACTTATCACCTATGGTGGCAATGGTGCAGTATTCCAAAACTGGGCGCAGTACCTGCTCACCATGAAATATTTGGCAGAAATGACCGAGGAACAGACCTTGAACATGTATTCTGGCCATCCTATGGGACTTTTCCCATCCTCCAAAGAAGCTCCAAGAGTGGTGGTCACCAATGGTATGATGATTCCCAACTACTCCAAACCCGACGATTGGGAGCGTTTCAATGCACTTGGCGTAACACAATACGGACAGATGACCGCAGGTTCCTATATGTACATCGGTCCACAGGGCATAGTCCATGGAACGGCAATCACGGTCATGAATGCTTTCCGAAAAGTATTGCAGAAAAACGAATCACCTGAAGGAAAAATATTTTTGACCGCAGGATTGGGCGGCATGAGCGGTGCCCAACCCAAAGCCGGAAACATAGCAGGGGGTATCACCGTTTGTGCGGAAGTGAATCCAGAAGCTGCCAAAAAAAGGCACGATCAAGGCTGGGTAGATGAATTGTTGGTGGATTTAGATCTATTGGTTGTCCGCACTAAAGAAGCCATTGAAAACAAAGAAGTGGTTTCCTTGGCGTACATCGGCAATGTGGTGGATGTCTGGGAACGCTTTTACGAAGCCAACATTTTTGTTCATTTAGGCTCCGACCAAACCTCTTTGCACAATCCTTGGGCAGGTGGTTACTATCCCGTTGGACTTTCTTTTGAAGAATCCAACGCCTTGATGGTGGAAAACCCCAAAGCCTTTAAGGAAAAAGTACAGGAATCACTTCGTCGTCAAATCACTGCCATCAATAAGCACACTGCAAAGGGTACTTACTTTTTTGACTATGGCAATGCCTTTTTGTTGGAAGTTTCCCGAGCAGGCGGCGATGTAATGGCCGAAAACAATATCGACTTCAGGTATCCATCCTATGTACAGGATATTTTAGGACCCATGTGTTTCGACTACGGATTTGGCCCATTTCGATGGGTCTGTACTTCGGGCGACCCAAAAGATCTTCAAAAAACGGATGCCATTGCCTTGGAGGTGATGAAAAAGATAAAATCTGAAGCTCCCGAAGAAATCCAACAGCAAATGCAGGACAATATCAAATGGATTTCGGAAGCGGAACAGAATAAACTGGTGGTGGGCTCGCAAGCTCGAATCCTCTATGCCGATGCCGAGGGGCGAAGCAAGATTGCGGACGCCTTCAATACAGCCATTGCCAAGGGAGAAATCAGTGCTCCCGTAGTATTGGGGCGCGACCATCACGATGTAAGCGGAACGGATTCACCCTTTAGAGAGACCAGTAATATTTATGACGGCAGCAAGTTCACCGCCGATATGGCCATTCAAAATGTGATTGGCGATAGTTTTAGGGGAGCCACTTGGGTTTCCATTCATAATGGTGGCGGCGTTGGCTGGGGAGAAGTGATCAACGGAGGTTTTGGTATGGTACTCGATGGTTCCACGGAAGCATCCAACCGATTGAAGAAAATGTTGTTTTTTGATGTGAACAACGGGATTTCCCGTAGAAGCTGGGCAAGAAACAAAGAAGCCCGCTTTGCCATTGAACGAGAAATGAAACGCTCCCCCGATTTAAAGGTAACTTTGCCTTATCTTGTAGAATCCAATATTTTGGACCAGCTTTTTTAATGTGATGAAACACTACGACCCCCCGAAAAAAGACCTTTGGACAGGTAGAATCTCCAATAAATGGCTGTATCTGCACGAAAAAGTGCATTGTACCCCCTTGGAGGAACTCCCAGAAGCCCAAAAAAAATCCATTGCCCTTTTGGGCTATGCCTGTGATGCTGGAGTGCACCGGAACCAAGGTCGGGTTGGAGCCGAGGATGGGCCGGATGCCATTAAAAGTAGTTTTGCAAAAATGCCCAACCATTTGGGGAGCAATGTGCTGTTGCACGATGTGGGCTCAATTACCTGTGCCAATAGCGATATGGAGTCGGCCCAAGAACAACTCGCCGAAGCTGCCAAGACCCTTTTAGAAAAAAAACAGTTTCCCATTGTTTTGGGTGGTGGGCACGATATGGCCTACGGGCACTACAGCGGAATCAAAAAATATTTGGACGCCAAGAAAGAAGGACAGACCATCGGCATCATCAATTTTGATGCACATTTTGATTTGCGGAAAAACTCGGAGCAAAGCAATTCGGGGACCCCGTTTTATCAGATAGCGAAAGACTGTGAAAAAGAGGGTATCGATTTTAATTACCTCTGCCTCGGTATCCGAAAGGATGCCAATGATCGAAATCTCTTTCAAACAGCTAGGGAACTCGATGTGATCTATGTGATGAACGACACCTTCCAAATTCCCCTACTGAATGAAATTACGACCTGGATCAATGCTTTTGCCAAAAATGTGGACCATATTTATGTAACCATTGACTTGGATGGATTCTCCTCTGCCTATGCGCCTGGCGTTAGTGCCGCTTCTCCAATGGGTTTTAGCCCATATATGGTTTTGGAATGTTTAAAAACGATTATCGGGTCTGGAAAATTGATTTGCATGGACATCGCCGAGATGAATCCCAAGTACGATGTTGACGGACAAACGGCAAAATTGGCCGCTTCTCTGGTACACCATGTGGCACACGCTATTACCCAAAGTTAATCTTACTTAAAAATTGTCATTCTGAGCAAAGCGAAGAATCTATTATGACTGTTATGTCTCAGCTTGCTTGACACGAATTCCACGAATTTCCACTAATGTTTTTCATCTGTCAAGTCGGGCGCAGAGGAGATGGGAGACCTTTGCCAGTAAGAACTATTGACTGTGATTGAGATAACACCCATACTTATATTCACACTTTCCACCACAAACAAAAAAAGCCTCCCAAAAGGAAAGCCTTTCATTGGCGAGCATCAATTTGATGCTTCAACCTGATTCCAATCATCGCGACTGGAATCCAACACAACGGTGCAAAGATATAATGATTTTTCGGAAAAATAGCAGCAGGAGTTGTTGATATTTATTTTTTGGAATATTTCCATTTTATAGGAATATTTCCATAATTTAGCTTTCCTTCAGCTAAACAATGGAAAAGACGATTTTGCATCTAGACTTGGATACTTTTTATGTATCCGTGGAACGCATCATCAATACAGAGCTTAAAAACAAGCCCTTATTGGTAGGCGGCACCAGCGACCGTGGTGTGGTGGCCGCTTGCAGTTACGAGACCCGTGGGTTTGGGGTCCATTCGGGCATGCCCATGAAAATGGCCAAAGAACTTTGTCCGGAGGCCGTAGTGATTCGTGGCAATGCGGGTACATACAGCAAGTATTCGGATGTGGTCACGGAAATCATCAAGGAACATGTACCCGTTTTCGAAAAATCGAGCATTGATGAGTTCTATGCCGACCTATCGGGCATGGACCGCTTTTTTGGCTGTTACAAATACGCCACGGAAATACGCCAGAAAATCATTCGGGAAACAGGATTGCCGATTTCGTTTGGGCTATCGGTGAACAAAGTGGTTTCTAAAGTGGCTACCAACGAGGCCAAGCCCAACAATCAGCTCAAAATAGATTTTGGTTTGGAAAAGCCTTTTTTGGCCCCGCTTTCCATCAAAAAAATTCCAATGGTGGGCGATAAAACCTATCAAACCCTTAGAAATTTGGGAATACGGCAGGTAAAAACCGTTCAGGATATGCCCATGGACATTATGCAACGGGTATTGGGTTCCAATGGCAGAGTAATCTGGAAAAGAGCCAATGGCATAGACAATACGCCCGTGATTCCCTTCCACGATAGAAAATCCATCTCCAACGAGAGAACATTTGATAAAGATACCATTGATATCACCAAACTAAGGGGCATTTTGATTGCTATGACCGAAAACCTGGCCTACCAACTACGCCGGGGCGATAAATTGACGGCCTGCGTTGCCGTAAAAATTCGATATTCCGATTTCAACACCTATTCCAAACAATCGCGTATTCCATACACGAGTGCAGACCACACGCTCATACCAAAAATATTGGAGCTGTTCGACTCGCTGTACAATAAACGGATGTTGGTACGTCTCATCGGTATTCGATTCAGCCATTTGGTCTCGGGCAATTACCAAATCAACCTTTTTGAAGATACAGAGGAGACCCTGAACCTATACCAAGCCATGGATTATGTCCGTAATAGGTTTGGAAGTAGGAGTGTGCTGCGTGCTTCCGCCATGAGTGCAAAGACCATTGGCAGCATGCACAACCCCTTTAATGGGGAACCCCCTGTGGTTTTGGCTCACAGAAAACAGTAATTGCTTGTCACCTCGAGCGCAGTCGAGAGGTCATTTGAATTCAAAATTTACACATAGGTCTTGCATCCCGACTGCGCTCGATATGACAGCTCGACCTCATAATTGAACATTGACAATTGTATTTAAACTGCCACACATATTACAGTTTACGGTTCGGGACCTTCTCGGAGGTGGAATTGTTGGCATTGGCACAACAAAACCATGTGACCCAATTGGTGCTTACGGACATTAACAATACTTCTGCGGGATTGAATTTTGTTCGAAAGGCACCGGAATTTGCCATAAAACCGATTTTGGGCATCGATTTTAGAAATGGGACCCAGCCCTGCTTTATCGGCATTGCACAAAACAACGAAGGGTATCTGGAACTGAATGCTTTTTTGTCCCGCCACCTTCATGATGGTTCAAAGATTCCAGACCGTGCCCCAAACTTTAAGAATGCCTTTGTGGTATATCCGTTTGAACAGGTATTGCTCAATGAATTGGATAATTTTCAGGAACATGAGTTCGTCGGAATCTCCATCAAAGACCTGCGCAGACTTCCCTTCTCAAAATTGGCGTCCCTTACCAACAAGTTGGTGGTGCAGCAGCCCGTTACCTTTCGGAACAAACAGGATTTTAATGCCCATAGATTGCTAAGGGCCATAGACAATAATGTACTGTTGAGCAAACTTCCAAAGGAAGAAGAGGCCAATGAGGAAGAAAAAATGTATCCTGTCCAAAATTTGGCCGCAGTGTTTTCCGAATTTCCCTTTATTCTGGAAAACACGGAAAAACTGCTCAACAAGTGCTGCATCCATTTTGATTTTTCGAAGGACAGAAAACCCCAAAACCTGAAAACCTATTCAGGAAGTGTGGAAGAAGACGAACAGCTTTTGGAAAAACTTTGCGCCGAGGGACTCCCCTATCGGTATGAGAGGGTGAACGACTCCATCAAAAGTCGGTTGAACAAGGAGTTGGCACTCATTAAAAAAATGGGGTTTGTCTCTTATTTTTTAATCAATTGGGATATTGTTTCCGAAGCAAGGCGCAACGGTTTTTTTTACGTTGGCCGTGGTAGCGGCGCCAATAGCATTGTGGCCTACCTGCTCCGAATTACCGATGTGGACCCCATGGAGCTCAACCTCTATTTTGAGCGCTTCATCAATTTATACAGGGCCAATCCACCCGATTTTGACATCGATTTTTCGTGGAAGGACCGCCCTGCCATGACAGCGTACATTTTTAAGCGTTTTGAACATGTTGCCCTTCTTGGTACCTATGTTACTTTTAAGGAACGAGGTGTTATCCGGGAATTGGGAAAAGTGTTCGGGCTGCCACCCCAAGACATTGATTTTTTATTGACGGGAAGATACAGATTGGAACAACTGGACCATGTATCCAAACTCGTAATAAAATACGGTAGCTTGCTCAAGGGAAAACCCAATTATTTGAGCATTCACGCAGGGGGTATTTTAATCAGTGACAAGCCCTTGCATTGGTTTTCGGCCACCTATTTACCACCAAAGGGCTTCCCCACTACGCAGTACGATATGGTCATCGCCGAGGATGTTGGATTGTACAAGTTCGATATCCTTGGTCAGCGGGGGTTGGGCAAGATCAAGGAAGCCTTGGAAATCGTTGCTTACAACCAACCCGAAAAATACGGCGCGATCGACATTCATGATATCAAAGGGTTCAAGAAAGACCCTGTAATCAACAACTTGATCAAGACCGCACAATGCATGGGCTGTTTTTATGTGGAGTCGCCAGCTATGCGCATGTTGCTCCAAAAACTACAGGTCGACAATTATTTGGGATTGGTGGCCGCCAGTTCGATTATACGTCCAGGCGTTGCCAAAAGCGGCATGATGAGGGAATACATTTTGCGTCATCGCAACAAGGGTAGAACCAAGGAAAAGGCACATCCTATTATGTTACAAATTATGCCCGACACCTATGGGGTTATGGTCTATCAAGAAGACGTGATCAAAGTAGCCCACCATTTTGCCGGTCTGGATCTTGGCGAGGCCGATGTCCTCCGCAGGGGCATGAGCGGAAAGTTTCGTTCGCGGGACGAGTTCCAAAAAGTACAGGACAAGTTTATTTCCAATTGTAGAAAAAAGGGTTATGCCGAATCCTTGATTTCCGAAATATGGAACCAAGTGGCCAGTTTTGCGGGCTATGCTTTTGCAAAAGGCCACTCCGCTTCGTACGCCGTGGAAAGCTATCAAAGTTTATTCCTGCGAGCCTATTTTCCTTTGGAATATATGGTGGCCGTACTCAACAACGGAGGCGGGTTTTACCGTTCGGAATTCTATGTGCACGATGCCCGTATGATGGGCGCGACCATCCATCCGCCCTGCGTGAACAAAAGTATGGCCGTAAACCGTATTTATGGCACACATATTTATTTGGGCATGATGTACCTCCGCGATCTGGAGAGCAGGGTCATGGAACGTATACTAAAAGAGCGTATGCTCCATGGAAGTTTTTCCTCTCTCGAAGATTTCTTGGACCGTGTGTTCATCCGAATGGAACAACTTTCCATTCTAATCCGTATCGATGCCTTCCGCTTTACGGGAACCAACAAACATGAACTGCTCTGGAAAGCCCATTTGATGTTATCCAAAAACGACCGATTGGAACACCCCAAACTGTTTCCACCAAGGCATCAAAAATTTCAGATGCCCCAGCTCAATACCACCGCTTTGGAGACTGCTTTTGAACAATTGGAACTCTTGGGATTCTGCCTTTGCAGCCCTTTTGAATTACTGGAAGAACCTCCCAAAAACACCAACGGTCAAAAAGACCTCCAACGATACCTCAACAAACATATAGATATTTATGGGTATTTGGTAACGGTAAAGAACACCTCAACAAACCAAGGGAAACGCATGCATTTTGCCACCCTGGTGGACCAACACGGAGAGGTCTTCGATACGGTGCTCTTTCCGCCTGTAGCGGCCAAATATTACTTTCGCGGAAAAGGCATCTATCGATTTTATGGCAAAGTGGTGGAAGAGTTTGGTTTTTTGAGCATAGAGGTCATCAAAATGAAAAAGGAAAACTACGTCCAAGACCCTCGCTATGCCGATATGAGAACGAGCAAAAAGTTATTTGATTCGAAGAAGTGAACGGAATGCCTTAACTTACCAAGACGAATTGAAACCATTACATGAAAATCAGAATCAAAGGCAATTCCATACGGTTTAGATTGACCCAAAGTGAAGTAAAGCAACTGTCCGAAAAGGGTTCAGTAACGGAAACCACGGAATTCGGCCACAACACTTTTCAATATCAGGTCAAACTGATGCCGGCTATAAAACAGCTACAAGCATCGTACTCCGACAACAATATCCTGATGATGGTTCCCGAAAATGATGGAAAAAATTGGTTCCACAACAACATAGTGGGCTTTGATTATGAAATGCAGCTTCCCAAAGGAAAAAAACTGCATTTGTTATTGGAAAAAGACTTCACTTGCCTTGAAAACAGAGCGGAAGACCAATCGGACAATTATCCCAATCCAAAATTGCAACACCGACCATGATGGAGAAAGAAACAAAGCGCAACGTTTCCCTTACCGGGGATATCAAGTTTACAGGGCTTCGATTAAAAGGGCCAATGCAGACCTCAGCCGGGTTTTTGGGCGTAAAAGAAGCCTTACGACACACCTTTAAGGAAATGGGCATAGTGCGTTCCATGAGAGGTTTGTTGGAAATGAACCAAGAAGAAGGTTTTCGTTGCCCCAGTTGTGCCTGGCCCGTTCCCCAACACCCATCCAAAATTGCCGAATACTGTGAAAATGGTGCAAAAGCATTGGCCGATGAAGCTACCCGAGAAAACGTAGGAGCCGATTTTTTTGCGGAACATTCCGTGGAAGAATTATCCAGACTGAGTGATTTTGAACTGAACAAATTAGGGCGCGTAGTAGAACCTATGGTCCTAAAACCGGACAGTATCCATTACGAACCCATTACTTGGCAAGATGCTTTTGAGTTGATTTCTGATGGACTGCACCAACTAAAAGACCCAAACGAGGCCATTTTTTACACTTCGGGCCGATCGAGCAACGAGGCCGCTTACCTATACGGTATGTTCGCCCGTGCGTTTGGCACCAACAATTTGCCCGATTGCTCCAATATGTGCCATGAATCGTCCGGAGTGGCACTTTCAGAAACTTTGGGGATTGGAAAGGGTTCCGTAAAATTGGATGACCTATACGGTGCAGAGGTTATTATGGTAGTGGGACAAAATCCGGGCACCAATCATCCTAGAATGCTATCCGCCCTGGAAAAATGCAAAAAGAACGGTGGCAAGATCATAAGTATAAATCCATTGGCCGAAACGGGATTGGTCAATTTTAAAAACCCGCAAAGTGTTTCCGACATGTTAGGGAACGGACAACCCATTGCCGACATTCACCTTCCCGTAAAAATCAATGAGGATATTGCCCTGGCAAAACTGATCTTGAACAAATTGGTGGCACTCGATGCTAAAAATCCCAATGTTCTTGACCATGAATTTATAGTGGAGTATGTGGACGGCTACGATGATCTGTTGAAAGATTTGGAGCGGTACGACATGGAAAGCCTTCAACGTAAAAGCGGGGTGTACATGCGAAAAATAGACAAGGTGGTGGAACTGTTGGCAGAAAATTCCAAAATTGTCGTCTGCTGGGCCATGGGAATCACCCAACATAAAAATGCGGTGGACTGCATCAAGGAATACGTAAATATCCTATTGCTCAAAGGAGCTGTTGGAAAACCCTTTGCCGGAACTTGTCCTGTGCGAGGACATAGCAATGTGCAGGGCGATCGTTCGGTGGGTATTATGCACTACGTGAGCAAAACACTGAACGAGAATATCCAGAAACATCTCAATTTTGACCCTCCTACTGAAAAAGGCTACGATACGGTAGAGGCTATCAAGGCCATGCACGATAAGAAGGCCAAGGTTTTTGTTTGCTTGGGCGGCAATTTTTTGATGGCTGCTTCGGACACCCAATACACTGCAGAGGCGATTCAAAATTGTGATTTAACCGTGCAAATTAGTACCAAACTGAATCGTAGTCACTTGGTTACTGGCAAAACTGCATTGTTGTTACCGACCTTTGGCCGTTCCGAAAAAGATGAAAAGAACGGTGATCTCCAATTTTTGACGATGGAGAGCAGCACGGGCAAGGTCCGGCAGAGCAAAGGACTATTAAAACCGGCTTCAGAACATATTAAAAGTGAACCTGAGATCATTGCACTCTTGGCGCACACATACTTTAGGGGAAACCACTCCATGAATTGGTACGAGTTGGGTCAAGATTACAATCTCATCCGAAAATTGATAGATAAGACGGTTAAAGGATTTGAAAATACCAGTGAACAATCCAAAGGATTTGGATATTATTTGCCTAATAACGTTCGTAGCCGTGATTTTAGAATGCTGCCCAACGGCATGGCACAATTGTCCATTACCCCATTGCCCGACCATCAATTAAAAGCTGACGAGCTATTGTTGATGACCATTCGTTCCCATGATCAGTTCAACACAACCATTTATGGATTGGACGATCGATATCGTGGCATCCATAACGAACGTCGTGTGGTTTTTATGAACAAGGAAGATATGGCAGAAAAGGGATTGACACAATTGGATGTTGTTAACCTACATAGCAACTATGATGGTATTCAGCGAACCGCAGAAAAATTCCTGGTGGTAACATACGATATCCCAAAGGGAAATATGGCTGCTTATTTTCCTGAAACGAATATGCTAGTACCACATAATCATTTTGCGGACAAAAGCCAGACACCTATCAGCAAATCCATTAAGGTGACCGTAGAGAAAATGCTACAAACTTGATTATTTGAACGCAGGGATTCCCGTAATATCGGCTCCAGTGATCAGCAGGTGAATATCGTGCGTACCCTCGTAAGTGATCACACTTTCCAGGTTCATCATGTGGCGCATAATGCTATACTCCCCAGTGATTCCCATTCCACCTAACATTTGCCTTGCTTCGCGAGCGATTTTGATGGCCATTTCCACATTGTTACGTTTGGCCATGGAAATTTGCGCTGTAGTGGCTTTGCCTTCATTTTTTAATTGTCCCAAACGGAAAGCCAATAACTGGGCCTTGGTAATTTCGGTGATCATTTCGGCCAATTTCTTTTGCTGAAGCTGATATGCTGCAATGGGTTTTCCAAATTGCACCCTTTCCTTGGCATAACGGAGTGCGGTATCGTAACAATCCATGGCAGCACCGATAGCTCCCCATGCGATACCGTAGCGTGCGGAATCCAAGCAACCCAGTGGTGCTCCCAATCCATTTTTGCCCGGTAACAGATTTTCCTTCGGGACTTTTACATTATCAAAAATAAGTTCGCCCGTGGCAGATGCCCGCAAAGACCATTTGTTGTGGGTCTCTGGTGTGGAAAAGCCTTCCATTCCACGTTCAACGATCAATCCGTGAATCCTACCTTCCTCATTCTTTGCCCAAACTACGGCGACATCGGCAAATGGCGAGTTGGAAATCCATAATTTGGCACCATTCAGTACATAATGATCACCGCCATCCTTGAACTTTGTCTCCATTCCACCTGGGTTGGAACCATGGTTGGGTTCTGTAAGTCCAAAACAGCCCATCCACTCCCCAGTGGCCAACTTGGGCAAATATTTTTTACGCTGTTCTTCAGTTCCATAAGCAAATATGGGATACATCACCAAAGAAGACTGTACAGAAGCTGTGGAGCGAACTCCACTATCGCCACGCTCGATCTCCTGCATGATCAATCCATAACTGATTTGGTCCAAGCCTGCACCCCCGTATTCTTCGGGAATGTAGGGACCAAAAGCACCTATTTCCGCCAATCCTGCAATAATTTGTTCAGGGAATTCCGCTTTTTGGGCATATTCCTCAATAATTGGGGATATATCGCGCTTTACCCATTGGCGGGCCGCATCACGAACCAGTTTATGTTCCTCGGAAAGTAAATCATCAAGGTTGTAGTAATCTGGGGCTTCAAATAAATCGGGCTTCATTCAGAATAATTTTTAAGTAAATATAACATTTCATTCGCGCATTGTTACATTTTTAAATAAAATGCTTGGGTCAATTCAATGTATTCCTTGGTATACTGGTGTCGACCTTCTTCAATGACCAAGGAATCAATATATGGCTTATTTTGATGAAAGCTGAATTCCATTAAACTTCTTTTAAAATCAGCTTCAGGATTTCCCTTGACCCTGGTGATTCTATTTGGAAGCAAATCAACATTTTTGGCTAAATCAATAAAATTCCCTTCTTCTTTATATGGGATGATTGCCGCAAAATTTCCATCTTCCGTCAAAAATCGGGATACACCTTGAACCAGTTCATCGAATGGTAAAGAACTGCTTTGCCGTGCATTGTCCCTGGATTGATCGCCACTAGACACATCTTCAGCATAAAATGGGGGGTTGGACACGATCAAATCGTACTTATCTTCCATTTCATCCACGAACTCATCAAACCCTGCATGATAACAGAATAGTCTGTCTCCCCATGGAGATGTTTCAAAATTACCAACACATTGCTCGTAGGCAGCGGCATCCAACTCAATAGCATCTATGGTTTCCGCTGATGAACGTTGAGCGAGCTGCAAAGCAATGAGCCCCGTTCCCGACCCTATGTCCAAAATTGATTCGGGATGTTTTTCCAACGAAACCCAAGCACCCAGCAAAACACCATCGGTACCTACCTTCATGGCACATTTATCTTGGTGAATGGTAAATTCCTTGAATTTGAAAGGCTTCATTTTCTCAAATTATATCAGCATAAAAAAATCAAGCTAATTGTAAAATTCTATCTACTATATTATTTATCCTAGATACAAGTCCACCAACCCTTCTGGTGTTTTTACGTAGATGGTTTTGTTTTCCCGATCAATTTTGGTAATAATATCATCACTTACGGGAATCAACAACTCCTTGTCCCCTTTCTTTATTTCGAACAAATCTTGTGAAGCACTATCGTTCACGGATTCCACAGTACCAATTTCGCCGTGCACCTCATCCATAACGGTAAATCCGATCACCTCATGGTAATAGAATTTATTTCCTGTAAGTGGGGGTAACATGGTCAAGGGAAGATATAGTTCGGAGCCGATAATCTTATCAGCGGAAGATTCGTCCTTTACCTCTTCAAAATCGATGCGGAGCAAGTTGGATTTATGCAAACGGCACCTATCAATAAAAAATGGAACCAGGTTGTTTCCCAAAGAAACAAGTACTGATTCCATATTTTCGTAGATATCGGGCTCGTCGGTGTCCAATTTAACCAACACCTCGCCCTTAAAGCTATATTTTGAAACGACTTTGCCCAGGTAGAAACAGTCTTCCTTGCGCATCGTCCTACGTTTCTATTCTTCTTCTTTGGCAGCTTCTTCAGCAGCAGGAGCCTCTTCGGCAGGTGCTTCAGCTTCTGCAGAAGTTTCCTCGGTTGCAGCCTCAGCAGTTTCTTCGGCAGCTTCCTCTGCTACTTCCTCTTCAGGTAGCGCAGCAGCAGCTCTCTTTTCACTTACTTCTTTTTCTGCCTCCAACGCTTTGGCTCTAGCTTCAGCTTCTGCTTTGCTCAAACCATCTTTTTTAGCTTGGATTTTTTGTTCTTTCTCTTCCAACCAAGCTTTGAATTTTTCCTCGGCTTGCTCTTCCGTCATTGCACCTTTACGAACACCTACTGCAAGGTGGTGCTTCATCATCACACCTTTGTAAGAAAGAATAGCTCTAGCTGTATCAGTTGGTTGTGCCCCGTTCTGTAACCATTTTACGGAACCATCAATATCAAGATTGATTGTAGCTGGATTGGTATTTGGGTTGTAAGTACCCAATTTTTCCAAAAATTTACCATCTCTTTTCGCTCTTACATCTGCAGCGACTACCCAATAAAATGGTTTACCTTTTTTACCGTGTCTTTGAAGTCTAATTTTAACTGGCATATCACATTAATTTGTAGGGTGCCCGACCCTGATTATTAATTCTTTTTAATCGCTTATCGGTAAAGCGGGTGCAAATATACACTTATTTGTTTATAGGACAGTGTTTTCGGTAAAAAAAGTTAAATGCCTTTAACAACTGGGCCCAATCCCGTTAAACCTATTATAAACCATCGCAACTATTTGGTATTCTGTATTTTAACCTTATCTTATAGTTGGATGTCATCGAGAGCCGATGGCCATTAACCGATAAAATGAAGAGAGATTATGAAGTACACTGTAGAAATGTCGAACAAATTGAACGAACTTTTGGAAAGAACCTATGATGCTGAAAAAGGATTTAAACAAGCAGCTGAAAAGGTGGACAATAAAACCATTAAGCAATTCTTTATGGACAGCGCCAAGAAAAGATACAATTTTGGCCAAGAATTAAAAGCTGAGATTATGTCTTTTGGACAAACCCCGGAAAAAGGAGGAAGTGCCAAAGGAACCTTACACAGATCTTGGATCGATTTTAAATCGCTGTTCACTACCAATAATGAAGAAGCAATGCTAGAAGAAGTGCACCGTGGCGAAAAAGAAGCTATTGCCACTTACAATGATATATTGCACGATAAGGATTTTGTATTGCCACCATCCACTGAAAGTCTATTGATGAAGCACAGAAATGCTATCAGGGAAACCCTGGAGACAGCAAACATTTTCGAAACAGCAGTATCATAATTCCAAAAGTCACTAGATACAATCAGAAGAAAAAGCTGGGATTTATTCCCGGCTTTTTTTAGTTGATAACTCATCAAAACTCTTTTTTACCAAATCTATCTTCTTCCGTACTTTTATCTATTCTTTTTTTGACCGAGACAGATAGCCTATGTATTTGATTTTTGATACGGAAACCACTGGTTTGCCCAAACGCTGGGATGCTCCCATTACCGATACCGACAACTGGCCAAGATGCGTTCAGATAGCATGGCAGCTGCACGACGAACTCGGTAATTTAATAGAGCACCAAGATTTTTTGGTACAACCCGAAGGGTTTAATATTCCGTACGAGTCGGAACAGATACACGGTATATCCACTGCATTGGCAGAAGAAAACGGGGTACCCCTGAGCGAAGTTTTGGAAGCTTTCAACAAGGCATTGGAGCAGACCAAATTTGTAGTGGGCCAAAATGTTGGATTCGATATCAACATTATGGGATGCGAGTTCCACCGTATGGGGGTGGAAAGCCCATTGACGGAACTACCAGTGCTCGACACTTGTACCGAGCATACCGCGGAACTTTGTAAAATTCCCGGAGGCCGTGGTGGTAAATTTAAATTGCCCACATTAACAGAACTCCACGAGTTCTTGTTCGGTGAGCCTTTTGCCGAAGCGCACAACGCAACGGCCGATGTGGAAGCCACAACACGCTGTTTTTTGGAATTGGTCCGTAAAAAGCAGTATTCATATCAGGAACTGGATGTTCAGCCCGATTATTTTGAGCGCTTTTCGGAAGCCAACCCGCAAGAAATAGAACTCATTGGGCTAAAGCACATCAACCTAAAGGCAGCATCAAAAGAAATAGCCGATGCCCTTTGGGCAGAAGATACTGGTGGAGTTTCCGACGAGGAAATCCAAGAGAATGTGGAGACCTTGGAAGATGAATCCTTTGTACACCTGCACAACCACTCCCAGTTTTCGGTACTCCAGTCCACCATCAACATTAAAGATTTGGTAAAGGCCACGGCCAACCATGGCATGCCCGCCGTTGCGTTGACCGACCACGCCAATATGATGGGTGCCTTTCACTTTGTGAAAGAAGTGATGGGGCACAATAAAGCCGTAAAGGCCAAAAACGAGGAGCTTATAGCCAATGGCGAGCAACCTACTGAAAAAGAAATCACACCTATTGTTGGTTGTGAATTTTTTGTCTGTGAGGACCACACCAATAAAAACGTAAAGGACTACGGGCATCAAATTGTGCTCCTGGCCAAGAATAAAAAGGGATACCACAACTTGGCGAAAATGTCCTCTATAGCCTACACCGATGGATTTTACTACGTACCAAGAATCGACAAAAAGGTAATTGAACAGTACAAGGAAGATGTAATAGCCCTTACGGGAAACCTGTATGGTGAAGTCCCCAATAAAATCCTGAATGTTGGAGAAAATCAGGCGGAAGAAGCACTTTTATGGTGGAAAGAACAATTTGGCAACGATTTTTACATCGAAATAATGCGACACGGTCAAGAGGACGAAGATCGTGTAAACCAGGTTTTGGTGCGAATGGCAAAAGAGCACAACGTTAAACTTGTCGCCACCAACAACACCTATTACTGTGATAAAAAAGATGCCGAGGCACACGACATTTTATTGTGCGTGAAGGACGGGGAAAAACAATCCACTCCCATTGGCCGAGGTCGGGGCTATCGATACGGTCTGCCCAACCAAGAGTACTACTTTAAGTCTTCCGATGAAATGAAGGAACTCTTCAAGGATCTGCCCGAGGCCATTTTGAATATTAAGGAAATCGTGGACAAAATTGAGCCCTACGACCTTGCCAGCGATATTTTATTGCCCAAATTCAGTATTCCTGAAGAATTCAAGGATCCGGAAGATGACGTTGATGGTGGTAACAGGGGGGAAAATGCCTACTTAAGACATATCACCTACAAAGGGGCCGAAAAACGATATGGGGAACTTACGGATGAAATTAGGGAACGTATAGATTTTGAGTTGGAGATTATTAAAAACTCAGGGTATCCGGGATACTTTCTGATCGTGGAGGACTTTATCCGCGAAGCACGGAACATGGATGTGTCCGTAGGGCCAGGCCGTGGCTCCGCTGCTGGTTCGGTGGTAGCGTATTGTTTGACGATCACCAACATCGACCCCATGAAGTACGACCTGCTTTTTGAGCGGTTCCTGAATCCGGACAGGGTATCCATGCCCGATATCGATATTGATTTTGATGACGAGGGCCGTAGCCGTGTAATGGACTACGTGATCAATAAATATGGGGCAAATCAAGTGGCGCAAATCATTACGTACGGTACCATGGCGGCCAAATCGTCCATTAGGGACACTGCCCGTGTTCTGGATTTGCCACTGGGTGATGCCGACCGTATTGCCAAGTTGATTCCGAACATGTCCAAGCTGAACAAAATATTTGGGATCGACGAGGCTGACTTAAAGAAAAAGTTCCGTTCCGATGAACTGGAAAAGGTGCATGAACTGCTCAATATTGCAGAAACGGACGACCTTGAGGGACAAACCGTTAAAATGGCCCGCGTCCTCGAAGGTTCGTTGCGAAATACGGGAATCCACGCCTGTGGGGTAATCATTACGCCCGACGACATTACCAACTTTGTTCCTGTATCCGTTGCCAAGGATTCCGACCTGTACGTTACCCAGTTCGACAACTCCGTAGTGGAGAGTGCCGGACTGCTGAAAATGGATTTCTTGGGGCTGAAAACCTTGACCCTGATCAAGGACACGGTCAAAATTGTTAAGGCAAGGACAGGAATAGATTTGGTTCCCGATGATTTTCCATTGGATGATGAAAAAACATACGAACTTTTCCAACGAGGGGATACGGTAGGAATATTCCAGTACGAATCCCCAGGCATGCAGAAGCACATGAAAAACCTAAAACCCACGGTTTTTGATGACCTCATTGCCATGAATGCCCTTTACAGACCTGGGCCAATGGAATACATCCCAAGTTTCATTGCCCGTAAGCACGGAGAAGAGGAGATTACCTACGACCTTCCAGAAATGGAAGAATACCTTCAGGAAACCTATGGGATTACGGTTTACCAAGAGCAGGTGATGCTGCTCTCCCAAAAACTGGCAGGATTCTCCAAAGGTGACGCGGATGTGCTCCGTAAAGCCATGGGTAAAAAGATTTTTGCCCTTCTGGAAAAATTAAAGCCGCAGTTTTTAAATGGTGGAGAGAAAAACGGGCACCCACGTGATATACTTGAAAAAATCTGGAAGGATTGGGAAGCTTTCGCCTCCTACGCCTTCAACAAGAGTCACTCGACCTGTTATGCCTATATCGCTTACCAAACGGCTTATTTAAAGGCCCATTACCCTGCTGAATATATGGCAGCCGTGTTGTCCAACAACATGAACGATATTAAGCAGGTCACCTTTTTTATGGAGGAATGTAAACGAATGGGGTTGGAAGTATTGGGGCCGGACGTCAACGAATCCTACTACAAATTTGCCGTGAACAAGGACAATGCGGTACGTTTTGGAATGGGGGCCATTAAAGGTGTGGGGCGCTCCGCCGTAGAGACCATTGTGGAAAACCGAAAAGAAAACGGGCCTTACAGATCCATCTTTGACCTGGCCAAACGTGTGGATTTACGTGCCGCCAATAAAAAAGCCTTCGAAAACTTGGCATTGGCAGGTGGATTCGACTCATTCGGTGATACCCACCGTGCACAATATTTCCATGATGAGGGCGATGGCATAACCTTTTTGGAAAAAGCCGTTAAGTATGGATCCAAGTTCCAGGAAAATCAAAACTCATCACAGGTAAGCCTTTTTGGCGAGGCGAGCGAGGTTCAGATACCAGAGCCAATCGTGCCCCCTTGCGAGGAATGGGGAACCATGGAAAAGCTGCGTCGTGAGAAAGAAGTGGTGGGTATCTACATTTCGGGCCACCCATTGGATGATTTCAAAAAAGAGATAAAAGCATTTTGCAAGAATACGGTAAGCGATTTCTCCCGTTTGGAAGAGTTTGTGAACAGGGAACTTACCGTGGCAGGTGTGATCACCGATGTTCAGCACCGGGTCTCCAAAAACGGCAAAGGTTGGGGATTGTTCACCTTGGAAGATTATAATGAGTCCTTCGAGCTAAGGATTTTTGGTGAGGAATACCTAAAGTTCCGTCATTTTTTAATGATCAACTCCTTTGTACATGTTAGGGCATTTGTGAGAGAGGGCTGGGTAAACCGCGATACGGGCAAAAAAGGAGACCCACGGCTTCAGTTCAACGACTTTAAACAGCTTCAGGATGTGATGGATGCCTTTGCGAAAAAGCTGACCATCAAACTGAACATAGATAGGCTGCAAGAAAAGCGTATCCAAACCTTGAAGGACACTTTAACATTACATAAAGGCGATCATCCCATAAGTTTTGTAATTTATGAGATGCAGGAGGAAATCAAACTCAAACTATCGAGCCGAAAACAGAAGGTGAAGATAAACAGTGATTTACTTTCCGAACTGGAAGCGAATGAAATTCATTATAAATTAAATTAGACCATAATTATTGTCAATGGTGCAATAATTAAAACGAATATGCTGAATGTAAGTTACATGGGCATTATTTGACTAACTTTGTAAAATATTAAAATAAATAAGATGGCACTAGAAATAACAGATGCAACTTTTGACGAAGTAGTTTTAAAAAGTGACAAGCCTGTCCTAGTAGATTTTTGGGCAGCATGGTGCGGGCCTTGCAGAATGGTAGGTCCGATCATTGAAGAAGTAGGACAAGAATACGATGGCAAAGCCGTTGTTGGTAAGGTTGATGTAGATGCCAACCAGCAGTTTGCCGCCAAATACGGTGTACGTAACATCCCTACTGTTTTGGTTTTTAAAGATGGTGAGGTTGTTAACCGTCAAGTGGGCGTATCCCCTAAAAAAACCTACACAGATGCAATTGATGCTGCACTGTAAAACGAATTTTGGAATTAGATTTTAAAAAAGGTTTGGCAAATGCCAAGCCTTTTTTATTTTATCTTGTCCGCAGAAATCAGTTATGGACGTAAGATCGGAACTTAGCAGAGCGACCCTCTTCCAAAATTTGGAGCTTTTGGCCCACCAAATTGTGGAGGGATTTATCAGTGGTATACACAAAAGTCCGTTCCATGGCTTCTCGGCGGAGTTTGCCGAACACAAAATTTACAATCCCGGACAGAGCACCAAACATATTGACTGGAAGCTTTTTGCCCGAACCGACCGTTTGTACACCAAACGTTTTGAGGACGAGACCAACCTGCGCTGTCACATGATCTTGGACAACTCGGCCTCCATGTATTATCCGGAAGTGAAGGAATATTCCCTGGACAACCTCAACAAAATTGGTTTTGGGGTGCTTTCCATTGCCGCCTTGATGCAGATTTTAAAAAAACAACGGGATGCGGTAGGGCTTAGCATCTATTCCAATACGTATGACTTCCACGCGTCGGAAAAGAACAGCGAACGCCATTATCAAATGTTGTATTCCAAACTGAACGAGGTAGCATTGCATAAACCAAAAACAAAGGAGACCAAAACCTACACCTTTTTACATCAAATTGCCGAGAAAATCCATCGAAGAAGCTTGATCTTTTTGTTTACCGACATGTTCCAAACGGAAACTGAAGAGAATAAACTCTTCGAAGCCTTGCGCCATCTTAAATACAACAAACATTCCGTGGTACTTTTCCACCTGTTGGACAAAGAGCATGAACTCTATTTTGAGTTTGACGATACACCCAAACGTTTTGTGGATGTGGAAACAGGTGAACAGATAGATTTGTATGCCGATTCCATTAAGAAAGCATATTCGCAAAAAGTATTGGAATATCAGAAGGACCTAAAACTGAAATGCGCACAATACCAAATAAAATATGTGGGGGTAGATGTTCGCTCGGACTTCTCCCAAGTGTTGAATTCCTTTATGATCGAGAGACAAAAATTTGGTTGATCATTTTTTTAAAAAAATGTTTTGCCATATCCGAAATGAGAATGTATATTTGCACTCGCTTTAAAAAAGCATTGAACAAGATTTGAATCCGACTGTTGTCGGAGTCTTGAAAAGATAAAATCATTGGTCTGGTAGTTCAGTTGGTTAGAATACCTGCCTGTCACGCAGGGGGTCGCGGGTTCGAGTCCCGTCCAGACCGCAAAAAGCTCCGATTTCTCGGAGCTTTTTTCGTTTTTGAGTATTTTATCTCCATAGTTTACACCCTAATAAACCGTTATTTTTAATTCCACAGCCATTAGGTGGAGTTCAAGCCATATTTCAACTGTCTTAGTTATTTCATTTCTAAAAGGCTTAACCTAAACTAGACAGGAAAAGCCAAATTACCGTTCAAGACGTTTACTTAAGTCATTGTTTTACAGCTTTAAAGAATAACTCAAATATCATTCAGTTAAACTTGCTTTTGTCTTTTCAACCCCGTTTCATCATTAGTTTTATACGGTTCATCGAATAGAACAGCTACCTTTTTTTGTTCTCTTCAATCTTTGATAGTTTAAAAAAGATACTTAAACACAAACCTGTTTCTATATGAATACGCGATTATCATTATTGTTTTTAGCCCTTATTTTTATATCATCCTGTCAAAAGGATTCTTTGGAGGAAACCTTAGAGCAATCTGCATTGCAGACCAAAGCTACAAATCAAGCAGAGCTAGTCCTTATTTGTCATTACGATTCCGATCTTGATGAATACAAGCAAATCGAAGTGGCCCAACAAAGCGTTCAAGCTCATTTAAATCATGGTGACAGCACTGGTGATTGCAATAAGGATGGTACTTATGTTCCTGATGACGCTTTTGAACAGCTTCTGATAGACCAAGGATATGACGATGTTCTGGATGACTATGTGGCGACCGAAAATATAAATACGATTGAGACATTATTGATCAATAATTGCGGTGGAATATATCCCGTGGCCGACCTAACCGGTATAGAGGATTTTGTTGCCCTTACAGAACTCACCATAGCTTGTTCCCCCCTATCCTCATTGGATTTAAGCAATAATACCACTCTTACTTTTATACGACTTTATGAGGTGAGTACAACTTCGTTGGAATTGGGGAACAACACAGCACTCAACACTTTAAAAATCCAAAATACACCTTCCTTAACAAATCTGGACCTGTCTTCCACCCCAAACCTGACAGAATTGGAATTGATTAGCGTTCCCCTTGCATCATTGGACCTTAGTATGAATACAAATCTTACTAGATTTCAACTTCGAGACTTTAATACAATAGACAATCCAAGCATACCCATCACTATATTAGATTTAACCAACAATACAAACTTAACTTTTGTATCTATTAGAGCTTTTGAACTCACAAACCTTACACTGCCCACTGCCCCCGATTTATCATTTCTTAATCTATTGGCCCCTCTTACGGGCACCTTTGACCTTAGCCCCTATACTCTATTGGAAAATGTGGCTTTTCGAATTACAAACTTGGAAAGCATAGACCTATCGAACAACGCTGAATTAAGAAGTGCAGTTATCGGCGGTAATGAGGCTTTAAAAACCATCAATCTGCAAAATGGCACCAACGCAGCAAATAATTTACAAGTCACAACTGTTCTTGGCAACCCTAATTTGGAATGCGTCCAAGTAGATGATGTAGACTATTCCACTAATAATTGGAGCTTTTTAAGCGGTATCGGAGCTAGCGGGGTTTATTCCCTGGATTGCGGCTATTAAATTATGGCATTACATAAAGAAGTAATCCCACATTTCATTTAAAAATGCACTGATATATTTCTACATGGGTATGTTCGATATTCCTTTTTTAACCTCTTGATATTACAATTAACAAAAAGCTCCGAGAACTCGGAGCTTTTTGCGTTTTAATCATTACCGGCGAACTCCATGGCTTTTCCTTTAAAGTATCACAAAAGATACATGGAGGGAGCACTTTTAACATTTGGGTCAAAAAATATAGTTTGTCACAAAATTAATTTGGTGCAAGTTACTCTGATTGAACACGTTGATAGGGTCAGAATTGTTCAGGTTCCTTTTGTACACATAAAGAACATCAAAATTAAGGCCTTCAAAAAAGCCCTGTAACTCATAATGTAATCTTGTGTTTATCTGATAATATTCATCAATATTGTATTTGTTGAATTCAAACTCGTTTATTCCGGGACCAAACACTTCGGTAACTTCCAACCCCAGGTTCAATCCATCTATATCAAAATCGTAATCAGTATACAGGGTAAAAACATTTACATCTCCCAGACCTTCCAATCGAGAGCGGGAGAGCGAAGTAAAAAAGTTGTCTCTTCCCAATTCTTTGGGAAACAGAAACCTTCCAGTATCAAAGGCCCTTGTGTAAGCAACTCCAAAATGCCAATGTTGGGGATCATAAGCCAGTTTACCACTTAATACCTGACCGTTTTCCCCAGGCTGCATATATCTTTCGGCGTAGTCCAAGCTTTTTTGGAATCTATCGGAAAACTGTAATGCATATTGCAGACCCAAGGTCCAATCGCCCTTTTTATAATCCAATTCTATCAGACTCGTATTTGAAATATGGTTGATATAGTAGTGATTGGCCCTAAATTCAAATCGGTCAAGTTGTGTTTCATATTGCAAAGAGGCGATACCTTTTGATGCTGTTTTGTCTCGATAATCCGATAGGGTTCCATCTGGCTGAAAGCCATTGTTCGACAACCCGATGGCTTCATTGAAGCTATACCATTCCACTGTACCTCTGGGCGAAATACGGTCCAACCAACTTATATTGAACACATGTTTCTTTCGATGCAAATGAAACCAAAACCCCTTGAAGGCAAATGGTTTCATCCTACCATCTGTTTCGTTGAGCAAGGGGGTTTCTTCAATGGCAAGTTTTCCATAGGTAAAATAACCAGAGTTAAAATTGTACTTTACATATAATTCCTCCAACCTATCCAGATCGTTTTGATTATTGTAGTCGTTAATATCGTAAAGTTCGTGTTCCCATTTTGAAACCATTCCGGTAGTTGGGTCGGGGTCATTTAAATTGGATGTGAACGCTTCAAAGGTGAATATGCCCTTTACACCAAGTTCAAAACCTTTGTATTCCATTGTTTTGAAAGAGATGGAACCTCCTATGGCGTCGGTGTAATAATCTTTCAAAGACCCCTCGTTAATAGTGGACATAAAGTAATTTCGAATATGCCCTTCTACTTCCCCGTTCGCAAATATTTCCTTTAAGCTCTCCGCTTTATCAGGTGCTTTTTGATGCTGTGCCATGGAGCTCAACCCCCAAAGCAAAAAAATACTGTGTTTTACTATTTGTTTCATGTTAGAAAAATATGGGAAGGATAAAATAATTCTCAATTTGAAAAGGACGCTGCCCGTCAAAAAACATGGATATCCAATAAAGTAAGTCCAACCTGAATATTAAAACAGAACTGTCCTAGCCGAACAATTCCTTATAAAGAATATATATACCCATAAGGAGCACAAACCAACCAAAGGATTTTTTCAGGTGTTTGTCGTTGATGAAATTACTCAACCAGATTCCCAAGAAAATGCCAATCACGGACAAAGCTGTGAACGATAGTAGAAAGGTCCAATCAATGTTTTGGTTTTGTACATCTCCCAAAAATCCGATCAACGATTTTATGGCAATGATCAAAAGTGAGGTCGCCACTGCCCTCTTCATAGGTAATTTGGCAAAAATGACAAGTGCAGGAATTATTAAAAATCCACCACCAGCTCCAACAATACCTGTCAACACCCCGACCACAACACCTTCCAGGATGATAAAAGGAAAATTATATTGGACCTCGGTGTCGTCGTCATCACCATTTTCGGACCTGCCCCTGATCATTGATATGGAAGCCATCAACATAATAATTGCAAAAAACACCATTATACCAATGTTCTTCGTCACGGCGAGATCGCCAATATTGAACAAATGCTCCGGAATGGCGGGCACCAAATATTTTCTTGTTGCATATACCGCTATAAAAGCAGGAATAGAAAATACAATGGCAGTTTTTAGGTCGACAAGTCCTTTTTGGATATTCTTAAAAGCGCCGATCAACGAAGAGATTCCAACCACAAAAAGTGAATACGCGGTGGCCGTCACAGGGTTTATATACATCAAGTATACCAAAACAGGAACGGTAAGTATAGAGCCTCCACCACCAATCAATCCAAGGACTACGCCAATTAACAAAGCCCCAATATATCCAAGAATTTCAAAAACTTCCATATTCATTATTGTTGTGCGGTTAAGATAATTTGCCTTTGAAAGCCTTACAGTAACATCGGTTACAAAGAGCTTAAAAGGTTAATAACGCATAGGTAGGTTCTTGTACAGTTCAATATATCAGGAGGCAGTTTATGATTCTAACATATATAATGATTATCGGAATCTTGAAGGCTTTTCCATGCAGCAATTCCATTGTACCCAAAGCTAAACGAATTAAAGTTAGCAATAATTCACATAGCCTGAAGCGGTAATAATTCAAAACAAAGAGAAGTATTCAATAGAAAAACACCACTAAACTCAAAAACGGCAATCCAGTAAAATCGATCTTAAGAATATTTAACGTTCCATAGCTAAACTTTAAGCAATCCTTATAATAATCCATCGAGTAACCCAAAATGTACTCCCAAAATTTTGGCAGAAACGTTAGAGAAAACATAAACCTCAGTATTATTGGGATTTAAGGGCTGTTTTACTTACCTTTGCACCAATGAACGTTAAGCTCCACGAGAGAAAAAACTGTAGAATTCTAAGTTTTACTTATCTGGTATTCAGAAACCAGCCCAATAAGTTCATTCCGCCTACCCTATAATTACCTTCCCTTTTGGGAAGTAGTGCCTATACCTTGGGAACCAAGTGTGATTTACTTGTATTTCCATTTTGCCCGATTCGAAACCGTTAACTAATAACTAAAAAATCAGAACTATTATCGTTCAAAACAACATGGTAATCAAGACCTACGATGCCTATACTAGACTTTCAACCATGGAAGCTAACAGGTTCGCCAACTTCCTTTTTGAGCATCAAGAAGGAAAAAAAGCTACAAAGAAAGCTATTAGGAAGGCCATTCAATACTCCACCAAAGACATTCCTGGTTTGGGCGGTTATGTTTTTGCCATGGAGGAAAAAGATGAAATATTAGGGCTGGCCGTTGTGAACAAGACAGGTATGGGAGACTATATTCCCGAGAACTTTCTGGTATTTTTTGTAATACACGGAGAGCACAGGGGAGGCGATATTGAAAAGAAGCTACTGGATTATACGCTCCAATATTGCAAGGGGGACGTTGCCATCCATATTACAGATGAAAACCAATATCCAAACAAAAAATTTTTTGAAGAAAAAGGGTTCAACGCAACCCATTTAGAAATGAGATTGAACAGATAAACCATTATATGCTAAAAATTGAAGTTAAATCAGGTGAAAGTATTGAAAGGGCTCTAAAACGCTACAAAAGAAAATATAGAAACACGAAGCGTTTGGACCAAATACGTAGCCGTCAAGAATACATTAAAAAATCAGTAGAGCGCCGAAAAACATTGAAAAAGGCACAATACAAACAAAAATTCCTGAACGAACAGGAAGACCAATAACATCAAAAACAAAAAAGTATCAACAACAAAATGAGACTTTCAAGAATTAAAAGGGAAACCAGATATGAAAAACGCTATAGCGTTAAAATGGGGGAGCTTACCACCCGTGTTACATATGTAAGAAGGTATATTATGGGGCTTCCCGTCCGCACTTTGCACAAATACCGAGCAACTTACAACGGTAAAATCAAAGATTGCAAAGAATGCAATGTATTAGCATAACACCATTATAATTTATTTTATAACCCTTTAATAAAAACAATGAAAGTATTGGTTATTGGCGCAGGTAACATGGGGCTTACCTATGCCACAGGTATGTCTAAATCCAAATTGTTGAAAAAACGCAACATTATGGTGCTGGACAAGTCAAAAGAAAAATTAGAAGAAGTAGGTAAAATTGCCTATTTCGATGCCATTGACAAGATTGAAGACTGCGTACCACAAGCAGACATCATCTTTTTGGCCGTAAAACCCTATCATGCCGAAGAACTTTTTGAGCGCATGAAAAAATTGGTGAATCCGGAGCAATTGTTCATTTCAATAATGGCCGGGGTTACCATCAACTTTATACAAGAATCCCTAGGAATCAAAAAAGTGGTTAGGGCCATGCCCAATTTGCCCGCTCAGGTTGGCAAGGGCCTAACCAGCTATGTATCCGCCGAAGAGGTTTCCCGTTTGGAACTTTTTATGGTAGAAGGCCTGCTGGACACCACTGGAAAATCCCTTAGGGTGAAAAATGAAAAATTTATTGATGCATCAACGGGAATTTCAGGAAGTGGTCCCGCATACGTATTCTACTTTATGCAGAGTATGATGGAGGCCGCGCTTCAAATGGGATTCTCGGAGAACGTTTCCAAGGTATTGGTAAGCCAAACCTTTACAGGTGCGGTGGAGCTGTTCAACCAAAACAACCTAAACCCCGACACTTGGATGGAAATGGTCGCCTCCAAAGGAGGAACCACTAGGGCCGCCCTGGATTCCATGGAAGACAATAATGTAAATGAATTAATCAAAGAAGCCGCCTTCGCAGCATTTGGTAGAGCTGTGGAACTTGGCGAAGAATACTAAAACATGTATAAAGAACTAGTGGTCATCAAAGTAGGTACAAATGTGATGACCAATAAAGACAACAGAATTGTAAGACCTGTACTCAACAGTTTGGTACAACAAATTGCTGAGCTATACGAACGAGACATCATGACCATTTTGGTTTCTTCTGGATCGGTAATCGCCGGTAAAGAAGTGCTGGGAAAAGCGAAAATCAAAGATAAAACCCAACGTAGGCAAGTATATTCCGCCATTGGGCAACCCAGAATGATGAGGCACTATTATAATATATTCAATGATTACGGAATGAAATGTGCCCAGGTACTCCCTACAAAAAGGGATTTTAACCCTGGAGTGCACCGCGACAACATGATCAATTGCCTTGAAGGGCTCCTTTCTGAAGGAGTTATCCCAATAGCCAATGAGGATGATGCAGTTTCCGTTTCCATGTCCATGTTCTCGGACAACGATGAGCTGGCCACTTTGTTGGCACAGTTGATGAAAGCCGACAAACTTATCCTGATGACGGACATAGATGGCCTTTACGACGGACACCCCGAAAAAGAGGAGTCCAAAGTAATAGACAAAGTTGAGCCGAAAGAAGACTTGGAGAAATACATTGAAGAAGGAAACAAACAAGAAGGAGAAGGCCGTGGCGGCATGGGTTCAAAATTGAGCTATGCCCAAAAAGCAGCAGCCGACAATATTCCATCTTACATTGTAAACGGAAAACGAGAAAACGTAATCCTGGATATTGTAGAAGGAAAAAACGTAGGAACAGAAGTTTCAAAATAACAGTAATGAAATTATTGAACACAGATTTAAAAAATAAAGTATTAAAAGATATGGAGCGTATCCTTGATGAAAATCGGGACGAATTGCTCCAAGCAAACAAAAAAGATCTAGACGCATTTAACCGCGACGATCAAGCATTGTACGATCGTTTGGTAGTGGACCAAAAGAAAGTGGATCAAATGATCCAGGCCGTAAAGGAGGTTCGTTTGCAAGATGACCCCGTTAACAAGGAAATCTCGACAAGGGAATTGGACAACGGGTTAAAGATCATCAACAGAACAGCTCCTTTTGGCACTATAATGATTATTTACGAATCCCGCCCTGATGTTACTGTTGAGGCTGCCGTACTTGCATTTAAGGCCAACAATAAAATCTTGCTCAAAGGAGGTAAAGAAGCCTACCACAGCAATAAAGCCTTGGTTAAGTTTTGGCACCAGGCCTTGACAGAAAATGGCCTGTCCGAGGACTTTATCCAGTTCTTGGAAATGGACAGGACACAAACACAGGAGTTCTTAAGGAATCCAGACCAGGATTTAGACCTCATTGTACCGCGTGGCGGCGAACGTTTGATTGCATTTGTAAAAGAACACGCCAAGTGCGCTGTACTGATCAGCGGTAGGGGAAACAACTTCCTGTATGTTCACAAGGAAGCTGATTGGGAAAAAAGTTTAAAAGTAATTTTGAACGCAAAAACCCACAAGATTTCCGCCTGTAACGCATTGGACAAAATTTTGATGGATACCCAAATTGATGGTTACGAGGATAAGCTCAAGGAATTGCAGCAGGTACTCACCGCCAACAAAGTTTCCATTATAGTGGATGACGAGGTCAAAAAAGTATTGACGAACGAGGACACCATTACCGACGATTCCATTTGGCAAGAAGAGTTTTTGGCCATGAAATGTGTTATCGGTGCAGTCAACAATATTGACGAAGCCGTGGAAAAAATCAACAACAATTCCGGTGGACACTCCGCTTCCATAATGACAGAGAACAATGATGTTGCCAAAACATTTATGGAAAACGTGGACTGTGCAGCTGTGTACCAAAACGCCTCCACTCGATTTACCGACGGTGGACAAATGGGGGTCGGTGCAGAACTCGCCATTAGTACGGACAAATTACACCATAGAGGTCCATTGGGCCTAAAACAATTGGTCACCAACAAATACTATGTATTCGGTGACGGTCAAATTAGGGTGTAACAGATATAAAAACACAATGTTAAAAGGAGGCTATTCGCCTCCTTTTTTTATGACAATCATCATAGTACTATTACAATTTCATGACCCAAAAGCCTAAAACTTTATTTTATTGATATTTTTCACCTCTTTTATTGGTCATTTTTTAAGAAAATATCTAGATTTATTACTTAAAATAGAATAAATATGGGAAAATTTGAGATTAAAACGGATAAGGCTGGAAAGTTCCGGTTCAATTTAAAAGCTGGAAACGGTCAAGTTATTTTAAGCAGCCAAGGATATTCATCCAAAGATGCTTGTGAAAATGGTATCGAGTCTGTGAAAAAACATTCACAGGACGATGGAAATTTTGAAAGAAACAAGGCAAAGGACGGAAGCCCATACTTCAACCTAAAGGCATCCAACGGCCAAGTTATTGGAAACAGCGAAATGTATTCCAGCGAATCCGCTATGGAAAACGGTGTTGCCTCCGTTAAAAAGAATGCTCCCGATGCATCGGTAGAAGAAGTTGAATAAACAATACTTTTCAAACCATATGGAACAGCCCTTTTAGGGCTGTTTTTTTTTACCTCATTTTCTTCCTCAAACCAAAAAGGGCATTGGTTAGTTGAAAAAGCCCATCCGTAAAATGAGGTGCTTTTAAATCAATTTTAGGTTTTATGTTTGTTCCGCAACAATGCGTTAAGTACAATTGAAATACAAAAACAATTTTTAACGTATGCACATATAGCAATTCACTTTTGACGAGTATTGGTCATTAAAGTGATTAGTTTAGTTGAGGTTTCCGTTACGCCAAGGAATTTTAAATTCCTTGGTCGTAATGGTTTTTATTCAAAAACCCTCCATTTCTGGTTTTCTCCGAAACTCTTCAATGTTTCACAATTCTTCAGTTTTACTCCTCGTTATCAAAGCTTTCATAAATCCAACTTCATTATCCATCAATTGAAAGTGTCCATTCGTTTATTCCCCTAGTTGTCATAACCTTATTTGTACTCTATTTGTTGTGATTTAAAAAAACAACCTGGACCTGAACCTTTAGGTCTAACAAAAATGTATTTAAACATGTTTTCAAAAAAAATTTCACTGGGCATAGTGTTCTTCATATCGGTGTATATGCTTAAAGCCCAATCCTATGAAGGCCTACTTACTGATAATTACAGTGGGGTACATGGTATTATTTCAAACCCTGCCAACATAGCGGACTCCAGGCTAAAATTGGATATCAACCTAATAAGTGCAAGTGCCTTTTTTGGCAACGATTATCTCGGTGTCGATTTAGGTAATGCCTTCAATGACTTCAACAAAACCTTTGATGAAGCCAAAACAACCCCAAAGGAAAATAATTTCCTGGTTGCCAATGTTGATATCTTAGGACCATCGGCCATGTTCACCTTGTCCGAAAAACACTCAGTAGGCGTTTACACAAGGGGTAGGCTCTTCCTCAATGTAGATGATATCAATGGAACCACCATAGATAAAGAAGGTGGTTTCGATGAGAATGAGGACTTCTTTATCGATGAAGGGAATATATCCGGAGCATTAAACCTGTGGACGGAAATTGGGGCCACCTATGCGAGGGTACTGGCGGATGGGGGTGAACATTTCCTTAAAGGAGGGCTTACCCTTAAGTATCTTACCGGAATACACCATATCTATATTGATGGTTCAGAGGTAAGCATTGACCATAATGCTGCAGCAAATGAGGTCACTACCAATGGAACATTGACATACGGAACCGACACTCAAGGCGATAAAAATTATGGTCGATCCACCGGTTTTGGAACAGACCTTGGGTTTGTTTATGAATGGAGGCCTGATCACGAAGACCAGCAGTTGGTAAATATGGACGGTGAACCCATTTCCAACCGAGGTGTGAACAAGTATAAGTTAAAGTTTGGTGCATCCATCTCAGATATTGGAAGTATAAACAACCATAGAAGCACGGAAGACACCTATGACCTTAACAAGACACAGAGTACGGATAATTTTGATGGTCTGGAGCTGGATGATGCGTTGGACAACAACTTTGATGCCATCAGTTCCCTAGAAAAATCATCAAAATCGGTACTGCCCACCGCATTGCATGCCAATGTGGATTGGAACATAAATTCAACATTCTACCTAAACCTGAACTCCGATATTTCATTAAAGGGAAAAAACAACATCAACACCCAACATATCCATAATCAAGTTTCACTTACACCAAGGTTGGAAACTGCATGGTTGAGTATTTATTCTCCTTTCAGCGTAATGAATGGAGCCGGCTTTCGTTGGGGAGCTGGACTCAGGGCAGGACCATTTTTTTTAGGGTCTGGTTCAATCCTGACATCGCTATTTGGACAGAGCAAATCATTGGATGCCTATGCGGGTGTCAAAGTTCCTATATATCAGAGCAAATTGCGGGATAAGGACAAGGATGGCCTAAAAGACGATGTGGACCATTGCCCAGAAACACCTGGCCCCATAGAAAACAATGGATGCCCTTGGAAAGACACCGATGGTGACGGCATTCTTGATAAGGATGACAACTGCCCCAGCGAAGCAGGGCCAGAAGAAAACAATGGATGCCCTTGGAAAGATACCGATGGAGATGGTGTTCTAGACAAGGACGATGATTGCCCCAATGAACCAGGAAACAAAGAGCACAACGGATGCCCGGATACCGATGGTGATGGTATCATCGACAAAGATGATCGTTGTCCAAAAAATCCAGGAAGCATGGAACATAAAGGATGCCCAGATACCGATGGGGACACCTTGGTGGACATTGACGACGAATGTCCTAACGTAGCTGGCCCAATAAGCAATAATGGTTGTCCCGAGGTAACAAAAGAAGTCCAAAAGCAATTGAACGAATATGCAAAAACAATTCTGTTCGACACAGGCAAGGCCTCCATCAAATCAGAATCGATTTCTATGATCGTAGATATTATCCAAATCCTGAACGAATACCCAAATGCCAAATTCACCGTGGAAGGGCACACAGATAGCGTGGGAAGCAACGAGAGCAACCAAAGACTCTCAGAAGCAAGGGCAAATTCCGTTAGGGATCTCTTGATCAACGAAGGAATTTCTGGAAGCAGACTCACCGCAATAGGATATGGAGAAGAAAAACCAATAGCCTCCAATACCACAAAACTCGGAAGAAAACAGAACAGAAGGGTAGAAATTAACCTGATAAAATAACCATCCTACCCATATTTGATGATTGTTTTTTTAGTACCCAAGGTTTGGGGTAACTTATAAATTCTCCAATAATCAAGGGTTGTAAAGCCACCAAGAAATTCTTGGTGGCTTTTTTTATCCAAAATACAGATGTCAGAAAACACCTGTAAACACAACACTCTGGAACTCAAATTCATTTCTCGTACGTTGATCCATTCATGCCATTCATCAATTCTAACATTGCATAGGTTAATTAGGTGTCCCCAAGTACCTGAATAGTAGCTTATTTTATACTTCCCAAAGCATTTCTTGTCTCTTCCTCAACAAGAAAAAACAAAAGACCTACTTACTATGATAAAATCTTTACTTCATTTATCTTTTACTCAAACCCCTGAAAAAAAAACCTCGTGGTTTAGCATATATCATAGGCCATTGCAAAGTATCCTCCTAACAATAGGAACGATATTCATGCTATTATTGAGCGGTCAAATATTTGGTCAACAAGTGGACACCTGGTTTACAGCAGACAGGGCTGTCAACTCACCCCCTCTACCTACACCTGGGCAATTTCAACTGTTCACACCATTGGCTCCCGTAGATGGAACTCCTGTGAAACTTTGGTACGATTTTGTGGATTATAATGCGCAAGATGCAGTCCCCCACCCTGCCCCAGTAGACTATCCATTGGCATATCCAACAGGATTGGCAAATTCATTTGGCACACCTGCCTATTTGAACCCTGCCGGCACCATTCCCGGTATACCCACACTTCGCAGAAACAGTTTCAACTTTAATCCATCAGTGGAATTTGATGGCAGTGGAAATGGACAGGCCCTGCATTTTAGGTCCAATTCCAGAAAGGAAATCACGGTTTTTATTGTCTTTAAAGGCAAGGGGATGGGAAACTCCGCACAAACACAGCGTCTTCTTTTCGGAGGGGATATCGACACTTACCATAGTTCGACCACCAACCTTTCCATAGGAATTTCCAATGGAAACAGATTTTCCATAGGTCGTACATGGAACACCTGGAATTACTTTCAAAGCGGTGGCATAGATTTACAAGAAGCACCGACTATAGGCACATTGGTCAGGAAAGTGGATATTGATCCTTTTTTGAAGGATGAAGTATTTACAACTTGGGTCAATGGACTTCCAGATTTAAATGTAATAAGAAACGCTGTTGGAGCGGAAAGAGACCTTTACCTGTACAATAGACTCGGAAAACATTTTAACAGTTCCAATCAAAACCGAAATCTAACCGGACACATTGCTGAAGTTTTATTGGCAGATGGTCCGCTCAACTCCAACAGTATTCAAAGGATAGAAAGTTATTTGGCCATAAAATATGGGGTTACACTAAATAATTCTGGAGGACAATTGGGCAGTGTTGTGGGTAATCTGGGCTATGATTATCTCGCCGCAGACGGAACAGTCATTTGGGATCCCACAGTAGATCCAAACTATCGATACGATATCGCAGGTTTAGGTAGGGACCGTTTTGAAGACTTTGAATCAGGTTTACCAGGTAATGTTGGTGACCTCAAATTGCGATATAACCTACACCAACGTATTTCCAAAAGTGAAAATACGGAAGCCATGGTTACCATGTCTTCCAATACCAATTTTGGAACTGATAATCTAGATCAATCCAGAACTGAAATCGATAATACAACCTGGGGATCACCTTCATTATTCTCATATCTACACAATTATTTGCTATGGGCAAACGATCATAATGGACTCAACCAGGTTGCCACCGAACTCCCACCCCAGTTTGTTTCCAGAATAGAAAGAGAATGGAAAATTCAAAAAACCGTTTCTCCAGGAGGAGTAGACCCTATTTTAGGGGTCAGTGTTCGAGTAGATCTGTCAGGATCTGACATTCTTGACAATGGGAACTGTGGAGAATTATCTTTGATCATTGATACGGATGGTGATGGGGATTTTCTTACCGGACCAATAACAACGATTCCTGCAACAAGTATTGATGCGTTCAAAAATGCATATTTTGATGGAGTGGATTTTGAACACCTAGATGTTTTTACAGTCGCATTTACTGATAACATCTCCCCTACCGCATCCAATCCAGACCCGATTACCGTTTGTGATACAGTACCTGCACCAGACCCAAATGTTGTAACGGATGAGGCTGACAATTGTGCTGTGGCCGCTGTCACATATATAGGGGATGTTTCGGATGGACTTTCAAATCCCGAAACTATTGCACGTACATATAGAGTCACGGATATCTACGGTAACTATACAGATCTCCTACAGACAATTTACGTTTTTACAACTCCAAAAATTGATTCACTGGCAGATGTTGAAGCTTGCGATTCATATATATTACCTCCAATTACAGGAACAGATTTATCCGGAAATGAAGCCTATTATGATGCTTCGGGAGGCCCTTCAGGAGGTGGTACGTTATTCTTTCCTGGTGATTTGATCAACACTAGTATGACCCTTTATATATATGATGAAACTGGTGTCGCACCCGCTGTCTGTTTTGACGAGAGAAGTTTCAAGATCAATATAACAACTAAACCATTTATAGACGTTGACTATTTCTCCGACCCCACCAAATGTGGCAGTGACGATGGATCGATAACATTCATATTCTCCGATGTTCCCGATGGCATTTACGATATTATGTATGATGGGGGAACTTTCAACGCCGTTACTGTCAGTGGTGGGAGTGCAGTTGTCAATGGCCTTCCCCCTGGCAACTACCAAAACTTTCGTATAACTGTCAATGGTTGTATCTCTGCGGTCGATGGCCCGGATGTAACCCTTACGGCACCTGAACCGCCCAACATCGACCCCTTGGCAAATGTGACAGCCTGCGACCAGTACTTGCTGCCAATGATCACTGGAACAAACCTAACAGGCAATGAAGCCTACTACGACCTGCCCGGAGGATTTGGTGGTGGTGGCAACCAATATTTAGCCGGAGTCTCGTTCAACATTGCTGGTACAACGACACTTTATATCTACGACGAGAACGGTACATGTACTGACGAAGAATCCTTCGTGGTCACTATCAATATCACCCCACTTGCAGATGCGCCGGCCGATGTCGAGAGCTGTGATGCCTACACCCTGCCTGCACTGGCCAACGGTGACTATTTTACCGGAAGTGGTGGAACTGGAACCCCTCTATTCGCAGGGGACGTGATCACCACAACGACAACCATCTATGTCTTCAGCTCCGCAGGGGCATGTCCCAAGGTGGAGAACTCCTTCCAGGTAACCATCAACGATACCCCACTGGCAGATGCGCCGGCCGATGTCGAGAGCTGTGATGCCTACATCCTGCCTGCCTTGGCCAACGGTGACTATTTTACTGGAAGCGGTGGAACTGGAACCCCTCTGTTCGAAGGGGACGCCATCAGCGCCACCACCACTATCTATGTCTTCAGTCCAGGTATGGGGTCCTGCCCCGATGTGGAGAACTCCTTCCAGGTGACCATAACACCAGCGCCCATAGTGGACGCAGGGTCAGACGAGGAAATATGCCAGGGGGAAGTGCTCGACCTATCCACATCCATCACAAATCCAAGTGCCTCCAACACCAGTTCATTGCTGTGGTCCTCCACAGGCGACGGCTCGTTCGATGATAACACAGCCCTGATGTCCATCTATACACCTGGAGCAAATGACATCATCAACGGTTCGGTAACCCTTACCCTTACCGGCAACGGGAACGGGAGCTGTCCGCCCACATTCGACTCCATGACCTTCACCATAACACCGATGCCCATCGCCGATGCCCCCGCCGATGTCGAGAGCTGTGACGCCTACATCCTACCCGCACTTGCCAACGGTAACTATTTCACTGGAAGTGGTGGAACCGGAACCCCTCTGTTTGCAGGGGACACCATCACTTCAACGACCACTATCTATGTCTTCAGTCCGGGTACGGGATCATGCCCCGATGTGGAGAACTCCTTCCTGGTCACCATCAACAACACCCCACTGGCCGACGCGCCCGCCGATGTCGAGAGCTGTGACTCCTACATCCTGCCAGCCTTGGCCAACGGTGATTATTTCGACGCGCCCAACGGAGCAGGAAACGCCCTATTTGCAGGGGATATCATAAACTCAACACAAATTATTTATGTCTTCAGTCCAGGAACCGGGTCATGTCCAGACGTGGAGAACTCCTTCCAAGTGACCATCAACGACACCCCACTGGCGGATGCACCAGCAGACGTTGAGAACTGTGACACCTACATCCTGCCTGCCTTGGCCAACGGAAACTATTTTACTGGAAGCGGTGGAACCGGAACGCCTCTGTTTGCAGGGGACACCATCACTTCAACGACCACTATCTATGTCTTCAGTCCGGGTACGGGATCATGCCCCGATGTGGAGAACTCCTTCCTGGTCACCATCAACAACACCCCACTGGCCGACGCGCCCGCCGATGTCGAGAGCTGTGACTCCTACATCCTGCCAGCACTGGCCAACGGCAACTATTTCGACGCGCCCAACGGAGGGGGCAACGCCCTATTCGCAGGGGACCCCGTGAGCGCAACCACCACCATCTACGTCTTCAGCCCCGGTACGGGATCCTGCCCCGACGTGGAGAACTCCTTCCAAGTGACCATCAACGACACCCCACTGGCCGACGCGCCCGCCGATGTCGAGAGCTGTGACGCCTACATCCTGCCTGCCTTGGCCAACGGAAACTATTTTACTGGAAGCGGTGGAACCGGAACGCCTCTGTTTGCAGGGGACGCCATCACCACAACCACCACCATCTATGTCTTCAGTCCCGGAACCGGGTCTTGCCCCGATGTGGAGAACTCCTTTGTGGTCACCATTAACAACACCCCATTGGCAGACGTACCGACCGATGTCGAGAGCTGTGATACCTACATCCTGCCTGCCTTGGCCAACGGTGACTATTTTACTGGAAGCGGTGGAACCGGAACGCCTATGTTCGCAGGGGACGCCATCACCACGAGCGCGACCATATATATCTTCAGTCCTGGGCAAGGAAGTTGTCCAGATGTGGAGAACTCCTTCCTGGTCACCATCAACAACACCCCACTGGCGGATGCACCAGCGGATGTCGAGAGCTGTGACACCTACATCCTGCCCACACTGTTCAACGGTGACTATTTCGATGCGCCCAACGGAGGGGGCAACGCCCTATTCGCAGGGGACAATATCACTACAACCACCACCCTCTATGTCTTCAGTCCGGGAACCGGGTCATGCCCAGACGTGGAGAACTCCTTCCAGGTCACCATCAACAACACCCCACTGGCAGACGCACCGACCGATGTCGAGAGCTGTGACGCCTATATCCTCCCCGCACTGGCCAACGGTGACTATTTTACTGGAAGTAATGGAACTGGCACACCTCTGTTCTCAGGGGACGCCATCACCACAACTACAACCATCTATGTCCTCAGCCCAGGTACGGGGTCATGCCCCGATGTGGAGAACTCCTTCCAAGTGACCATCAACGACACCCCTGTGGCAGACGCCCCCGCCGATTTCGAGAGCTGCGACGCCTATATCCTACCGCCACTGGCCAATGGTAACTACTTTGATGCGCCCAATGGAGGGGGCAACGCCCTCTTCGCAGGGGACAATATCACTACAACGACCACCATCTACGTCTTCAGTCCCGGAACGGGATCTTGCCCCGATGTGGAGAACTCCTTCCAAGTGACCATCAACGACACCCCACTGGGCGATGCGCCCACCGATGTAGAAAGCTGTGACGCCTATATCCTGCCGCCACTGGCCAATGGTAACTACTTTGATGCGCCCAATGGAGGGGGCAACGCCCTCTTCGCAGGGGATAACATCACTACAACGACCACCATCTACGTCTTCAGTCCCGGAACGGGATCCTGCCCCGATGTGGAGAACTCCTTCCAGGTCACCATCAACAACACCCCACTGGCCGATGCACCAGCGGACGTCGAGAGCTGTGACACCTACATCCTGCCAGCCTTGGCCAACGGTGATTATTTCGATGCGCCCAACGGAGGGGGCAACGCCCTATTCGCAGGGGACGCCATCACCACAACGACCACCCTCTATGTCTTCAGTCCAGGAACCGGGTCATGCCCAGACGTGGAGAACTCCTTTGTGGTCACCATTAACGACACCCCACTGGCGGATGCGCAAACCGATGTCGAGAGCTGTGACGCCTACACCCTGCCCGCAATTACCAACGGTGACTATTTTACCGGAAGTGGTGGAGCTGGAACTCCTCTGTTCGCAGGGAATATCATAAACTCAACACAGATTATTTACGTCTTCAGTCCGGGAACCGGGTCATGCCCAGACATGGAGAACTCCTTCCAGGTGACCATCAACAACACCCCACTGGCCGACGCGCCCGCCGATGTCGAGAGCTGTGACTCCTACATCCTGCCAGCACTGGCCAACGGCAACTACTTCGATGCTCCCAACGGTGCAGGCAATGCACTTTTCGCAGGGGACGCTATCACCACAACCACCACTATCTATGTCTTTAGCCCTGGAACAGGGTCGTGCCCCGACGTGGAGAACTCCTTCCAAGTGACCATCAACGACACCCCACTGGCAGACGCACCGGCAGATGTCGAGAGCTGTGATTCCTATATCCTACCGACACTGGCCGATGGAGACTATTTCGATGCGCCCAACGGAGGGGGCAACGCCCTATTCGCAGGGGACGCCATCACCACAACGACCACCCTCTATGTCTTCAGTCCAGGAACCGGGTCATGCCCAGACGTGGAGAACTCCTTCCAAGTGACCATCAACGACACCCCACTGGCTGATGCGCCCACCGATGTCGAGAGCTGTGACACCTACACCTTGCCCGCCTTGGCCAACGGCAACTACTTCGATGCTCCCAACGGTGCAGGCAATGCACTTTTCGCAGGGGACGCTATCACCACAACCACCACTATCTATGTCTTTAGCCCTGGAACAGGGTCGTGCCCCGACGTGGAGAACTCCTTCCAAGTGACCATCAACGACACCCCACTGGCAGACGCACCGGCAGATGTCGAGAGCTGTGATTCCTATATTCTACCGGCACTGGTCAACGGTGATTATTTCGATGCGCCCAACGGAGGGGGCAACGCACTCTTCGCAGGGGACGTGGTCACTACAACGACCACCCTCTACGTCTTCAGCCCCGGAACAGGGTCGTGCCCCGATGTGGAGAACTCCTTTCAGGTCACCATAACACCAGCGCCCATAGTGGATGCAGGATCAGACGAGGAAATATGCCAGGGGGAAGTGCTCGACCTATCAACATCCGTCACAAAACCAAGTACCTCCAACACCAGTTCATTGCTGTGGTCCTCCGCAGGCGACGGCTCATTCGATGATGCCACCGCCCTGATGCCCGTCTACACTCCTGGTCTGGGCGACATCACCAACGGTTCGGTAACCCTTACCCTTACCGGCAACGGGAACGGAAGCTGTCCGGCCACATTCGACTCCATGACATTGACCATAACGCCTATACCGATTGCCGACGCGCCCACCGATGTCGAGAGCTGTGATTCCTATATCCTGCCCGCACTGGCCAACGGCTACTATTTCGATGCGCCCAACGGAGGGGGCAACGCACTCTTCGCAGGGGACAACATCACCACAACGACCACCATCTATGTCTTCAGCCCGGGGACGGGGTCATGTCCCGATGTGGAGAACTCCTTCGTGGTCACCATAAACGACACCCCACTGGCCGATGCGCCTGCCGATGTCGAGAGCTGTGACTCCTACACCCTGCCCACACTGGCGAACGGCAACTATTTCACTGGAAGTGGTGGAACCGGAACGCCTTTGTTCGCAGGGGACAATATCACCACAACGACCACCATCTACGTCTTCAGCCCCGGAACGGGATCCTGCCCCGATGTGGAGAACTCCTTCCAAGTAACGATCAACAATACCCCAGTGGCAGACGCACCGGCCGATGTCGAGAGCTGTGATACCTACATCCTGCCCGCACTGGCCAACGGTGACTATTTTACTGGAAGTGGTGGAACTGGAACGCCTTTGTTCGCAGGGGACAATATCACCACAACGACCACCCTCTACATCTTCAGCCCTGGGCAAGGAAGTTGTCCAGATGTAGAGAACTCCTTCGTGGTGACCATCAACAACACCCCAGTGGCAGACGCGCCCGCCGATGTCGAGAGCTGTGACTCCTATATCCTACCGGCACTAGTCAACGGCAACTATTTTACCGGAAGTGGTGGAACCGGAACTCCTCTGTTCGCAGGGGACGCCATCACCGCGAGCGCGACGATATATGTCTTCAGTCCGGGAACCGGGTCATGCCCAGACCTGGAGAACTCCTTCCAGGTGACCATCAACAACACCCCACTGGCCGACGCGCCCGCCGATGTCGAGAGCTGTGACTCCTACATCCTGCCAGCACTGGCCAACGGCAACTATTTCGACGCGCCCAACGGAGGGGGCAACGCCCTATTCGCAGGGGACCCCGTGAGCGCAACCACCACCATCTACGTCTTCAGCCCCGGTACGGGATCCTGCCCCGACGTGGAGAACTCCTTCCTGGTCACCATCACTGGATTTAGCGTTACCACTATTGTTCAGAATGAAACGTGTTGGGAGAGTAATAATGGTTCCGTTTCTGTAGAGATTGGAGATGCTGTTTTCCCGGTTATCGTTCAGCTCAACGATATGGAACCTATACTTTTCAATACGGATTCCTTCTCAATAGACAATCTGTCTCCTGGAGAATATGAAATGAACATAATTGATGATACTGGATGTGAAACCAATACGAGTTTTGGAATCCAATCTGGGGGGGCGAAACTTGGTGGCTCTGTTGATATAATGTATTTCTGCGACAACAATCTTCCATCAAACAGCCTTGTAGTGACTTTATCTGACCCCTCAGTAAGTAATGATGTGCTCTATGCCCTGGATTCAACTGACCTGAATGATTTCATCCTAAGTCCTGATTTTGGAAATATCAGTGCTGGCAATCACAGTTTGTTCATAATGGACAACAATGGCTGTGTGGGAGAGATTCCATTTGAAGTTGAAAGCTTTGTGCAATTAGGGTTGACATTGACCAGCGAATATGCGAATCAAATCACTGCAAATGTTACTGGTGGTGCCGCTCCATACACCTATTATTTCGATGATAATGGTGCAACATCCAACAATACATATACCATAGACCGAAGTGGAACTTTCACAGTAAGGGTTGTGGACAGTAATGGCTGTGAGGCAATACAAAGTATTGCGATGAACATGGTGGACATAGATATCCCGGATTTTTTCACTCCCAACTATGATGGTCAAAATGATACTTGGGGACCCAGGAATACCGAATTATTCCCTGATATCGAAACGTCCATTTTTGATAGGTACGGAAGAAAAATCCACATTTTGGGTCCAACAGATGCTTGGGATGGGGAATATGACTCCAAACCAATGCCTTCTGGAGATTATTGGTATATAGTGAAACCCAATGATGGCTCTGGACGTGAATTCGTTGGACACTTTACACTTTATAGATAAAATCTAAACGATAAATGAAGAGAAGTATAGTTTTCTTAATGTGTATGAACTTATTCTTTGCAAAAGGACAAGAATTAACCATACCCCAATTGTCGCAATATTTATCCGACAACCCTTTTTTAATGTCTCCATCCTTTGCAGGCATAGGTAATTACGTAAAGGTGAGGATGAACGGGGTCACCCAATGGGTGGGTATCCAAGATGCACCTGATACCCAATCCCTTTCGGCAGATGTACGATTGGGGAATCGATCGGGGATTGGAATGGTCATCTATAATGATTCGAATGGTGAAACCAAACAGCGGGGCGGAAAAGTTTCCTTTGCTCATCACCTCACCATTGACAAATATAATGACCATTATTTCTCATTTGCCCTGTCTTTTAACCTCAATCAATTTAGAATCGACACTGAAAACTTTGATCCAAATAATGATCAAGCCATTGTAAATGACAGGTCCTCTAGCAACCCTAACTTTGATGTGGGGGTTTTATACCGAAGAGAACGGTTTTATCTCAGTGTCAATGCTTCCAATATTCTAAACAAAGAATTTAAAAAGTTCAATCCTGTATTTGAACCCAATACTTTACGCAATTATTATGTTTATTCCGGCTATAAGTTTAGAAAAAGCAGAAGAGCGGATTTTGAAATAGAGCCATCTGTTTTTTTTCAATACTTTGAAAGTGATGGAAGGTCAATTACAGATATAAACACAAAATTTAAATGGTTTGACTTTCTAGACTATTACTACGCTGGCTTCACTTATAGATTTCTTAACGATCAACTGGGTTCGCCACTTTATATCGCCCCGATCGTAGGAATTAAAAAAGGAGACTTTTACTTTGGGTATTCTTACCAAGTAATTATGAACGAAATACTGGGTTATTCTACCGGGACCCATGTAGTAACCCTTGGAATAGACCTCTTCCAAGGAATTTCTAACTGTACATGTACTTATTAATTGAGAGATTATGAAATCACTATCTAAATTGTTACAAAAATTTTACTTGCTCCTTGCTATCCTTTTCATTTGTTGTATATCATGTGGAAAGGACGAGGGTGCTTTTCTTCCATCAATGCAATTTCCAGAGGTTACGCTAAGGAATTCGACTCTGGACACTATTGTCTATGCTATGGTGGACCACGAAAAAATCCCGATTTACATGTCCATACCATCTGGATGCGATACCAACAATTTTCCCGCTGTGGTGGTAATGCACGGATCCGATGGAATGTGGCTGGACCATGATCCTGAAACTGGTGAAATGTCCGGTCAAAACAAAGAATGGCGTAAGTTGTTCGATGCTAATTGTATTATAGGAGCTTATGTGGACAGTTATTCCGGAAGGGGAGTGTCCAGACGAACAGGAAAATGGAAGACAGCTCCCGACAACTTTAAAATAAGTTCTCAGTTTATTCGACCTAAGGATGCCTATGCGGCTCTGGAGGTACTTAAAAAGCTAAAAAATGAAGATGGCGAAACTCTTGTGCGCAAAAAAGATATAGCCCTGTTGGGTTTTTCTGATGGGGCAAGTGCCGTGGCTTCAGCATTATACGATACGGACCTTACACCTAAAGATTGGGAATGGACCCAAAATTTTGACGGCAAGGAATATGATTCCTCCTCAGGTGTACTTCCGCCGGACCAGAAACCTGATTTTGGATTTGCGGGTGGTGTGTTCTATTACGGAGGATCGGGCGGATATGACTATTGGGGTGCAAGTCCGTGTGGGAACAACGCGTGGGAGGGGAATATTTATATGCCCTATGCGCCAATATTATTTCAAATTCCCTCAGAAGGTTATTTAACGGAAAACACGCTGTGTCTTGTTGATTTGTTAAAAGAAAAGGGAGCTGCCGTTGAACTTAACGTCTATAAAGGTGTTGGACATGGGTTCGATTTTGATGACAATCCTCAAAGTCCAATCGCTAGATTGAATACTTTGAACTGGTTAAATAAAATTCTACATATATAAAAATGAAGTTTTTTGTAAAAAAATCTTCTCTTTAAATAATTAAGTATCCTTTCCAACCTCCTGTTTTTATGTGCTCCCGTTACGTAAAACAGTACATTTTCTGAAAAGCCCGTTCCATTCCAAAAAAAGGCTTATAGGAAATCGATCTGGGAGCAAAATCTTCAACCTCTATAAAACAAATTGAACCAATAGCTCAATGCTGAGCTAAAACCAGAATGCCTAAAACTTAAATGATAATGAAAGAAAAGTTTCTAGAAAAATGGATTTTAGACCTAGTAAAGTCTGAATATGAATTTGGAAAAATCCCAAAGCAAGCATCTTATAAACAAAGGGAGAGAATGGATGACTTCATAGAAGTTACAATAGAATGGATGGACCAAGAAAACAATAATTTTAAAATAGTATATAATGCAAGGTCCTATGACAAAAAAAAGGTGAACAATAGTTTGGAAATTGCCAAAGATTCCATATTTGAGCTAGAGAATTACTATACTCTTGAGATTCATACTTACATAAACCACATAAAGCGGAATTATATCACTAGAAAAATTGCCAACTATGATGTAATGGGAATTGTAGGCCAATTGGAAAAATCCCACGACACTTAAACCCTAGGGACAATTGTTCTTTATTGTAATGATCAGTTCTTGGTAAACCCGCGATAAGCTCTTGTAGCTTGTTTATTTTTTAGTTGATAAAATAAATGCATTTCGTCCAAAAAAACCATGCGTTTAATCGACTGATTCCCATCCGTCAATTGAGAAGGCCCATCGGTCCATTTATAGGCTGAACTTAGCATTTTTCTTTGTTATTTGAGATGTGATTTAAAGTTCCCAATTATTTAATCAAAAGAAAGTTATGCATTTGTTAACCATCATATGGGCATTGATTTGTGCTGCGGTAATAATTGGATACCCAATATATCTTATAAATAGATCGAATCCTTTAACGAAGAGCAACAAAAAATGTCATCAACCGGTTGAACCCGATACCGTGGAACTGTTATCTTTTGATATTAGGGAACAATTGCCAGGGTGGTCCCTCACTTTGGATGTTCCCCAAATTACCGAAGAAATACTTCAGAGAAACCCAATATTGTTCTATTTGGAATCAGATGGTTCTTATATCAAACTTCCAATACGCAATGCGCGAATGGGATACACGGCGAACGTATACAAAAATGTGGGAAAAGTCTATGTAACCTTTAAATCAATAAAAGATGGTGTATCCCATTTTTATGTTCCAAACTGGCACTTAAAAAAACTTAAGGTTTTAATTATTAAATCCAGAGACCAAAAAATTTATGGAGACTGGGGCATTAATCCATCCAAATCAACAATACACAAAAGTTTAACAAATGCCGGTATTAACATCAATGACTACGAGGAGGTCCTAAGATATTTGAGCAACATAGCCTCAATAGACTTCAAGGGCCATTTCATTGCCAAAATGCCCAAGAAAAAAAGGAAGACAACCCTTAAAGCTTATGTAAAAGAGCAAGAATTGCATTACACTGCTTGACCTATTATTTACTAACCGAAATTTTTAGTGTTCTCTTGTAAATGTAAAATGGGAATCCTAATAACAGGAATTCCCATTTTACAATTGTTAAAACCTAAATAAACCCAAAAAGGCCATCTATAAAGTGAAAACCAACTTACATCAAGTGACCTACAAGTTTTAAAGGAAAGCATGGTAGATTTAACCATTGAGTATTTTGAATACCGGGCTGCATGACAAACAGATTTTGTTACTGTCTTCAGTTCTGGCGATGAAGACAGTGCAGCCCAAAATTTATAACTATATCTGACAACTCACCATTAGTAATTTCTTGAGCTGAAAGCAAGTATGGGGTTATGCTGCGCAACAGTTGATATAAGAAAAGAAAGTGGTGAGTTACTTTTTTATTTTAAAATGACCTAGTAAGCCAAATTTAATACGATGTAAACATACCTTGTTGTCCAAAAGTACCGTGCAACTGAATGTGGTTAAAGCATCATCCGAAGAAATTAAACCAAAACCCAACCAAACAATATCCTTTTCAACTCTGCTATACTAAATGCTCTTATCGACTAACAAAGTAATTCTTAAAATTGATACGGTGCCCGCCCTAGCTTACCTGCCAAAATTTGGTAAATTGGGCAGGAATATCCCCGAGAGTTCCCACATGGTCACTGCTATACTTGCTGAAGAAAAAACTCCTTTAACGTCTTATCTTGAGTTAGGGTGTTTAAGATTTGATACCTCGTTTGAACATACCTTGGAAATTGACAAAAATCTTGAAGTTGAAAATATAGAGGTTCCTTTAATGCTCATGAAATCATTGACAAGTTCGATGCTAACGGAAAATCAATTGGCCCGAGAGTAATAATAAAAATATACAACCCTAAAATAACCCTATGGTTTTAAAAGCAGTAATTATCGAAGATGAAAAACATGGCAGGGAAATCCTAAAGTCCATGTTGGAAGAATTTTGCAAAGACGTTCAAGTAATCGCACTGGCCGGTTCTGTAGAAGAAGCCGTAAAAGTTTTGTCCATTTATAGCCCAGATATTGTCTTTTTGGATATTGAATTACAATCTGGGGTAGGATTTGATGTCCTCAACCAAATAAAGGAGCCCAGTTTTGAAGTTATATTCACTACAGCATTTGAGAAATATGCCATAAAGGCCATAAAGTTCAGTTCACTGGATTACCTGCTTAAACCAATTGATCTTGATGAACTGCAACAAGCTGTAGAAAAAGCAAGGACCAGAATGGATACCAATGTTTATAGGGAACAATTGGACACTCTGATGGAAAGTATTTCGCGAGGAAATATTCGGCCGGAAAAAATTTGCTTGGCCACAACAGCTGGTATGGAATTTATTGCCATTGATGATATAATCGCTTGCAAAGCTAATGGCTCATATACAAGTTTTGTTCTAGAGGACAATAACAATCTTTTAGTCAGCAAACACTTAAAGGAATACGAAAACCTACTTTCGGAACACCAATTCATGAGGGTTCACAACAGCTATCTCATTAACTTAAAAAAGGTAAAAAAATACATTAAGTCGGACGGAGGCTACCTTATTATGAGCAACGACCTGCAAGTAAATATTTCTTCCAGAAAGAAAGACGATTTAATTGAAGCAATGAAACGGTTGTAAGACTCAATCCTTTTTGTTGACCAACCCTTTGGTAAACTCGTTCAAGGCCTCAACCTTTTGCTCAAAATCCCCCTTAAGGGTCTTGCGGTATTCGTTAAGATTGTTCACCAAGTCGTCAATGTTTTCGGGTAGTACATCTTCAAAAAATTGACGTAGCCGCTTGGCCGTGGTCGGTGATTTTCCATTCGTGGAAATAGCAACCTTTACATGGCCCTTCGTCACGATTCCACCCATATAAAAATCGCAAAACGGTGGATTGTCCGCCACATTCACCAATTTGCTCAACTTTCTGCAATCATGGTACACCTGCTCGTTCACTTCGGGTTTGTCCGTGCAGGCCACTACCATATGTTTCCCTTCCAAATACTTGTCAGCATAAACATCCTTGGTAATTTCAACATCATGCTTTTTGGCCAGTTCCAAGGTATCCGATAAAAACTCCGGGGCCACCATTTGTACTTTGGCCGAAGGGCTCGATTTCAATAAAAAGGTCAATTTTTCCAAACCTACGTTTCCTCCTCCAACGATCAACACATGTAAGTTGGAAACCTTTAAAAAAACGGGATATAGCTCATTCCTCTCCATAGCAGATCAATTTTAGCGGCATATTACAAAGCTAAAGATACTCACTATTTCTGGCTGAAGAATAGTGCGGTCTAAAATGTGGGGGCTTCTTTTTGTTTTTTGGGAGATTTGAACTCATAACGAACAAACAATTCATGTGAACCTCCCGTGTAACTGGCCAAATTGGATGTAGTCAGGTCATAGGCATAGCCCGCACTAAAATTTGGGTTGATTTGCATGCCCAACAAGGTTGAAAAAGAATCGTCCCACCGGTAGGCCAGCCCAAACGTGAAGGTTTCCTTGAGCAATGCATTTACCGAAATATCGGCTATAATCGGAGCACCAGGCACCCATTTTACGAAAAAAGCGGGTTTCAATTTCACATCTGGGGTCAAATCCACCGCCTTACCTCCAATAAAATAATAGTGCAAACGCTCCGCAGCTATTTCCTGTTCCTCTCCATCATAGTGTTTCTGAGAAAAAAAATTGGGTATGGCAAAGCCTAAATATCCTTTCTTCGTATCATAATAGAGCCCTGCACCAATAGTCGGGAAGAACTTGCTTTTTATATTATTTTGAAAGGCCACATCTTCATCTTCGGTAAGGCCCTTGGAAAAATCAACATCAAAAATACGTCCCCCCAGCTTCATCCCAAAAGAGAGCTTACTGTTGGCACTATCCAATTGAATGGTATAGGACACATTTCCGTCCACCGATATTTCGGAAGAAGGCCCCAAAGCATCTCGAGAGATAATCCCCCCTACTCCAAGTTTGTTTTCCAACGGCGTATCCACTGCCAACACCTGCGTGTTCGGAGCGCCATTTATACCTACCCATTGCGAGCGGTGCAAAAGCAAAGCGGTTAAATGTCCATTGTTGCCTGCATAGGCAGGGTTAACGCTCATAGTATTATACATATACTGGGTAAATTGAGGGTCCTGTTGTGCATGTATGGAAATGGAGCACAGGGCAAGCAGCAGCAAACATAGTAGCTTACATCCTTTTGTTCTATATTTTGATGCTATAATCCCCATTTTTTATCTGTTTAAATACAACCAGTCCGTTCGTGGTTCGGAGCCATCGCCCAAATCCAATACATAGTAATAGGTACCCACCGGTAGTTGATCTTCAGGTTGAACCATAGCACGTCCATTGGGCGTACCGTCCCAATCATTTTTATAGGATTTTGTCTGGAACACAATATTGCCCCATCGGTTGTACACCTGAAGTGTATTGCCTGGGTAACGTGAAATACAATCAATCTTAAAATAATCGTTGACACCGTCTCCATTTGGAGAAAACTCATTGTACACTACCAAACAGCTAGGCTCTACAAAAGCCTCGGCAGTATTGTTGCCTTCATCCGTATCCCATTGATCCACATAGGCCAAACTGACCCTGTTCAGGTAATCCTCTATATCCTGAACGGCTACGGTAAGCGATAGTGTTGCTGTTTCGGAAACAGCCAAGGATTCAATCTCCCAAAAAGAAGAATCGGAATCATAGGTACCCACTGTAGTCTCGAAACTGATGAATTCGTAGCCCAAAGGCAATTCTTCCTGTATACCAATATTTGTTGCATTGTCAATACCTTGATTGGTCACCGTAATCTCAAAAATAACCTCGTCGCCAATATTGGGCATTGCAACGTTCACACTTTTTGTAATAGCAATATCACTGGATTGTGGCACCACAAAAGCGGTTGCTTCATCATCATCTGTAACACCATCTGTTAAATCATCCTCAACAATCCCTGTTGATGGATCACTGTCAGGATCGGCATACAAACTAGCAGAAACAAAAGCCTGGTTCAAATATTCGTCTTCGGCACCTGTTGGGGGGTTGACCACGGCTAAAATTTCCAAACTTTCCGTATCCTGGTTCAAAAGGGTTCTGTTCAAGTTCCAAACCCCGGAAGCAGCATTGTAGACCCCTGCGGTTGAAGTATGGGACTCGTAGGTATACCCTAATGGCAATAGATCTGTTACCTCCACATTTCTGGCGTCGGACGGACCATTATTGGTAACACTGACCACAAAACGGACCGTATCACCCACATTGGGGTTGGCATTATCGACTGTTTTTGACAAGGAAAGATCGCTCAGCCCATAAGGCACTGGAGTTACAGTTGCTTGATCGTCCTCGGAGCCCAAATTATTGTTTGGTTCGGAATCTGGGTCGTACGTGTCCAAAACAATCAGTTCGGCCGTATTCTTGTATTCACCACTCGAAAGGACAACAGCCCTTATTTCCAAAGTTTCGGTTGAGGCATTGGCAAGAGTCGGCAAATCCCAAGAACCTGCAATTTCATCATAAATTCCGGACGATGTTGTGGCGGAAACGAATTGGTACCCGTCCTCCAGTTCATCCCCAATTATTAACCCTGAAGCATCGTTGGGGCCTTCATTATTTACCTCGATAGTAAATACAATCTCATCCCCGACCTCTGGGTTCATATCGTTAACCGTTTTGGATACCGAAATATCGGTTACGTGTCTTGGCGTGACAGTTTGTTCGTCTTGATCATCTTCTAAAAGCATATTATTGTCCGGTTCGGAATCAGCATCGAAGAAAGTAGCATCCACCACTTCGGTTCTTACGGTATAATCACCTGAAGGATTCACTTCAGCTACAATATTCAATTCCATTTGTGATTCCAATGCTAAACTCCCAACATCCCAAAGACCATTGGAAGGATTAAACAACCCTCCAGAATCGTCCGAAACATAGGTAAAGCCATCTGGCAGTATGTTTTCAACTTCAATTCCTATGGCATTACTTGGTCCTTCGTTCCATAACATGATGGTAAAGGTCACTTGGGTTCCCACATCGGGAGATTGGTTGTCCACACTTACGTTCAAAGCTAAATCTGCCGAGGGAATCGGTGTGGTGCCGGCATTGTCCTGATCGTTTTCAAAAACATTGTTGTTGTTCGGAATGGAATTGGGATCATACTGGTCAGCAGCAAATACTTCTGTCACATTAAAATAATCGCCTGTATTGTTAACAGTAGCTACAATGGAAAGGGTTTCTGTGCTGCCATCGGCCAAACTACCATTGAGCGACCACATCCCAGAAGTGGCATTGTAAATTCCTGCCGTGGTGCTGTGGGAAACATAGGTATATCCATCGGGCAACAAGTCCATTACCTCAACTCCCGAAGCATCACTTGGCCCTAAATTGGTGATATTGATGGTAAAAATCACTTCTTGGCCGATATATGGACTCAATACGTTCACAGATTTACGCAACAACAGGTCGGCCACAGGAATCACGATTGGCTCTACGGTCTGTTGGTCATCCTCAGATTCATTGTTGTTATTTGGACTTGAATCCACATCGTTTTCACCAACATTGGTCAACTCAGCCGTGTTCGTATAATTTCCTGTTGACAGTACTTCCACCAACACGTCCAGAGTCTCAGAAACTCCATTGCCCAAATCACCTACGACCCACGAGCCATTGGTCTCATTGTATGTGCCTATTGAGGGTGTAGCATTGATCAACTGATAACCTGATGCCAACAAATCCGTAACCACAATATTGGTGGCATCGCTCGGACCATCGTTCTGGACCGTTACCGTAAAAAGTATTTCCTCTCCTACCTCTGGAATAAATTGGTCCACCGATTTGGTCACTGAAATATCCACCAAAGGTTCTGGAACCACGGAAACGCCGTCTTGGTCATCCTCACCAGGACTATCGTTGTTAGGACTTGAATCCACATCCACTTGATCGTGACCTGTGATCTCCGCAATATTATCGTAATCTCCGGATGGGTTTACATTGCACAGGATATTTAAACTGACCGAACTGCCATTGGCCAAGGATCCTACATTCCAAATTCCCGTATTTGCATCGTAACTACCTCCACTATTATCGGAGACGTAGGTATAACCTGATGGCAGCAGGTCGGTCACTTCCACAGAAGTAGCATCACTTGGGCCATCGTTGTTTATGGTAAGCGTAAATCTTACATTATCACTCACCAAAGGCGGTGATTTGTCAATTGTTTTTGTCAAAGAAAGGTCAATCAATGCTTCAGGAGTTACCACTACATCACTTTGGTCATCTTCAGAGGATACTCCGTTGGAAGGGGTTGAATCGATATCAAAGGCATCAGAAGCAATGACCTGTGAGGTATTGGTATAATTTCCCGAGGCATTTACAACAACATCAATGGTAAGGGTCTCAGTATCTCCATTGGCCAAAGTACCTACCTCCCAAAAACCATTGGCAGGATTATAGGTGCCTGTTGTAGCGGAATATGACATATAACTAAAGCCGGACAACAATTGATCTACTACCCTCACATTGGTGGCATCGTGTGGTCCGTTGTTGGATACGGATATTTCAAAACTGAGCTGTTCACCCACATAAGGCGATAAATCCCCGCCCACCACTGATTTGATCAATGATAGATCCGCCTGCAGCGGAGCGGCCGTAATATTGTCCTCATCATCTTCGTTTTGGTCACCATCATCGTTGTTCGGTGTGCTGTCAATATCCAACTGGTCTGCGAAAATCACTTCGGCAATATGGGTATATTCTCCAGCAGCCGCTGTTGGAGTAAGAACGGTCGCATCAAAATTTAAAGATACCGTGTTGCTTCCAATGGGAACATTGATCCCCGTCCAAGTAACATTGTCCGTCAAAAAACTATAGGTACCGCTATTATCAATTGCTGTTACGTTGTTAAAACCGGCAGGAACAAAGTTTTCAATGGCTACTCCAGTAGCATCCACATCTCCAAAATTGCTCAGGTTAATCGTAAATGTGACCACATCTCCGATATTGGGAAGCGGATTACTGGCAACGAGCTCCAATTCCAGGTCTATTCCTTCTATGGTAATGCCCACGGTGTCCGAAGCTGTATCACAAGTAGCATCAGAAACGGTCCATTCAAAAATATAGGTACCTAGGGTTGTATTGAAAATTTGGGTATTCGGATCGTTGGAATCATCAAAAGTCACCAAGGTGGGGCCCGAAAGTTGCGTCCAGGATCCCGTGCCCACGGGTGGTGTGTCTGCACTTAAAAACACCGAAGTAGTCTGATCAAAGGTTTGATCAGAACCTGCATTGACCGCACAATCTTGTGCATACCCCGCCCTAGATAAAACGAGCACAAGAAAAACCATCAATATAGAACACCTGGAAAAAGGGTTGAAATGGGGTTTGGTCATAGCTTAGTTGATGAGGTTCACCTTACGTAGTAAGGCCTACCCAAACTTATCAAGAACAGTGTAGAATGGAGAAGTTATGTTGTATGGTAAGACGGTTTTGTTGTGAAATGGCACATTACTGATGAAAGAAACATCCCGCTTTGACTATATATCAAAACAAAAAAAGGTCCCGATTTTATCAGGACCTTTTTTCTTTTTAGGATTGGTTATTGGCTATTTATGCCTCGCAGCTCACACAATCTTTCTTTTGCTTGAATTTTTGTGCGGCATTCATGCTGTGCTGGTAATACAAGGATTTTAGACCCAGTTTCCATGCGGTAACGTGTATTTTATTGATATCTTTTGTAGGCATATCGGGGTGTACGATAATATTCACAGATTGTCCCTGATCAATATGGTTTTGTCTGTTGGCAGCTTGATAAATAATATCCAACTGATCTAATTCTGAATATGTTTTAAATACAGCTTTTTCTTCTTCGGTCAAGAATTCCAAATGCTGTACGGAACCATCCATATCGCGGATACTCTTCCAGACTTCAGCGGTATTTTGTCCCTTTTCTTCCAACAGTTCCATTAAAAATGGATTTTTGATGGTGGTCTTGATCTTCGCGATATCCTTTACATAGCAATTGGACCAGATAGGCTCAATTCCTTGGGACACCTGACCCAAAATAAATGCTGAGGAAGTAGTGGGTGCAATTGCATTCAATGTAGCGTTACGTCTTCCATAGCCCTTTAATACTTCCGGCTCTCCAAAACGTTCCGCCAATTGTTCCGAAGCCTTGTAAGAGCGTTCTTTGATCTCCCTAAAAATCTCGCTGTTCAGGTTATAGGCTTCTTGGCTGTTGAAGGCCAATCTTTTAGACTGTAAAAGAGAGTGCCATCCCAATGCACCTAGACCCAATGAACGGTTTTGTTTTGCAAAATTGTAGGCTCTTTCCATAAACAGGAAAGTTTGTTGGTCATCCCTGTCAGATGAATCTCTGTACGTCTCCAATTTTTCGATAAACTCGGTGATTACGGCATCCAAGAAGTGAACCATGGTCTCCACGGCATCCGTCTTTTTCCATTTGTCGTAATGCATCAGGTTGATACTGGAAAGCACACATACAAAAGACCAATCATCGTTAGATGGCAACATAATTTCTGTACACAAGTTGCTGGCGTGGATACGGTGGTTTTTATCTTTATAAACATCCGCGGCACCATCGTTGGCATTGTCGGAGAAGAATACATAAGGGTATCCCATTTCTCCTCTACGCTGCAACACTTTGGCCCAAACGGTTCTTTTTTCAACATCACCCTCGATCATTTCCTGCATCCATTGGTTCGTCACCGTTACACCGTGGGTCAATTGTTGGATAGGGTTTCCTTCAGTACCGATTTCCAAGAATTCCATAATGTCCTTATGGTCAATAGGTAAATATGGAGAAAAGCGACCGCGACGAACCGATCCTTGACTCACCACATCGACCATGGATTCGAACAACTGCATAATATGCACAGCTCCAGAAGCTTGTCCATTGTTTTTAACAGGTGCTCCCCTGTGCCTGATCTTACCGAAAAAACCAGATGTTCCACCCCCAAGTTTGGACATCATCCCCACCTCTGACTGGGTGTAAAGGATGTTCCCCATATCATCGTCAATATGCGAGCCAAAACAACTGATTGGCAACCCCCGCTTTTTTCCAAAATTGGACCATACCGGAGAGGCCAAAGAGAAAAAACCTTCGGACATGTAGCCGTAGAATTTGTCCGAATACCCCGGAATCTGCAAAATCTCCTCTGCCCTATCTCCAATCTCACGGATACGTTCCTCCGGGCTCACCCCTTCGGTAAGGTATCCTGATGCCAAAAATTGGCGGCTATACTGGTTCAACCATTCAAATCCCTTGCTTTCCTCACTCTTGAGTTTGGACAAGGTATCCTTTCTTGCGTTTACAAGTTCTTGTGTTTTGTTGTCTTGTTTTTGGTCAGTGGTCGGGGTTATTTGTGTTCTCTTCTCCATAATTTAAAAAAGGTCGTCGCTAGTTATACTTTGTGTTCTTTTGCTATAGTTGATGGATCTTTTTACAAAAAAGTCTCCGTGTTTTGTTCCAATGATTTCGTCGTCGAACCATTCGGTCTGCTCCAATAGTTTTTGGTCGACATCGAATATTTTGGAGATTCCGATGCTCTCCAATGAATTGTTGAATCTGTTTTTGATGAATTCGTTCACCAAATTTTTAGGCAAGAAATCCAGTTCACCCGCCTCAAAAATCCAATCCACTATTTTACTCTCCGCCTCAAATGCTTTCTCACAGATATCCTGGATCATTGCCTTGTATTCATCATCGAACCACTCTGGGTGTTCTTTTTTGATGATGTTGATCACATCAATACCAAAATCCCCATGGATCTGCTCTTCTTTGGAAGTGGCCTCTACAACATTGGAAATTCCCTTCAATACATTTTTGTGCTTATTGAATGCCATGATGATCAAAAACTGGGAGAATAGGGACACGTGCTCAATAAAAAGAGAGAAGAGCAAGATGGATTCCGCATACTCCTTGTTGTTCTCACTTTTTGCATTTTTAAGTGCAGTCTCCAAATACTGCACCCTTTTCATGATCACGGGCTTTTTCTTCAGGGTCTCGAACTCCCTGTTCAATCCCAAAATTTCCAATAGGTGTGAATAGGCATCGTGGTGACGAACTTCACTTTCGGCAAAGGTGGCTCCAACAGAACCTATTTCTGGTTTGGGCATTCTGTGGTAGATATCTCCCCAGAACGTTTTTACCGCTACTTCTATTTGTGAAATGGCAAGCATGGTGTTTTTGATGGCACTTCGCTCAACCTCCGTCAACCCGGATTTAAAATCCTGGATGTCGCTCGTGAAATTGAATTCGGTGTGAATCCAGTATGAGTGTCGGATTGCCGGTACGTACTCATACAATTGTGGATACTCGTAAGGCTTCAGGTTGATACGTTTCTCGAAAATATCCGACTCACGCATCTGAGCCCTTTTGTTCCTATAAATAATGTAGGCTTTTGCCGCATCGTGGAACTCACTATCCATGAGTTCGTTCTCAACAACATCTTGAACTTCCTCTACGGTCGGCAAATAATGTTCGTCTTGACTTTTTCTCTCCAACAACACATTATTTACGTTGTTGGCAATGGTCTGCGCATCGGTGATCTGGCCATGCTCCACAGCTGTCATGGCTTTCAAGATTGCATTTGTAATCTTGTGTAAATCAAATTCTTGCGTACTAAAATCCCTCTTAGTTATGTGAGTAATCTGCATGAAGAAAACGGTTTGGAGTTGTAAAAAATAGCTTGAACGTAAAATTCACATTTTCTTTACTTCGATTTTAAGTTGCCCCGATCAGGTTCTTAACACTTTTATCAACATTTGTGTTTTGTAACAACAAAAACCCTTCGGAACAAACGTAGAATAAGGGCTCGGGAAAAAAGCCGCCAACACCCGTAGGGTTTAAAATTTTTTTCACAGTTTTTTAACAAAAACTGTTAGTAAGAGATTTGAACCCAGTAAGCATATGGGATTGAGTAAAAATCAAAGAAAAGAAAAAGAACTCCAGACAATTTTTAGACCACTTCAAAAAGATTGGGCATCCACATATTAAAAGGTCTTATCAACAATAGTTGAGACCATCGATCAAACAGAAAAAGGAAAAAATCAAATTTAGGGAACCAGAACGCTCAAAGCCTTTTCTTCAATGGTGACACATATTTCAGATTCATTCAAATGATACAGTTCCCCATCAGCCTGTATGAGACGACCTTTTCTTTTCTCCTCGAAAGACAACTTTAGCTCTTTTACTTTAAAATACTTTACTTTTTTGAGATACTGGTTGAGTCTGAGCAGGACAAAAAAACCGAGTACAAATATTTCACCTCTTGTCAAGTTATCAATGATGACCACATCCAACAATCCATCTTGTAAAGAAGCCATTCTGGTCAAAGAAATATCATAACCCATCACTTTTGAATTTGATACAAAAAACATGAAAGGGTTTGTATTGTATGTCTTTCCATTGAGCTCTACTTTGATCCTTTCATTGTTTTTAAAATCCTTAATGGATTTTATGACGGCTTTGAGATAGGCCCAAAGTCTTCGTTGTCCACTGGAATTATAGTTGGAGATTACCTTTGCGTCAAAACCGATTCCCATATTGCTAAAAAAGGGTCTGCCATTTACCATGGCCACATCTATCCCATTTGTTTTGTTCTCTTTAATAACTTGGACCGCTTTTTTAATGTTTCGAGGTATCTTAAGGCTTTCCGCCAATCCATTTCCAGAACCCATGGGTACAATTCCCAATAAAACATTGGTATGGACCAAACATGAAGCCACTTCGTTGATCGTTCCATCGCCTCCGCAGGCCACAATTATTTTTGCGCCATCATTAAGGGACTCCTTGGTAAGTATTGTGGCATGTCCAGCATAATCGGAGACTTTTATGGTTATTTGGTATTCCGTTGTATTGAAGTATTTGTACAAAGTGGCCATATCCATCACAGTCCCTCCCTTGCCAGCTATAGGGTTTACAATAAAATGGATATTTTTCATTTCGCAAGGTTCGCATCAAGCCCTCCATGGTTGTAGAGATAATCGGCCAATTGGTAAAAAGAAATGGTCTCGTTTAAAAAAAATGTGTCCACGGATTCCTTTTTCAAACTATTGTCCTTTTGGTCCCATTTATATTGATTGGCCGTCTTTCCATCTCCCAAGACCATCAAATCATTTGACCTCAACAACCCAAGTTTCCTGTAGTTTCCGATAAACGCCCTTTGTTCCGAAGGTTTCATGCTGAAGACATCCCTTCCGAAAAAGTTGTTTTTATACTCCCATCCCAAAAGTGAGAAAAGGGTTGGAATCACATCGATCTGTGAACATTGCTGATCAATCCGTTTTGGCTTAAACCCATCAAGATTTACAAGTATGGCCGGAATACGGTAATGGGCCACATCCAACTCCCATTTACCTGCACTACTTGCGCAGTGGTCGGCCATAACAATAAACACCGTATTCTTGTACCAGGATTTGGTCTTGGCTTTTCGAAAAAAGTCTCCAATAGCGTAATCCGTATACTTTACCGCTCCACTCCTTCCTGTTCCGGAAGGAATATCGATTCGCCCTTCCGGATAGGTATAGGGCTTGTGATTGGAAGTGGTCATTATAAAGTTGAAAAAAGGTTTTCCTTGGTTTGAAGCCAAATCGGCCTCTTTCAAAACCTTGTTAAATATATCCTCGTCGCACACGCCCCAAGCATTTTCAAAGGTCACCTCATCATCTTCGATGTTCTTTCGTTGGGTAACAATATCCCCTGATGGTAAAAAGCCTCTTCCCCTATCCACAATATTGAATCCATTTCCACTGAAGAACTTGTCCATATTGTCGAAATAGCCATCTCCCCCATAAAAAAAAGTCCTACTATATCCCTTACTTTTAAACACTTCGCCGATAGTAAAGAGGTCTTGGTTGTGTTCCCTTTTTACAATGCTCCGTCCCGGTGTTGGGGGAACTGCCAGGGTTATGGCCTCCATTCCGCGAACCGTTCTTGTTCCCGTAGCATATAAATTGGTAAAATACGTCTCGGCCTTGGCAATGGAGTCAAGATTGGGTGTTAGTCCATCTTGGTTCCCAAAAACACCCAAATAATCCGCACTCAAACTCTCCACGCATATCAGAATCACATTGGGTCTTTTTTCCAAGCCTCCCTTTACTAGTCTTAGAATGTTCTTTTCTGGAAAAAGAAGACTGTCCGAAGGAGTTTTTAGATGTTTCTCCACAGCAACGAGGGCTTTCTTTTCCGGTAAGGTTCGATAGAAGTCGGTGTAGCTGAGCTCATTGTTCCTGAATGCAGCAAAGAATGAATATATACCTGCCTTGGAGAGTTCATTGTTATATCGGTTGTTTGATAGTTCTGCTTGCTCATTTTCCACGGTCCCACTGTAAAAAATCATAACAGCCAACGCAAAAATGGTAGGCACCAGCTTTTGACGAAAACCATCTGTTGAACCAAACGCCCTTTTAAAAACCCCTTTTCTCTTAAAAACCCATATGGTAAGTACAACCAGAAGCAACATACCCCCAATAAGAAGGGGCAAAGGATAAGACTCATTAATATTCTTGACCACCTCGTAGGTATAAATAAGGTAATCCACGGCAATAAAATTGAATCTTCTTTGGAACTCATCCCAGAAAGTGATCTCGGCAAAAAAGGAAAAATAAACCACCAACAAACCGATCGCCAATCCAAAGTAAGACAATACCCGGTCAAAAATTGAACCATAAAATCTCTTTGGCAACAGCAAAAAATATAGGGCACCCACAACATAGAAAAAAGATATGGTGCCTACATCAAAGAAAAAGCCGACGAAGAAAACCTTGATCAATCCAAAAAAAGAATGTTCAACTTGTGAAAAATCCAGGGTCAAAAAAATAGCCCGAACCAAGGAAGAAACCATCAAAAACAACACTGTAAAGGCATTGATAATTGAAAAACGAGATGGGAAAATATTTTTAAACATTGGTGACCTGTTATTTTTAATCCATTACAAACTTGAATCCCAACCCAAAATAATTGGCTTTGAGACCCGTGGTCCTGTAATAGTTGTTATACTTAAAGTCGATACTCTTGAGCCCAAAATGCCATGTCCTGAATTTGGTGAAAATATCCGTGTAGCTGACCCCAAACCCAACCTGATGGGCATCATAGGCGGATAGATCAAAGTCGGAAGTGTAATACTGTTCTGTGGATAGATGGGTATCGAAAGGGGCAAAATAATCTATCTGATTTTGCGTGTAATAACGGTAGGAAGGATACAATGTAAAGTTCTGCGAAACCTTAACAGGAACCTCTATACTTGCCGTGTGCGCCCGTAGCCCCCAATCATCAAAATAATATCGGTAATAGGTACGCACGGTAACCACCTCATTAAAATAGTGGTTCAGTCGCAATCCTACGGGGAACTTCATTCTGTTGTCTGGCAACCGCTCCATATCATCTGCCAACATAAAAACATCGGCGTTTCTGGAAGAAGAGTAATATGGTATACTGGCCGGGTTTCCAATAAAATAATTTGGGACATCGGCAAAATACACACGCTGCATCGGATTGGCGAGCCATCCTTGTTGATTCACCACATCGGCAAACACCGACATTTGGGTATTCTTGCCCAAGATCTGGGAAAAAGATAGCGATAGGGCAAAACTGTTCCGTTTTTTGTCAGAAATCAAACTAAACCCATTAACAGGTCTCCAGGTGTTTGCTCCGTTTTTATCTGTCACAGCACCGCTACTGTCCAAAATATCAACTCCATTGAAAAATCCACTGTTCAGGTTGTTTCCCGCTTCCAGATAACTATCCAACTCGGTGGGGTATCTGGGCAACCACGTATCCAAAAACACACTGCCCTTTATACTTATTTCGGTGTTTTTTTCATTGAGTAACTTCGTAATTCCACCTCCGAAGCCCAAAGACAGGTAGTCATACTCCGTGGCAAAGGACGCATTGGCATTCCATATCTGGTTTCTATCATCTGAGCTATGAGCATATGCTACTGTTATTCCTCCCCAAGTATCCTGTCTGGAAGCTCCGGAAGAAGCGGCCCAAGGGCTTCCGATAGCACCTGAATAATTACTACCGTTGTCATCATCAAATTCATCATCGTCGTCACCACCTCCCCCTACCCCAGAGGTGCCAGATGCACCACTTACACCAGAGCCGGAATTGGTCAAATCGAATGGATTCAAATTACTGGAAGATGCCGAGGTATAGGTCGAAATACCGGCATCCACTGTCAAAACATCATCGTCATTTAATGGAATACTTACCACAATGGATGGTGCGACATCCGTTAATTGTTCTGTACCGATACCACCCGTGACAGAGGCATTGTTTCCAGTTTGTTCATAATAGCTGGAAAGAATATCCACCTCAGTGGACTCCAATACGCGTTTTTTATATCCCTCGGTATTCGATTGTTGCGCCAGGCCAAATAGTGGACATAAAAACAATAGCCAGATCGCTCTTTGCATCTTTAGATCAATTGCATCCACAGCCACCTCCTGTTTTACCACCATTTCCACCCGATGCACCTTCACGATATACCTGATAATTGGTCTCAAACTTTGCGAACTTTTTATCGGCCAGAACCATATCCGGATCATTGATGTTTACTTTATCATATTCGTGCAGTACCACACAGGACGACATGCTGAACAAACCGCACAAGGCAATTAAAATTTTCTTCATATTTAGCTTTATCTACTTTGCTTTTCTATTTCTTTCAAGGCAATATTTTTAGAGGTCATCACCTTATTGTCCTGGTCCACAATAATGCATTCCACTCCTTTTAACTGATTGATAAAATCAAGACCGGTTTCGACACCCATTACAAATATTGAAGTGGCCAAGGCATCTGCCAGTTCAGCATTCTGGGTAAAAATCGTGGCGCTCAAAATCCCTTTGCTGGGGTACCCGGTCCTAGGGTCGATGATGTGAGAGTAACGTTCACCGTTGAGGATGATATATTTTTCATAATTTCCGGAGGTGACGACAGACTGATTTTTTACTGGCAGCCATGAAAAAACCTTGCTTTTGTTCAACGGGTTAACAATGGCCACCATCCAATCCTTACCGTTGGGCTTGGTGCCCCAAGCATTTAAATCTCCTGACGCATTGATAATCCCTGACTTTACACCTTGCTCCACCAATAATGCCTTGGTCTTATCCGCGGCATATCCTTTACCTATGGCACCAAAACCAATTTTCATTCCTTTATTTTTTAGAAAAACAGTTTGGTTGTCGCGGTCCAATATGATGTTTTGGCACCCTACCTTGGCCACAGATTGTTTTATAGTTTCCATGGGGGGCATTTCCGTAACAGAACCATCAAATTTCCAGATACGGTCCATGGAAGCATAACTGATATCAAAAGCACCCTGGGTCAAATTGGAAACTTTTAGTGCTCTTTCGATAAGTTGAAATAGCTCCAGGTCCACTTTAACGGGTTTTAATCCGGCATTGCGATTAATGGCAGAAGTCTGTGATAAGGGGTCCCAAGATGAAATAAGCTTTTCAATTCTGGAAATCTCCGATATGGCCAAATCAAGATACTCATTGCCCTTTTCTTGATTTTCCGCCACCACGGTAAGATCGAATCGACTTCCCATCAATTTTAAGGTCCGCTGATACACTTTTGGTTCAGTCGTTGTATCACTTAAGTTAGTCTGCAAACTTTGTGAATACCCAAAGGTCGAAAGGAAAAGGAACAGCACGGAGGTGATTTGCCTTATTATCAACATAACAGCATCCTTAAAAAGAGTTCAACTTGTTGAAATAGGCTTTCGGACTTGTTTTTTCGTAACCGGTTTGTCCCAAAACTTTTCCAGATGAATTTAATACCACCACGTAGGGGAAATAACCGTTTGGGTTATACTTTGCGGCCAAGGATTTGTTCCTTGCCTCCTGTGCTTCGGGCAATTGATTCTTTTTTCTTCGGGGAAAATCGGCCTTGAGCATCACAAAACGATCTTTTGCCAAATCCTGAAACTCACTGGAACTCCATATTTCGCGATCCAGCTTTATACATGGCGCACACCAGTCGGAACCTTGGAAGACCAAAACAATGTTTTTATTGTTCTTTTGGGCCAAATCTTGAGCCTCATCAAAGTCGATCTGCCAATCTTGAGCCATAAGATTCTGGCAGAATAAAATACAACCGATGACCAAGAGAGCAAACCATTTTTTGTTGTCCATAACTAAGTATTAATTTCTTTTTCTATTAGTTAGACAGCCAAAAAATGGAACACCCTATTTTTTTCTAATTATTTTTGTGGACTACGTTAAAGTAGTTTCGCCCAAAACAAATCATGACACAGGAAGAACCATCCATTTGTGAACAGAAAACCTACAATCAAATATTTCGTGCACACTACGAGGCGGTGACACGATTCGTTTATTATAAATGTGGGGACCTACAACAGGCCGAGGACATTGTACAGGATGTTTTTGTGAAACTCTGGAAATTGTGTTCCACTGTCTCTTTTTCCAAAGTAAAGGCATACTTATATAGGGCGGCCAACAATTCTTTTCTCAATGAAATGGCGCATGAGAAAATTGTATTGAAGCATTTACAAAAGACGGCACCTTCGGTGGACAATGAAAATCCAGAATATTTAATGCAAATGGATGAATTTCACGTAAAACTAAAGACCGCCATCGCTTCCTTGCCCCAAAAGGAAAGGGAAGTTTATCTTTTGAGCAGAGTGGAAAAGAAAACCTATTCCGAAATCGCTGAAATATTGGGGCTTGGCATAAAGGCCATTGAACGTAGAATGAGTAAGGCTTTATTGTTGTTGAGGGACCAACTTGGAAAAGAATTAAAATTTTAATAGGGTAAATGGTTGTTCAACTGTCATTTAAATAAGAGAGCAAATGCCTATGAAGGATACATACGCCAATGAAGATTTTTTGGCCCGTTGGATTGCCGATGACTTAAGCGAAGAAGAGTTGTCCGGGTTCAAGACATCCGATGTCTATAAGGAAATTATGGCCATCGACGATGCGGCCAAATCATTGAGCGTAACTGAAATTGATGTGGAAAAGGCGCTCTCCCTTGTTACTTCCAAAAATCAAAATACCCAAAAAGAGAATAAAGTAAAACGTTTGTGGGTGTTTTCAGCTGCCGCAGCTTGTATTGCCATCTTATTTGTGGGCTACACCTATTTCTATGGTACCAGAACCTATTCTACCGGAATCGGCGAAAAAGAGACCTTGCTTCTTGCTGATGGGTCCATAATTGAATTGAATGCCAACTCCACAGTATCTTATAAACGTTTTAATTGGGAGGAAGATCGTGCGGTTGACTTTGACGGAGAAGCATTTTTTGACATTAAATCCGGAAAAGGTTTTACAGTGAACACCAACAAAGGAACAGTTTCGGTTTCAGGGACCCAATTTAACATTAACAACCGTAGGGATTTAAAGGTACAATGCTATGAAGGGTCCATTACATTTAGCCCTATGAACGCAAACCTACCCGGACTGGAGCTTACCCAAGGAATGGAAATACAAGTGGTAAATGGCAAAATCCATCAAAAGGAAATTTCCGAAAGCACTCCGGACTGGACGAATGGATTCTCCAGCTTTTCAGAGCAGCCACTTTCGGAGGTATTGGACGAACTTATGCTCCAATACCCTGTCGAGTTTAGATGGAACTCAATTGATGTAAACCGAAAATTCACCGGAAATTTTACTCATAACAATCTAGAAAACGCCCTAAAAACCACAATGGAACCCATGGGCATCGAATATCATGTTTCAGCAGACAAAAGAATTGTTACCTTGTCTGAATAAGAAATGAGGTGTTTTATAACTGCATTATTTGTGTTCCTTCTGGGCATTTTCACATCCCATGCCCAAGAAAATCTATTCCTTGAATTTAGGGAAACCCCTTTAAAGGATGTGATCCAACAACTGGAAAAGGAAGTAAACCTTAATTTCTCGTACGCCGAAGACCTTGTGGAGAACAAAAGCATTACTGTTTTGGCAGAAGGTTTATCTTTTGATGAAGTTCTTGGTCTTCTGGAAGCTCAGACAGGGTTACATTTTGAAAAAATAGATGGACAACCACAGGTAATCATTGTTCCCGTACCACTTAAAAAAAATAGCTGTATTTACCTTTTGGATCAAGATACGCGCTTACCCATTTCTGAAAATGAGGTGATAGTGGACTCAACTATAGTAATTGAAACTGACAAAAGAGGGTTGATCCAATTTGAAAACCCCAAAAAAACAGAGTATCACATAGAAGCGGCCGGATATAAGTCCATAACCATAAAACCCAAAGAAACCTGTACCTCCATATACCTTACACCCGCTTACAAGGTGCTCAAAGAGGTTATCGTCACTTCCTATATAACTACAGGGATCGATAGGAATCGGGATGGGTCTATAACCGTCGCCCAAAAGCCATTGGGGTCTATCCCCGGACAAACCACCCCCGATATCTTACAAAGTATTCAACTTATTCCAGGCGTTTCCAGTTTGGACGAATCGGCTTCCGGAATACAAATACACGGAGGCACCTCCGATCAAAATTTGGTGCTTTTTGACCATATCCGAGTATTCAATTCAGGGTATTTGTATGGTATGTTGTCAAGGTTTAACCCTTATGCTACCGAGAAAGCCACTATTTTTAAGACCGCCACCAGTGCCGCTTATGGTGATAGGGTTTCAGGAATTATTGATCTTAGTACTGATAGTGATGTGGCCAAAGAGTTATCGGGGGGTCTTGGAATTGATGGATTGAGCATTGATGGCTATATAAGGGCACCGATTTCAAAAAAGTCGTCCTTATCGGTTTACGCCCGAAATGCCTATTTGGACATTTACAAGACCCCTACTTATGAAGCCTATGCCAAGAAAATTTTCAACAATTCCGGTCGAATTACCGATAGTAGCGGTAACGCCTTAAACGTAAGTTCCGATGATGGCTACACTTACGATACCAGTGAAAATGAATTTAGGTTTTACGATGTCAATGCAAAATATGTATATCGGCCATCGGTGGAAGACAAGATTTCCATTAGTGCATTAATGACCAGGAACCGTACACTGTTTTCCTTTGCCAGTGAGGGCGAAACCAAAAATGATTCCCTGGCAACGGGCAATGGGGGCATCAGCATTAATTGGCTGCACAGCACCTCTTCAACACAGACCGATCAAATCACAACCTACTTTTCATCCTACGATTCCTATTATCAAAATGAAGAATACGTAGGGCAAACACTGGAAGAAACCAATATTAGGGGAAATAGGATAAGTGACTTTGGGTTGGAGCTAAAATCGGATAGGACCTTTAAAAGCAATGACCTGCTAAGCTATGGTTACCAACTCTCGAACACCAATCTGGAAATTGATCTGAGCAGTATATCCAATATTGACCCAAACAACACTATGAGCCTGCCCGTACGGGACAGTAACCTAAAAAATGTTCTATTTGGGGAATATTCCTTCAGAAGGAACAATGGGGGAATATTTAGGTTTGGGCTTAGAGCTGTTCATTATGGCAGTTTGGGAAACTTATATCTGGAGCCCAGACTAAACTTTGAAATTTCTGTAAACAAATCACTTAGAATCAGGACGGGATTAGAGCGGAGAAACCAGCCCATTTCGCAACTTATTGAGTTCAATCAAACAGAGCTAAGATTGGATAATAATTTATGGAGACTGTCGGACAATGTAAATTATCCCCTACTAAAGGGCAACCAGTTTTCGACAGGTTTGCTTTTTAATAAGAATGGCTGGACCCTTGATGCCGAAGCTTACTACAAAAGTTTAAAAGGACTAACTTCCTACAGTCAAGGTTTTAATCTGCCCCAACCCTACCTTAGCGAAGGAAAAAGTAGCATTATTGGAATGGATATACTTTTAAAGAAACGCATTCAGAACTACAGATTTTGGGTTGGCTATTCTTATAATAATGTGAATTTTACTTTTAATCAGATCCTGGAAAATAGTTTTGCCGGAAACAACGACATTCCCCACAGTTTTAGGATATCCAATAGTTTGGATGTAAAGAACTTTCAATTTTCAATAGGTTGGCAATACAGGTCTGGAACACCATTTACCCCAATAAAAAACTATGATGAAGAAACTAAAGAGGTTGTTTTTGAAACCCTGAACAATGGTCGATTACCTAATTTTCACAGATTGGACGCTTCCATAAATTACAAGTTCCCGGTAGATAAGAATTCTTCGTTTATGCAGATTGGTTTTTCAGCATTGAACATTTACAATCGCATTGTTCCGCTCGCCATTGTCCATAGAACCATTCAACAAAACAATCAGCTCCTTTTGGAGCAGGTAATACAGAGGAGCTCATTGGGCTTTACACCAAATCTTACCTTAAGGGTATTTTTCTAAACCTCTTGTTTTTAAAACAGACCCAAATAAAAAGCCCCGACATAATTGTCAGGGCTTAAATTTTAAGTACCTTGGGAGGGAATCGAACCCTCACTCCCGAAGGAACTGGATTTTGAATCCAGCGCGTCTACCAGTTCCGCCACCAAGGCATTGGCACCACATTTTCAAATGCGAGTGCAAAGCTAAAAAATATTTTTTATTTATCACCAAAAAATACTTTGATTTATCCTTTAGCAACCCGAATTAATTATTAAATTTGCACCTCCTTATTAAAAAGTACTTTAAAACGCTAGTTAACAAGAGATTGTAATGGCCTATCAAGTTCCGGAACCAAAAATTTTTGCTTGTACCCAAAGTGTTGAACTGGGCAAGAAAATCGCAGCTTCCTATGGTGCAGAATTGGGGAAAGTCCAATTCTCACGTTATAGTGATGGCGAATTTCAACCTTCGTTCGAGGAGTCTATAAGGGGAGCAAGGATTTTTATCATCGGTTCTACCAACCCAAGCTCCGAAAACTTGATGGAAATGTTGTTGATGTTGGATGCCGCCAAAAGAGCTTCTGCACGACACATTACTGCCGTTATGCCCTACTTTGGTTGGGCCAGACAAGACAGAAAGGACAAGCCCCGTGTTCCTATTGCCGCTAAATTGGTGGCCAAAATGTTGGAAACCGCCGGTGCCACCAGAATCATTACCATGGACCTGCATGCAGACCAAATTCAAGGGTTCTTCGAAAAACCCGTGGATCACCTGTTTGCTTCCACACTGTTCTTACCTTATTTAAAAGGGTTAAATCTGGACAACCTATGCATTGCATCGCCAGACATGGGAGGTTCCAAAAGAGCCTATGCCTATTCCAAAGCGTTGGAGTGCGATGTGGTGATTTGTTATAAACAGCGGGCCAAAGCCAATGTAATTTCCCATATGGAACTTATTGGTGATGTAAAAGGAAAGAACGTAGTCTTGGCAGATGATATGGTCGATACAGCTGGAACACTGACCAAAGCAGCAGATTTGATGATGGAAAGAGGTGCAGCGAGCGTTCGTGCTGTAACCACCCATGGATTGCTATCCGGTGATGCCTACGAAAAAATAGAAAAGTCAAGGTTAACGGAATTAATTGTAACCGATTCCATACCTATTGACCAGAATAAAGATAAAATAAAGGTATTGTCTTGTGCCGACCTGTTTGCGGATGTAATGCACAGGGTTCACCACAATACATCAATATCTTCAAAATTTTTAATGTAAATCAATTTTAATATATAACAATGAAGTCAATTACAATCAAAGGATCCCAAAGAGAAAGCGTGGGCAAGGTTTCTACCAAAGCCTTACGTAATGCTGGAAAGGTCCCTTGCGTGCTGTACGGAGGGGATAAACCAGTGCATTTTTCAGCTGATGAAATCGCATTCAAAGACTTGGTGTACACTCCCAACGCGCACACCGTAGTAATTGAATTGGAAGATGAAAAGTTTGCCGCCGTTTTGCAGGATATTCAATTTCACCCTGTCACGGACAACATTCTTCACATAGATTTCTATCAATTGTTCGAAGACAAACCAATTACCATGAAAATTCCAGTACGTTTGGAAGGGAATTCCCCAGGGGTAAAAAATGGTGGTCGATTACTTTTCAGAAAGAGAAAGCTTTCTATTCGTGCATTGCCCGATTTGCTTCCGGATTTCATCACAATCGATATTTCCAAGTTGAGAATCGGCCAGACCATTGCAGTGGAAACCGTTCTAAACGACGATTACACATTCTTGCACCCAGATAGTACTGCTATCGTTCAGGTTAAAGCATCTAGAACTTCTGTTGATGAGGAACTGGAAGATGAAGATGAAGAAGGTGTAGAAGGTGCAGAAGGCGAAGCTACCGAAGGTGGTGAAGCGCCAGAAGCAGAAGCTGCGGAATAGCACTTTTTAAATTTAATAAGAGCATCCCTTTTTACTTAGGTAATTTGGGATGCTTTTGTATTTTTAGAAAAACTGAACGCTGTCGATGCTCAAATTATTCAATAAGCTTTTTGGTTCTTCAAAACAACTACTGCAAGAAACGGACCCCATGAAAAAATTTTTGATCGTTGGTCTTGGAAACATCGGACCGAAATATGATGACACCCGCCACAACATCGGATTCAAGATTCTTGATTTTTTGGCGGAACAAGAAGGTTTTACATTTGAAAGTTCCAAACTGGGAGCTGTTGCCACCTTTAAACACAAAGGAAAAAGTGTAGTTTGCCTAAAACCCTCCACTTACATGAACCTTAGTGGCAAAGCAGTAAAATATTGGATGGACAAGGAGAACATAAACTTGGAAAACCTATTGGTGGTCACGGACGACATCAATCTTCCCTTTGGCTCCTTACGGCTAAAAGGTAAAGGCAGTGATGGCGGCCACAACGGGTTAAAAGACATTCAAAATGTGTTGCAGACCACAAAATACAATCGTTTTAGATTTGGTGTTGGCTCCGATTTCGGTAAAGGCAAACAAGTGGATTATGTCTTGGGACAATGGGACGATGACCAGCAAAAAGCCATGCCCGAACGTTTAAAAAAGTCTGCCGACCTCATCAGGTCATTCATATTTGCAGGTGTAAAAAACACCATGAACCAGTTCAATGGCAAATAAAAAACCTAGAGCACTTTAAAATCGAACACCCCCGAATCCGAGGTATTGCCCTCTAGATCGGTGGTTACCACCCTCCAATAGTAAACAGCTCCAGAAACAACACCAACAGGCAGTTCCATAGTAGAGGCGTTTGTTAACCCAACAGATGTAGTCGGCGGGTTAGTTTCAGAAAAAAACACCTCAAAATATGCAATGTCGTTGTCAACATCTGCGCCGGACCATTCCAAAAGCACTTCGTTTGCAATATCCTGTTGGACCGTAGCGCCGGATTGGGGGTTTTCCAGTTGTGCTGGAAAAGGTGCGTATGTAGTTTGTGACCCCGCATTGTAGAACAACCAGGTTTCACTAGAGGCCACCTGATCGGATTCCGAGTTCCGGGAAGTTACGGACCATGCGAAAGGTGTCCCCTTGGTAATGGTCAGACTCGCCGAAGTTGATGCTGTGGAGATATTCTGCGGAACATTGGAATCTAAATTAACAACACTCAAGGTATAAGTGTCGGTATTGTCGGAAGCCATCCAACGAAATGTGACTTGTGTGGATGTTTGATTGACCTCTGTTCCTGTAGTGCACTCAGAATTTTCCTGTGGAAACACCAAAAGAGCTCCTTGAGGGGCTGGAGGCGGACCATCATCACCGCAAGAAACCAACAAAGCCAATATGGATAGCCTAATTATATTCCGAATCATCGTTTTATAAATTTAAACATTTCTTTTGCCCCTGCTTTTTCAACTCTCAGATAATAGATTCCTTTGGGTAAATGGGATAAATTCAATTCAAGGTCATCGCCATGGACTTTTGCCCTTCGGGTATGAACCAATCTTCCATTGGCCGTAAAAATTTGAATTCCCACTTCACCACCGTATCCTCCCAAATATATTTTTGTGGTACTCTCTACCGGGTTCGGCGAAATAATGGGCTTGGAAGAATAAAACAACGTCTTTTCCAATACACCCTGACACGGTAGGTTTGAATAAACTCTCAAGGTATTGACGCCCTCCTGCAAATTCAGTTGGAGCTTTGATGCTTCAGTTTGAGTGACCAATCCATTCAACTCTACATTATAAAAGGAAGCACCGCTCAATTCCAAACTCAAAATGCCCGTATCTATCAATGCATTCATATCCAATACATCCGGTTGTGTGATTACAGCTTTGAAACACACCTCTTCATAAGTTATCATTCCATTGGTTCCCGTTATACAAAGCGAATAATCCCCAGCCGTTAGGTTGTTAAAGATTTGTGAGTCGGTAAAATCAAAAGAATCCGTACCATTGGGTCCGTTCAGCACAGCGGTATAGGTTATAGAAGTATCAAAAGGTGTAACCGTAATGGAACCATTATTACTGCTGCGGCAGGTCTCACTTTCAATTTCAATCTCAAAATTATCTGATGCAAACCTGTAAATGGCACACCCATTGGTATCTACCTCAACTCCTTTGGGAGTTCCCAAACAAAGATCGTCACCATCATCAAAAACCCCATCATCATCTTCATCTGGACGATAATTTCCTTCTATGCACATATCCAAAGAAAAGCCAATCAGTGTTCCTCCATCACTCGCTGCCGTGTCCTGTATTTCCAATATCCACTCCCCTAAGATAGATTCTCCCTTTAAAGAGGCCAATGAGCCGAGAGGCGTAACGGCTCCAGAAATAGCCGGACTTCCTGTACATTCGATAGGGCTTCCGTCATCATCGAAAACTGCATTGATATTATTCAAGTCTCCACATGTATTGGAGATCAAAGTCACCTCCGTTCCTGAAGGGGAAATAAGGGTAATGACCAAATCTTCCAAGTAGGTATGGTCCAACTCCAAGTTTACATTTATATCGGAAACGGGCAAATCTTCTAAAAAGAATACAGAGGCAGTAATGGTTGGTGTACCTGAAGATGGAATATTGATCGGTAAGTTATTTGCTTCCCTATTCTTACAGTCTACCTGTGAGGTAATAAAACTAAAGGGAGGTCCAAAAGTTCCTGTTCCACAACCATTGCTTGGCCTAACTCTCCAAAAATATTCTGTTTCCGCTATTAAACCAGTGGTTCTGTAGGTGGTAAAAGGTACCGTTGCAGACTCAACTATATTTGTAAAACCGACATCCGTGGCCACTTCTACATCATAAACGGAGTATAAGGGGTTTTGCTCCCAACTAAGCTCGGCATCCAAAGAAATTCCAATACCTCCATTAGTAGGTGACAATAGTACAACATCCGAAAAAACACCATCTTGTACGGATACTGATAGAATCACTGTTTTGGTTACAGAGGCAGCGGTGGAAGTAACAATTATATCATAAATCCCGGCGGCAATGGTATTTGTATTGCTCAGGGTTAAATCTACCGCTGTATTATCGGCATTGGCATTTGTCAGCGAAAAAACGGCGGACAACCCTACGGGCACATCTGCAGAAAACGTAGAGTTCTCATTAAATCCGGCATAGGTTTCATATGTAAAGGGAATCACCAAATCGTCCGGTTGGCAAACCTCATAATTCAATGTATCGAAATTGAGAACCACTTGTGATTCTTCAATGGTAAAATCGGCACTGTTAACGGCATAAAATATATTATCGCTGGCCTTTACCATTATTCGAGCTGTAGTTGTGGCATCCCCTGGCAATAGCACCTCTTCGGATCCATCATTTAAAGTGTTCTCGGACAATGTAATAGGAAAGCTTTGCCCCCCATCCAACGAAAGAAAAATATCAACGTTTTGAGCATTTACCGGAGCAATATTGGTATTGGCCACATCCCAAGTAATTTCTTGGATAGAACCTGCCTGATAAACCTCACCTGCTGTTTGGGATGTTATTACAAATGGTCCTGCTGCTTTTACCACCATTACATCCAATAAATCTGAAACCACCTGTCCTCCTCCTGGAGCATTGTCCCGAACGGTGCAAGCAAAGCTAAAGTTGCGCTCCACATCCGATACAGTTTCCCAGGCATCCCCTATTACCGGTGCAACCTGGGTTAAATTACCCTGAACAACCTCGGACAGTTTTGGGAAATATCTTGAAGGTTCTGTGGTTGGAGGAAGTGATCTAAAGTTTGCCCCACTGGGATTGGACGGACCAAAGGAAGAGACGGTCACCACCCCATCATCTATTTGTTCCCAAGTATAGGTAAGCACATCCCCTACATCGGGATCGGTCGCGTTACCCTCCAAAACAAATGCAGTTCCCTTTGGGATAGTAAAATCATTTACCGGAGTAAGCTGAGGTGGAGAGTTGACCAATGCCGTGGTTTGGGCACAGGATGTTGTTTCCAAATAAGTCGATATTTGAAGAATACTGTTGTAATGAAAGTAATCATCCCCATTGGCAGCCACGTTATTCTCGCCAACAATCCCGGCATACCCCATTATTGTGGTTCCACTGGCCGGCTCAGCTTGTACTCCCGTTCCTTCAGATTCGAATGACCAGGTATGGTTGGCCCCAAACTGATGCCCAAGTTCGTGGGCCACATAATCAATATCGAAAATATCTCCTTGGGGATTAAACGCTGAAGAGAAAGCACTACCCTTTCTATTATCGATACAAACAGCACCAACAAAACCGGCATTACCATTATCTTCCCCTTCCCCAACTTTATGAAAAAGATGGCCAACATCATAATTCCCTTCACCAATTATGGAAGTGATTGTTGCCTGTACCTCAGCATTCAAACTGTTATCATAAGGATCATTAACGGCATCGGTGAATATGATAAGGTCATTATTCGGTATCAACTCCAGTGTAACCCCAAGGTCCGTTTCAAAAACCTCGTTCACCCTTGTTATGGTAGCGTTGATCCCTGCAAGTGCATCCGCAACAGTTCCTCCCATTTCCTCAGTATACTCACCCGTTGCCGAAACAGCGATTCTATATTTACGCAACAATTGGTCATCTACCAATGGACTCAGCGTTTTTCCTGTAGTATTCGATGATTTACCGCTCCCTCCAAATAAATCTTTACTGGTCGCGCAAATAAAATTCTGATCTTTAGCGACCCTTGAGTCCTTATCGTACAAAACATATGCATCCAACATATTGGAAACAGGTTCCATGAAAGCCGTTTTGTTGTTTTGCTGGTCTACCACCATAGCTTGTAATCCTTTATGGGAGCTACTGAGTTTCACTTTGTACCTTCCATTGGAGCTTACCCCGGTGTAAGATTTTATATTCGGGTATTTCTTGGCCAAATCCGGATGTAAGACCGGTGTTTCCCTTAAATTGAACTGAACGATGTCTCCTTGGTTGTCCGGCAGATACACAACTTGCGTATTTCCCTTTAAAGTTGAAAAAGATTTCATCTCGTCGGAAAAAATCTTTTCATCCAGTGTCAAAACCTTTTTCACACCAGAAATGTCCTGTAAGGAGGCACTTCGTAGGTTAGGCTGTTTGGGCACTGTTTTCCAATAACCTTGCTGTCCATAAATACAAAAGCAGCTAAAAAATATGGTTATTGAAAAAACAAGATGTAATTTAGCTTTCATACACGGTTAGGGCATAGTATAATTTCAAATGTAAGCCTTTTTTTATTTCTTGATAGTTGGAAACAATCCACAACATTTCTGATTTTAAGGACATTCCGCACCATACAGTGGTGACCATCGGCACCTTTGACGGTGTACATCTTGGACATCGCAAGATACTTGAACGTCTCACAAACAATGCCAAAAACACAGGGTTAAAATCCACAGTGCTCACTTTTTTCCCGCATCCGCGAATGGTATTGCAAAAAGATGTGGACATCAAACTGTTGAACACACTTGAAGAAAAAAAGCAAATTTTGGACACCTTGGGGCTCGATTATTTGATCATCCACCCTTTTACCAAGCAATTTTCGAGACTTTCCGCTATAGATTTTGTACGCGACATTCTTGTGAACAACATCAAGGCAAAAAGAATAATTATTGGTTACGACCATAGATTTGGCCGTAACCGAAATGCCAATATACAGGACCTGATTTCCTTTGGAAATACTTTTGACTTTGAAGTTGAGGAAATTCCAGCCCAAGAAATAGATGATGTTTCCGTGAGTTCCACAAAAATCAGAAAAGCCCTTTTGGATGGAGATGTAGAAACCGCCAACAATTACTTGAGTTATGCGTACATGCTCACTGGAACCGTTAAAAAAGGAAAAGGCTTAGGCAGGGATTTTGGTTTCCCAACAGCTAACCTTCATATTGAGGAAACCTATAAACTTATTCCAAAAAACGGCGCTTACGTGGTTAGAAGTACCATTGAAGGGCAAGAGTACTTTGGAATGATGAATATTGGTTTCAACCCAACTGTGGACGGTTCCCAAAAAAGCATTGAGGTTAACTTCTTCGACTTTGAAGGAGACCTCTACAACAAAAAGATTCAGGTAGAACTGCTACACCGCATACGGGACGAGCATAAGTTCAATTCAGTGGAAGAACTTAAGGAACAATTAAAAAAGGATAAAAGCCGCTCTTTGGATCTAATCTCCAAATAAATTCAACCAGTTTCTTTTTTAAAAAGATTGACAACGCACAACCTGTGGTTTTCAGGGTGTTTTATGGACTATTGGTCAGCGCCGAATGTGGATTTGACCTGTGTTCCGTGCAAACATTTTGCCGACTACGCTCGGATTCTGCCTTCTCCATGGGAATAAAGTTGGGCACTTCTTCAGATTAAATTAAATTTGCGGCTCAAAACAAGGCCATGCTTCAAATACAGAACATCAGGGAAAACAAAGAAAGTATCATTACCGCTTTAAAAAAGCGTAACATCGATGCAGCACCTATGATATCAAAGGTTTTGGAACTCGACGAAAAAAGACGTTCCATCCAAACCGAACTGGATGCTACCCTGGCCGAATCCAACAAGCTATCCAAGGAAATTGGTATGCTTTTCAAAACAGGAAAGGCACAGGAGGCCAATGCTCTAAAGGAAAAAACTGCTGGACTCAAGGAAGCATCCAAAAAATTAGGGGAAGACCTGAACGCCGTTGCCGATGAACTTCAGCAGCAATTGTATTTGATTCCCAACGTTCCTCACGAATCTGTTCCTGCAGGCAATTCCGAAGAGGACAACGAAGAGGTTTTCAAGGAAGGGGATATCCCGACCTTATCGGAAAAAGCACTTCCTCATTGGGAATTGGCAAAAAAATATGACATCATCGATTTTGAGCTCGGTGTTAAAATTACAGGAGCTGGCTTTCCTGTGTACAAAGGAAAAGGTGCCCGTTTGCAACGTGCCCTTATTGCCTATTTCTTGGACAAAAATACCGAAGCTGGCTACACTGAAATGCAGGTGCCATTAATGGTCAACGAGGATTCTGGTTATGGAACCGGCCAATTACCCGATAAGGAAGGCCAAATGTATCATGTTCAGACAGATGACCTGTATCTTATTCCAACGGCTGAAGTTCCCGTGACCAACTTGCACAGAGGCGATATTTTGGCAGAAAGTGATTTCCCTATCAAATATACCGGCTACACTCCTTGTTTTCGTCGTGAAGCCGGAAGCTACGGGGCGCACGTTCGCGGTTTGAACCGTTTGCACCAATTCGACAAGGTCGAAATCGTACGAATGGAACACCCGAACAATTCCTACCAAGCTTTAGATGAAATGGTCGAGCACGTGAAAAACATACTTCGCGAACTCAAATTACCTTACCGTATTCTGCGTCTTTGCGGGGGAGACCTTGGTTTCACATCGGCCCTCACTTTTGATTTTGAAGTGTTCTCGACCGCACAAGATCGGTGGTTGGAGATAAGCTCCGTGTCCAATTTTGAGACCTTCCAGGCCAATCGCCTAAAGCTTCGTTACAAGGACGAAAACGGAAAAAGTCAATTGGCCCACACCTTGAACGGAAGTTCATTGGCATTGCCAAGGGTATTGGCAGGAATCTTGGAGAACTATCAGACCGACGAGGGCATAAAAATACCCGAAGTCTTGGTTCCTTATTGTGGTTTTGACACCATCGATTAAGGTTTTCTACGATTAATTTGGATTCGCTTAACAGAATCCCCCATATTTCTGCGTTATATTTGGGATAAAACAAACTATTGCAACGTCTTTTATTTCTCATATTGATTTTATCCAGCTGCATTGGATGGGCACAAGAGGATTTCTTGGCCAAACAATACTTCAAGGATGGTGATTACGAGAAAGCCGTGGTTTTTTACGAAAAATTGGTGGATACCAACCCAAGGCGCACCGATTATGCTGAAGGATTGGTGGCCTGCTACCAACAATTGGAGCGCTACGATGATGCGGAAGCATTTTTACTTCAAAAAATAGAGGACAGTTACGCTTTCCCTACTTTCTATATTGAACTAGGGTACAATTTTACTTTAAAAAATGAAGCTGAAAAGGCCAATACGTACTATGATAGGGCCATCAAAAAAATAGAGGACAATCCTAATTATGGATACAGTGTCGGGTATCGTTTCCAAAAATACGCCCTATTGGACTATGCCATACAAGCCTATACCCGGGCAATGGAACTAAAGCCCGACCTCAACTACGATTTTCAGTTGGCACGCATATATGGTGAGCAGGGCGATATCGCAAAAATGTACCAATCCTACCTCAACCTTATTTGGGAAGGACGTACCTCACGCTCCAATGTGCTGCGCAATATTGATGATTTTATATCCGAGGACCCATCCAACGAAAACAATGTGCTGCTGCGAAAAGTCTTGCTACAAAATGCACAGAAGGCCCCAGATGTACTTTGGAACGAGCTCTTGAGCTGGCTTTTTGTACAGCAAAAGCAATACAACAGTGCCTTTGGTCAGGAAAAAGCCATTTACAAACGTAGCGAGGGGCAATCCGTGGACCGATTGGAAAACTTGGGAAGCATAGCTTTGGAGGATAAGGAGTGGGAAACCGCGACCGAGATTTACGAATATATCGTGGACAACACGGAAAATCCCCGAACCAGACTCAATGCAGAACTCAACCTAATAGACATTGCCTTGGAAAATCCTACGGAAAAGGTCTTAGAAGATGTGGAAGAAAAGTTTGAAGACTTGGTGGAGGAATATGGCAACCAGAGCATTACCTTGCAGCTACAGATTGCCTACGCAAACTTCCTTACCTTCAAAAAAGAAGAGCCTGATCCTGCCATTGCCATGCTCAAAGAAAGCTTAGAACTCCCGATGGGACGGATGACAATGGCCTATGTGAAATTGGCTCTTGGTGATATCCTTGTGTTCGATCAGAGGTTCAACGAAGCCTTAATCCTTTTTACACAAGTTCAAAAAAGCGTCAAAAACGATGTGCTTGGTCAAGATGCACGGTTTAAAGTGGCACAGACCAGCTTTTACAAAGGCGATTTTGACTGGGCCCTTACTCAATTGAAAGTGCTGCGGAGTTCCACATCGCAACTTATAGCCAATGATGCTATGCAATTGAGCTTGCTGATTTCGGACAACTCCTTAGAAGACTCCACACAAACCGCCTTGAAAAAATATGCCAGGGCAGACTTGCTGGCCTATCAAAATAAAGACAAGGAAGCCATTGAGGTACTTGAAGATATTTTAGAAAACCATAAAGGTGAAAAAATCGAGGACGAAGCTTTGCTAAAACAAGCCGAACTTTTAGTGGAACAAAAAAACTATGAAAGTGCCGAGTTCAACTATCAAAAAATTGTAGAGTTCTATGCTGACGGTATTTTGGCGGACGATGCCCACTTTGCCCTTGGAGAACTTTATGAAAAAACCCTGAACGAACCCGAAAAGGCCAAGGGCCATTACGAAAAAATCATCTATAATTATGAGGACAGTTATTACTTTCCTCAGGCCCGCAAGAATTTTAGGAGACTGCGCGGGGACGCCATTAACTAATTCTTTCCTACTTTAGCCGCAATAAACAAAAGGCAAATGCTTATATATAATGTTACCATCAATATAGATGAAAGTGTCCACGACCAATGGTTGGATTGGATGAAGGACAAACACCTGCCCGATATGCTGGCCACTGGAAAATTTTCCCATGCCAAAATGGTCAAGGTTTTGGTGGAGGAAGATATGGGCGGCATTACCTATTCCGTACAGTATACCACGCAGAGTAGGGATACTTTGGAGGCCTATTACAAAGAAGATGCGGAGCGTTTGCGTGCGGATGCCCAAAAAATGTTCCCCAACAAATTCGTTGCCTTTAGAACCGAACTCGAAGTCATCAGTCAACAAATACCATAGCCTTTGGAATATCTGTTTTCCTACGGAACGCTTCAGGACCTGCAAGTGCAGCAATATATTTTTGGTCGATTGCTCAAAGGAAGAACCGATGCTGCACTGGGATTCAAAAAACTGGAAAATGCCGTTTACGGTCGTTATGCGTTGGTCATCAACACCGATAATCACGAAGACAAGGTCATGGGAATGGCCTATGAAGTCAATGAAACCGACTTGAAAAAGGCGGATATTTACGAAACCAGCGCTTACAAGCGTCAAAAATTTTCGTTGGAATCCGGGGATGAAGCTTGGATCTATATCGAAAATTCCGACTAACTTGCAAAAAAACCATCCGTGTCCAAAAAGAAACGAAAAAAGTACTCCAACAGCAGTCAATACAACCCAAAACATACGCAAAATGATGGCGCTGTAAAGGCAAAAAAGCATTTAGGCCAGCATTTCCTTAAAGATGAGTCCGTAGCAGAAAAAATTGCGCAGACGCTATCGTTGGACGGTTATAAAAATGTGCTGGAAATAGGTCCCGGGATGGGGGTGCTCACCAAACATTTACTGCAACGGGATTTAAATCTAGTGGCAATGGACCTGGACGAAGAATCCATTGTGTACCTCAACCACAGTTTTCCTTTGGAACATGCAGCGATCCTAAAACAGAACAATCGCCTGAATGTCATAGAGGCCGATTTCCTCAAATTCGACCTTACCGAACTCTATGGCGAGGAACAATTTGCCATTACGGGCAACTTTCCTTACAATATTTCCAGTCAGATTGTTTTTAAAATGTTGGACATGAGGCAACAGGTCCCCGAATTTTCGGGAATGTTTCAAAAAGAGGTGGCCAAACGCATTTGCGAAGCACCGGGCAGCAAAACTTACGGGATACTTTCCGTATTGGTTCAGGCGTATTACAAAGCAGAGTACTTATTCACTGTTCCACCGGGGGTTTTTGATCCACCACCAAAGGTAGATTCGGGCGTTCTAAGATTAACGCGCAGAAAAGAACTAAACCTCCCTTGCGATGAACGCCTATTCTTTAAAGTGGTGAAAACCGCTTTTAACCAAAGGCGAAAAACCATCCGCAATAGTCTTAAAACCTTCAACCTTTCCGATAATCTAAAAGAAGATGCTATCTTTGACCAACGCCCCGAACAGCTAAGTGTAGCTGACTTTGTAACGTTGACACAGAAGATAGCCAATGACCCCATTTAAACTCACAGACGAACTTTTAGAAGAAATCAGGCAACTGATTGCCGATAAAAAGAACGCCGCGCTTCAAACCATGATGAAGGAGTTCCACTATGCGGATATTGCCGAGATAGCGGACGAACTTGAGGTTGAAGAAGCCACCTACCTGATCAAACTTCTGGAAAGTGAAAAAACTTCGGACATCCTTGCCGAAATGCATGAGGATATTCGAGAGGCGGTACTTAAAAACCTGACTGCGAAAGAAATTGCGGGCGAGCTGTCCGAACTGGACACGGATGACGCGGCCGATATCATCAACGAACTTCCAAAAGACCTTGTTCAAGAGGTAATATCGGAAATTGAGGACCGTGATCACGCTAAGGACATTGTAGACCTCTTGCGATATGAAGAAGATTCTGCTGGTGGTCTGATGGCGAAAGAGTTGGTGAAAGTCAACGAAAACTGGACTGTAACATCCTGTGTTAAAGAAATGCGGGCCCAAGCAGAAAATGTGACTAGGGTCCACTCCATTTACGTAGTGGACGACGAGGGAAAACTCAAGGGCAGACTTTCCTTAAAAGATTTGCTTACAGCGCCCACCAAAAGCCATATCAAGGATATTTACATTCCCAAGGTGGATTCCGTGAATGTCAACGAAAAAGGAGAGGAAGTGGCCAAAATTATGTCCAAGTACGATTTGGAGGCCATCCCCGTGGTAGACGAAATAGGTAGGCTGGTCGGGCGTATCACCATTGATGACATTGTGGATGTAATCCGTGAGGAAGCCGATAAGGATTATCAAATGGCGGCAGGTATTTCCCAAGACGTTGAGGTAAGCGATAGTATTTGGATATTGACCCGTGCCCGTTTGCCTTGGTTGATACTTGGGCTTTTAGGAGGGCTAGGTGCTGCAGCCATCATGGGAACTTTTGAGGACATGATTTCGAAACATGCTGTTTTATTCTTCTTTACACCTCTGATTGCAGCGATGGCCGGTAACGTAGGAGTACAATCCAGTGCCATTGTGGTGCAAGGTCTGGCCAACGACGACTTGAAAGGTAGCGTTAGGAACCATTTGCTAAAAGAAATGCTTTTGGCGCTCTTAAATGGGTTTATCCTCGCTATTTTGCTTTTAATCTTTACTTGGATTTGGAAAGATGCATTTTCTACAGCCTTGGCCATATCACTATCCTTGGTTGTGGTAATTGTTGTTGCCGGATTGATAGGAACCTTTATTCCTTTGTTTCTTCACAAAAGAAATATCGACCCCGCTATTGCCACAGGGCCATTTATCACAACAAGCAATGATATTTTTGGAATCTTGATTTATTTCTGGATAGCCAAAATGATCTTGGGGATTTAAAACCACTTCATGAAACCAATCAACCTAAAACAAAAACACGCCGAATTCACAAAGCAATGGCACCCACATCAAATTGCAGTGGTGGACGATATGCAAGTACTATTGGCCAAACTGCAGGGTGAGTTTGTTTGGCACGCCCATGAAAACGAAGATGAATTGTTTCAAGTGGTCAAAGGTAGGCTGTACATGCAATTTCGCGATAGAACCGAAGTGGTTAACGAAGGTGAAATCATCGTGGTACCCAAAGGTGTAGAGCACAATCCCATGACCAAAAATGGGGAAGAAGTGCATGTGCTCCTGTTCGAAAAAATGAGCACCGCTCATACAGGGAATGTGCAGCATGAAAAAACACAGACCCACTACCCAAAAATCTAGGAATTGTATATTTGCCCCCATGAAAGTTCTCCACCTCGACACCAATCATCCCTTGCTTATTGAGCAATTCGCAGAGCTTGGGTATGAGAATCACGAAGACTATACCTCGACCAAAGAAGAAATCGAAAAAAAGATACACCGCTACGATGGGATCATTATCCGAAGCAGGTTTACCATAGACCAACAGTTTTTGGACAAGGCCACCAACCTAAAATTTATTGGAAGGGTCGGAGCTGGATTAGAGAATATAGATATAGACTATGCCAAGTACAAGGATATATTTTTGGCATCTGCACCAGAAGGCAATCGCAATGCGGTAGGCGAACACACCTTAGGTATGTTACTTTCCATAATGAACCAGATGTGCAAAGCCAATCGCCAGGTAAAAAAAGGAAAGTGGAAGCGCGAGAACAACCGGGGCGTAGAACTGGACGGAAAAACTGTGGGCATTATTGGCTACGGAAATATGGGCAAAGCCTTCGCCAAAAAGCTCCGTGGCTTTGATGTAGAAGTCATCTGTTACGATATTGTTGGAGGTGTGGGCGATGAAAATGCACGTCAAGTTGGTATCATGGAATTTCAACAGCGATCAGATGTAGTCAGTTTGCACGTTCCAGAGACCCAAGAAACCATCGGCATGGTAAACTCCAAATTTATTGAAGGATTCCACAAACCTTTTTGGCTGCTGAACACAGCCCGAGGAAAATGTGTAGTGACCAAGGATTTAGTGGAAGGTTTAAAGTCGGGCAAAATACTCGGCGCAGGATTGGACGTCCTGGAATACGAAAAAAAGTCCTTTGAAAATATGTTCGCCAAAAAACCAAAGGCATTCAAATATCTACGCAAGGCCAAGAATGTATTGCTTACCCCCCATGTGGCAGGTTGGACTGTGGAAAGCAAGGAAAAATTGGCACAGACCATTGTTGACAAAGTCAAAGAAAGATTTTCTTAACTTTAAGTACCAATTCTACCCTGCTTTTGGCTCTGGCATTGGATAAAACCAAACCAGACTATGACCATAGATGCCAAAACACCGGACGAGTATATCGAAAAACTCCCTGTTGAGCGGAAAGAAGCTGTTACCAAACTTCGGGATACCGTTAAAAACAACTTACCAAAAGGTTTCGAGGAGTGCATCAGTTACAAAATGATAGGGTTTGTGGTGCCCCACACTTTATACCCAGATGGGTATCATTGTGACCCCAAGCTTCCACTACCTTTTATCAATATTGCTTCTCAGAAAAACTTTATCGCCTTATATCACTCTGGAATTTATGCTGATACAAAACTCCATGACTGGTTCGTTGGGGCGTATCCAAAACATGTAAAAACAAAATTGGATATGGGTAAAAGTTGTATCCGGTTCAAGAACACCAACACCATACCCTATGAGTTGATAGCGGAGCTTTGCCAAAAAATGACACCGCAAGAATGGATTGCACGGTATGAAAAAAACATCAAAAGATCATGAAAAACAGAGTAACAGGATTAGGAGGATTTTTCTTTAAAAGCAAAGACCCTAACAGCATTAAGGAATGGTATAAAAATCATTTGGGATTGAACACGGGTCAATATGGGTGCACATTTTGGTGGAAGGACAAGGAAGGCAATGATTGTTCCACGCAATGGAGCCCCATGGATGAAAAAACAGCATACTTTAAGCCCAGCGAAAAGCAGTTCATGATGAATTTTAGGGTTGAAAACTTGGTGGAACTGCTAGAGGTATTAAAAAAAGAAGGGGTTACGGTTGTAGGAGAAATGGAGGAATACGAGTATGGGAAATTTGGTTGGATTTTAGATCCCGAAGGCAACAAATTGGAACTTTGGGAGCCTGTTGATAAAGCCTTTCTTTAAATAATGAATTATTTGCTACATTTAACATACATTAACCAACACATTAGAACCATGTCAGAAGAAGAAAAAAAAGACTTTGGCGATAAAGCTGAAGAAGCAGCAAAAGATTTTAAAGAGGATGTGAACAAAGCCTTTGACCCTGCCAACCCAGAAAGCGGAAAAACGGTTGCTATTGTTGCTCACTTAACTCTTATTGGATGGGTAATTGCCTTAATAATGAACAGTAGCAACAAAACAGAGCTTGGCTCTTTCTATATAAGACAAACCTTGGGTATTGGATTGCTCGGTTTAGTTTTGGGACTTATTCCCGTCATTAACTTTATTGCATGGATTTTCCCACTTATTCTATGGATTGTTAGCTTAGTAGGAGCTATAAACGGGAATAAGAAACCTGTTTTCTTGGTGGGTGAGTACTTCCAGAGTTGGTTCAAGGGCCTCTAAACGTATTTAAAAGTCAGATGATAAAACCTTCTGGCTTTTTTTTAGACCATTATTCATCGTAATATTACAATAATACCTTTTATACATATGGTTATCAGAAATATGAAAACTTCGGACTGGGAAGAGGTCTCCAGAATATATTTGGAAGGAATAGCCACAGGATTTGCCACTTTTGAGACCCAGGCACCTACTTACGAACATTGGGACAATGCCCATTCCAGCGAATGCCGTTTAATCGCTGAAACGGATGGCGAAATCATGGGTTGGGCGGCACTTTCCCCTGTTTCCAGTCGATGTGTTTATGGCGGTGTCGGGGAGGTGAGCATTTATATTTCGGACAAAAGTCGTGGTAAGGGTGTTGGCAAATTACTGATGCAGCATTTGATCGACGAAAGTGAAAGGGCTGGTTTTTGGACGCTGCAATCAGGAATATTCCCTGAGAATACGGCAAGCATCAAATTACACGAAAAAATGGGCTTTCGCTATATTGGTAAGCGGGAGCGTGTGGGCAAAATCCACGGAGTTTGGAAAGACAATTTACTGTTCGAGAAACGCAGCTGCAATGTCGGTGTCGATTAATCCTCTTCTGATGGGCCATTACCCTCTGCCACCTTGCGCTCAAGCTCCGCCTGGAATTCTTCCATCACAGGTTTAACGGTACTTTCAGGTAAATCCGCAATTCGGATATACATTAACCCATCCACCGAGTTATTGAACAAGGGATCCACATTAAAGGCCACCACCTTGGCATTTTGTTTGATATATTTTTTGATCAATACGGGCAATCGTAAACTCCCTGGCTCCACTTCACTGATCAGTTTGTCAAATTTGTTCAGGTCGGCCTGTGTTTCGTCGAAAACAAACTCCTTATCGGCATCCTTAAGCTTTACCTTGAATTCTTTTTTAGGACGTATATATTGGGCTACATAAGGATCCCAATAATTGGATTTCATAAACTCGATCATCAACGACTTGGAGAAATTGGAGAATTGATTACTGATACTTACCCCACCTATCAAATATTTATGCTCCGGGTGTCTCAAAGTCGTATGGACGATTCCTTTCCAAAGTAAAAACAGGGGCATGGGTTTTTGCTGATATTCCTTTACAATGTATGCCCTTCCCATCTCAATGGATTTTTCCATCATACCATAGAGCTCGGGTTCAAACCGGAACAGGTCTTGAAGATAAAAACCATCAATCCCATAATTTTTAAATATTTCCGAACCCAATCCCATTCTGTAGGCACCAACAATGGTTTTGGTGTCATTGTCCCACAAGAACAAATGGTGGTAATACGAATCAAACTTATCCAGATCTATGGCATTGTTGGTCCCCTCGCCCACTTCTCTAAAGGTAACCTCGCGCTGCCGGCCAATTTCGTTCAGGCAAAAAGGCATATCCTTGGCCTGGGCAAGAAAAACCTCGTAATTTTTGCTTTGCAGCATACGACAATCTTTCTCTCGTAATTTTTCAATCTCGCCCTCCAGAACCTTTGCACTGATGGCAGTGGCTATTTTTTTGGGTGGTTTTGGAATTTTCAGCGACGTGGGTACTTTATCAATAAACCGCTCCTTTTCAAAAACATTGGCCAACAAATACGTTTTTTTACGGAGCAACTCCGCAAAACCTTCCAAAGTTTCTTCCTCATTTTGTGTATTTACCGAAATAGGCTGACCTATTCTAACCTTAATCGGACGCAAGCTCTGTGAAGTAAGTTCCGAAGGCAATTTGGCGGTACGGAATACATCATCAATTTTGGACAACCGGTAAAACAACCTGCTGTTCCGCGCATGAAAATAAATGGGCACTACGGGTACCTCGGCCTTTCTTATCAATTTTATGGCCGCTTCTTCCCACGGACGGTCCACAACCAACTTCCCATCACGATACGTAGAAACTTCACCTGCCGGGAAAATCCCCAACGGATGACCATCCCTTAAATGTTTGAGCGCATTCTTAAAACCTACAATACTGCTCTTGGCGTCCTTATGGTTTTCAAAAGGATTCACTGGCATTATATATGGCTTTAATGGCTCTATGCGATGCAATAAAAAGTTGGCGATTATTTTATAATCGGGTCGCTCGTTCAGTAATAATTTAAGCAACAACACCCCATCAATACCGCCCAACGGATGGTTACTGATTGTGATATACGGACCAGATTTGGGCAAACGTTTAATGTCCTCTTCCGGAATTTCGAAGTCGATTTCGTAATGATCTAAGATGGAATCAAGGAATTCGGGCCCTGAAAGGTCCTTGTTCTTGTCGTAAAATCTGTTGATAGTGCTAATTCTGGTAGCTACCATTAAAAGCCATCCCACAAAAGTGCCCAAAAAGCCATATTTGTCCAGATGGATGACTTTCGCCACCTCTTTAGCAGAAACCAAGCCCATAGAAAAAGTATTTAGGTCCCTGTAAAGATAGAAAATAAACCCTATAGGCTTTTTTGCCTAACTATTTGGCATAATCTCTTATTTTACAACCAATTGAACAGTTTCCTTACCTCTTTGCTCGACCAACACCGATTTTCCATTTTGAAGGGATTTGACCGATTCATCATTAAAATGGCGAATGGTATACAGTGATACATCTTCATGACAGACCACTTTAAATTTTCGCTTAAGTTCGTCCAGCAAAGGCGGTAATCCCCTGAATTTATTGTCCAAGCAGACAGAAAAACTAATGGCCGAGTTCTGTATAAGGTCCACTTTTAATCTGTGGTCGTGGAACAACTTGAAGATTTCACTGATATTATTCTCTACTATGAAGGAAAAATCAAGAGAAGAAAGTTTCAACAATACCTGATTCTTTTTTACTATAAAACAGGGCACCTTTGGCTCTATGCCATTTCCTTTACCCACTGTTGTGCCTTTGTCCTTGGGATTTACAAAGGATTTTACCCTTAAAGGGATTTCCTTGCGCTGTAAGGGTTGCAATGTTTTTGGGTGAATTACGGAAGCTCCGTAAAATGCGAGCTCAATGGCTTCGCGGTACGATATTTTGTCCAATAATTGGGCATTCTCAAAATTTCTGGGGTCCGCATTTAATACTCCAGGAACATCTTTCCAAATGGTAACCGATTCCGCATTAAGGCAATAGGCAAGGATTGCTGCAGAATAATCGGAACCTTCCCTACCCAAAGTAGTGGTAAAGTTATTGTCGTCGCTTCCCAGAAAACCTTGGGTAATATTTAATTTTGAAACATCTACCTTGGACACTACTTCCTCTTGGGTCCGTTCCCATTGCACTTGGGCATCCCTATAACTGTTGTCCGTTTTAATGAGTGTTCTAACATCCAACCATGTATTGGAAACCCCGACCTCGTTCAAATATGCACTCACAATGGTTGTGGAGAGCAGTTCCCCGTAACTTACCACTTGATCGTACACAAATCCATATTTGGGCGATTTGTTCCAAGCCAAGAATCCTTTTACTTCTTCAAAAAGACCCTTCACTTTTGTATAAACAGGATGATTCGGGTTTTGGAAAAGTTCGGACAATATCCCGTTATGATAATCAATCACCTCCTGAATGGAGGCATTAACCTCATCCTTGTCGTTAAAGTAGGATTCCACCACTTTTTCCATAGCGTTGGTCATTTTTCCCATGGCGGAAATGACCACCAAGGTATCGTTATACCCCACTTCCTGTAAAACGTTGACCACATTTTTAACCGCATCTGCATCTTTAACGGATGCTCCTCCAAACTTAAATACCCTCATGTATTTATATTCTTGAATTTTGAATGCCTAGTTCAGGCTTTCGATATAATTTTTGATTCCTTTTTCATCCAATTGAACCACATCCCAATCCCTTAGGACATTTGCCCCTTTCTTCTCATAAAACTCGATGGCAGGTTCGTTCCAATCCAAAACTTCCCAGCAGATGCGTTTTACGCCCAAACTATCTCCGTACTTTACCACCTCATCCAGCAAAGCCGTCCCGAGACCGCTTCCACGCATCTTTTCGGACACGATTAAATCCTCCAAATGAATGGCAGGACCTTTCCAGGTGGAATATCGGGGATATACCAAGGCTATGCCCGCTATGCCATCTTGGGTATCGGCAACAAAACAATGGAACATCTTTTTTGTCCCAAAACCATGGGTTACCAAATCCTCTTTAGAGATTTCCACTGCATCCGGTTCCTTTTCAAAATTGGCCAGTTCCTGTATCAAGCTTAATACTTGCTCCATATCCTCTGGTTTGGCCTCTCTGATTGTATATTCCATAATTGTTACAAATAAAACTCAAAGTTATAAAATTACATAATTAAAGTCTTTCGAAAACGTTGTAGTTTCACAAAATGCCCGATATTTGTCCATAAATAAAACAGCCTTTCCATGTTTGAAAAGCAACATCGCACTCTTGGCGAATTCATTATCGCCAATCAAAACTCATTTCAATATACTTCCGGGGAACTATCAAGACTGTTGAACGGCATCCGTTTAGCCGCAAAGGTAGTGAACCACGAAGTTAACAAAGCGGGATTGGTCGATATTATCGGTGCCGCCGGAGACACTAATATCCAAGGTGAAAACCAGCAAAAATTGGATGTCCTTGCCAATGAAAAGTTTATTCAAACCTTAAAAAATCGCGAAATCGTATGTGGAATCGCTTCGGAGGAAGAAGATGATTTTATCAGCATCAACAGTTTTGACAAACAGCACAAGAACAAGTATGTTGTACTTATTGATCCTTTGGATGGCTCCTCTAATATTGATGTAAACGTTTCCGTAGGAACCATTTTTTCGATTTACAGACGGGTAACTCCAGAGGGCACTCCTGTAACATTGGAAGACTTCCTACAACCTGGAAGAAACCAGATAGCTGCAGGATACATTATTTATGGAACGTCGACCATGTTGGTCTATACCACTGGAGATGGTGTCAATGGTTTTACCTTGAACCCTGCTCTGGGTACTTTTTATTTATCCCATCCAGATATGCAGTTCCCTGAAACAGGCAAAATTTATTCAGTGAACGAAGGAAATTACATTCATTTTCCACAAGGGGTCAAGGATTATATTAAGTACTGTCAAATGGAAGAAGGTGACAGACCTTACACCTCAAGATACATAGGGTCTCTTGTTTCGGATTTTCACCGTAACATGATCAAGGGAGGTATTTACATGTACCCCAAAAGCAGCAAAGCCCAAAATGGAAAATTACGGTTATTGTACGAATGCAACCCTATGGCATTTTTGGCCGAACAAGCCAAAGGAAAGGCCAGCGATGGATACCAGCGCATAATGGACATACAACCTACCGAATTGCACGAACGCGTACCTTTTTTCTGTGGAAGTAAACAAATGGTCGAAAAAGCGGAGGAGTTTATGGCCAATGCCTAGTTACACTCACGCTTTATCAATACATGGTAATCTTCGAAGGCAATCTGACCAGAGAAAATAGCGATGGACTTATCGATGATTTCGGATGCTTTTTTAGGGGCAAAACCTAAACCAACGGCATATTTTTCAACAATCTTGCGCTCGTCGTCATCTATATAATGATCAGAAAAAATAATCTGGAAAAACTCGAATAGCCTTTTAAATCTTTTTTCGCCACTATGTGGAGTTTCAATAGGATATTTGTTCTCCCTTTTCATCACCTCCTTAAACTCATCCTCACTAATATTGAGCTTAAAGGCAAATTTTTCCAAAACGGCCATCTCCTTTTCGTTGATATCCCCATCAACAGCTGCCAAACTTGCCAAAGTGGCAAAATGGGCCAAATTTGTCCTGTGATCTCCGTGCTCGTATAAATCTAAAATTGGCATATCGAAAATTTTGTGGCACAAATATAAATTTTTAAAACAGATTAAAATATGAAAAAAGTCACCAAAAGAAATTTGTAATTTACCACTGCTATGAAAACACCTTTGCTCCAATTCACCTCCAAAGGGATTTATTGTAAAAAAGCGGATGTTTATTTGGATCCTTGGAAACCAGTGGACAAGGCCATTATTTCACATGGGCATGCCGACCACAGCCGTTGGGGGCACAAAAAATACATCACTCACCACAAGAATATACCCATAGTACAACATCGCTTGGGAGAAGTATCCATTTCCGGGAAAGATTGGGGTGAAACATTTACGGTAAACAATGTAAAATTCAGTTTTTACCCTGCAGGCCACATTGTTGGGTCTTCGCAAATAAGGGTAGAACACAAAGGTGAGGTATGGGTCTTTACTGGAGATTATAAAACCGAAGATGATGGGGTCACAACTCCTTTTGAGCTTGTAAAATGCAATACTTTCATTACCGAATGCACCTTCGGGTTGCCCGCTTTTCAGTGGAGACCGCAGCAAGAAGTGTTCGATGACATTAACCAGTGGTGGGCGCAGAACCGATCGGAAGGAAAAACCTCAGTTCTTTTTGGTTATTCTCTCGGCAAGGCACAACGTCTGATCAAGCATTTGGACACTTCCATAGGCAAAATATATACACATGGGGCAGTGGAAAATATGACGGATGTACTACGCCCCTTGATTGATCTACCTCCAACCCATTTGATTACAAGGGAAACCAAGAAAACCGAACTTTTAGGTAACATTGTTGTTGCACCACCAAGTGCACATGGAAGCACCTGGATTAAAAAAATGGTCCCATATGTTACAGCCACGGCCAGCGGTTGGATGGCCTTTAGGGGAGCGCGAAGACGCAGGGCCATTGACAAAGGTTTTGTACTTAGTGACCATTGTGATTGGAAAGGACTACTGGAGACCGTCGAAGCCACAGGAGCTGAAAAAGTAATATGCACCCATGGCTACACCGATATTTTCTCCAAATATTTGATGGAACTGGGCTACGATGCCCGAACCGAAGCCACACAATACGAGGGCGAACTATCCGAAATCAATACTTCGGAAAAAGAAAAATCGGAAGCAGAATGAAACAGTTCGCCCAACTCATAAAAACTTTGGATGGCACCAACAAAACGAATGTAAAGGTCCAAGCGCTGTCCCAATATTTTAAAGAAGCCAGCAGTCAGGATAAGGTTTGGACCATAGCCATTCTTTCCCATAGAAGGCCCCCACGACCAGTAAATACAACCTTGTTGCGTACTTGGGCCGCTGAACTATCCAAGATTCCGATATGGTTGTTCGAGGAAAGCTATCACATTGTTGGCGATTTGGCCGAAACCATAGCCTTGGTGGTGCCCTCCACAGAAAAAGGCACTGACAAATCATTGACATCCTTTTTGCAAGAGATGCTAGCTTTGAAACAAAAACCAGAAACCGAGAAAAAGAAATATCTTTTCCAGCATTGGTCCGTACTGGATTATTACGAGCGTTTTGTCTTCAACAAGTTGATTACGGGCAGCTTCAGAATCGGGGTCAGCCAAAAACTAATGACCCGTGCACTTTCAAAAGCAACAGGTATCGAAGAGGATATTTTAGCTTATAAATTAATGGGGAATTGGGACCCGAACCGTATTACCTTCCACCATCTGGTTTTGGAAGAAAAGGAGAGCGATTACCTATCAAAACCCTACCCTTTCTTTTTGGCATATGCTGTGGAAGACGATGTTTCTGAACTGGGAAATGTCAACCAATGGTCCGCAGAGCACAAATGGGACGGCATTAGGTGCCAGGTCATCCTACGTAATGATGAACTATTCGTTTGGAGTCGAGGAGAAGAACTGGTCACCGACAAATATCCAGAGTTTGAAGCATTTGTGGGCGTTGTTCCCAACGGAACAGTGTTGGATGGAGAATTGCTACCGTACCCCAAAGGAGAAATCGGTACTTTTAAAGATTTACAGACCCGAATTGGGCGAAAGAACATTTCAAGATCACTTTTGGAAAAAATCCCGGTCAAATTGAAGGTCTATGATATGTTGGAGTGGAAAGGAATAGACATCAGGAACAAAAGCTATTTGGAGCGAAGAGGTATCCTGGAAGTTTTCTATAAAAACACGATAAAATCAAACAAAGGGGCAATACCCTTGCTTTTATCCGAACGGATGCAATTCAATTCTTGGGACCATGTTGCACAAGAAAGAGACTTGTCGAGAGAAAAACATAGTGAAGGCCTGATGCTCAAACGTAACGACTCCACCTACCAAGTAGGACGAAAAAAAGGCGATTGGTGGAAATGGAAGGTCGACCCGCTTACCATCGATGCAGTACTCACCTACGCTATGCGGGGCCATGGTCGACGAAGTAACCTATTCACCGATTACACCTTTGCACTCTGGGATGAAAACGAACATGGTGAAAAAGAACTGGTCACCTTTGCCAAAGCCTACTCCGGGCTTACGGACAAAGAATTTCGGCAAATGGATGCCTGGATCAAGAAAAATACGTTGGAACGCTTTGGTCCCGTGCGAAGCGTTACCCCTCATCATGTTTTTGAAATCGCCTTTGAAGGCATTGCTCCCTCCAAGCGCCATAAAAGTGGCGTAGCAACACGCTTTCCCAGAATTTTACGCTGGAGAAAGGACAAAAAAATCGAAGAGGCCAATTCTTTGGATGACCTAAAAAGTTTGATTATCTAAATGAAGCAAAAAGAACTTTTTCAAATTGCCGAAAATTGGTTTCAAGATCAAAATTGGAAACCATTTCCTTTTCAAAAAGAGAGTTGGAAAGCATTTTTAGATGGCAAGCACGGGCTTTTAAATGCCCCCACAGGTAGTGGAAAAACCTATGCCCTTTGGTTTCCGATCGTTCTCAACTACATCAAAAACCATCCAAACTACAAGACTAAGCACAAGAAAGGGCTAAAAGCTATTTGGATCACGCCATTACGGGCGCTTTCCCAAGAAATAAAACAATCTGCGGAACGCATCACCAAAGATTTGGGAACCCAAATGACCGTGGGTATTCGAACGGGCGATACTTCGGCAAAAGAACGGGCAAAAATGCGCACCAACATGCCCGATCTATTGATTACTACTCCGGAAAGTTTACAGTTGTTGTTATCATCCAAAGGCTACGAAAAAACCTTTAAGGACTGCTCAGCTATTGTGGTAGATGAATGGCACGAACTTTTGGGCACCAAGCGTGGTGTTCAAATGGAATTGGGTCTATCTCGACTTAAAACGGTCTGTGAAACATTACGGATTTGGGGTATATCGGCCACTATTGGAAATCTGGAGCAAGCCCGTGAAGTCTTATTGGGACCTTCATCCCCAGAATTGGAAAATTCGATTCTGGTCAAGGCCGACCTTAACAAAAAAATCACGGTAAAAAGTATTATTCCAAAGGAAATGGAAACTTTTCCTTGGCGTGGACATTTGGGATTGCACCTTTTAGATCAGGTTGTTCCCATCATCAACAACAGTAAAACCACTTTGCTCTTCACCAACACGCGAAGCCAATGCGAGATATGGTTTCAGAAAATACTGGAAAAATATCCCGAGTTTGCCGGAGAAATGGCAATGCACCACGGTAGCATCAATAAAGAAACCCGTCTTTGGGTGGAACAGGCTATTCGGAACGAAAGCCTGAAGGCCGTGGTCTGCACATCGAGTTTGGATCTGGGAGTCGATTTCGCGCCGGTGGAAACGGTAATACAGATTGGAGGCCCCAAGGGGGTGGCCCGATTTTTACAACGTGCGGGGCGCAGTGGCCACAGACCGGGAAAGGAAAGCGTCATTTATTTTTTGCCCACACACGCCATTGAATTGGTAGAGGCCTCGGCTATGCAAAAAGCGGTTTTGAACAGTGCCGTGGAAGACCGTATTCCCTACTTGAGCAGTTTCGATGTCCTCATCCAGTATTTGACCACCTTGGCAGTTTCGGATGGGTTTTATCCTGATGAAATCTATCCAGAGATCAAACAAACATTCTGTTATCAAACCTTGACCGAAGAACAATGGCAATGGCTACTCAATTTTTTGGTGATGGGAAGCCAAAGTCTGAAGAGTTACGACGAATACAAAAAAGTAGAAGTCGAGGAAGATGGCAGATTTAAAGTGAACAGCAGGGCAGTGGCGATGCGGCATCGTTTCCAGATCGGAACCATTGTCGGGGACGCCACAATTTCAGTACGTTATCAAAAAGGGGGGTACATTGGTAGTATTGAGGAATACTTCATCTCCAAATTGAGCCCTGGCGATGTCTTTACCTTTGCAGGCCGAAATCTGGAATTTATACGGATCAAGGGGATGGCCGCACACGTGCGCAACTCCAAAAAAAGGACGAACAAAGTACCCAGCTGGATGGGCGGGCGCTTGAGTTTTTCCGCAAAAATGTCCGAGCTGTTGCGACAAGAGCTCTACACAGCAGCGTTGGATTTTTCGGACCAGTCGGCAGAAATCCAAGCATTACAACCTATGTTTGCCAAACAACGAGAAGAAAGCATTGTTCCAAAGCCCCATCAATTTTTGATTGAAACCTTTAAAACTCGAGATGGCTACCACCATATGTTCTACCCCTTTGAAGGTAGGGCCATCCATGAAGGAATGAGCAGTTTATTGGCCTATCGCATCAGCTTGCTGGCACCCATTACCTGTTCCCTTGCGTTTAACGATTACGGTTTTGAATTGCTATCGGACAGGGAAATCAACATTCAGGAAATTTTGGACAACAATCTTTTTACACCAGAATATATGCTGTCCGACCTTCAAAAAAGTTTGAACTCCAACGAAATGGCGCGTAGAAAATTCCGTGACATTGCCGTGATCAGTGGTATGGTGTTCACCGGATATCCCGAAAAAGGAATCAAAATGAAACATCTGCAAAGCAGTTCGGAATTACTGTTTGATGTTTTCCGTGATTTTGAGGATGATAATTTGCTCTACCAGCAAGCCTACACCGAAACTTTTGAGCATCAACTGGAAGAGGGTCGATTACGTTTGGCCCTGGAACGGATTGCCCAACAAGAAATTATCTGGAAGCCATGTTCGCAGCCCACCCCTCTCTCCTTTCCCATTATTACGGATAGGTTGCGGGAAAAATTGTCCAACGAAAAATTGGCGGACCGTATTAAAAGAATGATGGCTAAATTGACCAAATGAAGCTAACGATCCATAATCAAGAATTTCAACTACATCCTTTGGGTGGACTGTTTTGGGAGGAAAAATCACTTTTGCTGATCAGCGATGTGCATTTGGGCAAGGTATCCCATTTTAGAAAGTTCGGGGCTGCCGTTCCCCGAAAGGCCATTCACAAAAACTTTCTGCTTCTGGATAAGATCGTTTCCGATTTTCAACCCTTTCAGATCTGCTTTTTGGGCGACCTATTTCATTCATCGTTGAACAAAGAGTGGGAATTGTTTGAAAATTGGGTGGGCAAAACACCTGCCGAAATACTATTGGTAGCAGGTAACCATGACATTATTGCGCCGGAAAAATTCGAGAAGCTCAAGATTTCCATATTTCCAGAGTTGGTGATTGGCTCCTTCCTATTAACACATCATCCTGAGGAAAGAGAGGAGTACTTTACGTTTTGCGGACATATTCACCCATCCATAAAACTCAAAGGTTTTGGAAGGGAACGCATAAAACTGCCCTGCTTTTTTAAGTCCAGCAACCAAATGATCTTGCCTGCCTTTGGTCAATTCACGGGCACTCATTCCCTTGATCCTAAAGATTCTGATGAAGTGTATGCCATTGTGGAGGATAGCATTATTAAAGTTTAGACCCGCAAGGTTATTTCTAAATGAAATGCAAAGCATCGGTTGAGAAATCTTTCCGAAATGGGTAAGTTCAAAACAATGGGCAATAAAAAGTGACTAATGAAGGGGATGTCATTCCGCACCTGATGCGGAATCTACCAGTTTTCAAGTGGATTCCTGACTTCATAGGAATGACATACCCTTTATTTGAGATAAGTCGTGCCAATTCTGTCAAACTTTTGGCGTATCCGTAACCAATAGATCCTTCGCTTTACTCAGAATGACCAGGTATTTTTGAGCATGGAAGAGAAACCCAAAAAAACATTTTTAGTAAACCTTTTCGCGGTTTATCTTTGCACCAAAGTTTTTTGGATTGACCAAAACCCCGATTTCCCAACTTTTTGAACAGTCTCCCCAACTTGGGAAACTGAGGGATAGTATTGCCCAAACACGGGACAACGAATCCGCTGCATCACAAAAAATCAATATAAAAGGGCTTGTCGGCTCCTCGCTTTCCTTTGTGATTTCCGAAGCTTTTAAATTCGCTGAATCCCCATTTTTGCTGATTTTAAACGATAAGGAGGAAGCTGCTTATCATTTAAACGACTTGGAGCAACTCATCGGTGAAAAAGACGTGCTCTTTTATCCGGGAAGTTATCGTAGACCCTATCAAATTGAGGAAACCGACAACGCCAATGTACTTTTGCGTGCCGAAGTGCTCAACCGCATCAATTCCAGAAAAAAACCCGCGATAATCGTCACCTATCCCGATGCGCTTTTTGAAAAAGTGGTCACACGGAAGGAACTCGACAAGAATACCCAAAAAATAAAAATAGGCGACGAGATCTCGTTGGATTTTTTAAACGAGATCCTTTTTGAATATCAGTTCAAACGGGTGGATTTTGTGACCGAACCAGGAGAATTTTCTGTTCGGGGCGGTATTGTAGATGTTTTTTCGTTCTCGCACGATGAGCCATACCGTATCGAGTTTTTTGGGGATGAAGTGGACAGCATCCGAACGTTTGATGTGGAAACACAGCTCTCAACGGACAAAGTAAAAAAGATTACCATTATCCCGAATGTGGAGAACAAGTTCACCGAGGAAATTCGGGAAAGCTTCTTGAAATATATTTCTGCCAAAACGGTGGTCTTTGCCAAGAATCCGGCTTTGATCTACGATCGTATTGATTCCTTTTTTGAAAAAGCGGAGGAGAGTTTTGCAAAATTGAGCGAGGAAATAAAACATGCGAAGCCCAAAGAACTGTTTTTGGATTCAGCTTTGTTAAAAGAGCAATTGCAGGATTATTTATGTGTTGAGATTGGAGTTTCTAGTGAGACCCTAAAACAAGTTCAGGGTGACGAAATCCAGTTCAACATCAAACCCCAACCTTCCTTCAATAAAAAGTTTGACCTGCTCATTGAAAACCTCAACGATAATCGTGATTCTGGTTATAGCAATTATATTTTCTGTTCCACGGAACAACAGGCCAAGCGTTTTCACGATATTTTTGATGAAGTGGATGAAACGGTACACTATCAGACCATCATTTTCCCGCTTCACCAAGGTTTTGTGGACCAAGATTTAAAAATTGCCTGCTATACCGATCATCAAATTTTTGAACGCTACCACAAATTCCATTTAAAGAATGGCTATGCCAAAAAACAGGCCATCACCCTAAAGGAACTCAACAAATTGGAAATTGGGGATTATGTTACCCACATTGATCACGGTATCGGCAAGTTTGGTGGATTACAAAAAATTGATGTGGAGGGCAAAAAACAAGAAGCCATCAAACTTATTTATGGCGACCGTGACATTCTCTATGTCAGCATCCACTCACTCCACAAAATATCCAAATACAACGGTAAGGACGGGGCACCACCAAAAATATTCAAGCTGGGTTCGGCTGCTTGGAAAAAACTAAAGCAAAAAACCAAGGCTCGGGTCAAAAAAATTGCCTTCGACCTTATAAAAGTCTATGCGAAGCGTCGATTGGAAAAAGGTTTTCAATACGCTCCGGACAGCTATCTACAGCACGAATTGGAAGCGTCTTTCTTGTACGAGGACACTCCAGATCAGGAAAAAAGCACCCAAGATGTAAAGAAGGATATGGAGAGCGAAAGGCCAATGGACCGCTTGATCTGCGGGGACGTTGGTTTTGGGAAAACGGAAGTTGCCATTCGTGCCGCGTTCAAGGCCGTGGACAACGGTAAACAGGTAGCTGTTTTGGTACCAACGACCATTTTGGCCTTTCAGCACAACAGAACCTTCAAGGAGCGATTAAAAGAGATGCCCGTGTCGGTGGATTATCTCAACCGTTTCCGTACCGCCAAAGAGAAGAAGGATGTATTGGAGCGATTGGCCTCTGGTAAGATCGATATTATTATCGGGACCCATCAGTTGGTTAACAAAAACGTTCAGTTCAAGGATTTGGGCTTGCTGATAGTGGATGAAGAACAAAAATTCGGGGTTTCGGTAAAGGAGAAATTACGTTCCATTAAAGAAAATGTGGACGTGCTCACCTTAACGGCCACTCCAATTCCGAGAACCTTGCAATTTAGTTTGATGGCAGCCCGGGACCTTTCCGTGATCAACACCCCGCCTCCCAACCGCTACCCTATCGAAAGCCAAGTGATTCGATTGAACGAGGATATTATTCGGGATGCCGTGTCCTATGAAATCCAAAGGGGCGGACAGGTTTTCTTTATCCATAACCGCATTGAAAACATCAAGGAGGTGGCAGGGATGATCCAACGCTTGGTTCCCGATGCCAAAATTGGAATCGGCCACGGGCAAATGGAAGGTAAAAAACTGGAATCCTTAATGCTCGCTTTTATGAACGGTGAGTTTGATGTATTGGTTTCCACCACGATTATTGAAAGTGGTTTGGACGTTACCAACGCCAACACCATTTTTATCCATAATGCCAACAATTTTGGGTTGAGCGACCTCCACCAAATGAGAGGACGTGTGGGGCGGAGCAATAAAAAGGCCTTCTGCTACTTCATTACCCCTCCATATGAAGTCATGACCACCGAGGCCCGAAAGCGTATCGAAGCTTTGGAGCAATTCACAGACTTGGGAAGTGGTTTCAATATTGCGATGAAGGATTTGGAAATTCGTGGGGCTGGAGACCTTTTGGGAGGTGAACAGAGCGGTTTTATCAATGAGATCGGATTTGAGACCTATCAAAAAATATTGTCCGAAGCCATTGATGAACTCAAAGAAAATGAGTTCAAGGAACTGTATGATGAAGTAGAGGGCGACAAGGAAAAAGTATATGTGAAAGAGATGCAGCTAGACACGGATTTTGAACTGCTGTTCCCGGATGATTATATCAATAATATAACCGAGCGCCTCAACCTGTACACCCAATTGAACGATGTAGCGGATGAGGAAGGTCTACAAAAATTTGAGGCACAATTGGTGGACCGTTTTGGCGAATTGCCAGAGTCTGTGGTCGATTTGATGAACTCTGTTCGCATTAAATGGATTGCCATCCATATTGGTTTGGAAAAAGTAATTATGAAAAAGGGTAAGTTCATCGGTTACTTTGTAGCGGACCAGCAATCCAGTTTTTACCAGAGTGCCGTATTTACCCAAATACTGCAATACGCACAAACGCACCAACAAGTGGTAAAACTCAAGGAAAAACAGACCCGAAACGGATTACGATTATTGCTAGTGTTTGATAAGATAACGAGTGTGGATAAAGCGTTGCAGGTTCTTCAGCCTTTTACTCCTCAAAAGGAAAATGTTTCGGCATAATCTGCGTCATGACGAACTCAGTTCATCATGTCATTCCGTGTCGAGTGCACTGAATTATCCCAAGCTATAAAGCCTCATACACCTGTTTTACGAACTCCCCAATTTTTGAAGGTTCCAGCCAGCGCGTTACGATGACCAGTCCACTTTTTTGGTCCACCACGATAAAGTTACCGCCAAAACCAGCGGCGTAGAACACATGTTCGGGAACACCTTCCCAATGTCGGCCACCTTGCTGGTTGAGCCACCACATATAGCCATAATTTACATTCGGAACTGACGGGGTTGTAGCTTTCTTGATCCAATCTTCACTAATGATTTGGTCATCTTCCCATTTCCCGTTGTTCAAAAACAGAGTGCCAAAACGGGCCATATCCTCCGTGGAAATAAAAAGTCCGGCACCGGAGTGTCCGCCACCTGTTACGGATTTCATTTTAATGCCATCCACCACAGTCCAAGCGTTATCGTACCCAAACCATCTCCATGATGTGGTAGCGCCTATTTTATCCATCACCTCTTCTTTGAGTACCATGGGTACAGGTTTTCTCCACACATGGGTAAGCGAATAAGCAAGCACGTTCACACGGACGTCGTTATATTCCATTACGGTACCTGGTTCATTGAGCGTTCGGAATTTCCAATCGTCCAGACCGCCTTCACTTGGTGGACGATCCGCCCAATCTTTTCCGCCCCAAAGTTCACCGGACCAATCGGAATTTTGCTGCAACAAATGCTCCCAAGTTATCTTGGAATTATGAGCACCATCAAAAGTGCCATCCCAGATGTAATCAATCACCTTGTCCTTGGTGTCTTTTATCAATCCCTGATCTTCGGCAAGTCCGGCAACCGTGGACAAAAAGCTTTTGGTAACACTAAAGGTCATATCCACCCGTTTGGTATCTCCCCACGAAGCCAGCACATAGCCATTTTTCATGATCATGCCCGCAGGACCGCCTCGTTTTTTAGTTGGACCTAGAATTTCATGAAAAGGTTCACGTTTAAAACCCTCCAGAATAGCTTGTCGGATATCTCGTGAACCGGAATACTCGTTGGCATTGGCATATTCCACCGCTTTGTTCAGCTTTACTTCATCATACTTGAATTGCCCCTTTTCTGCAGGCTTCCAAGTTTCATAGCGTTTGGGGAAATTGATTTGTTGTGCGCTGGTGTCCAGTGTTGTCGTGAATGCAACAAGAAGAGCTGCTGCAACTAGCATGTTTTTCATTTGTCGGAGGTTTGGTTTTAAGCAAGAAAGGTAGTGATTGTTGCCGAATTTATCCACCCATCCCAATCGGTGTATTTTAAAAGGGATTCTTCGCAACGCTCAGAATGACAATATTTCCTAAAACCTTTTTTTATGAACTTGGTCGCCCTGTTTATCATAATAGCGCCAAGTACCTACTTGCTCGTCATTGCGGAAGCGGCCACGGATTTTCCGAGTACCGTCCGGATAAAATTCCTCATAACGGCCATGCTTTAAACCATCTTTTAAGTCCACTTCAAACCGTATGTTTCCGCTGGGGTATTTTTTACTGAAGGATTTGGCATTTAAATCCGTTGGATAGATAGGATTTAGATCGAAAACCGCATCAGTGATCTCGGTTGAAACCGTATTTTGAGTTTTTGGAGTCGTTGTGTTGATACTTTTTGGAAGACCGATCGCTTTCTTTACTTCCTCCACATCTTGATAGTTGAGCACCAAACGACTTTCGAACAAATCATCTTCAGGGGTCAGTTGCAATCCCACTTGAGGGAAACAAATAATGAAATCCTTGTTCTTGCGCATTTTTTGTTTGGTCGGGGCATCAGCCAAGGCATACATATTATCAAACAGCAAAAGCACGTTGCTGTAAACGAACACGGTGGATTCCGAATCAAACTTTTGATCAAAATTTTTGAACCTTTCCGAAGTCGCAAGTATATCTCCTTCTGAAACCTTATCAATTATACCCTTTAGGGTATTGGGGCTATCACTAAAAATCACAAAGTCATCGATCTGGGTGAAGTAAGGTTTGTCAAACTCCTCGAACCTACCACCCAAGAGCATCTTGAAAAATCCTTTGATGGAGAGGAAATTGATTTCGTAGTCCTTGTAATTTACCGCCTTGAACTTTACGGGTGTTTTTTTGCGGATCTGCTCCACCACAAAATCCAAATTGGTTTTGGCATCTTTAGCATCGTTGGCTTTGAGCACAAGCGCAACATCATTTTTACCTTTGGTAATGTGGGATTGAATTTGAAGTACGGCGATTTCATCACCGATCCAACTCACAAAATTTTCCTTTATATCGATTTTGAGGATTTTTTCCACCTTGCCAATTCCCTCTTGATAGCTCTCGAACTGTTCGGGGTCGTTCTGCTGTACCATCTCGAAATTCCTGTAGAACTCGGTGAAGCTATCAAACCCATAACTAATGTAGAGTGCTGTGCTATTCGGTGCCACTTCGGGAATGGAGCGCTCTGCCTTGCCCGATTTTTGCAGTGCTTCCAAATAGTATTCGTTCACGGCGCTGATGTTGGTATATCCGTTGGCCGTAAGCGTGCTGTTATCATCCAAATCAAAATAGAAGCCCGAGAACAAAAAGTTTTCGCTAACCCGTTTTACCCAATCGGAAGGTCTGTCCGAATACATTTTAATGTAATCATCAAAATAATGGTACTGGGTGTACAATCGAAACAGATCTTCATGCCCGACTTTCTGATTGATTTCCAAAAAATTGAGGTTACGTCCCAAAACCGGTTCCATATACTGATCAATGGAAGCTTCGACCAAGGTATGTGTATAGGAAGCCACCAACTGGTTTTTGATAAAGGCCAGATACATGGTTTCCTTGCTCTCCCTGTCGTGTACTTCCAAAATTTCGTGTTTGTGGTACGTCCGTTTGCTTAGCACATAACCATCATCCAATAAAGTGTTCAAATAGGTTTTGAGCAATTGCAGTTTTGCTATTCGTTTAAGGTCCAGCACATAAAAAATCCCATAATCCTTTTGGGAAATCATATGGATGGATATAAACAGGGAACGGTTGTCAAAAAACTCGAATAGTTTATGATTGTCGTTGAAAACAGAATCTACTCTTTGAATATTTTCGGTAAGATCGGAAAAATAGTCGTTCTTTTTAAGGTGGTGCCAGGCTTCGCTCTTACTGATTTTTTCCCAACTTTCTACGGGTTGTTCCGATTCAATAATGAAAACAGCATCCTTCGGAATCAAGTAAATGGACTGCAGGTTGGTCCTCGGAGATAGTATAAAAATATAGGCCAAATAGCACAGGTACAGTACTATTAAGCCTAGAATACCGTAAAGAATCCTTTTCTTGGTCATTATTTCCAAAAAGTGTCTCCATCAAGAACGAAGAAGATGGCTTTTTAGTTTAGACCTGTAAAAAGGAAACCTATTTTAAAGTGATTTTAAGTCTTTTATTGTTTTGAAAGCAACGTCTACCTGTTCATCGTTCACCAAAATAGTAAACTCGTTGGTTGTGGAAATCACCTCATACAGCACAATACCCTCCCAGGCCAATCGCTGAAAGATGAAGTAATAAATTCCGGGTACGGAAACGTTCTCGGCGGGCAACTTCACGGTAATGGAAGAAAGTCCTTCCGCCTTTTGGGTGCAGCGCTCCATTTTAAAATACTTTTCCACTACCCCATCCATTACATTGCTGATCACAATGTTGATTTCGTTTACACCTCGCGAAGAGGTATAGAAAACATCTTGGTTGGCGTTTACCTCCTCCAACAATCTAGCTTGTTGTTGCAGTATCGTATCGGAAGCCAGAAAGGTGTAATCCGTCAGGTTGGAACGCACTGTGATCTCACCAATATTTTTGAGCACTTTTACAATTTTGTGGGTGGCCCTAAACTCCAAATCATCCGAAAGACGTTTGAGCGCCATAACAATGGCGCCATCCTTTACATCTTTACCCAATTCTTCGGCGATTTCAGGTTTTATTTGTCGAGATAAAGAGGTAAGGTTGATGATCCCTTGAGCCAAGGCTGTCTGAAGGAAAGGTTTCTTCTTGATGTAATGCTCTACTACAGCAGATATTGTTTTCATTATTTAGGTTGCTTTTGAACAAAAATAACATATTGTTACAAAACAAACAAATGGTTAAAAATGATAGAACGCGTTTTCAAAGTGCTCAATTTCAAAATCATTGCTGTTTTTTATCACGGTGATCACATCAAATCTCACCTCCAAATCGGTATCGATTTCCTCTAAATAATGATTGGCGGCCATGGTCAAAAGTTTGATTTTTTTAGGCGAGATCACATCGGAAATATCTTCGAGGAACCCTTTGTTTCTTGACTTTACCTCAGCAACCACCAAGATGCCATCCTTTTCGGCGATGATATCCACTTCGGCGTTGAGATAACGATAGTTACGTACTTTGATTTCATACCCTGAAGCCTTTAAAAAGTCTACGGCCTTTTGTTCTCCGAGTTTCCCAAATGTGTTATGATTTGCCATAGATTTTGCAAAGATTTAAAAAAATTATGCATTTCATCGAAAAATTTGGTCGTTCATGGATATTAGAGCGTTAAGATTGTAATTTGTTGGCTCAATTGAACCACATCCAACACTAGCATAAGCATATAGTTGCCCCAAAACTATGTACCAAATTAACGCCAGAAATTGCTATGGACTACTTTATCAATTGTAATTCCTCAACCTTGGCGCCGTACACTACTCCATTGGACAAGTTACGTGCTGCCCACTTGTACCGAAGGCTTGGTTTCAGTGCTTCGGTGCAAACCATCAATGCCGCTGTTGGACAAACAGCCGATACTTTAGTCGATAATTTGGTAAATCAAGCGTTGGCCGCGCCCATCATACCAGCACCTGAATGGGCGGATTGGAACGATGCCAATTACCCTGCAGACGAGGATATGGCTCGCCAATTACGTAGGGCTCAAATTGAAGATTTTACTACCACATATGGAAATGCTTTAGTAAGTAATGAGTTGCTGGACAGAATGAGCTTTTTCTGGAGCAACCACTTTGTAACCCAGTTGGAAACTTATAGTTGTCCACAGTTCTTGTATTATTATATGAATTGCTTGCAGCGAAATGCCTTGGGCAATTTTAAGACCTTTACCAGCGAAATTGGCCTTACCAGTGCCATGCTCTATTATTTGGATGGTGTTCGGAACAGAGGGGATAACCCCAACGAAAACTATGCACGTGAACTGTACGAGCTATTTGCCTTGGGAGAGGGAAACAACTACACCGAAGACGACATCATCGAAACTTCCAAAGCTTTATCAGGATATACGGAACGCGGTGAGGAAGGGTGTACCCAAGTAACTTTCGACCCAACAGAATTCAATACCGAGAACAAGACCATATTTGGTCAAACAGGAAATTGGGGATACGATGATGTTATCGATATCCTATTTAATCAAAGGCCAGATGAGATTGGCTGGTTCATCTGTAAAAAATTATATGAGTTCTTTGTTCATCCCGATTCCACCAACGAAGATGGAGGAATCGCACCTCAGATTATTGATGGGTTGGCCCAAACCTTTATTAGTAATGGTTTTGAGATAGCACCTGTATTACGCCAGCTTTTTAAAAGTCAACACTTTTTTGATGAAACCGCCATTGGGGTCATTATAAAAAGTCCTGCAGACCTATACTTCAACTTTCTAAAGGAAACCGGTTTCTCTTATGATGATGGAACTGTTTTAAATATGATCGATGCTTGTTCCTTGATCGGACAACGTTTTTTTCAACCTCCCGAAGTGGAAGGATGGCAACGAGACCGAACGTGGATCAACACCAATTTCATTATTGGGCGATGGCTCACCATGGAGGTGTTCATAGACCGTTTTTTTCAAAACGACCCAGAACAGTTCAGAACTTTGGCCATGGATGCCGTTGGCCCCGCCGACAGCAATACCAGTAATCCGGAGATAGTGGTGAGGGCATTGGTGAACAAATTTACGCCCAAGGGCCTTTTAACGGATGCTGATTTTGAAAAAGCCGTGGATGCTTTCAAAATAGATGATGTCCCGGAGGAATATTATTCATCGGATTATATTCCTGGCGGTAACGGATGGTGGGTGCTATCATCAAGTATGGAAGTTCCTACCCAAGTCTACGTTTTATTGCGTCATATATCAAGAGAACCCGAATTTCAACTCAAATAACCTCATCATCATGTGCGACAATCACCATAAACACGATAATTCTCCTCACAAGGGCCTCGAACACGATGGCCATGATCTAGAACATAAAAAATGGAGTCGACGTTCCTTTATCCAAGCTTTGGGAATCGCAGGTTCGGGTTCCATGTTTTTGGGAAGCCATATGATATCTGCTTCAGCACCATCGCCACTTACGGCTGCGGTTGCTGCTGCGGAAACAGACAATATTTTAATCCTGATACGATTATCCGGCGGGAACGACGGGCTCAGTACCGTAATCCCAATTCAACAATATGATACTTATGCAAATGCAAGGCCCAACATCTATATCCCAGAAAGTAAGGTCCTGAAACTTACCGACGATTTTGGGGTGCCCACGTATATGAGTGCCCTAGAGCCCCTTTGGGGAGATGGCCAATTTAAGGCTGTGCACGGGGTTGGCTATGAAAACCAAAGCCTCTCCCATTTCACAGGTTCGGATATTTTTGCCAATACGGATTTGACCACAACCGGTTTCTCTGGTGAGAACACGGGCTGGATGGGCCGTCACTTTGAGGAGCTTTATCCAGATTATCTGATCAATCCACCAGCAGCCCCGGCAGCTATTCAAATTGGAAACTTGGCGAACTTGGTCTTCCAAGGTGAAGAGACCAACTATGCCTTTGTGACCAACAACGTAGATCAATTAGAGCAAATCGCAGAGACCGGAACCTTTTACGATATTGAAAATGCCCCGTTTGATGATTGTATGTACGGAGATCAATTGAAGTTCCTTCGTGGTGTGGCAAACACTACTTACGAATATGCCGGCATTATTCATGATGCCTACATGGCAGGTCAAAATCAAGTCGAGTATCAAGACAATGGCTTTGCAAGACAATTGGCACTGTTGGCTCGTTTGATCAAAGGAAACTTGGGCACCAAAGTGTATATGATCTCTATGGGAGGATTTGACACCCACGGAAACCAACCCATTGTACACGAACGTTTGATGTCCAACTTATCCGTTGCAATCAATAATTTCTACGAAGACCTCGCTTTTACCGAACAGGACGATAAGGTATTGAGCATGACCTTTTCCGAATTCGGTCGAAGAATATTCGAAAATGGCTCCAACGGTACCGATCACGGAAAGGCTGCACCTACCCTGTTTTTTGGGTCAGGATTAAGTGGAAGCGCTTTTATTGGCGACCACCCATCCTTGGACGAACCCAATAACCGTGGAAACCTCGAATATACCATGGACTTTAGAAACCTATATGGAACTGTATTGGCAGAATGGCTCTGTGTTCCAAGAGCATCCGTAGAACAACATTTGTTGGGGCATCCCTATCAGGCAATCGACCTTGGGTTTAATTGTAGCGGGGAAACATTTGATGATATTGCCATGGACAACGATCCACCAATATTGCCGGAAACACCACCAAGTCAAGACCCCTTGGACCCCAATATTGATATTTTGGATACCATACAACATGCAGCAGTATACCCAGCAACATCTCCAAAAGATCCATACATCCATTTGGAAATGCCGGTTACGGCCCATGTAGATATTGAACTCTTCAATATTTTGGGACAACGTGTGGGAACCTTGTTCAACGAAATGATGTTGGAAGGCGCAGTGGACATCAATATCCGTGAACGTATGCGGGATAGTTTATCCACAGGAAAATATATATACCGAATCTCCGTAGGAGAAAAAAAGATGAGCAAATCAGTAATGATTGCGTAAAGAAGCGGGACAATTTGTTATCCATTTTGTGGAGCCCTTCGATGATGCACCCCTCACCCCAAACAGGGTCGCATTTTCGGAGGGTTCCTTTTTTATGTCTATCCCGTTAAAATCAGTATTTTTGGGGCCTAATAAAAATTAAATGGCTCAAAATACATCACCTTCCAGGTACACCATTACTGCGGCACTCCCCTACACCAACGGTCCCATTCATATTGGGCACTTGGCCGGAGTTTACGTCCCCGCGGACATCTACTCCCGTTATTTAAGGTTAAAAGGAAACGATGTAGCCTTTGTTTGTGGGAGCGACGAGCATGGAGTGGCCATTTCCATGAAGGCCAAAAAAGAAGGTGTAACACCAAAAGAAATTATTGATAAGTACCATAGCATCATCAAAAAATCTTTTGCTGATTTTGGAATTTCTTTTGACAATTATTCCAGGACCTCGGCGAAGGTCCACCACGAAACTGCTTCGGAATTTTTTAAAAAAATGTATGAGCAAGGAGATTTTATCGAGGAGGAAACAGAGCAATTGTACGATGATGAGGCCAAACAGTTTTTAGCCGACCGCTTCGTCATTGGAACATGTCCCAAATGCGGGCACGAAGAAGCCTATGGCGACCAATGTGAGAATTGTGGATCCTCATTGAATGCTACCGATCTTATTAATCCAAAATCCACCATAACCGGGACCGTTCCTTCTTTGAAAAAGACGAAGCACTGGTTTTTGCCATTGGACCGCTACGAAGGTTTTTTGAGAAAATGGATCTTGGAAGAGCATAAATCCGACTGGAAACCCAATGTATATGGACAATGCAAGTCTTGGATAGATGAAGGCCTTAAACCCCGCGCCGTTACCCGTGACTTGGACTGGGGTATCCCGGTGCCCGTTGAAGGCGGCGAAGGAAAAGTACTTTATGTATGGTTCGATGCTCCCATCGGCTACATTTCCTCCACCAAGGAGTGGGCCAAACGCGAGGGCAAAGATTGGGAACCATATTGGAAGAACAAGGACACCAAATTGGTACACTTTATCGGTAAGGACAACATTGTGTTCCATTGTATCATCTTCCCGAGTATGTTAAAGGCCAATGGTGATTTTATATTACCCGATAATGTACCCGCCAATGAGTTCTTGAACCTTGAAGGGAATAAACTTTCCACCTCCAAAAACTGGGCGGTTTGGTTGCACGAATATTTGGAAGAGTTCCCGGATATGCAAGATGTGCTTCGCTACGCCCTAACGGCCAATGCGCCCGAAACAAAGGACAACGATTTTACTTGGAAGGATTTCCAATCGAGAAACAACAACGAACTGGTAGCCATTTTTGGGAATTTTGTGAACCGAGTGGCTGTGTTGACACATAAATATTATGGAGGTGAAGTGCCGACTCCATCTGACTTTACTGAGGTTGACAAACAGGCTTTGAATGATTTGAAGGAGTATCCAGAAATTCTTTCCAATTCTTTAGAGAGGTACCGTTTCCGTGAAGCGAGCCAACAATTGATGAACTTGGCACGGTTGGGTAACAAATACCTGGCAGACCAGGAACCATGGAAACTCATTAAAACAGACGAAGAGCGCGTAAAAACCATAATGTACGTGGCACTTCAGATCGCGACGGGATTGGCCATTTTAAGCGAGCCTTTTTTACCGTTTACTTCAGAAAAATTGAAGAAAATATTACATCTTGGCTCAAGTGATATCGAGACCGATTGGAGTGGGATTGCAACTGCCGAAGCTTTGCTTCCGGCAGGACACACCATCAACAAAAGTGAATTGCTCTTCAGAAAAATTGAGGACAAAGAGATTCAACAACAATTGGACAAATTGGAAGCCACCAAAAAATCAAATGCCCAAATGGACAAAGAAGTAACTCCTCAAAAAGACACCATAACATTTGATGATTTCTCCAAATTGGATATGCGTGTCGGGACCATTATTGAAGCCGAAAAAATGCCCAAGGCCAACAAGCTTTTGGTATTGAAAGTGGATACAGGATTGGATACCCGAACTATTGTATCGGGTATAGCCAATAGCTTTAAACCCGAAGACATTGTGGGCAAAAAAGTAACCGTTGTTGCCAACTTGGCCCCTAGAAAACTTCGTGGAGTAGAAAGTCAGGGGATGATTTTGATGACAGAAGACAAGGATGGCAAACTCGTATTCGTTAACCCGGATGAAGAAAATGTAAGCAACGGGGAGACAATTAATTAAGTCCATTAATCACTGTAAAGTGAAATGACCTTGTTAAAAATTCAAAAAAGCTATGCGACTTGTTCCCTATATCGTTCGCCACACCAACCTTTCGGAGAAAAGTGTGGAGAACACCGTGGCTCTTTTAAACCAAGATTGTACCGTTCCTTTTATTTCTCGATATCGGAAGGAGCTAACAGGTAATCTGGACGAGGTCCAAATCGGTTCCATCGTTGAGTTCAAAAACCAGTTCGAAGCGCTGGAAAAGCGAAAAGCGGCCATCATCAAAGCCGTTAAGGAACAAGATGCGCTTACTCCAGAATTGGAAGCCAAGTTTTTGAACTGTTCCGACCTGACCAGTTTGGAGGACCTTTACCTGCCATTTAAGAAGAGTAAAAAGACCAAAGCCGAGACTGCGCGTAAAAATGGATTGGAGCCTCTGGCCAAGATCATTATGGCGCAAAGGAGTGATGAAATTGAGTACATTGCCTCCAAATACCTCAGCAAGGACATCATCAACGAAGATGATGCCCTCGAAGGAGCCCGTCATATTATTTCTGAATGGATCAATGAGCGTACCGATATCCGCAACCAATTGCGGGGTCAGTTGGAACGGCATGCCTTGATTACTACCAAGGTGGTCAAAACCAAAAAAGATGAAGAAAAGGCCCAAAAATTTCGCGACTATTTTGATTGGAGCGAACCCTTGAACCGATGCCCATCTCACCGTTTTTTGGCCATTATGCGAGCGGAAAAGGAAGGTTTTATCCGAGTAAAGGTTGAAATTGATGATGAACGCGCACTACAGCATATGGAACGCCGCTTGATCAAATCCAATAATGCCTGTGCAGAGCAAGTAGAATTGGCCATCGCAGACGCCTACAAAAGACTACTGTTCCCATCATTATCCAAGGAAATTCTGAATATCGCCAAGGAAAAGGCAGATGCCGCTGCTATTCAGGTTTTTTCCAAAAACTTAAAGCAGTTGTTGCTCGGCGCCCCTCTTGGGGAAAAACGAATTTTGGCCATTGACCCTGGTTTTAGGACGGGCTGTAAAGTGGTATGTTTGGACGAGCAGGGCGATTTAAAACACAATGAAACGATTTATCCCCATCCACCACAGCGTGATAGTTCGGGGGCCATAAAAAAAATAAGCTCCTTGGTGGATGCCTATAAAATCGAGGCCATTGCCATAGGCAACGGAACTGCATCTCGGGAAACGGAGCAATTGATAAAGCGCGTCCCTTTTAAAAAGAATATCGACGTTTTTGTGGTAAGTGAAGCTGGGGCATCCATTTACTCGGCTTCCAAAATTGCACGGGAAGAATTTCCAAATTACGATGTAACGGTGAGGGGAGCAGTTTCCATTGGTCGTCGTTTGGCAGACCCCTTGGCAGAATTGGTGAAAATTGATGCCAAGTCCATTGGAGTTGGGCAATACCAGCATGATGTGGACCAGACCCAACTAAAAACTTCTTTGGACACAGTAGTGGAAAGCTGTGTGAATTCCGTTGGAGTGAACATCAACACGGCAAGTGTACCACTGTTAAGCTATGTATCGGGCATTGGCCCCAAACTCGCGGAAAACATTGTCGCCCACCGAAACAAAAACGGGGCATTCAAAAGCAGGGAAGAAATTAAAAACGTATCTCGATTAGGGGATAAAGCATTTGAACAGAGTGCAGGTTTTCTGCGCATCAAAAATGGCGATAATCCCTTGGATGATTCGGCCGTACACCCTGAGAGCTACGGCTTGGTGTCAAAAATGGCCAAGGACCAGGGTGTTTCGCTCAATGAAATTGTTGGGAACAAGGCCGCTTTGAAAGACATCAACCTGAAAGCCTATTGTACGGACACCATAGGAATGCCCACCCTGGAGGATATTTTAAAGGAATTGGAAAAACCTGGGTTGGATCTTCGAGAAAAGGCCAAGGTGTTCACCTTTAATCAAAACATCAAAGAAATTACCGATTTGCGTCAAGGTCAACTACTACCTGGCATTGTCAACAACATTACCAATTTTGGGTGTTTTGTGGATATCGGAATCAAGGAGAGTGGACTGGTGCACATTTCCAATCTATCTGATACTTTTGTAAAAGATGTCAACGAACATGTAAGCCTTCATCAACAGATAGTAGTAAAAGTATTGGACGTAGACGTACCTCGAAAGCGGATACAGTTGGCATTGCATAAACAAGGTGCTTAAATGCTCAAAATAGCCTATCACCCCATCTATAAACATCCATTGCCCTTGGGACATCGGTTCCCGATGATCAAATACGAGCTTTTGCCACAGCAATTACTTTATGAGGGTACTTGTACCGAGGACAACTTTTTTGAGCCCTCCTTTCCCCAGGACCATCATATCTTGGCAGCCCACGATGAATCTTACTACAGGAATTTAATCAACTTGGAGCTATCCAAAAGAGAAACCCGAAAAATTGGTTTCCCACTAAGTGATGAGTTGGTCAAGCGTGAACGCATCATAGCTGACGGAACCATAAAAGGTTGTCATTACGCAATTGAAAATGGAATTTCCATGAATATTGCCGGAGGAACGCACCATGCCTATTCAGATAGAGGTGAGGCTTTCTGTATGCTGAACGATCAAGCCATTGGGGCTCGGTATCTTTTAAGGAACAAATTGGCCGAAAAGATATTGATCGTGGATTTGGATGTACATCAAGGCAATGGCACAGCCGAAATCTTCAGGACCGACACTTCTGTTTTTACCTTCTCCATGCACGGCAAGAGCAATTACCCTTTTAAAAAGGAAACTTCGGATTTGGATATCCCATTGGAAAAGGGCACTGCGGATGAAGAGTACCTATCCATTTTAAAAAAGACCCTGCCCGAATTATTGGAGGAGGTCCGTCCAGATTTTATTTTTTACCTCTGTGGGGTTGATGTGCTGGAAACTGATAAATTGGGCACCTTGTCCATGACATTGGACGGTTGCAAGGAACGGGACCGTTTTGTACTTAAAACTTGTAATGATGCCAAGATTCCGGTTCAATGTAGCATGGGTGGCGGTTATTCACCTGAGATAAGAATTATAGTGGAAGCACACGCCAACACTTTTCGCTTGGCACAAGATATTTTAACATAAATGCTTGTGCTGTAACTCTAAAACGTTAAATTTTATTTAGATTGATTTAAAATAGTTATTTTAGTCCTCTATTTCGCTTCTACCTATGGGAAAGAAAAAGGACAAAAAGAAACTCAAAAAGGCAAAACTTAGAGATTTACCACCAACCGGGAAGGTAAAATCAAAATGCTGTAAAAAATATAAGAAAAGTGAAAGCAAGCGCTGTAAAAAATGTCCTTGCTTTGATCTATTTAAAAAAGTGGCATAAACATCACTCGGCCAACTGCCTGTATACTCTCCCCCTGTCCCACCAAAGGTTGCTTTATTTGTGCTATTTTTAGGGCAAACTAGAAACCATGATCAAAAAAACCTCCCTTTTATTTACCATGCTCGTTGTTTGCAGCATTTCGATGTTGGCACAGGACAAGGATGCTACAATTGAAGCAATCATTCAAGAAGCCAATAAAAACTCTCAACTGGAAATCTTAGGCCATCAGTTAATGGATGGCATAGGACCCAGGTTGGTGGGCACGCCACAAATGAAGAATGCCCACGATTGGGCCATTGCCAAATACAAAAGTTGGGGAATTCCCGCTCGCAACGAACAATGGGGTGAATGGAAAGGCTGGGAACGTGGAATTACACATATAGACATGGTACACCCCAGAGTACAGAGCTTAAGGGGAACCCAATTGGCTTGGAGCCCTAGCACTCCCAAAAAAGGTGTTACCGCAGAATTGGTGGTTTTACCAACCGTAGCGGACTCCTTGGAATTCGCGAACTGGCTACCCAATGTTAAAGGTAAACTAGTTATGATCTCTATGCCGCAACCCACAGGTAGACCCGATTATAATTGGGAGGAGTTCGCTACCGAAAAGTCTTTTGAAAAAATGAAGAAAGAGCGTGATGCACAAAATGATGCCTGGAGAGAGAACATGCAAAACACTGGACTCAACAGAAGAACATTGCCCGTTGCTCTCGAAGACGCTGGTGCGGTTGGTATTGTTGCTTCCTATTGGTCCAGAGGTTTTGGCGTAAACAAAATATTCGGGGCATATACCAAAGAAATCCCGACCGTTGATTTGGAATTGGAAGACTATGGAATGCTATATCGATTGGTAGCATCCGGACAAAAACCAGAACTACATATTGTAGCGAAATCCAAAGAATTAGGCAAAGTACCCACATTCAACACCATTGCTGAAATAAAAGGTTCTGAAAAACCAGATGAATATGTGATTCTATCAGCACATTTTGATTCTTGGGATGGCGGAACTGGCGCCACGGATAACGGCACAGGAACTTTGGTAATGATGGAGGCCATGCGCATTTTGAAAAAAGCTTATCCCAACCCAAAGCGAACTATTTTAGTTGGCCATTGGGGCAGCGAAGAACAAGGATTGAACGGATCACGAGCTTTTGTTGAGGACCATCCAGAAATTGTGGCGGGCGTACAGGCTGTTTTTAACCAAGATAATGGAACTGGGAGAGTAGTTCGAATTTCCGGCGGTGGGTTTTTGAATTCCTACGATTATTTAGGCAAGTGGCTACACGAAGTGCCTAGAGAGATTACCGATGAAATCGAAACGACCTTTCCTGGAACCCCTGCTCGCGGCGGGTCGGATTATGCATCGTTCCAAGCCGCTGGAGCCCCAGCATTTAGTTTGAGTTCTTTAAGCTGGTCCTACTGGAACTATACATGGCACACTAATAGGGACACTTACGACAAAATTATTTTTGATGACGTAAAAAACAATGCCATTCTAACGGCAATTCTCGCCTATATGGCAAGCGAGCATCCTGAAAAGACATCTAGGGAAAAAGCAGTGCTCCCCATAAGCAGTAGAACGGGAGAACAATTGGAATGGCCTACCCCACGTTCACCTGAAAGAGATGGTGGCCAGAACTAAATCTGAGCTATAAGGGAATACTAAAAAGGCGCTCGATTTAATCGAGCGCCTTTCGTATTAACTAACTAAAATGCACATTAAAATATTCGAGGGGAAGCCACTTGAACTAAAGTCCCAATTGCTTCTCTGGAAAAATTTTCGTTGATTTCAAAGGAAAAATATATACTTGCCCGTTCGTAGTAATAATAGCTATGGGCACAATGGTTTCCGCAAGTTTTGGCATGCTCCGAATATGCAGCTCTTTTAGCTACCATATAACTATTGTAAGCAAGATCGTCCTTGGTTTTTAAATCCTTTTCGTAGCGATTTTGATCTTTCCAAAAATCCTTTTCATCCTCTAAGCTGGAAAAGGTAGTGGATTGTTCTTGATGGGCATCTTTCCAAGCCTGCTTTTCATAAAAAGGAACGTCCTTTTCTTGCCCCAAAGCCATGGCCGCCAACGCTAAAGTAAACCATACGGTGATGTGAACTTTTAATCTCATTTGTTTGAGTTTTACTAAATACCTTGTTCATTTACAAAAGTTCTGGCGTTCAGCTATGTAACAACTTAAAAAGGATTTACCCTAACACAAAAACCAAAAAAAGGGACCGTCGTCCCTTTTTAGTCGTTATACCATCCACACACTTACTTTCCGAGCATCAGTAATTCGTTACATTTGATTTCCGTAATATATCTTTTCTCGCCTTCATTGGTCTCGTAAGTGCGATTCATTAGTTTGCCTTCGATCATGACCTCTTTGCCCTTGGACAAAAAATCTTCAGAGATTTCTGCCAACTTTCCCCATGCCACAATATTGTGCCATTGCGTATCGGTAATCTTTTCGCCCTTGGCATTCTTATAGGTCTCGTTTGTAGCGAGAGAAAACTTGGCCAATTTGGTTCCATTTTCCATAAGGATTATTTCTGGGTCATTACCCAAATTACCAATCAATTGAACTTTGTTCTTAAGTGAATTCATAATAGTAAGATTTAAGTTTAAAAATTTAGTTATCGAACTCTCATTGTCCGACAGGGCAAACTTAAAATCACCCTAAAACGATATTCGGTTTGTAATCATTTGTTTTCGTTTGTAAACGTATGTAATCAATTACACTTGTTTAAATGTGACCTACGCGATAATACTGTGTCCAATTGAGCAACCGAAAACCCGCTGCCCAATGCACATTAGAACTATCCATAAGTACAAAGTCATCAAAAGGTTCAGCTTCTGTAAAAAAATGTATGATATAGCCGAAACGATATATATTCAGGAAAAAGATCTTACCCATGCAAATCCTCAAAAAGTATTTGGTCAGGAGAAGGAACATTTGACCGACATATCTTCTGAAGTTTATGAATCTCTTTGCAAAGGCTTCATTATTAAAGACGACAACGACTCAATAAACCAAAACAAATCCCAATAAGCGTTAAATTACGTTAAACAATTGGTTTTCTGCAACATACACATATCTTTTTATGTGTGCAATGTTAAAGACATCTATAAAAATGATGATTGAAAGGGCAGGAATTCCACTGATTCACCCTGTTTAGGTTACTCAAAAACCTATTGCATTAAGAATTACATCGTTACAATCAATCCTCACGGCTATTGACTTGTACATTTACAGTAAACAAATCAAAAATCTATTATATGGAAGCTATTAAAGCAAAAAATAAAACATTTAAAAAACTAGGATTTACTTACTTGGAAACAGCTGAAATCGTGGTCAGTTTGAACACACTATTGGCCAACTACCAAGTATTTTATAATAAACTGAGAAATTTTCACTGGAATATTGAAGGACCAGACTTCTTTGAACTCCACGAGGAATTTGAAAAAGAATACAACACGGTAAAAGAAAATATTGATATCGTAGCAGAGCGTATCCGGGTGTTTGGTGTAAAAACCAACTTCACTATGAAGAAAACATTGGAGCTCTCCAAAATTGAAGAAAAGGATAAAAATCTTTCTCCATTGGAAATGGTAAGAGAGGTATTGCATGACTATGAAGTATTGCACGATAGCATGTTGGATGCCGTTAATGCATCCCTCGAAACTGGAGACGTTGTCACAGAAAACATGCTGACTGAATTTATGACCGAGTTGGAGAAAAGACACTGGATGTTCACTTCTTTCTTAAAGTAAGAGACATAAATTTATTCCAGAGAACTGATTTATTAACCGCAAAAAACAAGACTATGAAAAAGCTATTCACTATACTATCAATCGCAACTTTAACAGCCTTTGCAGGATATGGGCAAAGCCAAAACTCTGGGGTCATGAAAGCGACCACACAGCTCAATACCTTTACCGTATCTGAAAACGGTGTTGAAAAAGAATACAGCGTAAAAGTGATGGAACGCAGAAAATATGGCATGAAATTGAACAATAAGGATAAAGGAATGGTCAATCAAGACAGAAAACTTGCCTCGCCTTTTGTGACGAAATTGGTAGCCATTGACAGTGATTCCGATGCAAACTATGATGAATACATGGTACTTAAATACAAGGGCACCGAAAACAATGACTTTGAACTTGTACAGACCGATAACGGTTTTGACATCAATGTTGATGACAAATCCATGCACTACAATGTGCTGGAGAACAACTATCTCGTGAACAAGAAGAACAAAAACTTCTTTATTATCGAGGAATTTGAATCGAAATAGTTGATATAATTTCGTTTTTTGATTGATGTAAAGCCAGGGTTTTTCCCTGGCTTTTTCTTTGTTTAAATCGATGGATTAAAACTTATATTTGAACCATAAATTCAACCTATGGATTCTTGGTTACGTCCCATACAATTGGAAGGCGAATTGGTAAAGCTCGTCCCCTTGCAGAAATCACAAAAAGTGGATTTGGTATTTGCCGCATCGGACGGAAAACTTTGGGAACTATGGTACACCTCGGTACCCTCGCCAAAAACCATTGATTCCTATTTGGACATTGCCCTATCGCAACAGGCATCCGGACATGCATTGCCTTTTGCCATCATCAACAAAAAAACCAACACCATTGTGGGGAGCACCCGCTTTTTAAATGTGGATGCAAAAAACAAACGGGTGGAAATCGGTGCGACATGGTACGCGAAAAAAGTACAGCGAACCGGAATAAATACGGAGTGCAAGTACCTTTTGCTAAAATATGCTTTTGAAAGCCTCGACTGCATAGCCGTGGAGTTCCGTACCCATTTTCACAACCATCCATCCAGAAATGCCATTCTCCGTTTAGGGGCCAAACAAGATGGCATTTTAAGAAATCATCGCATTGACGACTCTGGAAATCTTCGGGATACTGTGGTATTTTCCATTTTAAACAGTGAATGGAAAACGGTAAAAACAGCGTTGGAGTTTAAGATGGGTAGTAACCAAGTAAGCTAGCCTTTGCCCAACTTCAGCAAATGGGCAAAATTATAACTGGCCAATTCAAGGTTTTCTACCGTTTTGGCCTTGGCATTTTCCAGGTTTCCTATTTGATTCAAGATGGAAACGGCATAACCCAATCCCATTTCTTGCATTTCTTTTATGGATACATCAATGGAACCACAAAATGCCGCTATGGGAACATGATGCTTTTTGGCAGCCTGCACCACTCCATTTATGGTTTTTCCGGAAAAGGTTTGGCCATCCAACTGCCCCTCGCCCGTAATCACCCAATCAGCTCCTTCCAAAACTTGATCGAAATTGGCAAGCTCCATCACCAAATCCACACCAGAGGCCAATTCTGCATTTAAAAAAACCACAGCGCCGCCACCTACACCACCAGCAGCTCCAGCTCCAGGAATGTTTTGGACATCAACATCAAAAGTGGATTTTAGAACCGCTGCAAAGCTTTCCAAACCTTTGTCCAAAAGCGCTATTTCTTCCGCTGAGGCCCCCTTTTGTGCCCCATAAATTTTGGCCGCACCATTTTCACCATAAAAGGGATTGTTCACATCGCAAGCTACTTGGATTTTGGCATCGTATACCTTTGGATTTACTTCATCTGTTTGAATTTTCTTCACCTCGCTCAAATTTTTCCCTATCGGTTCCAATTCGTTTCCATCCACGTCCAAGAACGAATAGCCCAGGGCCTTGGCCATGCCCATGCCCCCATCGTTGGTTGCACTGCCTCCAATCCCCAATACAATATTCTTCGCCCCTTTTTCAAGGGCATCCAAAATCATTTCACCTGTACCCAAGGTGGTGGTATCCATACAATTCATTTCAGAATTTTGCAGCAACTTATAGCCCGAAGCTTCGGACATTTCTATAAAAGCGGTTTGCTTGTCCTCCGAAAGCAGATATTGCGTGCTGATTTTACGAAAAAGCGGGTCTTTCACGTGAACAGAAACTTTTGAGGCATTGAGATAATCAGCGACCACATCAATGGTACCATCGCCACCATCGGCCAAAGGCCTATGTATAATTTCCGAGTTCGGAAAAACTTTTCCGATACCTCGGGCAACGGTTTCACAAAATTCACGTCCTGTAAGGGAGCCTTTATATTTATCGGGTGCCAAAATAAATTTCATATCTACAATGTACTCAAGTTAATCCATTTAACCAGAGAATTTAATTAACACAAGGGTTAAATACAAAGCGGCACAGGTTTTGAACATAAGGCTTAAGTATATACCTTTAATAAAATTACATCATGAAAAAAGCAATCATTTTTATAGTCACGGTTTTATGCAGCACCACAATTTTTGCCCAGACCAAAAACTTTCTGGACACCCCATACTTGGAAACACAGGCCAGAGTGGACACTATGGTTACCCCCGATAAAATATACCTCAACATCATTATCCAAGAAAAGGATACCAAAGGCCGAGTTTCCGTGGAAGAACAGGAAAACCAAATGGCCGAAAGGTTTAAAGCCATGGGAATAGATTTAGAGGAGCAACTCGTGATCAAGGATGCCAGCAGCAACTTCAAAAAATACTTTTTACGCCAAAAAGAAGTGCTCAAAAGCAAACAATACTCTCTTTTGGTGTATTCAGGAAAGGAATTGGGGGAAGTGATGATGGCCCTCGAACAATTGGACATTGCCAACACCAGTATTGAAAAAACGGAATATTCCAAAATAGATGAACTGGAACTGGAGCTTAAGACCAGGGCCGTAAAAAAAGCCATGCAAAAAGCTGAGGCCCTGACCAAGCCGCTAGGTCAGAAAGTGGGCATGGCCATACATATTGCGGATAATTCACAATACTATCCCAGATACAACCAAGCTCCCATGATGGAAATGAAAGCTGTTTCTGCAAACATGGACAAGGCACAACCTTTGGACATAGACTTTGAAAAAATTAAAGTGGAGACCAACGTCAACGTAAAATTCGCTTTGTCCAATTAGGCAATCAATTATCAAACAAAATCAATCATGAAATCAATTGCACTTATTTTAATGTTCAGTGCGGGACTGGTTACTGCTCAAGAAACCATGCAACTCACAGAAGGACAACCGTCCCCCAAGGCAAGTTTGGAGGATGTTTCCTGGATAGAAGGCCATTGGAAGGGAGAGGCTTTTGGCGGTATTGCAGAGGAAATATGGAGTGCACCCTTGGGCAATTCCATGATGTTCGTTTTCCGGATGGTGAACGATGACAAAGTCTCCTTTTACGAATCGGGACACATCCAACAATTGGACGATTCCATTATACTGCAGCTCAAACATTTTGATGGAAATATGAGGGGTTGGGAAGAAAAGGATAAAACCATCGATTTTAAGTTGGTGAAAGTAGAGCCGAACAAGGTGTATTTTGAAGGACTCACTATGGAAAAAATAAGCGACCACCAAATGAATGTCTGGGTCCTTGTGGAAGAAGATGGTGACACAGAGGAAATCCTTTTTGCCTACAAAAGAGCAAAGTAATTTAGTTTCATTGGAAGAAGTTGAATTAGTATCTTTAACAGACTAACTAATTCCAACACTCTCGTGAAACTAAGACTTCTACTTTTATGTGCCATGTTATTGGTATTGCATCCCATGGATGCCCAACGCAGAAACAAAAAATCAGACCAACCTTCCATTGTAGTCAACGACTCCCTTTTTCCAGGATTAAAATGGCGAAATATCGGCCCGTTCCGTGGCGGGCGAAGCGTCACTTCGACCGGGGTTGTGGGACAGCCCCACACCTATTACATGGGATCTACTGGTGGTGGTATATGGAAAACTACAGATGACGGCATCACTTGGAAAAACGTTTCCGATGGGTTCCTAAAAACAGGCACCGTAGGCGATATTGCCGTTTCCGAAACCAACCCGAACATCGTTGTCGCTGGAATGGGGGAACATGCAGCTCGGGGCGTAATGACCTCTATGGGGGATGGAGTTTACAAATCCACCGACGCAGGAAAGACCTGGAAACACATTGGGCTGGATCATACCCGTCATATTTCCGATGTGATCATTCACCCCGCCAATCCCGACATTATTTTTGTCGCGGCCCAGGGTGCGCAGTATGGACCATCCGAAGACCGGGGCATTTACCGCACTACCAATGGAGGGGAAACTTGGGAAAAGGTACTTTACGTAAACGAAATCACTGGAGCTTCGTCCCTTAGCATGGACATGAACAATCCCCTGATTTTGTACGCCGCCCTATGGCAACACGAAAGAACCCCTTGGACGATTACTTCGGGAGGAGCCTCATCTGGATTTTATAAATCCACCGACGGAGGGACTACCTGGGACAAGATGGAAAAAGGTTTACCTAAAGAATTTGGAAAATCCGGTATCTCCGTTTCCAGGGCAAATTCGGATGTGGTATATGCCGTACTTGAAGCCGAAGGTGAACAAGGTGGCGTATACAAAAGTATGGACGCAGGAAAAACGTGGAAACAGACCAATAAAAACCGAATCAATATTGCACGATCTTGGTACTACATGGAAATATTCGCCGACACCCAAGACGAAAACATCGTATATGTACTGAACGCTCCAGTGACCAAATCCATTGATGGTGGCAAAACCTTTAATCCCGTTTCAACCCCACATGGAGACAATCATGACCTTTGGATACATCCTGAGAACAATCAGGTCATGGTCAATTCCAATGATGGGGGCGCCAATGTGTCCAACAACGGTGGTATGAGCTGGAGTTCGCAACAATACCAACCCACCGCACAGTTTTACCGAGTAATCACGGATAATTTAGTGCCATACCATGTGTATGGAGGACAACAGGACAATTCTTCCGTTGCTATTGCAAGTAGAACAAGAGATCGCGGTATAGATTGGAAGGACTGGTATGCCGTTGCAGGTTGCGAGAGTGCGTATTTGGCCTTTGACCCTGATAACCCGGAGTTTGTTTACGGTGGATGCTATCAGGGAATCATTGAAAAATGGGTCAAAGCTTCCCGCGAGGCAAAACCCATAAAAGAATATCCAGAATTGGGGCTGGGGAACATTCCAAAGGATTTTAAATTCCGTTACAATTGGAATGCTCCCATCATTAGTTCACCCCATGACCGTAACACAATTTATCATGCTGGTAACGTAGTTTTTAGAACAACTGACGGAGGATATAGCTGGGATGTGGTAAGCCCAGACCTTACAAGAAATGAAATTGAGAAACAGGGACCCGGAAGCGGGCCATATACCAACGAAGCCGCAGGTGGTGAAAACTATAACACCATCATGTACTTGGTGGAGTCGCCCCATGAGCAAGGGGTCCTTTATGCAGGTTCCGATGATGGACTGGTTCATATTACGAAAAATGGTGGTGAAACTTGGGAGAACATCACCCCTCCGAACATTAAAGAAGGTATCATCAACAGTATTGAGGTATCTCCACACGATCCTGCTAATGCCTACATTACCTTAATGCGATACAAGTTCATGGATTTGGACACCTACATTTTCAAAACAAAGGATTATGGCCAAACTTGGACAAAGATCACCAATGGAATAGATGGGGAACACACCTTTGCACGCGTTGTCCGTGAAGACAAAAAACAAAAGGGATTGTTATACGCCGGAACAGAGACGGGACTATATGTTTCCTTGGATGACGGGCAAAATTGGCAACCGTTGCAATTGAATTTGCCTGTTGTTCCGATCAATGACCTTATCATTCAAGATAACGATTTGGTTGCTGCTACAGCAGGAAGGGCTTTTTGGATTTTGGATGACCTAGGCGCCATTCAAAATAGTTTGACCCCTGCCAATTCACTTCAAATTGTAACACCTAAACCATCATACCGAATTTTTAACGGTAGCACTGACGAATATGTGCCAGGATTGGGTCAGAACCCTAAATCTGGAGTAACATTCGATTACTACCTGCCCAAAAAATTGGATTCCACCGAGCTAAAACTGGAAGTACTCTCGGGCGGAAAGGTCATCAGAACCTATACCAACCAAGCTCCCAAAGATTTCAAGAGCTGGCCTGGTGGACCCTCAAAACCAAAGGTGTTGTCAGCAGCCAAAGGGTACAACCGATTTACTTGGGATTTTTACCGTGAACCCTCACCTTCTATAGAAAATGTTTTTGGCTATGATGGTTATGGAAGTTCACGAGTGGCACCAGGCACCTACACACTTCGCCTATCCATGGAAAATGAAACAGTAGAAACCAAAGCGGTGGTAATGGCAGATCCATTGATCGATGCCACTGCTGCCGATTATGCAGAACAACAGTCCTACTTGACACGAATTGACGAAACTTTGGTGAATATGCACAAGGCGGTCAACCAAATGCGCATGGCAAAAAGCCAGCTCAAAAAATATAAGGAACTGCTCAAGGACAATGAAAGTGCCAAAGAATTGCTGGAGAAAGGCGATGCGCTTTTGGAGCGCATCAATACTTGGGAAGAGAATTTGATTCAGCCCAAACAAAAAACCTTCCAAGATGTAGTAAACTTTAGCAGCAAGCTAAATGCCGATTTTATGCATTTGAGAGGTTTTATAGACGTGGCCGAGCCCAAAGTAACCGAAGGGGCTAAAGAACTCTTCAGGGACAACATGGCCGAATGGAAAACCTTTGAAGATGAGAAAAATGATATTGTAGGAAACGGCATGAAAGAATACAACAACATGTTTAAAGCGTTGGACATACCTGCTATTATTTTAACAGGAGAGTAATGGCATCTAACTTTTGGACGGATCAGGAGTTCACAAAACAGGATTATACACAGCAAAAATTGCCCAAGGGCGATTACGAAAATTGCCGTTTTGTGGACTGCCTGTTCGCCGAGGGGTACTTGGACAACCAAAATTTTGTGGATTGCACCTTTGAGGGCTGCGATCTCACCAATGCCAATATTGCCCATACCACTTTTAACAATGTAACTTTTGAAAATTGCAAAATGGTAGGGGTCCGGTTTGAAACCTGCAACCCACTTTTGTTGTCCTTACATTTTATAGGGTGCAATCTTTCTGTGGCATCTTTTAACGGTTTAAACCTACCCGGTATCGTATTCCAAGGTTGTAAATTTCATCAAACCGATTTTTCGGAGGCTATTTTAAAACAAGGCAAGTTTCCATACTGTGATTTTGAAAATGCCTTATTTGATGGTACCGAACTAGAGCAAGCTGATTTTACTTCTGCGATAAATTTTACTATCGACCCCGCCATCAATCACCTGAAGAAAGCCCGTTTCAGCAAAGAAGGATTAATCGGTTTATTAAAAAAGTATGATATTGTGGTGACCTAATCTTATCCTATGCCCGAAAGAAAATGTTTGGTATGCGGTGAAAAGCTACTGGGCCGTATAGACCAAAAATACTGTTCCGACCATTGCAGGAATGCCTATAACAATCTGCTCAACAGAGATAGCAAAAATCTAGTGCGAAATATCAATAATAAGCTTCGCAAGAATTATAGGATTTTGGATAGCTTTCCTCTTAGGGACGGTAAAACAAAGACCACAAAAATGCGCTTACTGGACAAAGGTTTTGATTTTGAGTACATCACCAACCTGTACACCACCAAAAAGGGCAGCACTTACTTTTTCGTCTACGATCTTGGCTATTTACCGCTCGACAACGACTATTTTATGATTGTTAAAAGGGAGTAAACTATTTCCAACTATGGGAAGTAAGCTTTAAAGCCGCAACAACAATATCCTTTCGGCTGATCTGCCCTACCAAAACATCGTTTTTCATTACAGGGAGCCTGCGCCTATTATGCCTGTCAAAAACACCGGCCGCATCAAATATGGACATGTCGTGCGGGATGGTCTCCACATTTTTGGTCATAAACCGCTCCACGTTCTTATCCAAAATAGGTTGATTAAAATATCGGCTTTCGGATATCTGTTTCATACAATCCGCCTCAGAAATAATTCCGACCAAAAAGCCATTGTTGTCAAGAACAGGCCCACCAGAGATATGGTGTTTGGCAAAAGTCTCCATTACTTCCAGAATGGATTGGTCTGGAGAAAAGGTGATCAATTTCTTGGTCATGTAATCTTCCACCAAAATCGGGGCATTGTATTTCTTCTTGTTCTCTTCCTTAGACCTTACGCCTTGAAAACTCTTGATTGCCATACGGTTAGATTTTAAAGTTGTCTAATAAATATAGCTTTTTTTGGTGAATAACCTAATTTTACCCATCAAAATATGAGAACCTTTCATAATTTCATACTTTTAAGATTCAACAAGCCAACACAATGAAATTTTCCCGAACCCTTGCCTTGATCCTGCTATTTTTTGCAGTGTATTGGAGTTTTAAATCCTTGATGCCTTCATATAACGCCAATGAAGATGTATCTATTAATTCCTTTTCGACCGACAGGGCTCTGGAGCATGTAAAACAGTTGTCCAAAGAACCTCATGCCGTTGGTTTTCCTGGACATGCACGGGCTAGAGCTTATATAATATCAGAGCTCAAAAAAATGGGATTGGAAACCATCACACAAGAAGGGTATACTGCCGGTGATTGGGCAAACCTAAGCAATGTGACCAATATTTTGGCCAGAATTAAGGGAAGTGCGAGTGGGGATGGAAAAGCCCTACTTTTGCTTTCGCATTACGATAGCAATCCACATTCTTCTTACGGAGCCAGCGATGCGGGAAGTGGTGTTGCCACCATTTTGGAAGGAATCCGTGCCTTTTTAAGTGAGAACAAAACTCCAAAGAATGATATCATTATTCTTATTTCAGATGCTGAGGAACTGGGCCTTAACGGGGCCGACCTTTTTGTAAACAACCACCCATGGGCAAAAGATGTTGGGCTTGTCCTAAATTTTGAAGCCCGAGGTAGTGGAGGCCCGAGCTATATGCTTATTGAAACCAACCGTGGCAATGGTACATTGATAAAGGAATTCACAAGGGCCAATCCAAAATATCCGGTGGCCAATTCGCTCGCATACAGCATTTATAAAATGCTTCCGAACGATACCGACCTCACAGTTTTTAGGGAGGATGCTGATATCGAAGGCTTCAATTTTGCTTTTATAGATGACCATTATGATTATCATACGGCATTGGACACTTACGAAAGATTGGACAGAAACACCTTGGCACACCAAGGCAGCTATTTAATGCCACTGCTTACTTATTTTAGTGATGCTGACCTAAGTAACTTAAAAAGCTTGAACGACCATGTATATTTTAATATGTCGTTTTTTAAACTTATCTCCTACCCTTTTGAATGGATTTGGCCCATGTTCGGTATTGCTGTTCTAACGTTTATACTATTGTTGTTTACAGGATTTAAGAAAGAGGTGCTTAATACAAAGGATATTTTTAAAGGGTTCGTGCCTGTACTTGTCGCCCTCATTGTTAACGGACTGGCGGGTTATTTTTGTTGGTCCATAATTACGTGGTGGTACCCCGACTTTAAGGATATCTTACAAGGGTTTACGTACAATGGTTACACTTACATTACCGTGTATGTGATGTTCTCCTTGTTTGTTTGTTTTTATACCTATCATAAATTCCGAAAAACAAGTACGCCCAATTTATTGGTGGCACCCATTTTTATTTGGTTGGTCATCTGTGGGCTGGTGGCTCAGTACTTAAAAGGGGCAAGCTTTTTTATAGTCCCTTTGTTCGGCCTATTGGCAGGTCTGTTGGTAACCATCAACCAAAAAAAGCCGAATTCCTTTTTAATGGTGTTTTTGGCTTTGCCCGCCGTACTGATCTATTCGCCTTTCATTAAAATGTTTCCCGTGGGGCTTGGCTTAAAAATGATGGTGGGAGCAACCCTCTTTACCACTTTATTGTTTTTCTTGGCCCTTCCATTTTTTGGACAGCTAAAAAGTAAGGGGAGATTGGCTTACCTATTTTTGCTCCTCTTCTTCGCATTTGGTATCACAAGCCACATCCAATCAGATTTCTCTGAGGTAAGGCCAAAACCAAGCAGCTTGATGTATGTATACGATGCGGATAATGATTCAAGTTTATGGGCCACCTATGACAATGTATTGATTGGATGGAACGGTCAATTCTTCAAAAACAACAAAAGAGAAGCTAACGGGCAGACCATATCCAGTAAGTACCGTACAAATCTGAGTTACGTAGCAGATGCACCTAAAAAAGATATTCAATTGCCCTACATTGATACTGTTATCGATACTATTATAGGTGACGATAGAATGATTGAACTTTGCATCACTCCAAAAAGGGATGTAAATAGACTGGAGGTATTTACAAATCCCATTGATTTAAAGTCCGCTACGGTAAATCGTGTTGAATTATCGTCCTACTTTCTGGAAAACCGAAGGAGCAAATTGGTAACGCACTACATTAGCAATAATGATTTTACGGAATTACAGTTGAAATTCCCAAAAGATTCCGTTTTGGAGCTGACTTTGTATGAAGCTTCCAATGATCTTTTGAAACATCCGGAATTTAGCATTCCAGAGCGTCCAAAAAACAGTATTCCGATGCCTTTTGTACTGAATGATGCTATATTGACCATAAAAACTTTGCGATTTGAATAAAAACGTTGGTGTTTTAGGCTGTGGATGGCTGGGGTTGCCCTTGGCTAAAACATTGGTTGAAAAGGGATACACAGTCCACGGCTCCACAACCTCTTCGGGTAAGTTGAACACTTTGGAGAAAAAAGGGATTACAGCTTTTGAAATACATTTATCAGAAACTGGAATCCAAGGCAACATCCAAGGTTTTCTTTCTCCTATCGAAACCTTGATCATTGATGTGCCGCCCAAACTTCGCGGTAAAAACAGCGAAAACTTTGTGGAAAAGATGAAGTATCTGCATGCAGAAATCAAAAAAAACAAAGTGTCGAAAATCATCTTTGTGAGCAGTACCGCTGTTTACGGGGAAGCAGAAGGTAAAGTGTCGGAAGAGTCCCCTACATCGCCCGTAACAGAATCGGGCAAGCAACTGGTGGAATGCGAAAAAATATTTCGGGATGATGAAAGTTTTAAAACTACCATCATAAGGTTTGGAGGTTTGATAGGTCCAAACCGCCATCCAGTGACAACCCTATCGGGCAGGGAAAACCTAAGCGGGGGAAACAATCCCATCAACCTCATACATTTAGATGATTGCATCCATATGATCACTACCATTTTGGAGCAAAGGTATTGGGGAGAGATTTTCAACGGTGTATATCCTCATCATCCCAAAAAGCAAGTCTACTATTTTGAAGAAGCTCAGAAAAGAGGGTTGCCAGCTCCCCGTTACAAAACCGAATCATCCCAAAATAAGGGGAAATTGGTTCTGGGCAAGAACTTTTTGGAAAAAGGACATACGTTTCACACCTCTGTTGTTTCCTAAAAATCCCTGCAATCACTTATTTAATTCTTAACAGATAGGTTGGGATTATTTTGTTAGATTTGGCGCACTAAATTGAAGATCAATGAAAAAGACAGTACTCTTATTGCTCCTTTTGGTGGGCTTTACTGGTATTTCGCAAACAAACGATGCCCTTTTGAAACATTACAAAGCCTATTACAATGAAATGCGCTTACAAGGCGATGTAAATGGCGTAATAAGTGCTTTGACACACCTGAACGTTATTGCCCCTTCCAAAGAGCGTAGGGATACTTTGGCCTTTGTATACATGAACAATGGCAGGCACATGCAAGCGCTTAACACGATAGGGATAGAGAAGAATGCCGATGACTCTGACCTTGCGGTTCAAGTAAAGGCTTTTTCCCTAAAGGCTTTGAACCAGCCTAAAAGGGCATTGGAGCATTTCGAAGAATTGAATTCCAGAAACCCATCGCCTTATTTGGCCTATGAAATGGCCGACTTAAAAATTCAAACAGGTGATATGGCCGGAGCCGGAGCCAATATCGATTATGGTATTGCCAATTCCACCGATGATATGAAATACGCTTTTTACGAGAGACAGCAACCTTACGAGGTGCCTTTAAAAGCCGCTTTCTACCATTTAAAAGGTTTGGCCGATTTTAATCAGGACAAAGAAAATATTGATGGTGCCATTGCTTCTATCGACGAAGCCCTTAAAATTGCGCCTAACTTTAACTTGGCGAGCTTAAGCAAGCAGGCGCTGGAATCCAGAAAAAAAGAGCCTACCGAGGGAGCTGAAAACTAAATTACTGCTTCTTTTTTAGTTCCTGCAGGAGTTCATTATCCTTTTCTTCCTTGATTTGGATAAGTTCCGCCACATTTTCGTTTGGAACGGCTATAGACAACACGTAATGGGCAATTTTCCATTGCCCATTTACTTTTTTGAGCACTCCCGAACCACGACAAATCTTCATTTGGGTGTCCAGAAGTTCATCAAACCAAGCAAAGGTTTTTGATTCGTTCAAATAAATGTTTCGTTGAACCGATGTAAAGCTCCATGCCTTACCCTTATCAAAATAGGGTTTGGAAAAGGTTCGGAATTCTTCATTCTGCCAATTCTCCATGGCATCTGTTCCCAAAAACACACCGTCATCTGTCATTTTATCAAAATAGGCATCAAAATCGGCATTGGCAGCTGCCAAGTGCCAACTATCCAACACCTCATTTATCTTTTGCTTTTCTGAATTCTGACCATAAAATGTTATGGAAGCCATGAACAAGGTCAACAAAATAATTTTATGCTTCATCTAAAATCAGTTTTTTATCCAACTGGCTATTTACGAGCACATTTAGCTGTCGGCGGATATTATTGTATGCTTCCAATACAGCTATCGTTGGCTCCGTGGTGGGTTGATTTTCCAATATACTTGCTTTTACCTTGTACAAAAAAGTACGAAGCACCCTTTGCCTGCTTTTTACTTGAAAGGTGTCAAAAAGTTCAGGGTACTCTCCATCGGCCATATTCTTTTCCTTTTCTATAAGGTCATCAATAGCTAATGCCAAATCTTCGTTATTAGTGGATTTATAGAGTACATCAATGCTGGAATTCAGCGCTTTGAACTCTTCCCATTTTTCTACAATGGCCGTTGCTTCCGGGTTTATTCCAATTTTATCGGGCATTTTCTGATAATTGAATTCCAAATCCGCATTTTCAACCACGGCCGTAGTTTTCTCGGTTTTTTTGCAAGCGCCAAAAACCAAGAACAAGACAAGTATGCCTAACAATTTTCGCATAGGCGAATGTACAAATTTTAATAAAGGGTATCTTTGCCATTAAACTAAATTAACTTCGATTTTAATGCACAAACCTATTTTGATCATCGGCGCATGTGGGCAGATTGGAACGGAACTCACTTTTGAACTAAGAAGCAAATACGGAGCTGAAAATGTAATCGCAAGTGATATTCGCGAGGGGGGAGAAGCTCTGATGCAATCGGGACCTTTTGAGCTTTTGGACGCTACCAACTACGCTGCAATTGAAGATGTGGTGATGCACTACGAAATTGATGAGGTTTATTTAATGGCAGCCATGCTGAGTGCTACTGCGGAAAAATTTCCCATGCGCGCATGGAACCTCAACATGAATTCCCTATTCAATGTGCTTAACTTGGCGAAGGAGAAGAAAATATCCAAGGTGTTCTGGCCTTCCAGCATAGCTGTTTTTGGCCCTAACACCCCTAAGCAAAATACGCCCCAGAGTACTGTTATGGAGCCTAGTACGGTTTATGGCATCAGTAAACAATCGGGAGAAAGGTGGTGCGAGTACTACTACAAAAAATATGGTGTTGATGTTAGAAGCGTTCGATATCCCGGGTTGATCAGCTGGAAGACCATGCCTGGTGGGGGAACCACCGATTATGCTGTGGAAATTTACCACGAAGCTTTAAAAAAAGGCTCCTATGAATGTTTTCTGGATAGCGATACGGAACTTCCCATGATGTATATGGACGATGCCATTAGAGCTACCGTAAGCCTAATGGATTCTCCGGCAGAAAAAATTAAAGTCAGGTCTTCTTACAATTTGGCGGGCATGAACTTTACCCCAAAACAAATGGCAGAAAGTATTGCCAAGCACATTTCCGCATTTAAAATAAGCTATGCCCCGGATTTTAGACAAGAAATCGCAGATTCTTGGCCTAGTAGTATAGACGATTCGGCCGCAAGAAAAGAGTGGGGCTGGGAACCAAGGTTTGATTTGGACCAAACAACCCAAGAGATGCTTAAAAACTTAAAGGGATAGGGATTTATTCGTCGTCCTCATCTTCTTCTTCGGAATCCGAGAAGTTTTCGTCATCCTCGGGAATCTTATCGTAATCTTCGGAGTCAAAATCATCATCGTCATCATCCTCATCGAAATCGGCCATGGTCCGTTCTAATTTGGAACTGATTTTCACCAGATATTTGGTGTCCTCGGTAGAAACCTCTACGGCCTCGATATATTCGCCTTTAATATTTTTGAAGTTGATGACATCATCGTCCCCATATCCATCAGGATATTTGTCCACCAAAAGCTTGAGTACCTCGGAGGTCAGTTTTTTATAGTCTACAATTACGCGTTTGAGGTTGTTCATGACATGGTGATTACTTCTTGCTCTAAGTTAGAACAAATGTGATTGTATGTAAAAATTATAAAAAAAAATTTGGGTTGTCAAAATTGAGGCGATTTTATCGACCAAAAATGATGTTAACTTGAAAATGGTATTGAAAAAGTGTGAAGTACTAAAGTAAAAGTAGCCCCGGCAAGAATCGAACTATTTTCCCGGACCCCTTGTTTTATTGGGGTTTTCACTTTTCGATTTCAAAATGTTGACGATTTGTGAACTCTTGTTATTGATTTGCCTTACGTCATATCAAAAATAAATAAATTGGTTTAAATAATAGATTTTAAGCAGATTTCACAACAGCTTTAATTATGCACATAATAATTTAATGGAGGATTACATTCACACACTGATTTTTGTGCATTTGAACATAGGCCTAGTAATTAGCCAAGAATCAAGTAGATAATACCAAACAATATTAGATTGTCCAATACATCTAAACAATGCTCTAATAAAATATGATGATTCTGGTTTTGAGTATTAGCAATTCATGATTAGCCAGTTTCCCTTTTCTATATATTGTTTCTTTTGAAAAGAATAACAAATCTTAAAACCCATCATAACTTTTTGATTATCAAATCCCTCTCCAAATGACATAAAATCTTTGGCATTTTCGGGTAGGGTTGGTCCCTTTCAGGTTGTTACTTTTACAAACAATATAAATCTCAAAATCTTAAATTTTATGCAACCTTTTTTGAAAAATGTCGGTATTACTATGGGAGTAGCAATCATGATGTTTTCTTGTAGTAAGGATAATGAAAATGGAAATCCAGAAAGTGAAACCTACAGTACAACCTACAAAATCACGGATGCGCCCGTGGACAATGCCGAAATCGAAGCTGTCTTTGTCACAGTTTCCGATGTAAGGGTGGACGGCACCTCTTTAGAGGGCTTCAACAAGACCACATTCGACCTTTCCGCATTGGTAAACGGACAGACGAAGACCTTGGGCAACCTCCAAATGGAAGCCGGTTCTTACAGCAATATCGAATTGGTATTGGACTATGATGCCGACATGGACGGCAATGCTCCCGGATGTTATGTGGAAATGGCCGATGGAACGAAGGACAAGATCGAATCCACTTCGCAATCCATTGACATTACGGATAGTTTTGAAGTATTTGCAACCAATACCAATGAAATCATCATTGATTTCGACCTGAGAAAGACCGTAAAGGAAGAACAGGGAACTCTGGAAAGTGATTTCAACTTCGTGACCGCTTCTGAGCTCAGCGCTGGCCTACGAACCGTTAATCAGGAGGCTACAGGTGAAATTAAGGGCACTGTCAACGATGCGGAGAACACATCGGACAAAATCGTGGTATATGCCTATGAAAAGGGCACGTACAATGCGGAAGTAGAAACCCAGGGACAGGGCGAGAGCAACATCCGTTTTGCCAATGCCATTACAAGTGCCGAAGTGGGGGGCATCAACAATTCCTACAGCCTTAATTTTTTGGAAGCCGGTGAATACGAGCTGATCTTTGTGTCCTATACACAGGATGGCAACCAATTCTATTTCAATTCCACCTTGGAAGTGGAGTCCACCACAGGTCTTGACCTAGGAGCCTTGGAAGTAACCTCGGCACTTCAGTTGAGTGCCAATGTGACTGTAATTGGGACAACTTCCTAAGAAGGCATGATCAATCCATTATACCAAAAAGCCCCGAAACAGGGGCTTTTTTTATTCAACTTTATTTTCCTCCATGGGCCTGGAGATCGTCGAGACATGCCTGATCCAATATGGGAATGGTTCCCCCACTTATCATATTCACCAGCCCCTCACCGGTTTCCGCGGTCCAATACATCAAACAATCCTCGGTCGTACAATGTCTGCCATGTTCTACATCCTGGTGTTGACTTTGTAACGGTGTTCCCGCATTGACCAGTCCCATCAAATGGCCAAATTCATGGTCCAGTACCGTACTCTCCAAAACCGTGGTACTCGGGGAAAGCGGCTGGCCACTGAATTCCCTGATGGTCTCGGAGAAAAGCACGAACGAAGTATTTCTGTAAGCTACGCCCAATACTGAACCGCTTTCGGTATTCTCAGCATATTCACCATCCAGAAAAAGCCCAAAAACCTTCAATGTCGAGCCCTCGTTATATGCCGTCCTGGTCTCGTCCTCTATTTTTCGGACATCTGTAATGGAGTAAACATCCTGTCCAGGGGAATCCATTTCAAACAATTCGATGTTAATTCCGTCCGGTTTGTTCAATCGATCATTTAGAAACCCCTTGAAGTGTTCAACAGTTTCCGAGCTTGGACGGAGCCCCTGAACATAATAGATTTCAATGTATAGTGAGGTAAAGCCATTATCCTCCAACAATTCTTGCGATGATTCTCCCACCGCTTGTTGATTGGCTGCTTTATCAATAGTCTCTTCCGGAGCCTGTACCTGCTCACCTGAATCCCCGTTGGAGGAACAACTTATTACAAAAAACACCAGTACCCAATGTAAATTTCTTTCTACTACTCTCATAAGCATCAAACTTTATAAGTATAACGTCCATAATGGAAATCATTGTGATTGGGATAGATAAATCTCTACTTAACAGGTGAAAATCAGTATCGTTTATTTGAACTTGTATAGACTTTTTTCATTCAACCCAATTATTTAAACAATACTTCCTAATCCATTTTCTTTTTTGTGTCATCGGAACTTAGGCCTTTAGATATCAATGATTTACTGTAATCTAATTAATTCATTTATTACGGCTTATTGTTTTGAATAAAATAAACAACAGAATGAGATTTACCCTTCTTACAATTTTATCTTTGCACTCAATACATAGCGTTCTAAATTACCTTCATCCCGCGCGTCTCGATTTATACTTGCTCCCAGAAAAACTTTTGCGGAAACGTATAGATTCTGATTCAATGAATATCCCAAACCGGCAATCCCTCCAAAATTTACTTTTGCGATCTCACCTAACACAGATTGAAAACCAGGTTGGTTTTCATAATCACCCCTCAAGTTATAATCAAATACTACCCCAGTTTCAATAAATAAACTGGAGTGCTCGGTCAAAAACATGTAATGTCTACCTCCCAAGTTTAAGATTAGTTGATTCAGATCAAGGGTAGCAACCGTTGCCGGTTCTGAATTGATTTCCGTGATTCCACTTGTTGAATAGGAGGCATATTGGCCAGATAAGAACACAGACCATTTATTGTTGTTAAATGGTAAAATTGTTTCAACCTCCAATCCCACAGTAGGACTTATCTTGCCCTCAAACTCTGCATCCTCACTATTTACAATGGTTTCAAAATTGTAGCTCACTATACCTGCAAGAAGTAACAGCCTGGTCTTGCTTTTTCCTTTGCCTTTGATAACATCATTTACTTTGGTAGTTGGATCTAGGCATAGATTATAGGAAGAAATGTATTTCTTTAATGATTTTTCGGTATAATCCACTGTTTGAATGTTGATGGAAGAATCACAACTCAGGTATTCAAGTAGTTGACCTCTAAACGTGTTGTTTTTATAGATGTCGTTGGTTCTTTTTATGTATTCTTTATATAGTAACGGGAAGGGCAGGTCATCATGTACTTGTAATAGAAAGACTTGGTCGTTATCTCCTCTGTATTTATATAATGAAGCTTGACCTTGAAGTATCTGCTCAACAAACACTGTTTTGTGCACGAGCTTGGGATCATATTCAATTCCCTTTTTAGCTATGAACTGGTTGGTGACCGGAAAATCTGTTGTGATGCTTATGAATTTAGGCCCACCATTTACTTGAAATTCAGAAACAGTCGTTGCGTCAAAAGTTTGTGTTTCCCCTTCCAGTTCCTGCTTAAAGGATATCTTTGATGGAGCATTCATCCAATTGAGGTTTTTTATAAATCCGTTTTGTCTATTGCCGGAATTTGTTATTACGTAGCCTTTTTCGTAGTTGGTTTGTGCATTTATGAATGTTCCATATAATAGCAGTAGAATGGTAATAGCTTTTTTAGTCATTTATATATATAGTTTGCCTAAATATAGTTTTATATTGGATAATATTGAAAGAATATTCTTTCAATATTATAACTAATCAGACAATTGGGTCTTACATATTAAAATGACTCCTTCTTAATTAATTATAAAATAGTGTTTTATTCTGCGGTCATCAGAAATCCGTTAGCGTATTATGCTTCAATTGAAAGTCCAAACTTTATTCCATGGTGCTCACCCGTGCATATCCAAAAACCATAACCTGAAAGTTCAAATAAACGGTAGAATGTAAACTATTTATTTAGTACGGGGAAATGAACTTTAACAAACCAGTGGACTCGTTTTTCAATGAAAGTTCAATAAAACGGTGCCTTAAAATCCCCTAGTTCAAAATGATATTCCAAACAAAGGCGAGCGCAACGAAGTGGAGTGCTGCAAGCCCCAGATCTTACCCTTAACTAATTTACTGAGCGAGGTAAATTTTATCCCAATCAGAATTGTGTTTTTCAATTTTCCGTGAAAAACACCTTAATTTTACTGGGCTGAACTCTCTTTTCCGTGGAAAAGGCAATTTCTTCAAATAGCAGGACGCTGCCCTAAATAGAATTGAAGAAACCCGATGCAAAAACTCCAAAAAGCCATTTTTAAGCTAAAAATTCCTTGGTTTCATTGGGCTGAGAGCATTTTTAAGCTAAAAATGATTCATACGACAATAACCAGCATTTTACAAAATCCCTTAAAATAGGGCCTTTTCCGAAGGAAAATGAATCAATAGCGTTGCGTCAGCACGCTATCCTCTCGCTCTTCATATTTTCTTTGCCAGCAAAGAAAACATAAATAGCCATGTTCAATAAGATGGAACATTGAAGTCCTTAATTATTACAAATAGGTTCATTGCACCCTATTTCAATTTTATTTCACGCTTATCTTTCCGATTGCTATAAAATCGAAACAGGAACCATGTGCAAAAGTTGAGGTAAGGATTTGGGGAGCGGCTCTTTGCTATGCTTCGTTTGCTTTTCTTTTGGCACTTGATGCATTAGGAGATTCTAGTTTGCTTCTCAAAACTTCCATGTCTTCACTAACCTTCCTCTCTAAAACCTTGGCATATATCTGAGTCGTGGTAAGCTTACGATGTCCCAACATCTTTGAAATGGTCTCTATAGGAACACCATTGGTCAAGGTAACCGTCGTAGCGAACGTGTGCCTTGCCATGTGAAATGTCAGATTTTTTTTAATTTTTGCTTCACTGGCTATCTCCTTCAAATAAGCATTCACCTTTTGATTTGAGATTCTCGGGAACAATGTATTAGTTAAGATAGATTTAGGGTCTGTCTTATATTTTTCAATCAAGTGCAGGGCTTTTTTTAATAGCGGTATTTTAACGGGATTTTGGGTTTTCTTCCTCTCAGTGATTATCCAATATCTCTTATCCAAACCCATGACTATGTTATCTTCTGTCAGAAGCATTAAATCAGTATAACATACTCCTGTGTAGCAACTGAACACAAAAAGGTCCCTAACCGTTTGTAACCGCTTACAATCAAGGTTCAATTCCTCAAGTGAGGTCAATTCCTCAGATGAAAGAAATCCCCGTGTTGTTGGGGTCAATCTTTGTTTGAACTGTCGAAAGGGGTCTTTATCTATCCACTCCAATCGATAGGCCAAGGAGACCATTTTCCTTAATCTTTGAATGTGCTTCATTACAGCATTGTTACCAATTTGCTTTTGATAATGATTGGGTTTATGCTTACGAAGAAAATTTTCAAAGTCAAGGATAAACTTATAGTTCAATTCATCAAGTCTGATGTCTTCCCTTTTTAATTTAATTTTCAAGAATAAAAATATATACTTCTGGCTTGTCAGGTAAAGTCTTGAAGTATTACCGTGCAGCTTGGGAAACATATTCGAATTATGGTAAGACACTAATTCCCTCATGGTAAAATGTTGATTTTCGATTTCCTCATCCATAAATCTAGCCTTTACACTCTGAGGAGTGATGTGCTTACCCTCTATGCGTAATTGTTGAAATGAATGGAAAAGACCGGAGTAGAACTCATCTAGATATTGGTTGGTTGATTTAGCATGAATAGAAGAAGTTTTTACACGCTGTTTGTTTGAATCCCATTCACTGATTTGGATTCTTCGCTTTAAACTGATATTTAGTTTTTTCCCATTTACAGAAATCCTGGCATAAATGGGAGCTTTGCCATTTTTTGACCTACCGGAATAAAGCCAAAACAGGACGGAAAAAGTGGAATTTGACCTCATAATTGTCTTCTTTAAGTTAAATGTTGACGAAGACGAAAGTCAAATCAAATCGAGTATATCAACTAAATTACTGAATTTTAATCACTTATATTAAAACAGTAACCTTAAAAATGTTGACGATTTGTGAACTCTAAAAGCCAAAATCAAAGGAATTCAATTGAAACCAAAAAATATTAAATGCTTGATTTTCATTTATTTAATTATTTTTTGAATCATTCGGAAGTCAAAAAGTAGCCCCGGCAAGAATCGAACTTGCATCTAAAGTTTAGGAAACTTCTATTCTATCCATTGAACTACGGGGCCATTTACATAAATGGACTGCAAAAATAGGTTTTTTTAAAAACTTTTTGCAACCGCTCGAATCAAATTAAAGGTATGTAAGGTGAAAGCCTACCAAGAGATTTCGCAACTATTCAACTGTTCGCTTTTTCTCCTCTTTTTTTAGGATTTTCTCCAAATACGACCGCGATAAAGGTTTATCCACATAACCGGCAATCAATCCATGATCCTTGGCAATGGCTCGGTCCGAAGTATTAGTAAAGGCCGAAAGCACATATACACTTGGCAGTTCATGCTCTTTGAACAAATTTTTGAGATTTTCCAAGAATTCCCAACCGTTCATCCCGTCCATTACAAGATCTAAAAAAATAATATCCGGTAACTTGTCGCTTTCCTCTACTGAACTAAAACAAGCTTGAATTCCCTCTTCACCACTGGAACAGGTAACTATGTTAAAATCACCATGGGATTGCTGTATGCAGTATCGTGTCGCAAACTGGGACACCAGGTCATCGTCTATGATAAGCGTGGTAAGCTTCATAATGGGACTATTTAGTAAGATTGGGACCATCAAAGCTATAAGCTTTTATCAAGCCGACCATTCATTTTCGTTGTTTGACCCAAATATCCCGTTAAGTCAACCTTAATGCGGCAATTTACCCCTCACTGCACCATATACAAAGGCGCCTATCAATGATCCTACAAGCACGATCAACACAGGCCAATAGCCCGCACCGGTCAAAATGTATATGGGACCAGGACAAGATCCGGCCAATCCCCATCCCAAACCGAAAATGGTACCACCAAGTATGTATCGGGTAAACGAGGGTTCTTTGTCTGCAATCTTGATTTCTTCCCCAAAAAAGGATTTTGTCTTTGATCTTTTGATCAGTTGAACAAAGATGATTCCCAAAATCAGTGCGGAACCAATGATACCGTACATATGGAATGAATCAAATTTGAACATTTCATAAATCCGAAACCAAGAAGCTGCCTCCGATTTGTAGAGAACAATTCCAAAAAATGTGCCTATGGCGATAAATGTCAAATTCTTCATGATCCAAAAATTATAGGGTACAACAAATGAACCATTACTAGTCCGCCGATAAAGAATCCGATTACGGCGATAAGCGATGGTTTCTGCAAATTACTCAGTCCGGAAATAGCATGCCCCGAGGTACAACCCGATGCATAGCGTGTACCGAATCCAACCAAGAATCCGGCTGCCAACAGGATAATCCAGACCTTGGGTTCGGACAACGCCTCCATACTGAACAGTTCAGTTGGTAAATAGGCGGTACCTGCACTTTCAAAGCCAAGTTCCTGTAAACTTTCCACTGTTTTTGGAGAAATATCCACAGCTTGGTTTGGCGTCAGATAATGAGCGGCGATAAAACCACCAATTGCTGAGCCAAGAACCACAAAAAGGTTCCAACGCTTGGATTTGACATCCATTTTAAAATAATCGACGAATTTGCCCGCACCACCAATAGAACAGAAGGTTTCAAGATTTGAGGACATGCCGAACTTTTTTCCCATTAGGATCAGTATTGCCATCAAAATGGCAATAAGCGGCCCTGCGACATACCAGGGCCAAGGTTGATAAATCATTTGTTTGTTTTAATTAATTATTATCTTTCAAAATAAGTAAAATACCTTAATAATAAAACCCAAAACATGGTATTAAGCACTATTTTTTTCAGAATCTGAAATACCAAATTTTTTCAAGATATCTTCCAGTAAACACCACTTGGTCAACGATGACTGCAAAAGATTGGCCCCGACAAAAGCGGCAAACCATAACCAGTTGATATTCACATAAATAGCTAAAGCTAAACTTATCAGGATAAAAGTGCCTGCCACTCCTCTTACAATTCTATTTCTCATCTTTGATTTTTATACGGTTCTTTCAATTGGAATTTCTACTGCCCTTATAGGGTTTGTTGTTTCACTTTCTGTATTGAATTGCTTGATCAGTGCAAACAATTCGGTTACTTTTTCTTCTTTTGTGAAGGAGAAAAACATATTTGATGCCGCCCCTCCCTTTTCACTGGGAAACCAACTGCTTGTGTACATTAGTGGCGCAGCACTTTTATAGCCATCAATATCGGATTCACTAAAGCTTTCTACGCCGGCCTTTTTAAACAACTTAAAGACCTCGCTTTTATATTCCTCAACTGTGGTAACAATGATCATTTTCATGTTAGTTGTAATTTTTACGTTCAATCATATAATAAACCAATGGGACTACCAATAGTGTCAAAACAGTGGACACAATGGTTCCTCCCATAAGTGATATGGCCAACCCCTGGAAAATAGGGTCAAACAAAATCACAAAAGCTCCGATAACCACGGTCCCCGCAGTCAATAAAATGGGCGTGGTACGCACTGCACCGGCTTCGATCACGGCTTGTTTTAAAGGAATGTCTTCTTTTAACCTCAAATTGACAAAGTCAATCAACAATACCGAGTTCCGCACCATAATACCTGCCAAGGCAATCATACCGATAAAAGAAGTCGCGGTAAAGAAGGCTCCGAGCAACCAATGCCCCAGCACAATACCGATCAACGACAATGGTATGGCCACCATCATCACCATAGGTGCCTTAAAGTTCTGGAACCAGCCTACAATAAGCATGTATATGATCACGATAACACCCAAAAAGGCAATTCCCAAATCACGGAACACTTCAAGGGTTATCTGCCATTCCCCATCCCATTTTACGGTATAGTCATCTTCAAATTGAGGCTGTTCCATATAGAGTTCATTGATGGAATATCCTTTCGGGAGCTCCAATTGGTTCAACTTATCGGTCATACCCAAAATGGCGTACACGGGGCTTTCGAGTTCACCGGCCATGTCGGACATGACATACACCACTCGTTTCTGGTTTTTTCTGTAGATGCTCTTGGCCTTGGTCCCCTCTTTTACTTGAACCAGGTCTCCTACAGATACCATATTCCCTTGTTGGGATGTTATTTTCAATTGTTTGATTTGATCCAAGGATGATTTGTCCTTTTCACTTATGGACAAAACAATTCCGATTTGGTCAAAAGCATCTTCGTGATAAATATGGGATACGGGCCTTTCCCTGAAAGCCATTGCCATCACTTGAACAATCTGTTGTGGGGTTACTCCATAAAGCATGGCTTTTTCCTTGTCGATCACAAAATCATATTCCACTTGATCGTCTTCCACCATCCAGTCGACATCCACGACATCGTTGGTGTTGTTCAAAATGCCCTTTATCTTATCGGCGAGCTCTATTTGTTTGTCATAATCCGGGCCATAGACTTCGGCAACTATGGTAGACAATACAGGAGGTCCCGGTGGCACCTCAACAACCTTGATGTTCGCTTTGTACTTTTTACCCAACTCTTGGATTTTTGGCCTGAACAATTTGGCAATATCATGACTCTGCACGCTTCTATCATGCTTATCCACAAGGTTGACCTGAATGTCGGCCATATTGCTACCGCCACGTAGATCGTAGTGCCTTACCAAACCATTGAAGGTTATCGGTGCGGATGTGCCCACATAACTCTGATAGTTGACCACTTCGGGTCGCGTGGACAAATATGCCCCTATTTCCTTGGTAACCGCGGAAGTCCGTTCCAAAGTGGTTCCTTCGGGAAGGTCGATCACTACCTGAAACTCATTTTTGTTATCAAAAGGAAGCATTTTTACCGCTACAGATTTTGTAAAGAACATGGCCACAGAGGCAATCAACAAGAAGAAGGTAATTCCCAAGAACATCCATCTTTTTTTCTTGCTCTCTATCAAAGGTCTTTCGAACCTAGCGTAGGCTTTGTAAATAAAAGTGTCCTGTATTTCGACCGCTTCTTTTTCCTTTTTCTTCTTTTTATCCTTCTCCCTTAGGAAGATATATCCCAAATATGGGGTTATCGTAAGCGCAACAAACAATGATAATAACATGGCGATAGATGCACCGATGGGCATGGGCGACATATAGGGTCCCATCAAACCGGATACAAATGCCATGGGCAATACGGATGCAATAACCGTAAAGGTGGCCAAAATGGTCGGGTTCCCTACTTCATTAATGGCGTAAATCGCAGCATCTTTGAACGGCAAGCGTTTCATCTTAAAGTGGCGGTGCATGTTCTCCGCGATGATGATCGAGTCGTCCACCACAATACCCGTTACAAAAACCAAAGCAAACAAAGTGATTCGGTTCAAAGTGTAATCGAGCATGTAGTAGCTCAACAAGGTCAATGCGAATGTTATCGGTACAGATAGGAACACTACCAATCCACCTCTCCATCCCATGGCCAACATTACCACAAAAGTCACGGCGATGATCGCACCGATCAAGTGCATCAATAATTCAGATACTTTTTGTGATGCGGTTTGCCCGTAGTTTCGGGTTACCTCGACCTTTACTTCATCTGGAATAAGAGTTGATTTGAGGTGATCTACTTTTTCCAACACCACATCCGCAATCTTCATGGCATCGGCCCCTTTTCTTTTGGCGATGGAAATGGTTACAGCTGGATATTCTGATTTATAGGTTTCCGCTTTTTCACTTGCCGCGCCAAATCCTAAGGAAACGTAGTTTTTAGGAAGTTCCGGACCATCCAAAACCGTTGCCACTTGTTTCAAGTAAATGGGCTGACCCTGTTTGGTGCCCACGATCAGATTTTCCAGGTCTTCTTTTGTTTCCAAAAAGTTGCCTGTACTGATGTGGAACTCCGTGTCATTGGAAAGAAAATTACCGGCATCCATTTGCTGGTTGTTGGCCTTGATCATTTGGGCCACGGCCAACATATCGATTCCGGATTCGGCCATTTTATCCTTGTCCACGACAACCCTTAGCTGACGGTTTCGTCCTCCAATTTTTTTGGTAATCGAAACCCCGTTTACCTTTTCGATCTCGTTGATCAATTCACCAGAAATCCTTCTTAATTGAAAATCGTCGTATTCATCACTCCAAAGCGTAAGAGCAAGCATGGGCACATCATCAATGGCACGGGTTTTTACCAAAGGCATGGTAACACCTTCCGGCATTTGATCCATGTGTTTGTTGATTTCATCGTACAAACGCACCAAAGATCTTTCGATATCCTCACCTACATAGAATTGTACAATGGCCATTCCCTGCTCTTGCATAGAAGTAGTGTACACATACTCCACGCCTTTAATGTTCGATATTATTTTTTCCAGTGGTTTTGTGATCCTGGATTCCACCTCAGTTGGGCTGGCACCAGGGTACCCCACAAACAAATCTGCCATGGGCACATCTATCTGAGGCTCCTCTTCCCTTGGGATAAGAAAAGAACTGTACACCCCTATGACCATAAATACGATCATAAGGAGCACCGTAAGTTTGGAACCCATAAACCCTTTGGCTATTTTTCCTGCAAGTCCGTCTTTCATTAGTACCTTTTTTAGGTTATTGAATGGTTACTTTGGCTCCGTTGTAAAGCTTTCCTTCGGCCGATACGATATATTGATCTCCTTTGGACAAGCCGGACAATACTTCTACTTCTTCTCCATAATTCTCGCCCAATCGCAACCAGCGTAAAAGGGCAACATTATCCTGTCCTAAAGTATACACTCCTGTTAGCTGACCTTTATGCACCAAGGCTTTGGACGGAACGGTGACAACTGTCCTACCTTCACCTTGATCTTCCGCCTCCAGCCTAACGGTTACATACATACCTGACAAAATTTCGGCTTCTGTTCTGTCCAATAAAACCTTCATCAAATATTGTCCGCCCGTATGCTGTGCCGAAACACTTAATTCTGATACTTTACCTGTAATCGTGGTATCCAATGCCTTAACCAGAACGTGAGCTTTGGTTCCCACTGCTATACCAGAGATGTTGTTTTCAGCTACTTTGGCCACTACCTCAAATCCACCAGGGGACTCTACGGACACCAACGGAACACCCGGGTTGGCCATATCACCCTCATCGATATACGTATTGGTCACGACTCCGCTGAAGGGTGCTCTAATATTCGCGTAGGCAAACTGGGAGTTTACCTCGTTCTTCATTTGGTTTGCAGCTTCCAATCTGGCCTTTGCCATTTCGTAGCGAGCGGTCATATCATCCAACTCCTTTTGTGAAGCACTGTTTTCATTGAAAAGGTTCTGGAACCTCTCATAATCTTTCTTGGCATTGTTAAAAGCCACCTGCGCCTCGGTTATGGATGCTTCCACTTGTGCTTTTTTGGCTCGTAGGTCTACATTGTTTATGGAAATCAGCAAATCCCCTTTATTTACTTTTTGACCTATTTTTACAGGTAAGGACTCCACATAGCCCATCATTCGAGTGCTCAATGTGGCACTGTTCACGGCTTTTACTTGACCACTTCCTGCCAAAATGGTGGAACTATCGCCCATATCGACATCGGCAACGGTTACTGGAACTGCTTCCCTGTTGTCCGCAGTTTGTTTTTCGTCACTGCCACATCCCATTAGGACCAATCCCAAGGACATGGTTAAAATGAAGCTTTTATATATTGTAGTGTTTTTCATCTTGCAATTATTCTTTGGTTAAAAATGTTAGTAAGGATTGTGCTTGATTGTATTCAAAAATGGTTTGATAATATGCCAATTGCTTTTCGGCATAGCTAGCTTCGGCCATTAATAAATCGGTTGTTTTTTCCAAGCCTTCCTTAAATCGGTTGGTACGAATCCTCAGTGATTCTTCAGATTGCTCCATAGCCAATTTTGAGGTCTGGAGCCTGCTTTTCGCATCTTCGACCATCCGTTTGGTGCGTTGTAGCTCCATAGTACTTTTGGCAATGTACTGTTCGTATTCTTGTTTCGCTTTTTCATAACTTGTTTTGCTCTTTCCTGCTTTGGCAAATCGCTGAGAACCTTTAAAAACATCCCAACTTAAGCTTGCCCCGATAATGTATCCTTTTGCATCGGCCTGAAAGATCTGATCGTCGTACATTTCGTAACTGGCAAACGCATTGAGTCTTGGTAAAAAGGTCATATTATCGGCTCGCATATTGGCTTTGTAGGCCTCAGAAACCAAATCCATAGCTTTTACATCTGCCCTGTTTTCCAGGGAACCCTCTACTGTTCCACCAAGATCATCCGGCACTAGATCTTCGGTTGGTTCGTAAACCACATCCCCCTGTTCGTTCATTAAAAAAGCCAAATAGTCCGATGCGTTTTTCACATTGCTCTTGGCTGTTTTCAATTGATCGGAAACCTCGGTAACCCGAACTTTTACTTCCAACAAATCTGCTTTTTGAAGCAAGCCTTGATCAAAGCTGTTTTGTGCCATGTTCAAGTTTGCATTTGCGGCATCGTATGCTTTTTGAAGTACCGACACTGCTCTATGTGCCAATTGCAATTGTCCATAGGCTTTCTGTGCTTCAAAATCAAGATAGTCCCTAGTTCGCATGGCTTGTAGCTCTTTGGCTTCCATAGTGGTTTTGGCAGCTTTACGCTGATAAAACCCATCCAAGTTGATCAAAGGCTGTTCCACGGAAACTTTTGTGGCATAGTTCTCAATCTGATCGGGGTCGTTCAACAAATCAGGATTGAAGTCTGCCTGGGTCAAAATCTCTTGGTTGAGTTTGGAACCAAAAGCCATCAAAGGGTTTGTTGTTGCCATTCCTGTATGTGAAACAGAGATCTGTGGCAAAAAGATGGAGTTTGAGAACCTATAGTCGTACTTGGCCATCTTGGCCTCTTGCTCCGACACCTTTATACTGGCGTTGGACTCTTGTACCCTCATCAATACATCCTGTAATGAAATCTTTATAGGATCTTGGGCAAATATCTGTGCCTGTGCATAAAAGAATATTATTAAAACAAACAATCGTTTCATATACCTAATTAATTTGTGCCAAAATTATATTTGTTAACATACCCTCACAGTAACCTGTGTTACTGAGAAAATTGCATAAAAGAAAACCTCAATACAGAGAAATCTTTACAAAATAAATCGGTATTGAGGTTTTGAACAATGATGAAAATCAGGGCTTAAGCATTTATATCATATAGCCCTCGATGCGGCAAAATAGACTTTGATTATTGTAATATGCTATCGGATTCAATTGCACTGTTCGTGCGAACCATCCAAAATTGTCTCATATTCTTCTTGAGTAAGAAATTGTGGGGTATAGGTCTCCCCCAGGTTTTCGATGCTCTGAACAAAACTTCTTAAATGATTTCTAGAACCACACTGCAAACTTGAAAACACATCGGCAATGTCCATATTGGAGGTGGCCTTTATATGTTCTTCCAGGTCAACAATGTCCAAATCTTCAATGGTAGCACCTACCGTTAGCGCCGCTACCTCATCAACTATTCCATCTTGAACAAATGTGTCGTACCAGTTCTGGAGGTCCTCATTCTCGAACACGCCATCTTCCAATATTTCATATTCAATATCGTAGGCAACCAATAAGGTTTCCACGGCATCCATATGGGATTGTTCACTTTGCATAATGTTCTCAAATTGGACCATGCCCCAGTATTCGTTCAAAAACTTATAGGTATCCCTTGCGAGTTTCTCCTCTTCCAGCATAAACAACAATGCATCTTCATCATCTACTGTAAGCGTAGAAACGTCGTCGGAAACATCATCATTGGTGTCGTCATCAATACTATTTTCAATTTGAGGGTCAAACGGATCATCATTTGAATCCGAACAACCAAAAATCATCAAGGATACCAACAATATCATAATAAAAACAGGGGCAATTCTTTTCATAAGTAAATTCATAGCTTTTTTCTATAAAAATCACCATTACCCAAAATAAACTCTGTAACAATGGTTACCATACCCATTACTTTCAACAAAACATTAACAAAAAAAGACCCCGCTAATTCAGGGTCTTTAGGTTTGAGTTTGTTTATAATCCGCAACAATTTTGTTGAGGAGGTCATATTAAATATTCCTTTTAAATTCCGTTAATGGGTTGAATCCGCTGTATTTGGTAATTGAATCCGCGCGATAATTTCGGTTTCCATAAGTAACAACAATCAGTACATCAAAAATAACCTTATCAGCAACTTTGTTAGGTTGCCCATTTCACAAACAAAATGGATTTAACATAAAACATACATCGTTATGTTAAATCCATTTCTTAAATATGTGGCTAGTGTTTACTTTTTACCACTGTTCATCATGGCCAAAACCGCTACAATAAGTATTATGACCACTAGGGCGAACAGTCCTATCATCCAGATACCGTTCTCCCAAACTACCAAAGGAATATTAAGCGTCTTCAAAATGTATTGGTTTTTATTTGAACCAAAATTAATCGGAAAACCTCCATCAAAATATGATATTCCTCAGGAATACGATTTTCTATGGGTTTGCTGTTAAACGTTCTTGCCTTTCATCATTTTGTTCCAATACAAATAAGGCAATCCGTACTTTTTCAGCATCCAAAGCCTCCAATGTTCTTTGGCACTGTTAAATACCAGCATGCGCTTGAGTTTTGGGTCTGGTATAAAATTGTTGTTATAATCGAATTCTGCCAAAGTCATTTTGCCATATCCTGTAACCAAAGGGCAAGAGGAATACCCATTATAGGAATGGTTCTCAACAGTTTTTCCTTGCATCAAACTCATAATGTTATCAACTACAATAGGAACTTGCTTACGAACCGCTGCTCCCGTTTTTGCCGTGGGGAGAGCGGCTACGTCGCCCAAACCAAAAATGTTTGCATACTTATTGTGCTGCATGGAGTAATGGTCAACATCCAACCAGCCTGCCTCGTTGGACAAAACTGATTCGCGAACAAATTTTGGTGCTGCCTGTGGAGGGGCAATGTGCAACATATCAAACGGAACTTGGATATCCACATCCCCGATCATTTTCTCGCCCAGTTCATTATCTTCATTTATAATACACCTGTTCTCCTCGGGAGCTGTATGACTAAAGTGTACTATTCTGTTTTCAACATCAATTTCTTTGGGAGCATAAAATGGTTTAAAGTGAATGCCATAACGATCGATGACCTTGTTCAAGGTTTCACGAATCTCCTTTACACCAAAAATCACAGATCCCGGAGTGGCAAAAATCACATTTGCACTGTCTTTGAGTCCCTGCTTTCTGAAATAGTCCGCTGCTAAATAGGCGATTTTCTGTGGTGCACCACCACACTTAATCGGCGTTGTGGGCTGGGTGAAGAGTGCATTTCCTTTTTTAAAGTTTCTTATGGTCTCCCATGTAAACTCTGGGTCGATATAGTTGCTGCAGGCCACTCCCTTTTCCAAAGCCTCCGGAAGTCCCTTGATCATACTCGGTTCCATGACCAACCCAGTAGCCACCACCAAATAATCGTATGTAATATCTCCGCTGCTTTCTGTAGTTACCGAATTTTTTTCCGGATCAAAACCAGCAGCCTTGTCCTTGATCCAATCCACCCCTTTTGGCATAACTTCCGACATGGGCTTTTTGGTTTTATTGAAATCATAGGTTCCAGCTCCAACAAGGGTCCATGCTGGTTGATAATAATGTGTTTCGGAGGGTTCTATTATAGCTATATCAAGCTTTTTATTTTTCCTCAACAATTGGCCAGCTGTCATAATACCGGCTGTTCCTCCTCCAATTATTAAAATTTGATAATGTGATTTCATGTTTGTTCAATTAAATTCAATTATCGGTAAAATATTGAGGAAAGTCTTAAAAAAATGTAACCAGGGTTACACAATCGACAATTTTTGACATAAAAAATGAATTTTATCATTTTTTAACTTCAAGATCTGGCATAGAACAAAAAAAGCCGCTCTTAGTAGAGCGGCTTCCTTTTATCAATCAACTAAAAAACCTAATTCTTGACCTTGCATGTGTTAATCCCAAACAGGGTGTACAAAGGACAAAAACTAACAAAGCTTGTAAGGACAAATATGACTGCCAATGCCAGCAGTATATATGCCAAAGTTCCTGTAATCACATTAAAATAATACAATGCTCCAACACCAAGTGCCAAGATAACGCGAATTGTACGGTCTGCGCCGCCCATGTTTTTTTTCATAATTGATAGTTTATGATTCTTAACACAAGTTACCAAAAAGAAACTGATCATCAGCACCTTATCCATTACGGTTTCCAACGGAGCTTATACCAAAAGTAGGTTTTGGTAATGAAAACCATGGTAACCTTGGTTACACTGCTCTCTATATTTTTAAAGTATATTTAATTTTGTTGCATATTGATAAGTTCTAATTGGAATGCACGACTAAACATTGAATGATTATGACCGAATATTTTGATGCCCTCGCCAATGGTTTTTTAGGAACGGTGCGCTGGACATGGAAATCGATTTTGTTTGAAGTTCCCTGGTACTCCAATTATTTTTGGGGCCTTATTATTATCTCGCTTTTGGTCTGGGCATTGGAAATCCTGTTTCCTTGGCGCAAAGACCAATCTATTTTCAGGAAAGATTTTTGGTTGGATGCATTTTACATGTTCTTCAACTTTTTCATTTTTGCCATTGTTATAAGTGGGGTTTACAAATTACTTGGTGTGATTTTTAAGGATTTCGGAATCACTGCAACAACCTTGACCATCGTAGATATTGCACATTGGCCACAATGGGTCCAATTGCTCGTATTTTTTGTGGTGCTGGATTTTGTGCAGTGGTTCACCCATGTACTTTTGCACAAATACCCAGTGCTTTGGCAATTCCATAAAGTGCACCATAGTGTAAAAGAGATGGGGTTTGCCGCCCATTTGAGGTTCCATTGGATGGAAAACATTCTTTACAAGCCTTTAAAAACAATAGGAGTAATGGTTCTTGGTGGGTTTGAACCCGAGCAGGCCTATATTGTCCATTTTACAGCTATTGCCATAGGCCATTTTAACCATTCCAATATTAAATTGACCTACGGGCCATTGAAATATATATTGAACAATCCGGTAATGCATTTGTACCATCATGCCTACACCATTCCCGAGGGTTCATATGGTGTAAATTTTGGCATCAGCCTAAGTATATGGGATTATATTTTCAAAACGAATTACATTCCCGAAAGCAGTGGCAAGATTAAATTGGGATTTCCGGGCGACGAGAAATTGCCCAAAGGGTTTTGGGGACAGTTGGTATATGGGTTTAAAAAGCCGAAAAACTAAAAAATCCCTAGTTCCCACTGTTAGAGGCATCAAAAACAATGCTCCATATGCCTCGAACCTCATCTGGTCCGTCCCCTGTAGCCCTATCATCTGGATAAAGTTGTGATAAATGGGTCAATACTTCAGGAGCAATATTTTTCTCTGGGGTTCCATGGCAGTTTAAACACATGGTATTGGTAACAATAGGATAATAGAAATAGACTTTACCGTTCGATTCCTTTACAATGGGCTCAACAGATTCCCCATAGGCAACCTGTTTTTTAAAAGTTGATATGTGTGCCAATTCCCCAGCATTGGCTTTATTGTTAGGATTTCTAGGTTTGTCGGAAACTCTTTTTATTCGGGCATTGAACTTTATGGACATGCTATCTGTCAGCGGATAGGCTCTTTCATTACAAAATACAACAGCTGCTTCAACTCCTTTATTTTGAATGGTTCCCATGAGGTTTTTTCCCAGTACTTTTTGGGTTTCCAGGGCATATTTCATTCCCAATTCTTTAGGGCTTTCCTCTTTGGATGAGACCATTGATTTTTTTCCCTTGTTGTATAAGGAGTCACCCCTGCGATCCATCCAATGTTCTTTGAACCAATCGGGTTCTTCAATCTGATAATCGAAAATATACTCGGCAATCTTTCGGATCTCCTCTTCATCAAATTGTTGGGAAGGCATCAATCCAAATCGGCGGACGGCGCCTCGCATTTTGGTATTCTCTTCCGAAGGTGATTTTACAAATTCCGAAATACCTTTTACAAATGCATCTTTATCCTTGTAAACATCCAGATAATGCGCTTTTACAGCAACCATAGGTGGGCCAATACGTTGGCCATTCTCTGGGGTAGATGGATTGTGACAAACGTAACATTTGGTTTCCATCAACTTTTTGCCTTCTTCTGAAGAAGTAGCCAATTGCACTACCTCCTCTGGATCTGCATCAGATGTTTTGGGCCCCTGCTTGCATGAAAGCATGAGAAGGACAAACAATATGGAAATGGAAATTGTTCTCATTATGGCGCCATTTTACCACTAGCACAACTTACAAAGGATTTAGCTTTTTCGACAATGCTGTTGTCATCATCGATAGTGGGGTAACCAAGATTCCTAAGGATCTCTTTAACTAAGGAAGCGTCATCGGCGCTTTGATGATCAAAGCTAACCGATGAGCTATCCTTCTCCACAATCACATCGTTAATTTCTTTAATTTCCGAAAGCCTTTTGGAAATGGATTTGGCACAACCACCACACTTGAGGTTTTGTACTTGGAACGTGGTTTTCATCTTATGCTATAACCGATTAATACGTCCATGTCCTATATCCCCCACGGAGGTCGTATACTTTGGTAAATCCCATTTTCACGAGTTTTCGGGCTGCCCTTTGGCTTCTGTTCCCAGATTGGCAGTATAAGTATACTGGTTTGTCTTTATTCAATTTTGAAAAAGCGGACTCAAACGCAGACCCTTGAAAAAGGTCAATGTTCTTAGCCCCTTTGATATGGCCAGACATAAACTCGCCTTTAGTCCTCACATCTACCATTTGAACCTTTCCTTTGGAAATGGCCTTTTTATAATCCTCTCTATCTAAGATTTCAACTTCATCGGGAAGTGTTTTCCCTTTGAACAAAAAACTTAATAATGACATATGTTGTTTTGATATTTATATAGGGCAAAATACCTAGGATAAAAAGTCTGGTCAGTAACGATGGTTACACAAGAAAAAATAAAGCGAAAACCTATTGGTTCCTTACCCAATCCATGTATCCGCCAGAGTAATCGAAAATTTTGGTGAAGCCTTCACGTTCCAGAATTTTTGCTGCATAGGCACTACGTGACCCAACAGCACAGTACAAATAAACAGGTAGGTTTTTGTCCAAGGTATTGATCTGTTCCATAAAAGTCGTTTGTCGGCTCAAATCAAAATTGACGGCATCGTCGATGTGTCCGGAATTGTATTCTCCCGGGGTCCTTACATCCACAAGCTGCACCTCCTTGCCAACAACATCCGCCATAACGGTCTCCTTGTCAATTTTATGAATGGTTGTTTCTTGCTGTGATTGGCAAGAAACAACATTCATAAAAAACAAAAGGTATAGGGTAAGTCTTATAACACTTTTAATTAGTCCCATTTTTTATTTAAGGGTTGAAGGGCAGACATAATCGGTTACGGGAGTTCCCACCTTTTTAATGTCTTCAAAACCTCCGGAAACATCCACTAGGTTATGAATTCCCCTACTTTTAAGGATAGACGCGGCCACCATACTTCTGTAACCACTTCTACAATGGATATAGAAAGTTTCCTCTTCTGGAAATTCGGCAATATGGTCGTTCAAATAGTCCAATGGTGTCAAATGTGCATCCACAACGTGCTCTGCCTTAAATTCGGACTCCTTTCTTACATCGAATACGGGAACACCTTCATCCACTTTTTCCTTAAATTGCTCAGCGTTCACATTGGCAACGGTATCCACTTCCTTGCCAGCTTTTTCCCAGGCTTCAACACCACCTTCCAAGTATCCCAAGGTTTTGTCAAAACCAACTCTAGAAAGTCGGGTGACGGTTTCTTCTTCCCTTCCTTTGGGAGTAACCAACAAAATGGGCTGCTCAACATCGGCAATAAGGGCTCCCACCCAAGGTGCAAAGCTTCCGTCCAACCCAATGAAGATAGATCTTGGCACGTGTCCCTTTGCAAAATCGTCTTGATGACGGACATCAAGAATAACGGCACCGGTCTCATTTGCTGCAACTTCAAAAGCATCGGGACTCAAAGCTTGGGTTCCTCTCTCCAAGACAGTATCGATATCCTCATAACCCTCCTTGTTCAATTTCACGTTCAATGGGAAGTATTGAGGCGGTGGCAAAAGGCCTTCAGTAACTTCTTGGACGAATTCTTCCTTGGTCATATCGGCCCTAAGGGCATAGTTCATTTTCTTTTGGTTGCCCAAAGTGTCCACGGTCTCCTTCATCATGTTTTTTCCACATGCCGATCCCGCTCCGTGAGCCGGATAAACCGTTACATCATCGGCCAAGGGCATAATTTTGGTTCGAAGACTATCGAACAAGGTCCCTGCCAATTCTTCTTGGGTCATGTGTGCTGCCTTTTGGGCCAAATCGGGTCTACCTACATCCCCAAGGAATAGGGTGTCTCCACTAAAAATGGCAACGTCCTTCCCGTTTTCATCCTTCAAAAGGTAGGTGGTACTTTCCATGGTATGCCCTGGGGTGTGCAATACCTTAATGGTAACTTTTCCCAATTTGAATTCCTGTCCATCTTCGGCAACCAAGGCCTCGAAGGCCGGATTTGCAGTTGGTCCATAAATAATGGGTGCTCCTGTTTGTTTGGATAAGGTAACGTGTCCACTCACGAAATCTGCGTGAAAGTGTGTTTCAAATATGTATTTGATCTTTGCTCCATTATCCTCAGCTTTTTTGATGTAAGGCTTTACCTCTCTCAACGGGTCCACGATGGCCGCTTCTCCTTCACTTTCAATGTAATACGCCCCTTGCGCCAAACATCCTGTGTAAATCTGTTCAATTATCATGTGCTATGGTTTTTCCCAAATATATAATTGTAGTTTGAAAACTTGTGTGACTAAAGTTACAAACTCTATTTCTTTGTTTGAAGTGAGACTTTTTTTTGTATCGTACTTCGTTCCAAGGCTTTATGACAAGTATCAACGGCCTCAAAAGTTTGTGCAAAGAGGTTTTCGACTCCCAGTGTCTCCGTAATACCACTGTTTTGAAGTATGTCCCTAGTAGGCCCAATGGCCCCGGCAATAAGAAATTGAATGTTTTTTTTCCGAAGTTCTATAATTATCCGTTCCAATAATACGGCGGCACTACTATCTATATAATTTATGGCCTCGGCATTGAGAACCACAAACCTTAACGCAGTACCCTTTTTTCGGATTTCTTGATAAAGTTGTTTTTTGAAATAGTCCTTGTTCCCAAAGTAAAGTTGTGCATCAAAGCGAATAATCAATGTATCCTCGTACACCTCCACATCTTCCGAAAAGCGGGTAATGTTCTTAAAATAGTTTGTTCCCTTTATCCTGCCCAAAATGGCAATATGGGGTTTGGAGATTCTATAAACGAGCAATAAAAGGGAAAGCAACACGCCCAAAAGAATCCCCTCGATCAACCCTATGGAAAGTGTCATCACAAAGGTTGCTATCAACAAAAGGAATTCATCCTTTCTATTTTTCCAAAGAAACAATGGATACTTGATATCAATCAAACCAAAAACGGAAACAATGATTATTCCGCCCAAAACCAATGTTGGAAGATCGTGGAACAGTGGGGTAAGAAACAATAGGATAGCAGCTATGACCAGCGTACTAAAAACAAGGGACATACCTGTTTTTCCACCGGCTTCATCATTTACCGCCGTTCTGGAAAATGAGCCGGAAACCACAAAAGACTGAAAAAAAGAACCTAAAAAATTAGACATTCCCAACGCGCGGAGTTCCTGGTTCACATCCAATTCGTATTCCGAATGCTTTTCCTCCACTGTTTTGGCAATGGAAATGGATTCCATAAAACCAAACAAAGCTACTGTAAGTGCAATGGGCAAAAACTTGCCCAACTTGTCCCATTGGGGCAACGGCAACTGAAAATTGGGCAAACCTTTCGGTATTTCACCCACAACTTGAATTCCTTTGGCCTCAAGACCAAACAATCCCACAGCCAAGATACCGAGCGCTACTATTAATAGTGGTATGGGCAACTTTTTGCTTATTTTTCTCAAACCGATAATGAGAAGTATCACAAGGACACCCAAGCCAAATGTCAAAAGGTGTACCTGTCCCAAATTTCTAAAAATGCTACCAAACAATATGTGTATTTTTCCCGATTGGGGCAATTGTATACCGAGAATGTGCTTCAATTGCCCCAGACCAATCAATATGGCAGCGGCAGAAGTAAATCCATTGATGACAGGTTTGGACAAAAAATTGACAAAGGAGCCCACTCTAATAATACCGAAAAGCAATTGGACCATTCCGATAAGCATTGTCAAAAATATTACTGCAGAAATATAATCTTCTGTCCTGGCAAAATGCATGGCTCCGACTCCAGCTGCAACCAATAAGGAATCCATGGCAACGGGGCCAACCGCCAATTGTCTGGAAGTTCCCGTAATGGCATAGACGAATTGTGGCACCAAGGAAGCGTACAAACCATAAATTGGTGGCATGCCGGCTATCATGGCGTAGGCCATTCCCTGTGGAAGGATCATAATACCCAATGTGACCCCCGCTATAAAATCCCCGTACAAGGTAGCACGGTTATAGTTGGGTATCCACGATAAAAAAGGAAAAATCCTTTTGAGCATGTAATCGGTTTTTGAAAAAATTGAAGTCCTAAAAAGGAGGGGTTATGGTAAAAGTGTCCTCTTTATAGGTCTTTAACATGAATATAGTTTCTGTGGAGTACTAGCTTTTTCATTTTTTCCAGTTTTTTGAGCAATCTGGAAACTACTACCCTTGAGGTATGCAAGTCATAGGCAATCTCTTGATGTGTACTTTTAATGCGATTATCCTTGGTTACCTCAACTTTCTTTTTGAGATAATCCATAAGTCGTTGATCTAAATTTTTAAAGGCAATACTGTCCACAGTCTGAAGCAGCTCGTTTAAGCGATTTTGATAACTATCAAAGACATAATTTCGCCACCCTTTGTACTTTGCCATCCATTCCTCCATTTTCTTGACAGGGACCATCACAAGTTTTGTTTCGGTCTCTGTAATCGCCCTGATTTCACTTTTTGTATGTCCCATACAACAAGCCATAGTTACCGAACAGGTTTCACCTTGTTCCAAATAATACAAAAGCAATTCATCGCCCTCTTCATCTTCTCGAAGAACTTTTATGGCTCCAGATAACATTAATGGTATACTTCTTATGTATTGGCCAATGTCCATTATGGTTTCGCCCGCAGGGACTTCCATTAATTTCCCCTCTTCAAGTATCTCATCAATAAGGGGTTGTTCAAAATAGTTGCTGAATATTCCTAAAAGTTCTTCTTCCATATAGTTAAAATACACTGCCCCTAAGGTAACTATTTTGGGAAAAACCGCAGCTATTATTCAGTCGCCCCCAATAGAAAGACCCGCACCTATGTACGGGTCTTTTGCATTCATGCTAACTAATAAACTGAATCAAACCTACTTAAACTTATAATTTTACGGGGCTACCTTTAATTTCTATGGCAATAGGCATTCCCAAGATTTTTAATATTGTTGGTGGAAACCTTTATGGTCATATTAGCAGCGGAATTATCGGAGCAAGACGTTACACTTGATTTTAAATGGCTATTTTCATTGTGATTTTAATCTTGTCAAATGTATTGGATAGGTTTTGATGTTGGTAGCTCCTCTATAAAAGCTGCATTGGTGAACGTACATGATGGTAGTGCCGTCGATATTGTTCAGTTCCCAGAAAAAGAAATGTCCATCATTTCCAAGAAAAGTGGTTGGGCGGAGCAAGACCCTGAAATTTGGTGGCAAAACCTATGTGCCGCAACCCAAAAATTACTCTCAGAAAACAACATTAAAAATTCGAGTATCAAAGGCATTGGTATCTCCTATCAAATGCACGGTTTGGTAATTGTCGACAAAAAGTACAATCCGCTCCGGCCTTCAATAATCTGGTGCGATAGCAGGGCTGTGGATATTGGAGAAAAATTGTTTCAATCGGTCGGTGAGGATAAATGCGTTGATCATTTGCTCAATTCTCCCGGAAATTTCACTTTATCCAAGCTTAAATGGGTCCAAGAAAATGAACCTTCCATTTACAAGAAAACCCACAAATTTATGCTTCCTGGTGATTATATCGCTTTAAAATTATCCGGGGAATGCATCACTACGCCTTCAGGACTTTCCGAAGGTATTATGTGGGACTTTAAAGAAAATCAACTTGCAGCATGGCTTTTGGGAAATGCCGGGGTCGATCCTTCTTTGGTTCCAGAGATCCGACCTTCATTTTCCGAACAAGGTGCCGTAAGCAAAAAAGGAGCCCTCGAATCCGGACTTCCGGAGGGAATACCCATTATGTACAGAGCCGGTGACCAACCCAACAATGCCCTTGCCCTAAATGTAATGGAACCAGGACAAGTTGCTGCCACAGGTGGAACCTCTGGGGTTGTCTATGCCATTTCTGAACAACAAATCACAACCGAGCACACAAGAATAAACAGTTTTGCACACACCAACCATTCCATGGAAAAAACACGGATTGGAAAACTATTGTGCATTAATGGAACAGGGATTCAGTATAGTTGGATAAAAAATGAAATGAGCCCAAACCTATCTTACAATGAAATGAACAAACGGGCAGAGTCCATCCCGATCGGTTCTGATGGCCTTTGTATTCTTCCGTTTGGAAATGGGGCGGAACGCATGTTGGAAAATCGAGGAAAAGGCTCCCAAATCCTTCATCTTAATTTCAATATCCATAAAGCCGCACATGCATATAGAGCAGCTTTGGAAGGTATCGCCTTTTCGTTTGTATACGGAATGGGTGTTTTAAAAAATGACGGAGTCAATATCTCTACGATAAAAGCGGGAAATGACAACCTTTTTAGGTCAAGGGTATTCTCAAAAACGATAGCCACGCTAACTCAAGCCAAAATTGACATTGTAGAGACAACTGGAGCTATTGGAGCGGCCAGAGCTGCAGCATTTGCTTTTGGTGACTTTAAGAGCATTGCAGAAGCTACGGCATCCGATACCGTACAAAAAACATACGAACCCGACTCCTCGACCAACGAATACCAAAATGCCTACCAAGTATGGGAGCAGGCACTAAATGAATATATGGATTAACTGAACAACATAAATATGATTACCACAGGAGACAAAGAATTTTTTAAAGGAATAGATAAAATTCCATTTGAGGGAAAATCATCGGACAACCCATTGGCATTCAAGTACTACGAACAAGACCGTAAAGTAGGTGCCAAAACCATGAAAGAGCATTTTAAATTTGCTGTTGCCTACTGGCATACGTTCACTGGGGTAGGGTCCGACCCTTTTGGAGCACCAACCAAGAATTTTCCTTGGTTACAAAGTTCGGACCCTGTACAACAAGCCAAGGACAAGATGGATGCGGCTTTTGAATTCATTACCAAAATAGGTGCTCCCTATTTTTGCTTTCATGATTTTGACTTGATCGCAGAGGGCAACTCACTCGCAGAATCCGAGAAAAGATTACAGATCATTACGGATTATGCCCAAGAAAAAATGAAGCATTCCGGAGTTAAACTACTTTGGGGCACCGCAAATTGTTTCAGTCATCCCAGATACATGAACGGGGCAGCGACCAATCCAGATTTTGATGTGGTGGCAGCTGCTGGGGCACAGGTAAAAAATGCACTGGATGCAACCATAAAGCTAGAAGGTGAAAATTATGTTTTTTGGGGAGGAAGAGAAGGCTACATGTCCCTTTTGAACACCGACATGGGACGGGAACAAGAGCATATGGCGCGTTTTCTACATATGGCCAAGGATTATGCGAGAAAACAAGGATTCAAAGGAACATTTTTTATTGAACCCAAACCCATGGAACCTACAAAACATCAATACGATTTTGATGTGGCAACAGTGATAGGTTTTCTTACCAAATATGACCTTTTGGATGATTTTAAGCTCAATATAGAAGTCAACCATGCAACTTTGGCACAACACACTTTTGAACATGAACTCCAAGTTGCCGCGGACCATAATCTTTTGGGAAGTATAGATGCCAACCGAGGAGACTACCAAAACGGCTGGGACACTGATCAGTTCCCAGTGGATGTTTATGAGCTTACCCAAGCCATGTTGGTTATTCTACAGGCAGGAGGCTTTAAAGGTGGCGGCATTAATTTTGATGCTAAAATGCGCAGAAACTCGACAGATCTGGAGGATATCTTCTATGCACATATTGGAGGAATGGACGCCTTTGCCAGGGCATTGCTGGCAGCAAACGACATTTTGGAAAATTCCAATTATATTAGCATGCGCAGAAATCGCTATGCATCTTTTGATGCGGGTTCTGGTAAGGCTTTTGAAGACGGTAAACTCTCTTTGGAAGACCTTCATGCCCATGCAGCAACCCATCAAAACATAAAAAGCATCAGTGGTCAGCAAGAGTTGTTCGAAAATATTATCAACCAATATATTTGATCAACAACCAACTAAACAAACCGTTTTGGCCCAAAACCAAAACATAAAACTTTAATTTATGGCACTTATTTCGTTTTTAGGATTCACGCTTTTGGTAGGGATAATATCGTGGTGGTCAGTTAGAAAAACAGATGAAACATCATCAGATGGTTACTTTTTAGGAGGCAGGAGTCTTACCGCAGGTGTAATAGCAGGATCATTACTGTTAACCAACCTATCCACAGAACAAATCGTTGGTCTAAACGGAAGCGCCTATAAAGATGGGCTTTCTGTAATGGCATGGGAAACGTTGGCCGCACTCGCCATTGTGGTCACCGCCTTATTTCTTTTACCTCGTTATTTAAAAGGTGGACTTACAACAGTACCGCAGTTTTTGGCCAAACGATTCGATGTTACCACTAAAACGATAACATCCGGTCTATTTCTAACAGGGTATGTAGTTGTACTACTACCGGTAATTCTATACTCAGGTTCTGTTGCCATTAGCGGTATGTTCAATGTTCCAGAGCTACTGGGGGTTTCCGATTCCACAGCATTGGTCATTTGTATTTGGGGGATTGGCATTATAGGTTCTATTTACGCCGTTTTTGGAGGGTTAAAGGCTGTTGCCGTTTCAGATAGTATTAATGCGGTAGGACTCATAATTGGTGGTATTCTTATACCTGTATTTGGTTTGATGGCCATTGGCGACGGAAGCGTTTTTGGCGGTTTGGAAACTTTGATGGCAGCAAATCCAGAGCGTTTTGATTCTACTGGAAACCCAGGGCAAGAAGTTCCCTTTGCCACGATTTTTACTGGAATGATGTTGGTTCAGCTTTTCTATTGGGGAACAAACCAACAAATCATCCAAAGGGGATTGGGGGCAAAAAACCTTGCAGAAGGTCAAAAAGGTCTTTTATTGGCCGCCTTTTTAAAGATTTTGGGGCCCATCATCCTGGTTTTGCCGGGAATGATCGCCTACTACTATTTTGAAGGAGGACTTGCAAGCAGTGACCTTGCTTACCCAGAATTGGTAAGGGCCGTGCTTCCGAAACCATTGATGGGATTCTTTGCCGCAGTATTGTTCGGTGCGATTTTGAGCTCGTTCAACAGTGTGCTCAATAGTTCCGTTACCTTGTTCGGAATAGATATATACAAACAGCACATCAACAAAGATGCTTCAGAAATGACCGTGGTAAAATATGGTAAAGTGTTCGGTGTGTGCTTGGCGCTTGCAGCAATGTTCATAGCACCACTGATCGCCAATGCGGGAAGTTTGTTCAATTATTTGCAAGAGATCAACGGAATCTATAGCATTCCAATTTTCACGATTATCGTAGTAGGGTATTTAACAAAAAGAGTACCTGCCATTGCTGCAAAAATTGGTATTCTGTCCGGATCCATTCTATATATCATCAGTCAGTTTATAGTGGGGCCAAAAATGGTGGCCAATGCCCTTGCAGAGGCCAAGGCAAATGGAATTACCGACCCTGTGGAACTAAGTCTAGTTGAAGCCGGGGCATACCCCCACTACCTTCATGTGATGGCTATATTGTTCGTTTCCAACATAGCTATCATGCTCATTATCGGTAAATTCTATCCAAGAAAAGAACCATTCCAATTGGAGTACACCAAACAGGTATCCATTGAACCTTGGAAGCATGTTAAACTGGCGAGTGGGTTTATCACTATTGTGGTAATTGCCATATATATCTACTTCGCGAAGTAGAAATTCGACCTAAAAAATCTAAAGCCCGGCAATTTCGCCGGGTTTTTTATTATAAAATACTTTTCAAGAAGTTGTCTTTATAGGCTCTGCCCATAGGTATTTTGGCAGCATTGGTCAAGAGTACCAAATTCCCGGAAATCCTATCAATCTTTTTCGTATTGATGATATGGGATTTGTGTATCTGATAAAATTCACTGCCGCCCAGAACTTCCACCCAATGCCTCAAAGGCTCGTTGGACAATATTTTCTTATCCTTTAAATGGATCTCAGTGTAGTCGGAGTCCGAGGTAATGGTATAAATGTCCTTTACCAATACCTTGATATGCTCGTGGCTGGACTTTACATAGATTTCGGTGAGTGGAGCACTTTCATTCTTGGAAATCATGTGCTCGTGTTTGGCGTTCACCTTGTTCACGGCTTGTAAAAAGCGTTGAAACGAAAAAGGCTTCAGCAAATAATCCACAACATTTAAATCATAACCTTCCAAAGCGTATTCAGAAAATGCAGTAGTCAAAATTACATGTGGCGGGTCTGGAATACTTTTAAGAAAATCCAACCCATTGATTTTTGGTAAATGAATATCCAAGAACATTAGATCTATGGATTCCGTGTTCAGGAACTCCATGGCTTTTAAACCATCGGAAAACACCTCTACCAATTCCAGCGTGGGCACATCTTGGATAAATTTTCTCAATATCCGCTGGGCGGGCGGTTGGTCTTCAACAATAATACACCTCATAACCTATACTTTTTCCAATTCCAATTTTAGCAGCACCTTATAGGAATTGTTCGCCTCTTCTATGTGCAAGAGATGCTTTTTCGGGTACAATAGTTCCAAACGTTTACGCACATTTTGCAATCCTATACCCTTGGCAATACTATCCAAACTAAAACCTGGCTCGTAATTGTTCTTACAACGAAATTCCAGGATAGAGTTGTTCAGTTTTACGGAGATATCGATTTCAATATCGGACGATTGACCAGATTGACTATGTTTAAAGGCGTTTTCAATAAATACGATCAAAATCAAGGGTGCGATCTTATACTCCCCTTTAATCTTCTCCACATCAAAATGAACCTCTCCCCTATCTTCTATCTGAAGCTTGTACAATCGGATAAAATTGCCCAATTGCTCCAATTCCTTTTTTAAAGGTACGAACTGTTCCTTTGATTCATAGAGCATGTATCGCAAAACACCGCTCATTTCAAGAATAATTTCCGGGGTTTTTGGTGATTCCTGTAGTGCATAGGAATACAAGTTGTTCAGGTTGTTGAACAGGAAGTGCGGGTTGATCTGACTGCGCAAAAATTGTAGTTCACTTTCTTGTATGGTGCTCTGTAGCTCGTCTATCTCGGCTTGTTTTTTTAGGGCGTCCCATCCAAATTTACATCCGGAAAGAATAAACATTACCGGCAAAATCCCCAAAAGTGAAACATAAACGCCCGGAAAGGTATCCCCTCTTCTGGTTCCAGGAAATATAATGGGCTCCAATATTACTTCTTCAATGGTAATAACGACCGCTACCACTAAGGCACAGCCAAGGAAAAATTGCCAATATTTTTTCTTGTACAAAAATTTCGGCATCAGGTAGTACGTAATAATTAAAGTGGCGGCACCATAAAACAAAATGAATATGGCCCTGTGCACTACAATATTCCCCGTGTTTCTGTCAAAAGAAAAAAACAGAAGAACCAGTATGTGCAATACTATTTGAAAAAGAAGTTCTTTCTTGGAAATCAATGTACCACGATTATTTGAGCCTAAATTATAGATAATACTCCTCTAAAAGAAAAGCAGCTTTACCAACAACCAAATTTACCCTGTGAACGACATTTTACACTAATAATCTATTTAATCGATTGGTTGATTGGAGGTTAACCTATGTCGTTGGCAGAAAAAATTTATGGTTTGCAGTTGGATTGCCCATATTTGAAATTGCAATCTCTATGGAATTGTAAAATTATAGCGAACACATAAAATCACACAATCATGAAAAAAGCATTTTTTACATTGGCATTTTTGACCAGTTTAATGGTAGCCGCCCAATCCACATGGAAGTCGGACGGGGCACACTCAAAAGTAGGCTTCGCCATTACCCACCTAATGATTTCCGAAGTTGAGGGCCATTTCGGTGAATTTGACATCATTGCTACGGCCACTGATACCTTTGATGAGGCGGAATTTTCCGTAGACATTAAAACTACCAGTATAGATACCGACAACGATAGACGTGATAACCATTTGAGAAGTGCCGATTTTTTCGACGCGGAAAAATACCCATCGATTACCTTTAAGAGCAACAGTTTTGAAAAAACAGGAGACAAAACCTTTAAACTTACCGGTGATTTGACCATGCACGGAGTTACAAAAACAGTTACCTTGGATGGAAAGGTAAATGGAATTATAACCGACCAACGAAGCGAAAAATTGAAGGCAGGATTAAAACTCACCGGTACCGTTAACCGATTGGAGTTTGGCGTAGGTGGAGATACGGCAACTTTGGGCGATGATGTGGAAATGACCATTAACCTTGAGATGGCACAGCAATAAAAATAGTATTATATTTACTGCGAAGAAAGGCCCCAACGCCTTTCTTCGTTTATTTTATACAAACTTAACCATGGGAAGAAAATCAGAAAACACCTTTAGGGAATTCCACCGTTACCTCGGATTCTTTTTGGCCGGTATTATGGCCGTTTATGCCATTAGTGGTATTGTACTTACTTTTAGAAGTACCGACTTTTTGAAAAGTGAATACGAGGTGAATACGACCCTCGAAGCCAACCTTAACGAAGAGGCCCTTGGCTCTGCTTTAAGAAAACGTGGGTTTACCGTAGACAAGACCGAAGGTGACCTTATGTATTTTGCAGGAGGAACCTACAATATGAAAACTGGTGAAGCTTCTTATACCGAAAAGCGTTTGCCCGCAGTTTTGGAAAGCATGAACAAACTACATAAAATGCATACTGGAAATCCTTTGTTCTGGTTGGGCATCTTCTTTGGTATTGCCTTGCTGTTCTTTGCGGTTTCGGCCTTTTTTATGTTTAGGCCAAGCGCCCCCATCTACAAAAAAGGACTCTACTTTGCCGCTGCTGGCTTTTTATTGACCATTGTGCTTTTATTGGTGTAAGGCCATCTTAAAATAAAAACAAACTTATTGGAAAAAAGACCACCGATCGGTGGTCTTTTTGTTTAAAAGGTACAGGAAATGTTTTAAATTAACTATCGTTCTGTATTGTACCAGATATAGTACTGTATACAATAAAAACCAAACCAAATGTTCAAGACCATTCTTAAAGCGATTATACCAATAATAATTTCGGCCCTGGGAGGGGCAATGATGGTCTTTTCCAGTTATGATGATTCCCCTGGTGGATCGTTGCTTGGCCTCATGCTTATAGTGATAGCGGGTATTATGGCTATTAAATAAAAAAGGCCCAACATTAATGTTTTGCCTTTTTTACACTATGCTCCCTTTTGTTCAAAGGTTTAGCATAAAGCATTGTATGTCCGGATTTGTTGAAAAAAAAGATGATCAAAAGATTATTCCTTTTTCAATTCATTGGCTACCGTATCGTAATATTCTTGGGTTAATACTTCGGTCCAGGTAGTTGGTTGTGTTCCTCCATATAATGCTAAATACGTAACGTCTTCTTCTTTTGATGAAGCATGCCAATGTTCGGTTTCTTTATCACATTTAATAATATCACCTGTTTTCATTCGAATAGGTTTCTTACCACGTTCTTGATAGTACCCTTCCCCTTTAACTATGATCAACACCTGTGCAGAACTATGGAAGTGCCAATCTAGTGTAGAATTGGCCCTAAATGTTGCCTTAGTTATTCCATAGGGCAGTTCTTGATCCGACTGGAGTAAACTATTTAACCATGCATCTCCTATATAATGGGTGTTAGGCGCTCTAATGCCTTTATCATTGTAAGATGTGATCTCGTATTCACTTTGGGAAAATACAATCATAGGAACGCTCAAAAAAAGGAAATAAATAATCTTTTTCATTTTAAATTCTTTTAGATATCCAATATAAAAAAACGGCTACACTTTGAAAGTATAGCCGTTTTAAAAATTTTTGCTCCCCCTACTACACTATTTTCGAACCAATTCTATCAAGATGCTCGTAAACCCTTCGAGGTAACCGAATCGCGCTACATTTTCATTCAATATAAGAGATTACATCCCATAATATGATTGAACCATTATTTTATACTTAAAGTATAAACTTGGGTTGTCAACTTCTTTGTTTGTTATTGGTTATCTTTAATACAATCAACAAGTAGTTTCTGGAACAGAATTAATACATTATGTATACCCGGCTTCACTAATATTTTTTAAAAAAACATCCTATTGAGAGGAACAGTTTTGATATCATTTGCAGCTATTTCAAACCTCGTACCTATGCTAAAAATGAAATCCTCCTCTCTGAAGGGCAGATCTGTGAAACCAATTATTTTGTTAACGAAGGCTGTCTTAGGTTCTTTAGTTTGAATAAAGACGGTACTGAATTAACACGGTATTTTGCGTTCCCCGGTAAGTTTGGAACAGCACTTTCAAGTCTAATTGACCAGAAGCCATCCTTTGAGTATATCGAAAGCATAGAGAACACCGTGGTCCTTGAAATATCCCGCAAGGATTTTTTTGATTTGGTTGAAAGATTTCCCGCTGTCAACTATTTGTAAAGGGATGTTCTGGAAATGGCTTACATCACCTCACAGGAGCGAATCTATGGGCTCCAGGGTGCAACTGCACTTGATCGTCTTAAATGGTTGATGGAATACCATCCAAAGATATTGAGTAAGATTTCAAACAAAGTAATTGCATCGTATCTGGGCATTACTCCTTACACCTTAAGTAGGTTGAAAACAGAGCTTTAAGTTAAAAGTCTTGCCATAGAGCAATTAATTTCTCGTCGGCCCTTCCTATTTTACCTCTTAAATAATTCAATTATGAATGGAGTGAAATTTAAATGGTTGGGAACGATATTCTTAATTCTTGTAACTTGTACTATTCATGCGCAAAAGCCGGAACCGCCCATTCCTATTGAGGCCTTTTTTGGAAATGAAGCCCTTTATTTCCAGTTGGTTGTAAAGAAAAAATTTACGCCTGAAAGTAGGTTTAATTTCTTTACCGTGGCAACTTATACGGCAGACTATGAAAACAACCCCGACGAAAATAGTATAGTTATGCCCGTACAGTTAAGTTATGATGTTGCAGGAGGTTTTGGCATTATGGCAGGTACAGATATAAATTCAATTTCCGGTTTTTCTGCCATTGTTGGCCCTCAGTTTAATTATGCTTCTAAAGAATGGTTAATTGTAAATGTTGCCTCCATATTTTTAAATGAGGACAATGACTTTAAACTTTTCGGTCTTTACGAGTACAAACCGGCGTTTAACGAGACTTGGAGCCTTTACACAAGAGTTCAGTATATATTTAACAGAAACTTGAAGTTGGGTACAAATAACCAGAAATATCTTTATCTAAGAGCTGGATTAAAAAAAGACCGATTCATTTTTGGATTAGCCGCAAATATTGAACAGTCGGGTCCATTAAAGAAAAAGGTGAAAACTACGGCCTATTTGTGCGATGGGAGTTCCGTTAGATCTATACTTATTAGAGAATGTTACAAATCTCATCAATCAAAATATTCTTACATTACAGATTCTAATCGAGAACAAGCACTATTCGGATAACCCAACCCAATGAAAATACCAAACGAATTTACTCAACTGGAAACATTACAAGAAGAACAATTGCCTGTTCCCAGTCATAAACTACATCACTGGAGTCACTTTGCAGGGCTATATGCCGCCGAGCATGTGGCTGCTACGGAGTTTGTAATAGGTGCTACTTTTGTCGCTTTAGGCGCCAAGACTATGGATATTATCCTTGGTCTACTTATCGGAAATATTTTGGCAGTGCTTAGTTGGACCTTAATTACTTCTCCAATCGCAGTTGATACCCGCTTGAGCCTTTACACCTATCTCAAAAAGATTGCTGGAAAGAAAATGTCCTATTTATATGATTGGGCCAATGTGTTAATTTTTACGGTTATTTCAGGTGCCATGGTAACCGTTTCAGCCACAGCGGTTCGGTTTGCTTTTGATATTCCTGCTCAATTGAACTGGTATCCTACAAATGTTTGGTTTGTCCTTATTGTCATATTAGTTGGCCTTTTCGTTGTATTTGTTGCCATGTACGGCTTTAAAGCTGTTTCCGAATTTTCTGGTATCTGTGCTCCCTGGCTGTTCGCCATGTTTGCGAGTGGAGCAATGGTCCTATTACCTGCTTTGTCTTTATCTGTAATTGACAAAACCATTCCTGAAAATTGGTCAGAACTCATCAGTATTGGAAATCAATCCATTTGGACCGGGGTAAATAGCCAAGGAGAACAGGGAATTGGTCTGTTGGAGGTCATCGGTTTCGCATGGGCGGCAAATACCATCACCCATTTTGGATTGATTGATATGGCATTGCTACGATTCGCCAAAAAGAAAATCTATGGTCTGGCAACAAGTACAGGTATGATGTTCGGACATTATATTGCCTGGATTGCTGCTGGAATCATGGGGGCTGGTACTGCCATTATTTTAGGAAAAGCGATTGTTGAACTCGACCCTGGTGACGTTGCCTACTATGCATTGGGTTGGTCTGGATTTATTATTGTGATTGTGGCGGGCTGGACAACTGCGATTACCAATTTATATCGTGCCGGTTTGGCAGCACAAGCTATTTTTTACAATCATTCAAGAAAAAAAACTACTCTAATGGTGGGGCTGTCCATGATTGGTATCGCTTGTTTTCCCTTTGTATTTTCGCAAATTTTGCCACTCCTCACTTATGCAGGATTGATTGTTGTGCCTGTTGGCGCCATAGTATTTGCAGAGCACCAAATTTTTCCAAGGATTGGGTTTACCAGGTATTGGTCTAAATTCCAGGAATTCGAGCATAGCTTGCCTGCAGTAGCTTCCTGGGGCTTGGGTCTTGCTTTTGGATTTGGCCTGAATTATCTTCAGGTAATGTCCTTTTATTATTTGTTTATTCCTACTTGGATTTTCACCATTATCGTCTATACGTTCCTGGCCGGGACAATATGGTGCAAAAAAGTCCTACCCTGAGGCAGAAGATAAAGAGGTGCGATTCAATGAACTGGTCGAAAAATACCATGAGAAATTGGCAGAAGAACAACCGGTTGTTGTCAAAGATCATTCTGTTTTCACCAAAATTTTAAAGGTCGTTGCGGTTGCCACTTTAGTAATAACCTTGGTACTGGCAGGTATAGTATTATTCGGAAGTGACCATGAAAGTGCTTACATAGACAACCGGGAAACCTTTTACTCCTATGGTTTTATTTGTACAATTATCTACTTTGTCTCTGCTTATTGGGCAATGAAAAGAGGCAAAACAAGCCATTCTACAAGCTAAAAAATCATCGAAATGGAATTGAATCAATGTAATATTTCTGCAATTTCCAAAAAAGTGTCCTGTCCATCTTACAACAGGGCATCTCTAAAATCTGGGATAATCCACATTGGTGTTGGCGGATTTCACCGATCTCACCAGGCCTATTACATACATAAGTTATTGGAGAAATATCCTGGGTTTGAATGGGGAATCTGTGGCGTTGGTCTGCGAGAGAGTGACAGGACGATGAGCCAAGTATTCGAAAAACAGGATTGCCTTTACACCCTGGTGACCCAGTACCCTGATGGATCAGATAAAAGTGAGGTGATAGGCTCTATTCATGAATTCCTCCTGGCGGTGGATACCCCTGAATTGGTCATAGATAAAATGGGCCACCCTGACACAAAAATTGTTTCGCTTACCATTACCGAAGGAGGTTATAATTTCAATACGAGTACTGGAGCATTTAATTTTGATAATCCCGACATAAAGCATGAAATAGCCCATCCCAATGAGCCTAAAACAGTCTATGGGTACTTAACAGCAGCATTGAGAATACGCAAATCCAATGGCCTACCTCCTTTTACCATTTTGTCATGCGATAACATCCAACACAATGGCCATATCGCTCGGGAAATGGTGTTATCTTTTGCAAAAAAACAGGATGCAAAGCTGGCGGAATGGATTGCTGAAGAAGTTTCTTTTCCCAACACTATGGTAGACCGAATTACCCCAGTAACGACACCTGAAGTTATAGAGTACCTAAAAACCAACTATGAATTAAAAGATGAATGGCCGGTGGTCTGTGAACCATTTATTCAATGGGTGGTAGAAGATGACTTCTGTAATGGGAGACCGCCCCTTGAAAAGGTTGGAGTACAGATTGTTTCCGATGTAACCCCATACGAAACAATGAAAATTCGCCTGTTGAATGCAGGACATTCGGTTTTAGGGATACCAGGGTCCATCCACGGCTATCCGACTATAAACTCTTGCATGAAGGATCCTGTTATGGCCACCTTCATGCGAAAATTTATGGATGTTGAAGTCACCCCGGTTTTAGGCGCTGTGGAAGGCATTGATGTTGAAAAATATAAAGATAATCTGGAAGAGCGTTTTGCTAATCCGAATATCAAGGACAGCGTAAGTCGTATTTGTTCTGAAAGTTCCGCCAAGTTGCCGAAGTTTTTGATTCCAACACTATTGGAAAATTTGGCCTCCCAGGGGAGTATCAAATACGCTACATTCATTTTGGCAGCCTGGTGCTATTACAGCGATAAAGGAATCAATGAAAAAGGCGAACCACTGGAAATTATAGATGCACAAAAAGAGGAATTAAACCGTGCCGCCAAAAACACGGAAAATGACTGGACTTCTTTCCTTAACCAACCAGAAATATTTGGAGAGCTTCCTAAAAATGGGCGGTTTGTAAAAGAATATACTTCTGCATCCCGCCTTATCTACGAAGAAAGAAACATCAGGAAATTGATGAGTGACATTTTGTGACCTCAAATATCAATTCATTAAAAGAAGTCTCTAATTTGAAATCCGAGCTTTTATAAAAACAAAAGCCACCGAAATCGGTGGCTTTTGTTTTTCTGCTCCCCCTCTTGGGGTGCAATTATTGTTTTATTATAGATGAGATACAACTTCAATATACCTAAAACCCTTTATTTTACTGTATTTTGAATTGTAATCAATTTATAGAAATTGTATTTGGTTTCAAATATGTTGGATAAAATGTTGGATAAAATATCCAACATGACTAACTTTCAAATGTTCAAAATGTTTTCAAAATGGCAAATATCAAATTCTACCCTCACAAAGGGACTGGTTCATCCAAGGTATATCTAAGGCTCAACATTGGGCGTGAAAAAGACTTTCGACTTTCCAGCGGTCTAACAATTGAAAATGCAAAGGACTGGAACCACACCACTAACCTACCCAAGGAGAACACCCCTAAGAACAAGAAACTAAAAAATCGTCTCAACGATCTTTCCAAGGAATTGGGCAAATTCATTGATGATATCGAGAAAGATGAGGCCAAAGGATTGTTTGATATTGAAAGCAAGCACATAAAAAGCATAATTCAGAAGTTCAATAACTTAGAGCCTATCAAAGAAAAAGAATTTTTGGTGCCATATTCTAAATGGTTCAGTAATGACTTAAAGAGAAGGACCTATATCCGGAATAACGTCAAACTGTATTACAAACAAAATACGGTTGACAAATACCTCAATTTTTCGAAAATCCTTGAGAAATACCAAAAACACAAAGGCCATAAGTTGAAAATAAAAGAGGTTAACACCCGTTTTGCAGCCGATTTTCTTGATTACCTGACCGACATAGAGAAAAAGAGCATAAACACCAAGGGAAGATACATTAAGCGCCTTAAAACGATCGTGAGAGATTCTCAATTGAACGGATGCAAGGTAGACCCTGATTATATGAACATCAAAGGGTTTCAAGATGAAAACATTGTTACCTTCTTGACTTTTGAAGAAATAGACCAAATCATCAAAAAGGAAATGCCAAACGAACGACTGCAGATTGCTAAGGATTGGTTCATTATTTCCTGCTACACCGCCCAACGAATTTCAGACTTGCACCGCTTTACCAAAAGCAACATCCAGACTATAGATGGAGACAAATATATTGTTCTTAAGCAATTCAAGACGGGAAAGAATATTGAGGTACCAATTCACCATATAGTGCGCGATATACTGAAAAAATATGGAAATGATTTTCCTCCTAAATTCACCGATAATGAACAAAGCCAACGCAGCATTTTATCATCTCTGATAAAAGACGTTTGCCGTATATCTGGGTTAAGACAAAAAGTACAGGGCAGGTACAACGGCAAAAAAGGCCTTTATCCAAAATATAAGTTAATTAGCAATCATACAGGAAGGCGTTCATTTGCTTGTAATTTTTATAACCTAAAGGATTGGTCCACACAGTTAATAATGAACATAACGGGCCATGTCAACGAACGGAATTTTTTGACCTACATTGACAAGTCCGACCCTACACTTTCAAGAATTGCAAGTGCAAAATTTGATGCAATGGAAAAAGAATATCTGAGTAAAAAGGAAGCGCAATTAAAAGTAGTAAACGAATAATTAAATCTAAATATCATGGAAAACGTTAAAACCCAAAACCCAATTAAAGCAGAACAAATTTTAAACAACGCTTTGGACCAATCCGACCCTAAAGAATTGAGAGAATCACTAAGGAATATTCTATTTGATGCGTTGCGATCAGATTTTACAGACAACAAGGCCGACCGAGCGGAATATTTAGCGGATTTTGAAGCCATGGAAAACCTATTAAAAGATTTGGAAGGATATCAACTTTCTACCCAAAGCCATGATTAAATCAATCAAAAGATTTCTGATTAAAATAGCACGTTTTTGCATTAAATCATTTCTGTGGGTAATAAGAATGTATAGGGGGCGAAACGATAAATCTTGTACCTCAAAGTATTCTATTCAACCGAAGCCCTTTGCGAACAAAGAAGGAAATAAACCCAAGTATTTAAACGAAGCCCACAGGAAGAGCGAGGAAGCCAAGGGGAAATACCTAGCATCCTTAAATCCTTCCGAGATAGATTGGAAAAAGGAGAAAGAAAGGCAGAAAATTAATGCTATAGATGACTCTCCCCAAAAAGTCCATGAAAGTTCCAAAAAAAGCAAATCCGAAATAAGTTTAATGAGCATGTCGGAACATAGGGAGTGGTTCAACAAGGAAGCAGCCAGACTAGAAAAAGAACAATACCCACCAAACGATATAGAAGCCACGCAACCACATCCATTTGACTATACTAAATTGACCAAAAAGGAACTTGATACACTATACCACCAAATTATTGATAAAGCCTTGGAAAACTACGAATATCGATTTTACGTACTTTTCAAATGGAAAATCAACCATGAACAATTTCATTACAGAGCCGCGGCCAGTCTAGCAACAAGGATTAGACGGGAAGAACAAAGAATGAAAAAGCATGATATTATCGGTGCCTATCTTAAAAAGCGATGGGCCAATATGACACCAGAAGGGGTTGAAGCCAATCGGGAATGGATTAGGGACCAAGGAAAATTAAGAAATCCGAATTAACGATGAGAAGAAATCCTGCATTCGACATTAATGAAGACTACCATGGTTTTCGCACCAATTTTATTAAGGGCATTAATGAGTTGCTTTCCAAAGAAACCTTCAAATCGAAAAAAGAAGAGTTAGAAGCCGGCCTTGAGGTGGCAAGAATGTTACATTTCATTTGTGAATCAGAAGATTTGGAAGTAATTATTTCAGAGGTTAAAAAGGCTGAACTTCTTATTGAAACCGAAGAAGTAGATTATCAATTAAACCAAATAATCAAAGATTCTAACCTTACACAATTTCAAGAGACACGGTTTAAGGCTATTGTTTATTCGCAGTACATTAAGTATCTCATTGGACGATTAAATTTTTCAAACTTATTTCCAGAAGGTTTCCCTTTATTCGATTTCACTATTCACAACGATGAGGTCCGAACTACAATAGTGCCTTTAGAGCGAGAGATTTCAGAAAGACAAAACAAAAAACCAACTAAATCGACTCCAATAAGAGTTAAAATTGGGGCATTGTTTCTTTCAGGTGAAGCAGATCAAGCCTATAATAAGTATGGTTCATGGTCAAAAGTTGCCACCCATTTCAATTTTAAAAAATTTAGAGGCCAATTTTCTGCAACTGCAAAAAGAGAAAATTCGGAAAATGAGAATGATGTTTTCCAATCACATCAAAAGGAAATACTGGATTACTGTAAATCCAATAATACCCCTATCAATCACAAAGAGTATCTAAGGCAAGAATGATACTGGATTGATACTAAGTATCATCTTTTAGTATCATTCCCCCTTATTGAATTTTGAGCATTGTTAATCATTAAAGCAATGCTATTATGAACCAGATTCAATTTATCGGCACAACGCCACAACAATTACGAAACGACATCAATAACGATGTCAGAACACAGATTGACGAACTCAAAAAGAGTTTCCAACCAAAGAACCCCGAGGAACTTCTATCAAGATCTGAAACCGCGGAACTACTTAAAATCAATTTAAGCACATTGTATTTATGGACCAAAAAAGGAAAACTCAAATCCTACGGTCTTTCCGGAAAGGTTTATTACAAGCGCAGTGAAGTTGAATCGGCATTAATCGCCCTAAACGATTAATGCCATGGAGAAGTTCAAAAACCGCATATTCAGTAAATCCGTTTACGATAGAAAAGGTATTAACGGTGGTTCCATGAAATTTAAGTACCGCGAAGGAATTAGGCCAGTTAGTGATTGGATTAAAATCACAATTGATATGGGCCGTTCCAATGCAAAGGGTGTTACAAAGTGGTTAACCGAAATGGACAACCTTTTGGAGAACCGGCAGCCTACAACAGGAATGTTTAAAACTTCGCAGCCCAGATGGACCTTCGGTGATTTAAATAACAAGAAACACCTTTTGATATTTGAATTGACCCAAGGAGGTAAAATACTAAATATCTACTACTTCAAAGATTATTACCCCAGAAGCCCTAAAAGGTTCGCCCTAGAATTTGCACACGCAGAAGTGAAAAAAGAAGGGGGCATTTAGCCCCCTATCTATTTTGTTCAAAAATGTTATCCGCATAGACAACAGAGTAAAGATAATGATTGATTTCGTTAAAATAAAAGTAGTTGACTGTGATATTGACAAACTCACGAATCACCCTTTCTTGGAGTTTCATCGCACTGTTTCAGAAAAGACAGGGGAACTGGGTACATTTATGATTGCTTCATATCACAAGTGCAAAATTAAAGTCTACGATAGTGGAACTATTTTTTTCTCCGGCAGCATCCATAAAATGTTTAATTCAATCAAAGGTGTAGAAGCGCCGAACGGAGACCCCAAAGGATTTAACGGCAACGAGTTCTATTATCAAGACATAATTGAAATAAGAGAACATATCTGTTCGCTTTTTAACGTCATCCCGGAATGTTTGGTACTTCAAAATATTGAGTTAGGACTTAACCTCAACTCCTTCTTCAATCCACAAGACTTTATTAAATGGTTATTGTTTTTTGAGGGAAACGAATTTGGATTTCATTTTGATGGTCTATACGCTCAATCCATACATCAGCAATATATCATTAAGATTTATAATAAGGGCAGACAATATGGTATGCCAACCAATACACTAAGATTTGAAATTAAGGTCCTTAAAATGCAACACCAATTAAACCATGTTGGCTTCAGAACAATGGGGGATATTGACCTTAACACATTAGGGCTTGCATTTGATTATCTAATAAAGCAATTACAAAAAGTACTTTACTATGATATCACCATCCAAACGAAAGGCATACCAGACAAACAAAAAGGCAAATTAAAAGACTATAAAAACCCTCGATATTGGTCTGAGTTAACTCCAAAAGAAAGACATAGAGATAAAAAGAAATTAAATGCCCTGATTGAATCAAAAAGTAAAAATCTTAAATCCGAACTGGCCCTATTGCTGAACAAAAAAAGGGAACAATTTAACCGACTTTCTGAAACAATCTCAAGGGAACAATTTAACCATTCAAATATAGGGTTAAATAATACTCATTTGGAAGATAGAATTTGCCCAGTAACGGGCATGGATATTTCAATGCAAAAGGAATGCTCAAAATTACTTTCCAATACCGGTTTAAGACACCTTGAAAAATCAAATCTAAAAGAGTTCAAAAGACTGCAGTCAATACTTCTTACTGGACAACACAACAAGTTTGAAAAAACAGTTTATGATATGATGAGCAAGCAGATAAGGAACTACTATTTCAACAATCGTATAAATTTTACTTCACCAAAACTATTTTAGAATCAATTAGACCTCAAATTTATCTTTAGACTAGAAACCTTTGGGTGAATCTTTTTTAACTCCTCAATTAAGATTTCCGTAAAAAGAAAAATAAAGTTAGAGCCATTTACTTTAAATCTTTCCCGCCTGGTCTTCCTCTGTATAATTATGTTGTAAATCATGTTTGTACACAAAGTAGTCAACTCAAAATCTCTTTCAGGATTTAATGTATCAGTATTTATGGTTCTCATGTTTTTATGTTTATCAACAGTTTGATAAGATATTGAGCCCTGTAAATCAAAACTTATTTCTTTGGATTTATCTCCGGGTATTGATAAATGCATTGATTTTAAAAATGGTAGCAATCTCACACCATGCTTGAATGAATTCAATTGCCCTCGATTATCAGTTATTTCTCGACCCAAATATTTGAGAATAAAATCTAAAACCATAACACTTTCCTGTATATCCTTTTCCTCCGGTAAATCAAAGATTCCCTTGTAAAAAAGATATCTCAAAGTAGAGCAATGGCGTTTAATTTCACCTTCCTTACTTTTATGATGTATGGTCCAATTCAATCTTTCAAAGTTTCCCTTACTACCATTTATCCACTTCTCTAAGTCTTTATAATAAAATTTTCCCTTGGATAAATTATCTACAATATGGCTACCCTGCAACCTTTGTTTATGATCTGGAAGCAATGCAAATAACAACTCAAAAAGTGTATCAATTGACCACAAACAAGTCAACCGAATATCCATTTTAACTGTACTTTTAAATTCATTGACTTCTGAATGATATATACCATTCATTAATTTCTCGATGCTGTCGTCATCAAGACCCAACAAATATTTATTCGCATTTTGCTTGTAGTCAAAAAAATTAAGTTGATAACTATTATAGAAATCTTCAGATGTAAACATGTTAAACTATTAGATTCTTTAAATTTAATTGAAATTAAATCTATAAATGAAGCATATTAAAAAGCGATTCTTAGTACAGGGGAAAGAAAATGAAATAAATTTTGACAAGGATAAAGCAGAATTATTAGAGTTTACTGAAGAATCTACAATATTAGAAAAAGTCAAGGGCAAACAAGGATTCATGGCTCTCTTGAGAACCCAAGATGATTTAATGATAGGAGGATTCATTCATAAACTTGAAGGAAAGGAATATATCTTTCCTGTTCCAGACCCTACTTTGATATACTTCAATAACGCTCAGGGTTATTTGCGAGTTATTAAGGAGAGAAAGACGGAATTACTAAAAAAACTCAATCTTGATACTACAAAATTGAATGAACCCGCCTTAAACGAACTATATGCTTTCTACGGAGCAACCAGCGGTTTTGTAATATTTCTTTTTACTTCTATTGAATCATTTATAAATCAAATGGTTCCAAGAGAATATGAATACTCTAAATCAGGACCAAGAAAAACAGAAACCTACAATATGAGGCAAATTCAAGAGTATTTAGATTTTAAAACTAAAATCAAGGATGTCTTACAAGAAGTAACGGGAAAAGATTTCTTTGCAAAGAACACTCCCACTAACCAATTAATTTGGAACCTAAAAAATTTTAGAGATGAGATTATCCATACTAAGGCTAATGAGAATCCTTTGAAGTATGAAAAACTGATAAAGACATCATTAAATTTCAAATATGAAAAAACTTTATTGGCTACAGCAAAGTTTATGAATTTCTATAAAAAGGATTTTATAATTGAGTGTGATTGTGGCCAAGACTTTTAATGGTTTATGTCTGCTAATTAAAATTAGTTTAATTATATTATACTAAATGTTCACCATTCAAAAACCCAAAAAACTTAACCCTTATAACTCAAATCAACCCCCATGGGGTTAAAAAATCCAATTTTCTTAATACGATTATTCTCGTGTTAACTGTATTACCTCCCGGGGTTCCTATCGTGTACAAATTAGATTAATAGTATCTCGTTTTATCCTTTAATTTTTTAATTAAGTTTATAAATCTGTAAGCCTCCCCTTTTTCTTTAAAGGCGAACCCTCTTGCACTAGCATTTTTATCTGGAGTAGATATACAATTGTTGAATTTTATTCTTTCATCACAATTAAACTTGACATAACCAGCAATCTTTATCCCTTGGAGAATAGTGTTTCTGGTATCATATGACATTTTAATATCAAAAATATTAATCTGATTATCCTCAATATCTAATGTTTTAGAATCCAGATTAAAATAAATCTTTCCTTTGTTTGGGTCACCTGCACTCGACATATAAACTGCGTTGATTTCTACCATTATATCATCTATTTCCTTTTGACCAAAAATCAACATTGAAAACAAACTAGCAAGAATCGTCAACAAACCTCTCATAAACAAAACACCCCGCATTAGAGCGGGGAATTACAATTTACAAAATTCATCAAAACCATAATTGTATTCAATAGGATTCAAGCCTACAATTCTTGGAACGCATTACATACTCAAAGATTAACAGTAAGGAATTCAAACCCTATATTCATCTTTATAACAACTTGATTTACTGTTGTTTGTATTTTATTTTTAAAGATAATTATCTGGGGATAATGAAATTACATATATATCAAATGTATTGCTCGAAGTTACTTTTTAAGAATTGTTGAGGTTGTACTCATCCCACTGTTTGAGCGTGTGAGTCCACAATAACCAATTTGCAGTCCATTTCATCAAGCAATTTTAAAAGGGAATTTAAAGTAATATTATCGGCCTGTCCCCTCTCAATCTTACTATACCAGGTCCGTTGGACCTTGGCGAATCTGCAGAAGTCGGCCTGACTAATTCCATTCACCTTTCTCCACTCTTTTAACAAGGCGGCCACTTCTTGAAACGATTCTATTTCTGTACTTTGCATACATTTAGTTTTAGGAGCGTGGTTCCTTTAAAATAGTGTTTTAGGATTATTTTAAGTCATATAAATATCTGAATGCCATCACAAATTGATACAAGGCATAACCAATCAGTATTCTAAATACGTTATCTATAAGATAAAGCCAGTTCTTAATAGAACCGTAATAAGAACAATCCATCACCAACCCTAGTAGGCTTTCCGTTCTATGCGCTGGATTTAATAAATGAAATAATAAACCCCAATTTGCAAAATAACAATCCAAACATTCAATTGATAGCATTAAAATGAACAACCCTTCAAAAATTATTAACCCAAGCATCCAAAGAAATGACCTTAACAATGACAGGCCAAACCTATTAGAAATCCAACCTAGACTTAATGCTAAATTAAATTTCCCATTTTCGTTATGCCACCTTTTTTCAAATGCGCGAAAAATACGTTCATATTTAAGATTTCCTTCAACCTGATATGATGACTTTAACTTTAAAATAGCAGAAAGTTGAGAATTCTTATAGGTGTTATTTTCAAGAATATTTATATAAGACCAATCGAGATTCCTCAGTATTAATTTATTAAATGTACACTTATAATGAAATTCGAACAATGTTGGATTTTTCCCATTTATAAAAAGTGTACTACCCCTCGGAGTCCTTTTAGTAAAGTTGATATCGGAAATAACTAATAAATCTTCTATCCTATTTGGGCCAAGTCTCAATTTTGAGGGTTCAGATAAAGTCATATTCCCCAAGTTGGACATTTCCATATTAACTATTTCATTACCCATAATACAGGCATCAAAAAATGATAAACCTTGAATAGTCAAGGTATCAGAATTGTTTCCAAAGCAATTTAAATTATTTGTAAAGTTGTTCCCAATGAATATCCGGTTAAATTTAACATTATGATTTATTTCAATTTTCTCCGATATAATATCATCAACATGAATATACTCCTCCAGTGGATTTCCTGCTTGAACACAGGTATTATTGAAAATTGATAATAGAGAAAACTCCCCCCTAACGCCTATTTTAGAGAATTTACCGGAATTCACAGATAATCTAGTTGCATTCCCATTAATCATCAACCAATTAGTCTCTATATCATCAAATTCAACATTTATCGGAATAGATTTAGACTCTAATACAACTTCGAATAATGAGAATGTACTGTAAGGGTTTTGAACCCAATCATTGAATTTTAAATTCAGAAATCTAATGTTGACCTTTTGAATAATTGAATTGACCCCAATTAATTGATTAATAAAAGTATCATTGATTTCCAATTTCGCACCTTCAAACTTACTTGGAAATACTTTTTTTTGTAAAAACTGAATATCTAACTTACACAACTCCCCTTCATCAATCTCTTCTATCAATATTCCTACAGTAATTTCAAATCCATAACTCACATGAAACTTTAAAGACCTACCTATTTGTCCACGTTCAATAAATCTTATTATGTCCCCTAACTTATTACCAAAGAAAAAGTCTGTTGTAAGCTTCATGTGCAATCCTAAAATTGGTTAGTAAAGTTTTAAATTTCTATACAGAACATTGATTATTGGATTAATTTATATTAGTTATATTGAAAAACCTAAATACTTTATAATCAGTTATCAACTGTTAAAAAATACCTCTCACTTCGCTTGCATTAATCTTTTCCAACTCTAAAAATATGCATCAACATTTTAAAAATATTAACAGTTATAACTAACTTAATACCAGCAACTTCAAAACAACCTCAACCATGTGCTACGATGTAAATGCCCAACTTGATTCCCAACTCAAAAGGGCAATGCGGGATGCAGACGAACATGCCATCAAGGAAATCAAGGAAAAGATGCTAAGGGAAACCGATTTACCTCTTTTCCATGTTACTGGATTCCAACACCCAAAAATGTTCATATATACCAATGAAAGCCCTAACTACCCTACTGTTTCTCAATGGGGGTTAGTCCCCAGTTGGGCAAGAGATAAAAAAGACATATGGAATAAAACGTTGAATGCCAGGGGCGAAACTATTTTTGAAAAAAACTCTTTTAAAAAGTCTGCTAAGGATAAACGTTGTATTATCTGCATTGATGGTTTTTACGAACATCACCATCAAGGAAAAGAGACCGTTCCATATTATATTTCTAGAAAAGATAAAAAGCCAATTTCATTGGCCGGATTATGGAATGAATGGACTGATAGAGAAACGGGAGAAGTATTGAACACCTTCTCGATAGTAACAACGGAAGGTAATCCAATGATGGCAGAAATACATAACAACCCAAAACTAAAAGGGCCGAGAATGCCCGTTATATTGCCTGACGAATTGGAAGATGAATGGTTGGCAGAATACAAAGACGAATTAGACCAAAAAAAATTAGAAGAACTTTTAAAGTCATATCCTGAATCGGGAATGACCGCACACACCGTTGGAAAGCTTCGCGGTAAAAATGCGGTTGGCAATCAACCGGAAGCAACTGAGTATTTTGAATATGATGATGTAAAAGTTGAATACTAATGGGTATCTACGAATTTTTAATGTTATCCAACGAAGAACAATGGGACACTCTATGGGATAAGGGTGTATATCTAACTTCTTTCAAATCTATTGACTGCTCTTTCCGACTATATGCAATTGACAAGTTTTACGTTGAAGTGGAAATGTGTATCACCAAAGATTCACCCATCGGAATGGGGGTGTTCGCGGAAGGTAAAAAATTGGAAAAGTATTTGGAAGATGGAAAATTAAACCTTCCATAAACAACACAATCAATGATTCAACCTTTTAAATTAGCAGACCAAATCCAAAAGAGCGAAGATTTCAAAATATTGTTGTTGGCTAATTACATGGAGCATAGCAATGGAGTTTCCATGCAGCAATATGCGAAGTCAGAAAAACAATTATTGTCATTGGGCACTTATGGAGTCGAGGACTTTCAGAATTCGGTTAGTTCCTACATTGATTTTTTGGGAGGGATAATTGATTAATTAATTGGCAGGCAAACTATCTTTCATTTCAAGATAGTTCAATAAATCATTAAATGAGATATCTTCATATCTTATTCCATATATTGAAATTATTCTAGATTTAGAACTACCTAAGTTTCTTCTTATCCTAGGGTTTATGGGGCCTGGATTCACTATCAACAATAGTTTCTTATACTCTTCTTTTAGTTTTTTACAGGTTTCAACCTCTAAAGTTTTACAGATTCTATTTAGTGCCAAATGAGAATCTTTTTCAATTATTTTGGTTTCCAAATCTGAAGATTGAAACGTATTATAAAGAATCACCCCAAAAATAAGTGCTGTGCTAATTATCAAAAATAATCTTTCACCCTTATCGAATAATGCCATAATTAAAAAACTTAATATGCAGATGGTTTTTAAGTTGTCTATAAATTAAAAATTTCCATAGATAAACAATTTACTAAATACAAAGGACATAATTAGCATGCACTAGTCATAGGTGACAAAAGAGAAAATAAAAAAGACCCTAACAATTTAAAATCGATTGAATAGGTATTTCATCCAGTACGGGTGAAGGAAGCAATACCTAAAATTCTATGATGCTTTTATTTAATGAATCAATAAACAATTCACTTTCTCGTATATTGGATAAAATGTTGGATAAAAAAGATATGTAAAAACAAAAAACCCAGTAAGTATAATACCTACTGGGCTATCTCTGCTCCCCCTCTTGGACTCGAACCAAGGACCCTCTGATTAACAGTCAGATGCTCTAACCAACTGAGCTAAGGAGGAATATTTTACCTTAAGCGGGTGCAAATATAATGGATTCTTTTTTACACCACAAACAAAAAAATTGCTTTTCTATTTAAAAAGCCATTTATATAAATCGTTACCGTTGGCAAACAGCAACAAAGCAATTAAAATAAAAAAGCCGATCATTTGGGCATACTCCAAGAATTTATCGCTTGGCTTGCGCCCTGTTACCATTTCATACAACAAAAAGGCCACATGCCCACCGTCCAGAGCAGGAATGGGCAAAATATTCATAAAGGCCAAAATAATGGATATAAAAGCCGTTGTGGCCCAAAAAGCCGGCCAGTTCCAAGTATCCGGGAACATACCACCGATAGCGGCAAATCCACCCACTTCTTTATAGGCACCGGTATCCGGGTTAAATATTTTCTTCATTCCCCTTATATAGTCCGTAAGGGTTTTAACGCCTTTGTTCCATCCTGCGGGAATCGATTCCAAAAAAGAGTATTTTAACGTCTTTTGCTCTAGGTATCCTGCTTCCTTGTATTCTTCCGGGGTCATTCCCAAACCAACTCCCAGAGCTGCTTCTTCAGAAACGTTCAATGTCAAATCGACCAGTTCACCGTTACGTCTGACCTTTACGGGCACCGTGCCTCCCTTATTGGCTTCAAGTATAGGAATCACCTGGTCTTTGTACTCTACCGGTGCCCCTGCCATTTCAACAACGGCATCCCCTTTTTGTAGACCACTGTCCACGTTTGGCGATTTTTTGGGAATCGCACTGATCACGAAAGGGACTCGGTAATAAATAAAGCGTGCTTTGTCCTTGTCTTCGGACAACGTCTGTATAAAATCAACCGGGATTTTCTTTTCTATGACCTGCCCGTCCCTTTCAATGGTGTAGCTTTCACCATAAACCATTTCCGGAAGTATCTGCTGTAATGCTTCAATTTTTTTACCATCAACGGACAAAACTTTGTCCCCGGTCTTAACTCCCAACTCGTCACCCAGACTTTTCTCGGTCACCCAAATTCCATCCCTTAGACTATCGTTGGCGATGTACTGCTCTCCATATGTAAAGACCAGTCCAATAAAAATAATGACCGCCAAAATAAAGTTAACGGTCACCCCGCCAAGCATAATGATCAATCGCTGCCAAGCCGGTTTACTTCGGAATTCCCAAGGTTTAGGTTCTTCCCTCATCTGCTCCTTGTCCATGCTCTCATCGATCATCCCGGATATTTTCACATATCCGCCCAAGGGCAACCAACCGATACCATAAACAGTTTCCCCTATTTTCTTTTTGAACAACGAAAACTTAACATCAAAAAAGAGATAAAACTTCTCCACCCTGGTCTTGAACAGCTTTGCCGGGATAAAGTGTCCCAGTTCGTGAAGCACGATTAAAAGCGATAAGCTCAGAAAGAATTGTATGGTTTTTATAACTATTGGAGTCATCCGTCGTATTTTCTTAAAACGAACAAAAGTAACCTTTTAGGGATTGATAAAAAAACCTCGGTTTTAATCCCACTTGTTATTTAAGAAAGATTTAGCAACAAAAGATAGCTTTCTCCTTGATGAATAACCCTTTGGACCGTAATTTTGTAACCATGGGATCATTTTTTGCCAAGTACAAGCTGTTCGGAATCGTAATGTTGGGGTTGTCCGCCGTAATTATTTATCTTTTCTACAACGCACTTCAACCCCAAAAAATGCTGCCGGTATACCAGCCATCCATGGTAGACAAATCTTTGGTAGACAGCACATTGCATTACACTAAAAAATACCATAAAGTAGCCGATTTTGCTTTGGTCAATCAAAATGGGGACACCATAACCCAAGAAAATTACAAGGACAAAATATATGTGGCCGATTTCTTTTTTACCACCTGCCTGACCATTTGTCCCATTATGACCAAGAACATGGGGGAAATACAAGAAGCCGTTAAGGGCGACCCCGATATTATGTTGCTCTCCCATTCGGTTACCCCACAAATAGATACCGTTGCCCAACTTAAAAGATATGCGCTGGAAAAAGGCGTGATCGATAGCAAATGGAATCTGGTGACAGGGGATAAAAAGCAAATCTATGAGCTGGCCCGAAAGTCGTATCTGGCCGTAAAAAATGATGGGGACGGTGGTCCATTTGATATGATTCATACCGAAAACTTTATTTTGGTGGATAAGGAAAAGCGGATACGGGGTTTTTATGATGGTACCAATCGGGAAGAAATAAATAAGCTTCTTGAGGATATCAAAATCCTTAAAGCCAGTTACAAGGAATAACCCTCTAAACCTTTATCCATGATAATCACTTGTAGTTTTTCATTTTTACCTATTTTTGTTCTTAATTAAATTTATTCTAAATAAATACAGTGGTGACCGTTGCAGATTTACGATATGGACAAAAGGGAATTATAAAGGATTTTACGGAACACATCCTTCCTATCAAATTGTTGGAGCTGGGCTGTCTCCCCGGCAATAGTGTGGAACTTTTACAGATTGCTCCCTTTAACGATCCCATCTACATCAATCTTAGCGGAAGTCATTTGGCAATAAGAAGGTCTTTGGCAGCACTTATAGAGCTGGAAATTATTGAAGAAACACAGGCCAAATGAGCAAGAACATCAACGTAGCCTTAATCGGAAATCCAAATACGGGAAAAACTTCAGTTTTTAATCAACTTACCGGACTCAAGCAAAAAGTCGGGAACTATCCAGGTATCACGGTCGAAAAAAAAGAAGGCATCTGTAAACTTCCACGAGGAGTTAAAGCCCATATCCTAGACCTTCCCGGCACCTACAGTTTGAACACGACCTCTCTGGATGAAAGTTTGGTAGTGGAACTATTGCTCAACAAAAACGATAAGGATTACCCAGATGTCGCCGTTGTAATCAGCGACGTCGAAAACCTGAAAAGGAACCTGTTTCTTTTTACCCAGATAAAAGACCTCAAGATTCCCACCATTTTGGTGGTGAACATGGCCGATAGAATGGAACGCAAAGGAATTTCGTTGGATGTGGAGGCCATGGAGAAAAAACTGGACACCAAAATCGCCCTGGTCAGTACTCGAAAAAACACTGGCATTGAACGCGTTAAAGAACTCATTGCAGATTATAAGAGCATTTCTTCCAAACCCATTTTGGACCCCAATAGAATTTCACCTGAATATTTTGACCGCCTAAAAAAGACGTTCCCACAAAACGACCTTTACAAACTATGGCTCGTAATCACGCAAGACGTGAATTTTATGCCCATTGAGAAAAAGCGGATTCAGGATGCTACGGATTTCACTACAAAGTCCAAGGAGGAACTCAAAAAATTACAGCATAAAGAAACAGTACTCCGCTACCAGCTGATCAACAATATCCTAAAAGAAACCTACAAGGTGGATTTTATGGCCGCCAAAGGACTGCGTGCGTCCCTCGATAAGATTCTGACCCACAAAGTTTTCGGATACCTCATCTTCTTTGTGATCTTGCTCACCATTTTCCAGGCAATTTTTGATTGGAGCGGATACCCCATGGACTTTATCGATGAGCAATTTGCGATGGCAGCCGAATGGATCAAGGATACGTTGCCACCAGGCTTATTTACAGATTTATTGGCCGAGGGTATTATAGCAGGTATCGGTGGAATCGTAATTTTTATCCCCCAGATCGCTTTCTTGTTCCTGTTTATTTCCCTTTTGGAGGAGTCAGGATATATGAGCCGTGTGGTATTTTTAATGGACAGGCTGATGCGCCCTTTTGGATTAAGCGGAAAAAGCGTGGTTCCCTTGATTTCAGGAAACGCATGTGCCATTCCCGCAATTATGGCCACACGTACCATTGAAAACTGGAAAGAAAGATTGATCACCATTTTGGTGACACCTTTTACCACATGTTCCGCAAGACTGCCCGTGTATTTAATTTTAATCGCCCTCGTTATTCCCGAGGGCAAGTTTATGGGACTCAGCTATCAAGCGTTGACCCTTATGCTACTTTACATGATCGGATTTGGGATGGCACTGTTGTCCGCCATGGTGCTGAATAAGGTCCTCAAGATTAAAACGAGGTCCATTTTTATGGTGGAAATGCCCACCTATCGCCTGCCCTTGTTGAAAAATGTTGCCTATACGGTGATAGAAAAAACAAAAAGCTTTGTTCTGGGCGCGGGTAAGATCATCTTGGCCATTTCCATAGTATTATGGTTTTTGGGGTCCAATGGATATTCCGATGATTTTGAAAACGCCGAGAGCATTGTCACCGAAAGAATAGAAAAACAGGGATTGACCACTTACAGTAAAAATTATATCCAAAATAACATCGAGTCGTACCGTGAATCTGCCCTAAACGAAGGCATGGCACCCAACGCTCTGCAGGATTCCGTTGCGGTTTTAGCTTCGGAACTTTCCGAAAGGGCCGTCGCTCAAGAAATTGCCAGTTACAAATTGGAGCATTCATACATCGGTCAGGCAGGAAAAGCTTTTGAACCTCTTGTAAAACCTTTGGGCTACGATTGGAAAATTGGGATTGCCGTATTGACCTCCTTTGCCGCGCGTGAAGTTTTTGTGGGGACCTTGGCCACCATTTATAGCGTGGGCAGCGACGAGGAAGAAACCATTAAAAATAGAATGGCCGCTGAATTGGATGAAGATGGTAAGCCATTGTTCAACCTGGCATCCGGTATTTCCTTAATGTTGTTCTATGCCTTTGCCATGCAATGCATGAGCACACTCGCCATTGTAAAACGAGAGACCAACTCTTGGAAATGGCCCTTGATTCAGTTAGGCTTTATGAGTGTTTTTGCCTATATTATAGCATTGATAGCCTATCAAATTCTAATTTAATACCAGCATGATTCAACAATTATTGGCATACGGGACTTTATTGCTAGCGGCCGGCTATTTGGTTTGGAAATTTTTACTTCCCAAATCGCTCTTCCGCAAAGGAAACCAAAATTCCAGTTCATGTGGGCAGGACAACTGTGGCTGCAGTTGATTTCCTGGGTATTTTTACACCTCTTTTTCATCAAAATTGGGTAGATTGTAGCACAATTCCACACCAATGAAAAATCTTGTACTTATCCTGTCCCTAACATTTATTATGATGTTGGGAAGTTGCTCTTCAGGCAAAACTACTGCTTACAATGGCAATCTGGCCGAAGAAATAGCCGACAAAAACAACAAAACCATTCCGTTGTTGGACAGGATTCGGCGTTTGCCAGGAATCACCCTTAGGGGAGGCATACCTTATTTTATGAAATCGGCCAACCAAATTTCCGGGACCGCGACCGAACCTTTGTACGTTTTGAATGGTTATATACTGGGCAACTCCTTCGAATCCCTCGATCAATTGGTGGATAGCGCAACCATAAAAAGTATAAGTGCTTTATCCAGCTCAGAAGCTGCCTCATATGGTTCCAGAGGTGCCAGTGGGGTAATAAAAGTAACCACCTATTAACTACTCTTTCTCCCTAATTAGTAAAAAAACACATTTTTTTTACACCCACCTGTAACCTTTTACAATTTCCCGACTATATAAGATAAACGCCAACTAAAAAACAGCATTTGGAAACGCTTTCAGATGAAATGATCATGCAAAAAGTATCCGAGGGAAACTTGGATTTACTCAAGGAGCTTTTTGACCGGCACCACAAACACGTGCACAATTTTCTGTACAAAATGTCGGGCGATCGCATGTTGGCCGAAGATCTTACACAGGATGTTTTTTACAAACTGATCAAGTATCGGAACTCATACAGCAACGGGTCCTTTTTGTCGTGGATGTTCACTATAGCTCGCAATAGCCTAAAAACATATTACACAAGAAACCATAGGTCCCATGACAATATTGAGGTCTTGACATACACAGCAGTGGAGGAAGAAAATGATATGGGCGAAAACAATGCGCATTTGCAATATGCCCTTAGCCAACTTGACCCCTACGACAGGGAACTTGTGATTTTGAACCGATACAAGGAAATCAAATACGATGATCTAGCGGAAATTATGGGAAGTACCCCGGGCGCAGTAAAAACCAGAGTGTGTAGAATCTTAAAAAAATTGAAGAATATTTATTTAGAAAGTATATAGCCATGGAAAAGAATCATGTTTTTGACCAAATACCAGATTATCTGGATGGCAATTTGAACAAATCCGCCAAGACGGCATTCGAAAAACACGTAAATCAATGTGCCGATTGCCAAAAGGAAATGGAAGAGATGAAAATGTTTTTCAACCTGTTCGAAGAGGAAGTACCAACGCCATCAAATAGACTTAGGGCAAAGTTTGAATCGGCCCTTGAGCGGGAGAAAAGCAATCAGGGCAAAGTAGTTCATATGAGCGGGAAGAAATCGTCAAACTGGACAGCAAGTACTTTGAAAATTGCAGCTAGTTTTGCTTTACTGGTGGCAGCCTTTCAACTGGGAAGTCTTTTTCAACAACGAAAAGTGAGCGATGACATCGTTCAACTTCAGGACGAGGCCAATCAGATGAAGCAAACGGCCATGCTATCCTTGATGGAAAACCAATCGGCGAGCAAACGAATTCAAGGGGTCAATTACATCGAAGAGTTTGAACAGCCCGATGAAGCCATCATCCAAGCACTTGCCAACCGATTGCTCTACGATGAAAACGACAATGTTAGGATGACCGCTTTTGAGGCATTGGCCAACTTCAGTTCCTCTGAAACTGTCAAAAACGCTTTTATAGAAGCCTTGGGGCAAGAAAAGAACCCAAGTATTCAGGTGGCCATTATTCAGGCCTTGGTTCAAATTCAAGAGAAAAAAGCCGCCGAACCCATGAAAAAATTATTGGAAAAAGAAGACACACAACCCTTTATCAAAAATCAGATCAGGGCAGTATTGCCAAGTATAACATAAACATCAAAAAGCGAATATCATGAGAAAATTCACATTCATTTTAATGGCCCTTTTTATGGGCACCATCGCCAAGGCGCAAAACGATTACACCAAATCCCTAAATGGAATCCAATGGGTTAAAATCGATTCGAAAACAGACATTGTAGTGAAAACCCACAGTGCCAACGAACTGTTGATAAAATCCGGGCCGGAAGTAAAAACACCCGAGCGCGCGAAGGGCCTAAAATTGGTCGGTGAAGGGGGTACGGACAATACCAATGTTGGCTTTTCCGTGGTGCAGAATGGCAACACCCTGATCGTTTACAACTTACGCAAAAACAAAGGGGCCGAGATCTATTTACCAGCCTCACAGAACATTGCCGTAAAAAGTACGTGGAACGGGGATATCGACATTGAAGGGTTTTCCGGGGAAATAGAAGCCAATGCGCAACTAAATGGAAGTATAAAACTAATCGACGTAAACGGACCTGTCACCGCCAATTCATTAAACGGCTCACTGGAAGTGGTCTTCGGAAAAGTAACCCAGAGCTCCCCTATTTCCCTTTATTCCACAAACGGAGCCGTGGATGTCAGCCTTCCTTCGAACACGCCGGCAAACTTAGCGCTGAGCACCCTTAACGGCAACGTATATACCGACTTTGACGTACAAGCCGATGAGAAGGACGGATTAAAATCTGTATTGGGAAGAAACATCAACGCATCCATTAATGGCGGGGGCGTAAAAATATCCATGAAATCCACTAACGGAAACATGTATCTCAGAAAGAAATAAGTTTTAAAGTGTCACATCGAGCACATTCGATATGTACTTATCCATCTTTCAAAGGAGCTTGTCTTGAGCGAAGTCGAAAGGCCCAAGATGACAAAACATCAATTAAATACTAAAATCAAAAATCGAACAATCATGAAAAAATTCATCATCACCGCATTTGTGGGGTTGGCCACACTGACCTTGAGTGCGCAGAAAACCATTGAAAAAAACTTCAACTATTCTGGGCAATCCATTGAATTGGATGTAAAATTTGCCAAGGATATCCAAGTAAAGACTTGGGACAAATCCACCATTTATTTTAAGGCCGACATCACTATAGAAGATGGAAAGTACCTGGATAAATTTAAACTGGATATCGATGAAAACGGTAGTTCCTTAACTATTGCTTCCAATGTAGAGGATGTCTTTGAAGCCTTTAAAGCGGAATGGAAGAAAACAAACCCCGACAAAAAAGGATACTATTTTACAGGGGACACCTACGAGTTCAACTATGTGCTTTATGTTCCCAAAGGGACCACCTTTAAGGTGAGCAGCATAAACGGTGACCTTACATCGGATATCATCGAAGGTGATTTCACCGCTGAATTGATCAATGGGGATATTGACATTGCAGAATATAATGGGGATATGGATCTACAGACAATCAACGGGGAAATAGATTTGGTAATGAAGAATTCCAGATTGGTCGCAGAGACCATCCATGGGAATATTTACGCCGATGAGGAGATGAACCTGACCGTGTCCGATCGTTACGTGGGCCAAAAAGTGGAAGGTAGATTCGACAATGCCGCCCATCGCCTAAAATTGAATACGATAAACGGAAACATGTACTTGCGTCTTTAAATCAAATTGGAAACAAAGGAATAGAGCAAAAGGGCCCAACCCACGACCAAAAGCAGTCCCCCAAGTGGGGTTACAGGGCCGAGAAACCGAGGTTTGTTGCCTTTTGCTGCCCCCAAACAAAGGGCATAAATGCTAAAGGAAAACAAAAGGGTCCCGAAGATAAAGCAGTTGACTATCCAAGAATCCAGCGATTTATCAAAGCTTAAATTAAATCCCAAGACCAATAACACGATAGCGTGGTACATTTGATATTTGACCCCTGTTTCAAAACTGTACAGCAGTTCGGGGGTCAATTTCTTTTTTAATGCATGGGCACCGAATGCTCCCAATATTACTGCCAAAAGTCCGTATAGCGCACCCATCAATTGGGCCATAAAAATTGTTCCCATACTATTATAGATCTATATGGATTTCGTGGTCCGAACTCATTTTAAAGGCACATTCATTGAACTTGGGCGGACCAAATGTTTTCATCTTACCCCTGGAAAAGGCAACCTTTTCTTTGGGAATTCCCAACCAATTGGTATCCAGTTTTCCATTATTGTTCTCATCATGAAAAATGGCAAGTGCATATTCCCCTGCTGGTAGATTGGGAATGTGCAACACCACACTTCCTTCATTGGCAATCACACTGTTTGTCTTCAACACATGATCAAAGGACAAAAAAGCTTCGTCGGAATCGTAAACAGCCACACTAACCATTCCTTTGGCGGACTCAACGTTGTTGACTTGGACAGAAAGCGTGTTTTGAGAAAATCCGATAACTGGCAATAGCAATAAAAAAACAATGGCTTTCATACTTATTGGACTCCTTTGGCTGTTTCTTTGTTGTTCAACAATTCAGTCTGCAAAAATGCAAATAATTCCTCGGTTTTTATACTATCCTTAAGGTTCACATACATTTTAAGGGAATCGTGGTGCACCACTTTTATTTTTTGCTGATATAGGTCGTCCACAAAAACATAAACTTTGGTATTGGTAATGGAGTCGTTAAAAACTCCTTTTTCTTTTTCCATCCAAGAAAAACCACTGGAACGTTCCATTTCGGGCAACTTTTCTACTAAAAGAACACTGTCCAGCTCGGCCAAAGGTATTTTTTGATAGTAAATCCCAGAGAGGATCTTCAGGTTCCCCTCTTCAATTTTGTGCCAGTTTTTATAGTGTTCCACAAAGGCAAGAACACATAATATCACGGTCAGGACGATCAAAACGTTCCACAACCAATGTCTTTTTTTTGATGTCATAGTATTTCTCGAAAAACCTTTTGCCCCAGAAGCATTTTGTTAGGAACAAAAGTAATTAATAGAACAACATTGGAATCTGTACAATATTGTGCCCTAACTTATTATCTTTAAACAAACCACTGACCATGCCGACCATTTTCAGAAAAATAAGGAAAGCCCTATTGTCCGAAAACAAGTTTTCCAAGTACCTATTATATGCTCTTGGCGAGATTATTCTGGTAGTAATCGGAATTTTATTGGCTTTACAGATCAATACCTGCAATAACGAAAAGATTCAGGATGGGAAAGAGCAGTTTTATCTGAGCGAAATAAGATCCAGCCTTGTTCAAGATTCGTTAACCATTAAAAAGGTATTGGAGTTTAACATTAAAAAGAAAAAAGTTGTCAGCGATATGATGGGAACCTTCTCCGACACACTGAACAACCAACAACGTATCGCTGTTTTTAACCAGTCTTCGGATGTTTTTGTGGACTATCGCCTTTTTGAACCCAGCACAACTACCTTCAACAATATGCTTTCCGCAGAAACTATCAGCGTGATCAAGGATAACCAACTTAAAAATATGTTGACCAATTATTACGAATACAATTATTCGGAAGGGGTTCAAGAACGTTTGGTACAGATGAACCGAAAAGTTGTGGACGAGGCATTTCCCGAATTCTTTACCCGAGAATTTGCCAAGGCTCAATTAAATCTGGACACAGAACTCAGACCCATTGACCAAGTCGAGTTTCATAAAAGTTCTGTTTTAATTTCCGATCTTTACGGCATAGGTTATCTTCTCGTCATGCAAGACAATTTTCTTAAAACCACCTTGTCCGACATTGATAAGCTCATCAAAAAAATAGACCAGAATTTAGAATAGCTATAGTTAAACATATGGATTTTACTGGAAAAAACGTATTGATCACGGGTGCCTCCAGGGGCATTGGAAAAGCAACGGCCATGGCATTTGCCAAAAAAGGAGCCAAAGTAGGCATCAATTATAGAAGCAATGACGAGGTTGCAAAGCAAACCTTGGCTGAATTGCCTGGTGATGGACACCAACTTTTTAAAAGGGATATTTCCCGAAAGCAAGAAACCGAAGCCTTGATCAATGATTTTGTAGCGGAATTTGGTCGCTTAGATGTATTGGTGAACAATGCGGGCATTTCCATTTTCCATGAAATTGATAAAGTTGACTTTGACCATTGGACCAATGCTTGGGAAAAAACCTTCGAAACCAACTTATTTGCCGTTGCCAATTTGTGTTATTGGGGAGCCAATGCAATGATGAAGACCGGTGGTGGACATATTGTGAGCGTGTCCTCACGTGGCGCTTTTAGAGGAGAGCCCACCAAACCAGCCTACGGGGCCAGCAAAGCTGCACTGAATTCCATGAGCCAGTCCCTGGCCAAAAAATTGGCGCCGCACCACATTTATGTAGGGGTAGTCGCGCCTGGGTTTACCGAAACCGAAATGGCCAAAGAAACCCTCACCCCTGCCGAGCGGGAAAATCTGTTGCGTGAATCTCCCTTTAAACGAATGGCACAACCCGAAGAGGTGGCCTACGCCGTATTGTTCCTGGCATCGCCCGAGGCAGCTTACTCTTCTGGAACAATTATCGATGTAAACGGCGCATCCTACCTAAGAAGTTAAGTTTATGAAGGCCGCTACCGTCGCTCAACTCAAAAAAGAACTCCAATTCAAGTCGCAAGAAGAGGTAATGCAACTTTGTCTGCGTTTGGCACGATTTAAAAAAGAAAACAAGGAGTTGCTTACCTATCTTCTTTTTGAGTCCGACAGCGAGGAAGGATACATAGAAACCGTAAAAGAAGAAGTTGATGCCATGTTCGCCGAAATCAACATCAACAGTTATTTCTACATCAAAAAAAGCGTTCGTAAAATACTTCGCACCATAAAAAAATATATTCGATATTCTGGGAACAAGGCCACCGAGGTGGAGCTTTTGCTATATTTCTGTGAAAAAATGAAATCATTTCGGCCTTCCATTAACCGAAATACCACCCTTAAGAATTTGTACAACCGACAATTGGAGTACATCAAAAAGAAAATCCCTTTGCTCCATGAAGACTTGCAACACGATTACGGTGTGGTTCTCGAAGAACTCTATTATTGACCACCCCAATAAAACGCAGCAAATTCTTTAGAATGTCTCAAAATATGCAAGGATTTGGGTTATTTGGCTAAATTTTCTCATCGATATTGAGTAAATTGTATCTTTATTCTAACTACTCATAACCAACCTTGACATCATGAGAATGCCAACAACCTCTATGAAGACATGGATGCTACTTTCCATGCTTTTTTCAACCTTATTTATTTACGCACAAAATGCATCACCCATTACCGTTGATACCAGTTTTTATAGCGGTTTTGAATGGAGGAACATTGGCCCTGACCGGGGCGGACGTTCTTTAGGTGCCTCTGGAAGTCCATCAAGACCTAACGAATATTATTTTGGAGCTACGGGCGGTGGTCTTTGGAAGACCATCGACGGAGGAAATACATGGAAATGTGTAACCGATGGCCAAATAACCAGTTCATCGGTAGGGGCCGTGGCCGTGGCCGAAACCAATCCGGACGTGGTTTACATTGGAATGGGGGAAACTCAGCTACGAGGAAGCATTACCCAAGGTGATGGTGTTTACAAAACAACAGATGGCGGAAAAAATTGGACCCACATAGGATTAGAAGATACCCAAGCCATTTCCAGAGTTCGAGTAGATCCTACAAATGAAGATATTGTTTACGTTGCCGCTTTGGGACACCCCTACGGAGATAATGAGGAACGCGGTGTTTTTAAATCGGTTGATGGAGGCGAAACATGGAAAAAAGTCCTTTATGTCAGCGACAAGGCAGGTGCCGCCGATTTGATCATAGACCGGAACAACCCAAATGTTCTTTATGCCAGTACTTGGCAAGTATACCGTAAAGCATGGAAAATGTGGGGCGGTGGTCCCGATTGTAAACTTTGGAAATCCATAGATGGAGGAGAAACTTGGACAGACCTAACCAAAAATCCGGGAATGCCCGACGGTCCTATCGGAAAAATCGGTGTTACCGTTTCCCCTGTAGATTCTAATAGGGTCTGGGCCATCGTGGAAGCCAACGAAGGTGGTGTTTTCCGTTCGGATGATGCTGGTAAAACTTGGGAATTGACCAACAACGAACGTAAACTAAGGCAACGTGCCTTTTATTACTCCCGTATTTATGCGGACCCCAAGGACAAAGATGTAGTGTATGGCCTAAATGTAGGTTTCTTTAAATCTACCGATGGAGGAAAAACATTCGATGAAAGGATAACAACGCCACATGGCGATAACCACGATCTGTGGATAGACCCCAATAACCCCGATAGAATGATAAACTCCAATGATGGGGGTGGCGTGGTAAGTATCAACGGAGGGGAAACCTGGACCGAACAGGACTATCCAACATCACAGTTTTATCATGTAATGGCCACTAGCGATGTCCCTTATCATGTAGTTGGTGCCCAACAAGACAATTCCACCTTGGCCATGCCAAGTGATGGATGGGATTTTAAGCAAGCCCGTGGTCCAAACCATGGGTGGTACTATGCCGTAGGTGGCGGGGAAAGTGGTTGGATCACCCAAAGTCCGACCAATCCCGATATTTTTTACGCGGGAAGCCAAGGCGCATTGTTAACTCGATACGATCGAAGTAACGGTCAGATCAGGGATATTCAAGTATACCCACGGTTTTTCTCAGGGGAACCAGCAAGTGCACTACCGGAGCGTTGGCAATGGACGTTCCCCATTATGTTCGCGCCCAAGGACCCCAATGTAATGTATACCTGCTCCCAACACGTTTGGAAAACAACCAACGATGGGCAGACCTGGGAAAAGATAAGTCCGGACCTTACGTATGCCGACCCGGAAACCTTGGGTAAAACGGGAGGTATTTTAACCATGGACATGAACGGACCAGAGATTTATGCAACCGTGTTCGCTTTGGCTCCGTCCAATCACGATATCAATACCATTTGGGCAGGTTCCGACGATGGAAAAATTCACATTACACGAGATGGTGGAGCAAACTGGGAGGATATTACTCCTGAAGAACTTCCAAAATATTCAAGGGTAAGCATTATTGAGGAATCCATCCACAACCCTGGAACTTTGTACGTAGCTGCCAATAGATATCAAGTGGATGACAGGGCTCCCTATGTTTTTAAAACACATGATTATGGAAAAACCTGGACTAAGATCATTACAGGAATAGAGGACGGACATTTTGCAAGGGCGATTCGCGAAGACCATAAAAGGGAAGGCCTATTGTTCTTGGCTACCGAACACGGTGTTTATTTTTCCATAAACGATGGTGCTGAATGGCAATCGCTTCAATTGAACTTGCCCGATACCCCGATCAGGGATTTGGTCATCAAGGACAACGATGTAGTTCTGGGATCCCATGGTAGAGGATTTTGGATTTTGGACGATATTCAACCCTTTAGGGAATATTCAGAGGATTTAAAAAGTCAGAAAAACGTATTATTTAAGCCTACCGATGCCATTAGAGGTGTTTACAATGCCAACTTCCAATACTATTTGGAAGAAGAGGTGGATACGGTGACTTTTTCCATTTTTGATGTCAACAATAACCTCATTGAATCTTTCGGAGGCAACAAACCAAAATACGAAGATGATGGCGGCTCATCGTGGTGGAGTCGTTTTAGCAGCACCAAACCCACCACGGCCAAAGGCATCAACACCTTTACTTGGAACTTGAGATATCCCGGCCCTACCACTTTTGACGGTATTATTATTTGGGGGGCATCTGCCGAAGTGGGCCCCAAAGCCCCGCTCGGCACCTATACGGTACAAATGAAAGTCGGACCAGAAGTCATCAAGAGCTATCCATTTAAAATAGAAATGGACCCCAACCTAAAAGGAATAACGGCGGAAGACCTTCAAAAACAGTTTGAACTGGCTTCCAAAATCACGGAAAAAGCCACTATTGCCAACGAAGCGGTCATCCAAATAAGAAGCATACGCAAACAAATTGACAGTTTGGGCAAGGGGATTTCCAGTAGAAAGTTCACAAAGCTATCCGAAGATTTTATGGAAACCTTGACCGAAATCGAAGAGGATCTCTATCAGACCAAAAACCAATCTGGTCAAGATCCTTTGAACTTCCCCATCAAATTGAACAACAGGTTCAATGCCTTACAAAGAAGCATTGAAAATGGGGATGCAAGGCCAACGGATGCCGCCTATGTGGTATACGATGAGCTTACAGCCGAATTGGACAGCCATATGGCCAAACTGAACAGCGCATTGGAAAAAGAGCTTCCAAGAATAAATACCATTTTAGAGGATAACGGAAAATCCACTATAAGTTCGGATTAGGTATTCCAACAGCCAAGACCATAAAGAGCAAATCGTTACCTTTAAGGATATCTGTACATAAACCAACTGTTATGAACCGTTCCTTTATAAAAGTGATGATTTGCTCTTTCTTTTTAATTGCTTTCTCATGCAGAGAAAAACAAGATGAAAAGCATGATTCGCCCATAGAAAATGCCAAATGGTGGAAAGAGGCCATCGTATACCAGATTTACCCTCGTAGTTTTAAAGATTCTGATGGTGATGGGGTCGGTGACCTACAAGGTATCATTCAGGAGTTGGATTACATCAAAAGTTTGGGCGTTACAGCTATATGGCTTAACCCCATCTATACTTCACCCAATGCAGACAATGGTTATGATGTGAGCGACTACAGGGATATTATGAAAGAATTCGGCACTATGGCGGATTTTGACAGTTTACTTGCAGGAATGCACCAACGGGACATTAAATTGGTAATGGACATTGTGGTAAACCATAGCAGTGATGAGCACGAATGGTTTAAACAGTCCAGAAGTTCACGGGACAACCCTTATCGAGATTATTACCATTGGTGGCCGGCCGAAAAGGGCGAACCCCCTTACCGTTACAGTTTGTTCGATGCCAAGGGCGATGCATGGCAATACGATTCCATTACGGATGCGTACTATTTACACTATTTTGCCAAAAAACAGCCAGACCTCAACTGGTCCAATCCCAAAGTACGGCAAGAAGTCTACGACATCATGAAATTTTGGGCCGACAAAGGTGTGGACGGGTTCCGTTTGGATGCTTTCCAGTTTGCTGCGAAAAACACTACCTACCCCAAGTTTCCAGATGGTTTCGAAAGCGACTTTATTCAATACTATGCAATGCAGGATGGATTGCACGGCTATTTAAAGGAAATGAACGAAGAAGTATTTAGCCAATACGACGTGATGAGCGTTGCCGAAGGGGCTGGCCGAAATTTTGAAGATGCCCATAAACTTGTGGACCAAAATCGCAATGAACTGAACATGGCCTACGCTTTCGAAGGTGTGGACATTCCCAAATATGAAGGATACGACCTAAAGACCATGAAAGATGTGTTTACCAAGTGGGACAAGGAATTCGCCGAAGACGGTTGGCTTTCTATTTTCTTGGCAAACCACGACCAAGCTAGAATGGTAAGCAGATGGGGCAACGACAGCGACGAGTTCAGAAGCGCCTCTACCAAACTCTTGAATACCTTTATACTCAGTATGCGGGGTACACCCTATTGCTATTACGGAGATGAATTGGGCATGACCAACATCGATTTTGACTCCATATCACAATATCAGGATATTGCCGCGATCAATGGATACCAGAAAGCGGTTTCTGAAGGAGAGGACATGGAACTTTTTATGAAGAAGCTCAATTTTGGATCCAGGGACAACGGGAGAACTCCTATGCAATGGAACAATTCCGAACATGCTGGTTTTACCAATGGAAAACCGTGGCTTCCTGTGAATGACAATTATGTGGATATCAATGTGGAAGATGAAAACGCTGATCAAAACTCCGTCCTGAACCACTTTAGGGAAATGACGCGGCTAAGAAAGCAAAATCCTGTATTAGTGTATGGAGTTTATGAACTAGTAGCTCCAGAACATCCTGATATTTATGCCTATACAAGGATTTTGGATGATAAAATGGCACTGATACTGTTAAACTTTTCTGAAGAAACCTCAGAAATAAAACTCAAAGATGAGTGGGACAATCATTCTATATTGATCAATAATTATTCTGACGTTGAATTCTTTGAGAATTCTGTAAAAATGAGACCCTATCAGGCCATTATTTTTAACATTGAGCGGTAAACCCATAAAATCAGATTAATTCTAAATTAGGCACAGTCATTTATCCTACAGCGTATTATTCTTAATTTTACGTTGTCAGGATGAACAAAATTGTAACCATAGGGATATCCCTGCTCATTTTACTCCAAAGTGCCAACATCCATTTCAAGGATTTGGTGGAACTCGGGCAACTAGTTGAGCATTACCAATTCCACAACGAGGAATATGGTGATAGCTTTATGGTTTTTGTTTCCAAACACTACGGGGAGCTCAAAGCTTCACACAGCGAAAAACACCAAGAAGAACAAAAAGAGCACGAAAAATTGCCTTTTCAGCATCAGACCCAATGTGCACAGGCATTGGTTTTTGTTCTTGGCGTTGACAATTTTGTTGGCTCCCGTTCCGAAATACCAATAGCTTCCAAAGGAAATTTTCACTATCAGATATCTTACTCCCACATTTGGGGAGACGATCCTTTTCAGCCGCCAAAACAAGCATAATTCATATTTTTTTTCAGCTTAGCTGAAGACTTGTATCAAGCCTTATTCCATTTTAATAATGCTATCATTTATATGAATCATGTTTTCAAAAATTATCAACTTTAGTATTAGGAACAAGTTTATTGTTCTACTTTTTACAACGGCCATAGCCATTGTGGGTTTATACTCACTATCCCAAATACCCATCGGGGCCGTTCCCGATGTTACCAACAATCAGGTTCAGGTAATCACTACCTCGAGGAGCTTGTCCACACAGGACATGGAAAAGTTTGTCACCTATCCAGTAGAACTGGAAATGGCCAACCTCCCGGGCGTAAAGGAAATCCGTTCGGTATCCAAGTTCGGGCTATCGGTGGTTACCATCGTCTTTGAAGACGATTTGGGCACCTTTTTGCCAAGGCAGCTCATCGCCGAAAAAATTAAATCTGCATCCAGCCGAATCCCCGAAGGATTTGGAAGCCCTGAGATGGGTCCCATCACAACAGGGTTGGGAGAAATCTACCAGTACATTCTGGATGTAAAGCCCAAATATAAAGATCAGTACTCTTCCACAGAGCTGCGCACCATCCAAGATTGGATCGTAAAACGTCAGCTTTCGGGTATTCCAGGTGTGGTCGAAGTAAATACATGGGGAGGACACCTCAAGCAATACGAGGTGGCCATCCAGACCCAAAAGCTCAATGCCTTGAACATTACGGCAAGAGAGGTCTTTACTGCATTGGAAAAAAACAACAGTGTTACCGGTGGCGGTTATATCGAAAAAGTGAACCAAGCATATTTTATTCGCGGCGAAGGATTGGTGAGTAATCTTAAGGACATCGAAAATATTGTGGTGACCACAAGAAATGGTATCCCTATATACATTAAAGACGTGGCCAAAGTTGGGTTCGGAAGTGCGCCCCGTTTTGGTGCCATCACAGGAAATGGTGAAGGCGAAAAAGTGCTCGGCCAGATCATGATGCTTAAGGATGCCGATTCCAAACGCGTCATCGAAGCGGTCAAGGAACGAGTGGATGCCATTTCCAAATCGCTTCCGGAAGGGGTTTACATTAACCCATTTCTGGATCGCAGTGAGCTTATCGGAAGAACAACATTCACCGTTACCGAGAACTTGGTCTTAGGGTGCTTAATTGTGATTTTTGTAGTGGTACTGCTGCTGGGCAACTGGCGTTCGGGCCTTGTTGTAGCCTCTGTAATACCCCTTTGTTTGCTTTTCGCACTCACCTTAATGAACATTTTTGGGGTCGATGCAAACTTGTTGAGTCTTGGGGCCATTGACTTTGGTATCATCATAGACGGAGCCGTGATCATTGTGGAGTACATCGCATTCCAAATCTCACGAAAACAGGCAGAAATTACCAATTTAAACAAAGGAGCTGCTCAAACCATTAAAGATAAAATCACTGTAGAGGGAGCCACTAAAATGATGAACTCCGCCGTATTTGGACAGCTCATTATTTTAATCGTTTTCATCCCGATATTATCGCTTAGCGGTGTAGAGGGAAAAATGTTCAAGCCCATGGCACTGACATTCAGTTTTGCCCTTTTGGGAGCTGTTTTGTTATGTTTTACCTATGTGCCCGTAGCTTCTGCCCTATTCTTAAAACCAGCAAAGGAATCTTCAAAAAACATATCTGTTCGTTTGGTCAACTGGATCAACAAGCAATATGAACCCGTAATCGAATGGGCCATGAAAAGCAAAAAATTGGTCCTCTCCATTGCCGCTGCGCTGCTGGTAGGGGCCATCTTGTTGTTCTCTTCCATGGGAGGGGAATTTGTACCGACTTTGGACGAAGGGGATTTTGTGATCCAACCGGTACTCAAAACCGGAACATCCTTGGCCAAGACCGTGGAAACGACCACTAAAATCGAACAGATTTTAATAGATCAGTTCCCAGAGGTAAAACAAGTGGTGAGCCGTATCGGTGCAGCTGAAGTGCCCACGGACCCCATGTCGATGGAAGAAAGTGATGTGATTATCGCATTAAATCCAAAAGATGAATGGGTCTCCGCCGAAACCAAGGATGAATTGGCCGATAAGTTCAAAGAAGCCTTGGCTGTGATTCCAGGAATGGAGGTCGAGTTTACCCAACCCATTGAAATGCGTTTCAACGAATTGATTACTGGGGTACGTGCCGATATTGCCATCAAAATATTTGGGGAGAGCCTGGAAATTTTGAACCGAAAGGCCAACGAGATCAAAGATCTTATCCAAAATGTGGACGGGGCATCCGATATTATTGTGGAAAAAGTGGAAGGTCTTCCGCAGATGAACGTATCCTTCGATCGTGCCAAAATTGCCCGTCACGGGCTTAACATTGCCGATCTCAATGAAATGATTTCCATGGGATTTGCAGGCAAGGTTGTGGGGAGTGTTTTCGAAGGAGAAAGACAGTTTGACCTTGCTGTTCGATTGGATTCAGAGAATCGCCAGGATATATCCAACCTCAGAAACCTTTATGTGGATATTCCCAACGGCGGCAAAATCCCGATGAGTGAACTTGCGGAGATCACCTATCAAAAAGGAGCAGCCAAAATTTCGCGGGATGATACCAAAAGGCGTATTGTAGTGGGCATCAACGTAAGGAACCGAGACCTTCAATCCGTTGTGGATGATGTGCAACTCTTGGTTGATGAAAACATTTCATTGCCTCCTGGGTACATTATTACCTACGGTGGGCAGTTCGAGAACCTTCAAAATGCTAAAGCAAGATTAATGATCGCTGTGCCCATTGCATTGTTGCTCATCTTTATCATGCTCTACTTTGCTTTTGGCTCGGTGAAGGAAGCTTTGCTTATTTTCTCTGCTATTCCACTTTCCGCAGTGGGCGGTGTACTACTGCTTTGGTTACGTGACATGCCCTTTAGTATTTCCGCTGGAGTTGGGTTTATTGCCCTTTTTGGTATTGCAGTGTTGAACGGAATTGTATTGATCGAGCATTTTAAAGAACTCAAAGGAAAAGACTTTGATTCCATGGAGGACCTGATCAAACGGGGAACCAAGGATAGGCTTCGCGCTGTATTGTTGACAGCTTCCGCTGCCGCTTTGGGATTTTTGCCGATGGCGGTATCCACCAATGCAGGTGCCGAGGTGCAACGGCCACTTGCTACCGTGGTAATCGGTGGATTGGTGACGGCCACCATGCTCACATTGGTAGTATTGCCCGTTTTATATGCCTATACCCACAACATAAAATTCCGTGGTATGAGAAAAAGAAGAAAAGAAAGAAGAATGAGAAAACGAAACGCATTGACAATTATGCTGCTATTGGTTTCTCTTTCAGGTTTTTCGCAAATCAAATTGAACCTTGAAGATTTGATGGCCCTTTCGTTGGAAAACAATAAGGGAATCCAAGCTGGTTCTTTAATGGTAGATCAAGCAGAAACCCTTAAAGGAACCGCTTTTGAGTTCGATAAAACTGATGTTTACTACCAGTATGATGAGAACAACTTGGCATTGAACGGAGAGCCCCTCAAGGTTTTTGGAGCGCAACAACAGTTCGAGTTCCCCACGGTGTACGGCGCCAAGAACAGGCTTCAAAAATCGAATTATGAACTTCAGAAATCATCGTTTGAAATTCAGAAGAAGCAACTGTACCAAGCGTTGAGCAATGCCTACTATCAATATCAGACATTAAATCAAAAAGCAAAACTTTACAGTACACTCGATAGTATTTACAGCAAATTCGCCCATGCGGCCAACAGACGGTTTGAACTCGGCGAGACCAATTATTTGGAAAAAGTAACGGCCACCGCCAAACAACGCCAGATTGCGAACACCTATTCGAAGGTAAAGCAACAAATCCTGACTACTTATGGCCGGATTGTGAGTTTGGTACAGAGTGAGGATACTTTGCAAATTGTGGATGAAAAACCAGTAAAGCTCGTGGTACTGAATTCCCAAGGGATGTTGCAAACGGAAACCTCCTTTTTGGACAATCGCCAAGAGCTGAGCAATGCCCAAAAGAGTCTGGAGGAAAATAGATTGTTGCCCGACCTCAACTTGGAATATTTTCAAGGAACCAACAGTGGTCTTGGAACATCTTTGTACGGCATTCAATTAGGGGTCCGTATCCCAATTTTCTTCTTTGGACACAGTAGTAAAGTGAAGTCGTCCAAAATCCAGACAAAGATTACAGAGATGGAGAACAACGAAATCACTGTAGCCATGAACCAGCGTTATAAAACGTTGCTAGGGCAACTCGAGCAACAGGCCAAGGAACTCTCTTATTATGAGGACGAAGGCGGTCTGCTTTCCGATCAAATCTTGAAAGCGGCCTCCGGAAACTTTCAAAACGGGGAAATCGACTTTTTCCAATACATACAAAGCTTGGAAAACGCCTACGACATCCAGCTCAATTATCTGGATGTCCTCAACCAATACAATCAAACCGTAATCGCCATTAATTACTTGACAATAACATTATAACAATGAAACATATATTTCAAATAGCCGCTGTTTTCCTTCTATTGATGGGCTGCGGCGATAAGAGCAACGAAGCATCCGCTACCGAAGAACAAGGGGAAGAATCTGGAATTGTGGTCACACAGGATCAATTCGACACTAACGATCTTATGATCGGTGCAATGGAAAAAAGAACCTTTCCCAAAATGGTGGAGACATCCGGAATGATCGATGTTCCACCAGAAAACCGGGCCAGTATTACTGCGTTTATGGGAGGTTTTGTGAAACAGACATCGCTACTTGTCGGTGATCAGGTAAAAAAAGGACAACTATTGGTAGTGTTGGAAAATCAGGAGTTTGTACAAATGCAGCAGGATTACCTTGAGGTATTCAATCAATTGGATTATCTAAAGGCAGAGTTTGAAAGGAACCAAACACTGTTTGATGAGAAAATCGCCTCCCAAAAGAACTTTCTTCAAGCAAAAAGCAATTACGAAACCGCCAAGGCACGCTATCAAGGTTTGAAAGAACAATTGCAAATGCTGAATATTTCACCAAGTAAAGTGGAGCAAGGGAATATCTCATCACAAGCGGCCATTTATGCTCCCATTGCCGGAAGCATCACCAAAATGAACGTGGCCAAGGGAAGCTATGTTTCGCCAGCTACCGAAATTTTGGAAATCGTTGACAATGACCATGTACATTTGGAGCTCACGGTTTTTGAAAAGGATATTTTAAAAGTGAAGAAGGGTCAAAAAATCCAGTTCAGGATTCCAGAAGCATCGGAAGAAGCCTTTGATGCGAAAGTACATTTAGTGGGAACATCCATTGACGATGCCAAACGAACAATTAAGGTCCATGGACACTTGGCCCACGAAGAGGACGGCAACTTTCTGCCGGGAATGTTCGTAGATGCGATGATCATGACCGATACAACCAAAACTTGGTCGTTGCCCGAAGAAGCGGTAATCGAATCTGAGGGCAACTATTATGTGCTTAAGTTAATCGAGCAAAAAGACGGAGGCTACCGCTTTGAAAGGGTAGCTGTAAAACAAGGTGGCACCTTTGATGGGTACACCGAGATCATATCGACGGGACTTAACGAAACAGACCAGTTTTTGGTCAAGGGTGTCTTTGATCTGATCGGAGGATAGGTCAATTTACCCCAGCCCCACATCCAAGGTCATCATAATAATAAATCCACCGATAAAGCCCATTGTGGCGATATCGGTGTATTTATCTTGTTGCGTTTCGGGAATTACTTCTTCCACCACAACAAAGATCATAGCACCAGCAGCAAAGGAAAGCGCATAGGGCAATATGGGCTCAAATGTCAGTACTGCCCAAGCCCCCAATACACCGGCAATGGGTTCTACCAAAGCAGATGCCTGACCGTACATCCAACTTTTTCTTCGGCTGAGACCATGCCTACGCATAGGTACCGCAACGGCAAAACCTTCTGGAAAGTTTTGCAAACCGATGCCCAACGCCAAAGCCACAGCACCACCAATGGTTGCCCCTTCAAAGCCTGAGGCTACTCCTCCAAACAGAACACCAACCGCCAATCCTTCTGGAATATTGTGCAATGTAATGGCCAAGACCAATAAGGTGGTACGATGCCAAGGCGTCTTTACCCCTTCTGCCTCATCTATTTTAAAATTTATGTGCAAGTGAGGCAAAATTTTATCCAGCCCGAAAATAAAGGCTGCTCCCATTAAAAAGCCAACGGCTGCTGGAATCACTTTAACAAAACCGTCACCAGGACTCATTTCAATTCCTGGCGCTAACAAGCTCCAAAAACTGGCAGCTACCATTACACCTCCAGTGAATCCCAACATTCCATCCAACAGGGCCCGATTCGGGCTTTTGAACAAAAACACCAGACCAGCCCCAGCAGCAGTCAGTCCCCAAGTAAAAAGTGTAGCGTAAAAAGCTGCCAATACGGGGTCTAATTCTTGAAAATATTGAATTACGTGTTCCATCAGTCGTTCTTTTTTACATAAAGGTTAGCTGCAATTTGATGTGATATTCGCATTTCTTTTCCTTCCATTTGAATACGAAGGGAATTGTCAAAATCTTCTTTGTCCATTACTTTAATGGTGTTCCCAAGAGCGATTTTATTCTTGTCCAAGAACTTTAAAAAGGGTACTGAAGAATCTTTGACTCCCACACATACTCCTTGGGAGTTGATGGGAATTTCACTGAGCAATTTTTCATCGCGCTCCTGAAACTTTCCATCTTTGGTTGGAATGGGGTCCCCATGCGGATCGTATTTGGGAAAATCAAGAAGCTCATCGATCTTATCGATCAACTTTTCACTTTTGATGTGTTCCAATTGTTCCGCCACCTCGTGTACCTCATCCCAAGTAAAGTCAAGCTTTTTTACCAAAAAAACTTCCCACAAACGGTGCTTTCTAATAATGGACAAAGCTGTTTTCACCCCAGCATCGGTTAACGACACACCTTGATAGCGAACATAATCCACCAATCCTTTTTCCGATAATCTTTTGGCCATATCGGTTACCGAAGATGGTTTTGTTTCCATCTGCTCCGCAATGGCATTGGTGGTAATGGACTTGGAATCGCCACCTCCCAAATGAAAAATCGTCTTTAAATAATTCTCCTCTGATCGGGTCATCAAAAAATCTTTTTTCAAAAATACATTTTTATTTAACAAAATCTATTTTTAGTTTTGTCTAAATTTAAATTTTTATTGATTGAAATCAATCTGTAGACATCTCGCCTTCTTATGGATAGCTTTGGCTTGCAATTATTGTTTTGCCCAATCGGCATCTTTGAACGGTAAGGTGACCGACAATGGAGCGCCCTTGCCCTTAGCCAACGTGCTGTTGAAAGAAACTGAATTAGGAACGGCCACGGATATTGATGGTTTATTCTCCCTTACCAACATTCAGGCGGGGGATTATGTGGTATTGGTGACTTCATTGGGGTATCAACCATATCAGACCAAAATCAGCCTAGGAGCAGGAGCCAATAAAACCATCAACATACAATTGGAACCCTCCGCACAAAGTTTGGAAGAAACAGTAGTGACGGGCACCCTAAAACCTGTAAGCCGATTGGAAAGTCCTGTACCCGTAGAGGTCTACTCCCCAACGTTTTTGAAAAAAAACCCTACCGCCAGCGTTTTTGATGCCCTTCAAAATGTGAACGGGGTTCGTCCACAAATCAATTGTAACGTGTGCAACACAGGCGATATCCATATCAACGGATTGGAGGGGCCGTACACCCTGGTTCTTATCGATGGGATGCCCATTGTTAGTGGTTTGGGTACGGTATACGGCCTCACAGGCATCCCAAACTCCCTGATCGAGCAGATTGAAATCGTAAAAGGTCCTGCTTCCTCACTTTATGGTAGCGAAGCGGTCGGTGGACTGATCAATATCATCACAAAAAATGCATTGAGTGCCCCCGAATTTTTTGCGGATGGCTTTGCCACAGGCTGGGGAGAGTACAATTTGGATGTGGGCAGTAAAATATCTGTCAGTGATAAAACGAACCTGCTTTTGGGCCTCAACTACTTCAATTACGATGTTCCCGTGGACAATAACGGTGATAATTTTACCGATCTGACCCTTCAGGACCGCATCTCCATATTTCAAAAATGGGATTTTGAACGAAAAGATAATCGATTGTTCTCTTTGGCAGGACGGTTTTTCTACGAGGACCGTTGGGGCGGTGAAATGCAATGGACGCCAGAATATCGTGGCGGGGATGAAATCTATGGGGAAAGCATTTATACCCGAAGATGGGAATTACTAGGGAAATATCAGTTGCCCTTCAAGGAAAAGTTCCTCCTCTCCTTCTCCTATAACGATCATAACCAGAACTCGGTATATGGCAATACAGAGTATTTGGCGGACCAACGCATTGGTTTTGCACAATTGACCTGGGACAAGACCGCTGGGAATCACGATTTGCTGTTCGGGAGTGCGGTGCGTTATAATTATTATGATGACAATACTCCAGCAACCACCGAGGCCGACAATATTTGGATTCCAAGTGTATTTGCACAGGATGAATACAGTTTTGCCCCCAAACATTCTTTCTTGGCCGGATTACGATACGATTATGACCAACGGCACGGCAACATTCTAACCCCACGCGCCGCTTACAAATGGAAGATTTCCGACAACGATATATTTCGGGTGAATGCAGGTACCGGATTTCGAGTGGTCAACTTGTTTACAGAGGATCACGCTGCCCTCACAGGTTCCCGAGATGTTGTGATTGTCGAAGAGTTGAAACCCGAGCGTTCTGTCAATGTAAATATCAATTATTTAAAGAAAATCTATAGCGACAATGGTACTTTCATCGGGTTGGATGCTTCTGCATTTTACACTCGGTTCTCGAACGTTATCCTCCCAGATTATGAGACTGATCCCAACCAAATCATTTATGATAACCTAGACGGAAAATCGGTTTCCCAAGGAGTAAGTGCCAACTTGGACATTGCATTTCCGAGCAGTTTTAAGATTATGGTCGGGGCCACTTGGCAAGACGTAAGCAGCACCGAAAATGGGGTTACCCAACAACAAATCCTTACCGAAAGCATTACCGCTACTTGGAACTTATCGTACACTTTTCATTCCCTTAAGCTTACCGCGGATTATACAGGGAATTTGTACGGACCGATGCGACTGCCTCTTTTGGGCGATATGGACCCACGAAGTGAATATTCACCCACGTGGAGTATTCAGAACATTCAATTTACATTCAAAGGACTGAACAATTTTGAGGTATACGGAGGAGTAAAAAACTTGTTGGATTGGACACCGAACCGTGGCAACCCATTTATTATCGCACGGGCCAACGATCCTTTTGATAAGGAAGTCACGTTTGACAATAGCGGCAATGCCGTGGCAACTCCGAACAATCCCTATGCACTTACCTTCGACCCTTCTTATGTGTACGGACCCAATCAGGGCATACGTGGTTTTTTTGGATTACGGTATACGGTTTTTTAGGAAAAGAAGAATGGCTATCTTGTTAAGGAATAATCCGGACCAATGACCAAACCAAAATTCTATTTTTTTGCCTCACTGACCATTTTTATTACGGTAGCTATACTATTGATTACAGGCTCATTTGTTTTGACGGAGCCACTGTATAATGGCAGTACAATCCCTATGGGCACACCATTGACTTGGCTAGGTATCATGTCACTGCCCTTGGCCGTTTATTTTGGGGTTGAACGATATAGAAATCCAACCAAAATCTACAAATTTCTACCGCAACTGCTCAAATTTTCATTGGCCGCTGCCGTACTTTGGGTGCCAATTTCTTATTTACTTGCTGGTAATTTATCCTTTTCATTTAGTGAAAAAGAAATGTTTCAAGGGGGGCAACTAGCCATGAAATGGTTTTGGGGCTATAGCTATGGGGTGGTTATTTTACCCCTTTTTTTATTGATTGTTCATTGGGTCTTGAAAGTGGTGAATATGATACGAAAATAATAAGCTTTCCTAACTTGATATCAAGGTTTTTGTTTTAGACTCATTTAAATCTTCACTATTTTATTTCTGCCATCAAACTTCGAGCCTCCTTTTCTATCTTTGACATCATGTCCAAGTACGATTACATCATCATAGGAGCGGGAGCTGCTGGCCTTTTGTTGGCCGATGCCTTGGGCAAGGACGACTTCTTTGCTTCCAAATCCATTTTGGTACTGGATAAGGACAACAAATCCAAAAACGACCGTACCTGGTGTTTTTGGGAACGGGGCAATGGCCCTTATGATGGGTTGATCCATAAAACTTGGGACCATATTTATGTAGGCGGACAACAACTTCAAAAATCAACTTCCATTGCACCATACACCTACAAGATGTTACGCGGTATTGACTTCTACAATCACTATTTACCTAAGGTAAAAGCCTATCCCAACATTACCTGGGTGCAAGAGGAAGTTACCAATGTTGATGAGCAAGAAAAAGAGGTTTTGGTGATCACTGCCTCTAAAAAATATACGGGACAAACGGTATTTTCCAGTCTGTATGATGCTTCAATCCCTTTAAAACAAAGTAAATTCCCCGTTTTGCAACAACACTTTGTAGGATGGATAATAAAAACCGAACAGTCGGTATTTAAATTTGGAGAAGCCACTTTTATGGACTTTTCGGTCCCCCAAAAAGGCAACACGCGTTTTATGTACGTGCTTCCTTTTTCGGAAAATCAAGCCTTGGTCGAGTACACCTTGTTCTCTGAGCATCTATTGGAAACAAATGAGTACGAGGAAGCCATCAAAACATATATTAAAACCAAGTTTGGCGATATACCATTCGTTATTGAGGAAACCGAATATGGTAGTATCCCCATGACTTGCTATCCGTTCCATAGGCACAATTCCGACCGGATATTTTATATTGGAATTGCCGGTGGATGGGCAAAACCAAGTACAGGTTATACCTTTTACAACACAAGTAGACAAGTGCCCAAATTGGTGGAACATGTAAAGGCACGCAAACCATTATCCCAATTTTACCAAAAAAGTAGGTTTACTTTTTACGATATGCTTTTGTTGGATATTCTGTACGAGAACAATCACCTAGGACACGAAATTTTTGAGTCGATGTTCAAAAGAAGAAAAGCTTCGCTGATCTTAAAATTTCTCGAGAATGAAACCAATTTATGGGAAGAGCTCAAAATTGTAACGGCTCCCAAGCCCATGCCGTTTATTAAAGCTTTGTTTAAGCGGATCTTTTAAGTGGTCCGCTCCATCAAACTTTCGCCAAATTGCTTTAGCAATGCCTTGTTTTTATCTGGAAGTTCGGTTTCCGCTAAAGCATCAAACGCCTTTTGAGTAAAACTTTTTATGGCCTTTTTGGTTTCTTCCACGGCCCCACTTTCCTTAAAAATAGTTGTTACCGCGGCTACTTTCGCGGTGGAATCTTCCGGTTTAATGGAGTATAGGTGCAACAAACCATCTTGATCGTCCTTAGAGGCTTTTTCCAAGGATTTTAAATACAAATAGGTCTTTTTGTTTTCTATAATATCACCCCCGACCTGTTTACCAAAAGTTTTGGGGTCGCCAAAAGCATCCAAGTAATCGTCCTGCAATTGGAATGCAATACCTAGATTACGACCAAACTCATAAATGGCGTCTGCGTCCTTCTCGGATGCATTGGCCACAATGGCACCCATCTTCATCGCAGCAGCGACCAGAACCGAAGTTTTATATTCGATCATTTTCAAATACTCAGGGATTGTTACATCGTCACGGGTCTCAAAATCCACATCATATTGTTGGCCTTCGCATACCTCAAGGGCCGTTTTACTGAACAACTTGGTCAGTTTAAAATATGTTTCTGCCGGATAGCTTTCAAAAAATTGATAGGACAAAATCAACATGGCATCGCCCGAAAGGATTCCCGTGTTCACATCCCATTTTTCATGCACCGTAGTTTTTCCCCTTCGTAATGGTGCATCGTCCATAATATCATCGTGTACCAAGGAAAAATTATGGAACATTTCCACTGCCAATGCGGCATCCAGCGCATCTTTGGCTTTTCTGCCAAAGGCCTCAGCCGTCATTAAAGTAAGTATGGGCCGCATTCTTTTGCCTCCCAATCCCAAAATATATTGTACAGGCTCGTACAAATTCCTAGGCTCCCCCAACTGAGTCCTTGCCTTAAGGTCCGTAACAAACTGCTCTCTATACTGACTAATGATATCGATATCTGACATGGGGCCAAAAATACATTCAAATATTGAATTTGGGATGAAGACAACAGCTTAAAACATGGATTCGTAGTTTCCAAATTTGAAAAATGGCCACCGTTTTGAAAAAAAAATCATGAAAACTGCAATGGAATAAATTTTCTTCGTCTCTATAAGTGAAATGCAACCTGATCCAACTGAATGGCAAGCAAAACCGATAACCGAAACAACCTGGCCAACTTCTTTAATGAGGAGTACGGATCGCTGCGTTCCTACGTGAAGTCCAAGATCAGGGACACATCGGAGCGCGATGCCGAGGACATTGTACAGGATGTTGCCTTACGGATGTTTTCTCGATCGGATGATGCCCTGCCCATAACCAATGTGGGCGGTTTTGTGTACAATGCCATTCGAAACAGGATTATAGACATTATGCGGGGCAAAAAAGAAAGAAAGTTACCCGACGAAGATATTGATCAACAATGGCGGGAATTTGTGGAATTGTTTTATGACGATGCGGACAACCGTTATTCCCCAGAAATGGAGCAAGCCGTTAAAAATGCCGTTGAAGAGCTAAAACCTGCCCACAGGGATATTGTGATCGCCATAGATTTTGAAGGATACAATTACAAACAAATAGCAGAAAGAACAGGAATACCGGAAGGCACTTTAATGTCCAGAAGGCACAGGGCCATGTCGGAATTATCAAAAACATTGGAGAATATAAAAGAATCGAGTTATGGAACATAAAAAAGAATTTGAGAAAGCTGTAGAAAAGAAGGTGGAGAATACCGTAAAAAAAGTGGTCAAAGTTATAGCCATGGTCATACTGGGCTTACTGATATTCCTGTTGGCCAACTACTTGTTGATGAGACTTTGGAACTGGCTCATGCCCGATCTTTTTGGTGTGGGAACGGTTACCTATTGGCAGGCACTTGGAATTTTAATCCTTGCTAAACTATTATTCGGCTTTGGAGGAGGTGGCGGTGGAAAAAGCAAGGGCGGTCCAAGTCACAAAAAGAAAACCAGATCGTCCAACAAGTGTATGCCCTGGAGAAGGGATTTTGATGAGTGGAAACACTATGACCAATTTTGGAAAGAGGAGGGCGAAGAAGCCTTTAAAGCATATGTTGAAAAAATCAAAAACGAGAATCATGATAAAGCAAAAGAAGAATAGCCGTAAAAAGAAATACGTACCACAATTCAGTCCTTTTTTTTGGCGATTGGGCAAAATTGATGCCGACACCGAGAACAAGGATCCCCAACTTAGCCCTGTGTTGGTAAATGGAAAGAGATCCATTTAAACAAAAAATCAATCCTTCGTTAAAAAAATGTAAAACCATGGAAACTTTTTTTGTTTTTAAAGTTTCCATGTATACATTTGACCCCTCATTATGAAGGAAAGTATTATACAAAAAGCATCTGAAATGTTTTTGAACCTAGGGTTCAAGAGCGTTACCATGGACGATCTTGCCAATGAAATGGGGATATCCAAAAAAACGATTTACACCTATTTCAAAAACAAAAGTGATTTGGTCGAACAAACAACCATGACCATGTCCGAATTTATCACATGCGGTATCAACGATATCATTTCGTTGGAAAAGAACCCTATTGAAGAGCTCTACGAGATCAAAAAATTCGTCATGGTCCATATGAAAGATGAAAAATCCTCACCATTGTACCAACTACAAAAATATTACCCCAAAATATTCAAGTCCCTCATGGAAATACAGTTTGAGTGCACCAATAAATGTGTCTCGGAAAATGTAAAACGGGGCATGGAAATGGAGATATACAGGGACAATCTCAATGTTGAATTTGTATCCCGAATTTATTTTACCGGGGTTATGGCCATTAAAAACAACAAACTTTTCCCCACCGATATTTTTAGTCAACCCCAATTGTTGGACAACTATTTGGAATATCACCTAAGAGGCATTGTTACACCAAAAGGAAGAAAAATACTCAACTCAATCATCAATTCAAATCAAGAATAAATGCGAAAAACGTTAATCAGTCTACTACTCATACTTCCCTGGATAGCATCTGCTCAAGATACCATACCCAGCTTTAGCTTGGACCAGGCGATATCCTATGCATTGGAACACAATTACAGCGCTATCAATGCCTCTAGGGACATTGTGGATGCACAAAAACAAAAATGGGAGACCATTGCAGATGGACTACCTCAAATTTCCGGGGCAGTGAGTTATCAAAATCAATTAAAGCAACCCGTTGCCCAGATACCTGCGGAATTTTTTGGTGGGGAACCTGGAACATACCAAGAAGTTGTTTTTGGACAAGCACAATCCATGTCGGCAACAGCGACATTGACGCAACAAATTTTTGATGGCTCCTACATTGTTGGAGTGCAAGCAACCAAAACCTTTTTGGAATATAGTCAAAACAACAAGGAAAAAACCGAACTGGATGTTCGAAAATCCGTTGTAGAGGCTTATGGCAACGTACTACTGGCCCAGGAGAGCGTATTGATCTCGGAGAGGAACAAGGCTACACTTGAAGAAAATCTTTATGAAACCAAACGCATTTACGAAAACGGACTAGGTGACGAAGAAAGTGTGGACCAATTGCAGATAACCCTATCCACGGTGGACAACCAACTTAAAAATGCCCGTCGCATGGAGGAAATCACCTTACAAATGTTGAACCTTGTTCTAGGGCTTCCCATTGAAAGCCCAACCGTGCTTACGGAAAACTTGGACGACCTTACCCAAAGTAAAATCGATTTGGGATTGATTGATTCCGAATTCAACATAGAAAACAATGTGGACTACAAAATGGCCGCTAACCTTAACCAACAAAGGGCATTGGAGTTAAAATTGGCCAAAAGCTATGCTTTGCCCACATTGAATGCCTTCGTGAATTATGGAGGAAACTCCTTCAGCGACAATTTCAACTTTTTAAATAGCGGCCAACAATGGTTTGGCTCCTCCATTTTAGGGGTAGACCTTAATATTCCGATTTTTAGTTCCTTAAAAAGAAGTGCAAGTACCCAACGGGCCAAGATTGCTTTGGAAAAAGCGAAAACGCAATTTACAGAAGCACAGGCGCAGATCCGCCTTCAATTGGAAAGTGCCAAAAGTGATTATATCCTGGCCATAGAACAGTATGGTACCTCCAAGGACAATTTGGAACTTGCGGAGCGCATCGAAAAGAAAAATCAAATTAAATATTCCGAAGGTTTGGCAACAAGTTTTGAGCTGAGGCAGGCCCAGACCCAATTATATAACAGTCAACAAGAGTATTTACAATCCATGGTCGATGTCATCAACAAAAAGACCGAGCTGGAAAACATTTTAAATCAATAAACAAGAGAAAACCATTCCATCATGAGAAAAGCAATATATATAACACTAACAGCGGCGGTTCTGGCATCATGTGGGGACAATAGCGGCAAATCTGTGGAAAAAGTAATGGCCAGCAAGGATGTTGAGGCCATTCGTGCCAAGCACGCAGAGATTTCCTCCGAAAAGAAAGCTCTGGAAATGCAGTTAAAATCCTTGGATTCCGCCATTGCCCTTTTAGACGATAGGGCCAAGCTTCCCCTAGTGACCACCATAGAGGTTCATCCACAAAAGTTTGACCACTACTTAGAACTTCAAGGAGATGTGATGACCAAACAGAATGTGCTGATTTATCCTGAAATGTCAGGAACCCTTAATAGGGTATATGTAAAAGAGGGACAAAAAGTATCCAAAGGACAATTATTGGCCACCATTGATGATGGCGGGCTATCCAGTCAATTGGCACAGCTTAGAACACAAGCAGAATTGAGCAAGACCACTTTTGAGCGTCAAAAAAGACTTTGGGAACAAAATATCGGTTCGGAAATACAGTACCTACAGGCCAAAACCAATTACGAAGCACAGCAAAGTGCCGTAAAACAAATGGAAAGTCAAGTAGGAAAAAGCAGTATTCGAGCCCCATTTGCCGGAATTATAGATGATGTGATCAAAGATGAGGGTACTGTTGTAAGCCCTGGTCCGGGTGCAGAAGTATTCCGGATCGTAAACCTTTCCAACATGTATATTGAAGTGGAAGTGCCCGAGAGTCACTTGCCCAATGTAACTCCTGGAAAAGACGTAAAAGTTTATTTTCCAGTGCTAGGTGATAGTGTCTCTACCAAGATCAGACAGACCGGTAATTTTATTAATCCAAGCAACCGATCTTTTACCGCAGAGATTCCCGTTCCCAGCCACGAAGGTAAAATAAAGCCCAATCTTACGGCAAGGGTCATGATCAACGATTATACCAGTGACAATGCCATTCTTATCCCTCAAAGTATTCTATCCGAAAACGCAGAGGGTGAACAGTACGTTTTCCTTGTCGAAGCAGATTCTGTTCAAAATGACCCAGTGGCCAAAAAAGTGGTCATAAAAACTGGAAAAACCCAAGGAGACTATGTAGAAGTGCTTTCCGGTATTAACGAAGGGGATGCCATTATAGATGAAGGTGCCAGAAGCGTAAAAGAAGGACAAAAAGTCAATATAAAAAATAGCTAGGACAGCCAAAGCAAGAACAAATTATGAGCAAACAAAAGAAAAGTGTAGATAAGGAGTTTCGGTTGTCCTCCTGGGCCATCGATAACCAGACCACCATGTACGTGCTGATTTTGGTTATCCTGATTCTTGGTGGCATGGCCTACTTTAGCATGCCCAGGGAAAGCTTTCCAGAGGTAAAAGAAACCAAGATATACATCAGTTCCATCTATCCGGGAAATACAGCCGAGGATATCGAAAAACTGATCACCGACCCCTTGGAAGATGAACTCAAAACCGTGAGCAACCTGGTAGAGATTACTTCCAACTCCCAAGAAGATTATTCCATGATCATTGTGGAGTTCGATGAAAACATTTCGGTGGAAGCCGCTTTGCAAAAAGTAAAGGACGAGGTAGATTCCAAAACAGCAGGTGAAGACTGGCCCACCTTTAACGATGCCAAAGTAGAGCCCAATGTTTTCGACTTGAGCCTGTCGGAGGAAATGCCCATACTCAACATTAATATTTCCGGGGATTATCCTATTGAGAAACTGAAAGAATATGGTGAATACCTCGAAGACGAAATAGAGGGTCTTTCAGAAATCAAACAAGTAGATATACGTGGAGCCCAAGAAAAAGAAGTTGAAGTTGCCGTGGATATATACAAAATGATGGCCGCCAAAGTCAGTTTTAATGATATCATAAGTAGTATCAGCAACGAAAACTTGACAACTTCAGCCGGAAACCTTGTTGCCAGTGGGCAACGAAGAACCATCAGAATTGTTGGGGAAATAGATGAGCCTCAAGAGCTTGAAAATTTTGTGGTAAAATCGGAAAATGGAAATCCTATTTACCTTAAAGATTTGGCCAAGGTCACTTTTAAGGAAGAGGACAAAACAACCTACGCCAGAGAGTTCGGGGAACCTGTGGTAATGCTGGATGTGAAGAAACGTTCCGGTAAAAACATGGTGGCTGCCGTAGATCAAATCAAAGTGATCGTTGACGATGCCATTGAAAATGAATTTCCACAAGACCTTAAGGTTACCATTGCCAATGATCAATCTTCCAAAACCATTGGTCAAGTGGATGATTTGGTGAACAACATCATCTTCGGAATCATATTGGTGGTAACGGTATTGATGTTCTTTTTAGGGTTTAAAAATGCCTTGTTCGTTGGTTTTGCCATCCCCATGTCCATGTTTATGTCCCTCATGATATTGAATGCCATGGGATACACCATGAACACCATGATTCTTTTTGGACTGATCATGGGATTGGGTATGTTGGTGGATAACGGTATTGTGGTTGTGGAGAACATTTACAGACTCATGGACGAGGAAAACATGCCACGAATCGAAGCGGCCAAAAAAGGTATTGGAGAAATCGCATTCCCTATTATCATATCTACATTGACCACTGTTGCAGCATTTGTGCCGCTAGGTCTTTGGCCGGGTATTATGGGGCAGTTTATGAAGTATTTCCCCATAACACTTTCCGTGGTTTTGGGCTCCTCGCTTTTTGTGGCCATCTTCTTCAACTCGGTTCTGGTATCGCGATATATGACCACCGAAGACAAGGAAATGCCTTTAAAACAAATCATTCGCATCACTTCCATTATCTCGGCAATAGGTATTCTCATCATCATTTTTGGTGGCGATTATAGGGCCTTGGGAAGTGTAATGGTGGTAACCGCCATCTTACTATGGATTTATCGCCTGTTCCTGAGAAACTGGGCCAGTATTTTTCAAAACAGCATATTGCCCCGATGGGAGAGCTTTTACGAGAAAACTTTGCGATATGCCTTGGCTGGACGAAAACCCATTTTTATTGCGATCACCACTTTTATTTTATTATTGATTGCCTTTGTTGGGTTCGGCGCCTCGGTAGGAAGCCAGAGAACCAAAGTGGAGTTCTTCCCGGACAACAAGCCCAACCAGATCATTGTATATATCGAATACCCGGAAGGCACCGATATTGAAAAGACCAATAAGATCACCAAGGATATTGAGGGAAGAGTCTACGACATTATCAATTCCGAGGCCTACATGCACGGGGATTACAATTTTATGACGGAGAGTGCCGTATCCCAAGTTGGAGAAGGTGCCGGTAATCCACAAACGGACGGTGGTTCAAGTGCCGAAATGCCGAACAGGGGTAAAATTACGGCTACACTCCGTGAGTTTAAATATCGTGAGGGTGCGGACAGTCAGGAATTGCTGAGAAAGGTCCAAGAAGCCCTGAAAGATGTTTATCCAGGCGTTGCCATTTCCGTGGAGAAGGATGCCGTTGGCCCTCCTGTAGGATATCCCATCAACATAGAATTGGAAGGGGAAGATTATACAGAGTTGATCGCCACTGCTGAACGAATGCGAAACTTTATTAATTCGCGTAACATTCCAGGAATCGATGAACTTAAAATAGATGTCAACAAATCAAAACCCTCCCTACTGGTCGACGTAGATCGTAAAAAGGCCGGTGAGCTTGGTATAGCCACAGGTCAAGTAGGTCAACAATTGCGAAGTTCCATTTTTGGCTCCAAAGCAGGTATTTACAAAGAAGGCGGTGAAGATTACGACATTTATGTGAGGTTTAATGAAGAAGACCGATACAACAAAAGCGCTTTGTTCAACCAACGCATAACTTTTAGAGATCCTTCCAGTGGCCAAATCAAGGAGGTTCCAATTTCCGCTGTGACCAAACAAACAAGCAGCACAGGATTCAGCGCCATAAAGCACCGCGATGTAAAACGAGTGGTTACGGTGTACTCTGCATTGGCTTCAGGCTATACGGATGCCGGTGCCATTGTAGGTAAGATTCAGGAAGAGATGAATGATTTTGAAAATCTTCCGGACAACATCAAAATTGATTACACTGGACAAATCGAGGAGCAGAACAAGCAAATGGCCTTTTTAATGGGCGCCTTTTTCACAGGACTCGGCCTTATCTTTTTTATACTGATATTCCAATTCAACTCCATCAGTAAACCAGGGATAATCATGCTTGCCATTTTCTTGAGTTTGATAGGTGTTTTCGGTGGAATTGTTGCAACAGGTAGTGCCTTTGTGATCATGATGACCATGATGGGGATTATTTCCTTGGCGGGAATTGTGGTGAACAATGGTGTGGTACTTTTGGACTACACACAACTGTTGATTGACCGAAGAAAAGTGAAATTAGATCTGGAGGAGGACGAATTGTTGGAGCCGGATGACTTTATGGAGGCTGTTGTAAAAGGTGGGAAAGCGAGATTACGTCCCGTATTGCTTACGGCAATAACCACCATCCTAGGTCTGATTCCATTGGCCACAGGGTTCAACATCAACTTTTTTACATTGATGAGCGACTTTGATCCGAATATCTATTTTGGTGGGGACAACGTAATTTTCTGGGGACCTTTGGCTTGGACAGTTATCTATGGATTGTTGGTGGCCACCTTCTTAACATTGGTGGTTGTTCCCATACTGTTTAGTTTGGTGTATAAATTAAAACTAAGGATTCGAAAAAGAAAATTGGAAAAACAAGGGCGCAAGCAAGAAAGGATGGAGCCTGTTTCGGTATAACCTTTATAAAACGCTCAACAAAAAAAGCCCCGACCTAATGGTCGGGGCTTTTTCTTAAACACTGATTTTACTATTGGTTTACCGTAACGGCATCGCCTTGGCTCCAATTTTTTACTTCTACAATACGGTTATCCGTAAAGTCCACTTCGCTTAATTCATCACTCTTCCAAAAGAACCATTTGCCGGTCTTTTGTCCGTTTTCGTATTGGCCAGTGGCAATTTTTTTACCTTCGACATTGAACATGACCCAATCCCCATGCAACTTTCCGTTCAACATATAACCTGTTTGGGCAATCTCGCCATTGTCGTGAAAATAAGTGGCTTTCACCATATTTCCCATTTTTTCAAAGGTCGGTTCGGTATCTTGTGCAGATACGCCAACCACAAACATCACCGCCAAAAATAATACTGCTTTTTTCATATGATATGGGATTTTAATATTGTTATTACCTAATGATAACGTAACAAAGTTACTTAAATTTTACATTAATCACACATTTACGTAACATTTAGTTTACATTAAATTAACTTTAAATTTATAAACATCTGTATTACAATTAGTTAAATATTTTATAAATGTTTTAAATTTGGGTTTTAAGGTCGAATTTTAGGCTTTTATCCGCTACAAAATCTCTAAAATGTATCCAAAATGTTAACTTAACGTTATCTGAATATCTGAGATTCATCAGTTTCTTACCGATAAAAACCCTAGCGAGCAGAAAAAGGACATATCTCCTAAAAATTACCCACATTCCTATTAAATTTGCGCTCTTATAATTAACATCATGTACAGAAGCAATACTTGTGGTGCATTAAGGGCATCGGACATAGGTTCAGAAGTTATTTTAAGTGGATGGGTACACAAAGTACGCGACAAAGGTTTTGTGGCCTGGGTCGACCTACGCGACCGCTATGGTATTACTCAATTGGTATTTGACCAAGAACGAACTTCCAAAGATCTTTTGGAAAAAGCCCGTGAACTGGGTCGTGAAACCGTTATCCAAGCCAAAGGTGAAGTGATAGAACGTGCTTCAAAAAACCCAAATATTCCCACAGGAGACATAGAAGTTCTTGTTACAGAGCTTACCATTCTGAACAATTCCTTACTCCCTCCTTTCACTATTGAAGATGAGACCGATGGTGGCGAAGATATTAGAATGAAGTACCGATACTTGGACATTCGAAGGAATCCTGTAAAAAACAAACTTATCTTCAGGCATAAAGTCACCATGGAGGTCAGAAAATACCTTTCTGACCAAGGTTTTATCGATATTGAGACACCTTATTTAATCAAATCCACTCCCGAGGGAGCTAGGGATTTTTTGGTGCCAAGTCGCATGAACGAGGGGCAGTTCTACGCCCTGCCACAGTCTCCGCAGACTTTTAAACAATTGTTGATGGTCGGCGGAATGGACAAGTATTTCCAAATTGTGAAATGTTTTAGGGATGAGGACCTTCGTGCCGACCGCCAACCCGAGTTTACTCAAATTGACTGTGAAATGGCGTTTGTTGAGCAAGAAGACATTTTGAATACTTTTGAAGGTTTGACAAAACACCTTTTGAAAGAAATAAAAGGTGTAGAGGTGGACGAATTCCCTCGCATGACCTATGATGATGCCATGCGACTTTATGGTAACGATAAACCCGATATTCGATTTGGAATGCAGTTCGGTGAACTGAACGAAGTGGCGCAACACAAAGATTTCAATGTGTTCAATTCCGCAGAATTGGTGGTTGGGATTGCTGTTCCGGGAGCTGCTTCCTACACCCGAAAAGAAATTGACAAATTGGTGGATTGGGTAAAACGTCCACAAGTCGGTGCCAAGGGAATGGTTTATGTAAAGTGTAACGAAGACAGCACCTACAAATCTTCCGTGGACAAATTCTATGACCAAGAAGATCTGGCAAAATGGGCCGAGGTAACAGGAGCTCAACCCGGAGACCTTATATGTGTGCTTTCTGGAAACACCAACGAAACCCGTGCACAATTAAGCGCATTGCGCATGGAATTGGCCACCCGTTTGGGCCTCAGAAAATCGGATGAGTTTGCCCCATTATGGGTAGTCGACTTCCCATTGTTGGAATTGGATGAGGAAACAGGTGCTTACCACGCTATGCACCATCCGTTCACCTCACCAAAACCAGGTCAGTTGGAATTGTTGGACACAAAGCCCGGCGAGGTAAAGGCAAATGCCTACGATTTGGTACTGAACGGAAATGAAATCGGCGGAGGCTCCATCAGGATTTATGATAAAGAGACCCAAGCAACCATGTTCAAACATTTGGGCTTTACCCCTGAAGAGGCCAAGGCACAGTTTGGATTTTTAATGGATGCCTTCCAATACGGGGCTCCACCCCACGGCGGTATTGCGTTTGGTTTGGACAGATTGGTAGCTATTTTGGGAGGACAGGAAACAATTCGGGATTTTATCGCTTTTCCTAAAAACAATAGCGGACGCGATGTTATGATCGATGCCCCCGCCAATATTGATGACGAGCAACTAAAAGAACTCCATTTAAAATTGGACCTATAATCTATTGAAATCCCGCGATAAAGCGGGATTTTTTAATACTTTTAGTAGTATTATAGACTTCGATGCCCTACAGCACTAAAAAACTGCTAACCCGTTTTCTCAAATGGCGATATAGAAATATCTCCAACAGGACTTTTATTCAAATAATGAGTCTAATCGTAGGGTTTTTGGCTGGTTCGGTGGCCGTTACCTTAAAAAACTCCACCTATTTTATCGAATCCCTATTAAAAAAAGGAATCGTTTTTTCGGAGAACCAACTGTATTTTATACTACCGACAATAGGGCTTACCCTAATCTATTTATATGTAAAATTTGTTCACAAAGAACCACTGCAACACGCTGTCTCCTCAATTATATTCTCCCTTTCCAAAAAAAGAGGATTACTCCGGCTTAAGGACATCTACACTCCTTTGATTACCGCTCCGCTCACGGTCGGTTTTGGTGGTTCCGTGGGTTTGTTGGGACCGGCCGTCAAATCGGGTTCAGCAGTAAGCTCCAACCTAAGTCGTTTTTTCCATATCGATGCAAAGACCAGAACCCTTTTGGTAGCTTGTGCCTCTGCTGGAGCTATTGCTTCGATTTTTCAGTCCCCCATTGCCGCCATCATATTTGCTGTGGAGATTTTTACATTGGACCTTACCATGATGTCCATGCTGCCCTTACTTTTAGCATCAATCTCAGGGGTGCTGACATCCTATTTCTTTCTGGGAAATGAAATCCTCTTCAGTTTTTCCCTTTCCGAAGGATTTAAACTGGAGGATACCGCTTTTTACATTTTATTGGGTGTGGGCACAGGATTTGCTTCCATTTATTTCACCAAAATGTATTTTGCAATACTCTCTCTTTTCAAAAAATTAAAGAGTCCAAAGTATAAGCTCTTAGTAGGTGGAATTGCCATAGGGGCAATGCTCTACGCAATCCCTCCACTCTACGGTGAAGGTTTCGGTTTCATAAACAATTTGTTGGAGGGCGACCATTTAAAAGCACTCGGCACTACTCCTTTTGACGATTATACCCACAATATTTGGGTCGTTATTGCCCTTTTGTTCGGAATTACCATTTTTAAGGCAATTGCCATGACAACGACCATTGGTGCCGGAGGTGCAGGTGGCGTATTTATTCCAACCATGGTCATGGGAAGCGCACTTGGAAATGTAGTGGCCAAAGTAATCAATAACCTGGGCTTGGGATTCTCTGTTTCCGAAAGTAATTTTACCCTAATAGGAATGGCAGGTTTGATCGCAGGGGTAATCCATGCTCCACTGACCGCCATATTCTTGATTGCGGAAATCACAGGGGGTTACCAGCTCTTTGTCCCTTTGATGATTACAGCAGCAATTTCCTATTTGATTACCAAAAACGCATTGGACTACACCATTTACACTAAGGAACTGGCCAAAATCGGAGCGCTTTTATCACACAACAAAGACCAAATGGTGCTAGGACTAATGGAAATGGACGATGTGATAGAAAAAAATTTCAGGCCCGTACTTCCACAAATGACCTTGGGAGAAATGTTGCATCAATCCGTATCCAAATCCAAAAGAAACCTTTTTCCCGTTTTGGATGATGATAAAAAATTAATCGGAATTATAGTCCTCGACGATATCAGGCCCATGATGTTCGATACCGATCTGTACGACACTGTTTTTGTTAAAAATTTGATGCATGCGCCACCAGAGGTTATCTTTTACGAAACGGACAACATGAAACAGGTCATGAAAAAATTTCAAGATAGTGGCGCTTGGAACCTGCCTGTCATCAAAAACGGTAAATACGAGGGCTTCATCTCCAAATCAAAAATGTTGACCGCCTATCGTAGAAAATTGATCAATTATTCCCAATGAAAATAAAACTGAAACATATTATTTTCCTCATTATGCTGGCATCGCTAGGTGCTATTTTTTATGGGCTGTCCTTGGAAGAAGGGCACCCACAGGCTCCAAAATACATCGGAGGTGGTACCGTTGGGTTATTTTTGGTGGCCATGCCCCTTTTTCTTTGGAAAGAGAGTAAGGTGAAAAACATGAAAGATTACATGCTTACCCATGAAAATATTAAGAAAATGCAAGAAAAAGAACGCAAAAACCCTGAAAATCAATAATTTTCCTCAGATTTAAAGTTCTTTTCATACAACCACCCACAAAATAAACTACTTTCGTATTTTAACATTTTATTTATTTTTTTAATGACTGGTACAGTAAAATTTTTCAATGAGTCCAAAGGTTATGGGTTCATTACGAACGACGACACAGGAAAAGACATCTTTGTTCATGTTACGGCATTGAACGGAGTGGAATTGAACGAAGGCGACAAAGTAGAATACATCGAAGAAGAAGGAAGAAAAGGAGTGGTTGCTGCACAAGTGCAAGTAATCGGATAATAATATTTTATTTTGATTTTGATTTAAAACCTCGGCAAAGCCGGGGTTTTTTATTTAATTCAGGTTTCTCCGTTGGATGAAGAATCGTTTCAGAAGTTCCGCGGCCTCTCTTTCCATGACTCCGCCCACCAATTTGGTTTTAGGGTGCAAATGCCCCCCCATCACACTAAATCCGCGCTCTAGATCGGCTGCTCCATACACCACTTTTGAAATTTGGCTCCAATACAATGCTCCTGCACACATTTGGCAAGGTTCCAGAGTAACGTACAACGTGCAGCCCTGAAGGTATTTCCCTCCCAAAAAGTTTGATGCGGCCGTAATTGCCTGCATTTCGGCATGTGCCGTAACATCCTTTAACCGTTCGGTCAGGTTGTGGGCCCTCCCAATTATCCTGTTGTTCACCACAACAACGGCACCAACGGGAACTTCACCATTTTCATAGGCGATTTCGGCCTCTTGCAAGGCCTTCTTCATGAAATAATTGTCATCAAAAGGGTTCTCCACAATTATTATGTCATTTTTCAACAGATTGCTAAGCTACACATAAAATAATTTTAGGGAGAATCGATACTTTTGTTTTTTATCCATTGGAAAGATTGTTGACACATATCGAATCCCCCGAGGACCTCAAAAAATTGAACTTGGACGAGTTGCCCAAACTTGCCCAGGAATTGAGGGAATTCATCATTGACATTGTTTCGACCAAAGAAGGCCATTTAGGTGCCAGTTTGGGGGTTGTGGAACTCACCATAGCCCTGCACTACGTGTTCAACACACCTATTGACAAACTTATTTGGGATGTGGGACACCAGGCCTACGGACACAAAATCTTGACCGGCCGCAAGGAAATTTTTGAAACCAACCGCCAATTGGGCGGCATAAGTGGTTTTCCCAAACGAAGCGAGAGCAAGTACGACGATTTTGGAACAGGGCACAGCTCTACCTCCATTTCTGCGATACTTGGAATGGCAATGGCCTCTAAATTGAAAGGCGACTTTAAAAAACAGCATATTGCCGTTGTGGGCGATGCATCCATTGCCAGCGGAATGGCCTTTGAAGGACTCAACCATTTGGGAGTGACCCAGGTAAATGCACTTATTGTGCTTAACGACAATGCCATTGGGATTGACCCTAGCGTTGGCGCCTTAAAAAAGTATCTAACCAACGTTAAGGCGGGCACTGCCAAGGACGAAAATATTTTTGAATGCCTCAACCTCAACTATACAGGCCCCATTGATGGGCACGATGTAAAAGCTTTGGTAGCAGAATTGGAACGTTTGAAACATGTTGACGGTCCAAAATTGCTCCATATCATCACTACAAAAGGGAAAGGATTAAAACAGGCAGAGGAAGACCAAGTGGTGTACCATGCCCCCGGAAAGTTTGATAAAATCACAGGGGAGCGCTTAAAGAAATCCGGGCAATTGCAACCACCCAAATATCAAGATGTGTTCGGGCATACCATTGTGGAATTGGCTCAAATAAATGAAAAAATTGTTGGGGTCACCCCTGCCATGCCCAGCGGAAGCTCCCTGAAATTTATGATGGACCGAATGCCCGACCGAGCGTTCGATGTCGGTATCGCGGAGCAACATGCCGTAACATTGGCAGCGGGAATGGCCACCCAAGGTTTGGTGCCTTTTTGCAATATTTACTCCACTTTTTTACAAAGGGCCTACGATCAGGTGATACATGATGTCGCCCTGCAAAAGCTTCCCGTTATTTTTTGCTTGGACAGAGCTGGTTTGGTGGGACAGGATGGTCCAACACATCATGGCGTTTTTGATATGGCCTTCTTACGTTGTGTTCCCAACCTCATCGTTTTTGCCCCAATGAACGAGATGGAACTTCGGAATATAATGTACACCGCGCAATTAGGTCTGGACAAACCCATTGCGATAAGATATCCCAGAGGACGAGGTGCAACCATTGATTGGAAAAATCACTTTGAGCCGATTGAGATAGGTAGAGCAAGATGTTTGAAAAAAGGATCTAAAATCGCCATACTCACTATCGGGCATATGGGTAACGGTATTTCCAAACTCATTGAAAGTTTGGATACCCCTGAAGCCGTAGGGCATTACGATATGCGTTTTGTAAAACCTTTGGACAAGGATTTGCTTCGCACCATTTTCAATTCCTACGAACACATTGTAACAGTTGAGGATGGCGCAAAAATGGGTGGTTTTGGTTCAGCAGTGCTTGAATTTGCCAATGATGAAGGACTATCAAAACCCATTAAAATTTTCGGTGTTCCCGATCAATTTGTGGAGCAAGGGACCATACCTGAAACCCATAAACTGGCTGGTATGGATTTTGATACGATACATTCTTATATACAATCAACCTTAGACCAATGCGAATAAATTGTTTTTTAATTCTATTCCTTACTGTTTTCCTTTCTGCCAATGCACAGATAACCCGTTTAAAGGTTTTTGAACCCGACAGTACTGATTCTGGGTTTAAAATTGTTCGTATCAAGGATGTTAAACTAAAATACTTGACCAGGAGTGCCAAGCTCACCGACCCCCGTACTGTTTTAAATAGGGTAAAGCCATTGAGCATTTGGTACAATCGGTTCCATCCCACATCATTTTGGAAAAAAGTCAACAAGTTCGGACTTAACATAAGTGAAGTTTCCTTTGTAAACTGGAATGCAGGGGGCGATAACTCCGTGTCAGCACTTGCAAGTGCAGATTTTACCCGAAACTATAAGTTTCGGTACTTAAGTTGGAACAATGAGGCACAACTTCGGTACGGTCTCAATGCACAAGAGGGTAGAAAACTTCGGAAAACGGACGACCAAATCCGATTGTCCACCACGCTCAGTTTTAGGAAGGACACCATAACCAACTGGTACTATTCCGTAAAGGCCAATATAAGGACCCAGTTTTCCAATGGTTATAAATATCCTGATCGGGAAACACCGATTTCCAGGTTCATGGCCCCTGGGTATTTGTTTGTCGGTGTCGGTACATCCTACATTCCACCCAAGGACCAGTTCAACCTTTATATTTCACCTGCCACTATGAAATCTACCTTTGTGTTGGATGAGGCGCTCTCCAACCAAGGTGCTTTTGGGGTCGAGAAAGGAAAAAACCTCTTTTTGGAACTTGGTTTCTTGATCACCAATACCTGGGATACCCAAATTGCCAATAATGTCCAGATGAGCCATCGGCTCAATCTGTATACCGATTATCTCCAAAGTTTTGGAAACATAGATGTGGATTGGGAGTTGAACTTTAATCTCAAGGTAAACGAATATCTGAATGCCAACATCGGCACCCACATCATCTATGATGATGACATTAAGTTTGATGAAGAAATTGCGGAGGACGGTACCGTGATCAACCCTGGCGTGGCCAAAATCCAGTTTAAACAACTACTTGGGGTTGGATTGCTCTATTCTTTTTAGATGTTACGTCCTGTTAGTTTATCGTGGATATGTACCGCTGCACTATCGGACAAACTGGCCACAAAACAACTCGTATCCAACAATATTTTATAAAGCGATGCATCCGTGTTCCTGTAATTTTCAGGCAAGCTTTTAATAAGCAATCGATCGTAATTGGTATCGTTTCCCTCCTTCACATTGATCAAGGCAGTGGTATACATGTCCAATAAGTCAGATATGATTCGGTAACCCGCCAGTTCCTTATCGATTACTTCAGTGGATTGATAGATTTTCTCCACGCTCAATTTAATGATGTCTTCCACCTGTGCAGTATACTTGCCTTTGTCCAGCAACGAAACATTGAACTCGCCTTTTAGGATCTTGGCTTCGTTCTTCACAAAAACGTCGACTGCATCCCCTATCAAAGTACTGATGGCAAGTGCCCGTAAATAGCTCAATCGGTCACTTGAGGTGGTCATGGCATTGTATTTTTTGGTATTGATGTTATCCTTCACCAGATTGATGAGATATTCCAAAGCATATTCCTCGGGAATCAACCCTAAATTTATGCCATCTTCAAAATCAATGATGGTGTAGCAAATATCATCTGCTGCCTCGACCAAATAGGTCAATGGATGTCTCAAAAATCCCGTTTCTGGATGTGTTGGGTTGGGCAATAAACCGATTTCTTCCACGAGTTCATAAAAAAACTCCTTTTCGGATTGAAAAAAGCCAAATTTCTTATCGGAAATATTTTTGGACGGTTTCTTGGGCAATGATCCTTTTGGATATTTGATAAAAGCCCCCAAAGTGGCATAACTCAACCGTAGGCCGCCTGGAACCCCTTCCCTAGATTCGGTCAAAAGTTTAAACCCATTGGCATTGCCTTCAAAGTCGATAAGGTCCTGGTATTCCTCTGGTGTCAACGCATCTTCGTAGAATTTCCCTTTGCCCTGTTTAAAATAATTGCCAATAGCCTTTTCCCCGCTGTGCCCGAATGGAGGGTTCCCAATGTCGTGGGCCAAAGCCGCAGCGGCCACAATAGCACCAAAATCATTAAAATGGTGTCCGTGGACCTCGGACAAAAATGGGTATTTGGTCAAAATCTGTTGTCCGGCAATTCGACCAAGGCTTCTTCCCACGACCGATACCTCCATACTATGGGTCAATCGGGTGTGCACAAAATTCTTTTGTGAACCTACGGCAATGGGCATGGGAAACACTTGGGTCTTATCCTGTAAACTCCTAAAAGCGGACGAAAAAACAATTCGGTCGTAGTCCACCTCGAACCCTAGTCGGGTCTCATTTTGTTCCTTTCGTAGTCGCTTTCCTGTATCTCCGTGTCGTTTTAAAGAGAGTAACTGCTCCCAGTTCATTGGCCATTGATTTGTAGCGAAGATATATCAAAAGATGAACCTATGTCCAACACATTGAAAATATTGATATTTTTGGGGCCGTATTTGGTAACATTTTGTTAACCTTAGTGCGGATTTATAATGGCATTTTTGTCATATTTCTGAAAGAATGGGGGAGAATATTTACATTTTCATGGTTGTGGCGCTCGGCATATTGGCCATAACCGATTTGGTTGTGGGCGTTAGCAACGATGCCGTTAACTTTTTGAACTCGGCCATTGGGTCCAAAGCGATTTCTTTTAGGACCATAATGATCGTTGCCAGCGTAGGTATCGCATTTGGTGCCATCTCCTCTAGTGGAATGATGGAAGTTGCAAGAAAAGGAATCTTTAACCCTGGTGAGTTCGTGTTCGAGGAAATCATGTTCATTTTTATGGCCGTGATGATTACGGACATTCTCCTACTGGATTTTTTCAACACCCTTGGAATGCCTACTTCTACCACGGTATCCATTGTTTTTGAGCTGTTGGGTGCTTCTGTGGCCATTTCCCTCATCAAAATAGCCGATACGCAAGGTGGTTTTTCAGATTTGGCCACTTACATTAATACAGACAAAGCCGCTGAAATTATATTTGGAATTCTCCTCTCCGTTTTCATAGCATTTTCCATTGGTGCCTTGGTGCAATTTGTCTCCAGAACATTGATTTCTTTCAAATTTCAAAATAGGTCCAAGTGGGTAGAATCTGTTTTTGGTGGTCTGGCCATAACAGCCATAGTTTATTTTATATTGGTAAAAGGACTTAAAAGTGCCGCTCTTTTTGATGGCGTGCTTTCGGAGTTTGTTGCAACCCAACCTTTGGCTTTTTTAGCTGGTAATTTTGTGTTCTGGACCATGGGTTCATTTATTGTGGCCAACCTATTAAAATGGAACATTTATAGAATAGTTATTGGTTTTGGAACCTTTGCCTTGGCCATGGCTTTTGCAGGTAACGACTTGGTCAACTTTATCGGAGTGCCAATCGCTGCACTTCAATCTTATCAGGATTGGCAAGCTTCCGGCATAGCTCCCGGGGATTTTAATATGAGGGGATTGGCAGCAGCTGTACAAACACCAACCATGCTATTGTTGCTTTCCGGAGCGGTCATGGTGATAACACTTTGGTTTTCATCAAAAGCGAAAGGAGTTGTAAAAACGAGTGTCGATTTGGCGAGACAGGACGAGGGCGACGAACGCTTCCAGCCTAATTATCTGTCCAGACAAATTGTAAAATTCAGTATAGGTGCCTTTGAAAATATTTCCAAAATTGTTCCGCCATCCATTCAGTCCAAAATAGATAAGCAGTTTGTTTTACCACAGACCTACGTGCCCAAAAGCAAAACACAAGAACAACCTGCATTTGACCTGGTCAGGGCTTCTGTAAACCTTATGGTGGCAAGCGTGCTTATCTCCATTGCCACTTCTATGAAACTACCGTTGTCCACCACTTATGTAACCTTTATGGTGGCCATGGGTACTTCTTTGGCCGATAGGGCCTGGGGAGCGGAAAGTGCGGTGTACCGTGTAGCCGGGGTACTCAATGTTATAGGTGGATGGTTCTTTACCGCTCTTAGTGCGTTTGTTGCTGCAGCTTTAATAGCATATTTGTTGTTTGTCGGAAAATTTGTGTCACTGGTTTTGATGTTGATTGCCGCAGCCGCCATTTTGCTGCGCAATTATATTTCCCACAACAAAAAAACCAAGGAAATTAAGGCAGAGGATAGCTTAAGAAGAGCCGAAAGTAGTTCCATTCAAGGTGTTATCGAGGAAACAGCCGCCAACATTGCCAACGTGGTAAAACGTAGTAACCGTATTTACTCCAATTCTATGCAAGGATTATCCAAGCACGATCTTGATTTCTTGAAAAAGAACAAGAAGCAGAGTAAAAAATTGGCCAATGAAATCGAAGGATTGCGAAACGATACGTTCTACTTCATCAAAAATTTGGATGAAGCCCATGTAGGTGCCAGTAACTTTTACATCAATGTTATGGGCCACTTAACGGACATGTCCCAGTCCTTGGAATATATTGGCAAGGTGAGCTACAACCATGTGAACAACAATCACAAAAAATTAAAGTATAACCAGATCAAAGAGCTCAAAGAAATCGATGCCGCTTTGGAAAATGTGTTCAACAGCACCCAAAAAGCTTTTGAAGACCGTTCTTTTGAGCAAATTGGCACGGTTCTAAATTCCAAAGAGAAGCTTTACGAGATGGTTTCGCAGAAAATCAATCAGCAGGTTTCCAGAACCAGGACCGAAGAATCCAGTCCAAAGAACACCACCCTCTATTTCTCCCTATTATTGGAAAGCAAGGATTTGATCACGGCCATGATGAACCTTTTGGAGCAGTATTATGCCGAGCATGACAGTTCCATAACTCCAGCTACCATAGAAAAGAAATAAAAAGCGGTATCTTTCCTATCAACTTAATCAATTTGATATGAAAAGATATTGTTTAGCTTTCTTAACCCTTGGGTTATTTTCCGTTGTTGTTAGTGCTCAGAATCTTTCTGCGGAAGAGGTATTGGAGAAAGCCATTGCTTATCATGACCCCAATAACAATTGGGCTAATTTAAACACTACTTTTAAAGTAGTTATGGAAACCCCAAGTCGTCCAAAACGTACAAGTCTTATTGGACTGGATTTTCCTCAGCAAAAATTTACTTTGGACGTTGAACAGGATGGCAATACATACGCCTATTCTTTTGATAAAGATTCTTGCGAAATACGCTTGAATGGAAGTACCGATTTTTCGGAAGATGAAGCTGAAGAATTCAGATTGAACTGCGAGCGTGGTGAATTCATGAAAGACTACTATACCTACTTGTACGGTCTTCCCATGAAATTAAAAGACCCTGGCACCCATCTAGACCCTGAAGTCCAAAAAAGGACATTTAAAAACAAGGAATATTTGGTGCTGAACGTCACCTATGATTCAGAGGTAGGCACAGATGAATGGTACTTTTATTTTGACCCCACTACTTACGCAATGGAAGTTTATCAGTTTTACCATGATGAAAGCAAAAATGATGGCGAATATATTCTTTTGGAAGGCCTGGAAGAAATCAACGGGATAAAAATGCCAAAGACCAGGGCTTGGTATGTTAACAAGGATGATAAATACTTGGGAACAGATACATTGGAAAAAATTTAAAATTGATGAGAACAGCAATTCTATTCCTATCCTTTCTTTTACTTTCTCTCACCAACATATTTTCACAAACCAAAGAAAAAGAATGGATGTTGGGACCATTTAAGCGTCCAGATAATGCTCGACCAATCTTACAGAAAGATGGTGCATCTACCTTTACCGACCCCATAACCAATAAAAAAGTTCACTGGGAATCCATGGCCACTTTTAATCCTGCTGCAATAGTTAAAGAGGATTCCATCTACGTTCTCTACCGCGCCGAAGAAAAATTGGGGGAGAAAGAAATCGGTGGGCACCGTTCTCGGATCGGTATGGCCACTTCTTCCGATGGGCTCAGGTATAACAAATGGCCAGCACCTGTTTTTTATCCAAAGAACGACAATCAAAAAACCAACGAATGGCCGGGCGGAGTTGAAGACCCAAGAATCGTGGAAACCGAAGACGGGCTTTATGTGCTGACCTACACCCAATGGAACAGAAAAGTACCCAAACTAGCTGTTGCCACATCAAAAGACTTAGTGAACTGGGAGAAACACGGTCCTGTTTTTCAGCATTACAAAAACGGTATCTATCACGAAAAAGAGAGCAAATCGGGGGCCATTGTCACCGAACTACGGAATGGAAAATTAGTTGCTGCCAAAATCAATGGAAAATATTGGATGTACTACGGTGTGCCCAACATTTGGTTAGCTTCTTCCACGAATTTGATAGATTGGGAACCTGTGGAAACCTATGAAGGAAATTTAGCTCCAGTTTTAAGCCCTAGACCAGGCTATTTTGATTCTTGGTTGGTAGAGGCCGGTCCACCACCATTGCTTACCAGTAATGGCATTGTATTGCTTTACAACGCAGGAAATTCACAAAACATCGGGGTGAAAGATCTTGGAAATAGAATTTATACCGGCGGACAGGCTCTTTTTGACGTCAATGAACCATGGAAACTGTTGGACCAAACTGACGAACCCTTCATTAAACCTGAATTGCCTTTTGAAAAATCGGGACAATACAAAGACGGAACAACCTTCTTGGAAGGACTTGTTATGTTCAATGGAACATGGTATTTGTATTATGGAACTGCCGACAGTATGGTGGGCGTGGTCACCGCACAAAAATAGGGCTACCTGTAAAAGTTCATTTCATCCATGTACTTCCATACAGCATGTGGAAGCAACGGGCGCACATTTTTACCCTCCTTGTGCGACTTACGAATAAATGTCGATGAGATTTCCATAATGGGCGCATCAACTTTTGTGATTTTTGAGTGCCCCTTAAATTGATGCTCTATCTCACCGTGAGAAATCCTGGGATACACATAAATGGTATGAAGTTCTAAAATGGCCTCATAATTTTTCCATTTATGGAAACCTTTTAAATTGTCTTCTCCCATAATAAGCGAAAATTGATGATCATTGCCATATTTATCATCCAAATGGGCAAGTGTATCGGAGGTGTAATTGGGTTGGGGCAAATCAAATTCGATTTTACAGGGTTGTAGCTTGGGATAGTCCTGCACAGCCTCGAACACCATTTGATAGCGATGGTTGTTATCTAAAAGTGATTGTTTTATTTTAAATGGGCTTTGTGGCGTTATAACGAACCAAACCTCATCCAAATCGGAATACTCCACCAAATGGTTGGCAATTACCAAATGGCCGATATGTATGGGGTTAAAGGTTCCAAAAAAGAGCCCTACCTTTTTCATACCTAATCTTCTTTTGGGGGTATTTCCGCTCCCACGAAATCAGCGACCAATTTATGCGCCTCGTCCAAGGCTACATCAAGGTCATAGTTTTTAATGATTTTATCAAACTGGGGTGCAGTGGCAAGTTCCACGGATGCCTTGGCAATCCTCATGTTGATTTTATCGTCGCTTTCCGTGCTCCGTTTCTTCAGTCTGATTTTAAGTTCATCAACACTTGGGGGCTTTACGAACACGGCCAAGGTTTTTTCCGGGAACTTTTTTTTGATTCGCAATCCACCTGAAACATCAATGTCAAAAATTACGTTTTTACCTTCTGCCCAGAGTCGTTCCACTTCACTTTTAAGGGTCCCGTAAAAGTTATCTCGGTATACTTCCTCCCACTCTAAAAAATCACCGTCTTTTATGTGTCTTTTAAATTGGGAAACGGACATAAAGTAATAGTTGACCCCATTCTTTTCCTTTCCTCTACGCGGACGGGATGTGGCAGAAATGGAAAATGCCAGATTCAATTCAGGCTGATTCAGCAGATGCTTCACGATTGTGGTTTTACCACTGCCCGAAGGTGCCGAGAAAATAATAAGTTTACCGCCTTCTGTCATAACACATTGAGCATTTGTTCCTTTATTTTTTCCAGTTCATCTTTCATCTGGACCACCAACTGCTGCATTGGGGCGTAATTGGCCTTGGAACCGATGGTATTGATCTCCCTTCCGATTTCTTGGGAAATGAACCCAAGTTTTTTTCCATTGGAATCACCTGAATTCAAGGTGGTTTCAAAATATTTTAAGTGGTTGGCCAAGCGGACCTTTTCCTCGGTGATGTCATATTTCTCCAGATAGTAGATCAGTTCTTGTTCAAACCTATTGGCATCCAGTTCCACCTTAAGGTCGGCCACTGCTTTCTCCAATCGCTCCCGGACCGTGGCTAAGCGTTCTGGGTCCATTTTGTTCACTTTCTCCAACAACTCGTTCAAATTATTCAGCCGTGTCACAAAATCTTCTTCCAAGACTTTACCTTCTTCGTTCCTGAACTCGACTATTTTGGAAAGTGCCTCGTCCATGGCCTGTTTTATTGCATTGTATTCTTCCTCATCAATGTCATCCTTATCGGTTTTGAGGGTATCGGGCATCCGCAGGGCCATTTCCAATAATTTTATGTCGTCGCCTTTGGCTATATCGGCCAATTGGTCCATATAGTTTCTCACCACCCCTTTGTTTACCTCAGCGGTGGTTTCCTCTCCGGTAATTTCAACGTACAGACTAAAATCTATTTTGCCCCTGTTCAAAGCACTAGCGATCATTTTACGTAGTTCCAGTTCTTTTTCCCGGTAAAATTGGGGAAGTCTGGCATTGATGTCCAGGTTTTTACTGTTGAGCGACTTCAACTCAATGGTGATTTTCTTGGAAGGAAGCTGCACTACATGCTTCCCAAAGCCTGTCATGGATTGAATCATATACCTATGATAAATTTTGCCAAAGGTAACCAAAATAGGTTTTTGGCCCTTTTAGTGGATTTCTATTTTAAAATTGGGTTAAGGGAGCTAATCCAGTTCCCTTACCCAAATATTCCTATAACTTACCCTGCTGTTATCGCCGTGGTCCTGAAGTCTTAGCGGTCCCTTTCCATGTGGTGGGTTTTTGGGCCATCCGATATATGGAGTGGTTCCCTTGATCTCCACATGATCCTGGATCAAAACGCCATTGTGGATCACCGTCAACGTACCCGATTTTACTTTTTGGCCCTTTTCGAACTCGGGTGCATGGTAAATAATGTCGTACGTGTTCCATTCACCAGTAGGCACCGAAGCCATTGCCAAGGGCACATGTTGTTTGTAAATGGAGCCTACTTGCCCGTTTACATAGGTGTCGTTGTCGTTGTTGTCCAATACCTGGACTTCATAGAGGTTATTCAAAAACACTCCGCTATTGCCTCGGTTTTGACCATCACGCTGTACTTCTGCGGGCGATTTCCACTCGATGTGAAGCTGTACACTTCCAAAATTTTGTTTGGTCTGAATATCGCCGGTCCTATCGTTTACGGTCATGCTTCCATCTTCATTTAAAATCCATTTTGCCTCAGTACTATCTCGGGAACTTATCCATTTATCCAAAGACGTGCCATCAAAAAGTACAATGGCATCACTGGGAGGTGCACCATTTTGTCCTGGGGTAACTTTAGGGGGAACGGGCTCATAAAATTCCGTTTCCTCGGGGGTGGTCGGTTCTACCTCTTGTGCGGTGATAAATCCGGCAATAAGCAGGGACAAAACCAATAGTCTGTTTGTTAATCTTGACATACTACAATTCTTTAATTTTAATATTTTTGAAGGCTACCATGTTCCCATGATCTTGTAGTCCTATTTTACCCGTTTTAAAAGCGGCAAAACCTTCCCATTCAGCAAATTTTGAATTGGCGACCAACTCTTCCCATTCCGGTCCTTGGACCGGGAACTCCACAATTTTGGTCCCATTTAAAACAACGTGGCCTTCGTTGGTTTTATGGTTCACCATTAACTCAACTGAGTTCCATTCTCCTGCAGGCTTAACTGCATTTTCCGATGGAGAGACCATATCGTACAAAGCACCGGCCAAGCGATCGGTTCCATTCTGTGCATCTGGATGTCTCTCATCGTCCAGCACCTGTATTTCTGGTCCGGTAAGGTATGGTTCCCCATATTTTTCATCCTCTTTTACTCCCCAAAAGAAACCACTGTTGCCCCCTTCGGCAATCTTCCAATCCATGGTAAGCACAAAATCGGTAAACTCTTGATCGGTCACCAAATTATAATTGGCACCCTCTGGTCTTTCCTCCGGTGGGTAAAGCACCATGGCTCCATCTTCCAATTTCCATGGCTCGGTGACTTCTCCACCATTGTACATGTGCCAACCATCAAAACTTGTTCCGTCGAATAACGTGACCCAATCGGATTCTTCTTCCTCTGTTGCCTCAACTGTCTCTTCCATTTCCTCCTGGCTTTCTTTTGGTTTATCCTTACAGGCAAAAACAAGAGCAAGTGCTACAAACCATATTGATTTTCTCATAGTCCCAATATATTTTTAAGTTTTTGTTCATCTATATCTCCGCCAGCAAAGTCATCAAAGGTCTTTGTGGTTGCCTCGATGATGTGGTCCTTGATGAATTTGGCTCCTTCCCTTGCTCCTTGTTCAGGACTTTTTATGCAGCATTCCCATTCCATTACGGCCCAAACATCACAACCGTATTGTGTCAATTTTGAGAAAATGGTCTTGAAATCGATTTGGCCATCACCTAGGGAACGGTATCTTCCAGCCCTGTCTCCCCAATCGTTATATCCTCCAAAGGCACCTTTTTTTCCTGTTGGGTTAAATTCAGAATCCTTTACATGGAACGATTTGATGAACTCATGATAAAAATCGATGTACTCGATGTAATCCAATTGCTGTAAAACAAAATGACTTGGATCGTACAAAATGTTGACCCTTTTATGGTTTCCCGTTGCTTCCAAGAAACGTTCAAAAGTATCTCCATCATGCAGGTCTTCCCCTGGGTGAATCTCATAACAGACATCCACACCTTCTTCATCAAAATGATCAAGGATGGGCATCCATCTTTTTGCCAGCTCCTCAAAACCCATTTCCACTAAACCGTCCGGCCTTTGAGGCCAAGGGTGCATAGTATGCCACAAAAGTGAACCGGAGAAGGTTGCATGTGCCTTTAGACCTAATCGTCGACTGGCCGTAGCCGCCTTTTTTACTTGGTCGACCGCCCATTTGGTACGTTCTTTCGGTTTTCCTTTTAAAGCATCTGGCGCAAAATTATCGAACATAATATCGTAAGCCGGATGCACCGCTACCAATTGCCCTTGTAAGTGCGTGGACAGTTCGGTGATCTCCAACCCGTACGAATTGATTTTCCCTTTTAGTTCGTCGCAGTAATCTTGACTTTCTGCCGCTTTGTCCAAATCTATCAGGAACGACTCCGTTGTTGGAATCTGGATACCCTTATAGCCTAGATCAGAGGCCCATTTACATATTCCATCCAAAGAATTGAACGGAGGCTGACTGTCCACAAATTGTGCTAGGAATACTGCTGGTCCTTTTATTGTTTTCATTGAATTTAATTTTTAGGAATTAGGAAATCCCAAATAAATTGGGATTTATCTTCTATATTTAAGAAAAAAACTATGCTATTTTCAAATCTCATGTGGTAAGAGATAAATATAGGGATTCGTTAACAATTAAAACAACATTAAAGTGATTGAAACCAAAGTTTATGATGCTATTGTTGTAGGTACAGGAATAAGTGGTGGTTGGGCAGCCAAAGAACTATGCGAAAATGGCCTTAATGTTCTTGTACTGGAACGTGGCCCTATGGTAAAGCATGTTGAAGACTACAAAACCATGAACGACGATCCTTGGGATTATCCTTTTAAAGGGGAACTTACCCGTGATGACAAAGAAAAATACCACAAGCAACTCAGGGTGGGGTGGGCTCCAAAAGATGATGTAAAGCACTTTTTTGTAAACGATCTGGAACATCCGTATCAAGAAACCAAACGTTTTGATTGGATTCGAGGCTACCAAGTTGGTGGGCGATCCTTAACTTGGGGGCGTCAAAGTTACCGATGGAGCGACATTGATTTTGAAGCCAACAAGAAAGAAGGCATTGCAGTGGATTGGCCAGTTCGCTATAAAGATATTGCTCCTTGGTACGACAAAGTGGAATCCTATATTGGTGTTAGCGGTCAAGCTTTAGGGCTTAAACAACTGCCAGATGGTAAGTTTCAGCCGCCTATGGAGTTGAATTGTGTTGAAAAAGATTTACAGGCATCCTTAGGAAAGAATTTTAAGGATGGGCGTTTGCTCACTATTGGAAGAGTAGCCCATATTACTGAAAACACAACGGATATTGAAGGTCGCGGACCTTGCCAATATCGTAATCGTTGTTGGAGAGGATGCCCCTTTGGAGGCTATTTCAGCAGTAATTCCTCTACCCTTCCCGCTGCGGAACGAACCGGGAATATGACCCTAAGGCCAAACTCCATCGTTTATGAAATCTCTTATGATCAAAACAGCAAAAAAGCAACCGGGGTAAACATAATCGATGCGGAGACCCATGAAAAAATAGCGTTTAAAAGTAACATTGTATTTCTCTGTGCTTCGGCAATGGCCTCTGTTGGGATCTTATTACAATCCAAATCCAAGGAGTTCCCCAATGGCATGGGAAACAATCACGATCAATTGGGGCGTAACATCATGGACCACCACTATCAATTAGGGGCATCTGCTAAAGTTAATGGCCATTTGGACAAGTACTATAAAGGAAGGAGACCGAACGGTTTTTACATCCCGAGATTTGTCAACCTTGATGAGAAAACAAAGCGGACAGATTTTTTACGTGGTTTTGGCTATCAAGGTGGGGCAAGTAGGGGCAGTTGGTCCGAAACGGTTGCTGAACTTGGACATGGGCCGGCCTATAAAGAGGCGATTTTAAAACCTGGTGGATGGGAAATAGGCATGACCGGTTTTGGCGAAATGTTGCCACATCATGATAATCGGGTTACTTTGAGCAAGGATAAAAAAGATCAATGGGGACTTCCACAATTGAATTTTGATGTGGAGTTCAAGGAAAACGAATATAAAATGCGAGAAGCCATAAAAGAGGAAGCTGCTGCCATGCTAAAAGCTGCTGGTTTTACTGATGTCCACACATACGATACCGAGACGGGCCCGGGACTTGGGATACACGAAATGGGAGGTGCACGCATGGGACACGACCCGAAAACTTCTGTATTGAACAAGCACAATCAATTGCACTCGGTTCCCAATGTTTATGTAACCGATGGTGCTTTTATGACTTCTGCCAGTTGCGTAAATCCATCGCTGACCTATATGGCCTTTACCGCAAGGGCAGCAAATCATGCCGCTGAACAATTCAAACAACATAAATTTTCTTAAAACCTGCTTATGGAAAATGCTTCTGCCCGAAATCTGTGGGGCGATTTTTTGGATGCCCATTTAGAGTTTGCTTCTGAAGATGCTCCCAAGGTCATTCATTTTTGTGATAATGAAAAAGATGCCGATGTATGTGCCGATTTGATATCCAAAGAAGCTAAAAGAGCTACCAGCCATGCTTTACAAGGGTTGCAACTACGTAATGAGGCCTTACCGAAAATCGGGGATTTCTATGTGGTCACCGATTGGAATGGAAATGCTAAATGCATCATCCGAACGACCAGGGTAAAACTACTGCCCTATTTCAGCATTCGCGAGGAGCATGCGCGTTTAGAAGGTGAGGGCGATAAAAGCCTTGATCATTGGAAAAAAACACATTGGGATTACTTTACCCGAGAACTTGCGGAGTTTGGCAAAACTCCCAAGGAAAGTATGATCGTGGTTTTTGAGGAGTTTGAGATGCTCTACAAAAAATAATGGCCGCCAGTAGGCAGCCATCATTCCTGTTTTTTGGGTTTCCTATTAATCCATGTCCACCCAAATATTACCTTGTTTATGGGAAGCTACGGTATTCTCAATAAAATTGAGGCCCCTAACCCCATCTTTCATGGTTGGGAATTCTCCGCTGTTGTATTCCTCTCCTCGGATGGCCTTGGCAACCCCTAGGTAAATGTTGGCCATGGCATCAAATATACCTTCCGGGTGTCCTGGCGGTAATTTTGTACCGTCCAAAGACAATTTGGAATTGTACTCGTGTCCTGGTTTATACACCTGTAGTGGTTCAGGATCGTTCAATTTGTATAAATAATTAGGGTTTTCCTGTTCCCATTTTAATCCTCCTTTTTGACCGTAAATAGCAATGGACAGGTTGTTTTCTTCCCCCGTTGCCACTTGACTGGCCCTAATTACGCCTTTAACGTTCTTGTCCATACGGATAAGCGCTGTGCCATCCATATCCATCTGGTTGTCGTCATAGAGATAATTAAAATCGCACAATAGGGACTGTACCTGTAACCCAGTTGTGTACTCGACCATATTGAATGCATGGACGCCAATATCTCCCATGCAAGAACTTATTCCCGCTTTTTTAGGGTCCAATCTCCAAACCGTACCACGCTTTTCCTTGTCGTGGATAATTGGATTCATCCAACCTTGATAGTATTGTACATCTACTTTGTGAACCTTTCCAATAACACCTTCTTTGATCATTTCACGCATTTGCCTAACCATGGGGTACCCCGTATAGGTATGGGTTACGGCGAAAACGGTTCCCTCTTTTTCCAAGGTTTCCTGCAACACTTTAGCCTCCTCGTACGTAGTGGTCATCGGTTTTTCGCAGATGACATTGAAACCGTTCTCCAATAACTTTTTCGCCATTGGAAAGTGAAGGAAGTTCGGTGTAAGGATTGAGCAAACTTGGATACGTTCATCTTCGGGCAACTTCATCTCTTCCTCGACAAGCGTATCAAAATCTTTGTAAATTCTATTCGTAGGAATGTCTATTTCCTTGGCGAACTGCATATTGTCCTCAAAATCAGGGTTGAATACAGCTCCTACGATTTCATAATTGTCATTAATGAAAGAGGCCACTCTGTGCAACACCCCAATAAGAGAATCGCCTCCTCCTCCAAGAATTCCAAGTCTAATCTTTTTAGGCATTTTTCTTTATGATTTATATTCTACTTTTTCGTTTTTAAATATTAATGCGAACAACACAAATACTACGGCTGCAAATCCTGCAGGATACATCCAAATGGTTTCCCATGCATGTGCTCCATCATCCATTGTTAGCGAATCTGTTATTTGTCCTGCAATCCAGAAACCGATAAGCATACCAACACCGTAAGTTGCCAAAGTAATCAGTCCTTGTGCAGCGCTTTTGTACTTTTCTCCTGCTTTTGTATCCGTATAGATCTGTCCGGAAACAAAAAAGAAGTCGTAGCAGATTCCGTGCAATGCGATACCAATGATCAACATAAAGGATAGTTCGTCCGCATTACCGTAAGCGAACAATATGTACCGTACCGTCCAGGCCAACATTCCCACCAAAATGGTTTTTTTGAATCCGAATTTTGTAAAAAAGAATGGTAGTGCCAGAATAAACAGTGCTTCCGATACTTGACCAATGGCCATTTTGCCCGTTGGATTGGGAAGTCCTATTTCAGCTAAGAACGGATTGGCATTTTGATAATAGAAAGCCAGTGGTATGCAGATCAAAACCGAAGAAATAAAGAAAACCAGGAAGTTTTTATCCTTCAATAGTTTGAGGGCGTCCAAGCCCAACACATCCGAAATGGCAACTTTTTCACTTTTGTCCACTTTTGGAGGTGTCTTTGGCAATGTAAAACTGAAAACCCCCAAAATTGCGGAGGCGATACCTGCCATCAAAAATGTATTTTTAAGCATTCCCGCTTCCAAGGCCTCTGGAGAGTCCCAAACAAACAGATAACTTATCACCAATCCAGCAATGATCCATCCGATGGTACCAAAAACCCGAATGTTGGAAAACTCCTTAGCCGGGTCTTTCATTTGATTAAAAGAAATGGAGTTAACCAGAGCCAGTGTAGGCATATACAGGATCATGTAACCCAACACATACGGATAGAAGGCCACAAAATCTGTTGATTGATACATTTGGTACATCAAAAATGCACCTACCAAGTGCAGCACACCCAAGATTCGTTCGGCATTGAAATATCTGTCGGCTATCAATCCAATAATAAAGGGTGCAATAATTGCCCCCCACGACTGTGTTGAAAATGCCATTGATGATTGTCCTGCTGTAGCTTCAAGATTGTTACCCAGAAAAGTCCCCAAAGTAACAAACCAACCGCCCCAGATAAAAAATTCCAGGAACATCATAAAGGACAGTTGAAATTTGGTTTTAATATTCATGTTAAGTCTTTAGTTAGTAGTTATCTTTTGTAATGTATATAATCCAAAGGTTTTGGCTCAACTCCAGAGCTCCTCAATTCCATCATGATTTGCCCTCTGTGATGAGTGGTATGATTAACTATGTGAAAAAGTATATCCTTTAACACACTTGAATAATTCTTTCCTTCACTGTTTGTATACTGCACTCGTTTTTCAAAAGTATCCGTATTGGAAACAATTTCAAAAGAAGTACGTTGGTTTTCGTAATGGATATCTTCCCATTGGTCCATTTGGTGTTTGTCCCAAACACCAAACTCCGTGGGCGTACCCAAAATTCTATGGTTCCAAATATGATGGGCATTGAGCATGTGACTAAAAAGTCTAATGCAGTTGTCCGGAACATGGTCCAGACCACTGCATTGTTGCATAATTTTTTTATTACAGTAAAAATTGTAATCGAAGAGTTGTTTCAAAAATCCCTTCATCGGCCCATTTTAACATTGGATTATTCCAATATTCTTTCCAAAAGTTTTTTGGTTGCCAAAATCCCTTCTTCCTCACCCAGTTCCGAGCCTTCATATTCGACACCTACAAAACCTTCGTATCCAGAATCCAAAACTATATCCATAATTCTTGGGTAATCCACTCTAGTTTCATTTCCTTCTTCATCAAAGCTGTAGGATTTTGCACTAACACCTTTGGCGTATGGCATCAACTCCTTTGTTCCCTTATAGCGGTCATATTCTTCCAAGCATTCGGATGAATAGTAATCACCCTCTTCCCTTTTGATACAGAAATTGCCAAAATCGGGCAAGGTGCCACAGTTGTCCATTCCCACTTTTTCCATTACCTCTGCCAACATCTGCGCGTTGGAAGAAGGACCTCCGTGGTTTTCGACGATAATATTTATGTTCTTGTCCTTGGCATAGGTTGCCAATTGTTTCAATCCTGCCACTGATGCCGGCATCCAAACCTCTGGCTCCATACTTCCGTTCAGGTTAACACGAATGGAATGGCACCCTAGGGCTGCTGCTGCATCCACCCATTTATAATGGTTTTCCACTGCTTCTGTTCTTGCGGTTTCATCGGGAACGGCGATATCTCCTTGCCCGTCCACCATGATCAAAACATTGGTTAGACCGTATTTTTCACTTTCAGCCTTGCTTTTTTCCACCCAATTGTTCATGGCTTCTTCAGAAAAGTTTGCCGCCTGCAGTTCCTTATAATAAAGTGCGCTCACATACTCAAGACCTTCAAATCCCCACTTACTTGCTTTTTCTGCAAAAGTGTAAGGGTCCACGCCTTCTTCAAAAATCATTTTGTGGATAGACCATTGTGCCAAAGAGAGCTTAATGTCCGGTTTGGATTCTTCTGCCGCTACTGCTTCAGTTGTTGTTTCTTCGGTTGTTTCCTTTTTTGGGTTCTGTTTACAGGAATAAAATCCGAATAAAGCCACTGCTATGAGTGTAACAATACTTTTTTGTGTTAATCTACTTCTGTTCATATTATTGCGTTAGTTAATTTCGTGCGGAATCCAAAAACTACAACGTTATAGTGCTGAATTCTCAATAAACATAGGGATTAAATGTAGAAAATTAATTTAATAATTAATACATTTATCAAATAAACAATCCGAATAAATGAGTAAATTTTATTACAATCAGGAGCAGGAATCCTATGATGCCATCGTGGTAGGTACGGGTATCAGCGGTGGTTGGGCTGCCAAAGAGTTGTGCGAAAACGGTCTCAAGACTTTGGTCTTGGAGCGTGGGCCCATGGTAAAACACCGTGAAGATTACCCAACTGCAAACATGGATCCATGGGATTTTCCTCATGCGGGAAGAGCAACCCGAGAAGACGTTAAAAAACAAGAGAAACAATCAAGAACCGGTTATACCACTGGAGCAGCTTCCAAACATTGGTTCGTAAACGATTTGGAACACCCTTACAATGAAACCAAAAGGTTTGATTGGATGAGAGGTTACCATGTTGGTGGACGTTCCATAATGTGGGGACGACACAGTTACCGTTGGAGCGATATTGATTTTGCTGCAAACAAAAATGACGGAATTGCCGTAGATTGGCCCGTACGTTACAAGGATATAGCACCTTGGTACGATAAGGTTGAAAGTTACATTGGTGTTTCCGGTGAAAATTTAGGTTTGGCACAACTGCCCGACGGACAATTTGAACCCATGATGGAGCTCAATTGTGTAGAAGATCATGTAAGAGGCAAAGTTGCCGAACATTTCAATGGTCGTGTAATCACAGCTGGTCGAGTTGCGCATATTAACAGTGACAAGCAATTTGAAGGTGATGGTCGAGTGCGTTGCCAATTTAGGAACCGTTGTATCAGAGGATGTCCTTTCGGAGCATACTTTAGCAGCGTATCGTCTACACTGCCAGCAGCAGAGGCTACAGGTAATATGACGCTAAGACCGGATTCAATTGTTCATGAAGTGATTTATGACCCTAATACCAAAAAAGCTACCGGTGTCAAGGTCATCGATAGGGAAACCAAAGAAGAGTTTGAGTTCAAAGCCAAGGTAATTTTCCTTTGTGCCTCGGCTATCGCTTCAACTTCCATATTGATGCAATCCAAATCGGATAGATTCCCTGATGGATTAGGTAACGATTCCGGAGAATTGGGACACAACGTAATGGATCACCACTTCTTGGTAGGGGCACGTGGTAAGTTTGAAGGTTACGAAGACAAATATTATAAGGGTAGAAAACCTAATGGAGTATATATCCCAAGATTTAGAAACCTTGGCGGTGACTCCAACATGAAAGACTTTATCCGTGGATATGGTTACCAAGGTGGTGCCAGTAGAGGCAATTATGAAGAAATGATAGCCGAAGCTGCATACGGAAAAGACTATAAAGATGCTATGATGACACCTGGAGGGTGGAACATGGGCATAAATGCTTTCGGTGAGACACTTCCGTACCATGAAAACAAAATGACCTTGGATTATGACAAGAAGGACCAATGGGGCCTACCTACCGTAACCTTCGATGCCGAAATCCAAGAGAATGAGTACAATATGCGTAAGGACATGCAGGAACAAGCCGTGCAAATGCTTGAAAAAGCGGGAGCCAAAGATGTTACTCCTTTTGATGCTCCTTATGCACTTGGACTTGGTATCCACGAAATGGGTACTGCACGTATGGGGCGTGACCCTAAAACCTCCGTGGTCAATGGATTTAACCAAGTTCATGCCTGTAAAAATGTTTACGTTACCGATGGCGC
>NZ_JAFLND010000002.1 GCF_017313105.1 [Muricauda] lutisoli (nom. illeg.) | reverse complement strand
ACACTCCGAGGCAATCATGAGCTATATGCAGGCCATTATGCAAGGTGGCGAGGCCGTATTGGACGATGAAATCGCCCGTTTCTCCTTTGCCAACGATTTGAGGGATCTGGCCACTTGGGCCTACAAAAACTCAGAATATGTCGGTGAGGAAGTATTGGCTTATTTGCCCATTCCCGGGGAGTACGTTCCCTGTGGCGACCTAGAGACATTGACCGGCGGAAAAGCTTGGTCGTTATAAATATTGTCTTTGCACAACTAAAAATAAAAACCTCCAGTTCTGGAGGTTTTTTTATGTCCTTAACTTTATAAAAATACCTCGGAATGTTCCAAAGTGGGGTGAACTTCTCCGAGGTATTAAATCAATAAACACTATCACACGTACTGAATTTTCAGCACAAATTGAACTGCGCACACTAAGCAACAACTTAATGATGTACAGCTATCTTTTCTATTCTTTTGAAAAAATTGCTTCAGCTTTTTACAGATCGGGCAGGTAGAATCCTAAAAATCTCAATCCAAACGTTAGCTAGGCAAATATTTAAAAATGCAGTCAAATTTTAAAGTTTGATTCTCTGAAATCAGCGTAAAGTTTTTAACATAAAATGTTGAAATCTAGGATCGAAGACATTTATAAGGCAAGTATGTAAATATTTGGGATAAATGAAAAAGACCAAGAAGTATCACAATATACTTACTTGGTCTTTCTTTTATGATGAACTGGCCATTGGCCAAATATTACCAAAGAGTACGGCCTCTTCAATTATGGCCTTGATAAATCCTTTTTTGCTTTAGGTAGTTCCCCCGAAACCTAAAATCAAATGGATTTGACCCAACCGAAGATTTAATCGTGCAAGCGGTTAATACAATCAAAAGATTGGTTGCTGTGGCCGTACCATTATTTGGTAATACAAAATTTCTAAGAGCAAATACAACGTTTGGGTTGGCTACAAGATTATTTTCGGGCAGCAACCTCGTTCAAATCCGAAACTAATTCCGCATCGTTCTTTTCTGAAATAGCCGCAAAGATCAATGCCACTACTAAAATCAGAAACAACACCGCACATTTTTTCATAATCAGATTATTTCAAATCGTCCTTTAAATATGGACGTTCGAATATAGACAACAAAAAACCGCTCTTATGGAGTCTATGTATGAATTGTTCCTTTTTGTGTATAGTTGGTGTTTGGTTTTTTAGAAAATGCTTGTGTTTTCCAAGAATAATAAGCTTAAACTCTGAAAATGAACGGCTTTTTCACTTGGTTTAATTTTTTGTACCAGTTATACGTGCTAAATATCCATTAACACATAATTTTATTACTATGTAAAGAATAATCCTAAATTTGATATTACCTATTCTATATTATGCTAGAAGCAGTAATAGTTGACGACGAAATAAAAGCACTTCAAAGCTTAAGTTGGGAACTTACCAATTTGAGTGATGAAGTGGATATCGTTGCATCGTTTACCGATGCGGGCGAAGCCTTGAACTATCTTGAGCAAAACACCCCAGATTGTTTGTTTTTGGATATAGAGATGCCAGCTATGGATGGGTTCCAGTTCATTAAAAACCTTAAGAACAAGGATTTCCCCGTCGTAATTACCACCGCCTATAACCAGTATGCACTACAAGCATTAAAAAATGAGGCGATCGACTACCTTTTAAAGCCAATTGATACGGATGACCTCGAAGAAACAATTGCCAAAATAAAAAGGTACAACGCCAAAAACCTTACCGTAGGGCGATTGGAAAAGATTCTCTTGAATTTTAATGCAGAATCCCAAAGCAAAAAAATCACCATCAACACAGACGGAAAGTTGGTTTTCTTGAATAGTGACGATATCCTGTTTGCGGAATCCGATGGTAATTACAGTACGATCTTCCTTTCCGATGGTCAAAAAATACTTCTTACTAAAAAACTAAAGGAGGTAAATGCACTTTTGCCCGAGAGCAGCTTCTTTAGAATACACAATTCTTACATCATCAATCTCAACAAAATAAAGGAATTCCTAAAAACCGACGGTTATGTGGTTTTGGAATCCAATCATAAAATTCCTGTTTCCCGGCAAAAAAAATCCGATTTTTTGGATATGCTTTAAATCCATAATGTTCCAGTGCCTATAACAAAGTTCCAACAAATCGAAAGCCTACCTCGAATGCGAACAATTGCGCTGCTCGCTCTGTTGTTGTTCTCCCTTTTTGGTTCGTTAAGGGCGCAAGACATCCCTAGAGAATTTCAGGAAAAAGTTGAAACACTTGTTCAGTTGCGACCTAAAACCTACGAATCACTGGATAAAGAACTTTATCCCGAAAAAAGAGACACCACGCTATTAAGGTATTTTGCCAATTTAAGTAGGGAGAGCAATTATTTGGAGGGTGAGGCATATGCGCTGAACCATTTGGGAATGAATTATAGGAACATTTCCCAATATGAAAAAGCCGTGGAACTTCACGAACAGGCCCTCGCTGCTTCCCAGGAGGCCAATAACACCGAATTCAGGGTTCTTAGTCTAAATATGCTTGGCGTTGTGTACAGGCGCACAGATGCGATCAAAACAGCTTTGGACTACAATCAAAAAGCATTGGAACTGGCCGAGCAAGTCGAAAATCCTTCAAACCATATCAAAAGAAGCATCAATGTAGCTTTGAACGGCATCGGGAACCTGTATCAAGCTTTGGAACAATATGATTTGGCCATCTTACAGTTTGAAAGAGCATTAAAACTTGAAGAGGAACTTGGAAACAAACTTGGCCTGGCCATCAACCATCAAAATATTGGACATTGTTTGGAAGAAAAGGGCGACTTGGAAGGTGCCCTTGAAAACTACCGGAAATCACTGGCATACAACGAAGAAATAAATTCGAACATCGGTCGGGTAATCTGTAAGAACAGCCTCGCCCAGATATACCTAAAACAAGATATGCCATACCTGGCATTGGTACTGCTAGAACCGCTTGTTGAGGAATCCAAAAGAATCGGTGACTATTCCATAACCTCTGTTGTTTATATCAACACAGGATGGGCACATACAAAATTGGGCAATTATAAAGAGGCAGAGAACTTTATTCAAGAGGGATTGCAAATGGCCCAAACGCGAAATATCCCAAGTAACATTTTGTATGCCTATGAAAAAATGTCGGACCTTGAAAATATAAAGGGAGATTATAAGCAGGCCTATGAGTTTTACAAAAAGGCGGATGAATACGACAAGGAGATTTCCAGCGCTACCAACCTTCGGTACATGAACGATATCATAATTAAGTACGAGAACGACAAGAAGAACAACCAAATTGCTGTCCTCGCCAAAGAAAATGAGATTGTTCGCTTGAGGTTAAAGAAGCAACAGACAACCCTATTGGTGAGTGCATTGATCGTCGGGCTGATATCCTCCATACTTTATATACTTTATCGTCAATACCAGAACAAAAACGAAAAGAGGGTCCTTACCTTGGAACAAAAGATGCTCCGAAGCCAAATGAACCCGCACTTTTTGTTCAATTCGTTAAACTCCATAAAGCTGTACATTATAAATAATGAGCAAAAAAATGCAGTGCATTATCTAAACAAGTTTTCCAAGTTGGTACGAAAAATCCTGGAGGCCTCTTCGCAAAAAGAAATTCCCTTATCCGAGGAACTGGGAACCATGGAACTCTATATGAATATCGAAAACATACGATTCTCCAACGAAATAGAATTTAAAATACAGGTAGACAAGGATATCAATATAGACAATATCAAAATTCCTTCGCTAACATTACAGCCATTTTTGGAAAACTCCCTTTGGCACGGACTCTCGCCAAAAGAAGGTGACAAGAAAATCCAGATCAATGTAAGGAACAAGGATAAGGGCCACGTGAGCATTGAAATTGTGGACAATGGTGTAGGGAGAACCATGGCAGAGGTCAACAAAGAAAACAGGGTTCTCAAAAGAAAGTCATTGGGCATTCGAATTACCAAGGAGCGACTGGCCAATTTTGCCAAGGATTACCAAAATAAATTTGATGTGGATATTTTGGATCTTTTTGACACCAAAGGCAATCCCATTGGTACCAAAGTGGTTTTAGATATCCCTACGATTTAGTATTCTCCGCTGCTACTTCTTCCAGTTCCTGGTACCAAGACTTTCCAAACTTTTTGATCAAGGCCTCTTTTACAAACTTGTAAATAGGGACCTTCAATTCCTCGCCCAAGGCACAAGCCGGGTCACAAATCTCCCATTTATGATAGTTTACCGCTGTAAATTCGGAGTATTCCCTGGTTCTAACCGGATACAAATAGCAAGAAATTGGCTTTTTCCATTTGGTGGCACCTGCCTCGTAGGCCGCCTCCAGTCCGCACTTGGCTATCCCATCATCCGAAAAAATCACATAAGCACATTCATTGTTGTTCACCAAAGGGGTTTCCCACTCACCATCTTCTCCTTTAACGAATACTCCATGCTCCTCGATGGCTGCTATTCCTTCGGGGCGCAAAAAAGGTTTCACATCTTGATAGATGTTGACAAGCTTATCGGTTTCCGAATCCTCCAATGGTGCTCCGTACTCCCCTCCTACACAACAAGCTCCCTTACAAGCATTTAAATTGCATACAAAATCGTTTTCCAATATTTCTTCGGATACAATGGTTTTCCCTATTTGAAACATACAGACCTCAACTTTTTGGCAAAGGTAATTCAAAACCAAAAAATTGATGATTTCTAAACATACTATATGGTCCAAAAGTATTTTTTACACGTAAATTTGCCGTCCGAAAAAATAAGGGTATGAATTTTAACTTTAAAGAAATAGCGACCGCTGGAATGATATTGTTTGCCGTAATAGATATTTTGGGAAGTATCCCTATTATTCTATCGCTGCGCAACAAGGTTGGTCATGTGCAATCTGAAAAGGCCTCAATTGTGGCCACTGCGATTATGATTGCCTTTTTATTTGTTGGGGAAAGCATTCTTTCTTTAATAGGGATCGATGTAAATTCGTTTGCTGTTGCTGGTGCTTTCATCATATTTTTTCTGGCCATTGAAATGATTTTGGGCATATCACTTTACAGGGATGATGAACCGGAAACCGCCTCTATCGTTCCCATTGCATTTCCACTGATTGCCGGTGCAGGTACCTTGACCTCTATTTTGTCCCTTAGGGCAGAATATCACGTGGAGAACATTATAGTGGCCATAATTATAAACGTTATCTTTGTGTACATCGTACTAAAATCCAGTGCTCGAATTGAGCGGATTTTGGGAAAAAATGGACTCAATATTATACGAAAAGTGTTTGGTGTTATCCTTATGGCAATCGCCGTAAAACTATTTGCCACCAATATAAATGAGCTACTGTCTCACGCCGCTTAACACATAGATATGAACAAGACCTTTGCTATAGTTTTAATTATTCTTGCGTTGGCACTTATTGCTTACAACGTGACATTGGTAGATTTTGAAAATCCAATCCAAGGTGACAGCACTATTGCCTTGATCGGTATTTTGGCCTCCTTATGTGCCATTGTGTTGACATTGATTTTTATGACTTCCAAAAAAATCGACAAAAAACTGAAGAAATAAATCAAGGTTTAATTTCTACAGCGCCTATTTGGGATTGATCTATATCCGCTTTGTCCAATGCTTTCACCTTTTTAAGCATGGAGTCAAAATCTCCCTTGATTTGTGCAGAAATATTGGGCGAAAACAATTGCTCGGCGATATTGGCCTTTAAGTATGCTTTTATTTTATCCTCGTAGGCATAGAAATCCAATTTTATCTTTCTATCCAGTACAAACTGAATGAAATTGTCGAAGAGAATATCATCCACACTAAATTCATCCAAAAATTGGTTTTGTGTGTAATCGTCGTATAAGGTTCTATCTTCTTCCAAGTGTTCAAAAACAAATCTCGCAAAAAACTGATAGGTATCCTCCATACTTTCTATGGCCTCTTCCTGGTTGCTTCCAATTGGAACAAAAACATCGGGAATAATACCGCCACCGCCATATACCACTTTGCCTTTAGGCGTTACGAACCTTAAGGAGTCCGCCACTTTTATACTATCCGCAGATGTAAGCTCGCCGCTGGAATAGCGTTCCATGAATTTTTTGTAATAATCATGGTTGCCGTCCTTATACGATTTTTGAATAGATCGACCAGTAGGGGTATAGTATCTGGACACTGTCAACCTTACGGCGGAACCGTCTCCCAAATCCATTTCCCGTTGCACCAATCCCTTTCCAAAGGAACGTCTGCCCACAATGGTCCCTATATCGTTATCCTGTAAGGCTCCGGCAATAATTTCACTGGCCGAAGCAGAACGTTCGTTGATCAACACATATACCGGCTTATCCTCAAAATCGCCTTTTTTGGTTGCGTATGCTTTTTTTATCCTTCCTTTTTTGTTCTTGGTAAAAAGAATCAACTTGTCCTCGCCCAAAAATTCATCGGCCAATTTTTCAGCAATTCCCAAATAGCCGCCTGGGTTATCCCTAAGATCAAGTGTTAGCTTTTTCGCGCCCCGTAGCTTTAATTTTCTAAGGGCATCCTTGAACTCATCAAAAGTAGACTCTGCAAATCTGTTTATTTTGATGTATCCTATATCCTTGGTAAGCATATAATAAGCATCCACGCTCCTGATCGGGACCCGGTCTCGAACCACGGGGATATCCATCAATTTATCCTCGGTTTTTCTATACACCTTTAGATTTACCTTGGTACCTATTTTACCTTTAAGGGTAGAGACAACATCATCGTTGGAAATTCTTCTCCCGAACAGGGTGTCCCTGTCCGCCATTAAAATTCGGTCACCAGGTTTTATCCCGCTAATATAACTTGGCCCGTTTTTGATGGTTCTGATAACCGTAATGGTGTCCCTGTACATATAAAAGCTCACCCCTATACCTGCAAAGTCACCTTTCATACTTTCGGCTACATCCTTCATTTCATCTTTGGGAATATAAACGGAGTGCGGATCGAGTTTGCCAAGAATATTGTTTACGGTGACATCAACAATGCTATCGGTATCCACATCATCCACGTATTCGTAGTCGATATAGTCTATAAGCCGATTGAGTTTGTCTTTTTTGGAATTGGTGGAAAAAAGCTTTTCAGGTGAGTCGTTAAAATGGAGCTTGCCTCCAATAAAAATACCGAGTGCCACCGCTAAAGCAAGAAGTGTTGGCCAAATATATCCTTTGATCTTTTTCATATAGCAATTATGGTGTTAAACCATTTCTTCCAAAATGGGCAAATGCACGATCTCTACTCCTGCCCTTTCCAGAAATTTTAATCCAGAGTCATCTTTGTACGCATTCAGGTATACCACACGTTTTATGCCAGCTTGGTGCACAAGCTTGCTACATTCCCTACATGGAGATAATGTAATGTACAATGTAGCCCCTTCACAAGATTGTGTGGACGAAGCAACCTTAAGAATGGCATTCGCCTCGGCATGGAGCACATACCATTTGGTAAATCCCTCATCATCCTCACAAATATTCTCAAATCCCGTGGGAGTTCCGTTATACCCATCGGATATGATCATTCTATCTTTTACAATAATGGCACCAACTTGTTTTCTTTTACAATAAGATAGTTTGCCCCATTCTTGGGCCATTCGCAAGTAAGCTTTGTCGTATTTTTCTTGTTTGCTCGCCTTCATTTATCCAAAAACGCTGATAATTAATTAAATATACCTGCTTTGAAAGACCCTTACAACCTTATTCGATAAAATTTAACGTAGTTCCTACAAGGGGAACGTAGCAATCAGCAAGGGTATTGTAATGGCAATGATCAAAATTGATGCGATCGCAATAAAAATCCAGCGCTTTGCCTTGAACAGTTCCAAAATCACGTATGAAATAGCCAAAACAATCAATATGATGGTAACTTGAGATAACTCTATGCCGGTTGCAAAACCAAGTAAGGGGGTAATTTTGTCCTCTTCCTCGGCCATTAACATCTTAAAATAGTTGGAGAAACCAAAACCATGAATCAATCCAAAGAAAGCAGTGGCCAAAATATGAAGTAAAATACCAACGTTCAAGGACTCTTTGTACACATAGGCGAAATTGAAAAGGGCAGTGAGCAAAATGGTGACCGGGATCAAAAACTCGATCAGACCGACATCCATGGTAATTACCTCGTAAACGGATAATGCCAAGGAGGTGCAATGGGCTACGGTAAAAATAGTGGCCAGTACCAATACACGTTTCCAGTTCCTAAATGTAAAAGGAACTGTTAAGGCCGATAGGAACAAAATATGGTCATAAGCACTAAAATCGAGAACGTGATCAAGGCCCAATTTGATATAAAATAAAAACTCCTGCATAACTGTTGGTTAAGATAATCCCCTTTCCTTTTGTATGGTTTCATAGGCCTTTTGCACTTCTTTGAATTTTTCCTCGGCCCCATTTCTGATCGCTTCATTTTCCGTGACCACACGATCGGGATGGTATTTTTTGGCCATTTTTCGGTAGGCCTTCTTTACCTCTTCATCCGTAGCTGTCCTTTCTATTTCCAAAATCTTGTAAGAATTGTCCACCGACTTGATGAACATGGCCATGATACTTTCAAAATCGTGTTGATTTATTCGAAAATACCCGGCAATCTCCCTTAATTTTTGAACTTCAGCTTTGCTTACCTGGCCATCGGACTGTGCTATACCGAACAAAAAGTGAAGCATTTGCAACCTCACCTCATATCTGGTACGTTGCACCATAAAATTGCATATGCGCTGTGTGGATATCTCCCGCTTTTTTATAACGTCGTTGAACGTTCTAAAAATAGCATTTGCCCTTTCTTTTCCGTATGTACTCAAAAAATACTGGCGCACATAATCGAGCTCTCGTTGATTTACTTGCCCATCTGCCTTTATGATAACGGAACATAACGAGAGTAGGTTCAACTCAAAATCTGCCGGAGAAACAGTCTGTTTTGTAAAATCTTGGAATACAGATCCCGATTTTTTGCCAGAGCCTCCGAAATTATCCAAAAAAGTCCCGACGATAAATCCTAAAACCGCACCGGGAAATCGAAATAAAAAATAACCGATAAAAGCGGCTATCCACTTGATCATACTTCAAAAATTAAAGCGCAAAGATAGGGGTTTGATAGGTAAACAAAGCTTTAAGCAATGTTAAGGGTAATGAAAAAACCCAACAATACTGTATCTTTGTAACAAAATCAAAAAGAAGTCTATGTATCCAGAAGAATTGGTAAAACCTATGCGCGAAGACTTGGCCGGAGCCGGGTTTGAAGAACTACATACAAGCGAAGCTGTTGAAAATGCCTTAAAAAAGGACGGAACTACCTTGGTGGTGGTGAATTCGGTTTGTGGTTGTGCAGCGGCCAACGCAAGACCAGCAGCCAAATTGAGCCTGCAAAACAGTAAAACACCAGATAACCTGGTCACAGTTTTTGCCGGTGTGGACATGGAAGCTGTTACAACGGCCAGAAACCACATGGTCCCATTTCCTCCTTCTTCCCCAAGCATGGCCTTGTTCAAAGACGGAGAATTGGTTCACATGATCGAAAGGCACCATATTGAAGGAAGACCTGCAGAACTTATTGCGGAAAACCTAATGGAAGCTTACAACGAATTTTGCTAAATTCAAGTAAATAAGATATGGAAAGGCCACCCCTTAAAGGGTGGTTTTTTTATTTTTACGCCAATCAATAAACATATAACCGTGCTAAAACTGTTATCGTACCCCCTCACCATCATTTTCTTTTTGCTGTTTGGTTTGGTCCTGGTCATTTTCCATCCCATTCAATGGGTTTGCCTTAACGTATACGGGTACAATGCGCATAAAAAAAGTGTTTCCATACTAAATTGGTTCATTATGCGGTGCACCAATGTGCTCGGAACCCGATATAGTTTTAAAAACGAACAAGATATCCCTACCAATCGGCCGCTCATCATTGTCACCAATCACCAGAGCATGTACGATATACCACCGATTATCTGGTATATGCGAAAGTACCATCCCAAATTTGTGAGCAAAATTGAACTGGGAAAGGGAATTCCAAGTGTATCGTACAACCTAAGGCATGGTGGTTCTGCTTTGATCGACAGAAAAGACCCGAAGCAATCCATAGCAGAACTTCAAAAGTTGGCAGGATATATTGAGGCGAACAACCGGAGTGCGGTTATTTTTCCTGAAGGCACACGCAGCAGAAACGGAGTTCCCAAACCTTTTAGGACCACGGGACTTAAAGTGATGATGAAAAATGCCCCCTCTGCATTGATCGTCCCCATAAGCATAAACAACTCATGGAAGTTGCTCGGTTATGGCAAATTTCCGATGGGGCTGGGGTCACATGTAACTTTCAATGTACATCCTCCCATTGAAAACATCGGGAACGCCGATGAACTCATAGCCCGAATTGAAAAACAGATTGTTTCTGGGGTCAATGCCGAATTATGAAGGAAGACCAATTGATAAACCATACCATTGATTTTGTTAAGGGCGAACTGAAAAACGCGGAAGGGGGTCACGATTGGTTCCATATTGAACGTGTTTATAACACCTCCAAATTATTGTTGGAACATGAAAAGGGAGATTCCTTGATTGTTCAACTGGCGGCACTGCTTCATGATATTGCTGACCCAAAATTCCATGATGGGGATGAAAATATAGGACCAAAAATGGCCAGAAACTTTCTGGAATCCGAATCCGTTGCGGAGAAGACCATCGAACATGTAGTCAACATCATCAAGCACATGTCCTTTAAAAATAGTTTGGAAAGGGATGGAACAAGGTTTAGCTCTAAGGAGCTTCACATAGTACAAGATGCCGACCGTTTGGATGCTATTGGAGCTATTGGGATTGCCAGGGCATTCAACTACGGAGGTTTTAAAAACAGGGAACTCTACAATCCAGCTGTTCCACCACAACCGAACATGACCAAAGAGGAGTACAAAAAATCCACTGCTCCCACCATCAACCATTTTTATGAGAAGCTATTGTTGCTGAAGGATAAAATGAACACCGAAACAGGAAAAAAACTGGCCGAGGAACGGCACCTGTTCATGCTGAAGTATCTGGAACAGTTTTACAAAGAGTGGCATGGCAAAGAATAGTCCATAACAGTGCTCTTGCTCTTTTTTGTATCTTAGGGATTCACATAAATCAAACTAAACAAAATGCAAAGAAGAAAGTTCATCAAGAATACGGCAGCCGCTTCAGCTGCTTTTTCCATTGTTCCCAGTCATGTTTTAGGTAAAACCCATATTCCCCCAAGCGACACCTTGTATGTAGGTGCTTTTGGTGTTGGAGGAAGGGGAAATAATGTAATCAATGGCTTGAACGACACCGGAAGAGTGAAATTCGTATCGTTCTGCGACGTGGATGACCGTCGTGCCCAAGAAACCTACGAACAGTTTCCGGATGTAAAACGATATAAGGACTTTCGAAAGGTTTTTGACAAACACCTGAACGACATTGATGCCATAGCCGTGGCTACGCCGGACCATACCCATGCTACCATAGCTTTACCATTTATGCGCGAAAAAAAACATGCTTACGTGGAAAAGCCACTTACCCATAATATTTATGAGGCACGGTTAATGACCAAAACTGCTAAAGAAAATGGCATTGTAACCCAAATGGGGAACCAGGGAGCCTCCAGCGATGGTAGCCGAATAGCTCGTGAATGGGTAGAGTCTGGCATAATTGGAAACGTACATACCATAGATTGTTGGACCAACCGTCCTGTATGGCCACAAGGAGTGCCCATGCCAACAAAAAGAGACCGTATTCCAAGAGAATTGGAATGGGACCTTTGGTTAGGCCCAGCAAAAATGAGAGATTATAACGATGCTTATCTTCCTTTTAAATGGAGAGGATTCTGGGATTTTGGTACCGGAGCTCTAGGTGATATGGGATGCCATATTATGGAAACACCATTTAGTATATTGGATCTTGGATATCCAACTGAGGCGGAGGCAAGTTGTACAACGGTTTGGGTAGATGATTTTGTGGAGGCAGATTACAGCCATTCTTGTCCACCTTCTTCCAAAATACACTTAAAATTCGAGCATGAAGAACACGGTGATATTGCCTTGAATTGGTACGATGGGGGATTAAAACCCAACCTACCGGACGAACTCAAAGACGATGAAACCATTGGTGACACTGGTGGTGGCACCGTAATTTATGGAGACAAAGGAATCTTGGTCTGTGATACGTATTCTCAAAATGCCAGATTATTGCCTTCAGAAATGATGGGTCTCTATAACGCCCCGGAACCAAAATACCCAAGGGTTCCCGGAGGTATTGGAGGTCACTTTGCCAATTTTGTGGATGGTTGCCAAAATGGTACACCGACCTCTTCCAATTTTGAAAAAGCCGGTCGATTGACAGAGACCGTGCTCATGGGTAACCTAGCCGTAAAAGCTTATCAATACAAAGAACTGAAAGAAGGTAAAAAAGTCGGTGATTGGGCACCTTATGCTTTTCCAGGAAGAAGAAAATTGTTCTGGGACGGTGACAATATGAAGATTACCAACTACGAAAAGGCAAACGACTGGGTAACCAGAGATTACCGCGAAGGTTGGGAACTGTAATTAATAGATCAATAAATAACAGTATTGGAAAATGGCCCCTAAACAGGGCCATTTTTTGTTTTTATAATGCTTGGCTTGACACGAATTACACAAATTCCCACAAAGACAGAAGGTCATGTCATTCTGAACGAAGTGAAGAAGCTCCACCTTGGCATCAAAGGTGAGGGTTCATTTGTTTATGGGATTTCTCGTCGCAAACTCGCTCGAAATGACATATCTTCATTGCTCATTACTCATTGCTCCATTGTATTAAAACAATTTCATCTGCCCATCTTTGTATTGTTCATGGAGTTCGCTGTTTAAAGGTGGAAAGGTTTTCCCCTTAAAGTAGCGTTTTTTGGCTATTTGAGCCATTTCGTGTATTTGCTCCGCGATTTTCCCTTCTCCTTTTGTTCTTGTACCAAAACGGCTATCATTTACGGTTCCTCCGTGGCAATCCTGAATTTGATGGAGTACTTTTTCGGCCCTATCGGGCATGGTCTTCTTTATCCAATCTGAAAACAGTTGTCCGATGGCCCCGTTGAGCCTAACCACCGTAAGCCCAAAAGATAGTGCACCATCGTCGGCGACAGCTTTGGCCAGTGGCAATAGTTCGTGGGAATTAATTCCTGGAATAATGGGGGCCAACATGGCGTTGACCGGGATGTTGTTTTCGGAGAGTGTTTTTATGGTCTGTAAACGCTTACCTATCGATGCAGTTCTTGGTTCCAGTATCCTTCTTGTTTTTTCCGATAATGTGGTCACCGAAACATTCACACCCACCAATTGGTGTTCATTTAATTCTTTTAAGATATCGAGGTCCCTTAATACCAAGGAATTTTTTGTAATGATGCCCACGGGATGTTTGTACTTTAAAAACACTTCGAGGCATTTACGCGTAATTCCAAACTTTTGTTCCGCTGGCTGATAACAATCGGTGTTCCCTGATAACACAATGGTCTGTGCCTTCCATTTTTTGTGCTTGATTTTGGCCTCCAAAAGCTCTGGTGCTGATTTCTTGACCAATATGCTTCGTTCAAAATCCAGTCCGGCACTATAGCCCCAATACTCGTGGGTATTTCTCGCGTAGCAGTAAATACAGCCATGTTCACAACCTTGGTAGGGGTTCATGGAATACATCATTCCAACATCTGGACTATCGACTTTGTTAACAATGGTCTTTGGGAAAATGGGAATGTATTTGGTTTTGTTGCTTTCCGCTTCTTCACCTTCCAGCCTGCAGAATTCCAAAAAGTCATCACGTGTTTCGAACACATGTTCTAAAAACCTGTTGCTCGTATTCTTTTGTGCTCCCCTTCCTTTCAAAAATTCTTTGGACAACATTTTATGGATTTATTCCAAATATATGGATTTATTCCGTTTATCATTATCGATTAACTATAGGCTCTGTCCTATGGAGTGCATTTGGGACATGGAGGAGCGGTGTTTTTGGTAAAGGGCAAAGGGTAAAGGATTAATGGACAACAAACAACCAAAATGATCAACCTAGTAAAGGTTGACACGAATTACACAAATGTCCACAAAGACAGAAGATGATGTCTTTCTGAACGAAGTGAAGAATCTATACCTTGGCAGCAAGGGTGAAAAATTACTTTGTTTATAAGATTTCTCAAATCCGTTCGAAATGACACTTCAGAAATAAAGGATGACACAAATTACTCCAATTTTCAAAAAAAAATTTTTGATCTTGGAATCTTACATTGCCAAATAAAAAAGCCGGGCATTTGCCCAGCTTTTAGTTAATGGTCAGGTTGCCTCGATCAGAGGGCAAAAAAATATCCTTTACTTATTTATCCAAACCAAAATATTCAGCTACAGCATCATAGTCGTCGGCATCTATTCCAGCAGCTTTAAGTTCGTCCATAATGCTCTGTTGACCATTTTTAGCACCAGTCGTAGTTTCTATGGCAATTATCCTTAAATTGGTAAAATATCCTGCCGCTACATTATAGGCTGTGTCGTCACTATTGTTATAGAACCTAATCGTACCTGTGCTGTCATTTTCATCATAATATAATCTTGAATAGTAATTGTTCCCGTCCATTGGGCCCGGTACAGAATAAACTAAACCTCCCAGATTCTTTAGATAGAAAAGCATGGCATAATTTGGTAGGGCAGCAGGATCTATTGGTATATTAAATAATAGGCTACTTCCTGAAGAGTCAGTAACATCTATATCAAATATCTGAACATTTGCATTGCCATCAACACCATCGGTTCCTTGGCAATCCAATGCATCAAAGTTGCCATCGTCGTTAATGTCTTCATCGGCATCTCCTACACCATTGCCGTTAAGGTCCCAGCAGCTCGCACCATCGGCACCATCAACGCCATCACTACCATTGGCACCATCGACTCCTGCGATTCCCTGTTCTCCTTGAGGTCCAGTCTCTCCCTTATCACCGGTGCAAGAAACCAAAACCATTGCCATACACATGATGGCCATACTTAAAAATTTTAATGTTTTCATAAACTTTTTATTAATTATTAAAAGGGTTAATGGCTTCAAAAGTATTGCAGATGCAAGGTGGTTTTGGGGCATAACTAACCAATGGTGGTTTTGGTTTGATGAATGATGGATTCGAATTGATAACCGATTTTTATTATGGGGGTTTTCGTTCTTTTTTTGGCATGTGAGAAATAAAAAAGCCCCGAACCGGGACCTTAATTTCTCTTTTGGGCAATCTATTTTCTTATGGTCTAAAAACCATCGTCGTGTGCTGTCACTTCAGAAATAAGGGTTGACACGAATTACACAAATGTCCACAAAGAAAGAAGATGGTGTCATTCTGAACAAAGTGAAGAATCTCCTCTTTGCCAGCAAGGGTGAAAAATTACTTTGTTTATGGGATTTCTCGACTGCGCTCGACCTGACTACTTATTGTTTTTATGATTGATTACGGCTATTCAATTTATTTGAAATCCACTTTCACCAATTGTTTTCTGCTCCCTCTTTTAGCGTAGAAAAGCATTTTATCCTGGCTCTGGTCCTTAAGTGGTTTGGAAACCATGAACGGTAATCTGGCTTCTTGCTGATCTATGATCTTTTCATAATCCATAACACCATTTTCATCCAAAGAAATCATGAAAACATTTCGGTTACGACTGAATCCTTGCTTAAAAATCAAACGTTCTTTATTGATGAGTTGTGGGTTTTCCGCAGAAGTACAGATAAAGAAATAAGTGCTGCCATCTTTACAATAAGAACTATAGGATGCATAGGCTCCATCACCTTGTGTAACCTCTGTTTTATTAATGTTGCGTGCCCATTCCATAGTACCGTTTCGGCCTAGTTTAACACTGACAATGTCGTTGTAATGATACCGCTCGATCTTCACGCGTTGTCCAGCCCCTGTTGTTTCCAATCCGGTAGTTACAAAATACTCTTCCGCATTAAATAAAATCTCTTGTTCATCGGTTACCTCCACACCTTTAAAAACCAAATTTTTAATGTCCTTATCCTCTTCACGACCAAATTTATCGTCCATGAACTGCTGTGAGAAGGGATTATATTTTTGTGTCCTTATGTCCAAGGTGTTGGGGTTGGTATCAAAATAGACAATGCCGTTGTACCGGTTATCCTTTCTATCCGCATAAAAGCCCACGCACACCAGTTTATCCTGAATGAGAACAGGATACAGTGCTTCCGGGTATTTTCCTGGATCCACGAAAGACTGCGTTTTGTGGCCATATGGTGAAAACTTGATCAGCTCATACTGAAACTTTCTCTCATCCACCCTAAAACGTCGCTTTTTAAAATACGCCTTACCGACAACATATGCGGTTGAAAGGTCCGGCGAAAAATCAACATTTTCGAAGGCATAGTTCTTTTCTTCTATCTCATCGGAAAAGTCGTATTCGAACTTTTTGTTAAGTGCCGTATCGAACATATGGATCATATGCTTGTTGCTCTTCCCTCTTTTGTGATGTGTACTGATTACAAACCCACTTTTATCTTCATCAAAAAGAACGGCGGTGGTAAATCCTCTCGAAAAGTCCCTATTATAGTAGTTTTTCCCTACGGGATCGTTCACTTGTTCTGAAGCGATGGAAAGCAGCTTCTTCTCCTTAAAATTAAAATCGATAATAGGGCTGGTATGTACCCAATATTCGTATTGTCCACTTAACTCATTATAATTGAGGAACATTAAGTTCAACTGGCCATTTTTGAGAAAGGCGTTCAGAAAATCCAGTCCCTTTAGCTTATAGTTGTATTCGGATACCAGTTCCAAATCACTGTTGTATTTTTCTATAAGGTATCCTTTGGGTTTAAGGATCAATCCTTGGTAGTAAGCACGAACTAAAATATATCCGCCCGAATCGTCTTCATCTATGGCAACAAGGTTGGAATAGCGATATCTGTCGCGATACTTTTCACCAAAATCGTAGGATACAGGCATTTTTTGGGCGTATACCGCCATTCCTGCAAGTACAAAGCAAAGTAGTAATAGGTTTTTTTTCATGGTCTGGCTTGGTTAAGCCAATGGTCATGATCCAGGGAAATCGGCTTTACGTTTTTCCAAAAACGCGGTGGTACCTTCCTTAAAATCATCGGTACCAAAACAACTGCCAAAAGCATCAATTTCCACCGAATAGCCATCAGCGTCATACTTAAAACCAGCATTTACCGCTTTTATTGCGTGTTTTATGGCAACGGCTGAATTATTCGATATCCTGCTTGCGATCTTTCTACAAAATGGCAACAATTCTTCACTGGATACAACGTGATTCACCAATCCATAACCGAAGGCTTTGTCGGAATCAACCATCCCCGCCGTCATGATCATTTCCATGGCACGGCCCTTTCCGACCAACTGGGGCAACCGCTGGGTACCTCCATAACCTGGGATAACACCCAACGACACTTCGGGAAGTCCCATTCTTGCATTGCTGCTGGCTACCCTAAAATGGCTGGCCATGGCCAGTTCCAATCCACCACCAAGAGCAAAACCATTAATAGCGGCAATAACAGGTGTGGAAAGGTTTTCAACAAAATCGAAAAGTTTCCGTTGCCCTGCAGCGGCCAATTGACGCCCCTCTTTAACGGAATAATCGGAAAATTCAGAAATATCAGCACCTGCCACAAAAGCCTTTTCACCGCTTCCGGTTATAATAATAACTTTTGTTTCATTGTCCTCATCCAATTCCTTGAAAGCTACATGGAGCTCTTCAATGGTTCTTTTGTTAAGGGCATTGAGCTTTTTGGGTCTGTTTATGGTTATGGTGGCCAAATTGTTCTCTTCCTCAATGTAAATGTTTTCAAAATCCATATATACTGATGTTTGAGACGGTCTATAACATGTCCGCCATTATTATTTATGTTCCTTGGGAAACTCTATGGTAAACACGGTTCCCTTGCCCACTTTTGAGGTAAAGTTAATGGTTCCCCCATAGTTTTCCACAATGTTCTTTACCATGCCCAAGCCCAATCCCGTTCCGCTGGATTTAGTGGTGAACTTGGGCTCAAAAATACGATGCTTATATTCATCGGCAATACCAAGACCGTTATCCGCTATGGAGATTTTTACATGCTCGCCCACCGTGGCAACCGTTACCAGAATCCTGGGCGATTCCACATCTGGAACGGCCTGAATGGCGTTCTTAACCAAGTTGGTGATAACGCGGATCAATTGTGTGCGATCTAGTTTGGCTATGATTTCTTCCTCGTCGGCTATAAAATGAATGTAATCCTCATTAAAAATTTCCAGTGCCAGCTTTACCACTTTTACCACGTTCAAGGTCTCGTTCTGTTGCGCTGGCATATCTGCAAAACTGGAGAAGGCGGTGGCAATGTTGCTCATGGTATCAATTTGCTGAATCAAGGTTTTGGAGAACTCTTTCACCTTTTTCTGTATGTCGGGGTCGTTCGGGTCGAACTTGCGCTCAAAACTTTGTACGGAAAGGCGCAATGGGGTCAATGGGTTTTTGATTTCGTGGGCAACCTGTTTTGCCATTTCGCGCCATGCCTGTTCCCGTTCGCTTCGCGCCAGTTTTACAGCGCTTTCTTCCAATTCATCGATCATCCGGTTGTAAGAGTCCACCAATTTGGCAATTTCCTCACCTGGACTTTCCAGGTATATTTTTTCATTTTGATGGGTCAAGTTGGTCCGGTTGATCTTGTCGGATATGGTCTGAAGCGATCTTGTAATGTATTTTGAAATGAAATAAGCTAAGATAATGGCAACTATAAGCATTAAAAGGTACACCATCCCCAATCTGAAAAGAAACTCCTTCAACTCCATATTGTTGAACGTGTTATCTTCAAAATAAGGAAGGTTCATAATGCCGATGGGCTTAAACTTGAGGTCGTAGATGTACCTATAGGTAGCCTGATAGTTGTCTCCTGCCGCCCTTTTTTCCTCAATAAACCTGGTTTCGCCACTTTCTCTTAGAAAATTCAGCACTTCGGCATCAAGACAAGTCGCTATGGTATTGGATTCAAAGGTAGGCCTTGAACTTTTGATCAAATTGCCCTCGAGGTCGTAAATATTGAAATTAACATTCTGGATATTGGCTATCTCATAGATCTCTTCGCTGAAGATCAGATGGAGGTTTTCGGTCGTAATTGGGTAGGTAGTCTCTTTGAGCGTGTAATTAATGCTCTTCATCAACTGTTCCTCCTTTCGCTCCAACCTTTCTTTGTGATAATCGTTCCCCTGCTCCTTATATTGATAAACAGTGACCCCTGCAATCAATACGGAAGCCAACACTACCAAGGTAATCATGGCAATGAATATGCGCGACCGTAAGGAGAGTTTTCTTAGCAAGATCGTTTGATTTAATGTTAAATTTAGCAATTATCGAGCCAAATAAAGTACACGTACAGGAGTCGACTTCAAACCCAAAAAAATGCGACCATTTTCCCGATTATTGAACTTGGGCCGTAATTCGGACTTGCTACGCATTGGGGTTCCTGTCCCGTACTTTTTTATACCATCGAATGCCGAGCATCAGTAGCACCATAAGCACAATCATGCCCACTATGCCATAGATCCAATTGAAGGCACTTTTTAGAACCACCAAAAAAACGACCGCAAAAAGGATAATAGTGGCCACCTCGTTCCACATCCGCATAAATTTTGAAGTGTATTTGACCTCATCGCGCTGTAACTGCTTAAATATTTGATGGCATTTAAAATGGTACACAAAAAGTAAAAGCACAAAAGCCAGTTTTACGTGCATCCAAGGTTGTTGCAACCATGCTGGCATTAAGATCAACAACCAAATCGCCGTAAGCGTGCACAAAACTGCCGACGGCCAAGTGATGATATACCATAATCGTTTGGTCATCAACTTTAGTTGATCGGATAGTATTTCCTTATCGGGCGATGGTTTTTGCGAAGCTTCAATGTGGTAGATAAAGAGTCTGGGGATGTAGAACAAACCCGCAAACCAGGTTACCACAAATATGAGATGCAGCGATTTTATATAGGGATATAGCAATTGTCCAGCTTTTAAATATTACATACGAATGGCACCAATGCCATTCTCCCAAAGTTTGGTGTTAAAATTAGGGATTTCTGTATTCATTAAGATCTCCGCACGTTGCTTTAATCCGACCCATTGTGCTTCCAGTTCCGCTTTTCTGTCTTTTGATGGTTGGTTGATTTGTGGCAATGCACTGTCGCTATGGTTCATTACAAACAGATATTCTGCGGTAAACTTGTTGGGGAAGTTCTCCACATCGTCATACGCTTGTGATTTGCGTTGAACCATTTCTCCGTCCCAATCCTTTAATTTATCGAGCAATGCCTGGCCTTCTTTTTTAAGTTGCTCCTGGTCCAGATCCTTCAAAAGCTGCTCCAACTGGTCTTGCACTTTTTTCAATTTGTTCACTTTGTTGTGCATGTCCGTCAACTTGGTCTCGAAATCCGTCATAATGGCGTGGTAGTCTTCAAACCTTTTTTGGGAAATATCGGTGTTTGGTGCTGGTACAATAGTTCCTTGGGTTGAGACTGTTTTATCTCCGGCTTTCAAATTGATGGTGTAATTCCCTGGTGGCACTTTATGTCCTGTAAAATTGGCCTCGATATAGACTCCCGGTACACCTGGAACAATCGGAGTCTTTAAATCCCAAACAAAACGGTTCAGTCCTTTATCTGTTCCCAAAACAGGTTTTGGTGGCGCCCCTCCCCCATTGTGCGGAATATAACTTTCATCTTTTTTGGAAGTAAAGCTGCGAACTACTTTGCCCTGTCCGTCCAAAATCTCCATGGTCACTTCACTGGAATCCATTTTTTCTGGAAGATCATAATAGATTACCATGCCGTTGGCAGGATTCACTCCCTCATAAGGATTAGTGCCATCCAGATCTTTGGAATTACGGCTCATTGGGCTACCCCAATTGGCGTGAATGGCATCTTCAGGTTGATATAGTTTTAGCTCATTTGCAGACCCTTTGTACTGGGACAGCGTTGTAATGTTATCCAGGATCCAAAAACTCCTTCCTGATGTCGCCACAATTAGGTCTCCTTTGTGCACTTTTAAATCGGTAATCGGTGTTTTGGGCAAATTCAATTGCAACGGCTCCCAGTTTTTACCCTCGTTCCACGACACATAAAGTCCTTTCTCGGTGCCCGCGTACAACAAGCCTTTTTGTTCCTGATCTTCACGGACTACACGGGTAAAGGCCCCATAAGGGATTCCTTCGCTAATGTTTGTCCAACTTTTTCCATAGTCCGTACTCTTATATAATGCGGGGGTATAATCGTTGAACTTATATCGAGTGGTGGCAATGTATATGGTTCCTGGATCATGGGGGGATACCTCAATGGCGTTCACCAAACATTCCTTTAACCCCTTTGGAGTAATATCTTCCCAAGATTCACCACCGTTTTTGGTAATGTGCACCAACCCGTCATCACTGCCTGTGATCAAAACACCTGCTTCATGTGGTGATTCTATAATGTAGGCCAAAGTTCCATAGTTCTCCGCTCCTACTGCCTCGTTGGTGTATGGTCCGCCGCCTTTCCCTTGTAATTCGTCTTGGTCTCGGGTAAGGTCTGCGGATATTTCTTCCCAAGTTACACCGTTATCCCTGGTTCGGAGGACCAACTGTGCTCCATGATAAAAAGTTCCGGGCTCGTGCTTGGACCAAATTATGGGTGCATTCCAGTTGTATAGGTATTTCATATCACGGGCATCACGTCCTAGATATTGGATAGGTGCCGCCATCACATTGCTGGACATTTTAGACTCCATGTCCAATAGTTCAATGGTTCCCAAATAACTTCCGCCCATTACATAGCGGGGATTGTCCGGGTCAAAGCCCAAAAAGGCACTTTCACCCCCAGCGGAATAGTGCCAGTCTTCTCTTCCGATACTCCATCGGCCCACAGATAGACTTGCGATTTTGACCGAAGTATTGTCCTGCTGACCTCCATAAATATTGTAGGGAAAAAGGTTGTCCGTATTAATACGGTAAAATTGTGCCGTAGGCATATTGTCCAATGGTGTCCAGGTTTTCCCGTAATCAAAAGTGATTGTAGCTCCACCATCATTGGCCATGACCATGTTTTTTGAATCCTCCGGATTAAACCAAAGATCATGGGTGTCTCCATGGGGCACGGAAATGGTTTCCCAGGTTTTGCCTCCATCTTCCGAACGCAGCATGGGTGCACTCAACACATACACCGTGTTTTCGTTGTTTGGATCCGTAAAAACCTCGATATAGTACCAAGCGCGTTGTACCAACCGGTTATCTCCACTTACCATCTGCCAGCTTTCCCCGGCATTGTTCGAGACGAACAGACCTCCTTTATCTTGGTTGGAGTCACTTTCGATCAAAGCATACACCTTATCCGAATTGGCAGGGCTCACAGATATGGCCATTTTCCCTTTTTCTGTTGGAAGACCTTCGGTCATCTCTTTCCAGGTGTTCCCGCCGTCGGTACTTTTGTACAAACCGCTTCCAGGTCCCCCGCTGATCACTTTATTGGGTTTACGCTGATGCTCCCACATGGCCGCATACAATACCAAAGGGTTGTTGGCATCCATGGAAAGCTCCGCTGCACCAGTGCCTTCGTCCACATAAAGAATCTTCTCCCATGTTTTTCCTCCATCCATGGTACGGTAAACCCCTCTTTCCTTATTTGGAGCGTACAATGCTCCTTGAGCTGCCACGTAAACAATATCTGGATCGGTCGGGTGGACAATGATCCGCGAAATATGCTGCGTTTTTTCTAGGCCCAACTTGATCCATGTCTTCCCTGCATCGTTGGATTTGTACATACCGTCACCATAGGAAGTCATTACACCTCTTGGTGCATGTTCCCCCATTCCACAATACACAATATTTGAATTGGATCGCGATACGGCAACCGCTCCCACGGAACCCATTTCAAAAAATCGATCAGAGATATTTTCCCAAAGGCCTCCAGCATTGGTCGTTTTCCAAAGACCACCTCCCGTTGTGCCCATATAATAGGTCAAGGGGTCCCCCACTACGCCACTTGCGGTTACGGAACGCCCACCCCTAAAAGGGCCAATGTTCCTAAATTTCATCGGTTCAAAATAATCGTTGGCGGTCTGTGCAAAAGTGAGTGTTCCAAAAATTGCACTTACCAAAAAAAGAAGTCCTTTTTTCATGGTTTTGGTTGGTTTTTTAAGAAGTCATATCATCTGAAAATAAAAGCCCCTATGAAAAACATAAGGGCCTTTTTATCTATTCTTCAATACTCAAATAATCCAGTTTAAGCTGATTGAATTCTTCGTTGAAAGCCGAAATCTCCTTATCGACCAAGGTATCAAAAGCATTCAATTGCGCGTTTATTTTTCCTGACATCTCATTTTTAACAGCGATATCCTGCTCTGTTGGAGGAAAATCATCAAAAGAGACCAAACTGTTCAAATGCGCTAATTTATTGGTCAACTTGATGGGGAAGTTCAATGGGTCCTGACGACTTCTGTTCTTGGTTTGATAGAGTTCCTTTTCGATTGCCCCAAACTCTTCTTTCATCTTTTTGGCCTTATCCACCAAAGCTTTTATTGCTTCATCATCTTTATACTTTTTGATGAATTCATCCAACTTGCCATTAATGACTCTAATCTTTTTGATGGATTGATGTGCCTTGTCCACGGTTTCGTTCACTTCGGTGATGAAATCGTATTGTTTTTGCATATCGGCCACCGTTACCTCGGCTCTAGGATCGGGAAGAATGGTAAAGTTTTCCGTTTGGGTCTCACCATTTACGTTCAATGTAACTTTGTATGTTCCCGGTACTGCTTTTGGCCCATTTAAGTTGGCCCCCCAAAGAATCATACCCTTCAACAATTCAGCTCCTTTACCTCGTGTATTCCAAACATAGGTGTTGCCTCCTTTTTTTGCATCCAACTTTTTGTCTTTTTCCTCAGCATAAGTACTGTAGGTAGCCAAGGTATCCCCGTTCATTTTGGTATAGGTCAATGCGACACTATCTTTTTCGGAGAAATCTTTCAAGTAAAAATGGGTAATTACTCCATTGGCCAGGTTTTCACCTTCTGTTTTGGATGGTCTGCTTGCAGCTCTACCTTTGGTTCTATAGCTATCTCTTGGCTTGTACAAAATGGCATCTGCGGATTTCTTTGCTTCATCCAATTGATGTAGAACGGTAAGGTCATCAATCACCCAAACACTTCTACCTTGGGTTGCCACGATTAAGTTATCGTCTTTAATGGCTAGATCAGTAATAGGTACTATGGGCAAGTTCAATTGAAACTTTTCCCAATCGGCACCATCGTTAAAGGAGATGTACATGCCTGTCTCGGTTCCCGCATACAATAAGCCTTTTCTTTTTGGGTCTTCACGGACCACACGGGTAAAGTGTTCATCTTCTATTCCGTTGGTGATTTTGGTCCAAGTTTTACCATAATCAGTGGTTTTGTAAAGATATGGTGCAAAATCGCCCAGTTTATAGCGTGTAGCGGCAACGTAGCAAGTACCTTCATCAAAAGCAGAGGGCTCAATACTATTGATCATGTTCCACTCGGGCATGTTCGGAGGAGTCACGTTTTCCCAAGTTTGGCCTCCATCTTTGGTCACGTGGATAAGTCCGTCGTCACTGCCTACCCAAAGCAACCCTTCTTTTAAGGGGCTTTCGTTGGCTGCAAAAATGGTGCAGTAATATTCCACACTGGTATTATCTTGGGTAATGGGTCCTCCACTGGATACCAATTTTGAAGGGTCGTTCCTAGTGAGGTCACCGCTCAACAATTCCCAACTTTGACCTTCATTCGTCGTCATGTGAACATGGTTGGAGAAGGTGTATAGTTTTTTAGGATCGTGCTTGCTGAACATAATAGGGTAGTTCCACTGAAAACGATACTTCATTCCCTCAGCACCATAACCCATAGGGTTATCTGGCCAAACATTTATGGCTCTTCTGGTATTTTTAGCATGGTTTATACGAGTAAGAAATCCACCATAGCTACCACCATATACAATATCGTCGTTGGTCGGGTCTACGGCAATATGAGCAGACTCACCTCCTGCTGTAGATTCCCAATCATCCTCTCCTATGGAACCGTCATCGCTTCTATAGTTGATTCTTACCGTTGAGTTATCCTGCTGTGCCACATAAATTCGATATGGGAATGCATTGTCCGTAGTCACCCTGTAAAACTGTGCAGTGGGCTGATTGTGATAGGTGCTCCAGGTTTCTCCACCATCGTAACTTACCTGAGCTCCACCATCATCGGCCATGATCATACGGTTGGAATCTTCTGGAGCAATCCAAAGGTCATGGTGATCACCATGCGGAGCATTGTTGGATTCAAAGGTTTTTCCCCCATCGGTACTTTTATGGTAACGCACATTCAAAACATATACGATGTCTTCATCATTGGTATCGGCATAAACCCTTGTGTAATACCAAGCACGTTGTCTCAAACTTCTATCACTATTAACCAAAGACCACGTTTTACCTGCATCTTCCGAGCGGTACAAACCACCTTTGTCCTTGTTCTCCACCATCGCCCAAACTCTATTACTGTTTTGAGGCGAAACGGTCACACCTATAATACCTATTGTATCGGTCGGAAAACCTTCGTTGTTGGAAATTTCCGTCCAAGTTTCCCCGCTATCGGTACTTTTCCATAGCGCGGAACCTTCGCCACCGCTGCTTAAGCTATAAGGTGTACGTTGTACTCTCCATGTTGATGCATATAATATTCTAGGGTTGTTGGGGTCAAAAGTAAGATCAACAGCCCCTGCCATATCGTTGGCATAAAGTACTTTTTTCCATGTTTTGCCACCATCTGTACTTTTATAGACACCTCTCTCGGTGGTTGGTTTGTACAGGTTTCCCATTACCGCGGCGTAGACTATATTATGGTCCTTGGGATGGATTCTCATTCGGGAAATATGACGGCTTTTATCCAAGCCCAAAGATGTCCAGGTTTTACCGGCATCTTCGGTCTTCCAAACTCCATATCCTGAAGAGACATTTCCACGAACGGTCTGCTCACCACCACCTACATAAATCACATTATGGTCGCTTTGCGCTACCTCAACGGCACCAATACTGCCGCCAAAGTAACCGTCCGAAATGTTTTCCCAGGAACGACCTCCATCCTTAGTTCTCCAAACACCTCCTCCTGTGGCACCGAAATAAAATAAGTTCGGTTCTCCAGAAACTCCGGCAACCGTTCCGGAACGTCCTCCGCGAAAAGGGCCGATCAATCGGTATTCCAAGCTCGAGTAAAGTTCTTCGGGATATTCAGGTGCGCTTTGTTTTTTGTTCCTGCGCTGGGAATGCATTGGGGTGATAAATAAGGTTGCGGTAAGCAAAAGCATACCAAATTTGAAAAAGCAAGTCTTCATTTTAAAAGTGTTGAGTTAGTCTGCCTTAAATGTAGTGAAAAAGGCGCAAAAAAAGTTACCCAATATTTTGTACTTTAACCCAGCATATAAAAATCAAAACCTAAACCATGCTCAAATTTTTTAAGCTTGCAATCTTACTTTTAATGATTGCCGCTTGTAAAGACCAATCAAACAAAAAAACAGAAGCAACAACGGCCCCGCCCGAACAAAAAACATCTGAATGGACCTATCTTTTTGATGGAACCAGTTTGGAGGGATGGCGCGGGTACAATATGGATTCGCTCCCTCCTGGATGGACCATAAAAGACAGTATCCTCACTTTTGATACAGAATTAGGACTGGAACAGAATTATACCGGGGGGAAAGACATTATTTATGGAGCCGAAGAGTTCGATAATTTTGAGCTCTATCTGGAATGGAAAATACCTGAAGGAGCCAATAGTGGCATTTTTTACCATGTGAAAGAAGGTTATGACGGTCCGCCTGAAGTGGCTCCGGAATATCAAATCATCGATGATGAGAACTACGCGGACATCCACGATTTAGTGGGCTACAATTCACAGTTTGGTGCCGAGCACCCGGAATTGCTTCAAGATTGGCAGAAAACAGGTGCCGATTATGCCATGCACGTTGCGGACGATTCGCAAAAACAATTAAATCCCGTTGGTGAATGGAATTCCTCTAAAATTGTGTTCACTCCCGAAAAGGTAGAGCACTGGCTAAACGGCAAAAAATTATTGGAATTTGTGCCATGGTCCGACGATTGGAAAGCCAAAAAAAATTCAGGAAAATGGGACAATGCCCCCGATTACGGAAAATACAAAACAGGCTACATTGCCTTGCAAGATCATGCGAGCCCAATTTGGTTCAGAAACATAAAAATTAAAAAACTATAACCTTCCAGACCATGAACAAAAGAGAATTTATCAAAAAAAGTAGTGTAGGTGCGCTCGGCATTATGCTGGCACCCTCCATTTTAAAGGCAGGATTCCCAAAAGACAAACTTAGAACGGCCCACATTGGAGTCGGTAATATGGGAATGGAGGACTTAAAAGCAGTTTCATCACACGGGGCAGTGGAAGTAGTGGGACTCTGTGATGTTGATGCCATCAATCTATCAGCAGCACATAAAATGCACCCAGGCGCACGTATCTTTTTTGATTATCGTGCCATGTTGGAAGAAATGGGCGATGAAATAGATGCGGTAATTGTCTCAACACCAGACCATACACATGCACCCGCTTCATTAATGGCAATGAACATGGACAAACCTGTGTACTGTCAAAAACCATTGACCCACTATGTTTCCGAATCCAGGGAGATGAAAAAAATAGCTGCCGAAAAAGGCTTGGTCACTCAAATGGGGATACAGGTTCACTCATTTTATGATTACAAATTGGCCACACTTTTGATTCAATCCGGGATTATTGGAAAGGTGCACACGGTACATGCCTGGTCTCCCAAAAACTGGGGGTATGATGGTCCATTGCCAGAAGGTGAGGATTCCGTTCCGGACCAATTGGATTGGAACCTTTGGCTGGGCACCTCCAAAAAACGTCCTTATAAAAAAGATATGTACCATCCCGGAAACTGGAGGAAACTCATGGATTACGGCTGTGGCACTTTGGGCGATATGGGAGTCCATATTTTTGATACACCCTACAATGCTTTGGAGCTGGATGTGCCCAGAACCATTATGACGGAGTGCCGACCCACAAACGGATTTGGGTTCCCCGAAAAGAATACTGTTACTTACGAGTTCCCCGGAACAAAATATACCGACAAATCACTTAAATGGATTTGGTACGATGGCCCCGGCGCTCCCGAGATGCACGAAGACTTAATGTTACCGGGAATGGAAATGAAAAAGGACAAAAACACAAATAAGAAAACTGATGAAAACAGCATTTCCTTGGATGCCGGTGTAGCCGCAGAAAACGAATTACCGGAACAGGGCGCTATGTTCGTAGGTACCAAAGGACGTTTGCTCCTACCCCATTTTATGCAATTACCGAAGAAGATACGAAGAGGGAAATATGTGGACATATCCAAAGAAATTGCCAAGGTTTCCGAAGAACACAATTTGGGAGAACCCATCCGAAACTATGCGACCGAAGGACCAAAGCACTACCACCAGTTTGTGGACGCTTGTTTGGGCAAGGACACTACCACCGCTCCTTTTGATTATGCGGCCAGATTGACCGAAACCATTTTGTTGGGAACGATTGCCGGAAGGTTCCCTGGTGAAACCTTGCATTGGGATGCAGAAACCGCTCAGTTCAAGGAAGAAAAAGCCAACAAATATTTGGCCGGGGATTATCGGGATTTTTAATTTATGAAAAAACAAGACCCCATGTCACCCCCCGAAGAGTACTGGTTGAGCGGGCCCATCCCTGAAATACCAGCACTTTTGCAACCTGCGGCCCATGCTTTGTTGCAATCGGTTCGGGAGGTAAAGGAATATGTTTCCGTTTTTCCCGAAGAAAAACTTTGGGAAAAAACATTTGGCAGGGCTGCGGTAGGGTTTCATCTAAGGCATTTGAGTGGTGTTTTGGACCGCTTACTCACCTACGCCAAAGAAGAAAGTTTGACAGAAGCCCAATTCCAGTTCTTGAAAAACGAGGGGAACGCCGAGAAAGCTCCTTCTTCACAGCAATTGATTTTAGATTTTGAACAAAAAGTGGGCGAAGCTTTGGCTTATTTTAAGACCATCCCCGAAACCATTCTCACCGAACAACGGTTTGTGGGGCGTAAAAAATTGCCCACGACAGTGATCGGATTACTGTTTCATGCAGCGGAGCATAGCCAACGGCATGTGGGGCAATTATTGGTAACGGTCAGTGTGTTGAAAAATCAATAAGTAAGTCATGGGTCGATCAAAGCAACATTTTTATTTTTTATTTTTCATATTCCCAGTATTGATGCTAGCACAAAACAGACTTCGAGATCATGGTGTTGAGATAGGGGTGTTGCACCCTGGGGCTTTCAATGCCATCACAGATGTTCCTGGGGTCAAAGTTGGTCACTTCACATTAAATGAAGAAAATAATATACGAACGGGGGTCACTTCCATTTTACCGCATTCCGGAAACATTTTTCAGGAAAAAGTGCCAGCGGCCATCTATGTGGGCAATGGATTTGGAAAATTGGCCGGTTATACCCAAGTAAAAGAGCTGGGCAATCTGGAAACTCCTATTATCTTGACCAATACCTTGAGCGTTCCAACAGCAGTGAATGCCGTAATCGGATACACACTCAATCTTCCGGAAAATGATAATGTTCGGTCGGTCAATGCCGTGGTCGGTGAAACCAACGATGGCTATCTTAACGATATCCGAGGCCAACATATCACAGAAGAACATGTGCTCGAAGCCATTGAAAAAGCAACATCAGGACCTGTTGCCGAAGGTAACGTTGGCGCTGGTACCGGTACTATTTGCTTTGGTTATAAAGGAGGTATCGGAACATCTTCCAGAGTATTGCCCAAAAAGTCGGGAGGTTATACCGTGGGTGTTTTGGTACAGACCAATTTTGGCGGGGTCCTCCAAGTGGCTGGTGTGGAAGTCGGTAAAAAACTAGGGCGCTATTCCAACAGTTTTACATATTCGCCCGATGGTTCCTGTATGATGGTGGTTTTGACGGACGCTCCCTTGGATGCCAGAAATTTGGAACGCATGGCCAAACGAGCCATGTTGGGCCTATCCCGAACAGGCGGGATTGCCAGCAATGGAAGTGGTGATTACGTGATTGCTGTTTCTACAGCGGAGGCATGTCGAATTCCTTATGAATCGGACAACCCAATTCAAAATGTACCAACCTTACGCAATGAGGCCATGACGCCGTTGTTCCTTGCTACGATTGAAGCAACCGAAGAGGCTATTCTGAACTCACTTTTTGCGGGTGAAACCACCGTTGGACGTGATGGACATAAAATTGAAGCTCTTCCAAAGGAAAAAGTATTGGAGATGTTGAAAGAGGCGGGGAAAATAGACCGATGATATAACATCTGTAACAATCCTCTGTCATTTTACACTAATCTAAGTGAAGCAATCTTCTTTTTTTATAAATTAAACATCGGATAAACTAAAAACACTACCATGGATATTTTTGGAAAAATAAAGGAAAAACTCAGCAATGAGTTTATTGACATTGTTGAGTGGCTCGACTACACAGATGATACCATTGCCTATCGGTTCGAACGGTATCAAAATGAAATAAAGAATGGAGCAAAACTGATTGTTCGCGAAGGACAGACCGCTGTTTTCATCAACGAAGGTCAATTGGCCGATGTGTTCGAACCCGGCACCTATGAGCTTACCACACAGAACCTGCCCATTTTGGCTACCTTAAAGGGTTGGAAATATGGGTTTAATTCTCCCTTTAAAGCAGAAGTTTACTTTGTAAACACTCATCTGTTTACCGACGAGAAATGGGGCACCAAAAGTCCAATTACCCTAAGTGATGACCGTTTTGGTTTGGTTGAGATACGAGCCTTTGGAACATATGCTTTTAAAATTTCCGATGCTGGAAAATTCATCAAAGACATTGTTGGAACCGACAGCAACTTTACCAATTTTGAGATCAACGAACACTTAAAAAGTTTGATTGCCACCCGATTCACAAATACCGTTGGGCAAGCCAATTTGCCCATTGAACTTTATGCGGCCAATACCACCGAGCTTTCGGATACGTGCCGTGAGGTAATGTCGCCCGAATTTAAAAGTGTAGGTATTTCCTTGGAAAAATTCTATATCGAAAATGTATCCATGCCCGAGGATCTTAAAAAAGAAATCTTCGAGTACAGCAGAATTGATAAGCTTGACCTGGACAAATTGACAAAATTCAAAACAGCCAAGGCCATTGAAGCGGCTGCCCAGAACGAAGGCGGCACTGCCGGCGCCGGAATGGGTATGGGAATGGGATTTGTCCTGGCCCAACAAATGGGCGGTATGATGGGCGGAAACGCTCAAACCGCTCCACAACAAGTTGCTCAACCTGTTGGAGGTACTGTTCCACCACCAATGCCTGCACAAACGATGTATTACTATGCCACAAACGGAACACAACATGGTCCGGTGAGCTTTGAGCAAATGCAATCCTTGTTCGCTTCTCGCACCATCAACCGTGACAGTTTGGTATGGAAACAGGGGATGTCTGCATGGACAGCATTGAAAGAAGTGGAAGAATTAAAGTCCTTCTTAGGAGGCAACACACCACCGCCATTGCCAACGGAGTAATCATTTTTTATCCTGTCATTCCTGTGAAAACAGGAATCCAATAAAACATCAATATTTCCGCCTTTACGGGAATGAAGATATGGAAGAACAGAAAATCCAAAAGTCCGAACTCAAAAAAGCCTGTGCCAATTGTGGAGCGGAGCTTAAATATAAACCTGGTACCACTAGTATCAGCTGTGAGTATTGTGGCCACGAAGAAACCATATCATTGGATGGGAAGGGCTTCGAGGAATTGGAACTGTACCCTTTCCTGAACGAAATGGGTGCACAAAAGCACAGTGAGGAAATTTCCATGCTGCACTGCAAAAATTGTGGTGCCGACCAACATGTAGAGGAAAATTATAAATCGCTCCATTGTGTGTATTGTGGACAACCTTTGGTAATCGAAGATGCTTATAAGGAAAACTGGATTTTGCCAGGTGCGGTCTTGCCCTTTCAAATAGATAAAAAACAATCCTTTATCATATTTAAGAACTGGGTAAAGCGACTATGGTTTGCTCCGAACAACTTAAAAAAAGCGTCTCTTGATCCTCAATTTACCAAAGGATTGTACTTACCCTATTGGACATTTGATGCACAATTGTACGCTTCCTACACAGGCCAGCGGGGCGAATATTATTACGAGACGCGAAGGGTTCGCAATTCTAACGGCAAAATGGTAACCCAAAGGGTCAGGAAAACGAGATGGTATCCGGCATCGGGAGAGGTTTCGGGATTTGTGGATGATACATTGATCAAGGCCTCACACCAAAAAACGGGTCGAATTCCCAGCAAAATTGCTTCTTGGGACTTAAGTAAACTCCAACCTTTCAACAGTGGGTTCCTCTCTGGATTTGTTACGGAAAAATATACGATTCCCCTAAAAGATGGCCACCTTCATTCCAAAGAAGTAGCCAAGGGGATTGCAGATTCCTGGTGCAGACGTGATATTGGTGGCGACACCCAACGTGTACTTTCTATGGACATGAAATTGACCGAGGAAACGTTCAAACACATTCTATTGCCCGTTTATGTGAGTGCCTACCGTTACAATGGTAAGGAGTATAACTTTTTCATCAATGGGGAAAACGGACGAATTTCGGGCACACGCCCCTATAGTTTCTGGAAAATATTCTTTACCGTACTTGCTGTAATTGCGGTTATAGGTGTGATTGTTTTTCTATCCAAAAAATAAACCTAGTCCAAAAACACTAAGCAAACGGGGTTTGGGTGATTGATTTCATTCAAAAAAGTTAGTGTTCCATTTTCCTTGTCTCTTTTGAAAATCACAATATTGTTTGTCTTTTTATTCGCGACCAACAAGAACTCTCCCGTAGGATCCATGGAAAAATTTCTGGGCCAATCCCCATGAACGGATTCCCTGCTCACCAATTCCAATTGACCCGAAGTAGGATCGACAGCAAAAATTACAATGGTATTTTCACCACGGTTGGAACCATATAAAAATTTGCCATCCGGCGATAAATGAAGGTCGGCACAAAAGCTCTCGCCATCAAAATCGTCCGCTAAGGTGGTCACCACCTGAACTTTTTCATAATTACCATTGGTCCCTTTTTCAAAAACCGAAATGGTACTGTTCAGCTCGTTGATAACATATAACAGCCGACCATTTTTACCAAAGGTGAAATGTCGTGGACCCGCTCCATCTTCAAACGGTAAGGAATATTGCTCTGCTGGGGAAAACTTTCCCTCTTTTTTCTTATATCTTTTAATAGCATCCAGTCCCAAATCCGTTACCATGAGGCCATCGGCATTGAACTGGGCCATGTGCGCATGTGAGGTTTTTACGGAATCCAGTGGTTTATGATCGATTATTTGTGGGTTTTCGGCAAGTGAACCGTCATCATTTAAAGAAAATATGGAAACATTCCCCCCTGTATAGTTGGCAACGGCCAATTGACCATCCCCAGAAAGTGAAACATGGCATGGATGGGCCCCTTGCGTTCCCATACTGTTTTGTAGCCCCAAAATCCCCTTGTTCAAACTAAAGGCAGTAATTCCTCCACCCAAACTATCAAAATCAGCTGTTTCCTGAACGGCATATAAATTCCTTTTATCCTTCGAAATGGCCAAATAGGATGGGTTGGTCAGCTTTGCTGCCAGCTTTTGGTTGGAAAGCTCACCTGTATTCGCATCGAAAGTATAGGTGTAGATACCCTCGCTATCGCCATCGGTATACGTTCCAACAAACAGGGTGTACATGGGTTTTTCTTCAGGTTTTTCGGTGCAGGCCAATGCTAAAACTGCAATTAAGCCCACAAGGACAATTTTTTTCATGGCTGTTTAGTTAGGTCATCCAAATTAAACATTCTAAATCAAAATGGAAGCATTTAGGATAGTTCGGTCTTGATTTCTTTTTGAAGAAAAATTCCCGTTACAATGGTCGAAAGCACATCGGCTATGCAAAATGAAACCCATACCCCAATTTCACCCATAAAATTGGGAAGCAATAATATTAACGGGATAAAAAAGAAACCTTGACGTGTTAAGGTCAACAATAAGGCAGGAATGGCTTTGCCAATGGCCTGGAAATAAGCTGCTCCTATCAACTGTATGGCAATGATTGGGGTAGCGGCAAACACCAAGCGCATGGCTAAAGGTATATGCTCCAGAACAAAGGCATTTGCTTCCATTTCTTCAGGCGATAATCCAGGTCGGTCACTCAAAAACAAGGAGGCTATTTCCCCAGGAAATACCATGAGCAAAACAAAAACCGCCGTGGCGACCAATGCCGCATATTTAATTGCCGTATAAATGGATTCCTTTACGCGATCGTACTTTACCGCTCCATAATTGTACCCAGCAATGGGCAAAAACCCTTGTGTGACCCCAAAAACCGGAAACAGGGCGAACATCAACATTCTGCCGATAATGGCATACACTGCTACCATGGCCTCTCCGCCCAAATTGAACAATATATTGTTCATCAATAAATACGTGATGCTGGTCACCGCTTGGCGGGCCAAGGTCACAAATCCCAACGAACCGATTTCTCGAAGAATGGGGCGATCCAATCCAAAGTGGGAAACATCGATCTTTAATTCGGAGTTGTCCGATAAGAAAAAATAAAAGACATAAAAGAAGCAAAGCAAATAGCCAACAGTCGTTGCCCATGCTGCTCCGTGCATGCCCCAATCGAACACATAAATGAAAATATAGTCCATAAGCAGGTTACCTACGGACGGAATGATCATCGCGATCATGGCAAATCGTGGTTTGCCTTCGGCACGTATCACGGAATTGCCCATCATACAAAGTGCCAAGAAAGGAACCCCGTACAAAATGATGGTATAATAAATCTTTGCAGGTTCAAAAATGGAACCTTTGCCTCCAAAGGCCGGAATGAGGTTATCCACGTAGTAAAGCCCAAGGGCCACCATGGTAACGGTAACCAACAAGGTCAATGTAATCTGGTTCCCAAAGGTTTTGAGGGCCTTTTCCCGATTATTGGCACCCAGTGCACGTGAAATAATGCTGGACCCACCAATACCAATGGCCATTCCCAAGGCTGCAATAAAAAAGGATACGGGCAATACCACGTTAATAGCGGCAATAGCAATGGAACCTATCCAGTTTCCCACAAAAATTGAGTCCACCAGAACGTTCAGAGACATTACCAAAATACCGATAGAAGCGGGTACGGCCTGTTTGATCAGTATTTTTCCAATGGGTTCTTGCCCAAGTTCATCAGAGGTGATTTTGGCCATGCCAGCGGGTATTCGTTGTGTTTTATATTAGAGTGAACGGCAAATCTGACCCAAAGCTACAACGCATTCACCAAATTACCCTTGTTCTCTTTTAGTTTTTCGGCGATACTGTCCCAAAGTTCAATTCGATAGTGCAGCGCCTGCTTGCTGTATTCCAGTACATCGTTCCATTTTTGGTCATCGGAACCACAGAGTGCCTTGATCATACGCAAGGCCAAAGGCCCATGTTCATCACCATCCAATTCGATATGTCTTTTGAGGTAGTATTCCAATTTTTTGTATTTGCCAGCACCATGTTCCCCGGATTGTTCGATAATGCCCAAGAACATATCAGGGATCAAGTCTTCGCGACCAAAGGTGAAAGCAGCTGCAATAAGGTGTGGTTGTTGACTGTTTATGACCTCGAAGGTGAACTGCAGAAAATTCTTTTCGGCCTGATTGAGTTCGGCCGCTTCAATTTTTGTTGAAACAGTTTCCAAATCAGTAAAAGAAGAAATGATCGCTCGAACCTTTTCCGTATCGGCATGTACCTCTTGCATCGCGTCCAAGTACATTTCGAAATGGCTTTTTGCTTCTCCTTTCTCGTTGAAATCGCTCTCTTCTTCCAACACGATCTCATTGATGAAACGTGCCACCGAGGTGTCCTTTTCCGGATGCCATGGCAAGCCCACGCATGTAAGATGCTGCTGCAAGGCTTTTAGAAGCGACATGAAATCCCAAACGGCATAGACATGGCTCTCCATAAAGGTTTTAATATCACTAACCGACTCCAATTGGGCATATAGTGGATGGTTCTTGAGTTGTTCACGCAAGGATCCAAGTTCCTGCTGCAAGTTTTCAGTTTTCATAGGAAATTTTTGTTCTCTTTTTTTTTGCAATCTATCTGATGTTGGTTTCGGGCAAAGTGTCTTTTTCTTCCCATTCCTTGATCCATTTGGCCATAAGTTCCGCCCAGTCGTCACGATCGTTCAAACATGGAATGTGGATGTAATCGCCGCCTCCTGCTTCTTCAAACTGTTCCTTGCCTTCCATGGCAATTTCCTCCAAGGTCTCCAAACAATCGCTAACAAATGCCGGGGTGATCACGGCCAACTTTTTGACACCTTCTTTTCCCAATCGTTCAAATTCTTTATCCGTAAAAGGTTGCAACCATGGATCACTACCCAATCTGGATTGGAAAGAGGTGCTCACTTTATCCTCGGGCAATCCAAGTTCTTTTTTTACCAATTCGGTGGTATCGTAGCATTGGTGCCTGTAACAAGTATGGTGCGCCACGGAATTGGTCTTGCAGCACTGCCCGTTCAACTGGCAATGGAACTTGGTCGGGTCCGATTTTCTGATATGCCTTTCGGGAATGCCGTGATAAGAGAAAAGGATATGGTCGTAATCAAAACCCTTAAGCCCTTCGGAAATACTTTTTGATAACACTTTGATGTAATCCGGGTTACTGTAAAAGGCGGGCAATGTGGTCACCTGCATTTCCGGAAAATCCTGTTGTTGTACCTCCAATGCTTTCACAACAACGGTTTCATAAGAAGACATGGCATAATGTGGATACAAGGGCACCAAGAAGACCTCATCAACACCTTTATCCTTTAACTCTTGCAATCCTTCTTTAATGGACATGGAACCGTAACGCATCCCAAGAGCCACGGGAAGGTCCGTTTGCTTTTGCACTTTTTCCGTAAATCTTTCGGAAAGGATAATCAACGGCGAGCCTTCCTCCCACCAAATTTTGGAATAGGCCTCGGCCGATTTTTTTGGACGGGTGTTCAAAATGATTCCGCGAACGATAATGTTCCTCAAAATGGGATTCACATCAATAACGCGTTCGTCCATCAAAAATTCATCCAAATATGGTTTTACGTCTTTTGCGGTAGGGCTATCCGGTGAACCCAAATTGACCAATAAAACTCCTTTTTTCACGGCTTTTAGTTTAGGCCGCTAAAATACAACACGAAGGGGACTTCACCTTTTCCTCATCAAAATACTTTCTTATGATGAAATAATGTTTCTCGATTTTGTTTAACCAATATTCCTTCCTTGGGTATTTCTGTCTTATTTTTGGAATATGGAGTCCTTCTATAACATTGTTTCCAAAGAATCTCTCATCTACTTGGGTGTTTCTCTGCTAGTGCTCATTATTCTCTATTGGAGTACCTCGGTAGTATTAAAGCGTTTGGGCAAAAATCCAAAATACCTCTTGCCCAAAAGTGCTTTTAAACGCTTGGCATTTCCCTTGATTTTGATTTTTGTCTCCGTATTGCTCCGATTAAAGGCCCTAAGGGAAATTTTGAGTCTTGAGGATGCAGGTTTCTGGTTCAGAAAAGCGAGTACGATCCTTTTTATTTTTGCCATGGCCTGGGTAATGATCGCTTTGATCAAAATCATTAAAAAAGTTGTGGTCAGCAATTACGATATTGGAGAAATCGACAATTTAAAGGCACGAAAAGTATATACTCAGTTTACCATTCTGGAACGTATTTTTATTTTCATAATCGTGCTACTTGGTATAGCGTTTACATTGATGAGTTTTGAGGAAATCCGCGAAGTGGGCATCAGTATTTTTGCCTCTGCAGGTGTGGCGGGAATAATCATTGGGTTTTCTGCCCAGCAATTTATCGGCACCATTTTAGCGGGAATCCAAATAGCGATCGCTCAGCCCATAAAACTGGATGATGTGGTGATCGTTGAAGGTGAATGGGGCCGAATTGAGGAAATTACACTAACCTATGTGGTGGTGAGCATTTGGGATAAAAGACGCTTGATCGTCCCGACCCCCTATTTTATTAACCAACCTTTCCAAAACTGGACCAAAACCTCCTCGGAACTTATGGGAACCGTATTTTTATACGTGGATTATAATGTTCCTTTTGATAAAATACGGGAAGAACAAACACGAATATTAAAAAATACCGATCTCTGGGATGGTAAGGTAAATGTGGTACAGGTTACGGATACCAAGCCCAATTATGTAGAGATAAGAACGCTTGTGAGTGCAAAGGATTCCCCCACTGCTTGGGATTTAAGGGTACACGTCCGCGAAAAACTGATTGTATATCTTCAGGAAAACTATCCTGAAAGTATTGCAAGAACCACGAGATTGACGGTTGAACGTAAAGACAATCATGATGAGAAATAGATTTTTTGTGCTTTTTTTGATTTTGGCCATTTATGCCAATGCCCAACAGATTACATGTTCTCCCGAAGACAAATCACTTTTTGAGGTTAAGATCTCGGGTCTGGAGAAAATAAAAGCCCCTAGTCTGGGCGACACCATAGCCTTGGTAGGTCAATCCTTTTTGGGAACACCATACGTGGAAAAAACGCTCGAGGTCGGGGACAAAGAAACCTTGGTAGTGAACTTTAGCGGGTTGGATTGTACCACCTTTGTTGAAAATGTGATGGCTTTCAGCCTGATGCTGGAAAAACAACAAAAAGATTTTGAAAATTTTACGAACAACCTGAAGACCGTTAGATATAGAAATGGCAATTTAAACGGGTATCCCTCCCGCTTGCACTACTTTACCGAATGGATACGCAACAACGAGAAAAAAGGATTGTTAAAGGACATTACTGCCGAACTGGGGGGAGTGGAGCTAGAAAAATCCATTGATTTTATGGGCACGCACCGTAACCTATATCCTTTTTTGGCCAGCGATGAAAACTTTGAAGCGATGTTGGCCGTGGAAAAAGAACTTGCCAAGGAAAAGCTACACTATTTACCACAGGAACAAATCGAAAGCAAAGAACAGCTCATCAAGTCAGGGGATATCATCGCCCTGGCCACCTCTATAAAGGGATTGGACGTTACACATACAGGAATTGCCATCCACCAACCGGATGGAAGATTGCATTTATTACATGCTTCCAGTAAAAACGGTGAAGTGGAAATTTCTGAATTGCCTTTGGCAGATTACCTCAAAAACATCAAAAGCAATATTGGAATTATTGTAGCTAGACCGACCTTACTTTCGCTTTAAACACCATTCAATGGCACCTAAAAGGTGTTGGCGAAACATGGGTTCATCATAGGAATCCTCTGTATGGCCTCCCCCGGTATAAAAGGCCCTTCCCCCATCAAATTCGTGATACCAAGCTATCGGGTGGTTGGAGCCGTTTGTACCGCCTTCATAGCTGTTTTCATCCAATTTGAGCAAAACCGTGGTATCGGAACTTAGGCTTTTATAGTTGTACCACTCATCGGTTCTTATCCACGAATCCTGCAGATGTTCGGTAGCCGGGTGCGCTTTGCTTACCACATCGATTGTGGCCTTTCGGACGTTAGGGTCGCTGGGGTGGGAATCAAAATAACCGCCTACCAATTTTCCGTACCAAGGCCAATCATATTCTGTGTCGCATGCAGAATGGATCCCAAGAAAGCTACCGCCACCCTGTATATAGCCTTCAAAGGCTTTCTGCTGGGCATTGTTCAGCACATCCAAGGTTGTATTCAAAAAAACAACGAGTTTGTAATTATTTAAATTTTGTGGGGTAAAATCTTCTCCGGATTCTGTTTGTAGTGGGATAAATCCATTTTTTCTTCCAAGTTCCCTTAAGGTCTGAACTCCCTTTTCAATGGATTTGTGCCTCCAACCCTCTGTTTTGGTAAATACCATTACCAATTCGGGCATTTTTTTTGATTCGGCCTCTGTTGTAGGTTCATCTTGTGCCGCTATTTGAAACATAAAACAAAAAGCAAGCAACGAAAGTGTTAAGGATTTCATAGATGTTTGTTTAGACATTTGAAGTTAAATATTTTTTAGGTGTGGTGCCGAATTTCTTTTTAAATGAGGCTATAAAATGACTCGCGGTACTGTAGCCTACTTTCAACCCAACTTCATTGACATTGTGCTTGCCCGTTTCCAGCATTTTTCGGGCGTATTCCATTTTATAATCGAACAAGAACCCGAACACGGAGTCCCCGTAGATTTGTTTAAAGCCCTCCTTCAATTTTTTAAGGCTCAGCCCAACTTCTTGGGATAACTCCGCTAATGTTGGTGGCTCTGCCATGCGGGAAATCATGATCTCTTTTGCCATTCGGATTCGACGTACATTATCCTCATCCGCTAAATAGGGGCACTGCTCCAAATCGGCATCTTCGGTTTTATTGAAATAGAGGGAAATCAGTTCGTAGACCTTTCCTTTTAAATACAGTTTTTTGATGGACGGATGCAAGTTGTAGTTCATCAACTGGCTCAGCACAACGGCCGTGGCAGGCGATACCATTTCTTGAGAGTAGTATTTCTTCTCCTTATTTCCTTCACTCAAGAACGGAATGTAATCCGCTTCGTCGGAAAACAAAGAGTGGAATTTTCTGATGGTCATTACCACCGAAAGCAACCAAGACCCCGGTGAAACCACTAGATCGAGCGGTAAATCCTTCTGGGTATTGTAAAGTAACAGGGAGTTCTCTTCGTTTACCTCCAAATAGTAGTTCCCCTCATTAAAATTGAACTTTGACTTGCCCTTCAAACAAAAGTGAAATTGAATGTAGGAACTGTCAATATCCCGCTCTATGAGTTTAGGTTCTTGGGTGTCATTTTGAATTTTTAAGATGTAAATCCCGTCCTCCACCAAAATTTCGTCATAAGAACCTCTAGCGATATTTTTCATGTTGGTTTTCAATCTAAATTTGCTTTTTGGTTAATTTAGAATCGCTCTAAATTAAGTTTTGTAACACTAAATTTATCAATAATAACAATGCCTTAGGTCATTTTTATCAAAAATAAACCATAAAATAACATCCGTGGTCATTTATAGTACCGCTAGCGTTATTTTTTGACCTATAACCCTGTTATTTTTGTGCTGCGATTAATATCCTTTATGAGGGACTACCATATTTCAAAACATAATTCCTTCTATGCCGTTGGGTTGAGTTACAAGAAGGCGGATGCTGAGGTTAGAGGAAAGTTCAGTTTGGATGTTCCTGCCATTGACCATATTTTGGGCAAGGCCAAGGAAATCGGAATTGATGGTCTATTGGCCATTTCCACTTGTAACAGGACCGAGCTTTATGGTTTTGCACAACACCCCTACCAGCTTATCAAACTGCTTTGCGACGAGACCAATGGAACCGTTGAGGAGTTCCAGGAGGTGGCCTACGTTTACAAAAACCATGATGCCATTTCGCATATGTTCAAAGTAGGAACAGGGCTTGACAGTCAGATTTTAGGTGATTTTGAAATCATAAGTCAAATAAAGCAAGGATTTTACCGATCTAAAAAACAAGAAATGGCCAATCCGTTCTTGGAGCGTTTGTGCAATTCCGTGATTCAGGCCAGCAAGCGCATCAAAAACGAAACGGAACTGTCATCGGGTGCGACATCGGTAGCATTTGCTTCGGTAAAATATATTCTGGACAATGTTGACGATATTTCCAACAAGAATATTTTATTGTTCGGAACGGGTAAAATTGGAAGAAATACCTGTGAAAACTTGGTAAAGCACTCAAACAACTCCCACATTACGTTGATCAATAGAACCCGGGAAAAGGCAGAGGACATTGCTGGCAAGTTTCAGTTGACCGTAAAGGACTATGGCGATCTACAAACAGAAATCCGAAAGACCGACATACTTGTAGTAGCTACCGGAGCACAGTTGCCAACCGTTTCCAAAGCATTGATATATCCCAAAAAACCATTGTTGGTGTTGGATTTGTCCGTTCCCAAAAACGTATCTGACGATGTAAAGGAGCTTGACAACGTAACCTTGGTGCATTTGGATGAACTTTCCCAAATTACAGATGAAACCTTGGCCAAACGAAAAGAATACGTTCCCAAAGCGGAAGTTATCATAGAAAAGGTGAAAAAGGATTTCCTAAAATGGTTGGAAACCCGAAAATTTGCCCCAGTAATCAATGCACTTAAGGACAAATTAAACACGATGAAGGCCGAGGAAATCGATTTTCAGACCAAAAAAATCGAAGGTTTCGACCAAATCCAGGCCGAAATCATTTCCGACAGGATCATTCAAAAAATCACCAAACAGTTTGCCAATCACCTTAAGAGCAACGAGGTCGACACCGATGATAGTCTGGAACTGATCCAGAAAGTATTTCAGCTAGAACTACACTCCAAATGAGCAAAATAATCCGCATTGGAACCCGCGACAGCGAATTGGCGCTGTGGCAAGCAACTACCGTGCAACAAAAGTTGGAAGCACTCGGTTACGACACCATTTTAGTGCCTACAAAATCCATGGGGGACCAAGTGCTGGACAAGCCACTTTATGAACTCGGTGTAACAGGAATATTTACCAAGACCTTGGACATTGCGCTGCTCAAAGGAGATATTGATATTGCAGTACATTCCATGAAAGATGTGCCCACGCAGCTCCCCAAGGGCATTGTACAAGTAGCCGTTTTGGAACGAGCCATAACCAACGATATTTTAGTGCACAAAGGTTCCGGGTTTTTGGAAAACGACGGACCTGCCACTATTGCCACAGGAAGTCTGCGACGAAAGGCCCAATGGTTGAACAAATACCCCGATCACAAAGTGGTCGACCTTCGGGGTAATGTAAATACCAGACTCCTTAAACTCATTGAAAATGATTGGCAAGGTGCCATTTTCGCACAAGCAGGATTGGAACGCATCAAGCTGTTGCCCAAGGATGCCATTCAATTGGACTGGATGGTACCAGCTCCAGCTCAAGGTGCTATGTTGGTTGTTGCCAAAGAAGAGGACGATTTTACCAAAGAAGCTTTGGGCAAACTGAACCATCCCGAAACCGAAATGTCCACAACCATTGAACGTGAATTTTTACGCACCTTAGAGGGTGGTTGTACTGCGCCGATAGGGGCATTGGCTCAGATAAAAGATGAAACCGTTTATTTTGAAGGAGTTGTTTTCTCCCTGGATGGAAAGCAGAAAATCGGCATTAAGAAAGAAGTAAAGCTCTCAAATGTGCAAAGGCTTGGCAAAATCAGCGCGGAAGAAGTGTTGCAAAAAGGCGGTGACAAATTGATGCAAGAAATCAGAAATGAAAACAGTACTGTCCACTAAAATGTTGAGTTTATCGCAAAAGGAGCTTTTTCTAAATTCTGGATTGGGATTGGTGGAGTACGATGCCCTGAAAATTGATTTCTCGGACGTGGAAATCCCATTGGATTACAACAACTATATTTTCACCAGCAAAAATGCCGTAAAAGCATTTTTAAATCAGGCAAAAGCTTTGGATTTGTCCAAATACAATGCTTTTTGTGTTGGAGAAAAGACAAAATCCCTTTTGGAAGAAAAGGGTGTAAAAGTTATTGAAATGGCCGAAAATGCATCAGAATTGGCAGAAATTCTGATAAAAAAGCATCGAAAAGAGTCTTTTTTATTCCTTTGCGGTAACAAAAGAAGGGATGAACTCCCAGCATCTTTGAAAAAATATAACGTTCGGTATAACGAATTGGAGGTCTATCGAACCCATTTAAGCGCAAAGGCTTTTCAAAAGGATTTTGACGGTATTATGTTCTTTAGCCCTAGTGGCATTCGAAGCTATCTTTTGAAAAACACCCTAGGGAACAGCACGTTGTTTTGTATTGGGGACACAACAGCATCCGAAGCTCAAAAACATTCAAAAAACATTATTCGAGCCAACAAACCAACCGTAGAAAATGTGTTGGTTCAGGCAATAAATCATTTTAAACACTTATGATAAAAAACGACTTGTTCCTAAAAGCATTAAAAGGTGAAACCGTCGAACGTCCACCTGTATGGATGATGCGACAGGCTGGGCGCTATTTGCCCGAGTTTATGGAACTCCGTAAAAAATACGATTTCTTCACCCGTTGCCAAACACCCGAACTGGCATCGGAAATTACCGTTCAGCCCATCCGCCGTTATGGAATGGATGCCGCTATTTTGTTCAGCGATATTTTGGTGATTCCACAGGCCATGGATATTGAGGTGCAAATGAAACCCAATTTTGGGCCTTATTTGCCGAACCCTATCCGGTCACAAGCCGATTTGGACAAGGTAATTGTACCGGATATTCAGGAAACTTTGGGTTATGTGATGGATGCCATTACCATGACCAAGGAAAAATTGAACGACGAAGTTCCCTTGATCGGGTTTGCAGGCTCTCCTTGGACACTTCTTTGTTATTGTGTGGAAGGGCAGGGAAGTAAAAGTTTCGACAAAGCGCGTGGTTTCTGTTTTACCCAACCCAAAGCGGCACATGAACTGCTTCAAAAGATAACGGATACCACTATTGCGTATCTTAAAGCTAAGGTAAAGGCAGGTGTAAATGCCGTCCAAGTATTTGATTCTTGGGGAGGCATGTTGTCCCCACAAGATTACCAAGAGTTTTCATGGAAATACATACAACAGATCGTGGATGCCTTAAAGGACGAAGCACCTGTTATCGTATTTGGAAAGGGGTGTTGGTTCGCGTTAAAAGAGATGGCCAATTCAGGTGCTTCCGCCGTAGGTGTGGATTGGACCTGTTCTGCTCAAAATGCACGATATTTAACGGGAGGCAATATTACCCTTCAAGGTAATTTTGATCCAGCTCGCTTGCTTTCTCCTCCAGAGAAAATCAAGGAAATGGTCACACAAATGATTCGTGATTTTGGCAAGGACAAATATATCGTGAACCTGGGCCATGGAATTTTGCCCAATATTCCTGTGGAAAATGCCAAAGCATTTATAGATGCGGTAAAAGAATACAAGGAGTGAACGTTTTTGCGGTAGTAAAGCGGGTCGATTTTAAAAATATACTGAAAGGTGTATTTATTGGCTTGAGCTGTCCACACTTTATACTGCCCACCATAAAGGCAACCAAGGATTGCATAGCCGTTTCGACCAAAAACTATGGCAGGTTGCATCATAAAAATGGTCCGGCAAATGCTTTTAGACATGCTTTTTGGAATTATTTGATTGCAAAACGATGTTTTAATTGGCAGAGAAATGAGCAAGCTGTTTTGGTCTGGGCAAAAAAAGTGACCGATTGGCACGAGGATTCTTTTCCAAACAAACAATTACCAAAGGCCATGGATTTGCACAACAATGAGGTTGGTCGTTTTATTTTTGAAAAGCATCCTGATAAATCAGAACAAGAAATTATAGTCTTATTAAAGGAAATGGCCTCGGAGTCCATCAAAATTGATGAGAATACAAGACTTTCTGAATATAAAAACCGAATGATACATATTCTCTGAATTAAACGGAAAATGTCAGAATTAGTCAAAATAAATTATCTTAAAGAAACCGACGCAGAAGATCTCTGCTGCATGATGACTTCCAACGCTGACATTTTTAATCGTTTTTTTACGAAAACCCTATCTCAGAATAAATCAGTTGAAAGCTCTCGCTTATATATTGCCAAAAAAGCTAAGGAAATAGAACGAAGGTTAGAGTTTACCTATGCCATAAGGCATAAAGACAATAGAGTTATTGGGCTTGTTATTCTCAAAGATATTCACTGGGACACTGGAGCAGGAGAGTTGGCCTATTGTTTGGACAAACATCATCAAGGAAAGGGAATTGTTTCTCAAAGTGTGAAAAATATTTCCGAACTGGCCTTTGAAAAACTAAAGCTTAAAAAGTTAAAAATTTTTGCCCATAAAAGTAATATAGCCAGTATCAAAGTTGCCGAAAAAACCGGTTTTCATTGGGCACAAACAGTATCGAAAGCATATCAACCTCCAAATGAAGATTCTCTGGACATGGAAATTTATGAATTAGATTATGAAAGATAAATTCTACCAATACATTCAACAACTACAGGACACCATTACCTCCAAATTGGAAGAATTGGATGGGACTGCCAAGTTCCAACAAGATTTTTGGGAACGCGAAGAAGGCGGGGGAGGCAGGACCAGGGTCATTGAAAATGGTTCCGTGTTTGAAAAAGGTGGAGTCAACATTTCCAAAGTGCATGGGCCATTGCCGAAAAGTATGCAGAACTATTTTGGTGTGGAAGATGTCGACTTCTTTGCCTGTGGCCTAAGCTTGGTCATTCATCCAAAAAGTCCAATGGTTCCAACCGTTCATGCCAATTGGCGCTATTTTGAAATGTACGACAAGGATGGCAATATTGTAGATCAATGGTTTGGTGGCGGACAAGACCTTACCCCCTATTATTTATTCGAGGAAGATGCCATCCATTTTCACGCTGTTTGCAAAAAAGCCTGTGATGCTCACAACCCGGCATTTTATACTGCTTATAAAAAGAAATGTGACGAATATTTTTGGAATGCACACCGAAATGAAGCTCGTGGCGTAGGTGGACTGTTCTTCGATTATTGCAAGGCAACAGAAGAAACCAGTATGGAGGATTGGTACAATTTTGTGACCGAGGTGGGGAATAGTTTCTTGGATGCCTATGCCCCAATTGTTGAAAAAAGAAAAGACCTACTCTATTCCCAAGAACAACGGGATTGGCAAGAAATTCGACGAGGCCGCTACGTGGAATTCAATTTGGTTCACGATAAGGGTACCCTTTTTGGCTTGAAAACCAATGGCCGTATCGAAAGTATTTTGATGAGTCTTCCCCCTCATGTCCAATGGCGCTATGACCATCATCCGGAAAAAGGAAGCGAAGAAGATAAATTGATACAAGTATTGCAAAGCCCAAAAAATTGGGTTTAATCCGTAGTTTTGATCTTAAACCATGCCTATGAGACAGAAAATTTATCAAATAGATGCATTTACTAGCCAGCCTTTTGGCGGAAATCCTGCAGCGGTATGTATTTTGGATTCATGGTTAAGTCCAGAATTGATGCAAAAAATTGCACAAGAGAACAACTTGGCGGAAACCGCTTTTGCCGTTAATAAAGATGGCCTTTATGAAATACGATGGTTTACCCCCGAAGTGGAAGTCGACCTTTGTGGACACGCCACCTTGGCAACAGCCTTTGTACTATTTCATTTTTATGAGCTCGAAAAAGATACCATTCAGTTTTATTCAAACAGAAGTGGTGATTTAACGGTAAACAAGGCTGACAATGGCTGGTTAACGTTGGATTTTCCAGCGGATAACTTAGTCGCCATCCAAAATATTGATGCATTGGATACGGCCGTGGGGCAATCCCCGATAAAAACCCTGAAAGGCAAAACCGACTACATGATGGTATATGGATCCCAGAAAGAGATTGAAAACATTGAACCCAACCATCATCTGTTGGCGCAATTGGATGTTCGGGGGGTTATTGTTACAGCACCAGGAGACGATGTGGATTTTGTTTCACGTTTTTTTGCTCCGGCCTGTGGTGTTCCAGAAGACCCAGTAACAGGTTCGGCCCACACTTCCTTGACCCCCTATTGGTCAGAGGTGTTGGATAAAGCCAAAATGACAGCCAAACAGCTCTCCAAACGAGAAGGCGATTTGGTCTGCGAATATTTGGGCGAACGTGTTAAAATTTCTGGCAAGGCCGTACCTTACCTAACAGGAGAAATTGATATTTGAGAACAACATTAAACCCAATAGCTTGAAGCTTAAGACTTACAGCTTAAAACTTAAAATATGTACCCACTCATTAGAAACAGAAGGCTTCGCGCATCCGAATCCATCAGAAGGTTGGTTCGTGAAACCACGTTGACCCCAGATGACTTTTTGGTGCCCTTGTTCGTGACCGAAGGAAAGGGAATCAAAGAAGAAATACCATCCATGCCCAACTATTTTAGGTTGAGTTTGGACAATCTTGAAAAAGAAGTGAAGGAACTATGGAAAATGGGATTGTGCTCCGTTCTCCTTTTTGTAAAGGTCGATGACAAACTGAAGGACAACAAGGGAACCGAAGCGCTAAATCCCAACGGATTGATGCAACGTGCCATAAAAACAGTAAAAAACGCCTGTCCGCAAATGCTGGTGATGACGGACGTAGCCCTTGATCCGTTTTCCGCTTATGGACACGACGGTATTGTGGCTGAAGGGGAAATACTAAATGATGAGACTGCTGAAGTCCTTGCCGAAATGAGCATATCCCATGCCAAGGCCGGGGCAGATTTTGTGGCGCCCAGTGATATGATGGACGGTAGGATCCTGATCATTCGAGAGGCATTGGAAGAAGAAGGTTTCATCAACACGGGAATTATGGCCTATTCTGCCAAATATGCCAGTGCCTTTTACGGACCCTTCCGAGATGCGTTGGATTCCGCTCCTGTTGATATTGCTGATGTGCCCAAGGATAAAAAAACCTATCAAATGGATTATGCCAATCGGTATGAAGCCATTAAAGAAACTCAAATGGACATTGACGAAGGGGCAGATATCGTGATGGTAAAACCTGGATTGTGCTATTTAGACATTGTTCGGGAAATAAAAAATGAGGTCGAAGTGCCTGTTGCCGTATATCAAGTTTCTGGAGAGTATGCCATGGTAAAAGCAGCTGCCGAAAAAGGTTGGTTGGACCACGATGCAGTGATGCTCGAACAATTGACTGCCATTAAAAGAGCAGGGGCCAACATTATTGCCAGTTATTTTGCGAAGGATTTTATCCGTACTTTGGGATAAACCCTCAACCAAAAATGAAAAAACCAGCGGTTTCATTGCTCTTTATCACTTTGGTGATTTCCTTTGGATTTTCCCAACGGGAACTTATCCACGCCTATCCTTCCAAATTAGGTTTTGATGGAACTTACATCAACCAGAAAGTGGATTCTATCATGGAGATGGGCATTGATAGTCTGGCGTTCCCAGGAGCACAGCTCTTGGTCGCCAAGAACGATACCGTTATTTTCCACAAAGCATATGGCTTTCACACTTACGATAGCATCCAACCCGTCGCATTGAACGATTTGTACGACCTGGCCTCGGTCACCAAAATTTCCGGGCCGCTGCCCGCCCTGATGAAGTTAGTGGACGAGGGAAAGCTCGATCTGGATAAACCTTTTAGTACCTATTGGGAACCTTGGAGACACCGAAAGGACAAAAAAGACCTGACGCTTCGGGAAATTTTGGCACATCAGGCGGGATTGGTACCCTACATTGTGTTTCTGCAGAAAGTGCTCCGGAAAAATGGGAAAATCAAAAAGAGGTTTGTACATCGTTCATCCGACAAAAGATACCAAGGGCAGATATATGATGGGCTTTACATCAACAATCGATTTGAACGAAAAATGAACCGAATCATCAACCGGTCCAAAGTTTCGGATGAAAAAAAATATGTGTATTCGGGACTCACTTTTTTAATTTTTCCAAGTTTGATCGAACAACTGACCGGAACCAACTATCAGACCTATTTGGATGACAATTTCTATCGACCCCTTGGCTGTCATACGTTGGGATATCTGCCTGAAGAAAACAATTATGTAAATGCCATTGTTCCCACCGAAGTGGATACACTTTTTAGAAAAACACTGGTAAAAGGTTGGGTACACGACGAAAATGCATCACTTAAGGGAGGTGTTTCGGGCAATGCAGGTTTGTTCGGCACTGCAGATGATTTGGCCAAATTGATGCTCTTTTATCAAAATTATGGCGACGTAGATGGGAAACAGCTCATTTCAATAAAGACTGTAAAAGAATTTACCGAAGTACAATATCCCGAAAACGAAAACCGCCGAGGATTGGGCTTTGACAAACCCATATTGGATAATGCAGAACTTCCATTGGAAGAAGCCTACCCTTCCCCTCTGGCATCGCCAAAAAGTTTTGGGCATTCCGGTTTCACGGGAACCTTTGTTTGGGCCGACCCTGAAAACAAGCTCACTTTTATTTTCCTATCCAACAGGGTATATCCGTCCAGAGAGCATCGTCAACTGTATGATTTGAACATCCGAACGGCCTTACAGGATGTTTTTTATAAAGCAGAAGGATTAAACATTCAAAATTAATTCCTATTCCCTATCTTGGTACTAAAGATTCTGCCATCCTATGGGACTACTAATATTTTATGCCCTTATTTCCATCTTTTTCTCCTTTTTGTGCTCCATTCTGGAGGCGGTGCTATTGAGCATCACACCTACCTTCATCAATGTAAAAAAGCAAGAGGGAAAAGATTACGCAGCCACATTGGAAACCCTTAAAAAGGACGTTGACAAACCGCTGATCGCTATCCTGACCCTCAATACCATCGCGCATACGGTCGGTGCCATTTTGGTGGGGGTACAGGCAAAAGTTGCTTATGCCGAAATGTATGGAAGCACCGAGCGAACCATTTTTGGTTTCACCTTTACTGAAGATCTTATGGTGGGGATTGTTTCCACGTTAATGACCATATTGATCTTGGTGGCCTCGGAGATCATCCCAAAAACCATTGGGGCTACTTTTTGGAAGCAGTTGGCCAACTTTACCAGCAAGGCGCTGAACATTATGGTATTCATTTTAAAATGGACAGGACTCTTATGGCTGTTGCAACTTTTTACCAAGCTGGTCGGTGCAAAAGGGGAACATGGGAGCATATTGAGTCGTGAGGATTTTAGTGCCATGACGGAAATCGCCCACGAAGAAGGAGTATTCAAGGAATCGGAATCTAAGATGATCAAAAACCTGCTTTATTTTGATGAAATCCTGGCCCGCGATGTAATGACCCCGAGAACCGTAATGAAGATTGCTTCGGAAGACATGCCCATTAAAGAGTTTTTTGAAAAAAACAGACCCTTGCGCTTCTCCAGAATACCACTGTACAAGGATCGCATGGACAACATTACAGGTTTCTTTTTAAAGGACGAACTGTTGGAAGCAATTATCAATAAAAAAGGCAACCAAACCTTGTCTACCATAAGAAGAGAACTATTGGTGACCAACCGCAGCAAGTCCATTAACGAGCTTTTCAAAAAGTTTGTTCAGAAAAGAGAACATATTTCCTTAGTGGTGGACGAGTACGGTTCGGTAAGCGGATTGGTGACTATGGAAGATGTGATAGAAACCTTGCTCGGTTTCGAGATCATGGACGAAAGTGACAATGTGGAAGACCTTCAAAAGCTGGCCAGAAAGAACTGGCACGCTAGAGCAAAGCGATTGGGAATTATTGAAGATGAAGATGAAATAGAGTAATGGAAGTTGCTTATATACAAACACCTATCGGAACCGCAAAGTTAGAAGGTGATGCAAATGGCCTGAGCTCCGTTACGGTTCTGAACAATAAAAAACCAATCGGTATTATTCCTGATGATTTAAAAGATGCTGTTCGTCAATTTCAGGAATATTTTGATGGAGACCGAACGGTATTTGACCTTAAATTGAATCCCAATGGCACCGATTTTCAAAAGAAAGTTTGGGATGCCCTTTTAAAAATACCTTTTGGAAAAACCGTTTCTTATTTGGAACTTTCCAAACAACTCGGTGATGTAAAGGCCATTCGTGCAGTAGCCTCGGCCAATGGCAAAAATCCACTTTGGATTGTGGTTCCCTGTCATCGTGTAATCGGAACCAACGGAGACCTCACAGGATATGCAGGTGGACTGCATAGAAAAAAATGGTTATTGGAACACGAGAGCCCTGCAAAGCAGACGACTCTTTTTTAATTTACTACCATGCTTTATAAACTTAACCTGGAGCATATCCTCTTTTTGGATATCGAGACCGTACCCCAACAACAACATTTCGCCGACTTGGATGAAACCTCCCAGCAATTATGGGAGCAAAAAACACAGTACCAGCGCAAAGATGAATTCACACCCGAGGAGTTTTATGAACGTGCGGGCATTTGGGCCGAATTTGGCAAAATAGTCTGCATTTCCGTAGGCTATTTTAAGATGCAAGGTGATCTAAGAACCTTTAGGACCACTTCCTTTTATGGTGAAGAAACTACAATACTAAAAGAGTTCAAACAGCTGCTCACAGGCTATTTTAGCAGTGTAAAACATCTTTTGTGTGCCCATAACGGCAAGGAGTTCGATTTCCCTTATATCGCCCGCAGAATGATCATAAACGGCATCAACCTACCCTATAAACTGGATTTGTTCGGGAAAAAACCATGGGAAGTACCTCATCTGGACACCATGGAACTTTGGAAATTTGGCGACTACAAGCACTTTACCTCCTTAAAACTGCTGGCCCATGTACTGGGGATTCCATCTCCCAAGGAAGATATGGATGGTAGTATGGTAAAAGATGTATTCTACAAGGAAAATGATATTGACCGGATCATCAACTATTGCGAATTGGATGTGGTGACCACAGCCCAGGTATTCTTGCGACTACGTAATGAGGAACTTTTATCGGATGATGAAATCAAAAAGGTTTGATTTCTTTTGGTGAAACGTAAAAAGGCGATGGTCAAGGGTTCAGGACAATTGTCATTCTGAGCGCAGCGAAGAATCTATTACCAATCGATTATTGGAACTAGTTTTTATAAAACTTCGTGCTTTTGATGCCCGCGTAATCCTGAACAACCAATACATACAATCCTGAAGAAAGGGACGATACATTAATGGAACCCGCTGTCTTGCCCTTTTTGATGATATTCCCCGATGTAGTTACGATGGAGAACTCGGCATCTTTGGACAGGTCCGCATTTACATTCAAATAGTCGACGGTCGGATTGGGATATACGGAGATGTTCAATTCCTGTGGAACAAACATGGTCGTATTTTCTATCAAAGCAGTTTCGGCCCCATTGAATTCAAATTCGATGGTATCGGAGAATTCAGATACCGCACTCTCGGTACAAATTGCACGAACACGAGCTTCGTATACTTTGCCCTCTTCCAAGGCAGCAAGTTCAAAACTGTTATCCCAAATCAATTCACTGTCCCAGTTGTCCGAATCAATACTTTTGTACTGTACTTCGAACAAGGTGTCTTCCGCTTCTTTCCAAGAAATGGTCGTACCCTCCATCGATGCGTTTTCCAAAGATACATCCGAAGGAGTTTCAATGGAGCAGCCGGATATTTGTGCACCTGTAACGATCAAGGAGAAATCTTGGAATTCATTTTTCAATACACCCTTATGCGAAATTGTGATGGTATATGCTCCACTTGCGTTTTCCACCTCAACCCGCTCAAAAGGATCTACTTTGTTGTCTCCTTTGGTAGCGGCATCGTTTGCTTTTGCGGGATTTAACTTCCATGGGAAATAGGTTTCCCCATCCTTGGTTATCCTAATATCCAAATCGTTCACCAAAGCCGCGGTAGTACTGTTAAGCTCCCCTCTGTTGATATTTTCCGATTCTGGATCGGTCCAAGAAATGGAAGCAACCAACGGAGTACCTTCAATTGCATTTACCGTGATGCTATAGGTTTCGATGTTTGATAGGCTTTCTTCGTTCACCAAGGTGGTATAGTCTTTATTCTGAAGCACCTCTGCTGCAGATTTGGCATTCATAATGCCCCAGCCCATTTTGTAATCGGGTCCTTTGGCATCAACATCATCTGCAGTATGAAGCGCAAGTCCTTTTAATGTTGCAGCTTTCATATAGTTGCCGAACATTTCTTCATAATACTGTTGCAACAATAAAAGTGTACCTGTTACGCCCGGTGCAGCCATTGAAGTTCCAGCGGAGACCTGATAACTACTGTTGGTAGCGGAGCTTGTGGAAAGTATGTTACCTCCATCGCCAGCCAAATCGGGCTTTACGCGGCCATCATCAACAGGCCCAAAACTACTGTAACCGGCAACGGATGCCTTTTTCAAATCACCATTACTATCAATTTCGGTATTGGCACCGGCAATGGTCAGTCCGTTTTTTGTTGTGGTAAAGCCAAGCAACAAATCGAAACCGTCTGCAGTTTTTCCGAAATTAGGAGCTTCGTTATCATAGGATTTTTGAGCATTGCCCGCAGCGGTTACCATTAAATAGTATGGGGCGTTGTACATGATCCTATCCCAATCTTGGCTAACCTTAATATATGCCCCAAAATACCAATCCGGAACCCTATCGGACAAAATTCCATAGGAATGGTTACTTAAAAGCATTCCATTCGCGGCAGCTTCGGCCACTTCAATTTTATCGCGGCTCCAATCGTGGGTCAACGCCTGAGCGCCGTATGCAACACCTTTGGCATTGGGCTCTACCCCGGCCGAAATCAAATTTCCAGTAACCAAAGTAGCGTGTAGGCTAATCTCATCCGCATTATCGGCATTTTTTGCGCGGGTGTCAAACTCCTGATGGGAAGCTAGTGCCACCCCCGAATCCCAGACACCCACTTCCATATTGGATCCCGTTAAGCCCAAATTCAATAGGCCTTTATCATAAAGTGTATGTGCTCTCGAAGTTTGGGAGGCAGGGTCGTTAAGTGTGGTATAATAAAGTGGGGTGCCATCGGTGCCTATATCTTTTAATGCTATTTGGGTACCGTTGTTGCTTTTCTCTGATACCGTAAGTCCTTTGGACTTTATCAACTCGCCTATTTTACGTAGCTTGGAACGGTGTTCCATTTCCATTTCGGAAATAACTGTGGATATTTTTCCTTGATCGTAGGAAAAACGTATGTTTTCTTTGGCTTTCTTGGATTGGGCATGAGTAGGGAAAATGCCTAAAAGCAAGAATAAAATGGAGAAGATAACTCCCTTGGCCCCTAAAGGAAATCTGTAGTCCATAATTAAGTTTAGGTAAGATTTGGACTACTAATATAAGAGGATATGTAGAAATCATCGATAAAATTCCTACTTTATTCGACGAAATACATAGTGTTTTACCTCAATATGTTGTGAAAATTAACTTTTATGTGGTGTAACTATTTTCTTACATATTTTAATTGTCATCTAAAACGATATATACTGGAAAGTGATCGCTATAACCTCCCAAATATTTTGATCCGGCAAAAGTCCTGAACGGATTGCCTCTATACCTGCCCTTCCATTGCTTTAAAAAACGGGGCGAGAATATTTTTGCTTTTACAAAGCTGTGGGTTCCCTTTTCATAGTTTAAAAAACTATGGGAAATCAATATTTGATCAAAAAGGCTCCATTCCCCCCTATAATTTGCACTGCCCGATGTGGGAGACAATAACTTTTGCATTGGGTTAATGAACTTTCCGGTATTCATAAGGGTTTGTATACTCTCCGAATTGGGGTCATCATTAAAATCACCCATAATAATGATATTTGGCTGATCAGCTTTGATCTCATCAATCTCTTGTAGCATAATTTCCGCCGCTTTAATTCGCTTATAGCTGGTCTCTTCGGCTCCTTGCCTTCGGGATGGCCAGTGGTTTACAAAAACATGGATTTCTTCTTTATGCAGCTTACCGTGTACATACAGAATGTCCCGCGTTAAGTCGCGCTCTCCATCGGTATTTTGAACTATTAAAGGAATAGTCTCTGCATCCAAAACCGAAAAATGTCCTTTGTCGTAGATCAGGGCCGTGTCGATTCCCCTTTCATCAGGAGAGTCAAAATGAATAACACCATAATTCAAATTCCGAAGTTTTTTGGTTTGCAAAAGAGTTTCGATCACTCCTTTGTTTTCCACCTCGGCCATACCTACCAAAACCGGTGGATACCCGCTATCTTTCAAACCAATTTTTGAAACTGCCCTAGCAATCTTCTTTGCTTTTTTCCAAAACTTTGATCTGTTCCATTTTTTAAATCCCTTGGGCGTAAAATCATCATCCAACAAATAAGGGTCGTCCTTGGTATCAAAAAAGTTTTCTAGATTATAAAATGCTATGGTATATCTGTTTTCCTTTTTCCGCAATGTTACTATTTCTTATTAGGGTCTACATCTTTGTTATTCGATTTATCTTTATCAAGATTACTTTGTATAAACAGCCAATCCTCGGAAACCTCGCGATCTACATTGGGCATATCATTTGCATACAGAAGGGCATTGAACAGGGTCCTAAACGTTCCCATGGACTGACCTCTCCACTGGGGCTGATATCCAAACAATAGAACATGGCCCTTGCCATGATTTACATCCAACGCCACAGCATTTCCGTTCATATATTCTTCCCCTACCAAGAATCCGGACATTAAAGGAGAACCTTTTTTCTGGTACTTGGCCAATACTTCCCCCTCAAATCCTTCTTCAGTACTAAAAACAGGACTGTTATATACAAAAACATTGGATTTCTGGAGCATTCCCGCCATAACCGGATGGCTTGGGTTGGTTTCCACCTGAACAATGGAACCTCCGGTGAAAAATTTTGCCCTGCCCACTTTGTCCACCACATTCTTTACCGGTAGGTGCAGCGCGTTGATGGCAAAATCCGAGCTTCGGTTCAACGTGATCAATGTTCCTCCCTGTTCCACAAAAGCATTCAAGTTGCGGATACCGAGTTCACCCAATCCTCCTGCATATTCCGGTGGCGCTGAACCGGGCTCCAAACCGTTTTCAATGGATCCTGGCCATTCGGAGGCCATTACGATTACATCAAAACGATCTTTTAGATTATTGGATTTAAAATCCATGTCCCTGACAGAGGCATAAGGAATACCAAAATTATCCAGCAACCAACGGGTCCATCCCATATCCATGCTTGCCGTCCATGGACGGTAAAGGCCAATCCTGGATTTCACTTTGGAATCACCATACCCTGAGCCCATGCTGGCGTGGATCGCATACTCCTTGATCCATTGATTTATTTTACTTCGTGAAACACCTCTTACCCCATATTTTTTGGTATCCGAGTTATAACCAATGCTGTAGCCATTTTTAATGGCCTCTCCTAAAACCCGAAAAATATTGTTCTGTGCCGGATCTAGCCACAATGTGCTTCCGTTGCCTCGGAGGGTTCCGGACATTGGTTTAATACCTGCTGCCACTTTATTCGTATCAAAACCTGCTCCTGGGGCAAAATCGGTTTTGTTCAGGTCCTGTTCTTCATCATCTGTGGTATTTAGGGGATTACCTTCAACAGGTATCAAAGCTTCCCTAAATACATCCGTTAAAGGAATAGTTCCCGTAACCACATCCACTTCCATCTGAAAAGGAAGGGTCCATCCTGCAGCATCATAAGGTTGTTCCAGGGGCCCATCCGGGGATTCCCTTAAATCAGGATACACTTGAACATCCAATACCTGACGCGCCATTTCGGCAAACTCTTGATCCATGGGTATCACCCAAGTACCTTTGGGATAGGTAACCCCCGAATATTCCATTGGTTGGTCCAATTGGGAGATTTTTACTCCATTGAAAGCCAAACGCTTTAAAAGTTCGACCGGGCGAACAGGGTCTCGTTGTTTTTGAGGGATGATGTAGGCATAAGGAGCTTCATTTTTATATTTTTCAATGGTGGTTACCGCAGCCTGATATTTGTTGAACAACAAGGTTTCCTTATACTTGGCAGAATAGTCCAATACGGCAATCGAAGCGGTTTGCATATACTGCATGGCATCACTCAATCGCCACCAACCACCTTTCCATGGGCTGTTGTAAAGAGATTCCACCCTTAAGTCCTTTCTATGTTCAGGAAAATCCCGAATGGTATAAAAATAAGGGGTAGCATATCGGTACAATGCCGTTTCGGTCCAAAATGATGGAATGTTCTGCATCACGGGCAAATAATCAATGTACCCGGGATACCAAGCATCAAAACCCTTACCCATGTGCACGGCCCCAGGCAAACCTTCGGTTTCCAATTCTTGTGCCATGGCCATTCCGATCATGTTCACCTCACGGGCAACAATGGGTGGTGTTTGCGGCGCAATGGGCTCAGCAAAGGGAGGCAACCAAATTCGGGTTGGGAAAGGTGAGGATTGATGATGGACATGAATCACATTCGGTTCCCATTCCCTCCATGTTCTGCCCACAACCCGAGACTCCAGCATATTGAGCATATACGCATCCCTATTATTGTCATGTCCCACATATTTTTGATAAAGCCATGGTGTCCTTGCTGTTTCATAATGTGTTCCCACGTTGGACATATACCAGTTTACAATAATATCTTGACCATCTGGGTTTAACGATGGCCATAACACCAAAATAACATTGTCCAGAATGGGTTTAAATTTTTTGGTGTCTGCCTCGGTTACAATTTGATGGGCCAATGTAATGATATGTTGTGCCCCTGCGACTTCTGAAGCATGTAATCCCCCACTTAAGTCCACAATGGCCTTGCCCTCTACGGCCAAGTTTTTGGCTTCTTCACGGGACATTCCTTTTGGGTGGGCCAATTTTTGTGATATTTCCTTGTAATGGTCGATCTTGCCCAAGTTTTCTTTGGAAGAAATCAGAACATAATACCAGGTACGACCTTCTGAAGTTTTACCCGTTTCCCGCATTTCTACCAGGTCACTGGCAGCGTCCAGTTTTTTAAAGTATTCAATGGATTGCTTGTAAGTGGCCAAATGAAAATCCGAGCCTACCTCAAATCCAATAACATCATCAGGGTGTGGAATGGATGAATTTTGAGCCTGCAGGTCCACTGGAAATATCAGTGTCAACAGTACAAAACCAAGGATAAATTCTGAAAAAACATATTTTTTTTGGTTAGTAAGAGATTGAAATCTTAGCATTTTTTTGGTTGGTTTGGTTTAAGGCATCAAGATAGGGAAGAATCCCATCAATTAATAGACTTTTCCCGTGTTCATCGGCCCTTAAAGGCGAAAAGCATAAAACAGCTTCAAAACATTACGTAAATTTGTATCCTAAACCCATTTGATGCTAGAAAAGAAGTCCATAGAATATGAAAAGGCGGTACTCATCGGTGTAATGAACCAGCACCAAAATGAAGATAAGGTAAAGGAGTACTTGGATGAGCTTGAATTTTTGACCTACACTGCCGGTGGCGAAGTCGAGAAAAGATTCGTGCAACGTGTTGATGTACCCAATCCCAAAACATACATTGGGAGTGGTAAAATGGAAGAAGTACGCAAATATGTCAAGGAAAATGATATCGGTTCCGTTATTTTTGATGATGAACTCTCCCCGGCACAGCAAAACAATATTGAAAAGCTACTCCGCTGTAAGGTTCTGGATAGAACCAGCTTGATTCTGGATATTTTTGCCCAGCGCGCCAAGACAAGTTATGCCCGTACACAGGTCGAACTTGCACAATATGAATATTTATTGCCAAGACTGACCGGTCTTTGGACCCACTTGGAAAGACAGCGAGGGGGTATTGGTATGCGTGGTCCCGGTGAAACGGAAATTGAAACGGATAGACGTATTGTTCGTGATCGAATAGCCTTGCTCAAAAAGAAACTTGCCAAAATAGACCGCCAAATGGAAACCCAACGCGGTAACCGGGGTTCTTTGGTACGCGTTGCATTGGTAGGATATACCAACGTAGGGAAATCCACCTTAATGAACGTGATCAGTAAAAGTGATGTTTTTGCAGAAAACAAGCTCTTTGCCACCTTGGACACTACGGTTCGTAAAGTGGTTTTGGGCAATCTTCCTTTTCTTTTGAGTGATACGGTAGGTTTTATTAGAAAACTGCCCACACAGTTGGTCGAAAGTTTTAAAAGTACTTTGGACGAGGTTCGTGAAGCTGACCTTTTACTGCATGTGGTAGATATCTCGCATCCTAATTTTGAGGAGCACATTGATTCTGTAAATCAAATTTTGGATGAAATAGATAGTTCTGACAAGCCCTGTATTATGGTTTTTAACAAAATAGACCGGTACACTCCCGAAACTATTGATGAAGACGATTTAGTGACCGAGCGAACCAAAGCACATTTTACCCTGGAAGAATGGAAAAAAACCTATTTCAATAAACTTGGCGACAAAGCCTTGTTCATTTCTGCTCTGAACAAGGAAAACATAGACGAATTCAGAAAGCGTGTCTATGATGCTGTACGTGATATCCATGTAACGCGCTTTCCGTACAACAACTTTTTATACCCAGAGCACCTGGACGAGTACTAAACCTTTTACAGCTAAGCAGTCAACTTCCTCGATGAATGGTAAAATAGAAAACTGTTCACAACATTTTTAGGCCAATTCACAACAAAAGTTTAGTGAGTGACCACTGAAAAGCTACTTTCACATTGTTTTTAAGTCATTTTAGTGTCACACGCAGATCTTACGGATCTTAACCTACTTAGACATGGTCTTAAAAACACAGAAAACATTTTTTCACCCCACAAAAAAGCCCTCTGAATCGAGGGCTTTTTTTTGTTTCTTGTTTCTACGGTTTTTAGAATTTATAGCTTAGTCCTAAAGTCCAATAGGTCTGCAATTCATTATCTATGCTGTCAAAAGTGGCATCAGGATTGGGGGTCGGCGCATTGTTTACAATATAATTCAAAGTTTCCTGCTTGTTGTTTCTCAACCCAAAATCAAAACCTACACCAATCATTTTCCATAAGGTATAGCTAAAAGAATTGGTCCATGTCCAGTTGCTCAAGTTGCTACTTTCATAGCTTTGGAATAAAGATAGGTTACTTTTAAAGCTTATGTCACCTATTTGTTTGGTATAATCCGCAACGATCTTGGCACCCATGGAGGATTCAAAAATGGTATCCTCGCTACTGAACACAAAGTTGTAGTTGAGCGGATGTATCACTACTACCAAATCCGCTATCGGGGTCCAGGTAGCACCTACACCAAGGTCAAGGTATCCCGGGTCGTTAAAATTGCTCAGAATAGTAGTTCGGTATTCTGCCAAGGTGGAAATAGCAAACTTTTCACTCAATTTTCTACCGTACAAAGAAGTGATATTGAACACATCCGTGGCCTGGCGGAAGCTATCGTCATCGTTGGGATCATCCTTATCATCCAACTTTACCCAGGATAAGTTGAGGTTGGCCGCATTTCTCCAAAAGAATTTTTCTTCTTTTAGGTTGGCAAAGGCATTTACGGTAAACCCAATGTTGCCCGAAGAGTTGTTCGGAATTCCCTGTGCGAACCAATTGTTGAACTGGGATATGCTTCCACCGATGGTTCCGAAAGCACCTACTTTCCAGCCTGGCAAGGCATCCAATTTTGCCTGTAGACCGTCCACTCTTTTCTGAATGGCCTTGATCGAATCTTTTTTTGATCCAATTTCAGATTTGAGCTCTTCTTCGGTTTGGGCATGGGCAGAAAATGCAAAAAACAATCCCATGCCAACTAAAAGCAATTTTTTCATAGTATGGAGTTTAATGTTTAGAACCGTAAAAGTAAGAAATGTCACGGTTTGTGACTGAATAATTGTTACTTCCTCTTTTTATAAAGAGGTACCGAGGAACAGGCCTCTCCATACATCACACTCTTAGCGACCTCCTGTATTCTGGCCACTGCCATCAAATAGGCATTCTCTGGAACTGGCTTATTGGAACACCCTTTTATGATTACGGGTTTATCGGTAAACTGGGTAATATCCAAATTCTCCAAAATGGATTGATAGAGCGCGGTTTCGAGGTTTTCTAAACTTCCTTGGACCACTCTTTTAGCGTAGGGCTGTAGTTTGGAAGCAATCAGCATAAAGGCCCAACCTGGTACTATGGCATCCGAAGAACATTGAAGCGCCACATAAGCATCTTTGTATACCGACCAATCGTTTGCTTCAACATGGGCACGGAATTCCTTTTCGCGAAGAATAAAGCCCTCGTACAACCAATCTTTAATGTCCAGGACCTTACGCTCCCCATTCGGATAATAATCCTCCAGATTGAAGGTGATCAACTTGCTTTGAGCTACTCTGTTTACGATTTCTTTTTCCATACTTTTCAGATATCAGATATCGGACTAAACCTCAAGAGTTCACTATAGTTTTTGATTCTGCGATCTAAATCTGTTGGCCGATGATGTTTTTTGGTGCTTGGTCTTCCTCCCTTTTACCCGTTTTCTCCATAACTCGAAAGATGAACGTTTGAGGTTACTGCGCATTACCTCCCTAACATCATTTTCCTTTAGGCCAAACTGGTATTCAATGGCCTCGAACGGAGTTCTGTCCTCCCAAGCCATCTCAATAATCCTATCAATCTGTCTTGTGGTCATTTTTTGAAATTTTTCGGGTTTATTACAAGAGTCCGAGTTCCAATTTCGCCTCTTCGCTCATCAGCTCTTGGGTCCATGGGGGGTCAAAGGTAATCTCCACCTCTACATCCTTTAGCATATCAATGGACTTTACCTTTTCCTCTACTTCCACGGGCAACGTTTCCGCAACCGGACAATTGGGAGAAGTAAGGGTCATCAAAATCTTTACTTCGTATTCCTCGTTAACGAACACGTCGTAAATTAAACCCAACTCGTAAATATCCACAGGGATTTCCGGGTCGTAAATAGTTTTGAGCACCTTTACGATCTTTTCTCCCAGTTCTTGTGTATCTATGGTAGTTTCTTCACTCATTCCAAATTATTTTAACTGTGTTTGATAAGCAACCGCGTATAATTTCAACTGCTTGATCATACTTACCAATCCGTTTGCACGCGTAGGCGATAAATGTTCCTTGAGGCCTATTTCATCTATAAACTCCACATCGGCATCAATAATATCCTGTGGTTTTTGGTTGCTGAATGCCCTAACCAAAATAGCTATGATTCCTTTGGTGATAATGGCATCACTATCGGCTGTGAAAACCAATTTATCCCCATCGAGTTCGGCATGCACCCACACTTTGCTCTGGCAACCTTTGATCAGGTTGTCATCGGTTTTGTACTGTTCCTCTATAAGGGGAAGCGATTTTCCGAGTTCTATCATGTATTCGTAACGCTGCATCCAGTCGTCGAACATGGAAAACTCGTCTATTATCTCTTCCTGTATCTCTTTTATGGTCATGCGATGGTTTTATTCAAAAATACAACTCGGTGGATTGCCATTCAAGTCTTTATGATAAAGATAACGGTTAGGCTACAGCAACATATTCTTTGCGCGTGTAACCCCCTCCACCAGTTTATCCACTTCTTCCTTGGTATTATAAAAGCTAAAACTGGCCCTTACCGTTCCCGGAATCTCATAAAAATCCATGATGGGCTGCGCACAATGGTGCCCTGTTCTCACAGCAATGCCCAATTTGTCCACAATGGTGCCTATATCGTAGGGGTGAACGCCTTCGATGTTAAAGGATATCACCGAAGTTTTGTGCGCTGCGGTTCCGTAAATCTTTAAGCCTTCAATAGCAAGCAATTGTTCCGTGGCATATTGCACTAACTCATTTTCGTATTCGGCAATAGCATCAAAGCCAATGTTGTTCATATAATCCAAAGCGGCTCCAAAGGCAATTCCTCCGCAGATATTGGGTGTTCCTGCTTCAAACTTATGGGGCAAGTCGGCATAGGTGGTCTTTTCAAAGGTTACCTCAGCGATCATTTCACCACCTCCTTGATACGGTGGCAATTTTTTAAGCCATTCCTCTTTTCCATACAACATTCCAACGCCTGTAGGCCCGCACATTTTGTGGGCCGAAACGGTATAAAAATCCACATCCAACGTTTGTAAGTCCGCTTTTATGTGTGCCGCTGCCTGTGCACCGTCTATTAATACGGGGGCTCCTGCTTTATGAGCGGCTTCGATGATTTCTTCTATCGGGTTGATGGTACCCAAAGCATTGGAAACATGGTTGCAGAAGACCAGCTTTGTCTTATCTGACAATAGCTTGTGGTATTCCTCCATGACCAACTCCCCTTCCAAATTCATTGGAATCACTTTTAGGATAGCACCGGTGCGCTCGCACAACATTTGCCAAGGCACAATGTTGGAGTGATGCTCCATGGCTGAAACCAAAATTTCATCACCATCCTTTAAAAAAGAAGTGAAACCGGTTGCCACCAAATTAATGCTTTGCGTGGTTCCCGAAGTAAAAATCACTTCGTGTGAATGAGCAATGTTAAAGTGCTTTTGGATTTTTTGACGTGCCGCTTCGTAAGCATCGGTTGCCTCTTGTGATAAGGTATGCACTCCACGATGGATATTGGCATTATACCTTTGGTAATAATCTACAATAGCATCGATTACCTGCTGTGGTGTCTGCGAGGTGGCTGCATTGTCCAAGTACACCAAAGGCTTACCATTGACCTCTCTTTGGAGGATAGGAAAATCCTTTCTAATGGCCTGTATGTCCAAAGTGGTCTCTATCATTATAACGTTGTGGTGAAAAGTTCAGTTTAGAGGTCAAACCCCATACGAACACCCAATTTTTCAGCAATAATCTTGTTGATTCTTGCCTTTAGCTCGGGAATACGGACACTCTCCAAAACGTTGTTGGCAAATGCATACATCATCAAAGCTTTGGCTTCTTTCTTCGGAATTCCCCTTGATCTTAGGTAGAAAAGAGCTTCTTCATCCAACTGACCAATGGTACATCCGTGCGAACATTTTACATCATCCGCGAAAATTTCCAATTGAGGCTTTGAGTTGATGGTCGACCTATCGCTTAACAAAATGTTGTTGTTCTGCTGAAAGGCGTCCGTTTTCTGGGCAATCTTGTCCACAATGATCTTTCCATTGAACACCCCTGTGGAGCTGTCGCCAAATATTCCTTTATAATCTTGATGGCTCTCACAATTAGGCTGTGCGTGGTGAACCAAAGTGTGATGGTCCACGTGCTGTTTGTCACCCAAAATCGTCACTCCTTTCAAGGTAGAATCGATTCGCTCACCGTTCTGATAAAAATTGAGGTTGTTGCGAATCAGTTTTCCGCCCAAAGAGAAGGTATGAACCCTCACTACACTTTTATCCTTTTGCGAAATGTAGGTGTTGTCCACCAAAGAAGCGGTAGGCGCATCGTTCTGGACCTTGTAGTAGTCCACAATGGCATCTTTACCGGCGAAAATCTCCGTTACAGAATTGGTAAACACCTCATTTCCGGTCAAGCTTTGGTGACGTTCTATAATCTGGACCTCAGCGTTGTCCTCCGCTACTATTAAGTTACGTGGTTGCAACATCAAGGCTGCCTCGTTGCCCGTGGCCAAATGCAATATTTGGATAGGCTTTTTGGGCATTTTGTTTTTTGGGATGTATATATAGGCCCCTTCTTTGCTGAAAGCAGTGTTCAACGAGGTCAACGACTCATCTTTGGAGGCCGCTTTGTTGAAATACACTTCAATCACCTGTTGGAACATTGGCTTACTGAATGCGGAGCTCATCAAGCAAACATCTACACCGTCGTGTGTTGTTTCAGACAGATAGGAACTGTATACTCCATCTACAAACACAATTTTATAGGTGTCTATATCATGAAGGAAGTACTTCTTCACATCTTTGTACTCCAAGGTCGTTTCTTGCTTTGGAAAAATACTGAAATCGATTTTTTGCAAGCCTTTCAACGAAGTATACTTCCAAGCTTCATCCTTTTTTGTTGGGAAGCCTTTGGTCTCAAAGTTCTTAATGGCATTGGACCTTTCTTCATGCACTGGATGATCTAAATCCAAGCCATCTTCAAAAGCCATAAAAGAGGAGACTAATTTTTCCTTTAAATCCATTCGTTTTTAATTGTCATTCCTGCATTGGCAGAAATCTAATTAATGATTCTTTTTTTCATTTGGATCCCCATTTTCATGGGAATGACAAAACTGGTTATACCGCAGCTTCTTCTTTTAACCAATCGTATCCTTTTTCTTCCAATTCCAAGGCCAATTCCTTGGTTCCGGATTTTACGATTTTTCCATTGTACAACACATGTACAAAATCGGGAACGATATATTCCAACAAACGTTGATAGTGCGTAATTACTATGATAGCATTGTCCTTACTGCGCAATTTATTGACACCATTGGCCACGATACGCAGTGCATCGATATCCAAACCGGAATCGGTCTCGTCCAAAATGGCCAATTTGGGTTCCATCATTGCCATTTGGAAGATTTCGTTACGCTTCTTTTCACCTCCAGAGAACCCTTCGTTCAAGGAACGGGAAAGAAATTTTCTGTCTATTTCCAACATTTCGGACTTCTCACGAATCTTTTTGAGCATTTCGTTGGCCGGCATGTCTTCCAGACCTTGTGCTTTTCTGGATTCATTGATGGCGGTCTTTATAAAGTTGGTCACCGATACCCCTGGAATCTCAACCGGGTATTGGAAAGACAAGAACACTCCTTTGTGGGCCCTTTCCTCTGGGGAAAGCTCTTCCAAATCCTCTCCTTCCAAGAGAATGTTTCCTTCTCCCACTTCAAACTCTTCTTGACCCGCGATTACCTCGGCCAAGGTACTTTTACCAGAACCGTTAGGCCCCATAATGGCGTGTACCTCACCTGCATTCACCTTTAGGTCTATTCCCTTCAGGATTTCCTTATCCTCTACGCTTGCGTGTAAATTTTTGATTTCTAGCATGCTATTGTTCTTCAAATATTATTTTATGATGGTGGTTTATTATCCTACGGAGCCTTCCAAACTAATTTCCAACAGTTTTTGAGCTTCTACGGCAAATTCCATTGGGAGTTTGTTCAGCACCTCCTTGCTAAATCCATTTACGATCAATGCAATGGCCTTCTCTGTATCGATTCCCCTTTGGTTACAATAGAAAATTTGGTCCTCACCAATTTTACTGGTAGTTGCCTCATGCTCTATTTGTGCTGTTTTATTCTTGGCTTCAATATAAGGGAACGTATGTGCTCCGCAACGGTTGCCCATCAACAGGGAATCACATTGCGAGAAGTTCCTTGCATTTTCGGCACGGCTGTTCACCTGCACCAATCCACGGTAGCTGTTTTGCGATTGGCCTGCGGAGATACCTTTGGAAATTATGGTACTCTTGGTGTTTTTGCCCAAGTGAATCATTTTGGTTCCTGTATCTGCTTGCTGAAAATTGTTGGTCACAGCAATAGAGTAGAACTCACCGATCGAGTTATCTCCTTTCAATACACAAGATGGATACTTCCAAGTTACGGCCGATCCAGTTTCTACCTGTGTCCAAGAAATCTTAGCGTTCTTTTCGCACAATCCTCGCTTGGTCACAAAGTTGAAAACACCACCTTTTCCTTTATCATTACCTGGGTACCAGTTCTGAACGGTGGAATATTTGATTTCTGCATCGTCCAAAGCAATGAGCTCCACTACAGCTGCATGCAACTGGTTCTCGTCGCGCATTGGCGCGGTACACCCTTCCAAATAGCTCACGTAGCTACCCTCTTCGGCAATCACCAAAGTTCTTTCGAACTGTCCCGTTCCGGCTTGGTTGATTCGGAAGTAGGTGGAAAGTTCCATGGGGCACCTTACACCTTTGGGAATATAACAGAAAGATCCATCGGAAAATACTGCTGAATTCAAGGCGGCATAAAAGTTGTCCCTTTTTGGAACTACTGTCCCCAAATATTTCTTTACCAATTCGGGATGTTCCTGAATGGCTTCGGAAATGGAACAGAAAATGATTCCTTTTTCGGCCAATGTCTTTTTAAAGGTGGTCGCCACGGAAACAGAATCCATCACGATATCCACTGCGACACCGGCCAATTTTTTCTGTTCATCCACGGAAATCCCCAACTTTTTGAAGGTTTCCAATAATTCTGGATCCACTTCATCCAAGCTGTTGTACTTGGGTTTTTTGTTCGGGGCGGAGTAATAAGAAATATTTTGGAAGTCCGGCTTTTCATAGGTCACATTGGCCCATTCCGGTTCCTCCATTTCTTTCCAGGCACGAAAAGCTTCCAATCGCCACTCCGTCATCCAATCCGGTTCTTCCTTCTTTTTGGAGATGGCAATAACAATGTCTTCGTTCAACCCTTTGGGAAGGGTGTCCGATTCAATGTCAGTATAGAAACCATACTCGTACTCTTTGGTCTCCAGTTCTTTTTTTAATTCTTCCTCTGTATAAGCCATATATCTTTAAGTTAGCCAATTACAGGCCTTTAGTCAATGTTTATAGTGAAAAACTTTCTCCACATCCGCAGGTTCTTTGGGCATTGGGATTGTTGAACACAAAACCCTTCCCGTTCAAACCTCCAGAATATTCCAATGTGGTGCCTACCAAATACAAAAAGCTCTTTTTATCTACAATGATTCTCACATCATTATCTTCAAAAACCTTATCTGTATCCGCTGCGGATTTATCAAACTTCAATTCATAAGACAATCCACTGCACCCTCCGCTCTTTACGCCAACACGCACAAAATCCGTGGTTGCATCAAAACCTTCCTCGGTCATGAGCGCCACCACTTTGTGCCTTGCTGATTCTGAAACCTTAATCATCTTACTTGTAATTAATCTAAATAGCCCACAAATATACTGTATATGTAGGGTTTTACCATAGCAACTAACATTATTATAACGTATGATTCCATAGGCGTTTCCTATGGAAAATAAAGCTCAAGTCTCCACAAGGCTTATCAAGCCCCTGTTCGCAAGTATTTACATGATTTTTGACACCGTTTTACCGAAAAAAATTTTATGTGCCGTCCGACACCAGAATTTACGATTATCCTCATTATTTTTGCAAAATGCTAGAAGACAAGAATCAAGAACGTACATCTTTGGAAGAATTAGGCGAATTTGGCCTAATCGACCATCTTACCAAAAACTTTGAGCTCAAGCAACCATCTTCCATAATTGGGGTGGGTGACGACGCCGCCGTAATGGACTACAATGGCAAAAAAACTGTTCTGTCCACTGACATGTTGGTGGAAGGGGTCCATTTTGACTTAAGCTATATGCCCCTAAAGCATTTGGGCTACAAGTCGGTTATGGTCAATCTTTCCGACATCTACGCCATGAATGCCCTTGCTACTCAGGTTACCGTTTCGTTGGCCATTTCCAACAGGTTTCCTTTGGAAGCGCTAGAGGAGTTTTATGCTGGAGTTGCCTTGGCTTGTAAATTGTACAATGTGGATTTGGTCGGTGGAGACACCACTTCTTCCACAAGGGGAATGATTATTAGCGTAACGGCAATCGGTGCAGCGAACGACGACGAAATCGTTTACCGAAAAGGCGGTAAACCCAACGATTTGTTGGTTGTGACCGGTGATATTGGAGGAGCCTATTTGGGCCTTCAGGTTCTGGAACGTGAAAAAGAGGTTTTCAAAGTTAACCCGAACAGTCAACCCGATCTTGAACCCTATTCCTATATCGTTGAACGCCAATTGAAACCCGAAGCTCGGAAAGATATTGTTGAGTTGCTCAAAAAATTAGAAGTAAAGCCTACCTCAATGATCGACATCAGTGACGGCCTTTCTTCCGAAGTGATTCATTTGTGCAAGCACAGTGATGTAGGCTGTAATGTCTTTGAGGAGAAAATCCCATTGGACCCGACCGTGATTTCAGCATCCGAGGAATTTAAAATGGACAGTACCATGATTGCTTTGAGCGGTGGTGAAGATTATGAATTATTGTTCACCATCGACCAAGAAGATTTTCCAAAAATAAAGGGGAATCCTAACCTAACGGTGATTGGACATCTGACAGAAAAGAACGAAGGCATTCACTTGATTACGAGAGGTGAGGCCAAAATTCCGATTACCGCACAGGGCTGGAACTCGTTCAACGAATAAAAAAATCCCGAAAATCAAGGGCATCCCTACATCATGGCATTGGGGCACGCAACCATTAGCAGCAGGCAATTACTTAAGTTTCCGGGATAAGATTTGGGCCTTTCCTAAAATAAAAAAGGGCTATGCCACTTGGTGCACTACCCTGCTTTTTCTTTTTCTGTACATGTCTTCCAATGTACTGTTTATTTCTTGCATTTGAGGAGTCAAGGCGGAAAGCTTGCCACTAACATCCGTTGTGACTTCTTTCTGGCAATGAATGCATTTGTACTCTTTAATGTGCTGGGTCACTTTCTTTGAAACCACATAGTGGTGCCCGAACAAATTGCAAAAGAAAGAAGAAAATTTGTTGCCGTGTTGCGTAGTAGTTGATTTCATAAGCAGTTGTGTGTTTGGAGAAAAGCGAAGATTTACGAAATGGGGCTTCGAAAAATACTTAAATTGGTTCGTAGTTTTTTGTTATACAAATTGATTTTATAAGTTCATTTTTAATAGAAACGGATGTTGATAACTTTTTATTTCATACTTGCTTTCATAAAGTATTTTTTTCGATGAAATACAAGAAAATCGACAAAAAGCTATCTTTTTTCGCTCAAAAACGCTTTCGTAATATAGTACATTGAAAACAAATTATCAACAACGCATTAGTAAAAAATCGTTAACAGTTACCGCCTTTGCTCTTTTTTCCCTTTTTTTTGGCGCTGGAAACTTAGTTCTTCCGCCACTATTGGGTTTTAAATCCGGAGATTTATGGTGGTTGGTCACCTTGGGGTTTTGTGTTTCGGGAGTACTTATTCCTATTTTAGGTATAATAGCCCATTCAAAAATACAGGGAACCCTTTTTGATTTTGCCAAAAAAGTATCGCCCACTTTTAGTGTAATCTACTGTTATTTGATCTATGCCATTGCGATTGCACTGCCATCACCACGTACGGCATCTGTAACGCACGAAATGGCCATCCAGCCATTTTGGGGTTCCTCATCATTGCTTACCAGTCTTGTTTATTTTATGTTAGTGTTTGTTTTTGCCATCAACCGCACTAAGGTTCTGGACGCATTGGGCAAGCTTTTGACCCCAGGTATCCTTATCATTCTTTTGATAATGATATCCACCGCTGTTTTTACTTTGGATTTTGATTTTATCCCTTCTCAAATGAACCAACCTTTTAGTTCGGGCATTTTGGAAGGGTATCAAACTTTTGATGCCATTGGCGCCGTTGTAGTAGGAGCCGTAATTATCATTTCCATCAACTTAAAAGAAAAAGCTGCTTCTTTTGAAGAAAAAAAGAGACTCATTGGCAGCGCGGGACTTTGGGCGGGAATAGGCTTGTTTTTGGTGTATGGAGGCTTAATACTTACAGGGGCCTTGTTCGGGGATTCCTTTGATACCGACATTTCCAGGACAGCTCTTTTACGGGGAGTCAGCGCAAAAACCTTAGGACAAACAGCCAATCTGTTACTCAGTGTTTTGGTAAGTTTAGCCTGTTTCACTACTGCTGTTGGCATAGTAACCGGCACTTCAGATTTTATTAAAGGACGATTCAAAGATTCCCTATTGGCTTATCGCATTACTGCTTTTTTAGGTTGTTTGTTAGGGGTCCTGGTAGGTCAGTTTGATGTAGGCTATATTATTACCGTAGCTGTTCCGTCACTAATGTTTATTTATCCGATAACGATTGTTTTGATTTTATTGAATGTTGTTCCGAAAAAGTGGAGTTCGCCAAAGGTGTTTAAACAAGTGGTTTGGACAACCATCTTGTTCAGCGTTCCTGATTTTTTGGCAAGCATTGGTTTTGGAGAATTAATTTCCCCTTATGTTGATTGGATTCCATTTAGCGAACACCAACTCGGTTGGGTACTCCCCGCACTAATCGCATTTGTGGTTTTGAATCTTATTTACGGTAAGCAACCAACTCCAAGTTAATCCTGTTTTCTTTTAAAACTGCAGAAGATAAAATTCTGTGTTGTTTCGAATGGGGTCGTATGGTCTTCAGTCTTACATTGGGTTTGATGAAAGCCATTAAAGAATGTTGCCTCCATTTGCTCTTTATCATACTGCTTAATGTCCAGCCCACTACATTTTTTGGGGCCGTTTTTAGAAAATGTGCCCAAAATCATATGCCTAGCTACCGCTTTTTTGGTCAGCTCTACGTAGGTTTTAATTTGTTCGGGTTCCGTTAAAAAGTGAAATGCTGCCCGATCGTGCCATAGATCATAGGTTTCTTGTGGTTTAAAATTGAGGATATCACTTTCCACCCATTTAACGTTATGGGCTTTATCGCCAAGCCTTGCTTTGGCACGCTCCAAGGCTTTGCCCGAAATATCGAGAACGGTAATATTTTCAAAGCCTTCACTGAGCAAATAATCCACCAATTTGCTGTCGCCACCACCAACATCAATGATTCTTGCTGCTTTGTCCAGCTTACACGAATGGATAAAATCCAGAGAAGTCTGCGGAACCTCCTGGGTCCAACTTACCTCATCCGGTTTTTTGGTGTTATAAACGGTTTCCCAGTGTGTTTTTCTGTCCATCTTGCTCATTTTGGTTAGTAAAGAACTGAATCAAAAAAGGATTTCATTTCTGCAGCATAGGGAACTCCAAATTTAGCAAAGGTCGCTCTTGTTTGAGCATCGGGTTTCCAATCAAAAAACGCGTGCCCTGCTCCTTCAACTTGAATATATTCCACAGTTTGACCGTTCTTCTTTAAGTCTTCCACGTAAGGTTGAACGACTTCATTACTGATCAGTGGATCTTGGGTTCCCCTTACTATGAAGTGAGGTATGGCACGATCCGCCACATTGGGCACATGTGCCGCTGGAGATACCGCATCAAAATATTCTTTTCCCGCTTGTTCAGGCATAAATTGTTTAAAATTCTCAGCGCTGAATGGTCCGTAACTCGGTGCTACGACTTTTATAGCCTCTGTTATTTCTTTATTCACGGCCTCGACAGTTTTTCCATGTGGCATATAGGATGGCAAAAATTCATAAGCATCGTTAGCCTTCCCAAAACCACCGTCACCGATCATAGGGCTCAATATTGCAGCAGATGCAGATAAATGACCTCCTGCACTATCTCCGGTTATAGCAATTTTGGTTGGGTCTCCCCCGTATTCGGCAGCATGTTCTTGAATGTGGGCAATGGCTCCAAAAACATCTTCAATAAGTTCATGCATGGAATTGGGTTCTTCATCACCATCCAATTGGTTCACCCATCTGTAATCTATACTCACCACCACGTAGCGATTACCTTTGGCAAGTTCGCGAGCCAAGCCCCTCATAATATCCTCATTATTGGATGACCATCCCCCGCCGTGCACTATAATGGCGAAAGGCAGATTTTCTGCTCCTTTTGGGGAATACACGTCATACTTTAAAGGTTTTACTCCTGGTTTTGCATATACCACATCATGGGTTACATTCAGATTGTTCACCAAGTCATCCTCCACAAAAGTGGCTCCAATGGACATATCCCTATCCACGGTAATTTTCATGGAGCCAGTAAAGTTCTCTACACTTGTGGTTCCCCACATTCCTCCTTTATAGGTGTAATAAATGGCGTCTAAACTAAATCCTTCGGAAGGACTGGCCTGAACGGTCAGCTCCGTTCCGGATGAAACCATACCATCTTCGGGGATTTCAGGAGAAACGTTATATGCACCATTTTCGGGTGAAACCAGTGTTACTTTAAAATTTTCTTGAATGGTTTTGCCCTCTATGTTGGCGGCCATGGTAAAAACGGACATAAAAATCAGTGAAAAAATGCAGGTTGTTTTGGTCATTATCTTATATGTAAATGTATTGGTTGGAAAAACTTAAAGTTAGGATATTTTCCTAGTCACCGCAAAAGAGTTGTAGCAAATACGATTAGATGACATGCATCTACCTTATTAAGAAGACGTTGATTTTACAAAAATCGACCCGGCACATGTAATCTGATTACTCCGAGCCCCGCTTCTTTTTGTTGTAGTAGTAGATACCATATGCTATGGCCGCCAAAACCACGAAAGGGAGGTAACTACCAATGACCACACCAATTTCGTAGGCGCTGTCGGGAGCTTCCTCTATCTTTTTTTCAATGTTGGTTTGTTGCACTAAGAAAAATAAAAACTTCATAGGGCCTATGTATTCATCAACTCCTCTATCTCTTCAATTTCTATTGGGATATTGCGCATCAAATTAAATGGCTCTCCTTTTTCTTGGATCACGACATCATCCTCCAAACGGATTCCCATTCCTTCGGCCGGAATATAAATCCCGGGTTCCACTGTAAATACCATATTGGCTTTCATCGGTTTTTTCAATTCACCGTAATCATGGGTATTCAATCCAATGTGATGGCTGGTCCCGTGCATAAAGTATTTTTTGTAGGCCGGCCAATCTGGATTTTCGTTTTGTACATCGGCCTTGTCCAACAAGCCCAAACCAATCAGCTCGGAAGTCATCAGTTTACCTACTTCCTTGTGGTATTCTGCCCAAATGGTTCCAGGCACCAACATTTTGGTTGCTTCATCCTTTACACGGAGTACGGCCTTGTAAACTTCTTTTTGTCTATCGGTAAATTTACCGTTTGCCGGTATAGTACGCGTCATATCACTGGAATAGTTGGCATACTCAGCCGCAAGGTCCAACAATATCATATCACCATCCTGTACTTGTTGGTTGTTTTCCAGATAATGTAGCACGTTGGCATTGTTGCCCGAAGCAATAATTGGGCTATATGCAAATCCTTTGGATCGGTTTCGGATAAATTCGTGCAAAAATTCAGCTTCAATTTCATGTTCCCAAACACCAGGTTTTACAAACTCCAATATTCTTCTAAATCCTTTTTCGGTGATATCGCAAGCGGTTTGCATCAATTCAATCTCCTCGGGCTCCTTGACCCCTCGAATATTTTGTAAAATAGGATTGCTCTTGGCCCATTGATGTGCTGGATATTCTTTTTTACATTTTTCTATGAACCTTGCTTCCCGTGTTTGGGTTTCCACAGCTTGTCGGTAATGCTCGTTGGTATTAAAGTAAATGGTATCCGCCTCGGTCATTAAATCAAAAAAGATCTTATCAAAATCAGTGAGCCAATAAACGGTTTCTATGCCGGAAACTTCTGTTGCCTTCTCTTTGGTAAGCTTCGCCCCTTCCCAAACGGCAATGTGATCGTTTGTTTCCCTCACAAAAAGGATTTCCCTATGCTTGGGGTCGATCGCATCGGGGAACAGCAATAAAATAGTTTCCTCTTGGTCTGCTCCGCTCAAATAAAAAATATCACGATCTTGTTCAAAAGGCAGGGTACTATCCGCACCAATGGGATAAATATCGTTCGAGTTAAAAACTGCTATACTCTTAGGCCTCATTTGAGCCGTGAATTTCTTACGGTTCTTTATAAAAAGGTTACTGTTTATTTGAGCGTATTTCATATGTATAATTTGATTTGCCCAAATTTAGGTAATTGCGTTACCGAAGACAAATTCTTACCTTCCTTATCAAATTGAAAAAATGCAACTCAACTTAAGTATTCCCGCGCTTCTTTTTCCTGCTATTTCCTTAACAATGTTAGCATACAATGCAAGGTATCTGGCCATTGCGGCACTGATCCGCCAACTTCACAAGCAGTTCGAGGAAACTTCTGCCCAGCCTCTAAAACAACAGATCAACCAATTACGCAAGCGCCTGGGCATTATTAAAAATATGCAGGCCTCTGCCATCGTAAGTTTTTTATTGGCTGCAGTTACCATGTTTTTGATCTATGTGGAAATGCGTGTTTGGGCCAATGCTATCTTTGGAATCAGTTTGGTTTTCTTAATGATTTCTTTGATCCTCTCCCTTTTGGAAGTCCAGTTATCCACAAGAGCATTGGGAATTCAACTAAAAAGCATGGAGAAATAATACGGTAATAAAACAGCTTCTGTAAGAATAATTCTTTTGTCTTTTATAATGAAAAAATGGTCGTCAATTGAAAAGGCCATTGTACCAATTCGTAAACACCATTGATTGATTATACTCAAAAGGACCCATTGCCTAAATCTATTTTTAATGGATACTATTCATTAAAACCACTAGAGAAACTATGCAGCGTGTCAAAGATTTACAATTTTTTAAAACCATCAGGGAAATCAGGGAATACGAATTTCGGGTGTTCTATTTCTTTAATGGATTGGTCATTTCCGAAATGAAGGAAGGAGAGATCTTTGATTGGTCAGTTGCTGAAAAAATTATAGGGGTAGCCAACGAGGTTTTAGGAAAAGACGAACCCCTTGCCTATATCAGCAACCGAATCCATAATTACCCGGTTGCTCCCACGGATTGGTTAAAATTCTATAAACATCACAATCAACTGGAATTTTATTCTGTAGTTGCCTATAACCAAAGTGGATTGGCTAGTTTGGTGTTGGAAAAAATGTTCTTCCGAAATAAAATACGTCAATTTTGCAATCTGGAAGACGCTATAAAATGGAGCGTGAACGAGGTCAACAAAAAAATAATGGAACAGCCCGGGTAAACTAGGGCGAACCAACTTATTTCCTGTTTCTTCTGCCGTTCTTTTCCACAAATTGAACAATAGATTTGGCGACATTTACCCCCGTGGCGGCCTCAATGCCCTTAAGACCGGGAGAGGCATTGACCTCGATCAACAAAGGCCCTCTTTTTGATCTTATCAAATCCACACCGGCAACACCAAGCCCCAGATGCTTGGTTGCGTTGATGGCCATGAATTTTTCTCGTGGGGTCAGTTGTACTTTTTGGGTCTCTGCCCCCCTGTGCACATTGGACCTAAAATCATCAAGTTCACTGGTTCGCTTCATACCGGCCACAATTTTGTTGCCCACCACTACTATTCTCAAATCTTCTCCATTGGCCTCTTCGATATACTCCTGTAGCAAAATGCTGGTGTTCATATTGTACAACGTATCTATCACGGATTTTGCCGACTTTTTGCTTTCGGCCAAAATAACCCCTTTACCCTGGGTGCCCTCCTGTAGTTTTATGATTACAGGTGCACCGCCCAAAAGTTCTATCTGATCTTCAACATTGTTTGGGTTGATGGAAAACACCGTGTTTGGAACGGAAATGCCCTTTTTGGACATCATCTGTAAGGTAGAAACCTTATTTCTTGCCCTAATGATCCCCAATGACTTCGCTGTACTAAAAACATGGTTCATCTCAAACTGCTTTACAATAGCCGCTCCATGTCTGGTCACCGTGGTGCCTATTCTTGGGACAACAGCATCGAACTCATTCGTGATATCCTCTCTTCCATAAAAAATTTTTGGTTGCTCCCCTCCCAATTGTACAGAGCATTTCGTATGGTCAATATGCTCCACGTAATGGCCTTCCTTTTCAAATTCCTCGGCAATCCTAGCTGTGGAATACACATTAAGGCTTACGGAAAGAATGGCGACATCCATGTTTTTTGCATTGGTTTGAAAATCAACCGTAATATCGGTTAAAATTCGCAAAATCAAATCCCGAAGGATTAAATCCCAGTAGCTTAAAATGAATCTAAATAAACGGTTTTACAATGTTGAAAGCTTGTTAAAAACTCATCCGTACTGTATTTTTGTGTAAAAACTAACTTCTAATGAGTTTGATAAAATCTTCGTTGGCCCGAAAATATGTAATGGCCCTATCGGGTCTTTTTTTGGTCACATTTTTGATTCTTCACGTGACCATCAATTTGGCCTCGGTATTTTCCCCGGAATTTTTTAATGAAGCATCCCACTTTATGGGTTACAACCCTATCGTACAATTTTTGATGCAGCCTATTTTAATTGCAGGTGTGATCATACATTTTGTTATGGGCTTTGTTTTGGAAATCCAGAACAAAAAGGCCAGGGATGTAAGCTATGTTAAGTACAAAGGCAGCGCGAACGCACCTTGGGTTTCCAGAAACATGATTTACTCCGGTTTGGTGATCCTTGCTTTCTTGGCATTGCACTTCTACGATTTCTGGGTGCATGAAATGGCCTATAAATATGTTGAGGCCAATCCAGAGGATCCAACACGTTACTATCACGAAACGGTCGAGAAATTCGAACCGATTTGGAGAACCGTTCTTTACGTGGTTGCCTTTGTGTTGCTAAGCCTGCACTTGTGGCACGGCTTTGCCTCCTCGTTACAATCCATGGGTGCGAACAATAAGTACACCGATGGATTCAAAAAATTTGCTAAAATATTTGCGGTAGTGGTACCCTTGGCATTTGCATTTATCGCCATATACCACCACCTTAACCCAATAACACATTAAGTATGGGCATATTGGACTCTAAAATTCCATCTGGGCCGTTGGCCGACAAATGGACCAAGCATAAAAACGACATCAATCTAGTTAACCCTGCCAACAAAAGGAACATCGACATCATTGTCGTAGGTACAGGACTTGCAGGTGGTGCCGCATCAGCTACTTTGGCCGAGTTGGGTTACAATGTAAAAACATTCTGTTATCAAGATTCTCCACGTAGGGCCCACTCCATTGCTGCCCAAGGTGGTATCAACGCAGCAAAAAACTATCAAGGAGACGGCGATAGTAACTACCGCCTTTTCTACGATACCATAAAAGGTGGAGATTACCGTTCCCGTGAAGCCAACGTTTACCGATTGGCAGAAGTATCGGGCAACATTATTGACCAATGTGTGGCACAAGGGGTTCCCTTTGCCCGCGAATATGGCGGCATGTTGGACAACCGTTCTTTTGGTGGGGTACTCGTATCAAGAACCTTCTATGCGAAAGGACAAACCGGGCAACAATTGTTGCTTGGGGCCTACGCTGCGATGAACCGTCAAATTAACCGTGGTAAGATCCAAGCCTTCAACCGTCATGAAATGATGGATTTGGTTTTGGTGGATGGCAAAGCGAGAGGTATCATCGCCAGAAACCTGGTAAACGGTGAAATTGAAAGACACAGTGCCCATGCAGTGGTTTTGGCAACTGGAGGTTACGGAAATGTATTCTTCCTCTCCACCAATGCCATGGGAAGTAACGTAATGGCCGCATGGAGAGCACACCGTAAAGGCGCTTTCTTTGCCAATCCATGTTTTACACAAATCCACCCAACCTGTATTCCTGTTTCAGGTGACCATCAATCCAAATTGACATTGATGTCCGAGTCGCTAAGAAATGATGGACGTATTTGGGTACCTAAGAAAAAAGAAGATGCCATTGCCATTCGCGAAGGCAAACTGAAGCCAACGGAACTGGCCGAAGAAGATAGGGATTACTATTTGGAGAGAAGATATCCCGCATTCGGTAACCTGGTGCCTCGAGATGTGGCTTCCAGAGCTGCCAAGGAACGTTGTGATGCCGGCTTTGGAGTAAACAAAACTGGTGAAGCCGTGTTCTTGGATTTCGCATCTGCTATTGAACGTTACGGAAAGGAAAAAGCCCTGACCTCTGGAATTAAAAATCCAGACAAAACAACCATCACCAAATTGGGTGAAGAGGTTGTGGAGGCCAAGTATGGAAACCTATTCCAGATGTACGAAAAAATCGTAGATCAGAATCCATATAAAACTCCAATGATGATCTATCCTGCGGTACACTACACCATGGGCGGTCTTTGGGTAGACTACAACTTGCAGACCACCATTCCTGGTTGCTACGCAGCAGGAGAGGCCAACTTTAGCGACCACGGCGCCAACCGTTTGGGAGCTTCCGCCTTGATGCAGGGACTGGCCGATGGATATTTTGTACTGCCTTACACTATAGGTGATTACTTATCCGATGATATTAGAACAGGTGCCATTCCAACAGACTCCAAGGAGTTTGAGGAGGCGGAGCAACAGGTCCGTGAAAGAATGGAGAAGTTGACGGGCGGTTCAGGAATCCACTCCGTGGACTACTACCATAAAAAACTGGGCAAGATCATGTGGAACAAATGTGGTATGGCCCGTAACGAAAAAGAACTGAAAGAAGCCATAAAGGAAATTTCCGCGCTAAGAAAAGATTTCTGGGAGAATGTAAAAGTTCCCGGAAGCATCAATTCCAAAAACCAAGAGTTGGAAAAAGCTGGACGTGTTGCCGACTTCTTGGAACTGGGAGAGCTTTTCGCCAAAGATGCCTTGGAGAGAAACGAATCCTGTGGTGGACACTTCCGTGAAGAGTACCAGACCGAAGAAGGCGAGGCGCTCCGCGATGATGAAAACTTTAAATATGTGGCCGCATGGGAATACAAAGGCGAGCCAAAAGATGCCAAATTGCACAAAGAGGATTTGGTATACGAAAATATTGAACTGAAGACACGATCCTACAAATAAGAAGCTATGAAATTATATCTAAAAATATGGCGTCAAAAAGACGCATCCTCACCTGGAAAAATAGTTGATTATACCCTAGATGGTGTAGAAGGTGATATGTCGTTCTTGGAGATGCTGGATATTTTAAATGAAGACTTGATCTCCAAAGGAGAAGAACCCGTAGAGTTCGACCACGACTGCAGGGAAGGTATCTGTGGTATGTGCTCCTTGCAGATCAATGGTGAACCCCATGGTCCGGATAGAATGGTGACCACTTGCCAATTGCACATGCGCAAGTTCAATGATGGGGACACTATTGTTATTGAACCGTTCCGCGCCAAAGCATTCCCCGTGATCAAGGACTTGGTTGTGGACCGAAGCGCTTTTGACCGCATTCAGCAAGCTGGTGGATATATCTCCGTGAACACTTCCGGTAACACGGTAGATGCCAACACCATCCCAATTAACAAATACGCAGCGGACGAAGCCATGGATGCCGCCACCTGTATTGGTTGTGGTGCCTGTGTAGCGGCTTGTAAAAATGCGAGTGCCATGTTATTTACCTCTGCCAAAGTTTCGCAATTTGCCTTGTTGCCTCAAGGAAGAATCGAAGCTACGGAACGTGTGCAAAATATGGTTCGCCAAATGGACCTGGAAGGTTTCGGTAACTGCACCAACACAGGAGCTTGTGAAGTGGAGTGCCCTAAAGGTATTTCCTTGACCAACATTGCCCGAATGAACCGTGAGTACTTATCCGCTACGTTAAAGGGATAAACACCTCATGTTCACATAAAACAAAACCCAAATTCCATTAGGAGTTTGGGTTTTTTGTTAACTTACGGTATGCCCAAAAAATACCAAAAAGAGCGTATAAAAGTACCTCGTTTCAATGAGGAATCCGGTTTTTACACTACACCCGAGCGTTCCAAGATCATGGGGAAAATTCGTGGCAAGAACACCAAACCGGAGCTTGCCTTTAGAAAAGCGTTATGGCAATCGGGATACAGATATCGTATAGATTACAAAAAGCTCATTGGAAGGCCTGATATTGCATTAAAAAAGTACAAAACCGTCATATTTATTGATGGGGAGTTCTGGCACGGGCATAATTGGGAGGAACGCAAACATAAGATAAAGAGCAACCGCGAGTTTTGGATTCCTAAAATTGAACGCAACATACAACGGGACCAAGAAGTGAACGAAGCATTGGAGCAAATGGGTTACACCGTGTTCCGCTTTTGGGAAACCGAAGTGAAAAAAGACTTGGAAAGTTGCCTGGAAAAAGTCCTCAACGCTTTAAAAGAACATCACGCCAATGATTGAACCACTATCTAAACTACCTTATGTGGGTACTACCATTTTTACAACCATCAGTCAGCTGGCAAGTGCCCACAATGCCATAAATCTATCCCAAGGATTTCCAAACTTTGACCCCGACCCAGAACTTCTGAGACTCGTGAACGAAGCTTATAAAAAAGGAAACAATCAATATGCACCTATGCAAGGGGCTCTATCCCTTCGGGAGGCCATTTCAGAAAAAATTGAGCGCTTGTATGGTAACTATTATCATCCAGAATCTGAAATCACCGTTACGGCCGGTGCAACCCAAGCGATTTTCACTACTATTGCTGCCTTTGTGCACCCCAAAGATGAAGTGATTGTTATAGAACCCGCCTTTGATTGCTACGAACCCGCCATATCCCTTTTTGGTGGCAAAAGCGTCGCGATGCCCTTAGAGGGGAATGATTTTAAAATGAATTGGAGCGCTTTTAAATCGGCCATAACCTCAAAAACCAAAATGGTCATCTGTAATACTCCGCAAAATCCTACGGGCACCATTTGGTCTAAAGACGATATGCTACAGCTTCAAGAAATTTTAAGGGATACAGATATCATATTGTTGAGCGATGAGGTTTATGAACATATTGTTTTTGATGGCAAGTTGCATGAGAGTGCGGCGAAATATCCAGATTTGGCTGCCAGGAGTGTCATTTGTTCATCGTTTGGTAAAACATTTCATGCCACTGGTTGGAAAATGGGCTATTGCGTAGCCCCAAAACCCTTGATGTGGGAATTTCAAAAAGTGCACCAGTTCAATGTCTTTTCGGTGAACCATCCGCTGCAACTTGCTCTAGCCCAATACTTAAATGACCCTCAGCATTATCTAAAGCTCGGTGGTTTTTATCAAGAAAAACGGGATGCTTTCTTAAATGGCATCAAAGACTCCAGATTTAAAATGGTTCCTTCGGCCGGTACTTATTTTCAATTGTTGGAGTATTCGGACATCACAGACGAAAAGGATACGGACTTTGCGGAACGTTTGATCAAGGAACATAAACTTGCGAGTATTCCTGTCTCTGTATTTTGCAAGGCGGATTATGACAGGAAATTCCTTCGGTTTTGCTTTGCGAAGACCAACGATGTTTTGGACAAAGCCTCCCAAATATTGAATTCAATTTGAGTGTTGAGGGGTTAAAACTGCTTTTTCACAACCTTAAAGACCTGCAATACATCATCCAGAGGCAGTTCAAAATCCTGAAACTCCGGCGACGTATTCAAGTTATGGCACATGAGCGATTTATGTTGCTTGTGATACCCTGTAAGCCGCTTACAGATAATCCTGTCCGTACAAACCAATATGTAAGATCGGTTCCAATAGGTTTCATTGTTACGGGTCAAAGATTCTTTTTTGATTTCCAACCCAAGCACATAGGATTTATTCGGAATGGCAGCTGCACTTTTATCGTCCATGGAATCACCGGACACTTCAAAAATGCGATGGGGTTCATCGGTCAAAAAGTCAATAATAAATCCACCTTGAAACGGATTGATGAGGTTATCCTTCTGTACATCCTTTATGTACTTTTGATGCCACTCCACCAATACAAGCGGAGCCATTACCAAATACTTTCCATGCTCCAAAGGGTAAAAAACACTGCCATGTTTGATAAAAGGCTGTCGTTTGGTATAGGCCTCTCCCATATCGTTGACCTCATGCATGTATAGCTCTGCAATGGTGAGCCCAAAATACTCTGCGATCTTGGTGAGGTTTTTAATAGGAATGTTGGCGTCCTTGCGTTCGTAGAGTTGAATAGTACGCAAACTGACCCCAATTTCTTTACCCAATTGTGATTGACTGATACTATTTTTTCTCCTTAACTGCTTAATTATATACATTTATTTCTATATTGTGTAATATTGTTACGCAATATGCACTTAACGCAGCAATTTATCTAGTTTTCTGTAATTGGGTTACAGGCCAAATATAGAAAATAGGATAAGACCCCGACATATAAATCATAAACACAAAATATGTATGGGTTCAATCAAAGGCCTCGGGCCGCTTGTAAAAACTGAATTGATTTTTGGTGAAGAAGATTACGGAAAGCCAATTACCGAACAACTTTCCGAAGTGCTGAGAAGGAATACTTCCAAAAATGATTTTGCCAATATTGCCATAAAGAGCAATATGAGCTTTTCCACTATCCGAGATGTGGTTTACCGGACCAATAGTCTAACAAAGTTAAATGCCCATGCCATTTCCCTGCTTATCCATGCGGCATTTGAAAACACTATTGCCCATAAATTACAGGCTGAAGGGGACATGCTTTATCTTGGAAATTTATTGAACATTTAACTGTAGCAACCAATCTGTTTGTTTGTCGCTGCCAATGTAGTACGGATGTTCCCCAAATTTTACAAACCCATGCTTTTGATAAAAACGAATTGCATTTGGATTGTGCTCCCAAACCCCTAACCAAATGTAGACCTTACCCAAGGTTTTGGCCAATGCGGTTATTTGTTGGAGCATCCAAGAGCCTATCTTTTTACCTTGATGGTCGCCCAATACGTAAATACGTTCAATTTCCAAGGCGCTGGGATCGTGTACGTCGGTCTGTGCCATATCAATATTCAATTTAAAGTAGCCGACAATTTCATCATCATCAAACACAAAATAGAAAAGACTGTTCCTGTTCGCCAGTTCTGCGGCAAGCTTGTCGGGGTGGAACGCCTCTTTAATGTATGCTTGGAAATCTTCGGGGTCGTTGTCCTTCTCAAAGGCTTCGGAAAAAGTGTTTTTGGACATCACGACCAAGGTTTCCAAATCAGATTTGACACATTCCCGAACAGATAAGGGCATAGCAATCGCTTTTGCCTAAAATTATTGCAAAAAAAAGAGCCTAACAAAACGTTGGCTCCATATTTTTCAGGGGGGATAAATACTGATCTATAGCATAAAAAGCTTCTTGATCAAAAGCATAAAACCTGTGAAAAAATCATTTCTGTAAACTTGTACATTTTCGTCCATCGTAGTTTTTGATTTTAGTGCCATGGTTACGGGGTTTAACGGTGTTAATTTGGGTAAAAATTTCGATATAACCAAATATATTATCGATGAATGGCAATTTAAAACTTATGTTGTGTAATCCCTTGTTTTTGTTGTAAAAAAGCAAAGGATATTTATGAAATATTCATTTCGGGAATATCTCCTTCCACCACTAATTCACCTTCAGTGGCCTCTTCGATTTCTTTGACCGAAACACCAGGAGCCCTTTCCAGTAATTTAAACCCATCCTCGGTAACTTCCAATACGGCAAGGTTGGTCACAATGGTGGTTACACAGCCAACCCCGGTCAATGGCAAGGTACATCGTTTCAATAATTTGGATTTTCCTGCTCGGTTGGTATGCATCATGGCCACAATGATATTTTCCGCGGATGCAACCAAATCCATGGCACCGCCCATTCCTTTCACCATCTTTCCAGGAATCTTCCAATTGGCGATATCACCATTTTCAGCAACTTCCATGGCACCCAAAATGGTCAAATCCACATGCTGCCCCCTAATCATGGCAAAACTCATGGCCGAGTCAAAAAAAGAAGCTCCGGGCAAAGTGGTTATTGTTTGCTTACCGGCATTGATAATGTCCGCATCCTCTTCTCCTTCAAATGGAAATGGACCCATACCCAATACACCGTTCTCACTCTGGAACTCAACACTTATATCGTCACGTACAAAGTTGGCGACCAAGGTTGGTATTCCAATACCAAGGTTCACGTAATATCCGTCCTTCACCTCTTTTGCAATTCGTTTTGCTATTCCGTTCTTATCTAACATAATTATGCTTTCTGTCTTACTGTTCGTTGCTCAATTCGTTTTTCGAATTTGTCTCCTTGGAAAATACGCTGTACAAATATTCCCGGTATGTGAACCTCGTTCGGGTCGAGGCTTCCTGCTGGCAAAAGTTCTTCCACCTCCGCTACGGTTATGGTTGCAGCTCCGCACATACAAGGATTAAAATTACGGGCTGTTCCTTTAAAAATAAGATTGCCGGCCTCATCACCCTTCCAAGCTTTTACAAAAGCATAATCCGCTTTAAAAGCAGGCTCAAGCACGTACATTTTACCGTCAAATTCACGCGTTTCTTTTCCCTCTGCCACTTCGGTTCCGTATCCCGCAGGAGTATAAAAGGCAGGGAACCCTGCTTGTGCCGCCCTACATTTCTCGGCCAGCGTTCCTTGAGGTGTCAATTCCACTTCGAGCTCACCACTAAGCATTTGACGTTCAAACTCATCGTTTTCGCCGACATAGGAGGAAATCATTTTCTTGATTTGATGCTTTTGCAAAAGCAGGCCAAGACCAAAATCGTCCACCCCGGCATTGTTTGAAATGCAAGTGATATCCTTGATGCCCAAACGGACCAATTCGTCAATAGCGTTTTCGGGTATTCCACACAGGCCAAACCCGCCCAACATAAAGGTCATGCCATCTTCGACACCACTTAAAGCTTCGGCAACATTGGCAACTTTTTTATTGATCATAGAATTCTTATTTATATTCCCTGAAATTACGATTTAAATAAAAAAACCCCAAGCAAATTAAGATATGCTTGGGGCTTTATTTTGTTGAAACGGTTTTGACTTAAAAATCCAAATCGTCCAAATCGTCTTCAGTATCAATTTTTTCTTCCTCCTCATCTTCTTGCTCCTTGGAGCAATCGATATTGATCGACATTTCTTCAGGCTCTTCAAAAGCTTCTTTTGATACACCAATTTCTTCGTTGGCGTAGTTCTTTTTCATGTATAAAGCCCAAATAGGCAAAGCCATGGCCGCTCCTTGTCCATAAGCCAATCGTTCGAAATGGACGGAACGGTCCTCACCACCTACCCAAACACCGGTAACCAAATTGGGCACCATCCCCATAAACCATCCATCACTTTGATTTTGGGTGGTTCCAGTTTTTCCTGCTATGGGATTGGTCAGTTCGTAGGGGTAACCCGTTATAATTTCTTTGTACACGGTTTGGTCCTTACCAAAGGTGTGTCGCAACCTTCCACCTGATCCGTATTCGGTAACCCCTTCCAAAAGGTTGACCATGGCATAGGCCACATCTTTACTCAATACATCTTTGGTTTCTGGTTTGTATTCGTAAAGCACGGTTCCGTTTTTGTCTTCGATACGGGTAACCATTACAGGTTTTACATATACGCCCTGGTTGGCGTAAGTACCGAAAGCACCCACAATTTCATAGACACTTACATCGGGCGTACCCAATGCAATGGAAGGTACCGGAGGTATTTCCTTGGTAACTCCCATACTCTTAGCTATTGAGGCTACAGAACCTGGTCCTACCCTGTCAATAAGCTGTGCCGTAACTGAATTCACCGAATTGGCCAAGGCGCTTTTTAATGTCAAATTCTCTCCAGAATACGTCCCGTCAGAGTTGTGAGGGCACCACATTTCCATATTCCCATGCTTGCCGGCCTCAATACAATATTGATTATCGGGAAGGGTGTAACAAGGCGAATAGCGCAATTGGTCAATTGCCGCAGCATATACAAAAGGCTTGAACAAAGAACCTGCTTGTCTGGCTCCTTGAATTACATTGTCATATTGAAAATGTTTATAGTCAATTCCCCCGACCCACGCTTTTACATGACCTGTTTGCGGCTCCATGGACATCATGGCGGTGCGAAGGAAGGTTTTGTAATACCTTATGGAATCCATCGGGGTCATAATAGTATCCTTTTCATAGGAATCACTGTTCCAATCAAAAACGGTCATTTCTGTTTTTTCTTGAAAAGTGGCTTCAATGTCTTTTTCGGACAGGCCTTCTCTTTTTAAATGACGCCATCTGGCCGATCGCCTCATGGCACTTCGCATAATCGTGTCGATAGCGCCTCTGGAAATATCCAAAAAGGGTGCTGTCGCATTTCTTTGCGGTGTGTTTTGATGAAAAAACTCCGCCTGAAGATTCGTCATGTGCTCCTGAACTGCCTCTTCGGCATTTTTTTGCATTCTGGAATCCACGGTGGTATAAACCTTTAACCCATCCAAATAAATATTATATTCCTCGCCGTTTGGTTTTGGGTTTTCTTTTACCCAATTGTTCAACCAACGCTGAAGATACATCCTAAAATAGGTGGCCAACCCTTCTCGGTGTGATTCTGGGTTAAAGTTGATTTTCATCTCCAACCCTTGGAGCGAATCCTTTTCCTCTTCCGTTATGTAACCGTATTTGGCCATTTGACCTAGCACCGTATTCCTTCTGTTCAATACCAGTTCCTCTCGGCGCATAGGGTTATAAAGGGATGAGTTTTTTAGCATCCCCACCAAAACGGCGGATTCTTCCGTTCTTAAATCGGTTGGTTCTTTTCCAAAATAAATTCTGGCCGCGGAACGTATACCATCTGCATTGTTAATAAAGTCATATTGATTTAAGTACATCGCTATGATTTCTTCTTTGGTATACTGCCTTTCCAAACGGGTCGCTATCACCCATTCCTTTATTTTTTGAATGATCCGTTCTATTCCTCCAGAAGGTTTTTGCGTAAACAACAACTTCGAGAGCTGTTGGGAAATGGTACTTGCCCCACCTTTCGAGCCTAAATAGGCCACGGCCCTAAGTGTTCCCCTCGCATCTATTCCTGAGTGATCGAAATAACGGGCATCTTCGGTAGCAACCAATGCATTCACCAAATTCTCGGGCAGTCCGTCATAAGTAACTGGGGTCCTGTTATCGTTAAGGTATAGTTTGCCCAATGTTTCACCATCCGATGAGATAAACTCCGTTGCCAAATTGGTACTTGGGTTTTCCAAACGTTCGAACGTGGGCATTTCCCCGAATACTCCCCACGAAGCCAATTGAAAAATAAGTACAACGGAAAGTACTCCTGCTCCGAATAAAATCCAGAACCACTTAATAAAAGGAAGAAAATTTTGTTTCTGTTTTTTTTGACGCTTCTTTGCCATTATAATTTGGGTGCTTTTTCTATTTCCAAACCAACATCCGTTACTCCTTCTAAAACATGAAGGCCTTCCACATCGCCATTTTTACGCATGGCATGGGAAATATTCACTTTATATACGCCAGAATTCGGAAAATCGATCTTTTCCTTGTACCAAAGTTTATTTTCCTTGACGCTTCCCATACCTTTTCCCAACCATTCCCCGCTGGGTTCGGCCATTCTGTATTCCAATGTATCCTTAACGGTATTTCCGCTCGGATATTCTAACTCGGTAATCAGGAATAAATTGCTAAAGGCGAACGTATCATCATTTCTGATATTGATGAACATATTATAGGTCTGAGTGGAATCCAGTTCAGAGAACTGAAAGTCGACACCTTGGTCCATCTCCCATTTACCTTCTTGGATGGGGGTATAGTCGGAATAAACCAACGACTCATTGCAGGATGATAGAGCAAGGGCTGCAATAAGCAGTAACAAAAATTTATTTCGCATTGGAAGATGCTTTAGATTTTGGTTTTCTGCGTTTTTTCTTTCTGCGTTTTTTCTTTTTTGGCCTATCAAAACGGGTAAGGCTATCTTGACCGACTACATTTTCGAAAGTTGTTTTTTCTTCAATCAAATTGTCTGCGGCGTATTCCTCCAAACTAGCAATTTTCTCGTTTTTCTTGTTCAATTCCAAGATTTCCAATACTTGGTCTTTGCTGAGTGTATGCCATGTTGCGGGCTCATCTTTGTAGGAAAACCAAAGTGTTTCTTTAAAAATATCGGCCTTTTGGCAAAATGCGATGCCTTTTTTGGTCTTTAACTTGCAATCGGATGGTGGAAAGTTTTTAAGTGCCTCCAAATACATGTCCAATTCGTAGTTGAGGCAACATTTAAGTTTACCACATTGTCCCGCCAATTTTTGTGGGTTCAGCGCCAGTTGTTGATAACGGGCAGATGCCGTGCTAACGGACCTGAAATCCGTTAACCAAGTGGAACAACAGAGTTCGCGACCGCAAGACCCAATTCCTCCCAATCGCTGGGCCTCCTGTCTGTATCCTATTTGACGCATTTCAATACGGATGCCAAAAGCCTTGGCCATATCCTTGATCAATTGCCTAAAATCCACTCGATCATCGGCTGTGTAATAAAATGTGGCTTTGGAGCCATCGCCCTGAAACTCCACATCGCTCAACTTCATTTGAAGTTTTAATGAAATGGCTATTTCGCGGGAACGCTTTTTAATTCCTTCCTCCTTATCGCGACATTTTTGCCAAATATCAATGTCTCGCTGGGTAGCTTTTCTGTAGATTTTAGGGATGGTCTTGTCGTCCGGAGATACTTTTTTGTGTTTCATCTGTATCCTAACCAATTCACCCGTCAAGGTAACCACCCCGACATCGTGACCGGATTTGGCCTGGGTGGCCACTACATCGCCAATGGACAATGGGAGATTCTCCGTATTCCTGAAAAATTCCTTTCTACTGTTTTTGAAACGCACCTCAACACAATCAAAGGGTTTTTGATCGTTGGGCAACGACATATTGGAAAGCCAATCAAAGACTGTTAGCTTATTACAACCATCAGTGCCGCAAGTACCATTGTTCTTGCAACCACGCGGTTGTCCATCCTTGCCGGTTGAACAACTGCTACACGCCATATATAATATCTTGATTTAAGGAAACTTAAAGCAATTCCTTAAAAAGGGTTCATAAAAATTACTAGTTGTAAATATAGTACAATTTGTTGCAGTAGTGAAATGCTACTTCTTGTATTTCAAGACGGGAGAGCGACCTTTCTTGAATATTTTGTTACTGGCTCCCTTGCCTTTACGCAAACGTTTTTGTTCCTCATAGGGCAATGCGTGCACTTCCATACAATCCACGGAGCAGCAATTGTTCATTTTTTCGGCGCACTCCTCACATTGTATAAACAACAAATGGCAGGCTTCATTGGCACAGTTCACATGAGTGTCGCAAGGCTTGCCACATTGGTGACAATGTGCGATTACTTCTTCAGAAATACGTTCCCCTCTTCTGTGGTCGAAAACAAAGTTTTTGCCAAGAAATTTATTTTCCAGTTGCTTTTCGCGCACTTGTCGGGTGTATTCAATAATTCCGCCTTCCAGCTGATAGACATTCTTAAAGCCTTTATGCTTGTAATATGCACTTGCCTTTTCGCAACGTATACCTCCAGTGCAGTACATCACCAATTTTTTGTCTTCCTTGTGCTCCGCCAGGTCTTGTTCAATAATATCGAGGGAATCACGGAATGTATCCACATCGGGGGTTACGGCATTTTTAAAATGGCCTATTTCACTTTCGTAGTGGTTCCGCATATCCACCAAAACGGTGTTCTCATCTTCAATAAGTTCATTGAACTGTTCAGCACCTACATGGATACCTTTGTTGGTCACATCAAAAGTGTCATCGTTCAAACCATCGGCAACGATTTTTTTGCGGACCTTTACCTTCAGCTTTAAAAATGATTTGTTGTCCTGCTCAATGGCAATGTTCAATCGTACATTTTCCAAAAATGAGATGCTGTCCAAATGCTCCTTAAAAACATTGAAGTTGTCCGCAGGAACAGAAAGCTGAGCGTTGATGCCCTCGCGGGCCACGTAAATCCGACCAAGCACTTCCATATCGTTCCAAGCCAAGAAAAGATGGTTCCTCAGAATTTGAGGGTTTCCTATGTGTGCATATTTATAGAAAGAGATGGTGAGCCGGTCTTTTCCAGCTTCCTCAATAAGGGCTTCCCTTTCTTTTGCACTTAATGTATTGTACAGTTGCATGCTATACCTGATTAAGTTAAAGAATGGTTCTTTAAAAATGTGGGGGCAAAGATAGGAATTAATGACAGAGTAAATCAAAAGGGCCTGTTAACGGCCCCCTGATCCACTGTTTCTTGTTCACAGCTATTTTCTCCCTCATAGCAATTGTGAGCTAAAGTTAGCTCTATGTAGATGAGTTAGTACACGTAAGATGTAATGTTATTAAAAAGGTTGCGTGCTCTTTGTAGCATATTTAAAGAAATGGTATTTTAGCCTTCCTAATAATTTTTACCATGAGCAAAGAGAAAGACGCAAAATTAAAAGCCCTCAAACTTACACTTGATAAGCTAGATAAAACCTACGGCAAAGGTGCTGTCATGAAAATGGGGGACAGTGTTGTTGAAGATGTCGAGGTTATTCCTTCTGGCTCATTGGGGTTGGATATTGCCCTTGGTGTTGGAGGATATCCAAAAGGAAGGGTTGTAGAAATATATGGTCCGGAATCTTCTGGTAAAACCACATTGACCCTACATGCCATTGCAGAAGCTCAAAAAGCTGGTGGTATTGCCGCTTTTATTGATGCAGAACATGCTTTTGACCGTTTTTATGCCAAAAAACTTGGCGTTGATATCGATAACTTGATCATTTCCCAGCCCGATCACGGAGAGCAAGCTTTGGAAATTGCAGATAATTTGATCCGTTCAGGAGCCATTGACATCGTAATCGTGGATTCCGTGGCCGCTTTAACTCCAAAAAGTGAAATCGAAGGGGAAATGGGCGATTCCAAAATGGGGTTGCACGCCAGACTGATGTCACAAGCCTTGCGAAAACTTACTTCCACCATCAGTAAAACAAAATGTACGGTGGTCTTTATTAACCAATTAAGGGAGAAAATCGGCGTAATGTTCGGAAACCCTGAAACAACCACTGGTGGAAACGCTCTTAAGTTCTATGCTTCCGTGAGGTTGGATATTAGAAGGTCCACCCAAATAAAAAGTACTGATGGTGACGTACAAGGGAACAAAACCCGTGTAAAAGTGGTGAAAAACAAAGTTGCCCCGCCATTTAAAACAGCAGAGTTCGATATTATGTACGGTGAGGGAATCTCAAAAATTGGAGAAATCCTAGATTTGGGAGTTGCCTATGAAATCGTCAAGAAAAGCGGATCATGGTTCAGTTATGGAGACACGAAACTTGGTCAAGGTAGAGACGCTGTAAAATCACTTCTTTTGGACAACCCCGAACTATCAGAAGAATTGGAAGGTAAAATAAGGGAGGCCATCGCTGCGGTAAGCGAATAACCTTTTTATCGATTTTTTTAGTAGATTAACTTTTGGTTATAAAATCCTACGCAACCCTTGCTAGTACTGAACATCTAGGGAGTAAAAGGATTTTGTTATGAAAAAAGTGCTAATGCCCTTTATTTTGATTGTGGCATGCTCATGGTTCATCTCTTGTGAGGTGGACGATGATTCCCCCAATTTTTACTTTACTGCCTTGAATACTGTGGAGGCAGATGTGCCGGAATCATTTGAATTTGGTGAAACCTACGATATTGAAGTAACCTTTTTAAGACCGAATGGTTGTACCTTTTTTGAAGGTTTTGATGTGGTTCAAACTGCAGAAACCGGTCGGGATGTTGTGGTAATCGGTTCTGTGTTGACAGATGAAAACAGAGTTTGCACCCAAGCCGTTGAGGAAGTTGCGGCCACATTAAGGTTCAACGTTATTTATACCAATGAGTATACTTTTAGGTTTTATGCCGGCGATGATGCGGATGGAAATGCCACCTATTTGGAGTATACAGTTCCAGTAACGATGGCGGAACCTACAAATTAAGATAGTAATCCAGAATTGACCAACATTTGGATCTTGAAGAATTGATACATAACTGTAAAAAGGGAAATCGACAGGCACAAGCTGAGCTGTACCGGAGGTATTCCGGTATCCTTTATGGTATGTGCCTCAAGTATTCCAAGAATAAAACAGAGGCGGAGGACAATCTGCACGACAGTTTTATGACCATATTCGACAAGGTCGATCAGTTTAGCTTTAAGGGGTCTTTTGAGGGCTGGATCAAAAGGATAACCGTAAACACCGTACTTCAGAAATACAGAAAAGACCAATACCTCAACCTTGTTTCGGAAAATACAGAAGACGAAGTAGAGGTTGATACAGAGGATACGGACATTAGTCTATCCACCCTTTTGGGATATATTCAAGAGCTTCCGCACAAATACAGGTTAACCTTTAACCTTTATGTATTGGACGGCTATAGTCATAAGGAAATAAGTGAGATGTTGGGGACATCCACGGGTACCTCAAAGTCCAATTTGGCACGCGCCAAAGCAATTTTGAGGGATAAAATAGAAAAAACCAAAATAAACATTGCTTAAACAGAACAATGATGGGGAAAAAGAATTTAGAGCAATTGTTCAAAGAACGTTTTAAGGATTTTCAAGAAGTTCCAGACGAAAAAGTATGGAGCTCCATTGAAGCCTCTTTGGACAACAAGAAACAAAAAAAGCGGGCCATACCCATTTGGTGGGGTCTGGGGGGCATTGCCGCCGCCCTTGTACTGTTGCTATTGGTGTTCAATCCATTTACCGAGCAACCTGTAAGCGAACAAATGATCACGGATACGGATAATGTTACCGTTCCTCAGGAGTCAAGTACATCAGTGGAAGCGGAAAGCGAAGATTCCAATCCTGCCGCGATCACCACTGGAAAACAAGAAGGGGAATTGGCAAATACTTCCAATGGAAAGAGCCTTGAATCAAAGAACAATCAAGCAACCGTAAATAAAACAGATGAAGATAAAGCTTTATCGGTTGCCGAGAATTCGTCTTCGATTTCAAACAAGAATGGTTTACGTGGGGAAAATCAAACTAAAAACAACCGTTTGACTGATGCTGTTCCTCTTTCCGCAGAACAAAATAGTTCAAGAAACAACACTGCGATAGCTATGAATACTGGAGAACCCCAGGAAAAAAATAGTTCTGAACGTTCGGAGAAAGGCAATAAAGTTTCACCGGAAGCGGATGAAAAGGAGCAGGCTGTAAAAAAATCCATATATGATGCAATGGAAGAACAGCGTGAGGAAGAGGAAGCCGTTGCCGAAAGTAAATCCGGAAAATGGTCCATAGGTCCGTCCGTGGCACCGGTATATTTTGATGCTTCTGGAGATGGCTCGCCCGTTGGGCCCGACTTCTCTTCCAATTCAAAATCGGGAAAACTAAATCTGAGTTATGGCCTTACCGTAGCCTACGAAGTGGGGAAAAAATTAAAGATTCGCTCAGGGGTTCATCGTGTAAACTATGGATATAGCACCAACGATGTGCTTTTCTCCTCTACCTTGCGGGCAGCTTCAACGGATAAAATCGCAAATATTGATTACAGTCCAAACTCAGAATCCATTGTGGTTCAAAGTAAGGACAACGCCAAAAATACGCCGGCTGTCAATTCTAAAGAAATAGCACTGAACAATGCGCCTTCGTTAGATGGAAAAATGGTTCAACAGCTTGGATATATTGAAGTCCCACTGGAACTGAACTATGTTCTTATGGACAAAAAATTTGGTGTTGACCTTATTGGGGGCGTAAGCTCACTCTTTCTTGTTGATAATGCCGTTTTATTGGAGTCCAATGATTTGGTTACGGAAATGGGCGAAGCGAACAATATTAACCCACTGAACTTTAGTGCCAATGTGGGCATGGGTCTCAATTATAAGTTCAGCCCAAAAATAAGATTCAATGTAGAACCTGTTTTTAAATACCAACTAAATACTTTTTCCAATGTTTCAGGTGATTTTAGGCCTTACTCCATTGGTGTTTATAGCGGTTTTAGTTTTAGGTTTTAACATGTAAAAAGTTGGTTAGGAAGATTGCTCCTTTATGCAATCAATTAAGCGCTCCATTTATTTGGAGCGTTTTTTTATTGGTAAAAATCCGTGTATTTTTCTTACATTAATTACGTAAACTTGAACCAACTCCTTAGAAAATGTGAAAGCTGATCAGTTTGAAGACATTCTCATATACTTTTCCAAATCACTTATGGGAAAGGAAAACGAAGAAGACATTCTATGGGATGTTGCAAAGAACTGTATTTCCAAATTAGAGTTTGTAGATTGTGCTATCTACCTGGTGGACGAAAATGAAAACTTGCTGGTGCAAAAAGCTGCTTACCATGCAAAAAGCCCAAAAGACGGAACACTTTATAATCCTGCGAAAATAGCTGTTGGCGAAGGGATTACAGGAAGCGTGGCAAAAACGGGGAAACCGGAGTTGATCCCCGACACATCCGCAGATTCACGCTATATCGTTGATGATAACAACAGGCTCTCGGAAATTTGTGTCCCCATCGCTTATGAGGATATCCTTTATGGCGTAATTGATTGTGAACATCCCGTAAAAAGCTTCTTTTCCGAACGGCATCTAAAAATGCTTTCCGCAATAGCTTCCATCTGTGCGATAAAAATTAAAAGCGTTAGGGCAAACAAAAGACTTTTGGAAAAGCGAAGGAAGCTCATACAAGTACGGGAGGAAATGTTGGAGCTTAAGTTAAAAACACTCAATTCACAATTAAATCCCCATTTTGTTTTTAACTCCCTAAATGCCATACAGTATTTTATAACAACCCAGAACACCAAATTGGCCCTGGACTACTTTTCCACATTCAGTAGGCTTGTTCGGTTTTATTTGAAGCAGCTTGGCAAGGATACGGCCTCGCTATATGGAGAAATCGATATGTTGCATTGGTACCTTAAACTCCAAAAATTGAGGTACGAAGATTCGTTCGATTACACCATATCCATCGAAAAGGAGGGCAATATGGAGTCTGAAGAAGCAGTAATACCCGCATTTGTAATACTTACGCTCTTTGAGAATATGGTCGAGCAATCCGTTATAAACGGTGTTACCGACCAACATTTCAAAATTGGTGTAAAAGCCTTGAAAAATATTGTAAGGATAGAAGTACACTATCATTGCAAAGGCTTAGGGTCCGAAAATCTGGAAAACCGTTGGTACAGGGAAAATATCATGAAATGGAAAGACCAAATTGAACTGATAAATGCCGTTAAAGGCTATGGCATTTCACATAAAACCACCAGTTCTTTTGATAATGGTATACATCGAAAACATAAAGTTATACAGCTTCCGAATATTGTTTGAATAAAGCCTTGAATATAAGACTGTTCAGGTTAGTCCTTCAAGAATGGTTTCCCTCACCTCTTCCCTTAGTGTTGAGGTGTCCTCCGCGCTCAAAATACCTGTTTCAAAAAACTGATGGACCTTGACTCTAATAGGGCCCGGCCCCCCACTGTAAAAGGTGAATGAAAACCTTTTCTTATTATCATAAAAAGTCATGGGCACCACTGGTATTTTATGGGCAATGGCCATTTTAAAGGCCCCATCCTTGAACTTGTCCAAAACCACATCTTCTTCAGGAACTCCCCCCTCAGGAAAAATGCATATGCTCAAACCTTGATCTAATCTCCTTTGGGCCCTGCGGTAAACGGCTGTTCTGCTCCGAACACTATCCCGATCCACCATGATACAGACCCTTTTATAGAAAAAACCAAAAATGGGAATGTTCACCAATTCCTTTTTACCAACAAAAACAAAGGGGTTTCTGCTAACATGAAGCATCAACATAATATCCAACATACTGGTGTGATTGGCAACCAACATGTAACTCTTTTTTTTAATCATCCTTTGTTGACGTATAACTCTAGGAAAGCAGCCCATGCCGTATAAAATGGGACGGGCCCATAAATTCCGGGCCAACCAAAAAAATTGAGGATAGGTCCTCTCCGAAAGGGTAAACACAAGCAAAAACGGAAAAAACAGGAAAATGGGAACGGTAACCAAAATGTAGAACCAGACCCTATACAACAAATGCCCTGCATTTTTGATTACTCGAAGCATCTGTCAAAAGTAAAGCATTTCAGGATTTTACTTTAAAAACAACCGATTTTTTAAGGAACATGTCACTTTTTTTATAAGTAACGGATGCTTACTTTTACGGGCAAAAATTAAGAATGGCTCGAATTCTGACAGGAATACAAAGTACAGGAACACCACACTTAGGTAATATTTTGGGGGCAATTGCACCAGCCATTGAAATGGCGGAAGACCCCAAAAACGATTCCTTTCTCTTTATTGCCGATATGCACTCGCTCACCCAAATTAAAAATGGGGAACTGCTACGGAACAACACCTATGCCATTGCAGCCGCTTGGCTGGCATTTGGCCTTGATATTGAAAAGACCGTTTTTTACAGACAGAGCGATATTCCACAAACCGCTGAGTTGGCCTGGTATCTGAGCTGTTTTTTTCCCTATCAGAGATTAACGTTGGCCCACTCTTTTAAAGACAAAGCCGATCGGTTGGAAGATGTAAACGCAGGCCTGTTCACCTACCCTATGTTGATGGCAGCCGATATTTTGCTGTACGATGCGGATATTGTTCCCGTAGGTAAAGATCAGTTGCAACATTTGGAAATGACACGCGATGTGGCCTCACGTTTTCACAACCAAATGGGCGAAACTTTTGTAATGCCCGAAGCAAAGGTACACGAACAAACCATGTACGTGCCTGGAACCGATGGCGAAAAAATGAGTAAAAGCCGGGACAACCTTATCAATTTGTTCCAACCGGACAAAAAGTTACGAAAGCAGATAATGGGCATTGTTACGGATAGTACACCAATGGAAGACCCCAAGGACCCAAGCAAGGATAATGTATTTGCTTTGTACAAATTATTGGCTTCCCCTGAGCAGATAGAGGAAATGAGTGCCAATTATCTAGCTGGGAACTATGGTTACGGTCATGCCAAACAGGCATTGTACGAACTTATTTTGGAGAGGTTTGAAGAACCACGGGAAAAGTTTGAATACTATATGAACCACAAAAACGAAGTGGACGAAGCGCTGGCCTTTGGTGCAGAAAAGGCCCGTAAAGTCGCCGATGAAGTGTTGGCAAGAGTTCGCGAAAAGTTGGGTTACTAAATTGCCCTTCCTTTCATTCTGAAGACGAGTGAAACAGAGGATGAAGAATCTCTTACTGATTTTATATTTTGTTCTGAATACTTCGCCTTGCTCAGTATGACAAAGCCTTCTGTCTTCTGAAAAGAAAACCCGATTTTTTGACATAAAACCCTCCAAATCCCAGATTTCTAGTGACAACTTCTCGTTGAACTACACCCAAAAACAGAGTGACTGTTCTGTTTTGAGCTACTTTGCTCCACTCTGTATGACAATAACTACACCGCCTCAAACATTTTACCGGGCAATGGTCGGATCACACCCTTCATTTCCATGCCCAACAAAGTGGAAGAAACTTTAAAAATGGGCAGGTTGCACTCCAAGGCCACGGTGTCCAGCAGTTGTTTTCCGTTCAACTGCAAGTAGGAGTAGATTGACTGTTCTGTTTCATCCAACTCGACAAACAGCTGTTTCTGTACTGTTTTTTCTTTTTTTTCCTCCTCAATTTCCCATCCCAAAAGGTAAATCAGTTCAGCCGCAGAGGTCAATAAATGCGCCTTTTGATATTTTATGAGGTCATTACAGCCCTTGCTCCACTTATCGGTTGCTCTACCTGGAACAGCAAACACTTCGCGATGGTATCCATGAGCAATATCAGCTGTGACCAAACTGCCCCCTTTTTCGGCGGACTCAATTACAATGGTGGCTTCGCTTATGCCAGCTATGATACGGTTACGTTTTAGAAAGTTCTCACGGTTGGGTCGGCTATTGCTCCAAAATTCGGTCATAAAACCTCCGTTTCCCTCAATCTTGGATTGGTATTTTGCGTGAATCTTCGGATAAATCTGATTGAGCCCGTGCGCCATACAAGCAATGGTCTGCAATCCATGCTCCATCGCCGCTTTTTGAACAGCAATATCCACCCCATAGGCCAAACCACTTACAATAATGGGGTTCAACGGCGCCAATTCCTCAACAAATTGTCGGCAAAACGAAGTTCCATAGTTGGTCACGTTCCTAGTCCCGACCACGCTGATGGTTTTTTGATGCTTTAAGTTGATGTTTCCCCGTTGAAACAACAAAATGGGACTATCCACACAATGCTTCAAACGTGCAGGGTAATCATCATCCATAAAATAAGAGATGGTGATGTCTTCCTTGGACAGAAACTCGAGCTCCTTTAGGGCATCTTTCAAATGTATCGTATCAAAAAGACCCTTCAAGGTCATCTTTCCAATACCGTCAATTTTTAAAAGGTGGTGCGGTTTATCCTCGAAAATGGCCGATGGACTTCCGCAGTGGGCAATTAATTTTTTTGCCGTAACATCCCCGATATTGGGAATATTTTGCAACCGTAGGGCCGCAATAATTTCAGGTTCAGTCATTTGATTTGGGCGTCAAAGTTGTTCACAAAATACAGATTTTCAAATGTTAATAAAAAGTTATCCAGCATATTTTGTGCTTTCCCTTTTTTTACAATATTTGTGGCTATGCGGATTGATTCGTACATAGAAAAATTGTTGTTTGATTACAATTGTGTTGTGATCCCTGGTTTTGGTGCCTTTTTGGCACACGGTAAATCCGCAGAAATAGATTTGGCGACCAACACTTTGGTGCCACCAAGTAAAACCATTTCCTTTAATGCCCAACTTTCCAAAAATGATGGTTTGTTGGTGTCCCATATTTCCAAAGAAAAGAATTTTGGATATGAAGATATACTTCAGGAAGTGGAGCATATCGCGCAAGATTGGAATCATCGACTTGCTCAAGGAGAAAGCATTGAGCTTTTCGGTATTGGTAAATTGTGGCATAACAGTGAACAACGCATTCAGTTCCAGCCAGAGGAGAAAATCAACTTTCTGACCTCTTCCTTTGGGCTTTCCACATTTGCTGCCACCCCTATTCAGCGAGAAGTCATTAAAGAGGAAGTAGAGGAATTGGAAGAACGCATTCCATTCATCATAACTCCGGAAAAAAGGGAACAAACTTCCTTTAGACCTTGGTTAAAGTATGCTGCCGTAATTTTATTGGCGGTTTCGTTGGGTGTGACTTCTTATCGCACCTATGGTGACCTTCAACAAAAAGAAGTGGCCGCACAACAGGATGCGCAACAAGAAGTGTCCCGTTTGATCCAGGAAGCTACGTTCTTTGAAAGTGCTCCATTGGAACTTCCCGCTATCAACATAAAAGTGACCAAAAAACAATTGGGCAAGCACCATATTATTGCTGGGGCCTTTCGCGAAGAGCAGAATGCAGACAAGAAAGTCAACCAACTCAAAGAAAAGGGATACAACGCTTTTTACTTGGGCATGAACAAATATGGACTCCATCAAGTGGCCTATGATAGTTTTGAAGACCCAAAAGAGGCGCTTGTCTTTTTAAGAAAGGTAAAAGCCGAAGACTCCAGAGATGCCTGGATGCTTTCTGAGAAATAATCCCGCTTTCCTTTAATACCATTCCACACTTCAATATCTTTGCGCAAAATTTTAAGGTATGCGCGCTAAAACTCCCAATGAATCCCGCACGGTAATGACCGATTTGGTACTGCCGAGTGAAACCAATCCCCTGAACAATCTTTTTGGCGGGGAACTCTTGGCCCGAATGGACCGAGCTGCCAGTATCTCGGCCCGTAGGCACAGCCGACGGATTACAGTGACCGCTTCGGTGAACCACGTAGCTTTTAACCGTGCTGTTCCGCTGGGTAGCGTAGTAACGGTCGAAGCATCAGTTTCCAGGGCGTTTAAAACTTCCATGGAGATTTTTCTGGATGTTTGGATCGAGGATCGTTTTACAGGTGAGCGTACGAAGGCCAATGAGGCCATTTATACTTTTGTTGCGGTTGACGATACCGGAAAACCCACCGAAGTACCGCCGTTGGAGCCTGAAACCGACTTGGAGAAAGAACGTTATGCCGCTGCTCTTCGTAGAAAGCAGTTGAGTTTGGTACTTGCTGGTAAAATGAAACCAGCAGATGCCACGGAACTCAAAGCGCTCTTTACCTCTTAAGTTTAGAAATCAAAATTATCCGGGTCGGGGCCAAAACGTTTGCCTCTATCCAATCCGTCCAACAATTGCACATCATCTTCTGATAGTTCAAAATCGAAAAGATCGGAATTGGCGATAATACGTTCTTTTTTGGACGATTTTGGAATAGTGACCACGCCTTTTTGAAGATCCCATCGCAACACGATCTGAGCAATCGTCTTGTTGTATTTGGAGGCTAGATCCTTCATGATATCTAGGTCAAAGATATTCCCCTGCATCAATGGGGACCATGCCTCATATTGAATGCCTTTGGAGTTACAGAAATCAATCAGATCCTGTTGTACCAAATATGGGTGGAACTCCATTTGGTTTACCATGGGCACAATCTCTGCAGAGGTCAGCAAATCTTCCAAGTGATGCTGTAAAAAATTGCTCACCCCAATGGCTCGGACCCTTTTTTCCTTGTACAATTTTTCAAGGGCTTTCCAAGTTTCCTTCGAAATTTCGCCTTTGGGCCAATGCACTAGGTATAAATCAAGGTAATCTGTACCCAATCGCTCCAAACTGGCGTCAAATGCTCTTAGGGTGCTATCGTAGCCTTGATCCGTGTTCCAAACCTTGCTCACCAAGAACATATCGTTTCTATCCACATTGCTTTCGCGAATTCCTTGACCAACACCCTCTTCGTTATCATAAACGGAAGCAGTATCAATATGTCTATAGCCATGGTTCAATGCTTCTTTTACAGCGTTGATTACTTCACTTCCATCCTTGGAAAGGTAAACTCCCAATCCAAAATAGGGCATCTGGACCCCATTGTGCAATTCAAAGGAGCCTTGTAAATCGGTAATTTTCTTCATGGTAATTAAAGTTGATAGATCCAATCTTCAGGGTTCAAGCGATTGGAGTCCTTATAAAGATAGAACTTCAATTTGGTAGTACCATCCAACCGATTGGTATTTATTTCTCCCAATATCTCTTTGGCGGCCACTTTATCCCCTTTTTTTACGTACAGATCGGAAAGGTTATAGTACGTGCTTATGTAGTTTCCGTGTTTTATTTGTACCCCTTTGTTCCCCCCGGGAACCGAAAGTATGGCGATGACTTCGCCTTCAAAGATGGCTCTGGCCTTGCTGCCCGCATCCGTAGTAATGGTGACCCCATTGTTTCGGTGCTTTATGCCAGGGTACAATTTATCCGCATAAACCCCGTATCCCTGACTTTTGATCCCCTTTTCCACCGGCCAAATCAATCTTCCTTTGTTCGATGAGAAATTATCTGCAAGCAATTTGGCTTCGGGTGTAAGAGCAAAGGTTGCACTACTGGAAGAATTACCCGAACCCCGATTGGAACTTGCGATAGCGCTTTTAATCATTCTTTCTATCTCACGATCAATTTTACGGGCCTCCCTCTGCTTTTCGGCAATGGCAGCTGTGTATTTGGCCTCATTTTGTTTTATGCTTGTTAAAAGGCTTCTTTGTGATTCGATTTCTTTGGAAAGTTCTTCTTTGGCCTTTTGATTTTCAGCGATCAGTTGCTCCTTTTCCTTACGCTGTCGGACTAAATCCTGATTCAGGGTCTTGAGCTCTTCTGTTTTTTGGACAATCCCTTCTCCCTGCTTTTTACGATGCTTTGCATATTGCTGCATATACTGCAACCTTTTATAAGCCTGATAGAAGTTTTCGGCAGAAAGTAAAAACATCAGCCGGTTACTTTGGGATTTGTTCTGATAGGTTTTTTGAATCAGTTCCGCGTAATCCTCCTTTAGGATTTTTAAATCTTCTCGAAGCTTACTAATATTCCTGATGTTGACATTGATTTGTCTGTTGAGCAAATTGGATTGTTGATTGGTGACTCGAATCAATTCTTGGCGAACATTTATTTTGTTGTCCAAGGCTTCCATTTGGTCCAAAACGGTTCCCTTTTCCTTACGTTCGGCAAAGAGCAATCTGTTGATTTCCTTGATTTCTTCCTGGAGCCGTTCCCTTTTGGCCTCGAGCACCTTTTGCTCACTTGTTTGGGCATAAGCTCCTACTAAAGTGAATAGTGTAAATATCAGATAATAAATACAATATGAAAATCTACCTTTCATATTACTTTAATGTAATTTTATCGTATCCCTTTGGTACTTTGTAAGGAAAATTCATGGGTTTATTGAGTTCCAAGTTACGAAAACTTAAATCGATGGTGGTTAAATCCCCTGCCTCCTCGGCAATGATCTTTACCTCATCAGGAAGTATATTTCCAGAAATATCTTGATAGGTATATTTTGCCATTAGTTGTCTGGCGTTGTCAGGCTGGGAGATTTCCTGAGCTGCTATCTTAAAGTTTTTGGGCTCCAATTGAAACAAAATCTTAAAGAGCTCTCTGGCCTTTCTTGGCTTTAATTGATAATTGCCCTTATATACTTCCGAGTTGAATTTTTCTTTTCTTAAATCCAACACGGCATTGCCCAAAAGCAGATTCTGTACTTTTTCAAAATCCAATTCGGTTCCAAGCAAGTCGCTCAAATAACTAAAGTCGCCGTCAAAATATTCATTTTGAAGTTTGTTGTAGAAAGATACCTTGTTCGGCGTAATATGGGCTTTGACCACGCCCAAGGGAGCGCTCATCCAAATAACCTTGTCCTTCTCCATGCGCAGACTTACGTTTACCCCTTGTGAATCGTCGCCGTTGGCATAATCAATCTTAACCCGCCCTCTCAAGGTTTTAAATTGGGGCTGGTTGGAGTAATGCGCACTTATGATGTTCTTTGCAGACAGTCTTGAATTGACCTCTCCTCCCGTAATCGACTTGGTACTTTTACAAGCCCCAAGGGTGAAAAGCAACACCAGGGTCGCTGCAATTTTGGATATGTTTTTATGTAGGTTCATTATAATCCTGAATTGATCTTATTCAAATATTCGTTTGCCTTTTGGGTATTTCCAATTTTGGTATACCCTTCGGAAAGTTGCTTGTAGATTTTATTCTTCAATCCTTCGTCATCCAACAGATAGTCAAGGCCGCTTTCCAAAACCTCAATCCCTTTATTTGGGTTTCCTGTATTGTTCAACGCCGTACCAAAAGCATAATAAAAATACGGTTGCAAGGGATAGGAATCCAACGCTTCTTGGGAATCGTTCAACAACTTTTTAAAATCCGACACGGCGATTAATTGCTCCATTTGATTTTTCAATTGGGCCACAGGATCATCCAAATTTTCTTCCTTTTGAACAATTGGGGTTGTTTTCGGATCCTTATCTTTTTGAAGGGAATCTCTTATCTTACGGTTTAAGTCGGATTTCAACTGCGAGTTCTCCAAATCATCCAACACTTTTGAAGCATCCCCGTACTTTTTCATTTTAAAAAGTGAAACCGCCATATTCTGCTGCAGTTTATTGTTGTCGTAAGGTATTCGTTGTTTAATACTCTCTATTGGACTTCCTTGCTTGTCCAAAATGGTCAATAGATTGTCCAAATACCAATAATCCTCTGGTTCCGACACTAGCGCTTCAATTGCATAGTCCTGTGCCTGTACATATTTCTTGTCCAACATATAGGCTTTGGCCAGTTCGTAATCCACCACACTATTGTTGGGTTCCAATTGCTTGCATTTCAAGAAGAGGTCAACTGCCCTGTCGTAGTTCTGGATACCTTTTTGCTTTAGCCCTTCAAAGAAGTTTTCTTGAAACTCATCGGTATATTCTTCGAGGTAGACATCGGCACTTTCCTGTTCTTCTTGGGCATAGGTATCGTAATGCATCACCATTGATGCTCCTAAAACCATCCAAACAAGAAGTTTCTTTTTCATATTAACGTCCTAAGTCCCCATCAAACTAAAAATGTACTTTAAAGTTATTCCAAAACGGAATAATCTCCAATACTAATGGTCTCAAAATTACCATTATAAACCACATGGTTGCCGATCATTGCATTGTCCAAGTTGGCATTGCTGATTTTACTGTTACTCTGGATAAGACTGTTTTTTACCGTTGAGTTCTCTAAAACAGTATTGGCCCCAACGGAAACATAAGGTCCGACCGTAGTGTTCTTGAGCACTACATTTTCACCGATAAAACAGGGTTCAACTATATTGGCGTTTTCTTGTTTAACCGATTCGGCGATCATTTGTTCTCCTTCTTTATCCAAAAAGCTCAACATACGCTGATTGGTCTCCACGGTCACATTCTTATTGCCACAGTCCATCCATTCATCCACTTTACCTGGAACAAATTTCATGCCCTTTTGCATCATGCGTTTAATACCATCGTTGATTTGGTATTCACCACCATGCTTGATATCGTTATCCAATACGTGCTGTAGCTCATTTTTGAGCACTCCTACGTCCTTAAAATAATAAATACCGATTACGGCCAAATCTGAAACATACTCCTGTGGCTTTTCGACCAGCTCAACGATTTCACTGTCACCATTCAACTGAACTACTCCATAGGCTTCTGGGCGCTCCACCTGCTTGACCCAAATAACGCTGTCCGCCGATTTGTCCAAATCAAAGTCGGCGCGTATCAGTGTATCGGCATAAGCGATAACTGCTGGCCCACTCAAGGACTGTTTCGCGCTCATAATAGCGTGTCCTGTACCCAGTGGTTCGTCTTGTCTGTAAATAGATCCTTTGGCTCCCAATTCATCGGCCAGCTCCATTAAACTTTCCACTACATCATCCCCAAAAAAAGCCGGGTCTCCGAGAATAAAAGCAACTTCGTCAATAGGTTCTCCCAACACTTTGGCGATATCGCTTACCAATCGGTGTACGATTGGCTTCCCCGCAACGGGTATCAATGGTTTTGGAACTGTTAATGTGTGGGGCCTTAAACGGGATCCTCTGCCCGCCATTGGTACTATTATTTTCATATAAATGCCCGCTGAGGCGGGTATCTTTTAATGGTTATACTTTCATTTCTAGAGATTCTTGCCTTCGCAAGAATATATTTTATTTGGTGCCGGTACTTCCAAATCCGCCTTCTCCCCTATCGGTTTCCGTAAGGGTTTCCACTTCTTCCCATTCGGCACGCTCGTGCTTCGCTATCACCATTTGGGCGATGCGCTCACCATTTTCTATGGTAAAATCCTCGTTGGAAAGATTAACGAGAATTACCCCGACGTTTCCACGGTAATCAGCATCGATGGTGCCAGGTGCATTGAGCACCGTAATCCCCTTTTTGGCCGCTAATCCACTTCGCGGTCTTACCTGTGCCTCATAACCTACGGGAAGTTCCATAAATAGCCCGGTGGGGACGATTGCTCTTTCCAAAGGCTTTAATGTAATCGGTGATTCCAAATCCGCCCTTAAATCCATCCCGGCCGAGGCAAGGGTTTCATAATGCGGTAGCTTATGGCCTGATTTATTGATGATCTTAATCTTCACGCTTTATAAATATGCTTTTTAGTTTATCTCCTTCCATTTTATACACTAACCCCAAAAATACTAAAAGTAGTATGCTGCCTATTATTAAATTTCTATTAAAAACGTAGAACGACAGTGCTGAAAACAGGAGTGATATGGATAGATAGAACACAATCTTTCTCATATTATAGGGAACTGGATAATACTTTTTCCCATAGTGATAGGACAACAGCATCATACTGCCGTAGGCCGCCAAGGTGGCCAATGCTGATGCCATATATCCAATCTTTGGGATCAGGCTTATGTTTATGACCAGTGTGATAATGGCTCCTACCGACGAAATATAGGCTCCAAACCTGGTTCGGTCCGTTACCTTGTACCAGACGGAAAGGTTGTGGTAAATACCCAAACAAAAACTTGCCAAAAGAATGATGGGAACCACTTCGAGAGCTTCCCAATACACGGGGTTGTGCAATAGTAACTTGCCCAAAACATCTATAAATACAATAACGCCCAATAAGATGATGCTGCCTAGAATTACAAAGTAATTGGTAATCTGCGCGTACGTTTTCTGGGGCTTTTCACTTTTGGCATGACTAAAGAAGAAGGGTTCCACTCCCATACGGAAGGCAGTTCCGAACAATGTCATGAACAAGGCCAGTTTATAGCATGCGCCATATTTCCCCACTTCGCTCTCAGCGATATCGGACGGAAGTAATTCGGTGAGCAGAATCTTATCCAATACCTCATTGATGGTAAAAGCGATTCCGGCAACAAGAATCGGTCCTGCGTATTTCAGCATCTGTTTCCAGATATCTAAATCGAATTTGTAGGAAGCCTTGATGTAGGTGGGAATTAAAATCAGCAATGTTACTCCGCTAGCAATAACATTCGATATCAAAACATAATGTATTTCCCAATTGGGCCTGTACATAGACGCAAGAAAACCCGTATCGCCATCTTGGGCCATCTTGGGCAGCACAAGAAGAAAAAACACATTAAATGCCAAGTTTATAGCCACATTAACCGTCTTTAGCACGGCATACCGCATAGGTTTCTCATTGGCCCTGAGCAGTGCAAACGGTATGATGACCACGGCATCCAAGACCAAAATATAGGTAGTGAACTTAAGGTAATCCGGGTTGATGTTGGTTACTCCAGACAACCACTCCCTAAGGGAAAGTGCAAGAATCAGAAACAATAAAGAGGACCCCAATAAGGATATAAGCGATGTGGAAATTACCTTGGCCTTGTCCTCACTTTTATGGTAGAAACGAAAGAAAGCAGTTTCCATACCATAAGCCAAAAACACATTAAAAATTGCAATCCAAGCGTATATGTTGGTGTACTGTCCATACCCCGAAGCATTCACGAATACCGAGGTATACAACGGCAACAAGAAAAAAGAAATGACCCTCGGCATTACCGTGGCCAAACCGTAGATAAACGTTTGTTTAAAAAGCCTCTTTAGCGGGTTCAATAGGTGTTGCTTCTTTAAAAACCTTGATTAGGTGGCTACAAGTTACGCAAAAGCCATTAGTACCTAAACCTTATTGTACTAAGAAAAACAAAAAGGCCACCGATTCGGTGGCCTTTTAATATTATAAAAATATAGAATCTTAATTGTTCAATGCTTCAGCTATTGAATATTTAGCCTCACTTTGGTTCGGCTTAATTGTTCAACGCCTCTGCTCCGCCAACAATTTCGAGGATTTCGTTGGTAATCGCTGCCTGACGGGCTTTGTTGTAAGTCAAAGTCAATTCTTCCTTGAGTTCAGCAGCATTGTCCGTTGCTTTGTGCATCGCTGTCATACGAGCTCCGTGCTCACTGGCAAAGGAATCCCTAATGGCCTTGAACAACTGTGTCTTCAAAGATTTAGGTATCAATTCTTTTACAATTTCAGCTTTGGATGGCTCAAAAATGTAATCGGCTGCGATGGCTTCATCTCCTTCTGCTCCAACGATGGGCAAGAATTGTTCCGTCATCACAATCTGTGTAGCGGCATTCTTGAACTTGTTGTAGACCAACTCAATTTTATCGTAATCTCCTTTGGTGAACAAACGCATCAAAAGCTCGGCAATCTCGGAAACGTGCTCAAAGGTCAGGTCATCGTAAACCTTGCTTTGGTCACCCAAAATGGTATGCTTCTTTCTAAGGATGTCATTTCCTTTCTTACCAATAGTGTAAAAATCAACTTGTTTACCTGGATAAGTGTTGGACACCAAATTATTGCTCTGCTTAATGATGTTGGAGTTGAATCCGCCGCAAAGACCTCTGTTTGAAGTAATGGCAACCACCAAAACTTTGTTTACGGGCCTTTTGTCTGCGTACTCGCTGCCACCGTCACCTTCCAGACTAGCGCTAAGCCCTTGCAAGAGCTCGGTCAGCTTATCGGAATAGGGACGCATAGCTGTAATAGCATCCTGAGCCTTTTTCAACTTTGCAGCAGAAACCATTTTCATGGCACTTGTAATCTGCATCGTTGATGAGATGGATGATATCCTGTTACGTATTTCCTTTAGATTCGCCATATTCTTCTTTGTCATTCCACACTGGGTGCGGAATCTTTTTGGTTATGGATTCCTGTGTGCCCTTCAACAATGCTCAGGGAACAGCAGGAATGACAATTGTTATGCTTTATACTTACTTGAAAGATCTTTGCAAACAGCCGTCAATGTCTCAGTAACCTCGTCGGTTAGTTTACCCGCTTTAAGGGTATCCAAAACATCTCTATGTTTGGCGTTCAAGAACTCCAAGTAATCTTTTTCGAATTCCTTTACCTTGTTCACCGGAACATCACGCAACAAGTTTTTAGAACCTGCAAAAATGATGGCTACCTGATCTTCCACGGTAAACGGATCGTTCTGACCTTGTTTCAAGATCTCCACGTTTCTACGTCCTTTTTCAATTACATTTAAGGTCGCAGCATCCAAATCAGAGCCAAACTTGGCAAAAGCTTCCAGTTCACGGAACTGTGCTTGGTCCAATTTCAAAGTACCTGCTACTTTTTTCATGGACTTGATTTGTGCTGACCCACCCACACGAGATACGGAGATACCTACGTTAATCGCAGGACGCACCCCTTGGTTGAACAAGTCTTGCTCCAAGAATATCTGACCATCGGTAATGGAAATTACGTTGGTCGGGATATATGCGGATACGTCACCCGCCTGTGTTTCAATAATTGGAAGTGCAGTCAAAGAACCACCACCCTTTACCATTGGTTTCAATGATTCTGGCAGGTCGTTCATCGTCTTGGCGATATCATCATCAGCAATAACCTTAGCAGCACGCTCCAACAATCTTGAGTGCAAGAAGAAAACGTCACCAGGGTATGCTTCACGTCCTGGAGGTCTTCTCAAAAGCAAGGAAACCTCACGGTAAGCAACGGCTTGTTTTGATAAATCATCGTAGATAATCAAAGCCGGACGCCCAGTATCCCTAAAGAACTCACCGATAGCTGCACCAGCAAATGGAGCATAAACCTGCATCGGAGCAGGATCGGAAGCGTTAGCGGCAACAATGGTCGTATAGGCCAATGCACCTCTTTCTTCCAAAGTCTTGGCGATAGCGGCAACCGTAGATGCTTTTTGACCTATGGCCACATAGATACAATAAACTGGTTCGCCGGCATCGTAAAATTCTTTTTGGTTAAGGATAGTATCGATACAAACGGTGGTCTTACCTGTTTGCTTATCACCGATCACCAACTCCCTTTGTCCACGACCAACTGGAATCATGGCGTCAATTGCCTTGATACCTGTTTGCATTGGTTCGTCAACAGGTTGTCTAAAAATTACACCAGGAGCTTTACGTTCCAAAGGCATTTCATAGGTTTCCCCAGAAATAGGTCCTTTACCATCGATTGGTTTACCCAAGGTGTCCACCACACGGCCAACAATTCCTTCACCAACGTTGATGGAAGCAATACGCTCGGTCCTCTTAACAGTTGCGCCTTCCACAATTTCTTTGGATGGGCCCAACAATACAACACCTACGTTGTCTTCCTCTAGGTTAAGAACGATACCTTGCATACCGCCCTCGAACTCTACCAACTCCCCGTACTGGGCATTGGAAAGTCCATATACACGGGCAATACCATCACCTACTTGTAATACGGTACCCACTTCATCCAAAGAAGCGGACGCTTCGTAACCTGATAACTGTTTTTTCAAAATTGCTGATACCTCAGCGGCTTTTACTCCTGCCATTTTTATAGACTATTTGTAAATTCTCTTTTTAATCCGTTCAATTTGTTTGCGATGCTAGCATCGTATTGGGTATCTCCTACCCGTAGCACAAATCCTCCGATGATACTCTCATCGATTTTATTCTCAAGGGTAACCTTATTTCCGGTTGCCTTGGTGACCGTTTCCAAAATTTTCTTCTCCAAATCGGAAGTCAATGGAACGGCAGTTGTTACATAAGCTACTTCCTCACCCTTCAATTTTTCATGAAGAATGATGTATTTGTAGGCCACTTCCTGTAACATCGCTATTCTTTTGTTGCTGATCAAGGTTTGAAGAAGACCTTTTGTGATTTCGTTGGCACCTTTGAAGATTTCCAACAAACTGTTCTTCTTCACCTCTGATTTTATGACCGGGCTCTCCAACATATTTTGAAGCTCCGGGTTTTCGGAAATGGTCGCAGCTATCTCTCGCATGTCCTTTTCAACGGCATCGGCCGCTTTCTTTTCGACTGCGAAATCCAATGTTGCTTTTGCGTAGCGTATGGCTGCCCTGTTTTGGTTCATGTTCCCTTAGTTCAGTTTAATATCGCCCAACATGTCCTCGACCAACTTTTGTTGTTTGCCTTTATCGGACAATTCCTCTTTGATCACCTTTTCGGCAATCTCTATAGATAGATTGGCCACTTGTGCCTTAATATCGGCAACAGCGGCGTTCTTTTCGCTCTCAATGGTTGCTTGGGCCTGCTTGATCATTTTATCACCTTCCACCTGAGCCTGTTCTTTGGCCTCGGAGATAATGCTTTCCTTGATTTCCCTAGCTTCTTTCAACAAAGCGTCTCTTTCCACTTTGGCCTCTCTCAACAACTTTTCACTGTCTGCAGTAACATTCTGCATTTCTTTCTTTGCGGCTTCTGCAGCCTCAAGCGCATCTTTAATGCCCTCTTCCCTTTTTTCAACTGCACCAAGAATGGGTTTCCATGCATATTTGCGCAACAAGAACAAAAGAGCCACAAAAAGCAACAACTGCCAGAAAAACAACCCGAAGGAAAACTGCTCGATTAACTTTTCCATTTATCTTATCCTATTAATTCTTTTAAACTATATCATTTAAATCAATGAAGGGCCATAGCCAACCGCTATGGCCTTCATCAATACTGTTACGGTTATTAAGCTGCAAAAAGAGCCGCGAAACCGATACCTTCAATAAGGGCTGCTGCAATCAACATTGCTGTTTGGATCTTACCAGAAGCTTCAGGTTGACGAGCAATGGCTTCCATTGCCTGTCCGCCGATTCTACCGATACCCAATCCTGCTCCGATTACGATCAAACCAGCACCTACGATGTTTGGAATTGTCATGATATATGAATTTAAATATTAAACGTTCTAATTAATGATGATCTTCTTCTACCGCCATACCAAAATATAGGGCGGACAACATGGTAAAAATATATGCCTGCAATGCGGCCACTAACAATTCCAATAAAGAAAGCGCAAATGCCAACAAGAAGGACAATGGGCTTCCTATCCAATTCTTAAAAATGAACATGAGCCCGATAATACTCATCAATACTACGTGACCCGCAGTAATGTTGGCGTATAAACGAATCATCAACGAAAATGGCTTGATGAAAGTTCCCAACAATTCGATGGGCGCCAATATAATTTTCATAGGAACCGGCACACCTGGCATCCAAAAGATGTGCTTCCAGTAGTTTTTGTTCCCCGTAAATGTTGTAATAAGGTATGTGATCATTGCCAAGGCAAAAGTAACGGCAATGTTATTGGTTACGTTGACACCGAGCGGCGTTAAACCCAACAGGTTGATGACCCACACAAAAAAGAATACGGTCAATAAGTAACTCATATACTTTTTGTACTTGTGCTCACCAATGTTAGGTATGGCGATCTCGTCACGAACAAAAAGAACCAAAGGCTCCAAGAACCTTCCCAAACCTCTAGGCATTGTACTCTTCTGATATCTTTTTGCCATGGAGCGGAACACCAAAAACATTAAAAGTGCAACGGCAATAATAAAAACAACGTTTTTGGTTATAGAAAAATCCAAAGGTTTTTTGTTGGTCGGATGGGCGTCTTCTACAACTAAGTTTTCACCGAAAGCATCTTCCGTATGTTGTTCATCACCATGATGATCACCAAAATTAATGGTACCCTCGGCATCTGTCTTGTATATTTTGTTGTGATAAAGCGTATAGTAATTACCATCCACTTCGGCAACACCTTCTCCATGCTCCAATTGGGAAGAAGAGAAAATCTTTAAGCCATTATCCCAAAGAATAACAGGGAGTGGGAATCCGATATACTTGTGCTCACCCTCATCTGTAGTGTAAGAATACAGGTTGAAATCATGCGAATCCAAAAGGTGATGGTCAATGTATTCCTTGATCTGGGTCTTTAAATCGTGGGCACCGGTTTCAACTTCTTCTCCCTCATGGTTTTGGGCCGATACAAATCCCGCAATCAAAAAAATTACGGCAACTAGTTTTTTACTGAAAAAAGAATATCGCATATGATCCAACTATGGGTCCTCAAAAATTGGTGCAAAAATACATTCCCCATTCAAAAGAAAAAAGCTTTTTTGAGTATTATTTTTTTCTTTGATTTTTTCCAGTGATTTCCATCCTTTGTTACACAGTATTAAGCAGTTTCACCAAAAAGAAGGTTTCCAGTACCAGGGCAAATCCGTATGGTACAAAAAACACAAGGAACTCCAAGCGCTCCAAGGAACCATCTTGATTAAAGCCTGGGTAAAGAAAAATGAAGAAAAGCAAAAACTTTAAAAGACTCCCTCCCAAAAAAAAGAAACCCAATAAATCACGGTATTTGTTCCTAAAAAGATAAATGGCAAAAAAAACGATAAGGGCCATGATGGCATTCAGTATATAACTCTTTACCACCTGCAGCGAGGAAAGGTCATGCCCGTTGTTTTCCAAAATCCGGGATTGGGCCAAAAACAACATCAATAATCCCACCGTTAAAAACGAGGCAAAAAAAATGGGGTAAGACCTAAATTTCAATCGTTGATTTTTTTCAGTTGTTGAATCACCAAATATATGGAAATCGCAACGGCCAATATGGTGCATATGGGCAAGAACACTTTCTCGGTCTCAAAATACCCGTCGAGCCATTTACCGCCCCAAACCCCCAAATAAATAACTACGCCCATTTGAATGGCGGAACCAGACAAACGGGCGGCTGTATTAATTGCTTTGTTGTACTTTTTAGGAGGCTTTTGCTGGCTCATCTTTCTTAGTGGACTGCATTTTTGCGGTGGACGTAGCACCTTTGCCCATGGTACAGGCAGCATTGAAAGTCGCCCCTGGCTCCACGGCCAATTTGGCCACACTAACGGTACCCTCGATAGTTGCGGACGATTTTAGGGAAAGTAGGTCCTTGACCATCAATTCTCCATTAAACCTTCCTTCGATGTCAGCATTCACACATTCTACCTTTCCGTTGATGTAGCCATCCTTTCCTATGACAACTTTACCGGAGGTGGTCACATTTCCTTCTAATTTACCGTCTATCCTAAAGTCGGCTTCCGAGGTAATGTCTCCTTTTATCTTCGTGTTCTTTTCAATTCTGTTGGGCTGTCCGCCAAATTCATTCATAGGCCGGGGTTTTTTGTTGTCAGAAAACATTGTGTTCTAGGGTTTTGGGGTTAAAATTGCGCTTTGTATGATTCTAAATTCTTATGGACCTGTATGATTTTGTAATTATCCGATAAAACTACAAAATTCTCATCTTTAATAAGGTAGTCCCTATTGTTTTTTATAAGCTCCGCAAAGCCAAGGGCAAAGTCCTTGGAAGGAAAACCGTGCACAACCACAAATTCATCCTCTAGGTTATATATGTCCTTGGAAACCAAATTATCGTAATGCAGTTCCTTAATCACTTCCTTCAAACGCATCTCGAGTTTAGCAGCAGCAGCATCGTTTCGGATTTTGAAAGGAAACACCACCTTCCAGTTCTTTGTGCCAGTAGACCCAGTTTCGGGAGAAAACTCCTTGGTTTCCAATTTAGGCAGCTGTTCCTCGACCATTTGTTCCGCTTTCTTTCCTTCGGGATTGTTTGGATAGGTCAACGCCACATAGTTCAGGGCTTCCTTAAAAGGTTCAAATCCTTGCAACCGACCAATGGCATTGGCTTTCAACATCTCGAACTTAGGAACAATGGGGTCTCCAGTAAACTTGTTGATGTACTCTTCTGATTGCGTGATTACCTTTAAAAACTCTTGCTTGCGGTATTGTTTGAACAATGCAGCATACCTGGCATCGGGACTATCGGTATTTCCGTCCAGTACGGCTTGCGGATTCAATAAAATTTCGGCGTAGCGGGTATCGGGGTGATTGGTAATGATATTCTGTTTCATGTTCAGCGCCAAAGGGCTTCCCATTTCCTCATAAATCTTGTACAAATTGTATTTTGATGGAAGGATGAGCCGCTCTTCAGGGTTGGAGGAAAGTACGCGCTCCAATTTTGCTGCCGCCAACATATTGTCCTTGAACTTCTCCTTGTAAATCAATCCCAATTGATAATTGGCAAAATTACGTTCGCCCTTTAAACTATCAATATCGGCCACATCGGTAGGAATCTGTTCCAAATAATAGTCAACTGAATATTTTTGATCTTCGGTCAACACCTCATCGTTAGCTGCAATTTCCTCCCCTGTGGCCTCAGAGACCAAAGTTTTGGACTTGTTGCTCCAACGCCAATCATCCTCCAACGTTCTTGTGCCCCATCTGGTTCTAAAACCGTTTCTTCCTTGTCCTAGACTTGTAATGTTGTAAAAATAGAATTTGCCTTGGTTTTCCTTTCCTCCTTTACTGCTGGCAAAAGTGGCAAAGCCGGCATTGGTACGTTCCAATTGTTTCTCTGCCTCCGCTTCTTCTTTACGCTTCATCTCGGCGATGTAATCCTCAAAATAGGCCCTACGCTCTGTAACGGGCATTTGGTACAGCGTGATCACACTATCGGCGTGCTGGACGATATCCTCGTATTTGATGACATCCTCGAGGTTGTCTAGTTTCTTTTTGATATCTCGATGCTTTCTGGTGTTCTCGTTCAGATTGGTCAAAGTGCTATCGTAGTAGGAACCAGCAATTCTATATTCATCCTCATCAAAATAATAATCCGCCAAACTCTGATAGTTCAAGGCGAACAATTTGCGTTCGCCCTGTGTCGCCTGAATCGATTTGTTGAAATAGGCCAAGGCCAAACTATCTTCCTCGTAGGCCATGTGATATTGTGCTACCTGCCGATAGATTTTGTCCAAGAAGGGCCTATTTTCCCTGTTCTCTTCCAAATCGGTAAGATATTCCAACATTTCCTCCCTGTTCCCCTCGGTAAGTTCGGTGTTCTGGATTTTTTTTAGATGCGCATTGATCATGTACACCCTTGGTGATTTGCGGTTAAGGTCGATGACCTTATTGTAGGCATAGTTGGCACTATCCTTATGGCCCAATTGATCGTACAACTGACCAATAACGAACAAATATCTTCCCTTTTCGGGGTTGTTTTTGGTATAAGCCTGGGATATTTTAAGCTTTTGAATGGCGGTATCGAGGACATTGAGGTTGATGTAGCATTGGGCCAAAACCGCATTGGCATCGGCATATTCCTGATCTTTTAATGCTTCGTACTTGAACAGGCGCTTCAGGTTCTTGATGGCCACCTCAGGATTGTCCAACCGCATATTGGTTTTTTCCCTCCAAATAGTAGCTTCGTTCAACTTGTCGCTCTTGCTGTACTTTCTTAAAATGTAATTGAAGGATTCCAAAGCTGGGATGTAGCGTTGGTCGAAATAGCGGGACTTCCCGAGCAAGAGAAACGCTTCATCTATTTGAGGGTTCCGTTCCTCGTCCTTAATGTCCATACTGTGCTTTTGGATGGCCTTGGTGGCTTTTTCCTCAGCAATAAGAAAATTGGGGTTGTTGTCCTCGGAGTCGAGTTTTACCTCATCGGTGACCTTTAGTCGCTCAACGGGAAGGATTTCCCAATAATCATCACGATAATTGGCATTGATTTCTTCCAATCCTTTTTCAAAAGCGAGATTACCATTGTACAAGGTGTTGTACTCGGTATTGAGTGCGTGCCAATTTCGGTTGATGAACTTGTCCTTTTGGGTAGAACATGCGTTGAATACAAGTCCTCCCAAAACCATGGCGCCTAAAAATTTGTGATGAAGCTTCAAAATTATCGATAATCTTGTGTAACCTTAAACTCAAAAATGAGCGGATTATTATAAGGCTTATCGATAAAATGCAAGAATTTTTAAGGATGCTTTTCAAACATCAACCAGCAAAGAAAGCTTCCAGTTCCTTCATCGTTTCCGCAGAGGTGTGGATATCCTTTACAATTTCACCTTTATTGAGCACCACGATACGTTCGCAGACTTCTGTAACGTGAATCAAATCGTGACTGGAAACCAATACCGTAACACCCTCTTTGGCGGCCAAATCCTTGATGATTCCCTTTAATCGAATTTGGGTTGTGGGATCCAAATTGGCGAAAGGCTCATCCAAAATCACCACCTCAGGGTTACCGATAAAGCTGGCCACAATGCCCACTTTCTTTTGGTTTCCTTTGGAAAGGTCCCTTAAATACTTTTTCTGACCCAATATTTCCCCATGGAAGAAATCCCCGAAATTGGACAATAGGGCGTCCACATCGGCTTTGTTCCTGCCGCGCAGTTCCCCTATAAAGTAGAAGTATTCCTCGGGGGTGAGGTAGCCTATCAAAAAGGTTTCATCAATAAAAGCGGAAGTAAAGGGTTTCCAATCCTCGCTTTGGTCCACTTGCACATCCTTGTTGATGATGTACCCAGACGAAGGCTGTATCAAATCCAGCAACAAACTGAAAAGGGTTGTTTTTCCAGCTCCGTTGTTCCCCACCAATCCAAAGCTCTGTCCTTTGGGAATCTCCAGGTGGTCAATGTTCAAAACGGTTTGTTCTCCGTAGGTCTTGGTTAAATTATGAACTGTGATCATGTATTTTTATTAATGGTGTGTTATTTCTGTTTGTATGCTTGTAATGTTTTGTATTTCTCCTTTTTGTAGATGCCCTCGATCATGGTAAATACCTTGTTCTTGAAAGCGAATCCAAGGATGCCAAAAACGGCCACAAATATGTATCCGGCCATGGGGTTGATCAAAAAATGACCAATTGCATATATTCCAATGGGCAAAACCAATTTTGGCAAAGTGAGCAACAGTGTTTTGGCATTAAAGGCCTGCTTGTCGCCAAATGCCTTTTTGTTGGATGTAAGGTCTATCGGTGTCTTCACATAAGCTCCGCCCCAAAGTACCAAATAACTGTTGATTCCTATATTATAAATAGCTCCGACCAAAACGGCTGCATAGGCCTCCCAACCAAAGTAGATATAGAAAGTGGCCAAAATGGTGGAAATAATGGTCGCAATAATCACCAAATACCATTTAGATGAGAGGTACTCCCGATACTTGATATTCTGGCTCATCATCAAAGGGTAGTAGCTACTGTCCCAACTGGGCACGTACTGTCCAAAACTGAAAAGGAATCCTCCCGTGACGAATATCCCTGCAAATATTTTCCAAAAGGGTCCATCGTAAACCTCCAAGGCCCCAGTGAAAAAGAGCAGTCCGTAAAAAATAAAAAAGGCCCCGGCGATTACCGCGGAACGCGATCTTTTGTTTCGCTTAATAAGTTTGATGTCGTTCTTCAAGAAAGTTCCCAAATTGCCAAAACGATTCAACCATTCCAGATTTTCGGTCTTGGCTTCGGTCTGTTTCTTGGCAAGACCACCATCCAAATACATATGTTTTTTAAAGTAGGCGAAAGCACCATAGTACAATCCTACCAAAATCCCCCATGGTACAATGGCCGTCCACGGCATATCGTAGAAAAAATCAAAAATTGATCGGGTGTATGCGGTAATATCAAACCATTGGTAATATTGTGATGCTCCAGCCACAATGAAAAGTGCAGCCAATATATAAAAAACAGTGTTCTGGTTATTTACCATAACATTGATGAAGTTGTTACAGTAAAATATTGCCATCAAAGCCAAATGCCAGCCAATTACCTGTGCGGGCGGATAGCCTTCTATAAGCAAAACAATGCTAAAAGGCACAAAGAAGAACGCATGGGCAATGTTGAAGAATGAGATTATTGTTTTGCCCAGCGAAAAATTGACCACCTTGTTTTTATGGATAGGTAGGTACAGTAAGGGTTTAATGTTGGTCACGGGCATTTTTTGCAACATGTACCTAAATACAAGGTCGAAGGCCAGATAATAGATCATAAACTGGTTGACCACGCGCAGGGGGTCGCCAATTTCCATATCCTCAATAATAAAATAGGCCCCGACACCCATTCCCAAGAAAACCACAATAAAATAAAGAGCTCCCAAGGCCATCAATATTTTAAACCAGATTTCTGTTTTAAAGGTTGCCGACCTAAAAAAAGACTTCCATTGGAGTCCAATAAAATGTTTGAGCATGGTTGGTGTTTTTTTTGTTGGTATCCAAATTATCGGATTTGTTACATAAAGAAACGCTTTTTCTAAAAATAGCTGCTCAAAAAGAGCGTAATGCTTAATTTTGCACAAAAAATTTTTCATGAGCGAATCCCATGCTTTAAAAATTACCGCGGTAGAGAAATTAACCCCAAATGCCGTGGCACTCACTTTTGATATTCCAGAAAACCTAAAAGATGTTTACCGTTTCAAGGCGGGGCAATATATTACCCTGAAACACGAATTGGACGGAAAGGAACTTCGAAGGGCCTACTCGATTTCCTCTCCTCCCTCATCTGGGAAATTAACGGTGGGCATCAAAAAAATGGAGGGTGGAACATTTTCTGTATATGCCAACGAGCATTTAAAAGCAGGGGATACCATACAGGTAATGCCCCCTGAAGGACGTTTTGTTTTTGAGGCTTCAAAACGAAGAAAAATTGCTGCGTTTGCTGCAGGGAGCGGTATTACCCCGATTATGAGCATTGCCCAAACGGTTTTGGAAAGCCATCGAAAAAGTTCTTTTGTGCTGGTCTTTGGAAACCAATCGCCGGAAGAGACCATGTATTTCAAAGAGATTCAAGCCCTGAAAGAACAATACGGTGATCGCTTTTTTGTACAATACGTATACAGTAGGTCCAATGAGGATGATGCCCTATTCGGTCGTATCGAAAAATCCACTGTAAACTTTGTGCTCAAGAACAAGTTCAAGAAAACCAAATTCGATGATTTTTACCTGTGTGGACCCGAAGATATGATCCATCAAGTAACCGACACCTTAAAAGAGAACGGTGTTGACCAAAAGAAAATTCATTTTGAGCTTTTTACCAGTGAAGACACCGAAGATGAACTTGCAGAAAACCTAGAAGGCAAAACCCAAGTAACGGTAATTTTGGATGATGAGACCTATACCGTGGTAATGGACAAAAAAGAGTTAGTGCTCGACGCCGTCCTAAAACAGGATATTGATGCTCCGTATTCTTGCCAAGGTGGTGTTTGCAGTAGTTGTATTGCCCGCCTTACCGAAGGTAAAGCGGAAATGGTGAAAAACCAGATTCTTACCGATAGTGAGATTGAGGAAGGTTTTGTATTGACATGTCAGTCACATCCGTTAACTCCCAAAATTACGGTAAACTACGACGATGTATAGTATGGTGAATTAGGTCTGGGAAAACATTTTTTCAAGGGCCCTACTGCCATGTTCATACCCAATATTAAAGGCATTTTCAATGCCTTTTTTATCAAGCACCCCGATTTGTTCCAGTTCCTTTGGTTCGATAAAAAAGTCGCATTGGTGTAATTTTTCACTATTGGATGCATGTATCATCAAATTCGTCACCCTTGCGGTAAGCCTAATGGAATTGCTCAAATCTTTCTTTTTCACTGGCACGGTAATGGCCACATTGCTTCCAATTATGAATTCTGTTTTATCCTCTACATATTCCTTTGGAAAATTGTTCATGATTCCACCATCGGAATAAAGAATGCCATCAATGTCCACCGGACTGAAAACAGGAGGAAGGGCCGCGGAAGCCAGAAGAGGTTTAATGAGTTGACCTTTGTTAAATACCTTTTCCTTGCCACTCAACAAATCGGTGGCCACTACATACAAAGGCTTCTCTAAGCTTTCAAACGTATTTTCCGGGAAAAATTTCTCAAAAATGCTCGCGTATCTTTCCGTATCAATAAAGCCCGCTTTGTTAATGGTAAAGAAACTGTATTGGAACAATGGGGTCTCTTTAAAAAAATTAAGCATGTCATCCACCGAGTTCTTATTGGCGTAAAGGGCGCCTACCAACGCACCAATACTTGTGCCGGCCACTACGTTGGCTTCAAGATCATGTTCACGCATGGCTTTGATCAGGCCAATGTGCGCCATTCCGCGAACACCTCCCCCGGAGAGAACCAGGCCTATGGATTTGTTTTCGAGCATTTTTATTGTTTCTATGAGAGCAAATGTAATCTATTGATGGATTTCTTTATGGATCCAATCCTTATTTAATTTCTTTTCATCATCTTGTAAACAACTGATTTCCAAATCTAGGCAAAAGCTTTATAGTTAAATGTATACTTAATCATAAGAAATTGTAATATTTAAGATGGGCTTTCGACCAAAATGAATAGTGATATTTGTTGTATGTTTAGTAAGAACATTAAATAAAGAAACATGGCCAAATCATATTACGACCCAGCAGATCTGAGCAAGTTTGGTAAGATTACCGAATGGAGCGAGGAATTAGGCAATAAATTTTTTGACTACTACGGAAAGGTGTTTGAAGAGGGGGCGTTGAGTGCTCGTGAAAAATCTTTGATTGCCCTCGCGGTATCGCACGTGGTAAAATGCCCATATTGTATTGATGCCTACACCAAAGATGGGCTACAACGGGGAATCACCAAAGAAGAAATGATGGAAGCTGTACATGCGGGAGCCGCCATAGAAAGCGGGGCTACCTTGGTGCATGGTGTGCAGATGATGAACAAGTACGACAAGCTTTCCATGTAAACCCACTGAATTAATGACGCAAAGCATACTCACAGACATAAAAAAAGCAGCTAAAAAATCCTTAAAAGCACGGGAGGATGAACTTGCCAATACCCAAACGCAAATGGAAATCTTAAATGGTGAACTTTTTGCAGGTGGTGAACTTCCGTATTTCAAGGATAAAATTGCAGAGACCGGGCAGTTTCCATTAAAGCCCAAAACATTGGAAGTGCTCCAGATCAATGTGGGGTATATGTGCAACCAGGTCTGTGGACATTGCCATGTAGATGCAGGGCCCGACCGAAAGGAAATTATGACGCGGGAAACCATGGAGCAATGTTTGGAGGTCATCCGAAACACTGGCGCACATACCTTGGACCTTACCGGGGGTGCACCCGAAATGAACCCTCATTTTAGATGGTTTGTGGAAGAAGCATCCAAAGCGGGCATCCAAGATTTTATCGTGCGTTCCAATCTCACCATTATTTTGGCCAATAAAAAATACCACGACCTGCCGCAGTTCTTTAAAAAACATAATGTACATGTGGTATCGTCCATGCCGCATTACACTCGAGGCAAAACGGACAAGCAACGGGGCGATGGTGTTTTTGATAAATCCATAAAAGCATTGCAAATGCTGAACGAGGTGGGCTACGGAATGCCCAATAGTGATCTTAAGTTGGATTTGGTGTATAACCCTTCCGGGGCATTTTTGCCTGCCGACCAAGCCGCCATGGAACACGATTTTAAAAAAGCGCTGAAGGAAGATTTTGATATTGACTTCCATAACCTTTTTGCCATTACCAATCTGCCCATTTCAAGGTTTTTGGACTACCTCATCGCTTCGGATAATTATGAGGATTATATGTACTCTTTGGTGGAGGCATACAACCCGACCGCTGTTGAAAATGTGATGTGCACCAACACCATTTCCGTAAGTTGGGACGGGTGGTTGTACGATTGCGACTTTAACCAAATGCTCGACTTAAAGGTAGCAAGCAAGGTAAAGCATATTAAAGATTATAATGATGATGTGCTGAGCAACCGGGATATTATCATCTCTCAACATTGCTACGGTTGTACCGCAGGAGCCGGAAGTAGTTGCCAGGGGAGTGTGGCTTAACTCTCCAAAATCCCCATCAACTTCTCCAGCACTTCCTGTGGCTGAATAGTTTTCATGGCGCTTTCATAGCCTTCTGGCACTTTATTCCCGTAGACCGAGGTCGGAATTAAGGGGTAAGCCTCCCGATTTGCCAAAAGTGCATTGTCCAAAGGTTGACCAAATGGATAAAACCCGGCATACGGATGGGTCACGCCCCAGATGGTAACCACCGGAATGCCATAATTGGCTGCCATGTGTGCATTGCCACTGTCCATGGATAACATTACATCCAAATTGGAAATCAATTGTAATTCTTCGGAAAGATTTAGTTTGCCGGCCATGCAGAGAGTATTTTCATAATTGTCGGCCAACTTTTCCAATGCTGCCACTTCCTTGGCACCTCCACCAAACAGCAATATTTTATACCTATCGGTCTCATTGAGTTGTTTGATAACCTCTTGGGTAAGTTCCAACGGGTACATTTTGCCTTCATGGGCAGCAAAAGGAGCTATTCCGACCCATTTCTTGGTGTCTTGCTGTACCAAACCCAACACTTTTTCGGATAGCTGTACACGACCCAATGGTTTTACTGTGGATATATCAACTGCATAACCTAGTTCTTCAAAAACATCGGCATAACGCTCATGGGTGGTTTTGAGTTGCTCAAAGACCTTGTTTTTGGACCGTGTGAGCGCCTTTTTATCCTTTCGTCCTTTATCTATCTGAGCAAAAGGTATTCGCTCTAGGGCAAAGTACTTTTTAAGCACTCGACTGCGCAATACATTATGGAGGTCTGCAACCGCATCAAACTGTAAGGGTTTTAGTTCTTTGTACAGGCGCCAAAGCCCCATCAAGCCCTTGTGATGGTTTTTAACATCGGCTTCCTTTACCTTTACATTCTCCAACCCATTAAAAATGGGCATGAAAAGTTTCTTGGTAAGCACGGTCAACTGTACCTCTGGATATTGTCGGGTTAGGGCGCGAATTATGGGAGCGGTCATGGCTACATCGCCCATCGCCGATAAACGAATGACCAAAATATGGGTATGTTTACCCTTTTTGTCCACGAAGAACTGGATTTAATTCGTCGTCGTTGTACATTTTCATCTGCTTATAAACCTTCATGTACTTGTCTCCCGCTTCAATATCTGCCAACAATCGGTCAATGGCGGTAGAAAGGTCCTTTTTTTGCTCCAAAAGCACGGCCAATTTATCGCTACACTTTTCAATATGCTCTGGAGAGGCATCCGTACGATTCACCTCTTCTTGCATATGATAAATCTTCAGTGCCAAAATGGAAAGTCGGTCTATGGCCCAAGCAGGACTTTCTGTATTGATGGTGGCATTGTCCTTTACTTGAACCGATTGGTATTTTTTTAAAAAATAACTGTCGATGTACTCCACCAAATCCGTACGATCCTGATTACTGGCGTCAATTTTACGTTTCAGTTCCAAAGCGGCGACAGGTTCAATATCCGGGTCGCGTATAATGTCCTCGTAATGCCATTGCACGGTATCTATCCAGTTTTTTCTATAAAGCAAGTGCTCTACTTTGTCTTTTGGATAAGGGTTCGTGAATTCTTGGTACACATCGTCTTTAATGTGGTAGGTGTCTATACTTTCCTGAAATATTTTGAATGCAAAATCGCTGAACATAGCTCAAATAAATTTGTTCAAAGATATTGCTTTATGGCATACTTAATTCAAATGAAAAGCAAAAAGGGACAAGGCGACTAGCATGGAGCCAATTAAAGCCATTTCCTGAAGCTTCCTTTTTTTAATAGCTTCGAGATAATTGGTAAGAAAAACCGATGCTGGAAAAAAAGTGACAAGAACGGGGGAGGCATCAGCAGGGGTGAAAAGTATAATACCGGTGCCCAGCACAAAAATCAAAAAAACGATTCGAAGCAAAAGCAATTTGCCACCGCTCACATTGCGCAGACGGACAAATACCGAAATGGAAACAATAATCGTCAAGATCAGATAAACCAAGGTTTTTATATTTAGTACCTGAAAAAATGATTTTGTTGTAAAAAGCCCAAGGGAAAATTGATAATGGTCTTCAAAGAAATTCAAGGACCCCTTTAGTTTAAGCACGGTAAAGGTCAGTATAAAAATTGTGGCCAGCCCCAGGAAAGGAACTATCCAGTTCTTGATGGTTTTCCTATCGTACACGGCAATCACAAAAAAAACAAGAAGCATGAACGCAATGGCCCAATCGTAGAACAAGCTTGCGATGGCGATCAAAAGGGAAGCATCAAAAATCTTGTGTTTTACATTTCTTATGGATTTAATTGACAGTATCCTCCAAAAAGCCAAGAGCAGAAAAAAATTCGCGAAGATCACATTTTGAAGAATCAACTCGTCGGAAAAAGCCAAGATCAACAACACAAAAAACACCATGGTGTAGGAATTGCGTTCCGTTGCCTTTTCCGATCTTACAATTTGATTGATGATAAAAACCGACAATAACAAACAAGCAAACAACAGGATTTCCAGGGGAATAACCTCATTGATCTTTTGTTCTCCGAGCTGGAAAAACACACTGGTGAAATAAAAAAGAAACAAACATAGGGCAAGGACAATGTAATTTATGGGTTTTGTTTTTCCGAAAAAGCTTGAAATCATCCTATCTTTTGCTACTTTTGTAAAGTAAATATAGCCAACATGAGCAAGTTTTTTTACGGTATAGAGGACTTATTTGTAAACTACCTTTTCGCACCTTACGATTTTTTCCGCTTTATGCAGAGCTGGTGGGGTTCCAACACTATTAACTGGATTTTCTTCGTTATTGGTTTGATTGCCGCAGCATACTGGATGCAGCAACTGAAAATTTTCAACGATAGTGGCGAGGAAGATAAGAGCATTAGCTCCCACTCTTACCTATAGATCAAATCCTAAATCTTTTCGATAATACATTCCATCAAAGTGGAGCTTTTCCATGTTTTGATAGGATGTTTTCAGTGCTTCCTTAAAGTCTTTTCCAAAGGAAGTTACTGCTATTACACGCCCTCCGTTGGTGACCACTTTCCCGTCTGACAGTTTAGTGCCCGCGTGGAAAACAATGGAATCTTCGATATTTTCCGTGCCCGTGATTTCCTTTCCTTTTTCGTAGGCCTCTGGGTAACCACCGGATACCGCCATTACCGTTGTTGCGGCCCTTTCGTCAATTTGAAGGTCCACTTGGTCCAAGGTTCCGTTGGCCATCGCGAGAAGCACGTCTACCAAATCACTTTTTAGTCGTGGCATTACAACCTCCGTCTCAGGATCTCCCATACGAACATTGTATTCGATTACCTTGGGCTCGTCACCGACTTTTATCAATCCGATAAAGATAAAACCCACATAGGGCAAATTGTCCTTTTTAAGGCCGTCTACGGTCGGTTTCACAATTTTGTGCTCTATCTTGTCCATAAATGCCCTATCGGTAAAAGGAACGGGTGAAATAGCGCCCATGCCCCCTGTATTGAGTCCCGTGTCCCCTTCTCCTATTCTTTTGTAATCCTTAGCGGTTGGTAGGATTTTGTAGTTAGTTCCATCGGTAAGTACAAAACAGCTCAGTTCTATACCGTCCAAGAATTCTTCTATTACCACCGTGGCGCTTGCGTTTCCAAATTTGGAATCGACCAACATGGATTTGAGTTCATCCTTGGCCTCTTGTAAATCTTGAAGAATCAATACACCTTTCCCTGCCGCAAGTCCATCGGCCTTTAAAACATAAGGAGGATTGAGCGTTTCCAAAAAGGCATAACCTTCCTCCAATGTTTCACTGGTAAAACTTTGATAGGCTGCGGTTGGAATATTGTGCCTCATCATAAACTCTTTGGCAAATTCTTTGCTTCCTTCCAGTTCTGCAGCAGCTTTTTCCGGACCGATCACAGGAACGGTTTTGAGCTCTACATCATTCAAGAAAAAATCGTGCACTCCATTTACCAATGGATCTTCCGGTCCAACCACCACCAAATCGATGTTTTCTTTCAGCACCAATTGTTTAATGGATTCAAAATCGTTTACCCCTACATCAATATTTGTGGCTATTTGTGATGTACCTGCATTACCGGGAGCTACAAATAATTTAGAAGTTTTAGGACTTTGTGAAATTTTGAGGGAAATGGCATGTTCGCGACCGCCAGCACCCAAGACCAAGATGTTCATGATTCAACGTTTTGGCAAAAGTACGTTTTGATGGGAACTTTTGACTAGTTATTTGGCGAGAAATCTCTGTGTGCTTCCCACAACTGATCATGGGAAAGCGATTTAAAGTATTCATATACTTTTTTAAGTCCTTCGGAACGATGCACTTTTGGTTCCCAACCCAAAATCTCCTTGGCACGGGTAATATCTGGCTGCCGCTGCATGGGGTCATCTTGAGGCAAGGGTTTGAACACAATTTTTTGGTCGGTTCCCGTTAGTTTGATGATTTCCTCCGCAAATTCGAGAATGGTAGTTTCATCAGGGTTTCCAATATTGATAGGCTCCACATAATCGCTCATCAAAAGGCGGTAGATACCCTCGATTTGGTCATCGATATAGGTAAACGATCGTGATTGTGAACCATCTCCAAAAACGGTTAAATCTTCCCCACGGATTGCCTGTCCCATGAATGCGGGGACAACCCTTCCATCGTTCAGTCGCATTCTTGAACCGTAGGTGTTAAATATTCGAACTATTCGGGTATCCAATCCATGATGCCTGTGATAAGCCATGGTAATGGATTCCATAAAGCGTTTGGCCTCATCGTAAACCCCTCTTGGGCCTATGGGGCTAACGTTGCCAAAATAGTCCTCGCTTTGTGGATGAACCAAAGGGTCTCCATACACTTCGGAAGTTGAAGCTACCAGAATACGAGCGCCATGATCTCTAGCCAACCCCAACAAGTTGAGCGTACCCAATGAGCCAACTTTGAGGGTTTCAATTGGAATCTTTAAGTAATCGATAGGGCTCGCTGGTGAGGCAAAGTGAAGGATATAGTCCATTTTACCTGGAACATGGACGAACTTGGTCACGTCATGATGGAAAAACTCGAACCGTTTAAGGTGAAACAAGTGCTCTATGTTTCTAAGGTCGCCAGTTATGAGGTTGTCCATCCCAATAACATGATGGCCTTCCGAAATGAAGCGATCACAAAGATGAGACCCTAAAAATCCAGCTGCTCCGGTAATGAGTGTTTTTTTCATAAGATCCTAATAAGCCTTGGCTTCACCTTTAAATGCGTTTAAAACTGTTTGAACTATAATCTTTAAATCTAAAAACATCGACCAGTTCTCAATATAAAAAATATCGAACTTAATTCGATTTTGAATGTCGGCCTCCTGTTCAATTTCCCCTCGATATCCACGAACTTGTGCCAAACCGGTAATTCCAGGTTTAACAAAATGCCTAACCATATACTTGTCCACACTGGTCGCATATTCATTGGTATGTTTTACCATGTGGGGACGTGGACCCACTACCGACATGGTACCAAACAAAACATTATAAAATTGAGGGAGCTCATCGATACTGGTTCTTCGGATAAACTTACCGATTTTGGTGATTCTCATGTCGTTTTTGGTGGCTTGAATATCATCTGCATTTTTATTGGGAGCCATAGATCGGAACTTATAACAATAGAACTCCCTATTGTCGATTCCATTTCTGGTTTGCCTAAAAAATACAGGACCACGTGATTCAAGAGTAATCAGTAAAGCTAAAATTGGTGTTAGCCATGAGAGTAAACCAATAATAACTACAAGAGAAAAAACTATATCAAAACTTCTTTTTATAAAAGCGTTTATGGGGCTGTCCAACGGAATATCCCTCAAGGAAAGCACAGGGATATAATCGTAATATTCGAACTTTAATTTTTTAGAAAAGATATTTTTATTGTCCGGGATAAACTTAAGTGTTTTTAAGTTGTTATCCGCAAAACTGATGAACTTGGCGATCTCTTCATTTTTAAGTTCTGAAATTGAGCAATAGATTTCGTCTATATTTTTTCTCATTATATAGTCCAAGCAATCTTGAATATCAAAATCTTTTGATTTAGGCGAAAATTGTTTTTGAAAATTATAGCCAAACTCCGCTCTATCTTTAAATACATTTCGCAGTTGGTCTGTTTTCTTGTTTTTCCCAATAATTACCACATTCCTCAAGTTTCCTTTTACCTTTTCCCGATACTCCATCAACAAGAAATAGCTCAAAAGTTTTATGGTTGATATTATGACAAAAACAAGTACAAAGTATTCGCCGAGTGCAAGTCTGCTTATTATTGGTTGTTTGAAGAAGCCAATAAAGGCATAAAGTGTCAAGAAAAAAAAGACAAACTGTACAAAAATCAATCTTATAATATAAGTGACCTTTGAAAATCTGTAAATGGTGTAAAATTCATTTTTTATTGAGATAACAATCCAGGCCAGAGTGATATACAGATGTATCAACACAGGAGTTTGGAAGTTGATTGGCAAGATATACAAAAACATATTCAAAACTGCCAAATCTATCAAATAGGAAATGGGTGTAATTAAATTTGAATATCTATGTTGTTTAAAAAGCATTGATGTTTTTTAGTACCCTATAAATAAAAACAAATATACCCTATAATAACCTATTTGCTATTTTCCAAACAATACCTAATCAAAGTATACTTCAAGATTTTTTAGGGCAATATTCTCCTTTTACCCAGGGGTAGCAATTTATTACTCTGCATTTAATTTGTTCTGAATATAACGAACATGGTTAAAAACACATATCAAGATTATAAAAAAATAAATTCCGCGCTGCCTTGATAACACAGATTCAGTTAAAGGCCAAATTATCATTAGTAGACTGGACATAAAAAAAACATAGGATTTACTTTTAAATCCATTAATGAGGTTACGTCCTAAAAAAATCAATAAGAACAAAAGGCCTATAATTCCAGTTTCAGAAAAACTTTGAGCATAGGTGTTATGGTAATTATAATGATGAAATGCAGAATACGTATTAAATTCAGTATGTCTTTTAATCAAATTATTATTTGATGCGGCAAGACCAAAACCTGTCCAAAAAATTCCCTCTTCCTCAATTTGTTCCTTTAAAATTCGTAATTGCAAAAGCCTAATGGAAGTTCCCGTCCATGGATAGATTTTGTTGAATTTTTTATTTGTCAATACCTCTTGGAAATGAGTTCCTTTTTCTTGAAGTATTCGATTTGTTATTGGTTTGGAAAAAACAACCAATGCCAAAGAAATCAAACCTGCATAAAACAGATATTTTTTAAAGTATATGGCCGGTTTTCTTCTAAAAAAGAAAATTATAATCCCAATAAATGTAATGAACAATATGCTTTTTGAGGCCATTAATATGATTAACAAGAATAAAAACAAAGCTCCTATTTTATCGATTGTTTTTGAGTTTTCCTTGCCAAGCAAATGAAAAAAACTGATGGAGAAAATAGCGGAAACATATATTGCATTCAATTCCAAAACACTTACTAAATCATGATAGTAGAATTCACTTAGACTATGTGAAGATAAAAACCTAATGGTCGAGGAAATCAAAAACAAAATTCCTAGCCCTAAATTGGAGTAAGAAAAAATATTCAAGGTGAAGTTGAGGTCTTTTAAAGAAAAACGCGGAATAAAAAAAAACATAAATGGCACCAAAAACATGCTCAGTGACCTCACTAATCCCCTTAATGTTTGTTCCTTATCGACCGACCAAAAATATGTGAAAGAAAAATATACATAAAGGGCGATTGGTATAATCAGGAATAAATTAATTACCATTTTATACTTGCCCACTGCAATATTGTAAATTACATAGGCTACAAAAATTCCCAAAAAAATACTGCTAAGAACATACCCCAATAACAAAGTTGAAAGAATCAACCCCAATAAATGTGGGGTCAAATCAAGGTTTTTGATGGTGTTTACAACTCTATTTCCTGCATTCATTAAAAAAATCAAGATATTGTTTGTTGATCAATGGCCAATTAAAAAACTTTTCTATGTCACTACGGCAATTTAAAGTTTTGTCTTTATGTTGACCTTTATTTATCTCCTCAAGAAATTCCTTTACTTGGCCTGCTGTATTAAAATAAAATGCATTTGTCTTTAATATTGCCTTATTGAATTGATTGTCATGCGCAATAATCAATGTATTACAAGCCATAGCTTCCAATAACGATGGATTTGTTCCACCAACAGAATGACCATGGAAATATAGATTGGAAAAATATCTTAAATTATTTAAATGCTCTAAATTATAAATACCCCCTATAAACCTGATGTTTTCAGAGTTGAGATATTTTTGTTTTAAATATGTTCCAAATTTATTGACATTGTGTTTGCCCACAACAAGAAAAACCTCCTTTTTGTTTGATATTGCTGCCCCATCCAAAATAGTTTCAAGGTTGTTTTCAGGTTCAAACCTCGCAATTAATAAATTATATTTGTGTTTCTCAACATTATATTGCTGCAACACTTTTTCATTGGGGGTGTTAAATATATTAGCACCATATGCAATATACTTTGACCGTGCACCATATTTATTCATAAGGTAGCTTTGTATTCCTTTTGAGTCCGATATCAAATAATCACTTGATTTAATGGCCAACTTTTCGGCAAATTTTAAAAACTGTCGAACGGGTTTGGAATATTTGGAACGCTTCCATTCCAATCCATCCATATTGGTAATTATCAATGCATTTTTGGGCAATAATTTACCCCATATTGAACTACTTGTATATCCTAATTGAAGTATAATATCGAATTTTCTTTTTCTGGCATCCAAAATACAGTTAAGGTCATATATAAACTGCCCGGGGGTTCCAATTTTATCTTCGGGGTCATTACAATGAATTATGTGAACCCCCTTATATGTTTTCTCTTGATAAGGGTGTTTCATGGAATTGTATGTAAACACCTCGTGTCCTTTATCGGCCAGGTATACGGAAAAATACTCTGCAAATTGTTCAAATCCCCCGTGGTAATTAGGTATGCCCCTAGTTCCTATTATCGCTATCTTCATTTACTGATAAATTGTTCAAATGTTCCACTCCTAAAATAAAGCCTAGGATTAATGGAACAGTACTGTTTGTATTATATAGCCCGGCAACTACTAATGTCGTAAACATCAAATAAAGACCAAATCCCGAAAGCAAATTATTTGTTGCTATTGAAATAGCATTAGCGCTCTTAAGAGAATAAGCTTTTAAATAAAGGATTATCACAACAAAAAAATATAATGACAGACCTAAAATTCCCGACTTAAAAAAAACAAAAGCATATCCATTGTGGATTGTCGGGATTTTTCTTTCCAATTTTCCGTTTAGCATAAAATCGTCTTTTAAATCTACCAAAGCGCCTATTCCCTTGCCAAAAACCAAGGTGGATGACCTATCGTTCAACACCTGTTCAATTGCCAATTTTGCCTCATAACTTCTCCATTTATCCCATAATTCAGCCCGATTGTTCACATTGATATCTGTAGAAAACATTTCTTTTGGGGCATTCTTTATTTTGTATAAAAAGCCTTCCAGTCCCTCGGCACTTCTTGGTATTTCCATTTTATTCAAATACCAAAAAAATCCTCCCGCAAGTACAACAAAGCTGGATATCACAATTATCGCTTTTTTGTTCAATTTGGTATATCCATAAATTGAAGAAATAATAACGATAGCAGCCACCGCCTGTGTGCGAGAAAAATAGAGCAGGAAGGATATTGTCAACAATACAAAAGCTATTTTAACGTAACTCTTTCTACGAAAGTTTATCTGCAACTTTTTTCTACAAAAAATGAAGATAAACCCAAATAGTTCAATTACATCGCCCTTACCTGCATAAAGTCTTAACCTGTTGATATTTATTGGATTATCTATCGCCCAATTAACCACCAAATAAACATGATTTACTGCTGAAAATAAAGCGAAATATATGATGACCTTAAAAAAAAAGTCCCTGCTTCCTATTTTTTGGATAAACCCGTAACCCAATAAAATCATTAAAATTGGTTTGGTAAAATAAAGCACCCCTTTCAAGTATTCAAAAGGGACTGTTTTTTGAAAAAACGACCCAAACAATGCAATTAAAAAAATGGTCGTCAATAAAAACAAAATTTCAATTGCAGATTTACCGAGTTTTATCCCCAATAGTAACCAAATAGAAAGCAAGGCGGTTACCACGTAACTGAATTCAAATGAATTAACCAAGTACAAAGCAGCTAATGTGGTAACAAAAAGGCCTTTATAAAGATTTTGAATGGATATCCTAAGCATATGCTGGTTTCAGGAGGTGTAAAGTTCAGTAAATTTTTCTACATACCTTTTAGAAGAAAAATCATCACTTGCTATTTTAAAGCCGTTTTCTCCGAAACTTAGTGTCCTTTCCTTATTTGCTATCAAATTTGTTAGTTTAACTGCTAAATCTTGAATATTATTAGGTTCAAAAAAATAGCCTGTTCTACCATCTTCAACAATTTCCAATAAACCGCCGTGTCCGGCAGCAACTACTGGTTTTTTTGATAGCATGGCCTCCACGGCGACCAACCCAAATGGTTCCGGTTCGGTAGATGGGACCACCGCAATATCTAAACTGTCCCAAATGGGCCAAATATCCTTTTGAAAAGGAACGATTTTACAGTCATCTTTTAATCCGTATTCTTCTATTTTATTTTGCAATTGTGTTACCAAATATTCCTTACCCTCAGAAGCGGACCCTATAAACACTAATTTTAAATTGACGAAATTTTCTTTCAAAAGGTTGAATGCTTCTAACAAAAGTTCTTGTCCTTTCCAATGATTTATTCTTCCAATCAGGCCAATCACAACATTATCCTCGTCAAAACCGAACAGTGTTTTTTTAATTCTTTCAATCTCTCCACTTGATGCTGGTGGTGTTAACCTATCTAATCCATTTAAAATCACAAGGGATTTTTTCGTTAGACCGGGGCGATGGACATTCCAAAATTTCATGGTCTCACATGAATTGTATACCACCATCTGACTGAACAAATTCAACAGAATAGGGAAAGCCTTATATATAACCTTTGGTTTTTTAATAATTTCATGCACATGCCAAATATGTCTTATCCTATTTTTTTTGGCATAAAACGCACCAAGTAATACTGCAAGGGTATTGGAATGAACTATGTCAACTTTTAGACCGTCCAGTTTTTTCTCTAAAGTTTTTATCGCGGTAAATATGGTTAATGGCAGTAGCAAAAGGTTTTTGGGCGTAAACATGCTCCGTGAAATTTTAATAACTGGAGATGTGATCACCTTTACACCATACTGTTCTAGCTCTTTCTTTAGAGGTCCATTGTTTGGCAGCACCACCACTACCTCAAAGTCTTCTAAAAAATTAATCTCTTTGGTCAGATAAAGCAATGTTTTATCTGATCCGTATAGTTCAGCTGATTGATGAATAAAAAGAATCGTCTTGGTCATAATTCTTTTATGATTTTTGCGGGAACACCTCCAATAACAACATTTGGCGGAAACTCATCTTTAACAACAGCTCCGGCAGCAACCACAGAATTATCTCCCACTTGACTGCCGTCTAAAAAAGTAACTTTTGCACCTACCCAAATATTGTTTCCAATAATTATCCCCTTTGATGTTACACCCTGTTCTCGAATTAGTTTATCTCTATTACTGAAATTGTGATTTTCCGTATGGAAACTAATATACTGTCCCATAATGACATTATCTCCTATCTCTAGCCCTCCAGCACAACCAAAATACGAATATTCACCTATTGCCGAATTACTTCCTATAGATAACCCTTCTCCAAGTTTTGACAAATGACTCGTAACGCTAATTCTAGAATATGCCCCAATTTTAACTGTGTTTCCAAACTTAATTCTATTCTTCCCATAACAATCCAAAATAACGTAATCATCCAATGTACATCCTTTGCCAAATTCAAAATTTGATTTGTTGTAAATTTTCACTTTTTTGCCTAAAAAAAGTTTTCTTCTGGTTTTCAAGATACCCCTCAACATCATAATGCCTTTCTTAAGTAGGAACCTAAGAACCAAACTCTCTGGAATTGTTTTATCAAGAGCGTAATTTTTTCCGAAGCTATATAGTAACTTTTGTGATAAGCTTTTTAACATTTTTAAAAGCGAAATTTATCTCTAAAGAAATTCGTGCTAATACCTTACCCAATCCTTTAGCGTGTTTATTTAAATATTTAACAAACCCTTTTTTCAAAAGTTTTTGCCTTCCAGCATTATACCCTCCAAAATGGATATATGAACATTTTGTATAATAGATGCATTTCTTAAGCTGTATTGACACTTTTTTACAATAATCCAAATCCTCCCCGTACATAAAAAATGTATCATCCAAACCACCAACCTTATCCCACAATTGTCTTCTTGTAAGTAAAAAAGACCCCTCGATCCAATCAACGGTATAAGAATCTTTATGAAAATTGCCAAGTTTGAAAGACTTGGAGGAATAATACAAACGAGAAAGCTTTATTAAATTAAATGCAGATGGAAATCTGCCTACCGATTTTCTATACTCTCTTTGCTTCCCCAACATTTTAATCCCAATCGCACCAATTTCATCATCTCCAATTAACTTAATTAAAGGTTCTAGCTTATCAAGCAAGATTGTGTCATTATTCAATAATAATATGTACTTTCCATTGCTTTTGGAAACACCCAAGTTATTTCCCCCTGCGAACCCTAAATTTTCTTTGCTCTCTATTAAACAAACTTCCTCTGCATATTTCCTTTTTAAAATGTCCAAGCTGTTGTCCGAGGAATTATTGTCGACAATGATAATTTCATAATCGATACCATTACAAGTGTTTTTTACTGAATCCAAACAACCTTGCAAATATTTGGCTCCGTTATAATTTACAATAATGATAGAGAGTTCCTTTTGGTTAATCATCGGCAAAATGTTTCCATTGTGAAGTATCCACACCCAAAGTTTTAAGGTTTTGAACATCTTCCTTGAACAATTGTTTCAAATAGTTCAAGGCGTTTTCTTCAATTTTTGGTTTTTCAAGTGTATTCTTTTCCAAAACACCTTGTTTAAATCTTTTATACTTCTTTGCTATAAAACTTCCTCCATATTTTAATACCGTGGATTTTAAACAAGACGGTTTTAAAAGAAAGGACGTTAAACCATCCTTTTTATAGACTCCTCCCTTGTTATAAATTACATTTAAATTTTCTGCTTTAAAGCTTTTATCCACACCTAAAAAATCAAACAGTTCACTTAAAAGGCCTTCTGGGCGTTCTTTGATATCTTCAAACAGAACAATTTTAACATTTTCGGCACCAAAAGCCTTTATATAGGCTTGACATTTTTCATAATAGAAGGAATGCTCCGAATACCTCCAAAAATCACCAAATCCATTTTCTTTTCTTTTTTTTTCTTGTTGCAAGGCTTGGTCAAAGGTTAAGTTTTCATGCATCAATCTTTTTTGGTGCAGAAAATTAGAATACGCTCTTTCTATGGGATCTCTTAACGTAATTATGATTTTCACCTGATTTCCCAGCTTTTCCTGAATGGCAGGAATAACCGATTTTGAAAAAAACAGATATGATGGCGAAACATCGCCAAATTTAGATTCTCCCTCAATATTATTGTAAAGAGCGGTATAGGCATCAAAAGATTTCAACACACTGGACAATACTAGTTTGTCCCCCGGACCATTCAAGTTTTTTTTGAGTTCCTCAAAAGAAAAGTAATGCAATTCCTTTTGTTCCGGTAAATATATTTCGGGGTGCTGTTTTAAATAATTAAATAGAGATGAAGTGCCTCCTTTGGGAACTCCAACCACTAAAAAATTAGGCTTTGAAACAAACATTACCCCTTGCTTTTAATATTTCCATTTTGATAAATCCTTCCCAATTTTATTTTCCAAATTATCTATTTCATGTTTAAAATGGGTGTTGTAAATATCTTTTTTTAAATCATTATTCAATATTTCCTTATTAGATGGTTTCAAGTTGGCTTGGCTCAATTTATGCATAACCATATCTTTGAGCTTTCTTGAAGGTATTGCCTTACCTATTAACGTTTTTAACTTATTATTCTGGTATATAAAATCCCTCAAAAATTTACTTCTTGATTCAGAGGCTGAGTTACTTTTGACTTGATAGTCATAATCATGATTCGAAAGACCAATAAATTTAGTGATATCATCAACAATAAATTTCGTGTTCATTACAAAATCATCAAAGAGCACTATTTTAACATTATCAGCACCAAATAAGTTTTCAAAACGTAAGATTTGTTCCAAATAGCGGCCTCTAGAAACATAGCTAAAATGTATCCTATTATAATGAGAAGACAATCTGTGTTCTTCTATTTTTACGGCTTTATCAAAGGAAAGCGTTTCCAAACCTCTTCTTTTGGTCATCAAGTAATGGGAATGGGCTCTATCGACTGGGTTACGTAAAACAAATATAATTTTAAGGTTCGGAAAATAGGATTTTATCCTATTTGCCGAATTCTCAAAATAACTATATTCTGGATCTATTTCACCATAAAGACTATTTTGATTTTTCCTTTTAAAGTAATAATCAAAGTAGTGGTTTTTCCCTTGATTAAACTTCTCCTCATCCCTGAAGTGGTGTGTTTCTTTAAGCTCAGGCAAAATTAAATCAGGGTGTTGCATTAATATATCATGAAGTGTAGAGGTGCCAGCTTTTTGGGCGCCAATGCAGATAAAACCCATGTTATTCATCATTCTTCTCTTCTCTTTAAAATTTTGGCTGGTACTCCTCCTACAATCGTATTCTTTGGAACATCTTTGGTCACCACAGCATTTGCTGCCACAATAGCCCCCGAATGAATAGTTACTCCTTTGGTGATTACGGCACCATAACCAATCCACACATTATCTTTTATCAATATAGGTTTTGTTTTTATTCCCTGATTAAACATAGGTTTGTGCAAGTCGTCAAAATTATGGTCCGTATCTCTAATTGAAACTCCCTGTGCAATCATGACGTTTTTACCTATTACAACTGATTCATTAGCTCCAATGACAGAAAATGAACCAATAAAGCTATTCTCCCCAAGAACGATTTTACCAGAACCTTGTAAAATTACATCATGGTTTATTTTTGCTCTTCTGTCCAATGTTACCGACAATCGATTATCGAATTCGCCAAAACCTCTGATATAAACTCTCTCCTGAATAAGATTATCCCCTTTACAATGCAGATATGGGTAATAATACAATCTATTTCCAAAGGTGGTAAGCCGATTTCTGATTTTTCTTATAATTACACTAATTGCCATAAATCCTCCAAAATCTATAAATTGTTAAAATCTTATATTTTTTATATACAAAAATTACACAAAGTATATTTAATAACATATTAGACATCAAGCTTGCAACCGCTGCACCAATAATCCCAAAGCTTTTAATTAGAAAATAGTTAAGCAATGCATTACCAATGGCGCTGATAATGGTAAAATTTCTTAATTCCTTTTGATGTTGGGTCATATTTAAGACCTGTCCTACACTTCCAGACAATGCATTGAACAATAAACCCAAAGAAACAACAATTAGAACCTCCTGACCTGAATCTACAAATTCCCCCCCGAAAAAACCTAAAAGTGATTTCCTGAAGAAGATTAAAACCCCAACAATTGGAATCGTGAAAATAACTATTAACCTAGTGCCTTTCTGAACTTCATTTGCAATTTGACCTACCTGATTTTTACCATACAACTCTGATATTTTAGGCGCAAGTACCGTATTCACCGCGTTTATTATGATCAAAGCAATCGTGGCAAGTTTGTATGCAGCATTGTATATTCCAACATCCTTTTTAGAAACCATGGCCCCTAGCATAAATATATCGGTCCAATTCGAAATAAACATAAATGCTGCACTGAACAACATGGGGAATGATAGGGCGAACAGTTTTTTATATGGATAGTCTTTTTGTGCCCTTGACCTGGGAAAATAAAACAACAAAATGATAACCAAAAGCCCAAAAGCCATTAAAAAAGAAAGGATTGTGCCGTTTTCTTGAAAACCACTAGTTTTAAATAGGTACATAAATGCCAATAACAGCAAATAGGGCAATACATAAACAAATAGCCCATATTTTATAAAATCTTGTTTTCCCCTTAAAAATTCAGTTAAAAAAGAATGGAAAATCCCTAATATGATAAATAAAGAAATGTATTTAAAATAGAAAATTAATTTGGGGTCATTAAAAACGGATATGGCCAACCATTCTTTTAAAAAAAAAAGCGCCAAAGAACAGCCCGAGGCAGAGACCAATAATGTTTTGGCGGCCTTGGACAGATAATTGCTTTTAGGCGCCTTTTCATAATTATTTTTATCAGCTGTTATCTTCAATATGGCTTGAGGAATTCCCAAAGAAAATATTAAAATCAACAACTGCCATAGCGTAACGGACAAGGAGTATCTTCCAAAAGCTTCAGCACCATATACATTGGATATATAAATTATAGCTGCGTAGGAAAGGGCCATTCCAAAAACCCTAAGCATAAAAACCCTTCCACTATTGACCACCCTTGGTGGTAGGTTATTTATATTCTTGAAAAGACCCGATAGATTAGCCATAAAGGGCGGTTAATGAATATGATTTATTTTGGTTTTTGCATTGACAATAGCAGCCCCTTGCCCCTATGTGTAGCTACTTGGACGGGTCAAACAACCATTCCTGCCGCAACTGTCTCATTAGTCGCATCATCAATCAAAATAATGCTTCCCGTGGTCCTGTTCTCACGATAAGGGTCCACCATCAATGGCTTGGTGGTTCTGATCCGTACTTTCGAAATATCGTTCATCGCCATATCGGTGTCGTCGGAACTACGGTTCAAAGTGTTGATGTCAATTTTATACAAAACCTCCTTGATCATTGCTTTCTGCTCATTTGAGGTATGCTTTATAGTGTATTTAGCCCTGGGTTTTGCGGGACTATTGTTCAACCAACAAAGCATCACCTCGATATCTTGCTGAGCTTCCGGCTTGTTGTTGGAACGAACAATCATATCACCCCTACTGATATCAATATCATCTTCAAGGGTTATGGAAACGGACATAGGTGCAAATGCTTCCTCTACCTCTCCAGAAAATGTGTCGATGGATTTAATCTTGGAAGTAAACCCAGAAGGCATTACGGTGATCTCATCGCCTTTTCTCAGTACACCACTGGCCATACGTCCTGCATAGCCACGATAATCTCTAAATTCATCGCTTTGTGGTCGTAGAACGGTTTGCACCGGGAATCTGGCATCCACTTTGTTGATGTCGCTGCTAATATGCATCGTCTCTAGGGTATGGAGTAATGGTGCTCCTTGATACCAATCCATATTTTTGGACCGGTTTACTACATTGTCCCCCAACAAGGCACTTATCGGAATAAAACGAATATCCTTAACCAGAAGTTTGGATGAAAATTCTTCAAACTGTGATATCACTTTGTTATAAGCCTCTTCCGAATAATCTACCAGATCCATTTTGTTGATACAAACAATCACGTGGGGTATTTGCAACAAGGAAGCAATAAAAGCATGCCTTTTAGTCTGTTCAATTACTCCGTGCCTAGCGTCCACCAAAATAATGGCTGCATTTGCCGTGGAAGCCCCGGTGACCATATTTCGGGTATACTGGATATGTCCGGGCGTATCTGCTATAATGAACTTTCGTTTTGGGGTTGTAAAATAACGATAGGCCACATCAATGGTGATTCCCTGTTCGCGTTCATCTCTTAATCCATCTGTAAACAAGGCAAGATCCACTCCTTCGTGGCCCTTTTTCTTACTTGTGGTTTCTATGGCCTCCAGTTGATCTTCAAAGATGGATTTTGAGTCGTACAAAAGGCGTCCTATTAGGGTACTTTTCCCGTCATCCACGCTTCCTGCTGTAGTAAATCTTAATAGTTGATTATTGTCCACCATATCTTTTCTAAAAATATCCTTGTTTTTTTCTGTCTTCCATAGCTGTTTCGGAGCGTTTATCATCGCTACGGTTTCCACGCTCAGTTTGCCTCATGGCCGATACCTCTTGAGCAATTTTCTCAACAGTGTCAGCATCCGATTCGATTCCTCCTGTAATGGTAATATCCCCGAGTGTTCTAAAGCGTATTTTCTTGGTTACAACTTCCTCGCCTTCATCCAGCTTTAAAAATTCGGAATTTGGAATCCACGAATTGCTTCTCCAAACCACTTCGCGTTCATGGGCAAAATAAAGGGATGGTATTTGGATGTTTTCCCTTTTTATATAGTTCCATACGTCCATTTCGGTCCAATTACTGATTGGAAATACGCGGAAGTGCTCTCCCTCGAACTGTTGCCCATTAAACAGGTTCCACAGCTCAGGTCGTTGATTTTTGGGGTCCCACTGACCAAAATCGTCGCGGTGTGAGAAGAAACGTTCCTTGGCACGAGCTTTTTCTTCGTCCCTTCTGCCTCCACCTATGGCACAATCCACCCTATTGGATTCAATGGCATCCAATAATGTTGTTATTTGAAGCGCATTTCTAGTCGCGTTCTTTCCTTTTTCCTCGGCAACCCTTCCTTGGTCTATGGACTCTTGAACGGATCCCACAATGAGTTGAACTCCCAAATTATCTATAAGGTCATCCCTGAATTTGATGGTTTCCGGAAAGTTGTGTCCCGTATCAACGTGCATTAACGCAAATGGTATTTTACTTGGGTAAAATGCTTTTCTTGCCAAATGGGTCACCACAATGGAATCCTTGCCGCCAGAAAACAAGATTACTGGGTTTTGGAACTGGGCCCAAACTTCCCTGAGCACAAAAATGGCTTCGGACTCTAATTCGTCTAAATAGTTTAAATAGTACTTACTCATTACAATTGAAATTTGGGTCGAATCAATTCGTATATTCTACTTACCGCATCTTCAACGGACTCTGTCTCCGTTAATATGATATCTGGGCGCAAAGGTACTTCATAAGGACTGGAAATGCCCGTCATATCCTTTATTTCTCCTTTTCTTGCTTTTTTATAGAGCCCTTTTACGTCTCTTTTTTCACATTCTTCCAAACTGGTATTCACAAACACCTCAACATAGTTTTCCTCCCCCACGGTTTCTTTGATGAAATTTCGGTCCTTTTCAAAGGGAGCCACAAATGCGGCCAAAACCACCATACCGGCATCTACGAAAAGGTTTGCCACTTCTCCTATTCTTCTATTGTTTTCTGAGCGATCTTCGGCTGAAAAACTTAGATCCTTATTGATTCCTTTTCGTACATTGTCACCGTCAAGTGTATAGGTTTTTATCTTTTCTTCAACCAATTTTTGTTCGAGAGCATTGGCAACAGTGGATTTTCCGGAGCCTGATAGACCCGTAAAGAATATTAGGAATGAATTGTGCCCATTGGCCTTTCTTCTTTCATTCATTCCAATTTTATAGTTGTGCTTTATGATGTTCTCCTCCATTTTTTTGCTCGATTTCTTTTATCCAGTCCATAATTAATCTTGTACCATGTCCTTTCATGGAAATAATACAACATCATTTTAGTAATGACCTCGGCAAATCCTATTTTTAATCCCGTGAAAGGGTCTCCAGAAATAATCCAAGATAACGTTATGGTATCCAAAGTTCCAAGTGCCCTCCAAGTCAGTGTTTTTATAATATGCCTCTTCCTGCTATCGTCAATCCCTGCATTTAACCATATTCTTTCATGAAAATAGTAAAGAAGCATTTTGGTTACAACTTCTGCCAAACCTATCTTCAGTCCTGTAAATGGGTTGCCAGTGATTGCCCACGAAAGCAATATAGTATCCAATGTACCAACAAGCCTCCAAGTTATGGTCTTGGCCAAATGTCTTTTATAGGATACTTTTTTCGTCATTTATTTTACTAAGAAAAAGGGGTTCAAAAGGTTTTCCTTATTGTATGTCAAATCTTCACCTGTTTCCCAGTTGGTCACTTTTAATCCCATCGCTGTGCATATGGCATGTCCCGCTGCGGTATCCCATTCCATTGTTGGTGCCACCCTGGGGTAAATGTCTGCTTTTCCTTCTGCGACAATACAAAATTTCAAGGAACTTCCTTTGGATACTATCTCCACGTCTTTACCTTCATTTTTCAGTTCTTCTATAAACTGTTCGGTCTGTTCGTTCATGTGAGATCTACTGCCAACGACCTTGGTTGTTGAGCTACTTTTTTCTGCAGGGAGCAACTGATTTCCTTTATCAAAAAGATTTTCAGGTAATTCCTCAACATCACTCGCCCTTATTTTAAACGATTTTCCCTCTTCAACGTTGGCGTAATAGAGCTCTTGGGTCACAGGAACATAAACAACCCCTATAATTGGAGTTCCATTTTTAATCAGTGCTATATTGACCGTGAACTCGCCGTTTCTTTTTATGAACTCTTTGGTGCCATCCAATGGATCAACCATCCAACAAACATCCCAATTTTTCCTGGCGCTATAATCAAGGTTTTTGTTCTCCTCACTAATAATCGGAATGCTTGTTTTGGTTAAATAGGACATAATCACCCTATTGGATTCCAAATCCGCTTTTGTCAATGGGGAATCATCCTTTTTAAACTCAGTTCCAAAATCAGCTGAGTCATATATTTTCATGATCGCCTTGCCAGCATCTATGGATGCTTTAATGGCACGAGTAAGTTGATGGTTTAATTCTGTTGAGATCAATTACTATTTTTTAAGTTAATAGATTAAAATGTTTTGGCAAGTTCTTATCTTTTTCAGATACCAACATGTCTTCCGGAGAAATTTTCCAGTCAATATTTAAATGTGTGTCATTGTATTTTATACCGCCTTCCGATTCTTTATTGTAATAATTATCACATTTATAAAAGAAATGGGCAGTTTCACTTAAAACGACAAATCCATGGGCAAATCCTCTAGGAATAAACAACTGTTTTTTATTATCTGCCGTGAGCTCTACTGATACATGCTCTCCATAAGAAGGTGAGCCTTTCCTCAAATCGACTGCAACGTCCAACACTCGCCCTTCGAGCACACGAACCAATTTTGCTTGGGCATGCTCTCCATGTTGAAAATGTAGCCCCCTTAAAACGCCTTTTGTTGAATAGGATTGATTGTCCTGTACAAAATCCACCTCTTGCCCTATTGCTTCACAAAAGGTTTTGTGATTAAAGCTCTCAAAAAAATACCCTCGGTCATCTTCAAAAACTTTGGGCTCAAGTATAAAACAACCTTTTAGTTTGGTTTCAGTTACCTTCATCAAATACCTTTATTCAAAATTCCCAATAGGTTTTTCCCATAGCCACTTTTCATTAGTGGTTCTGCCAATGCTTTAAATTGATTTTTGTCAATAAAGCCCATTTCGTATGCCGCGGCCTCAATGGCGCCTATCTTTAAACCTTGACGCTCTTCTATGACCTCAACAAATTGAGACGCCTGCATCAACGATTGAAATGTTCCGGTGTCCAACCAAGCCGTTCCCCTATCCAAGATGCTTACACTCAGCTTTCCTTGATTCAAATACTCTTTGTTAACATCTGTAATCTCCAATTCTCCACGAGGACTTGGCTTTATGCTCTTTGCAATGGAAACAACTTCATTGTCATAAAAATATATTCCTGGAACTGCATAATTGGATTTCGGGTTGGTAGGTTTTTCTTCTATACTAATTGCCTTTCCATCATCATCAAATTCTACGACACCATAACGTTCCGGATCATGAACTCTATAGGCGTAAATAACCCCTCCATCTGGATCATTGTTTGCCTGCAACAATTTTGATAAACCCGTACCATAAAATATATTGTCGCCAAGTATAAGGGCCACCTTGTCTTTACCGATGAATTCCTCTCCTATGATAAATGCTTCCGCAAGCCCATTGGGCGCCTCTTGCACTGCATATTCAAAAGAACATCCATATTTCTCCCCGTCTCCCAAAAGTTCCTTGAAAAGAGGCAAGTCTTTTGGTGTGGAAATTATAAGAATCTCTTTTATCCCAGCATACATTAAAGTAGACAGTGGATAGTAAATCATTGGCTTGTCGTAAATAGGCATCAGTTGCTTGCTCACAGAAAGTGTTAATGGGTGCAACCTAGTGCCTGACCCTCCGGCCAATATAATTCCTTTCATCTTGCTATTAGCTTTATTGATATTGTTTTTTGTAGTATTCTTTGTAATCGCCAGATGTGACATGTTCCAACCATTCCTTATTCTCAAAATACCATTCAATGGTCAGTTCAAGTCCTTGTTCAAATGTGACGGATGGGCTCCAACCCAATTCCTTGTTTATTTTGGTGGCATCGATGGCATAACGGAGGTCGTGACCAGGACGGTCCTTCACAAAAGCGATCAGTTCTTCGGAAGCGCCTTCTTTTCTTCCCAGCTTTTTATCCATTAACTTGCACAGCAACCTGACTAAATCAATGTTTTTCCACTCATTAAAACCACCTATGTTATAAGTTTCTCCATTGATTCCTTCATGAAAAACCAAATCAATGGCCCTTGCATGGTCTTTTACATACAACCAATCTCTGGTATAATTCCCATCACCATAAACGGGCAATGGTTTATTGTTGATGATATTGTTTATAAAAAGAGGTATCAATTTTTCGGGAAAGTGATTTGGCCCATAATTATTGGAGCAATTGGAGACCACAAAAGGGAGTCCGTAAGTTTCACCATAAGCCCTCACAAAATGATCGGAACTTGCCTTGGATGCTGAATAAGGAGAATTAGGACTATATGGTGTGGATTCTGTAAAAAACCCAGTATCGCCCAGTGCTCCATACACCTCATCAGTACTTACATGGTAAAAACGGAAATCAGGATTCTTTTTTGCCATTTTAACCGATTGGTTCAACAGATTCACTGTTCCCAAAACATTGGTCTTTACAAATGATAAAGGGTCGGAAATAGACCGATCCACATGAGACTCTGCTGCTAAATGAATAACACCATCAAATTCATTTTCTGAAAAAAGGTTGGTCAGAAAATCGTCATTTGTTATATCTCCTTTTATAAATGTATAATTGTTATGGTCTTCAATATCCTTAAGATTCTCTAGGTTACCCGCATACGTTAGGGCATCAAGATTGAAAATGTGGTAGTCTTGATAGTTCTCAACAAAACGCCTTACCACGTGAGAACCAATAAACCCGGCGCCTCCAGTGATCAAGATGTTTTTTTGGTTGCCTTTTCCCATTAAGTTTTAAAAGTGTTTTTGGTTAAATTAATATGCTGTTTTTAGGCCTTTTTGCGAATGTACGATAATTCCTATCCAAAACCAGTTTGGTCTTTCCCTTAAGCCCATTTTCATCGAGGATATACTCTGCAAATTCATACCACGACATTGGTTTTCCATCTGTAATATGATATGTGCCATAGGGTTTATGGCCCGAGATAACCTCATCTAGAATAAACTTTGCCAATGTTTCGGTATCCGTAGGACACCCGACCTGTTGATCCGTAATCCTTAACTCTGCACCTTGTTCTGCTTTTGATAGAATAGTACGATAAAAATTATGCCCATACTTTTTACTATAAAGCCAAGATGTGCGAATAATGAAATGGTTGGGTAGTATTTCACGAATATATTCCTCACCCTTTAATTTAGATTTTCCATATTCATTAATCGGATTGGTTAAATCATCTACTGTGTAGGGCTCACCTTTGTTACCGTCAAAAACATAGTCCGTCGAAATATGTGCCAGGGATACATCATGCTTTTTACATGCCTTAGCCAAGTGATTTACAGCTTCGGCGTTTACCTTATAGGCCTCAATAGGGGTCTTTTCTGCCTGTTCAACATTGGTATATGCGGCACAGTTGACGCAGTAATCATAATTGCCTGTTTTTAAGGTCTGCTCAATTTTTTCAGGAATAGTGATGTCGAGTTCCTTTGAGGTTTTAAAGTCAAAAATAGCTCCTTTAAAATCAATGGAACAATCCTTCAATGTTTTTCCCAATTGGCCCCCAGAACCAGTTACCAAGATTTTCCTCATTACATTCTTTTTTTCTTTGGTTATTACCTTTGGTAAATTCCTCTGCCGGTCTATTTTTGATTGTAGGCTTTCAAATACCTGTTAAGTTCCAACAACGCCAATACACCAAAAACCAAAGCCAACAGGGCCAATGGAAGCTTAAACTTGTAGCTGCTCAAAACACCCTTTTGTTCCACACCTCTTGTGGGGAAATCACTTATTACATTGATGATGGTCGATTTATTGGCTCGTTCCTGGTTTAATTCTACCAATTTTTCTTTCAAAACATCTTTTTCCTGTACCAAAGCAAGCTCCCTACTTCTTGATTCACCAGTTTCTGCCATATTAATGCTGGTACCCTGCATGGGTTTATCCGCTTCTTTTACCAATACGGTTCTATAAAGGCTTTGTAAAGAATCAAGCTCTTCCAATTGTTTCCTATAAATGGTATCCTGAAGGTCCAAGTTTTCATCATTGATTTTTTTCTGAAGCTTAAAATACTCGTTGACAGAAATCGAATTGATAATAGCTGGTTGAGCTTTTTTGGCTACTCTATTGTCAGTACTAATCATGGATATTTGATGAAACCTAGCATCCATGGAGTTGAAATTGTTCAAGTAGTTCTCATAATCGATGGCCTTGACCGTAGTGGTGTCCAAACCACGAATAAACTGATCGAAAAGCTTTATTTTCTGATTTTCATCTGAATAGGAATCCGCGAAGATTTCCTTTATTGTGGCTGCTTCGTGCTCTGTGATATTTAAAGCCGTAGCTAGAGCAACAGAATCTTGTGCTTCGGCCAAATCATTGTAGAAGGAAATATTGTTATAAAGCTGCTGAACACTATTAAAATTTGGTTCCACTACCATTCTAGAGATATATTTTTCGGGTAGGACTTTATCCAAAATAAAGCCTCCGATTCCGCCAACTATGATAGCTGCAGCTATAACAATAATGTTCTTTTGAACAAACAACAGAAACAGCATAACTATATGGAAAATGCCCTTAAAAATGCTGCCGATGAAATTAAAGAACCTTTGAAAGCCCCTGCCGATCATCTGGAACAATTGCCCCAAGTCTATTTCATCTGAATTGTTCTGATTAACTGGTTGGTCTGCCATACCTATGAATTGAATATTTGTTTTAAAATCCTGTCCGTTATCAAATATGTGGGTTTCACCCCTGTTGTTCCCAATCCGCCAGAGGCTAACGTGCTCCCGGTTTCCAAGGGATTGTCCGATGCGTAATATGCGTATCGCACCTTCACATCTTTTTTAATGCTTTTTCGTATTTGAGAGGCCGACTGTATTGCTTTTTGGTAGTGCACCCCTTCCATTTCCAAACCTATCACGTTCCAGGTGGATTCGTGGAAAAACTGAAGGATGTCCCTATTTTGCAAAGATGTTCCCAATACGGTAACCATCGTGCCTTCCATTACTTTTAAACCATATCCTTCAAAATCTGAACCGCTAAGTTCATTTTTAAAAGGATAATTGTCTGCTGTTCCCTCAAAAATATGGGCCGATGGAATCATCAAATCACCCTTGCCGCCTTCCAAAATACCCGCTTTTCCCATAATGGAAACCGAATCAACATTAAGAAAGGTTTTTTCATCGCCGTCTTCCATAGGCTTCAACAGCTCGTCTATGGTCTCATATGCCTGTTCTCCAAAGGCATAGTCCATCACAAATATAACGGGTTTTTCTTCCTGCGGAATATTCTCTGGCAACTTGTAACAACAACTTTGTTTTCCAAACCTGACCGTGTCAAATATTTGAACATCGATATTGGCCCCGGATTCATCATCCAAAAAAATCATGCCATTCTTTTCGGCATGACCTTTTACCTTTTTATTGAGTGCTTTGTGCTTCTCGGAGCCCAAAGCTTCATAAATATCCAAGGATTCACTATCGGGAAATTCTTGTGATAAGGCCTTTTTCGCAAAAAGGGAGTTCATCACACTGTGCATGTTGGCGCTTATAATATGAAGCGGTCTATGCATCAAATTATGTTTTTCTAACGTGCTCTTAATTTTATTAGCCCACTTTTCTCCATGTATGTGGTGCCCCAGACGCTCTCGCAATAATGGACTGAACGTAATGGTTCTTTTATTGCCTGTGGTTTCTTCCTCAATGGCAAGTTTACCCAACCAATAAATCACATTTAAAAAACGATCGGGATCCTCGGGGGTTTTCAATTTGTTTTCAATTTCCACGACCTCATCAAAGGTCCTTCCCAAGATATTGGCGCAATGTATCAGGGCTACTTCCCTTTCCTCGTTGTCCTTTTCCTCGGAAAGTACAAATTCGGTAAGCTTGTCCCAATCCCGAATGGTCGCGTTGCCGTTATCCACCAACACTCTTCTGCAAATCTTGCCCGATTCCACAAACAAAAACGTTAAGTGCGTCAAAATATCATAAATATCGCTCCTTCCCCGAGTGATTTCGATGTTCATCTGCTCCTCGTCAATGCGGTAGCAATTTCTTCTCCGCTTTGGTGGAACAATGGCCTTCAAATGTGATTTGGCAAAACCTTCGTCCGAAGTCAAATTAATGAAGCGGCACTCTTCTATACCTTCCGGCAATCGCTCCAGTACATAAATCAATCCGTTGAGTTCTGCCTTGTCTTCGGCAATGGTGCCATAAATTTCAGGCCTGAGCAATAGCAGGGCGCTGCGAAGCGCATTTCCGGAAACGCCCGACGGCTTGTAGAATCCACGATTGAGCAGATGTCGCATGGTAATGTACAAACGCTCTATAGCATTAGTGGACTCCTGTGCCCTAGTTGTCTGTTTTACTTCTGTTGCCATCATATCTTCTGGCAAAAATAAGTGAATTCCTATGAAAATGAAGCTGTTCTATGTCAACTAATTTTAAAGGGTTGCAGCCCAGCGGCTACTTTACGGTCGTTGGCAAGGCGCTGTACCTTGTTCTGCCCACCCAATTTTCCAATGGACCTCATGTAATCTTGAAAACCATTCGGTTGAATTCTGCTGATTTTTAGTGGTTGAAGAATGTGTCCATCGATCAAATCAAAATAGTAGCTGTTCTGTTTCTTCATGCTCTCTTCCATTATTCCAGAAAATGCAGCCAGGTCCGATGGTTCTCTCTGAAACTCGATGAACCACTCATGATAGGGAAGTTCTCCCTCCCCGGGATTTGTTTGTGGGGCAACCGTGAATTCGTTGACCAAGGCATCCGTCTGCACCACGGCCAATCGCAAGGCCTCTTCCACCTCTTTGGCGATTACATGCTCCCCAAAAGCTGAAATAAAGTGTTTGATTCTTCCAGACACTACAATTTTATAGGGGTCTTTGGAAATAAACCTAACGGTATCCCCTAAATTGTACCCCCACAATCCCGCATTGGTAGAAATTACCATGGCATAGTCCACATCCAGTTCCACGTCGGCGATGGTCAACCGTTTGGGATTTTCATCGAAAAACGTATCGGCTTTTACAAACTCATAAAATATACCGGCATCCAAGAGCAAAAGCATCCCTTTTTCCCTTTGAGAGTTTTGATAGGCAAAAAAGCCTTCGCTGGCGGGGAAAAGCTCAATGCTGTCCACTTTTCTGCCAATCAAGTTTTCAAATTTGGCACGGTAAGGCTCGTAATTGACACCTCCGTAGATGAACAATTGAAATTCTTTAAAAAGCTCTCCAACCTTTTTGCCCGTTTTGGCATTGAGTTTTTCAAAATACATCTGTACCCAGGATGGAATCCCTGCAATAACCGTCATGTTCTCATTTTCGGTCTCCTCAACAATCTTATCCACTTTGGTTTCCCAATCTTCAATACAATTGGTTTCCCAGCTTGGCAACCGGTTTTTTTGAAGGTAATTGGGCACATAATGAGCTGAAATGCCAGAGAGCCTGCCCAATTTAATGCCATTCTTTTCTTCCAACTCGGGACTGCCCTGCAAAAAGATCATTCGGCCATCCACAAAATCAGCATTTCCCGTTTCATGGATATAATTAAGAATTGCATTTCTCGATGCTTCTACCTGATTTTTAATGGATGGTTTGGTAATGGGAATATATTTGGCCCCAGAAGTAGTTCCCGATGTCTTCGCAAAATAAATCGGTTTGCCTGGCCAAAGCACATCGGCTTTGCCATCAACGATCTGCTCAACGTATACTTTCAGTTCTTCGTAATCCCGAATAGGAACGTGCTCCACAAAATCTTGGTGAGAATTAATCGTTGCGAACTGATGATCCTTGCCAAACATGGTGCCCTTGCCCTGGGACACCAGATGGTTAAAAACCCTTTGTTGGGTTTTCACAGGCTGGTTTACCCATTTCTCGGTCTTTTTGGCTATCCGGTTGGCAAATATTTTGGCGGCAAATGCTTTTAGGGACATTTAGTTGAAATCAATATAGTTCTGGGGATTCACGGGCTTTCCTTTTCTCCATAGCTCAAAATGAAGGTGCGGACCCGTGGTGAGTTCCCCTGTATTCCCGATGGAGGCAATCACTTCACCAGCTTTAACCAAATCACCTTGAGACTTGCTCAATGAGCCATTGTGCTTATATACAGAAGTAATCCCTTCCTGGTGTTCTATGATCATCACATAGCCCGTTTCTGTGGTCCATTCCGCAAAAAGTACCGTTCCGTCGGCAATGGATTTTACGGGCGTGTCTTTTGGTGCCACCAAATCCACTGCGTAGTGCTTGGTTTTTTGGTCGAACCCTTGTGAAACTGTTCCGTTGACAGGCGAGAAGAACAACGTACCCAAATTCTCCACATCCCTTTCAAAAAGATTGTACTTATCCTCTAGCTCCACTTCTTCCCTCAATAAAAGATCTTGTCGTATTGGGGTTAGATCAACGGACGCGGGGTCCAATTTATATTGTTCGAACAAAGAATCGCGATTGGTCTGGTTGTTTTCGATATCACCCCGCAAAACTTTCCTCACATTGTCTAAATACCGGTTGGTATAATTAAGTACAGTTACCAAAGAGTCGGTTTTGTAGGTAAGTTCCGTGGCCTGTCTCTTCAGTTTAGTGGAGGAATAGCCAGGGATGTATTCCCGCAATGGGGTGAAGGCAATGATCAAAGTGGTGATGCCTATCAAAACAATGATGAACATGGTTCCGGTAACAAAAACATTCAACCTGTTGAGCTTAAAGGATATCTTTTCCTCAAAGGTGCTTTCGTTAAGAATAACCAAGCGGTACTTGTGCAGTAGCTTTCGTTTTATCTCCTTTCTTTTCTTTTTATCCTTAGCCATGGTGAACAAAGATAGTCTTAGATTTTAATATGCATGTTAAGCTTTTTAAAAAGCTGAAGGGGATAAGTTCTTAAAATTCATTTTCAAATGCTAATTTTCGTTAATCCAACATGCTCTTCAACATCTTTTTAGTACTTTTACATTTCTAATTAAAGGTTTTGAAGATATGATTGCTCAAACTATATTTCTTGGAATGCTAGGTCCTTGGCAGATTGTTTTGATTGTTGCCGTGGTTGTTTTGCTGTTCGGAGGTAGAAAAATCCCAGAACTAATGAAGGGCCTTGGAAGCGGAATCAAAGAATTCAAGGACGCAACGAAAGAAGACGAAAAGTTGGAAGGCGGAAGCAACGAGTCAAAATCCTAATTGACTTTTTGTGCGCTGAAACGTGCCATTTTACTAAAGGTTTTCGACCAACGACAACATTTTTTAAGCGTTCAACGCCAGAAATTCATCCTTTCACAACAAAAAGTTATCACCCCACTTACCATATTCTATTTTAGCGGTTACAACTAAACTGTTAAGCCCCTCATGCTTAACCTCAAAATGAACGTGTTTGTTCATTTGTGCAGATGAAGTGGTAATGAAAAAACTGACCTTGCTTACTTTTCTCCTATGCTCATTTGGGATTTTTTCCCAGGAGTTGGCCCTATCCGAATTTGATGGGAAGACTTCTCTTTCCAGCACTGCGAAGGTCAATGAGGAAAGCAGTAACTCCGATTTTGTTAAACACCTGGACGGTCTCAGTGATAAAAAGCTTGTAAAATACCTGCGCAAAGAAGGTGTTGCCGATAAACTCATTGAAAAAGGCAATGAGTACTTTAACAAAATGTGGTATGCGGAGTCTGCTCGGATTTTCGATATGGTACTTGAAAAAACAAGCGCTGAACATACCCTAACTTTGCTCTCAAGAGCGGGCGATTCCCATTATTATACCGGAAACCTTGAAAAGTCGTACAAATGGTACAATGAGCTGTACCAAAGGTATCAAGACCAAATGCAGGAAGATACTTTTTTCAAGTACACGCAAACCTTAAAGGGAACTGGTAAATATAGAAGAGCCGCCGCCTTAACCAAAATTCTGCGACAAAAACGCGACCAACCCCTAAAGGAACTTAAGCGCCCTGAGCCCGGCACCTGGAAAGGTGCGACCAATGTTAAAATCAAAAACCTTGGGATTAATTCGAAATACTCGGATTTCTCCCCCATGTTCTACAAAGGCTCAGATATTGTATATGCATCTGCCAAAGACTCTTCCATTTTGACGACCCGTCGCTATCGCTGGACCAATCAGCCGTTTTTAGACCTTTATGTGTCCAAGCGAAAGAACGAGGAGGGAGACCTGTTCAGTCCCAAAAAATTCTCCAAAAAAATAAATACTAAATATCACGAGGCCTCGTTGGCCTTTTCTCCGGATCAAAAAACCATTTATTTCACCCGAAACAATTATGGCAAAAGGCTCAAAAGAGGGAAAAACGGCATCAACCATTTGAAAATCTATCGCTCTCAATTTTTAGGGGGCGAGTGGACGGACGCTGTAGAGCTTCCCTTTAACGGAGATAATTATTCCACCGGTCACCCAACAATCAGCAAAGATGGTAAAAAGATGTATTTTGTATCTGATCGGCCGGGAGGCTTTGGTGGAACGGACATCTATGTGGTCGATATTTATGAAAATGGCACGTACTCTGAGCCCAAAAACCTTGGAAGAACGGTAAACACCGATGCAAAGGAAATGTTTCCTTACGTTACTGATGATGCCCTTTATTTTTCATCCAACCGAGCCATGGGATTTGGTGGTTTGGATGTGTATAAATCCGATGGTTCCGGCGAAGTTTTCAGCGTAGGCATCAATCTAGGCAAACCCATCAATAGCAACAGGGACGATTTCAGCTATATTATAGACGCTTCGGGTGAGCAAGGGTATTTTGCGTCTAACCGTAAAGGTGGCAAAGGCGATGATGATATTTATTCATTTAAATACACCCTTAACCTTAACGCGATATCCGGTTCTGTGAAAGACATTACCACTGGCGAACCAATCAATAAAGCAAAAATACGGCTGTTCAATCAAGATGGGACATTACAAAATGAAGCTTTAGCGGACTCCACCGGAAAATATACCTTTAAGTATTTGGACCCGGTGACCGGCTATACGGTCGTTGCATGGAAGGAGGGGTTTGAAAGAGATAGCCTTTCGGTAAAAACCAAGGATAACGAACAGGTTGAAATATCGCAATTCCTCAAAAAAAGATTGAGGGAAAAAGAAGTTGTTGTCGATGATATATTTGAGCCCAACAATGTATACTTTCATTTTGACAGTTATCAAATAACAGCTAACGCAGCCAAAGAATTGGATAAGCTAGTTGCTGTTTTAAAAGAAAACACGGAACTGTCCTTGAAAATTGAATCGCATACAGATGCCATTGGCTCCAAATCATATAACAAGTACTTGTCGGATAAGCGCGCAAAATCCACAAGGTCCTATCTTATTTCAAAAGGTATAGATCCCTCACGAATTATTAGCGCCATTGGTTATGGGGAGGACCGTTTGTTGAACAACTGTTCCGATGGCAAACCATGTACTCCCGGCCAGCATCGTTTAAATAGAAGGTCTGAGTTTTATATAGTCCCGGAATAAGGCCGCTTTACCCAGTAAAGAACCTGGTGTTTCTTAATTTTTGAACGTCTTGTTGCATTTCACCGATCTTTATCCCCGTCCATCTGTTTCTGGCAATATGTCGTTTGTCGATCAAATCAATGGCTTTGCGGATTTTTAGCTTCACACTTAAGCTTTCACCCTGTTTTTATCGTCTTTCGTCCGTTTGTTTTTCTTTGATATTGACAAAATCAAACCTTTGTATTGTCTTTAAATCTTAAAAATCAAGCTTATGAAAAAATTATTACTCGTAAAAGAAATTTATATAGAGGCTTTCCGCAATTTGGGAAACATAATAGTGGAAAAATACTTTAAGGTATTTGCCTGGTTCAGCTTTATCATGTTCCTCATTGTGCTTTATGCCTTTGTGTACAGAGTAGCTACAGGCTTTCCGTTTGATTAACAAACCTAAGCTTTAAAGAACAGAAAAGCCCAGAAACCAAGTTTCTGGGCTTTTTTGATTTTTGAATATTATTAATTGTGCTTTCTTAATCTGCTGCTGCAGGAGCGTCAAACTTTATGGTTTTTAATATGGCCTCCAGCTCAAACATATAATCCCTTTTAGCTTCAGAAGGTGCGAACGTAAACCCTTCCACGATCATTTTTCTATTGTTTTCCTTATCGTTAATGATATAGGTTAGAAAGGGACCGGCCATTGGATATCCGTGGATTTCCCAAACACCTTTTACCTCAGCTGCCTTTTTTCCTCCGATTTCGACCGGGAAAACATACGGAGCAAAAGCTTTCTCCGTGATCATATAAGTATTCTCATAAGGTCCAGGAATATACTTTTCGCCAATAGAATCACGCATCCTCACGATATCTTGTACAAAAGTGGAGTCATTGCTAAAATAGTCCCATGGCATTTCATATGCGATAATGTTCATGGTTCCTTTAGGAATCTCGATATCCATCCAAACAAAATTATCCTCTCTTCTACCTACTTTATAAAGCGATGGAACGTTGAGTTGAATCCCAAACTCTTCCTCTAAAGCTTGATCTTTACTGAGGGAGCGTTTGAAGCGTTGCTGTGCCTCGGCAATTTCATTTGCCTTGAACTCCCTGATGGCCCTATCGGCCAAGGAATCCAAGTTTTTGATCATGACTTCCTCTGTAGGCCCTGTCACCACCGCTACCTTTTGGGGTTTGGAATATGCATCGTCCTTAATATGGGCCAAAGAGGTTGAATCCTTCTCTACATAAAGAATAGACCTGGAATGTGTTGTGGTGCCCTTAAAAACCTTTGGAGGCACTTGTGTAATGGTAAATTTGGGCTCAATTTGAGGCAGACCAATAATCTGGGCCGCAAACTCATCCCTTATTTTCTCGCCCACCGGTCCTCTCCATAGTTCGGTGTCCATTACAACCATCAAAGAGTTGATCCCTCCTGTAGAGGGTGGTAAAAATCTTTCTTTTGAACCTGAATTATTACAGGATCCCAATGCCAACAGGACTGTGGCAAACAATAGTGTTCCTAATTTTTTCATCTTGTGCTAAATTTACGAAGAACAATCACACAATTTAAGTTTTGTGCCCGGTTTAAGATTGTTCCCACTAATACCGTTCCATTCTCGTAAGTTTTCGATGGAAATTCCAGGATATTTTCTTGAAATCGTCCAAAGGGAGTCCCCCGACCTTACCGTATGAACTTTGGAACCGCTCGCAACATTTCCTGAAGACTTGGAACTACTGCTGTTTGTGGTGTTTTTTGCGATATAGGGCTTTCTTGGGAAAATGGTCAATCGTTGTCCAATACGGAGGTTGTTGCTTCGCAGCCCGTTCCATCTTTTGATTTGGCTGACTCCTACACCGTATCGTTCTGCAATTTTACCCAAATAATCACCGCTCTTTACACGATATCTAATTTGGTCTTGAGCAGTAACCATATTGGGCAACGGTTTTTCAAGGGAGTCCAATTCCTTTTTTACAAAAGCATAGATTTCCTCCTCATTGGATACGAACTTCCCTATTTTTGAAACCGGCAAACGCAGGGCATAGTTCTTCCCTTCCACCTTTGGTATGATGTTGAGCTTGTACGCAGGGTTCAACATTTCCAGTTCTTCGGTGCCTATATCCACTAATTTGGAAATTTGATCAAATGTGATAAGGTTTTTTACGTGAACGGTATCCGTTTCAAAGTAAGGGCGTTCCGCTTTTTTGTACTGTAAACCATGTTCTTCGGCATATTCAAAAATGTACATCGTTGCCAGAAAAGCAGGAAGATACCCAGCTGTTTCACGTGGAAGGAATGGACGAATGTTCCAATAGTTTTCATATCCGCCAGAGCGTCGAATAGCCTTGTTTACGTTGCCCGGGCCCGAGTTATATGCCGCAAGCGCCAAATCCCAGTCCCCGAAAATACCATATAGTCTGGAAAGGTATTTACTGGCTGCTTTTGTGGCCATAATGGGGTCGTGCCTTTCATCCACATAGCTGCTGACATCCAGACCGTACATTTTTCCGGTACTGTACATAAATTGCCAAAGGCCCTTGGCACCAACCCTAGATCTTGCCTTGGGATTCAAAGCAGATTCCACAATGGCCAAGTATTTAATTTCCAAAGGGATGTTCTGGTTGTCCAGCTCCTGTTCAAACAACGGAAAGTAAAACTGGCTCGCTGTGATCATACGTTGCATCAAATCTCTCCTACGTGTTAAAAAAGACTTGATCACACTCTCCAAAGATGCATTATAAGTTATATTGAACGGGGTCTTTTCATTCATTCGGGCCAAACGGGCCTTAAGCGTATCTGTAGGCAAATCAACCTCAAAGATGGAATCTTGCTCGGGTCCATTCTGGATTTCCAACAACATATCGCTAAATAGGTCCGCATTGCTGTGGAGTTCCTTCAGCCAAAGACTGTCGTAACGCCATGCCTCATCCAGATCACGTAATTTGAATTTTCCATCCTCATGGGTTTCCAATGCCATTAACTGGCCATCTATTTTGATATTAGATACGGCAATAGTTGTTTTTTCCTCTTCTTGAAGCAACGTGGAATCTTTCTCCGATTTCGGCACAGCATTTTCTTCTTGTGCGCTTACATAGGGAGCTGCGGACAGTATGGCCGCGAAAACAGCTATTTTCAATTTTTGGTTCATTTGGACGAGGTTTGATTTTTGGGGCGAACTAAAATGGCTTTTTTTTCTCAAATAGTAAAGCCGAGAGACAAAATTCTCTTAGTTTTAACGTTTCCCTCAATAACTCAGAACGTGAGACTTAGCTCAATATTGCGGCGATGCCCGGCAAGGTTTTTCCTTCCAAGCTTTCCAACATGGCACCACCTCCAGTAGATACGTAGCTTACTTTGTCCTCAAATCCGAATTGCTTCACCGCGGCAACGGAATCTCCACCACCAACGAGTGAGAATGCACCAGCCTGTGTGGCTTCATCGATATAATTGCCTACTGCTATGGTTCCCTTGGCAAAGTTTTCCATTTCAAAAACACCTACGGGACCGTTCCACAAAATGGTCTTGGACGCCAATATCACCTGCTTAAAGATTTCCAAGGTCTTTGGACCGGCGTCCAATCCTTGCCAGCCATCAGGAATCTTGTCCACATCAACAAACTGGGTGTTGGCTGCATTGTCAAAGTCATCTGCCGCCAAAACATCTACGGGCAAAAACACCTTTACGTTTTTGGCCTCGGCCTGTTTTAGGATATCCAATGCCAACTCCATTTTATCATCCTCACATATGGAGTCACCTACTTTGCCTCCTTTGGCTTTTACAAAAGTGTAGGTCATCCCACCTCCGATGATAAGGTTATCGACTTTGTCCAATATGTTTTCAATGATAGTGATCTTGGAAGATACTTTGGCTCCACCCAAAATAGCGGTAACAGGTTTTTCGCCAGTTTCCATCACTTTATCAATTGCCTTGATTTCTTTGGCCAACAAATAGCCAAAGCATTTGTTTTCCGGGAAAAATTTGGCCACAATGGTGGTTGAGGCGTGGGCCCGGTGTGCGGTACCAAATGCATCGTTCACATAAATATCACCGTTCTTGGACAGTTCCTGGGCAAAAGACTCATCTCCAGCTTCTTCTTCTGCATGAAAACGAAGGTTCTCCAACAAAAGCACTTCTCCGCTCTGTAACCCGGCAACCGCTTCATCGGCTTTGGAGCCCACACAATCCTCTGCGAATTTTACTTGAACCCCAATAATTTCGGATACAGTTTCGGTAATATGTGAGAGGGACATATCTGGGTTTACCTTGCCTTTTGGTCTGCCCAAGTGGCTCATCAAAACAGCGGAACCGCCATCTTCCAAAACTTTAAGAATGGTAGGTTTTGCAGCATCGATACGGCTTGTATCGGTCACATTGAAGTCGCCATCCAACGGCACGTTGAAATCAACTCTGATCAATGCTTTTTTTCCTTCAAAATTAAAATCGTCTATCGTCTTCATGTAGTGTGTTCTTTTTTGAGAGTTTCAAATGTAAAGATTTCCTGCTTTTTCCGTGGTCGGACGGGCTTATTATTTCAAAGTTTCACGCTTTTTAACCTTTTCTGTTTGATATGTTACACCAGCAAGGTATGGTGCAGGGGTTCCATGCCAAACTTCAACACTTAAAAATGTATCTTTGGAACATGTTTTTTAAAAATGTTCTAGGTCTCGAGCACATCAAAAACCATTTGGTGACCACCGCGGATACAGGTCGTGTGGCCCACGCACAATTGTTCGTTGGCCCCGAAGGTTCAGGGGTGCTTCCAATGGCGCTTGCCTATGCGCAATATTTGCTTTGCGACAATACAGGCGGCGAAAATGATGGGGAAAATACCGTTTGCAATACCAAATGCAACTCCTTGACGCATCCAGACCTTCATTTTGCGTTTCCCGTTTCCAATTCGGACAAAGTAAAATCGCATGCGGTGAGCGACCATTATTTGGAAGAGTGGCGACAATTTGTAAAGGAACAGCCTTATGGCAACTTGTTTGACTGGTACAGGCACATCGGCATTGAAAAAAAGCAGGGGCAGATTGGGGTGGATGAAGCCCAGGATATGGTAAAAAAGCTTTCGTTAAAATCCTACGAAGGGGGTTATAAAGTGCTGATTGTTTGGATGGCCGAAAAGATGAACGTTTCCGCTGCCAACAAGCTTCTGAAACTTATTGAGGAGCCTCCGAACAAAACCATACTGCTTCTTTTGGCAGAAGAAGAGGAGCAAATCATCAACACCATACGCTCCCGTTGTCAAATACTGAATTTTCCCCCACTGGCGGAACAGGTCATCACGGATGCACTTCTACTGAAAGGGGTGGCCCAAACCGAAGCACTGACCATCGCCCTGGAAGCGAACGGCAACTTCAACAAAGCACTTGATCTACTCAACAAAGATTCGGAGGATCTCGTTTTTGAACGTTGGTTCGTACAATGGGTCCGTAGTGCTTTTAAGGCCAAGGGCAACAAGGGCGCCGTACAGGAATTGATTTTATGGAGCGAAGAAGTGGCCAAAACCGGCCGCGAAGTGCAAAAAAAGTTTCTGAACTATTGTCTCACCATGATGCGCCAAGCGCTTTTGCTCAATTATAACGCCAATGAACTGGTATATGCCAAAGTGCACATGGAAGGTTTTGACCTGAACAAGTTTGCCCCTTTTGTACATGAGAACAATATTTTGGATATTGTAAAGGAGTTGGAACAAGCCATTTTTCACGTGGAACGGAATGGAAACTCCAAACTTATTTTTACAGATCTATCCATTAAACTCACGCGGCTTTTACATGCAAAGGCTGCTTAAATAAAAACCGATCATGAGCAATTTATTATCGCACGCCACAGAAATTCTACTATTGGTGTTTTTGACCATTACTTTTTTACAAAGCGGAATAGATAAAATTTTGGATTGGAAGGGCAACTTGGGTTGGTTGACCGGTCATTTTTCAAAATCGATTTTTAAGGGAACCGTTCCCGTATTGCTCAGCATCATTTTAGTGTTCGAAATGCTGTCCGGAATACTTAGTGGCGTAGGTGTTTTTCAATATGCGATTGATGGTGAAAGTGAGATTGGTTTTTACGGAGCTATTCTTTCTGCATTGACTTTGTTGATGCTTTTGTTGGGCCAACGGGTTGCCAAAGACTATGCAGGTGCTCAAACCATTGTGGTGTATTTGATTCCCACTATTTCCTTGTTGTATTTGATGCAATAAAACACTCTTTAAAATGATTCTTGACCCTGTCCAAAGACCCGAACTCTCCAAGAAAAGCAAAGATGCCTACGAGCAATTTGAACGATTGATCGTTGAAATCAAAAAAAAGAAATTGCCCGAAGAAATCGAGTTGGTCATCAATAAACATATAATGCAACTTAATTCGGTAACAGGCTCTGATAAGGTCTTGAGCGCGGAAATTCGAAAGGAGCAGTCCAAAATTATTGGTTTACTGGCTCAAAAATTAAAGGTTGTGCCCTTAAATTATTATAGAAAAACATGGTTTGTTCTTGGAATGACGGTTTTTGGGATTCCCATTGGAGCAGCTTTGGGCCTTAGTTTGGGCAACATGGCATTTTTGGGAATTGGCTTACCGGTTGGCATGTCGATTGGTCTTGCCATAGGTGCTGGCATGGACAATAAAGCTAAAGAAGAAGGAAGACAACTTGATATTGAACTTAAAATGTGATTATCGAGAATAAGATAAAATCAAAAGAATAACAGGCTTTCAATCAAAAAATGAACGAACAATTACAAAACAAGGAAGGCAGTGCCTTTGATTCCTTTTCAAGCGCACAATCCGATTTACGCCAAGGCTATGCCGATGGGGCATTGGGCGTTCTAGCATCCGGAAGCGTATGGTTGGTGGCCGCCTTGGTGTCGTTTTTTATTTCATCACAAACCGCGATTTGGACCTTGTTTTTTGGCGGCATGCTTATTCATCCACTAGGGTTGTTACTAGCCAAGCTTATAGGTGTTTCTGGAAGTCATTCCAAACAAAACCCTTTGGGAAAATTAGCTATGGAAGGGACCATTTTTATGTTGATGTGCATCCCCTTGGCCCTCCTCCTATCATTACAGAACCACACTTGGTTTTTTCAGGGAATGTTGTTGATCATCGGGGGAAGATATGTAACGTTCTCCACCCTATACGGCATAAAAACATATTGGGTTTTGGGCGGTTTATTGGGCGTTGCGGCAATTATTCTCTTTTATTTGAGGGTTTCTTCGGGGTTTTCCGCACTTATGGGTGCATTGGTAGAGATTGGTTTTTCAATATTTCTGTTCCGTGCTTACAAGGAAAAACAGTTGAAGTAAATAAAAAACCCACTCTAAAAGAATGGGCTTTCCAAATACCTACAATGTGTAGTGATTAATTCTCGTATTTATCGTTCAAAATTTTAAGAATGGCGTCGGTAACGTCATTGGCTTCTTCTCCGTAAATCACCGAGCCGCCTTCGCCGCCACCTAAAATATAGGTGTAACCATTTGCTTTACCGTAAGCCCTAATCTCTTTTTTTACCTTTCTTACCAAACTGTCCATTTCAGCTTGACCTGTCTGTTGCAACTGTTGTTCTTCTTGTTGGAGTTGTTGACCAACAAATTGTCCTCGTTGTTGCAATTGGGCATATTCTTCTTGCGCATTTTTCTGAGACATTTTTTGAGCCTTGGTCTGGAATTCTTGCAACTCCATTTGAAAGGCTTGGGAAATACTGTCCCTTTTTTTGGTCATGGCATCAGCTTTTGTTTTGAACCTGGCATCCACATCAATCTTCTCTTGATATTCTTCCATGACCTTTACACTGTCCACATATCCGATTTTGTTTTGCTGACATGCCATGGCGGTGATGGCAATCGCAAGCACTACTACTTTTTTCATCATTTACTTTTTATCGATGCGCAAAAATAGAAAAGCTTTTCGAATGGGGATCATTTAAGTTTAGAGGTTCTCCAACAATTATTTTACCTGTCATAGGTTTTTTCTATGAAAAAGGTTCGGTCGGATTGAAGGTGTTTATTTTCAAGGCCTCCATAAATACGCCCATTTAAGCGAATCTTTTTTGTTTGATGGTGTTGTCCGTCCGAAGCTGGAATCTTAGCGCAGCGAGCTTAAAAACAGCTTATTTTCTCTTTTTAAGGATGTAGATCAAAGAAGAATGCTCTTTGGTGAAGATAGCTTTGATATTGGACCATAATCCAACAAAAAAAGCACTGAACAGGTAGCCTTTGTTTCCCCTATATTTTTCGGAGAGCATGGAAACATAAAACGCATCGAACCACATGGGTTTTATTTTGATGACCTCCATTTGATGAGGGGCAAAAAGTTTGGCAATGGATGTTTTTGAAAAATGCCACAAATGTCTTGGAACATCAAAAGCCGCCCAGTGCGATTTGTAATGTTTGGCATCGTAAGATTTAAAGTTGGGAACGGCAATCACCAAAACACCATCTTCTTCCAAAAGATTGACCAAGCGTTTGATCTGCTGATCCAGATCGGGAAGATGCTCCAATACATGCCAAAGAGTAATGGCCTGATATTTTTGGTTTGGTACATCCACTAAACCAGAAAAAAGATGAACCCCTTTTTGTTCGGCTAGCTTTCTGGCCTTGTCATTCGGTTCTACTCCCGATACCTTAAAACCCGAATTTTGGGCCGTAATCAAGAAATCTCCTGTTCCCGCACCCAAATCCAGTAAATTTTTTGGGGTATCTATTTGATTTACAAGCAATTGGCCTTTATTTCGAAGGTTTTTTCTCTTAACTAGCTGATATAATCGGTCTGTAAAAGAGGTTTGGGAGTCTGTATGGGAAATATAGTTCTCGCTTTCATAATAAGGGGCCAGGTTTTGGGGCTGCGGTTTGGTTACCAACATATCCAATTCTTCATCCCGATGCAATTCGAAATGTTCTCCAGAAACAGAAAAATCTTTAGTTTTTAAAAACAACTTTATTATAATTGTCGGTTGCCAAATATTCGTTTTTCAAGTTCCGAAGATAGGATAAAATCAACTCTCTTGAAACGGAATTTTCGGCCAAGCAATCCTCCTCGGTGTTACTAAAAACCTCCAAAGCAATATACCAATTTCCCTTGCGAGATGTATGCACGTCATCAAAAACGGGGTCCATATCTGCTGCTTTATTCAAAGCTACGTCCAAAGCCAAAGGAATTAAATTAATTGACTTGGTCGGAATTTCAACTTCATAAAATGAAAAGTAAAATGTTTTTGCATCTAAAGAAAAAGGAGCCTGCACATCAACATAATAATCGTTGAGCTGAAATTTTGTGTTGATGTAATCGTAAAATTCATTCTCGTTTTTAGGGTCTTCAAAAACAAAAACATTTTTTTTAGGGAGTCCTTTTTTAAATCGCTTACCCTCCGTCACTTTATAGTCCTTTATTTTCGGAGCAATCCGAAGCGGAATACAAGAACCTAAAAAAAGCAATACAAAAACGGCTGATACTATTCGTTTCATTTGACTTAGTATTATGCAAAAGTCAAATCAAAAACTGAGCCGTTTCCATATATGTGTAAATTAAAAATGCTGTGTTCCACGTGGAACAAATCAAAGGTTTATCTCCCCAAATACACCAAAAGCACGCTTATGTCGGCAGGAGAAACACCACTTATTCTTGATGCCTGGGAAATCGTTACAGGCTGTATGGACTGCAACTTTTCCCTTGCTTCATAGGATAATGATTTTAGTTTGGAATAGTCAAAATCATCTGGGATACGAACATTCTCCAAACGCTGAAGTTTATCTGCATTTGTTTTTTCCTTCTCGATATAACCAGAATATTTAACTTGAATTTCTGCTTGTTCCAACACCTCGGTATCCAATTCATTTTTGTTTACAAACTCAGAAACGGATTCCAACTGAAGCATGTGGTCCATCGTTACTTTTGGTCTAGAAAAGACCTTGAATAGTTTATCGGACTGCTTTACCAAAGATGAATTCAAAGACTCCAAAATAGGGTTGATTTCGTCTGTAGTATAACTGGTCCTTCTAAAAAAATCAATGAAGCTTTCAGACTTGTTCATCTTCTCCTCCATTCGTTTCAAGCGTTCTTCCTTGGCCAGACCAATGGCATATCCCTTTGGGGTCAGGCGCAAATCGGCATTATCTTGGCGTAACAATGTTCGATATTCCGCCCTAGAAGTAAACATTCGATAAGGTTCTTCGGTGCCCTTTGTGATCAAATCATCCACTAAAACGCCTATATAAGCTTCGTCCCTTTTTAAAACAAATGGCTCATTTTCATTGATTTTTAAATGTGCATTTATCCCTGCCATCAAACCTTGAGAAGCGGCCTCTTCATAACCGGTGGTTCCATTGATCTGACCAGCAAAATATAGGTTATTGACCAACTTGGTTTCCAATGTATGCTTTAATTGTGTGGGCGGGAAATAATCATATTCAATCGCATAACCAGGTCTAAAGAACTTTACGTGCTCAAAGCCTTTTACGGATTTCAAAGCCTTATATTGAACATCCTCGGGCAAGGAAGTCGAGAAGCCGTTCACATACACTTCCACGGTGTTCCATCCTTCCGGTTCCACAAAAATCTGATGGGAATCTTTATCTGCAAAACGATTTATTTTATCCTCAATAGAAGGACAATATCGAGGCCCAATACTTTTAATTCTACCATTGAACATCGGTGATCTTTCAAAACCCTCACGCAATAAATCATGTACCAATTTACTGGTGTGCGTCATATGGCAATCGCGCTGGGTTTTAAGAACCGGGGTATTCAAGTAGGAGAATTTCTCCGGTTTTTCGTCCCCAGGTTGAGGAATCATTTTTGAATAATCCAAAGACCTTCCATCAACTCTTGGCGGGGTTCCCGTTTTCATTCTTCCACTATCGAAACCTAGCCCAACCAACTGTTCCGTAATTCCAGTAGCAGCTTTCTCTCCTGCTCTACCTCCACCTAACTGTTTTTCCCCAATATGGATAAGTCCATTTAAAAAGGTGCCATTTGTAAGCACCACGGCTTTAGCTCTAATTTCTAAACCGAGGCTTGTTTTAACCCCAACGACCCGGTCTCCTTCAATCAACAAACCGTTCACCATTTCCTGATAAAAATCTGCATTAGGAGTGTTCTCCAAAGCCATTCGCCACTCCTCTGCAAAACGCATACGATCATTTTGCGCGCGCGGACTCCACATAGCAGGTCCTTTTGATTTATTGAGCATTTTAAACTGTATAGCAGACTTGTCGGAAACAATCCCACTATAACCTCCAAGGGCGTCAATCTCTCTCACAATTTGTCCCTTTGCGATACCACCCATGGCCGGGTTACAGGACATCTGGCCAATCGTTTGAAGGTTCATTGTAACCAACAAAGTGCTTGATCCCATATTGGCTGCAGCGGCTGTTGCCTCGGCACCAGCATGTCCTCCACCAACAACTATAACATCATATTCCTTTTCAAACATATCTATGGTTCCACGTGGAACATTTTAATCTTTTCATCTTCCTTTTCCCGCATCCTTTTAATCTCATCATCTGACTTGTCGCCGTATCCTGCCAGGTGTAAAATTCCATGGCTCATAACACGCCGAAGCTCATTTAAAACATCAACTTTATACTTCTTCGCGTTCTCTTCCACCCGTTCTGTTGAAATGAAAATATCGCCAGAAATTGTTTTTCCGTCGGTATAATCAAAGGTGATTATATCCGTAAATGTGTTGTGGTTTAAATACTCTTGATTGAGTTGCAATAAATATTCATCGGTACAAAAGACATAGTCAATCTGACCAGCTTCCAATCCTTCCGATTTAATAATCCTATTTACCCAATCGGCATAATCGGATGTATTACTAATCACCAGGTCACTTTTAAAATGGAATTCAATCATTATTGAAATAAACCTTTACCTTCTTTTCGAAATTTTGCCGCAAAGGTAACGCTTGTCTATTTAATATTTCAATGCTATTCCGGTAATCTTGAAGTAGTTCCGGTTTGGTCGTTATAGGGTTGGAATAGCGGTTAGGATCATTCTTGCTTTCCCTTTCCTTCTTTTCCCCTTGTTCCAGGGATGCATTTTCCAGTTTCATTAACTGGTGTTGAATATTATTAGCCTTACTCCGAGTTCTCTCCGTAATCCCGTTTTCCAACAAATCATTCTCGAAATCCTCCATTTGCTTAACCAGCTTTTTAGCGAGATTCTTATCGGAATCTTGTATCATATCCTCTAACTGTTTTTCCAAGTTCTCCCGTAGATATTGTTGTTCCTTATAAATCTCATATACCTCGTTTAGGTTCATTTCACCAAGCCCATTGCCCTTAGATTGACTTTCGTTTCCTTCACCTAGACCTTGCTGTCCATTTTCTCCTTTATTACCTTGCTGCCCATTTTGACCCTTTCCTTGTTTACCTTGTTGACCTTCTTGCTGCCCTCCTTCATTTACTCCGTTTTGTTCCCCTTGTTCTTTGGATGATTCACCATCTTGACCTGAACCATTCATCTTTTCCTGGATACTCTGTTGCCCTTTTATAATATCAGGTAACTGAAAATCTTGTCCTTCGCCATTTCCCTGACCCGGTGACATATTTTGCTGCATATTATCCAAAATATTGGCCAAAAAATCAGCTAAGGCATTTGTTGCATTGATTACATATTGCTGATAAGAAGCGCCTTGGTAAATTTGATTCTCCGCAATGCTCTCCAGGGATTTGTCAATATTATAATACACTTCTGTAATTTGTTCATTTACAAATTCAGATAACTCCGCTCTGCGTAACGAAAGTGCAAAAAGACTATCATCCACATGCTCGAATAATCTCCTTAGGTTTTGTTGGTCTTTAACGGTTCTGGAAAACTGCGACATATCAACATCGGCACTTTGGATATTGTCAAAAAGATTTTCTTGCTTAAAAGAAAAAGTGATCAAATTGTCCAAGACCTGACGAAGCATCTCAGCGTCTTCAGTATCGGTTTCCCCTCCGCCCATGGCGCCAGATTTCATCGATTGACTCATTTCCCGCATTTTTTGTGCGGCAGATTTCTGCTTTTTGGAGGCATTGTCTTCTGCTTTTTGTTTATCCATTGATTGGGAAGATTCATCAATATCTTGATGCTTGTTTATCTCTTCAAGAGCATCCCGTTGGTCTTGTTTTACAGCATCGGTTTTCTTCTTATCCGTATCTAACGGAATTGGCTTCCGAAGGTCTTGGTTGTCGTTCTCCAACTCCCGTATCTCTTTTTCCAGGTTATCAAACTCCTCGTTTAATTTTTGTTGCTCCTTACCGGTAAAATCTTGGCCCAATTTTAATTCAGATAATATCTCCTGCTTCTTTGCCAGCTCATCAAGTTCTTTGGAAATTTGGGATGCCTTTTCCGTAACATAATACCGTTTTGTGAGCTCTAAGATCTGCTCCAGATTACGCGTATTCTTACCTTGGTTTTTACCCAACTCCTCTAAACGTTTTTGCAAATCTTCCTTATCTATTTTATCGGCAATCTTATTAAGTTCCTCCAACAATTTGGCGTTTTTCTTTGCCTCTGCTTCTTGACGTTCCAAGCGTTCCTGGATCATCTTTTTTAATTCAGTATCCTCTCCATTTTTATCGATACTTTTGTTCAGCTGCTGGCTAAACTTCTGCATCAATTCTTCTTGCATTCTTTGCTGCTGCAAAAAGTTTTTAATCTGACTCTTGTCCTCAAAACTTAAAGACTTTTCCTCTTTTTGTATACTGTTTATTTGTGATAGTTTTTCCTCTTGTTCTTTAAAATTTTTCAACGACTCCCCCATTTTGTCCAAAGTGGAGTTCTGAAACTCCAACTCTTTGTTATTCAGCTCATTAACATTATAAAGGGTGGCATTAAAAACGGTACTTTTGGTAACCTTACCGCCCCTAACTCCATCATTATCAACAACTTCAAAAAATAATTTGTACCGCTTTCCTGCTTTAAGCTGTAAGCCGGAAGGAAATGTGTAATAAAATTGGTAAACATTCGAATTTGGCTGTTCCAACGATATCCGTTGAACATTCGTTACATCATCTGATGGATAACAGACCAACCTAATCTCCCTTAACCCATAATCATCAGCCGCTTGGCCAGTATAATAGGATTCATTTGGATTTAAGGAATCCAATACTTGATTCACTTGAACGGTGGCCTTGGCATCCTTGACCACGTTAAGTCGATAAGCTAAGTTTTCGTAATTCTGAACCTTACTGTTGGAAGTGCGCAACTCATAATCAAAATCGTTGAAGAGTCTCTTAACATTGGAAAAAAAATTGCCATCCTTTTTGAAAGAAAGGGCAGTATCACCCGCGATCATATTGATATCGGTGACATTATCTCCTTGTATTTTCCAGGTAACCTTGGTCCCCTCAGGGACCTCTGCGTTGCCTGTGCCCGTAATAATTTCAGACATTAAATTCAGATATGCAGGGTATTCCAATTCCAAAGCAAAATCAACTAAAGTCGGGGTTCTATAACTGTCGATTTCATATGTTCTGGAATCCCATCCATTGGCCGTAAAGTAAAAACTGCTTTCCATAACAGGTGGTTGGAAAGTGTATTCGTAAAAAGAGCCGCGATTCTGCATTAGCAGGTGTTCCCCATTGACCACAATTTCCACATCATCCGGTCGAAGATCACCAACGGTTTTTACTTGGATGGTCAAAGCATCATTGTCGGCCACCTCCAAATCAGAATTCAATATTTCAAATGAGAACGGGGCAGGCCTTTCGTAGGCCATATCAAAATGCATCACCCTTTGGTGGGAATTAAAAAACGAAACGATATCCCCTGCTATCCAAATGAAGGCAAACAGTAAAACCGGTATTATAATATATTTTGCATAGGAATAACTTTCCTTTAGATTAACAGCGTTGGCAAAAGGAACCGGCCCTAAATCCGTGGCGCGTTGTTCAATACTAGCCATTAAGAGATCGGACTTCTCTGGGTTTTCAGACAGCTCCAACAAATTCAAAAGTTTATCATCCACCTCGGCGAAATGCTTTCCAATCAATTTGGATGCCACCTTTTTGTCCATTCCTTGCCGAACCCTAAACAAATACATCAAAGGGATTGCCACATATCGATATAGCAGGTATACCTCTACTACCAAAAAAAGTACAAACAAGGTCAATCGCCATGAATTATCGAGCCATAATACATACTCAAAAAAAGTAATGGCGATCCAAAAAACAGTACCAAGTGTCAAAAACAAAAAAACACCTTTAATCAATTGCTTGGTATAAAAGCGTTTGATAAAAGCCTCAAGTTTGACCAATATGTTCTGATATGCGCTCAAATTCATCTATTAGAATTACCAAAATACCTGATCCACAGGAAATGAGTAGAAAAATTTTGTTAAACCTTAATCATTATATAACCATAAAACTATGAAAAGACTGTCCACTATCCCTTTACAATTCATTAACAGCGCAGTATCTTTGCTATCTAATCAAACCCTGTTATGAGTCAAAAAGTCCGTGTTCGATTTGCGCCAAGCCCAACGGGGCCGCTGCATATTGGAGGTGTTCGTACCGCCTTGTTCAACTATTTGTTTGCCAAGAAAAATGGCGGCGATTTTGTACTTCGCATCGAGGACACCGACCAAAACCGTTTAGTTAAAGGAGCCGAAGAATATATTATCGAAGCCTTGAACTGGTGCGGAATTCCGTTTGATGAAGGGCCCGGAAAAGAAGGTGACTTTGGACCGTACAGACAAAGTGAGCGTAAACAATTGTACAAATCCTATGCCTTGGAACTTGTTGAAAAAGATAAGGCCTATTATGCATTTGACACCCCAGAGGTTTTAGATCAGCATAGGAAAGATCATGAATCCAAAGGGAAAACCTTTATATACAATTGGCACAATCGCTTAAAGTTGACCAACTCGCTTTCCCTTTCCAATGAGGAGGTCAAAGATAAAATAGCCGCGGGAGAAGATTATGTAATTCGATTCAAATCTCCAGAAAACAAGGAACTCCTTTTAAATGATATCATAAGGGGTGAAATAAAAATTGACACCAATACTCTTGATGACAAAGTATTGTTTAAAAGTGATGGGATGCCAACCTATCATTTGGCAAACATTGTTGATGACCATTTGATGCAAATTTCGCACGTAATTCGTGGAGAGGAATGGTTGCCTTCCCTTGCGTTGCACTCATTATTATACGAGGCTTTTGGTTGGGATGCCCCAGAATTTGCGCACTTGCCCTTGATCATGAAACCAGTGGGTAAAGGAAAATTGAGCAAACGCGACGGAGAAAAAGGAGGTTTTCCGATTTTTCCAATTACATGGAACCAATCTGAAGGTTATCGAGAAGCAGGGTTTTTCCCGGAAGCAGTAGTCAACTTTTTGGCACTGTTGGGATGGAATCCCGGAACAGAGCAGGAAATATTCAGTTTAAAGGAACTGGTAGATACCTTTACTTTGGAACGTGTGAACAAATCCGGTGCACGCTTTGATCCAGAAAAGAACAATTGGTATAATCAGCAGTGGTTACAAATAAAAAGCGATGAGGAGCTTGCCAAAATGTTCGAGGCTGAACTTGACAAAAAAGGTGTTTCGGCAGATTCCGTATACATTAAACAGGTAGTCTCTTCGATAAAAGAACGAGCAAATTTTGTAAAAGACTTTTGGGGATTATCGGATTACTTCTTTCAACCGCCAACCTCGTTTAACGAAAAAGCGGTAAAAAAACAATGGAAAGAAGGCACTCCCGAAATAATGCAAGAAGTCGCTACCGTTCTAGAATCCATTCAAGATTTTAAATCTCCCATAATTGAAGAAAAAGTAAAGGCTTGGATTGCAGAAAAAGAGCTTTCCTTTGGAAAAGTTATGCCTCCGCTCCGTCTTGTAATCGTCGGTGACATGAAGGGTCCACACTTGTTCGACATCATGGCCCTTATTGGAAAAAAAGAAAGCGTCAACCGCATAAAAAGCGCCATTGCCCAGCTTTAGAAATTGACGGAAGTGTAACATTATTTGACGAATAGAGACTAATACATTGGTCAAGTTTCGTAATTTCCATTTCTAACATAAAATCTAAACACTATGGGCAACTATTTTCTTATACCTATTGCGTTTGTCGCACTGGTGATTCTTTTCAAATTCTTTTTTATTGTAAAACAACAGACGGCTGTTGCGGTAGAACGTTTTGGTCGATTCCACAGCATCAGAAATTCCGGTCTACAAATGAAAATTCCGATTGTTGATCGAATAGCGGGTCGGTTAAGCCTTAAAATCCAACAGCTGGATGTAATCGTTGAGACCAAAACTTTGGACGATGTATTTGTTAAACTAAAGGTCTCCGTTCAATACGTGGTAATACGAGAAAAAGTATATGATGCCTTTTACAAATTGGAGTATCCTCACGATCAGATAACTTCTTATGTTTTTGATGTGGTTCGTGCCGAGGTTCCAAAAATGAAATTGGACGATGTCTTCGTTAAAAAAGATGATATTGCTATTGCTGTAAAAGCAGAACTGCAAGACGCTATGTTGGATTATGGTTTTGACATCATAAAAACATTGGTGACTGATATTGATCCCGATGCCCAGGTTAAAGCTGCCATGAACCGTATCAACGCATCAGAACGTGAAAAAATTGCAGCTCAATTTGAGGGTGACGCCCAGCGTATCCTAATTGTTGAAAAAGCTAAAGCAGAAGCAGAAAGCAAAAGATTGCAAGGACAGGGTATTGCCGATCAGCGTAGAGAAATTGCACGTGGTTTAGAAGAATCTGTGGAAGTGCTGAACAAAGTGGGCATTAACTCTCAGGAAGCATCCGCATTAATTGTGGTTACCCAACATTATGACACTTTGCAAGCCATTGGGGAAGAAACAGATACTAATTTAATTCTCCTGCCCAATTCTCCACAAGCAGGTAGCGATATGCTGAACAATATGGTCGCCTCATTTACGGCAAGCAACCAGATTGGTGAAGCCATGAGACGCAAACAGGACGAAAAGAACTCGGATTCTTAATCTAAACTCAATTATGAAAAAAGGCTCCTGTAAAAAGGAGCCTTTTTAGTATATAAAACTTGAGGACTTATACTAATCAAGTTTCTTCAATATTTTTTTGGCAATCAATGTAATGGCAACTTTTTGAATCAAAGGAGCTAATCCATTCAATATATTGGTGGGGTATAACTCTTCCTTGGTGTTGTGAATTGCCAACTTTACCTTTTCTTCTTCGATTTGACGTTGCAATTTTAAGACCTTAAGATCGCGGTCAATTTCGTTAAATGATGTGTATTGTGTTTGAATCATAGTTCATCAAAATAAAATTTGGAAAACTTTTTTAGGAGTGGTTTTTCAACTTTCTTGTTCATTAAAAGAAATATAATACCTACCAGTACATAGAAGCCGCCAACGATTAGGAACCCTTCAGCTGTATTGCCCAGCATGGTTGCGAGCCAAAAAGCTGCACTCAACGAAAGAAACAGGAGGGCAATAAAACCCACGCCACCAATAAGTAAAACTTTAGTGGCCATGGTTATACCTTTCATCATAGACCTGAAACTTTGGAGTCTATAAAAGTCCAAACTGTTTTTTACATAGGAACGGACTCCATCTTCCACATGATCTATCTGCTCTTTAATTTCTTCGAATGCCATATATTATTTCTGTAGTTGAGCGTTCTTTTCTCTAAGATCTTCCAACTTTTTTTCGAGCGCCACCAAAATGTCATCGGCTTTATAACTCATATTGGATAAAGTATCTTCAAGCTTTTCCTCAAACTCCTCTTTTTTGGCGTCTGCGGATTTACTAAACTCTTCTTTGGCATGTGTTAAACTTTGTGCTATATCATCCTTTGCCTTTACAGCACTCTTTTTTATTTTTTTTCGTGTTTTTTTTCCTTTGTCCGGTGCATATAGAATTCCTAAGCCAGCTCCAACTGCTGCTCCGGTTAATAATGCGGTTAATACATTTCCTGTGTTATTTGACATAATGTTGAATATTTTAAATTAGACTTCAGTAATCAATCAATTGGTCGGTTTGTGTATGTGAAGAATTTCCTTTCCCAATCGATTTATTACAAAATTAGTCCAGCATAACGGCAATGATCGATGCAATCGCTCGAAACCTTGACGCTTTAGCTAATTTTTGATACAATATTGCGAATAAAGCCCTTTAAAGAAAGATTGCTCCGCCAACCATGTGTTAGGTCGTCACATATAAATTATGACGCTATATGGCAGCTAAGGGGCCGTGTTTTTATAAGGTTTTCTAATGGTTATAGTCAACAAAATAAGGAAATGCTATGCTATCCTTTTTGCTCCAATTTGGCCCAAGTGTCCCTTAAAGTAACCGTTCGATTAAAAACCAAATTTTCGGGAGTCGAATCGGTATCAACATTAAAGTAACCCAATCTTTGAAATTGAACCTGGTCTCCGACTTTGGCATCCTTTAAACTGGGCTCAAGATATCCCGTTACCTTTTGCAGCGAATCAGGATTTACAAAATCCAAGAAATCCTTATCCTTATGACTATCGGGAGTGGCATCGGTAAAAAGTCGATCATACAATCTTATTTCGGCTGTAATAGCGTGTGGAATGGATACCCAGTGCAAAGTTCCCTTTACTTTTCGTAAACTTTCTTCGGTACCGGAACCACTTTTACTTTTGGGGTCGTAGGTACACTGTACTTCCGTAATATTTCCATCATCATCCTTGGTACAACTTTCAGCCTTGATGATATAACCGTTCTTTAGCCTCACCTCACCACCAAGTTTAAGTCTAAAAAACTTTCGGTTAGCTTCTTCCCGGAAATCCTCCTGCTCTATATATAATTCTCTTGAAAAAGGAACTTGCCTGCTACCTGCTGTCTCATCCTCGGGGTTGTTTTCAGCATCCAACCATTCTTCTTTCCCTTCTTCGTAATTGGTAATGACCACTTTTAAAGGGTTAAGAACCCCCATAACACGAGGAGCTATTTTGTTAAGGTGTTCCCTTACATGGAAATCGAGCAATGAAACATCTACAACGTTTTCCCGTTTGGCAATTCCAATGGTATCCGCAAAATTCCGAATGGATTCAGGTGTAAACCCTCTTCGTCGTAGCCCTGATATGGTGGGCATTCGAGGATCATCCCATCCTGTTACAACCCCTTTTTCCACTAATTGAAGCAACTTACGTTTGCTCACAACGGTATGGCTCAGGTTTCTACGAGCAAATTCCCGCTGTTTTGGTCTCAACTTATCCGGAGATACCACTTGGTCCAAAAACCAATCATACAGCTCCCTGTGGGGCAAAAACTCCAGTGTACAAAGGGAATGGGAGACTTGTTCAATATAGTCGCTTTCTCCGTGGGTCCAGTCGTACATCGGATAAATACACCAATCGGTATTTGTTCGGTGGTGTGCTTTGTGAAGGATTCGGTACATAACGGGGTCGCGCATCAGCATATTGGAAGAGGCCATATCAATTTTAGCCCTCAAAACATGCGCTCCATCCCTAAATTCTCCATCTTTCATTCCTTTGAAAAGCTTTAAGTTCTCTTCAACGGAGCGACTCCTATACGGGCTTTCCTTTCCTGGCTCGGTAGGTGTTCCTTTTTGGCTGGCAATTTCTTCCGAAGTCTGGCTGTCCACATAGGCCTTACCATCCTGGATCAACTTCACCGCCCAGTCATACAATTGCTGAAAATAATCGCTTGCATAGCATTCAGTGGCCCATTCAAAACCAAGCCAGCTTACATCATTTTTAATGGCCTCCACATATTCCTTCTCCTCTTTAGCGGGGTTGGTATCATCAAATCGAAGGTTTACTGGGGCATTGTAACGCAGCCCCAATCCAAAATTAAGACAAATGGAGCTGGCGTGCCCTATATGCAAATACCCATTGGGTTCCGGAGGAAAACGAAACCTCAAGTCATTCTGTGTATAACCCTTTGTAAGGTCCTCCTCAACAATGTGTTCTATAAAATTGAGCGATCGAGCTTCTTCTGCCATACCAATTATTTGATGCGCAAATGTAGTAAAATCCCTTGTTGATAGCTACTTTTCGAGCTTCTGTGTATACAAAGTAGGCGATTTCACAACACTTTTACTGTACCCTACAACAATATCTTTCCATTCGTCGAAATTAGAGACATATTTGTTATTGGAATACTATATGGACAAGAGACGCCTGAACAACGTCTTTTGGAATGAATTACAATTAAGGGGCACAAACTAACAGGGCTATTAAGCCCATAACCTCTTAAAAACTAACGGTGATGAAAAGAAGTAATTCAACGTATAGCATTCTGGTTCTGGCCTTGGCTTTGGTGCTACTTGGTACCTTCGGTGCACAAGCTCAAGTACTTTATAAGCCCGAGCCGGCAGACAACCCCAATCTTGCGGGAAACTCAGCATGGACTGCGGTTTGTGCTTCCGCTGGCTTTAACGAATACTTTGTGAATTTTAGATGGGACCCTCCTATGGTGGAGAGTGACAACGAGTTTGTCCTTGAGCTATCGGATGCGGACGGCTATTTTGCCGAACCCACAGAACTTGCCCGTGTAAGCGACAAAAACACCGTTTTCGATTTTGAGTTCCAATTTGCGCTTCCCACCGACATGAGGGGCGATAATTTTAAAATGAGGGTTCGAAGTACCAGTCCTGCGAAAACAAGCCCTGCTTCAGACGCCTTTTCCATGTACTTTATCGACTATAATTCACCCTTGTTGATCAGTGAAAACGGAAGTGGGACCATCCCTTCCGGAGGTCTGATTCAACTGTGTGGTGGCGGATCTGTAACCTTAAAGCCCCACAACATTCCCAATGCAGAATCCTATATCTATAACTGGTACCGCAGCGGAACATTGCTTGCCACAAAATCAGAAAGTATCACCGTATCTGATCCTGGCATGTACTATGTGGAATTGGATTATGGGGATTGTTCAGGTTCCGCGAATACCTTATCGAACACTATTGAAATTTCTACCGGAACAAGTTCCGGCTTAGCTATAAATGGTGCAACCAGTGTGGAAGTTTGCCCTGGTGACACCTATAATTTAGAGGCAAATATTACCGGTATGGGATTAACCTATACATGGTATAAAGATGGAACTGTAGTAAGTGGGCCTACTGTTGACGGTAGTACGTATACTGTTGATGGGGGCGCTACTGGGTTTGAAGGTTCCTATGCCGTTGAAATTGATGGTGCCGGGGTTTGCAAAGAGCTATCCGAAGCGGTAACCATTTCAAGTACAGGTTCCTTTGATATTACCGTAAACAACGAGGAGAACATCGTGCTTCTTCCTTCACAAACCAAAACATTATCTGTGGGCACCTCTGCTGACAGCCCAAGCTACCAATGGTATAAAAACGGTTCACCGATAACCGATGCAACCGGTAGTTCACTTGTAATCACCGAAGTAGGAGAATATTATGTTGAAGTAACTGATAATGGAGGGGCCTGTACGCCTGCACCTGTGGCATCTGAGACCACAACGGTTGTGGCCCCGGATTCCTTTGAATTTGTAGTGGATTACGTCGGAACATATACCTCTTGCGAGAGTGTTGATGCAACCTTGAGCCTTAGTACCATAAACGCTGTGAGTGAAAATGGTGCTAAAACAGATGTTACGGCTGATTTACAAAACTCTTTTGACTATCAGTGGAAATTGAATGGTGGCAATGTAACGGGTGAAACATCCAAGACCATTACACTATCCAATCAAGAAGCCAATGGCGAATATAGTCTGGTTGGTACAGTTGATGCTTTCCAGGCATCCTCCAACACACTGCAGGTAAAGCTCGCATCCAATGAAACACTTCAGGTTACGGCCAATGGCACCGTACTGTGTGAAGGTGGTGAACCTATTGTTCTTGAAACCACAAAAGACTTGACCAACGAATCGTTCCAGTGGAAAAAAGATGGAACTGTAGTTGATTCATCCTCTGAAAGTTATACAGTTAGCGAAACAGGTGTATATCAACTTGTCATCACCTCCAACGAATGTCCGTTGGTATCCAACGAAGTAACCATTAGTGCCTTCGATGAATCATTGTTGGTTCTAGATAAAACCCAAGACCTCATCATTGTTGAGGGAGAGACCCAAACTCTTACCGCAAGCGGTGCGGATTCCTACGAATGGTATGATGCAGGAAACAATCTCATTTCTTCTAGCAGTTATTATGACTTTACTGAAGAAGGGGAGTACCTGTTGATTGCCACCTTCGGGACATGTACCGTAAGCAAAGTGATCACCGTTACCTACAGGGATATGTTTGCAATACCCAATGTTATTACCGCCAATGGCGACGGTATAAACGATTTATGGGTGTTGCCAAATACATATTCCAGAGACCCCAATGTTCTTGTCACCATTTTTAATGAGCGGGGAGAACAGGTATTTAGCCAAGCCGGCTATGAAAACAACTGGCCACAATCCACCACATCGTTCAATAAACAGAGTATGATCTTCTATTACAAGATTACACGCGGTGGCAAAAGCCTTAAACAAGGAACAATCACTGTTATTAAATAAGCAGAAATGCAAACCAAAAAACCTCTACTATTACTTGCTATCTTGCTACTTGCCTTCTCTGGACTGAGAGGTCAGGAAGAAGAAGTCTATGTACCATATAACGTCCCTTCGCAAAACCTTTTAAAGTTCAACAGGTTCCTGCTGAACCCTACGTTTTCCACGGTAAGGGAGGACAAGTCGTACATTAACCTTTTTCACAGAAACCAATCGGTATCTTTTGATGACAACAACCAGGTTTACTTCTTAAGCTATAGTGGTAGAGTGAGTGACAGAAGTGGGGTTGGACTTAGTTTATTCACCAATCGTGAAGGCTTGTTCAACAATTTTGGTGTGCATGCCAACTATGCCTATGGTGTGCGTTTAAGCCCTAAGAGCACTTTCACCTTTGGCGCCAATGTAAGTTATTACCAAAGTGCCTTTAATCAAGACAGGGTAAATTCCGTAGAAGTTGATCCCTTTTTAAATACGTTGGAAAGCAGTTCTTTGGTGAGCTTTCAACCCGGATTCAACTTTTCCATTGGGAAGTTTGATATCGGTGGTTTTGCCGAAAATCTATTCGATTATAACCTGAAAACAAGTGAATCTGTAACAGATTTCAACGAGAAAACGTACTCCGGTCACTTACAATATACCCATCAGTTTGAAAACGGTTCGGGTATTATGGAACAAGCCCGTTTGATGCCTTTGGCAAGGGTTAGAAAAGTGGGTGAAGAAGACATCACGCTAGGAGGAAACTTGATTCTTGACCTGCCTAAATTGGGTTGGGTCCAAGCAGGTTACGACGACTTTTATGGCGCTTCTGCTGGTTTGGGTTTCAACCTTACCAAAAACATTTCCTTGGGATATACTGTAGAAAAAGGCTTGTCCAACAAGTTCGAAAACTTTGGTGTGACCCACGAAATCTCATTGGCCTATTCTTTTACGCCCAACCTTACCGAGGACCGAGTTATGTTGGAAAAAGAAGGTGAAGAGTTGGTTTCCAATGATGAAGACGTACCACAGGATAGTTTAAACCTTACCGATAAAGACCTTGAAATTGCCCAGCTTAAAGACAAACTGGCCGAGAACGATGCCATTCTAGATGAATTGTTGATGCGTCAAGATTCCATTGAATCAACCAGAAAGAAGGATTTGGAGAGGCGTTTTGAAACCGTTATGAAAATGGTTCAGCGTGAAACTAGAGGACAAAACCCACAGTTAGAGCAAAGAGCGAAAGAAGTATACTTTGCCAACATGGATACCGCCGATATCGTATCCAGAAAAAAACAGCCTTTGGCCAACCACGGGCTATCGAATAATACCTCAACCAAAAAAGTAATCAAGATAAACGAAGCCAAGGATAATACAAAGGCAACCTATGCCTCAAACTCCAAGGCTAAAAAAGACAATACGTACAGACCTACAAAAAGTAAAAAGACCACAGGGTTCAAAGCCCACGTGGTTCCCAATGTGGAAAGCGGGCATTATTTGATTGCCAATGTGTTCAGGAACACAAACAATCTAAACGCATTCATTGAAAAGCTTAGGTCCCAAGGCATTGAAGCCGATTATTTCCAAAACCCGAAGAACGGCCTCAACTACGTGTACATAGGTGACTTTAGCAACAAAAATGAAGCTTTGGATGCTTACCGCACCAAGTTGAATGGAACATACCAAGGAGATGCCTGGGTAATGAACGTAAATGGGGGAGATTCTCCGATTGCAGGATATTCTGGAATTGCGGACAACAGCAGTTCCAAGTACGGGAATAGCAGTCTTTCCAAAAACGTAGCAAACCGAGCTAACAAGCGAGGAGGCAAACATGTAGTACTCAGAACACAATCCGGCGATGGATTGGCTGAGGGATACTACATCATTGCCAATGTTTTTGAAAATTCATCAAGTGCAAAACAATTTGTTAAGGAATTGAATGCAAGAGGCTTGCATGCAAGCTACTTCGTAAGTCCAGCAGACAAAAATAAGTACGTGTATTTAAAAAGACACGAAACCTGGAACAACGCCTTGACCTCTTACTATACCAAACTAAACGCTTCGTATGACGACGATATGTGGATCATGCGAATTAAACCAAACACAACCATTTAACCCCAAACATATGAAATTACCACTACTCAAATGGGGCGCAACTATTTGTATACTATTATTTACGTATACAGGTATATCACAAGTAAAAAACGACTTTGATGTCCGTTACGAAAACAGGCTGAAAGGAGACCTTACTTTTATTGCCAATAATATCGTCAATAGGGACGAAGGAGGCAATAATCCTGAAGACCCCTATAATTCAACAGGTTGGAGTTCAGAATATAATGATAGGCTCAACATGCAGTACATAGATATTGATGGTGACCCTTCCACATTTAGTTCTAGTAGCGCAACGCTTGCGGTACCGGATTCCAACTGTTCTTTGATTCGTTACGCAGGATTGTATTGGTCTGCTGTGTACCAAGACAGCAATAGAAGCAGTGATTTTAATCAAGTAAAGTTTCGGGTTCCCGGAGGTTCCTATATGGACCTTACAGCGGATGAAATTCTATTTGACGGTGATGGTGATGCCGATTTTGGCAATTATGCCCCTTATGCCTGTTATAAAGATGTAACTTCCATATTAACGGGACTTTCCAATCCAGATGGGGAGTATTTTGTGGCCAACGTTAGAGCCAGTTCTGGGGATAACGTACAGGGCGGTGTTTCCGGTGGTTGGTCTTTGGTCGTAGTATACGAAAACCCAACACTTCCCGGTAAATATATAACCACTTTTGATGGGTATGCAGGAGTTAAGTCCGGTGAAACCGTAGATATTCCTTTCAGCGGATTTACAACCTTGCCTGCACCTTTCCCGGTAAATGCTAAACTTGGTGTTGCCGCTTTAGAAGGAGATAACAGAATCAGCGGTGATCAATTGGCCATTAGGGCGGACAGCAATACTTCGTTTACTACTTTATCTAATACAGCAAACCCCTCTAATAACTTTTTTAACAGTAATATTACGGATGAGGGAAGCATTGTAACCACACGAAACCCCAACAGCGTGAATACCTTGGGGTGGGATGTAGACCTCTTTACCATACCAAACCCAAGTCAGTCGGTAATTCCGAACGACGAAACAGGCGCAACGTTACGAGCCTCATCTACCCAGGATAAATACGATATTTTCTTCACCTCTTTGGATGTGGAGATTATTGAACCCACTATGAACTTGGCAAAAACAGTCGAGGACATTGGTGGTAACGATATTACGGGCCAAGGTGTTAATTTAGGTCAATACCTCGATTATGTGCTGACCTTCCAAAATGTGGGCAACGATGATGCGGTAAACTATACTATTCGCGACGTGTTGCCAATTAATGTCACATTGGATGAGTCCAGTATTACCATGCCGGCCGGAGTAACATATACTTATGACCCATCTACACGGACAGTTTTGTTCACCATTCCAGATAGCATTATTGAAGAAGGTGACCCGGCAGCAGCAATACGTATGCGTGTTCAAGTTGCGGAAAACTGTTTCGATTTTGTAGATGCCTGTACCGATGTTATTCAAAATTTGGCCTACTCTACCTATTCGGGAGAAATCAATACGGCTCAAATTACGGATGACCCCAGTGTTTCCGATTTTGATGGTTGTGGTTTTGGTACTCCTGGTGCCACCAATTTCTTGTTGGACGACCTCAACGCCTGTAACTTTACAAGAACAGTACAGCTCTGCGGGGATGATGTTCTGTTAGATGCCGGTGACAATTTCGACAATTATGTTTGGTACCGCGATGAAAACGGAAACAACCAAATTGATGTAGGGACCGATACCGTAATTACGGATAGTGATTCAGATAACGACCCAAGTACTATTTTGGTTACTGAAACAGGCACCTACATCGTGGATAAGCAAGTGGCCGACCCATGTAAGGATTTCCAAGAAATTATTACTGTGGAATTGTTTGGTTCTGTTCAATCCAATCCAATATCTGCACTTATAAATGATACTACAAACACCATTGATGGGGCTATCGAAATATGCCCTAATGATGGTAGTGAATTGCCCGAAATTTTCTTGTGTGGACTTAATGACACCGAACTTATTCAAATAAACATTCCAGATGCTACAAGTATTGTCTGGGAACAATTGGATGAGGCTAGCTGTGGAGCGGCGGTAGATGGTTGTGCCAACACAAGCACCTCCTGTACCTGGAACACGGTGGATACCGGAAACGACTTTTTGGCCTCCGATACAGGGCAATATAGGTTGGTGATCAACTATCAAAATGGATGTTTCAGCAGGTTTTATTTCAACATTTATAAAAACCCGCTAGACCCTCAATATACAAGCAGTGACATAATTTGTGATACGCCAGGAAACATTACCGTGACCAATGTGCCGTTGACTTATGAGTTCCAACTTGTAGATCAATCAACAGGTAATGTGTTGGTGCCTTATGGTCCTAGCCCAAGTTTCGATATCGCCAACAACGGTGCCTATATGGTAGAGATGAGACAAGCAGGTGTAACCGATGGTTGTGTTTTTGTCTTGGACAATATTGGAATTTTGGAAAGGGATTTTCAAGTAGATGTTGTTCCCCAGGACACCGACTGTAATGGATTGGGGGAAATTGCAATCTCCGTGCTCAATGTAGAGGCCCAATATTATTACGAAATCTCACAAGGAGGTACCGTAGTGGACACACATGGACCTACAAACGACAACAACTATACTTTTGCAAACTTGAATGATGGTGTTTATGATGTTTCCGTTACCACCGACGATGGTTGCGATTACACCGAACAAGTAACCATTCAAGATTTAACGGATTTAGAACTGACTGCCAGAATTTCCCAGCATATAACCTGTAGGGAAGGAAACATTCAAATGGAATCTACAGGAGGAAAAACACCTCACACTTATGCTATTTGGTCTTTTGTAGATGAAGATGGTAATACCCAAATTTCATATCCATCAGTCCAAGATATTCCGGCTTCCGCTTATCAAACAAGTCAAATTTTTGATATCTACGATCCTGGACAATATACTTTTGTAGTAGTGGACAGAAACAACTGTCACGATGTTTCGAACACAGTAACCATTGAGTTTAGACCGGCTGCAGATTTCGACCCGACAACAGTTACCGATGTACTATGCTATGGTGATGCAACCGGAGCAATTACCTTTAACCTGATCAGTAACAACGGTTATCAGTTGACCTATTATTTGTTTGATGCAACAGGTTTTGATGAGGACAATTATAACTTAAACAATGCGTTGGCCACAAACGCGTCAGGAAACTTCCCTGGGTTGACAGATGGAGATTATGTAGTGGTCATCAACCAAAGAAAAGGAAGTGCTTCGTGCGACTATTTTGAATATTCTACGATTTCAGCACCATCATTTGCCTTGGATGCAGACGCCGTCCTAACGCAGGAATACACTTGTCTACAAGACGGTATTATCGAGGCACAGAATGTTATTGGAGGAACAGCTCCTTATGAATATAGTATTGATGGGGTGAACTTTGTAGGTTCTCCAACATTCTCCAACCTAACGGATGGTAATTATACAGTGACCATTAGGGATGCCAACGGATGTATTTTTGTTACGGACCCCGTTACCATAGCGCCTTTAAATCCTCCAACGGATATTGATTTTTCGGCCACCAACCCACTTTGTCCAACCTTTGTTTCAGATGTAACCTTATCTGTTACGGGCGGAGAGCCCAATTTGGAATATGAAATTATTTCTCCTGCAGCAAGTGCGGTGAACAATGGGAACAACCCTACATTCACTGGTTTAAATCCAGGAACTTATATGTTCCGAGTAACGGACAATACTGGTTGTGCATATGAAGAAAGCTTCACTATTGACCCTGTTACCGAAATATCCGTAACAGGACAAGTTAATAGCAACATTATTTGTTTTGGTGGTGCCGATGGCGAAATCCAATATACTGTAAACAATTTCAATACCGATTACGATTATACGGTAACAGGTCCGGCCAATTTCTCTGGAACTGCAGAAACAAACAATACCATTTCCTTTACCGGTTTGGCTGAAGGAACATATACCATTACCGTTACCGATAACTTTACCAATTGTACGGACACTGCCGATGTAACAATTGCAGCCCCTCCAGCAGCTATTACAGCACCTGTTACGGTTTCTCAGCCGACTTGTTTGGCAGATGGTTCTGTAAACATCACTGCTTCTGGTGGCTGGGGTAGCTATACTTATGAAATCACTGCTGGACCGGCTACTTTTGGTCCTCAAAACAATGGCTTGTTCAGTGGTTTAACCCTTGGTGGAACCTATACCTATACCGTTACCGATGCAAATGGTTGTGTATTCACGGATACCTTCATTATAAATGAAGCTGTAGCTCCTGTTTTGGATATTGTTGCGAACGACATTTGTTATGATGACGCAACTGGTTTGACCTTAACGGCCAATATTACTTCAGGTGGTGATGGAAATTATGAATATAGCTTAAACGGAGGTCCTTTTGGAACCAGCAACGTATTTACCGGTCTGGGCCCGGGAACATATACCATCGATGTAAGGGATGGCAACGACTGTACCGATTCAGCGTCCATTACCATAGACCCTGAACTTAGTGTTGTTGCATCAGCTCCAAATATTACAGCTTGCGCAACTGACACCAATGTTACCATTACCGCTGCTGGCGGGGATGGAAACTATGTATACGCCGTTGTTGCAGATGGAATAACACCGACTGCCGGTGATTTTTCTACGACCAATCCTGTTTCAGTGACAGGAGCTGGAGACTACGATATCTATGTATGGGACAATAATGGAGCTGCTGGTTATTGTGAAGCTACTTATGACCTCACTGTAGCACAAGATCCTCCATTGGCTCTTACCCCTAATATTACCGATGTTAGTTGTAATGGCGGTTCAGATGGAAGCATTGTGCTCAATGTTACCGGTGGTGAGGCCCCATACTTGTTCAGCATAGACAATGGAGCAACCTACCAAACATCCAACACCTTTGTCAACCTCACGGCTGGCACTTACGATATTAGTGTAACAGACGCCAATAACTGTCCTGTTACCACACAGGTCACGATTACAGAACCCGACCCAATTGTTGCCGAGGCCCAAATTACCCAAGATTACACCTGTACGCAATTAGGTGAAATTACCGTAGGCAGCGTTACACTGACTTCTGGTGGATCTGGAAGTTTTGAGTATAGTTTAAACGGAGGCCCATGGGTAACTACGACTGTTTTTTCAGGATTGACCGACGGCACCTATAGTATTAGGGTTCGTGATGCAAATCAAATCGATTGTTTCATCACTTTGCCAGATGTAATCATTGCCCCTTTACCAGCAGAGCCAACATTGTCTACATCATTTATTTATAACTGTGATGGAACAGCTGAGGTTACCGTACTCCCATTAGATGCCTCTTACACATATAGCATAGACGGGGGAGCCCCACAGGCAAGCAACATATTTAGTGGAGTAACACCAGGAACTCACACTATTGAAGTGAACTATGGTAGTGACTGTACGGTACAAACTCCTGTCATAATTGAACCTGGAAATGCTTTTGATGGCGCGATCACAGCCTTTACAAACCTTACTTGTAACGGAGCATCGGACGGTACCATAACTTTTGAGGCAGAAAACTTTGATCCTGCTAACGGCTTTACCTACCAAGTAGATGGAGGAGCTGTTTCTGCTGCCCAATTCGCAAGCCCAATAACCATAACGGGTCTTGCTGCGGGAGCACATACCATCAACATTGTTGATCTAAGAGACCCTGCTTGTTCAGTAGTGTTGAATCAAACATTGACACAACCCAACGTGTTGGATGTTACAGCGTCCATTACCAACGAACTTACATGTACCAATGGTGGTGCAACCATTACTGCTACTGCTACAGGTGGTACGCCTGCATACCAGTACCAATTGGAAGATGGTTTGGGAACTGTAATTACCACGTTCCAGTCATCCAATGTATTTACAGGTCTTGCTGCTGGTGATTATGTGGTGCGCGCAAGAGACACCAATCTGTGCGATGAAACCACGACCGTTATTACTATTGATCCTCCGGCAACCATTGTATTTACCACAACCCCTACAGCGTGTTATAGTGGAAACAATGATGGAAGCATTCAAGTTGATGTAACGGCTGGAAATGGAAATTATCAGTTTAGCATTAACGGAGGAGCATGGATAACCCCTACACCTTCCACAGCAACATCCTATACTTTCAATAGCTTAACTGCTGGAACTTACACTATTGATGTACGTGATGAATATGGTTGTGCTGCGGCACAACAAACAGTGACCATAGCAGATGCTTTGATAGCTACTGTAGATGTTGTGGATGTTTCAACCTGTGCCGATGGTAGCATTACCGTTACTGCATCGGGTGGAACACCAACATTGGAATATGCCTTTGTTCCAACTACAACAGACCCGACCGGATTGTTCTCAACAACCAACACATATACAGTTACCGCAGGAAACGAGGGCACTTACGATGTTTATGTAAGGGATAATTCCGCAACAGCACCTTATTGCGAGTACATGGAAACGGTAACTGTAGACCCTGCAGTTCCATTGACCATGACAACCACCCCAACAGACCCAGATTGTCATGATGGTACTGGAAATATCGTTGTGGATATTACCTCAGGAGTGGCGCCATACACTATTGAAATAATTGATTTGGATAATGGGGGTGCTTCCAATCAGACCAATACCAACGTATTGGCATCAAGCCGTACCTACTACAACCTAATGCCCGGAGATTACACCATTAATGTGACCGACGCATCAGGATGTATTATTACCGATACCCAAACCATCAACAATCCTGATGAATTAACAGGTATAGTAACTGGTGTTGTTCCTTTGAATTGTGACGCCAGTGTTGGTCCAAATGATTTTGGGTTTGACTTTTCTGGATACCCATCTACCATTGGAACTATCGAATTTAGTGATGATGGAGGTTCAACTTGGTCATCATCCGATCAGTTCCGTGGGTATAATCCCGGGGAAACCGTATATCCTTCTTTGAGAACAGTCGACGGATCAGGAAATACACTTTGTCAAACTGATTTGGAGCCTTTCATTATACCTTATCCTTTGGATGATTTGGACATTACCATTTCTGCTTTGATTGTAAACTGTAACGAATTACAGGTTACTGTTCAAGGTTCTGAAGGAGTCGCGCCTTACGAGTATGCATACTCCGACGATCCTGGTAATTTTGACCCAACAACAACAACATGGCAAGTTGGTGGAAGTGTAGATAATCTTGGAAACCCTGTTCCTGCAGGTCATGGTATGTACCAATGGACAGGTTTGGTTCCCGGAAGAACATATGTGTTCTATGTGAGGGATACTAGTGGTTGTGTGCGCCAGAGTAATGTAAACGTGAACGATCTGATTACTGTTCCTTTGGAAATTACTTCTGTGGTAACGCCAACATGTGCTGGATCTAGTACAGGTAGTATTACCTACACTGTAACCGATAACCAATCACCTTTTGGAGGTCAATTTAGATGGTCCGTTTATGACATGTCCTCCGGAACTGCTGTTGAGGTTGCCAATAGTGGTGGAAACGTGGCTTTCACATCTCCACAAGATGTAACCGTAAACAATTTACCAGAAGGAAACTATTTTATAGAAGTAACCGAAGTTGATGGTGGCGTGGACAGTTGTGTAGGTGCAACAGAAAATGAATACCTGCCCGAATTGAATCCGCTTTCTGGTAACTTGAACGTGTTACAAGACATTACTTGTAGTGAACCAGGTTTGATTCAGGTTCAAAATCCATTGGGTGGTGGTGGAACCTATACCTATACCGTAACTGGACCAGCTGGTTTTACAACTATTAATTCAACATCCGATAATCCTATTGAGATTCCTGCCAACTCACCTGCCGGTGTGTATGATGTTACCATGGAAGATCAATATGGTTGTGCTATGCCATTGGGTACCGTAACAATGGATTTAGCACCTAACCCAACCATTGATAGTGTGGATATTGATAGTTGTGCATTGCCAATTACAGTAACTGTCAATGCAACATCCACAGCTTCTCAAATTTTCTATTCTTTGGATGGGGGAGCAACATATTTGGATAATGGAGGCGTATTTACCAATGTATCGCCCGGAACCTACAATGTTGCTATAATTGACAGTAATGGTTGTACCGATACCGATGTTATTGAGGTTCATCCCCCACTGGAATTTACTGCTATTCAAACTGTTGCCTTGGATTGTGAACCAGGCTCAGCGGCCAATGCCGAAATTGAAATAGAAGTGTTTTCCGGTTCTGGAAATTATGAATACATGATCGATGGACCTGGTGCCAATGACCAAGCAAGAGCTGTACTGCCTTCAAATCCATTTACATGGACTGGTGCTGCTGCTGCAGGTAGTTATGATGTGATTGTTTTCGACATGGGAACTGCACCACCAAATTGTTCACGAACCATTACCATCGAAGTGCCCGATGCTCCACTTCCAAGCTTTACGGAAACGCATATGGACATCACATGTAATGGTGCTAATGACGGTAGTATTACTTTGATTGAAACAGATAATGGTATCGGTCCATTGACATATACCTTGAGTCCGATGCCTGCTGGAGCAGTTCTAAATGGAAATACTTTTGAAAACCTTCCTGCAGGAACATACAGCGTTAGAGGTACTGGAACCAATAGTTGTTTTACAGACATTTTTAATATAGTAATCTTCGAACCTGCTGTTATAGCAAACGTTAATGCCACGGTTGATGAGTTCGGATGTACAGTGGGCAACAATACCAACAATGCAACTATCACTGTGGACACTGCTTCCATTACCGGAGGTAGCGGAAACTATGTCATCTATGAGTTTATCAACGATGCTGGTTCCGTAGTTGTTCAGTCTGGAAATAATCCTGTATATGTGGAAACCGATACCAATGGTGGTAGCTACACAATCAATGTGTACGACGACAACGGTTGTATGGGATCAACAACTGCAGTTATTGCCCCATTTGATAGTTTGGATAGTGCCACAGTTGCCATCGATGCCGTTGCTACATGTGTTAGTGGCGAGGATATCACTATTACGGCAATTGGATCTATTACCAATTCAACAACAGATCCTGCCAATTACGAGTTCAGGAAATTGCCTTCCGGTACTTTCCAACCTTCCGGTTCTTTCACTGGACTATCTGTCGGCATTCATAATTTTGAAGTAAGAAATACAATTACAGGTTGTATCATTACAATATCACACGAAGTCGCAGACCCAGAAGTCTTGGATCTGAATATCGCGAGCACTACCGATATAACCTGTTACGGAGATATTGATGGCGAAGTAGAATTGAATCTAGTTGATGGTTCAAACGTGACCTACGCAAGTGCTACAAGCTATACCCTATATTACGATATCAACAACACGCCAACCAATTTGGGAGACGATGTGGTGACTACAGGTTCTGATGCTGATGGCAACTTTAGCATTTCAGGACTTGCTGCAGGGGCCTATTACATCGAAGTAACCGATACCAACCCTCCAGGTGCAGCCTGTTTATACAGTGAATCCTTCAACATTGCAGGACCTGCTGCAGCCATAACTGGAGCTACGGTTGTAACCGATATTACCTGTTTGGGTAACGATGGTACTGTTCAGATTACGAATGTAGCTGGAGGATGGGGTGGATACGCCTACTATGTAGGAACAACCTCTCCAACGGGACCTGGTGACTATGTGGGAAGTCCTAGTTTTAGCGGACTCGCTGCAGGAACTTATGAAGCTTGGGTGATTGATTCCAGTGGTTGTGAACAATTAGTGGATACCGTAACCCTAACCGATCCTATTCCTATTACTGCAACATTGCAGGTCAATGTAGAAAACTGTACCAACTTACAAGGAGAAATCCAAGTTGTTGGAACTGCTGGAGGACAAGGAAGCAATTATACCTATCAACTGATCAGAAACGGATCTAACGTAGGTTCACCACAAACCAGCACTATTTTCTCTGGATTGGGTGCCGGTTCTTACGAGGTATTAATTGCAGATCAGTGGTCTTGTACCACAACTGTTGGGCCCGTGGTGCTTTCCGATGCCATGACCGCCAACACCACAGTGGTCAAACCCATTGATTGTACAGTAGACCCAGGAGGTCAGATTACCGTTAACGTGTCTGGTGGTTCATCAAACTTGACCTTTGATGTGGTTTATCCTGACTTAACAACAACTGACAGCAATACTACAGGAGTATTTACAGGACTTACACAGCCAGGTGTTTACACCTTCACAGTAACCGATAATGATACAACCACACCTTGTACCTATGTGGTAACCCAGGAACTGGACGACAAAGTGGACCCAGTGATTGATAACGTACTTGTAGATGATGTCAACTGTTTTGGAGGTTCCGATGGAAGTTTGACCGTGGTATTGGATCCAGCAACCGATGTTGACCCAGTATACACCTATGAGCTTTATCAAATGTCCGACTTGGTAAATCCTTACCGATTTGCACAATCAAGCCCTGTGTTCGACAATCTACCTCCGGGTGATTACCAAGCAAGGGTGATTTCATCAAGAGCATGTGAGGATACTTTTGATGCTACCGTAGGAGAGCCGCCAGTATTGAACGCTGCTGCAACAACAACAGATTTTGTTTGTACTCCTACCAACTCCATAAACGAAGCAACTGTAACCGTAACACCTACAGGTGGAACGGCACCTTATTACTATAGTTTTGAAGGTAATGGTTTCACTTCTTCTGCAACATTCGCTGTTGTGGATGATGGAACAGTTCAAACCATCGACTATATAGTTAGGGATGCCAATGGATGTGAATATCCTGATAGTATCGATATTCAACCGTTGAACACTTTCACTCTAGGTATTGCTCAAGATATGGCCATTTCCTGTGTAAATCCGGAGACAGTAACCTTAACCGTTACCGAAAGTATCGGTGGTGATGCCTATACCTTTGAGTTGTTGCCAGTCGGAAATCCTTATGGATCAATGACGGGGTCAACAGCTACTACGGCAACCTTTGAGTTGACAGCACCTGGAAGCTATACGTTTAGAGCAACCAACAATACAACGGGATGTTATGTTGAAACTACTCATACCATTGCTCCATATGACACTATTGATGTTGTGGCCACTGCCACTTCACCGGCCATGTGTTTTGGTGATGCAGGTACGTTGGAAATCGATGTAACAGGATATAGTGGAACATATGCTTATGAAGTTTTCAATGCTGATGGTACAACCACGGGGATAATTGGAAGTGGAAACACCGCTACTAATCCAATGTCCATTACCGACCCTTTATTGGTAGGTGGCAACTACTTTGTTCGAGTATCCGAAACAGCTTATCCAGAATGTATAGAAGATTCGAATACCATTACCATAGTTTCGCCAAGTTCAGCACTGGATTATACTCCACAAGAAGTGGCCAATGTAACCTGTACCAACGATCAAGGTGAAATTTTGATAGCCCCAACAGGTGGTTATGCACCTTATGATATTGTATTGACCAACACAACAACATCTGAAGTGTATACCATGAACGATGTGCCTAGCTATGTGTTCACAGGTTTAGCTGCCGGAAATTATACGGTAAGTGTTACTGATAACGGTGGTTGTGTTGAAGATCGAACGTTGACCCTAATAGAACCTGACCCGATTACAGCTGATATTGATGTAGCTCCAATAGATCTATTGTGCTATGGAGCAGAAAGTGCCTCCGTATGGGCTTACAATGTAACAGGAGGAGAAGGTTCCTACGTATATCAGTTGAACTATTATGACCAAACCGGTACTAACATCGTATTTACCACTGGTGAACAAAGCAGTGATACATTCAACGATTTGGGAGCAGGAACCTACAGCATTACCGTATCAGATGGATGGAACTGTGGAGTGGAAACACCTCAGGTAACCATAACCGAACCTACTGAAGTGGTGGCCTCTCTTGTTCAAGTTAGTGGAATGACATGTAATGATGATGCACAGATCATGTTGTCGGCAACAGGAGGAACAGCTCCGTATTTCTATAGTACAGATGGCATTAATTTCACTGCAATGAGCGGTGGAGATACCCATACGTTCGATGTTGGGCCTGGTGCTTATCAATATTACGTACGTGATGCCAATGGTTGTGATGCCCTAATATCCAATCAGGTAACTGTAGATGAGGTACCAGAATTGATGTTGGAAATAGACGAATCTGCAGCCCTTATCAATTGTACTGGTGAAGCATCTGCAACCATCATTGCTACTGCTACTGGTGGTTTGGGCAACTACAGTTACGAATTGTTCAGCGATGCGGCCTTGACCAACTTGGTCGATGGACCTCAATCCAACGGAACATTCAATGGACTAATGGCTGGTGATTACTATGTAAGGGTAACCAGTGAGGACTGTGTTGAGGTGTCACCGGTAATCACGATCGTTGATCCAGAGCCATTGGTTGTAGAAAGAGAAGAGTTTACAAATATCACATGTTCAGGAATGAACGATGGTACTATTACTGTTGAAGTGTCGGGTGGAACCGGTGAAATCCTTTACGCTATTTCACCAAATCTAGATCAGTTTGATACGACGAACACATTTACTGATCTAGAACCCGGCATCTATGATGTAATCGCTCAAGATGTCAATGGTTGTTTCATTACATTCCAATTTGAGCTCACACAACCTGAACCAATTACCGCAGAAGCCATCAACATTATGGACGAGGTATGTTTTGAGAGTAGTGATGGTTCGTTTGAACTTCAAATATCCGGGGGTACCGCTCCGTATGAGACAAGTTTGAACTCCAGTGCCGATGCAAATTTTGTTCAAGACCAGTTCTTGTTCCAAAATTTAACTGCAGGAACCCATGTGGTGTTCGTAAGAGATGCCCAAGGTTGCGAAACCAACGTTGTTGTGGAAATAGAGCCAGGTGTAAACCTAGCTGCTACGGTAACACCAATTTATGAGTGTACTGGATTTGTTCCTGATAATTACTTGGAAATCGTATTGGAGGATGAATCAATTGCGAACGACCTTATGTATGCCTTGGATTCCACAGATCCCGCAGATATGCAATTAACGGCAGACTATACCAATATGACACCAGGTGATCATTACTTGACCATTGCACACGCCAATGGATGTATGACCACATATGACTTCACTATTGAAGCATTTGAACCTCTTACATTGACATTGGAGAACAATAACATCAACGAGATTACAGCAATAGCTGAAGGTGGTGTGGAAGATTATACCTTCTATTTCAATGATATAAACAATGGAACAGACAATACATTCTTTATCAACAGAACCGATACTTATACTGTAACCGTTGTTGATCAGAATGGATGTGAAGCTACAGCGGAAATTTATATGGAGTTCATAGATGTTGAGTTCCCGAATTTCTTTACTCCAGATGGAGATGGATTGAACGATTTGTGGATTCCGGATAACATTGAGGGCTTCCCTGACGTACTAATTAAGATTTACGATCGTTATGGTAGAGTAGTGGAAGAGATGACCCGAAACGTTCAAGGTTGGGATGGAAATTATGATGGAAAACCATTGCCGACCGGAGACTACTGGTATGTTGTTCAACTCCAAGGAGAACAGGACGACAGAGAGTTTGTTGGACACTTTACACTGTATCGACAATAACACTTAACCTACTTTGACCTCATGTTTAAAAAAGTATATTCAACTATCTTATTTGTTCTCTTGGCACTTTGTGCCAGGGGACAAGAGTTGACCGTACCCCAATTATCCCAATATATAGCCGATAATCCATTTTTAATGTCTCCGACCTATGCAGGTATCGGGGATCACATAAAAGTTCGTTTAAACGGCTTAACTCAATGGGTGGGGATTAAAGATGCTCCAGATACGCAGACCTTGGCAGCTGATGCCAGAATAGGGAACAGGTCCGGGGTTGGTATGCTTTTATATAACGATAGCAATGGATATACAAGACAAAGAGGAGCTAGGGTATCTTTTGCCCACCACTTGACTGTGGACTATTATGAAGATGTTTTCCTTTCCTTCGGGATTTCATATAATTTCAACCAATTTAGAATAGACGTAGAAGAGTTCGAGGCAAGAAATGGACAATTGCCAACAGATGATAAGGCCACTACCAACCACAACTTTGATCTTGGCGTACTTTACAGACAAGATAAATTCTATTTTAGCCTAAATGCAGGAAACGTACTTAACAAAGACTTGTCCACTTTTAATACGGATATCATACGGATAGAGCCCAATAAGTTAAGAAACTACTATGTGTACACTGGTTATAGTTTTTCCAAGAGCAAGAACAGTAAAGTGGAAATAGAACCATCCGTATTCTTTCAGTGGTTTGAGAGTGATGGCCGTTCGGTAACCGATTTAAATGCCAAATTCCGTTTCCGGGATTTTGAAGACTACTATTATGTAGGCCTTACCTATCGTTTTTTAAATGATCAATTGGGAGAACCATTGTACATAGCACCTTTGGCAGGGTTTAAAAAAAGTAACTTCTATTTTGGATATTCCTATCAAGTAATTACCAATGAAATTTTGGGATATAGTACAGGAACACACGTACTTACGGTTGGGATGGATCTATTCCAAGGCATAAGTAACTGTAGATGTATGTATTGATTTAAAACGTTTTGCACTATTTTTGCCCTTTCTTAATTCAAGGCTTTGGGAAAGATTAGGTTAAAGAACGTTAGGATACATTCCAACCATGGGTGTTTAAAAGAAGAAATGCTCATTGGAAGCGATTACAGGGTAGATCTTGAGGTCACTGCCGACCTATCCAAACCTGCCAGTTCCGACCAGCTTAGCGAAACAGTGGACTATGTCCATTTAAATAACATCATCAAAGAAGAAATGACGGTACGTTCCAATCTTCTGGAACATGTGGCCAAAAGAATCATTGATCGTATATTCGAAGAAATACCTGAAGTAACAGAAGTGGAGGTGGAAGTTTCCAAAATAAACCCTCCAATTGGTGGCGACGTGGAAAGCGTTTCGGTAAAACTCAGAATTAGTAGATAAACAGCTTTATCCAACTCATTGATACTGTTAATCTTTTTGTAATTTTGTCTTACAAGAAATTAAATGGCATTGTGGTCGAATTGGATAGACAAAGTCCCGCAAGGACTTTTATGGTGGTTCGAGTCCACCCGATGCCTCAAAAGCATACTTTTCGCGAAAATATCACACAATTTTATTTAGATTATTTTTCAATCTAAAAATTCATAAAATATTTTTAGCTTTGCGATCCAATTGGCATCGTGGCCGAGTGGCTAGGCAGAGCTCTGCAAAAGCTTGTACAGCGGTTCGAATCCGCTCGATGCCTCAAAACCCAGTACTGTGTGCTGGGTTTTTTTGTTTATAATTTTTCTATTTTCTCTATTTCTTCCTGGATGTCAAATCTTTCCTTGGGTAAAAATCCTTTGGTAATAAGCACAATTCCACAAATAATCAATACAATACCCAATCCTTTTTTAATAAGTACAATACGTTCCTGTGTTAAATATCGCTTTAACTGCTTAGCCAAAATAATCTTAAGTAAATCAGTTCCGAAATAAACCAGGATCACCGTACTAAAAAACACCAGCATTCTATTGGGATTGTTCTCCAAACTGGGCCCAACAACAATAATCAATCCCAACCAAAAAGCAAGTACGCCAATATTGATAAAGTTCAACAAAAAGCCTTTTACCATTAATCCCAGGTAAGTTCCTTTGGATGCCTTTACATTGGATTTTTTCTTTGCCTTTTTCACAAAAAGAAATATCCCATAAACCAAAAGAATCATTCCACCGAACACAAAAAGTCCAGGTTCGTTGCTTAAGTTTTCCAATAATTGAAAGCTACTGAAGTAGGCTATCAATAAAAAAACAATATCCGCTATAATCACTCCTATATCCAAGCTTACCCCTGCCCTAAAACCTTTGGTGGCACTTGTTTCCAGTAAAACAAAGAAAACAGGACCGATCATAAAGCTCAACAAAAATCCCAATGGGATCGCTGCTTGGATATCTTCAATCATTTTTTACTTTACTCTTTTTATTTTTCCGCCGAAGAGGGTATGCTCGTCCATTTTTTCTGGATCGCCGTACACCAGGACTTCTCCACCGGCCTTTACATTGGCCTTTACATAGTCCGATGCATAAATTTCGGCATTTCCCCCTGCATTAACACTTATGGTAGTAAATTTTGTTTTAAATGTTCTTCCATTGTACGCACCACCGGTATTGATTATGACATCTTGCGTATTGGCAAATCCTCCTGCAAATATTTCCCCACCGGAAACAGCTTTGATCAATAGTTGATCTACTTCACAATTAACCTCTAGTTCGCCACCTTCCTGTGCTTTAAGTTCCAAAACTTCTTGTACATAGGTATCATCAGATGATATTCTTGCATCTTCATTCACGTCGATTACCAGTAGTTCCTCCGAATGATATAGATCCACATAGGTTCTATAGCCACTGAATATTTTAATGATTTCCATTCGGATTTTCAAGACCCCATCGTTGTTCACGATAGCGACATTTGTGGTATTGGCTCCTTGGATCACCGCCTTGTTTTCATTGGATTTGATAAGATTGATGGAGATGCCGTCAAATCCCTTTACTTCGGTGAACTTTTGTAGGTTTTGGGTTACGGTTGCATCCTGGGCTTCCATATATTGAAGTGACAGGAACAATATAACAATCGTAATTACTTTCATGTTATAAAAATTTGGTTCTCAATAGGATAACAAACTTTATTCCAAAATAGTATTATTTCTTTTTACCGATTAACGAAAAGTCCAAATGACGTTTGATCAAATCGGTGTTCTTCACCATTACATATACTTCGTCTCCAAGTTGATACATTCGTTTGGTACGTTCCCCGATTATAGCATACTGGCGTTCATCAAAAACATAATAATCATCTTTAATATCACGAATACGGATCATTCCTTCACATTTGTTCTCTACGATCTCTACGTAAATCCCCCATTCGGTAACCCCGGAAATTACACCCAAGAACTCTTGGTCCTTATGGTCTTCCATAAATTTGATCTGCATGTACTTAATAGAATCCCGTTCAGCATTGGCCGCCAGCAATTCCATATCGGAAGAATGTTTGCATTTTTCTTCGTACAATGCAGCTTTAGGAGTTTTTTCCTTATCAAGATAATGTTGCAGTAATCGATGTACCATCACATCGGGATAACGACGTATAGGAGAGGTAAAATGCGTGTAATATTCAAACCCCAATCCGTAGTGGCCAATATTCTCCGTGGTATAAATTGCTTTACTCATACTACGAATGGCCAGGGTATCCACCAAATTCTGTTCCTTTTTCCCTTTAACATCCTCCAATAACTTATTTAAGGACTGGTTAATGGTCTTACTATCCTTTAAATTGATACTATGTCCAAATCTGGAAATAACGCCGTTCAAGGCCATTAATTTTTCCTCATCGGGCTTGTCATGGACCCGGTATACAAATGTTTTCTTCTGTTTACCTATAAATTCCGCAACCTTTCTGTTGGCCAAGAGCATAAACTCCTCTATCAACTTGTTGGCATCTTTGGCTTCCTTAAAATACACACCAACGGGCTCATTGTCCTCGGACAGGTGAAACTTTACTTCAATCTTATCAAAGGAAATGGCACCTGCATCCATACGTGCCTGTCTCATTATTTTAGCCAATCGGTCAAAAGTGAGCACGGCTTGGACAACTTCATCGGAAACAGAATACGCATTTCCACGAATGGATATGTCCTTCGGAATCTGTTTTTGCTCTGTTTCAATAATGTGCTGAGCTTCCTCATAGGCAAAACGTTCGTTAGAGTTGATCACCGTTCTTCCGAACCATTGCTTTACCAATTTGGCATTATCATCCATTTCAAAAATGGCCGAAAAGGTATATTTCTCTTCATTGGGCCTAAGCGAACAGGCCATATTGGACAATACCTCCGGTAACATGGGAACCACTCTATCCACTAAATAAACGGAGGTTGCTCTATTATAAGCTTCTTCCTCCAAAATCGTATCGGGCTGCACATAGTGCGAAACATCGGCAATATGGATACCTATTTCGTAGTTTCCGTTTTCCAGTTGTTGAAAAGATAAAGCATCATCAAAATCTTTTGCATCCTTGGGATCAATGGTAAATGTAAGTACATCGCGCATATCCCTGCGTTTGGCTATCTCCGATTCTTTTATACTGGTATCCAATGTTTTGGCGAACTGTTCCACTTCATATGGAAACTCATGAGGTAAACCGTATTCAGCTAAAATCGCATGTATTTCGGTATGGTGTTCACCAGGCCTGCCCAGTACTTCCACGATTTCACCATAAGGCGAATCCGCATCATCGGGCCAATCTCCAAGATTTACCAATACCTTATCACCATCGTTGGCTTTTTTCAGCTTTTCGGGCGGAATAAAAATATCGGTGTACATTCTGGAATCGGTAGGGCGGACAAAGGCAAAACTTTTTTGTTTGTCCACAATACCAACATAAGAGGTCTTTTTACGTTCGAGCACTCGGGAGATTTCTCCTTCCATTTTTTTGCTCTTGCGTCTGGGCTTTATAAACACCTCCACAGTGTCGCCATGGAAAGCTTTGTTGAGATTATTATTGGCAACAAAGATATCATCATCCAATTCATCCACCACTATATAGGCATTGCCAGTTGTTGTAAGATCTACTCTTCCCGTAAAATAAGTATGTAAGGATGGCTTCTTTTGGTATTTTCCCCGCTCTGGTTCCACAATGCGCTCACTTGCTTTTAACTGCCCTAAACGTTTGATTAATAGGTTCCTATCTTGAGTATCGGTAATACCTAACCTAGAAGCTATTTGCTTGTAATTGAAGGTTTTGGACGGTTCTTTTTCCAGTACGGTGAAAATGCCCTTCGTAATTTCATTCTTTCGCTGACTACCAGCTCTCTTCTTTTTCTTCGACATTAACGTCCTTATTTTTTTGAAAAATACGAATTATAATCCTTGGCCAATAAGGAAAGGAACAGTAATCCAAAACAAAATGAACTTTATCAACAATTATCAATAGTATCTTTTTTCTTCTTTTTTAAATTTTATTAAAATGATGATGATGATGGATCGTTGAAATGTGGAATAAAATTTTAGTTAAAAAGTTGCTTTGAACGATCAAAATATTTTGTTCACAAGTTGTCAGATATCGATAAAATTAGAAATCAGGATATTATAATTTTTGTCCACGGTTTTTAATAACCGTTATCAACATCAATTTATTGAAAAGTTAATGTTTCTTTAATGTTAATTACCCACAAAAAAAGGTTTATATAGGTTGATTAATTTTTAATGGAATATTGCCCCACCATTACATAATTATTTCTATTCATTAATTTTCTTTAAAAACAAAATTTCGTTACCAATAGTTTTATGCAAATAGTTAACAAAATGGCAATATTGTTAAATGATTGTTTTTTAACCAAATGCAAAAATATCCTCGTTTTTATAAACACTGTAACATTAAAAGATATTGTACCTTTGTTTTGCATCCATTTTAATATAAAACCATGAAAATTGCCATAGGAAACGACCACGCCGGAACCGATTATAAACTTGCCATTATTGGTTTGTTAAAATCCAAAGGAATTGAAGTTATTAATTATGGTACCGACGGAACCGATAGCGTGGATTATCCTGATTTTACACATCCTGTAGCTACCGATGTTGCTGAAGGGAATGTTGATTTGGGCATTGTATTGTGTGGTAGCGGGAATGGTGCCACCATGACCATAAACAAACATCAAAATGTAAGGGGAGCTTTGTGTTGGAACAAAGAAATTACCCAATTGGCCAGGGAACATAACGATGCCAATATTTTAAGTTTACCAGCTCGTTTTATTTCCCTTCCCCAAGCGCTCGATATGGTCGAAACATTTTTGAATACTAAATTTGATGGTGGCAGGCACGAACGTAGAATTGAAAAAATTCCTTGCAGATAAACCCTATGGGTCATCACCATCACCATCACGGACATTCACACGCACACCCCGATTTAAAGGGGAGAAACCTTCTTATCTCCATAATCCTGAACATAGCCATAACTTTGGCCCAAGTCGTTGGTGGCTTATTATCGGGAAGTTTGGCATTATTGTCAGATGCACTGCACAATTTTAGTGATGTACTTTCTCTGGTAATTAGTTATGGAGCAACAAAATTAGGTAAAAAGAAGGCGAGTAAACACAGAACTTTCGGTTATAAACGCGCAGAGATACTAGCAGCATTCATAAACGCGGCTACCCTTGTGGTTGTTGCACTTATCTTAATGAAAGAAGCTGTTGAAAGATTATTGGATCCCCAGCAAATAGAATCCAACCTGGTAATTTGGCTTGCATTGATTGCCATTGCTGGAAATGGTTTTAGCGTGTTGTTGTTGAAAAAGGATGCCGAACACAATATGAACATGAAATCGGCCTATTTGCACTTGCTTACCGATATGATGGCCTCTGTAGCCGTTTTGATTGGGGGTATTTTAATGAAATTTTACCAGATTTACTGGGTAGATGCCGTCCTTACCATGATCATAGGTGTCTATCTGATTTATATGGGATATGACCTTTTAAAGGAATCCACCAAAGTATTGATGCTTTTTACCCCAAAATCGGTGGTCATCCAAGATATTGTGGAATCTATTTGTACCATAGACCCAGTAAAAAATGTACACCATGTGCACATTTGGCAACTTAATGAAGAAGAACTGCACATGGAGGCCCATGTGGATTTTAAAAATGATATAAAACTCTCGGAGTTTGATGAAATCCTTGAAAAAATAGAGGAGCATGTCTACCATAAGCACGGTATCAACCATGTTAATATTCAACCCGAATTTGACAAGTGCGATTCCAAAAGCGTAATAGTCCAAGACTAATGCAAGTATCCGTTAAAACATTTGACGAGCTCTCTACCGAAGAACTCTACCAAATTTTACGCCTCCGAAGCGAGGTTTTTGTAGTGGAGCAAGATTGTGTCTACCAAGATGTGGATAATAAGGACCAAAAGGCACTTCATGTTATGGGCATTAAAGATGGTGAGCTCGTTGCGTACACACGAATTTTTAAACCGGGCGATTATTTTAACAATGTGAGCATAGGTAGGGTGGTGGTAAGCCAAGAACAACGAAAATATGGATTGGGCAAACAGATAATGCAAGCCTCATTGGCTGCAATAAACCAAAGATTTCCGAAGCAACCCATCGAAATTTCTGCGCAATCCTACCTTTTAAAGTTTTATACAGATCTTGGTTTTACTGCTTTTGGAGAAGAGTATTTGGAAGACGGTATTCCACACCGAAGGATGTTGAAAGAGTAATTCAAACCAACCTTTTCGCCACACCGATTTGCTCCAAATAGTCCAATTTTAAAACTAGGTTCCAAGGTTTTTCAGCTTTGTTTTTGGTTGAAAAAAAGAGATAACCTTCTGTTTTGGCATTCAATTTATCTAAAATCAATTTACCGTGCATGCCTTTATTTTGGGTAATAACATGTTCCAAATATTTTTTGGACAAGCCTATTTTATCCAAATGTTGAATTAATTTTTCGCGATTTACAAAAGTGATGTTACAAGAAGTAATAGCGTTTTCCGCATCCGAAAAAATACTGGTCACCAATGCATAAAAATGAGTTTTTTTGAACGTATCGAACAACCACCCCTGTTTTTGAACCCCATTTTTTTGATATAGAAGCTCAAAAGCAAATGTGGGCAGGCTTTCGTTTATGTAATCCAATTGGGCTTTTTCATCAACATAAAACTCCTTTGTTGAACGCTCATCCTTTAGGATAATGTCAATACCACGCAGTTGTTTTTTTAGTGCGGAAATACGCTCAAAGGCGTAATGCTTCAGATGTTTTTGATAATAAAAATCCAGTAATGGGGTTAATTGTTGTTCTTTGGATAAGTCAGCTTTGAAGTTGCTTTTCAAGTTGGGATATTTTCTGGAATAGGGAAGTACCAACTCGTTCCACAATTCCCACTACCAGAGCGTTGCCCATAAAAAAGGCACGTTTGGCATCCGAAATGCCCTCCATCTTGGTGTGATTATCCGGAAACATGTTCAACCGTTCCAATTCTATAGGTAAAAGTCTTCGCGGCCCCTTGGAGGTCTGAACCACGTGTTTAAACCGGGACGGGGATTTGCCACCTTCTCCGGTTATTATAGTTCTGGAAGGTTGATCAAGGGCATCTGGGAAAACCATGCTGCCCTCGCTGTAATTGTATTCAAAACCAGCTTTGGTCTTGCGAATTTCTTTTTTAGAGCCCTTTAAGTATTCCCATTTGGGCAAATCGGTGTCATCAATATAATATTCTAATGGTATTTTACTCTCCACCAGAATATCGGAGAGCATAGTTCTTTTGCCGTCGTAAAAAGGAGATGTTTTTAGGGTAGAAACCTTACCATGCACACAAATGCCTGTGTTTAAAAAAGGGGAAAGTCCTTTTTCGGTATTGAAATTATTGGATAAGGATACCAAATCCTCTTCCAAATCAAATTCAACAGGTTTTTTGGAATTTTGGTTTACAGGAAAGGCATTGCAGAAGGTTCCATCTTTGAGCATCCAGTCTGTTGCATGGGAATTTTGGAGATTTTTGTATATCTCTGTACCCTTAAAATATGCCAGAAAAAAAACGCGCCTTCGGCGCTGTGGCATTCCATACTCGGCTGCATTTATTACGCGCCATTCGACAGCATAGCCCAAATCCGATAAACTTCGGAGCATTACGGCAAAATCACGTCCTCGTTGGTTCGAAGGTGACTTTAAAAGCCGATCCACATTTTCCAAAAAAAGATATTTCGGTTTGTTCTCTTTCTCTGACAAAATTCGATGAATGGACCACCAGAGCACTCCTTTTTTACCGATGAGACCTTTGGAATTCTTTAAGGATGTTGCAACGGAATAGTCTTGGCAAGGAAATCCACCTACCAGCATATCAAAATCGGGTATTTCCCTGGTAGCAACGGTCTCAATATTTGCATTGGAATGGTTTTCAGCACCAAATCGTGCTCCATAGACCATAGAAGCATGTTGCATTTTGGTCGATGGTTCCCATTGGTTGCTCCATACTACGGCATAGTGACCGGTGTTTTCCAATCCCAGGCGAAAACCACCTACACCCGCAAAAAGTTCACAGACCTTGAGTTGTTGCATGCCCAAAAATAGGTTTTATTCTTGTTTAAGCATCAAACACGGTTAGGTAAAATTGAATTACAAACAGCACTGAAAAATTAAAAACAACGATCATATATATGATGTTCAAGAACCGGGAAAAAGTATTGGACTCCAAGTTTTCCACAATACGTGAAGTATCAACATCATTTGGCAGATACATTATCTCCAATTCAGGGTTTTCTGCAGGGAAGACTGCTTCCTCAATTTCCAACACTTTTTTGTCGCATCCTTTGAATTGCCGACCTGTGTGATCTTTAAAAACATAGGATAATTGGGCAACAAGCTTTTTTCTGTTCAAAACTTTTATGGTTTTCTGCTTGATAACCGTTGCCCTGGTTCTAATTCCATAATATAATAAACCCCGATTTTTTTTAGGAGCAAGTACAGTATAACACTGACCCCAACAAATACTAAACCGACTTCCCACGTATGGGAGCTTTTAAAAATGGCCTCATATTTTTTTGGTGCATCCAAGACCCTTTTCAAGGCCTCCCCTACAAGAACGTAACAACCTGTTACATAAACAACAAGATTGATGGCCCAGATAATTACAAGAACAAAGGAAAAGCGGAATCGCTGACCTGAAAGAAAAACCGGGTCTAGGGATTGTTTTATCAGGGGGAAACCTGCCTAAATGGGGTTTACTGTCCCAAACCCTTATTTTTCTATGAATGTGATGACCGGAGAAATTTTGAAAGAGAAGTAATAGTTCCAGCAATGGTTTTTTACCACCCTCTACCGTATCTACTGAAATTATAGAGGCATATTGCGTGGTAATCGAGCCGTTTTTTCTGCTTTTCAACATGCAGAAATACCTATTAAAACAGTTGTTCATTAAGTTATATAGCCAAAAAAGAAGCACAAAACCGACCAAGGTCAAGGTTACAATTGTAAAGGTCATGAGCAAGTTTTCAGATAAGTTAACACCTTGGCAGGTGAATTTTCCGTAAAACTTGACGGTTACTATATTTGAATTGATGGATACCCTTTATGGCCTGTTCTGCCCCTATTTAAGTATTTCGGCATATTTGTCCTTGTCGGCCAACAATTCTTTGGCGGTCAGTATGGCATCATCGTGGTCCAGATAGTATTTGTAGAGCCCTTCTCGGTAGAAATACCTTGTAATGATCTCATCTTCCAAATTCTTTTGGATTTCCTTTTGAAAAGTATTCAAGGCCGTTATTTTTCCCCTGTTCACTGCCAACAGCAAATCTTTGTACTTTTCCTGGATTTCGGGTCCCAACAAGGTTTCATCACTGTTGATGGTTTCCTCAAGAACCTCCTCCGTCCTAGTCCGATAAGAGAAGTTCTGCTCTTCGGCAAAGGACTTGAATGCGCTGTAATCCGCACTGGAAAAATTAAAATCTTCCACAGAGTCAAAGTTGTGGTCGTAATAGTAATCCGTTGCAAAATCAAATACGATATTGTTGGCTTCCAAGGCATCGATCAGAGTGTTGGTCTTTAAGGATTCAATGGTAATATCCGGCATAATGCCGCCCCCATCCCATACTTTTCTTCCGTTTCGGGTGGTAAACTCATTGAATTTTGTATTGCGAACCGCATTCCCCTCCTCATCCCGGTTCCAGTAATCCAAAGACTGGATACACCTTCCGGATGGGGTATAATATCTGGAAATGGTCACTTTTAGTTGGGTGCCATACGTCAACTTTAAAGGACGTTGTACCAATCCTTTTCCAAAACTTCTGGCCCCAACAATTACGGCGCGATCCAAATCTTGCAATCCGCCGGAAACAATCTCACTTGCAGAAGCACTTTTTCCATTCACCAGAACAACCAAGGGAATGTCCTCATCCTCCGGTTTGTTTCTGGTCTTATATTCTTGATTGAATTTTTTTACTTTGGATTTGGTTGTTACGATCAGCTCTCCTTTGGGAACAAAAAGATTGGTAACATTAATGGCCTCCGACAGTAATCCGCCAGGGTTTCCCCTTAAATCCAAAACCAGCCGTTCCGCACCACGCCCTTTAAGGTCCTGCAATGCAGATTGTGTTTGTTTGGAAGCTTTTCTGTTGAAGCGGGACAAGACAATATATCCTGTTTTTTCATCGATCATATCGTAAAAAGGAACGGCATCTACCTCCACACCTTCTCGAGTGATGGTCGCTGTTTTAGTCTCCCCCTGTCTTAAAAAAGTAACCTCAACGGTGGAGTTGTTGGCTCCTTTTAGCAGCTCTCCTGCATTATCGTCGAAATCGGCGACCAAGGTTTCCCCGATCTTGATGATTTCATCTCCAGCTTTAAGGCCGGCCTTGTCCGCGGCGTATCCTTGGTATGGCTCTACCACCACCAATTTATTCTCGTACGAACGCACAAGTGCCCCGATTCCAGAATATTCCCCTGAATTGTTGATTTTAAAGGATTCGACATCCTGTTCGTTCAAAAATTGCGTGTAGGGATCTAGTTCCCCCAACATGTTTTTGATGGCGGAATCCATCAACTCGGCCGGATTCGTCTCGTCCACATAGTTCATGTTGAGCTCCTTGAACAAGGTGGTGAAGATTTCTATCTGTTTGGCAATCTCAAAAAAGTCACTTTTAAAACTACTGGCCCCAACCAGAACGGTCAGTGCCAAAATGGGAATCAAAACCTGCTTTTTAATCAATCTTTTCATGGGATTCTTTATTTATAAAGGCATTTAACAGCTTTTTCATGACTGTATCCACTTCATTGAAACTTGGTGTCTTCTTGCCAAGGTATAAAAATATGAACGCAAAATTTCCCTCAATGTTGTTAAAAATGAGGGGCTTGTTGAGCCTGTAAGCCTCTCTTAGCAGCCGTTTGATTTTGTTGCGATCCACCGCGGTTTTAAATCGCTTTTTGGGAGCGACCACTGCAACCTTTATGGCCACATCGTCTTTAAAATCGGTTGGGAGATATATCAGTTTAATGGGAAATTCCTTAAGGGTTTTCCCCTCTATAAAAAGGGCTTCGAACAGCTTTTTATTGGTAAGCTTTTCTTTCTTGGGAAAGGAAAAATCAGAGTTGGCCCCTTGAGGAGTTTTTAGGGGAGTTTCTATCTTATTTGAATCAGCACCTTCTTTTTGCATTTCGGGGAAAGTTCCATTTAAAAAAGGAAAATTACTTAAATATATTTTACCCAGAACAAAAAAGGGCGGCACAATCGGCCGCCCTTTTTTGTTCTATACTTTATATAAGACCTATTCCTCAGCCTGATAAACATTGTTCTCCCCATCTACATCAGCCATCAACTGAGATGGGTCGATCATAATGGCCTGTACGTTCTTCAAAGGCATGTCCAAGGTAAACTCGTACGTGGGGTAAGCCCAAGGCCAATCTTCCAAAACGGTACGTTCCAGGTTTGGATAAGGGTTTTCTTTTTCTCCGTACATCATGCGCAAGGGCACATAGTAAGTTTCTTGGGTTCCGTCTTTACCTACGACCAAAATATCCAGTGGCATAGGCATTTCACCAATACGTTCCATGGTTACTTTGGTGTTTTCGCCATCGGCCTCAACACTTTTAATTCCGTAATCAATAGTGTTGGTGGTCTGTGTCCAATCGGTCAAATACCAGTTGAGTTCCATACCGGACACCTTTTCCGCAGTTCTTTTGATATCGTTCGGCACAGGATGTTTGAACTTGAAATCCTCAAAATATTTTTGAATGGCCTCCATCAACTTATCCTGACCGATAATGTATCCCAACTGCGACAAGAATATAGATCCTTTGCTATAAGCGGAAACGCCATAGGCAAAATTGGTCGTGTACCTGTCTGCATGGGTGGACTGCGGCATTTCCAAACCGGAATTGACCAAGGCGTAGTATCCGCGATAAGATCCCTCGAAGGGGTTTTGCTTGTTTTGCTCCATAATCTGGTTCATGCACAAGCTACTGATAAATGAAGTAAAGCCTTCATCCATCCACTCATGCTCGGACTCGTTGGTGGCAAGCACATGCTGGAACCAAGAGTGGGCCATTTCGTGAACCATAACCCCTACCAAACTTCCAAATTCACGCTCACCTGTGATCAAGGTGCTCATGGCATATTCCATTCCGCCATCACCTCCTTGTACTACGGAATATTGCTCATAAGGGTATTTCCCTACGTTATTGCTGAAAAAGGTCATTGCTTCTGCTGTTTTGGGCTGAAGTTTTTTCCAATTTTCATTGAATTCAGGATTGTCCTTGTAGAAGAAATGAAGTGTTGGCCCGTCTTCCATTTCATAAATGTCATGAATGTACTCTGGATCGGCAGCCCACATAAAATCGTGCACGTTGGGCGCTTTAAAGTGCCAGGTCAATGTTTTTCCCTTGGTCTTGACTTTGCTTCCAGGGGTTTCATACCCATGTCCAATTTCTTGCGGGTTTTGTAGATAGCCAGAACCTCCAACGGTGTAATCTTTGTCCAATGTGATCTTTACGTCGAAATCGCCCCAAACGCCATGAAATTCACGAGCAATATAAGGGTTGGGGTGCCATCCTTCAAAGTCATATTCCGAAAGTTTTGGATACCACTGGCTCATGGAAAGCGCTACGCCTTCCCTACTATTTCTTCCCGAACGTCTGATCTGCAACGGTACCTGGCCCTCAAAAGTCATTTCAAGTGTAGTTTTTCCTCCTGCCGGAATGGGCTTTGCTAAATCAACAACCAATATGGTACCTTCCTCGGTAAAAGTAACAGGCTGTCCATCTTGGGTCAGGGATTTCACATGCAAATACCCCATTTCGTTTTCGGATAGGGACGCAATTCTACTTTTTCCGTCTTCCATCATCCTTTTATCGGGGTCTTTGATGTTTTGGAGCCTGATATCCATTTCACTACCAGGCTGGAAGGCATTGTAGTACAAATGATAAAAAACACGACTCAATTCATCGGGAGAATTGTTGGTATAGACCAATTTTTGGGTGCCGCTGTACTGATAGGTTTCTACATCCATCTGCACATCCATGGTATAATCCACATGCTGTTGCCAGTCACCGGATGTTTGTGCACTTAACAAAAGGCCAACTCCAAAAAAGGCCGAAAAAAATAGTGTTTGTAAACGCTTCATAGGTTATTTTGAATTACTTTCTAGTGTAGTTTTTCCGTTTGAAATGTTGTTTGCTAAAATTAAGGCATTGTAGGCATTTACCATTTTGCCCGACTTTGAAATTTTATCGAAAGTGGTGGATTTTGTTTCATCACCCGCCACGATAACGGATCTTGTTGTTCTAAGACCGGACTGCATGATGATATTTTTTACTTGCGATGCGGAAAGATCCGGATGGTAAGAGCGAATCAATGCAGCAACCCCTGCAACCGCTGGTGCTGCCATTGAAGTTCCGCCCTGGAACTCATATTCGCTATTGGGCATAGTGGAATAAATCTCGGCTCCCGGAGCAAATACATCAACACGTTGTTTCCCATAATTGGAGAACGATGCCACCATTTCGGATCCATAGCTGCTAGAAAGGGCGCCAACGGTAAGCATATTGTCCACAAACTCTTGATCGCTCTCCATATCGTCGTTCGGATAATTCCTGTTTTCAGGATTTTCCAAGTCTTCACCATCATTCCCGGCAGCATGAACGATCAAAACGTCCTTGGAGGCAGCATATTTAATGGCATCGTATACCCATTCGGCTTTTGGAGAAAATGATTTTCCAAAGCTACAATTGATTATGGATGCACCATTGTCCACAGCATAGCGAATACCAAGAGCGATGTCTTTATCGTATTCATCTCCATTAGGAACGGCCCTAATACTCATAATTTCCACGTTGTTGGCCACTCCGTCCACACCAATGCCATTATTTCGCTTGGCCGCAATGATTCCCGCAACGTGCGTCCCGTGGCTTTCAGATTCCACCATATTCTTTGGATTCCCGTTTCCGTATGGCACATCGGTGATATCGTATGGGTCGTCACCTACGGGGGCTCGCCCATTAAAATCCTTGTTTAGGTTGTAATTGGCCTGCTCAGAGAAATACTTAATACCCTCTTCGAGTTCGTCCAAAACATCTGGAATACTGTCGCCATAGGTGAACATTTGGGTCAAAACTGCAACACTTTGCTCCATTTGAGCAGTTTTGGGCTCAATGGAAAGCAAGTCCTCTTTGGTGTAGTCTTCTTTGCCAAGTTCGTTTCTTACAAGCTCATCGGCACCTTTTACTACTTGAAATATTTGCTCGTACTGTTGCTTGTTCTGGACAGCTTCTGGGTATTCTTTGTCAAGTAAAAGCCTTGCTTCAGCTCTTTCGGACGCATCCCCGATGTTTAAACGAAGCATCCTAACATATTCCAATTGCTCGTTGTAAGATTCGCCCAAAAAATTATAACCGTGAACGTCGTCCACATAGCCGTTGCCATCATCATCCTTGCCATTGTTTGGTATTTCATCGGAATTGGTCCAAAGAACACCGTTAAGATCTTCGTGGTTCAAATCCATTCCCGAATCCAAAACGGCCACCACAACGGTTTTCCCTTTCTTGTTTCTTATGATCTCATTGTAGGCCTTGTCCACACTCATGCCCGGAATGGTATCGGCAATAAGGTCCAGATGGCCCCAATGTTTTTTCTCCGCTTCGGTAAGCTCGGAGACTTTTAAGGGAACGGCGTCAATATTCTCAACAGGGGTTGAAACCAACGCTGTAGATCCACAACCCATTAAAAACAGGGCGGTGAACACGGATAAGAATGCTAGTTTGTTATATGTGCGATTCATAAAATGTATTTGTAAAAGTGAGGGATTTTATTGTGATTTAAAAAGTTCGTTATACGTAAACAATTCGTTCAAGCGAACCCCTTTTTCGGTTTGTTTCAAGGAGCAGATTTGATTGTGGGCATCGTGCTCGAAGAGCAAGAGCCAATCATTTTCCGCAGCGTTATTTAAAAATGACTGTTTTTCTTTCAAGGTCAATAACGGACGTGTATCGTACCCCATCACATATGGAAGCGGAATGTGGCCTACGGTAGGAATAAGATCTGCTACAAAAACCAAGGTTTTGCCCTTGTACTTTAAATGGGGAAGCATTTGTTTATCGGTATGCCCATCCACAAAGTGGATGCCGAAACCGAGTTCCGAATTCTCCATAAAGGAGGATTCGGTTCGCTTCACAAAATTGAGTTGCCCACTTTCTTCCATAGGCAAAAGGTTCTCCTTTAAAAAAGAGGCTTTTTCCCGAGCATTGGGTTTGGTCGCCCATTCCCAATGGTCCTTGTTGGTCCAGAACTTGGCATTCTTAAATGCGGGCTCGTAACCGGTTCGGTCCTTGTTCCACTGAATGCTGCCCCCACAGTGGTCAAAATGTAGGTGGGTCAAAAAAACATCGGTAATATCATCTCTATGAAACCCGGCATTTTTTAAGGACTTATCCAGGGAATGATCGCCCCACAGATAGTAATAGCTAAAGAACTTTTCAGATTGCTTGTTGCCAAGTCCGTTGTCTATCAAAACAAGCCTGTCTCCATCCTCTATTAAAAGGCAACGGGCAGCAAGGTCTATCATGTTATTGCTGTCCGCAGGATTGGTTCTGTTCCAAATGGATTTGGGAACCACACCGAACATGGCCCCGCCATCTAACTTAAAATTACCGGTCTCAATGGGATAAATTGTCATTCTGAAAGTAAAATGGGATGCAAAATAAGAAAAGCACTGTCCAAATGGCGAAAAAATAAGGATATATTGGCCGTATTTTAACAAAAAGAAGATAAGTGCCACTAAATAGGGCAAAGTTTAAGGAGATAGGGTCTTTTCCTTCTGCCCACTTAAAGCCGTCTAGAATGATTATCTAAAAGAAAAACAGTAAATTTCCACAAAACTTAGACCATGCTCGAACTTGCTGGAATTATAATTCTTGGCATTATTGCTCAATGGGTGGCTTGGCGGTTTAAATTGCCGGCAATTTTGCCCCTTATATTGATAGGGTTGTTGGTAGGCCCCATAGCAACTTTATATACAGAAGACGGATCAAAACTTATAGAACCTATTTGGAACGGCGAAAAAGGGCTGTTTCCTGGTGAAGGATTATACTATTTTGTGTCTTTGGCCATTAGTGTCATTCTTTTTGAAGGCGGACTAACATTAAAAAGGGCCGAAATATCCAATGTTGGACCAGTGATCACCAAATTGATTACCATCGGGACGATTGTTACGTTTTTTGGTGCTGGTGTAGCAGCACATTATATTTTTGGACTTTCTTGGCAGATTTCCTTTTTGTTTTCCGGTTTGATCATTGTTACGGGACCAACGGTAATCACCCCTATTTTAAGGAACATTCCTCTTAAAAAAGATGTGTCCGCCGTACTAAAATGGGAAGGAATCCTAATAGACCCTATTGGTGCCTTGGTAGCGGTATTGGTGTTTGAGTTTATAAGTGTTGGGGAAGGGCAAGCCTTTACCCAAACGGCACTTGTTGAGTTCGGTAAAATTATCCTGTTCGGGACCACTTTCGGTTTCACCTTTGCACATGCTTTGGCCTTTGCCATAAAACGAGATTTTATTCCACATTATTTGCTCAATGTAGTTTCGTTGAGTACCGTATTGTTGGTTTATGTGGAATCGGACCTTTTTGCCCATGAATCCGGTTTGTTGGCCGTGGTTGTTATGGGTATGGTATTGGGGAACATGAAACTGCCCAACATAAAGGAACTACTCTATTTCAAGGAATCCCTCAGTGTACTGTTGATTTCCATACTTTTTATACTGCTGGCGGCCAACATCAATATTAGTGATATGGAGTTGATTTATAATTGGAGAACGTTGGTGCTGTTTGCCGTAATTGTTTTTATAATTCGACCAGCAGGGGTGTTTTTGAGTTCACAAGGTTCAAATTTAAAATTCAACGAAAAACTTTTTATCGGCTGGGTAGGCCCTCGGGGTATTGTGGCAGCTGGTATTGCGTCTCTCTTTGGCTCCAAGTTAATGCAGAGAGGAGAGCCTGGGGCAGAGTATATCACACCCTTGGTGTTTATGATTGTGCTCGGCACGGTTTTATTGAATGCCACCACGGCGCGACTTTTTGCCAAACTTGTTGGAGTGTTCCTGAAGAAGTCCGAAGGTATTTTGATTATCGGTGCTTCCAAACTGTCCAGATTGATCGGTAATTATTTGAGAAAGAACAACAGGCACGTTGTACTTATCGACAATAACCAGAACAATGTGGAAAAGGCGAGAAAATTGGGGCTTGAAGCCATGACGGCCAACATTTTTTCGGATACGCTCACGGATAATATCGAACTGAACGATATGGGTTACTTGATGGCCCTAACAGGGAATTCGGACATCAACAAGTTTGCAATCAACAAGTTCCAAAAACAGTTTGGTGAAAATGGAGCGTTCCGTTTGGTAAACACCGAAGAAGTGAACGATCCGGAGAATAATCCAAAAGAAGGACTCTTTTCGCATACCGATGACTTCATCCAACTAATGGATACAGTACGTAAGCACCCAACCATTCATGAAATTGATCTTGAGAACAAAGAGCACTATGACAAATTGATCGACATTACCTACAAGGAGCGGGATATTGTTCCCCTGTTTACCAAATCCCCAAATGGAAGTATCGAGATCATTCCGGCCAACAGCAAGGATTTTACCCCTAAAGGAGAAGGCTATAAATTAGTTTATTTGGGTAAAATATTGGATTTGGATGAGGATAATGACGATGAGGAGTAACCTTTATCCTAAGATGGCCGACAGTTAATCGTTCAATTTAAGAACGGCCATAAATGCTTGTTGTGGAATTTCCACATTCCCGACTTGGCGCATCCGTTTTTTACCCTTTTTCTGTTTTTCCAAAAGTTTTCTTTTACGGGAAATGTCCCCTCCGTAGCATTTGGCCGTAACGTCCTTTCGCAAGGCTTTTATGGTTTCCCTGGAAATTATTTTGGATCCAATCGCAGCCTGAATCGGAATGTCGAACTGTTGTCTTGGGATCAGTTCTTTTAATTTCTCGCACATCTTTTTACCGATGTGGTAAGCATTATCAAAGTGAACCAAGGCCGATAGCGCATCAACAGGTTGCGCATTTAGCAGTATATCCACCCGCACCAACTTGGAAGGTCGCATCCCGATTGGAGAATAGTCGAACGAGGCATATCCTTTGGAAACGGTTTTTAGACGGTCGTAAAAGTCAAAAACGATTTCTGCCAAAGGCATATCAAAAACCAACTCCACCCGTTCCGTGGTCAAATATGTTTGATTAACGATTTGCCCACGTTTTTCTATACAAAGGGACATTACGTTACCCACAAAATCAGCTTTGGTTATGATTGTTGCTTTAATATATGGCTCCTCGACCCTATCAATAGTTGAGGGGTCGGGCAAGTCGCTTGGATTGTTAACGATGATAGGCTCTAGGTCCCCTTTGGTGGTATAAGCGTGATAGCTTACGTTGGGAACCGTAGTAATAACTGTCATGTCAAACTCTCGTTCCAAACGCTCTTGAATGATTTCCATGTGCAGCATTCCCAAGAACCCGCATCGAAATCCAAAGCCCAAAGCAGCACTGCTCTCGGGCGTAAACACCAAAGAGGCGTCATTCAATTGCAATTTTTCCATTGAAGATCGTAAATCCTCAAAATCTTCGGTATCCACGGGATAAATACCGGCAAAAACCATAGGTTTTACATCTTCAAACCCGCCGATCGGGTTTTTTGTCGGGTTGGCCGAATCGGTAATGGTATCTCCCACTTTTACTTCTCGGGCGTCTTTAATTCCTGTAATCAAATAGCCTACATCGCCAGTTGAAATCTTCTTTTTAGGGATTTGGGTAAGTTTTAACGTCCCAATTTCATCCGCTTCATAGGATTTGCCCGTGGCAACAAATTTAATTTTTTGTCCTTTGGTGATTTCTCCATTAACCACACGGAAATAGGTCTCAACCCCTCTAAAAGGGTTGTAAACAGAATCAAAAACCAAGGCTTGCAAGGGTTCATCGGGGTTTCCTTTAGGCGGCGGAATACGCTCAATGATCGCCGTTAAAATCTCTTCGATACCAATCCCCGTCTTAGCACTGGCGGGAATTACTTCTTCGGGCTTACAACCCAAAAGATCCACGATATCGTCCGTAACTTCTTCGGGGTTTGCACTGGGAAGGTCCACTTTGTTGAGGACGGGTATAATTTCCAAATCGTTTTCCAGTGCCAAATAAAGGTTGGAAATCGTCTGTGCCTGAATGCTTTGTGCTGCATCTACCACTAATAGGGCACCTTCACAAGCTGCTATAGATCGAGATACTTCGTATGAAAAATCGACGTGACCAGGAGTGTCGATGAGGTTAAGGGTGTAGGTTTCACCATTGTGCTCGTAGTCCATTTGAATGGCGTGACTCTTAATGGTGATACCGCGTTCGCGCTCCAAGTCCATATTGTCCAATAACTGGTCCTGTTTTTCACGTTCGGTCACCGAGCCTGTAAAATCCAACAAACGGTCTGCCAAGGTACTTTTACCGTGGTCTATATGTGCAATAATGCAAAAATTCCTGATCTTCTCCATATCAACAATAACATACCCTAAAAAAAGGATATAATCAACTGCAAATATAATTGTTTTAAATACCTGTATATGGTTTTTTCTGAATAAGAAAATTCGTTCCTATTCCGCTCAAAAATAATTTCTTAGATTTGATGTTCAACCCAAACCTCTAATGAAGAACCTCACCTCTATTGTTTTATTGGTGTTTTTTACAATATGTGGCACATACGGCCAAACCTTTACCATAACTGGAAAGGTGGTGGACGAACAAAATCAGACAATACCGTACGCCAATATTTTACTGCTGCAAGCTACCGACTCCACTTTTGTTCAAGGGACTTCTGCCAACGAGGAGGGCTTTTTTGAGCTTTTGCAGGTGGAACCAAACCTTTATTTGTTACAGGCCAGTTATGTGGGCAGGGGCTCCGAGCCAAGAGCATTGGATATTAAAAATGATGTTTCCCTTGGAGCATTGATTATTCCTATGGCAAGCAACGAGTTGGATGAGGTGGTGGTCAGTGCGCAACGACCAAAGCTGCAACGATTGCCAGACAGACTTGTCTTTTCGGTAGAAAACACGGTGGTTTCCCAAGGAACATCATGGGATATCCTTAAAAATACGCCTGGGGTGATCGTCAACCAAGATGAACTGTTGATCCGTGGTCAGAATGCGACGGTCTATCTCAACGATAGAAAAGTACAGCTTTCGGGACAAGAGGTGCAGGATTTGTTACAGGGGCTTTCGGGGACCAACATTAAATCGGTGGAAGTAATAGCGAATCCTCCAGCGAGTTATGATGCCGAAGGCGGCCCCATATTGAACATTGTGACCAGTAAAAATATTGTTCCAGGATATAAGGGGAGCGTCAACGGAACCTTCACACAGGCCGTTTTTCCTAAATTCAGTATAGGAACCAGTCATTATTACAAAACGGACAAGCTCAATCTGTTTGCCAACTATACCATCAACCCTAAAAAAGAGGTCAATAAAACCAGAAAGGGCATTAATTTTATGGATAATGCCAACAACGTTTTTTCTGTTTGGGATACGGATTACAACCAAACGGACCGGTCTCAATCGCAAAATGCGAGCTTTATTTTGGATTACGATTTTGATGAGCGCAATAACTTGAATGTCACTTCTAACCTACTTTTCAATCTAGATCAAGAGCAACAAACACTTCTTGATAATGAAATGAGGAATGGCCAAGCTCAATTGGATTCCACGTTTACCACACAGAACAATGCCAACATGGACAATACCAACTTGGCATTCGACCTGACCTACGTGCACAAGTTAAAAAAAGAGGGTGCTCAAATCAGGGCCAATGGCCATTATACCTACTTTAATGGGGAGATGTTCCAACGGCTGTCCTCCGATTATTTTGATGCCGACGGGGCGTTTTTGAGGGATTTCGGGGTTGATACCGACTCGGACCAAGAAATAAAGATTTTTACGGGACAACTGGATTATGCTACCCCGATCGGCAGTGCTTCTTTTGAGTCCGGAGCGAAGATTTCATCGATTACCTCGGAAAACACGATGAACTTTTTCAATTTTAATGGAACCAGCAATACGGTCGATGCTTCACAGTCGGACAGGTATATTTATGATGAGGACGTGTACGCCGCTTATTTGAGTTTTGTGAAAAACTGGGAAAAATGGTCCATGAAGTTGGGTGTTCGCGGAGAGCTCACCAAGGCCGAAGGAAACTCCATTACTTTGGGAGAGACCAATAGCCAAGATTTTTTTGAACCGTTTCCGTCCGTGTACTTGCTTTACTCGCCATCGGATAAGCATAGCTTTTCTTTTGATTATGGACGAAACATCAACAGGCCCAAGTACAACGACTTGAATCCTTTCCGGTTTTTCTACAATGAAAATGATTATGAGGAGGGAAACCCTGGGCTAAGGCCCAGCTTCAGCAACAATTTCAACTTTAACTATACGCTAAACAGCGAATATTTCTTTGATGTGTACTATCGCGATAATGGAAGTAACATCGCTTATTTGGTATTTCAGGACAACGATAACCAAACCTTGGTGGAACTCAAACAAAATGTGTTGGACAGTAAATCCTATGGATTGGACTTTACCTTGAGCAAAGCCATTGCCCCTGCTTGGTTTATGTATGCTTACACCTCTTTGTTCCACGAAGAAGAGACCTATTTGGCCGAAGAAAGTGGCAACGTTCCCTTTACGAACGAGGTGAACGGAGTGTATGCTTATTTGGGCAATTATTTGACCTTGTCCAAGGACGGGACCTTTACCGGAGAGATTACCGGCACCTATATTTCCAAGTTTCTTTTTGGGTCGTATGTATCCGATGAGCAATTTAATTTGACCATTGGTTTAAGAAAGACTTTGTTCGATAATAAAATCACCCTTTCGCTCGCTGCAGAGGATATCTTGGAGCAGTACGTGCCCACCTATCGTTCGCAGTACCTCAACCAGGACAACTTTTACCGAAGACGCCCCGAAACGCAGTTTATCCGCTTTGGGTTTACCTATAACTTTGGAAACTTCCGGTTGGAGGATAACGAGCGTGGAATCGATAAAAATGAGCGAGATCGACTTCAATCGCAGGACTAGCTTTTTGGTTTTAAGCTATTTTGTACTTTTGCAGTCCAAAAAACCGTAGGATTTGCCAAAAATTGGAAACATAGAACTTCCTGATTTTCCGCTTCTTCTAGCTCCGATGGAAGATGTGAGCGACCCTCCTTTCCGTAAATTGTGCAAGGAGCAGGGCGCCGATGTGGTGTATACCGAGTTTATTTCTTCCGAAGGATTGATCAGGGATGCCGCCAAGAGTGTCATCAAACTTGACATTTATGAAAAGGAACGTCCTGTGGGCATACAGATTTTTGGTGCTGAACTGGATTCTATGCTTCAGGCCGTGGATATCGTGGAAAAATCCAATCCCGACATCATCGACATCAATTTTGGTTGTCCTGTTAAAAAGGTGGTGAGCAAAAATGCCGGCGCAGGTATTTTGCGGGATATTCCTTTGATGGTAAAGCTGACCGAGGAAATCGTAAAGCGAACCAAATTGCCCGTAACGGTTAAGACACGTTTGGGTTGGGACCAAAGCTCCATCAAAATTGTTGAAGTTGCTGAAAGATTGCAGGATGTTGGTATTGAGGCCATTTCCATTCATGGTCGTACCCGTGTGCAAATGTACAAGGGCGAAGCCGATTGGAAGCCCATTACCGAGGTAAAGAACAACCAACGGATGCACATTCCGGTTTTTGGCAACGGTGACGTGGATACCCCCGAAGCGGCGGTAAAAATGCGTGACGAATACGGATTGGACGGGGCCATGATCGGTAGGGCAAGCATTGGATATCCTTGGTTTTTTAAGGAAGTAAAGCACTATTTTAAAACAGGCGAGCATTTAGCGCCCCCAACGATGCAGGAACGTGTTGAGGCAGCCCGAAGACACTTACAAATGGCCATCGATTGGAAAGGCGAAAAACTGGGTGTTTTTGAAACAAGAAGGCACTACACCAACTATTTTAAGGGCATACCACACTTTAAGGAATACCGAATGAAAATGGTGACCAGCGACGATGCTGCAGATGTTTTTGCCGCCTTTGATGAGGTTCAGGAAAAATTCGGGGATTACCAGTTCGCTTAAGCGGAAATCAATTTATGGGTGATTCGGCTGCTCGCAATTTTTGAAGAGATAAAGCCCAAGACCACTATAGTTCCGATTACAATCAACAAGTTAAGGACATTGAATTCCACAGGATAGGCCAGTGAAGGGGTAATCTTCAACCATCCGAATACCAGTTGGGACACGATCAACAAAGAGCCTATCAGCACACCAATCAACCCACCAAAAGAGGTAACCAATATGCCTTGGATAAAATAGATACGGCGCAATTCTTTGATCGTTGTACCAAGACTGAATAGCGTTTTGGAGTTCTGTTGCTTGTCCAAAATCATCATAATAATGGCCCCAACAACATTAAAAAGGGCAATGATCAACACCAAGGTAAAAATCAAATAGGTGGCCAAATTTTCCGTGTTCAGCATACGGTAGAGTGAGGTGTTCTGTTCCCTACGTGTCAAAACAGAGGCTTTTTCACCCAAAACCTCGACAATGGAATTCCTGACGTCATTTGGGGATGCATTTTCCATCAATTTAAAATTGATGCCTGAGATTTCGGTACTATCTTTCCGTAAAAGATCTTGAACTAAAGGAAGACGGGCGAAAACATATTTTTTGTCCAAAGACTCCTCAACAGCATACACGCCGCTCACCACCAAGGCAAGGTCGTTATAAGGCTTGGAATTAAGCCCTTGTTGTGAAAAAGAACCCTCGCCAGGTTTAGGGACCAAAACTTCCATAGCGGTCCTGTTGTTCATGGGTACGCCCAAAAGGTTGTAAATCCCAAAGCCAATAACACCATTGTACACATCGGAACCCCAATTCCCAAAAATAAGGGTGCTGTCTACCCCAGTAACGGCGCGGTAGTTTTCGTCCACCCCTTTAATGTAGGCAATGGTACTTTTTTCTTTATAAGTCAGGTAGGCCCGCTCTTCCAGTTCCTTGGAAAAATTGGCCAGCCCCTCGATTTCAGCAAGGGCCGATGCTTCATCCTCAGAAAGGGTAAAATGCTTGCCCACTGTGGGGGAAGCCTTCAAATCGGGATCAAAGGTATTGGAAAAGGAAAGGCTGAATGTCTTTAGACCTGCAAAAGCGGAAAGTACAATAAACAGGGCCGCGGAACCTATCACAATCACCAAAAAAGTGATGAAATTGATGATATTTACCGCATTTTGGCTGCTTTTGGACCGTAAGTAACGCTTTGCGATATAAAGGGGAAAATTCAAAATCAGGATTTCTTACGTTTGTCGAGCAGGTCCCTGTTCTCGATAGGGTTTTCTTCTCGCTTCAATGATTTTTCGATCCCTTCGATGTACTCCAAGGAATCATCCAGATAAAAATTGAGCTCTGGCACACGCCTTAACTGGTGTTTGGTACGTTGGGCCAATTCGTGGCGTATGGCCACTTGACTCTCTTTGATGCCCTCCAACAGCGCTTTGGCATCCTTATTCGGAAAAATGCTTACATACACCTTGGCCAAGGATAGATCTACGGTTACGGAAACCTTGGACACGGATATCAAAGTTCCCTTGAGGCCACCATCGGTAGCGGCACGCTGTAAAATATCGGCTAGGTCTTGTTGAATGATTCCTGCTATTTTTTTCTGTCGTTGTGTTTCCTCCATACTGCAAAAATAAGCGAATTAATGACTAACCTCACGCTATTAACCATTTACAGTGTGTAATTTTGAAAAAAGGTGAACATTTTAAAGTGTATTATAGCTCCTATGGATAAAATTGAACATATCGGAATTGCAGTGAAGGACTTGGAAGCATCCAATACGTTGTTTGAAAAACTTTTGGGCGTGCCCCATTATAAGGTTGAGGAAGTGGCCTCGGAAGGGGTAAAGACCTCTTTCTTTAAATCAGGCCCCAATAAGATTGAATTGTTGGAGGCGACCAAGGCCGATAGTCCCATTGCCAAATTTTTGGAGAAGAAGGGAGAGGGCATCCATCATGTTGCCTTTGCGGTGGAAGACATTGTTTCTGAAATTGAACGGTTGAAAGGCGAAGGCTTTGTTGTTTTGAATGAAACACCCAAAAAAGGAGCAGACAACAAATTGGTCGCATTTTTACATCCAAAGGGCACCAATGGTGTACTGGTAGAGCTTTGCCAAGAAATAAAAGAAGGGTAGAGCCGTTAAAACCTTGCGCTGAAGAAAAATAAACACTAATATTGCATCCGCAAAATGCGGGTCCTATAGCTCAGCTGGTTAGAGCACCTGACTCATAATCAGGGGGTCCCTGGTTCGAGCCCAGGTGGGACCACATAAAACCCTTTCAAGTCTCTGATTTGGAAGGGTTTTTTAATTAAAATGGTTCGTTCCCAAACAACTCCTTAAAACATATATCAACCGAATTCCAAGAATTCACTAATTTGCTATAAAGGAGAATACCATGCTCACGGCCGAACAAAAACTCAAGGAACGCATTAAGGAACTTACTTGTTTGTATGAGGTAACCTCACTTATCGTCAATTGTGATTATGACGATATGGAAACGGCACTGCTCGGTATTGTGCAATGTTTGGAGCGAGCTTGGCAGTTCGATCAGGAAACTTATGTGGAGCTGTCCACCCCGGATTACTTTATAAACACAGAGGAGAAGGGCGACGCCTATGTTTTTTTGGAGTCGGCAATTACCGTATTCAACAAACCGCAGGGCATTATAAAGGTCGGGTACCCGTCCCCAAAATACCAGCTCAAGGATTTTTTGGAAGAGGAGCAGCAACTATTGGACAATGTTTGCCTTAAGGTGGGCAATTTGTTGGAGCGGAAGGAAATCAAAGAAAAGGAAGAGCACATCCGCCGACAAGTGGAGCAATCGGATAGGCTTCGCATCTTGGGGGAGATCACTGCGGGCATTGCCCACGAGCTGAATACGCCGCTCGCCAACATTCTGGGTTTTACCGAACTGTTAAAGGAGCACATCAGCGATGACCCCCAAGCACTCAAAGATCTGGACAAGATCATCACCAACACCATATTTTCGCGGGAAGTGGTGAAAAAACTGATGTTCTTCGCCTGCGAAATGCCGGAAACACGGGAAGTCATCAATGTGGTTGAGGTAATCGAGGACGCCATCAATATGCTTCGAACCACCTTGCGCCAAAACGAGGTCTCATGCGAATTTGAACACTCCGAAGACAACATCCAACTGCGCATCGATAAAATCCAACTCACCCAAGTGGTCTTCAACTTGATCGTGAACGCAATCTATTTTGCACCGCCAAAAAGTACTATTTCGGTTTCCCTTACAACCGAAAAAGACAACGTCATTTTAAAAATTGCCGATCAGGGTCCTGGAATTCCAGAGGAATCCATCCCCCATATTTTTGACCCGTTTTTCACCACAAAACCCGTTGGCGAGGGATCGGGACTGGGCCTTAGCGTAGTGCACGGCATTGTGCAGAGTCACCATGGAAGTATTGAGGTTACCGCAAATACCCCAACAGGCACTATCTTTACATTGCAATTCCCTAAAAAGTAAGCGCTTTGTTGAAAAAGGAGAACATATTGCTCGTTGATGACGACATCGATATTCTTGAGCTGCTGCAGCGGCATTTAAAATCGCTGGATTACCATACATACAAGGCCGTTTCGGTAAAGGAGGCGCTATACATCTTAAAAGATACCGAGATAGATCTGTTGGTAACGGACATTAATATGCCAGAGATTGATGGACTGCAGTTGGTAAAATATGTCGCCGAACATTATCCGGATATGCCCAAGTTGGTAGTAACCGGATTTCCGTCCGTGGAAGATGCGTCAAATGTGATCAAACATGGGGCAACAGATTATTTGACCAAGCCCTTTACCAAAGCGGAACTGGAAGCCGCTGTAAAAAAGGCGCTGGCCAGCAAGGAAGCCAAGCAAGCTTTTAAAAGACCGCAAGTAAGACCTGTTGCCACCAATGGTTATGCCGATATGATCGGGGATTCCGAAGCTTTCCAAAAAGTTACGGAGATCATTGATCGGGTTAAGGACAACCGAGCCACGGTTTTGGTGCGCGGGGAAAGTGGAACAGGAAAGGAACTGGTGGCACGGGCCATCCATTATTCCGGTAAATTTGCAAGAGCCCCTTTCATTGCGGTGAACTGTGGTGCCATTCCCGAAAATTTGTTGGAAGCCGAACTTTTCGGTTATACCAAAGGTGCTTTTACAGGTGCCAATGAAAACCGTGACGGATTTTTCCAGGCGGCACACAAGGGAACGATTTTTTTGGATGAAATCGGAAATGCCACCCTACCAGTTCAAAATAGATTGCTCAGGGTGCTTCAAGAGAAAGAAGTTACCAAAATCGGCTCCCAAAAACCTGAAAAATTAGATGTCAGGGTCATAGCTGCCACCAATAGTGATTTGGACGAACTCATTCAAAAGAAAACTTTTCGTGAGGACCTTTTCTATCGTCTTTCCGTGGTTACCGTAGATGTGCCACCACTTAGGGAACGCACTTCGGACATCCCTTTATTGGTGGACAAATTCATGCAGAAATATGGCATTGAGTACAAGGACCGTTTTGTCCGTATTGCTGATGAAGCCCTTGAAGTGTTGAAACGATATTCTTGGCCAGGCAATATCCGAGAGCTGGAAAACGTGGTGCAACGTGCCGTAATCATGTGTGATGGAAAAATCACTTTAGAACACCTTCCCGATGAGTTGAAGTACAAAATCGACTTTCCTGAAAAGGGATTTAAAACACTTCAGGAAAAAGAAAAAGAATACATACGGGAAGTACTCCTATCCACTCAGGGCAACAAGACCAAAGCAGCCGAAATTTTGGGAATCAACCGTAAAACACTGCGCGAAAAACTTAAATAAACCCTGGGGTATTTCGCCCCACCCGGGTAAAAATCACCCACCCACACTTTTCTTTACTTTAAGCAAAACAAAATGTAAATCATTGTTTTACAATGTTTTAAATATGAAATGAAAAGAAAGTCCTTTCAAATGGCACAGGCTTTGCCTTTTTATGATAAAAATGCTGGGATGCTGATTTTTCAGTCTCCCGTCCGTTAAGAAATGAAAATGAAATACGGAAGCTTGATCATGGAAAAAAAGGATTACCTAACGCTCAAACGAATACTGAACTTCCATAGGTTTTATGAAGACTACGCACATAAGGACGCCTTGGAACAGTTGAGCGAAAGAGTAGATCGGGCCTTGGTGGAGGACGAGATGGATATGCCGGACGATGTGGTTCGGTTAAACTCCAAGGTAACGGTGGAATTTGTGCAGGGAGCACAACAAACGTTTCAACTGGTTCCATCGACCAGAGGAGATCTTAAAAAGAATATGGTTTCCATTGTAAGTACCCTGGGAGCAAGCTTAGTAGGACTGGCGGTCGGCGATTACATCCAACTTGGATTTCCCTCGGATGTTCAATCCTTCAAGATAGTCGGTGTGGAACACTCGCACCAATTATCATCCAGTTTTGATGTATAGAAAAAAGTATGAAAATTAATTGTAAACCCTAAATATATATAGTTATGAGAATGATAATTTTTGCACTTCTTTTTGTGGTGGCTACCACAAATATCAACGCACAAAGCGTAAACCCGCAAGAGGTTAAAGTTGGCGATGTTTTGGAAATTGGGCGTCCCGATACGCCCCAGTTCAAACATATTGATTTTCCCAGGGCCAATTTTATTATTAAAAAAGGAGGGATAGCCAACTACAAAAGAGTGGTGGGCAACAAAGTTGTGGTTACCGAAATCAAAGAGAAAAAAGATGGTACCGTAATGGTAAAAATCAAAAAAACCGATGGAAAAAGATTTTTTAACAGCCATCCGGTAGTCAAAGCAGATTTGAAGAATGCACTTGAGTCTGGCGAGTTAAGTGTACTGTAGTTGATTGATGACTTTCCGCCCGGCCTCACACATTTGGATTTGCTCGATTAGAATGGTTAGCTAAAAGCTGGGCGGATTTGCATCCACATAAAATTTTTAATATCATCCACTTATATTTTTAATTCTATTCATGTAAAAACCCTAAAAAGATGCCAAAAAGAAGAACAATAAAGCAACGAATTAATGCAGGTTTTGTACTTGCAGCCGCATTTTTATTGGTTTTAGCATCTAACCGGTTAAACAACAGGAACTTTAGTACGGTTGAGCATGGAGTAAACTCTGTTTTTGAAGATCGCCTGGTTGTTCAGGAATATATTTATAGGCTCAACAACCTTTTTCATGAAAAAGAATTATTCTTGGCCAACAATGCGTTGACCAATAAATCAATTCCACAATACCCGGAGATCAAAAATATCCTTACGGATTTTGAAAAGACCGATTTAACAGTTGAGGAAGCGCAATATCTATCAAATCTGAATGAAAATTATGCGGCGCTCAAAACTTTGGAAGCCAATCAGCACAATAATGACGGATCCAAAGAAGAAATTGTCTCCATATTACATAGCATAAGTAAAAACCTTGACAATCTTGCAGAGGTACAACTATCTGAAGGAAGACAGCTCACGCAGCAATCCAAAAGGTCACTCGGAATGAATCAGATGTTATCCAGTTTGGAAATCGTGTTTTTGGTTATTATAGGAATACTTTTTCTTATTATCGTTTTTCATAAAGATAAACCGGACATGGAACTTGTGGAAGACAAAACTTAATCCACTTCTAAAATGGATTGCTCTTTCCCATTAAAAACAAAGTGTTCCCCTTTTTCCTTTCCGAGTAACAATCTTGCAATGGGTGCATTGGCCGAAATGCAGTAAACTACATTCCCTTCTTTCTTAAAAGAACCTGCGGAAATGGCAATAAAATAATCTGCCATACTTGTTTTTACCAAAGAACCCAAACGTATTTTGTCTGAAGGTTTTTCAACGTTGATCTTGTTCAGAATGCTTCGTGTTGCATTGAGTTCCTGTAATTGCTGGCCAAGCTTTTCCTGTTCCAACTGTACCATGGCCCTTCCCGTTTCATGCTTGTCACCTGCGGAGCTTTTGGTTTCGGAGCCCAAGGACTCTTGGAGTTCATGGCTCTGTTTTTTGAGACGCTCTGTTCGTTCGTTCACCTGTTTCCAGCAAAATTCTAAAAGCTCTTTTTTCATGATTTTGATTAGGCAAAAGTAAGTCGGAAGACGGTTTCTGTATGTGGGACCGAACGCACTTGAATACTTCCGCCATGAAGTTGCATCACCCGTTTGGAAAGACTGAGCCCAATACCTGTTCCCTCGTTTTTTGTAGTGAAAAAAGGCACAAAAATTTCGTCTATAACCTCGGGTGGAATGCCCGGTCCGTTGTCTCTGATGTCGATAAATTTTGAGCCATTTTCATCAATTCCCGCGGTCACCTGTACCTTTCCGCCTTTGGTGGAATCCACGGATTGCAAACCATTTTTGGCCAAGTTGATCAGCACTTGGGAAATCTGTTTTTCGTCAATATAGAACTCCAAGTCCTCTGGTTGGCAAATAGTGGAGAACTCACTCTCCCCGTCAATCAATCGGGCGGACATGAGCACGTCGATTTTTTCCAAAAGCTCCTTCCCTTTTACCAAGGATTTATTAGGTTCCGGCACGTGCAATAAACTTCGGTACGATTGCACAAAATCCATAAGGTCCCCTCCCTGCTCTTTGATGACCTCCAGACCTTTTAAGGTATTTTTGATTTGACCCTCTTCCAATTCTTCCATCGGAGTGATCTTATCCCCTTTACGGTAATATTTGATGATGGAATCCGAAATGGAGGTAATTGGGGTAATAGTGTTCATGATCTCATGGGTCAGCACTCGGATGAGTCGCACCCACGACTCCGTTTCTTTCTCATCCAACTCTTTATGAATATCCTGTACCACGACTAATTGTAACGACTGGCGATCCAATGTCAATGGTGTTGACTTTATGGCCAATTGTGTTTGTTCCCGCTCATTGGATAATTGGAACAACTTCCGTTGAAAAGGCTTAAAATTTTTGAAGATTTGATACAGGTTTTCATCCACCTGTTTCAGTTGTTTGATATGGTTCAGAGGCGTGTAATCCAGTAATTTCTCTAATGTAGGATTTGCAAAAAGGATATGCCCTTTCTCGTTGTATGTCATGATACCAATGCTGGCCTGTTTCAGAATTTCCTGATAATATTGCTCCCTTATTTGAAGCTGTAAATGAACCTCTTGAATTAAACCATTGACCCGATTGAGGCTTCGGTTAAGTTCCTTGAAAGATTCAATGGTAACCCCTTCGGGAAAACGAAGGGTAAAATCCTCGTTCTTAATGGCATCAAAGAAATAGGCGATTTTTCGGTTCGTTCGGTTGATAAAGGTTATTAATGAAAACACCTGCACCACCAAAATAATGGCACAAAATCCGAAAGCAAAATACGATTTATAAGACAAGGAAAAGGCCAATACAATAGCGGTAAGGGTTATAAAAATAACCCTAAGGATAAGCTGAATATAAAAGTTTCTACTGGCCATTAGTTATTCTTTTTCTTCAACTTGTTGTAAAGGGTTTGGCGCGATATACCCAGTTGCTCAGCAGCGGCACTGTAATTGCCATCATTTTGCTCCAGGGCCCTATTGATCATCTGTTGCTCCATTTCGTTTAGGGTCATGAGCTCCCCATCCATCGACTGCATAGGTTTGGCATGCAGGAGGAAATCTGAAGGTTTTAATACACTGCCATCGGATAGGATAACGGCCCGTTCCATGGTATGCTGTAATTCCCGAACATTTCCTGGCCAAGGATATTCAATGAGCTTTTCCTGTGCAGTTTGATTGATGCGCAGTCCCGATTTATCGTATTTGTGGGCGAACTTTTTCAAGAAAAAATCAGCGAGTACCAAAATATCCTCATTACGATCCCGTAGCGGGGGTACTTCAATATGAATGGTGTTTATGCGGTACAACAGATCTTCACGGAACAGGCCATCCGCGACCATTTGCTCCAGATTGCAATTGGTGGCACAAATCAACCGAATGTCCACATCCACCGGTTTGTTGGAACCTACCCGAACCACAGACTTATTCTGAATGGAGGAAAGCAGTTTGGCCTGCATCTGCAAAGAAAGATTCCCGATTTCATCCAAAAATAAACTGCCTTGATGAGCAGCCTCGAATTTGCCCGCCCGGTCCTCTTTGGCATCGGTAAACGAGCCTTTGGTATGCCCAAAAAGTTCACTTTCAAACAAATTTTCGGCGATGGAGCCCATATCCACACTTATAAAGACCTCATTTTTTCTATTGGAGAGCCGATGTAGCTCACGGGCGATCAATTCTTTTCCCGTACCATTTTCACCAGTAATGAGTACGTTGACGTCCGTTTTGGCCACTTTGGCCACCAGGTTCAAAACGGAGGTCAGCGCTTTGGATTGGCCGATGATATAATTTCGCCCCTCATTAATGACCTGCTTTAAATTATTCTCCTTTTTCTTGAGATCATGGATTTCCTGTTTGGATTTTCTCAGTTCGTAAGCCGATTTTACCGTAGTCATTAAACGCTCATTGTTCCACGGCTTGAGCACAAAATCAGAAGCTCCCTGCTTGAGTGCTCTAACCGCCAAGTCCACTGCCCCGTAGGCCGTCATCATAATCACCGAGGTATGGGGCGACCTTTTTTTGATTTCGTTGAGCCAATACAATCCCTCATTTCCCGTGTTTACACCCGCAGAAAAGTTCATGTCCAAGAGCACAATATCGATGTCTTGCAGATTAGGGAAAGAAGAAATCTGGTTGGGATTAAATATGGTTTGAACGCTTTTGTACTCAAACTGCAAAAGAATCTCCAGAGCACTCAACACGCTCTTGTTATCGTCTACCACTAAAATCTTGGCATCCACCATAGGGCTTTCAGGTTCAAATTGATGGCTAAAACTAGTAATTGCTCTTATATGTTTTACATAACTGTAAAATATTTGGACATTTTTTGTACAAAATTTTTACACCAACCAAAGGGTTTGTGTAATTTTATAAATGTAACAAACTGATAATCAGCAAAAAACTATTTTGGCATAAGAATAGAAAGTAGTTTGGCACAGTATGAAACTATGAATTTAAAAATATACATAACAACCTTATTATTATTGGCTTCGTTCATCGGGGTCTCCCAAGAAGTTTGGACGCTGGAGGAATGTGTGGATTATGCCATTGAACACAATCTTCAAGTAAAGAATACCTCATATAATAACGAGTCCAGCAGAGAATCTTACAGGCAATCCATTCGCAATTTATTGCCATCTGTAAATGGGTCCACCGACTATACAATTAGGTATGGTAGGTCTGCCGACCCTCAAACCAACGATTATGTGAATACGGAATTCTTCAGTAACAATTATTCGCTCAATGCCAGTTTGGATCTGTTCCGCGGTTTTCAAAAACTGAATTCGATAAGAGCCTCCAAATTCATCTTCAAAGCGACGCAAGAAGATATTTTACAGGAAAAGTTTTTGTTGGCCTTCAGGGTAATGACGGCTTTTTACGACATCAAATTTTACGAAGGATTGGTGGCCAACACCTTGGAACAGTTGGAAATTTCACAAGCCAACTATGATTTGGTCGAAAAACAAGTGGAGCTTGGGTTAATGGCGGGTGCAGACCTGTACGAAGCGGAATCCAACCTTTTGGGCGACAAGTTCCTGTTGACGCAAAACCGAAACCAACTGGCCAATGCCAAGTTGGCTCTTTTGCAAGAAATGAATTTGACCGAAGCTTCGGATATTGCTATTCAGGAAACTTTGGAAGAGGCTTCCGTAAACGAAGACGTTACATTGGATTCTCTATACCAAAAGGCAAGGGGATTTGTGCCATTGGTCAAATCACAAGAGTATCGGGTAACCGCGGCAAAAAAACAATTACAGGCCACTAGGGGAGGGCTATTTCCATCTTTGGCCCTATTTGCTGGTTACGGAACAAGCTATTTTGAGACCAATGTGGATGAAAATGGCAATGTAATACCTTTTAGGACACAGTTCAATGATAACCAATCCAAGTTTGTGGGTGCGCAATTGAACATTCCCATTAGTAACGGGTGGACCAATCATTCGAGGGTGAAGCAACAGAAAATCGCCTATATGCAGGCAAAGAACAACCTGGAGATCCAGGAGCAGGAACTTTTTCAGTTGTTGCAGCAATTGGTCCAGGACAACCAGGCCCTTATAGCAGAATATGAACAGAGCATAAAACAGGTAGAATCGCAGCAATTGGCCTTTACCATTGCACAAAAGCGTTACGAAAAAGGATTGATCAATGCGTTGGAACTCTTTCAGGCCAAAAACCTGTACGGGGTAGCGCAGAATCAAAATTTACAGGTGGGGCTTAGGTTAAAAGTCAACCAGAGCACCATAGATTTTTACAGCGGACTGCCCATTTTTAATATCAACTAAAACATACCATGGATATACAATTAGAAAAAAAGAAAGGACTTAAACTCAAACATTACGGCTATATCGCCTTGGGCATATTGCTCTTGTTTGTGGGCTATAAATTGATTTTTGCCAGTTCCATGTCAACCTTTAGAACGGAAAAGGAACGTTTGTCCATCTCCTCGGTAACAGATGGCAAGTTTGATGACTACATAACCATCAACGGCAATGTGGCGCCAATAGCCACCATTTACATGGATGCCTACGAAGGTGGTCGTGTTTCCGAAAAGTTGATAGAAGAAGGTTCGATGGTAAAAAAAGGAGACATTATCCTAAAGCTGGAAAACATGGCGCTTTATGAGCAGATTTTGGCCAGTGAAAGTAACTTGGCACTAAAGCAGAACGACCTGCGTTCCACCAAACTCACCTTTGATTCGAGACAGGTGGAAGGAAGAAAATCCTTGGCCACTGCACAGTACGATGTGCAACGTTTGAAACGAGCTTACGAGCAGAACCAAGAGCTTTTTGAAGAAGAGTTGATTTCCAAGGAAACCTATTTAAAGTCCAAGGAAGATTACGAATTGGCACAAAAGCAATACGAAATCGTAAAACTACAAACAGAACAGGATGATGAATTGCGTGAAACTTCTTTGAAAGGTTTGGACACAGACTTGGAGCGGATGCAAAAAACATTGTCCATGGTCTATGAACGACTCGACCATTTAAATGTTCGAGCTCCCGCAGATGGCCAATTGGGATTTTTGGATGCAGAAATTGGTCAGAATATTTCGCAAGGGCAACGTATAGGGCAGATCAACGTACTTACAGATTTTAAAATTGAAGCCGATATCGATGAGCATTATATCGATCGTGTGAAACGTGACCTTTCCGCCACTTTGGAACGTAACGGAAACGAGTACGGTTTACGTTTGCGCAAGGTGTACCCCGAAGTAAGGAACGGTAGGTTCCGCGTAGACTTGGTTTTTGTGGACGAAAAACCCGAGACCATCCGAGCGGGACAAAGCTACAACATACGATTGCAACTGGGTGAATCCAACGATGCCCTTTTGTTGCCCAAAGGCGGGTTCTTCCAAAGCACCGGCGGACAATGGGTGTTCGTGGTGGGCCCCGATGGTAATGAAGCCATCAAACGCAATGTACGATTGGGAAAACAAAATTCAAGATATTATGAGGTCCTCGAGGGCCTTCAACCAGGAGAACAGGTCATTACCAGTAACTACGATAGTTTCGGTGATGCGGAACGGATTGTATTAAAATAATCCGTGGGAATGTAACATCAATCAAAAAAGAATAGTCTTTACATAAAAAACAACCATCAAAAAATGATACAGATAACAGATCTTAAAAAAAGTTTCCGAACTGAAGAGGTAGAGACCTTGGCCTTGAACGGGGTAAACTTAAAAGTGGAAGAAGGCGAATTTGTGGCCATTATGGGGCCATCTGGATGCGGGAAATCCACTTTGCTGAACATCATCGGAATGCTGGACAACCCAACCGAGGGCAGCTACAATTTTGCAGGGCATGAAGTGGGCGGACTAAAGGAAAGCCAGCGAACCCAACTACGAAAAGGCAACCTTGGGTTTGTGTTCCAAAGTTTTAACCTGATCGATGAACTCACGGTTTTTGAAAACGTTGAGCTTCCTTTGATCTACCTTAAAATGAACAAGGCCGAGCGTAGGGAAAAAGTGCAAAAAGTCTTGGAGCGCATGAAGATCGCACACAGGGAAAAGCACTTTCCACAGCAACTATCCGGAGGTCAGCAGCAAAGGGTGGCCATTGCAAGGGCCGTGGTCACCAATCCAAAATTGATCTTGGCGGATGAGCCAACGGGTAACCTGGACTCCAAAAACGGTATCGAGGTGATGAACCTGTTGACCGAACTCAACCAAGAAGGGACCACAATTGTTATGGTTACGCACTCCGATCGCGATTCGCACTATGCCCACAGGGTCATCAATCTGTTCGACGGTCAAATTGTGACTGAAAGCCAAAATAAGCCTATGAAAAGCATGGTATAGGAGTTTAATTCATCAATCAAAAAACAATCAAATCAATCACATGTTCAAAAACCACCTAAATATCGCATGGAGGACCATCAAAAAGGATAAACTCTTCACATTTATTAAAATAGGAGGTTTTGCCGTTGGGATAGCCGCCTGTCTTTTAATTGCCCTATTTATTCGTAATGAGGTCAGCTACGATCGGCATTATGCCAAGAAGGATCAAATTTATAGAGTGGTTTTTCAGGGAGTGCTCCAAGGAGAGGTCATGAAAAGCACCCATTTTCAGTTGCCATTTGCCGATGCGCTTCAATCTGATTTTCCAGAAATAAACAAGGCCGGAAAAGTCAATACCATCGAAATTTTTGGTGCAGGGAAACGTGGATTTCGAATCAACGGGGAACAGGAGAGTACATTTGAGGAGAATTTTATTATTGCGGACCAGGAGGCTTTTGATATTTTGGAAATTGACCTGGAGCTTGGAGATGCATCAACTGCCTTGACCAATCCCAAAAGCATTGTGATTTCCAAATCCAAGGCCGATAAGTATTTTCCCAACGGAAATGCTTTGCAGCAGACCATATTTTTGGACAACGACACCTCCAATCCTTATACAGTAACGGGTGTGATGAAAGATGTGCCGAAAAACTCACATCTGGATTTTGATTTTATGCTTCCTGTAGAGGATAATTATGGGGGTTGGACCAATCAAAATTACTTTACCTATGTATTGGTAAACCCTAACACCGACATTCAGGAGTTAGAGCAAAAAATGTCCTCGATTGTTGAAAAATACATCATTCCGGCACAGATAAAACGGGGTCGCTCCGAAGCTTTTCTTGACGTCTTGAGAACCGCAGAATATAAGCTGCAACCCATTACGGACATTTATTTAAAATCCGACCTTAAAATGCAGGACGGGCTTAAACACGGCGATGTAAAGTTTGTTTGGCTATTTGCTGCCATTGCGATTTTTGTATTGCTGTTGGCCATTATCAACTTTATTAATCTTTCCACGGCCAAATCCGCCAATAGGGCCAAAGAGGTAGGACTCAGAAAAACCATTGGAGCCTTCAGGAACAACCTGGTCAATCAATTTTTAACCGAATCTGTGATCTTCAGCATCATTTCCTTTGTTTTGGGAGTGGTGTTCGCCTGGGTTTTGCTTCCTACCTTTAATGAGATTGCAGCCAAAAACATGGTGTTGCCTTGGTCCGACTGGTGGTTCGCTCCTTTATTGTTGATTTCTGCCCTTATTGTAGGCGTTTTGGCAGGGCTGTACCCAGCATTCTATTTATCCGCATTTAGGCCAGCGAGTGTTTTAAAGGGAAAATTGAGCGTTGGTAGCAAGAGCGGAAAGCTAAGGAGTGGGTTGGTGGTTTTTCAGTTTACTACATCGGTCGTCTTGATCATAGGTACACTTATTATTTACCGACAGATGGATTTTATCGTCAGCAAAGAATTAGGTTACGATAAAGAACGGGTCGTTGTACTTGAAGGCACCAACATTCTTGGTGAAAAGATGGAATCTTTTAAAGAGCAATTATCATCCCTGTCACAAGTAAAAAATGTGACATCCACTAACTATTTGCCAGTTGACGGCGGCAGTAGAAACGGAAACACCTTTATGGTAGAAGGTAAAGATGATGGAGGAAGGGGAATCCCGGCCCAGATTTGGAAGGTGGATTACGATTATATCGAAACCTTGGGCATTCAGCTTAAGAAGGGCAGAAGTTTTTCCAAAGATTTTGCATCTGACTCTGTCAACTCCATTGTTATCAACACCAAAATGGCCTCGGATTTGGGCCTACAGGACCCAATTGGCAAAGAATTGAGTAACAACAGTCAAGTTTTCACAATTATCGGAGTAATTGAAGACTTCCACTTTAAATCCTTGAAAGAAGATATCTCCGCACTGTCTTTGGTAATAGGCAAAGACTTCGGGGCCGTTTCCGTAAAATTGGAAAAGGGAAACCCAACAGAAGCCTTGGCATCCATCGAAAAAGTTTGGAACAAAAACATACCCAATCAGGCGCTCAACTATACCTTTTTGGAACAAGAATTTGCTCAAATGCACAATGATGTAAGGCGTATGGGCAAAATATTCAACAGTTTTGCGCTTTTTGCCATTCTTGTGGCATGCTTGGGACTATTTGCACTCTCTGCTTTTATGGTGGAGCAACGAAGGAAGGAAATAAGCATTCGAAGGGTTTTGGGTGCTCCTTTCAAGAACATCTATCAATTGCTTACCATCGATTTTTTAAAGTTGATTTTAATTTCAATCTGCATTGCAATTCCTGTAGGTTGGTATTTAATGAATCGATGGCTGGAAGATTTTGCATACCGCATTACCATAGGTTGGGAAACATTTTTAATGGCTGGGTTCATTGCACTGGGCATTGCTGTGCTCACCATAAGTTACCAATCCGTCGGAGCAGCTTTGCTGAAACCGACCAAAGGGTTGCGCACGGAATAAATCAATCAAAAAAACATCGATCATGTTAAAGAATTATCTAAAAATAGCTTGGAGGAACCTAACAAAGAACAAGGGTTACACCATCATTAATGTTGGTGGACTGGCGCTGGGAATGGCCGTTACCTTGATCATTGGTCTTTGGATCAATGATGAGCTTAGCCATAACAACTATTTTTCCCATAAGGACAAAATTGCCCAAATGTATCAATCCCAGACCTTTAATGGGGAAACCGGAACAGGGCCCGCCATGCCACGCCCACTGGAAAAAGCTTTTAGGGAAAGCTATATGGACAATTTTAAGCACTTGGTCATGTCTTCTTGGACTACCTCTCAGTACCTGAAGTACAAGGAAACCAGTATTTCCAGGGATGGAAACTTTATGCAACGTGAGGCTCCTGAAATGTTCGACCTAAATATTTTAAAGGGGGAAAAAGATGGAATTCGGGAAATCAACTCCATCATGCTTTCGGAGTCGACCGCCGATGCTTTGTTCGGGAACGAAGATCCTATTGGAAAAACCATAGAGGTCAATAGCCAATATGATATGATGGTTACTGCAGTGTTCGAAGACATTCCGTTCAACACCTCTTTTAACGACACCGATTTTTTGATGCCTTGGGACAAATATGTTTCCATTAATGAGTGGGTAAAAAATGCGGAGGACCAATGGGGTAACAACTCGTTTCAAATGTTCGTTCAAATTGCCGACAACACATCAATGAAGAGTGTTACCGAAAAAATAAGGAATGTAAAGAAAGAACTCAATGAGGAAACTGTAGAGTTTAACCCCCAACTGTTTTTGCTTCCCATGGAAGATTGGTATTTGAGGTCCCGATTCGAGAACGGAAAACAAGCAGGGGGCAGGATCAAATATGTTTGGTTGTTCGGGATTATAGGTGTTTTTGTCCTGCTTTTGGCCTGTATCAATTTTATGAACTTAAGTACGGCTCGTTCCGAGAAAAGAGCAAAGGAAGTGGGCATTAGAAAATCTATAGGTTCACAACGAAGTCAATTGATCAACCAATTTTTAGGGGAATCTTTTTTAGTGGTTCTGTTTGCTTTTGTGATCGCTGTTTTTATTGTGGTGCTATCGCTCAACGGGTTTAATGATTTGGCCAGAAAACAAATGGAATTCCCATGGGGATCCCCTTTCTTTTGGGCGGTTTCTTTAGTATTTATATTGATTACTGCATTATTGGCCGGCAGTTATCCAGCACTATACCTTTCCTCTTTTCGGCCAGTTGATGTGTTAAAAGGAACTTTTAAGACAGGTAAGCACTCGGGGCTTCCTCGGAAAATTTTGGTTGTTGTGCAGTTTACGGTTTCCGTTGCCTTTATTATAGGTACAGTAATCGTGATGCAACAAATCAACTATGCCAAAAACAGACCAATTGGTTATGATAAAGAGGGATTGGTTCAGATACCGACCATGAGCGAGGATTTTACCGGCAAATTTGAATTGATGCGCGAGGAGTTTATTAGTTCCGGTGCAGTTACCGAAATGTCTACTTCCAGTGCTCCCACTACCCGAATTTGGTCCAACAGAAGCGGTTTTGATTGGGAAGGCAAACCAGAAGGTTTTCAAGAAGATCTGGCATGGACCGAGGTGTCACCAGAATATGCAAAGAGCCTTAATTTAAAAATTGTCGCCGGAAGGGATTTTTCTCGTGAGTTCGCATCGGATTCCAGTGCAGTGCTCCTTAACGAGACAGCGGTAAAGTACATGGGTCTTCAAGACCCTGTGGGTAAATTTATAACGGATACTGATACCGAAGACCCTTTTGAACCTATGAAAATTATAGGAGTGGTCGAAGATATGATCGCCCAATCCCCTTACGAACCCGTAAAGCAAGGCATGTATGTGTTCGACAAATATGGAAATGGCTCATATTACAATATGAGGTTGAACCCAAACCAGAGTGCTAGCCAGAACATAGCAATAATCGAAAGGGTATTTAAGGAACACTTCCCCAATATTCCGTTTCAATACGATTTTGTAGATGAAGAATATGGGGAAAAGTTTGCTGCAGAAGAACGTATTGGTCAATTATCGGGAATTTTTACCGCTTTGGCCATCTTGATCAGTTGCCTTGGTCTTTTTGGGCTGACATCTTTTGTGGCAGAACAACGCACCAAGGAAATAGGTGTTCGTAAAGTACTAGGGGCCTCTGTGTTCAATGTTTGGAACATGTTGTCCAAAGACTTTTTAAAGTTGGTCATCATCTCTTGTTTTATCGCGGTGCCCATTGCCTATTATGTTATGAACGGTTGGTTGCAAGAGTATCCATACCGGGTGATCTTAAAGTGGTGGATTTTTGCCCTGGCCATGATCGGAGCCTTGGCCGTCACCATTATAACCGTAAGTTTTCAGGCCATTAGAGCGGCCCGTTCCAACCCCACAAAAAGTCTACGAACCGAATAATTCATAGATCATGATAAAAAACTATCTGAAAATAGCGTGGAGAGCTTTGATAAGAAGCAAGGTTTATTCTTCAATAAATATTGTTGGCCTTTCCTTGGGGCTAGCTGCATGCATGCTGATAGTTTTATATGTAGGCCATGAATATAGTTTTGACAAGTTTCATGAAAATGCAGACAACATTTACATGGCCGAAACAGAATTAACATTTGGCAAAGACCCTATTTATATACCGTATATGGGTTATTCCAAAGGACCGGAAAGCAAGCAAAGCATTCCGTCCATAGAAGATTGCCTTCGTTATAAGGAAAGCTTTGAGAGCGTAACCATTAAAAACGCCGCAGCTCCTTCACTAAAATTTTCTGAGGACAAATTCGCGTTTGCCGACCCCAACTTTTTTGATTTTTTCTCTTTCACCTTACTTCAGGGCAACAAGGATCATGTGCTAGATAATCCATTTTCCGTAGTTGTTTCCCAAAGAGCAGCAGAAAAATATTTTGGATCCAAAGACCCTGTGGGAGAGGTTTTTCTGTACAACGACAAATATCGGTTTACGGTAACAGGTATATCGAAGAACACTCCTTCCAACTCCAGTGTTGATTTTGATTTTGTGGCGTCCATTTCGAGTATGGAATCTATGGAGGAATACAATGAATCCATTACTAATGATTACGACGATTTTACCACTTATTTCTCTCTGAAAAGTTCTGCAGACCCTACACTTGTTGAAACAAGTTTACTCAGTAATAATGGTGATCAACAAGATAAGGGCAACGATGTAAACAAAAGATATCTTTTAAAGCCTTTGACCAGCCTACATTTTGGGAAAAACTTCGACAACAGCCGATATATAAAAATATTTCCTCTGGTTGCTATCTTGATTTTACTTCTTGCCCTGGTAAACTACGCCAGTCTCTCTACGGCACGTTCCACCACCAGATCCAAAGAAGTTGGGGTAAGAAAAGTTTTGGGCGCCCGCAGAAAAGCCATTGCAATACAGTTCTTTTTGGAATCGTCTCTGTATACGGTCATTTCCTTTGTTGTGGGGTATTTTCTATGTATATCTCTACAGCCTTTTTTCTTCGGCCTATTGGACATTCAAATGGACAATTCATTTCTGTATGCCCCACAAATGCTCCTATCTCTTGGAATATTGCTTATTATCACCATAGTGCTCGCAGCAATATATCCCGCAATTCTATTATCGGCTTACAGGCCCATAGTTGTTTTGCAAGGTAAATTGAGCAAGCAAAATGGGGGTGCAGGTGTGAGAAAGTTTTTTACCGTTTTTCAATTTGGTATTTCTGTAGTGCTCATTATTTGCGCAATTGTAATAGATAGACAAATGTATTTTTTCAGACATGCCGATACCGGTGTGGACAGAGAAAACATTGTAATGCTACCTTTTTCATCTGATGCAGGCAAACATGCCATCCCTTTTGAAGATGAAATACAATCCATTCCTGAAGTTGTACAATCCAGCATGGGTATTCTTCCATTGTACAAGGGATTCAATATGATGAGTGTTAAAAGCACCAATAGTGATGAGATGATCTTTTTGCCAACATTGACCGTTGATGAAAATTTTATTTCGTTGTTGGGCCTGAAATGGGAAATACCTCCTGTAGATTCCCTTTTCTTCAAGGATCAAAAAACAGCTGCAATAATCAATAAAACGGCCATTGAAAAACTGAACCTTGAAGGAAATCCGATTGGTCAAAAAATAAATGGTCAATATGAGATTGACGGGGTATTAAAAGATTTTAATTATTCCTCCTTACATAATAAAGTGGAAGCATTGTGTCTGTTCATTAAAAAGAGCAACGATGCAATTTCTCCATGGGGAAAACGTGGCGGGGTCATTTATGCCAAAATTGCCCCCAAATCGAACATCCCCTCCACCATACAGCAATTAAAAACAGTCTACGAAAAATATGAAAGAGAGAACCCTTTTGAATATCACTTTCTAAATGATGCGTTTGATGCACAGTATAAAGCAGAGGATCGTTTGGCCAAGATTTTCAGTGCGTTTACCGGTTTTGCCATTTTAATTGCCATGATGGGCTTGTTCGGTCTAGCAACATTTATTGCCGTGCAGCGAAGAAAAGAAATCGGCATCCGAAAGGTTTTGGGGGCCTCCATTAAAGATGTCACAGCTCTATTATCGATAGACTTTTTAAACTTGGTCGTCTTTGCCATTCTCATTGCATCACCAGTGGCATATTGGCTCATGGGCCAATGGCTACAGAATTTTGCCTATAGGATATCCATAAGTTGGTGGATGTTCGCCTTGGCCGGCACAGGAACTTTACTTATTGCACTATTAACGATAAGCTTTCAAGCGATAAGAACCGCTACAACAAACCCGACAAAAAGCTTACGTACAGAATAACAGTATCATTATCAAAAAACGAGAATCATGTTCAAGAACAATATTAAAATAGCATGGAGGAGCCTTAAAAAACAGCCATTCTTCACTTTCCTCAACATATTTGGATTAGCCATTGGAATGGCTGGTGGGCTTTTGCTCAGCCTTTACATCCATGATGAGCTGACCCACGATACCATGTTTGCAGATGCAGACCGTATTTATCGGTTAAATGCCGATATGAAATTTGGAGGGAAAGAAGAACAAATGGCCGAGGTCTCGGCACCAATGGCAGGAGCCATGTTGAATGATTTTCCAGAGGTTGAACTAACCACTCGTTTCAGAAGCCTCGGGAGTGTTTTCATTAAGGAAGAAGGTGTTCGCAGTAATGTTCGGGAGCCAGGGGTTACCTATGCCGACTCCACCTTTTTTAAGATGTTTGGGATAAAGTTGCTTTATGGTGATGAGAACACGGCCTTGAAAGAACCCAATACTTTGGTTATGACCAAATCGGCGGCCGAAAAACACTTTCCCGTTGATCATGCCGTTGGAAAGACCGTTGTGTTGAATGATAGGGATGTCTACACTGTTTCGGGAATTGTTGATGATATGCCCGACAACTCTTTTTTAAGGGACAGGGATTTATTCTTGGCCATGTCCGGAAACGAAGACTCTCGGATGGCAGAATGGGGAAGCCATAATTATTATACCCTCATAAAATTGATTCCAGGAGCTTCCGCAGCAGATCTACAAGAAGAAATGAAATCCATGGTCGGCAAATACCTTATTCCGTATGCCCAACGATTTTTCCCGGGAATTACCGAGCAACAGTTCTTGGACTCGGGGAATTATATGAAATATTCCACCATCGCCCTTACCGATATACACTTGTATTCTGGAAGAGGACCGGAGTTTAGCCCAGTTAGCGATATTAAAAATGTATATATCCTAGGAGCTATAGCATTGATTCTTCTGATATTGGCCAGTGTAAACTTTATGAACCTCACCACTGCCCACTCACTCAAAAGATCAAAAGAAGTGGGTATAAGAAAAACATTGGGCTCACAAAGAAAAAGTTTGATCGGACAATTCTTAACGGAATCCGGATTGATTGCATTGGGATCATTGGTGTTTGCCATAATCATCGCTATGGTGGCTATGCCTTTTTATAACGACTTAAGTGGCAAGGAACTATCCATTCCCTTTTCCAGCCCATCATTCTGGTTGCTTCTGTTGATGGCAACTTTGGCCTTGGGCATACTATCAGGAAGTTATCCTGCCTTTTTTATGTCCCGATTTGTTGCTGCCAAAGTACTCAAAGGACAAGGCGACAATTCCATTGGTGGTGGAAGGGTAAGGAATATTCTTGTGGTACTTCAGTTTTCCATTTCTGTATTTCTTATTATGGGAACGCTGACGGTTTTCCAACAATTAAGTTTTATACAAGGAAAGGACCTTGGTTATGCAAAGGATCAAGTTCTGATCATAAGAGGTGTTAATTCTTTGGAAGGAAACAAAAATGCCTTCAAAAATGAAGTGGAGCAACTAAGCCAGGTCAATACGGCCACATTGAGCAGTTATTTGCCCACACCTTCTTCTAGAAGCGACAGTTCTTTTATGAGAAAGGAAGATCGAAGCCAGGAAAAAGCCATTAATATGCAACAGTGGCGCGTGGATGAAGATTATATAGCCACCATAGGACTAAACCTGGTCTCTGGTCGAAATTTTGACACTTCCCGTTATTCCAGCGATTCCACTGCGATTATCATAAATGAAAAAGCAGTATCCATATTGGGAAAAACTCCCGAAACCGTATTGGGACAACAGTTCTTGGATAATTTTAATGAAGAAACACTGATTACTGTAATAGGGGTTGTAAAGGACTTTAATTTTGAATCACTCCGGGACGAGGTAGAGGCACTTGCACTATTCTATGGGGGGGAGCGAGCCAGTAATTTGGCCATAAAACTTAACCAAGGAGATGTGACCCGAACTATTGGGGACATTGAGAACATTTGGATGGATATTGCTCCAACACAGCCATTTGAATATTATTTTATGGACGACTCTTTCAATACAAGTTATGAAGCAGAGCAACGATTGGGGCAAATTTTTATGATTTTCACGTTTCTTTCCATCATCATCGCCTGCTTGGGATTATTTGGTCTTGCTGCTTTTAATGCCCAAAAACGCGTAAAAGAAATTGGGGTAAGAAAAGTATTGGGCGCCGGTGTTGGGCAGATTGTGCTCAGGCTCTCCATGGATTTCTTGAAACTAGTAGGGCTTTCCGTAATAATAGCGCTGCCCTTGGGTTGGTATGCCATGGACAGGTGGCTACAGGACTTTTCATATAGGATTGACATTCCATGGTGGATTTTTGCCCTATCCGCATTAATGGCTGTTGGGGTAGCCCTTTTAACGGTGAGCTATCAAAGTATTAAGGCCGCCATTGTAAATCCAGTTAAGAGCCTAAGAACTGAATAAATCCACGACCACTGAACTTGTTCAGCACTATCAAAAAACCATAAGCTATGCTCAAAAACTATCTGAAAATCGCTTTGAGAAACCTGATTAAGAATAAGGTTTTTACATTGACAAATATTGTAGGGCTCACCTCGGCATTGGCCGTTTCACTTTTGCTGGTGATGACCGCTCTGTTCGAACTTTCCTATGATCAATTCCACACGAAAAAAGATTCTGTTTATCAGGTATACCTGTCCAGTCAAACCCCAAGAGGATTAGAGTCTGGCACTTCACAACCTGTACCACTTGCTCCTGCTTTAAAGGCAGATGTACCCGGAATAAAGCATGCTGTTCGAACCTTGAGTGATGATGTTCTTGCGACCTACAAGGAGAAAGAAATCAATTTGGATGCTGAATTCTCAGACCCTGCATTTTTTAACATCTTTACATTTCCTGCAGTAAAAGGTAATGACGAAAACCCATTATCGGACAAGAACAATGTTGCTATTTCAGAAGAAGGAGCCCAAAAACTATTTGGAAGCACCGACAATGTCATCGGGAAAACCATCTCTTTACAACTGGGCAAGCAGGAACAACTATTCACTATATCCACAATTCTTGAGGATCCACCACCCAATAATAGTATGGATTTTGATATTGTTATTCCGTTTGAAAACCATCCAGAATACATATCCAATATGGATCGATGGGATTCACAGTTTCATTTGGTTTACGTTGAGCTGGAAGAAGGTATAACTCCCGAGCAATTTGAAAAAAACACACGGGATTTCACGAGTCTCCATTACAAAGGAAGTATCGAGAACGCCATAAGGGATGGTGCAGTGGCCAACGCTGATGGATTGTACAAACAATTCCATTTGCTTTCAATTGCTGATATGCATTTCACCTCTTTTGCCAGTGGAATGGCCGAAGTCAAGAGAACTTTTCCCTACATGATTTTGGGGATCGCCTTTGTCATCATATTTATTGTATGTGCCAATTTCATCAATATGAACATTGCGTTGAGCGAAAGGCGCTTAAAAGAAATAGGAATGCGCAAAACACTTGGAGCGGTTAAAAAGCAACTGTTCTTCCAGTTTTGGTTGGAAAGCCTTTTGGTTTTTATGGTTTCAACCATATTGGGATTGGTTTTGGGCAATCTTTTGTTGGAGCCGTTTAAAACCCTTTTCAATACAAGGGCCACCTTGGATCATGTGACCCAACCTAAAATTTTACTCATCTTTGGCCTCTCTATTTTTTGTGTCACATTGATAGCTGGTGGATACCCCGCCCTTTTAATGAGCAGATTGGGCACGCTCCGTGCATTAAAGGGAAAATTGGATTTTGGGAAAAACCGATTGCGAAATAGCCTGATTGTACTTCAATTTACCATAGCCATTTTGCTCATCAGCGGTACTTTGGTACTCCATGGACAGATAGAATTTATGCGCAATAAAGATTTGGGGTACAATAAGGAGCAAGTTATTTCTATACCATTAAACGGCAAAAAGGACAGCTATCGTGTGGTAGAACTGCTTCGGGATGAACTAAAGGGCAATATTGACATCCTAAATATTTCAGGAGCCGATAATAACTTGGGATTGGGCAGAGACGGAAGCTCAATGAACAGCATGATGGGTTTCGATTACCAAGGACGTGGAGTGGTCACCAACGCCATAACGGTAGATTACGACTACGCAAAAACCTTAGATCTTGAGGTTGTGGCGGGCAGAACCTTTAGCAGGGATTTTGCTGCGGATAGTTTAAGCCTGGTGATCAACGAAACCATGGCAAAACAATTGGGCGAAGAAGACCCGCTTTCTATTCGTATTCCAATGGACGACGCAACCACTTATTCAGTTATTGGCGTGGTCAAAGATTTCAATTTTCAGGATATCAGCAAACAGGTGAATCCCCTTACCCTTTTCATGAACAACGAATGGGACCTTTATTATGCCTATGTAAAAATTGCCCCCGAGAACATTGCTGGTTCTTTTGAGGCTGTTGAACGGGCTTGGAGCAAAATTGAACCCCAGGCCGAGTTTTTGGGTTCCTTTTTGGATGAAAACCTCGACCGTACTTTCAGAAGGGAAAAAACGATGGCCACCATAGTTACTAGTGGTAGCATCCTAGGAATTCTTTTAAGCTGTATCGGATTATTTGCAATTTCCATGTTGGTGGTGGGCCAACGAACCAAGGAAATAGGTGTGCGAAAAGTGCTGGGCGCAAGCATATCTTCTGTGGCTATTTTGCTCACCAAGGATTTTTTAAAGTTGGTTGCTCTGGCCTTTATCATATCCACACCCATTGCATGGTATTTTTTAAATGAATGGTTACAGAACTATGCATCCCATGTTGTGCTCAGCCCCTTGTTTTTTGTAGCCGCAGGGTTAACCGCTTGCCTAATTGCCTTTGCTACCGTTGGTTCGAGGACCCTAAAAGCAGCATCGGCCAATCCTGTTAAAAGTTTAAGAGACGAATAAATTCATTCCATAATAGATGAAAACTAAATTTTTGAAGGTCTTATTCCTGTTATTGACTGTCGGTTATACTGTACTCGCACAAGAGAACCTAAAATATAATACGCTCGAAGATAAAATTGATAATTACTTGAGCCAAAGTGTTGTAAACGGTTACTCGGGAAGTGTATTGGTCGTGAAAAAAGGAGAAGTTATTTTGTCCAAAGGCTATGGCTGGGCCGATAGGTTAAAAAAAGTGCCGAATACACCCTCTACGGTGTTCAACATAGGCTCTGTTACCAAGCAATTTACAGCCGCTGCTATTTTAAAGCTTAGGGAAGAGCAAAAACTGGAAGTTTCAGATAAAATTGAAAAATATTTTCCACAGGCCCCTTCCGATAAAAAGGACATCACCATACATCAATTGCTCACCCATACCTCTGGTGTGTCACCAAGTACAGGCGGCTTCAGATATGATAAAGCCAGCAAAGAAATTTTTCTGAACGACTTTTTTGGGGCAGAATTAATGTACGGCCCCGGAACAAAGCACACTTATGCCAATGCCAACTATATCTTGCTTACCGCCATTATAGAACAAGTCGCCCAACAAGATTACGAGACCTTTTTAAGACAAACCTTTTGGGCACCCCTGCAAATGATCCATACCGGATACAAAGGAATTACCTTTGATAGCGAGCAACTTGCCCATGGATATTATTTCCATTACACAGATGGTGAGTGGAGGGATTGGGGAACAACCCAAGAACACCTTCCCTACAACAATGAACATTGGTACAGTATAGGTAAGGGCGACATATATTCGACTGTTGAAGATCTGTATACTTGGCACCTTGCTTTGGAAAATAACAAAGTACTGTCTGCCGAATCAAAAAAGGTAATGGAAGAAGCCCATGTTCCAGAGAATGAAACAGAAACATCTTTTTATGGATACGGATGGGCCATATTCAATTCACGGAGCAATTCAAAAATTGTGGCGCACAACGGAAGCAACGGGATTTACTTTGCCGATTTCCTCAGGTTTGTGGAAGACGACTTAGTAGTAATTGCGTTATCGAACATAATTTTAAACCAACAATCCGAAAATGTGGCTTGGGAAATTGCCTCAATGGTCATGGATAAAGAATACCGTCCCAAAACAATTCCAAAGAACACCTATGAACTGGTTTTTGATTTTCTTAGGAACAACCCTCCGGAAAAAGCAGACGAATTATCTCAATTTATTGAGGACAAAACAGGAGCTCCCATAAATGATAAGGCGCTCTTAAATCGAATCGGGTTTAAACAAGTATCCGAAAACAGGAATACAGATTGGGGCATCTCACTCTTAAAGCTCAACACACACCTTTTTCCTGATGACGGGAACCTTTGGGATTCACTTGGAGAGGGATATTACGTGCTCAAAGACAGGGCCAATGCCATTGAAAGTTTTACAAAGGCAATTGAACTTGGGTCTGACACCAACTGTTATTGGTGTGAAAATGGAAAGAAACGATTAGAGGAACTAAAGAATAAATAAGATGCTATTACAACTCAATAACATATTCAAATGGGTCAACTCTGGTGGCCAACGTATTTTTTTATTGAAGGATATTAATCTTGAAGTAGAAGAAGGAGAATTTATTTCGGTAATGGGGCCATCGGGTTCAGGTAAATCCACTTTGCTCAATGTAATCGGTATGTTGGATACTTTTGATGAAGGGGAATATAACTTTTTGGACGAATCCGTTCATTCCCTTAAAGAAAAACACCGCGCTAACCTTTATAAACAATACATCGGCTTTGTGTTTCAATCCTACCACTTATTGGATGAACTTACGGTAAAGGAAAATTTGGAAATGCCATTGATCTATAAAAAAATCAAGGGCTCGGAACGTAAGGCGATGGTAGCCGATATGCTCGACAGGTTCAATATTGTGGGCAAGAAAGATCTTTTCCCCGCTCAACTCAGCGGTGGACAGCAACAATTGGTAGGTGTCGCAAGAGCTTTGATTGCCAACCCAAAATTGATTTTGGCAGATGAGCCCACAGGAAACCTAAACTCTAAACAGGGAGAAAAGATTATGGAACTCTTTAAGCAATTAAATGAAGAGGGGGTAACCATAATCCAGGTGACACATTCCGAGAAAAATGCCGAATACGGATCTAGAATTATCAATTTATTGGACGGTAGAATGGTTTAATCGGCAAAATCAGCCAATTCCTTACCTACAAGGCTACCGAGGGCAACACCCATTCCACCCAAGCGAACCCCGCAGTAAATCGATGTTGAGATTTGTTTTACAATGGGTGATTTTTGGGTTCCAACTCCCATAATACCGCTCCATCGTCGTTCAATTTTTACTGGATGATTGGGTAAGATCATATTGCGGAGCAATGCCTCAAGCTTATTTTGAATGATTTCTGTTTCTCCAAATTCAGTGGTTTCCTCCGTTTTAAAGTCAAGGTTTCTTCCTCCCCCAAATAGAATTCTATCATCAATATTCCGGAAATAATAATAGCCTTCATCAAAATGGAAGGTGCCTTTTACATGTAGATTTTTGATGGGCTCCGTTATCAAAACCTGTGCACGAGCGGGTTTTACGATTTCTGATTCCAGTAGCTTAGAAGCAAATCCATTGGTGGCCACAAAAACCTTTTTGGACGAAAATTCAAAATCAGTGGTTTTGAGGGTCGCGCAACCATTGGATTCAATTACCTCCTCGACCATCACCCCATTTAAAATGGGTATTTTCATGGACACACATTTTTGAATCAAGGAACGCATCATCTTGCCGGTGTCCAATTGCCCCTCCTGCTGGTGTGTGATGTATTTTTCTTGAATATTGGAGAATCCAAAGAAATTGGAATTGGTCACAAAGGGCTTTTGGCCAAAAATAGGTTCCATCAAATTGTTGAGGTATGGTACGGACTGCAAACATTTTTCATAGAACTCAGGTTTTTCCAAAGGAAAAAGTTCGTGGCTACCGTGCAATTGAAAACCGATGGCCTCATCTCCCAATAGGTTGCGTAATCTTTGAATCCCACCCCAACGCTTTTGAACAAGCTGTACGACTTCTTCTTCGCTGTGATGTTCTAGGTCGGCTAAAATCTCAGAAACGCTCCCAAAACAGGCAAAACCTGCGTTTTTGGTACTGGCCCCTTGCGGCAAGCTGCCTTTTTCCAAAATTAAGATGTTACTTTTTGGGTACTTTTTCTTTAGGCCTATGGCGCAATTTATACCAACGATACCACTGCCGACAATGGTAAAATCGACATTGGAAAACCAGCTCTTATACTCCCAGTAACTTAATTCCATAAAAGAAAAACCCCGAAATTATCGGGGCTTTTTTTAATGCTCATCTTTATATTTTGGATCCATCTTAAAATCCTCCATGAATTTGGTGGTGTAGTTACCTGCCAAATAATCAGGATGATCCATTAATTGACGGTGAAAAGGAATGGTAGTTTTAACACCTTCGATCACAAATTCGTCCAGGGCTCTTCTCATTTTATTGATGGCCTCTTCCCTTGTTTGTGCCGTAGTGATCAACTTGGCGATCATGGAATCATAATTCGGAGGAATCATGTAACCACTATACACATGCGTGTCCAAACGAACACCATGTCCACCAGGTATGTGCAAGGTTGTAATTTTTCCAGGAGACGGTCTAAAATCATTGTAAGGGTCTTCTGCATTTATTCGGCACTCAATGGAATGCAACTTTGGATAATAGTTTTTCCCTGAAATCGGAACACCCCCTGCAACCAAAATCTGCTCACGAATCAAATCGTAGTCCACAACTTGCTCTGTAATTGGGTGCTCTACCTGGATACGGGTGTTCATTTCCATAAAGTAGAAATTTCGGTGTTTGTCCACCAAGAACTCAATGGTTCCTGCACCCTCATATTTAATATATTCGGCAGCCTTTACAGCGGCTTTCCCCATATCTTCACGGAGTTTGTCCGTCATAAATGGAGAAGGTGTTTCTTCGGTAAGTTTTTGATGCCTACGTTGTACCGAGCAATCTCTTTCGGACAAATGACAGGCTTTTCCGTATTGGTCGCCCACAATCTGAATTTCGATATGGCGAGGCTCTTCAATCAGTTTTTCCATGTACATTCCACCATTACCAAAAGCTGCAGTCGCTTCTGTTACGGCACTGTTGAAGTTTTTCTCCATTTGATCCTCGGACCAAATGGCACGCATACCTTTACCACCACCACCGGCAGTAGCTTTGATCATTACGGGATACCCCATTTTTTTAGCTTCCTTTAAAGCATGGTCAACATCCTTTAGCAGACCTTCGGAACCTGGAACAGTAGGAACACCTGCTTTTCTCATGGTCTCTTTTGCGGTTGCCTTGTCTCCCATTTTATCAATCTGTTCGCCAGAAGCTCCGATAAATTTGATATCGTGCTCGGCACAGATTTTTGAGAACTTTGAGTTTTCGGAAAGGAAACCATATCCTGGGTGGATGGCATCGGCGTTGGTAATTTCCGCTGCCGCTATAATATTTGGAATCTTTAAATAAGATTCGCTACTGGGTGCCGGGCCTATACAAACCGCTTCATCCGCAAAGCGTACATGAAGACTTTCTTCATCGGCCTTGGAGTAAACGGCCACGGTTTTAATTCCCATTTCCTTGCAGGTTCTTATGATCCGCAAGGCAATTTCACCCCTATTTGCAATCAATACTTTTTTAAACATAGAACACAATCTTAAATTCGGAATTCTAAATCTTAAATGGTTTTGGGAAACGGTGTGCCTCCCAAAGATCATCATTTAAAATTCACTACGATGGGTCTACCAAGAACAAAGGTTGGTCAAACTCAACAGGAGAGGAATCATCAACCAATATCTTAACTATTTTTCCTGAAACTTCAGATTCGATATCGTTGAATAGTTTCATGGCTTCGATCACACAGAGAACATCACCTTGTTTTATGGTGCTGCCCACTTCCACAAAAGGTGGCTTATCTGGAGATGGTTTTCTGTAGAACGTACCTATGATAGGGGATTTTACTGTGATATATTTTGAGTCATCATCTGCTTTTTTGGAGTCTGATGATGCAGGGGCAGCAGATTCCGGAGCTGCAGCTGGTGCTTGAGCTACTGGTGCAGCGGCAGTCGGTGCTTGAGCAACAGGTATTTGTTGAACAATTGTGGTTTCCGGTGTGCTGGAGTCGCTGCTTCCGGTACGAATGGTGATTTTAATGTCCTCCATTTCCAACTTCACCTCGCTGGCACCCGATTTGGCTACAAACTTGATTAAACTTTGAATTTCCTTAATGTCCATGGAATATAATTTAGTTAGTTGTGTGATTTAAGAATTATAGGCCCATTTTAAATAAATGGCACCCCATGTAAAACCTCCTCCAAAGGCGGCGAATATGATATTATCTCCTTTTTTCAATTGCTTTTCAAAATCGTAAAGCAATAAAGGCAACGTTGCGGAGGTGGTGTTTCCGTAACGGTCGATATTAATTAAAACTTTTTCTGCCTCAAGCCCCATTCTATTGGCCGTAGCATCTATAATACGTTTGTTGGCCTGGTGTGGCGCCAACCATTGCACATCGTCTTTTGTCAAGTTGTTTCGCTCCATGATCAATGCGGATACATCGGCCATGTTGGATACGGCAAATTTAAATACGGACTTGCCATCTTGAAAAACGTAGTGCTGCTTGTTTTTTACAGTTTCTTCGGATGCGGGCAAAATGGAACCTCCTGCATCGATCTTTAAGAACTGTCGTCCGATACCATCGGAGCGCAAATACTCATCCTGTAATCCCAAACCTTCTTCATTGGGCTCAAAAAGAACCGCTCCGGCCCCATCTCCAAAAATAATACATGTGGTTCTATCGGTGTAGTCTATAATGGAAGACATTTTATCAGCTCCAATGACCAATACCTTTTTGTATCTGCCCGATTCTATATAACTGGCCGCTGTGGACATTCCGTATAAAAAGCTGGAACACGCAGCCTGCAAGTCGTATGCAAAAGCATTTACAGCGCCAATCTCAGAGGCTACATAAGCCGCTGTTGAAGCGACAGGCATATCGGGAGTGGCGGTGGCAACAAGTACAAAGTCTATTTCAGAAGCGTCAATTCCTCTTTTTTTAAGTAAATCTTCCGCAGCCCTGATTGCCATGTAAGATGTCCCCGCATTCTCCTCTTTTAAGATTCTTCGTTCCTTGATCCCTGTTCGGGTAGTAATCCACTCATCGTTGGTATCTACCATGGTTTCCAGTACTTTGTTGGAAAGCACAAAATCTGGAACGTATCCTCCTACAGCTGTTATTGCTGCTGTTGTTTTCTTCATTTTTAGCCTCTCTTTATTGTCAAAAACCTTCAAATTTGACCCAAAAGCGGTGAAAATTAGTCATTTTATATGACTTTATAGCTAAAATCACCTGATTTTGGGGATTAACATGGGCCCATAAAAAAACTCCCGTTAATAATTGAACGGGAGTTACTTTATTATATGGGATTTGCGGTTAAGCCGCAGTTTCCTCTTCTGTTTTGTCGATCAAAACCTGACCTCTGTAATACAATTTGCCTTCGTGCCAGTGAGCTCTGTGGAACAAGTGCATTTCACCTGTAGTAGCGTCTTTGGCAATTGTTGGCGCAACTGCTTTGTAGTGGGTTCTTCTTTTGTCCCTTCTGGTTTTTGATATTTTTCTTTTAGGATGTGCCATTATAAACCTATTTATCCGTTAGTAACTTTTTTAAATCGTCCCACCTGGGGTCTGTATCTTCCGATGGTTTTGTATTCTCTTTTGGCTGCAGCTCTTCAAGCTTGTCCAAGATATCCGATTGCAAAGTTCCGTCCACAACTCCGGGATGTACCCTTTTTTGTGGAACGGCCAGCACTAACATTTCGTAAATGTACTGTGCTATGTTGAATTGGTGCTCTCCATGTGGAATAATAAGGATTTCGTCATCCTCATCGTTATACTCCTCGCCAAACTTGACGACCAGCTTTAAATTGGAATCCACTGGCTGATCATAAGGTTCGCCTGTCAAATCACAATCCACATTTATGGTACCCTTCGCTTCAATCTGAAGTTCCATCATGGTGCTCATTTTTTCCAAAATCGCATCTACATGAACGGAAGCTCCGTTAAATTCTTGGTAGTCAAAAGATTCAAAGAACGCATCATCAATCTCGTACACAAAGTTATGTTTTCCCAACTTCAGACCTGAAAAAGGGATATTAAACTCTTTCAGCTTCATCATTTCTACACTTAAGGTTTGTGTACCAGCCTTTAAAGGCGGGTGCAAAGATACTACTAATTTACAAAACTGCAATTCTTGTCACAACAAATATCCAAAATGCTGTTAACTTTTTATCCCCCGCGCTTAATTTTCTGCTTTTGTAAAGGGTTTTTGGTCAGTTCCAGATACTCAGCTCTATTTCTGAACACTTGGATTGCAGTAAATACGGCTTCTTTAAAAGAACTCTCGTCCGCCTTGCCTTTTCCCGCAATTTCATAGGCGGTACCATGGTCCGGTGAAGTTCTTACTTTGTCCAATCCTGCCGTATAGTTGACACCTTTTCCAAACGAAAGGGTTTTGAACGGGATTAGGCCCTGGTCGTGATACGCAGCTAGTACGGCATCGAAATTTTGATGGCTATTGGACCCAAAAAAACTATCCGCCGAATACGGTCCGTACACCAAAGTTCCTTTATTGAACAATTCTTTTATGGTTGGTTTTAGGATTTTATCGTCCTCTTCCCCAATAGTTCCACTGTCACCACTATGCGGATTAATACCCAGCATGGCAATTTTGGGTCGGCGTATACCAAAGTCCATTTTCAGGGATTTTTCCATGGTGGCCACTTTGTTTTTGATCAGTTTGGGAGTAATGGCCTTTGCTACATCCTTTACTGCTATGTGGTCGGTGAGCAAACCAACACGTAGTTCATGGGTCACCATAAACATAAGACTTTCACCTTCCAGTTCTTGAGCAAGAAAGTCCGTATGGCCGGGAAACTTAAAATCCTCCGATTGTATATTGTTTTTGTTGATGGGTGCAGTGACCAGCACATCAATCTTATTTTCTTTTAATGCAGCAACGGCAGCTCTTAAGGAACGAATGGCAAAATCGCCTCCTTCTTTGGTAGCTTGTCCGTATTCAATTTTCGGAACTTCTTTCCAAACATTGACAATATTGACTTTGCCTTCCAGGGCTTGACCAGCATCCCGGACACCGTTGAACTTTAGATCGATTCCCAAATCTTTGATTTGTTGGGAAATGGTTTTGTTGGATGCAAATATAACAGGAGTGCAAAACTCCAACATTCTTGGGTCTTCAAATGTCTTGAGTGCAACCTCGCACCCAATGCCGTTAATGTCCCCTATGGAGATTCCTAGTTTTATTTTTTGATTTTCCTTCATAAAATGAATGCCGTTATGGCTACTTTTGCATTACAAAACTAGTCAATTAATAAGACACATGTTCACAGGTATCATAGAGACTTTGGGTAAAGTTGAAAAGCTGGAAAAAGAGGGGGGAAATCTGCACATTACGGTTGCTTCGGATATTACTTCGGAATTGAAAATTGACCAAAGTGTTTCGCATAATGGGGTATGCCTTACCGTGGTTTCCATTAATGGTGACAACTATACTGTTACAGCTATTGAAGAGACTTTGAACAAAACCAATCTAGGTGATTTGGAATTGGGTGACGAGGTCAATTTAGAACGCGCCATGGTTTTGGGTGCCCGTTTGGATGGTCACATTGTTCAAGGACATGTAGACCAAACAGCGGTTTGCAAATCCGTTGAAGAGAAAGATGGCAGTTGGTCCTATACGTTTGGATACGACCCCGAACTCAATAACGTTACTATTGAAAAGGGTTCTATTACCGTGGATGGTGTGAGCTTAACCGTTGTGGATTCCCAAAAAGATAGTTTTAGCGTAGCGATTATTCCCTACACATACGAGCACACTCGTTTCCATACGTACAAAACAGGTACTAAAGTAAACTTAGAATTTGATGTCGTAGGCAAATATGTCTCCAGATTATTGGAATTAAGGGGTTAGAATACATTTCTCATTCCGCGCCAAATTCTTAAGAGTACAAATGTGGCTACCAACACCAAAGCAGAGAGCCCAATGGCCAATGGATAATTGCCATAGATCCAGTTTCCTGTGGCAAAAAGGCACCCGTACACCAAAATACAGCCCACGATCATTGCCAGAACACCGGATGGAACGCTCCACTTCACATTTTCATCTTCCAAAGAAATGCCTTCAGCCTTGGCCTCTTCATGGATTTTTTTCCATCCAGGCCCTCCTGGTTTTGTGATTTTGTAGAATCGGTAAAGGACCTTGTTTTCTTCAGGCTTGGTCAAGAATGTGGTTGCCAACCAGAGTATGGTGGTAATCAGTACAACTAAAGGGAACTTGCTCCATGCTGGAAATGGTGCCCCGTCTGCTAAAAACAGAACATCTTCATATTGCCAGAACAAAATGGAGATTATTCCGGATGAGAACATGGCCACAATTTCACTCCATGCATTGATTCGCCACCAGAACCATCTCAACAAAAAGATAAGACCCGTTCCCGCCCCGAACATAATGATGATGTCGAAAAGCTGTGTGGCATTGTTGAGTTCCAAAGCGAATAAACTACTTAGGACCATTAGAACAACGGTCGAAATCCTTCCTACATTCACCAATTCTTTTTCGGAAGCATCTTTTTTGACCTGCTGTCGGTAAAAATCATTTACGATATAAGAGGAGCCCCAGTTAAGGTGGGTCGAAATGGTAGACATATATGCAGCGCCCAAAGAAGCCATCACTAAACCTAATAAGCCTGTGGGCAATTTGGTCAACATGGCGGAATAGGCCAAATCGTTTTTAAGGATATTCTCGGGCACATTTGGGAATGCCTGCCGAATACTTTCCAAATCAGGGAAAACCACAATGGAAGCCAAGGCCACCAAAATCCATGGCCAAGGTCTTAGTGCATAATGTAATATGTTGAAGAAAAACGTTGCTCCAATGGCATGGTTTTCATTTTTTGCGGCCAACATTCGCTGAGCAATATATCCACCGCCCCCAGGCTCACCTCCAGGGTACCATGCACTCCACCATTGGACTGCCAAGGGTATGATCAAGAGGCCGATCAACGCTTCGGTATCCGAAAAATCGGGTAGGATGGACATTTTTTCCTGCACTTGTGTATTGGCCAAAATATTGTCCAATCCGCCAACTTCGGGCATATTCACAAGATAAATTGCTGCCCCGATAGCTCCACCCATCGCAACAAAAAACAATAGAAAATCGGTATATACAACGCCTCTGAAACCACCAACGGCACTAAAAACAACTGTAATGGTTCCACCCAGCAGCACAGTTTCAAAAGGTTCCAACCCGAGCATTACCTGTCCAATTTTTATGGCCGCCAAAGTTACCGCCGACATGGCCATTACATTAAAGACCACACCCAAGTACAGGGATCTAAATCCGCGCAGAAAATGGGCGGGTTTTCCGCCGTACCTAAGATCGTAAAACTCCATATCCGTGGCCACGTTGGATTTTCTCCAAAGCTTGGCATACACAAATACGGTAAGCAAGCCTGTTAGTAAAAAGGCCCACCAGCCCCAGTTTCCCGAGACGCCATCGGTACGGACAAAATCCGTTACCAAATTGGGGGTGTCGGTAGAGAAAGTAGTCGCCACCATGGAGAAACCTAAAAGCCACCAAGGCATGCTACGACCCGATAAAAAGTATTCTGCTGTGTTTTTTCCTGATTTTTTGGAAACATAGATCCCGATGAAAAGGACTATGGCGAAAAATCCAAAAATGATGATGTAATCTAAAAGTTCTAGTTTCATTTGTTTAGTTTGGCTGGAGTTAAAGATAGTTTTTTTGGGTTACTTTTGTGAACCCACCAAAAAAGTCACATGTTTCTTTCCACTTTCTCCGATATTTCCGTTGCCGCATGGACCATGGCTGCTACTGCGGCTTTTTTAATGGGAGTTTCCAAAGCAGGGCTAAAAGGGATGTCCATTTTTAATGTGACCTTGATGGCTTTGGCTTTTGGGTCAAGAGCATCTACGGGACTTTTTATTCCGTTACTAATAGTTGGTGATATTTTCGCAGTGGTCTATTATAATAGGCATACCCAATGGAAATACATCATTAAGTTTCTTCCTTGGATGATTCTGGGAATTCTTGTAGGGGTCTTAATAGGAAAGGATCTTCCTGAACGGGAATTTAAATGGGGAATGGTGGTCGTTATATTTATCAGTCTGGGAATGCTGATTTGGTGGGACCGTAGAAAGTCCAAAAAAGTACCGACCCATTGGCTTTTTTCCGGTTCCATGGGAATATTTGCAGGTATATGTACCATGATCGGAAATTTGGCGGGGGCGTTCACCAATATTTTCTTTTTGGCGATGCGTTTGCCCAAGAATGAATTTGTGGGAACTGCGGCCTGGTTATTTTTTATAACGAATTTATTTAAGTTGCCCTTCCATGTTTTTGTTTGGAAAACAATTTCGGTAGATAGTCTTCTGGTTAATTTGCGATTGTTGCCGGCCATTGGGGCAGGACTCATTCTGGGTGTCTTTTTGGTGAAGAAGATCAACGAAAAAAATTACAAACGCTTTATTTTGATTGTAACCGCCATTGGTGCGGTGGCGATTTTGTTCAGGTAGATTAAGTAAGAAAGAATTCCATAAAAAAGCCGCATCAATTTGATGCGGCCCTATTTTATATACTACTATACTTCCTGCTATTCCGAAGCACCGTCGTAAATCGCATTAAAGATCAATTTGTAGGTGCCACGGGGTTGCGCCCTAAATTGTGGACGGAACGCAAACAAGATTGCGGAGCCTTTTCCGTATTTGGCTTTTACCATGGCCGGTTTATTGGCAATGTATCTATCCTCACCCATGGCCCAACCACTCATCAAGAGGTCTTTTGCAGCATAGGTGGCAATTACTTCAACTTCAGGTGCAGGTGCATCAGCAATTTTCTCTTCACCACCTTCACCGGACTTTCTTTGTTTGTCAATCTGGAAAGCCCTACTTCGGTTAAAAGAAACTGCAACGGTATCCTTCATACCAAAAGCCAATGGGTGGGAAGTATCCACACCAGCTTTGATCAAAGATCCAGGGATAAAGAAATCTTTGCTGTCGGCACCTTCTACGGCATCACGCAATGGCAAACCAAATTGCTCAATCACAAAATCACTGGCCGCATCAAAGGCAATTAGGGTTCCCCCTCCTTCAACATAGTCACTAAGAGCCATGGAGCCTTTCAGTCCAATTCCGCCAGTGAATTTTTCGGGCATGCTCAAATTGCTATGTCCGTGCAAAATGGAACTTGGTCTCTGGGATGGAATAATAATCGCATCATACTGCGACAAATCCTTGGTCTTGATGTCGGCATCGTGCAACGTATCCATATCAAATTCGTACTCATCCATAACAAAACGGGTCCATCCTTCATCCATATTGGCCACCCAAGATTTGTACAATCCCACTTTGGGCAAATGGATTTTTTTCAATTGAACCTCTGGTTTGGCGGACAATCCTGTAAATTCAAGTCCGTACTCGTCTGCTAAGGACTCCATCATTTCCTTGTCGCCGGACACAATATAGGACCCAGCAGGGAAGGTTGTTTTACCCGCTTTGAATTCGCCCATACTTTTGTGAGCTGTTCCTCCGGCTTTCAATACTTTATTGGTAGCGACTACCGAAGCATTGGTATTTACGCTAAGGGCATATCCAAAAGAACCGTTCCTGTTTACATCGCCTTCGTAATATTTTACGGGACCGGTAACTTTTTCGGTCCGGGCGCTGAACGATTCGGCAATTCTATCTACATCAATCCCCATTTGCATAGGCAATGTCCATCCGGCCAAATCGTATGGCGTGTCCGGAGGTCCGCCAGGGTATTGGAAACGTGTTGGATAGTTTTGTTTTTCCATGAGGTCCAACAGGTAAGGTCTAAACGCTTGAGCCGTGTAGATCACATAAGAACCTTCTTCATATTCTTTTCCGTTTACGGTGAAATCCCTGGTAGCTTTTTCAACTTCGATTCCACCTTGAAGCAAAACGTTGACCAGGTTTACGGCCTCAAAAGAGTCCCATTGCTCCTTGCTGATGATGTAAGCGAACAAACCTTCGGTTTTTCCTTTTTCTACAGCAGACTTACCCATTTTATAAATATTGTAGAGGTAATTGCTCTTACGGTCGGCAGCCAGGTCCAAAGTGGCCCAGGTAGCTGTTAACATGTAGTCCACGGCATCCCTAAAGTGAGACTCTCCACCTTTCCATGGATATGGGTACATAATGTCCGTACCGTCGGTTGGGGTACCTCCCGCTACTGTTTTTGGGAGTTTTTCCGGGTCATAGTACCTTGGAGTAGGTGTGGTGTGCCCTGTTTCTGTTAAAATACCGATCATGTTGTGGTAGTAAGGTACGGTACGTCCCCCACCGTTCCAGAACATGGTGTAAAAGTTATCGGCAATGGCGCCCGGCATGTTTTCCAAAGAAAAACGCTTCGTCATGGCGGAACCAACTTCACTAACTCCGGCAGTGATGGCTGGGTGAATTTTTGGGTTCACCGGGTCGGCATAGGGTGGAAGTGAAATTTTGGTCCATGATGGAGAAGACTGGTGGTGATTGTAAACAATCTGCGGGTACCATTCGTTGTACAATATGTTGGTAACATTGTAGGTTTCGGGCATGTTGTTCATAAACCAGTCCCTATTATTGTCGTGACCCATGTAGTAATGGTATAGAATCGGAGGACGCGAAGTCTCGTAAGGAGTGCCCAGGTTTTTTCTGTACCAATCCACTACGATGTCCAATCCATCGGGGTTCATTACCGGCATTAAAAGGGTAATCACGTTTTCCCTTATTTTCTGCATTTCCGCAGTTTCGGATGTGGCCAGGGTATAGGCCAATTCCGAAGTCATTTGTCCATGCGCCAACTCTGTGGAGTGCATACCACCATCTACCCAAACAATGGCTTTTCCTTCTTGGGATAGTTTTACGGCTTCTTCGTCATCTACTTGAACGCGGGCAAGTTTTGTACTAATATCTTTCCACTTGTCAAGTTGGGCCAAGTTTTCTTCTGTGGAGATGAACATTAGGTACATTTTACGGCCCAACACTGTTTCTCCTATCTCAATTTTTCGTACCCTATCGGATGCAGCATCCAATTGGGACAAATAGTCTTCAATCTGGGAATAATCGGCCAATTTATAATCGGCTCCCACTTTAAATCCGTATACGTCCTCGGGGGAGGGGACATTTTGTGCTACGGTAAACGTAGCGCAAGACAAAGACATTACTGCGGTGAGCAGCAAAGTTTTGATTTTTGCTGTTGTAGAAATCATTTTTTTGAATTAGTTATAATTTGACTGAAAATTAAGCATTTGTACCGAGGATATTAAATCCATTGTATTAGAATTGGCCTGTGTCCGTTTTTTTTGATGGGTTTATAATCCAGTGGATGGAAAATCATCAAATTCTTATTTGCCCAAATCCGGTTTTTTTCTGGAGGCTTTCTTTTCGGCCGTGATCTTTTTGGATTTCAACCGTTTTTCCTTGGATGATTTGGTGGGTTTGGTGGGTTTTCGCTTTTTGGGAATGGTGACGGCCTTTTTGAGCATCTCAAAAAACCGCTTCACCACCAAGTCCTTGTTTCGGTGTTGGCTCCGTGCCTCATCACATTGAAGAACCAAAGCGCCATCATTGGTCAACCGGGATTGTAGTTTAAGCAGAATCCGTTGTTTTTCCCTCTCCGAAAGCCCTTCCGAGGCAGGAATGTTAAATGTGAGCTCCACTTTGGAGGAAACCTTGTTTACATGCTGACCTCCGGCCCCACTGCTTCGCATGGCCTTGAACTGAAGTTCCCTATGTATCTGTTTTTTGTCCAACCTGGAGTCTCTTGTTGATGGTACTCAAAGATACATTAAGAAAAATGGTTGTTTCTTTTTCCTGTTTTTTGTCGGAATTGAAAAAAATGATGGTTCCATCGTCTGCCACCCCTTCATTTAAGTAATGGCTTCCTTTAAAAAACGAACGGTTTACTTCAACCTTGAGCCCCGAAGAATCAGAAAATTTGAACTCATGCGGATATACCAAAACGGACCTATCGATCTCGGAATAGGATTTTAAAAGCTTCATGGGAACATTGTTCACCTGCCCGAACAACGAAGCGGTATAGTAATCTGGGGGATTGCTGTAAAGTTCTTGGGTGTTCTTGTCGGCGATGATCTGCCCTTGTTCCAAAATCAAGGTGCGTTCTGCAAAAGGCAGCACATCACTGGGATCGTGACTTGCAGTGAGCACTGTAATACCCTGTTTCTTTAGATATAAAAACAGATTCCTGCGAAGAGAGTTGCGCTTAAAATTGTCAATATGGCCAAAGGGCTCGTCCAGGAGTAAAATTTCTGGCTCCTGTGCCAAAACCCTGGCCAATGCCACTCTTTGCTGTTGTCCGCCGCTGAGGTATTTTACTTTGGTCTTTGCGTACGATCTCATTTCAATCAGTTCCAGTAGTTCGTTGATTCGGTCTTCGTGTGTTTCGCGTTCGAACACGGAAAGGAACTGCCCGATGTTCTCTTCCACAGTAATGAACGGCATCAAATCAAAATCCTGTGCCAAATATTTCATGTAGGGCTCACCTGGAACCAGATTATAATTGGGCCCAAGCGCTTCTTTGTCACCCCAAAAAACAGCACCTTCTTCCACATGGAGCAATCCGTAGATGATTTTGAGCAGGGTGCTTTTTCCCGAGCCGCTTTCCCCCATCAAGGCCACATGCTCCCCTGGGGAAACTTCAAAAGAAATATCCTTTAAAATGGTCTGGTCTTGGTAACCGAAAGAATCTACTTGAACTTTTAGCATGGAAAAAGAAGGGCTACTGATTTGAGTAGCCCTTTTTATGTTTAATCTTTAAATTCCTTGATCACTGCTTGGTTGGGCAACTCATCATAACCCATATTATAAAAAGTAAACCCAAAAATATCGGCGTATTGCTCAATGGTTTTGCTCACTGGGGTGCCTGCTCCGTGGCCTGCGTTGGTCTCGATTCGAATCAAGGTAGGCTGTTCCCCAGCCTGTTTTTCCTGCAGTTCCGCGGCAAACTTAAAACTGTGTGCGGGCACCACACGATCGTCATGGTCTCCTGTGGTAACCAATGTGGCCGGATATGCCGTGCCTTCCATAACGTTGTGCACTGGGGAGTACCCTTTGATGTATTCGAACATTTCCTCACTGTCTTCGGAAGTTCCATAATCGTAGGCCCAACCTGCTCCCGCAGTAAACGTGTGGTAGCGGAGCATGTCCATTACACCCACGGCGGGCAAGGCTACTTGCATCAAGTCCGGACGCTGGGTCATGGTGGCACCCACCAACAAACCTCCATTTGAACCACCTCGGATGGCGAGATATTCTTTTGAGGTGTATTTATTGTCGATCAGGTATTCGGCAGCAGCAATAAAGTCATCAAATACATTTTGTTTTTGAAGCTTGGTACCGGCAATATGCCATTTTTTACCGTATTCTCCGCCTCCTCTAAGGTTGGGAACGGCGTACACACCGCCTTGCTCCATCCAAACGGCATTAACGATGCTGAAAGAGGGCGTTAGACTAACATTGAACCCTCCATACCCATAAAGAATGGTCGGGTTTTTCCCGTTGAGTTCAGTTCCTTTTTTGTAGGTGATGATCATTGGCACCTTTGTGCCGTCTTTTGAATTGTAGAACACCTGTTTTGATTCGTAATCATCGGGATTGAAATCAATTTGAGGCTTCCAGTATTGCTCGTACTCGCCAGTCTCCACATTGTATTTGTACAATGAACTGGGCGTGTTGTAATTGGTAAAGGAAAAATAGAATTCCTTGTCCTCTTTTTTACCGCCAAAACCTCCCGCGCTTCCTACACCGGGCAGTTTCACTTCACGGACCAAGTTCCCTTCGTAATCATATTGAAGCACTTTGGAAATGGCATCCACCATGTATTCGGTAAAGAAATAACCTCCACCTGTTCCTGCGGTCAATACATTCTCGGTCTCTGGGATAAGGTCTTTCCAATTGTCGGGGGTTGGGTTGGCCGCATCCACGACCACAACTTTCTTGTTGGGCGCCTCACGGTTGGTGACCAAGTACAGTGTGGAACCTTCGTTGTCGATAACATAGGTGTCAGAATCAGTGTCGTCCAAAATGGTTACCAGCTCAGGATTATCTTGGGAAAGGTCCATCATAAACAATTTGTTGCCCGATGTGGAAACCGATGCCGAAATAAAAAGATACTTCTGGTCTTCGGAAACAGAGCCTCCTACGTAGCGGTGCTTTTCCTCGGGGGTGCCCCCAAAAATGATTTTATCCTCCGACTGGGGCGTTCCCAATTTATGATAGTACAGTTTGTGCTGATCTGTTTTTGCGGAAAGCTCGCTTCCTTCGGGCTTGTCGTAGCTGGAGTAAAAGAAACCATCGTTCCCCTTCCAAGAGATGCCGCTGAACTTGATGTCCACCAAGGTGTCCTCTACAATCTCTTTGGATGCTGCATCGATAACAATGCCCTTGCGCCAATCGCTTCCACCTTCGGAAATAAGATAGGCAGCTTTGGAGCCGTCTTTGGTAAAGCTGAGCCCCATTAGGGATGTGGTGCCATCTTCAGAGAAGGTGTTGGGGTCCAAAAAGACCTCTTCTTCGCCACCCTCTTTTTCACGGTATACCACATACTGGTTTTGCAGGCCGTTGTTTTTATAATAATAAGTGTAGTCTCCTTCTTTAAAAGGGGACCCCACTTTTTCGTAGTTCCAGAGTTTTTCCAATCGGTTTTTTAGGTCCTCACGAAAAGGAATCTTGTCCAAATAACCAAAAGTGACCGCATTTTGCTCTTTTACCCATGCTTCGGTCTCCTCGCTACGGTCGTCCTCCAACCAACGATAGGGGTCCGGGACCTCTGTTCCAAAATAATTATCTACGGTGTCAACTTTTTTGGTAGTGGGGTAGTTCACGGTAATGGGTTCTCTTTTTTTAGTGTTTTCCTGGCAGGCTGCAAATAAAACCAAAGCAGCCAACAGACTTATGTTTTTCATGTTTTCTCAGATTGATTTTGGATAAAAATACAATGAATATTGGGTTTTGGGAATAGAGCGTCCTCTAGTTAACTTTTTTTAACCTTCAATTAGTAGACAAATCCATTTTGTCAATCGAAAAGATGCACAGGTCAAACGAATCCTATCACCCGTCAATTCAGGGATTTTTTCTCATCGAATCGTGTTAATATTGACTTAACCCGTAAAATCTTACCGAAATGAACTGGCTCATGCCGCCCATTGGCGTATTGACCCTGTATCTTGGGATGACTTAGTGGAACAAGGATACATTTATAATGGTGGAAGTAATAACCCTGGTCCGGCTGGGACGAGTGCCCGAAGACTTATGGAAAGTTGGGCAACAGGAGTCGAAATTTATCTCACCAATATGAGGTATAGAAGATTGGGACCAAATAGTTATAAATATCAAGGCAAAAAATTACAAGACCAGAAAATTGAAGATGGATATAAGTCTAAGTTTTATACCACAACATTTTATGATATGTATGATTCGTTTAATCAGAGGGATGAACACGGCATTAATGTTCCTATTGATAGGGTTACGGGAGTGACATGGCCAAATATGGAAAAATCCTTAATAGGAACAACTAGATGGGCGGAATGTAGGGAAAAAAACGTTGCAATCTCGGGACAGTCCTATAAAATTCGAGAGTTGTTTAATAATTGGTAAATACATAATAATGAACTTTAAAAATATATTGACATATCTAATTGTCCCATTTCTTATAATTTCTTGTTGGCCAAAGGAACTTGAAGAAACAGGAATGATTGTGATAAACAACGGACTGGACAAAAATGTTCAAATGCGCTTCTTTAGAAATAGTATTCCCAGTGGTCCAGAAATAGTTTCCAAAACAGGTAAAGGAGAAATTTTTAGAGGAGAAGACACATCCACTTTAGTTGTTATTAATCAAATTCTTCAAGCGGATTCCATTGCATTGATTTTTGACAATGAGCGAATTGAAACGCATTTTTTGCATACTGTGGCGCCTGAGGGCCACAGTTTATTTAGTAATGATTCATACATACATGAAGGCAACAAAAGCACATATACAATAGACGCTAAAAATTATATTAATGCCACCCCTTGCAATGGTCCATGTTACTAAATGGAACAAAACAATATTAATCTTGATTCCGCTACTGTTGTTAAACTCTTGCTGGCCAAGAGAAATGGAGGAAACAATCAATCTGGTCATAAACAATGGCTTGGAAAACCGGGTGGACATGCGATTTTTTAGCAATGGTCTTCCAAGTGGTAAAAAAGCAATCTTTATTAGAGGTAAAGGGGAGATTTTCAGGGATGGTGACACAGCTACTATAGTACAAGTCCATGAAATATTGCAGGCGGATTCCATTGTAATAGTTTTTGATAATGAACGTATTGAAACTCATAAACTATTCTACAACGAGCCTCTAGGGAATAACTTATTTGATTTAAGTTCTTACCAAAGAAAAGGGGATACCTATACATACATTATTGATGAAAAAAACTATAACAATGCGATTCCTTGCAATGGTCCATGTTATTAAAATGAGTGAGCACATAAAATTCTTTTAAGGCATATTTTTCAGGCAACCCTTTAAGCAGGCACTTACTTTTTCTACAAGAAACGTTAAGGCATTGTTAACAACTATTTTAACATTATAACATAAAATTGTGAGGAAAAGTATTACATTCATCCGGATTAAAACTAAAAACTAATAGAATTATGAAAAAACCTCTTTTAAAAAGTATGGCACTTGTGGCCAGTACTGGGTTGATTTTATTCTCCTGTTCGGATGAGAGTCAAACTGAAATCGAAAACCTTGAAAATTCAATTGCAGTTCCTGAAACCGAGGAATCGGTACTGTTCAATCAGGGTAGTTACACCATTGATGGTTCGTATATCATTGTCTTTGACCAGAAGGTGACCGGAGATGTGGGCGCTAAGTTCGGAAGTGACTATAAATCGGCCAAAGGAGCTGTAAAACAATTGGCAACGGAAGTTTTGGGAACGCTTCAAATGAAAGGTGATGTAATTGATCATGTGTATAGCAAAACCTTAATGGGTGTATCTGCAAGAATGAGCTCCGCAGATGCCGCTAAGCTGTCAGGAGATAATCGTATTGCCTACATAGAAAAAGACCAAATGTTCACCTTGGCACCACCTCCAGGAAAAGGCCCAGGTGGCGGAGGCGGTGGAGGAGGCTCCGCAGCCCAGGAAACCCCTTGGGGAATTGCTAGGGTGAACGGTGGAACTTCCTACACAGGTAGTAATGTGGCGTGGATCATAGATTCAGGTATTGAGTCTGGTCACGAGGACTTGAACGTTGACGCCAGCCGAGGTTATAATGCCTTTACCAATGGTCCTGATTCTGATTTGACCGTGGATAACAATGGCCACGGGACCCACGTCGCAGGAACAGTAGCAGCCATCAACAATGAAATCGGTGTAGTTGGTGTTGCTGCGGGAGCAACCGTTATTCCTGTTAAGGTTTTGGATCGTCGTGGTAGTGGTTCATATTCAGGGGTAATTGCGGGAATCGATTTTGTTGCCGCAAACGCTTCCAACGGTGATGTGGCCAATATGAGTTTGGGTGGAGGATTTTCCCAAGCCGTAAATGATGCTGTTATCAATGCTTCTTCAGTGGTGAAATTTGCCATTGCAGCAGGTAATGAGAGTGCAGACGCCAATGGTTCTTCGCCTGCCTCTGCCAACGGAAATAACATTTACACCATTTCCGCCATGTCAGAAGGAGATATTTGGGCTTCGTTCTCCAATTACGGAAACCCTCCTGTTGATTATTGTGAGCCCGGTGTAGCCATTAAATCTACATGGCCAGGAGGATACAACACCATCAGTGGAACTTCCATGGCTTCTCCACATGCATGTGGTCTGTTGCTTTTGGGCAACATTGGCAATGGTGGGACAGTAAGTGGTGATCCAGACGGAAATGCCGATACAATCGGTGTTAACTAATACTCACTATCATTATAAAAAGAAAAGGGGGCCAATTGGCCCCCTTTTTTTATTGCTGCTATTCATATTACAGGTAAATCTCATATAAAAAAATTGTAATCAATTGGAACCTGTTATCTATGAATTGAAACCCTGCATCAGTCAATTCAACGATTTTTTTAGGTCTGTTTGGATTAATATTGAGTTAGCCGATGAAATCTTACGACATGAAAAAAATTATTTCACTTTTTGCTGTTATTTTTTGCGTCAATATAACAAGTGCTGGTAATGAGGATTATTTTACGGTTTGTAGTGATTATGCCCATAAGTTAGCATCCTATTATGAATTGGCATATGGAACTGATTACTATTCCATTTATTTTTCAATCTATGGTCATTGTATTGAAGCAGCTTATTGATTAAGGGTATACAAAACCATAAAATGAACAGGTTACTTTTACTTTGGGCAATATTTGCACCACTGTCCCTATTAGCTCAAAAAACTTCTGGATCTGCGGAATACAAGTTGATGCTTAAAAAATCCAAAAACACTGAAATGAAAGGGGCATATCAGAATGATATTGATGAAATCGCAAAACAAGCACTAAACTTTCGATTTGAACTTGTTTTCGATAAACATGCCTCACTTTTTTCTTTGATTAGGAATTTGCCTTTTGATAAGAATAGCTTTAGCACAAAAATGGCCATAACAATCTTTGATGGAGATAAAACTTATTTTACAAATTTGAATGAAAACTACCTTATTGAGAGAAAACAAGTTTTAGGAGAACAATTTCAAGTTAAGTTGGATTTTGATCATCGCGATTGGAAGTTAGCAAATGAAAAAAAGACAATTTTCGGGTATGAATGTTTCAAAGCGATTGGAAAACGAACAAGATTGACCAAAAGCTTTGAAACTGTTGAAACAGAGCTAATTGCCTGGTATTGCCCTGAATTGGCATTTAGGACTGGGCCATTTGAGGCTGTTGGACTTCCCGGTATGGTCCTTCAATTGGATTTAAAAGGGCGTAGTGTTGTCATGACGGATTTAGTATTTAAAGATCAGGGACTAATCGAAAATCCAATGAATGGCCAAACTATTACTCAAAAAGAGTTTGACAGCATTTATGAAAAAAGAATCAAGGTAAAGTTACCACGTTAATAAGCAAAAATTACCACAACCCTTATTTACGATACGGTTTGAGAAGTTTTCGAAACCAAATTGTTTTCCACCAAATACTCCGCAATCTGAACAGCATTGGTTGCTGCACCTTTTCTTAGATTGTCCGCCACGATCCACATGTTCAATGTATTGGGCTGGGTTTCGTCCCTACGGATTCTACCAACGAAAACATCGTCCTTGCCATTGGCAAAAACAGGCATGGGGTAGGTATTGGTTTCGGGATTGTCCTGTACTACAATTCCAGGGGTTTCACTTAAAAGCTGTCTAACTTCCGACAAATCAAAGTCGTTGTGGAACTCCACGTTTACGGACTCCGAGTGTCCGCCAGCGGTCGGGATACGCACAGCTGTGGCAGTTACTGAAAACGTGCGGTCATCCAATATTTTTTGGGGCTCTCGGGCCAATTTCATTTCTTCCTTGGTGTAACCATTATCCAAGAATACATCGCAATGGGGCAATGCATTACGGTTGATGGGGTGGGGATATGCCATTTCCCCATCGATTCCTGCAGCTTCGTTCTCCATTTGTTCAACGGCCTTTACTCCCGTACCGGAAACGGATTGGTAAGTAGAAACAACCACTCGCTTCATTTGATATTTTTTGTGCAAAGGATCCAAAGCAAGTACCATTTGGATGGTGGAGCAGTTGGGGTTGGCTATAATTTTATCCTCGACCGTCAGTTCGTTTGCGTTGATTTCGGGCACTACCAATTTTTTGGTCGGGTCCATACGCCAAGCGGAGGAGTTATCGATTACGGTAGTACCAACTTCTGCAAACTTGGGGGCCCATTCCAAAGAGGTGTCACCTCCTGCGGAGAAAATGGCAATATCAGGTTGAGCCGCTACGGCATCCGCCAAACCTATTACCATATGTTCCTCACCTTTATAAGTAAGCTTTTTACCCACGGATCGTTCCGAGGCAACCAACAACAATTCTGAAATAGGGAAGTTTCGCTCCTCCAACACTTTCAACATGACTTCGCCTACCATTCCGGTGGCACCAACAACTGCTACTTTCATTGTAAAAATATTTCTTGACGCAAAGGTAGTTCAGTCAGCGAGTTAAACAAGCTTTTTTAGCATCAATCAATAAAAAATAACAAAATGTTATAAATAAAACAACCATCAACGTGTTAGCGAAACACGTTGATGGTTTTTAAGGGTTATTGTGATGTAGCGGCGGTACCGAAATACAGTACCAACGATTTTTATTTCTTCAACAGATCTCGGATTTCCGCCAACAGTTCCTCTTGGGTCGGACCCTTTGGAGGTTCTGGTGCAGGCTCCTCTTTTTTCTTCATCTTGTTCACTCCTTTTACAATGAGGAACATAACGAAAGCTACAATGATGAAGTCGATGACATTGGTGAGGAAAGCACCGTAAAGTACGGCTATTTCACCAACAATCTCGCCCGCATCATTAGGGGCCCCTTCGGTGATCACATATTTCAAATCATTGAAATCTGCATTGAACAATAATCCGATCAAGGGAGAAACTATACCTCCCGTGAACGATGATACCACTTCCTTAAAAGCGGCACCCATGACGAAACCTACGGTTATATCCACCAGGTTTCCTTTCATGGCAAAATCTTTAAACTCTTTTAAAAATCCCATTTTTATAGTTGAGTATTGGTTAATCAAAGACAAATTAAGCAAAAAAGTGGTTTGTCAGCGCTTTCTCGCAACAAAAACTATTTTTTAATAACCTCTCTTTTTACCCTTTGCGAAATGGCGGTTAGGATTTCGTAAGAAATGGTGTTTGCGGCGGCCGCAAAATTTTCGGCCGATTTTTGGGGCCCGAACACAATTGCTTCATCACCTTCTTTGCAATCAATTTTGGTAACATCCACCATGATCATGTCCATACAAACGTTGCCCAAAATAGGTGCTTTTTTATTGTTGATGGTCACAAACCCTTTGCCTTTGCCATACTGTCGGCCTATGCCATCGGCGTGCCCGATGGGTAGCGTGGCGCTCTTAATGGCCTGGTCGGACTTAAAAGCACGATTGTATCCTACGGATTCGTTGGCATCAATTTGATGGATTTGTGAAATAATGGTTTTTAGGGTGGCAATAGGTTGTAGCTCTTTATCCACGTGGGCTTGGTTGCCATACCCGTACAGCCCTATTCCACTACGGACCATCTCGAACTGGGCCTCTGGATAATTAATGATGCCAGAAGTGTTCAACATGTGTCGCATGGGAGCATAGCCCAACTTGTCCATGAGCGTATTGCTCATCTTTTTGAAGGAACCAATTTGATTCAGGCTGAAATCACGCTCATTTTTATCTTCAGAGGCAGCCAAATGTGAAAATGCAGAAACTATTTTGATGCATTTGCTATGCATGGTCTCTTCGGCAATAAAATTTACATCCGCCTCGGAAAAGCCCAAACGGTTCAAACCTGTATTGAATTTTATATGGACCGGGTAATCGGTCTGTTTTTGAGCTTTGGCCGCTTCCAGAAATTGTTCAAGGATATTCTTGGAATAGATACTCGGCTCCAAATGGTTCGCGATCAAATCATCAAAATTGGAAGCCAAGGGATGTAATACCAAAATAGGAAGCTGAATACCTGCTTCGCGCAACAAAACCCCTTCGCTTACATAGGCAACCGCCAGATAATCGGCGCCCAATTGCTCTAGTTTTTTGGCTATGGTCACCATGTCGCTTCCGTAGGCAAAAGCCTTTACCACGCCTAAAAATTTGGTTTCAGGCTTTATTTTGGATCGCAAGTAGTTGTAATTGTGTTCCAAGGCCTCAAGGTCCAAGACCAAAGTTGTTTCCCCGACCTTACTCATTGGGCTTTTCTTTTTTGGACGTTACTTCTTCGGAATCCACATCCATTCCCTTGATTTTTTCACGCAACATGGCCTTGTAAAAAGCAGCTCGGCTCAAAGGCTCATATTCCTCTGTTTCACCAAGTAATACCAAATTGTCGTTAAGGGACTTTCTAAAACTGTAGTTGGCCAAGTTGCCCGTTCTGGTGCATACCGCGTGTACTTTGGTCACATATTCCGCCGTGGCCATCAATGCCGGCATGGGGCCAAAAGGATTGCCCTTAAAGTCCATATCCAGGCCCGCAACCACCACGCGCACCCCTCGGTTGGCCAAATCGTTGCATACGGTTACGATTTCGTCATCAAAAAATTGGGCCTCATCTATACCGATTACATCACAGTCGTCCGCCAAAAGCCTAATATTGGCGGCTGCGGGAACAGGGGTGGACCTAATTTCGTTGGAATCGTGGGAGACCACCATTTCTTCATGGTAGCGTGTATCCACAATGGGCTTAAAGATTTCCACTTTTTGCTTGGCAAATTGAGCGCGCTTTAGCCTTCGGATCAGTTCTTCGGTCTTTCCGGAAAACATGGAACCGCAAATCACCTCAATCCATCCAAACTGTTCTTTATGATTGACCGTGTTTTCGAGAAACATACCGTATTTTTGAAAGAAATTGTTTGTTTTTCCGTTATATGGGAACAAGCACAAAGCTACTAAAAAATTGCACCCCTGTTTTCAATAAGATTTTAACCTTTTGTTGATAGGGTATTGGCAAAATCGTTATATTTTTATAGGTAAAGAAGAAAAGCTATGATACGGAAATTGAGGGAAGAGTTGATCAAGTTGTCCACAGAGATAATCACGGCAAGAGAGGATACCGATCTTGCGGCACTTTATGAGAAGTCCAAAGAGATTTATGAGAAGTTGGCCGTTCTGAAATTCATAGATGAAAAACTGAGCGATGTTGAGGTGGATGTCTCCCAAAATGTGATAGCCTCAAGGTTCGAGAAAATGGCCAATGCCGTGTTGAGCGGAAATACCTCTGTACCAGAAAGTAACCCACACCAAGAAGATATTATGACCCCGGGGATGGACACCATAAAGGACATGGTCTCCGAGATGCCCTCTAATGCCGACTTGGAAAAGGTGTTTGCCGAGTTTGTGGCCAAACCCGATTTTATGAAAAACGATAAGGAAAACTTGGCCCCCAAAGAAGAAAGTGTTGTATCATCGCAACAGAAGAAGCCAAAATCCTTGAATGATACGCTGGCCAAAGATTTTCAAGTTGGGCTCAACGATAAATTGGCCTTTGTTAAACATTTGTTCAACAACAGTATGGAGGATTATACTCGAGTGCTTTCCCAACTCACTACCATAGATTCGGAGGAACGCTCCATTGCATTCATCAATAATATGGTAAAGCCCGAGTACAATAATTGGGAAGGCAAGGAAGAGTACGAAGCCCGTTTTTTGGCGCTTATCGAGAGAAGATTCGCTTAAATTCATTTTTCCAAGATTAATTTAAAAGTAAGACCCTAACTTTGGTCCATGGGAAAGTTATATCTAGTTCCAACGCCAATCGGAAATTTGGAGGACATAACCCTTCGTGCCATTAAGGTGCTCAAGGAAGTGGATGTGGTTTTGGCCGAAGACACCCGAACCAGCGGAAAGTTGCTCAAGCATTACGAAATAAATACTCCTCTGCAGAGCCACCACATGCACAACGAACATAGACAGGTTGATGGATTGGTGGAAAAAATGAAAGAGGGTACAACTTACGCACTTATTTCCGATGCGGGTACCCCTGCCATTTCCGACCCTGGATTTTTATTGACCCGCGCTTGTGTTGAAAACAATGTTGAAGTGGAATGTTTACCTGGAGCAACAGCTTTTGTTCCCGCCTTGGTGAACAGCGGATTGCCCAATGATCGATTTGTTTTTGAAGGTTTTTTACCTGTAAAAAAGGGACGCCAGACCCGACTTTTGGAACTCGCGGAAGAAACCCGGACCATGGTTTTTTACGAATCCCCTCATAAACTCATTAAAACCTTGACCCATTTTGCTGAGTATTTTGGGGAAGACAGACCAGTCTCCGTATCCAGGGAATTGACCAAATTATACGAGGAAACGGTTCGAGGAACCGTTACGGAAGTATTGGAGCATTTCAAAAACAAGCCACCTAAAGGTGAATTTGTGATTGTGGTCGGCGGAAAAAAATAACGGTCTCGTTAATATCGGGAACCATCGTGCTTCCCTTTTTCCCAACCTACTTCGCCCAAATATTTTTCTGCACTTTCCACGGCACCGTCTTCAATGTTGGTTCCCATAGAATCGTTCCAGCGATTGAGGTACCCAAAAAGTGAGATTACCCCCATCATTTCCACGATTTCCCCATCGTTCCAATGTTGGTGCAACCGCTTTTTAATGTTTGCATTAACGGTATTTGGAACCTGTGAGGCCGCCAAGGCAAAATCTAGCGCCGCCCTTTCCGCATGGGAAAAAGCACTATGGGTCCGATATTCCCAAATGTTGTCCAATTGCTCTTGTTTTGCGCCATAACGTTCTGCTGCTCTAATGGCATGGGCCTGACAATACCGACAGCCCGTAGCGTTGCTGCTTACCCAAGCAATCATTCGTTTCAATGCAGAAGTTACACGACCCTCATTGGTCATTACGGCTTTGTTAAGGTTAATGAACGCCTTGGATATCGCCGGTCTGTGCTGCATTGTTAGCACGGAATTGGGACAGAACCCAAGGGTTTCGTCAAAGAACTCCGCCAGTTCTTTGGTTTCTGGATCGTGATCGGGGGAAAGGGGGTTTACTAAGGCCATGTATGAGATTTTATATTGTATTTTTGATACCCTTACAAGAAACAAAAATTTAATTTCATGACAAATCACGTTACTACTACATGGTTGGGTGGAACCACTTTTGAGAGCACAAATCCTTCTGGTCACACCATTAAAATTGATACATCTCCAGAACATGGAGGAGGAGGTGGGGGACTACGCCCCAAGGCATTAATGTTAACTTCGTTGGCAGGATGTTCTGGACTGGACGTAGCATCACTTATGAAAAAAATGAAGCTTGAAGTGGAAGAGTTCAAGATAGAGACCATCGCCAATCTTACCGATGAGCACCCTAAATACTACGACTCCGCAGTAATCGAGTATCATTTTACAGGAGCCAACCTCAAGGAGGACAAGCTTAAAAAAGCCGTAGACCTTTCCGTAGAAAAGTATTGTGGTGTTATGGAAATGTTCAGAAAATTTGCCAAATTGGACATTAAGATTTTCTATCACAAGAAATAAGCAAAGCACCAAGGGCAATAACCTCTAGTTCCTTTTTGGTGACACGGGCTTTTTATCAAGCCTTTGTATTAAGCTGTCAACATTAAAATCAAGGTCAAATGTGGCTAAAAAAGAATGGGTTATATCTGCTGTTGGCGATTTCCGTCATCTTGGCAATACTAGGGGTGGCGACCTCAAACTTTATCTTTAAATCCGGTACCGCGGGCATGGGGATTATTATTATCCTTTGGCTTAATCTGCGGTTAAAAAACAGCGCTAAGGATACCTGGTGGATTTTTGCGGCATTTTTGTTTTCCATCGTAGGGGATTGGTTTTTATCCAACATGAGCGGGAACAGCCTCATGTTCATAAAGGGAATTGCCCTCTTTTTTTTGGCACATGTAGGGTATTTGCTCTACGCTGTATTCAACGGGCGTATAAAAGTAGTCTTTACGGGAATTTTGCTCGTGGCCTATTTGGCATTTTTCTTTTTAGTGCTCTATCCCAATTTTACCGATGTCCCATTGATGGTCGCATCTTTGGTGTATTTGCTCATCTCCTGTTTTTCTTTGGGAGTGGCCGTTGGGATGAGGGGTGGCCTAGCCGCAAAGCAAAGTTTTGTTTTGGGGATTGTCCTGATTATTTTTTCCGATACCATAATCGCTTTTAAAGAATTTGTGGATTATCATACCTTCGATTTTCTGATTACACCAACCTACTACCTCGCCCATATTTTTATTACATTTTCACTTATCAAAAGATTTGAAAGCAACGTCCCAAATCCAAATTAATACCTGATATGCGCTGGACCATAAAACCAAAACCTGAACAAGAATCCATTGACCATCTTTCCGAAGCTTTGGGAGTAGATGATTTGGTGGCCCAATTACTGATTCAGCGGGGAATAACCAATTACGAAGAGGCCAAGGCATTCTTTCGCCCAGAGTTGAGCCATCTGCACGATCCTTTTTTAATGAAGGACATGCAAAAAGCCGTTGAGCGGATAGAGCAAGCCATGTCCAATGGAGAAAACATTTTGGTTTATGGAGATTATGATGTGGATGGAACCACTTCGGTAGCTTTGATGAGCTCCTACCTATTGGAGTCTTATCCTAATGTGGCGACCTATATACCCGACCGTTATTTGGAGGGATATGGTGTTTCGTTCCAGGGAATCGATTTTGCTGCGGACAACGATGTTAGTCTCATGATAGCCCTGGATTGTGGCATCAAGGCCATTGACCAGATAAAATACGCCAAGGAAAAGGGTATTGATGTCATCGTTTGTGATCACCACCGACCGGGCCAAAAATTGCCCAATGCCGTTGCGGTTCTGGACCCCAAACAGGATGATTGTGCATATCCTTACAAAGAACTTTGTGGATGTGGTGTTGGCTTTAAACTGATTCAGGCGCTGGCCGTCAAGCAGGGAAAGAGCATTGATGACATTTTGCTTTATCTGGATCTAGTGGCCACTGCCATTGCCGCGGACATAGTTCCGATTACAGGAGAAAACCGTGTGCTGGCCTATTATGGACTGATGGTCATCAACGAAAACCCACGAACAGGGATCAAAGCACTGATCGATCAAACTAAGAAACGGGAACTTACCATTACGGATGTGGTGTTCATCATTGCCCCGCGAATCAATGCCGCAGGCCGGATAAAACACGGTCAACATGCCGTTGCTTTGCTTACCGAGACCAACTTTACCCAAGCACAGCAGTTTGCCTCAGAAATTGAACTGTTCAATACCGAACGGAGAAGCTTAGATCAGGAAATCACACAAGAAGCCTTGCTGCAAATCCAAGAAAACAAGGAAGAGGACAAGTACACATCGGTAGTTTATAACGAAAATTGGCACAAAGGTGTAATAGGCATTGTAGCATCACGATTAACGGAAACGTATTACAGACCTACCTTGGTTTTTACTAAAAGTGGGGATAAATTGGCAGCTTCCGCCCGTTCGGTAAAGGGGTTTGACATTTACAATGCGCTAGAGGGCTGTTCCGATTGTTTGGAGCAGTTCGGGGGACACATGTACGCTGCAGGACTCACCTTGTTGGAAGGGCAGTACGAAGCCTTTAAGGAACAATTCGAAAAAGTGGTGTCGGAAACCATCGATCCAAAACTGTTACAGCCCGAAATTTCTGTGGATGCCAAAATCTCAATGCATCAAATTACGCCAAAATTGATGCGAATCTTGAAGCAATTTGCCCCGTTTGGCCCTGGAAATATGACCCCTGTATTCATGGCCGAAGGATTAAAGGATACAGGCTATGCCCGCGGAGTTGGGGAAGGTGAAAAACATTTAAAATGCAGTCTCTATCAAATAGGTTCCAATCCGATTGGGGGCATTGGTTTTAATTTAGGTGATAAATTGACCAGAGTTAAGGGGATAAAACCGTTTGATGCCGTATTTTCGTTGGACGAAAATGAATGGAACGGGACGGTGAGCCTTCAACTAAAACTAAGAGATATTCGCTAGCTATTTATGGACCCCTACGCAGCACTTCGCTATAAGGAATTCAACATATTTTTAATTGTTCGCTTTGCCATGGTATTTGCATGGTCCATGCAGTTTATTGTTATTGAATGGCAAGTCTATTCCTTGACCAAAGATCCACTTTCATTGGGTATTATCGGATTGATGGAAGTGATTCCAGCGGTGAGCATGGCCCTTTTTGCAGGTCATATTGTTGATCAGCGGGAAAAAAGAAACCTTTTGGTGACCTGCATTGCTGGATTCTCGGTGATCAGTCTTGGGCTGTTCTTGTTGAGCTGGCCAGGGCTTGAAGAAGCATGGGCCTCTAAAACCATACTGTATTCCATTTATGCCTTGGTGTTTTTAGGTGGATTTGTACGCTCTTTTTTGGGACCGACCATATTTTCGTTGATTGCTTTGATCGTTCCCAAAAAGATATATCCGAATGCAGCTACCTGGAGCAGTTCCACTTGGCAGTTGGCATCGGTTTTGGGACCTGCGCTTGCAGGATTTTCCATTAGTTGGATCGGAGTGCATTGGAGCATGTGCGTTATTTTCGGCTTTTCTTTGTTCGCTTTGATCTTTCTCTTCAAGATACCCAAAAAACCCATTATGAATCCAAAAATTGGTGAGCCCGTATTCCAAAGTTTACGGGACGGACTCAAATTTGTTTTTGGCAATAAGGCCATTTTTGGTGCGCTGACTTTGGATATGATCGCCGTACTTTTTGGTGGTGCCGTGGCGCTATTACCTGTTTATGCCCAAGATATTTTGCATGTGGGCTCCGAAGGATTTGGAATTTTAAGGGCGGCCCCAGCTGTTGGAGCCTCCATTACCATGTTGGGCTCCACGAGGTTTCCGCTGCACAGAAACGCTGGTAAAAAATTGCTGATGGCTGTGTTTGCTTTTGGAATATGTATTATCGTTTTTGGATTGTCGGAACTGTTTTGGTTATCGGTGATCGCCCTGTTCCTCAGTGGTGCCGTGGATGGTGTTTCCATGATCATTCGCCAGACCATTTTACAATTAAAGACTCCTGACAATATGCGCGGCAGGGTGGCTTCCGTAAACTCCATGTTCGTGGGGTCGTCCAATGAGTTAGGTGCTTTTGAAAGTGGATTGGCGGCCAAATTATTGGGAACTGTAACTGCGGTGGTTTTTGGCGGATGCATGACCTTGCTTACGGCCGGTACAACCGCAATTGTATCTCCGACCTTTAGGCGATTGGACCTTCAGGATGATATTGATTTGCACGAAAAAGAAGATTAATCTTCCAGTTTTTCCAAAGTCAACTTTTCTCCATCAAACACAGCGTAGGTAAAATAGGAAATCCAATCCCCAAGATTGGTGTAGGTGGACTTTTCATTGAGTTTGATTTCCATGGGCAGGTGGCGATGACCAAAAATAAAATGATCATAGTGTTGTTGCTCCAACTTGCGCTTGGCATATAAGATCAGCCATTCCTTGTCCTCGCCCAAGAATTTGGCATCCGCTTCTCCAGAAATTATCTTATTGTTCACGGATAGATGTTGACCTAAACGAACGCCCAAGTCCGGGTGCAGCCACTTAAAAAACCATTTTGCGATTGGATTGGTAAACACCTTTTTCATGCGTTTAAAACCTTTGTCGTGTGGACCCAAACCATCGCCATGGCCAATAAAAAAAGAGGTGTCGTTGATAAGGAACTGCTGCGGTTTGTGGTATACGGGAATGTTGAGCTCTTCTTCAAAATACCCGTTCATCCAAAGATCGTGATTGCCCACAAAATAGGAAATGGGAATGCCCATATCAGATAGTTCGGCGAGTTTTCCCAAGGTACGTGTAAAGCCTTTGGGAACTACGGTTTTGTACTCGAACCAAAAGTCAAAAAGGTCGCCCATTAAAAAAATGGCCGCGGCATCATCCTTAATGGAGTCGAGCCAGGCCACAAATTTTTTCTCACGGGGCAAACTGTCCTTTCGGGTGGGTGCCCCGAGGTGGTTATCGCTCGCGAAATAGACTTTTTTGCCTTTAGGAAGTGAGATGTTGTCCAATGGGTCTACGGAAAAAGTTTATAGATGTCATTTCGTTTTACAAAACGAGACAATATTAGGGTATTGTTTTCGTAATAAAAACCAAGTCGGTATGAACCTATTCGCATTCTGAAGGCATTCGGGTGTCCTGCTAGTTTCTTAATGGATTTAAGCTCGTCCAAAACCTTGGCCTCTTTCATTTCGAGAATGATAAGCTTCAACTTTTGCTTTATCTTTTTATCATTAATCTTTCTTAAATCTTTTTCAAGTGATTTATGATATTTGATTTTCATTCATCAAGAACTTTAAAGACATCTTCCTCACTGACAAAGTCTTCTTTGTCTGTCTGTTGCATCAAAAGTAGAAGCCCAAGGTCTTCCTTCTCTTCTTCTGATAGCTTTTCGAAACGTTCCAGTTCTTTGTTTTTCACATATTCAACCACAGCCTTTTCCATCAAGGCCTTAACGCTCAAGTTTTCAAAAGCGGAAAGCACTTTGAGTTTTACTACCAGTGACTTATCGACTTCAATCAGTTTTTTAACATGTCCCATAAAACTTGGTCTCTCAAATTCTATACCAACAAATATATAAAATATATATTTTATATATTATTTTTTGTAACGTCGGTTGCTTCGTATTCTGTTGACCACATACACAACGATCACGAATAGGGCCAATATGGGGAACAATAAATCAGTCATAATTTCTTTTACTTTTTAAATTTTTCCAATGCTTTTTTAGTGTTTGGGGAGAGTGCCAATCTTCCTGATGCTTCGGCACGCTCCAACAATAGGTCGTCCCAGTGCTCGGTTCCTTCCCACAATACTTTTTTCATTTCAGCGAGAGCTTCGGGGTTATAGGTTGCCAGTTTTTGCAGGTGAATGTCCAGCTCTTTGTCCATTTCGGAAATGGAGTCGTATACCTTGGCGTAGAGGCCTTGTTCTTTGGCCCAATAGGCGTTTTTCCACTCCGTGGGATACAAAGTAAGTTCTGCCAAAGCGGCTTTTCCCATTTTACGTTCCACAGCGGGAGCGATGACAAATGGACCTATTCCTATGGAAATCTCGGATAGTTTGATGGCTGCTGCTTCGGTGGCATGCACATAATCGCAGGCCGAGGCCAATCCGACCCCGCCACCAACGGTTTTCCCTTGAACCCGACCTATGATCGGCTTGGGACACTTGCGCATGGCATTGATCACATTGGCGAAGCCGCTAAAAAACTGCTTGCCTTCTTCCAAATTGGAAACGGCCACCAATTCATCAAAAGAGGCACCTGCACAAAAAGCTCTTTCCCCTTCGGATTTTAATACAATAACCGAAACTTCATCGTTTTTCCCGAGCTTGTCAAATTCCTTGGCGAGTCTGGCCAATAATTCGGACACAAAGGAGTTACTGGCCGGATGGCCAAATTCGACCGTGGCAATCCTATTTTCTATATGGGTATATAAACTTCCGTTGGTTCTATCTGTTGTCATTAAAATTGATTATCAGATGTCTGTGGGCACTAAATTAAGGGTTTTGCACCAAGGGTCTGAACTTTCTTCTAAATTTCCAGACCAGGGAGAATCCGCGAATCATCATCCAGACCACAAAGGCGATCCAAATGGCATAAAAACCAAGACCTAGGTACATGCCTAGGTAAAGACAAGGAATAAACCCTAAAAAGGTAGCTGCCAGGAGCACATTACGCAGATATTTCATTTCGCCCATACCTTTGAAAATCCCATCAAAAATAAAGGCCAAAGTGTTCATCGGCAATCCTAAGATCACGATGTAAAAAATACTGTAGAAGGTGTTGAGCACGATTTCCTCATTCGAAAAAAGGTGACCAATGGGGCGATACAAAATAAAACCGATGCACATGAGGGCAAGACTTACAACCATACCGTATTTAAATATGGTCTTGGCGAGTTTCCATAGCCCATCGTAATCCTCGGCACCCAACAGTTTGCCTCCCATACTATTGCCCGCTGCGGCGTAGCCATCAATGAAAAACGCGGCGAACAACCAAAGGTTAACGGCAATGGTGTGGGCCCCTATAAAGCGGTCGCCCAATGTGGTGGCTTCACGCACGGCCAGCATTAAGGCGGCATTGAGTGCCAGGGTCCTCACAAAAAGGTTAAGACTCATAAAAATAAGTCGCTTGATCTCTTTGTTCAGCGGAAAGGTCAGTTTCATGCTGATGTCCGTCTTCTTCACCAATAAAATAAGCGCCAATATGGCCATTATGGCCTGGGCAATCAAACTGGCCCATGCAGCACCTTCCAAATACAGTGCGGGGACAACCCCTTCTATTCCATATACCAAGACAAAGTCCAACAGGATGTTGAGACCCGCACCCAGCATAGCGATGACCATGGGGTAAAAGGTGTTCTGCAACCCGCGGAATATACCGAACACGGCAAAGGTGAAAAGGGTGAGTGGGAACCCCCAAACCCGAATGGAATAATAGGAAACGCAGTATTCCAAGATTTTTCCCGATGCATTGAAGAGCGTAAAAATCTCCTCGATCACGAAAATGGTGGTGAGCAGTACCACAATGCTCAAAAGAATGTTGAGGAAAATGGCCTGCGCGGGCATATTTTTAACCTCGTCCAGTCGTCCTGCACCCAAATATTGGGATATGATGGCGGAAATGGAGCTACGGGTCTGGCCCAGTACCCAAATAAGCATGGACAAAAAGGAACCCACGATTCCGGCTGCCGCAAGCGATTCCAGACCATCTACCGGTATGTTGCCCACTATGGCCGTATCCGTAATGGAAAGGATGGGTTCTGCAATGCCCGAAATGGTTGCGGGAATTGCCAATTGGTTAATGCTCCTAAAATTTACCTGTGTGCTCAAATCGGGCGCAAGTTACAGCACTAATTCATAACAATGAAAAGGATGCTCGCTTTGTTTGGGAAAGAAGATATCGCCGAGTTTTTGATATCCTCTTTGTTCATAAAAACGTTGGTTTCTTTTGTTCTGCGAAAAAGTGTCCAAGCGCACAGAGATAAAACCTTTTTCTTTGGAAAAATTTTCAGCAAAATCCATCATTCGTTGGGCCAGTCCCTTGCCTTGAAGGTCTGGGTGGACCGAAAGGCGGTGGATATAGGTGCTGTTCCCGTTTTGGGTCAGCCATTGTATGGGCTTGTATTCTTCATCCATTAGAGTGGAAATGACGATGGTACCCTGAATACCGTCGTTTTTGGCTATCACAAAAAGTTCATCCCGTTCAATGTCTTTGATGAACGCTTCTTTGGATGGATAGTGCTCGTTCCATTGAAAAATACCGTTCTCCTGCATTTTTTTGGCACAAGCCTGGGTTATGGTCAAGATATCGGGTATTTCAGATATCTTTGCACGTCTTATCATTGATTCGTTTCAATTAAATTGTAAATTTAAGGTTTAATCGTAATCACCAAACCATGAACAATATACTTGTACCCATTGGAACTTCTCCAGATTCTTCCCAAACATTGCAATACGCTGTTGACTTTGCCTCAAATTTTGGAGCGCAGGTCTATGTAATGGATGTGTTTAATGTAACTACGGCAGTAGGAAGCTTGGCCAATGTTGAAGAAAAGGTGGCCAAGAGCAGCAAGGAACACTTAAAAGAAGTGATAGACCAAGTGGACACCAAAGGGGTGCAGATAAAAATGGCCACGTACAATGGTGATATTATCGATGGTTTAAAGAGCATCAACAAGGAACTTGGAATAGACCTGATCATTATTGCGCCCAGAAGTAACGATATTCAAGAAGAACTTTACTTGGGCAACACTTCGGGCAGGATCATAAAACAAACCGAGATACCTACATTGATCGTTCCCAAAGGAACAACCTTTACACCTGTAAAAAAGATATTGACCGCGTTTGGGTCTGGAATATTAAAGCGAAGCAGTATTCTGACCCCATTGGTTATGATCAAAAACAAATTTAGGTCAGAGGTAAGCCTGTTATTGGTAAAGAGACCCGGATATACGGAGGACGATCTTAAGGTGAACACGGCTTTAATGGATTTAAGCTCACATTTGTCCATTACCGAAAACGGAACCACGTATTTGGGCGTAACGGAATATTTCCAAAAAGAGCACCCGGATATGTTGTGCGTATTCCGAAGAAAGCGAGGGTTCTTTAAAAAACTATGGGAAAAGAACACGATTCCAAAGTCGGAATTCTTTGTAAAGATACCCGTACTGGTCCTCAGCGTTAAAAAAGATTAAGGAAGCGGCGCAATTTTTGATACTTTCGGAAAAAAGTAGTTATTTTGCGCTCACTTTGGGGGATTAGCTCAGTTGGCTAGAGCGCTTGCCTGGCAGGCAAGAGGCCACCGGTTCGAATCCGGTATTCTCCACGATCAAGCGCAAGGTGTTGCGTTTAAAACGAATAAAAGCCGCCAAATGCATTTGAGCGGCTTTTGTGTTTTTAAATGCCCATGACCTAAGTCATGGACCTTGCATTTGCAGAACTGGAGTACACGGAACAACGTGTTAATCCGACATGCTCCACTAAACTCTTAAAAGCACCTCATAAACGGGGTGCTTTTTTTATGGAATATTTTGTTTACATATTATATAGCCAATCCATCGATAAATTTTATGTTGGACATTGTCAGAATTTGGAAGATAGAATAAGCCGACACAATGGTGACAGGTCCAAATACACAAAAATCGCTATGGATTGGGAAGTAAAATATACCGAGAGTTTTTCTACCAGGGGTAAAGCTATGGAGAGGGAAAGGGAGATCAAAAGAAAAAAAAGTAGAAAGTACATTGAATTTCTCATTTCTGAAGATAAAGGCTAGAGCGCTCCGAAGGCATCCCTGTTGGTTTGTTTTCACAAAGGGAGGGAATTTAGTTTAAGCTAGGAGGTAACAATGAATTATAGGCATTGTTAGGCACATTATTTATTTTTCCGTCACATATTATGGTTTATCAAAATCACCAATCTTTTGTCAGGTGCAATTAAATAGAAGTTTGTACTTCCACCGATATCAAATGAATAATATGCTCCTGGCTGATTTGCTATATCTCTTATAAAATCTTGCCTATCTACAATTTCACCTTTCCAACCACCATAAGACGGCGTTACGAATTCTAAAATCTCATATTCAATCTCTTTAACTGGGGTTTTTGTCCATCTAATATCAGCGAATTCTTTTGTAGGAAGGCTGTCGAAAAACTCCTTATCAGGATTTTTAAAATATTCGGCAGTTTCTTCACTGAACTTATAAATGTCCAAGGTATAGCCTTCTCCACGGACACTAATTTCTTCGTAATCAAACTCTTTCCAACTCCAAAATTTCTTCCCAGTCAATTCACTTGTTCTGTCTTGTATGTGGAAGTTTTTGAAAGTGGAAATATCTGAAGTTCCCAAGTCAGAAGAATCAGAATGGTGCTCAAAATGAAAACTTGAATCGCAAAGGATTTCTTCTTTCCTTTTTTGTAAAGTCGAAATAGTCGAACTATCCAAACTATGAGCCCGATAAGTAGTCCAATAAGAACCAATAATATGATTAGGTAAAATCCCATTTTTCAATTGTGTGCCAACCTGTTTATTTAATCAACTTTCCTCGGCATATACCATCACAAGGGTAGGCTAGGCCCAAGTATGGTAATTTTTTTCGCTGTACTTTCACCCCTCCCCAATCTCCTTGATTTTTTGAAGACAGATGTCCTTGGTCAATTGTTGTAGCTCCGCAACTTTGGCCGATAAATACTCCAGATCGGCTTGGGTAACGTGGTATTCCTCCATTTTATAGCGGGCATCTATATAGGCGCGCTTCAACAGCTCAAACAGCCTTTGTTCTTCTTCGTTCTCTTTTGGAAAAACAGCAAACCTTTGGTCGCACATGTCCACTTTTATGCCCAGGGTCTCCAGGTTATGGTCTTTGGGGCGGTAGTCCGTGAACACCAATAATATGGTGGTGTAGTAGCGCTCCACAGCTTGATGGAGTTCAAAAGCGGCTTTATGATAATCTTTCCTGTCAACACCATGTTGAAAATCAATCAAGAAACTATTAGCACTTTTGAACCACTGGTCAAAGTGTTCCTGTGCCTTTTGTTGGCTCTCTTGCGGGGTCAACACTTTGGGCGGGGCCAGCTCAAACTTTTCCGAGTTGTACAGCACAACACCTTCTTTTTTAATGTCCTTAAAAAAGTAATTGCCAAGGCGCAGGGCTTGGTTCAGGTGTTTTATGCCGTGGAATATGATGTTTACGGGCGTGTTTACCTTTCCAGTGGTGATCAGTTCCGCCTTTACCTTGTCCTCTATCCGAAACTTTTGTTTCAGGTCCTCATGGGTGAGCACTACCAAGATATCGTAGTCGCTCCGGTACTCGTAGGTAATGCCCTTTTCCACATAGGTGTCCTCCACCCAATTGCCCCGTGCGTAGCTGCCAAAGAGCAGTACCATTTCCACTTCCTTGAAGGAGGATAGTAGGGTGGTCAGGAGGCTCAGTTCCTTTTGTTTGGATTGGGGAAGATGGTCTAAAGATTTGTTCACCCATGCAAAGTAAGAAATAATTTGCTGAGGGGGGATGTGCTACCATGTTGGGAATATCTTCTTGAACTTCCTTGGCAATTCATCCGTTATATGGATGTGCTCGTTGGTAAAAGGATGCTCAAATTCCAGTGCATAGGCATGTAAATACAGTCCTTTGCCTTTTAAAAGTAAGCCCTCCAAGGCATAATCCTTATCTCCGAGAATGGGATTTCCCAAACCGTGCAGATGCTTTCGCAATTGGTGTCTTCTGCCTGTTTTTGGGTGTAATTCCACCAAATTCAGTGTCCCGAAACGCTCCGAGGGTACGGATTCGAGTACTTTATATTCCGAATGGGATGGTTTCCCGTCTATTTCGGCAGTGATGGTTCCGCTTTGCTTCATATTGCCAATAGTAACCGCGTAGTAGGTTTTGGAAATAAACTTATCCTCGAACATTTTGTTCAAAGCGCGGATGCTGCTGTTGGTTTTGCCGACCAACACAATGCCCGTTGTGGCATAATCCAATCGGTGAACAGGTTGCGGAGTAGTGGTGTCCGAAAGCTGACTGGGCCGAAGGTTTTGTGGCAGGGCATTGGCCAAGGTCTTGAACTTGTTGCCACTTACTTCGATGCCGGCAGGTTTGTGCACGGCCGCGAGATGTTCGTCCTCAAACAAGACTTTTAACGGAAAATAGAGCTGCTTTTTTGGCTTTGTTTCTGTTGGAATACGGAGCGTGATGTGTTCTCCACCGCTAATCAAGGTTGCCGTGCTGGCACTAACCCCATCAACGGAAACGTACTTTTTTTTAATGGCCTTTTTAAGTGCCGATTTGGTAGGTATGGCCTCAAAAATACCCACGCCATATTCCTGTAACCGCTGGGGAGCAGCAATGTTCGGGACGATATGGGTTTCGGTGGTGTTGATGTATTGTTTGATTTTTTGTTGGCCTAGGATACAAGAATATCAAAGCGGGTTAAAACATCTGAAGGCTAAATTTAGTTATCTAAAGTATCATATTTTAAAAAGGGGATTAATCTCTCCAAAATCTGTTTGTCAAATAAAGCAGCAGTTAACGAGCCCAATGCATACATAAGAATATCAATCCAATCAAACGTGGAGCCAAAAAAGTAAATTCCAAAATATTGCATGGTTTCACTAAAGGTCATCACAGAAAAACAGATAATTACCTTTATATACCATTTTCTAAGAAACCGGAATTGAATTTCGTTCATCCACAGCGAAAAATAAGCTGCGAAAGGTATCATGATGTCCGAGGCAAAACTGTAATAATACTTATATGCGTTCCCCGACAAATAACTTCCAAGCCTAAATGCATGGATTGCGGCAATCGTCAATAGAATCATAACTCCAATACATGTTCGGGTTCTTTGGTTTTGCTTATCGCTGACGCCCATGTTATTTGTTATAAGATATTCCTCAATTTCAATTTTAGATCACTGCTGGACTTAAGGAGCCCTCTCTTTTTCTAGCTTCATTTATCATAAATGTACCATTTTTCAAGAAAGGCAATTATAGTTTGCTCAACCCTTAAACATTAACCATCCTTTAGGATGGATTTTTTGTATTTGGCCACTGCTTTTTTGAACTTTACTTCAAAACAAAATCAACATGAAATTAGAAGGAAAAGTAGCATACATCACAGGAGGAACAAAGGGCATAGGATACGGAATTGCCGAAAGCTTGTTGGCACAGGGCATGAAGGTGGCCGTTAGTGGACGTAGTCAAGAAAGTGCCGATGCCGCCGTAAAAGGCTTGGACAATCCGGACAATGTATTGGGATTGGTGTCCGACGTGTCCAAATTGGAAGACGAGAAAAAGGCCGTAGCAGCCATTCTCGATAAATGGGGACACTTGGATGTGGTAATGGCCAATGCGGGCGTAGGACATTTTGCCCCAATCGATGAACTGGAAGACGAGAAATGGCACCAAATGATCGATACCAACTTGAACGGGGTATACCATACGCTAAAAGCCTCCGTGGATGCCTTGAAAAAATCCGAAGGGTACTACATGACCTTGGCCAGCTTGGCGGGAACCAACTTTTTCCCGACCGCAGCGGGTTACAACGCTACCAAGTTCGGTGTGGTAGGTTTTACACAGGCCGCTATGCTGGATTTGAGACAGTACAACATTAAGGTAACCACCATTATGCCCGGTTCGGTTGCAAGTCATTTCAACAACAACGAACCATCCGATAAGGATGCATGGAAAATCCAGCCGGAGGATATTGGTAAATTGGTCATTGATCTGCTCACGATGCACCCACGTACCTTGCCAAGTAAGATAGAGGTGCGTCCCACACGTCCGGATTTGAAATAATCAATCTATTTTTTCAGTTAGGGGAACCGAAGCATTACAGATTTCCCCAATGAGTTGGAACAGATAATTTTCAAAGGTTGCAAGGGTATCCGTATGTATTCGGGTATCCTTGTCCTCTGAAAAGGGAAACAATCCTTTGCCCAAATGTTTAAATGAGATGATTCCAGCCTGTACGTCGCTTGTACCATATTTTTTGGAATAGAGGTAGGCGTAACAGAGCAATTGGAAGGCTTTGCTCTTGTCATATTCCGTGATGAGGGCTTCCCAATCCGTTATTTTTACGTTTTTGGCCTCTACCTTGCCCGTTTTATAGTCAATAATGCGTACGGTGCCGTCAAATTCGTCCACGCGGTCCAAAGTGCCCTTTAGTTTGATGGGAAAGTCAATCCCGGGCACTGTAATAAATTCTTCGTAGCGTTCCTCGAGCGCCAATATTTTGATTTCGTGGTGCTTCAGCTGTTGGAGCTCATCGTCCAAAAAGTTAGTAAGGTATTTCAGGATAACATTGTACACCAACAAGAATTTTCCCTTGGAAACATCCACCCCGGAAAGTTTCTCGGTAAAATGATGTTGCACCACTTCGGGGACTTGTTTTTTTAGGGATTTGATGTTTTCTTCCGTCAACACATGGTCAATGAAGGGGCTGTACAATTGCTCCAAACTATCGTGAATAATGGTCCCGAAGGTATTGGCCGCAATATTTTCCTCCACTTCCTCCAAATCGTTGATCTTGAGCATATTCCTGGTGTAGAAATCAATCGGGTTTTTAATGTAATTGGTCAATGAGGTCGGTGAAAAACCTTTTTGCGCAAATGCTTTTAAATCTTCCATAAACTGCCCGTCCTTTTCAATTTGGATAAGTGGTTTGGGATCAATGGAAATCTTGGGTGTGGCTATGGTATGGGTAATGTTGTTTTTTAGATTTTTATCCGTCAGCAACTGTGTGATCAATCGGCTCTTTTCCCCACCTTCCAGCACATCGGGTTCGGTGTTGTAGGTAATGTAAATGTTCTTCGAACGTTGGATCAGTCTATAAAAGTGATACACATAGATGGCATCCTTTTCTTTGTAAGTGGGCAGGCCATAATCGCGTTTCACATCAAACGGAATAAAGGAATTGTTGGATTTCCCGGAAGGGAGAATACCCTCGTTCACGGAAGTAATGATCACCGTTTCAAAATCCAGGTTTCTACTCTCCAACATTCCCATAATTTGAAAGCCCGTCAACGGCTGGCCAATAAAATCCAATGTTTCCATATGGGCCAATTGTTTGAATAGATTTTTGATGGATTTAAGCTCGCCCATAAAATCGACCTTGTCCAAATATTGGCCCAACTGGTTGAAGAGCGCATAGAATCGATAGAGATATTCCAGTTCCAGGGTATTTTTTTCTTCTTGATAGATAGTTTTCAATCGTTCTATGAGCAACAGACAGTTGTTTATCCAATCCATTGGGCTGATGGTTCCTTCTGGAAAAATAATCGACAACAATGCTTGTGCCTTTGGATATTTTTCGAGCGTTTCTGAATTGATGTAAAGCAGGTTGGCTTCTTTAATATCCTTGGACATGCGTTGTGCAAAACTTTCTTGAGCTTCGTTGGACAGGGTTAGTGTGTAGGGGTTCGAGATAAATTCCAATACCCGTTTAAAAAACCAGCCTCGCTCAGAAACGTTGAGGTGCAGTTCCAAAAAGTTCATAAAAAAGGAATACAGCACCGTTTTGTTCAACGGCATTCCCATAGTGATGTTAACTTCAGGTATGCTGCTTGGAATTCCATTGAGCATAGGGTTCAGGAAGGTTTCATCGGCCAGGACCAAAGCGGTTTTGCTAAGATCGATTTCTTCTTTCTCCCCTATTTCTTGCAACAGTTGACCCACATATTTGGTCTGTGAGATACTTTTAGGGACCCCAGTGATTGTGATATTCTTATTTTGAAGAAAATTGTCCTGTGGCTCTATGTTGTGCCCGTGTTTGTAATAAGGCCAATTGTATTGGTAATCCCTTATAAATAAACCCGCATCGTGCAATGGATCGTTTAAAAAATAGGAATCGATGTCCCAATAGATGTGGGAGTTTCCCTGTTCCAGATAATATTGAATAATAGTGGATTCCGCAGCGTTCAGGGCGTTAAAACCCACAAAAACAATTGGGTTGACATTTGTTTCTTTGTAATTACCACTTTGAATAGCCTTGACCGCTTCGCGTTGAATCAATCCTTGATAGCCTCTTTTTTGTTCGAGAAGGGCATTATAAAAATCATTGTATATGGTTTCTAGATTTTTCCAAAGTTGTAGATAGTTCTCTACTAGCTCTGATTTTTCCTTGCTAGTGGACCAATGGTTGATTTCCTTGATAGCGGATAAATAATTCAAAATATCGGTGGCCGGTATCAGATAGCCATCAATTTCATTGAAGTCTTGCAACAAAGTTTGTCCCCAAGTGATAAAGGAAGCAAAATCATCTGATTCCTTTATCTCGGATTGTTTGTAAACCTTAAAGAGAAGGAGCAACAAATCAATATTGGAGGCCTGATTTAAATCTGATAATTTTCCGATGAATTCCTGAATGGATACAACTTCTGGACTAAATATGTTTTTCTCGAGCCTATTGGCGATATGTTTTTTTAAAAAGGTTCCCGACCGTTTACTGGGAAGTACAAAGGTGCATTGGGTAATATCCAGCTTCTTTTTAAGGAGGTCATCCAGTACATATTCAAGGAAAGTATCATGCATGGATTAAAAATAAAAAAGGCCCCGCATTTGCGGAGCCTTTTTAAAGAAAACTTTGTTTCTTTTATTATTTGATCAAGTTGATTTCAACTCGTCTGTTTTGTGCTCTACCAGCTCTTGTGTTGTTAGTGGCGATTGGCTTAGCCTCGCCGTAACCGATAGCGGAAAGTCTATCAGCATCGATTCCTTTGTCGATCAAGAAATCTCTAACAGAGTTAGCTCTTTCTTCAGAAAGTCTCTGGTTCAAGCTTTCGCTACCTACGCTGTCAGTGTGACCTTCAACAGTAAACTTAGCGTTAGGATACTCGTTCAAGATTTGGATGATGTCAACCATTACAGAAGTAGATTCTGCTTTGATAGAAGACTTACCAGTATCGAACAAGATAGTTCTAGCGTAGTCGTTCAATTGTTTTTGAACTTCTTCAGTTACTTCTGGACAACCGTTGTTAGCAACAGTACCAGCGATTTCTGGACACTGATCGTCTTTGTCAAGAACTCCGTCGCCATCACCATCAGGCCAAGGGCATCCGTCGTTTTCAGCAGGACCAGCTTCGTTAGGACACTCATCATCTTTATCAGCAACACCGTCACCGTCAGCATCAGGACAACCAGCTAGAGCAGGAAGACCTGGAGTGCTTGGACAAGCGTCATCTTTATCGGCAACACCGTCACCGTCAGCATCAGGACAACCGTTCATTTCTTTAGAACCAGCTTCGTTAGGACAAGCATCTTTAGCATCTTCGATACCGTCACCGTCAGAATCAGGACATCCGTTGAATGCCTCTAGACCAGCAACTTCTGGACAAGCATCGTCTTTGTCGTAGATACCGTCACCATCAGTGTCAGTACCACCAAACTTAATGCTGATACCAGCCATGTGTTGGAAATGCTTAACCAAGTAATCTTCGAAAGCGTGCTTGTATTGTGTTTGAAGTGTGAAACCTAGGTTGTCAGAAAACCAAACGTTAACACCAACACCACCATTTACGGTACCGGCACCAATTTCATCTACCCAAGTATAACCACCACCTACTTCTACGAAAGGATCGATTGTAGTGTTTTTAAGGAAGTTGTACTTAATTGTACCATCAATGGCGTAGTGAGACAAATCATCAACAGATGCATCTCCTATTTTTTCGATTCTGTTCAAGGAACCTCTCGCTCCAACAGAAAAACCATCTCCGATGTACTTGGAAACGCCAACATAGGATACAGAAGGCAAAATGTTCCAGTGATCTGATACGTTAAAGTACTCATCGAACAATGTAGTACTTGAAAGAGGGTTGTTACTATCGTTAGTAGGATAAGTGTCTATCGCATTCACCCCAATGCTAACTTGCCAGGGATTATTTTCGTCTTGCGCTTGTATGCTGTTGAACCCTACAAATACAAGAGCAACAACCAATAATTTGCTAAGATGTTTCATGCTCAAAATTTTAAGTTTAAGTGTTTATCAGCAGCAAATGTAAGTTGTTAAGACTTATTAACAAAATCTAAATTTCTTTTTTTTTGACTCATTTGCCAGAAGAATTACTGCATTTCATCGAATTTAGATGACATTTAACGATCTTCCTACTTTAATGAAGGCTTTTATTGCTCGGTCTAAATGTTCTTTTTCGTGGGCTGCTGAAAGCTGTACCCTGATTCTTGCTTTGTCCTTTGGAACTACCGGATAGAAGAATCCGATCACATAAATCCCTTCCTCCAAAAGCATATCCGCCATGCTTTGTGAAAGCTTCGCATCGTAGAGCATTACTGGCACTATGGCGGAATCGCCGTCAATAATGTCAAAGCCAGCTTCTTTCATTCCTTTTTTGAAGTATTCCGTGTTGCTTTCCAACTTATCCCTTAAAGTCGTGTCCGTATCAAGCATGTCAAAAACCTTGATGGATGCTCCAACGATGGCAGGTGCCAACGAATTGGAGAACAAATAAGGTCTGGAGCGTTGGCGCAACATCTCGATAATTTCCTTTTTACCTGTAGTATAACCGCCCATGGCACCGCCCAGTGCCTTACCCAATGTGCCGGTGATAATATCAATTCGGTCCATAACACCTTTTTCTTCCAATGTTCCGCGACCTGTTTCGCCAATAAAACCGGCGGCGTGGCATTCGTCGATCATGACCATGGCATCATATTTATCCGCTAGGTCACATATGTTGTCCAAAGGAGCCAACAATCCGTCCATGGAGAACACACCATCGGTCACGATTATTTTGAATCGTGCGCCATCGGCATTACTTTGTTTTAGTTTTTCCTCAAGATCGGCCATATCGTTGTTGGCATATCTGTAGCGCTTTGCCTTGCACAAACGAACGCCGTCGATAATAGAGGCATGGTTCAAGGAATCGGAGATAATGGCATCTTCTGCGGTGAGCAAAGGTTCGAATACTCCTCCGTTGGCATCAAAAGCGGCTGCATATAATATGGTATCCTCTGTTCCATAAAAGTCGGCGATTTTCTGTTCCAACTCTTTATGAATGTCCTGGGTTCCACAAATAAAGCGTACTGAAGACATTCCAAAACCATGCGTGTCCATAGTGTCTTTGGCGGCTTGGATCACATCTGGATGGGAAGACAATCCCAGATAGTTGTTGGCACAAAAATTGATCACTTCCTCTCCCGTGGAGATTTTTATGACCGCTCCTTGTGGGGAGGTGATAATTCGTTCTTTTTTAAAGAGACCAGCTTCTTTGATCGCTTCCAGTTCTTGGGCCAAATGTTCTTTTATTTTTCCGTACATATCTTTAAATAACTTTATACAAAAATAGGGTCTATTTTCTGGTCAATATAAACAATAACCGATTGTTTGATTTGAAAATCCATATCTCTTAAAATATCGGCATAGTTGGTAATCTGTTCCTTGTGCTTGGGCGATGGTTTTCCTGTTTTGTAATCAATGATGGTGGCTTCGTTCCCCGAGATAACAATTCTATCGGGACGAAGGGAATGCCCATCCGTGGTCAAGATTTCCCTTTCATTCAATACTTGAAGGTCTTCCAAGAACAAATCCTTCAATTTTGGATGGTTCACAACGGCCAATATTTTTTGTTTGATGTCGCTAGCCGCTTCTTGTGGAAAATGCCCCTCAATTTCCAAACGTTCCAAAACGGCATTAACGTCGTTTATGGTTTCAATTTGGCTCAAAGCAAAGTGGATTACATTTCCCATTTTAATGGCTTCTATCCGTTCATCGTCCCACAAGCGGCCGGATTTAGTGGAAATCTTAAATCCTTCATCATCTTTGGGTCGGGCAACATAGCGGATGTAGTTCTGGGATGATTCCGAATAAGGGGATACCGTGTTGGATGGAAAAGTTCCAACGGTGTAAGTCCCACTTTCGTTTTCGGAAACCTTCTTTTGCTGCACGTACCATTGGAAAAGGTCCGAATAGGATGCGGCTGCCTCAACCGAAGCAATATCTTTCTTGGGTTTTTCGGTAATTATAAAGAGTCCTTTTATGGGGCGGGTCAGCGCCACATAGAGCACGTTCATGGAATCCAACAAGGTTTTTTGCTCTTCGGCTTTATATTTTTGTTGGGCCACTTCGTTGTATTCCAACATATCCTTATTGTTGTTGATCAGAAACTCATCCAACCCCAAAGCCTCATCATTGGTGGTGGCCGGAACCCAAGCTTTCTTTTTCTTCCGTTTGTCATCCAGAACGGCATTGGCAAAAGGGAAAATCACAAAAGGAAACTCAAGGCCCTTGGCTTTGTGAATGGTCATGATTTTTACGGCATCCACCCCATCGGGAGCGGCAATGGAAAGGGATTCCTTTTTTACCTCCCAATACGTAAGAAAGGCATATACGCTGGGTCCTTCCCTTTTTTCGAGATCAAGTACTTCGTCCATCAAAAATGAGATGTGTGCCACGGAGCCATGATAAAGCTCAAATTGCACAATGGCGGTTTCCAAGATGGTCAATACAGGCGATCCTTTCAGTTCATTTATATTGAAGTTGTATTCCGAGGCCAAGAAAGTTTCAATGTCATCCAAATGTTTGTTGATGAAGCTGTGCTTGCCATTTTCATCGGGGGACAGATACATTAATATATGGTATGCTGCTTCCCTGTCTTTTACATTTTCAAAAATCCGGAGGATGGACACCAAAAAGATGACTTTCTCGTTCTTTGCCAATAAAAGAGCATCCGAAGAAATGATGGGAATGTTCTGCTGTGCCAAATAATCCGCCAGCAGCATTCCTTTTTTATTGTCCCGTACCAATACACAGATATCTGAATAAGCATAGTTTTCCGAAACAATATGCTGAACTGCTTTCAAGGTTTCATCGCAGTAGACGTCATCCTTATCTTCTGCATCCGCATCCAAAAAGGACATTTGAATATAACCCCCAGGCTTGTTGTTTGTTTTTTGATGGGAATCTTTTAAAAAAAGGTTGCGATAATCCTCATTGCCTAGCACAGGGGCCATTTCCGTGAAAAAACTATTGTTGAAGTTCACGATTTCATCACAGCTCCTCCAGTTGGTGTCCAATGAATACGTGCTCGGTTCTACCACAAATGGGTGCGATTTTCCATTGATCAAGTCCAAGAACTGTTCGGCACGTCCACCTCGCCAGCGATAAATGGCCTGCTTTACATCACCTACCAAAAAAAGGGAACCACGCTCATGCTTTTCGTCCTCGCTTTCCAGGGCGTTTCCAATAAGAGGCACCAGGTTCTGCCATTGCATTTTGGAGGTGTCCTGGAACTCATCAATAAAATAGTGACGGTATTTTTCGCCCATCCGTTCATAAATGAACGGTACTGGTTGATTTTTGATTTCCTTGGAGAGAATCGCATTCAAGGAAGAAATGGGAATAATGTCCCTGTCCAATTCAATGTTCTTGATCTCCTTGGCGATTTCGTTCAAGACCGTCATTGGCACAATGTTGCCGTAAATATTTTGGAGGTAGCTATGTCGATAAACAAGTCGTTTTATGGATAGATAGTTTTCCAAAATGGTCACGGCCAGTTGGGAGACATCTCTTTTGTCGCTTGCTTTGAGCAATTTTCCTTCGACCAGGTTGGGTTCCAGGGTTTTACTTGTATATAGGTTTTTCGGGCTGAACTCCCCATCAACCATTTTTTTAAAATGATTGGGCAAGGTTTTTCTCGGAAAATCGGCAAACTCAAACCCTTGTTGCTGTATTTCCCGAAGCACATTTTGAGCTATTTGTACAACTTTTTCCTCAATGGCCTTGCTTTCTGATGCTATCCGTTTTTGGATGTCCTGAAAATCTCCGATAGATTTTGCTCGCAATGGGTTTATGTGCTCTGCATGATTTTCTTGGAACAGGAGTTTTCCTATTTCCGTAAGATCATAAGTAATGTTCCAACTTTTGTCATCATCAATTTTTTCGAGCGAAAAGGCAATCAGTACTTCGGTGAGCTTTTCCTCGTTGCCAGCTCGCTCCAGTAATCTTCCCACGGCTTCTTCCAATAATAGGTCGAGATTGAGCTCCACCTCAAAATTTTGGGATAGGTGAAGATCTCGGGCAAAGGTTTTAATGATTTTGTGGTTGAACTTATCAATGGTCGAAATCTCAAAAAAGGAATAGTTGTGCAGAATTCGCTTTAGAATAAGTTGTGACCGTTGTCGCAATTGCTCTTCGGTAAGGGAGAGTTCATCGCAAAGGGATTGAAACAGACTTTTCTGCTTTTCGGGAACTTGATCCTGACCAAAGGCGAACAGGTTTTCCAATATTCGGGTCTTCATTTCGTCCACTGCCTTATTGGTGAACGTAATGGCCAAAATCTGACGGAATTTTATCGTAGAATCACGGGAAAGCAATAAGGTAAGATAGGTTTTGGCAAGGGCATAGGTCTTGCCCGAACCTGCAGATGCACTGTATATTTTAAAATTGGAGCCCTCCAAAAACCTTTTTCCTGCAAAATAAGGATTCCTTACCTGATGTTAACATGGTTTTAGCGGAATATAAATGTTAAAACTCGTATTTTTACGTAAATTGATTAATAACCTAAAAAAATAATATTATGGCTTTTGAATTACCTAAATTACCGTATGCATACGATGCATTGGAACCTCATATAGATGCAAGGACTATGGAAATTCACCATACCAAGCACCACAATGGCTATACTACTAAGTTGAATGCCGCAATCGAAGGAACTGACTTGGCAGGTAAAGAAATTGTGGATATCCTATCTAATTTGGATATGTCCAATACTGCAGTTAGAAACAACGGTGGAGGATTTTTTAACCACAGCCTTTTTTGGGAAGTTATGTCACCGAACGGTGGAGGAACTCCATCTGGTGAGTTGGCTTCCGCAATCGATGATGCTTTTGGTTCTTTCGACGCTTTTAAAGAAAAATTCAGTGCAGCTGCAGGTTCTAGATTTGGATCGGGTTGGGCCTGGTTGTGCGTTCACAAAGGAGGAAAGGTTGAAATTTGCTCAACTCCAAACCAAGATAATCCCATTATGCCAGGAGTAGGTTGCGGTGGATATCCAATTTTAGGATTGGATGTTTGGGAGCACGCTTACTATTTGCATTATCAAAATAGGAGACCAGAATATATATCAGAATTTTTTAGTGTGATCAACTGGGATAAAGTTTCCGAAAACTATGCAGCTAGCAAATAATAACTAGGGCTGTTCATCATATAAAAAGCCGTGCACTCAGTGCACGGCTTTTTTGTTTCAATTTTTTTAAATAGAAAAGGGCGAGGAAGCCCTCACCCTTTTCGTCCCAAATCTTACCATAAACTTAACCTACTTATGCTATGGCGAGACTAAAATACTGGTATTGTGAGAAATAACAAAGGGTTTTAAAAAATATTTTGCGTTTTGGAAGAAAAAGAAAACGTGCAGTTCATCGATAAAATGGATAAAACCTTGGTAGTCAAATATAAAGAAGGCGGAGCACGCTCCGCCTTCTTTCCCCAAATCTTACCATGAACTTAACCTACTTATGCTATGGTCCTCCAAATGTAAGCCAAGCATTGTTTTTGTCAATAAGCTTTTAGATGAAACCCCCTTTAATTGGTTAAAGTGTACAACAAGGACGTTAGATTGATAAATATCAAGAAAACTGTACTTTTTAAGTTTTAGGGAAAAGTGTAGAAAATAAAAAAGGTGGAATAGCTTCCACCTTTTTTGCCCCAAATCTTACCATGAACTTAACCTACTTATGCTATGGCAGTTACTAAAGTAGGATTGCAGGTAGCTGATTGTATAAAAACCCGCTGTTCTGCTAGTTTCATCGATAAAGTGCACAGATTGTGCTATTTCTCTATCTTATTGATTAATAAGCCCTTTCGTTTTTGCCTTCAAAAAAGTTGACGAATGCTTTGTTGACTATTCTGTTCCCGCCCGGTGTTGGGTAATTCCCCGTAAAGTACCAATCCCCTAAATTTTTAGGACAGGCACTGTGCAATCCTTCAATGCTTTGATAGATAATTTCTACCTCTGCATTCATGCCTTCCGGGCAAAGAATTTCACCGATTTTTTTCGAAATCTGTTTAGCCGAAAACGGAGCATAAAACTCCTTTACATAGTTCACTGCATCTTTGTTGGAAGGGTCGGTCTGGGTTAAGCATTTCTCATAGATCTCTTTGATCAAGTGCGTAGTCCCATGGTCTTCGTGCAAAGCTTTGGCGGCTTTAAAGGCAACAAAGTCTTCCAATTTGGCCATATCTATCCCGTAGCAATCGGGGTAACGAATCTGCGGAGCAGAGGAAACCACAACTATTTTCTTGGGAGACAGTCTATCCAATATTTTAAGGATACTGCGCTTTAAGGTTGTTCCACGTACAATACTGTCATCTATAATAACAAGGTTGTCCGTGCTTTTTACAGAACCGTACGAAATATCATAAACGTGGGTCACCAAATCATCCCTACTGCTATCTTGGGTGATAAAGGTTCTCAATTTCGCATCCTTAATGGCCACCTTTTCAATACGTGGACGAATATTCAAGATTTTATGGACCTGCTCCGCTGTCATTTTAGGGCCCAAAGCCAAAATTTGTTCCTCTTTTTTCTTGTTGAGGTAATTTTGGGCCTCTTTCACCATTCCAAAGAATGATGTTTCCGCGGTATTGGGAATATATGAGAAAACAGTGTTTTCCAAATCATTGTCGATGGACTTCAAAATTTCAGGAAATACGAGTTTCCCCAATTTTTTTCTTTCCTGATAGATTTCTTTATCACTACCACGGGAGAAATAAATGCGCTCAAAAGAACAAGCCTTACGTTCCGTGGGCTCCAATATTTTTTTTAGGGCCATGGAACCATTTTTCTTAATGATTATGGCACGTCCAGGGTCTAGTTCATGTACATCATCAAAATTAACATTGAACACCGTTTGGATCACGGGGCGCTCCGATGCTACAACCACCACTTCATCATCTTGGTAGTAATAAGCAGGTCTTATCCCTGCAGGATCTCGCATCACAAAGGCATCACCATGGCCAATGAGGCCGCTCATGGCATAGCCGCCATCCCAGTTTTTAGAGGCCTTTCTCAAAATCTTGGCTACATTCAGGCGTTCCGCGATCAAGGCAGAGGCTTCCCTTTTTGTATACCCTTCTTTTTTGATCTGTTTGTAAAGCTTGGCCACGGCATCATCCAGAAAGTGACCGATTTTTTCCATTACGGTAACGGTATCGGCCTTTTCTTTGGGATGCTGCCCCAGTTCCACCAGGTTGCCAAAAAGCTCGTCAACATTGGTCATGTTAAAGTTACCGGCTACTATAAGGTTCCGGTGCATCCAATTGTTTTGCCTTAAAAACGGATGTACGTTCTCAATACTGTTTTTTCCGAAGGTGCCATAGCGAACGTGCCCCATCAAAAGCTCACCGATGTAGGGAATGTTCTTTTTTTGCCAGGCCACATCGTTCTCGTGCTCTGGATGTTCGGCCAAAGCAGTGTTTATACGGTTGTTGATCTGGGCAAAAATATCCTGAATGGGCTGCTGCTGGGCAGACCGTACACGGCTCATGTAACGTTCACCGGGCTGCATGTCCATTTTTATACTGGCAAAACCGGCACCATCCTGTCCGCGGTTATGCTGTTTCTCCATCATTAGGTACATCTTATTTACACCGTAAAAAGCGGTACCGTACTTTTCTTTGTAGTACTCCAAGGGTTTAAGCAAACGGATCAACGATATTCCGCATTCGTGCTTAATGGGATCACTCATAACAAACCAAATAAAAAAGCCCCGAAAATCCCAGGGCAAACATTTATGTTAATTCAATATTGAACTGCGTCAATTCTTTAAACTGTACCAAGCGGGTCTCGACCTCGCTCTTTTTTAAATCCACCATTCGTTCGGTTCCAAAACGTTCCACACAGAACGATGCCAAATTGGACCCATGGATAATGGCGTTTTTCATGCTTTCAAAAGAAATGTTTCCGGCCTCGGTCAAATATCCCGCAAAACCTCCTGCAAAAGTATCTCCTGCGCCCGTCGGGTCAAAAACCTCTTCCAAGGGCAGGGCAGGGGCAAAGAAAATATTGTCGTCGTGGAACAAGAGGGCTCCATGCTCCCCTTTTTTGATCACTACATATTCCGGGCCCATTTCCTGAATCTTAGCGGCAGCTTTTACCAAGGAATATTCATCGGTCATCTGTCGCGCCTCTTCATCGTTAATGGTAATGACATCGATTTTGGAAATGACCGCCATCAATTCATCCCATGTATTGTCCATCCAAAAGTTCATGGTATCCAAAACTATAAGTTTTGGTCGTTTTTCCATCTGCTTAATTACACTCAGTTGGATGTTAGGGTGAAGGTTGCCGAGCATTACGATATCCGCATCGGAATAATCGTTGGGAACAACAGGGTTAAAATCGGCCAAGGTGTTAAGTTCCGTGGCCAAGGTGTCCCTTGAATTAAGGTCGTTATGATACTTTCCTTCCCAAAAAAAGGTCTTTCCGCCTTTCACTACTTCAACTCCCGAAAGGTCTATGTCCTTGTTTTTTAGAATATCCATATAGGATTGTGGAAAGTCGTCTCCCACTACGGAAACAATCGCAGCGTCTATTTTGAATTGTGAAGCTGCCAAACCGATAAAGGTACCAGCGCCCCCCAATATTTTTCCTGTTTTCCCGAACGGTGTTTCAATGGCATCAAAAGCCATGGTTCCCACGATCAGTAATTTGCCCATTCCCTAATTTTTGCTGCAAATATACGGTTTGATATGCCATATTGGAATCATTGGTATAGGTTTTAAGAAAAAGAGAGGGCAAATATTATTTCAAGTACAAGAATAAGCTGGAATTGAACGTCGGTTTCGAGCACTTTTTAGGGTCTTGCATCTTATAGTCAAATCTAGTTTCTTAAAACTATTTTCTTCCGAAATCGGCAGGAATTTCGCCCCAAGCTTTGGTCTCCCACTTTACGATGGGAGTGCTGAAACGGTTCTTTTTGAGCCACTCTTCGGCACGTTCGATGAGTTCAAAAAGCTGAGTGTTTTTGGCTGTTCTGTTCAATTTGGTGCCACATTTTTTCTTTCGCACCCACCCAATGGCGATTCTGGAATCGGAATAAATGATCCGGTCACTTTTTTGTTGTTTTAAGAAAGCAAGGCCGTGTACCAGTGCCAAAAACTCACCGACATTGCTCGTTCCCTGTTCGAACGGGCCTTGATGAAAAAGGATCCTTTTACTTTTGGTATCCACCCCTCGATATTCCATTTTTCCCGGGTTGCCACTGGACGCCGCGTCCACGGCAATGGAATTGTAGTTGGGCTCACCAATTTTCAACAGTTCTTCTGGAGTAAGTTCGCTTTTACCCTTGGATTTTCCTTTATATTCCAAATAATTTCCGTTGAAAGCTTTTTTGGCTTCTTCAAAGGTGGCGAACGATTTGTATTGTGCCCCTTTTACCCCATCAATTTGGGCCTTGCAATCTGCCCAGGATTCAAAAATACCGGGATGCTTACCTTGCCAGACTACATAAAACTTTTTTTTCTTGGACATTAGGACAGTAGTTTTTCTATCACTATCGGGAAGTGTTCATACTCCAATTGATGCACTTTTTTGGCAATGGCCTCGGCATCGTCCGATGGCTCTAAGGGGACCTTGGCCTGAAAAATTATGGCTCCCTCATCGTAATTTTCGTTCACGTAATGTATGGTAATGCCCGTTTCGGTTTCATCGTTTTCTTTTACGGCTTGATGTACCCTTTCCCCATACATTCCCTTTCCTCCGTATTTGGGCAACAAGGCAGGATGAATATTGATGATTTTATCAGGAAATGCTTCGATGAGGTTGGATGGAATCTTCCATAGAAAGCCCGCTAGCACTACTAAATCTGTCTGTAGCCCCTGAAGAAACTGTACCACTGCATTGGAATCTTTGAATGCGGTTCTGTTGAAATAGAATGCAGGTACTTTAAGACGGTCGCAACGCTCAAGTACTTTGGCCGAGCTCTTGTTGGTGAGCACGGCGACGACTTCCGCTTGCTGTTTTTCACGAAAAAAGGAAATAATATTTTCTGCATTGGACCCACTGCCCGATGCGAAGATTACAATTCGTTTCATTCGTTAGGAATTGATATGATTTTGGACTAAATTACGTCGGCTAAAGTAAGGCACAGTATTTTAAGATGTTTAATTTGGATCACATTTTATCGACAAATGATGTATTTAATCCAAAGTTTTATATTTTTGCCAACGATTTAAATTTTTAAAACCACAATAATTATGTCAGACATTGCATCAAGAGTAAAGGCTATCATCGTTGATAAACTGGGTGTAGATGAAAATGAAGTAGTTGCAGAAGCTAGCTTTACCAACGACTTAGGAGCGGATTCCTTGGACACTGTTGAACTTATCATGGAGTTTGAGAAAGAATTTGATATCCAAATACCAGACGACCAAGCAGAGAACATTGCCACTGTAGGTCAAGCTATTAGCTACATCGAAGAAGCTAAGTAATTAAATGATATATCGCTAAAGATTACAAATTATCCATGTGGTTGTTACCACATGGATAATTTTTTTTATAAATTACGTCTAAAGGGTAAAAAAAATAGTTCAATGCAGTTAAAGCGAGTTGTAGTTACCGGGATGGGTGCGTTAACGCCTATAGGTAACAATTTGGAAGCTTATTGGGAAGGACTACGGACCGGTAAGAGCGGTTCTGCCCCCATTACTTATTTCGACACCGAAAAATTTAAAACGAAGTTTGCTTGCGAGCTTAAAGGGTACGACCCTTCCGATTTTTTTGATCGTAAGGAAGCTAGGAAACTGGACAAGTTTGCCCAATATGCTTTGGTGTCTTCCGACGAGGCCATAGCGGACTCTGGAATAGACTTGAACGTTGTGGACAAGTTTAGGGTAGGTGTTGTATGGGGAGCAGGAATAGGCGGATTGGAAACTTTTCAGAATGAAGTGATAGGGTACGCCCAAGGAGATGGTACACCACGTTTCAATCCTTTCTTTATTCCTAAAATGATTGCCGATATCGCTCCGGGCAACATTTCCATAAAACATGGATTTATGGGGCCTAACTACACCACGGTTTCTGCTTGTGCATCTTCGGCAAATGCCATGATCGATGCGCTGAACTACATTAGGCTGGGACATTGCGACGTAATCGTTACAGGAGGTAGTGAGGCGGCCGTAACCATTGCAGGAATGGGAGGATTTAACGCTATGCACGCTCTTTCTACCAGAAATGAAAGTCCTGAAACCGCTTCCAGACCATTCGATGCAACACGTGATGGATTTGTGTTGGGTGAAGGTGGTGGAGCATTGATTCTTGAGGAATATGAACATGCCAAAGCCAGAGGCGCCAAGATTTATGCCGAAGTTGTGGGCGGGGGATTATCCAGTGATGCTTACCACATGACCGCACCACATCCAGAAGGTATTGGAGTAGTTCAAGTAATGAAAAACTGCTTGGAAAATGCAGGATTGAAACCAGAGGATGTTGATGCCATCAATACGCACGGAACCTCTACACCACTTGGTGATGTAGCTGAGCTCAAAGCTATTTCCAAAGTATTTGGGGACCATGCCAAGGACATCAACATTAACTCCACCAAGTCCATGACAGGACACTTGCTCGGTGCCGCAGGAGCCATCGAGGCCATAGCATCTATTTTGGCCATGGAGCACAGTTTGGTACCTCCTACCATAAACCATAGTGTAGTCGACGAGCAAATTGACCCATCACTAAACTTGACACTGAACAAGGCTCAAGAGCGTGAGGTAAAGGTTGCCATGAGTAATACATTTGGTTTTGGAGGACACAATGCATGTGTACTTTTCAAAAAAATAGAGTAGTTTTATAATATGAAACTTACTTCCAAAATATTCAATTCCCATCCGAGCACGGATGGGGATTTTTTTTTGGGTATCAAAAAAATCCTTGGATTTAAACCCAAGAACATAGAAATTTATAAAACCGCTTTCCTTCATCGGTCCATGAACAAAAAGGACGAAAAAGGAAACCCGGTGAACTATGAGCGATTGGAGTTTTTGGGCGATTCCATGTTGGGCACTATCATATCAAAGTATTTGTACAACGAAGTTCCAGAAGGGGACGAGGGCTATTTGACCAAAATGAGGTCTAAAGTCGTTAGCAGAAAACACCTCAATGAATTAGGAAAAGATCTGGGATTGTTGAAATATGTTGAAAGTAGAATCCCTAAAGAGCATTTTGGAGAAAACATCTATGGAAATGTCTTTGAAGCATTGGTAGGGGCGATTTACTTGGATAGAGGGTACAATTATTGCGAAAAATTTATTGATGAAAGAGTAATAGAACCCTATGTAGATATTGAACAGCTGGAGGGTAAAGTAATCAGTTACAAGAGTTTAGTTATTGAATGGTGCCAAAAGGAAAAGAAGCCGTTCAATTACAATGTCTATGAAGATACAGGGAATGATGAACTCAAACATTTTGCCGTAAAACTGACTATTGGGGACAGAATGCTGGCAAAGGCCAGGGCCACTTCCAAGAAAAAAGCAGAAGAGAAAGCATCCAAACGTGCCTATTTTGCATTGCAGAACAAGATTGACAATAAGTAACTTTAAATAATGGTAAACTCAAACGTTTTCGCTTTTTTTAGAAGTGTATTGTTTTGTATTAACTAGGCATTCATTAGGATTAAGCCTATATTTACCGTTCGTGTTATGGGCATGTTAACAACGCACAAGATATCAGCTGACTTATATGATGATAGTTTTTCTCTCATAGCCATTCACAGTAATTTGGAGGATTATGCCATCACTTATGCCATAAATTCCAGCTGTGGACTGTATCTGAAACGGATGGAAAAAGACCTTCATCTTGATGAAAATATGTCTTTTTCCGTTTTCGATTGGGACGATGAGATAAACGATGTGTATTGGACACTGATTTCAAACAAATGCGAAGTGGAAGAAGAGGTACCATCAGTAGGATTGTTTGGGAACAATACTTCCACAAGAACCGATCATTTGGTGAAAGAACGTAAGGAAGTGGATTATTTTTTGAAAGTGGATGCAGCAGATGAAACCATGTTTGCTCAAAAAATAAAGTCCATTAACCAAATCGCCAAAGTGATAACAGCATATCCATTGGACACACAAAATTTAAAATCAAAAAGAAATTTAATCTTTTAACAATGCCAACTAGAAAGAAGACTAAAATTGTAGCAACCTTGGGTCCGGCCACCAGTAAGAAGGAAACCTTAAAGGAAATGATCCTGGCAGGAGTGGATGTTTTTAGAATCAACTTTTCTCATGCGTCTTACGAAGATGTTGCCGAGCGGATAAAAATGATAAGGGAACTTAACGAAGAGTTGGAAATAAACACCGCCATACTTGCCGATTTGCAAGGTCCCAAACTAAGAGTCGGGGTAATGGGCGGAGAAGCCATAGTATCTCCGGGCGATCAAGTTACTTTTGTTACTGGCGAGCCTTTTGAAGGAACTGCCGAGAGAGTTTATATGAACTACCAAAGCTTCCCCAAAGATGTAAAGGCCGGAGAACGTATTCTATTGGATGATGGTAAACTTATTTTTGAAGTAAAGTCCACGAATGGAGAAAATGAGGTAGTCGCCACTGTAATACAAGGTGGTCCGCTTAAATCAAAAAAGGGAGTAAACCTTCCCAACACCAAGATTTCTTTGCCTGCCCTTACGAAGAAAGACGTTAAGGATGCCATTTTCGCCATTGGTCAAGACGTGGATTGGATAGCATTGTCCTTTGTGCGCCATGCACAAGACCTGTATGATCTTCACAATCTGATAAAAGAACATACCGAGCATAAAATTCCGGTGATCTCAAAAATTGAAAAACCAGAAGCCCTTGAAAATATAGAGGAGATTGTAAAGGCTTCCGATGGATTAATGGTGGCGCGTGGTGATTTGGGTGTTGAGATTCCGGCACAAGAAGTTCCATTGGTTCAGAAAAAATTGGTGCTAAGCGCCAAAAAAGGAAGAATACCAGTGATCATTGCCACACAAATGATGGAGACCATGATCACCAGTTTAACACCTACTCGTGCCGAAGTGAACGATGTGGCCAACTCCGTAATGGACGGCGCTGATGCCGTTATGCTTTCCGGCGAAACATCAGTAGGTAATTATCCTGTACAGGTTATTGAAAAAATGTCAAGCATTGTTTCAAGTGTTGAGGGCTCCAGCCTTATTCAAGTGCCACAGACACCGCCACATATCAGGACCAAAAGATACATTACCAAATCGGTTTGTTACCATGCTGCATTAATGGCCAATGAAATTTCTGCAAGGGCCATTTCCACTTTAACCAATAGTGGATACACGGCTTTTCAGATTTCAGCTTGGAGACCGGCAGCACATATTTTGGTGTTCACATCGAACAAAAGAATCTTGACCCAGTTGAACTTGCTTTGGGGCGTAAAAGCATTCTATTACGACAAATATGTGTCCACGGACCAAACCATTGAAGATGTGAACCAAATCGCCTGCAAAAAAGGCTTTTTGGAAGCAGGGGATATGCTAGTGAGTTTGGCAGCTATGCCGATCAAAGAAAAAGGTATGGTGAACACCCTACGGGTAACCGAGATCGAGAGCTGTAATTTTTAATGCCCTCTCAAATCAATGACTCAGCAAAAGGTGCCCATTGAAACATGGGTGCCTTTTTTATTTCAGTTCCATATCGGACAATAAAGAAGGAACAATGCCCCTTGCCATAAAAATGGGCCAGTCGTTTTTAAACAGATGACTTTCGGTAACCGCACTTTCGTACAAAAGGTATATTCCTCCCGAAATTTTTTCCGTTTCCGCTTTGGATAAATTGGAAATATTGTCCCCGACTAATTCGCCTAAATATAAGAGCAGTTCTTTTTTCTGTTGCTGGATTACGCTAAGAATGGTTGTTTGTTCAGGAGATAATTCCCCCAAGGTTTTAAGTCCCCAACAACCTTGAAAATTTTCCTCGAGGTACATATCCCTCAAAAGATCAAAAATAGCCATCAGTTGGTTCTTTCCACTCTGTCTTTGGCCAACGTAGGTTTTAAGCCTGTTCATAAAGACATTGTGCCGCTGATTTAAATAGGCTACACAAATGTCCTCTTTGGATTTAAAATGGCTGTACAGCGTAGCTTTCGCGATATCACATTTTTTTATGATCTCGTTGACCCCTGTTGAATTATATCCTTGGGAATAGAAAAGATTTCCCGCTGAGGATATAATGTGCTCGTGCAATTCATTTCGTTGCATAAAATGAGTAAGAATATAGTTAATGGTGGTCGATGGTATTACAAAGTAATAAAGAAATATCGGGTCGAGCAATTAAACCGATAACCATGCGATAGAAAATGAAGGTTTTTGTGCAAAACAAGGTGTTCTCCATCAGCAAAGAACCCCTATTCTTAAGCTAACTGTTTAAAGTAGCGTTTGTTGCAAACAATTTGCTATCTTGTAATATTCAATTTTATCAATCAAATTATAAACACTACCAAAATGAAAAAGTTACTTCTGGCCTCCATTGTGGGCCTTTTGTCCTGTTCCATGGGTTTTGGACAAGGATTTCAGTTTAAAGGGGATGACATTGACATCGATTACAAAAAATACACGCTTAAAAATGGACTTACACTTCTGGTCCACGAAGATCATAAAGCGCCCATAGCCGCTGTGAACGTTTGGTACCACGTGGGATCTAAAAATGAAAAACCGGGAAAAAGTGGATTTGCCCACCTTTTTGAGCACCTGATGTTCAACGGAAGTGAAAATTACAACACGGATTATTTTCAGGCGTTGGAAAGCATTGGAGGAACTGATCTTAATGGAACCACGAACACCGATCGGACCAACTATTTCCAGAACGTACCCGTTTCTGCCTTGGACCAAGTACTGTTTTTGGAGTCCGACCGTATGGGGCACTTATTAGGCGCCATTGACCAAGAAAAGTTGGATGAGCAACGAGGGGTTGTTCAAAATGAGAAAAGACAAGGGGAAAACCAACCATATGGTATGCAATGGGATTATTTGACCAAGGCTATGTATCCCAAAGGGCACCCGTATTCCTGGACGGTTATCGGGGAAATGGAAGATTTGAACGCCGCCTCCTTGGAAGATGTGCAAGAGTGGTTCAAATCTTACTACGGTGCTGCCAATGCCGTCGTTGCCGTGGCAGGTGATATTGATGCCGAAGAAGTGCATCAAAAAGTGATCAAATATTTTGGGGACATACCTTCCGGCCCAACAGTGGAACGCCAAGAGGTCAATATTCCCAACAAAATCTATGATTCCCGTCAAGAATACCAGGACCGTGTTCCCGAGACACGGGTTTTATTTGCATGGAACACACCGCCATTTGGGTTTAAGGAAGACCTTCATTTTGACTTGATCTCAGCCATATTGACAAGTGGGAAAAACTCAAGATTGTACCAAAAATTTATTTATCAAGACCAATCGGCCAGTGCTGCGGTCTCTTTTCAAGCATCTAGCGAAATTGCAAGTCGATTTATTACATACTTGAATGTTAAAGGGGGAGAAGACCCGGCAAAACTGGAAAGGGAACTTGAGGCGGAGATAGAGAGATTCATTAAAGAGGGGCCCACAGAGGATGAATTAAAAAGGGTAAAGGCCAATTACTTCGCTAATTTTATTAAAGGTTTGGAACGTATCGGTGGTTTTGGCGGAGTGTCGGATATTCTTGCCTCCAACCAAACGTATCACGGAGATGCATCGTACTACAAAACTAAATTGGAGTACGTGGAAGAAGCAACAACCGAAGATCTTCGGAAGACCGCTGAAAAATGGCTCACCAAAGGAAAACATATTTTGATATGTCGCCCATTCCCAGAGTATGATATTGTTGAATCTTCCGTGGACAGAAGCAAATTGCCGGAATTGGGTGCGCCGAAAAGCTCAAAATTCCCAGAATTGCAACGCATGCAACTATCCAATGGTCTTAACGTTGTGTTGGCACAGCGTAAAGGAGTGCCTACGGTAATCATCAATTTGGTTGCCGATGCGGGGTACAAAACCGATTATCTGTCCAGTCCTGGAACAGCAAATTTGGCGATGAATCTGATGGATGAGGGAACAAAGGACAAAACATCATTGGAAATAAACGAGCAACTTCAGTTGTTGGGCGCGTCCTTGAATACTTTTTCCAGTCAGGATGAATCCAATGTGTACATGAGTACCTTAAAACCAAGTCTGGATGCCAGTCTGGACCTGTTCATGGACGTGGTGCTCAACCCGGTATTCCCTGAAAAAGAGTTTGATCGCTTACAAAAGGAACAGATCAATAATATAAAACAAGAAAAGTCCCAACCCATCACCATGGCCTTGAGAGTCATGAACAAATACCTATACGGGGAAGACCACCCTTACAGCAGTCCTTACACCGGCACTGGTTATGAGGATACGGTCTCAAAGTTGACAAGGGAAGACGTGGTCGAATTTTACAACACTTGGTTCAAGCCCAACAATTCCACCTTAATTGTTACGGGAGATGTGGAGATGAGCGAGTTGAAATCCAAGTTGGAAAAAACATTGGGCAAATGGAAAAGAGGAGATGTGCCTACCATAGCATTTAACGAACCCCAGACCAATTCCCAGAATACGCTGTATTTAATGAACCGACCAGAATCCCAACAATCAGTTATTTTGGCGGGACATTTGACAGAGAAGTATGGGGATGTTAATGAAATAGCTTTGGAGCAAATGGTCAATATTCTTGGGGGTGATTTTACTTCCCGAATCAATATGAACTTGAGGGAAGATAAACACTGGTCCTACGGAGCAGGAGGGTTTGTACTGGGTTCCAAGGAAGAACGCCCATTTATTGTTTATGCACCGGTGCAAACTGATAAAACAGCGGAATCCGTTACAGAGATCAGAAAGGAAATATCGGAGTTCACTTCCACAAGGCCTGCCACCAGTGAAGAGCTGGAGAAAGTAAAGACCAATCAGGTTCTGAAACTTCCTGGTCAATGGGAAACAAATAGTTCGGTAAACAGTTCGGTAAGGAATTTGATACGGTACGACCTGCCAGACGATTACTATCAAAAATACGACCAGAACGTACGGAACCTTTCTGTGGATGATATCAGAAAAGTGAGCAACGAAGTGGTACAGCCAGAAAAGGTAAACTGGTTTATGGTAGGAGATCGAGCCGAGATCATCAACAAGTTGGATGAACTTGGTTTTGACAACATCATAGAAATCGATGCCGATGGCAATCCCAAGAAGCCAGCAGTAAAACCGATGGAAACGGATATCAAGAATTAAATAATAATGCGCCTCCCGAAAGGGAGGCTTTTTATTTTAAAAGTCAAACTTGAGCTGAACCAGCACGGACTCCTTTTTAGGCTGTTCTTTTTCCTTTTCCGTGTTGAGGTTGGCCAATGAAATACCCAATAACCTTACCGAATTTTCCAAAGAGGATTGGTATAAAAGTTCTTTAGCTGTTTCCAAAATCAAATCTTTACTGGCTATAAAATAGGGAATGGTCTTGCTTCGGGTCTGTAATGTAAAGTCACTGTACTTTATCTTCAAAGTCACTGTTTTTCCCGCAATTTTGGATTTTTGAAGTCTTCTTTCCAGTTCGTTGGCAATATTTTCCAATTTTTCCAGCATAAAGATCTCACTGCTGAGGTTCTCGGAAAATGTACGCTCTGCACCAACGGATTTGGGAATTCGATCAGGTTTTACGCTGCTCAAATGTATTCCTCGTACCACATGGTAATAATGGCTCCCACTCTTTCCAAAATGCTGGTTGAGGAACTCCAATGACTTTTCTTTTAGATTTTTACCCGTAAAAATTCCCAAACGGTACATCTTTTCGGCGGTGACCTTGCCTACCCCATAAAACTTTCGAATGTCCAAGTTTTCCAAAAATTCTAGGACTTCCTCTGGGTTTACGGTTTTCTGTCCGTTGGGTTTGTTGTAATCACTGGCGACCTTGGCTATAAATTTGTTTATGGATATTCCAGCAGATGCGGTCAAACCTGTTTTATCAAAAATTTTTTGACGGATTTCTTTTGCAATCAAAGTTGCTGAAGGATTTCCCTTTTTGTTTTCCGTCACATCCAAATAGGCCTCGTCCAAGGAAAGGGGTTCCACTAGGTCAGTGTATTCAAAAAAAATACTCCGAATCTGCATAGATACTTCCTTGTAACGGTCAAAGCGGGGCTTCACAAATATGAGATCGGGACAATTTCTACGCGCAATGGCACCGGCCATGGCACTTCGCACCCCAAATTTTCGTGCCTCGTAGCTTGCAGCGGAGACCACACCACGTTTAGAACCTCCCCCGACTGCAATTGGTTTTCCCATGAGTTCTGGATTATCATGCTGTTCCACGGATGCGTAAAAGGCATCCATATCTACATGAATAATTTTTCTTAAGGGAAAATCAAAGTCCATTTTCAAATTTAGGGTATATTTAGTTTGATGGAACATTTGGAAATAGAACGAAAGTTTTTGGTCAAGTCGGATGGGTATAAACAAAAAGCTACATCCAAGATTCGGATCGTACAGGGATTCTTGAATACGGACCCGGACAGAACCGTGAGGGTTAGAATAAAAGGTGACCAGGGCTTTTTGACGGTTAAAGGAGCTAGTAACGAATCAGGGACCACACGATTTGAATGGGAGACCGAAATCAGTTCCTCCGAAGCAACGAATTTGATCGATCTATGTGAGGCAGGAATTTTGGAGAAAATGCGATTTGAAGTGCCTTTTGGTAATCATTTATTCGAAGTGGACGAGTTTTTGGGCGAAAACAAAGGACTTGTTTTGGCAGAAGTAGAACTCAAACACGAAGAAGAACGCTTTGAGAAACCGGAATGGCTGGGTGAGGAAGTTACAGGACAAGTACAATATTATAATTCGCAGTTAAGCTTAAAACCGTTTAATAAATGGTAGATAAAATAGTTAAAACAAAATGGACGATCAATATATTGATATTGGTGTCCGCATGTTTGGCCATTTACTTTGGGATGTATAATGAAGGGAACCTTTTTAAGATATTCAAGCCATTGACAACGATTTTGGTAATCGCTTTACTGTTTTTTACTCCAAAAAAGAGCCATGTTCAATTAGGTCGAATGGTCACCATTGCCTTGGTCTTCTGTTTACTCGGCGATATACTATTGCTTTTTAAGGAATACTTTTTACTGGGTCTTGTGGCGTTTTTAGTGGCTCATGTCCTATTTGCCGTATCATTTGTCCTTTATAAAGGATTTTACAAGAACTGGGTTTCCTTTCTGCTTCTCTTTGGTATAGCCGGAGCATTGTTTTTTTGGCTAAGCCCAGGGTTGGGAGATTTGCTGCTACCCGTTTTCATTTATGTGTTGGTCATCACGTTTATGGCATGGCAAGGAGTGGGTCTTTACTTTAGAGAAATGAACAATGCGCATGCTTGGATGGCAATGGGTGTATTGTTCTTTATGTTTTCAGATACTTTGTTGGCGATTGCTAAATTTAAAACTCCGTTTTACCTATCGGGTGCATTGATTTTGGCCACGTATTGGATGAGTATCTCGTTTATTGCCAATGCAACGAAGGGTATAATCTTGTCTGGCGACCAATAAAAATATCAATCCAACTTCTTATCTAAAGCCAAAATGGAATGTAAAAGCACATTGGCACCATTGGCCATGTCTTCTGCGGATGTAAATTCTTTGGGCGAGTGACTGATTCCTCCTTTGCTCGGGACAAAAATCATCCCCACCGGGGCAAATCTTGATATATCCTGTGTGTCATGGCCTGCACCACTTGGCATATACTGATAGCTTAGCCCTAAGGATTTAGCGGAAGATTCTATTTCTTTTTGGATACTGTTATCCGTTAAGGCTGGTTCCGCAGTGGTGTCCAAGGGCAAGAATTCTACCGAAACGTTGGAAGCTTTGGCTATCTCCTCTGTTTTTTGCTTAATAGCTTGATATACATTTTGAATTACTTCTGAAGAGAGGTCGCGAATTTCCAGACTGGCGGTTACCTTTCCTGGTATTACGTTGGGTGCTCCCGGCTCTGCCTTGATTCGACCTACGGTGCCGACCTGGGTTCCTTCGAAACTATTGGTAATCTCGTTTACCGCTACGATATATTTGGCAGCAGCCAATAGGGCATCTTGTCTGGCGTCCATGGGAGTGGTTCCTGCATGGTTAGCAAATCCAGTGAATACAACGTCCCACCAATTAAGGCCAACAATGCCTTCCACAATGCCGATGTCCAGGTTTTCTTTTTCAAGTTTACCGCCCTGTTCAATATGAAGCTCCAAGAACGCGGCTAAGCTGCCTTTTTCTCGTTTGGCTTCTTTGAGCTTTGTGGTATCTCCACCAATCCTCATGATTCCTTCACCCATGGAGTAACCAGTGGAATTGATCACACCAAGTGCCGATCTGCCCAGATTTCCTGCCATGGCCCTGCTTCCCATAACACCGCCTTCTTCGTTCGGGAAAATAATAACTTCCAAGGGGTGATTTGTTTTGATGTTGTTCTCGTTCAGTGTTTCAATAACTTCCAAAGCAGCCATGGAACCTACGCAGCCATCATAATTTCCGCCATTGGGAACGCGGTCAATATGGGAGCCAAAAGCAATAGGGTTTTTGGATACATCGGTTCCCTTTCTGGTTCCGATAATGTTTCCTGCGGCATCGACCTTTACTTCCATGCCAAAATCCTTTAAGGTTTTAATGACCCAGTTTCGGGCTTCGATATCTGCATCGCTAAAAGCGACCCGCTCTGTTTCACCGTTCTCCTGAAGGCCGAATTCGGCAAGGTCAAATATCCTGTCTTCAAGGCGGGCTTGATTTACTTGAATGTCAGCTTGTTGGGCCGATAGACTTCCAATAAAAAATAGGAAAAGAACGATGTTGAGGGATTGTTTCATGATTACCTAGTTTCTTTAAAAATAGGGATTTTGAACTAACTTTTCTTACGAATGCTAGGCAGCTTTTTCCGCAGCAGCAGAATTTATTTCATGAGGGGTCAATTTTTGCTCCGACCACTTTTTTTTGCTGACCCCGCTGATCAAAGGAATAGCAAACCCAACTGCCAAGAGCACAATTGCTACCAAGAAAATATGTAAGGGATTTACAAAGAAAGAACCGCTATTGAGTGTTGCTAAGATCAACATAGTGGACAATGGGAACGAAAGAGCCAGTATAGCCACGCCAAAATCACTGCTGAATGTTCTCTTCTTGGATTTTTTGTCCATTTCCATACTATCGACAGCTGCTATATGAGCGTACGGCCAAAAACTACATGCACTTAAACCAAAGGCCATTGTGAGCAATATTTCATTTCGGGCCTCAACACCTGCAACGGTTACAAAAATGCCCGAAATCAGTAAAACCAAGGCAGCACGGGTACACAGCAAAGAAAAAATCTGGAAGAACTGTTTCCTTTTGATTTTTACGGCCAATCCTATGAACAACAGTACTAAAGGTGTCATGATCAAGCTAAGTTTCTCCAGGGTCTCGCTCATAAAAAATGGAAGCGAATCCATGCTGAGACCAAAGGCCAACAACACCAAAGCTGCTCCAATAAATACATTTACAGGCTCAGAAATCATGGCCTTGATCAAGGGCTTTAATTTGGTTCCACCATTTTTCTTTTCGCTGGATTGTAGGCTATAATGCCAGTTCATGGCCACTAAGTATAAAAAGAAGAGCACAAAAACCTTGTTTCCTAAATCCGACATGGCAGCTTTGGCCAGAAAGTCTTCCCCTAAAAATTCCAATATAAATGGAAAGGAAGACAGTCCGGGAGCTAATGAAGGTACTAGTAATTTGGCCGTTCTATACTCCGAGGTTCCTTTGCCAACACCCATGAGGGGCAATATAAAGGGCATGGCAAAAAACAATAATAGGTTAAGCCCAAGGGCCAAAAAGGGCAATATCAACAGATGTAATTCCACCTTTATGCCGAGCAGCGCAATAAATATGGTTGCTGGCAATGCTAGGTTAAGAATCACCTTTTTTATTCCAGTGATCTCCTCCTTGGACTTAAACTTTACTTTGAGTAAAATTCCAATGAAGATGAAAAAAAGAAATACAATGGTTTTTTGAATACCTACATCCACTATACCAACACTTTATTGAGTGCGGCGGTAAATGTTTTCATTTCGTCCATGGTTCCCATACTGACACGGCACCAGTTTTGGTCCATAAATTGGAAAGCACGAACCCCCACCTTTAACTCAGTCATTTGCTCTAAAAATGCTCTACCCTCCATTTCGATAGGGAATATGATAAAACTTGTTGAAGAGGGCACATAAGAAGTTATACCCATTTTCTCTAGGCTGTTGTACACGTATTCTCGGCACTCGGCATTTAGGTTACGGGATTTTTCAATGAACGCATCATCATCCATGGCAGCTATAGCAGCGTAAACCGATGGCAAGGTAATTCCCATACCGCCACGTGTAATTTTTTGTAGCCTTCCCAAAGTCTCTTCAAGGGCAACAATATATCCGACACGAAGTCCGGCCATACCGTGAATTTTGGAGAAGGTTCTCGCGATGATTACATCTTTGCCTTCATTTACCAAAGAAACCATACTTTTTTTGGCTCCTTCGTCCAAGAACCATAAATAGGCTTCGTCCACAAATACGGGAACTTTTTCTGACACTCTAGAGCAGAAGTCGACCAATTCTTCATGATCGGTCATAGAGCCCGTTGGGTTGTTGGGGTTACATATATAAACCAATTTGGTTTCATCATCAATGGCCTCTTCCATAGCTTTAAGGTCGTGCGACCAATCATCTTTCAATGGAACAGGCTTCCAAGTTGCACCAACAGATTCAGCCACTTGTATAAGTGACATATAAGCTGGGTCTGCAGAAACCACATTACCTCCGTTCATAAAGAAAACCATGGCCGTTTTTTCCAATAAATCGGAAGAACCGGGTCCCATCATTACGTTTTTACTCTCAACGCCTTCAAAATCTGCAATTTTATCTACCAGTTGAAACAACTCTTTCCATGCATATCTGTTTCCTCCAGCAGCTGAATTTTTGAAAGCCTCTAAGGCCATAGGTGAAGGACCGTATGGGTTTTCGTTGGCATTCAATTTTGCCGCCAATTCTGGAAGTGCGTCTTCAGGTTTTGGCAAGTATTCCTTAAAGAACGGACTGTAAACTGCATTTCCTTGGGAATCCAAGGTTAATGGAGCCTTTGGTTTTTCGGCTAATCCGATATAAGGCAATGCCATTGCACCACCTGCGGTGAGCATACTTTTTCTGATCCAATCACGTCTGTTGATGTTAGTTTTAGTTCCCATTGGTTTATTAGTTTTTAGAAGAAATTAAAACTACGCGATCATTTTGCTAAAAACAACACTAAAAACGTAAAAATCAGGCTTTTATAAACGAATTTATTAAAATTGAAGGGGTTTCTTTAAAAAATTGTTAGTTGGGACTACTATTGAAGGGGGCTTTTTTTAAGATATTCCAATGTGAGAATGCCCCTTAGGTTGTTGATAATGATATGGTCTAGCAATTCGTGGATACTGTATTCAAGGAATAAATCGGCCTTTGAATACACGGTTTCTTCCATTCTGGCCAAAAAAAGTGAACAAACCAGTTCCACTTTTACATTTTTTCTTACTTGTCCCAAGCCTTGTGCTTTTTTTAATAGTGGACATACAACATCCCAAACAATGTCATTCTTTAGCTGGGAATAAATTTTATAAGCGGTGGGGTAATACTTGTTGAGTCCATGAAGAAAGGAGGGGTTGATCTCCTGAAAAGTGATCAACCCCTGTTTGTAAATGTATATTATTGTGGTAAGAGGCTGCTCCTCATTGGGATTGATGAGCATGTAATCGTCAATATTGCCTTTGATCTTACCAAAATAATGGGTCAAACTTTCCTTGACCAATTCTTCTTTGCTGCTAAAATGCTTGTAGAGTGTTTTTTTGGAGATACCGAGGTTCTTGGCCAATTCGTCCATGGAGAACCGTTTGCTTCCAAATTTAGTGAAGTTCTCTAGAGCATAGGCCAATATATCGTTTTTACTCTCTGCCATTTTTTACTTCCAGCCTCCGCCCAATGCTCTATACAATTCTATGATGGCTCTCAGTTGCCTGTATTGGGAATCTACATGGTTCAGTTCGGAATTCAATGCATTCTGTCGAGCGGTCAGCACTTCCAAATAGTTCGCCAAGCCATTGTTCAGTAATTCTTCTGAATATTCTTCCGCTGTGGCATATGCTTGTAGTTCTTTGGAACGGGCCTCCAACTTCTGGGTTTCGGCGTCATAGGTGTAAAGCGCATCACTTACTTCCCTGCCGGCGGTGAGCAAGGCTTGTTTATAGTTCAGTAAGGCTTGCTGCTGCTGGGCTTTGGCGACTTCCATTTGCGTACGAAGTTGTCTACCGTTAAAAATGGGTTGGGTCAAGGATCCCACTAAACTGGAAAATAGTGAACTGGCATCCAACCAATTGTCCAGTTCCAAACTTTGAAAGCCTCCTGCTGCCGACAACCTCAATGAAGGGTACAAACTGCTTTTGGCGACGTTGGTTAATTCAAAAGCATTGATAAGACCATATTCTGCTTGCATCACATCTGGACGGTTCGCCAACAACAAATAAGGAACACCCGTGCGCAATTCAGTGTCAATGGCCTGATTGTCCAAACTACCACGTTGAATTTTCTGTGGTGCTTCACCCAATAGAATACTAAAGGCATTTTCCAACAGCTTGATGTTGTTCTCAAGGTCGATCACTATAATTTCCGTGCTATGTACTTGGGCTTCCGTTTGTTTTACGGCGACTTCGGTAACCTGGCCAGCATCTTTTAGTGCTATGGTGGTCTCCAAACTGTTTTTTCTGGCTTCCAAGGTTTGTTTGGATACTTCTAACTGTTTGTCCAAAGCCAACAATTGATAGTAGGTAGAGGCAATGTTGGCGATCAAGTTGGTTTTTACCGCTTGATGTGCCGAAACACTCTGCAAATATGAAGCACTAAAGGCGCGCTTATTACTTCTGATCTTGCCCCAAACATCTGCTTCCCACGATAGGCTTCCGGACAATTCATATTGTTCCAGGGCACTGGTAAAAAAGCTACCAAACTGACTGTTTCGGGAGTTTTTGGTCCTTGTAAAACTGGCCGTGCCTGAAAGAGTTGGGAAGTAACCAGCCTTACCTTGTTTTACATAAGCTTCGGCTGCCACAACATTTTGTAGCGCAATCCGGATGTCTATGTTGTTCTCCAGGCCTTGCTCAATGTAGGACTTTAGTTGCTCGTCGTTGAACAGGTCCCGCCAAGAGATATCGGCGATTGAAACGCTGTCTTGTGGCAAATTGTCGGTCCGGTATAGATTTTCTGTCTCTACTTCTGGTCTTGAGTAGTTTTTGGCCACAAAACAAGATTGCAACAACAGTGGCGCTGTAAGTACCAAGAGCAGTTTATATGTGGATTTTATTTTCATGGATGATGTACGTTGTTCGATCAAAGGATAATTAGGCATTGTCAATATGTTGAAGTTTTTCGGGCTTGCCGGAAATACGTTCCTGCAATGCCTGGAACACTACAAATAGCACGGGAATAATAAATACACCCAAGATGGTTCCCACTAGCATTCCGCCCACCGCACTCACGCCGATGGAACGGTTTCCGATGGCGCCTATCCCAGAAGAAAGCGCCAATGGCAACAGACCGAATATGAATGCGAAGGATGTCATTAAAATGGGACGGAGCCTTGCGCGCGCACCATCTGCAGCTGCATCAAACAACGATAAGCCTGCCCGTCTACGTTGTAATGCAAACTCCACGATCAAAATGGCATTTTTGGCCAACAGACCAATCAACATGATCAAGGCAATCTGGAAGTAAATATTGTTCTGCAAGCCAGCTACATTGATAAAAAGAATGGCTCCTGCGATACCAAAAGGTAAAGAGAACAATATGGAAAGAGGTAAAATATAGCTTTCATATTGTGCGCTCAAGAGAAAGTAAACGAATACCAAGCTCAAAATAAAAATGAGTATGGTCTGCGAACCTGCATTGCTTTCTTCCCTTGTCAATCCAGAATAATCGTAGGTATAGGAGTTTGGCAGTACTTGTGCTGCCACTTCCTCAATGGCCATAATCGCATCTCCAGTACTATAGCCTGGATTTGGCACCCCTGTTATTTTTACGGAACTCAACAGGTTGAATCGTTGTACCAGTTCTGGTCCGTAGATTTTCTTAAGGTCCACAAACTGACTCACCGCAACAGATTCCCCATTGGTGTTTCTAACAAAAATGTGGTTCAAAGAGTTTTCATTGGCACGGTCTTCAGGTTTAGCCTGAATCATTACACGGTATTGCTTACCAAACTTATTGAAGTCGGTCGCATAAATACCTCCATAATAACCTTGGAGCGCATTAAAAATATCGGTCGCTGTCAGCCCGGCCATTTTCACTTTTTCCATATCGATGTCCAAGTTGTACTGAGGGAAACCTGGATCGAACTGGGAAATGGCGTATTGGACTTCGGGCCTAGCATTCAAAGCTCCCAAAAACTGATTCTTCACATCATTGATGGAGTTCCAGTCTTCACCAGTCTTGCTCTGAAGCTGTACTTCAAAACCGGAACTGGTACCAAACCCTTGTATACTCGGAGGGGTAAAGTAGATGATCTCCGCATCATTGAAACCCGATGTTATTCCGTACAATCGTTGCATGGTGGCGTCCACCGATAAGGAATCCGCATCCCTCTCACTCCAGTCCTTCAATTTCATAATTGAGAATGCGTAGGACCCTGCACTTACACGGCTCAATAAACTAAACCCGGCTACGCTCATTCTTGCATCGATAATATCCATGGACTCATAGATGGAATCCAATTTCATAATGGTTTCCTCGGTTTTTTCAATGGTAGTGCCCGGGGGCATGCTCACGTTTACAAAGATCATCCCGCGATCCTCATCTGGCACAAAACCGGAAGGCGTGGAACGGAACAAGAAAATGGCCAATGCACTAAAGCCCAATAGCAGGGCAAGCGTAATCCATTTACGCTTCACCAAAGTGCCAATGGAATTCGTGTATTTATTGGTGATTGCCGTAAAACCAGTATTAAATGCCCTGAAGAAACGCGCTAATACATTTGACTTTTTGCCTTTTTCATGGTCATGAGGTTTTAAGAACAATGCCGCCAAAGCGGGACTTAACGTTAAAGCGTTCACGGCAGAAATCAAAATGGCCACCGCCAAGGTAATACCAAACTGTTGGTAGAACACTCCAGAGGAACCTTGAATAAAGGAAACAGGAATAAATACTGCTGACATAACCAAGGTAATGGAGATAATGGCTCCCGAAATTTCGCTCATCGCATTCTTAGTGGCGGTTTTTGCCGAATCGGCTCCATCTTCCAGTTTGGCATGGACAGCTTCGACCACCACGATGGCATCATCTACCACAATACCAATGGCCAAGATCATGGCGAAAAGTGTTAACATGTTGATGGAGTAGCCGAACAATTGCAGGAAGAAAAAAGTACCTACAATGGCCACGGGTACCGCAATAGCTGGAATTAGAGTGGACCTGAAATCCTGAAGGAACAGGAATACCACAATAAATACCAGGATAAATGCCTCAATCAAGGTTTGCACCACATGATCTATGGAAGCATCCAAGAAATCTTTGGAGTTGAACGGAATTACATAATCCAATCCCGTTGGGAAATCTGCTTTTGATTCCTCTAAAATGGTTTCAATCTCGTCGATGATATCCCTTGCATTGGAACCAGAGGTTTGGAAAACCCCCACAGCAACACCGGGGTTTCCCATACCAGAGTTCTTCCTAACGTAGCTCAGTGCGCCGAGTTCGATTTCAGCTACATCTTTTAGGCGAAGAAAACCACCATCATCCGTAGTTTTAAGAATAATGTTCTCGTATTCCTTTACTTCGGACAAACGTCCTTTGTATTTCATGACATATTCAAAAATGCCATCAGCGTTCTCCCCTATTTTGCCTGTGGCAGCTTCCCTGTTCTGTTCCCGTAGAGCTGCCTGAATATCCGCAGGGACTAAGTCATAGGCCGCCATTTTATCGGGAGAGATCCAGATACGCATGGAATAATCCTTGGAGCCGAATACATTTACGTTACCAACCCCTTTGATTCGTTGTAATTGGGGAACCAGGTTGATTTTAGCATAGTTTTCCACAAAGGTGGCATCATAATCCTCATTTTCGGAGAAAATGGAGAAGTACAAAAGAGCACTGTTCTGTGCTTTCTGGGTGGTAACCCCGGTGTTTATAACTTCTTGTGGCAACAAGCTATTGGCCCTTGCCACCCGGTTCTGAACGTTTACCGCTGCAATATCGGGATCAACACCAAGTTCAAAAAACACACTGATGTTGGCCGTACCATCGTTACTGGCCGATGAGGTCATGTAGGTCATGCCCTCCACACCATTAATTTGTTCTTCCAGCGGAATAACCACACTTTTTAGTACTGTTTCTGCATTGGCGCCGGTATAATTGGCGTTTACCTGTACCGTTGGTGGTGCAATTTCTGGATATTGTTCTACGGGTAATGTACTAAGCCCAAGAATACCCAAGATCACAATGATCACGGATACTACTGTGGAGAGCACAGGACGATCTATAAATTTTTGGAACATATATAATTTGTTCTATAAATGATTGATGGCAATTATTGTTTTACTGGATTGATGGTCTGTCCATCTTTCAGTTTGGATACACCTTCGGTAACAATGGTGCGCCCTTCCTGCAAACCTTCCTCTACGATGAATTCCTTATCAGTTTGGGCCACGATGCTCAAGGGAAGTGTTTTTACCGTATTGTCATTATTCAGCAGATACACCATTTTGGTACCTTGCAGATCCACGGTTACAAATTGCGGGATGACAAAAACATCTTTATAGGTGGATGGAACCTTAATGGTTCCCGTACTTCCCGAACTCAATAATAAATTAGGATTGTCAAAATCCGCCCTGAGGGTTACGCTTCCCGTTGTTGGGTTGATGATGTTGTTCACCATCGCGATTTTTCCTTTTTGCGGATAGGTTTCGCCATTGATCATCACCAATTCCACTTCGGGTGTATTCTTTGCCGAAACTGTTGAGCCATCTTCGGTCATCTCACTTTTCATTTCCAAGAGTTCCTTTTCGGTCATTGAAAAATAGGCGCGGATACCACTTATATCTGAAACCATGGTCAATGGTTCACCCATGGTACTGCTGACCAAAGCCCCAACTTTATATGGAATCTCACCGATATATCCATTTACCGGGCTAACAATGTTGGAGTACCCAATGTTCGCCGTAATACTGCTATAGTTGCTTTTGGCCTGTTCCAATTGCGCTTTGGCAGTTTCCAATTGTACTTCGCTGATAATGTTTTTTTCGACAAGCGGAACCAGTTTGTTCACTTCTACTTGGGCAACATTAACTGCGGCCTTGGCTGCTTCCGCATCTTGAGAAAGCGTCTGTGTTTCCAGTTTGAACAATAACTGTCCTTTCGTTACTTGTTGTCCTTCTTCCACATAAATGTTTTGAACAAAGCCCGAAACTTTGGGCCATATTTCCACATTCTGTTTGCCTTGAATATTAGTGGAATAGGAGTTGTATATAGTGATGTCCTGCTTTTCCAAAGTAGTTACTTTGAGCGAAGGGGTTTGGGAACCTGTTGCCGCTTGCTGCTGATTTTTGCCCCCACAGGACATGACCAAAAGTGCGCTTGTTGATATTAATATTGATTTGATTGTTTTCATGTACGAACTTACTTTGTTACGTTTATGGTTGTTGGAGTGATTACTCTTTTAAAATTGACTCTAGTTTTTTGATTGATTTTTTTAACATCTTCTCGTTCTCGTTGACGTAGTCCAAGTAAACTTGGGTTCTTTCCTGTCCTTCCTCATACTTTTTTGGACTGTAATTTTTATGATACCCCATGACCAAGGTGATAATGTGCTTTTCGCTTTCAAGACGGTTCAGGTTCTCTTGGAGCTTGGAAAGGAAGAAGGTTTTCTTCTTTGCCGTTTTAAAATATCTTCTCCTATCGCCGGGCTTGGTGAAATAGGTAATTACACCCATATTCAACAATAGATTCAAAGAGGTAGAGGTAGAGCTTTTGCTTGCCCCTCTTTTTTCCAAGCAATCCTCAAAGGTGAGTCCGTCCTGGTCCGTTAAGATTAAAATGGCATAAATACGGGCCGCCAATGGTGGCAGGTTGTGCTCCTGTTCCAAATGTACCCCTAATGTTTCAACAATTTCTTCCTTCGTATATTCCATGCAATGGATTTTTGAAGCAACAAATTTATAATTGGTTCGGAACAAACCGAACCAACAAGGACTAAAATTTTGTTAAAAGAATGTTTCGTTCGGATAAATATCCATCAACCCTCGGAAAGAACCCCTTCTTTTTCTATAATGGGGATGGTGGTAAGGCGATTTTCCGTAATGGAGTGTTTAGGAAATAGAAACCTTTTTTCAAAGAGCTTGTTTTCGGCAAAAAAGGTAACAAAGAATTCATTGTTGAGCGCCAATACCTCCTCTTGAATAAATTCAATTTTTTTAAAGGACTTTGGTTCGACAACGCCAATGCCATGTCGCATGGTCGAGGTTTTTTTGTCATCATCAAAACCTTTGGAAACTACAATGGTCATTTCAATGGCATCCGCTCGGTTGTTGATGAGATAGGCATTCCAATCTTTGGATAGAAATTCATCGTTCCATTCGCGAATTATCGCAATGTGTACATCCTTGGCAACGGGAATTTCAATATCCTTTTTCATGAGATGGTTTACAATGCGCTTTTGAACTGCTCCAAGAAACGAACATCGTTTTCGCTAAGCAGGCGAATATCAGAAATTTGATGAAGAAGAAGTGCAATACGATCTATTCCCATACCAAACGCAAATCCGGAATATACTTCGGGGTCTATACCGCAATTCTTCAGAACGTTGGGGTCTACCATACCACATCCCATTATCTCCAACCAACCAGTACCTTTGGTCATACGGTAATCGGTTTCGGTTTCAAGGCCCCAGTATACATCAACTTCAGCGCTTGGCTCCGTAAAAGGAAAGTAGGACGGGCGCAATCTAATTTTTGACTTGCCGAACATTTCGGAAGTGAAATATTGCAAGGTCTGCTTCAAATCCGCGAAGGAAACGTTCTTGTCCACATACAAACCTTCCACTTGATGGAAAAAGCAATGCGAGCGTGCAGAAATGGCCTCGTTTCGATATACCCTTCCGGGAGAAATGGTCCTGATGGGTGGTTTATTGGCTTCCATATACCGTACCTGTACCGATGAGGTATGTGTGCGCAATAGGATATCCGGGTCTGTTTGAATGAAAAACGTATCCTGCATATCCCTTGCAGGGTGGTACTCTGGAAGATTCAACGCTGTAAAGTTGTGCCAGTCGTCTTCCACTTCCGGACCTTCGGATACATTGAAACCAATTCTAGAGAAAATATCTATAATTTGATTCTTTACAATGGAAATGGGGTGCCGGGCACCGATTTCGACCGGTTCACCCGGGCGGGTAAGATCGCCATACTTGCCAGCAGCCTCTGTTTGGTTTTCCAAGGCTTCCTTAAGTTCGTTGACTTTATCGGTAGCGGCACTTTTTAGCTGATTGACAACCTTGCCAAAATCTTTCTTTTGCTCGTTGGGCACATTTTTGAATTCGGCAAAGAAACTGTTCAAAAGCCCTTTTTTCCCCAAATACTTGATTCGGAAAGCTTCAATTTCTTCCATTGAGTTCGAAGTGAACCTTTCTACTTCGGCGATGTGTTCCTTTATGGTATCAATCATGACTGCTTACGCTATTGGCGGACAAATTTAGCAAATTGTCCTTGAATATATAGGCAATTAAAAAATGTACTGCGATTCCGCCCAATAAATGCCATAACCAATGGGTGCCCATTGGGAAGAAATTTTGATGGAGATCGATGCTTCTAAAGAAAACGGCAATCGAAAAAATTAAGAAGGCTGTAACGACCAAGCCCATATTTTTGCCCTTGGTCTTTAATAAGTACCACGTAATAGGTATAAGTATGGTGGCTGCGGTAATCACATAGCCGAGAGAGATTCTCATTCCAGCGGGAATAGGAAGTATACGTAGTAAAAAGGAAGTTCCGAGCAGAACTATGATGCAAGTAATCCGTTGCCACCAAGAGTTGACGAGTTTAAAAATAAAATAGATGACCAATGCTGCACAAAGCAACATAATTGGCATCCAATCCAAACGAAGCCAAAACTCGTGGCTGCGCGTGGCATGGAAAACAGTACCCCCTACATAGCTAATCCCAATAATGGGAAGAACCCAAGCTAGAAAACGGTGTTGTCCTGGATTTCGATACACCTTGATGCTCCAGTGAATGATCAATGCCAGAAATATAAGGTTGCTGAATGTGTTAAAGGGCTCTACAGGAAACCTACCCTCCATGGTTTCCAAATAAATGGGACCCGAATCATTAGGGAATTTTGTGACTAACATGGGCTTTTAAAATATCAATGCCAAAATAAGTGTTATTGACAATATCTTGAGTGTAAATTTATAAATCAAAAAGGGGCCGATCTTAAAATCGGCCCCTTTCGATCGTGTTCGATCATTAAAAATCATAAAAAAGTAACGTGACCATCGGAAATATCATACATGGCACCCACAATTGCAATTTCACCATGTTCCTCCATTTCTTTCAGGATTACACTTTGGTTTCTAATATTTTCAAGGGCCATTTCAACATTTTTAACTGCAACGGCGTCCACAAAATCCAGGTTCCGAGAATTTCTTTTGGAGTCGTCTTTTGGCTCCTTGACTGCATATACCGCTGGTTCGATTTTATTTATCAAGCTGGTCAAATTTCCTAGGCGTGCATGGTCGCAGGCTCCTTTTACGGCACCACAACTGGTATGGCCGAGAACCACAATAGCTTTTGTGCCCGCAAGCTTGCAAGCAAACTCCATACTTCCCAGAATATCCTGATTGATAAAATTACCGGCAATCCTAATGCTAAAAATATCTCCTAGACCTTGATCAAAAACCAACTCTGCGGACACTCTGGAATCGATACAACTTAAAATGGTCGCAAATGGGAACTGGCCATCTTTGGTATCGTTGACTTGTTCCAGTAGGTTTCGGTTTGCCTTTAAATTTTGTTGGAAACGCTCATTGCCCTCCTTTAAAAACTCAATAGCTTTTGCGGGAGTCATAGTTGATTGTGTTTCTTTTGTATGTGCCTTCATATTTATCGGTTATGCTGTTTTTTTGGGTCTTAGATTAAAAAATTCGATATAACTTTCAGGGTTCTCGACTTCTCCTCTTTCCGAAATAATTTTAATGTCGATGTTCCTGTTCTTCGCCTTACTTCTAAAATCGTCGAGAATTTCGACGATGTCATTGTCAAGATAGCGAGTTTTTCTCACATCCAATGTGAGGTATGAATTTTCTGGAATGTTGTCCAATTCCTTTAATATGGCCCCTTTGTTAAAGAATGTGACCTCTTCGGCCAAGGTCATTTTTATCTTATGTAATTCTCCATCCTTTTCTTCAATGTGAAGAAAGTGGGAGTTTTGATAGCTTTTGATCAATACTACCACAATTCCTACTAAAAGACCTAAACTGATTCCAACCAAAAGGTCAGTGAACACAATTCCCACCACTGTTACCACAAAAGGGACAAATTGTTTCCAACCTGCGTGGTACATGCTTTTGAACAAGCTTGGTTTGGCAAGTTTATAGCCTACAATAAATAGGATAGCTGCCAAAACGGACAACGGAATCATATTAAGTAGGGTGGGTATTAAAATTACCGATCCCAAAAGGAAAAAACCGTGAATGATCGCCGAAGCTTTGGTTTTACCCCCAGATTGTATGTTGGCGGAACTACGGACAATTACCTGTGTGACCGGAAGTCCTCCGATAAGACCGGACATGGTGTTTCCGATACCTTGTGCGATAAGCTCTCGATTTGTGGGCGTGGTTCGCTTTTCAGGGTCTAATTTATCCGTGGCCTCAACACAGAGCAACGTTTCCAAACTGGCAACCAATGCTATGGTAAAGGCAGTAATCCATACTTCGGTATTGGTTATGGCACCAAAGTTTGGAAAACTAAAAAAGCCTAAGAAGGACTCAAGACTATCCGGTACAGGTACCTTGACCAAATGCTCGGCCGCAATACCCCAGGTTTGATTCCCTTGTGTAATGGAGTAGTATACTATGCCAATGACCACGGCCACCAGAGGTCCTTGAACAAGTTCGAATATTTTTGATTTTTTGGTCAATACCGTGCTCCATAAAATAAGGATGGCCAATCCGATTACCGCGATTAAGGTTGCTCCTGGACTGATATAATTAATAGAGTTGATGATCTCACTAAAGGTGTTTTCTCCATCCACCTGAAAGAATGCCCAGTCTCCTTCGGGATCGGCATCGTACCCAAAAAAGTGGGGAATTTGTTTTAAAATGATAATGATACCAATACCCGTAAGCATTCCCTTGATTACGGAGGAAGGAAAATAATAAGCTATGATACCGGCTTTAAGAAATCCGAAAACGAGCTGTATGATTCCTCCCAGTACTACGGCCACCAGAAAGTTTTGATAGCCGCCCAAAGTACCAATAGCAGTGAGAACTATGGCGGCAAGTCCAGCGGCCGGTCCGCTAACACCAATTTGGGAGCCACTTAGCGCTCCAACAACAATACCGCCTATGATACCTGCTATAAGTCCTGAAAATAAAGGTGCGCCACTAGCTAGAGCAATTCCCAAACATAGGGGGAGAGCCACGAAAAAGACCACAATACTGGCAGGTAAATCTTTTTTGATATGCTTGAACATAATGATATGTAAGTTTGTTCTTCTATTTGGTTAGGTGATTCATAGAAGAAGGTTAAAAATTGATTTGAATAAAATTTGAGTGTTAAACCAATTTTCTGGGGGGAGGGTCCAAAATTTCGACGGTATAATCCGAGATTGGGAAAATGTACCTAAGAGAAACCAACGAATGTTCTTGTAGAAATGGATGATTGCCCCATTCTAAAAGATATTTGTTGTAGACGTCGGCCTCATCAAACTTTTTGACGGTAAATACCTTGCTGCTTTTTTCCTCTTCCGCTGCTCCAACCACCATGGTTTCGCCCAACTCCTTATCCAATAGTGGAATAATGGGAGAGGCCGATATGGCAAGTATCAGCAATAACGACATAAATGGAAATAGGAATGTCTTCACAAACAACGTCAATTTGAACTAAAATAATGAATTCTGGGTAAGGAAAGCGGTTTTTTGCCTAAAAGTCCTTGATTTTCTTGACATTTTCCGCCTGTAGCCATCCTGTTTGACCATCAGCAATACGAATTCTCCTCCAGTCATCGAGCTCGTCCAAAATGTTCACTTTGGTGCCTTCATGAATGGTAAATATGGTATTACTGTTGCTGTTCGGTTCGGAGTTAACATTCACTTCTTTGGAAAATACGATAGCGGGGTCATTGTTCTTATTCTGTTGATGATTGAGATAGGCCAACAAAACGCAAGCCACGCAAAGGGCAAGCGAAAACATACTGGAAATAAATGCAGCCCTTTTTTGGTTGGCGGGTCTGAGAAAGTAATAGGCCATATACGCCAGCACAAACAAAAAGACAAAAACTACGGCAAAGTAAGCCCATTTATTATAACCGAACATACCAACAATCGAACTATAAATGCGGGACAATTCAGTTTTGGGCATTTCCTCAATGGCGTCTAACCTCATGTTCTGGGCAAACCTTAGATTGTTTTTGATTTCCTCGTTGTTCGGACTTAAAAGCAAAGCTTTTTCGTAATAATATATACTGGGTCCGATAGCATTGAGCTTGTAATAGCAATTGCCCAAGTTAAAGTATAGTGAGGCCGAATGTTCCCCGTTTTCAAGGATTTCCTTATAATTTTCAATCGCAGCGGAGTATTCACCATTGTTATAAAGCTCCGTAGCCTCATTGAACAGCGTCTCGTTTTGGGCAAACCCAAAAGTAAAGCCAAGAAAACAAACCAAAAAGGTTATCTTTTTTATGCTCATAACTGTTTGTCCAAATTAGAAATTACTTCACTGGCCTTTTCATAATCCTGTTGCATCTGTACATTGGAAAATGGACTATAACGGGCCATTTCACAGCTTGTCAAAAGTCCGATAAAACCTACGATATCCTCTTTTTCAACATTTTTTTCGGATAGGATGCTGGTAATTTTATCCTTGCTAAACTCTGCGGTTTCTATGTGCAATTTTGCCTTCAGATAATTGTGCAATCCTTTTTCCAGGGCAACATAGAATGCTTCCTTATTGCCCAATTCTTTTTTGGAGGTGGACAGATACTTTCTGGCCAGTTTGTTCGCTTTTTTAATTTTGTTGGCGACCACGTCACTTGCAATAGCTTCTCTTTTCTTGAAGGTGAAAATGGCGATTGGAATCAATAATAGTGGAGCGAACAACAGAATGAAAAACAGTCTTGAACCAAAGAAAGATTCTACTTTTATAGGGCTCAAGTTTGGGTTTATGTTGATGAAAAGGAATTGTTCCCCAGTAGGCACCACGGTCTGTTTGTTTGCAGAAGGAGCCATATTGGTATCATTGCCCGAAGGCCCTTCAATCACCTCAATATTGATTTCTTCGGAGTTGATGGTCTCATAACTGCCCTTACTAGGGTTGAAATAGCTAAAGGAGATGCTCGGAATCGGATATTTTCCTCTAAAAGAAGGTACTATAGTGTAATTGTTGGCCACTTTTCCTTCCATGCCCGAGCTATAGGTATTAATGTCTTCCTCATATTCTGGATCGTATACCTCTAAAGAACTGGGCAGCTCTGGTTCTGGGAGTTGGAAAAGCTTTAGATTTCCCTTTCCCGAAACCTCCACTTTTGCCTGAAGTGATTCAGAAGCATTCAACTGAGTTTTACTAGTGGTCACGGCAAAATCAAAATCCCCCACGGCGCCACTAAAATTTGCAGGTTTTCCTGCTTCGGGCAATGGTTTTACGTTGATGGTTCTTTTGCCAGCAGAAACAGTTTTACTGGTCTGGGTATAGATTCGACCACCGAAAAAGTCCCGACGATTGGTGGGAACATCCACAAATATTTCCAAGGAAAGCGGCTCAATATCCAACTGACCAGGTTTTTGAGGATAGAGTACCACCCGTTTCAACACTACATAGCGATATGGTTTTCCTTCGAATGTACCATTTTGCGCCGTATGCTTTGTCACAGGAATATCCTGGCTCCAAAAATTATTGTAGGTAGGATTGTCCAACGGACGATAATTCGTCACACTTATGTTTGGACTAACGTAAAGTTTATAAATAACCGTTACGGCTTCATTGAGGTATGGATTTCCTTTGGAAACCTCTGCTACCAAATGAAGGCTTTCATCTGCTACATCATCTACTGTTTTCTGTGCATTGGGTTTGTCAACCGCAGCTGTGACCTCTACTTTTTGAGGTGTTGTCTTGTAGGTCTGTCCATCAATTTCGATCGTAGCTTGATTAATGGTGAAACTACCCCTTGCAGTAGGCTTTAGAACATAGGAATAGGTTTTGGAAAAACTGCGTTTGCCGTTTACCCAAGATGAACTAATGGATTGTGACGGCCCCATGACCACATTGAACCCTTCGAATTGTGGTGGTTTAAAATTGTCGCCATCCTTGTTCATGGTAAAATCTACCCGAAGACGTTCGTTGATCCCCAACTCCTCTTTGCTCAAGTTCATTACAAACTCGACCCCCTCGGTTTCGTCTTGGGCATGGGAATACAGCCCCGATAGAAGGAACATTCCCAAAAAAAGCAGTATGTTGCCTTTCAACAGTTTCATTACCAGTCCTTCTCGTTTTTAACTTTCTTTCCGCGAACTTTTCGGGCCTCCATTTTTTCTTGCACTTTTTTCTCCTCGTTCTGCATGGCCTCTAGCAAATTCTGAATCTGCTGTTCGGAAAGTTGGTTGGGTCTTGGTTGCTGTTTTTTATCTTCAGGTTGGTCACCTTCATTGGGCTTTTTTTCCTGTTCGTTCTTCTTGTCGCCATCTCCTTTTTGGTTTTCCTTTGGCTTGTTCTCACCATTATCACCCTGGTCGCCCTTATCTTTGTTTTCGTCTTCCTTTTGTTCGCCTTCGTCTTTCTTTTCGTTATCCCCGCCTTCGTTGTTCTGGTCTTGGTTTTTATCCTTATCCTCGTTTTCTTGGTCCTTTTTGTCTTCGTTGTCTTTGTTTTGGTCATTCTTTTGCTCGTCCTGCTGTTTTTCGAGCATTTTTTTGGCCAAGGCAAGATTGTAACGTGTCTCGTCGTCGTTGGGATTGCTGCGCAACGCTTGTTTGTATGCTTCCACAGCTTTTTTGTACTCTTTGTTTTTCATGAACACATTGCCCATATTATGAAAGGCTTTGTGTTTTTCTCCTTTGTTTTCTGCGGTATCGCCAGCTTCTTTATATCGACCAAAAGCTTCACCGAAACTTTCCCTATTGTAATAGGCGTTGCCTAGATTAAATCTTGCAACTGCATTTTTATTGCTTTTGGATATGGCTTTTCTGTAATCGGCCTCTGCCGTAATAAAATCGTTGGAGGTCAGTTGTTCATTGGCCTCATACGTGAGGTCTGTTGAGGCCTGCAAGGCTTTTTCTGCTTCTTTGTTCGCCTTTTCGGCAATGTCATCCTGCGCTTGGACTGCTCCAAAACATAGCAATAGTCCAAACATCAACTTTATCTTATCCATCATCGTGCTCATTAAAAAGATTCAGTTTTTTCAACCATTGTGTTTTTCTATCCAAAACGAAGATGTCCAAAAATAGAAATAAAAAGCCAGCGGCGAGGAACCATTGAAACTGGTCCTTGTACTCGGCAAATTGCTTGGCCTCAAATTCCGTTTTGTCCATTCGGTTCAGCTCCTCTTTGATGTATTCCACTGCATTTTCCGTGTTGGAGCCATCAATATAATCCCCATTGCCCCTGTCGGCAATCTCCGTTAATACGTTTTCGTTGAGTTTGGTAATGACCACTTCTCCTTGATTGTCCTTTTTTAAGCTTTCCACAACCCCATTTCGTTTGAGGGGAATGGGTGCTCCTTTGGCTTTACCAACCCCTATGGTGTAAATACGGATACCGTTTTGCGTGGCTTTTTCAACCGCGTTGACGGTTGAGCTCTCGGAGTGGTCTTCCCCATCGGAAACAATAAAAAGCACCCTGTTTGTCTGCTGGGAATCATCATAATAGGTGCTTGCCAGATCTATGGCTGCGTTAATTGCCGTTCCTTGTGACGAGAGCATATCGGTGTTCATGCTCTGCAAGAACATTTTTGCCGCCCCGTAGTCCGTGGTGATGGGCAATTGTGGATAAGCCTGTCCCGCATAGGCGATTATCCCGATTCGGTCACTGGCCAGTTGGTTGATGATTTCCGAAACAATACGTTTGGATTTTTCCAGGCGGTTGGGCGCTATGTCCTCGGCCAACATACTCTTGGAAACGTCGATAGCGAATACGATATCCACACCTTCGCGTTTCACGGTTTCCAGCTTTGTCCCGATTTTTGGATTTACCAATCCCAATACCAAAAACACAAGCCCTCCCAATAAAAAGACCAATTTTACGGTGGATTTAAAGCTCGATCTATTGGGTGCCAAACGCTTTAAGAGACTGGAATCGGCAAAACGTTTTTGTGCTTTTTTCTTCCAGATTTGAAGAAAAAAGAACACTAGGACCATAATTGGAATTATGGCCAAGAGGTAGAAATATATTTTTTCGTCAAACTGAATCATCTTCTAAATAAAACTTTTAAAGATGGAATTTCGCAATCCCCATTCCAACAGCAATAAAATTCCCGCCAAGAAAATCAACGGCCTGAATTTTTCCTCGTACTTGTAATATTTGAATTCTTCTATTTCTGTTTTTTCCAACTTGTTGATCTCGTCATAAATCTCTTCCAAAGATTCATTATCTGTGGCACGGAAATATTTTCCTCCTGTTACTTCAGCAATCTCTTCCAGCAATTCTTCATCAATCTCCACTTGCCGCATTCCGTATCTAAAGGAACCATCTCTATTGTAAGCGATGGGAGACAAGGCGTTTCCGTTGGTGCCCAGACCGATTGTGTATGTCTTTATTCCAAATTCCACTGCTAGGTCCGCAGCGGTTCTAGGTTCAATAAAGCCAGAATTATTGACACCGTCCGTTAAAAGAATGATAACTTTACTGATCGCCTTGCTTTCTTTAAGGCGGTTTACCGATGTGGCCAATCCCATTCCAATGGCCGTACCATCTTCCAATTCGCCATAAGTGATTTCTTCCAACGCATTTAAAACAATAGCCTTATCACTGGTAATCGGGGTCTTGGTGTAACTTTCACCGGCATATCCGACTAAGCCAATACGGTCGTTTGGGCGACCTTCTATAAAATTAGCGGCCACTTCTTTTAAAGCCGATAATCGATTTGGCTTTAGGTCGCGGGCCAACATACTGGATGATACATCGATGGCCATTACGATGTCGATACCCTTCGTAGTTTTGGTCCTGGTGGAAATGTCTTCCGTTTGAGGTCTGGCCAATGCAGTAATGATCGCAGCCAAGGCCAATAACCGTATTCCGAATAGGACAGGTTTTAATTTTGATGCCCAACTTTTAACGGTAAATCCCTTGATGCTCGAGATGCGCAGGGAGGCCATTTCATTTTTTCGTTTGAAAAAATACCATAGCAAAGCCAATGGAAGCAACAAGAGCAGCCAGAAAAATTCAGGATTTGCAAATTCTATATTCTCAAACATTTATGCTTGTGTTTTTACGTCTAAACTGTTCAAAATTCGGTCCACGATCCGTTCTGCATATTCATCGTCCTCTTCCCAAGTGATTACCACCTGTTGGATAAAACCTTTACCGCCAAAAGTGAGAATGTTGTACTTGGCCCTTTTGGAGTCTCCATTGGGTCTTTCCAAAGTACCCGTGCCATAGGTCTTTAACCCCTTAACACCGGATTGGGTAACAAACTCCTCTTGTTTGGTAATTATATTGGTGAGCCCCAATTGTTCAAAATTGGCTAATGTAGAACCGATTACAGCATCAAATTGGGGGTCCTCTTTCTGTTCTTTAAAGGTGATGGAACTGGTGCTGACGGAAAAAATGCCGACATAACTGCCATAGGAAAATGCCTGAAGTTCTTTGATCAGCTCTTCGGTTTCTTTGGGCAGTTCCAGTTCTTGGCGCACCAAAACTTCCGGTGTTTCTATTTGTATAGGTGGAAAACCGTAAGAACTGGCCACCCACTCACTTTCCAGCAAGTCCTTGGTGGGATAACCAAAAATCGTATCGCGAACTTTTTTGGTTCCAAAATAAACGGTGGAGCCAATACCGCCCAAAACAATGATTCCTGCGAAAATGGCCGCGGCCCAGTAGATTCTTTTACGTTGTTTTTTTCTCGCCAGTTCTTCCAGATATTCCTCATCCAACAACAAATCCTCCTCAGTGGGTTCTGGGAGTCCCTCGTGGGTTTTGGTCACGATTTCCTCGACCAGCTTTCTATCTTGTTCTGCGATGGTGGTAGCGGGTTTATTTTTGGCAAACTTCACTAAATCGGCCGTTTGTAATATTTTTTGAAATTGCTGAATGGTGTCTTCCTCCAATTTAAGTTCCCCAGCATCCCGTAACATTTCAAGTTTGGTGATGAGTTCGGAAGTAGTGCTCTCCATTGCCGAAACATGTACATCTTCTTCTAAATATGAGCGGACAATGTTCGTTAGCTCTGAATAATACTGTTTATACTCGTCCTGGATGAGGTATTTGGAATTTTCCAGTTTTTTCAGTTCCATCAAAGCTCGGTCGTAGGGTGGGAGCAATGCCACCTTTTCTTCCTCGGTCAATGGTTTTTTGCGCAAAAAGAACCAATAGACCAATCCGCCCACAACAATCAGCCCTAAAAGAATCCAAAGTGCAGTAAGCCACATATCGGCAGTGCCCCGCTCTACCTCGATAAGAGGTTTGATGTCGTACATTTTCTGTTTGGTGGTATCAACGACCACATCGGCAACCTTTACTTGGAATGAATCTGTGAAAAAGGGTTGCTCGTTAATGGCTATTCGCTGTGGTGGAATGGTATATGAGCCACTATCAAACTGTGTTAGTGAATATATCTTTTGAAGAATGACCTTATCATCATTTTTCAGGGTATCGGCCATAATGGCCTCTACGGTTTCCAGTGGGGAAAAGGTTTGTCCTTCGGGAAAGAAAACAACATCGGTCGAATCTGCCTCAACCGTGATCTTGTACTTGATCTGTTCCCCTATTTTAATGGCCAGGGTATCCACTTTAGCATCGACCTTGGGTTCGGTCTGAGAATAACCGACCATAGGCAAAAGCATCAACAACAATAAAACGCCCAAAATGTTTCGGACCTTTTTTGTGTTTATTGTTTTATATCGACCGTACATTCGCATTATCCTCTTCGTTTAAAATACCCCAGTAGCTTTTTAACATAACTTTCGTCTGCCCTGCAATTGATTACACCGCATCCTGACTTATTAAATGAATTGGTGAAATATGCCACCTTCTCTTGGTAGTATTCGCCATAGGCCAACCGCACCTGTTTGGATTGGGTGTTCACCAATTGGATCTCGCCTGTTTCGGCATCCTGCATTTGCACCATTCCCAAGTTCGGTATGGTTTCCTCACGCTCATCATAAACCCGTATCCCAGTCACATCATGTTTATTGCCCACAATGCGAAGGGTATTGTCGTAGTCATCCGCGATAAAATCGGAAAGCACAAAAACAATGGCTTTTTTCTTCATCACGTTGGTCAGGAACTTTAAGGCTTCTGCAAGGTTGGTTTCGCTACTTTTTGGGTGAAACTCCAACAATTCCCTAATAATCCTGAGTACGTGGCTTTTTCCTTTTTTAGGTGGGATAAAAAGCTCCACCTCATCGGAAAACAAAATCACCCCGACCTTATCGTTGTTTTGAAGCGCAGAAAAAGCAAGTGTTGCGGAAATTTCAGTGATAATTTCTTTTTTGAATTGGTTGGAAGTACCAAAAAGTTCAGACCCACTCACATCCACCATCAACATCATCGTTAGTTCGCGCTCTTCTTCAAAGACCTTTACATAGGGTTCGTTGTAGCGTGCGGTCACGTTCCAGTCAATACTTCGTACGTCATCACCAAACTGATATTGACGTACCTCACTGAACGTCATTCCTCGACCCTTGAACGTAGAGTGGTATTCCCCACCAAAAATATGGTCGGAGAGCCGTCGGGTCTTGATTTCAATTTTACGTACTTTTTTTAGTAGTTCCTTTGTATCCATTTGGTTCAAAAAAAATTGGTTTTCGGGTTGGTTAAAGTATTGCTACTTATTCCGATAAACATTGAACCGCTAAGGCACTTCTACCTCGTTTACAATCTTGTTGATGATTTCTTCGGAAGTAATATTTTCTGCCTCGGCCTCGTAAGTGATCCCAATTCTGTGACGCAGCACATCGTGCACCACGGCCCTTACGTCTTCGGGAACCACATAACCTCTTCGTTTGATGAACGCATAGCACTTGGATGCATTGGCCAAGTTGATACTACCCCTTGGAGAAGCACCAAAACTGATGAGTGGCTTCAAGCTTTCCAAGTTGTATTTTTCTGGGTATCGCGTAGCGAAGATGAGGTCGAGTATGTATTTTTCGATTTTTTCGTCCATGTAAACCTCACGAACCGTTTCTTGGGCTCTCAGAATTTGCTCCAGGGAAACCACGGGCTTAATGGGTTCCGTGTCACCTTTTAAGTTCTGACGGATTATCAGCTGCTCCTCGTTGAGTTTTGGATAATCGATTACCGTTTTAAGCATAAATCGGTCCACCTGAGCTTCTGGAAGCGGGTAAGTACCTTCTTGCTCCACTGGGTTTTGTGTGGCCATTACCAAAAAAGGTTTGTCCAAAATAAAGGTTTCATCACCAATGGTTACCTGCTTTTCCTGCATGGCCTCCAGAAGTGCCGATTGCACTTTTGCGGGAGCCCTGTTTATCTCATCCGCCAAGACAAAGTTGGCGAAGATAGGTCCCTTTTTAATGGAGAAATCATTCTCTTTGATATTGTAGATCAGTGTACCGATAACGTCAGCGGGCAATAGATCGGGTGTAAACTGTATTCTGCTAAAACTTCCTTTAACCGCTTTTGCCAATGTGTTGATGGCCAAGGTCTTTGCAAGTCCCGGAACACCTTCAAGTAGAATGTGACCTTTTCCGAGCAGACCGATAAGCAAACGTTCAACCATATGGGTCTGTCCTACAATTGCTTTGTTCATTTCCACCGTTAAAAGGTCAATAAAAGCGCTTTCCTGGGCAATTTTCTCATTCACAGCACTAATATCAATAGTAGTGTTTTCTTCCATTTTAAACTTTTATTGTTTGGTATTAATGTCGGGGTTTTTACTAAGGTGTGCAAAATGAAAATTTATTTAAAACCTGCCTGTTAATTAATGGTTAAAAAAAACGCTAAACCCCTAGTTTTATGAAGGATTTAAGGGTTTAATTTTATACTTTAAGCGCATATGGAACAGACAACCAAATTTTCCCGCATTATATCGGGAGCAATGACATGGGGAAGTTGGGGTAAAAAACTTTCCAAAAAAGAAATGATCGGATTGATGCACCATAGTATTGGTTGTGGACTTACTACTTTTGACCACGCCGACATTTATGGCAGCTATTCCACAGAAGGTGATTTTGGTGCTGCCTTCGTGGATAGCGGAATCAAAAGAGAGGACATCCAGTTGATCACCAAATGTGGTATTCAATTGACCCGTGGTAGGGACAACAAAATCAACCATTACCAATACGATAAAGATTATATTATTTGGTCGGCGGAAGAGTCGCTTAAAAAATTGAATACGGATTACCTGGACTTTTTTTTGATGCACAGGCCAAGTCCATTAATGCAACCCGAAGAGATGGCGGAAGCTGCCCAACATTTATTGCAAAGCGGAAAGATCAACCAATTCGGGGTGTCCAATTTTACGCCATCTCAAATTGCTATGTTGGAAAAAGCGATACCTGTTGAGGGAAACCAAGTCGAGTTTTCCTTAACGCACCGCAACCCTATGTACGATGGGACTTTTGATGATTGCATAGCCAACAAAAGAATGGCAATGGCCTGGAGCCCTTTGGGAAGTTTTTTCAGAGAAACCGACGATCAGGTTGAACGGATTAAAGAAGCAATGGGCCCTTTACTGGACAAGTACGATGCAGACGAAAGCCAGCTACTTTTAGCTTGGATTTTAAAACATCCTGCTAATGTTCACCCGGTTATAGGGACGACAAACAAGAAAAGAATGAAGTTGGCCGCTGAGGCCATAAAATTGGAATTGGAACTTCAGGACTGGTTCACCCTTTTGGTAGCGGGCCAAGGCCACGATGTTCCGTAGAATAAATTTAGAATGGCAAAAACAGCATTAATAACAGGAGCAACCAGCGGAATAGGAAAAGCAACCGCTGAACTTTTTGCAAAGCAAGGCATCAATTTAATCCTTTGTGGACGAAGGCAAGAGCGCTTGGAACAACTTAAAAATGAGTTGGGAAGGGATACGTCCATCTACACACTTAACTTTGATGTGAGAAATAGAACGGACGTCTTCTCTGCCATTGAAAGTTTGCCCAAGGAATTTTCAGAGATAGACATTTTGGTCAACAACGCGGGGAATGCCCACGGTCTGGACCCTATAGACAAGGGCAACCCAGACGATTGGGATGCCATGTTGGACATCAATGTAAAAGGGTTGCTCTATATATCCAAGGCCATCATCCCTAAAATGGTGGAACGCAAATCAGGGCATATCATCAATATTGGTTCCACGGCAGGTAAAGAGGTTTACCCCAACGGAAATGTATATTGCGCAAGTAAGCACGCCGTGGATGCCATAAACCAAGGTATGCGAATCGATTTAAATGCTTATGGTATTCGCGTTGGGGCCGTAAACCCGGGCTTGGTAGAAACTGAATTCAGTGATGTTCGATTCAAAGGAGACTCGGAAAGGGCATCGAATGTGTACAAGGGTTTTCAACCCTTAAAACCAGAGGACATTGCGGACATTATCCTGTTCGTGGTTACCCGACCCTACCATGTGAACATTGCCGACCTTGTGGTAATGCCCACCGCACAGGCCAGCAGCACAATTGTGAAGAAGGAACTATGATCAATAAACGCCTACTCGTAAAAAATCTTTTGGCCCACAACGACGAGAATAGTTTTTACGACAAAAAGCGTTTTATATCCATTGGTGAAAAGGAAGGCAAGGCCAAGTTTTTAAAACATGTCTGTGCCTTGGCCAATAGCAACCCGAAAAACAACTCTTTTATCGTAATCGGGGTAGAGGATGAGGACAATACGATTGTTGGTGTCGATTTTTTCGATGATAGTAAGATACAGAACCTCGTCAATGCCTATTTGGAAAATCCTCCTTTGATTTCCTACGAAAACATTCCCTTTCCGCATTTGCCCGAAGGCAAGGTGGTCGGATTGGTCACCATCAGGTCCAACGGGAAGGTCTGTGCCCTGCGTAAAAATATTTGGAAGTACTACGGGGGAGCCGTTTTCTTTCGCGAAGGGAGCATTAGCCTACCCAAAGCTTTTGATATTGAACTCAAGGATATCAATTCCGAAAAGGTGGCCACTATTGAGCAGCACGCTCGGAACAATATCGAATATACACTGGATGCCGTCATCAATTTCTTCAATACAAGACACCCAGATTTAACAAGTGATTACAAGGTTTTCAAAGAACAATTTGTGGTCTGTTGGGCAGGCAATAAAAAGAAGGTCAAGGGAAAGGTCTATTATTCAAGGGTGGATATTGAATTGATCAACGAACAAGTCAAATTGTTCTATTCCGCTTTGGATGAAATCACCATTGATTATGATGATGATTCCTTTAAAACGTTGGAATATGTGCAATTGGGATTGGGGTCTCAGCAAAAATATTATCCCTTGGAAGAAATGACGATCACATTTTCGGACAATGGCAAGTACACCATCAACAGCAAACTAATATTTGAACCACCTCAGTTTGATAAAAAAACGCTGTATCATGTGTACAATACCAATAATGCGTTGCTCAAAAAACTGGAAAACCATATTCCATTGACCGATGCCGAGCATACGGATATTACCCATTTGCCAGCGACCTATCTTATTTGCTATTTAAATGGTTTTGAAGAGGCCAAGGATAAAATGGACAATTCAAGAGCATTGCTCAAAGCTTACGACACCCATGTGTATCAATCTTTGAAGGAGTCGCAACGGATATTGAGAAAGGTCAGATACGCCTAGGACCTCATCAGCCAGAGCATCTGATAGGGCATTATTTCCAATAGGGCGCTGTTCAGACCCACTTTTTCACCGGACACCAAATCCAATGGTTCTCCATTACTGAAATACCCCAGTTTTTTGATCCAGCTACTATCGATAACCTGAGCATTCTCATCAAAATTGCAGATGACCAACAATCCTTTTTTACCTTGGGTTCTTTCAAAAGAAAAAATATGGTCGTTCCCGGTATGGCACAACTCAAGATTGTTGTGGTCCGCGAAAACCGTGTTTTCCTTTCTTATTTTGATGAGTTTTTGAAGCGTATGGAATATGCTGGATTGTGGTAGGTCCTTGTTGTCCAAATTTGAAATGGTTTCCCAATCCTGCATCGGACGGTTTACCCATCGGCTATCCCCTTTTTTTGCAGGATCGTTTTGAAAGGAATAGTCGTTTAGTGTTCCTATTTCGTCCCCTGCATAAATCAACGGAATACCTCCGAAGGCCAATGTGATCCCGTGCAGCATAATAATTTTTCGCACCGACTCTTGCAATAAGTCTTCATCTTTGTTTTTAAGTGCCTTTTCAAGACCCAACAAGGAGGCTGCGCTTCCTGTGATGCGACCATCCCCTGTTTTTGGATTGTACATAAAAAGCATTCCAGTGGCTGGCGACCAATCCAATCGTTGACAAAAGTAGTCCAACAAAAATTTTCGGTGCATTTCGGGGTTCCATCCCAATTCCTGTATGAGGTGGTTTTCGTATCCCAATCCAATATCGTCGTGGCAACGGATATAATTGATCCAAGTGCAATCCTTGGGTTTGGAAGGTACATGCATCAAGCTTTTATAGAGCAATTGTGTTTTTTTTGTGGCGATGGAATTCCATAATAGTGCCATCAAAGATGCGTTGTAGGCAATCTCACATTCATTGCCTTGCTTTTCTTCTTCACCAAAATATTTTATGATGTCCGTTGGGGCCACAATGGCTTCTGCCAAAAGAATGGAGCCCGGGGCCACTACCTGCAGGCACATTCGGAACAGCGTAATAAGGTTGTGCGCTTCGGGTAGGTTTTGGGAGATGGTCCCTATTTTTTTCCACAGGAAAGCAAGCGCATCAAAACGGACCACATCCACGCCCATGTCCGTTAGCTTTACCAAATTGGTGAGCATTTCCAAAAATACTTCGGGATTGGTATAGTTGAGGTCCCATTGATAGCTATTGAAGACTGTCATCACCCATTTTTCCATTTCAGGGATATAGGTAAAATTTCCAGGCGAACTTTCGGGAAAAACCTCGGGCAAAGTTTTTTCAAATTCTGCAGGGATGGTAAAATCTTCGTAGATGTAATAGTATCCCTGGTATTTTTTATTCCCTTTTTTGGCTTTTTTGGCCCATGAAAATTCATTTGAGGTGTGGTTCACCACAAAATCGAGCATCAAATAGATACCGTTTTTACGGAACGCTTTGGTCAATTCGAGCAGATCTTCCTTGGAGCCATATTTTTTGTCCACCTCCAAGTAGTTGTTTACTGCATATCCGCCATCGCTTTCTCCCTTGGGTCGGGTAGTGATGGGCATCAGGTGCAAAAAGTTGACCCCAAGTTTTTTGAAATAAGGGATTTTCTCTTGCAGCCCTTCTAAGTCTTTGTTGAAATGTTCCACATAAAGCTGCATTCCCACGAGCTTTTCGGACTGGTACCAATTGCCGGACTGCAATCTATTTAAATCTTGGTTCCGTAATATTTCTGGTCGCTCCAAAAACAAAGTGGAAAGTAACTCCAATAATTTTTGGAAATCATTTTTATGTTGCTCTTCTGGGTATAGGGAAAAGAATTGTTTTTGAATAAGGGTGAGGTTGGCGGCCAATCGTTGATCAAATAGCTCTTGATCGTTCTTGTCTTTTTGGCTGAGCAGTCTATGTAATTCAGCTTGGTTCATTTATTTTTCCAAATCTTCTTTTGTGGGCAGCGCCACAATTGCCCCATAATTTGTAGTGGTTATGGCCCCTGCTTTGTTGGCCATGGCTACCATTTTTTCAACGAGTGGAAAATCCTCGAAAATTGGTTCAAAATTGCCGAGGTCCGAAATTTGATACAACAAGCACCCTATAAAGGAATCACCTGCTCCTGTGGTATCAACAGGGGCAACCTTCACGCTTGGAATCACCTTTTTGGTACCGTTCATACTCAATAAAGTCCCGTCCTTGCCCAATGTTACCGTAATAATTTTAGTCCCTGCCTTGTGCAATAGGTCGCAAGCCTCATGTAAATCTTCTTTTCCAGAGATAAGCTGTGCCTCCTCCAAGCTGAACTTGCACAGGTGTGATTTCTCCACAAACGGCATACATTTCTTAATAAAGGTTTCCTGATCTTCTTTCCAAAGGTCAATTCTAAAATTGGGGTCAAAACTGATGAACATCTCCTTGGTAAGTCCATCAAAAAGATATTTGGTGTACGTCTTTTCCAGCGGTCCGCCCAAAAGAGCGGTGGCAGCGCCAAGATGAAGAATGTTCCCGGAAAGATTTTTCCTCAGATTGGGATTATATTTGAGTTCCCTGTCGGCCCCTCTACTAAAAACAAAGTCTCGTTCTCCATCTTCCGAGAGCGAAACAAAGGCAAGCGTGGTAAAGGTGTCCGATAGTTGTGCCAGTGAAATATCCACTCCTTCCTTCTTCAGGGTTTCCAAAAGGAATTTACCAAATGGATCGTCGCCAACACATCCGATAAAAACACCGTTTCCGCCCAATTTGGAAATGGCACAGGCTACATTGGCAGGGGCACCGCCTGCTTTCTTGGTAAACACATTGGCTTTGGAAAGGTCGCTTCCTTGTCGTTCAGCGACAAAATCTATCAGTAATTCACCAATACAGTAAACTTTTTTCATATTATTCTAAGGTACATAGAAATTGATACCATGTCCAAAAATCAGTTAGTTTTATTTGAATTCTAGGTTAAATACGTGATAAAGCCGCTAGGATTTTTCACAAGCCAACCATTTGTGTGTAATATTGCGAAAAACTTTTCTATGCGAACACTTGTTGTGGGCGACATTCATTCTGGGGTACGGGCGTTGGAACAATTAATGACAAAGGCGAAGGTTACTCCGAACGACCATATTGTTTTTTTGGGAGATTATGTGGATGCTTGGAGTACAGCGGTGGAAACCATCGATTTTTTAATCCAATTGGAAAGTGAGTATACCTGTACGTTCATTCGGGGAAATCACGATGAGCTTTGCAGGGCTTGGCTCGAGGATCAAAAGGAAAATCCACAATGGTTGGCGCACGGGGGAATGGCGACAAGGGAATCCTATTTAAATGCGGACAGGGACAAATGGGACATACATCTTAAGTTTTATCAAAATTTAAAGAACTATCACCTTACCAATGACAACCGATTGTACCTACATGCTGGTTATACCAATTTAAAAGGTGTCGAATATGAATATTTTGAGCAATCTTTTTACTGGGATCGTACCTTATGGGAGTTGGCCTCTGCACTTGATTCCGATCTGACACCTAACGACCCAAGGTTTCCAAAAAGATTGACCCACTACAAAGAAGTTTTTATCGGCCATACTCCGTTGTCGAAAAATGAGTTTGTACATCCACAGAAAAAAGCAAATGTTTGGAATGTGGATACAGGAGCTGCTTTTAAGGGAGGATTGACCATGTTGGATGTCGAAACCAAGGAATATTGGCAAAGTGATCCTGTACATACATTTTATCCTGGAGAAAGAGGAAGGAATTAGCGGTAAAATCATTAACTTATAAGGACAATAATTAAAACCCCGAATATGTCGATCAAGAATGTACGATTGGAAGTAATGCAGGCGATTGAACCCAAAGTGGAAGGATTCATTGATGAATTTCTTATACCAACAGAAAAAATATGGCAACCCACCGATTTTTTGCCAGATTCCCAAAGTGATGATTTTTTTGATGAAGTAGAAAAAATCCGCGGTGAAGCCAAAGAACTTGGTTATGATTTTTGGGTCACCCTTGTGGCCGATACCATTACAGAAGAGGCCTTGCCGACTTACGAATCTTGGTTGATGGATGTGGAGGGCATAGATCAACACAACGGAAAGGAAAATGGCTGGAGCAAATGGGTGCGAGCCTGGACCGCTGAGGAGAATCGTCATGGCGATGTCTTGAACAAGTATTTGTACCTGTCGGGCCGCGTAAATATGCGCGAAATCGAGATTACCACACAGCATTTGATATCTGATGGATTTGACATAGGAACCGATAGAGACCCATATAAGAACTTTGTATATACCACTTTTCAGGAGCTGGCTACCAATATTTCGCATAAAAGAGTGGGCAAGATGGCCAAGAAGAAGGGAAATCCACTTTTGGCAAAAATGTGTACCATAATCGCTGGGGATGAGATGAGACACCATTTGGCTTATCGAGAGTTCGTTAAAACAATCATGGGGCAAGACCCCGACGGCATGGTATTGGCCTTTGCAGATATGATGAAGAAAAAAATTGTGATGCCGGCACATTTTTTACGGGAGTCGGGCGGTACCATTGGCGAAGCTTTTGAGCAGTTTTCCAATTGTGCACAACGATTGGGAGTGTATACCGCCCAGGACTATATCGATATTCTAAAAAAACTGAACGATTATTGGGACATAGGAAACCTAAGGGGATTGTCCGAGCAGGCAGAAAAAGGGAGGGTTTATTTAATGAAACTTCCAGAAAGGCTGCAGCGTATTTCCGAGCGAATGCAATTTTCACAAGAGCAATATACATTTAAGTGGGTAGAGGCCAACGGTATGCTCTAGAACAAATTCTACTACTTAATATTTACCGGCACGGTGTTTTTCCTGCCACTCGAACAACTGCTGCCAGTGTCCTTCGTAAGCCATTTTGGCTTGCATGGGCCAAGAAGCTGGGTCGTGGATGCGGTAACGCTTTCCACCGGAGTCGAGTACTTCTTGACATTTGTCTGCGGAGGTTTCGGATAAGGCTTTCCAGGTTTTAATCCCAAAATTGTGGAACAACTCTTCGATTTTTGGGCCAATACCTTCAACAAGTTTTAAATCGTTTTCTTTAATGTTTTTTCCAAACGCTGCTTTGGCTTCTGGGGCATTAAAGGAGAAAGACCTGCTTTCCGAAAGATTTATGTTTGAATCCGGTTTAAGATCCTTTGTTTTTGTAGTGTAAGACCCAAGCCGTTTTTGGCAGGTCTCCAAATCAGACTTTAGCTTGGCGTTTTGTACCTCAAGTTCATTCAGTTCTGCGGATTTTTGAGGAATAGAGGGCGTATCGGACTTTCCAAAAAAGTAACCAAGGATTCCAGCAATGATTCCTGTGAAAGCCAAAATAATCCAATACCATATAGTTGAACTTTCCCAATCCATAGTTAGATGTTTGAACAGCAAAAACTGCACTTTTAAATTATTAAAAAAATCTTAAAACTCTAAATTAAAAGCACATGAAGTTGTCCATTTTGGAAATATGGACAATTTGTAGGAAAAATCAAAAACAGAAAATAGAATAAAAGATACCAACCACACACTTTTTTTGACCACTCGTAAGATACCATTTAATATCTCGCTAAAATATTTTGAAATTTAAGTCAAATATTAGGTAAAGAACCCTGTTTCTCCCGACAAAGTTCCGGCATTGGAATGGGGTTTTTAAGTTAAGTTTGAGTTAGTTAAGTTGGTTTTAAAGACTGCCCATTTAGCGTTTAGTCTAAATGGGCGGCTTTTTCTTTTTAAAGGTCGAACTTGATGCCTTGTGCCAACGGTAGTTCTGTAGTGTAATTAATGGTGTTGGTTTGTCTGCGCATGTATATCTTCCAAGCATCAGAACCACTTTCTCTACCACCACCAGTTTCTTTTTCACCACCAAAGGCACCACCGATTTCAGCTCCAGAAGTACCAATGTTCACGTTGGCAATACCACAATCGGAACCTTCAACGGAAAGGAAACGCTCTGCTTCACGCAAGTTGTTGGTCATTATGGCAGAGGAAAGCCCTTGTTTTACACCATTCTGCATGCCCAGGGCATTTTGTAGGTCACCTTTGTACTTCAAAAGGTATAAGACTGGACCAAATGTTTCGTGTTGAACAATATCAAAGTGGTTTTCGGCTTCGGCAATAGCAGGTTTTACATAGCACCCGCTTTCGTAGCCTTCACCTTTGAGCACACCGCCTTCAACTAAAATTTTTCCGCCCTCGGCCTCAACTTTCTCAAGTGCACTCAGGTAGTTTTTGACGGCATCTTTATCAATAAGCGGCCCAACATGGTTGTTTTCATCTAAAGGATTTCCAATACGTATTTGCTTATAAGCGTCAACGATGGCATTTTTGACCTTATCGTATACATCCTCATGCACGATCAATCGACGTGTTGAGGTGCAACGCTGACCACAAGTACCGACCGCACCAAATACGGCACCGATCACCGTGTTTTTAATATTGGCATCCGGGGTAACTATTATTGCGTTGTTACCACCAAGCTCCAAAAGGGATTTTCCCAATCTTGCTGCTACCGCTTGAGCCACTATTTTACCCATTCTAATAGATCCAGTGGCCGAAATTAACGGAACGCGATCATCCTTGGTCATGAATTCACCTACTTTGTAGTCTCCCGTTATCAAACAAGAAATACCTTCCGGCACTCCATTTTCAGAAAACACTCTAGCTGCTATGTTTTGACAGGCCACCGAGGTCATCGGTGTTTTTTCAGAACCTTTCCAAATACAAGCATCGCCACAAACCCAAGCTAAGGCAGTATTCCAGGACCAAACCGCCACTGGAAAGTTGAAGGCTGAAATGATACCGACAACACCAAGGGGATGATATTGCTCGTACATTCTATGGCCAGGTCGCTCGCTGTGCATGGTAAGCCCGTGCAATTGGCGTGATAAGCCAACTGCAAAGTCACAGATATCGATCATTTCTTGTACTTCGCCCAAGCCTTCTTGGTAGCTTTTCCCCATTTCATAGGACACCAATTTGCCCAATGGTTCTTTTAAACGTCGAAGCTCGTCGTTAAATTGGCGAACCACCTCACCGCGTTGGGGAGCAGGCATGGTTCTCCATTTTTTAAAACCTTTTTGAGCGGTACTAATTACTTTTTCGTAATCTTCCTTGGTTGTAGTTTTCACCTTTCCAATGAGTTCACCATCAACAGGTGAGTAGGATGCAATAACGTCTCCATTGGAAAACCAATCTTTTCCGGTAGAAGTACCATTATTTATTTCGTTTAGGCCAAGTTCTTTTAAGGCCTCTTCTATTCCAAAATCAGTTGCAATTTTTGACATTTATAACTTTTTAATGATGTATTGTTATATTTTTACAATATTACGAATATTCTCCTAGAGGATAAACGGTTTATAGGAATTGATGGATCAATAGTAGAACAATTCCCAAGATTGCCGGAAGACCTTGTACCGCAAATATTTTTTTTGATGCGGTTGCAGCTCCATAGATGCCAGCAGTTGCCACGCATGCTAAAAAGAACAATCCCACATAAATTTGCCATACTGCATCTTGAATGGTCAGGGACCAAATAAGTCCTGCTGCCAAAAAGCCATTGTACAAACCTTGGTTGGCCGCCAATGTTTTTGTGGGTTCAAACAATTCTTCAGGGAATTTCCGGAATACTTTTTTGGCCTTGGTTGTCCAGGCAAACATTTCCAACCACAAAAAGTAGATATGGAGCAAAGCTACGATCCCAATGACGGTTTTTGCTAAAAGGAGTATCATTCTTCTTTGGCCACGAAACGTTCATCAACTGGCATAACCGTGCCACATTTATCGCAGGTACGCAATTCTTCGGAACCGTAAAAGTGCTTAAAATGACCCAAGAAATCTTTCTCAATATCATTAAGTTTAAAATAAACCTCGTACAATTTATGATTACAGTTGTCGCAAAACCAAAGTAGTCCATCTTCGGCATCAAGATCCGTACGTTTTCGCTCCACCACTAGTCCAATGGAACCTTCTTGGCGGGCAGGGGAATGAGGCACTTTGGCAGGATGAAGGTACATATCGCCAGGCCCGAGCTTCATGGTCTTTTTTTGACCACCTTCCTGGATATGAACTTCAATATTCCCTTCGAGCTGATAAAAAAGTTCTTCGGTTTCGTTGTAATGGTAGTCTTTTCGTGCGTTGGGTCCGGCCACGATCATAACAATGTAATCGCCGGATTCTTTGTAAAGATTTCTATTTCCAACAGGAGGTTTTAAGGTGTCCCGGTTTTCCTCAATCCATTTGTTAAGATTAAAAGGTGCCTGTATCGCCATGTTCAAAGATTTTACGAAAGGTAAAAAAAACCTTGCAGGCAACATAGCAATCAACAAAAAAGACCTGCTACCTGGCAGGTCTTTTTAAAGTGTATAGTCTTGTTTTGTTATGGTACTTTGATGAATATCTGGGTAAAATAAGGTCTTCCATCTTTATCCAGCTGGATACTCAAGGTGGTGTGGGTAAAATCCCCTTCCATCGCCTCCCTGTGCGAATCACTTTCTACCCATGCTTCCAAGGTTTTCTCCGCGGAAATGTAATATCTGGCTACATTTTCCGAAACACTTATGGCATTGGTCTCCTCGGCAACTTGGGATGCCCGTGAGTCAAAATTATCATGGCTAAGGATATTGTGCGCAATCATGTAATCCGTATGCGCTTCTGCATATTTGTAAGCCGGAGCACTATTGGCCAAGGTATTTAATCCAAGGGAATTTCGGTGCTGATTTATCAAAAGAACCAAATCTTCTTCCATTTGAACGGGATCTATGGTTACTTTTTCATTTCCCAGATTGGCTTCGGTGTATAGTTGTTCAAGTTCTTCTGTAGAAGACTTACTGCAGCTACTGATTACCAATAAAAAGAGTATGACCAGCGTAGTGCCAGAAAATTTTTTCATTTTTCGGGGTGTTTTTTCGGGAGTGTTCTAAGTTCCCTAGTGTTCTCACTTGCTAAAATAATGGACACTTTTTCCATTCGGATAAAATCTCCATGTTAGGGTCTATTATTACGTTGAAATACAGTATGCTGAGATGAACGACATTTTTTAGGAAATGCCCAATGCCACTTATCGATAAAAATGCCCCGTTTATATAATTTCTTCTGAGCTCTCCATTGGGTCTGAAGGGTTGTTTTTCTCCTCATCAAAAACAAAAGAGAAAACCAATGCACCAATTTCTTTGATAGGTTCGTAGAAAACAGATTCTTTTTTGGTTTCCTCGTTGATGAGTCCTAAGGGAGATGAAAGCTTTTCAAAGAAAATGAGGAACGCACCCAGGATTACGGCAACTTTTAGCACTCCAAAAATGCCCCCGGCAATTTTGTTCAAAAGCCCGAGCATGGCAAAATCGGCAATCTTGGTCAGAAACTTTCCGGCCAAGTTTACTACTATGATGATGGCAAAGAAGGTAATCAGGAATGCAGCAATTTTTAGGTGTTGATCGCTCCAATCGAACTGCTCGGCAAGGTAATCGCCGGTGATGTATGAAAAATGGATAGCACCATATATTCCCGCGATCAAGGCAATCAATGAAGCCAACTCAACAAACAGACCGTTTTTTAAGCCTTTAAAAAGGCCCCAGACCAAAAGAATACCGATGATAATGTCCAAAAAGCTCATACAAGGGTTTTAACAAATATAGAATATTGATTTGTACCTTTGGTACACTTAACAATTCATATGTCAAGAGACGATCAATTAAAGGAACGATGGAATTTTTTGGTGGAGAAACTCTCCGCACAATTTTCTGATGGTGACCCACTGGAATTGGACGGGATTGTCTATTTGGTAGGGGTTCAAGAACTGGGTAATTTTCATCGAAAGTTTAAAAAGGATGAGAAGGTCAACCTGATGCATATTGCCATTTGCAGGCTTTTGGAGCCTTATGGGTACTATGATTTTGATTTTTTTGATGACGACGGATGGCCACATTATACCATGAAGGAACAGTTACCACCGTTAAAGGCCGGTGAGCAATCCGTTTTAATGAAGGAAGCGCTGGTCAATTATTTCTTGGAAAAAGAATACATCACTTAAATGGAACTTGCCAAACCATACTACGCAGTGATTTTTTCTAGTCTAAGAACCGATGGGGATGAAGGTTATGCTCAAATGGCTGAAGAAATGGAAACTTTGGCCCGAAAACAACCTGGATTTTTGGACATTGAAAGTGCTAGGGACGGTGTGGGCATTACAGTGAGCTATTGGGAAAGTTTGGAAGCCATTGCCGACTGGAAAGCCAATATGGATCATAAACAAGCCCAGAAAAAGGGAATACAAACATGGTATTCATGGTATAAGGTCAGGATTTGCAAGGTGGAGCGTGAATACGAATTCAATAAATAGAAATATGGGCGAGAACATTGCTTTTTCCAACGTAGACAGAAAGAACAAACTGCAGAAAGCAGCCAAAATTACCTATGACCTCGTAGTAATTGGCGGGGGGATCACGGGAGCTGGTATAGCATTGGATGCTTCGTCTCGCGGAATGAAGGTGCTATTACTCGAAAAAGGAGATTTTGCCTCGGGTACCAGCAGTAAATCCACCAAATTGATTCATGGTGGGCTGCGTTACTTAAAGCAATTCGACTTTTGGTTGGTAAAGGAAGTAGGTTCCGAAAGGGCCATCGTACATAAACTCGCCCCACATTTGGTGCTTCCAGAAAAGATGTTACTCCCATTGATCGAGGGTGGTTCCTACGGAAAATGGTTGACGTCCATAGGTTTGAAGGTCTATGATATTTTGGCCCAAGTTTCCGGGGATGATAAACGACAGATGTTGGAGAAAAAAGAGGCCATGAAGTTGGAACCCCTTTTACCCAAAAAGATTTTGAACGGAGCCGGGTATTATGCCGAATACAGAACCGACGATGCCCGATTGACCTTGGAAAACCTAAAGACCAGTCTTCAATTTGGTGCGGAGATATTCAATTATACCAAGGTCACCGATTTTATGTATGAGAATGAAAAAGTTGCGGGAGTAAAGTTTACGGACGAGGTATTTGGAGATGAGTACAGCGTTTCATCAAAATATGTGATCAATGCCGCAGGCCCTTGGGTGGACGAACTCCGGAGTGTCAATCAATCCAAAAAAGGGAAGCGACTGCATTTAACGAAAGGAGTCCATTTGGTGTTTCCAAAGGAAAAACTTCCTGTGAAGCAATCCGTATATTTTGATATTCCCGACGGGCGGATGATGTTTGCCATTCCACGCGGAAAGGTAACCTACATAGGCACTACAGATACCAATTACAATTCCGATAAGGACCATGTGACCACCGAACTGGCAGATGCCATATACCTGATTTCGGCAGTGAATAACATGTTCCCCGACATTGAATTGGAGCTGGACGATATTATTTCTTCTTGGGCCGGATTGCGACCGTTAATTCACGAAGAGGGAAAATCTGCCTCCGAATTATCACGAAAAGACGAAATTTTCACTTCCGATACAGGATTGGTGAGTATTGCAGGGGGGAAGCTTACGGGATACCGAAAAATGGCCGAACGAGCTGTGAACCGTATCGCCAAAAAAATGGAGGAAGATCACGAGGCAAAACCGGAACATTGCACCACGGACAAGATTCCACTTTGTGGGAACGATTTTAAAAAGTTCAAACACGTAAAAAAATACATCGCCAAACTAGAGGAACAACTCCAGGCTGATGGATTTGCCAAATACGATGCCTGGTATTTAGTGACCACGTATGGCAAACAAGCCGAAACCATCTTGGAACTATATGCCAACATAAAAGGTAAAAAGACCAAAGAACGGATGATCCGGGCCGAGTCCCGATTTGCCATTGCCCACGAAATGGCATTGAATCCATTGGACTTTTTTATTAGACGAACAGGTCGACTTTATTTTGATATCGACAGCGTTCGTAAGTACAAGGAAGCTGTCTTTGAGGAATTCCAAAATGCATATAACTACTCCGACCAAGAAATGGAGACTTTTTCCAAGGAATTGAATGCACAACTTAAAGAGCATTCCGATTTTTCGTTGGAGCGGGAGTAATCCAACTTCTCCGTCAGCTTCTCAAACACCTTTTTCGGGTTTTTGTTCTTGTAAAGTATCTGGCACACTGCCTTGATAATGGGCGTTCTAGACTTCTTTTGCAGTTTGTCCATCAGCAAAGTGGACCCTTAACAAAGCATTGCTCTATCCGTCAATTCATAACAGCTATCCGTCAACCCAAAAAGGGGCATCTGTGGATTTTGGGAATTTTGAAAGATAAGTTTTACATAGCTTGACACCAATCTTACATTTTCGGCGCTGAAATGGGTAAGGGAAACATATTCTTAACCTATTAAATTTTTAGAAAATGAAAAGAGTGATTTTTGGATTATTGCTTCTGTTCTCTTTTGTACTATCAGCAAACAATTCTTATGAAGAGAAGGAACTGCTTACATGTGGAGAGTGGGCAGCTGGAGTACTTGAAGTTATTGAAAGTGAAACTAAATGTATGTCTGCTGATGATTACAATGCGGACTACAATAGTTTGGTAAACTATTGTGCCAATTATATGTAGTACATAATATCTATATCTAAAAAAGGGTGGTTTACCACCCTTTTAAAAAATTTTAAATGAAAAAAAAGTATTTAATAATTCTTTGTTTTACAATCATCGGCAATTGTGTCGAAGCATTTGCACAATCTTTAGAAGAAAAGTTAAAAGTTATTTACAAGATAAGAATCGAGTCCGACGACAATTCAAAACCGACTAAACACAGGGCTATGATTAAAGAACTCTACGAAGCCTATTCGGAATTGGAGTTTGAATTGGTGTCAAATGATAAATTAGGTGTTTATCAATACGATAAAAAGCTCGAAGTTGGAGATAGTGACATAATGTATAGATTGGCAGTTAATCATGGAGGGGGAAACTCAATTTACTACAGGAGCAAAGAAAAAAAAATAAAATACGTTCAAGATTTTGGAAAAAAAATAAATGTGCTCTATGACCCCAATGAACTTCATTGGGAAATAACTAAAGAAACAAAAAAAATAAAGGGTTATACCTGCTATAAAGCTGTTGGTTACAAAGAACAATATGATCCTGGACGAAAAAAAATGTTAACCTTTTCCCCTATAGCTTGGTTTACTCCAGAAATAAATGTGCCCTTTGGCCCGAAGGGAATTGACGGGCTACCAGGTTTGGTTTTAGAGGGTTCCATGAATGGAAAACTTTTCTTTTATGCCGATAAGATTGAAATCGGTGCAGAACTCAAAAATCAAAAAAAATTGAAGATGGAGAAAGGAGAAGAAATGAGTGAAAAGGAATACTTGGAACTCCTTCAGAAAATGAGGCCAATCCCTAATTAATAAGTTCATGAAAAACCAAATTGCTATATACATTGGTTTTATGATAATGAGCATCCAAGCTTTGTTTGCCCAAATTACAAGCGGAAAAATCCTCTACAATATAAACATGGAAGATTTTTATGAAGATGGGATAAATGATGGGAAAATATCGCCCGAATTGGGGAGGATGTTTAGAATGACCGCCGATGCGGCCAATAACATTCAGTTGGAGCTTCTCTTCAACCACGAGCAAAGCATTTTTCAACATCAAAAAGGACTCAGTATTTCGGATTATGAAGAATTGGATGATTTGGTGAAAATGCTCACCTCTGATGGAACTTATTATACTGATATAAAAGATGGGACCCAACTTTTACAGACTTTTTATGAAGGTAGGAAGTATAATGTAAAGTCAGAAATAACAAAACAAGATTGGACATTGACCAAGGAACAGAAACAAATTGGAAAGTTCGTTTGTTACAAAGCCATTTTAGATAAATCGGTAACAGGATTGAACGAGAATACAAAAGCATGGTATGCACCGGAAATCCCGGTTTCTTTTGGTCCAATAGATTACGTAGGTAACCTACCCGGCCTTATATTGGAACTAAAATTGCCCATAGCTACCTACACCACTAGCGAGATTAGACTAAACCCCAAAAAAGATATAAAAATAGATTGGCCAAATGATATTGACACCATGACCGAGGAAGAATATAAAAAGGAAGGGGATAAGGTTAAAGCGCGGTTGGATGAAGGGTGGTAGAAGTTCAGAGAACTCAGGGAAAAGTAAAAAACGATAGTATTTTAAAGCGTTTTCCTTTCAAAAAACTCAAAACTTGTCAATTCGTAAACTCAATGCCATCATCTATCAATCTAAAAGAAGCATCCGTGAATTTCTAGGGAATTGAAAGATAAGTTTTACATAGCTTCATATCAATCTTACAATTTTTGGCGCTGAATAGGGGCAGGAGAATCTATTTCTTAACCTATTAAATATTTTGAAAATGAAAAAAGTATTATTTTTTTTATTCCTGAATTGGACCATAGGGATAATAGCCCAACAAAATTCAGTAGAATTGATTTATAAGGTAAAACTTTTGGAGTGGGAAGTTCCCGAAGTATTGGAGGATATTTATAAAACTTCAAGAGAGAGGGTGAAATCTATAGAATTTATTCTTTTGGGAAATGGGGACAATTCCATTTTTTACAAGGAACAAACTTTGAAAAGTGAAGCAGATAGTAGTTTAGATATCGCTTTGTCTATTATTGAAACGGATGGAAAGTATTATACTAGTTTTCAAAAAAGTGTTGTTTTGGAGGATAAACCGGCTTATGGGGAGCAGTTTATTATTGAACACCCTATAGTAAAGGAGGGTTGGTTGCTTACAAAGGAAAGTAAATATATAGCTAAATACAGATGCTATAAAGCTACTACGACTTACGTTGTAAATAATAGCAAAGGAAGATTTGAATTCCCCGTTGTTGCCTGGTACACTCCCGAAATAAATTTGCCTTTTGGCCCCAAAAATTATTCAGGTCTTCCTGGTCTGATTTTGGAACTACAGGAAAAGGATAGGGTGTTTTATGCAGATAAAATAAGCTTGGGCAAGTTGGATGAAAAGCAACGAAACCTTATAGCTCCACCTAAAGGAAAAAAACCCATAACACAAGCAGAATTTGATGCCATAGGGGCCAAAATAGCCAAGGAACGATTTGGAGGAAGGTAATTTACATGAAATAGTCAATTGCATTGAGCCGATATTTTTTATTGATTTATATTCTTTGTTTTAGCTCCATCAATAAGTGGTCCAGAACAAATCGTGTTTCAATCCATAAATAGTAAAAATCAGATTTCATTTTATAGCTTTTTTACTTTCCTAAAATTTAAAAACTTCAATTCATAACTACCATCCGTCAACCCAAAAGAAGCATCCATGGATTTCTAGGGCATTGAAAGATAATTTTTACATAGCTTAACACCAATCTTACATTTTTTGGCGCTGAAATGGGTAAGAGAAACTGTTTCTTAACCTATAAATTTCAGAAAATGAAAAGTGCAATTCAAGTATTCATAGGTCTTTTGTTTTTTACCGTTTTTGCCCAAAGTGGAGAAACATCGGATATTGTTGTGGAGTACACCATAAAGTCATTAAGGGATATAGAGGAAATAGAAAGTGAAGAGGCACAAAATATTGTCAAAGAAACCATCTTGTTAATGGATGATTTTCAATTTGAATTATTGGCTAATAAGGATGTAGCTCTGTTCAAGATGAAAGAGCAATTGGTAAGCGACGATATACCAAAATACATATACAATATAGCAGTTGTATCATGTGATGGAGAGGAAGTGTGGTATACGGATAAGCGAAACAACACAAAGATTGTTGCAGAACAAGGCTCTGGTGAGCCCGTATGCTTAACCTATGATCAGGAAAACCAATGGGAAATAGAAGCCTACCAAAAGCAAATAGGTGATTTTAATTGTTACAAGGCCACAACGGTTCGTAAAGAAGGTAAAAGAACATTAGATGTAGCAGCATGGTTTACCACTGATATTCCATACAGTTTTGGACCTCTTGGGTTTAATGGTCTACCAGGTGTAATATTGGAATTAAGAATTTCATCAGTGGTTTACACCGCATCCAAAATAACACTCGATAAAAGGGAAAAAATAATTCAACCTAAATGTGTGTTTAAAGAGTCTTATGAGGGGTATTATAAGAGAATGGATGAGAGAATGAATGCTATAATAAACCAGGGTGATTGAAGCAGCTTACATTTCTGATTTTTTTATGTATTAACTGTGTGTTCGCACAAAATATCGTCCTGAGTGGAGTTATTTTGGATAATTCCAACACACCAATGGCCAATGCCAATATATTGGCATTCCCAAATAATGATGGCGAGAGCACCCAATTTGCCATTACCAACGATATGGGCGAGTATATCCTGCGCTTGGAAAAAGAGGTGGCCTACTCCATTGAGGTAAGTTATCTCGGTTACCAAAAACTTTTATTTGAGTATACTGCTTTGCAAAACGAAACCAAAGATTTGACAATGGTGCCCAAGACCAATGATTTGGATGAAGTAATCTTGGAATATAAAATCCCCATAGCCGTAAAAGAGGATACCATAACCTACCAAACCGATGCCTTTGTTACAGGCGAGGAGCGCAAATTGCGCGAAGTGCTCAAAAAACTACCAGGCATTGAGGTAGACCGAGAAGGCAATGTTACCGCCCAAGGAAAAAAAGTGACCAAAGTACTCGTGGAGGACAAAACCTTTTTTACGGGCAATAGCAAACTCGCCGTAAATAACATTCCTGCCGACGCCGTGGATCAAGTTCAAGTGTTGGACAACTATAATAAAATTGGCTTTCTCAAAGGACTACAGGATTCCGATGAACTTGCCCTTAACATCAAACTAAAGGAGGACAAAAAGAAATTCACCTTTGGCGATATGGAAGCGGGGGGAGGCATCAAAGATTGCTATTTGGCGCATCCCAATCTGTTTTATTACAGTCCCAAGACCAACGTGAATTTTATTGGGGATTTGAACAACATTGGGGTCAAAAGTTTTTCCTTTACCGATTACTTGGAGTTCAACGGAGGGTTTGGCAAGCTTATGGACGATATCGGCGGCTACTTTTCGTTAAGTAGGGACGATTTCTCCCAATTTTTGAACAATACGGATTTCAAGGCCAACACCAATCGTTTTGGGGCATTCAATCTTAGGCAAACGGTCTCGCCCAAAACGGATATCAATAGTTATGTGATTGCCAATAGCAGCAGTACACAAACGGAAACTAACACTTTGAATAGCTACAACAACTCCGATGGATTGTTGAATGAGGACAGAACCGAAGTCAATGATTTCGACAATTTCTTTTTGATAGGCAAGGCAACTGTGGAACACGAACCTAACCGCGATGAGAATATAACCTTGAATACCTTTGCAAAACTCACCAAAAACAAGGGCGATGGCATCATTTTAACTCAGAGTGAAGATCAAAACACGTTTTTCAATACCCTTCAAGATGTTTCCGCACTGGAGCTAAAGCAGAATGTGGAATACAGCAAACGATTTTCCCGGGCCCAGACGCTTAGTTTAGAGGCTTCCGCGGCCCATCAGAAAAACAATCCGCACAATGCCTGGGAAACAGACCAAGTATTTTTGTTGGGTTTAATTCCTTTGGAAGAAGATAATTTCTATCAAGTTTTTCAACAAAAAGAGACCCGTTCCACATCATTTGATTTGTTGATGAAGGATTATTGGGTGCTCAATAACTTTAACCATATCTACACCACTTTTGGTGCCAATGCAAAGTTTGATGCTTTTATAAGCGACGAAAGACAACGACTTTCCAATGGAACCCTAAATGATTTTTCGGAAAATGGCTTTGGAAACGATATTGATCATAGGTTCAATGATACCTTTTTAGGACTGGAATATAAATTCTTGGCAGGGATTTTTACCGTGAAATCAGGACTATTTTATCACAACTATATATGGGACAATGATCAAGAAGAGCTTTCGGTAAACAATAGCACCCAAGTTTTGTTGCCAACTTTTGATGCAGAGGCGGAATTCAATAGCAGTGAAAAAATACGATTTCGATACCGGCAACGCATGCAATTCCCGACCATTGATCAATTGGGACTCAATTTTATGTTGAGATCCTTTAACTCCGTAGGGTTGGGCGTACCCGATTTACAAAATGGAAGAAACCATTCCTATTCCCTGGGCTATTATAAATTCAGTTTGTTCCGAGGCTTAAACCTAAACCTGGGATTGACCTATAATAAACGAACCCAAAGTGCGAAAAACGCTACAGTATTGGATGGTATCAATCAATTTGTGACCTATACTATGTTCAACCAGCCCGAAAACTCCCTAAATGCTAATTTTGGTTTTGGAAAACGTATAAACAAGGTAAAACTTAGCATTGAAGGTAGGGGGAGCTATAACGAGTTTTTCCAATTGGTGAACAACAATGTTTCCAAAAACCTGTCACGTTCCATTTCTGCCACTGGAAAAGTAGAGACGTTTTTCGATGAATGGCCCAATATTGAGCTGGGATTTACACACAAACCTTCAGTTTATATCACATCTACGAATAAAAACACCTTTGCCAATTCTAGCATTTTTGCAAATCTGGATTATGTGTTTTTCAATGATCTTCATTTGAAAGCGGATTATGAAAGAACCGAATACAACAACGAGGGCCAAAACTTGACCACTATTTTTGATGTGGCCAATGCCTCACTCTTCTATCAACAAGAAGATAGCCCTTGGGGTTTTGAAATCTCTGCAAACAATCTAATTGATGTGAGGTTTAAAAGGCAGAATTCCTTTTCCGATTTTTTAATCAGCGACCAATCAACCGCCATAATGCCAAGGATTGTGATGTTTAAAATAATATACAAGCTTTGATCAATCCAACTTCTCCGTTAGCTTCTCAAACACTTTTTTCGGGTTTTTGTTCTTGTAAAGTATCTGGTACACGGCGTTGATAATGGGCGCTTTGGACTTCTTTTGCAGTTTGTCCATAAGGTCATGGGCGCTTTTGGTGGCATAATAGCCTTCGGCAACCATGTTCATTTCCATCATGGCACTTTTAACTGTGTAGCCCTTGCCGATCATGTTCCCGAACATACGGTTTCTACTAAAAACGGAATAGCCCGTTACCAATAGGTCACCCAAATAGGCAGAAGCATTGATGTTGCGTTTCATTTTGTATACGCGGTCAATAAAACGTTTCATTTCCCGAATGGCGTTGCTCATCAGCACACTTTGGAAGTTGTCGCCATAACCAAGTCCGTGGGCAATGCCCGCAGCAATGGCATAAATATTCTTCAACATGGCCGCGTATTCAGTCCCGATGATGTCATCCGATATTTTGGTGCGGATATAGTCGCTCTTTAAATGTTTGGCCACCATTTTGGCCTTGTCGGCATCGGCGCAGGCAATGGTGAGGTACGATAAACGTTCCAAGGCTACCTCTTCGGCATGGCAGGGTCCGGTGATCACGCCAATATTCTCAAAAGGGATTTCGTACTTCTCGTTAAAATGTTCCCCCACGATCCGTCCACTTTCGGGAACAATTCCCTTAATGGCAGAAAAAATGATTTTATCCTTCAAGGAAACCGTCAAATTCTGCAGTTCCCGATCCAAAAAAGCAGAAGGAATGGCAAAAATGAGCACATCGGACGCTTCGGCAACTTCATTAATATCGTGGCTCATCACCAATTGATCCACATCAAACTCCACCGAACTCAAATAGTTGGGATTGTGCCACTCCTTTTTAATATGGCGGATGGCAGAATCGCTGCGCATGTACCAATTGACCTGATCTAAGTTTTCGGTCAACATTTTTACAATGGCCGTTCCCCAACTTCCTCCTCCAAAAACTCCGAACGTAGGTTTGTCTTTCATGCATACAAATTAGTGTGTAAAACTAAAAAATAAATTTATCAGCTTATTATTAACTGATAATCAAATGGTTGAAAAATTTGGCACAGTGCTTGGTTTAGGTAAATAGAACTTTAAAACCTCGATTATGAAAAATAGAAAACTACTCTTTGGAATTTTGTTCATAGGCCTTTTGGCCAGTTCTTGCTATACCGAGGTTATTGTGGATGATGATTTGATCATAGAACCACCGATCAATACCGCCTTGGTTTTGGAATCGTACGACCTTTGGTATGTGGATATCAACGAGACCCGTGGAAACGGTGAAGTTCCTTTTTTACAACGTGCCTTTACCATTTCGTTTGATAGGGGAATCGTGTATGCCAACAACAACCTTTCCGGTCTGGGTAAAACAGGCAACGGATTGGGCATAGATGTAGGTGCTTACGCCACCTATAGCGGTCAAGTGGAAATAGATCACGATGCGGACGGACTATGGTTGCTGGAAGTGTTCGCTTTGGACAACAATACGCTGGAACTGTATGATTCCCGTTCGGACACCTCTTATATTTTGGAGGGATACCAAAGGAACAGTTTTGACTACGATATGGTGTTTTATGACAACATCCATTATTTTTTGCAGGAATACCAGGTTTGGGAGAAAACCTATACCAGTGAAGTAGGTGCCCTAAACGAATTTGATGAAGAAAACTACTTGCAGTTTTTTGACGATATCGGCGGATATTTCAGGTCTTCGGTAGATGCACAAGGCATTCCGCTTACCAACATACAATGGGATTATGAAGGTGATTACGAAGTATACGATGTGGCCAACGACGCCTCCCTGAAAACTTTAACGCTGGATTATGATTATTTGGGCAATGATTATTTTGAATTGTACGTTATCAATGACAGTACCATAGAGTTGTACCATGTATCCAGCGGAACGGTTTATGAATTTACAGGTAGGGGATACATACAATATTTGAAATCAGGTGACGGAACAGGTAAAAAACGTTCAAAGACCAACAACCCTGTAATGGACGTTACCCGTCAACGAAATATGTAAGGAAGAACAATTTTGTTCGACCATACAAACAGTTTTTTGGTTGGTTATTTAGTTAAGAATCGCCCTGGGCCGTAAAGCTCGGGGCGGTTCTTTTTTTAACGGTTTCTGTTTTTATAATCTGATGGATTTTCGCCACTGATTTTTTTAAAGGTCCGATTAAAATAGGACAAGCTCTCAAAACCGCATTCGTAACAAGTTTCGCCAATGTTCCTGCCCATCAACAATAAGCGTTTGGCTTGCGTAATGCGATACTGGTTCAAGAAATTGGTGAAAGTGCTCCCGGTGTTCTTCTTGAAATACCTGCAAAAAGCCTCTTTACCAAGGTTGATTGATGCTGCAATATCCTCCAAAGCTATTTTTCCGGAATAGTGCTCATCAATATAGGAATACACCTTTTGTAAACGTTCCTGTTGTTTGTTGGCCTTGTCGTTTATAATCGGGTTTTGGTGCAAAAGCGTGTAATCATCACTATTGGCCAAAAGTTTGAGCAACTGTAAAATTTCAAGGAATTGTTCAAATCGGCTCATTCCTTGTAATTGCTTCATAATGGCTCCCGCCGTTTCCTTGGTTTTATCATAAAAAGCGATGCCGTGCTGTGATCGGTCCAACAGTTCATACACATCTTCTAGTTCATCGATTTCAGTAAACACCTTCTCTTTAAAGGATGCGCTTATGTGCAAAACTTCTTTGTGATATTCTGTTTTGATACCGTGGTCAAAATTCAAATGGGGAATATTGGAACCGATCAAAACGAGGTCACTTCCTTTAAAATTGGAGATATGCCTCCCCACGTGCCGCTTACCGTTAGCACCTTCAATATAGACTAGCTCAAACTCGGGATGAAAATGCCAAAAAAAGAGATCGTTCAGCTTGGGGTTGTGCAATAAATGGAAGGAACTCTTATCATTGGGTTGTATGTTTTCAAGTTGAATTTTCATTGTATTGCTCAAATATTTTCAAAAATAAGCATTAAAAGTCAAAATAGTTCAAATATTGGTCAATGTTAGGGTAGAAATCGCTGAGCAGCTCCCATAGTTTTGGGGTATAGATTATTCAACTAAAAAAACAGAAATAGAATGCAACAAAAAGTAGAAATGGCCAACAAGGCCCACGAAGCAATTCCTGGGAACCCATCCACGGCCACAAGTAGTAAAACAAAACTCAACGACAGGTCCAATGGTAAACCACTTCGTGTACTGAGCGAAGAAGACTGGGAATTCTGGATAGAGAACGGATATATTGTTATCAAAAATGCCGTTCCAAAGGAACAAGCCAAGGCGACCGCCGATTTTTTATGGGAGTTTGATGAAAAAGATCCAGATGATCCGGAAACTTGGTATGCTCCTCCCCGTGCCGAAATGAAAATGAAAGAACTCACGGGTACTGGAATGGTAGAAGTATATAACAATCAACATTTATGGAACAACAGACAAACGCAAAAAGTATACGAAGCATTTGTGGACATTTGGGGAACGGAAAAGTTATGGGTAACGATAGATCGCGCCAACTTGAACATGCCGCAACGTCCGGGAGAGAACAAAAAAGGATTCATTCATTGGGATTACGATCCCGAGACCAAACCTCAAAATGTGCAGGGTGTGCTGGCCCTTGCCGATCAGACCGATGAAAACATGGGCGGGTTCCAATGCATACCATGGTTGTACCGGAACTACGATACTTGGAAACAGACACAGCCCGAAGACCGTGATCATTTTCAGCCAGATATTACAGGCTTGGAAGACAAGATCGTGAAAGTGAAACTGGAAGCAGGGGACCTTCTGATTTTTAACAGTACCCAACCCCATGGTATCCGACCCAATAAATCCGGGGACAAGGTTCGGATTGCACAGTACATTTCGATGATGCCCGCCGAAGAGGACAATGAGCAAATGCGTGAATGGAGGATTAATTCTTGGAAAAATAGGATTGCTCCAGAAGGCTATGCGTTTCCAGGAGACCCACGAAAATGGGAGCAGACCAAATACGAAACCGCCAAATTAAGTCCACTTGGGGAAAAGTTATTGGGGCTGACTAACTGGTAGATTATCAAATCCTTAAAAATTTCCGTGCGATTAGGGTCTTGCATTTAATAATGCTACTTTTGCGCGCTTCAAGAAAGAAGCCATGAAAAAGTATCTCAATCTTTTCGATTTTTCGCAAAAAGTAAACTATCGCACAGAAATTTTATCGGGCTTAACCGTTGCACTTGCTTTGGTGCCCGAAGCCATTGCCTTTGCCTTTATTGCGGGCCTATCTCCCTTAACAGGTTTGTACGCTGCCTTTGTTATGGGATTGGTCACTTCCATTTTGGGAGGTCGACCAGGAATGATCTCTGGAGCTACGGGAGCCGTTGCGGTTGTGATCGTTACTTTGGCACAGCAGTATGGAGTGGAATATGTTTTTGCCACTGTGGTCCTAGCTGGAATTTTGCAATTGTTGGCCGGGGTTCTTCGACTAGGTAAATTGATGCGCTTGGTGCCCCATCCTGTCATATTTGGATTTGTGAACGGTTTGGCCGTAATCATATTCATGTCGCAAATGAGCCAGTTCAAAACTGTCGACGGTGAATGGTTGAGTGGAAGTACGTTGTATATTTTCTTGGGGTTGGTACTGTTGACCATGGTGGTTATTTGGGGACTTCCCAAGCTCACCAAAGTAATTCCAGCATCCTTGGCCGCTATTCTTTTGGTCTTCGGAATCGTGTTTTTCTTTGGATTGGACACGCGAACCATTGGGGATATCGCCTCCATTCAAGGAACATTTCCTCCTTTTCATATTCCCGATCTTCCTTTTACTTGGGAAACATTACAGATTATTTTCCCTTTTGCCGCAATTATGGCAGGAGTAGGTTTGATTGAAAGTTTATTGACCCTGAACATAGTGGATGAGATTACCGAAACCCGTGGTCGTGGCAATAAAGAAGCTGTTGCTCAGGGCACGGCGAACATTCTCTCTGGATTTTTCTCCGGGATGGGTGGTTGTGCCATGATCGGGCAGAGTTTGATCAATACCTCTAATGGAGCACGAGCACGTCTTTCAGGGATTGTAGCTGCTTTGATGTTGTTGGTCTTCATCATGTTCGGTTCCAACTTGATTGAAAAGGTACCAATGGCGGCGCTTACAGGGCTGATGATCATGGTAGCGTTGGGAACTTTTGAATGGGCAAGCTTGAAAACCTTCCGTAGAATGCCAAAATCCGATGTTTTGGTAATGGTATTGGTTACCTTGGTGACCGTGTTCCTTCATAACTTGGCCCTTGCGGTTTTGGTAGGGGTGATTATCTCCGCTTTGGTGTTTGCGTGGGACAATGCAAAACGTATTCGGGCCAGAAAAAGCATTGATGACGAAGGCGTTAAGCATTATGAGATCTATGGTCCGTTATTCTTTGGGAGCACCACTTTATTCGCCGAAAAGTTTGATGTGCTGAACGACCCTGAAGAAGTGGTGATCGACTTTGCAGAAAGTAGGTTGGTGGATATGTCCGCCATTGAGGCCGTTAACAGGATTACGGAGCGCTACCGAAAAGTAGGCAAAAAAGTACACCTGAAGCATTTGAGCCGGGACTGTAGAAGATTGTTGGCCAATGCCGACGATATTATCGAAGTGAACGTATTGGAAGATCCAACCTATAAAGTTGTGGTGGATAACTAGAGTTTATTCACGGGTCTTTCCTAAAAACACATTCACCTTTGGGTTCTGTGGATTGCCGCTGGCCCGGCGCATCAAAACTACTTGACCTGTATGTTGGATGCAGTCGGAAATCATTCCATTGATCATGTTCCAATAGGGAAACTCCGAGGTTTGGTCACCTTGCTTAAAAACCACCTTGAAGCTTTCCATCTCTTCAGAACTCTTGCCCAAAACTTTATTGCTTGCTGCTTTAAGATTTTCTAGTGTTTTGGCGCGTAATTCTTCAAAAGAATATGGAGTTGGATTTTTTGGTCGAATATAGGGCTTGGCATCCGGTGCCAACAAAATATTGTTGGACATCGAATAAATGTGTTCCAAAGTTTCCAAAGTAGAGCGTCCACTTTCTGAAGGTTTGTAAGCCAAATCCTTTTCGGTTAATCCTTCGGTTGCCCAATAATATCGGTATCCCAATCCATCGATCATTCTGGAAATTAAATTACCGGAGCTGTAATCGGAAGGGTAGTCAGGGATTTCTTTATAAGGAAGTTCCATTTCCTGTGCTTGAATTTGGTGATTGGTCATCAAAATGAAAATGAGTAAAAAGAAGCATAGTTTTTTCAAAATCAATCAATTTTTTTAAAAACCAACAAATTCTCTTCCGATCCATTGGAGAGATACAGTCGGTTGTTTTCAATTTTATATGTTGTGCTGCCTTGCAGTGCGGCCAGGAACTCGGTTTCTTTGTCCATACTTGGGCACGCCATTCGGGTGGATGCAACTTGTGTAAACCGAAGAACATCCTGCTCGTAAAAAAGGCTCCCTGTCATACGGTTACACCCCGAAAAACCAGAAAAGCGATTGTTATTGATATTAATTTCCATATTTGGGACCTCCCTTCCATCAAAATCTTCTTTGGAGATAGGGTTTCCTTTCATTTCTTCCAAGACCCAAATATCGTGTAGCCTATAATCTGTAATGTAAGACCCACAGCCTTCATAAACTATGGTTTCACCTCCGCCTGTATTTTTGTAAGAAACGGTTACTGTATATGGAAATACCTCGCCAGACATGGCATTGGTGCATTCTTTATGGGAAATAATTACATCCATTTGGGTGGCCTCCGTCTGAATGCGGTACATGCTAATATTACCATCCTGTGCTTTTATGGCTGTGGAGGGAGGAGTGGTGATGGTATCCTCCATCGTCTGCAGCTCCACTTTGTCGTCATATATTTTAAGTCCCCAAAAAGGTTCAGTTCCGGTAGCTTTAAAGTAACTCCCATCAATTTTTATGGCAATGGGTTCCATTTCCCGCTTTTTTTCCTCGGTTATAAGGGTATCTGCTTTAATTTCTTCTGATGCTTCGGTGGCTTCAGGCTCAGAAGTTTCTACCTTCTTTTTTTCAACGCAGCCGAAAAACAGCAATACGGCACAACTTAATATGATTGAATTTTTCATGGGTTTACTTTTTTAAATCGCATCATGGGTACATCTCCGACCAAAAGGTTGAGCTTTCCACCCTCCACGGAGTAGCCATCTATTTTTTTCATCATATCAAGAAATTGCCTTTCGCTACCGCCGCAGAACATCATGGTGGTAGGGCCGGGGTCGCCAAAAACTATAGTGTTTTCGGCAAGTTCGTAATCTGCGGAGTAGCCATTGCAACTATCGGTGCCCATTACTTTTCCAGATTCTTTATCGAAAGTGATCTGTGGTTTCTTTTTTGGGAAGAGCCCTTCAAAGGCAATACGGGATCCGGAAATATACTCGAGTTCCCAAGTGGGGCCATACAGCGCTTCCTCGCTCGTTTTTGGCTCACCGCATGATTCCACCAGCAGTACGGCGGAAAAAACCAGGATGATTGAGGTTTTCATTTTTTCAGAAATTAATGGTTAATGCTGTAGTAAAATACTAAAAAAATAGATGAACTCCTCAATAGATAAGGTTGTTAAATCGCTAAATAATATGCATGCTATTGCGTCCTTTTGCTCCACACTTCGTAAATCGGGTTTCCTTTGCTACTGAAACCGGAGTGGTGCCAATCACCATCTTTCAACTCATAATTAAACTCTAAACTGGCTCCTACTCTAGAGTCATCCCTTGAAAAGAAACCGATGTTTTCGGTATACTTACCGTCTATAGTGGTATAGGTGCCTCCGCCAGTTCCCATAAATTCTTTTGTAGCCGTATTGTAGGCAATCCATTGAAATCGGGTGCCAGATAAAATTTTCATGGTTTTTCGAGGCCCTGAGGTATCTCGTTTCACAATTTCACCATCGCGTTTTCTCCCAGAAATCAACCATGCTCCAAAAAGGTCTCCAGGTGTTCCGTTGTCAATTTTGGTCCAACTCAATTTTCCCAATTCTAAATTATTTTCAGTTACGGAGAACGCATCATTCTTTGTCGTACCTACATTTCCAGGACTACGTGAATCATATTCATAAGTAAGATTCAGATCATCACCACTTACTGAATAACCACCCCCTTTTGTACCCAAAAACTTTCCACTTGGTTTTTCAAAAATGGCTTCTGAAAAATAACTCCCAGTAAAAATTAGGGTATGTTCCACTTGGTATCCTTTACCATCGGATTCGATGGTGGTCCAAGCGCCTTGAAGATCCTGCCCGTGCAAAAACGGAGTTAACAGCAAACAAAGGGTGATCAGTATATTTTTCATGGGTGAAAGTTTGCTATTAAGATAAAAAAAGCTGCTGTTTTTATTGCAAAACAGCAGCTCTAATATAATAAAGTTGGTTTGTTAGAGTGTTCTCAAGTATTCTGCAACATCCCTTGCTTCGTCCTCGGTCAAATTTTGATTGAGCATAATGGCGTTATTGTACTCTTTCAAAAGTGCTTTGGCAATTGGGTCTTCTTTCAACATACCGTCGGGGTTCAAAATCATGTTCATTACCCATTCTGGGCTTCTTCTATCATAAACTCCCTTTAATGCAGGACCAATCATACGCTGGTCGACCATGTGACAAGCAACGCAAATAGCTTCAAACTTTGCTTTACCACGTGCGACCATTTCATCGTTGATTTCATCAGGAAATTCTAAACTGGTTATTGGCCCAACACCTTTGTTGTCCATATCAACAGGAACTTCTTCTTTAGCTTGTGCTTTTGTATCCTCAGTTTTGGTACGGCTTACTTCAAAACCATCTTTCTTTTCCTTTTTATCGCCGCAACTTGCTATCATGGCACCTAAGGCCAAGACCATTACAATTTTTTTCATTCTGACTCTATTGAAGTTTGTTTTTGAAAATGTAGCCACTAAGATAGGTAATTAGAGACTAATAATCGGAGGGTTTTTTGTTTTGTCCCTCACAACTGGCCTGTCATAGCTGTTTTTAAATGGAATTGAAAAACTCCAAAGCCCTTTTTTCGGTATAGGTGATGTTGTTTTTGCCCCAGAAACCTACGTGGCCACCATAATTAGGGGTTTCCAAATATAGATGGGAGTTCTCATCGGTTTCTTTTACGGGATAGCATTCAGGTCCCAAAAAGGAATCATCTTTGGCATTAATGATTAAACTTGGCACTTTAATACTGGGTAAAAACTGTAACGAACTGGACTTTTCATAATAGTCCAAAGCGTCCTTAAAATTGTGTGCCTTGCTGGTGTAGATGTCATCAAAATCCTTCAGGGTCTTGATTTTTTTAATGTCCGCATCACTGATTTTATCTGGAAACATTTCTTGCTTTTCCCTTAGCTTATCCAATAAATTTCCTTTGAACTTAATGGCATACAATATGTTTTTTGGGCTGAGCAATTGTTTACAGGAATCGTGAAGGTTGCAGGGTACGGATATCGCTACGGCACCTTTTAGTTCTTTTGGAACATTGTTGTCTTCGCCCAAATATTTGAGCAATAGGTTACCGCCAAGACTAAACCCTTTCAAATAAATTTCCGAATAATCCCTGGTGTTCAGAATGTGATCAAGTACTTCGATTAAATCCTCTGTGGCCCCAGAATGATAGGAACGGTACATTTTGTTGGGCTCACCGCTGCATCCACGGTAATTTACCGCACAAGTGTCGTACCCATTTTGATTTAGGATTTTGGCGCTACCTGTAATATAGGGGCGTTGTGCATCTCCTTCCAATCCGTGCAAAAGCACAACCAATTTTTTGGTAAGTGTTTTTGAATTGCTCCAGTCCAAATCCAAAAAATCCCCATCAGATAGTATGATGCGTTCCCGTTTTTGAACTACCCCATTCACGGAGCGTATTATGCCTGAATAAATAGTGGCGAAATGGCCATTTCTAAATAAAAAGGGCGGTGTATATTCGGAAGCAACTTGAGGCATTGGTTATTCCTTTGGATACGTTTTCAATAGCTTGGCCTGTTCTTCAACGGAGGCTTTAAATTCACCTTTCAGTGTATCGACCAACTGGGACACTGGTAGTACATTGTCTATGGTAGTAACACCCTGACCGGCCGACCAAATTGTTTTCCATGCTTTGGCCTCGGTATCCAGTTCCTTGCCAAAATCTATTTTTCGACCTTTTTTCAAATCCTCCTCGGATATACCGGCAGCGTTTAAACTGGCTGCCAAAAAATTGGCGGGCACTCCGGAAATGGCCGCGGTATATATGACATCGCTGGCACCGGAATCTATGATCATTTTTCGGTATTCTTCCGTAGCTTTACTTTCTTCTGTGTTAATAAAACGAGTACCCATATAGGCAAGGTCGGCTCCCATTTGCAATGCCGAGGCAACATCCCTTCCCGTACTAATGCAGCCGGATAAAAGAATGGTCTTGTTGAAAAATTTCTTCACTTCAGCGACCAAACTCATTGGGTTTATGGTGCCTGCATGACCACCGGCACCCGCAGATACCAGAATAAGACCGTCCACCCCAGCTTCTGCTGCTTTTTCTGCATGACGCTTTTTAATAATATCATGGAACACCAAACCTCCGTAGCTATGAATGGCATCTACTACTTGACTAACTGCTCCAAGAGAAGTGATTACCAATGGTACTTTATGTTTAATGCAGAGCTTTACATCGGCCTCTAGTCTTGGGTTGGTTGGATGCACAACGAGATTTACACCAAAAGGAGCGGCTTTTTTGCCCGTCTCCTCTTCAAAAGCCTTTAATTCCGATTTGATCTGGATAAGCCATTCCTCAAAACCCTCGCTTGTACGTTGGTTTAAGGCGGGAAAGGTACCTACAATACCATTTTTACAACATTCCACTACCAGTTTTGGCCCGGAAATTAAAAACATCGGGGCTGCAATTACAGGAAGCGCTAGATTTTTGATGAATTCAGCTTTTTGGCTCATGGGTTTCGTGTTAAACTATGTTTAAAAATAGGAACAATTCTTCTTCCTTATTGGAATCAGTTATCAAAACTATGGTATTTTTACAATTATTATGCATGCATAACAAAATAACCCTCTATGTTTTTTAAAGAATTTGAGATTAGATGGAGCGATATAGACGCTAACCGACACTTGGCGAATTCCGCTTATATCAATTTTATGAGCCACACCCGAATGGCGTATCTGGGACTAATAGGTTTTAACCAAAAAAGTATGTCCGAGCACAATATTGGTCCAGTGGTATTCTATGAGCACGTCTATTATTTTAAGGAAGCTTTTCCGGGCAAACCTGTAAGGGTTTCATTGGAATTTGTTGGGATGAGCAAGGACGGAATGTTTTTTGAATTCAGACACAACTTCTACGACCATAATGGCAAAAACTTTGCACGTTGCGAAATGATGGGTGCTTGGATTGATTTGAAAAAAAGGAAATTAACAGGATTGCCAAAAGATTTTTTGGAGACTTTCGGCGCTATGGAAAAATCGGAAGACTTTAAAATTTTGACGAGGGCCGATACACGCAAACATGTTCAAGTTCCAAAGGATTTGTAAATATTTTATACAACCGAGTTCAATGTACTAATCCAGGCTTCTTTTTGAATAGCCAAACCAGCTTGGAGACTTTGCCAATTCCCCTAAAATACTTTCATCGAGCCAATGTTCGTACCAGTCCAAAAAATTGTTGTCATAAGAAAAACGGGGAGCCATTTGTGCGCATACGTCCATGTTTATGACCTTGCCTTCATAAGGTCCGTTCAGCACCAGTGCATGAATGTAGGAGCACCCCTGCGAACCGATAGGCAAGATACCGCCATAAATTTTGGTATACTCCTCATCCAACTCATCGTCGGAGGTATTATTTTCAAATATGGAATCCATAAAATCATCCCAAAAGATATCGGTCATATTTGGATGTAGAAAACACGCGTTCTTCAGATGCGTCACGGCACCTGGATAAATCAGCTGATCCATATTGGTTCCGAGAGGATATATTCCATAGAAAGGGCCCGCACCTGAATTCAAGTAGGAAATCCCTCCATTTCCGACCTTGAGTACAAAAGTCCTGTAACATTCAGGAAACCGAATTTTGTATTTTTTCTCCAAAGCTTCGACTTCGGCTATACTTGCAGGCGGATTTAATTCATATCTGTGACGTCCCGCTCCAAAGACCCTGCAGTCCTTATCGATCAACTTGGCTTTAACAAGCTTTTTTTTGATGCGGTCGATTTGTTCGGATAAAGAGGGACCGGTCATTTTTTCAATTTATTTGCCCAATCCAATTAAAAACTAAAACCATTATATATTTAATCGGGGTGAAAGACATATTAGGTAAGAACGTAAAATACGCGCTAGACTTCAATTTAGGTATAGCCAATTGATGAATGCCCTTTTCCTTTTGACTTAAGCAGGTTTTAAATCAATATGGAGAAATCCGCTTTGGTTTTTTACTCGCCAAGTATACCCCTGCCAAAACAAGGGTCATTGCAACTACTTTAACTAAGGTAAGCTCATCTTTGCCTGAAAAAAGTGCGAAAAGAATTCCCACCAAAGGTTGCATATACACAAATGCACCTACAGATGAGGCCTTGAGCTGTGTTAGTGCAAAAATGTTGAACAAATAGGTCAGGAACGTGGTGCCGATAATCACAAAAGCTATTGAGCCATAAGCCCAAATGGGCATAGTGGACCATTTAATTTCCAAAGCCTCCGGAAGGGTAAGCGGAAGATTAATAAAAATAGCGATGGTAAAGAGCCACTTCATTAAAGTGAAGGGATGATACTTTTCAATCAATTTTTTTACAACTACCAAGTAAGCACCGTAAGAAGTTGCATTTATAATGAACAAAAAGTTGCCAAAAGGTATATTGGGGGCATCTTGACGGGCTTCTACTCCAAAAAGGATAAGCCCAATGGCCCCAACAAATCCCATGAATATTCCCAACCCTTTGTTCAAAGTGATTCTCTCACTTAAAAACAAGGCCGAAATAACCACTACGATAATAGGTATGATCGTTACTAAAACAGCACTGTTAATGGGTGTGGAAAGTTGCAGTCCCTTAAAAAAGGAAAGCATATTAATGGACATTCCCAAGAGGGCACATACCAACATTCTTCCCCAATCTCTTCTTTCAATTTTTTCCTTGGGTCCAAAAAAGGAAATCAACCAAAAAAGAAGGGCGGCTCCACCAACTCTTAAAAATATAAACCCAAAGGGTTTAACGTGCCCGGGCATAACTCCTTTGGCCACGGTGTGGTTTATGCCGTAAATAAAGGTGGCACCGATAGCGGCCAAAATGGCCAGGGTTCTTTTGCTCATGAATGCAAGGCTTGCTTGGCAGCTTCGACCGTTTTTTTGGAATTTCCCACAAAAATCCGATCATCCACTACAACCACGGGTCTTTTTAAAAAGGTGTAATGTTCCAGGATCAAGTCTTTATAATCGTTTTCAGAAAGGTTTTTTTCATTGAGCCCCCTCTGACGGAAAAGCATGGCCCTTCTACTGAATAGCGATTCATAGCTTCCGCTCAATGCGCCCATTTGCTCCAATTGTTCAGGAGTAATGGCTTCAGACTTTATTTCTTGCAGTTCCACACCGTCCAAAGGTTCCAATTCTTGAAGAATGCGTTTACATGTAGAGCAACTGCCCAAATGGTATATTTTTTTCATAAGTATGGTGTTGGATGGGCAAAGGAAATCAAAAATCCCTCAAATTACATTATCAACATGTAAAATCAACAGCTTTTAAGGGAGGTGTTTGTTTTTATTGATCGATATAATCCTTGTTAGAGGAAAGCGGTTTCAAATTTTAGGGCTAGTTTTACATCAATCAAATTGTTTTTTATGGAAAAGACGTTCGATATTCTTCTTAAGAACAGAAAAATTCTTCACGATTTTTTGCAGAACACGCCCAAAGAGGATTTGTTCCAAATTCCTGAAGGTTTCAACAATAATATTTGGTGGAACATTGCCCATGTAGTTGTGACCCCCCAACTTTTGATGTACAAATTGAGCGGTCTGGATTTTACCATTGAAGAAGAATTGATCAACAAATACAAAAAAGGCACTTTTCCAGATGGGGTGCCTCCAAAGGTGGAACAAGAAAAAATATCTGCCTATCTGTTCAGTACGGTAAAACATATTCAATTGGATTATGAGCATGGTAGGTTCAAAAATTTCCAAGAATATATGACCACTCCGAAAATCGGGCTAAACAGTCCTGAAGATGCTTTATCCTTTAATGTATTTCATGAAGGGCTTCATCTTGGTGCCATCTTGGCACTGAAAAAGGCCTTGGCACGAGCTTAGAGTTTTACTTTTCGTTTTAAGTACAGATTGATTTCATTGTAAGGTAAAACCAACTCAATGGGACCGTCGGCATAGGAGGCCACTTCGTATTGGTTGTATATCAACTTTAATCCATCTGTCGTGTAGCCGATGTTGTTCGATAAATGAAAAGAATCGCCCTCGAACATAAATCCAGTGGCGTTGATATTGGCATCTTGCGGGATTTTTTCCTGAATGCGGAACTTGGTCTCGGCAAAATCCTCAAATCCGTCCATATCCCCAAAAAGTTCCCAGTTTTCCAATTCTTCACCCTGTTTTTTATCAAAATTGAGATATGAAGTGGAAGCGTAACCGTGGGCACCTCCTGTAAAAGAATAGGAGTTCAGCATAATGGTAATGATATTATGATCCTCATAAATTACTTCGGCATCAATTGTGGTTTCCCATGGTACCTCGTCGGGAAATTTGGTTTTAACTTCCTTATAACTTTCGGTAAAGGATTGTAATGCCTTTTCTGCACTATCAATGTTCTTATCTTCGGTAAAAGATAAAATACTGATGATTTCTTCGTTCAGGGAACGGTTGATGGCCTCGGAAACCGGGGAGTCTTCAAGAGCATTTGGGATATTGACCTCTATTTTGGGACAGTCTTCACAGATTTCCCCCTGTAATTGGATAGGTTCAAAAGTGAGTTTACTCTCTGTTTGGCAGGCTAACAAAGATAATATTAGGAGAGAACCAAGGTATTTTTTCATGGATCTAGGTTTTGGGTCAGCAAAAATAATACTTCGGAAAGATAACGATACATTTGTATGAAGATAGTTTCAGCATGGGCAAAAAAGAGTTAAAATTCAATAGTAAAGCGATTCACGGAGGGCAGCAGCCCGATGCGGCTTATGGAGCTGTAATGCCACCTATATATCAAACCTCCACTTATGCACAGTCCACGCCTGGCGGGCACAAGGGTTATGAATACTCCAGGGGGGCAAACCCGACCAGAACGGCCCTGGAAAATGCCTTGGCCAGTTTGGAAAACGGACATTTTGGGATGGCTTTTGGTAGCGGAATGGCCGCTATTGATGCCGTAATGAAATTATTGAGCCCAGGTGATGAGGTCATCTGCACCAGTGACCTTTATGGTGGCAGCTACCGGCTTTTTAAAAAGGTGTATGAAAAATATGGAATCAAGTTTCGGTTTTCGGAAATGGTGGATATGCAAGAACTGGTTTCGCAAATCAACGAAAACACAAGGTTGGTCTGGGTGGAAACTCCCACAAACCCTATGATGAACATTATTGATATAGAAGCAGTAGCCAAAATCACAAAGAGCCATAAATTACTGCTGGGAGTGGACAATACATTTGCCACCCCTTATTTGCAGCGCCCATTGGATCTGGGTGCGGATATCATTATGCATTCCGCTACCAAATACTTGGCAGGCCATAGCGATGTGGTGGTTGGCGCCTTAGTGGTAAAGCAACAAGAACTGGCCGATCAATTGTACTTTATCCAGAAATCCAGCGGAGGTATTTGTGGCCCTATGGACAGTTATTTGACCCTTCGTGGTATAAAAACACTCCATGTGCGTATGCAAAGACATTGCGAAAATGGGGAATCCATCGCCAAATATTTGGAGAATCATTCTAAAATCGATAAAGTATACTGGCCTGGCTTTGAACACCACCTGAATCACGAAGTAGCCAAAAAACAGATGACAGGTTTTGGTGGCATGATTTCTTTTGTACCCAAGGGCGGAAGCTATGAGAGTGCCATTAAAATTGTGGAGAACCTTCAAATATTTACCCTGGCGGAATCGTTAGGAGGTGTCGAAAGTTTGGTAGGACACCCTGCAAGTATGTCGCACGGCAGTATTCCTAAAGAAGAACGAGAAAAAAACGGTGTTGTTGACGCGCTCATCAGGCTAAGTGTCGGCATAGAGGATGTGGAAGATTTGATTGCCGACCTCGAACAGGCGCTTAACTAACATTTTTTGAAAAATTTATAAAAAATAAATATTCAAATTATTGAAATAATATAATTTTGCCCTGAAATTCATAATTCAATAAAATAACGCTTTTCGTTAGCGGAAAGAAAAATAATTTTAACCCAGATATGGAAGAAAGAATAGAAGATAAAATAAAAGTGTTCATGGATGAGGTGATTTCCAGAAATGGACATGAGCCCGAATTCATTCAAGCCGTACAAGAAGTTGCGGAAACCGTGATACCTTATATAGCGCAAAATGATATTTACTATGGTAAGAATATCCTTTTACGTATGGTAGAGCCAGAGCGTTTGATTTCGTTCCGTGTGGCCTGGATAGATGATGATGGAGAAATCCATGTAAACCGTGGATACCGCGTACAAATGAACTCTGCTATTGGACCGTACAAGGGCGGGCTTCGTTTCCACCCCACCGTAAACGCGAGTGTTTTAAAGTTCCTGGCTTTTGAGCAAGTATTCAAAAATAGTCTGACTACGTTGCCTATGGGTGGTGGTAAAGGAGGGTCCGACTTTGATCCAAAAGGTAAATCTGATGATGAGATCATGCGATTTTGCCACGCTTTTATGACGGAACTGTGTCGACACATCGGTCCAAACACCGATATCCCAGCCGGAGATATTGGAGTTGGTGCCCGTGAAATAGGATTCTTGTTCGGTATGTACAAGAAGATACGAAACGAATTTACTGGGGTACTGACGGGTAAAGGACTTTCTTGGGGAGGCTCCTTGATTCGTCCGGAAGCCACCGGTTATGGTACCGTATACTTTGCCGACAGCATGTTAAAGACCAAAAACGAAACATTTGAAGGTAAAAAGGTGGTGATTTCGGGTTCTGGTAACGTGGCCCAATATGCCGCCGAAAAGGTGTTGCACCTTGGAGGTAAGGTGTTGACACTTTCTGATTCAGGAGGGTTTATCTACGATAAGGATGGCATCGACAAGGAAAAGCTTGCCTATGTGATGGATCTTAAAAACAATAAACGAGGAAGAATTTCCGAATACGCCGATAAATATCCATCAGCAGAATTCCATAAGGGAGAAACTCCTTGGAAAGTAGCCTGTGATATTGCATTGCCATGTGCCACCCAAAACGAATTGGACGGTGACGCTGCTAAAACATTGATTAAAAATGGATGTATCGCCGTTGCAGAGGGTGCCAACATGCCTTCTACACCAGAGGCCATACACGCTTTTCACGATGCCAAAATTTTGTTTGCTCCGGGCAAAGCTTCCAATGCAGGTGGTGTAGCTACTTCAGGATTGGAGATGAGCCAGAACTCATTGCGCATTAGCTGGACCAGGGAAGAAGTGGACAAGAGATTGAAAGGAATTATGTCCGACATCCATGATGCCTGTATGCAATACGGCGATGAGGATGGATACTGCAACTACGTAAAAGGGGCCAATATTGCTGGCTTTGTTAAGGTTGCGGACGCCATGTTGGCTCAAGGGGTCATATAATATAAACCATCGAGAATGGTTTTTGGTTGGCAGTTACCAAAAGGAGTGATTACTTTTACACTTTTGGTAACTGCTTTTTTATTAGCCCATGCAAATCACCACAAAGGCCATAGTACTTTCCTCCATAAAGTATGGGGACACTAGTCTTATTGTTAGGGCGTTTACCCAATCCGATGGGGTAAAGTCATATTTGCTAAAAGGGGTACTTGCCTCCAAAAAGGCTAAGATCAGGCCCGCTTATTTTCTTCCGTTGATGCAATTGGAAATTGTGGCCAACCACAGGAATAAAGGCACACTGGAAAGCATAAGGGATGTTAAGGTTGCCATTCCCTACCAAACCTTGCACACCGATGTGGTAAAGAACAGCGTTGTACTCTTTTTAGCGGAGATGTTGGGCAACAGTATTCAGGAGCAAGAGCAGGACGAAAGTCTGTTCAATTACTTGGAATATGCACTCCATTGGATGGATATCCATCAGTTATCGCCAAACTTTCACATCTTATTTTTACTCAATTTGACCAAGTACTTGGGCTTTTATCCGGACACATCTTACCAAAACTCGCCGTTTTTTGATTTGTTGGAAGGAAGTTTCTGCAAAACACCTAGCCTTAACCCCTTGATTCAGACCGAAAACTTGCAAAGTTTTAAGAAATTTTTGGGCATGAATTTTGAGGCTTTAAAGATGATACAACTAACTAAGTCGAACCGGCGAGAACTCTTAAAAACGGTGATTCAGTATTACAGATTGCATGTACACGGATTTCGTGAACCAAAGTCTCTCGCAGTTTTAAATGCAGTATTTACCTAAAAATGCAAAACCTAAAACCAACTTTAACCCTAATCCTATTTTTATTCACCCTAACTTTTTATGCTCAAGAAGTAACCGTCTTGGATGCGGATACAGGAATCCCCGTGGACAATATCGCTATCTTTAATAAGGACCAGTCCAAGACAACCGTCACCGATGCCAATGGTAAAACCGAGTTGGACATTTTTTCCCCGAACGAGAGAATTACCTTTAAACATATTAGTTACGAAACCTATACTACTACCAAAGAGCAGATTGAACGTCGGGGCAACAGGGTTTATCTTCAATTAAAAACCGAAGAACTTCAAGAAGTGGTGATGTCGGTTTCCAAATGGGAACAACAGAGAAAACATATCCCACAAAAAATTGAAACCTTCGATGCCCGTAACATTGCTTTTGCCTCACCGCAGACATCGGCCGATCTCCTACAAAATAGTGGGAAGATTTTTGTGCAGAAAAGCCAATTGGGAGGAGGTAGTCCAATGATCAGAGGTTTTGCCACCAACAGGATTTTATTGTCCGTGGACGGCGTGCGAATGAACAATGCCATTTTTAGGGGAGGAAACCTTCAGAATGTGATATCCATAGACCCGTTTACCATCAAAAAGACGGAGGTAACCTTTGGTCCAGGGTCAGTAATATACGGTAGTGATGCCATAGGGGGTGTGATGAACTTTTACACACAAAAGCCACGTTTTTCATTTGCGGATAGTTTAGCATTCTCTGGAAATGTGAATTATAGGTTTGCATCGGCCAACTCCGAGAATACCGCTCATGTAGATTTTAATTTTGGCAAGCAAAAATGGGCTTCATATACCAGTTTCACCTACAATAGTTTTAGAGATCTAAAGATGGGGGAACACGGTCCAGAATCTTATTTGCGCCCTAACTACGTGATCAGAGAGAACGGCACCGATATTCTGGTAACGAACGATGACCCCAAAAAACAAGTGAGTTCAGGTTATGATCAGGTGAACTTTCTCCAAAAATTCACCTACAGACCCAATAGTACCTGGAACTATGATTTGGGAATCTATTATTCCGAAACGTCGGATTATCCCAGATACGATAGGTTAATTAGGCCTAGCAGGGATGGTGATGGGCTTCGTTCCGCGGAATGGTACTACGGCCCCCAAAAATGGTTTATGGGGAACTTTCAAATCACCAACAAAGGAAAAAATAAGTTCTATGATGGCGTAAAATTGACCACCGCCTATCAATTTTTTGAAGAAAGCCGGAACGACCGAGGATTTCAGGACGCCGAACTGTATTCGACCCGTGAAAAAGTAGATGCCCTATCCGTGAACTTGGATTTTGAAAACAAAAAAATAGGAGCTCTTAATCTGTACTACGGAGCCGAGTATGTTTTTAACAAGGTGAACTCCCAAGGAAGCATGCGCAATATAGAAACGGATGAAGTTGAGGAAACAGCTTCAAGGTATCCCGATGGTGCCACTTGGCAAACTTTGGCCGGATATATTAACGGTGAGTACCAGTTAAAGCCCAACCTTTCCTTCCTGTCAGGAATTCGCTACAGTCAAGTGTGGGTTGATGCTACATTTGAGACCACCTATTATCCCTTTCCGTTTGATGAGGCTGATATAGTTACTGGAGCGTTGACGGGGAGTTTGGGACTAAGTTGGTTTCCCAGATCGGATTTGCAGGTAACCTTGAACGGATCCACAGGTTTTAGAGCACCCAATATTGATGATATCGGAAAGATTTTTGATTCGGAACCAGGGTCTGTAGTGGTGCCAAATCCCGATTTGGAACCAGAGTATGCCTATAATGGTGAGTTGGGTCTCAGAAAAAACTTTAACGATGTCCTTGTACTGAAGGGAGCCGCTTACTATACCTATCTGGTGGATGCTCTTGTGCGAAGGGATTTTTCCTTTGGAGGTCAGACCGAAATCGAATACAATGGTGAACCGAGCAATGTTCAGGCGATTCAAAATGCGGCCAAGGCTTATGTTTACGGATTTGAATTTGGTTTGGAAGCTTATTTTAATGAGCACCTCTCTCTAAACTCCAACCTAACCTTGACTGAGGGTATTGAGGAAGACGATGACGGCACGGATAGTCCATCGCGCCACGCCGCGCCCACCTTTGGTGATGTACATTTGATTTGGGAAAACCAAAAACTAAAGGCAGATGTCTTTGTCAATTATAATGGAGAGGTAAGCAATGATGATTTAGCACTGTCCGAACAGGGCAAAACTTTCATGTATGCCACTGATGCCAACGGAAATCCCTATTCGCCATCATGGTACACACTAAACTTTAGGTCTCAATATCAAATTACCAACGCCTTAAAAGCATCCGTGAGCCTTGAAAACATGACCAACCAACGGTATCGACCGTATTCCTCGGGAATTGCAGCCCCTGGAACCAACTTGGTTTTAGGATTGGGATACGTGTTTTAAAAATAAAGGCTCGGAAAAATTCCGAACCTTTATTTAGTTTTTCAATAGAAGTTTTGAAACCTACATACTGTCAATGGCCTTTTTGGCGGCTTCTTTCATGTCCTCGCCAGCTTTTTCTGCGGCTTCCATGGTTTCTTCACCAGCTTTTTTAATGCTGTCCAAGGCTTTTTCGCCCATTTCTTTGGCTTCTTCGCCCGCTTTTTCCATAGCGTCGGTAGCATCTTTTGCAGCCTTTTCCAAATCATCGCCAGCTTCCTTTAAGCTATTGGCAGCATCTTCAGTAGCCTCTTTTGCTTTGTCTTTGGTGTCTCTGCAGGATGTCATCACGGACATGGAAAGGGTCAATGCCATTGCGGCAATCACTATTTTTTTCATAGTAAAATGGTTAAGTGTTAATAATGAAGGAAGATAGGTAATTTCATGTAAACAGGTGATAGGCTGCATATCATATTTAGGTTAAGGGAATTATGTGAATTCTAATGCCAAAATGAAGGGTATAATTCCATCTAAATTTATAATTTTGCAAACTTGAATTCTAGTAGAAGAAGCAGTATATGAAGTTTGCGGAATATAAAGGATTGGATTTGCCAAAAGTGTCTGAAGAAATTCTTGACTTTTGGAAAGACAAACAAATTTTTGAAAAAAGCGTTTCCACAAGGGAGGGCAAGGAGAGCTACGTGTTTTACGAAGGACCACCATCTGCAAACGGAATGCCAGGGATTCACCACGTAATGGCGCGTACCATCAAAGATATCTTTCCACGGTACAAAACCATGAAAGGCTTCCAAGTCAAGAGAAAGGCAGGGTGGGATACCCACGGACTGCCTGTGGAAATCGGGGTGGAAAAGGAGCTTGGAATTACTAAAGAAGATATCGGCAAAAAAATATCGGTTGAGGATTACAATGCGGCCTGTAAAAAAGCAGTAATGCGCTACACGGATGTTTGGAACGAAATGACCGAGAAAGTAGGGTATTGGGTGGATATGGACGACCCGTACATCACCTACAAGCCCAAGTATATGGAATCCGTTTGGTGGCTGCTCAAACAGATCTACGATAAAGGACTCATATATAAAGGGTATACCATTCAACCCTATTCGCCAAAAGCGGGTACCGGCTTAAGTTCGCACGAGCTGAACCAGCCAGGAACATATCAAGATGTGACGGATACTACAGTTACCGCACAGTTCAAGGCCAAAACCGATTCACTTCCAGAATTTTTGCAAACGGTAGGTGGCGATATCTACTTTTTGGCTTGGACGACCACTCCATGGACCCTTCCATCGAACACAGCGCTGACAGTGGGCCCAAAAATTGAATATGTATGGGTTAAATCATACAACCAATACACGTTTGAGCCTATCAATGTAATAGTTGCTAAAAACTTGGTAGGCTACAATTTTTCTGGAAAGTTTACCCAAGTGGAGACCGAGGTAGAATTGAAATCATTTAAAGAAGGAGACAAAAAGATTCCTTATTTGGTAGGAGAATCCTTTGTGGGGAAAGACTTGGTAGGCATCCAGTACGAGCAATTGATAGATTATGTACAGCCCTACCAAAATCCAGAGAATGCCTTTAGGATAATTTCTGGAGATTTTGTGACCACTGAAGATGGTACGGGAATCGTGCATACTGCACCTACCTTTGGTGCGGACGATGCATTGGTGGCAAAACAAGCTACGCCGGAGATTCCCCCTATGTTGGTTTTGGACGAAAACGACAACCCAGTTCCGTTGGTAGACCTTCAAGGGAAGTTCAGGCCTGAAATGAAAGAGTTTGGCGGCAAGTACGTGAAGAACGAATATTACGATGAGGGCGAAGCACCCGAAAAGTCGATTGATGTAGAGATCGCCATCAAACTAAAAATAGAGAACAAGGCCTTTAAGGTCGAAAAATACGTGCACAGCTATCCAAATTGCTGGCGTACGGACAAACCTATCCTTTATTACCCTCTGAACTCTTGGTTCATCAAGGTGACCGATGTTAAGGACCGTATGTTTGAATTGAACCAGACCATCAACTGGAAGCCAAAATCCACTGGGGAAGGGCGTTTCGGGAATTGGTTGGCCAATGCAAACGACTGGAACCTATCACGATCAAGATATTGGGGCATTCCGTTGCCTATTTGGCGTACCGAAGATGGTAAAGAGGAATTGATGATAGGTTCCGTGGAAGAGTTGAAGTCAGAAATGGTCAAAGCCGTTGAGGCGGGTGTGATGGACAAGGACGTTTTTGAAGATTTTGTGGTTGGCGATATGAGCGAGGAAAACTACGATAAAATCGACTTGCACAAGAATATAGTGGACGGCATTACCTTGGTTTCACCATCGGGACAGCCTATGAAGCGTGAGGCAGACCTTATCGACGTTTGGTTCGATAGTGGCTCTATGCCCTATGCGCAATGGCATTATCCCTTTGAAAACAACGAACTGATAGACGATGGAGTGGCGTTCCCTGCAGATTTTATCGCGGAAGGGGTTGACCAAACCCGTGGTTGGTTCTATACCTTGCACGCCATCGGAACTATGGTTTTTGATAGTGTTGCCTATAAGAATGTGGTATCCAATGGACTGGTTCTGGACAAGGAAGGTAAAAAAATGTCCAAGCGATTGGGCAATGCAGTAGACCCGTTCGAGGTATTGCCGGAACATGGCCCCGATGCCACACGCTGGTACATGATTTCCAATGCCAACCCATGGGACAACCTTAAGTTTGATATAGAAGGAATTGTTGAGGTGAAACGAAAGTTCTTTGGAACGCTTTACAACACCTATTCCTTTATGGCACTTTATGCCAATATTGATGAATTTGACTATTCCGAAGCTGATATGCCTTTGGAAGAAAGGCCGGAGATAGATCAATGGATCTTGTCCGAGCTCCACACCTTGATCAAAAATGTGGACGAGGCTTACGGAGATTACGAAGCTACCCGTGCCGCTAGAATGATTTCCGATTATGTTCAGGAAAACTTGAGTAACTGGTATGTTCGATTGAGCAGGAGACGCTTCTGGAAGGGAGACTATCAAACGGATAAGATTTCCGCTTACCAAACGCTTTACACTTGCTTGTCCACAGTGGCCAAATTATCTGCACCGATTGCTCCGTTCTTTATGGATCAATTATACAGGGATTTGGACTCCACCACTAAAAAGGAAGGTTTTGAAAGTGTGCATTTGGCAACATTCCCGGTTTTTGATTCCAATATGGTAAACAAGGACTTGGAGCGTAAGATGCAGTTGGCACAGAAAATATCTTCTTTGGTACTTTCCATTCGTCAAAAGGAGAAAATAAAAGTGCGCCAACCGCTTCAAAAAATTATGATCCCTGTTTTGGACGATCAGCAAAGAAGCGATATTGAAGCAGTTTCCAACTTGGTGAAATCTGAGGTGAACGTGAAGGAGATCGAGATGTTGGACGATGCTTCCGGAGTGCTTGTAAAACAAATTAAACCCAACTTTAAGGTTTTGGGCCCAAAATTTGGTAAGGATATGAAGGCTATCGCGACGGCAGTATCAAAACTGGGACAAGAAGACATACAAAAAATTGAACGCGAGGGAGAATTATTGCTACAGTTGGAAAATAAAACCGTTAATTTACAGTTAACCGATGTAGAGATTAGTTCCCAGGACATCGAAGGTTGGTTGGTGGCCAGCTCTGGTGCGTTGACCGTTGCTTTGGATGTGACCATTGATGAAACTTTGAGGAAAGAAGGAATCGCAAGGGAACTTGTGAACCGAATCCAGAATCTGCGAAAGGAATCAGGGTTTGAGGTAACAGATAAAATTGATATCAAAATATTGAAGGACGGCCTAGTGGAAAATGCTGTTTCCAGTAATGAGGAGTATATCAAAACGGAAACTTTGACCGCCGAGCTCAACTTTGAAGAGAAACTTGAAGAAGGTGTTGCAATAGCCTTTGATGAGGTGAACACAAAATTGTTTATTCAAAAACATTAAGAAAATGGCAGAAGATTCAAAAGTAAGATACTCCGACAAGGACCTTGCGGAATTCAGAACCCTGATCGAGGAAAAAATAGAGAAGGCCAAAAAACATTTAGAGCTTTTAAAAAGTTCCTATATGAATGACGGTAACAATGGTACGGATGATACCTCACCAACATTCAAGGCATTCGAAGAAGGCTCCGAGACCATGAGCAAGGAGGCGAACACTCAGTTGGCTATCCGTCAAGAAAAGTTTATTCGTGATCTTAAAAACGCTTTGTTGCGTATTGAGAACAAAACATACGGTATCTGCAGAGTAACCGGAAAGCTCATCAACAAAGAGCGTTTAAAGCTTGTGCCCCATGCTACGTTGAGCATTGAGGCGAAGAATATGCAGAAATAATCAAAACGCCTTCGGGCGTTTTTTCTTTATGAGGGCGTTGTTGTTTTTGTTGGTTTTTTTTACGCTCGTGAATCTTCACGCGCAAAAATTAGTAAGGAAGGCTTTTATCGGCCCCCGAACAGAAACCATTCAAATTGATGCTCAATATTGTTACCGAATTGATTTAAAAACGTCATCTTCTGATGAAGTTCAGGTTTCCGCGAGTATGGAGGGCGAGTATGCCAAAGATTTATTGATTTCCATAGAGCAAAGCGGTACTACTGCCATGATAAGTGCAGATTTCCAACCTCTTTTTATAAACCCCAACGATAAGCTCAGTGCCCATAAAGTGGTTTCCATTGCCCTGGAAATCAGTGTTCCGGAATATAAAAGTGTGAATGTTTTTGGAACCAATACCAACTTATATGCCACTGGAAAATATGAAGATTTGAATGTTACTTTATCTGATGGACGATGTACCTTGGAAGATGTTTCGGAATCTGTAGAGGTAATAACACAAACAGGAGATATTTTGCTATCGGCCCCAAACGGTGAGATCATGGCCGAGAGTGTTTATGGAAAAGTGGAAACCGAGGACATCCCTTCTGGTTACAATCAATTTGTTCTTAAGACAATAGAAGGAAACATCTTCCTGACGAAAACAAAATAATATCTATATTTTTGCAATCCTTTTAGTAAAAGCATGAATTTAAAGAAGTCCCTTATTATCATAATACTGATCCTGCTCGTGGACCAGATTAGCAAGGTTTATATTAAAACCAGTTTTATCCTAGGAGAGGCCCATGAAGTGTTCAGTTGGTTCAAAATTCTTTTTATCGAGAACGAAGGGGCTGCTTGGGGCACAAAATTAAGCGATATTTTGCCCATCTCAGAATCTGTCGGAAAATTGATCTTGACCATTTTCCGAATTTTTGCGGTCTTTGGAATTGGATATTGGTTATGGGATATTATTAGAAAACAATCACCGAGAACGCTGATTTTGGCCGTTTCCCTAATTTTCGCCGGGGCAGTGGGCAACATTATCGATTCCGTTTTTTACGGGATTATTTTTGATCACAGTAATGGGCAGGTAGCTACACTATTTGCCAATGAAACTTATGGGAGCTTATTTCATGGTAAAGTAGTGGATATGCTCTACTTTCCTTTGGTGGATACTACGTGGCCAGATTGGGTACCTTCCGTTGGAGGTCAACGTTTTCGCTTTTTTGAACCAGTGTTCAACGTTGCCGATACAGCAATAAGCACTGGAGTTGGAATATTGATCGTGTTCAACAAAAAAGCATTTCCAAAGCAAGATGAGAAGAAAGAGGGAGTTACCGATCAGAATTCATAAATCCTTTCTGGTGTAACGCAGTAGTCCAATTTTATATCATTTTCATTAATATCAGAAATAGGTTCGTCTTCGGCATTGAAGAACGACAATCCAATTTTAACGGTTTCTTTTCCGCACTTGTTCAAGAAGGTATCATAAAACCCTTTTCCATATCCTACACGATTCCCTTGGAGATCAAAAGCTAAAAGTGGCACAAAAACCACATCGATCTTGGTTTCTGGAATTTCAATGCCGTCCACTGGCTCTGGAACCCCCCAATCACTTAATTTTAAAGAGGTATTATCGGTGAGCAAATAGTTTTCCATGGTATTTTTCCCTATTACTTTGGGAACAACCACATTTTTATCCTTGCCCTGCAATAGGGTTATCAAGGGCAACGTATCTACCTCGTTTTTTTCTTCGATGCTCAAAAATGTATGGAAATAAAAAAAATCCCAAATTGGGATTTGAAGTAAGGTGTTCACTAAAATCAAACTTAAATCTGAGGCTTTTGTTGGGGAAATTTCCGCTCTCAGTTTTTTGTATTTTTTTCTTAGTTCACGTTTCAACATATTACTGTTGAAGATTTTGGGGTTGTTTTGGGTAAATGACCTATTATTCTTCTTTTGTTGCCACGGAGAAAAAGATTTTGAAGAAAAGCATCAAAATCAGGTACATTCCCAAAACGATAATATAGTTTTCCATAGGATTGTATTTATATGGTTAAATGTAAGTAAAACAATTGAAAACTATACCATGAAATGCACTTTTTATCGATGAAATGCATAATTTTTAGCAACCGTTTAACAATTTAGACCAATTCTTAACTGTTCGTTTGCAAGTTTTCCGTAGTTTTTTAATGGAAAAACCCTGGTTTCAATTTCTTTAAAAAACTACTTTAAAATTCTGGTTTCGTGTATTCTTGCAAGAATTGTTGGATGATTATCAATGTTTATCCATTCAAACAAGTAATTGATTAAGTTTAACAATAATCACGGTAATTAAAATATAACTTTGTTGTAAAGTCAAAAAAGTTCACTTTTTAGAGCTCATATGTCCAAATCGGTATCCTTAAAAGTACAGTTAAGTTCCCTTCCCAACAATCCTGGAGTTTATCAATTTTATGATGCCGATGGAAAAATTCTGTATGTGGGCAAAGCCAAAAACCTTAAAAAGCGTGTTTCTTCTTATTTTAATAAAAAGCAGGAATATGGTAAAACACGTGTTCTTGTAAAGAAGATACATTCCATAAAACATATTGTTGTGCCAACAGAGTCAGATGCTCTTCTGCTCGAAAACAATCTGATCAAAAAATTGTTGCCCAGATATAATGTTTTGCTAAAGGACGATAAATCCTATCCGTGGATATGTATCAAAAATGAAAGGTTCCCCAGGGTGTTCTCTACCCGCAAGTTGATTAAGGACGGTTCCGAATACTTTGGCCCATACACGAGCATGAAAACGGTACGGACACTCTTGGACCTGATCAAGAGCCTGTACCCCTTGCGCACCTGTAATTACGATCTGTCCGAGGAAAAAATAGAGGCGGGAAAATACAAAGTGTGCTTGGATTATCATTTGGGCAATTGCCTGGGGCCTTGCGAGGGATTTCAGACGGAAAAGGAATATCACGATCAAATCGAGGACATTAGGCAGATCATCAAAGGGAATTTAAAAAATTCCATTCAGACCTTTAAGCAACAAATGAACGGCTTTGCCGAAGAAATGGAGTTTGAAAAGGCGCAACGAGTTAAAGACAAGATCGATGTATTGGAAAATTATCAGGCAAAATCCACAGTGGTAAATCCAAAAATCAACAATGTGGATGTCTTTACGATCATTTCCGATGAAACATACGGGTATGTCAATTTTTTACAGATTTCCCACGGTGCCATAATCCGTTCACATACCTTGGAAATAAAGAAAAAGCTGGACGAAACGGATGAGGAATTACTGCAATTGGGCATTACCGAGATTCGGCAGCGTTTCAATTCAACCTCTAAAGAAATCTATCTGCCATTCCCCGTTACCGTGGATGGAGACTTAAAAGTGACATTGCCCAAGCTGGGAGACAAACGTAGGATTTTGGATCTTTCGGAAAGGAATGCCAGATTCTACCGTCAAGATAGGCTAAAGCAAATAAAGATCACAGACCCTGATCGGCATACCAAACGAATCATGTCCCAAATGAAATCCGATCTGCGCTTGTCCGAAGAACCACGTCATATAGAGTGTTTTGACAACTCGAATATACAGGGAAGCAATCCAGTTGCGGCATGTGTCGTTTTTAAAGATGGGAAACCATCCAAAAAGGACTACCGTCACTTTAACATTAAAACGGTAGAAGGACCGGATGATTTCGCCAGTATGGAAGAGGTCGTTTTTAGAAGGTACAAACGATTATTGAATGAAGAGGAACCGTTGCCTCAACTTATAGTGATTGATGGCGGGAAAGGACAATTGTCATCAGCTTTAAAGAGTCTGGAGTTGTTGGGGCTTCGGGGAAAAATTGCGATTGTGGGCATAGCCAAACGTTTGGAAGAAATTTATTTTCCAGATGATCCAGTGCCTTTGTATTTGGACAAAAGATCGGAGAGTTTAAAAATAATCCAACAGCTGAGGAACGAAGCCCACAGATTTGGCATTACACATCATAGAAACAAAAGAAGTAAAGGTGCTATTAGTTCAGAATTGGTTAATATTGAAGGTATAGGTGAAAAGACCGCCCAACAATTATTAAAGAGCTTTAAATCCGTTAAGCGGATAAAAGAAGCATCCCTCGAAAATTTGACAGCTGCGGTAGGAGAATCAAAAGCAAAGAAAATCTATCGAACCTTTCACAAGTAAGCAATGCGAAATATCATAATAACCATATCAATCTTATTTGCCTTACTGGCTACGGTGGCAAATGCTCAAAACACCTCGGAAGGCAGCCCGCCAAAAGTGGGGCTGGTCCTAAGCGGCGGAGGTGCAAAAGGTTTGGCCCATATTGGTGCATTAAAGGTTATTGAGGAAGCTGGAGTAAAAATAGATTATATAGGGGGAACAAGTATGGGGGCCATTGTTGGCGCTTTGTATGCTTCGGGATATACTGCACAGCAATTGGATTCCATTTTTAGGAGTACCGATTTCACCGACTTGATCCAGGATAACGTGCCGCGTAGCGCCAAAACATTTTATGAAAAAGAGGATTCTGAGCGATATGCACTTTCACTCCCCTTCGAAAACTTTAAGATATCCTTTCCACAAGCCATTTCAGGGGGACAGAACATCTATAATCTTTTGGTACAGTTACTTTTCCATGTAAAGGATATTCAGGATTTTAAAAAATTGCCAATACCTTTTTTGTGTATGGCCACCAATGTAGAAACAGGAGAAGAAATCTTGTTGGATAAAGGCTACCTGCCCGAAGCTATTGTGGCCAGCGGAACATTTCCTTCATTGTTTGAACCGGCAGAGATAGATGGCCAAATTTTGATTGATGGGGGTGTGGTGAACAATTATCCCATTGACCGAGTAAAAAGTATGGGGGCGGACATCATCATTGGGGTTGATGTGCAACACGATTTAGCCACACGCGAGTCGCTGTCCAGTGCTACGGAAATATTGTTGCAGATCAACAATTACCGTACTGTCAACGATATGAAGAAGAAGTCAAAGGAAACCGACATCTATATAAGGCCCAATATTGATGAGTTTTCCGTAATAGCCTTTGACAAAGGAACACAGATCGTGAAAAGTGGTGAAGAAGCGGCCCAAGGTAAATTGGAAGAATTAAAACAATTGGCCAAAAGACAAAATGGGACGCCAAGACCAAGGAAAAGGGTTGAAATGGCAGATAGCTTGACCATAAACAGAATGATTCTCGAAGGGAACGATCAATATACCAGGGGATACATCAAAGGAAAACTAAGGTTCAACTTGGCTGAAAAAATTTCTTTTGACGATTTAAGACAGGGAATGAGCAATCTTTCGGCCACAGGAAACTTTAAGGCAATTCGATACGATCTGGTATCCAATGGACTGGGTACGGATTTGATTTTGAAACTTAAAGAGAACCCGACCAAGATGTTCATTAAAATGTCCGCACATTATGATGACCTGTACAAAAGCGCTGCGCTTATAAATCTCACCAAGAAAAATTTTTTAATGAAAGATGATGTGGCTTCATTCGATTTTATCTTGGGAGATCACATTAGGTATAATATGCAGTATTATCTGGACAAAGGATATTATTGGAGTTTTGGAATAAACTCAAAATTGACAAATTTTGATGCCGACACCGATTTTTCACTGATACAAAGTAACTTTAATATTCCTGCGGACCCTAACATTCAAAGGATAAACATGGATGTTACCGATTTAACCAATCAAGTGTATCTGCAAACAGTAATACAGGAAGAATTTGCCTTTATCATAGGAGCGGAACACAAATTTCTCAAATACAGTACCAGAACATTGAATCAAGTAGCATCGGAAACCGATGGCAATATCTCAAGCTCCAATCAACGTACCACTTTTGAAAACTCCAACTACCTTAACGCATACTCCCAAATAAAGTTGGACACTTATGACGATAAATATTTTCCCACTAGAGGATTGTTGTTCGACGGCGACTTTCATTTTTACGGCCTGTCTTCCGACTACACGGATAATTTTACTCAGTTTGCAATAGCAAAAGCAACATTTGGAGGAGCATTTTCTGTAGTGCCAAATTTGACTTTGCAGCTGGAAACCAATGGAGGTTTTAAACTGGGCACCTCACCAGTAACCTCTTTTGACTTTGCTTTGGGTGGGTTTGGCAACGATTTTGTCAATAATTTTGTACCCTTTATGGGGTATGATTTCCTTAGTCTTCCAGGAAATAGTTTTATAAAAACATATGGACGCTTGGATTACCGTTTTGCACCTAAGCACCATATGCTCCTTAATGCAAATTATGCGAATATTGCCGATGACCTTTTTAGGACCGGGGATTGGTTCAAGGAACCTAGTTTTTCTGGGTATGGAGTTGGATATGGTTTTGAATCGTTCTTGGGCCCGATACAATTGTATTATTCTTGGAGCCCGGAAACAAAAGATGGAAACTTTTTCGTTAGTCTGGGATATTGGTTTTAATAAAAATCTTTATATCCAAAAGGTTAATTCTCTTAATAATTTGTCAAAAAAACGACTAAAACCAATCAATTTAATTGGTGTTTAGTTAAAGTCCGTTAAAAACACTTTTAGCCACAAAACCTTGCCTTATCTTTGACCCACATAAGGGGTGGTTCCCTTATAACTTTAAGTATTGGTTTTTCATAATTTAAAGTTTGGTTGGTTATTTAGGAAAAGCCCAGTCTCGAGACTGGGCTTTTTTTTGTTTATACTATTTTGGAATAAGTTTTGTTTAAGTATATGTGAACAGCATAGCCCCTAAAGTGATTTTATTAATTTTATACCAATAAAATTGTTTATGAAAAAGATATTGATGCCCTTACTTCTGCTTTTATTGGCAATGCCGGTAATGGGTCAGAGTTTACGACCGGCCTTTAAACCGGGGGAATGGCTCAAATTCAGAATTCACTATGGCTTCCTTAATGCAAGCTACGCAACTATGCATTTGACTTCCAGTAAGCTTGATGAGGTTCCTGTTTATCATGTGGTGGGAAAAGGCAAGACGACGGGTTTTGCAAGCATTTTTTTTAAGGTCGATGACACCTACGAAAGTTATTTTGACCGCGAACATGGGAAACCTTATAAGTTTATTCGAAAAATTGATGAAGGTGGATACACCAAGGATATAGAAATAGAGTTCGACTACAAAGAAGATACAGCTTTATTGATCGATAATAAGAACGGCACAGAAAAGGACATAGCCATCCACGACAAAATACAGGATTTGATTTCTGCGTCTTACTATTTAAGGAGCAACTATAATCTTGAAAAATTTGAAGAGGGGGAATCCATAATACTGGATATGCTTTTTGATGATGATGGGATTTTTACGTTTCAGTTAAAATATTTGGGAAAAGAAATCCTCAGGACGAAGTTTGGAAAGGTGGAATGTCTTAAATTTAGGCCTTTGGTTCAGTCCGGCCGTGTATTCAAGGAGAAAGAGAGCCTTACTCTTTGGGTTTCGAACGACTGGAACAAAATACCTATTCGAATAAAGGCAGATTTGGCCGTGGGATCGTTAAAGGCAGATTTGGATGCTTACAACGGATTAAAGAACCAGTTCAAAATAATAATGAATTAGTATCGGCATTAATGGATAAGGACGCAAAAATCGCTTCCCAAATCAACAAGCTAGAGGAGAAGTACAAAAACTCGGGCCAGGACCTTAGCTCTTATCTGGATGGACTTCTCTACGAAAGATATCTTACTTACTGGGATTACATCCATTTGGACACACTGTTAAGCCTCCAAGTGCCACGGACACATTTTCCTGATGAGGAAATCTTCATCATGTACCACCAAATTACAGAGCTGTACTTTAAACTCATCCTCCACGAAGAAAAACAGATTGTGGAGGACAAATCCCAGGATGTTACTTTTTTTATAGAAAAAGTTCGTCGGATCAACAGTTATTTTAAAGCGCTTATATCTTCCTTTAGTATAATGATCAAGGGTATGGAGCGGGAACAGTTTCTGAGGTACCGTATGGCATTGCTTCCAGCTAGTGGGTTTCAGTCAGTACAGTATAGAATGATAGAATTTTATGCGACTCCATTGGAAAATATGGTACATCCGTCCGACAGGGGTTCGTTTTCGTCTGAAAACAACATAGAAGAACTATTTGAGCATGTTTATTGGAAAAAAGGTGCTACCGATTTGGCTACAGGAGAAAAAACCCTTACCCTAAAACAGTTTGAGGTTAGGTATACGCCAAGACTTCTACGCATAGCCAACCAAGTGAAAGACAGTACCGTATATCAAAAATATCTTCAGCTGCCCGAAACATCCAAAAACAATGAAGAGTTGATTTCAGCGTTAAAAGAGTTAGATTTGAACGCTAATGTAAATTGGCCGTTGATGCATATGGGGTCGGCACACAGATATTTGGCAAGAGAGGGCAAAGATGTTGAGGCGACTGGTGGTACCAACTGGAAGGAGTATTTACCGCCAAGTTTCCAGAAAATAATTTTTTTCCCAACTTTGCATACCAAAGAAGAGTTGGATACATGGGGCAAACAATGGGTAGACCATGTTTTTAATCCCGACAAAAAATAAAACAAGGAATAGAAGAACGATGCGGAAAATTATTGGGGCAATTGTGGTGCTGGCCGTGCTGGCATCATGCAAACAAACTAAGGAACCGGTTAAGGAGGTAGCAAAGGCAGAACCTATTGAAAAGTTGCCAGAGCTTCACTACGGCTTTAATCTAGATGAATTCAAGGTAGTACGCGATACCGTTCGGAGGGGCGATAGCTTTGGTGAACTCATGCTCAAAAACAAGGTGGATTACCCAAAAATCGCTGCCATTTCAGAAAATTATCGCGATACTTTCGATGTTCGCAAAATTATGGTGGGCAAGCCATACCTCATCCTTAAATCAAAGGATACCAGTGAAGTGGCCGAAGTTTTTATCTATCAAAACGATAGGATAAATTATACAGTTGTTGATTTACGCGACTCTGCAGTTGCTTATAAAAATAAAAAAGAAGTTACACTTAGGGAACGTGAAGTTGGTGGAGTAATCAACAGTAGTCTTTCTGAAGCCATGGACAATTTGGGCGTGGACTATGGTGTAACTATAGGTCTGTCGGAGATTTATGCATGGACGATTGACTTTTTCCGTTTGGAAAAAGGAGACAAGTTTAAAGTAGTCTTTGATGAACGCTATATCAATGATACCGTTTATGCAGGAAGAGGCCCCATTAAAGCCGCACTTTTTGAGCACAAGGGAAGAACGGTATATGCCTTTCCTTATGTAGCTGACACTACCAACAAAATTTTGGATTACTTTGATCAAGATGCCAATAATTTAAGAAGTACCTTTTTAAGAGCGCCCATCAAATTTGGTTATAGATTGTCCTCCAGGTACAATCTTAAGCGTAGGATAGCCTACTACGGTTACAAAGTAAGGCCTCACAAAGGAACGGATTACGCAGCGGACATTGGTACACCAATCGTTGCAACTGCCGATGGAACCGTAACGGAATCTACTCGAAGAGGTGGGAACGGAAAGTATGTAAAGATCAAACACAACGGGACGTACAGCACACAATACCTCCATATGAAAGCCCAAAAGGTTAAAAGAGGCGAGTTTGTGCGACAAGGCGATGTTATTGGATGGGTCGGTATGACCGGTAACACCGGCGGACCTCACGTATGCTATCGCTTTTGGAAGAACGGTAGGCAAGTGGACCCTCTTAAGGAAAAACTGCCTGCGGCAGAACCCATAGCAGATTCGTTGCGTACCGACTATTTAGCACATATTTCTCCTTTAAAAGAACAATTGGACTGCATAGAATTTTTAGATCCAACCCCAACAGAACCCGAAGAAACCTTAATATCATACACCCAGTAATGTCGCTACCCACAATCAATCCTACTACAACTAATGCCTGGAATAAACTTCAGCAACACTATCAACAGACCAAAGACGTACATTTAAGGGAACTCTTTTCAAAAGAAGAGGATAGAGGGAAAAATTTATCACTTCTTTGGAACGATTTTTTAGTTGACTACTCAAAGAACAGGGTTACTGACGAAACCATAAAGCTGTTGTTGGAACTGGCCGAAGAAGTAGGACTTAAAAGAGCCATAAAAAGTTACTTTGGAGGGGAGCTCATCAATCAAACCGAAGGTAGAGCTGTGCTGCATACCGCTTTGCGGGCCAAAAAAGGTGATAGCGTTTTGGTGGATGGAGTCAATATTGTTGATGAGGTATTTGAAGTCAAAGAAAAAATAAAAACCTTTTCCGAAGCAATTATTTCAGGCGAAAGAAAAGGGCATACGGGCAAAGCATTTACGGATATCGTAAATATTGGAATCGGAGGATCGGATTTGGGCCCTGTAATGGTGACCGAAGCATTGAAATTCTATCAAAATGATTTAAAAACCCATTTTGTGAGCAATGTGGATGGTGATTTGGTGCATGAAGTCTTGAAAGAACTTGATCCAGAGACCACGCTTTTCGTTATTGTTTCCAAATCTTTCACTACACAAGAAACCTTGAGTAACGCCCTGACCATTAAAAAATGGTTTTTGCAAACAGGAACAGAGAAGGATGTGGCCGATCATTTTGTAGCGGTATCCACTAACCTTGAAAAAATCAAGGAGTTTGGTATTGCGGATGAAAATGTATTCCCCATGTGGGATTGGGTCGGTGGGAGATTCTCGCTTTGGAGCGCGGTTGGCTTGTCCATTGCACTTTCTGTGGGCTACGAGAATTTCGAGGCCCTTTTGGATGGGGCCCATGAAATGGATACGCACTTTAAAGAAACTTCGTTTGAAAAAAACATTCCGGTAATACTTGGGCTTATCAGCGTTTGGTATAATAATTTTTACAAGGCAGAGACTGAAGCCATAATTCCATATACCCAATACTTGCATCGTTTTTCTGCATACCTACAACAAGGTATTATGGAAAGTAATGGAAAAAGTATGGATAGATCTGGAAATAGAGTGGGTTACGAAACCGGCACCATTATTTGGGGAGAACCGGGAACTAATTCCCAACATGCCTTCTTCCAATTGATTCACCAAGGAACTAAATTGATTCCAACCGATTTTATCGGCTACAAGAAGTCTTTGCACGGTGATGTGGACCATCACAATAAATTGATGGCAAACTTTTTTGCCCAGACCGAAGCTTTGATGAACGGTAAAACAGCGGATGAAGTAAAACAAGAACTGGAATCACAAGGGTTGTCCGGTGAAGAGCTCGAAAAACTGCTTCCTTTTAAAATCTTCGAAGGAAACAAGCCTACCAACACGATATTGATTGACAAATTGACCCCAAAAAGTTTAGGTGCCCTTATTGCACTATACGAGCATAAAATATTTGTGCAGGGTGTAATTTGGAACATCTTTAGCTACGATCAATGGGGGGTTGAATTGGGCAAACAACTGGCCAAAAATATTTTGGGGGATATCGAAAATTCAGAAATCGGTAAACACGATAGTTCCACATTGAACCTTTTGCATTTTTTTAAGGAGTAAATTACCAACTGTTTAAAACCTTTTAAAAACTCTAAACAATTGTCTTTCAGATGATTTGTTTTGTTAATTTAGTGTTAAGTATATTTGCATGATTTTAACTTTGGCTTAATGCCAGTGTGTCAAAAATGAATCACATTTGCAGGGCTAATTAAACACTTAAACACTGATTAAATGAAAAGAATCTACTTGGCTATTGCGGCTATTTTTGTTTCCGCGATGGCGTTTTCACAAGGAACTCTTACTGGTACTGTAGTAGACGGCGAGCTTGGCGGCCCGCTTCCAGGAGCCAGCGTGGTAGTAAAAGGTACTACAAATGGTACGTCTACGGATTTTGATGGAAAATTTACCTTGGAGGTAAGCCAAAGCTCTGGCACCTTGGTGATTTCTTACATCGGTTTTATTAGAAAGCAAGTTGAATTTACTTCAACTGGAGACCTCGGCTCAATTCAATTGATGCCAGACGCCCAAGAATTGGGAGAAGTTGTAGTAATCGGATCTGGTATTATCGACCTTGAGGAGGACAGAAGCACTCCTATTGCCGTTACTACCATTAAAAGAGATGAAATACAAGCTGTTTCTGCTGGTAACGTGGAATTCCCAGAGGTAATGAAAAACGTGCCTTCTGTATACGTATCCAACCAAACAGGTTTTGGTGATTCTCAAATGTTCTTGAGAGGTTTTGACCAAACCAACACGGCTTTCCTATTGAACGGACAGCCTATCAACGGTATGGAGGATGGAAGAATGTACTGGTCCAACTGGGCAGGTATGGCAGATATCGCCAATGCTGTTCAGGTACAAAGGGGTCTTGGTTCTTCTAAATTGGCCATTTCTTCTGTAGGTGGTACCGTGAACATCGTATCCAAGGCCACTGAAAAAAGTGAAGGCGGTTTCGGTCGTTTCATGGTTGGTAACGACAGTTTCTTTAAAACCACTGCTTCTTACGACTCAGGAATCAACGAAAATGGCTGGGGATTCTCAGTGATGTTGGATCACTGGCAAGGTCAAAGAAAGTTTGCTGAAGGAACCAAAGGACAGGGTCAGAACTATTTCTTCTCTGTTGGTAAACTTATCGGGGATCACAACTTTAACTTCTTGATTTTTGGTGCACCACAATGGCACATGCAACGTTGGTCACAACCTTTTGAGGTTGTTGAAGCCAAAAGAAAATACAACCAACACTGGGGATTTGATGAAGGTGAGTTGGAGTCTGAAAGAACAAACTTCTACCACAAGCCGGTAATGAACTTGAACTGGGATTGGGATATCTCTGATAAATCCGACCTTTCAACCGTACTTTACGCTTCTTGGGGCCGTGGTGGTGGAACCGGACCAAGAGGTAACGGAAGAGTTAGATTGCCGGATTATCCAGTAGCAGGTGGTATTGATGGCCAAATTGATTATGCCGGAATTAGAGCAAACAATGCTCTTGTTGGAATAGGTGGAGACTACGGAGCGCCTAATGGTGCTGGTTATATCCGTCGTGCTTCCATGAACAACCACCAATGGTATGGAATGGTATCTAACTTTAGCCATGACCTTAACGATAACCTAAGCTTTAATGTTGGTGCTGACTTTAGATTCTACACAGGAGATCACTTTAGACAAGTTGCCGATTTTTATGGATTGTCCGGATGGTCTAACGATAGACCAGATGACAGAATTGTAACAGAGTCATTCAGTATCAATCCATGGAGCACATTGACTAAATTCGCTGACGAAGATGAGAGAATCAACTACGATTACTCTGAAGACATCAACTATCAGGGAATGTTCGGTCAAATTGAATACGCAGAGGATGCATTCTCCGTATTTTTCCAAGGGGCAATATCCAACCAATCTTACCAAAGAGAAGATAGGTTTGCAACTGATGTCAATGGTAACCAAACCACTGAAACATCTGACAAAGCCAACAAATTTGGTTACAACCTAAAAGGTGGTGGAGCATATAACTTTAACGAAAAGAGCTCTGTATACGCCAATGCTGGTTTCTATTCACGTCAACCATTCTTGGACAACATCTTCTCTGGTACAGCAGAGTTGGCTGATCCAGAAGTGGAGAACGAAGAAATCACTGGTTTGGAACTTGGATATAAATTCAACACTTACGATTTCCAGTTCACAGTGGATTTGTACAGAACTGAATGGGCTAACAGATTTATTGCCAATGGTAACACCATCATCGATATCGCTACAGATGCGGAAGTAGATGTTAACCGTGAGCAAACAGATGTAACTCAGTTGCACCAAGGTATCGAGCTTACTGCTCGTTGGAGAGCCGCTCAAGGATTGGTTGTCGGTGCTTATACATCTTATGGTGACTGGGTATTCTCTGGAAGCACTCCTTACAGAACAAGGGACTTTAGAGACAACACATACTTTACCAATGCCGAAATAGGTGATTACACAGACCAAAACGGAGATCCACTTCCAGCAAACTTCTTTGATGGAAATGTTAACTTGGATGGAGTTGAGATCAGCAATGCTCCTCAATTCACCATGGGTCTTAATGCAGATTACGATTTCGCAAATGGATTTGAGGTAGGGTTGGATATGAACCACTTTAGAAACTTGTATGAGTTTGTTGATGTAGCCGATGTTGTTGCAGAAGGTAACTCTTACGAAACAACTAAATTGGATGCATATACTTTGTTGGACATGACTGCAGCTTACACGTTTGATTTTGGCATGAACAAAATGGAAATTAGAACAAACGTTTACAACTTGTTCAACAATGCTTACTTGAACCAAACTGATGCGTTCGGTGTATTCTACGGAAACGGACGTACTTGGAATGCAAGTGTAACATACAGATTCTAATAAGATTTAGCATATATTTCATTAAAAGCCCTTCGCTCTGGCGAGGGGCTTTTTTTATGTTCAAAATTCCGTATTTTTAGACCACACAAACTATACCTAATGGAAATCATCAAGAACCTACACTCTTATTTGGCCTATGTGGTGCTGGCCGTTTTAGTAATTGCCGTAGTCAACGCCATAGCAGGCTGGTTGGGCAAAAAGGACTTCACTCTCCATAAAGACCTTCGCATAAGCTTGTTTGCGCTCATTTTGAGCCATATTCAGCTGTTGGTGGGGCTTGTTCTTTACTTTGTGTCCGCCAATGGGCTTAAAGCCATCCAAACACTTGGTATGAGCGGATTGAATGCTCCTGCGCGTTTGTTGGCCGTAGAGCACCCATTTATCAACATTATAGCCTTGGTGCTGATTACCATAGGATGGTCTAAGCATAAAAAGTTGATGGAAAGCGACAGAAAGTTCAAGACCATTTCCATTTTCTACGGTCTAGGTCTTTTATTGATCTTGAGTCGTATTCCATGGAACCAATGGTTCGCTTAAAATAAATGCAATGTCATTCCTGCGAGCGTAGGAATCCATAGTAAAGGTGTTAAATGTTTCGTCACCATGAGCGCAGTCGAAAGGTCGGCAAAACATCTCGACAGCGCTCGATGTGACAGTTCACTGGAAATCATCACCGCACCTCTTTCAACAAAAACAAATACGCAGGAAAGTGGTCGCTATATCCAGCGGTATATGTACCACCGGAATACGTCCGTAATGGGTAACCTTTAAATCGTCCTTTGTCCGTTCGGATAAATGGTGGCGCAAAAATGCCCGCTTTCCAGAATGAAAGTGTTGTTCTGTCCTGGTTTATCAAGTTTGCCGTCATAAAAAGCTGATCAAAAAGGTTCCACTTATCTCGGTACGCAAGGGAACCCACACCTTTTTCGAACATGGTTTCCATGGCATTGTAAAGGCTCACACTGTCCAATTGACGTTTTTTACCTTTTGTTTTCAGTATTTTTTTCAAACTGTCATCAATGGGGTCATCGTTTAGGTCACCCATGGCAATGATTTTTGCATCGAGGTCCAATTCCTGGATCGAATCAATGATTCGCTTGTTGAGCAAGGCAGCGCGTATACGCAAAGGTGAACTTTTCGCTGCCCCGCCCCTACGGGATGGCCAATGGTTCACGATAAAATAGATGTTTTCACGGTCCATAGTGCCGCCCACTACCAATTGGTCACGGGTATATTCGCGTTCCCCCAAATCATCAAATAACAAAAGCCTGTGGCTCTTAAATGATGAGGGTATAAACGAAGCCTTTTTGTAAAGCAGGGCTACATCGATTCCGCGCTCATCGGGCGAATCAAAATGAATGATGCCATAATCCTTCCCTTGTAAATTTGGGTGTTGCACCAAATCCTCGACCACGGCCAGATTTTCAACCTCGCAAAGCCCCACAATATCCGGGGAGGTTTTGGAGGTTTCTGCACCAATTTGGGAAATAACCTTGGATAGGTTTTCCACCTTTTGCAGATAACGCTCTTGCGTCCAATGATAACGTCCCTCGGGGGTACGGTCGTCATCAAAAGTAAGGGAGTCATTTGCCGTATCGAAGAGGTTTTCACAGTTGTAAAAAGCAATCGTTCTTAGAGTGTATGTCTTGGACTTTTGTCCGTAAAGTGAGGTCGATATTAATACAAGTAGGCATATTAATAATCGCATTTTATTTTGATTTTGAAGCTAAAATAAGTACAATTGTTAGCTTTCTTGCAGTTTGTACAGCAATTACACCCCCTTTTTCTTAATTAACCTACAATAAGCTATGAGGCTAGCCATAATAGTGGCCGTGCTTTGTTGTACATCGCTGTACGCACAACAAAGTACCCGAATTACAGGGCAATTGATGGAGAAGTCTACGGATATCCCCATTTCGAATGCAACGATTACCCTGGAAAACATTTCTCAAAAATTCGCAACTGATACCTCGGGAAAGTTTGAAATCATATTGTTGCAAACTGGGGAGCAAATACTCCAAATATCCGTGTTGGATTTTATTACAAAACGGTTTTCGGTCTATCTGGAAGGAAATCCGATTGATTTAGGGTCGATTTATCTGGAAAGGGATATTGCCCGTGAACAAACCGATAATCTGATTTCACTTACCGATGGCGACCTTTCCGAAGATTTTGAAGCTGTCTCCAGCTCCATGGGGTTGTTGCAATCCACACGAGATATATTTCTGAACCGTGCGGCGTTTGATTTTGGACAGGCATTTTTTAAAGTTCGGGGTTACGATTCAAGAAACGGGAACGTACTGATGAACGGTGTTCCAATGAACAAATTTTTTGACGGCAGGCCACAATGGAACAATTGGGGTGGACTTAATGATGTTGTTCGCAATCAAGAATTTACCCATAGCCTAAGGTTGAATTCTAATACCTTCGGTGGAATTTTGGGCAACACCAACATCAATACCCGACCTTCTGGTTTTCGACCTGGTTTACGTCTATCCTCATCTTTATCGAATCGTACTTATCGCGGTAGGTTGATGGCAACTTATAATTCAGGAGAAAAACCAAACGGGTTGGCCTATTCCGTATCCGCTTCGCGCCGATGGGCCAAAGAAGGTTTTGTAAAGGGAACCTTGTACGATGCCTACTCGTTTTTCGCTGCCCTAGAGTATCAATTCAACCCGCAAAATAGCATTACGTTTACCTCTATACTGGCACGTAACCGTCGTGGGCGTTCCTCTGCTTTGACCGAAGAGGTTTTTGATTTGATGGGAGGTCAGTACAATCCGTATTGGGGCAAGCAAGGTGGTAAAATTCGCAACTCAAGGGAGCGGGAGATTTTTGAGCCTTTGCTTCTCTTCAATTACGCTTTGGAGAAGAAAAATATAAATTGGAATGTTGGAGTGGCCTATCAAACAGGAATCAACTCCCGAAGTAGACTTGGCTATTATAATGCGCCGAATCCCGACCCAACGTACTACCGATATTTGCCCAGTTATCACATCAACAGTTCCATTGGAGCGGATTTCATCAATGCAAATTTGGCGAAAGACGCATTTTTGGAAAATCCTCAATTGAATTGGGAACAACTTTATAAAGCCAATGCCAATACTGGAGAAAAAGCATCCTATTTACTGTATGATGATGTTGCCCAGAACACGACCATTTCTGGGGCTACAAGTTTTACTTGCACTGTGGGCAACTTGATCCAACTTGGATTTGGCGGGAATTATAAAACCACGACATCTGGGAACTATGCAGTGATTCAGGATTTGTTAGGGGCTACATACCATGAGGATATGGATACCTTTTCCAATACTTTGAACGACAGTGATGGAGAACTACAGAAAACCGAGGGCGAAAAGTTCAATTACAACTATAATTTAGATGCGTCCCAAATGGAAGGCTTTGCCCAAATTCAATTGACCTTCAAGAAATGGGATGGTTTTATATCGGCTTTGTATTCCAATTTTACTGTGCAACGTGATGGCTTCTTCAAAAACGAGCGCTATTTGGAAAATTCCTTTGGAACGGGAGAGAAAATAGCATTCTCCAATTTGGCATACAAAGGAGGCTTTACTTATTTCGTAACGGGAAGACATTGGTTTACGGCCAATGCAGCGTTGGTGGAAAGACCACCCATTATCCAAAATATATTCATCAACCCGCGAGAAAATAATGAAACCGTTCCTGGGCTTCAGAAGGAGATGGTAAGCAGTGTGGATTTAAGCTATTTTGTACGTCTACCGGGTTTAACGGCACGGATAAGTGCTTTTTATACAAGGTTTCAGCATACTACCGATATCAATTTCTTTTTTGTGGATTCAGGATTGGGCTCCGATTTTGTTCAGGAAGTGATAACAGGATTGGACAAGCTCCATAAAGGCATCGAGTTTGGATTCGAGTACGAAGCTTCATCCAGCGTAAAATTGACCGCTGCCGGGAATGTGGGCCATTATGTGTATGCTAGCGATCCATTCATTCAAATTAACTTTGATACATCAGGTGCTGAAGAGGACCTTATCGCTCCCGAGGGAAATATTGATTTGGGTATTGCCGACCTCAAAAATCTAAAATTGGCCCAAGGACCACAAACCGCACTTGCGCTGGGAGTATCCTACCGAGCTCCAAAGTACTGGTGGATAAGCGGCACCACCAATTATCTTACCAATAATTACATCAATCTATCAACGATCACCAGAACTTCCAGTTTTTTGATAGACCCTGAAACGGGCGAACCATTTCCAGATGCTTCGGAAGAGCATATTGACAAATTGCTAGAGCAAAACCAATTGGACGACATTTACTTGCTCAATCTGGTCGGAGGTAAATCTTGGCTCATCGATGGTAAATACATCAGCTTCTTTGCAAGTGTCAATAATGTTTTTGATACGGTTTTCCGTACGGGTGGCTACGAGCAGAGCAGAAACGGGAATTTTGGTCAGTTGAAACAAGATAACCTGAGTGGCTCGCCCTCCTTCGCGCCAAAATATTGGTACAGCTACGGAAGAACCTATTTCTTGAATTTGGCCATTAGCTTTTAATATACTTCTTATGAAAACTGTGTTTTTTAAAATTATTGGAACTATCCTTTTGATCTCCCTTTTATGTTGTGTGGATGGAAGGGAATTTGATGAAATTGAAAGGAATTGCACAAGCGACATGGTGGCCAACATCACTTTTGCCGAGTTGGATTCCTTAGTAGAAGACGATGTGATTCAGATTCAAGAAGATCTGATTTTGGAAGGCTACGTCATCTCATCCGACCGAGCAGGCAATTTTTTTGGACGGCTGTACCTGCAAGATGCACTGGGCAATCCATCAATGGGGATTCAATTGGAAATGGATTTGAGGGAATCCCATTTGCAGTTTCCGGTGGGGAGCAGCGTATTGTTAAAGCTGAAGGACCTTTATCTGGGCAAAAGAAGTGGCAACATTAGAGTAGGGAGTGTTTTTTCATCTTTTGGAAACCTTTCCATTGGAAGATTGCCAAAGGGAAAGGTTTTTGACCATCTTTTTGTGTTGTGCGATGGTGGAGGGACCCCTGACCCTGTGGTTGCAACCATTCCCGAATTGGATAAGCTACCATCAAACATATTGGTGCAATTGGAAAATGTTGAATTCGCTGAAGAAATCTTGGGAGAAACTTATGCCGTTGCCCAAGAAGAAACAGAAAGAACGATAATGGATTGTGAAGAAAACGAGATTTCGCTTGTAAATAGTGGTTATGCCGATTTCCAAGCTGAACCATTGCCCGAAGCAAATGGAACGCTCACGGCGATTTTAATCAGGAACGGCGATACCCCTCAATTGGTGATTCGCACTTTGGATGATGTAAACTTTACCAAAGAAAGGTGTCCTGAAATCATTACCGAGTTCACTTCCAACCAAATTTTTATTTCTGAATTGGCCGACCCGAACAACAATGCCAGCGCCCGTTTTGTGGAGCTTTACAACTCGGCTCCCGAACCTTTGGATTTAAACCTGTGGACCCTTCGCAGGTATACCAACGATAATACGGAAGTAAGTTCTTCCATCGATCTGTCGGGGTTTAGTATTGATGCCGAGAGTACACTGGTCATATCTCCCAATGCAGAGGAATTTGAACTGGTCTATGGATTTGCCCCCAATTTGAGCGTATCCACCAACAGTCCTGCAGACTCCAACGGAGATGATAATCTGGAATTGGTAGACCCTTTTGGTACCGTGATCGATGTGTTTGGAGTTATTGGGGAGGATGGCTCTGGAACCAATCACGAATTTGAGGATGGAAGAGCCATTCGTAAGCCAGAGATCTCGAAAGGAAACCCAACCTTCACCTTTGGTGAGTGGACCATTTTTAATGATTCAGGAGGGGCGGGCACAACGGATTTGCCCCAAAATGCCCCCGAGGACTTTGCCCCAGGGGTTCGAGATTGAGATACAATTGTACCTATAGCTTCCCCATCATTAATTGAAAACGGGCATCCGTCGACCCAAAAGGGCCATCCGTTAATCGGGCCCAGATCTGGGCATTTCATTTCATTAACTTATCTAAGGAACAGCATACCCCAAGAACATTTTAATTCTTTTAACTATGGAACAAAGAAAAATGTATTGGGCCAATGTATGTATTGCCATGGTGATTTGTTGGTTGGCCTCGTGCGAAAAAGAGGCGGTAATACCCGAAGAGACACAACAAGTTGATCTGGAGGAAAGGGATACTTTGCAAATGATCAAGCTTGGCAAAAAACTGGAGAACCCCTATTCTGTGGCGAATATGAGGAAGGCTTGGGAAAGTTTAAAGGAAAAATCAAAAGTATCAAAAGATGGAGAAATTGAAGCAACCCACATATATGTTAGGTTTAAACCTAAAACAGAAGAGGAACTTTCAACACTTAAAACGGATTCTACTCTGGCATTATATGATATTCCTTTAGATTTTGAAATCAGTGAAACTGGCGACTTTTACCATGATCCGGAAATTCCTACAGATCAACCTACATATCAATACGCTTCTGTTCCCATAAATCATGGACTTCCAGAAAACATAGATTATGAGGTTTTAGAAGAGCTTTTTGTTCCAGATGAAGACAATGACCCCGATGATGGTTCTAAACCCGCTTTCGCGGCCAAGGAAACTATATATCAACTAGTTGACGAATCTTTGCGATTAACAGGTAATTTAGATGATGAAACAGGAGACGCATTGACTGCCAAAAGAAAATGGAGACCCTCAGGTATTATTAAGGTTTATGATTACATAGCCAATTCTTTTGTTGGTGTTTCCGGTATCAAAGTAAGGGCTAGAAGATGGTTTACCACAAGAAGGGGGATTACGGATAAAAATGGAAAGTTTTCATGCAATGGCAGATTTAGGCGAAAAGCCAATTACAGTATCAAATGGGATAGGTACGAATTTAGTATACGGGCAGGCACTTATGGGCAGGCTATGTTGAATGGTCCTAAAAAACGAGGGGATTGGAATGTAAATTTGGGAAGTTCATTAAGTAAGGTGGTCAATGATAGACAACAGTACTATGCACTTATTCACCAAGGTGCCATGGACTATTATTATGGTAGTAGATTTGGGTTAACATCCCCTCCACGGAATCATATTTTAAAAAGGCAGTTGAAAATAGCGGCACGTCAAAAAAATGATAGGTCATCCTATGTAAAGGCACGAAGGATTTGGTTTGGCAGTGACATTTCCTTATTGGAATGGAAGTCAAGATCAGATAAAGTTTATGGGACCATAGTTCATGAATTGGCCCATGCGGCACATAGGGAAGTGGACAGAAATGCATACAATGCTGTGGTCTGGGATGCTTGGTACGGACCCTGTACTTCTTTTAATGGTTGTGAAAACCCTGGGCCTACGGGAGCAAACCGTCGTAGATTGTTGGAAACCTGGGCCGCAACCGTAGAAGTTACATTTGCTTTAAATCGATACAGAAACAAGTATAATAAACCACACTATAATTATGAAAATGTAAACTTACAATATCAACGAATCAAAAGTAAACCTTTCTATACTTCGGCAGGGCATGATATGATCGATGATGTCAACCAGAGAAATTTTTATGGTGATGATTTTCCCATTGACAGGGTTAAAGGATATACCATAAAACAATTGGAAGAGGCTTTGGTTGGGGCCAAATCATGGAACCAGTGGCGAGACAATATCAAGAACAAATATAACAATGCTACCGAAAAATATTTGGATGAACTGTTTAACAATTGGAAGGATTAAATTTAAAAAGTATGAAGAATATATGCTTTCTATTGGCCCTGTTGCTTATTGCATGCGGTGAAAATTTTGGCGAGAGGGATGTCTATTACTATTCCATGGAAAATAAAAGTGGAAAACCTATTGTGATCAAAAGTTACAGATCTGATTTTCCAGATGCAGAGCCTGAAATTACCAATCTGGCTGTCAATGAAAAAGTGGAAAAGGTATTTAGAGACGGATTGCCGCCGAGTGAATACAATTTTAAAGTTTTTCTTGGAGGGAGTCGTTTAATGGACTCTATTGTAGTGATTTATAATAACGAACGGTATGCAATTTTCAAAGAAGAGTGCAACCAAAACGAAAGGAACCCCATAGACTATTGTATTCATTCGGATGATTTCATAGAGGATTTTGTGTTTACAAAAGAGGATTATAACAATGCTATGGATTGCAATGGTACATGTAATTAATGCAAGGAGTCCAATTATAATGCCCAATCCCTAAAGGAGCTGGTTTTCTAAACAAATTAAAATAATATCATGAAAAATATAATCTATTTTACAATTGGCTTTTGGTGTTCCATGCATTTGTACGCCCAAGACTTTTCCCTTAAGCAACAACAACGGTTAGAAAAATTTGGGCTTGATTATGTCTATCTCATTGAGCAGAGCGAGACAAACGAAGAACAGTTGCGCGAAATTTTAGATATGGATCGAAAGCGAAAGAACAGTCTTACCATTGGGAGTACTTTTGTAGGTTTGGGATTGGTAATGCTTACTGGAGCAAGTTTGATTTATTCTCAGGATAGTGGTTGTGATGATACGGATTTCTGTGAAAATATGGGTGCAACTCTTCTTGGAGGAGGATTGATGGCTCTGGGCACCATGGAAATCAGTGTATCAATACCATTGTTGGCCAATTCTTATCTGAAAAAGCGAAAAAGGAACAAAATGATTAGGGAAATACAATGGCAAAACCCTGTTCCACTACAGTTGCAATAAAAAAGCCCCTTTTAAAAGGGACTTCCAATTTATACGTACAATGGCAGAATGCTTAAAAAGCCTTATACTTGAATTTTTGTCCACCCACCGAGGCATCGGCCATTAGGCCCGCTTTTGGCAAGGCAAAAACAGCCACCCCATCTTTGTATTTGGCCTCAAAGGCAATCCCAGATTTCAAGGCCACCGCAGAGGTTTCCGCAGCAAACTGGAATTTTTCGGTTTTAAAGCGTTGTAGGTCCACATCCGTTTCAAAGAAAATCACCTCAATAATGGCCTGTCCGCCAGCTTGCAATCCGATGTTCAGTTTTTTAAGGTCGGCCATGCCCACGGCGTTGCCATTCTCGTAAACCACACCGTTTCCCGATGCTCCACCGATAATAAAACCACCTTTCCCCACATTGGGAAAAATCACATAGCCTGCGGACTCATCAAAAAAGCGCTCCAAACCGGGACTTGTCTCCAACAAGGTGGTTTTTGCCTTTTGTGCATCCGCCATTATTTTCCTATCTTTTTTACTTTGTGCAAATGCACTTGTTCCTAGTAATAGTACACTGATTACTAGGATGGATTTTATCGTTTTCATACTTTTTATTTTTCCTGTTCACTCAAAGTTAGAAAACCTAGTCGCAGATTTTGGGCTGGGCTTTCCCAATAATTGTTAAGAAAGGCATATGGGTGAAGATTTTTCTATACTGAATCCATCCACAATAGAGAACAGCTATGTTTTAATAGTATTTTAATATTAAACCTCTATGATAAGGATGTGTGATTTTGTATTTTTATTATTCTGAAAATCTATTTAAAAACAACTATAATATCATGAGTAAAGAAATGGCAAATGGAGCAGACGAAAGTATGTGCCCATTTTTAAACGGCGAAATGAATCAAGCTGCCGGAGGAGGAACCTCCAACCGAGATTGGTGGCCCAATATGTTGAATTTGAACATCCTTAGGCAACATTCATCACTTGCAGACCCAATGGATGAAGATTTTGATTATGCTAAGGAATTCGAATCCTTGGATCTGGAAGCGGTCAAGAAGGATTTAACGGAATTAATGACGGATAGTCAAGATTGGTGGCCTGCGGATTATGGACACTATGGACCATTTTTCATACGGATGGCATGGCATAGTGCCGGTACTTACCGTATCTCGGACGGACGAGGTGGCGGTGGAACGGGAAACCAACGTTTTGCTCCATTGAACAGTTGGCCTGATAACGCCAACTTGGACAAAGCAAGATTGTTGCTATGGCCTATTAAACAGAAATATGGTAAAAAGATTTCTTGGGCAGACCTTATGATTTTGGCCGGTAATGTGGCTCATGAAAGCATGGGCTTAAAAATGTTCGGTTTTGCTGGTGGCCGTAAAGACATATGGCAGCCAGAAGAAGATATTTACTGGGGCTCGGAAAAAGAATGGTTGGCCAATAAGGAACGTTACAATAAAGACGGCGAACTTGAGAAACAAATGGGTGCTGCCCATATGGGTTTGATTTATGTTAACCCAGAAGGGCATAATGCCAATCCAGATCCTGTAGAAGCAGCTCACTATATTAGGGAGACCTTCGGTCGTATGGCCATGAATGATTATGAAACCGTAGCTCTTATTGCAGGTGGACATACCTTTGGTAAAACCCATGGTGCCGCTTCCGATGCAGAATACTTGGAACCTGAACCAGCAGGAGCTCCTATCGAGATGCAAGGTATGGGATGGAAGAATAATTTTGGTACGGGAAAAGGTTCCGATACCATCACCAGTGGTTTGGAAGGGGCTTGGACCGATACACCAACCCAATGGAGCCATACTTACCTGAAAAACTTGTTTGGGTATGAATGGGAATTGACCAAGAGCCCAGCTGGAGCTTGGCAATATCAACCCAAGGATGGCGCTGGTGCAGGAACAGTCCCTGATGCCCATGACCCAAGTAAAAAACATGCTCCGTTCATGCTAGTGACCGATTTGTCATTGCGTATGGATCCTGATTATGAAAAAATTGCAAGACACTTCCTTGAAAATCCAGAGGAATTTGCCGATGCCTATGCACGTGCTTGGTATAAATTGACACATAGGGATATGGGTCCCGTTTCTCGATATTTGGGACCAGAGGTACCAGAGGAAGAGTTGATTTGGCAAGATCCAGTTCCTGCAGTAGACCATGATTTGGTGGATGATAAGGATATTACGGAGTTGAAGGCCAATATTTTGGCTTCTGGCTTGAGTGTTTCCGAATTGGTTAGTACAGCTTGGGCTTCAGCATCTACATATAGGGATTCTGACAAACGAGGAGGAGCTAATGGAGCACGTATTCGTTTGGCTCCCCAAAATAAATGGGAAGCGAACAATCCAGAACAATTGAAAAAGGTGTTGGATACTTTGGAGCGCATTAAGGAAGAGTTTAACAAAGCCCAGTCAGGGAACAAAAGAATATCTTTGGCAGACCTGATTGTGCTCGGTGGATCTGCGGCTATTGAAAAGGCTGCAAAAAATGCCGGTAAAAATATTACTGTTCCATTTACTCCAGGTAGAACGGACGCTTCTGCTGAACAAACCGATGTAGAGGCTTTTGAGGCTTTGGAGCCACTGGCCGATGGATTTAGGAACTTCACAAAAAGGAAGTTCAGTGTTCCTGCTGAAGAACTGTTGGTGGACAAGGCTCAACTTATGATGTTGACCGCCCCAGAAATGACGGTTCTTGTTGGAGGTATGAGAATGTTGGGCACCAACCAAGATGGTTCCAAAAACGGGGTGTTCACAGATAAACCTGAGACCTTGACCAATGACTTTTTTGTGAATCTATTGGATTTGGGAACCGAGTGGAAAGATATTTCCGGTGATGAACAGTTATTTGAAGGCAGAGACCGAAAAACTGGCCAAGTAAAATGGACCGGAACCCGTATAGACCTTGTTTTTGGTTCCAACTCCGAACTTCGTGCAATTGCGGAAGTTTATGGATGTGGTGATTCCCAAGATAAGTTCTTGAAAGATTTTGTGGCCGCTTGGACCAAAGTTATGAACCTAGATCGCTTTGACTTGGATTAATCAATCCAAACAAAGCATAAAATAGAAAAAGGAAATTAATCACAAAGACTGCCATGGCCTGCAAGGTTGTGGCAGTTTTTTTATAACTTTCAATTAGCTATGAACAACAAAGAAGAACTCTTCAATAACATCAGAAACGGGAACTTAAAAGAGGTAGCGAACCTGTTGGAGAACGCCCCGGATTTTTTGGAGGCCCAAGACCAAAGAGGGTCCACACCCTTATTGCTGGCAGCATACTATGGCCATGAGGATATGGTGCAATTTTTACTGGACAAAGGAGCTCGAGTGGATGCCTTGGATGGTTCCGGTAATACAGCACTCATGGGTGTTTGTTTTAAGGGCTATACCAATATTGCCGAAAAATTGATCAAAGCTGGGGCCAACGTTAGCCAAAAAAATGCCATGGGGGCCACTTGTCTGATTTATGCCGTAACCTTCAATAGGAAGGATATTGCCGAACTGCTTTTAAAACATGGTGCAGATACATCTGTAAAAGATACTAGGGGAAAAACTGCGATGGATCTTGTTCTGGAGCAAGGAAATACCGAATTGGAAGAACTTTTAAAAAAATACTAGATGCCCTCAACCTTGAACACTGCTTTGATTCAAACTGATTTATACTGGGAAGACCCGGTAAGCAACCGAAAAATGTTTGAAGAGAAAATAGCGGGCATTCCTGCTGATGTTGATTTGATCGTACTACCGGAAATGTTCACTACGGGGTTTACCATGAAACCTGAAAATATTCAACTATCTGAAGGAGAGGGTACGGTAAAATGGATGAAACAAATTGCCCAACAACAAAATAAAGCACTTGTCGGAAGCATTGTTTTTCAAGAAAACGGCAAATTCTTCAATCGATTATTTTTTATATCACCAGAGGGTCGTACCCAGGTGTACGATAAAAAACACACCTTTACACTAGCGGGTGAAGATGAAGTTTACGAGGCAGGCCATGAGAAACTAATTTTTCAATATAAAGGGTTCAAAATTTGCCCAATGATCTGTTATGACCTGCGCTTTCCTGTTTGGGCCAGAAATACGGAGGATTATGATGTGTTGATCTATGTGGCCAATTGGCCCAAAAAAAGAATCAATGCTTGGGATACACTTCTAAAGGCAAGGGCCATTGAAAACATGTCCTATTGTATTGGTGTAAACCGAACAGGAAAGGACGGATTGGATTTTGAATACCCCGGTCATTCTGCAGTTTATGACGTTTTGGGCGAAACCTTGGCTTTTTCTGAAGATGAAAAAATTCTGTACGCTACTTTGGATAAAGAGCATATTGAGTCAACAAGAAAAAAATTGAGGTTTTTGGAGGATAGGGACCGCTTTAATTTGATAGGATAAAGGTTTCTTCCATCTCCCAGTTGGCCCTGACATCAATAACTCCCGGGTAATAATTTACGCTTTCGGGTTGAATCTTTTTTAGATAATCGCCTGTGTCCAATTTACCATTTCCGTTTTCATCCAAAATTACCCGGGCCACATATTTGCCGGGATCCAAATTGTTGAACTCAAAGATTTGGGATTCAGAAGCAGCGATTTCTCGTTGTACTTCCCCTTTTTCGTTGGTCAACTGCATAATTACGGGATAAGTTACGTCGCCTCCTAAAACTATTCTTAGGTTACCGTAGTCAGCATAACTCCCTGTGGACAAATTGTAATCAAGCGAATCGTTCTGTACCCCAAAAAAATCGGTGATGGCACCCGGTAAAAAGGAAAAGGTATATTTTTGGTTGGGCTCCAATTCAAAATCAAAATCCACCTTATTTTTTAATGTGTCGAGTGTATAGGTGTAGCTGGCAGGAATGGAATCACTGACCATTAGGGAAATGTTGCTAGTGTCCAAAACAGCAATGGGCGTATTTGCCAAAACACTGAATGTATCTTCAAAATCAAACTTTCCGCTAGCGGATGAGGTAAGTTTTAGGGAATCCAAGGGCAGTTCCCTCATTTTTACGGTAAAAGTGTCCAACACCTGTGCCTTATCATTCTCAACCGTAAAATTAATGGAATCCAATTCGGTCGGGGTGAACCAATAATTTAAGGTGTCCTTGTCCCGTTCTTTTAAAATAGTGGTCGTAACGGAATCGGGTAGCGAAGTCAAGGCTTGGATGTTCATATCACTAGGGTCTCCCTGATATCCGAAAATAATCTTGTTCTTGGCAACCAGGCTTGGCACGGAAGCTTTATAATTTAACTCTTCCCTGAACAAGTTCAATAAGTAAATGGAGTCTGTTGGGATAGTGATGGTATCTTCAATAAATCCGATTTTATCCTGTCCTTGGTCGAACATGTTGTTCTTGTTCACATCTTTTAGGCCAAATAGCGCATACTTTCCCGCTTTTAGGTTTTGCAATTCAAAAAGAGGAAGACTATCACCTGTATTTGTGATGTACAAAGGCGGTTCTTTGTAGATGATGGAATCGCTATAAGTGCTATCGATCGCATAAAGCATTACACTGATAAACTCATCCGCTTTTCTGTTCACGGCGTCTTTTACGGCTCCCGAAAGCGTTAAAGAATCCAAATAGTCTCCCGTTGAGAATACATAGCTCAAAAAACTATTGGGATTCCCTTCGTTGTTATCCACAATACTTTGACCAAAATTGATGGTGTAAGTTGTATTTTCCCTAAGCGTATCTTTAATGATGACCTCAATATACTTACTGGGCGCTCCCATTGGGGTTATCTCTGCAGCGTTCTTAAATGGAGGGGAGACCACCAACTGGTTTTGTACATCCTCCAACTTGATGAGCTCATCAAAATACAGGCGTATTTTAGTGGATTTGAAATTTGTTGTAAAATTTTCAGGTTCGGCCCTAACTAACTCCGGAGGTTTAGTGTCTTTTGGGCCACCACTTGGAGAACCCCTTTTGGCACATTGCCATAAGGCCATAACCATAAAAGTGAAAAAAAGAAGTCCCAACAATTTTTTTAAGTGCACCATGCCTAAAAATAATGTGGAACAAAGAAACAACTAATTTAAAAAATGAAACGCCGCATTAGTAAATTTTAACCCTCTGGCACCATGGCCATGCTTAAAACAGAAATTTCCAAATCATTTTGTTGAAGAAGCGTGTGTGCACAAGATTCGATGGTAGCTCCGGTAGTGATGACGTCGTCCACTAAAAGGATATGGCCATATTTTTTTTGCATTTGGGATTCATTGAGTTGAAATGCATTTTTGGAACTTTCCCAACGGCCTTGTCGGCCTTTTTTGGTCTGGGTTTTTATGTTCTTCACTTTTATCAGCCAATCATCACAATATTCGGCCCCAATATGGTAAGCTATTGTTTTGGCAAATAATGCCACCTGATTGTAACCACGTTTCTTGAGTTTTTTAGGATGTAAAGGAACGGGTACCACAGCATCGATAGAATTTAGCTGTCCATTTTCCTTTAAATAAGTACCGCACCATTCACCAAAAAAGCTACCGATCTGTTCCTGGTTTTTATATTTCAACCAGTGCAACATATTTTTTATGTGTCCATTTTTTGAGAAGAAAACAAAAGAAGCAGCCTTTTTTATCGGAGTTCTTCCATAAAATATACGGTCCACTGCATTTTCTTCCAGATAGTTATGATCGGTGAGCGGCACATCATGTCGACAAACGGTACACAAAATGTGTTCTCCACTAAATAATTGGGCATTACATCCAAAACATACCCTTGGCAATAGGATGTTGTTAATCTCGTTTATTATCTTAGCCAACCTTTTTGGTGTCAAATCTTTTACATTTTAGAGTAGTCTGTCAACCCCATGAACTCCCAAGATAACAATTTCAACTACAAAATTATCTTTGCCGCTATGGCCGCGGTAATTGTGGGGATTCTTATTGCCTTTTATTACAGCTATGCTCAATCCAAAAACCAAATGATCTATTTGGAGGAGGAAAAGTCACTTTTGGTGAAAGACCTTACCTTGATGCGAGCGGAAGTTGACCGTTTGTCCGGATTGAATGAAGTAAATGAAATTGAGTTGCAAACCTCCCGCTTTAGGGTTCAGCAATTGTTGGATTCGGTAGGAAGGTTAAACTTCAGCATCACCAAATTAAAGGAAACCAGAAAAGAACTTCGGAAATTGGAATTGCGATTTGACAGTTTAAAGCTCAAAAACAATTTTCTTCGGTATAACAATAGCTTATTGGCCAGCAAATATGATGAAACCTTAAAGCAACTCGAGGAGCTTCGAGGGAGGGCCAGTAGCATGCAACAAACCGAATCTTTACTTCGCGAGACCAATAAAGAACTTACTCGTGAATTGCGAATCAAAAGTTATCTAAAACTGCAGGATGCCGAAGGCAGTGGATTTAGACTAAGGGCGGGCAGACCCATAAAAACCAATAAGGCTTCGGTAATCGAAAAGCTGAGGGGATGTGTTACTATTTTGAGCGACCCCAATTCCGATGGCGATATCAAAGTGCTATACCTTCAGTTCTTGGACCCCAATATGGCCATAATCGAGGATAATGCCAATACAATTTCTGTAAGCGGAAACACTTACAGCAAAAAAGTTGAGATTGTATATACCGGAAAAGAAATCAGTATTTGCGATGCCATCACCGTTCCGGAAGGATCTTTGCCCGAAGGAATTTATACCTTAAATGTATTCGAGGACGAAAGATTGTTGGCTTCAACTGAATTTCAGCTGAAATAGCATACTACTTTTTGGGTAAAATTCTATTTTTGCCCAATGGCAAATCAGGAAGACATTTTTAAGAAGGTTATCTCCCACGCAAAGGAGTACGGTTATGTATTTCAATCCAGTGAGATTTATGATGGACTCAGTGCAGTTTACGACTACGGTCAGAACGGTGCCGAGCTAAAGAAAAACATTCGCGAATATTGGTGGAAGGCCATGGTTCAGCTCAATGAGAATATCGTGGGCATCGATGCAGCCATATTTATGCACCCTACAACTTGGAAGGCCTCTGGCCACGTTGATGCTTTCAATGATCCTTTGATAGATAACAAGGATTCCAAGAAAAGGTACCGTGCCGATGTTTTGATTGAAGATTATGTCGCTAAGATTGAAGCTAAGATTGAAAAAGAGGTAAAAAAAGCGGCCAAGCGATTTGGTGAGAGTTTTGACAAGGAACAATTCCTTTCGACCAATAATAGGGTACTGGGGTATCAAGAAAAAGCAGACTCCATTCTAAAAAGAATGGGGAAATCTCTAGAGAATGAAGATTTGGCCGATGTAAAAGCCTTGATTGAGGAATTGGAGATTGCATGTCCACTGTCTGGATCAAAAAACTGGACTGACGTAAAGCAGTTCAACCTCATGTTCGGAACCAAACTGGGAGCCTCCGCCGATAGTGCAATGGACCTGTACCTTCGCCCAGAAACCGCACAAGGTATATTCGTCAACTTTTTAAATGTTCAAAAAACAGGAAGGATGAAGATTCCGTTCGGGATTGCCCAAACAGGTAAAGCCTTCCGTAACGAGATCGTTGCCCGTCAGTTTATCTTCCGTATGAGGGAATTTGAACAGATGGAGATGCAATTCTTCATAAAGCCTGGAACCCAATTGGAGTGGTACGAAGCCTGGAAGGAAAAACGAATGAAATGGCACCTTTCCCTTGGAATGGGAGAGGAAAACTACCGTTTCCACGACCATGAAAAATTAGCTCATTACGCCGATGCTGCCGCTGATATTGAGTTTAGGTTCCCATTCGGATTCAAGGAATTGGAAGGAATCCATTCCCGTACCGATTTTGATTTGAGCAAACATGAAGAATACTCTGGAAAAAAACTACAGTATTTCGACCACGAGGAAAATAAGAGCTATACTCCCTATGTGTTGGAAACTTCCATAGGATTGGACCGTATGTTCTTGGCTGTTTTTTCCAATTCACTACAGGAAGAGGAGCTCGAAAATGGCACCACGCGTACAGTACTTAAAATTCCAGCTGTTTTGGCGCCGAACAAGGTGGCCGTTCTTCCATTGTTGAAAAGGGACGGACTTCCAGAAGTTGCCCAAAAATTAGTGGACGAGCTCAAGTGGGATTTCAATGTGGATTATGATGAAAAGGATGCCGTAGGTCGTCGTTACCGTCGTCAAGATGCGGCAGGAACGCCTTTTTGTGTAACCATAGATCATCAAACATTGGAGGATGATACGGTAACCATAAGGCACAGGGATACCATGGAACAAAAGCGCGTGAAACTTTCGGAGGTGAAAGAAATCATCTCCAAAGAGGTGGACATGCGTTATTGGTTACAGAAAATCTAAGGTTTAAAACAAGCCCGTAATTTCACCGTCATCGTTAATGTCGATGCCTTCGGATGCTGGATGTGCCGGTAAACCGGGCATGCGCATAATATTGCCAGTAATCGGAATCAAGAAACCCGCACCGAGCGCAATCTCTATTTCCCGCACCGTGATGATGAAATCCTTTGGCCTGCCCAACAACTTTGGATTGTCCGATAGGGATTTTTGTGTTTTGGCAATACAAACCGGTAATTGTTCCAATCCTAGATCAGCAATTTTTCTGAGGTCGGCTTTGGCTTTTGATGTGTAGTCGACATACTCCGCACCATAAATTTCCGTGGCAATAGTCGCAATTTTATCTTGTACACTGGATTCCCAATCGTAAAGCGCCTTGAATGCCGAAGTGCCGGATTCGACGATTTCAATCACTTCTTTTGCTAAATCTTCCGCACCAACGCCCCCTTTGGCCCAAACATTGGCCACCGCAACACGTATACCTTTCGAAGCGGCCAATTCCATGATTACTTGTATCTCTTCATCCGTATCCGATACAAATTTATTGATGGCTATCACAGGAACTACTTTGAACTTCGTTATGTTTTCCAAGTGTTTTTCCAAATTGGGCAATCCTTTTTTTAAGGCTTCCACATTGGGTTCTGTCAAGGATTTTAAATCTACCCCACCATGGTACTTTAAGGCACGAATGGTAGTGGTAAGTACTACGGCCTTTGGCTTTAAACCCGCACTTTGGCATTTAATGTCGAAGAATTTTTCAGCCCCTAGATCAAAACCGAATCCTGCTTCGGTGACCGTGTAATCGGAATGCGACATGCCCATTAGGGTTGCAATTACGGAGTTGGTGCCCTGGGCAATATTTGCAAAAGGCCCGCCATGGATAATGGCTGGGTTTCCTTCGATGGTCTGTACTAAATTGGGTTTTATGGCATCTTTTAATAAAGCTGCCATGGCGCCTTCAGCTTTTAGGTCTTTGGCGTAAATGGGTTTTTTATCGTAGGTGTAGCCCACAAAAATATTTCCCAATCGTTCTTTTAAATCGGTAAGACTTTCGGCCAAGCATAGAATGGCCATAATCTCAGAAGCAGCGGTAATGTCAAAACCAGTTTCCCTTGGAACTCCCGAGGTTGTTCCACCAAGTCCTACGATAATATGGCGTAGGGAGCGGTCGTTCATGTCCATTACCCGCTTCCAGCCGATGGTTCTGGGGTCTAATAGTAGAGAGTTGGTTTTACTCTGGATATTGTTGTCAATAATCGCGGATAATAGATTATGTGCCTTTTCAATGGCTGCAAAATCCCCTGTAAAGTGCAGGTTGATGTCCTCCATGGGCAGCACTTGGGAATAGCCGCCTCCTGTTGCTCCTCCCTTAATTCCAAAAACAGGTCCCAAGGAGGGCTCCCGTAAAACCACCGTCGATTTTTTGCCCAAACGGTTCAGTCCTTCGGAAAGACCAATGGACATGGTGGTTTTACCCTCCCCTGCAGGGGTTGGTGAAATGGCTGAAACCAAAATAAGATTGCTCTTTTGGGCTTTTTCGCGATTTATGGCCTTTAATGGAAGTTTGGCCTTGTATTTCCCGAACATTTCAATATTATCGGGGTCTATTCCAAATTTTTCGGCAATGGAAGATATGTGTTTCAAAGAAACACCTTTGGCGATTTGCAAATCGGTCATAGTGTAGTTTTTATGTTCGTGGGAACCATAAATATGGTCCAAAACTGATAGACAAGATACTATAATTGGGGGAGTAAAACTATGACATTTGTATGTCCAATTGAACTATTCTACCCTTCGTCCTTGAGTAGTGAAGGATAATCCTTGTTGTCCGGATGTAGAAATCATAACCCCTTCAAAATAAGGTTCGTGGGAGTAGGGTTTAATGGACCATTGGAAAAGGAAGTTGGCACCTGTCCCACCTGATCTGTCTTTCTCATCAATAACAATTTCCACGGTTTCCATGGGTTTAATGTAGATGGGCCGATCAAAGTATGTCCGTATCGGGGTCCCCTCAGTATCAAAATATTCGGCTTTATTAATATATATGGTATCCTTTAGGTTGGTATTTCGCATGCTGATCGTGCTGGTAAGATTGTGTGTTCGATGCTCCGTTTCGCTATAAATTTCTGAATATACGGATAGGTACGATGTTCCCTTTACAAGAGAATCGGAACTAGCGATTTCAGCCATTCGGTTATTCCAGTTCACAGGATCGATCGAACTTACTTCTTCCTTGGATTTTTCGGCACAGGAAAGAATCAAAATTAAAAGAATAAGTGAAGACAGCTTGCTCATAGTTCGTTTCAAAAATGAGTAAACTAAGATAGGGATTGTTGGCAAACTTTAGAATCAATTAGGTGTGACCCTGAACTAAATTCAGGGTGACACTTTAATCAAACCCCTCACTAAAAAATTCTTCCAAGGTCATATCAAAAGCTTGGGCAATTTTTAGTAGACTAGTAAATTGAATGTCGGTACCAGTTTCGTATCTGCCGTATTGGGCGCGTGGGATTCCTTTTTCAAAAGCGAAATTTTCGTAACTACTATATCCTTTTTGAATTCTTAATGACTTAATTCGATAGGCTAGTTTCTTGATTTCTTTTGATTTATCCATAAAGTAAAGAAATCATTATCACTATTAATTAATTACCACTAATTAGTAGCTAAATAAAATTTGTTTCATATCTTTAGATATAACCAAATCTTCTTAATTATGAACGAAACCCAAATCACCGAATTGACAGATTGGATAAATGATTGCTGCGGCACACCTGAAATACTTGGCAATTATTTGGACTTGACGGTAGAGATGCTATTTTATGTGAAGCTAGGCAGTTTTGAGCAACAGGAAATTCAGAATGTTGTTACCATACTGAGAGGGCTGAAAAGGATTCTGGATAAAAAAGTGCAAGTATAATTTAATCTCATCAATTCAAGTGGTTATGCAAACTTTAAAGCTTAATCCCTTAATGGTACTTTCCCCAGCTCATTCAAAATCCCCTCCATTTTTAGGTGGGTGATCACCGGCTTTTTGGCCATACGAACCAAGCTAACATGATCAAATGCCATGGAGTCCTGTGGGTTTTGGCTGCCTCCCGTAGTGCCTAAAATGGTATAGCTATGTCCTTTTCGCATTTGGTTGGAAAAGGAATGGAAATGCCCGTTGATAACGGTATATTCTCGGTCGGCCAACACATTTTCCAAGGGGCCGAGACCTTTTTCATCCTCGCGCATCCAAAGGGGTTTGTGCATGAGCACAAAGGTCCATTTTACATCGGGATTGTCCTTCAAAACTTTGGTAAAATAATCCAATTGGGCCTTGCTCATACCTCCAATCCGTCTTTCGGGCATGTGGTAGTATTCGGAATCTTCGTACTTACCCTCGATTTCCCCATCAATGATCTTTAGGGCTTTGGCCCGTGCATTGTAGATTTCCAGCATGCGTTTCTCTTCATAATCTTCGGAATCCATCATCAAAAACAGTACGTTTTCATAAACAAAATGATAGTAACGTGGTCCGAATCGGTTTTTCCAGAATTCCCGCATCACAGGATTGGTGAGATCATGGTTGCCACCCAAATGAAAAAAAGGCATGTTGAGTTTTGCCGTACGTTCGTCAAAGGAATCCCATTCTTTTTTAAGTTGCAAGGTGTCTTCCGTGCCGCCATCTATCAAGTCCCCAACACTGAGTACAAAAGTGGGGTCGAGCATATTCAATTGCACCACGGCGGTGGCATAGACCCCTTCCCTTTCTCCACCATTGAGATCGGAAATAATAGCGAAAGTAAAATCATCCTCTGTGGTCTCAAATGTTTCACCTGTCCAAGGTTTTGCCCCTGAAGTAACATCATGCTGAAACTTTACAGGTGCTTCTTGAATAGGTGGTGTATTTTGTTTGCAACCGATTACACTTAAAATGGCAAGAGAAAAAAGAAGGTTTGTTTTCATGGTTTAGTTTTTCTATAATCCAGAGCAGGTTCTCTATCCCCAAGCAATGCTTCATATGTAAAATCTTTTCCTCTTCGGTTGTGGAAATCGGCTTTAACAGCTTCCAAAAGTTCGGGATTTTTGAACAGGTCCATTGCGGAGAGCGCTATGGTTTTGGCGGCGACCATCATTCCTTTAAACCCGATATCGGTGCCTCCAGCGGCTACTGCCTGCCAGCTGTGTGCAGGTGTTCCAGGCACCCATGTTGCAGTGTTTACGGCTGCAGTTGGAGCGTTCCAGCTCACATCTCCCGTATCGGCGGAGGCTTTGCCATAGGTGAACTCCATGGGTTGAATCTCCCCCGCACTTTCAATGGGCTTTGGCGCTCCCAAGGTTTTTTGAATTTCTTTGGCAAATTCCAGGTCTTCGGGTGAATATGAAACACCGCCAACAAGGGTCATATTGTCGTGCATTATTTTTGAAAGAGGCTCGTTTGGTAATTTCTCGTAGGTTCCACCAATAATTTCATAGGTCATTTCGGTTTCTGTTCCGATAGCTGCGCCTTCCGCAGCTTTTACCACACGATCCCAAACGGCCTTCACCTCTTTTCGGTTGGAATGGCGAATCACATAGTACACTTCAGCTTCTTTGGGAACAATGTTGGGAGCATCTCCACCTTTGGTGATTACGTAATGGATACGGGTGGGTTCTGTGGTATGCTCACGTAGCATATTTACCAAATCGTTCATTCCTTCCACGCCATCCAAGGCTGATCGACCCAATTCTGGTGCCATCGCGGCATGTGATGATTGTCCGGTAAATCGGAACTTACCGGAAATAGTTGCCAAATTGGTACTTGGGTTGGATGCGTTTTTATCTCCTGCATGCCAAGAAACCACGGCATCCACATCATCAAATAGACCTGCTCGGACCATGTATACTTTTCCAGAACCTCCTTCTTCGGCGGGCGTTCCATAAAAACGGATGGTACCCGATTTCCCCGATTCTTTTAAATAGTCTTTGGCGGCAATGGCCGCAGCCATGGAGCCGGTACCGAACAAATGGTGGCCGCAAGCCTGACCAGGTGCGTCGACCACTCTTGGTTTTCTGAATGGTACGGCATCCTGGGACATGCCAGGGAGAGCATCAAATTCACCAAGAACCCCAATTACGGGACTTCCAGAACCATAAGTTGCTGTGAAAGCTGTTGGAATTCCAGCTACACCTTTTTTAATGGTGAAGCCTTCTTTTTCCAATTCTGATTGCAGAAGGGCAGAACTGTTCTCTTCCAAATAGCCCAATTCAGGATTGGTCCAAAGTTCTTTGGCAATTTCCTTGTAATGTTCTTTTTTGGCATCGAGGTCAGCAATAATTTTATTCTTGTCCTGTTGGGCAAAGGTGATAGTGGAAATAATTGATAAAGCTAAGCTGAGTGTAAAAGATCGTTTCATAGTAGCCGTTGGTTTTGGTTGGTAATAGCAATTCTTTCAAATATAACACTTAAACCCAAGATGATATATCGAAGCAACCAATCCAAGAGCATTATTGTAAAATCCTAAAATTGATTCACTTTTTCTTGATGGGAACCCAAAACTCTTCCTCAGATTCGGGATGTTCTCCTTTGTATTTGTCGCCCATAAGTGCAAAATAGGGTCGGCTGTCCATTTCGTATTCCGAATTTGGAAGCCAATCACCATAAATATATTTGAAAGTTTCCATGGCCTCACTTGGTTTTCCTTTGTATGGGAAAACGGCATATAATCCTTCGGGAACAGTTAGGCTTTCCATCCCTTCAGGTATTTCATCTATTTTGGAAACAGAAATGGCTGCCCATTTTTGAAATTCCCGAATAGGGTCAAAATTTTGAAAAAATGTGGTGGTCGGATAGATTTCTACCGCGTAGAGACCATTATTGATTGCATGATTAATTTCCTTTTTCCGAGGAGAAAAACTTTGCCATAGTTCAAAAGTGTTATTGTTGGCAAACGAAGTGATTGATTTTTTTCCGACCAATAGCGTAGTAGGCAGGGTTTGAATTTTTGGGGTCATTAAATTTTATTTACGGTCAGCATTCTCTTCAACTCTAAATCTCACAATTTTTTCAATAAGTTCAAAAGGTATGGGTTGGTCCAAGGGAAACTGAACCGAGCCTTTCCCTTGTTTGTATTTGGAAAGTTCTTTTTGAAATGCTTCGTGTCCCGACGGCGTCGCATAAAACCCAATGTGGTTTCTATGCCCTGCAAAGTATACCAAAGGTTTTCCGTTTGTTTTGTAACCCGGCATGCCATAGGCCATTTGCTCAGTAGCCTTTGGCGCCATTTTTTTAATGATGGTCCTTACTTTTTGAAGTTGCTGTTGAACTTCTTCCGGAAACCTTGAAATATATTGGTCTACCTCATTCATAGTCAACCTATTTGTATCATTAAAAATAGGCCATTCTATTTTGAAGAATAGTTAAAAAACATAGTTTAATTGTAGTCCTCCAAAATAATTGCGTCCATTGCCGGGGTAATAATACCTGGGCTGTGCCCCGCCAAATCCCACAGCGTTGATCAATACGGATTGGGCATAGTTAGCATCAAAAATATTATTGATTCCAGCATTAAGTCCCAAACTAATATGTGATGAAAGTGATTTTCGAAATCCCAACTTGGCATGGAACACATTAAAGGAATTACTGCTTATGGAATTGGCATCCGTCATAGGAATTTCGTCCACGAACTGATGGGTGAGGTTCAATTGTAGACCGTTGGAATGGCGAAAATCGATTCCCGAGCTCAATTGGTGTTTTGGAACACCTGTAAGCGGATTGCCCGAATAATCGTTATCGCCGTCCACAAAATCCACAAAACTGTGGTCGTTCAGGGTATAACTGAGATAGGGTGAAAAAGTGATCGTTGGTGATAGTTCTCCTCTGTAGTGCAGATCGAGCTCCATACCTTGGTGGCGGGTTTCCCCCGCATTTCTACCAATATACTGGTCCTCGCCGACCCGTTGGGCCACCAACAGGTTTTTTACGTTCATTCGGTATACGGTAACATTTGCTGAAAGCCTTTTCTTGAACAGCATCCATTCTGTGCCCAGCTCATAGTTTGTTCCTGTTTCTTGTGCAATATCCGGGTTGATGATACCATCCGGGGTCAGTGTTTCCTCCAAACTTGGGTTGGAAAACCCCCTGCTAATATTTGCGTATAGCTTTCCTTTTTGCCATTGGTAGTTAACCCCAAAATTTGGAAGCAGTATCGCATCAAAATCTCGTTTGGCCGAGGCATTGGCATCTCCTTGGTTAAACAGGTCCCTAAAATCATAGTGGGTCTTGTTCCAGTTGAGGCCCAGCTGAGCAGAAAGTTGAGCCGTAATGGGGTAGGTCAGCGTTCCAAAAAGGTTGAACTGCCTACGGAATTCTTTATTATTGCTGATCTGAGTCCCTTCTAAGCTACCGTTGCCGTTATTTTCTTCGTACAGATTCTCAAAAGTGCCCCAACGGTATTCGTCCCGATAAAACTCTGCGCCAAAGGTGAAATCCGCTTTTCCCCAATTGCCCGCAAAACGACTTCTAAAACCATAGCCGTTGGTAAATTCGTCCAAAATATTGAAGGGACGTGGCTCGTAATGATCTAAATAGCTATAGAAAATACTAGTGGTATTCTGAAGTTTTTCAGAAAATTGATAGGTGTGTGACAGTCCCGTTAAAATATATTTGTTGGCCTCGTACCCCTGGGCAGCCAACCAGTTTGATGCTGCTCGGGTAGGATCTTCCTCAAAATCGGTCTGGTTGATGGAACTTGGAATCTGGGCGGTGTAATCGATATAATTCACCAAAAAGGCCATACTACTTTTTTGCCCTGTCCGGAACCGGGTGTTCAAGAGCAATCCATCACGTTGGAACTGGCTGTTCTGTCGGTAGCCATCGGTTTCTAGGTGGTTGTAACTAAAATTCAAATTAAAACCATCTTCCGAATGGGAAAAACCAAGATTGTCCTTGAGCATGTTGTAAGACCCCATGGAGAATGAATTGATGAGCTGTGTCTTGTCCTCCACCGAAGCTTTGGTTTCCAACAAAAAGGCCCCACCAAGATTGGAACCAAAGGCTGTAGCTTTTGGACCTTTTATAATTTCCACTGCACCTAGGTTCTCAAAATCGTAGGCCTCTATGGTTGAGGAGCCTGTACCATTGGTTACCGGAATACTGTTGAAATACATACGGAGCTTATTGGTGCCATAAGGCGTTCGGGAACCTATTCCCCGAACGGTTATCCGATTGGTGTTGATGGCGCCCGAAAGGATGTACACCCCCGAAACCTGATTGATTGCCGATGGAATGTCCGTAGGGTTGAACCGCTCAAAAGTCTTGCCCGCTATTTTGGATGAAGAGGTGATTCCTGTTGCCTTTTTGGGTATGGCCTCTTGGGTGAGCACTACTTCGTCCAATTGGGTGATGGAATCTTTTTGGATGTCCTGTGCCAATATGCTAAGCGCAGTGAAAAGTGTAAAAAGTAGGGGGAGTCCTTTTTGTATGAGATTCATTCAATTGATTTATCAAGTTCGCCCAGCAAGGTGTGGGTATCCATAATGGTTGCAAATTCATCCTTTAAATTGGCCAATTCCGCATGAAAGATTACATCTGCTGGGTATTTATTGCCATCATACCCCATTTTATCAAAGGCTGCAGTGGCATCGGAAGCCAAAACAACATTGAAACCGAGGTTGGAGGCCATCCGGACCGACGTGGAAATGCAGTGTTCAATGGTCAGGCCTGCAATTACCAAATTGGTTATGCCCATCCTTTTTAAACGTGTCTCCAAATCGGTTCCTATAAAAGCACAATTTACCGTTTTTTCAAAAACCGGTTCATTGATCAAGGGTTTTACCGCTGGATGAAAATTGTTTCCCATTTTGCTTGAGTGCAGGGGTGAATCAATATTGGTGGAATTGTGTTTCACATGGAAAACGGGCAGTTGCTTCCGTCTAAAAAATTGCAATACTCTACCACAATTTTCTTCTGCTTCGGGATTATTCCGTTCGGAGCCATAAAAGCCTGTTTCCTGGAGTCCGATTTGGGTGTCAATCAGAATTAGTGCAGTCATGAGGATGAATTTTTTCATAAAATTAAGGTAAAACATCAAGAACGAACACCTTGATTCTTTTCATTGATATATCCATTGGTAAATTCAATTTTAGGGAGCCGCTTACAATAGCTATTTTTGAACAAATTAGAACGAATGAAAATTGTATCCTACAATGTAAATGGAATAAGGGCCGCCCTGAAAAAAGGTTTTGTGGAGTGGTTGGAAACAGTAAGTCCCGACGTGGTCTGTTTGCAGGAAACCAAGGCCATGGAGGAACAAGTGGACACCTCTGTTTTTGAAGACGCGGGGTATTCCCACAACTATTGGTTCAGCGCCCAAAAAAAGGGATATAGTGGTGTGGCCTTACTTTGTAAAAACGAGCCTGATCATATTGAATTCGGAACAGGTATAGATTACATGGATCATGAGGGTAGAAACATCCGTGCCGACTTTGGTGACCTTTCTGTAATGAGCATGTATTTACCATCAGGTACGAATATGGATCGTTTGGATTTTAAATTGACCTATATGGCCGATTTTCAAAAGTATTCGGAAGAGCTCAGAAAAGAACGCCCTAATCTGATAGTTTGTGGGGATTACAATATCTGTCATGAAGCTATTGATATTCACGACCCGGTCCGCAATAAAAACGTGTCTGGATTTTTACCCGTGGAACGCGAGTGGATCGGAAACTTTATGAAAAGTGGTTTTATTGATAGCTTCAGGCATTTCAATAAAGAACCGGACAACTATACTTGGTGGAGTTATCGAGCCAACGCAAGGGCCAACAACAAAGGCTGGCGTTTGGATTATGGTATGGTGGCCGAACCGTTGGAAGATAGATTAAAGCGCTCGGTGATTTTGTCGGAGGCAAAACATAGTGATCATTGTCCCATTTTGTTGGAAGTCGAAAAATAGCATTGGCATAAAGGCCGATGTTTTTGTTTGAGTACCTTTGACCGTCCTAAACTTTTGAAATGAAATATACTAGAATTCCACATACAGATATCCGAATCTCCAAAATTTGTTTGGGAACCATGACCTGGGGTCGCCAGAACAATGAAGATGAAGCGCACGAACAAATGGACTATGCGCTGGACCAAGGTGTAAACTTTTTTGATACGGCCGAATTGTACCCAGTTCCTGCAAAAAAGGAGCTTTATGCCGTTACCGAAGAACTTATCGGAAACTGGTTCAAAAAAACCGGAAATCGGGACAAAGTGGTGTTAGCATCCAAAATAGCGGGACCTGGCCACGCCGCAAAACATATCCGAAGCACAGGGTTTAGCAAGGAATCCATAATCAATGCGGTGGATAGTAGCTTAAAGCGATTGCAAACGGATTATATTGATCTGTATCAACTCCATTGGCCAGAACGGAATACCAATTATTTTGGGCAACGCGGATTTAACGCACATGCTGTTGATGTTTGGGATGATAATATTCACCAAGTATTGGAAACACTACGTGATTTGATCGCCTCGGGGAAAATTCGTCACGTGGGATTGTCCAACGAGACCCCTTGGGGCACCATGCGTTTCTTGGAAGAAAGTAAAGTACACCAGTCCCTGCCTCGAATGCGGACCATCCAAAACCCATACAGTCTATTGAATCGACTTTTTGAGGTTGGTCTTTCCGAGATTTCCATGCGTGAACAGATAGGTTTACTGGCATATTCTCCTCTTGGATTTGGAGTGTTGAGTGGAAAATACCTTACGGAAATTCCACCGAGAAAAGCTAGGGTGACCTTATTCCCAAATTACAACAGGTATAGTGGGGATACTGCTGTTGCGGCCACAAAAAAATATGCAGAACTGGCAAAGGAACACGGTTTGAGCTTGGTACAGATGGCCTTGGCCTTTGTAAATACCAGACCCTTTTTAACGAGTAACATTATTGGTGCAACCAGTATGGAGCAACTCAGGGAAAATATCGAAAGTATTAATGTAGACCTGTCCGATGAAGTTTTGGAGGGCATTGAGGAAATTCATAAAACTATTCCGAATCCTGCGCCTTAACTATTCCAAAGCATAGGCACGGTACTCATCACCAGAGTCGGTGCCCATTTTGCCACCTCCGCAGGAGATGACCACGTATTGCTTGCCATCAACTTGGTAGGTAATCGGTGTGGCATAACCTCCCGCTGGTAGTTGGTCTTCCCAAAGTTTTTTGCCCGTTTCCATGTTAAACGCTCGGATTTTTTCGTCCTTGGTTGCTGCAATGAAAAGCACTCCCCCTTTGGTAACGACCGGTCCTCCATAGTTTTCAAGCCCAGAAACTGGAACATTGGGGTCCTGTAAACTCTCTTCGTGCCCTAAAGGTACGGTCCACAGATATTCACCCGAGTTAAGGTCGATGGCGTTCAATGTTCCCCATGGCGGTTTTACCACAGGATAACCTCTGTCATCTTTAAACCTTGCAAAGCTCGAAATAGAATAGGGCACATCGATTTTTGTTTCCTCCACCCTATGATCTTTGGCTTCTTCGATATCCATTAAAAACTCGGTAATGGCATTGGTTTCTTCTTCGGAAAGATTTGGCATGCCCGGCATGGCACCACGACCTTTTTGGATAATGTTTTTTATGGAGTCTGTTTCCAATCGCATCTTCACATTTTGAAGCTGAGGGATTCCGTTCAAGCCTTGTAGATCACCACCATGGCATCTGGCACAGTGTATCTGCGCCAAACTTTGTCCAATACTTGAGTTTTCAGCATCGCCGCCAATTTCTTTCATTTTAATGATCCATGCCATTTCGTTGGCATTCACATACATTACCCCATTTCGAGGGTCGAGTGCTGCCCCGCCCCATTCGGCACCGCCATCGGCACCTGGAAATAGAATCACTCCAGTGGTATCCATCGGTATAAATTGCCCTTTGGATGTTATGGAGTTGAATTTTTCAAGCACGGTTGGTTGATTGTCGGTTTCGTTCCCTGGTACCAAATCATCCACAAAAGCGGTATGGTCTGGGGCATATAAATCCTCCTCTGTTAAAATCTGGCGTGCAAACGGCGCTGGTTTTAAAGGCAAGGGCTGGGTCTCGAACGCTTTTTCTCCAAGTAATGTGGAGCTAGGGTATGTTTTTTCTTCAATAGGAAACAAAGGCTCTCCCGTAATTCTGTTGAACACAAAAACATGACCGCTTTTGGTAACCTGCGCCACGGCAGGGATGGTCGCTCCGTCCCGAACAATGTCCACCAAATTGGGCGGTGCGGGCAAATCTCGGTCCCAAATATCGTGGTGTACCATTTGAAAATGCCAAATACGCTCTCCTGTATTCGCATTAAGCGCCAACAGGGAGTTGGCAAAAAGGTTTGCCCCTTCACGGTCGCCCCCGTACCAGTCAAAAGCCGCTGAACCTGTGGGGATATAAACAATGCCTTGCTCGTTGTCCAATGCCATGCCAGGCCAACTATTGGCACCACCCACTTTTTTGTATGCTTCGGCAGGCCATGTGTCGTAACCAAACTCCCCTGGTTGTGGAATGGTGTGGAACGTCCATAAGATTTTGCCAGTAAGCACATCGTAGGCGCGGATGTGGCCTGGAGAAGAGCCAGGTCCTTCACCTACTCGGGTGCCTTGAATCAATATATTTTTAAAAACTGCTCCCGGGGTGTTGGAAACCACGGATAATTTGCTTGGGTTTCTCCCCAGACCATCTCGTAGGTCTATGCTGCCGTTGTCTCCGAAATCGGTAATGGGCTGGCCCGTTTCTATATTAATGGCATACAGTTTTGGTCCTGATGAGAAAAAAATACGGCTCGGAGCGGTACCATCAGATTTCCAATAATTTAATCCACGGTTGAGACCTAAACCTGATTCATCTTTGGTTTTTGGTGAAAATTTCCAGATTTCCTCTCCCGTTTTTGCGTTGATGGCGAATAGTTCTATGGCTGCATTTACACCATAAAGAACATTTTCAACCATTAAGGGACTCGTTTGTATCTGTGTAGTTCTTCCTTCCTGTAAACCTCCACTTTTATAGCTCCAGGCCAATTTTAATCGCGAGACATTGGTAGTATCGATTTGATCAAGATTGGAGAAATGTGTTCGTTCGGGGTCCCCCAAATAATGCTCCCAAGTACTGAAATAGGCTTTGTTCGCTGTATTTGGATTTGGGTTGGAGCAAGAGGCCAAAATGGCGATATAAGAAAGAAGGAAATATCTTTTCATGTGCAGTTTGAAAGTTTCCTAAATATAGAAAGAAACCTGAAATTACTGGTTTATCCGAATAAATGGGCGACAACATCTTCAATCTTGGACACCTTTTGAATCTGGATACCAGATTGTTTCAATCCAATCTTATTGTTTTTGGAAACAAAGATTTTGGAGAAACCCAGTTTTTCAGCTTCAAGGATACGTTGGTCTACACGTTGCACAGGCCTAATTTCACCAGCAAGGCCAACCTCTGCGGCAAAACAGACGCCTTTTTCAATGGCAATGTCCGAATTGCTGGATAGAATTGCGGCCATAACAGCCAAATCAATAGCAGGGTCATCCACGGAGATTCCACCTGTAATATTCAGGAAAACATCCTTTGCTCCCAACTTGAAGCCTGCTCGTTTTTCCAAAACGGCCAAGAGCATGTTCAATCTTTTGGCATTGAAACCAGTGGCGGAGCGTTGTGGCGTTCCATAAACGGCGGTGCTTACCAAGGCTTGGATTTCAATCAATAGGGGTCGCATACCTTCCACGGTGGCGGCAATGGCAGTGCCGCTGAGGTCTTCATCATTTTTAGAAATCAATACTTCCGAGGGATTGTTGACTTCGCGAAGCCCGCTTCCCTGCATTTCGTAAATACCCAGTTCCGCGGTTGAACCAAAACGGTTTTTAAGGGAACGGAGAATACGGTATACATAATTACGGTCGCCTTCAAACTGGAGAACGGTATCTACCATATGCTCCAAAATCTTAGGACCGGCAATGGTGCCATCTTTTGTGATGTGCCCCACCAAAATAACGGGAGTGTGACTCTCTTTTGCAAATTTGATGAGTTCCGCAGTGCTTTCGCGTATTTGGGAAATGCTCCCAGCTGCGGATTCGATATAATCGGTGTGCAGGGTCTGAATGGAGTCGATTACGACCAAATCAGGCTCAATAGTTGAGATTTGCTGAAAAATATTTTGAGTTTTGGTCTCGGTAAGGATGTAACAATTTTCGCTGTTGGGTTGAATGCGATCGGCACGCATTTTTATCTGCCGTTGACTTTCCTCGCCCGATACATATAGGATTTTATAGGGTAATTTCAGCGCAATCTGAAGCAGTAACGTACTTTTACCAATGCCCGGCTCCCCGCCCAACAAGGTCAGCGATCCAGGTACCAGCCCACCGCCCAAAACACGGTTGAATTCTTGGTCCAATGTGTCCAAACGGAGTTCTTTTTCTTGTGTGATCTCCGAAACCCGTAGCGGTTTGTTGGCCTGTCTGGCGACTTTGTCGGCCTTCCAACTTTTTTTGTCCTCCTTCTGGACCACTTCTTCCACAATGGTGTTCCATTCCTTGCAAGAGGAACATTGCCCCACCCACTTGGGGAATTGGGCTCCACAGTTTTGACAAAAAAATGCTGTTTTGGTCTTGGCCATTCAAACTAAATGAGGGGCCTAAAGATATGGATTTAGATGATGGATTGGATGTTTGGAAAATTAGATAGTTCGATTTTTAGAAGGGAAATCATCTAATAATCCAATAATCGAGGAATCCATCCCGTTAATAACCGAAGTCTGCTTTTAGGGCATCAATTTTTTCGAGGGCCATATCCTTGGTCAAAAAGTCGATTTCTTCAAGTTGAAATGCTTTTTCGAATGTTTTGAACGCCTTTTTGGGTTCTCCGATGAACTCGTAATATTCCCCCTCGAAATAAAAGCCCATCATAGTATCTGGAAATTCCTTTTTGCAAAGGTCCGCCAAAGGTTCCAGTGATTCATAGTCCTCTTTTTTCAGGCAGGCAGCATAAATGGCCATAATATCGTTGAGTTCCACGGGTTTTTCAAACCCGAACAGGTCTTCTATGGTTTGGTATCTATTTTCCAAATAATTGAAAACGGGTTCCTCGGAAGTAAGGATGTCCGATTTATATTCTGCCGGAGTAATGGGCCTGTATATCCGGAATACGTTGTCAAAAGCTTTGCTTATACCATAGGCCGCGATGGATGTATGGTCGGCACTTTCATATTCATCAAAAAAGTAATGTAGGGATTCTTTGGTGATGGAGTTGATGCTAGTGTTCATTTGAAGGACACGCTGCCTATCGTCCGTAGGTTGTTTTTCAATGATCAAATTATAAAAAATGGTCTGGTCCAGTTCGGATAAGCGGGCGGGAACCCTACTTTCCATATCGGTTGCCAAAACAGGTGAAATACTGATATAGGAATTGAACAATGAACGGTCCTTGAAAAGATAATAGTTGCCAAAGTTGGCTGTGATATCGTAACCCACGAACATTTTAAACGGGGCGATATTATAGCTGGTTTCCAGATAGGGAATCAATTCTGTGCCCAAAAATTCGTAGAACATTTTGCCTTTCTCCGTAGGTAATCCCGATACATCCTCGTAGTCGCAATCTTCCCAGCGCAAATCGTTCTGCAGTTGATGAACACCGACCACAATGGCTTCGGGCATACGATCAAACTTGCTTTGGAATTTTACGTTGGCAACAACCAGGCCGAACAAATATTCGGCGTCCAAAACCACAATCAATGGATACGATTTTTCTTCGGTATAGTCTTCAGGAAAATAGTAGGAGACATCCCTCCGTTCTTGCAGTTTGAAGGATTCAAAAATCTCTTTTGTCACTTGAGCGCTGAGGTTCAAGCAAGTAAAGCCTATCAGTAGAAATAGACATTTTTTCATTGGTTAAGATTTAGGCGGCTGGGGCTTACCGATTTCTGTTCAATAACGGTAAAACAAGGAAGGATATTGTACCGAAAACCACCACCATCAACGTTTGGGCAATCCACATAATCCAACCAAATGCATCTCCAGATATGGAGCTGATGCCATAAATTCCCAATGCAGCGCTCACAGCAATAGGGTAAAGGCCAATTCCGCCATTAGTAGTGGACATGGCAAAGGCCCCGGCAACAAAGGCTACCAATAATTCGCCCAAGGATAGTGGTATGGTTTCCTCTACGGTGTATTTTATGACCCAGAACATGCCAAAATATGCTGCCCAAATAAATAGGGTATGCAGAATGAAAGACCATTTGTTCTTCATTTTGAAAACGCTCAGAACACCGTCCTGCAATCCATTGAGGAACCCTTTTAGTTTTAATGCGAATGGCGATCTGGATTTACGGATGATGTATGACCCTAAAAAGAGGCCGACAATACCAACAAGTAATATTCCTATGGCACCGATAATGTTTACGCCTCTTTCTTCTAAAAATCCAAGAATAAAATCAGTTTGAAGCACCAGGGTTATCAAAATAATGATCAAAAGCATTAAAAGATCTATGACCCTTTCGGTAACAATTGTGCCGAACCCTTTTTCAAAAGGCACCTTCTCATAGGTGGTCAGTGCTGTAGCCCTTAATATTTCACCTGAACGGGGAATCCCCAAGTTGGCGAAATATGATATAAGCACAATAAATATGGTATTGATGGTTTTGGGGCGATAACCCATCGGTTCCAAAAGATATTTCCAGCGTATGGCCCTTGAAATGTGACTCAATATGCCAATGATTACGGAAATGGTCACCCATATTGGACTCGCATTGGAAATATAATGGATGATTTGTTTTCGTTCTTCCGGTGTGGTGGAGTTGTAAGAATACCAAACCAAAAACAGCCCAAAAGCGATGGGTACAAATATCTTAAGAAATTTTTTCAGGGATTTGCCCAAAATTTACTTGAGTAGATTGGTTTCCTCGTTGGGGAACACCAATGCTGGATTAAATGATTTTGCCTCTTCGATATCCATCCAAGCGTAGGTAATCAGGATCAATACGTCTCCGACGGCCACTTTTCTGGCGGCGGCACCGTTCAGGGTCAGCTCTCCAGAACCTCTAGGGCCTGGAATGGCATAAGTTTCCAATCGCTCACCGTTGTTGTTGTTCACAATCTGCACTTTTTCGCCCCTAATAATGTTGGCGGCATCCATAAGATCTTCGTCTATGGTAATGCTACCTATATAATTAAGGTCTGCTCCGGTAACTTTTACACGGTGAATTTTAGATTTTACGACTTCTACTTGCATGGTGCAAAATTATCAATTCAATCTTAGATTATCAATTAAGCGTACGCCGTCTGCGTAAACGGCTATAAACGCCCTGTATTTTTGGTTGTCCTGTATTTTTAAAGCAGGAGTCAATGTGTTCTCGTCCGCGATTTCGAAATATTCCAGATCAAACAAAGGATGTTGTTCAAATTCAGATTTCACCCAATCCTTTACATATGCCGCACTTTTCGTGCCAAAATCGGTTTTGGCAGCTTGTAGTGTATCGTGTATAAAACCAGCTTTTTCGCGGGTTTCTTTAGAGAGTCTCTCGTTGCGGGAACTCATGGCCAAACCCTGTGGTTCCCTTTCTATTGGACATCCGATAATTTCGTACGGCAAGTTCTTGATTTCGGCCATTTTCCGGATAATCTGCAATTGCTGGAAATCTTTTTCACCAAAATAGGCTTTGTCGGGGGCCACAGTTCTTAACAAGAGCTCCACAATAGTCCCAACGCCATCAAAATGACCAGTTCTGAACTCTCCTTCCATTACTTTGTCCAGGCCATCGAACTCATAGGATTCAGATTCAAGTTTGCCCTCATAAATTTCATCAACCGTGGGAGCAAAAACTACAATATTGTCCGAAACCTGTTTCAAAAGTTCAATATCCTTCTCAAAAGTGCGCGGATATTTTTCAAGGTCGTCTTTTTTATCAAATTGTGTAGGGTTCACGAAAATGCTCACCACGACCAGGTCGTTTTCCAAAAGTGCTTTTTTTACCAGGGAGATATGACCTGTGTGAAGCGCGCCCATTGTGGGCACCAGACCAATGTTACGGTCTTTTTTACGCTCCCCCAAAGTGAAGTTGTTAAGTTCTTTTTTACGGTCGAATATCTTCATATACAGGTACAAAAGGGTGCAAAAATACTATAAATACTGCTAATCAGCATAATTTTTGTACTTTTGCAGCTATGTTTTTCAGATAAACAAAAGAAAGTGTTTATGAATGGTAAAAAGGTATTGTTTGTATCTTCTGAATTAGTTCCCTACCTCCCAGAGAATCCTGTTTCCTTAATGTCGTACGAAGCGCCAAGAATGGTGAACAGTAACGGTGGGCAAATCCGCATATTTATGCCAAGGTACGGAAACATTAACGAAAGAAGGCATCAATTACACGAGGTAATACGTTTATCGGGGATGAACCTGGTGATCAACGACATGGATATGCCCTTGATCATAAAGGTGGCATCCATACCAAAAGAAAGGATCCAAGTCTATTTTATAGACAACGATGAATATTTTAAAAGAAAGGCCACATTTGCCGATGCCGATGGGAATTTGTTCCCTGACAATGACGAGCGTGCCATCTTCTTTGCAAAAGGTGTGGTTGAAACAGTGAAAAAATTAAATTGGTCTCCAGATATTATCCATGTACATGGCTGGATGGCCTCCATGGTGCCGCTTTATTTGAGAAAATACTACGCGGATGAGCCGTTGTTCTCCGAAAGTAAAATAGTTACCTCGGTTTACGGTAAAGATTTTGAGGGAGAATTGGATAGTGCCATGATAGATAAGATTGCTTTTGATGGCATTGATAAAGAAGAGATTTCCTCACTTGCCCATCCCGAGTATAATAATTTGTTAAAGGTTGCCGTAGATCATTCCGATGCCGTTATTTTAGCCGCGGAGGATTTGTCCGATGACCTTAAAAGTCATATTGATAATCTTTCCGTACCGGTACTGCCTTACGTTTCCCTGCAGGAAGCAGAAGAGGCATACATAAATTTCTATAATACAGAGGTTTTAAAATAGATTGAATGAGATTTTCCAAGATTTTCAAAGTTTCAGCGTTGGTTGGGACTTTGTTTTTACTGCTTGCCTCTTGTGAAGACGAATTGGACACCATAGGTGAAGGTGTTATTTCGGGAGAGCCCTTTACGACCGGCAAGGCGGAGTATGATGTTTTTGCCTACAATAAAGGGATAACCGCCGTACAGACCAACAGGTTGCCCTTATATCAATTGGGTACTTTCAACGACCCGATCTATGGGAAAAGGAAGGCAAGTATTATTTCCCAACTGTCATTGCCCAGTGTTTCACCGACCTTTGGTGATCTTACACAGTCAGGTGAAGACGAGGCAGATTCGGACGATAATGAAAGTACCATTCAAGAGAACGAAACGGTCAAGGAAGTCTATTTGTATATTCCCTTCCAATTGCCCCCTTCGTCGGATACCGATGGAGATGGTGTGGATGACGAGTTCGAAAGCGGTGATGATGTGAATGACCCAAATTCCGATTTTGATGGGGATGGCGTAACCGATAACCAAGAACGAATTCAAGGCTCCAATCCTTTTGACCCGGATGAAGATGGAACTGGAGATGATTTTGTGGCCAATTCTTACCCGAACAGGTTTGATTTGGACAGTATTTATGGTGATAGGTCCCAACCTTTTAATCTGATTGTTTCGAGGTCCAATTATTTTCTTCGAGACCTTGACCCAAATTCAAATTTTGCAGAAGCCCAGGAATATTATTCCAATCAAGATTTTTCCAGTTTTATTGGTGAGACACTTTTTAATGGTGAAGTTACCATTGATGATGAAGAAATACTGTTCCGAGAGAATGAAGACGACCCGGAAACAGAAAATGTTGATGAATCACAAGAAGTGACCAATAGACTCAATCCAGGTATACGAATTGCATTGGATCCCGATTTTTTCCAAGAAAATATATTGGACAAAGAAGGGCAGCCAGAATTACTTAGTCAATCCAATTTTAAAAACTTTTTCAGGGGAATACATTTGTCCGGTACCGATATGGATGAACTTATGTTCCTTCTGGATTTGACGCAAGCTAACATTACCATCACCTACGAGTATGATGATTATGATGCAGAGGCCGATGATGTGGTGAAGTCCGAAAGGGATTTCACCCTAAATTTCTTGGTAGGAACCTCTGCGGGAATTACGGGCAATGCCGTAAATGTCTTTGAAAATGAAATGTTGCCTACAGAAGTTGTAAATGCAATTGGCAACAACGAAAATGCTTCTAGAATTTATGTAAAAGGAGGGGCTACTCTTGCGGAGGTGAGGCTTTTTGATGAAACCGAGAACGGTGGTTCGAGTATCATTAATGAGATAAAACAGAAAAACTGGATTGTAAATGAAGCTAATTTGGTGTTTTATGTTGATCGCCAAGCTGTGGATGCCTCGGTTGTTGAACCACCAAGACTTTACCTTTACAATTCAGAGAACAATAGACCTTTGTTCGATGCTTCAAATGAAATCGTTACATCAAATTCAGGAACCAACCCATTGAGGTATTTTCCAAATCATGATGGGGTGTTGGAAAAAGACGGTGACTTAGGTTTAAAATATACCATACGAATAACTGAACATATCAATAATATTATTGTTCGTGATTCTGTAAATGCCAAGTTGGGCCTAACATTAACACCAAATATTGGTATCACGTTGCTTCAAGAAGCTATAGGGAGCAATGCCGAAGGAGTCGATTATCCAGTTGCTGCTGCCGTAAGTCCATTAGGAACAGTTCTTTATGGAAGCAATGTAAGCAACGAGGAAGAAGAGAAAAAACTCAAATTGGAGATTTACTACACCGAGGCCAACTAGAAAGCTTGGGCTTATCGTAGTTTTTTGAACTTTTATCGGTTTAAAGAACCAGAACTACATTTTTTAACGTATAGCCTTTAAATTTGAATACCAAACCCCCAAATGGCTTTTAACTAAAAAATATCTTATGTGTGGAATAGTTGGTTACATTGGTCATAGAGATGCCTACCCGGTTATTATTAAAGGCTTGCAAAGACTCGAATATCGAGGTTACGATAGTGCAGGGGTAACCCTTTTTGATGGAGAAGATATCCATCTTGCCAAAACCAAGGGAAAGGTAGAGGATTTAAAGAGCAAAGTAGAGACCTCCATTCCCACAAATGGGAAATTAGGTTTGGGGCATACACGATGGGCTACCCATGGAATCCCTAACGATGTAAACTCTCATCCACATTACTCCAATTCGGGAGATTTGGTGATTATACACAATGGGATCATAGAAAACTATGAGTCCATTAAGCAAGCACTCATAAAAAGAGGATACACCTTTGAGTCGGATACAGATACTGAAGTACTTGTAAATCTAATAGAAGAAGTTAAGAACAAGGAAGATGTTAAGCTGGGCAAAGCCGTTCAAATAGCATTGAACCAAGTTGTTGGGGCATACGCTATAGCAGTTTTCGATAAAAATAAACCAGATGAGATCGTGGTTGCCAAGTTAGGTAGCCCCCTTGCCATCGGAATAGGTGAAAACGAATATTTTATTGCTTCTGACGCATCACCTTTTATAGAGTTCACCAATAATGCCGTTTATCTGGAAGATGAGGAAATGGCCATCGTAAGAATTGGCAAGGAAATCAAGCTTCGCAAGATAAAGGATGATGCCATTGCCTACCCGAACATTTTGGAGCTTCAGCTTAACCTGGAAGAGATAGAAAAAGGCGGGTACGATCATTTTATGCTCAAGGAAATATATGAACAACCCAAGGCTATTATGGATACCTACAGAGGACGTTTGTTGGCCGACAAGGGTATTATAAAAATGGCAGGGATTGATCAAAATCTGGAAAAATTCTTAAATGCCAATAGAATCATTATTGTTGCCTGTGGTACTTCTTGGCATGCTGGACTTGTAGCTGAATATATCTTTGAAGATATGGCTAGGATTCCTGTGGAGGTAGAATATGCCTCGGAATTTAGATATAGAAACCCGGTAATTACAGAAAATGATGTTTTGATAGCTATTTCCCAATCAGGAGAAACGGCAGATACTCTTGCAGCTATTAAACTGGCCAAAGAAAGGGGGGCATTTGTATTTGGAGTTTGTAATGTGGTGGGTTCATCCATAGCAAGGGAAACACATGCGGGTGCCTATACCCATGCCGGACCGGAAATTGGAGTGGCATCGACCAAAGCGTTTACAACACAGATTACGGTTTTAACCTTGATAGCCTTAAAATTGGCGCAAGAAAAAGGAACATTGTCCCAATCTAAATATCAAGAATTTTTGGCGGAGCTGGAAGCTGTCCCTACCAAAGTGGAAAAGGCATTGTTGTCCAATACTTTGGTTGAGGGAATATCCGAGACCTACAAAGATTCATCCAATTGCTTATACTTGGGAAGAGGATATAATTTCCCGGTAGCTTTGGAAGGAGCGCTAAAGTTAAAGGAAATAAGCTATATCCATGCAGAGGGTTATCCAGCTGCTGAGATGAAACACGGACCCATTGCGCTGATTGATGAGCAAATGCCTGTGGTTGTAATTGCAACTAAAAAAGGACATTACGAAAAAGTGGTCAGTAACATCCAAGAAATAAAATCAAGAAAAGGTAGAATCATTGCTGTGGTAACAGAAGGAGATGAAACCGTAAAAGAGTTGGCGGATCATGTAATCGAGGTTCCGGATACTTCGGAAAGTCTTTCTCCTTTATTGACAACAATTCCATTACAATTGTTATCCTACCATATCGCAGTAATGAGAGGTTGTAATGTAGATCAACCGAGAAACTTGGCAAAGTCGGTTACGGTAGAATAATGATATACAAAACATATAATTGAACAAAAAAGGCACCAGTTTTGGTGCCTTTTTTGTTGAAAACATATATTTGAATAGGATTTTTTATCAAAAAAGTATTATGCATGCATAATTTTTTTCAATTTTGTATAATTGAAATAAAAAAAAATGTATCTTCCCGACTGATACTTAACATGCGCAAAAACTAAATTAACTCTAATCCATAGCAAATGAAAAAACTTATGTTTGTTTCCCTAATGCTGTTGGGTTTGGCAACCTATGGTCAGACCACCGTACAGGGAAAGGTAGTTGATGAAAATAATGAGCCCATACCAGGAGCAAACGTTGTATTGGTGGGCAAAGCAGAAGGGACCACTACGGACTTTGATGGAAATTTCACCTTTAACACTGATGAGGAGCCCCCGTTCCAGCTTGAATTTTCCAGCATTGGTTTCTCTAATTTCACAGCCAATGTGACTTCAAATAATCAAACGCTTACCATAACACTTTCGGAAGCCAATACCATGTTGGACGAAATTGTGATTTCAGCGTCAAGAACGCCGGAGCGTATTTTTGAATCTCCCGTATCGGTTGAAAGATTTGGATTGAGAGAAATCAAAAATACTACGGCAGAATCTTTTTATGGCGGACTTCAAAATTTGAAAGGTGTTGATATTAATACAAACAGTTTAACGTTTCAATCCATAAATACAAGGGGTTTTGCAACCTTTGCCAACAACAGGTTTTTGCAGTTGGTAGATGGTATGGACAATACCGCGCCCGGACTTAACTTCGTGTTAGGTAACCTTGTGGGGATGTCCGAACTGGATGTGCAGAGTGTAGAGATCCTGCCAGGAGCTTCATCCGCTTTGTACGGTGCAGGTGCCTTTAACGGTATTTTGTTCATGACCAGTAAAAACCCATTCGATTTCCAAGGGATAAGTGCTTACGCCAAAGGTGGGGTAACTACACAAGATGCCGCTGGAAGCAACTTTTACAAAGATTTTGGTGTTCGTGCCGCCCATGCCTTTAGCGATAAGTTGGCCGTTAAAGCAAATTTATCTGTTTTAACAGGTGAGGATTGGCATGCCAACAGCCGAGTGGATTTAAACAATCCTGGAGCTGACCGTTCCAACCCAGGCTATGATGGATTAAACGTATACGGGGATGAGGTCGCTACAACATTGGATTTTGATGCTGCCGCAGGATTTCCATCTGGAACAGTTGGTTCTGCTTTTATATCTAGAACAGGGTATGATGAAGCGGATTTGGCCAACTATAATGCAGAAAGTGTTAAGGCAGATTTTGCATTGCACTACAGGCCATTTGCAAATGACCTCGAAGTTATCCTTAATAGCAGAATAGGTAGAGGTACCACGATCTATCAAGGAGCCAACCGTTATGCCGTAGCTGGGTTTACCATGCAGCAACATAGGTTGGAAATCAAAAACGATAACTTTTTTGTCAGAGGATACATTGTCTCTGAAAACTCAGGAGATGCTTATGATACCCGTTTTGCAGCAATTAATGTGAATAGGGCTTGGAAATCCGATACACAATGGTTTACTGATTATGCTAGTGCTTATATCCCAACCTATTTGGGAGGAATTCAGGGAGCAGGACTTTCTCCAGAACAGGCTTCTGCCCAAGCCCACATTGCTGGTAGACAAGCAGCAGACCAAGGAAGGTTGGTTCCTGGAACGCCCGGATTCGAAAGGGCCTTTAACACCGTAATAAACAATGGGGATTTGACCACTGGAGCCAAATTTATTGATAAGACCAAGTTCCGTCATGTAAACGGTAACTACAATATAGCTCACCTTATCGATGATTGGGCAGATATTCAAATAGGAGGTTCTTTTAGGGAATATGAGTTGAACTCGCAGGGAACCATCTTTACCGATATTGATGGTCCGATCAAATACAACGAATACGGAGCGTACCTTCAAGTACAAAAGAAATTTCTCGACGATCGTTTGAAATTCACAGGTTCTGCCCGTTATGATAAAAATGAATTTTTTGATGGATTTGTATCTCCCAGAGTTTCATTTGCCTATACCTTGGGTGAAGAAAGAAACCATAACCTAAGGGTTTCGGTTCAACAAGGATTTAGAAACCCGACCACCCAAGATTTGTTTATTGGCTTGAATGCAGGACGTGCCATTTTGGTAGGTTCGGCACCTGATAACCTAGATAGGGACGTGCGTACATTTAATGTTAGTGAAAGCGGACAAGCCCTTATCGGACAATCCACTGTGCAACTAGTGGGTCGCGATGCCTACGAAAATGCATATTCGACAAGCTCTTTGCAAGCTGGAGCACCTCAAGCAGTAAATACGCCCTTGGTACAGCCTGAAGAGATAACAGCTTATGAGGCTGGGTATAGAGCTCAATTAGGTAGGTTCACAGTTGATTTAAGTGGTTATTACAATAGTTACACTAATTTCTTGGCCAATACAACTACTGCAGTTCCATTTTATGGAGAAGCTGGGGATGGAGGTCTATCGTTGTTGGCATTGCAGAATGGAGATTATCAAGTATATCAAACATATACCAACTCGGAAGCTGAAATTAACTCTTATGGTGGTACAGTTGGTGTGGACACCAAAATTGGAAACTTTGATTTAGGAGTGAACTACACCTTTGCAGAATTGGATATAGATGAAGGTAAATATCCAGATGTAAGAACAAACTTTAATACACCAAAGCATAAGGTTAAGGCTTCCTTTGGAAATACGGCCCTGTTTAAAAACTTTGGTTTTAACGTAAACTACCGATGGAGCGATAGCTATTTCTGGGAGGCTTCTTTTGCTGACGGAGAGATTCCTGCGTACACCGTATTGGATGCCCAGATCAACTATTCGGTTCCTTCCATCAAGTCTGTTTTCAAGGCAGGTGGTTCCAACCTATTGGGAGATGAGTACTACACAGCAATAGGAACTGGTTTTATTGGTTCCATCTACTATTTGTCTTGGACCATAAATCCTTAAACAACAGTAAATAAGAAAAAGTAAAGGCGTTGGGAAATCCAACGCCTTTTTTCTTTAAAAAAAACTGAAAATCGGTTTCTGAATAAGAATGTAAAAGCATATCTTTGCAGCCGAAAAAATAGCGGTTAGTTTCCGCGTATTCAATTAAAAATAAACGTACTAATGTCTAAAGTAACAGGTAAGGTTGCCCAAATTATAGGCCCGGTCATTGATGTTGAGTTTGAATCAGGGGTAGAGATCCCAAGAATTTATGACTCCCTTGAAATTGCAAAAGCTGATGGCTCAAGATTGGTTTTGGAAGTACAATCACACATTGGTGAGAATACCGTAAGAACCATTTCTATGGACTCTACCGATGGATTGAGTAGAGGTGTAGAGGTAGTAGCTACCGGAAATCCAATTCAAATGCCAATTGGCGAGGATGTTTACGGACGTCTGTTCAATGTAATCGGTGATGCCATCGATGGTTTGGAGGAATTGCCTAAAACTGGAGACAATGGACTTCCCATTCACAGGGAAGCACCAAAATTTGAAGATCTTTCCACTTCCACTGAGGTACTTTTCACAGGTATAAAAGTAATTGATCTTATCGAGCCTTACGCAAAAGGGGGTAAGATTGGATTGTTCGGTGGTGCCGGGGTAGGTAAAACCGTATTGATTCAGGAGTTGATCAACAACATTGCAAAAGGTCACGGTGGTTTGTCCGTGTTCGCAGGTGTTGGAGAGCGTACCCGTGAAGGAAACGATTTGCTTCGTGAGATGTTGGAGTCCGGTATTATAAAATACGGTGATGATTTCTTGCACTCCATGGAAGAAGGAGGATGGGACTTGTCCAAAGTAGATAAAAAAGCAATGAAGGAATCCAAAGCTACCTTCGTGTTCGGTCAGATGAACGAACCACCAGGAGCACGTGCCCGTGTGGCATTATCTGGATTGACCATTGCAGAATATTTCCGTGATGGATCGGGAGAAGGACAGGGAAAAGACGTTCTTTTCTTCGTGGATAACATTTTCCGTTTTACACAGGCAGGTTCCGAGGTGTCCGCACTATTGGGCCGTATGCCATCTGCGGTAGGTTATCAACCAACATTGGCAACAGAAATGGGTGCCATGCAAGAAAGAATTACATCAACAAAAAGAGGTTCCATTACTTCTGTCCAAGCGGTTTACGTACCTGCGGATGACTTGACGGATCCTGCACCAGCGACAACATTTGCTCACTTGGATGCAACTACCGTTCTTTCCCGTAAAATTGCCGAGTTGGGTATTTATCCTGCGGTAGATCCTTTGGATTCGACTTCCAGGATTTTGACTCCTGAGATTTTGGGTAAAGAACATTACGATTGTGCACAACGTGTAAAAGAGTTGTTGCAGCGCTATAAAGAGCTTCAGGATATTATTGCCATCTTGGGTATGGAGGAACTTTCTGAAGAAGATAAATTGGCCGTTGGTAGAGCAAGACGTGTACAGCGTTTCTTGTCTCAACCTTTCCACGTAGCAGAGCAGTTTACAGGTATTCCTGGGGTTTTGGTTGATATCAAAGAGACCATCAAAGGATTTAACATGATCATGGACGGTGAACTAGATCACTTGCCAGAGTCTGCCTTTAACCTTAAAGGAACCATTGAGGAAGCAATCGAGGCTGGAGAGAAAATGTTGGCCGAAGCATAATGTATTTCTGCGAAAGCAGGAACCCATTATTAATTAAGTCAAAATTAAAAGATTCCCGTTTACGCGGGAATGACAAGAGAAGATATGTATTTAGAAATAGTATCACCCGAAGCCACTTTATTTTCAGGCGACGTAACCTCGGTTACTGTGCCAGGAGTAAATGGCGAGTTCCAGATGTTGGAGAACCACGCGCCTATCGTGTCCCTATTGCAAGCTGGAAACGTTAAAGTGAAAGGTAACATCACCATTGACGAGGATTTTGCCGATAAGTTTTCCAAAGGAAACAATGGAGAGACCGTTTTGGCGATAACAAGTGGTACAGTGGAGATGAAAGACAATAAAATAATCGTCCTAGCCGATTAAAATAAATGAATTCATTCACAAAAGGGCCGCTCCAATGGAGCGGCCCTTTTTTATTTCAGCAAAATTACATGCCATTCCTTTTCACCTGAACGGTATACGGTCAATGTTTCAAAACCAATGGAAGCATGCGCTGCCAAAGATCTTTTGTTCTTACCATCTACTTCTGTAATGATCGTATCAAAACTTTAGGGCAATTTCTCCTTCATGGTTTGATACAGCTTTCGGAAAATACCCTGTCCCCGATGACTTTTGGCCACACAAATTTGTCCCATCGCCATATAGTTTAACTTACCTTCTAGAATTTTATCAATTTCTCGGAACATAGGACGCAGCACTTCAATAAACTCCGCAAATTTGGGGTGCATGCAAAGGGCGTAACCCACAACTTGATTTTTATCAACAGCGATAATATGTCCACACGCTTCGTTCATGGCTTTGAGCACATCCAACGTGTGTTCCACGGTTACAAAACCCTCTTTTGTGCTTTCTTCTTCAGTTATGTTCTTAGGTAAATTACGTTGCTGAAGATCCAGAATTTGTTCTAGCTCTTCTAGGGTTTCCGCTTGTTTGTAACGCACCATTTATTCCACCTTAAGCCATTCTTTTCGCTGTTCGAGCATCTTTCCTGATGGTTTTTGATCCTTATCTTCCATCAAACTAAAAGCATAATCCGGACTTGGTGTTAAAACCATTTCTGTGGTCTTTTCCGTTCCGTACCTCTTGAATTTTACCTGTAAAGCTTCTCCCAAGTTGAATTGCCCCAGGTAATCATCAAAAGATTGCTCTTCTGCAAAAGGTTTGTCATTGATGCTCAGAATCATATCTCCATTATCCAGACCGGCCTTGTAAGCAGGGCTATCCATTTTCGTGTTTCTGAGAATCATATAACCAGATTTATCGGCACTCATAGATACATAGGCTCCGAAATAGGGAGAGGCCTTTGGTTGTTCCAAAACCACGCCCACCGACGCCATCAGCGACTTGTAATCGGGCATACCACTTTTATAAATGTAATTGTTGAAGAAATCATCCCCGAAAGTATCCCCTGCATATTCTTTTAATGCATCGTGAAGATTTTGAATGGTATAGGGAGTTTCCGCCGCTCCATATTTCTTCCAGATGAGCTTCATGAAATCATCCAGGTTCAATCCATTTTCACGAAGGGATAGGTCTAAAGCCAAGCCCAGAACACTTCCGTAGGAGTAATAGGAAATAAACATATTATCCCGGTTTACTGGGTCCACCGAGGTGGCCGCATCCACAAAGGGTGCTTGAAAGCTCATTTCAATCGGGTTGAAAAATTGTCGTGCAGGAGAGTTCCAAACATAATTGAATGTTCCTGCCAGTCCTTCAACGTAATCTTTCGGTGTGGAAAGTCCGGCTCTGCATAAAATCAGTCCGGTGTAGTAGCTTGTAAAGCCTTCGGCAAACCAAAGTGCCCCGCTCATATTGGCAGCTTCAAAATCAAAGGGCTCCAACGTTTTGGGGCGAATACGTTCTACATTCCACGCATGAAAAAATTCGTGCGATACCGTACCGATATTGCGTTCCATTCCTCCATTGGCCAAACTGCGGGTACTGGTCAAAATCGTAGAATTACGGTGCTCCATACCATCGCCAGAGGCATTTGGAATGTAGCAGGCCAAGAAGGTGTAGTTTCCATAATCAAAATCAGGCAGTTCGTCATAGACCTCCTTTTCGGCCAGCACCACTTTTTTTACTTTTTCAAAATATTCATCGGCTTCCGCTTCTGTGCCATTGTGATGCAGTGCAAGATTGATGGTTTTCCCATCTACCTCAAAAGAACGAAGCATAAAATTGCTGATTTCCGTTGGGCTGTCCATAAAATAATAGAGGTTCGGAGCTGAATACGTGGTGCCCGAGACCAAAGGAAGTTGCGTAGCCACTTTCCAATCCAAATCTTCGCGAACGTCAAAAGTCACTTCTATTTTACGCTCGTTCAACTCAGGAGCGAACATAAAGGTTGCGGGAATATTCAGGTGCGCATGTGTTTCGTCCACTTGGGAGTAGGTTCCCCCACCACGATTGGCAAACAAAATGTATTTGATATTGATGGTTCCATCGTGTCCGCTAACTTTCCAGGCGTAAGGATTCGGGCGGGTAACGGTTAAAACGTTTCCTTTACTGTCCGTAGCTTCAAAACCATAAACGTTCTTGGCAAATTCGTGAAGGGCATACCGTCCGGGAGAAGTCCTGCTCATTCTGAATTCCACAGTATCTGAAGTTAAATCGGGAAAATTACCTTCAATAACCGCCTCGTGATGTACGGCGTTGTCAAAAGAAATTTGATACGTATTGGTTTGGGCAGTAATAAACAACCCTGTGAACAGTGCTAAAAAGGAAAAGATAAATTTCATTTTTGGAATAGGTTTAAGAACGACTAAGATACTGTTTAATCACCGTAAGTGCTACATTTGTGTTATGGAGATATTTCCCAAAAAGTTATCTGATAGGCTATCACAAAGATTGAAGGTCAATGCCTTGCACAGTCTGCCGGAATCAAAACCTTTGGTAAATTTTTCCTCCAATGATTGTTTAGGATTGTCCAAGAATCAGCAATTGGAGCAAAGCACTTTGGATTTGCTCAAAAAATATATGAAAGCATGAAAACCGAATTTTATACATTGGGCACCTTTGAGTTTCCTGCAGATGCCGTAGTGATCAAAGGAAAATTGGAAGCAGAGGGCATCCCTGTTTTTTTAAGGGACGAGGCCACCATTAATTCCGACCCACTGATCAGTGCAGCATTGGGGGGAGTTAAGCTTCAGGTGTATTCAACAGATAAGGAAAAAGCCAAGGAAATTTTTGATGAAGTTCGTAACTACGCTACCGATGAGTTCGGCAATCCAGTGGTCTGCCCAAATTGTAAGGCCACCAAATCGGAAATTTATTATTCCAGAAGCAGTGTCTTCTATAAACTGTTTCCTTTTTTTGAGCCCAGAAAGTATCAATGCATGCAATGCAATTTTATTACAAGACCCTCTAGATAAAATTATTTGTTATAGCCAGATCATTAGTTCCCTTGAGCGATACCGACACTATTTGGGAAGTATCAATCACACCTTATTGACGATTGAAAAACTTAAGCAAAAGAATTTTGAAATCGATATTATTTTTAGTGGTGATGAATACCGCACCACTTAAGAAATCATTCTAACCGTTGGTAGATAAGTCCTCTCCCCACGCTAGCTTCCAAAATGTAGTGCTTTTCTAGGTACTCATCAATGTAGGTGTTGTAATTCACTAGTTTTTTATCAAAGATTTCTTTTCCTTTTCTGGCTACTAGAGTTTTGGGTTGGATAACCTCCATAATGTATCGGAGTTCTTCCATACCTGTTTCTCTTGGGTTATCCATGTATGGGAATAATTCCTCACGGGTAATGTTACTAGGGTGTGTTGCTGCTTTTGTAGGAGGTGTTTCATCAAGGACCCAATATCCAATATGGTATTCGGTAAAAAAGATATTCTTGGTCTCAAGACCATGTTCAGTAATGTAGGCTGGCACTTCAATGCCCTCACCGTTGAAAAAGGTCCCCTTCTTTATTTTATTTGATATGATATTGCCATATTCCAGATAAGATTCCATGGGAATTAAAACAAGGAGGATAACAATTACCGGTATATATTTTTTTTGAATAGGTGGAAGCTTGGCCACGGCTATTCCTAAAGGTATCAGAATAAAAGGGTATAACTGAATAAGATAATGCCCGTTTACTTTACCAGCCTGCATAAAGGATAATAAGATACCCATAATTACTACCGATAATATTTGAAGCTTTTTGTCTTTCCAATCAATTATTTTCAGCGTAAACCCGGTAATCAACAGGCCTAAAATGATGATGGCGAAAGGCAAGGTCTTTAGTGGCGAGTGGAACTTTCCTTCGGAATAGGCCAAGGGCGCTTCAAAAATAGACTCCCACCAAATTTGTAGATCTCCTTGGAGATAATATGGCAATACGATAAAGGCAATGGTCATAAAAAAGCCTAAGCCCATAAAAACTAAGTTTTTAATGTTCTTCCAAGCATGGTTTTCATAAAATCCTTGCCATAAAAAGTAGAATCCTATAAATAAAACAGGATAGGCCATGTTCAGTTTCGTCATAACTGATAATCCCAAGAGGAGGCCAGAAGTAAAGAACCACTTTGGGTCATTCTTCAAAAACAGAATATAGAGTCCGGCAACAAAAAAGAACGTGCAAATATGTTCCGACATTACCCCTTGCAGGCTCCCGAACAGGCTTTGGAAAAAGACGCAGAAAATGCCTACCCAAAGGGCAATTTTTTTGGAAGTGATCTTTGTAGCGATACCATAGGTGAACAAACTGGTAATGGCCACCATAAAGGCACCAAAAAAACGAATGGCAAAAAAGCTTTTTCCAAAAATTTTGATAATAATGGCAAAATAAAGAAAGGTAATCGGGGGTTTCAAGTCCCAAAGTTGGGTGTAGGGCAAATGCCCGTTTACCCAAGACTGTCCCATCAGGATAAAAGTGCTCTCATCACGATCTACATAATCCCTAAAAAAGAACGGAAAACGGATAAAGACCGAGAGCACGACCAAAATAAAGAGGACCGTTTTCCAGTCCAGATCTTCATACCTTAAGGAACGTAATTTTTTAAGCACGACGGTATTCAGCTTTTTGGTCATTGATTATCATCTTTGCAATATAGATAAATTTGAATGTTTAAAGAGACCGTTTTTAAATGGTCTCTTTTTATTTTAATCAGCTAACAACTGTAGGTACGCTTGTTTTAACTTTTCAATTACGATTTTAAGTTCCACCTCATTTAAATTCCCATAACCAAAACGAATGGCGCAGGTATTTTTATCTTGATAGAGAATGGTTTTTGGTAGGAATAAATCCAGTTTTTCCGCTTCTTCGGCTAGTTTTAACAAGGATATAGGGTTTTTAAATCGCAACCACATAGCAAGCCCTCCAGAAGGTATTTGCCAATCAAGTACGTTGTCAAAATATTCATTTAAAAAAGCGCATAAAGCATCTCTACGTTGTTTGTAGGTTACTATATTCTTTTTCTTGAGCCGGTATATTTCGCCTTCGGATATCAGTTCCGAAAGCATTTGTTCCTGTATGAGGTCTCCTTGGGTATCCAATAATTGCAAGTAATTATTGGCTTCGGTAATTATCTGTTCTGGCGCCACGACAAACCCAGTATGAAAACTTGGAAATAAAGACTGCCCCAGTTTACCCAAGTAAATAATATTCCCATTGGCATCTGCACTTGCCATGGGCAACATGGAAGACCCTTCAAACTGAAAATCATGGTCAAAATCGTCCTCAATTATGGCAAAACCATGCGTTTTGGCCAATTCCAATAATTGCAGTCTTCTTTTGGTGCTCAATGTTGTGGTTGTAGGATAGTCCCTATTGGAGCAAACATAGATACAACGAATGTGCTCATGTATAAAATGCTTCTTTATATAACCAATATCCAATCCCTCATCATCTACAGGTACTGTTTTTATTTTTGCCCCAGCTTGTTGAAATATCATGTTGGCCACATAATTACTTAGTTGTCCAACCAGCACCAAATCGCTTGGGTTAATTAATACCTGCGAAACAATATACAGACTCATTTCCGTACTGCGGGTATTCAATAAATTGGTTGGTTTTATATGGAAGCCCCTGGTGGCATTTAGGTAGTTGCAAAGTTGCGTGCTAAAAACAGAAGGAATCAAAGCATTGGTTCTATTCCATTTGTTGATTAATGGCTTTCTTTTCATTGCAGCACTATACCACCGAGAAAATTGGTGCACGGGATGTAACCTTAAATCGGGCTTACCATCACTTATAGAATATTTGGCAGTGGTCTCCTTTTTGGTAGAAGCTAGATTAAAAGATTGTTGGAACGGGAATCCTGGAATTTTTGGATACTCGTAAACTTGATTGATATGCTGTGTGGTTGCTTTGATTTTTACTTTGGAATCTTCTGGAACTAACACAAAAGTTCCCTTGTTGGGTATGATGTTTACCCAACCTTGCGAGGACAATTCATCATAGATGGCCACAGCTGTATTGCGATGAACGTTCAACAACTTACTTAAAACCCGTGTTCCAGGTAATTTGCTGCCTTTTTCCAAATAGCCACGTTGAATGGCGTTCATGATTTGTTGTGCCACTTGTACATATGCAGGCTGAACAATAGATCTGTCTACAGATACTAGCTGGACCAACAAATCAAAAACCGGACTATTCATTGTTTTAAAACTGGACTAGTTTAATCGTCCGGAAAGTTAGGACTTTTGCAGCATATAATGAATTGACTTAAAAACTTACGTTACAAGCTTAAATAATGAAGAAATCAATTTTATTTTCTGCGATTTTACTGGTCGGTGCTTTTCAAGTAAAAGCGCAACAGGACGATGCTGTTGTAAAGGTAGATTCGTTAGGCGAAGTTGTGGTGACCGCAAACCGAATTAACCTTCCTTTCAAGGAAAATTCAAGAACCATTAATATCATCACTTCCAATGATATTAAAAATAGTGCTGCTGTAAATGTTGCAGATTTACTACAACAAGTTGCGGGTGTAGATATAAGAAGACGTGGTACCGGTGGTAGCCAAGCAGATTTGTATATAAGAGGAGGTGGTTTTGACCAAACCCTATTATTAATAGATGGCGTTAAAATGGACGATGCGCAAACGGGGCACCATACCATGAACGCAGCTTTGCCATTGGAGGTTATAGAAAGAATAGAAATTATAAAAGGTCCCGCTGCACGGGTTTTTGGACAAAATGCATTTGCTGGCGCTATTAATATAATTACCAAGAAGAATTTGGATAATTCTGTTTCCTTAAATGTAGAAGCGGGTTCTTTTGGGCAATTAAACGGCAGTGCAACTGCTGGTATCGATAAGGAAAACTCGACTCATATCATACATGTGGGAAGGATGACATCTGAGGGGTATAGAAATAACTCAGATTACGATAATGGTAATTACTTTTTAAAAAGCATTTTCAATAAAAATGCGCAGCCTATTGAAATGACAGCTTCTTTCTTGGAGCGTAATTTTGGTGCTGAGAATTTTTATACCACTAACCCTACATTTAATGAGTATGAAGAAACCCAAAACAGCCTTTTGGCGTTTTCTACCACCTTTAAGAAAAACAAACTGAAAATACAGCCAAGAATCTATTGGAAACGTAATCAAGACTTGTTTCTCTTGAGGCGAAATGATCCTGGTTTTTATAGGAACATGCACATTTCTAACAAGGTTGGGGTAGAAACCAATGCCTCTTATGCCTCTAAATTAGGAATTACAGGATTTGGAGTAGAGTTTTCTAAAATCTATCTAAGAAGTAATAATCTAGGTAACCCAAACCGTTTTATGTCCAATGTGTTTTTAGAGCACCGTTTTAGTGTAGCGGATAGCAAGTTGGATATTACTCCAGGTGTGGCGCTAACCTACTTTTCTGACTTTAAGTTTAAAGCGTTCCCTGGATTGGATATAGGTTATAACCTTACCAATACTTTTAAAGTATATGGTAATATTGGTTATACCTACCGCATACCGACTTATACAGATTTGTTCTATAACGACCCAGTTACCAGTGGTAACGCAGATTTGGAGCCAGAAGAAGCTTTTGCGCAAGAATTAGGCTTGAAGTACACCTCTCCTAAATTTAATGCCAGCGTTGCCATTTTTAATAGAGACGCAGACAATCTAATAGATTATATTAGAAACGATGTATCTGAAGATGTATTTGTAGCTACAAACATTACGGAAGTAAATACTAAAGGCTTAGAGTTAGATGCTGCTTATAATTTTAAGTTCAAAGACTTTACGCAAACCTTAAGTGTAGGCTATGCTTTTTTAGATGATAATATTTTAGATCAAAACGAAGAATTATCCCGTTACTCTTTAAATACGCTAAAACACCAATATACCACGCGCTTAAGCACACAATTGTTCAAAAATGTACGTCAGAATATAATTTATAAGTATGCAGAACGTACTACGGGACAAACATATAATGTTTGGGATGCATCATTGGCTGTTAAAGTAAAACAGGCGGAGTTTACCATTACTGCAAGTAATATTTTCGATGCAGATTACATCGAGTCTGGTTTTGTACCTATGCCGCCAAGTAATGTTCTATTTGGCTTGCGATATAGTTTTAAATAGGCACAACAACCCATGGAATATTAAAAACCTTTGCAAAAATATTGGAAATGATACGGATGGTGGCCACTACCCCGTATTGTAATGCCGTGGGCACAAGTGCGATTGTCGCGGGAAGAACGGAACGAGGCCGCCAAGGAGAAAGGTAAATAGGTACCCAAGGAGAAGTTCCCGAACTATATAAAAACCTTTTATTAATTTAGGGTTTCAAATTCCTTGAAATTTTGAAGCTGAATCTTGAACAGATACCTCGGGAAAAAACCCTGACAAAGCAGGAGTTTATCCAAAAATATTTCAAGCCTCAGAAGCCTGTTGTAATCGAGCGCTTTATTGAGGATTGGCCAGCCTATTCCAAGTGGAACTTGGATTATATGAAGGAAATTGCCGGGGACAAGGAAGTGCCCCTGTATGATGACCGCCCCGTAAAGCATGACGAAGGCTTTAACGAACCCCATGCCAAAATGAAAATGACGGACTATGTGGAGCTTTTAAAAAGTGGCCCTACCAAATACCGCATTTTTCTTTGGAATATTTTAAAGGAAGTTCCGGAACTTCAAAAAGACTATACTTATCCAGATTTTGGATTACGGCTTATGAAAGGGTTGCCCATGTTGTTTTTTGGAGGGGAAGATTCGCATACTTTTATGCACTACGATATTGATTTGGCAAATATTTTTCATTTTCATTTTGAAGGAACAAAACAATGTATTCTTTTTTCACAGGACGAGACCAAGTTTTTATATAAGATACCCCATTCCTTGATTACTAGGGAAGACATAGATTTTACCGATCCCGATATGCAAAAATGGCCCGCCCTGCAACGTGCAAAAGGTTACATTACGCATTTGGAACACGGGAATGTACTTTATATACCTGAAGGTTATTGGCACCACATGAAGTATATAACAGCTGGTTTTTCCATGAGTTTACGGGCCATTGCCAGAAAACCCAAAAATCTGGGGAAGGCAGTCTACAACATTTTTGTGATGCGCCATTTTGATAACCTGATGCGAAAACTCAGAGGCCAAGAATGGATTGATTGGAAAAACGAAGAGGCTGTGGAACGAACGCAGAAACTATTACTGCAAGATTGAGTTATTTGATAAGTTCATTTGCTTTTTCGTAGACCAAATGACTTTCCCAACCCCGGTATAGCAGGTAATCGGACAGTTTCTTTTTTTTCTTGAAGGGATTCGTCTCTTTTATTTGACCTAATCTCTTTTTGGCGAGTTCGTCAAAAGTTTTTAGGTAATCATCATTCTGTATTTCCGCCAAAGCACTTTTAATATTGTAAGTGGAGATACCACGAAACTTTAATTCCCTGGTAATTCTATTGCTCCCCCACTTTTTAATATTGAATTTGCCTCGTGCAAAGGCCTTTGCAAAACGTTCTTCGTTAAGGAAATTCTCTTGGATCAGATGTCCCACGATTTGATCGATGGCCTCTGGAATCATGTTCATGGCCCTTAATTTTTCCGTGACTTCCTTGTGGCATCGTTCCTGGTAGGCACAGTAGCGTTCCATCTTTTTGGTAGCCTCTTGGACAGAGTAAAATTTTTGGGAAGAAAACTGGGATTCCATCTATGTTTATTCTTTTGTTACCATAAGTGCGTTACTTGAAAAAGTGAGCATGGTTTTTCCGTTTTCCGTTACAGTTTCTGCATTACCTTCTGTCACTTTATATTCGCCTTCGGGTAAAATAAGTTTAATTTTCCAGTCAGTTTTTCGTTGTTGTATTTTAATTTGATCGGATTCCTTGGATATTGTATGCCATATCGAAATCTCGTTATCTCCTACCCTTACGTTTTCCAACGAAGCATTGTTCCACTCAGTGGGCATTTGAGGTTCAATAACCACTGTTTTCTCATGGGCCAATGGTTGGATACCAAAAAACTGGTTTACAATGGGAACCGCAAAGGCATAAATATTCCAAGCCTGCGTCATCATCCCATAGTCCGGGGAAACCTCGTACATACTTCCGGGTAGTGCGTAACTAAAAGAACGTGACATTCTTTTTAAATAATCAAGTGCTTGGTCAGGGCGTCCATAATTATTTTCTGCGACTGCCTGCACTCCAGTGGGCAATGTCATTACAGCACCGGTATAAGAAAACACTTTACTTCCCTTAAAAGTTCCGTCTTCTTGACCGGCTGTCTCGTCGCGATCAATTCCCGTTACGAACACCCCAAAAGGATTTGTAAATTTCTTTGCTTTATCCAAGCCCAAAATTGCTTTCGTTGAATCCGCTATGCCCATTTCCATCGGGGTATTCACCACCCAGTTATGATATAGTACAAAAGGCTTAGGTTCATCGGACGGATTTCGTAAAATTTGCTGTTTTGTGGTTGTAAGTTCCTCAATGGCCCAAGGTTTGTTCAACGTATCTGCCCTTACCAAGGCGTCTTCTATTAAATGCAGTGCTTGTTCATCAGAACCAATAAAGTCGGCATAGGATTCAAAAGTATCGGACCAAAATTCAGTATTTATTTTTTGTCCAAGCTCATCAGCCAATTCTTGATACCCCTGCGCCAATTCAAATTCGTCCAGCTCAGCTGCCATAAGAGCGGCATCGGCAAATGCTCGTTGCGTATAGGAGGCAACATCTATCATTTCACTATCAAGGCCGTGTATCTCCATCATGCCAAAACCATCTGGGAATAGATTTTGGTTGTCATCATTCTGTTCCAAAAGCCATTTTAAGCCTTTTTTGACCGTTGGAAAATATGTTTCAAGAAATTCTTTATTGCCGTTCCACTTATAAATTTCCCATATCAACGATGCAAATTGAGGTGTTTCATTGATGTTCCCTTTATTAAAAACAACACCATTGGTGGACATTTCATGAAGTATCCTACCATTACCATTGACAGCTGTAGAAACACTGTCCAAAAGTTTTATGGTATTCATTACAATACTCTCCTGGCCAACGGCCATGTATCCTTTAAGGGCATATTCGCTGTCCACGCCAAACCACCAGGGGTAGTCCGGTATACCGGCGCCAATGCCTGTTCCTATCTCGGGTACGGTTCGTACAAGCCAATCGCAATTATATTTTAACCATTCAAATGTTTCTTGTAAGTGCTTGTCGGGAATAGTTAGTTTGGACTGGTTGGCAAGTTGTTCGTAACGGTCTTTTTTTGCTTTGGCCAACTTTACTGGGTCCTCTAAAATGTTATGGTATGCATTAAGCGCATTTTCACGGGAAATATATGAACCGGCTAGGGCAAAATTTAGAGTTTTCTCTGAATTGGCGGGGATTTCAACAAGGTATTTAAGTGCGTTGGATGTACCTTTTTTATTGTCCGACCCTTTTATCGCTTCGGAGGAAATAGGTGTTTGGTCGGATCCAAAAACAGTGTACCAAGAATTTAAACTATCCTTGGCTATCCAATACTTTTCTTCGAATGTAGCTGAATCCTTGGAGTCTATCATGTCTGAACGCTCCCCCAACCATGTTGGTCGCAAGTTGGCATGACCCACAAAATCCACGCTACTTTCAATGTTTTCTTGGGTGTTGTTTTTGATTAGAAACTGTACAAAAACACCTTGGGCATGATCCGGAACAAATTGAATCCGTTCAATGGTGAGACCTTCTTTTTTAAATTCGAATATATGCTTATTTGCATATGGATAGTTTACAAACTTGGAGGCCTTGTCCAATGGTAAAACTTGGCCATTGACCGCTACTTTTGCTTCAAAACCGTCCATAAGTTTTATGGGATGGTTCCAAACTCCTCCCATTTCACCCTTAATGTGCCATCCAAGCTCTGGAAAGGTTCCATTCTGATGACCAACCATATATACTCTGTTTCCAGCAGTGACATAGGGAGAGTTCAAGTAGGTTTCCTTTCCACTGATTTTTGGGGATTTTTCCAATAGACTGGATAAAGGTTTCTCCACTTGTGAGGAACATGCAAGGATTAAAATACAGATTAGGAAGAGAGTGGTCGTTTTCATTATTTATGGTGCTTGCCAATCAAAAATACTGCTTTGTACCAAACTGGTAAAAACAAAAAAAGCGACCCCGTTTCCGAGGTCGCTTTTTATTATGGTCGTATTGTTTTGCCATCTTTGTCCTTAAAGCGATATTCAAGGTATTTGTAGGCATCCCTAGGTTGTATTTTGACCCATTTTTTATAGGTCTTGAACCACTTGGAACGAATGGAAGGGAATCCCTTGGTAAGGTAGGCCGCAATAAACGGGTGTATGTTCAATACAATACCGTTGTTTTTGCGCCCTGGTTTAAGGATTCGCTCCAAATCTGCCTGAATCTTGTCGATCAAGACAATGGGAGCTTCTACTTCGGCACCCGATACATTCGGGTTTTCCTCGCTGGTTTTGATATTCATTTCGGGACGAACACGTTGTCTGGTAATTTGGACAAGTCCAAATTTACTGGGGGGCAAAATTTTGTGTTTTGCTCGGTCGTCCTTCATTTCATCCCTAAGGTGATCAAATAATTTACGTCTGTGGTCACCTTTGGTCATATCAATAAAATCTACCACAATGATTCCTCCCATATCGCGTAACCGTAATTGCCGTGCAATTTCGGTAGCAGCTAAAAGGTTGACTTCGAGAGCGGTATCTTCTTGGTTTTTTGCCTTGTTGGAACGGTTACCACTGTTTACATCAATAACGTGTAAAGCTTCGGTATGTTCAATCACAAGGTAGGCCCCACGGCTCATGGATGCTGTTCGGCCAAAAGAGGTCTTGATTTGACGCTCTATCCCGAATTTCTCAAAAATTGGGGCCGAACCGGTGTACAACTTTACAATGGATTCTTTTTCTGGTGCAATCTCGTGCAAATAATCCTTGATTTGGTTGTATAAAGTTTCTTCATCAACATGGATTCCAGTAAAGGAATCGTTGAAAACATCCCTAAGGATGGATGACGCCCTGTTCAGTTCCACCAAAACTTTGGATGGATGCGACGCCCTTTGCAATTTCTTGCACATGTTTGTCCATTTGGAAAACAAGTTCTGAAGATCTTTGTCCAGCTCTGCAACCTTTTTGCCTTCTGCTACGGTACGAATGATTACTCCAAATCCCTTGGGCTTAATACTTTTTACAAGTCTAATAAGTCTGTCCTTTTCCTCTTTGCTCGCTATTTTTTGGGATACCGAGACTCTATCGGAAAAAGGTACCATGACCAGAAAGCGGCCGGCTATGGAAAGCTCGGAGCTGATTCTTGGTCCCTTTGTTGATATGGGTTCTTTTACTATTTGTACCAGTAGTGACTGATTGGCTTTTAGTACATCATTGATGCTGCCATTCTTGTCAATGTCTTTTTCAAATGGAAAATTTCTCAGGGAATAATCTTTAAGCTTCCCTGTTCTAGCTTTTTTAATGAATTTCAACATGGAGGACAGTTGCGGGCCGAGGTCATGATAATGCAGGAACGCATCTTTTTCATAACCTACATTGACAAATGCTGCATTTAGGCCTGTAACGGGTTTTCTTATCTTGGCTAGGAAGATATCCCCTACGGAAAAGTTGTTGTTGTCCTCTTCCTTGTGTAATTCTACTAATTTTCCATCCTTTAGTAAGGCAAAATCGACTGCATCAGGAGTAGATCTTACGATTAATTCTCTATTCACCTGAATCGATTTTTATTTATCCCACATGAATTTTGGGATAAATGATTAAACAATATATAGAATCGGTTATTTTTCGAACCGATTGAAATTCGTTTCTTGAATCTCTATGTCAAAGAACGTAATAGGGTAAAACGAAAAAGTAGTTGAAACAACTACTTTTTCTTGTGTCGGTTAGCTCTTCTGCGCTTCTTGCGCTTGTGCGTAGCTACCTTGTGTCTTTTTCTTTTCTTTCCACTCGGCATATGGCTCTTGCTTTAGTGTTGTTAATTATATTATTTTACTTGTACATTGGTTTTTACGCCTTCCACAAAAACTTTGGCTGGCTTAAATGCAGGAATATTGTGTGCAGGAATTTTGATGGTAGTGTTCTTAGAGATGTTTCTACCTGTTTTTTCCGCTCTGGTCTTGATGATAAAACTACCAAAACCTCTTAAATAAACATTATCACCATTCTCCAAGGATGATTTCACCTCTTCCATAAAGGATTCAACTGTCGCTTGCACATCTCCTTTTTCGATACCTAGTTTTTCTGAGATCCTAGTTACAATATCTGCTTTCGTCATTTCGTCTTATTAATTTTCTAATTTTTTTCGGCTTGCAAATATAAACATTATAATTAATCTTTCCCTTTAACCCTTTAATTTTAAGTATATAAACTGATACATTTGACCTTTATTACTTTCTTTAATGAATTTTGCCCCTAAAATCCTGAATTGGTACCATGAACATCAGCGTAAACTCCCCTGGAGGGAAACACGAGATCCCTACAAAGTTTGGCTGTCGGAGATTATTCTGCAACAGACCCGTGTTGCCCAGGGAATGCCGTATTATTTAAGGTTTGTGGAAGCTTTTCCCACAGTTTATGATTTGGCCGATGCGCCCGAGGAACAAGTGCTCAAGTTGTGGCAGGGACTAGGCTATTATTCCCGAGCACGCAATTTGCACGCCACGGCCAAAATGGTGGTGGAAGATTTCAACGGGAAATTTCCAAAGACATATAAAGAGCTTAAAACCTTAAAAGGGGTGGGCGATTATACCGCAAGTGCCATCGCATCTTTCTGTTTTGATGTTCCGGAACCCGTTGTGGACGGGAATGTATATCGTGTTTTGTCGCGTTATTTTGGGGTCGATACACCTATCAATAGCACTCAGGGCATCAAATATTTTAAGGAACTTGCCCGCGAAGTGATGGATCCTGCGAACATTAGAGACTACAATCAGGGAATAATGGAGTTCGGGGCTGTGCAATGTGCACCTAAAAAACCATATTGTTTGTTATGCCCGCTCCAAGAAAGTTGTGTGGCGCTACAAGAGAACAAGGTAGACCGACTTCCTGTAAAATTGAACAAGACCAAGGTGCGGAACCGATACTTTAATTATATAGTATTGCTGGACGATGATGGCAATACCGTTTTGGAACAGCGAACGGGCAAAGGCATTTGGCGGAATTTATATCAGTTTCCACTTATTGAGTCGGAAAAGAAGCTTCAGGTCGAAGAATTGGGGCACTTGATCCAGAAAAAAGATGTTGTTCCCAAAACAGAGTCCATGTCATTATATAATAATGAACCCATTGTGCACAAACTGTCGCACCAACATTTGCACACACAATTTTGGATCCTAAAAACTTCTGATATATTGGAAAAAGGAATACCATGGAAAGAAATCGGTGGTTTTCCCGTACCAGTTTTGATAGCAGATTTTATCAGGACATTGAAAATTTAGTACTTTTGATTAATTAAGAGAGATATGAGCGGAACATTGAACAAGGTAATGCTGATCGGGCATTTGGGAGACGAAGTGAAAATGCACTATTTTGAGGGCGGTAATTGTATCGGTAGATTCCCTTTGGCAACCAATGAGACCTATACCAACAGGCAAACGGGTGAAAGGGTGACCAATACGGATTGGCACAATATTGTAGTGCGAAACAAGGCCGCTGAAATTTGTGAAAAATACCTCAGTAAAGGAGATAAGGTTTATGTGGAGGGCCGTTTAAAAAACAGGCAATGGCAAGGTGAGGATGGCAATATGCGGTATACCACCGAAGTGCACGTGCAGGATTTTACCTTTTTGACGACCAAGAAGGAAAGTATGGCTAATGCGCAATCGTCGGGGTCATCGCCCGCCAATTACCAAGAACCACCCAAGGCCGAGAGCCCCGCAGCTCCTACCGATAATTCGGAGGAAGAGGATGACGACCTACCATTCTAAATAAAAAGACTAAAAAAGCAATATTAAATTGGATCCCGAGCCCCATTGTTTGGTATTTTATCTTACCACTTTTAGTGGAATCTTCACTTTAAAAATTGTTGTGCTAGTGCTTCTTCTGGCTTGCTCTGCACTGATTTCAGCTGCAGAAGTGGCTCTTTTTGGCCTTTCACAGACCGACGTGAACGAAATGAACGAGAACAATTCTTCGCGTAGCAAGTTGATTGTGGAATTACTGGATAAGCCCCAGAAATTGCTGGCAACCATTCTAATTACGAACAACGCCATCAATATTGGAATCGTGCTTTTGTTCAGTTCAATCGGCAATACCATTTTTGAAGGGGTCGATGGAACTTTCCGCTTTTTATTGGAAGTAGTGGTCGCCACCTTTTTGATCTTGATGTTCGGGGAAATTTTGCCCAAGATATACGCCAATCGCAACCGAGTACAGTTTTCGCATTTTATGGCAGTTCCACTAAAAGCATTGAACTATTTGTTTTCCCCTTTAAGTTCGCCGATGCGTGCCGTAACGCTTTTTATGGAGGATAAATTGGGGAAGAAAAAATCCAACTTGAGCATAAACCACCTTTCACAAGCTCTTGAACTGGCCTCTGAAGGGGATACCACCAAGGAAGAACAAAAAATTCTAGAAGGTATCGTAACCTTTGGAAACACGGATACCAAACAAGTGATGCGGCCCCGGATAGATATTTTCGCGGTAAACGAAAAAATGAAGTTCCCAGAGGTGTTGCAGGACATAAAAAAGAATGGATATTCCCGAATTCCTGTTTTTTCTGAAAATATGGACAACGTTTTGGGCGTTCTCTACGTGAAAGACCTTTTACCTTATATAGACAGAAAGAGTTTTAATTGGATGTCGCTCATCCGTGAGCCTTACTTTGTGCCGGAAAACAAGAAGTTGGATGATTTGCTGTTGGAGTTTCAGGACAAGAAGAATCACCTGGCCGTTGTTGTGGATGAGTACGGAGGTACCTCGGGAATAGTCACTTTAGAAGACATTATAGAAGAAATTGTTGGTGATATTAGTGATGAGTTTGACGACGAAGACCTGGTCTTCTCCAAATTGGACGACCACAATTATGTATTTGACGGTAAAACCGCGCTAAAGGATTTCTATCGTGTGGTGAAGATTGAACAAGAGGACGAGTTTGAAAGCCAAAAAGGAGAATCGGAGACCATTGCGGGATTTGTTCTGGAAATTTCAGGCAGTTTTCCAAAAATAGGAGAGAAAGTATTGTTCAAGGACTACCAATTTATTGTGGAAAGCATGGATAAGAAAAGATTGAAACGCATAAAAGTAACATTGCCCCATGAAGCATAGGATTGTATTTTTTGTAGCTGTAGCGGTAGTTTTAGTAAGCTGTAAAGATGAAGTTTTGCCCAAGCCCAAGGCCATGCTGCGATTGGATTATCCTACAGCGGAGTACGTGCAATCCGGGGCAGACTGCGTGTATACTTTTGACAAGAACACACTATCCAATATCAAAGAAAACAACGATTGTTCCATGGTATTGGATTACCCGATGATGAACGGTTCCATATACCTTACCTACAAACCTGTCCAAGGTAATTTGGACACACTGCTAGTGGATGCCCAAAAACTATCCTACGAACATGTGGTGAAAGCCGATAATATTGTGGAGCAGCCTTTTATTAATAAAGAAGACGGTGTTTACGGAATGTTCTACGAAGTTAGCGGAAATGCAGCATCACAATCGCAATTTTATGTAACCGATAGCATTGATCACTTTGTGACGGGTTCTTTATATTTCTATGCTAAACCCAATTACGATTCCATTCTTCCTGCGGCCATGTACTTGCAGAACGATATTAGAAGAATTATGGAAAGTTTACGATGGAAAAAGTAATTATTGTACAGTGTCCTTGGCAAGCAGTGCCTCGGCACGTGCAATACTGCCATTGATTTTTTCCTTCACCACTTTCACTTTCTCTTCCTCTTCGTCCAGCCACTGCTGTTTTTCTTCGGAAAGTGCTTTACCTTCCAAAATTTCTTCGTGATTGAATCGGTCTCCAAAGTCTTTCATCCAATCCATCATCGCTGTGTTGGCGTCCTGTAGATCTTTCATCGCCACTTCATATTGCCGTCCCATTTCTGTGGAATCTACCTTAGGCTTTAGTTCTCCCACCAATTTACCGATAGTGCCCATTTTGGGCATCACCTCGTCATGAATTGCCATGACTTTATCCATTTGGGCAGTGGATTCTGTAGAGGTTGCTTTGTCCACTTGTTTCTGTTTACAAGAAAAACTTAGGAACAAAACCGTACAAAGTAATATGGAAAATATTTTTCGCATGATCATTAATTTGAAAACAAAAATAAACAGGAAAAGTTTAGTTGAACAATAATGGAACTTTAATAAGTATTAATGGAAAGTCAAATATATTGCGATAGGGAAGGTTTTTAAGTGACTTTGGTCACAAAGCAATAATTTTGGCTGCCTTAAATTTGATGGTTGATTTAATTTAGAAGTAGTATTACATTGAAAAACCTTTCAAATACTTTACATAGACAAATAGGATTTTCTTTGTTGTTCATCATTTTGATACTGGTGAGCAATCTCCGTTTTTCGTCTATGTATGTATATTACAGTTTGGATAGGGAGGGGTTTATAGAACAACTTTGCGAAAACAAGGACAAACCTGAGCTAAATTGTAATGGTAAGTGTATGTTAATGCAAATGCTCCGTGCACAAGAGGAGGACGATGAGCCAATACCCGTGATAGGCTGGGAAGAGGTGTTGGTGTTTTTCATGGATTTGCCCGATTATAACCTGCCCAAGGATACTGGGGCAACTGCCAATACTTTCTACTATAAAGACTCTTATTCCTATAGCTTTAGCAATACCCTTATCAAACCTCCGATGATTTAAGATTGACACGAAAGCGGCCAATACCCATGGCCTAAAGTATAATCTTAAACATAACATCAAAAATGAATAAAAGTGCAATGGCAAAACTTTGTGTTTTGCTTTTTGGGACCACTGTGTCCTTCGCGCAGGTTTCGAATGCGCAAGATTCCCTATCAAAAAAACCGGTACAATTGGATGGGGTACTGGTGGAAGGGAAAAGTAAATCGGACCCGGTTTTTTCCACTTTTAAAAGTGAACCGGAGAAGAAAATCGTTCAATCCAAAAATGTAGCCGACCTTTTTAAGGACATTAATGGCTTTAACCTGATCAAACGGGGCAACTACGCCATGGACCCTTCGTTCCGCGCTTCGCAATATGAACAGTTAAATGTCCAGTTCAATGGAGGAACCAAAGTAATGCATGCATGCCCCAACCGTATGGACCCCATAACCACCCATGTGACCCCCGAGGAGATAGAACGGGTAGAAGTAGTTAAAGGGCCATATACCTTTAGATATGGGCCCACCTTTGGTGGCATTGTGAATTTGGTGACCCAAGAAGTGGAGAAACAAGAAAAGGGGTATCATGGCAAAGTCAACTTTGGCGGTGAGAACAACGGTAATGCCATTACCAGTTTTGCCAACCTTACATATGTTGGTGAAGATTTTGATGCCAATCTCAATTTCGGATTCCGGGATTTTGGCAACTACGAAGATGGTGATGGAAACGAGGTACCGTCATCGTTTAAAAGCACCGATTATGGGGTTCGGTTAGGATATGATCCAACAGATAACCAAAGAATCCAGATAGGGTTTAGGCAATCTTTTGGTCGTGATGTACTGCATGCTGGTTTGCCCATGGATACAGAGGAAGATAACAGTAACGTACTTTCTGTCGATTATAAGCTGGATAATATTTCTGATGGATTAAAAACCTTGAGCGCAAAGGTTTATCGTTCCAAGGTAGACCATGTAATGACGAATGAACTAAGACCGTCTTTTATGATGACAGAGGCGGTATCAGAAGTTGATGCCCTTACTGTTGGTGGTAGGGTCGAACTCGAGTGGAGACCTATTGAAGATTTAAAACTCTATACTGGGATTGATGCATTTTTGGTGGGAAGAACGGGAAATAGAACACGTCTGGTAAAAAGAAACATGAACGGTGATCTATTGCCTGCCCCAATGGAATTTGTGGATGAGGTATGGCAAGATTCCCAAATTGATGATTATGGAGCATTTGTGGAGGGTAAATACCCCTTATCGCAAAAGTTTTTGTTGAACGTGGGTGCAAGGTACGATCTGGTACATTCAAAAATTGATGCGCCAGCCGATGATTTTGTGGCCGAATATCCCGATTTGGATAATCGTACAGAGCACAATTTTAGTACAACGGCATCCATAAAATATATGGCTTCATCCAATCTTTTGTTTGAATTGGCTTATGGTAGAGGTGTGCGATCTGCCAACATGATAGAAAGATTCATTAACCATTTTACAGTGGGTCAGGACCCCTACGAATATGTGGGCAACCCTTATTTGGATGCCGAAGTGAACAATCAATTTGAGTTGGGGGTAAAGGCAAACGTGGATTTTGATGGCTATGCAATCAACGGACTGGATTATGGAGCATCGATTTATTATTCCATTTACGACAATTACATTGTTGCCGTGATAGATCCGTCATTGGATAAAAAGTACATGCCCATGGCCGAACCTACCGATGTAAAAAGGTTCACAAACCTAAATGAAGCCTACAAAACTGGTTTTGAAGTATTCGGGGAATTGGCCTTTTTGGAAGATTTTGCCTTTAAAACAGAGTTGTCCTATGTGTATGCAAAAAATCAGGATTTAGATGAATCCCTTCCTTTGACCCCTCCTTTGGTAACGCGTTTTAACCTCAGTTTTGAAAAAGAGAAAATATGGGCCAGAGCTACCTACACCATTACCTCTGAACAATCGGATATTGCGCTTTCTTTTGGGGAACAAACAACGGATGGCTATGGGGTAATGGATTTGCGTTTTGGAGCAAAGCCCTTTGAACATTTGACGCTTGGTGTTGCGGCATCCAATATTTTTGATGTGACCTACAACAACCACTTGAATTTTTCTTTTGTGAACCAAGCGGATTATGGTAGAGTGCCCATTAACGATCCAGGAAGAAATCTATCGGCATTTATACAATACAGTTTTTAGTAATTTCGAGAACAATAAAAAAGGCGCTCGTTTAGAGCGCCTTTTTTGCTTTAAAAAGAATGGTATTATTTAAAATCAGAGGCTTCAACTCCTTCGTTAACCTTGATTTCTTTTACAATAAACTCCATGTTCTGAGGTCCCATGGTCTGCATTAACTTGAAAGGAAATTTAATTCCGGATACTTCTTGATAGTCACCATACCCCAAAGTGCTGGTCATTTGTTGGCCTTGAACTTCTTGGGTGTTTATTTCCTGTACCTTGAGTCCGGTTTCCACATCGTAGAATGCGGTTTTGCTATCACTTATTTTCAACTTATAGGCTTTTTTATCACCCACAGGCTCAATGCCTTCAAGTGCAATATCTCCTGCGGCCAAGTAGTTGAGTTCCGGGAAAGCGGCAGATTCTTCCTTGATTTTTGCAATCTCTTCAGGAGAAAGATCCTTGCGCTGGCCTTGAACTACCATATAGCCCGAGTCGCCATCCAGTACTTGTTTTTGCATGGAGTTGCCCATTACTTTTACGTCTTGCATAAACTGATCTTGAGACGTTTTCTTCATTTCAAGCTCTAACTTCATGCCCTGCATTTCAGCTTCGGCCATCATGGAATAAGAATCCACACCTTCAAGTTTCGATTTGCCTCCAATGGCCTCAATATACTTTTCCAATACGGATGTTGCGTCTACACCTTCGGGTACGGCAGCATTATAATCGGGTTTTTCCGTTTTGTTCGCATACTTGTCATAGTAAAGTACAGGAACATCTTTTCCATTGAAACTGACCTTTTCCAAGTTTTCCAAAACGTCACTACCTTTTCCTGTTACCACCACACGGGCATTGGTAGTGGAAAAGTGTTTTTCGGCGGCCTTTTGTACGTCTTCTTTGGTTATGGCATCCAATCGCTCCAAATACGTTTCATAAAAATCTTTTGGAAGGCCTTCCGTTTCTATGTTTAAGGCATAATTTGCCACTGTTTCGGGTTTTTCCAGAGCCATTACAAAGCTTCCTGCGTATTTTGCCTTGGCGTTTGCCAATTCTTCATCGGAAACCGGCTCGGAAGTGATTTTTTGTATTTCTTTCAAAATTTCCACCACAGAGCTATCGGTAACAGCGTTTCTTACCTGTGCATAAGCGTTAAATCGCATGGGGCTGTATTTGTTCGCCCTGATTCCGGAATAAGACCCATAGGTATATCCTTTATCTTCTCTTAAATTTTGAAATAAGCGAGCCTGTCCGCCACCGCCTAGGATTCTGTTGGCCAAAAGAGCATCCAGGTAGTCCTCATCCTTCATTTTTAAGTTGGTTATGTTTTCCACGGCAACTTCCGATTGCACAGCGTTTGGCACATCAACAAAGTTGATTTGAGTATACTGTACATCTTTCGGGTCGGAGTAGGAAAGAGATGGAGGCACTGCCTTGGACCATGGCGTAAAGGCTTCGGTGACCAACTCTTTCACAGTTTCAAAATCAACATCACCGATTACCACCAAATAAGCATTGGCAGGTACAAAATAAGAGCGGTAGAACTGCTCTACATCAACCAGGGAAACATTGTTTACGGTTTCCTCGGTCATAAATTCGCCATAAGGGTGGTTTTTACCGTAGGCCAGGGCTGCCTGAACTCTATTGGCAATGGCGGAAACGTCTTTCTCTTCGGATTTGATTCCTGTGATCAGCTTTTCTTTTTCCTTTTCAAATTCTTCTTGCAGAAAGTCAGGGTTAAGTGCGGCATCGGCCATTAACTCTAAAATTCTAGGGAAATATTTGGACAGAGAACTGGCAAAAGCACTTTGTTCCCCAATGTAGATGTTGGCACCCAGAAAATCTACTTCCTCGTAAAATTCATCCTTTGGAATGTTTTTGGACCCTTTGCCCAACATACTTCCGGTAAGGGCGGATACCCCGGCTTTGTCGCCCTCCAAAATAGGTGGGTTGTCAATGGAAAGCTGAATACGGACCCTTGGCAATTTGTGGTTTTCCACCACGAGTACTTTCAAACCGTTTTTAAGTTCAAAACGGGCGGGCTCTTTTAAGTTGATTTTGGGAGCCGGTCCTGGTTCTGGCGGTGTACTCCGGTCTATTTGTGCAAATGTGGCTGTCATAAATAAAGACAGCGCTGCTAAAATTAAATACTTTTTCATCTTAATTAGCGTCTTTTTGTTCTGGTAAATACTCCAATTCGATACGTTGGTTCACCTTCAAATATTTTTTGGCCACTTCCATGATTTCTTCACGGGTAATGGAACGGTAAATGTCTATTTCTGAATTTATGAGGTCAGTATCATCCTTTAGCATATAGTTTTCAGCCAAAGAATTGGCGATACCCTCCACACTGCTATTGGCGTTCACAAATTGGTTTTCGAATTTGTTTTGAAGCTTTTGGTAATCTTTTTCGGAAATCAGTTCCATTTGAAGCTTCAAAATTTCTTCGTCAATCTCTTTTTTGATGTCCTGAATGGAATTGTCACCAACGGGGAGCCCCCCAACAATGTAAGAGCTGTAATCTTCAGCATCGATGGGCACAGAAAGTATCTGCAGGGCCATTTTTTTCTCGTCCACCAATTTTTTGTAAAGTTTGGAGCTTTCACCACTGCTCAAATAGGTGGAAATCATATTGATGACATAAGCATCTCGCTGGCCTTGCCCAGGCGTTCTGTATGCCAACAGGATTGCAGGAATTTGGATGTTGGGATCGTAATATTTCGCAAACTTGGTTTTGGTGATCGGCTCTTCCTCCACATTGGGTCTTTTTATTTCGGCACCTCTTGGGATCGGCCCAAAATAATCCTCGATCATTTTCTTGGTTTCATCGGTTTCAAAGTCTCCCGCTACCACCAGAACAGCGTTGTTGGGCACGTAAAACGTTTGGTTGAATTTTTTAAAATCGTCCAAAGTGGCACTGGCCAAATGATCAAAAGATCCGATAACCCCCCAGCGATATGGGTGGTTGGTATATAGATTTTTCAGGATCTCATTAAAAAAGGCACCGTAGGGAGAGTTATCTACCCGAAGTCTCTTTTCCTCTTGCACCACCTCTTTTTGGGTGTCCACCCCTACTTGTCCGATTATGGGGTGCATCAAACGTTCGGATTCCAACCAAAGTCCAACTTCCAAGCTATTGGATGGGAATACCTCATAATAATACGTGCGGTCCAAAAAGGTATTGGCATTGTGCCTTCCTCCGTTGGAAGCTACAATTTGGTCCCACTCACCACGCTCAATGTTTTTGGTCCCCTCGAACAGTAAATGTTCAAAAAAGTGGGCAAAACCCGTTTTCTCAGGGTCTTCGTCCTTAGATCCCACATGGTACATTACCGAAGTGGTTACTACTGGGGCCGAGTTGTCCTGGTGTAGGATCACGTGCAGCCCATTGTCCAGATCATACTCTTCATAAACTACCTCCTGTGCCGAAAGCAGCGTTATTCCGAAGAGCATTGCAAATGCAGAAAACAAATGTTTTTTCATGTTAATAGTCAGTATTTAAAAATTGATGTTGCTAAGAGGTTGGTATCGATTTAACGATTGATGTTACGCTAAATATAGAATATTTTCCTACGAGATGTAAATTTTAAAAAAGTCTTTAGAATTAAAGTATGGGATAATTCACAAACATTCAGTAAATTATACAATGAAACCAAAAAAAAGAGAATATGAAAAATTTAACCCTTCCTATCCGTTTCGGTATAGTCACCAGTGCTGTACTGATAGCGTATTTTTTGATTTTGGCCTTGATGGGAAAACATACCAATGTGTTCTACAGCTTATTTAATGGTGTAATTACCGGGTTTGGGATATACGAGACCATTAAGTATACCAAGATAAAACAAGGAAAGGACTTTAATTATGGAAAGGGGTTTACGGCAGGTATCACTACTGGCTTTGTCGCTACATTGCTGTTCACCATTTTCTTTGCCTTTTACGCGACAGAATTGGACACCACTTTTTTAGATAAACTTTCCAGCGCATGGTCGAGTGATTATAAAAACTTCCAGGGCATTGTCTTTTTTACTGTGGCCATTATGGGGTTTGCAACCACCTTGGTTTTGACCCTATCCTTTATGCAACTTTTTAAAACGAGCAACAACTCTAAAAAAATAATGGGTTAAATCGAGGAGGAATACTTGTAGATTAAGGATTTAGCAGTATATTTGCACCCGCTAATTTTGATAAAGCGCAGTAATTTTAATCTAATTAACGCATTATGTACGCAATTGTAGAGATGGCAGGGCAGCAATTTAAAGTTGCAAAAGACCAAAAAGTGTACGTTCACCGTTTGCAGGAAGATGAAGGTAAGAAAGTTACTTTCGACAAAGTTCTTCTTTTGGAAGACGGTGGTAACGTAACCATTGGCGCCCCGGTCATAGAAGGTGCGGCTGTTGAAGCCAAAGTAGTAAAACACCTTAAAGGAGATAAGGTAATCGTCTTTAAAAAGAAAAGACGTAAAGGTTACCGTAAGAAAAATGGTCACAGACAATATTTGACCGAGATTGTTGTTGAAGGTATTGTAGCAAAAGGTGCCAAGAAAGCGGCTCCTGCAAAAGCTAAAGCTGAGGATAAGCCTGCTGCAGAACCTAAAAAAGCAGAGAAAAAAGCGGCAACTCCTAAAAAAGAAGCTCCAAAAGCAACTGAGGATTTGAGTTCCAAAACGGTTGCCGAGTTGAAGGAAATGGCAAAGGCCAAAGAAATTACCGGTTATTCTTCCATGAAGAAAGCCGAGTTGATCGAAGCGTTAAGCAAATAAGAAAAGAACTAAAATTTATATATCATGGCTCACAAGAAAGGTGTAGGTAGTTCAAAAAACGGTAGAGAATCAGAATCGAAACGCTTAGGTGTTAAGATTTTTGGTGGTCAGGCAGCAACTGCTGGTAACATTATTGTAAGACAACGTGGTACCAAGCACAATCCTGGCGACAATGTATACGCAGGAAAAGACCATACCTTGCACGCCAAGGTAGATGGTATTGTTAAGTTTGAAAAGAAAGTTGGTGGTAAATCCTATGTTTCCATCGAACCTTTCGAAGCTTAATAAGTAACGATAATAGTTAAAAGAGGCCCCGCATTGCGGGGCCTCTTTTGTTTGCAATCATTTTTAATGGTTTCATAAATAAATGTGGGTATTGGGAGGAGTGATGATAGTTTTCTAGGACTTGGTCTAGAATGTAAGCTTTCGTTTTCGGGCGGTAATCTCCCAAGTATCTACTTTCTTACCGTTCTCGATTACCGAAACTTCATCGTGAAGGTTTATAGTGGGACAAATGTGATACGGAATGCCATATAGGACATCTCCAACCTTGCATTTGCCCCATTCTTTTATTTTGATGACCCCATGTTCTTCACTTTGCGAAACCAGTTCGTAGCCTTCAAGGTTCAAGAATTTGACCCTTTTGTCAATCGGGTTTTCCGCTGCTACCGATTTATGTCCTAAATCAACGGTAATGATTCCTTCCGTAGGTTTCGAAATAATTCGGGTAACCAAAAGGGCGGCGTGCTTAAAGTCCTGCTCCGTTAACTTTTCTCCATAACCCCAATCCCAAAGTACACAGGTGCCCGGGCTGGTAATCCTTTTTTCTTGTAAAGCATGCGAAGTAAAGGAAGGTGTTCCTCCACATATCAATTCCACCGCAGGATAATCCACTCTTAGCGCCGCAAAATAGGTTTCAACATCTTTCACCCCTTTTTCTATCTTTTCTTGCCTCGTTGTAAAATCTTTATCTCTTAAATGTCCGTCATAAGCATGTAACCCTTTAAAATGCAAAGACTTGCATATTTTTAAATACGCCACTAATTCGTCGAGCCCAGGGCCTATTTCAATGCCCGAACGGTTCATCCCGTTGTTTATATCAATATAAACGTCAACGGTAAGTCCCAGTTCCGCTGCTTTTTGATTTAAAAGTTCAGCACTGTCTACATTGTCCAAAATAGTTGAAAATTGGGTTCTGGGATAGTGCTTCACAAGAGCGAGGAAACGTTCTACTTTTGGACCGACCAATTGGTGGGCGATCAAAACGGATTTGGCCCCAACTTCTGCGGCAATCTCTGCTTCAGCAATGGTGGAGGCCTTAAAATTTGAGATGCCCAAAGCCAATAACAGCTCCATTACCTTGGGCATTTTGTTCGTTTTGATGTGGGGCATCAGGCGTTTGGTTTGGCCATCTACCAAGGAAATCATCTTTTGGATATTAAAGGATAAATGTTCCTTATATAAAGCAATTGATGGGGAGTCAACCGTTTCTATATTTTGTATTTCGTACCAGTTTTTCATGTCTATTCGGATTCAAGCGGGAATAAAGGTAGTGATCAAAGCGGAAAAAGTATGAAAATAGTTGCAACCGGATTTTTTCGTAGCTTTAAAAACACTAACTATAAATCTTTTATCATGAAAAAAATCATTATTTCTTCGTTGTTGGCTTGTTCTATCCTGTTTTCAAGCTGTTTGGGATCTTTTAGCGCGTTCAATAGCTTGAAGGATTGGAACCAAGGGCTTACGAATAGCAGATTTTTGGACAACCTTATTTTTTGGGGGCTTAACATTGTTCCTGTTTATGGATTATTTTTCTTGGGAGACACCATTATCTTCAACGTAATTGAGTTCTGGTCTGGATCTAACCCAATTGCCATGAAGGATGGTGAGTCTGAAACGCAAATGGTGGAACATGATGGCAATACTTTTGAGATGATTGCTACCAAGAACAGAATGCAGGTAACTGTAGTAGAAGGACCTAAAAAAGGTAAGAAGATTGATTTGGTATACAAACCAGATGAAAAATCCTGGAATGCAGTTCGCCCTAATGGAGAAATTATAAAGCTATCCTCTTTTGAAGAAGGGTTCTACATTGTTTACATGCCAAACGGTGAAGAAGTAAAAATAGACCCAATGAGTACAAGGGAAGAAGGATTGGCTTTGTTGGAAGAAAGCAAGACTTGCTTCTATGGCGAGACCTTATTGGCCGACTAATACAACTAATGTCCAATAAAAAAACCCATGGTTTTGACCATGGGTTTTTTGTTTTATAAAGCCTTTGTGCTTAGTATCGATAGTATTCAGGTTTAAAGGGACCTTCTACATTAACACCGATATAGTCTGCTTGCTCTTGCTTAAGTTCGGTCAACTCCGCACCTAAACGCGACAAGTGCAATTTGGCTACTTTTTCATCCAAATGTTTGGGCAACATATACACCTCATTGGCATATTTTTCGTTGTGGTTCCAAAGCTCTATTTGGGCCAAGGTCTGGTTGGTGAAGGAGTTGCTCATTACAAAACTTGGGTGTCCTGTAGCACAACCAAGGTTTACCAATCTACCTTCTGCCAAGATCACTACGTCTTTGCCATCAATGGTATATTTATCAACTTGTGGCTTAATTTCGTCTTTGGTGTCGCCATAATTCCCGTTCAACCAAGCCATATCTATTTCATTATCAAAATGACCGATGTTACAAACAATGGCTTTGTCCTTCAAGGCTCGGAAATGTTCTTCACGGATAATGTCCTTATTCCCTGTTGAAGTGATTACGATATCCGCATTGGATATCACGGTTTCCAGCTTTTTAACTTCAAAACCGTCCATACAGGCTTGTAGGGCACAAATAGGATCAATTTCCGTAACGGTAACAATGGCCCCTGCTCCACGGAATGATGCTGCGGTACCTTTTCCAACATCCCCATAACCTGCAACCACCACACGCTTACCTGCCAACATAGTGTCGGTTGCCCTTCGAATGGCATCCACGGCACTTTCACGACATCCATATTTGTTGTCAAACTTGGATTTGGTCACGGAATCGTTCACGTTAATGGCCGGCATGGGCAATGTTCCTTTCTTCATTCTTTCGTACAAGCGGTGTACTCCCGTAGTGGTTTCCTCGGAAAGTCCTTTAATGCCCGTTGCCAATTCTGGGTACTGGTCCAAAACCATATTGGTAAGGTCACCTCCATCGTCCAAGATCATGTTCAATGGCTTTCTGTCCTCTCCAAAGAACAAGGTTTGCTCAATACACCAATCAAATTCCTCCTCGTTCATGCCTTTCCATGCGTAGACTGGGATACCAGCTGCTGCGATTGCGGCTGCGGCATGGTCTTGAGTGGAAAAGATATTACAGGAGCTCCAAGTTACTTCGGCTCCAAGGGCTACCAACGTCTCGATCAAGACTGCAGTTTGAATGGTCATGTGAAGACAACCGGCAATCCTGGCACCTTTTAAAGGTTGTTGGCTACCGTATTCTTCACGTAAGGCCATAAGCCCTGGCATTTCAGCCTCGGCAAGCTCAATTTCTTTCCTTCCCCAATCTGCAAGTGAGATATCCTTAACCTTGTAAGGAACATACGGAATTGTCTTTGTGCTCATACTTTTTATAAATTTACTTTTGTAGCTTCGCTTAAACAGTGCACAAAGATACGAATTCACTTAACTTTTGTTGATGCCCGTTTACAAAACAATAACAGTTTCCCCGACCACTTCCGTTTATATCTGGAAGGTGACTGAGCCAGAGATTGAACTTGCTAAGGATGTGGAGCTTACGGAGCACTGCCAAAACCGTATGGACGGGATGAAATCGGAAGCACACCGAAGGGCTTTTTTAAGTATCCGTCATCTTATGGCGGAGGCGGGTTATGTAGATCACGACCTGTATTATGATGACTTTGGAAAACCGCACCTTAAAGATGGGAAATATATTTCCATTACACATTCGCACAACTTTACGGGCATAATTATAAGCGAAACCGATGAGGTAGGCATCGATATTGAGATGCAGCGAGATAAAATTCTTAGGATCGCCCACAAATTTACGCCGATTCAAGAATACAAAACCCTGGCCAATACCGAGGCCTTGATGCGAAAATTGACCATTGTTTGGGGAGCCAAGGAGTCCCTGTACAAGATTTATGCACAACGAGGGTTGAGTTTTCTAAGGCATATCAATGTTATCGATTTCTCTTTCGAGGATACGCGAACAGTGGCAGAAATCATGTATCAAGGAAAAAAATCGCATTACGAAGTTCAATTCATGGAGTTTGAAGGATTTACTTGTGTGTATGCCTTAAAAATGATGGGAGGATGATGATTCCTTTTCGTAGTTTTACCCTGAAATTATAACTGACCATGAAAATATCCGTTGAACTTACTTTGTCTCCCCTTCAGGACGATTTTGAAGCGCCAATCATTGACTTTATCAAAAAGTTGCGCGATTCTGGACTTGCCATTTTGGAAAACCCCTTGAGCACGCAGGTTTTTGGTGATTATGATAAGGTGATGGAATTGCTCAATTCCGAGATCAAAGAAAGTTTTGAGAATTTGGACCATGTGGTACTCACCATGAAAGTGGTAAAATCCGACCGAAGCGAATATGAACCCCATTTTTGATTTTTTCCTCGGTCCCTACGAAGACCGGGAACTATCCCTGATCATTCTTGAGGCCACGGCTTTTTTCTTCGGGATAGCCAGTGTGGTCTACGCCAAAAGGGAAGATATTTTAGTATATCCAACAGGTTTGGTCGCTACGGTGATAACCACCTATATATTTCTTGTAGACCGCCTTTACGGCGATATGATGATGAACTTCTACTATTCCATCATGAGTATTTACGGATGGTGGAATTGGGCTAGAAGAAAAGACAATAGGGAGCATATAGTCCATGTTTCGAGAACCAGTACCAAGGAAAAATGGGTGGGCTTGGGCTTTTTTCTGCTTACGATGTTGGTTACCTACGGAGTGTACAAAGCATTTGGTGCAGAAATCGGTCCTACCAATTATGTGGATATTTTTACCTCGGGCGTTTTCTTTACCGCGATGTGGTATATGGCCAATAAAAAATTGGAAAACTGGACGCTTTGGATTTTGGGTGATTTAATAACCGTACCTTTGTATGCCTATAGGGGATGGGGAATGTTCTCTTTACAATACCTCATTTTTACTGTTCTAGCTATACAGGGATATCTAGCATGGAAGAAAAACTTGGCCAACAGCCCACAAACCTCATAAAAGTCGTCCTTTTTGGACCGGAATCAACGGGCAAGACAACATTGTCCAAACAATTGGCGGAACATTACCGGACCGAATGGGTGCCCGAATATGCCCGTGAATATCTTCAGGATAAATGGGATAGGGAGCAAAAAACCTGCGAGCCACACGATTTGTTGCCCATTGCTTATGGACAAATGCGGTTGGAGAACCAATTGGCAAAAAAAGCCAATAAAGTGCTTATCTGTGATACCGATCTTTTGGAGACCAAGGTGTACTCCGAAGCATATTATGACAGTACCTGTGATCCGCTTATAGAAAAATATGCCCTACAAAACACCTACGACCTATACTTCTTAACGTACATTGATACGCCTTGGGTCGCGGACGATTTACGCGACAAACCGGACGAAAGAGAACGAATGTTTGCGCATTTCAAGGATGCATTGGAGAAAAATAACAGGAAATTCATTAATTTAAGGGGGGATAAAGCGTCAAGGCTTTCCACAGCAATAGAACACATAGATAAACTTCTCCAAAAACATGATCGAATTAAGTCCTAAAGACTTGGAACAACTGGATTCCAAAGGAATTTCAAAAGAAAAAGTAGAAAATCAAATACAAACATTCAAAGAAGGTATCCCTTTTGTGACCCTCTCGCAGGCCGCAGTGGTTGGCAACGGGATACTTCGGTTCTCGGAAAAGGAGCAGCTGGATCTTCTCCAATATTTTGAAGACCACAGGGGAAACCTTGATTTATTAAAGTTTGTACCCGCTTCAGGAGCGGCATCCAGGATGTTCAAGGCGATGTTCAATTTCCTGGACAGCTATGACCCATCAAAAGAAAAACTATCCGAATACCTAGAACGCACGGGTGATACCGATGCGAAAAAGTTTACTGAAAATCTTTCCGATTTTCCCTTTTATGATTTGATCATGTCCAGAATAGAGGGCAAAGCCTCCAGCAAGGATGAAGAAGCCTATCTTTTTGTAAAGGAAATGTTGATGGAGAGCGGTCTTAACTACGGATTTTATCCCAAAGGCCTTTTGCCATTCCATAAATATGATACAGGTACGGCAACCCCGTTCGAGGAACATTTAAAAGAAGCAGCTCTCTATGCCAAAACAAAGGGTAAAGCCAATCTTCATTTTACCGTATCGGAACAGCACGATGAGATGTTTGCCAAAGAAGAAGCATTGGTAGGTCCAAAAGTATCGAAGAAAACAGATACCAAGTTCGACATATCTTACTCCAATCAAAAACCTTCCACCGATACCATTGCGGTGGATATGGACAACAAGCCCTTCAAAAACAGCGATGGTTCCATTTTGTTCCGTCCCGGGGGACATGGGGCACTGATTGAAAACCTGAACGATCAGGATGCTGATATCATCTTCATCAAGAATATAGACAATGTGGTGATCGATAAAAATTTGGAGACCGTGTCCAACAGTAAAAAAATGTTGGCGGGCGTTCTTAAAAAAGTCCAGGATAAAGCCTTTGCATATGCCAAGCTTTTAGAGGGCGATGTGTCTATAGAAAAGGCTGATGAGATAAAGGCATTTTTAGAAAAAGACCTCAATGTGCGCATGCCCAATAATTATGATGGTTTAAGTGTAGATGAGCAAAAATCGGTTTTGAAGGACAGCATTGATCGGCCGATTCGCATTTGTGGAATGGTAAAGAACGAAGGAGAGCCTGGAGGAGGTCCTTTTTGGATCAAAGATGCCGATGGCAACATTTCCCTTCAAATAATTGAGTCCGCCCAGATTGATATGGATGATAAGGAACAAGCTGCAATTATGCAAAATGCGACACATTTCAATCCAGTAGACTTGGTATGTGGCGTTCGAAACCACAAAGGGGAAAAGTTCAATCTTTTGGATTATGTAGATCCAAAGCAAGGTTTCATCACCGGGAAAACCAAAGAAGGAAAGGAACTGAAAGCATTGGAGCTACCAGGTTTGTGGAACGGTGCCATGGCTTTTTGGAATACCATTTTTGTGGAAGTGCCCTTGGTCACCTTTAACCCGGTAAAAACGGTTAACGACCTTTTAAAACCAACGCATCAAGCTTAAAAACCAAGAAACAATAAATTGAACCCACTTTCATAAGTGGGTTTTTTTATTGCCAAATGTGACCTGTTAATAAAAAGTGTGTCTTACAAGTATATTCGAAATTGTTTTCGATGACATGATTAAATTTTGATGATCCTTGCGGGTTGTCTCAACTAGGTTGGTTGATTTGGTAAGAGGCCGTGCATTTTGTACGGCTTTCTTTTCGTAAGGTCCGAAAACTATAGGCAACAGCATAAATATGTTTTATAAAATAGTCCTGTTTTTCAATCTGTTATCGCTGGTGTTGGCACTTTATATTTTAATATCATACTTGAGAAACAGAAACAGAAACAGAAACAGGAACAAGAATATAAAAAATCAGGATAATGCTATGTAAACACTAACCACGTATTATCCATTTCTGCCAATCTGTACCATGGTCTTTTTTCCTTGTGACCATTTATTGGCAATAATGAGAGGCTGCTTTGGCAGCCTCTCTTTTTTTAGCTGATTTTTTTATGAAAATCAATTAGCGCACCTTACATTTGTCGCATCTCAAAGGGGTGCTTTTTACCAAAAAGGCTGAGATTATACCCAATGAACCTGGGCGGGTAATGCTGCCAAGGGAATGCGCAAGCCGCATCTTGGAATTTCTATGTTTCTTTTAGAAACAACAATCAATTACTAACAAAGAATAATGACCCCTTTTATTCGTAACCTTTTTACGGATGAAACTCTATTCAATTATTCAAAAAAGAGCCTTTTCGGGCTCATTGCGACCGACGCAAAACAACCATCGTAATTACATTAAAAACTTATGCACAACAATGGCCTTTATTGGCGTGGCATTGACTGCCAGCGCACAAGAAGAACCCATTGACAGTCTTGAAGGCCAAAAAGTGGTACTTGATGAAGTATTGGTACAAGCCGTTAGGGTAACCAAGGATTTTCCGATCACTTTTTCCGATTTGGACAAGGTAGAGCTGGCACCACGGAACCTAGGTCAGGACATACCTATCTTGATGAACTTTATGCCAGCTGTAGTGACTACTTCCGATGCCGGTGCAGGAGTGGGCTACACAAGTATTAGGGTTCGTGGAAGCGATGCCACAAGGGTAAATGTGACCATCAATGGTGTGCCTTACAACGATGCCGAATCGCAGGGAACCTTTTGGGTGAACATGCCCGATTTTGCCTCCTCTACACAAAGTTTGCAGTTACAGCGTGGTGTAGGGACTTCCACAAATGGGGCAGGAGCCTTCGGGGCAAGCTTAAACATGCTAACGGATGCCTTTTCAGAAGAGGCTTATGCCACAATTTCGTCTTCTGTGGGCAGTTTTAATACGTTACGGAACAATATAAAGTTCAGTACAGGTTTGTTGAACGACCACTTTGAGTTTTCCGGGCGATTGTCGCGGGTAACTTCCGATGGTTATGTGGACAGGGCATCTTCAGAATTGGACGGCTATTTTCTTCAAGGTGTTTATAATGATGACAACACTTTGGTTAAAGCTTTGCTTTTTGGAGGGCACGAGATCACCTATCAAGCGTGGAACGGTATAACAGCAGATCAGTTGGAAAACGATCGTACCTATAATTCGGCAGGGGCGTACACCGATGATAACGGTAATACACAATTTTACGACAATGAAGTAGACAACTACAAGCAAGACCATTTTCAACTGCATTGGTACGAAACTTGGAACCCTGCTTGGGACACCCATTTGGCGGTGCACTACACCCGAGGTAGAGGCTTTTTTGAGCAATATAGGGAGGACGATGATTTTGCCACCTATGGTTTGGAACCGATTACGGTAAACGGTGAGTTGGTGGAAACCACAGATTTGATACGTCGCCGATGGTTGGACAATGATTTTTACGGAACCATTTTTTCAGCAACCTACAACAGTGACAATCTGGAACTGATTTTGGGAGGCGGTTATAACGAGTATAAGGGAGATCATTTTGGTGAAATTATTTGGGCCGAGTATGCCGGCAATAGCGAAATCAGGGACAGGTATTACGATGATACTTCCACCAAAACGGATTTCAACGTGTATACCAAGGCCAACTTTAAGTTAACAGATCAATGGTCTTTGTTCGGGGATGTCCAATATCGTGGGGTTACTTACCAGGCCAATGGTGATGATACAGGATTGGTAGATGATTCGTTCAACTTTTTTAATCCAAAGGCCGGAATCACCTTTGATTTGAACCGTAACAACAATTTCTATTTCTCTTATGCAAGGGCCAATCGCGAGCCTAATCGCAACGATTATGAGAGTGGAAGTCCAAAACCGGAAAAACTCAACGATTTTGAGCTGGGTTGGAGATATGTTTCACCAAGTTTTCAATTGAACACCAACGTGTACTACATGCGTTATAAAGATCAATTGGTGCTGACAGGGGAATTAAACGATGTTGGTGCTCCGTTAAGGTCCAATGTGGGCGACAGTTATCGCTTGGGTCTCGAAATCGAGGCTAATTTGAACATATCCAATTCGTTCCAATGGAGGCCTAACATTGCCTTGAGTGATAACAGAAACATTGATTTCTTTTTTGAGCGTGATGGAGAACTTCAAAATTTGGGGAATACACATATTGCTTATTCACCGCAACTAATTGCTGGCAATGTTATTTCTTATATGCCCAAGGAGAACTTTCAAGTCTCATTGTTGTCAAAGTTTGTTGGCAAGCAATATATGGGCAACATCGATTCCGAGACTTCCGTTTTGGACAGTTACACACAAACGGATTTCAATGTGCAGTATACCATCAACACCAATTCATTTGTAAAAAGTATTGTACTATCTGGTTTGGTGAACAACATTTTTGACGCCGACATTGTTTCCAACGGATATTTCTACACTTTTGATGATGACTACTCCAATCCTGGAACCATCACAACTATTGAAGGTACTGGATATTATCCTCAAGCAGGAATCAACTTCTTGTTAGGAGCAACAATTAATTTTTAAAGGGAAAAGCATCAGTTCGAGGAAAATCCAGAAGGGTTTTGCATAGGGAACCGTGTTTTAAGTCCTATAACTTTTAACGGGATTCTGTACATTTAACGCAATGGCAGAATCCCGTTTTCATTTTTCTGAAGAGCTACCCCTCCGGTGGGGTGTGATCGGTTGTGGCAGCGTAGCTGAAAAAAAGAGCGTGCCCGCATACAAGAACACTTCTGGGTTCCGTGTGGATATGGTAATGAGACGCAACTCCGAAAAGGCCGAGGATTATGCCAAAAGGCACCATATACAAGAATGGGTGACCAATGCTGATGAAGTAATCAACAACCCCAATATCGATGCCGTTTACCTAGCTACACCTCCGGACACCCATAAGCTCTATGCACTAAAGGTTGCGGCAGCAGGAAAGCCTTGCTGTGTGGAAAAGCCAATGGCGCCCAATTATGCTGACAGTTTGGCCATTTTCGAAGCATTTGAAGCAAAGGGAATTCCGTTGTTTATCGCATACTACCGCCGTTCTTTGCCCCGCTTTTTGCAAATAAAACAATGGCTGGATAATGGTCGGATAGGCGAGGTTAGGCATATACATTGGCAAAAGACCAAGGCCCCAAACGAAATCGATTTGAGCAAACAATACAATTGGCGCACCGATGCAGCCATTGCCAAAGGGGGTTATTTTGATGATTTGGCCAGTCATGGATTGGACCTGTTCAACTTTCTTTTAGGCGATATAGTTGAGGCGAAAGGTTTTGCGGCCAACCAACTGGGGCTATATTCTGCTTTTGATTCAGTTTCGGCCAATTGGATACACAACGGAGGTGCTACGGGAACAGGAAATTGGAATTTTGGCACCTTTCATCGAACGGACAAGGTTGAGATATTCGGTTCCGAGGGTAGCATCCGATTTGCGGTTTTGGACGAGGCCCCAATTGAACTTGAAAGTGCATCTGGACATCAAGTGCTTGAAATTCCACATCCCGAGCATATTCAGGAGTTTCATGTGGAGAATATCAAAAACCACTTAATGGGAAATGGGGAACATCCATCCACAGGAAAAAAAGGGCTACATACCAGTTGGGTAATGGATAAAATTTTGGGGTCGCTATGATCTTTTACCAAAGTTGGTGCACGTGCTTTTTTATATGCTTGTCATAAATTTGCTTTACAGCCGCTTTTTCTTCTTCGGTAAGCGATGGTAATTCCACAGCTTCAAGATTACTTTTTAGATGTATTACTTTGGATGCTCCTGGAATAATGCAACTGACTTCTGGGAAATCCAATATCCAACGAAGCGCTATTGGTGCAAGGTTTTCTCTGTTTGGGAACACTTTTTTAAGTTCATCCACGGCTTGCAGACCTATATCAAAAGGAACGCCGCTAAAGGTCTCGCCCTTATCAAAAGCTGCACCTTCCCTGTTAAAGAATCTATGATCGTCTTTTTCAAAAGTGGAGTCTTTTGTAAATTTTCCGGTAAGCAATCCACTGGCCAGTGGTACTCGCACAATTACACCAATATCTTTTTTCTGTACCTGTTCAAAAAACAGTTCCGAAGGGCGTTGCCTAAACATGTTGAATATAATTTGAACCGTGTTCACATTCGGATATTCGATTGCCTTTAAGCCTTCTTCCACTTTTTCCACGCTCACCCCGAGGTTCTTTATTTTGCCTTCATCTTTTAATCGGTCAAACAATTCAAAAATTTCGGGTCTGTAATAAACTTCGGTAGGTGGGCAGTGCAATTGAATCAAATCCAAACAATCCAACCCAGTATTTTTTAAGCTGTCCTCCACATATTTTCGCAGTACTTCCACCGTATACCCTTCATTCACATGTGGACTGATCTGTCTGCCACATTTCGTAGCCACAAAAACCTCTTCCGATCTGGATTTTACTACTCGGCCTACAGCTGCTTCACTTGCTCCAGCTTCGTAAACATCGGCGGTATCTATAAAGTTTACACCCTCATCTATAGCCTCATTGATAATATGTTCTGCAAGACCATCGTCAAAACCGGAACCCCATTTTCCACCAACTTGCCAAGTGCCCAATGAGATTTCCGATACTTTTATTCCCGTTCTTCCGAGTTTTCTATACTTCATTAAAAAATATTAATTGGATATAATTACAACATTACCGCTTTGTGTGGCCCTGTAGAATAGAAGATCGTAATATCGGTTTCCATCATCGGGCCTGTCCAATTGTTGCCCCGTAAATAGATTATAGGTATAACCCTCACAGCTACAAACTGCATTCTGCCCATCAATTGTCATGGTGGAACATTCATTGGGAACATGATTGGGGCAACTGGCTTCCCATGCCATAAAACTGGACCCTGCATTTATAACAAAAGCACCTCTTGTGCCTACTCCATTGTTGCCCACATAAACAGGATTTCCAATATTTTGTAGGTTATTGTACAATGGGAGGTTAAGGTTCAATTCAAATCGAAATCGTACTTCCTGTAAATACGGATTTCGGTTGGAAGTATCCGAGCTGCAGGATAAAATAAGTGCCAGAATTACAATGGCCCAGAAGTGCTTCATGGTCAATGTTTGAAAATGATTCATGAACAAAGTTGATGAAAATTTGCCTATATTTGCGTTAAATCCTCGCAAAAATACCATGCAGGTCATAGGTATCGTTGAGGATTTTTTGTATTTGTAGAGAAGAGTTCATTGGGGAAATTTTTTTGATTTTCTTCAGTGCCTCTTTGCATTAAAAATCAACGATATGAGCAAAGTTTCATACTATACACCTGAAGGATTGAAGAAGTTGAGGGACGAATTGAACCACTTAAAAGATGTGGAACGTCCTAAAGCATCTCAGGCCATTGCCGAAGCAAGGGATAAAGGCGATCTTTCCGAGAACGCAGAATATGATGCTGCCAAAGAAGCCCAAGGCCTTTTGGAAATGAAGATTTCCAAAATGGAAGAAACCTTGGCCAATGCCCGTTTGATAGATGAATCGCAACTGGACACATCAAAAATATTGGTGCTTTCCACCGTAAAACTTAAAAACCAGGCCAACGGAATGGAAATGAAGTACACCTTGGTGGCGGAAAGCGAAGCGGACCTGAAGACAGGCAAGATTTCCGTGACATCCCCGATAGGAAAAGGATTGTTGGGCAAAAAGGTGGGTGACGTGGCAGAGATCAAGGTCCCGAACGGTACCCTTAAATTTGAAATTTTAGAGATTACCCGAGAGTAATAGCAGCTAAATTGGTTATATTTAATCCCGTTGAACAACGGGATTTTTTATTTTAAAACCGAATCAAAATGGCCAGTATCTTCACAAAGATCATAAATGGGGAAATACCCTCCTATAAAATCGCGGAGGATGATGACAACTATGCATTTTTGGACATCAACCCTAACTCCAAAGGCCATACCTTGTGCGTGCCGAAGAAAGAAGTGGACAAGATCATGGACCTTGATGAGGAATCCTATATGAAATTGATGGCGTTTTCCAGAAAGGTTGGTCTTGCCATCGAAAAAGCTGTTCCTTGCAAACGTGTGGGAATGTCGGTAATCGGACTCGAAGTGCCGCATGTGCATGTGCATCTTATTCCATTGAACACTATGGCGAACGCTACTTTTCAGCAAAAGGAAAGCCTAACGCCAGAAGAGTTTGAAAAAGTTGCCGAAGCCATAAAATCCAACCTTTAACTTTCTAGATAAAAGTATACTCCCGCTGCTGCCAAGCACAACATTAAAATTAAAATAATAAAGAATAGCATGGTGAACCGAACGGCAGGCCTGTCCGGTTTGACCAGTTTGTTGTAGTATTCATAAACGCGCTCAATATCGGGAGTCCAATCCACGGGATAAATTACCGAGTCACATTTTTTACATTTTATCTCGTTGGTAACAACACCGGTTGTCCTGTGGTAAAGTGCGTTAAAAGTGTGTTTTTGATAGAACGTAATCTTAAGTTCCTGATTAAAACATTTGGGGCAGTTGTTGGTAATATCAGCTTCTTGGATTACAAGTTGTTTTTCCTTGGCCATAATTTAATTTTCTAGTGCGCGTAGGGAAATTTGCATGATAGTTCCTTCTTTACTTGACGAAAATACTTTAATTTTTCCTTTATGGTATTCTTCCACGATTCTTTTTACCAATGAAAGGCCTAATCCCCAGCCTCTTTGTTTGGAAGTCACCCCTGGATTAAAAATGGTCTGGAAATCGCTTTTTGGTATGCCATGACCGGTATCCGATACCAAAATATGGATGTTTTGCCCCTTCTTTTCAATTTGGATGGCAATATTTCCCTTGCCCTTCATGGCATCGATGCCGTTTTTCACCAAGTTTTCGATGCTCCAGTTGTACAAGGGTGGATTCATGAGCACTTTGGCTTCATCCACATTGGAGCTGAAAGAAAAATGTACCAATTTGGAGCTACGTTGCTTTAGGTAATCATAGGCTTTTTTGGTTTCGGAAACAATATCATGTTCCCGTAATTCGGGCACGGAACCAATCTTGGAAAAACGTTCGGTGATGGTCTCCAATCGGTCAATGTCCTTTGCAATTTCTTGGGTTACCTCTGGATTGATATCCTCTGACTTCAATAATTCGTTCCAACCCAGGAGCGAGGTAAGAGGTGTACCTATTTGATGTGCCGTTTCCTTGGCCATGCCCGCCCAAAGCTTGTTCTGTTCCGATGCTTTGTTGGTCCGGAAGAAAAAGAAGATTACCGCTCCAAACAGGAAAATGATCAGCAACAATGCCAAGGGGTAATACTTTAATTTATTCAAAACCTCGGAGTTGCCGTAGTAAAGTGTTTCCAGTAATTCATCTTCCTGGATAATTTCTATGGGCTGGTTCTCACTTTTGAATTGAGCTATCTTTTTTTGGATGTAAGCACTATCCGCAACCTTGTCTTCTGGGATGTTGTGCGTTTTATATGACCCCTCTTCATTCACCAAGATCATTGGCGTAGAGGTGTTGTTTCCAAGCACTTTTAGGGTGAGGTTGCCCAGTTCTTGATCTACGGAGGATTGGATGAGCTCCAATTGGGCGGTGGCCCATATTTCCATTTTTAAACGCTCCTCTTCCTTAAATTTTTTAAAAAAACTATTGGTGTTCCATAAAATAAGACTCACAATGATGAATGCGGATATCAGTAGGATGATATTGGAGGTTTTCCGTTTGGTGCTAAAGTTCATTGGTGGTCGAATTCTGTTTTAAAGATAGGTAATTGGAAAACATGTTGATAGTTAGTTGAAATAACGCCTGTCCATGGAATTCATTTTATGTACTTTTGAATTTTCAACAAAAATTAACATTGCATGGAAGTTCAGGGAAGAATCAAATTGATAGATGAGACCAAAACGTATGGCAACAATGGTTTCAGAAAAAGGGAGATGGTCGTGACGACTGAAGAGCAATATCCACAACATATATTGGTCGAATTTGTGCAGGACAAATGCGATTTGCTTAACAACTACAGCGTTGGGCAAATGGTGAAGGTCAGCATCAACCTGAGAGGAAGAGAGTGGGTTAACCCTCAAGGAGAAACGAAATATTTTAACTCGATCCAGGGATGGAGAATCGAAAACCTTCAGCCTGAACAGCCTGGTTCGGACAATATGCCCCCTGTTCCACCGATGGAGGCTTTTGAACCTGCGGATGACCTCAACGAGGAAGACCACGATGATTTACCGTTCTAAACGAAAAGCTGTTCAATAAAATCAACTGGAAAATCTGGACCTTGGGTCCAGATTTTCTTGTTTTTGGGCCGATTTGTATTTTTAGAAAAAATTGCGCTTGGAAAATACGCCCTTACATTTCTTAAACAAGAGGTTGGAGTTTCCTCCGGTTGAAAACGCTAGTGAAGATGGACTGCTTGCCGTTGGTGGCGATCTATCCCCAGAACGATTGTTGTTGGCATATAAAAATGGAATTTTCCCATGGTTCAATGACGATTCCTTGATTTTGTGGTGGACCCCCGATCCCCGAATGGTGCTTTTTCCACAAAAGGTAAAAGTGTCCAAAAGCATGCGTAAGGTAATACGTGATGGCTCTTTTACCCTTACCCAAAACACCTGTTTTGAGCAGGTGATGGACTATTGTGCCCAAATTGAGCGCAAAGGCCAAGACGGTACCTGGATCACTCCCGAAATGAAGACCGCCTACATGAACCTCTATAAAAAAGGGTATGCCAAATCCTATGAGGTTTGGGAAGAAGGGGATTTGGTCGGTGGTTTGTATGGGGTAGACCTTGGCCATGTGTTTTGTGGGGAGAGTATGTTCAGTTTACGGGCCAATGCCTCAAAATTTGCGTTTATACAAATGGCAAAGGAGCTCGCGGAAAAAGGTTATCAGCTTATAGATTGTCAAGTACATACCGATCATTTGGAAAGCTTGGGCGCCGAGCTGATTCCCAGAAAGGAATTTGTGAAAATTCTACAAGGCCAATTGGGCGTTCGTAAGTAAAAGGAAAATGTTCTGTGGCATACTCGAGCTAAAGTCTTCCATTCGGTACTCCACACCCACCTGAAATTTAATACTGCCATTCAATTGCCAGCCTACTTGTCCCGCTAAACGCGTATCATATTGCGGGGCGTTATGTTTGGTTACACTCAAAAGGTTTTCGAAGCTCCCTACAAAATAAGGTTCTCCAGGGTCCAATTTTTCACCAACCAAAGGAAAATCAAGCGCAAATCGGTACCGGAACCTGTGGGTGGTCAATGCGTTTGTGATACGTTGCTCGGTCCGGATCCTATGTCCAAATCGAATGGCAAACGGCTTAGTGGTAATATTGTACTGCTGGGTAAGTCGAAGTTCGTTCTCTTTGTCCTCAAAGTTGTTTCGGAATCTATATTGAACGCCCAAAGCGATACTTTGATTGTCCCTGATATTCCATTTGGAAAAATGAGCAATATCCAATTGTCTCGCCTTTAAGGTTAATTCTTCAGCATCAAAAATGTAGTTTCGGTTGGCTATGGAAAAATTATGGGAATAACCCCTTGCAACTTGATAGTTCACGGCAAATTGCGGCTGCCAATATCCTGTCAGGTTTTCTTGACTCAGAGCAGAGCTCATAAACAATAAAAACGAAACGAGTAAAAACCATTTAGTAGAGGACATGGTCATAGCTTTGTGGAAAAGATTTACGGATTCGTTTTAGTTCTCCTTCGGAATCAAATAGCGCCTCGTATTCCTGAAAACCATCACTTTCTTTGGCAGAAAAGACCAGTTCGTAATTTACTTCGGGCAATATCAAGTTTTGGAAGGCATTGTGCAAGGTCTCCTCAAGGGACTGTCCCTTGCGAGTAGGGTATTGCTGCTGAATTTTCTTTACCCTGTACTTTTTATGGTTTTTTTCTAGATAAAACTGTATGGTTTCCCAACTATCGTTCGGGATGTCCCTTTCCTTTATTTTGAATTCTACATCTTCCAGTTTTCCTTCTTGGTCGAACTCGACACTGTAGTGCAATCGCCTTTTTTTAAACTTGGCTTCGTAGCTTTTCTTGGTACTGTCCGACTCTTGATAAAATCGAACACGTTTGGCATCTTCCAAATAATCTTCGATCAAGAGATAGGAATTACGTGGGAAATCATCTTTGTCAATTCTGGATTCTTGTTCGTACTTGTTTTGCGCAATTGTTATTTGTGCGATTCCAAGCATTAAAAAGAAGATGTATTTAAACTTCATGGTATCTAAAACAGTTTACTTCGTGGTCGTTCACCATGCCCGTGGCCTGCATGTGGGCATAAATCACAGTACTCCCTACAAACTTGAATCCACGTTTTTTCAAATCTTTGCTAATGGTGTCCGATAATTCGGTGGTCGCAGGGGCATTCTTGTAGTTTTTCCACGCATTTTTTATCGGTTTGTCATCCACAAAATCCCAAATATAGCTACTGAAACTACCAAATTCTTTTTGAACCTCCATAAATGCCCTTGCATTGGAAACCGTAGCGTTCACTTTCAATTTATTTCTTATGATTCCAGGGTCTTGCAGGAGGGTGTCAATCTTGTTTTGGTCGTAGTTTGCTATCTTTTCGTAGTTAAAATGGTCAAAAGCCCTTCTAAAATTTTCACGTTTTCTTAATACCGTGATCCAACTCAAACCTGCCTGAAAGGTCTCCAATATCAGGAATTCGAACAAGGTTTCGTCGTCCTTTACGGGAACGCCCCATTCGGTGTCATGATAGGATTCATAAAGGCTGTCGCCAACACACCAACCACATCTGTCTTTGTCCATTGCTGTCCGTTTTTATCAAAAGTACAGTAAAATAAGAAATCGTTAATTGAAAGTTAAAGTATTAAATATTGATAGTAATACTATTATATTCGCGAGAATCTGTTTTAAAAATTGGATGGAATGGATATTTTGATGAAGTCCGTAAAATTGGAAATGAATGGAAAGCTCTATGTAAAGGACCCTGAATCTTCAGATTTGGGAAAGAAAATAGTAGAGCAGAGTATACTGCTTATCGATGAAATCGGATTTGAATGCTTTACGTTTAAAAAGTTAGGGGTTCGCATTCAATCCAATGAGAGCTCTATTTATCGATATTTTGAGAACAAGCATAAGTTGTTGCTCTATTTGGCCTCATGGTATTGGGGTTGGATGGAGTATCGAATGGTTTTTGCTACCAATGGCATTTCCAATCCGGAGAAAAAACTTAAAAAAGCAATAGAAGTGCTAACACAAAATGTGGAGGAAGACAGTTCCTTTTCACATGTGAACGAAGTGGTTCTAAATAGATTGATAATCAATGAGTATTCCAAATCCTACTTGGTAAAGGAGGTTGATCAAGAAAACAAGGATGGTTACTTTACGATCAGTAAGAGAATTGTGAGTCGTATCAGTAAAATGATTCAGGAAGTGGATGGCAGTTATCCTTATCCATTGAGTTTGGCCAGTACTATCTTGGAAGGTACACTGCACCAATATTTTCTGGCAGAGCACTTTCCAAAACTTACCGATTGCAATCAAAAAATTACACCAACCCAATTTTTTACGGACTTAATATTCCGAACATTAAACCATAAACCTAATGGCTAAAAACATACTAACCGCGTGGCAACGTTTAATGGGTCTGTTGACCTTGGACAAAAAAGACATCTTTCAAATATTTTACTACGCTATTTTTGCTGGTTTGGTAAATCTTTCCCTTCCATTGGGAATACAGGCCATTATCAACCTTATACAAGGAGCAAGGGTGAGTACCTCTTGGATCGTTCTCGTGGTCTTGGTTACTTTGGGAGTTGCATTTGTCGGTGTTCTTCAGTTAATGCAAATACGTATTATTGAAAACCTTCAGCAGAAAATTTTTACCAGGTCATCTTTTGAGTTTGCATATCGTTTTCCAAAAATCAAAATGAGTGAGCTCAGGTATTACTATCCGCCGGAGTTGGCCAACCGATTTTTTGATACCCTTACAGTTCAAAAATCCCTTTCCAAAATACTTATCGATTTCCCAGCTGCATTGCTGCAAATAGTTTTTGGGTTATTGTTGCTTTCCTTTTATCACCCATTTTTTATCATCTACGGGCTGTTGTTGCTCTTGCTTATTTACATTGTGTTCAAGTTCACCGCTCAAAAGGGGTTGGATACCAGTTTGGAAGAGTCAAAGATCAAGTATAGGGTTGCTCATTGGGTGCAAGAAATTGCCCGCTCCATTGTTAGTTTTAAACTTTCTGGCAAAACATCCCATGCATTGGAAAAGAACGATAAATTGGTAGAAGAATATTTGGAGGCCAGGGAAAGCCATTTTAGAATATTGGTACTTCAGTTTATTCAAATGATAGGCTTTAAAGTTCTGGTGACTGCCGGATTGTTGTTGATCGGTGGATTGCTGGTTTTGGATCAACAAATGAACATTGGTCAGTTTGTAGCTGCGGAAATCATTATTTTATTGGTGATCAGCTCTGTCGAGAAAATGATTTTAGGTCTTGAAACTTTTTATGACCTCTTGACATCTTTGGAGAAAATGGGGCAAGTTGTGGACAAAAAACTCGAGCCACAATCTGGGGAAACTCCTTTTAAGGAAGGTGAAGGCTTAAAAGTGGAGCTTGAAGATGTCGTTTATAAAGTCCCAGGTTTGGATAAAAAGATTATAGATCATGTATCACTGGCCATCCACCCTGGCACTAGATTGTTGGTTCAAGGTAAGAGCGGCTCCGGAAGATCCACCCTTTTACGGATGATCGCGGGAATCTTGGAACCTGACTCGGGTAAAATCTATGTCAACAATGTAGCACTGCAGGGAATAAAATTAAGTCAGTACCGATCTTATTTAGGACACTCTCTTACCGAAGAGTACCCTTTTGAAGGGACTTTGTTGGACAACATTACCTTCGGCAATAAAGATATTCCAATAGAAGACGTGTACTGGGCCTTGGAAAAAGTGAGTTTAACCGAGTTTGTAAAAGAGCAGCCCCATGGCCTAAACACCATTTTATATCCAGAAGGGAAAAAGATTCCGGACTTTATATCCCGAAAGATTGTATTGGCCAGGAGTGTTGTGACACGACCTAAACTTATGATTCTCAAAGATCCTTTGGAGCAATACGATGAGGAGGGAACAGAAAGAATGATGGATTTCTTGGCCGACCCGGCAAATGGATGGGCTCTGGTTGTTGTAAGTGAGAACCCGAAATGGGCAAGTCGCTGTAACCAGACAATCCGAATGGAAAAAGGTAGATTGATCAATGTAAAATAAAGTTCATGCTAAATATTTCTTCAAATAATAAATTGAACGCTAAGGTAGACCTTACCGGTTATGAAGCAGGTAAGAAGGTCTTTCATAAAAGGCACTATAAGCAATTTAACCGCTTTTTGGCCGCCTTTTCCATCATTGTACTTTTTATGATGTTTTTACCTTGGACCCAGAATATTTCTGGTAGGGGTTACTTAACAACTCTAACCCCAGATCAACGACCACAAACGATTCAGTCCCCAATACCGGGAAGAATTGAAAAGTGGTATGTAAGAGAAGGGGATTACGTAGAAAAGGGAGATACCATCTTATTTATATCCGAGGTAAAGAGCGAATATTTTGACCCCAATCTTATAGAACGTACCGGGCAACAGATAAAGGCTAAGACCATGTCCGTAACATCATATCAAGAAAAGGTAAAGGCCTTGAACCAGCAAATCAAAGCCCTTAACCAAGAACTTGGTTTAAAACTGGAGCAAGCCAAGAACAAGTTAATGCAGTCGAAGCTGAAGGTCAAGAGCGATAGTATAGATTTGGAAGCTGCCAAGACCAATATCACCATTGCACAACGGCAGTACGATCGTACCGAAAAACTCCAGGAAGAAGGTTTAAAGGCGGTAACCGATTTAGAAGCAAAACGCCTAAAACTTCAAGAAACACAGGCAAAACTAATAAGTCAGGAAAATAAATTATTGGCCAGTAAAAATGATGTGATCAATGCACAAGTTGAAATCAATAGGGTACAGGCCGAGTACACCGATAAGATTTCTAAGGCGCAAAGTGACTTATATACGGCGCAATCCAATCAGTTCGATTCTGAGGCTCAGGTGACCAAGTTGGAAAATCAGTACACCAACTACGAAATTAGAAATAATATGCTCTATATACGAGCCCCTCAGAATGGCTATATCACAAAGGCCATCCAATCCGGAATTGGGGAAACTTTTAAAGAAGGAGCTCAATTAGTGGGGATAATGCCTTCGGACTACGATATAGCAGTTGAAACTTATGTGGACCCCATTGATCTTCCATTGATTCATGTAGATGAGAAGGTGCGTATTCAATTTGATGGCTGGCCTGCTATCATATTTAGTGGATGGCCAAACGTTTCCTATGGAACTTTTGGCGGTAAAGTGGTCGCAATTGAAAACTTTATCAGTCCAAATGGTAAATACAGGGTACTGTTGGCCCCCGACGAGGAAGAAGCACCATGGCCCAAGGATATTAGAGTCGGTTCGGGCGCAAGTACAATGGCCCTTTTGGAAGATGTTCCTATTTGGTACGAGTTGTGGAGACAGTTGAACGGCTTTCCACCAAATTATTATCAACCTCAAAACAATAGTGCAGATGGCGCAAAGAAATAGAAGATCACTTTTATTTTGTACCCTCTTTTTCTTTACTGTAAGCCTTTTTTACGCTCAGCAAGATTCCTCTGTGCTTGGGTTTAAGGAGTACTTGGGTTATGTAAAAAAGTATCACCCCGTTGCCAAACAGGCCCAGTTGAACATTGCCATAGGGCAGGCGGAACTTATGAGGGCCAGGGGAGGTTTTGACCCAAAGGTTGAAGTGGATTTTGATAGAAAGGAGTTTAAGGGAACCCAATATTGGGACCGATTAAATGCCACTTTCAAGGTTCCGACCTGGTTCGGTATAGAGTTCAAGGGGAATTTTCAGCAAGATGAGGGAACTTTCATTAACCCGGACGAAACCTTGCCTCAAGATGGTTTGTACAGCGCAGGGGTTTCCATGTCCGTTTTACAAGGATTTTGGATCAACGAGCGCATGGCCACTCTACGAAAAGCCAAATTGTTCAGGGAGCAGACCAAAGCCGATCAAGACCTGCAGGTAAACCAAGTGCTGTACAATGCATCATTGGCCTATTTTGATTGGTTGAAGGCTTATCGAGATGCTGAAGTGTATAAAGATTTTTTGGAAAATGCGGAAATTCGTTTTCAGGGGATAAAGGAGAGCGCCTTGGCAGGGGATATTGCCATGATTGATACCGTAGAGGCAAAAATTGCCGTTCGAAACAGAGATTTGGGATATCAGCAGGCAAAGGTGAAATTGATGAAAAAATCATTGGAACTCAGTAATTTTTTGTGGATCGAGGATGTGCCCGTTGAGCTTCAGCCTGGTGTAAGCCCTAATTTAGAGCCGGAAATGGACATCAACTCGACCTTGGAGATAGAAGGAGTGCCTTTGGATAGTTTCAATTTGGAAACACATCCCAAACTCATATCCTTGGACTATAAAATTGAAGGGCTTACCGTTGACAAGCGACTTAAGGCCAACAAACTGCTTCCAAAATTGGAGGCCGAATATAATTTTATCACAGAAACGCCAGAATACATCAACTCTTTTGTAACCGAGAACTACAAAGCAGGGTTAAGCCTGCAGATGCCCATTTTCCTTAGAAAAGAGCGAGGAGATTTAAAATTGGCCAAGTTTAAACTCAGGGATGCCGAATACGAAAGGGACAACGCGCAGATAGAAATACAGAATAAGGTCATCGCCATTTATAATGAATTGGATTCCTTTACCGAACAAAACCAATTGATAACCAATATTGTAAAGGATTATACCACTATGTTGGAAGCTGAGGAAAGAAAGTTCAGTTTTGGGGAGAGTTCCCTGTTTTTGATAAATTCTCGGGAGAGCAAGCTCATCGATGCTTACCTGAAACAAAACGAAATGCAGAATAAATTTTTCTACACCAAGGCCATGTTGTTCAAGAGCTTGGCCATAAACCCAAAAGCACTGTAAGGAATATCTTGTAAAAACTACCAATGATAAAAGTCACCTATTGGGCAGATTGCCCTGGGTACTTTTGCAAAAACAATTTTATGGAAGTATTGGAGAGCAACAGGTTGGAATTGGTACAGGAGTACATAACTAAGGCAATGGATTATCCGAGATACCTTGAATTGGTTCGTCAACTGGCGATAATGGGTAAGTCCACGGGTTCAAACCAATCTGAAGCTATGGTCAATTATACCAAGCTTGGTGACCGCCGAATGGTGCGTTGGGAAAAAACGTTTAAAATCAACGATGAGGTACAACAAAAGTTGGATTCCTTGGACAGTGAGCTCGTGTTCTTGGTGCTCACCGAAAGTTGGTGTGGGGATGCGGCGGCAAGTTTGCCCATCATGAACAAAATTGCAGAAGCAAGCCCGAACATAACCCTAAAAGTTGTTCTGCGGGATGAAAGTCTCGATTTGATGGATGCTTTCCTTACCAATGGTGCCCGTTCCATTCCCAAATTAATTGTTTTGGACAAAGCTGATGATGAAATTATCGGCGAGTGGGGCCCAAGATCAAGTATTGCCACTCAAATGGTGGAAGATTGTAAAAGGGAACACGGTAAATTGACCGATGAGTTCAAACAAGAACTTCAAGTTTGGTACAATAAAAACAAAGGGCAAAATATTCTGGAGGATATCCTAAAATTACTTGCTCTGGAATAGATAGGTGATCGTTCCAATTTGCGATGCCTTGGAATCTGGGCTAAAACGTGCCTTTAAAGCATAGGCGATTGCATTGTCCACCAAACAACCGTTGTCAGTTCCCGAACTTTTGTCGTTAAAGCTTGCTTCGGTCACATAACCATTATCGTCCACGGAAATATTGACAACAACCTTACCACCTTCTATACAAGTGTAGATGGGAGGTGGCAAATAATAAGCATTTCTATCCACCAAGGAATAGGAAATGCTAGTGCGCCTGTCTTTTAAATAGTCGGTAAACTCTTCTTTTTGGGCATCGCGTTCGCCCAGTTTTTCCTTTTTCTCATCACGTTGGGCCCGTAATTGCTTCAATTGTTCTTCAAAAGCGGAGTTGTCAGCATATTCACCTGTTTCACTGCTCATGGCCCTTTCTTCCATGAGCTCTTCCAAAGTTTTTAAAGGTTCGGGATTTCCAACACTCGGTTTGGCTGTTTGATTCACGGCCATGTGGCTCTTAATAGGGTCGTTGGCAGCCTCCATTTCTTCCAGTCGTTCCTCTTCCTCTTCTAGAAGTTTTTCAATATCTTCATCGGCCAGGCTCATTTCAATGACGTACTCATCCTCTTGTATGCCCCCTAAGTGAATATTGAACAACAATAACATCACTATGGACATAGAGAAGAAAGTGATCAAAAGTGATAACTGGCTCTTATTTAAGTTCATGGTTTTACTATAACCGCTTTTTTGTAAAAATATTTTATACCAACCATTTAGGTTCAAGCATTTACTTCAAGCTTTTCCTTGAAAACATTGGGGCTTGTGGCATTATTTACGTTGAAATCCCCTATTTTGGTTCTTCGGAGCTCGGATAAATAGGCTCCAGTGCCCAAAGCTTTCCCAAAATCGTGCGCCAAGGAACGGATGTAGGTCCCTTTACTGCACACGACCCGAAAACCCACTTTGGGGAGTTCGATCCGGGTAATCTCAAATTCCAGGATTTCTATTTTTCTTGATTTTATTTCGACTTGTTTGCCTTCACGGGCAAGTTCGTACAACCGCTTCCCATCTTTTTTTAAGGCTGAAAAAATAGGAGGTACTTGATCAATTTCACCCAAGAATTTCGTTGTGGCTTCTTTGATGGAGGCATCCGTGATATGTTCAGTTGGAAAGGTTTCGTTCACTTCGGTCTCCAAATCGTAGGAAGGTGTAGTGGCGCCTAGTGTGAAGGTGCCCGTGTATTCTTTTACTTGTCCTTGAAGTTCTGGGATTTTTTTAGTGAATTTTCCCGTACAGATAATCAACAGACCTGTGGCCAAGGGGTCCAATGTACCTGCATGGCCGATTTTTATCTTTCTAAGGTCAAATTTTTTACGAATGGCCCATTTAAGTGCGTTCACCGCTTGGAACGAAGTCCATTCCAGCGGTTTGTCAATTAACAGAATTTGACCGTTTAAAAAATCTTCTTTGGTATTCAAAAACTTGGGGTTTGGGGCAAATATACTGATCTATCCCCAAATGCTCCACGCAAGGGCGATGAGGCCCACGATTGCACAGTAAATGGCAAAATAGGTAAGCTTGCTTTGGCGTACCAGTTTGATCATCCAGGTACAGGCAGCGAGTCCAGCGATAAAGGCAGCAGCAAATCCTGCGCCCATGGCCACAGCCTGGTCCCCTTGAAAAGAAATCTCCCCACCCATCAAATCTTTGGCCACTTTGCCCAAGATAAGCGGAACCACCATCAAAAAGGAGAAACGGGCCGACTTTGTCTTGTCGACCCCTAAAAGTACCGCAGCAGAAATGGTTGCCCCACTTCGGGAAATACCGGGCAATATGGCAACAGCCTGAGCCATTCCAATGGCAAAAGCACTGCGAAACGATACGTTTTTATCGGTGGTCTTGGCCAAATCTGCCAAATACAGCAAAAATGCTGTGATGACCAACATAATTCCAACAATCACAATGGCACCATCAAAAAACACTTCTATAAAGTCATTCAAAAAAAGACCCACCAAAGCGGCAGGAATCATGGAGATGATGATTTTTAAAGAAAATTGGGTTTCCTCGTTCCATTTAAACTGAAATAAGCCTTTCAGAATGTCATAAACATCTTTTCGGAATACCACCAAGGTACTTAACGCGGTCGCGAAATGGAGCACTACCGTGAACAATAAACTCTCTTCGGGAACGGCCTGCGCTCCCAAAATTGCTTTTCCCAATTCTAAGTGACCGCTGGAGGAAACAGGTAAAAATTCGGTCAATCCCTGAATGATTCCAAGGATTATGGCGTCAATCAATTCCAATTATTCCTTCTTTTTCTTGTGAGGATTCAACAATATGGCGTAAACCTGAATGCCAAGACCGATAAGAATCAAGGTCGGCGCAAGACGGATTCTTCTAAAATTGTATATCTCGGGGTTGAATACTTCAGGGTCGTCGCTTCCGCCGCCGCTCATCAAAATAAACCCGAGGGCAATAAAGGCAATACCTATAAATAGAAAGAGGTAGTTTTTCTTTTGGAAAACAAACTCCTTGGCAGGTTTTTTACCGTTGTTGTTTTTCTTGCTCATGCTGCAAAGTTAATAATAAAGATCATCCGTTCTCAGGTTTAAAAAGCGTTGTGTCGCAAAATGGGTACTGGCCCACGAAATAATGACACCCAAACCAAATACACTAACGAATAAAATGATGAGAACAATATAATCTTGCAAAAGATTCAATTCGGGGAAATTTTTATCGATATAGTACACTAAAACGCCAAGTCCTATCAAGGCCACTACTGCTCCGACCATGCCTAGTTTTATGTTCGTCCAAATAAAGGGCCTTCGGATAAAAGTTTTGGTGGCACCCACCATCTGCATGGTCTTAATGATAAACCTTTTGGAGTAAATGGACAGACGTATGGAACTGTTGATCAGCAAAACGGCGATTACCGTAAAAATGGCACTGGCCACCAATATCCACAAACTGATTTTCCGGGCATTGTTGTTGAGTAACGAAATCAGGGGTTTATCATAGCTTACTTCGTCCACGTATGCCTTGGCCGCCAGTTCTTCCGCAATATCATCAATTTGTTGGGAAGAGACAAAATCGGCCTTCAAATTCACATCAATGGAATTTTTTAGGGGGTTGTAGCCCAAAAACTCTTCAAAATTTTCACCAATATCCTCACTGTATTGTTCTGCTGCATCTTCTTTGGAAATATATTCGGCCGACTTGGTGTACTCCGCTAGGGCCAAGCTTTTCTGCAACTGATCTATTTCCACTGGTTTTGCACTGTCCTTTAAAAATACTGAAATGGTGATCTGCTCCTTAAAGTGATCTGCCAATTTTTTGGTATTGAGCACCAAAAGGCCCAAAACGCCTAAAAGAAACAGTACCAAGGCAATGCTCAAAGCCACGGAAAAGTAGGAGGAAATCAGTTTTCGACGCTGATATCGTTCAATATATTGGCTCATATAGTAGAATCAGTACGTAAAAATAGAAAAGTAAATTGTATTTAGGGGATTAAACCTATTTTTGCACACGAAATTGAACAAGATTAACAATGAATTACGATTTCCGCGAGATTGAGGCCAAATGGCAGAAGTATTGGGCAGAAAATGAAACTTTTAAGGCATCCAACGATTCCGATAAACCTAAATTTTATGCATTGTCGATGTTTCCTTACCCATCTGGGGCAGGCTTGCACGTAGGGCATCCGCTGGGTTATATTGCCACGGACATCTATTCGCGTTACAAAAGACATAAAGGATTCAATGTATTGCATCCCATGGGCTACGATTCCTTCGGATTGCCTGCGGAGCAATATGCGATCCAAACGGGGCAGCATCCGGCCATTACCACGGAAAACAACATCAACAGGTACCGCGAGCAATTGGACCAGCTTGGTTTTTCTTTTGATTGGAGCCGCGAAGTACGTACCTCTAACCCGCAATATTACAAATGGACACAATGGATCTTTATCCAATTGTTCAATGCGTGGTACAACAATAATTCCAATAAAGCGGAAAATATTTCCAGTTTGGTTTCCATTTTTGAAAAAGAAGGAAATACCAATGTAGAAGCTACTTGTGATGATGATACCCCAAGTTTTAGTGCTGATGATTGGAATGGTTACTCCGATAAGGAAAAGCAAGAAATTCTTTTAAAATATAGGTTGACCTATTTAGCGGATACCGAAGTAAATTGGTGTCCCGCTTTAGGGACTGTTTTGGCCAATGATGAAATCGTGAACGGTGTTTCCGAGCGTGGAGGTCATCCCGTGGTCCGTAAAAAAATGACGCAATGGAGTATGCGCATTACCGCATATGCACAGCGTTTGTTGGACGGATTGGACAAAATTGATTGGCCACAGCCACTAAAAGATTCCCAAACCAACTGGATTGGACGTTCTGTTGGTGCATCGGTTACTTTTAATGTGAAGGGCGTAGATGATACCATTGAAGTCTTCACTACCCGACCTGATACCATTTTCGGGGTAAGTTTTATGACCTTGGCACCAGAGCACGAATTGGTGGCAAAAATCACAACTCCAGAGCAAAAAGCAGAAGTAGAAGCTTACGTGGAAGCTACGGCAAAACGTTCTGAGCGTGACCGTATGGCCGATGTGAAAACCATTTCTGGTGTATTTACTGGAGCTTATGCAGAGCATCCGTTCACTAAAGAACCCATTCCCATTTGGATCGGGGACTATGTTTTGGCCAGTTACGGAACGGGAGCCGTAATGGCGGTGCCCTGTGGTGACCAACGCGATTACGATTTTGCAAAACATTACAATATAGCTATCCCCAATATTTTTGAAGGAGTGGATATTTCCGAAGAGGCATTTGCAGATAAGGAAACCACGGTAATTGCCAATTCCGATTTTCTGAACGGTCTACCTTATAAAGATGCGATGAAGAAAATCATTGACGAATTGGAAAAAATCGGGCACGGTGAAGGCAAGGTGAATTACCGTTTACGCGATGCCGTATTTAGTCGTCAGCGGTACTGGGGTGAACCCTTTCCAGTGTATTATGTTGATGGTATGCCGCAAATGATCGATTTGGAGCATTTGCCATTAGAACTGCCCGAAGTGGAGAAATACCTTCCTACGGAAACGGGCGAGCCACCATTGGGCAACGCCACTACTTGGGCTTGGGACCGCCTCAAGGCGGAAGTAGTTAGCAATGAGCTCATCGATAATGAAAATGTATTTCCTTTGGAGTTGAACACGATGCCCGGTTGGGCGGGAAGTTCCCAATACTTTAATAGGTATATGGACCCACGCAATGATGACACTATTTTCTCTCCTGAAGCCATCAACTACTGGCAAGATGTAGACCTTTATATAGGAGGCAGCGAGCACGCTACGGGCCACTTGTTGTATTCCCGATTTTGGCAAAAGTTTATGTTCGATATGGGGTATGTGCCCAAAGATGAATTTGCTCAAAAGTTGATCAATCAAGGGATGATTACCGGGACGAGTGCTTTTGTATATCGAGAACTGGATTCCAATAAAGTGTATTCAAAAGGTCTAATAAAGGATAAGAATGTTGTTCCTATCCATGCGGATGTTTCTTTGGTAAATGCATCGGATGAGTTGGATGTCGAAGCTTTTAAAGAATGGCAGCCAGAATATAAGGATGCAGAATTCATTCTTGAAGATGGAGAATACATTGTTGGCCGTGAAGTCGAAAAAATGTCCAAATCCAAATACAATGTCGTTAACCCTGATGCCATTTGTGAGGAGTACGGGGCAGATTCCCTTCGTTTGTACGAAATGTTCCTCGGACCACTGGAGCAATCCAAGCCTTGGAACACGGCAGGGATTACCGGTGTACATTCTTTCCTGAAGAAACTTTGGAAGTTGTATACAACCATTGAGGATAAGGAGCCGACTGCCGATAATTTGAAGACTTTGCACAAGACCATTAAAAAGGTAGAGGAGGACATCGAGAACTTCTCGTTCAATACTTCTGTTTCCACTTTTATGATTTGTGTGAATGAGTTGACATCACAAAAATGTATAAGCAAAGCTATTTTGGAACCCTTGGCGATCTTGGTTTCACCTTATGCCCCTCACATTGCCGAAGAGCTTTGGAGTCGTTTGGGTCATTCAGAGTCCATTGCCGAAGCACCATTCCCAAAGTTTGAGGAAAAGTACTTGGTGGAAAGCAGTAAGGAATATCCGATATCTTTTAATGGTAAAATGCGCTTTAAATTGGAATTACCTTTGGATATGAGCAAGGATGATATTGAAGCCGCTGTTCTGGCCCACGAAAAAACACAGGCCCAATTGGAGGGGAGAACACCCAAAAAGGTCATTGTAGTGCCTGGAAAGATCGTGAATATTGTAGGATAGTCTCAAAACAGGATTATAAACCGAATTATTTATGAATTTTATAGAAACAGCCCTAAAAAGCATGCCAAACGGCATGCTTTTTTGTTTTTACACAGAGTAACCCCCAAAAACATAGGGGTATGTATTTAAAAAAGCATTAAAAAAAATTTAAACCCTGTTTAAATAGGGGTATAAATATTAAAAAAAAATATTTTGACCATACACCCCTGTTTTTTATCGAGTTTTTGTGTTTTAATCTAATTTTTTTGCTCAACTTTGACCCCAGAAACCAAAAAACACAACATTATGACTGTTGGTATACCTAAAGAAATCAAAAACAACGAGAGCCGGGTGGGCATGACTCCAGCCGGGGTATTTGAATTGGTAAAGAACAACCACACCGTATATGTGCAATCCGGCGCAGGTGAGGGAAGTGGATTTTTTAATCAGGATTACCAACAGGCCGGGGCTACTATTTTGGATACGATTGGTCAGGTGTATGCCATGAGCGATATGATCGTAAAGGTTAAGGAGCCCATAGCAGAGGAATATAATTTGATACAGGAAGGGCAAATTGTCTTTACGTACTTCCATTTTGCCTCCAGTGAAGCTTTGACGAACGCCATGATCAAAAGCAAGGCGATTTGTATCGCCTATGAAACCGTGGAGGATGAAGATGGTACACTTCCCTTGTTAACACCAATGTCCGAAGTGGCTGGTAGAATGGCGATTCAACAAGGTGCTAAATACTTGGAGAAACCTGTGAAGGGAAAAGGAGTGCTTTTGGGCGGGGTTCCGGGAGTGTCACCAGGTAGGGTTTTGGTACTTGGCGCTGGCACCGTGGGTATTCAGGCTGCTAAAATGGCAGCAGGGCTGGGTGCCCAAGTAACCATTTTGGATGTAAACATGAAACGGCTCAGATATGTGAACGACATTATGCCAAGCCATGTGGTGACAGGTTTTTCGAATGAGTTCAATATCAGAAAGCATATAAAAACAAATGATTTGATTATTGGTGGTGTCCTGCTTAAAGGAGCAAAAGCACCTAACTTGATCACTCGGGACATGCTCAAGGACATGCATCCGGGAACTGTTATAGTCGATGTGGCGGTGGATCAAGGAGGATGCGTGGAAACCACCAAGCCAACAACCCATGAGGACCCCATTTACATTATTGATGACGTGGTCCATTACTGTGTAGCCAATATGCCAGGGGCAGTGCCTTATACTTCTACTGTTGCCTTGACGAATGTAACACTGCCCTATGTGCTAAAATTGGCCAACATGGGATGGCGTAGCGCCTGCAAATTGGATAGATCCCTGGAAAAGGGATTGAACGTGGTTGAAGGTGAAATAGTTTACAAAGAAATCGCTGAAACCTTTAAGCTAGATCCAGTACTGGTCTAAAAACACTAACATTTTGACAGTAAAGGGACCCTGCCATAATTTGGCGGGGTTTTTGCTTTTATGTGGTATATTTATATTAAAGAGATAATGCTATGATGACATATTATATATTAATCGGTGGAATTGCCCTGATCAGCTGGATGGTGAGCAACCGATTGAAGAGTAAATTCAAAAAATATTCAAAGGTCCATTTAAGAAATGGTATGAGCGGTGCAGAAATTGCCCAGAAAATGCTTGATGACCATGGAATTAGGGATGTTAAGGTAATTTCGACCCCTGGGATGCTAACGGACCATTATAACCCTAAAAATAAAACCGTAAACCTTAGTGAAGGGGTCTACAACCAACGAAATGCCTCGGCAGCTGCGGTGGCAGCCCACGAATGCGGACATGCGGTACAACACGCGCAGGCTTATGAATGGTTGACCATGCGTTCTAAATTGGTTCCTGTGGTAAGTGTTACCTCTGGAATGTCCACCTGGGTAGTATTCGGTGGTATCATGCTTATGGCGGCCACCGGAGCGGTAGGTGGTATTGGTTTTTACATCGCTGTGGCTGGATTGATCATGATGGGCTTTGCTACCTTGTTCAGTTTTATTACCCTGCCCGTGGAATACGATGCCAGTAAGAGAGCGTTGGTTTGGTTAAAACAAAAGAACATGGTAACCCAACAAGAATATGCCGGTGCGGAAGATGCACTGAAATGGGCCGCAAGAACCTATTTGGTGGCAGCCTTGGGTGCATTGGCCTCCCTATTGTATTGGGCGGTTCAAGTTTTTGGAGGTAGAGACTAAGATTTTTTTGACACGATATAAAAAGGGGCCATTTGGCCCCTTTTCTTATTTATGTCATGTACCGAACTTATTCAATCCAATTGGCAACTTGGTTGTCTATCATTTGAAGGCCAACCCCTTCGGTACCCGTTACTTCGATCATATCCAGAATATCCCTTATGGTGTTTTCTTCCTCAACCTGCTCCATAACAAACCAGTCCAAGAAACGTTCGGTTGCGATATCACCCGATTCCCTGGCTTTTTTCACAATATTGTGAATGGATTTTGTCACTTTTACCTCGTGTTCCAAAGTGGATTCAAAAATATCGGTGATAGAGGAGTAATCGTGGTTGATATCCGTTACTTCTGGTGAAATCGGGTTACCCCCGGTATCCACCAAAAAATTAAAAATCTTCATCATGTGCTCGCGCTCCTCTTCTGCTTGTTTAAAGAAAAACTTGGCACTGGTAAAAAACCCGTTTTGTTCGCACCAAGAGGCCATCGCCAAATAAGTGGCAGAGGCATGGGCTTCCATTTTTATCTGTCCGTTGAGCAAATCCATGGATTCCACTTTAATGCTCATACTTTGTCTTGCAATATCTTTCATGGTATATATCTAGTGTGATTGTACTATAAAGTTACAGAATTTAATCTGTTTAACATGTAAGACCTTCTAATTTAGAAATCAACTAAGACTGGATTAAAGTAAGGTTGCTTACTGGCCAAGTACTTTGGATTTAGAGGAAAGGCCTATCACCATAAAACCATTTTCAATAAGGTTTTTAAGGTCCAGTATCTCCAGTGTATTCAGGATAAAGAGATGTTCTTTGTTACAGAGCATCAAAACCTCGAACCCATGGCTGTTCAAATCACTATCAAAATGGTCTTCAATATTGATGTCCATTATTTTATGTCGTAGCGAAAGTAATTGGCACAAGGACATACGTACTGTTTTCTGACCAAAATCAAGATAAAAACAACGCTCGTTATTGGCCTGGTACAATGTGTAATATGTGGATTGGAATATTACATTCATAAGGTCAAATGTAATATTTATTTAGATTCAATACAAATATCAAATCTGTATTTGACGATCAATTTGTTGGTTTAAGGAAATAAATGTTTCGGTACGGGAAACCCCTTCAATTTGCTGTATTTTTTTGTTCAGGACTTGCATCAAATGCTCGTTGTCCCTACAAAGTACTTTTATGAGGATGGACCAATTTCCTGTGGTGTAATGGCACTCCAACACCTCTGGAATACGCTCAAGCTGTTTTACCGCCCTTGGGTTGGCCATTGCCTTATCCAGATAAATACCAATGTAAGCCATAGTGGAATAGCCCAAAACCTTTGGGTTGATAACAAATTTGGACCCGGCAATAAGACCGGAACTTTCCAGTTTACGTAGCCTTTGATGGATGGCCGCCCCGGAAATCCCGATATTTCTAGCAATTTCAAGAATTGGTTTACGGGCATCTTCCATAAGATATCTTAGGATTTTCTTGTCAATCCCATCAATCTTGACTGAATTGTTATCGTTTTTCACAACTTGGATTTAGATTTGAAGCTAAAGATATTGAAAATACAACAGAAACTAACCTGCAACGGAATCGGGATTATAGCCTAAATAAGGCTTTTCATATTCCTTAAATTGAATACCATTGTTTTTTAACTCATCCAGAATTGGTTTGTAAACTTCTTTATTGATCGGAATTTGAACCCCTGGGGTGGTTATTTTCCCGTTGAGAATTTGCAATGTGGCCATGGCTACGGGTAACCCTACCGTTTTGGACATGGCCGTGTAGGTCCTGTTTTCTCCGATAACCACCATATTGGCATCAATTTGTTTTTTCTCACCGTTCAGTTCGTAGCCAAACTTGTGGTACATCACGATCATATCTTTCTCATCTTCTTTCAATGTCCAGCTATCCTCTAAAATATATTGCAGCATTTGGGCAGGGGATGCATTTTTCAGTGGAATTTTCTTGGTAGCATCAAAAATGTTCAGATCAAGTAGTTTTCCCCACATAATATCGTCCTGATCTATCTTTAGGTAATGTCTCATTTTTAATTCCACCGAATCCGTTGGTGAATAGGGAAGAAACAGGTTCACGAATTCACGATAAGACATACCTTCCGAATTTTCGATGGCGTAACTGTCGTCCGTCATGCCCAGAATTACGAACATTTGCCAAGCTTTGGAAAAACCAACTCTTCGCATGGTACCTCTGTAAAGGGTCAGTGCATCCTGCAAACCGTATGCCTCTCGGTATTTTAACGAATCTCGATTGGCATATACTTCAAAAGAGCCGTAATCCTCTATCTCTAAAAATTCTGTTCTTCTAAAAAGTTTTTGATAAGGAATATACTTATAGGTTCCTTCTTGTATAAATTTTGCTGCTCCACCTTGACCTGCCAAGACTACATTTCTTGGGTTCCATGTGAATTTGTAGTGCCAAAGATTGGTATCACTTTCCGGAGCTACCAAGCCACCCGTAAAGGATTCGAACAAAAGTATTTTACCCCCTTCATCCCTGATCCTATCTATAACCTCCATGGCACTCATATGATCAATGCCGGGATCTAGGCCTATCTCGTTCATAAAAACAAGGCCTTTTTCTTTAACCGTGGCATCGAGTTCCCTTAATTCATCACTGACATAAGAAGCAGTGATAAAGTGTTTTTCAAATTCGATACAATCGCGGGCAACATTAATATGCAAACGTGCAGGCAGCATGGATACCACTATGGATGCTTCCGAAACAGCCTTTTTTCTTTCCTCTTCATTAAAGATGTCCAATTCGAAGACGGTACAATTGGGATGCTTGGCAAAATCATCCGGGATGTTCTCGGGATGAAGATCCCCGATTTTTATGTGTATGTTTTCTTCGTCTGATTTTTTTAGGAAATAATCTAAAAGGTATGAGGTTGATTTACCTGCTCCTACAACTAAAATAGTACGGACCATGTGTTTTGTTTACTTTTGAATTGAACGATCACTAAGGTATTAAAATGTTATATTTTTAAAAAAATAGCTCAATAAAGTTATGAACAGAACAATCTTGTTAGTCGGAATAATAATGGGTATGTTGGCGATCGTACTAGGTGCTTTTGGTGCCCATGGACTGGAAAAATTGGTGGATGCCAAAGCGGTCGCTACTTTTGAAACAGGTGTCCGTTACCAGATGTACCATGCGTTGTTTCTTCTTTTTTTAGGAATATGGAATGGAGTCAACCCCAAGGCGAAGAGAACCGTTTTTATTTTGGTGCTTTTAGCGGTTATATTGTTTTCATGCTCTATTTACGTATTGGCTTTGAATACGTTAACTGATTTCGATTTTAAAATCATCGGATTTTTAACACCAATAGGAGGTGTTTTGATGATCGCTGCCTGGATTTGTTTGGGATATCACATTTTAACCCAAAAAGCGACCAATTAAGCAGGTTTTAAAAGGACAAAAACTGAATATTTTCTAGTTTTGTACCAACATAAAAACTAAACCATGAAGGATTCTGCTTCAGTTACGAAAACGATTTCGTTAAACGCTTACGGAATTGACCACGACAACATCCATTATCAACTATCCCCGGAAGAACTTCAGGACATCACCATTGAAAAAGGTATGGGCAAAGAGGCCTCTTCTGGCGCTTTGGCCGTCAATACTGGCGAGTTCACCGGAAGGTCCCCCAAAGACCGGTTTATCGTAAAGGACGATATTACAAAAGATAAGGTCTGGTGGGGCAATATCAATATCCCTTTCGATAGCGACAAGTTCGATGCACTTTATAATAAGGTCATTGCCTATCTGAACGAAAAGGAGCTTTATGTGAGGGACTCGTATGCTTGTGCCGATCCGAACTACAAATTGAATATTCGGGTAATCAACGAATATCCATGGTCCAATATGTTCGCTTACAATATGTTCCTTCGCCCTACCGAGGCGGAGTTGGATGACTTTGATCCAGAGTGGACCGTGGTGAATGCCCCTGGTTTTATGGCAGATCCTAAGGTGGATGGTACCCGACAGCATAACTTTGCCATTCTTAACTTTAGCAAAAAGATTGCCCTTATAGGTGGGACCGGATATACGGGCGAGATTAAAAAAGGAATATTCTCCGCACTTAATTTTATTTTACCTGTTTATAAAAATACCTTGCCCATGCATTGCTCTGCCAATGTTGGGGAATCAGGAGATACTGCCATATTTTTTGGATTGTCAGGAACAGGGAAGACTACGCTTTCCACCGACCCCAATAGGAAACTTATCGGTGATGATGAACACGGATGGACCCCCGATAATACCGTTTTCAATTTTGAAGGAGGATGTTATGCCAAGGTAATAGACCTATCGGAAGAAAAGGAACCGGAAATATATGGAGCCATTAAAAAAGGGGCAATTTTAGAGAATGTGATAATGGATGAAAATGGGGTTGTGGATTTCACCGACACTTCCATTACACAGAATACCAGGGTAAGTTATCCGATTCATCATATAGAGAATATACAGCAGCCATCCATAGGTAAGAACGTAAAGAACATTTTTTTCCTTACCGCCGATGCCTTTGGGGTATTGCCTCCCATATCCAAATTAACACCGGCCCAGGCAGCTTATCATTTTATATCGGGCTATACCGCTAAGGTGGCGGGGACAGAAGCTGGTGTTGTAGAGCCACAACCGTCATTTTCGGCCTGTTTTGGGGCTCCGTTTATGCCGCTTCACCCTACAAAATATGCCGAGATGCTGAGCCGTAAGATGAAGGAATCCGGTGTGGATGTTTGGTTGGTGAACACTGGATGGACCGGAGGGCCCTACGGAGTGGGTACCCGTATGAAGTTAAAATACACTCGTGCTATGATCAGTGCCGCGCTTAGTGGGGAATTAGGTTTGTACAATTACGAGAAGTACCATATCCATTCGGTATTCGGCGTGGCCCAACCAAGGGAATGTCCGGGTGTTCCCACAAAAGTACTCAGTCCTAGGGCAACATGGAACAACGACGATGCCTATTACAAAACAGCCTTTAAGCTTACTAACGCTTTTAGGGAAAACTTTAAAAAGTTTGAGTCGTACGCCAGCGAGGAGATTCGAAGGGGAGGACCACAACGGTATGCTTTCTAAAAAAAAGCCCCGTCAGTCGACGGGGCTTTTTTTTTGAATACCAGTTCGCTTTTATTTGTTAACGCTGGTAATGTATTTTTGCAATGCCATGGTCATGGATGGAGTTTCGGGCGTTGGAGCCTGAATATCTATTCTTAGACCTGCATTGGTCGCTGCTTTAACGGTACTATTGCCAAAAACAGCAATTCTGGTATTGTTCTGTTCAAAATCGGGGAAGTTCTTCATAAGGGATTCAATACCGGAAGGGCTAAAGAATACCAAAATATCATAATACACATTCCGTAGGTCGGAAAGGTCACTGATCACCGTTTTGTAAAAGATGCCACGAGTCCAATTTACTCCAACTTCATCCAATAATTGAGGAACTACTGGTTTCAATGAATCAGAGGATGGCAGTAGGAATTTCTCATCCTTGTACTTTTTGATCAGGGGAGTCAACTCGTTAAAAGTCCTTTTACCAACGTAAATTTTTCTTTTTCTGTATACCACATATTTCTGCAGATAGTAGGCTACGGCCTCCGACTGACAAAAATATTTCATGGAATCCGGAACTTTGAAACGCATTTCTTCAGCAATTCTAAAGAAATGGTCTACAGCATTTCTACTGGTCAGGATGATTGCTGTGAAGTTGTTCAAGTCGATTTTTTGCTGCCTAACATCTTTGGCCTCTACCCCTTCTACATGGATGAAAGGGATAAAATCAACTTTAACCTTTTCTTTTTCAATCAGTCTTGAGTAGGGTGAGTTTTCGACTTTGGGTTCTGGTTGGGAAACCAAAATTGTTTTTACTTTCATAAGTTATCAACCTTTTAAATAGCTTCCAATTAACACCAAGGGCGCAATTTCGAGTGTGCAAAGGTACAAAATAAAATACATAAAATACGGGAACAGTGCTTTTTGATGGTTCTTCAGCAGCTTTGCAACACCAATGCCATTTATGATGAAAACAAGGATTATAGCTACATATATTGTTGTTTTAGAACTTGTTGTAATGTAAATCAATAAAATGTTGGCAATTGAAATAATTATACTGCTATAATTGAGATAAGAAATTTTACTGAAAATAAATCCACCAATGAGGCTTGTGTTGTCAAAAACAAAGCCTGTGAACATCTGAAGCAAGAATTTTACCAGCTCGAACAATGCCAAAAAACCCAAAACAATGAAATAGCTGAGGACTGATTCGTCATTTGGAATTATTTCAAAGACCTGAATAACCAAGAAAATGAAAAGAGATAGATTGATCAGTTGAAAAAGTGTTAACAGGAGGTGGAACCAATGGGAAAACTGCCCTTTTTTATTATGGAGCAAAATGTATTTATCATTAAAGGGAAGAATGATAAAGTTCAAAAATTTCTTGTGGTAAAGATATTTTCCCAGCGCTAAAACAACCAAGCCCAGGAACAACGTAATCGTCATCCAATCCAAGGAAGTGATTGTTTTTTCAATAGGGTTCATTACTCGATTTTAATTGGTTTTCCGTTTAATCCCGGAGGTAAATTATTTTCAGAAATCCCTATTCTAAAATACGACGGATTTTCCATTGTGGATAGTGGCAGTTCAAAATTGTAGCTTATGGTGTCTTTTGACTTTAACAAAGATTGTTGAGGTGCAGTATTCTCAACCTTTAACGAAAGCATTTGTTTAACCTGCTTGTGCTCGTTGGAATACGAAATGGTGTATTTCAATTGCTCTAAGGGTACATCGAACGGATATGGATTGTACACTTTTAATGAATGCTTAATGCCCGTTTCCGGTTTTTCCACAATGCACTCCAATTTGCGGTAAGATTGAAAATCATCGATATAAATGCCATGGAACACAGTACTGTCCAAATGCATATAGGAGATGTCACCACTTTTCCTGTATTGGGAAACGTACAAAACCTTTTCGCCGCGTACCCGCTCTTCCGAACCATCAATGGAATATTGGTTTTTACGGTACATGAAGTTGTTCAGGGAGATGGCAGGGACCCCTGAGTAAAACTCATACATGGAAGAACGTCTATAGGAATTCTCAAAAATAACAGGGATGCCGCCAGACTTTGATTTAAGCTCTTCCGTCCATTCCTTGTTGCCATGGGTTTCAAAGAACATGGGGAACAAGGGTTGATAGATCATCCATGCCCTAGCGTACATTAAAAGTACCAAGCTTACTATACCAATACGATATATCCATTTTCTACTGGATGCATTTTGTAAAAGGTGATTGAATGCGATTATGGCCAATGGAATGGAAATAGCAATGGTCCATTGTGCTTGGACCCTGCGGTTAAAGCTGGAGATAAAAAAGAAGATTAATATTCCATAAACCAAATAGATCAAGGCTTTTGAAAATTTATCGGTTGCTTTGAATTTAAAAAAGGCACTATAAACCCAGTAAAACAAAAGACCGATGATCACAATATTGTTCAAGAAAAAACCAAGTGTAAACTCATCAAACTTGTAAGCTTGGTTCGGGCGCTCGTACAAATGGAACGTAATGGATACAAAATCGTTTTGGTAGAGCCATACAAAATGAGGCATATAGCAAATCACGGCCAAAATTACCGCCAACCATGCCTTCTTATTAAAAATGAGCCTGTAGTTGGATAGGAAAACGAACAGGATTACCAGTACTGCGTGGTACTTGCTGTACATTAAAGCAGCCATAACCAGTCCAAGGCCAACCGTAGTGGTTATACCTTCATCCTTTAAAAAGCATTTGTACAGCCATAGGAACAATGCCGTGAAAAACAACAAAGCGGTATCGGGAAGGGTTAAAAACCCATAAGCATTCATTAAGGTGAACGAGAATACCAACAAGAAAAAATGGACGACATAGTCTTTTTTCTTTGGATTGTCGATCAACAACCACAGTAAAACATAAGTTCCGGCCGAGAGAAGGGTACTCATCAACCTTACGCCCAGTTCGCCATTAAAAAGAAGACTGCTCAACTTGATCAAAAATGCCACCATTGGTGGATGGTCAAAATATCCCCAGGCCATATCTTGGGCATAGTACCAGTAATAAGCTTCATCATAAATAAGCTCTGTAAAGGAAGCCTGTAAAAGGTTGAGTGCAAAAAGAACCGCTAAGAGAATAAAGAAAAGCCTAGGAAACTTTTGAGACATCAAAAAGTGATTTTAGATGGGCAAAGTTACAAATATTGGACTAGTACCAAATCAGCTTATTAACCGGAACTTGTGAAGGCAAACAAGAAAACCGTATTTTTGCCATTCTAATCTAGTGCGAATGGCAGACGGCTTGGTCATTATACCCACATTCAATGAAATCGAAAACATCGAGGCCATTGTTAAGGCTGTTTTTGATTTAAAAAAGGATTTTCATGTTCTGGTGGTGGATGATAACTCTCCGGATGGAACCGCGGATTGTGTAAGAACACTTCAAAAGGAGTTTCCGGAGCGACTTTTTTTGGAGGTCCGTAAAGAAAAATCTGGCTTGGGAACCGCCTACATCCATGGTTTTAAATGGGCTTTAAAAAATGGCTATGACTATATTTTTGAAATGGACGCTGATTTTTCGCACCGGCCAGCGGATCTTTCAAGACTACATAGAGCTTGCCTAAATGGTGCCGATGTGGCCGTTGGTTCACGTTACAAAAAGGGTGTGAACGTCGTCAACTGGCCTTTGGCCAGAATCCTACTTTCTTATGGGGCTTCGTTCTATGTAAAGTTGATTACTGGAATGAAAGTCCATGACCCCACAGCAGGTTTTGTCTGCTACAAAAGAAAAGTGCTGGAGACCATTGATTTGGACAATGTGCGTTTTATTGGTTATGCCTTCCAGATAGAAATGAAATACAGGGCCTATCTCAAAAAGTTTAAGATAGAAGAGGTTTCGATTATTTTTACAGATAGGGTGCACGGAAAATCGAAAATGAACTCGGCTATTATCAGGGAGGCCATTTTTGGGGTGATAGCCATGAAGTTTAGAAGTATATTTTTTAAAAAGAACTTTTAGTTATGTCAAAAATTCTGTTGAAGAATGCCAAAATCGTGAACGAGAACAGCATTTTTGAATCCGATGTATTGTTGGAAGGAGACTTTATTTCCCGAATCGATCCGGACATATCCGATGCAAATGCCACCGTCATTGATTTGGAAGGAGACCTGTTATTGCCCGGAATTATAGATGACCAAGTACATTTTAGAGAGCCGGGACTTACCCATAAAGGAACCATTGCCACTGAAAGCAGGGCCGCTTTGGCAGGAGGAATCACCACCTTTATGGAGCAACCAAACACCAACCCACAAACAACTACAATAAAGAAATTGGAGGATAAATTTGCTATAGCGGCAAAAGATTCCTTTGCCAATTACTCCTTTCTTTTTGGAGGCACCAACGATAATTTGGAAGAACTAAAACGACTCGACAAAAATGCGTGTTCCGGGGTTAAATTGTTTTTGGGTTCCTCCACGGGAAATATGTTGGTCGATGATGAAAAAGTATTGGAACAGATCTTCAGCAATACCGATATGGTCATTTCCGCGCATTGTGAAGATGAAGGGACCATAAGAGCCAATTTGAACAAGTACAAAGAAATGTACGGAGATGACATACCCATAGAGCTTCACCCTGTTATTAGAAGTGCCGAAGCTTGCTACCTTTCTTCCTCAAAGGCCATTGCACTCGCAAAAAAGACAGGAGCTAGACTGCACGTTTTTCATTTGTCCACAGGAATCGAAACCGATTTGTTCACCAATGAAATTCCTTTGGAGGAAAAAAAGATTACCGCAGAGGTCTGTATTCACCATTTATGGTTTTCCGATGAGGATTATGCGAAAAAAGGAACCTTGATCAAATGGAATCCTGCTGTAAAATCAAAAGAAGACAGAGAAAAACTTTGGGAAGCGCTTTTGGATGATCGCATTGATGTTGTTGCCACAGACCATGCGCCACATACCCTTGAGGAGAAAAACAATCCTTATACCAAGGCAGCTTCGGGGGGTCCGTTGGTACAGCACGCACTATTGGCAATGCTTCAAAAAGAAAAGGATGGTGCTATCAGCTTAGAAAAGATGGTCGAAAAAATGTGCCATAATCCAGCAAAGCTTTTCGACATTGACCGACGAGGGTTTATTCGCGAAGGCTATTATGCGGACTTGGTTCAGGTAAACCGAAATTCTAAAAACGAGGTTAAAAAAGCCAATATTTTCTATAAATGTGGATGGTCCCCCTTTGAAGGTGTTACCTTTGACTCAGAGGTGAAACGAACTTTCGTGAATGGACTGTTGGCTTTTGAAAACGGTACATTTAGTAAGGAGAAAAATGCAAAACGACTCACCTTTAATCGATAAGGAATGAGGAATACGGTTATACTTTTGCTTACGTTGGTATTATTGGTCTCCTGTGCCGAAAAGGTGATAGAGGAACCTGAAAACCTTATCCCAAAAGAGAAGATGGCCGAAATTCTTCACGATTTGGCCATACTGAATGCTGCAAAATCCGGAGCACGGACCAAGTTCAGGGAGTCTGGTATAGATGTAATGGATTTTCTTTACAAGAAATATGGCATCGATAGCACCCAATTTGCAGAAAGTGACCTGTATTATGCCTCGATTCCTTTGGAGTACCAATCAATTTATGAGCATGTTGAGGATAGGCTGAAAGAACAAAAGGATACCCTTGAAGCTAGAGGGAAAAGAAGGAATGATAGCATCCGAGAAGCAAATTTGAGAAAAAAGGATTCGGTAGCTGGAGCAAGAGGAGCGGAAAAAATAGAGAAGCCTACATCTCCTCAATAAACTTTGAGCAGCAAAACGCAATGGATTCGTCCATATCCCCAAACGAAAAACCCAATTCCGATTTAATTTTATCGCTGCTATACCTTTCTTGGTGATATAAACCTTTGGCAACAGCTTTGGACAATTTTCGTCTTTTGCCCAATACATTGCTCCGAACCCAATCCCATCTCCAAAAAAAATCAATCATAAATTTGGAGACCACTTTGGTCGGAGGAGAAACATTTAGTTTGGGAGCAATTTTCTGAAATAACTTTTTATAGGTCATATTTTGATTGACCAAAATAAATCGCTCCGTTTTAATGTTGGACTCCATTAAGGCGATCATTGCCAGGATAACGTCTTTTATGGTAACAAAACCGGTTCCTCCGGGGATATAATATTTTTTTTCTTTTGATGCGTAGGTGAAAAATGTTCCGCTGCCCGATTTCCAAAAACCAGGTCCAATGACCACACCCGGGTTGACAATTACAATAGGGAGCCCTTCCTGGGAACCTCGCCAGACCTCAAGTTCCGCATCATATTTGGTAATCCCATAAACAGACGCTTTGGCTTGGTTCCATTCGTTTTCTTCGGTTACTTCTTTTCCTTGAGTGCTTGGGCCGATCGCAGCAATGGAACTCACATAACAGAGTTTTTTAATCCCATTTTTTAAGGATAGGTTGACCACGTTCGCCGTGCCTTCCACATTGGTACGCTCCAAAGTTTTAAAATCTTTGGGATCAAAAGAAATCAAAGCAGCGCAATGGTATACTTGTTCAACACCATCAAAAAGGGAATCCAATTCTCCTATATCGGTGATGTCTGCCTTTACCCAATCAATTTGTTCAATTAAAGCAGAGGGATTATCTGTATAGTAGCCAAATACTTTGCGAACCTTCTCTATGGATTCTAATGTTCTATAGTTGCTTCTTACACGGTTCCCATTGCTGATTAAATGGAAAAGTAAGTGGGAACCAATCAATCCAGTACCTCCTGTAACCAAAATCATAAGGTAAAAGTACCTATTTGTGCTGTAAAAATTGAGCGAAATGCGAACTTCATTTTATATTTGCAGCTATTCCAAAAAACTAATCATGACAAAGAATTTTGTTGAAGAATTGCAATGGAGGGGAATGGTGCACGATGTAATGCCAGGAGCCGAGGAACACTTAATGGAAGAAATGCGTTCCGCTTATGTGGGAATAGATCCAACGGCAGACTCTTTGCATATAGGCCATTTAGTGGGTGTTATGATGTTGAGACACTTTCAATTGGCCGGGCACAAACCTTATGCTTTAGTGGGGGGCGCCACAGGAATGATCGGTGACCCATCTGGCAAGTCGGCGGAACGAAATCTCTTGGATGAGAAAACACTTCGCCATAATGAAGAGGCTTTAAAGGAGCAATTGAGCCGTTTTTTGGATTTTGAAAGTGGTGAGCCCAATGCCGCCGTCTTGGTGAACAACTACGATTGGATGAAAAACTTTTCGTTTTTGGAGTTTATCCGAGATGTTGGTAAGCATATTACGGTAAACTACATGATGGCAAAGGACTCCGTAAAAAAACGCCTTTCTTCGGATGCCAAGGAGGGGATGTCCTTTACCGAATTCACCTATCAGTTGGTTCAGGGATACGACTTTTTATACCTCTACCAAAACCATGATTGCACTCTGCAAATGGGGGGGAGTGATCAGTGGGGAAATATAACCACTGGAACCGAACTAATTAGAAGAATAGGAGGAGGCAAGGGATTTGCCCTTACCTGTCCGTTGATCACGAAGGCCGATGGAACCAAATTCGGAAAAACCGAAGGTGGCAACGTTTGGTTGGATGCAGAAAGAACATCGCCTTATAAGTTCTACCAATATTGGTTGAACACTTCCGATGAGGATGCCGAGAAATACATTAAAATTTTCACTTTTTTGAGCAAAAAAGAGATTGAGAATTTAGTGGCAGAACATAAAGAAGCACCACATATGAGGTCGCTTCAAAAGAAGCTGGCCGAAGAAGTAACCGTAATGGTGCATTCCCAAGAGGATTTGGATAATGCCATAAAGGCCAGTAACATTCTTTTTGGGAAATCGACCTCTGAAGATTTGAAACAGCTGAACGAAAAAACATTTTTGGATGTTTTTGATGGGGTTCCACAAGCTACTTTGGGTAAAGAAGAACTTGAACCAGGTCTTGATATGATTGGCGCATTGGCTGCCAAAACGGGGTTTTTAGGCTCCAATGGCGAAGCTAGGAGGGAATTGAAGCAAAACTCCATTTCGGTTAACAAGGAAAAAGTAAAAGAGGATTACTTGATTACGGCTTCAGATTTGATCAACGATAAATTTGTGCTGCTCCAACGGGGCAAAAAGAACTATTTTGTTCTGGTAGTGGAATAAAACAAAAAAGCCATCTTTTAAAGATGGCTTTTATTTTTATGCTAAAAAAGAGATGCCGTATCGACCGCAAATTTCGGTCACTTTGGCAAAATCGGGTGGTCCGGGCGGCAAATTGCCCAATTCCTCGAACATGAGTTCCAACCCCGCCGGGAATACGCTCAGAATGGTTTTGCAATCCTGGTCCCCGACAACTTTCCAAGTATGGGGCACATTTTTTGGGGCAAAAGCCAAATCACCTGCTTTTAAAATTGTGGTTTCATCCCCAACGGTTACTTCCAGTTCCCCTTCCAATACTTTAAAGATTTCGTCCTCATTGGTATGAACATGGGGCGGAATCATGGTTCCTGGTGGATTTACCTCTTCTATTAACGTAAAAAGACCGTTGGTGTCCTTACTGGTTAGTTTAAAGGTTTGTTGATCTCCGATCACATTCACTTGTTTGCCTTCACCGCTTCTTACGATTTTTGGGCTCAGCCGGTTACCGTCTTTCTCCTCTTTCGACGAAAAATGGGCAAATGCCGGCAAAGAAGCAAGTGCCGCTGCAGAGAGGGCACTTCTTTTTAAAAATGCATTTCTGTTCATTATATGTTTGTTTGGTTATCGTAAATAAGTTACACATAACCCTGATAACATGATGTTTAAGTATATATAAAAGGTATTATTTATTGTGTAAATGGAAGAAAATGGACCCTTTTTGTATTCTAAAGCACCATTAAATTACATCCCCTAATATCCGAATCATCAAAACGACCGAGTACCTCAAATGTTTCATTGGGGTATGTTTTCCCCAAATCCTGGGTAGCAATAAATGAGCAAGAATAGAGGTTTGCCAAATCAATAACATTGATTCCCCCAGTTTTACCGTAGGGCTGAATCGTAAAAGGGTCTTCGGTGTCGCGGGTGATTATTTTCATCCAGGGTGGTGTTTGAAAAGTTCCACCGCCTTTGGAGTAGGCTTGCGATAAAAGCTCTGTCATCCCATATTCCGAATGGATTTGTTCCACTCCAAGCCCTTTTTTTAATATATGATGGAGTTCTTCCCTAATCAATTCTTTTCGACGTCCCTTCATGCCTCCGGTTTCCATAACAATGGTATTTTTCAAGGATGTAGGGAATTGCTCTGCAAGGTCCAAAAGAGCAAAGGAAACCCCGATGAGCAGCGTTTTAGTGCCCTTATGCTCCAATTCTTGTAGCTTTTTATGGAGTTCATCCAAATTGTTGAGATAAAACCCACTACTTGGGTGTCCCGATTGTTCAATTAGGTGGTTTACCATATAGATCAAAGAGGAACCCTCTCTTTCCAAATAGGAGGGCAATAGGGCGAGGACACAAAATTCTTCTGGTTTACCGTAGAATAGTTGAAATGCTCTGAAAAAACTTTCTTCGTACAATGTAACGTCCGGCACAAAATGCTTGCTGGTCGTACTTTGAGTAGTGCCACTGCTCGTGAATATGGTTTGTGGCTCTTTTTGGGTCGATACCACCTTATGTGTCTTAAAAAAAGATATGGGCAAAAAAGGAATTTCCAGATAATGGGAAACATTTTCAGGGGATTTTTTCAGGTAGTCACAAAAATCTCGGTAAATCGAGTTGTTTCCATATTGAAACCTAAAAATCTCCAATGCCAAAGTATTAAATTCGTCAGCACTATCGATGGTGAAAATCCGATGGGTATCAAACTCTTTCATTTGGGTTCAAAAGTACCCAAAAATAAAAAAGCCCTTCGTAAAAAAGGGCTTTAAAGATTATTGTAGGGTATTTTATTTTACCACGAGTTTTCGGGTCATGGTTTTTTTACGTTCAGTTACTTGAAGCACATAAACACCTGGAACCAATCTGGATATGTCCAGGGTATTGGTCGTAATTCTTTGGGTCAGTACAACTTCACCAAATACATCGTAAACTTTGATTTCTTTGGTCCCGTTTGATGCTGTTGTAATGTATACTTCACTCCCATAAGCTGGGTTAGGGTACATTTTAAAACCTTTGAGCTCTTGCACGGGCTCATTGTTCACTGTAACCAGGTCTTGACCGAAAGAAAATAATGGTAAAGCCATAAGTAAAACAAAGTAGATTTTCTTCATATATACTGATTTGGGGTATATGTGCAATATAAAAGTAGATAAACAGGGGTAAGTTGACCATATTATGTTGTGAAAACACTAAATATGTAGGTAAACCGTTAAAAGCTGTAGTTTAGGGAGGTGTTAAAGGATCAAAAAAGCAGTGAACTACTTCACAATGAGTTTTCTAGTGGCAACTTTGTTGTTTTCAAATACTCTTAAAATGTAGACACCTTTATCCAGTTCGGAAAGGTTAAGTTCCCTTCCAATAATAGTGGTTTGCAGCACTTGCGTTCCCAATACATCAAAAACGAGAATTTTTTTTGGGTCATTTAGGGTGGTCTCAATATATACTTTGCCTTGGGTAACTGGATTGGGATACAGCTTAAACCCGTCAATATCCGCACTTGACTTAGCGCTTTCCTGAGAAAAGCCAAGCGTACAGACAAAAAAGAAGATGACGAAGTAAAAGTGCTTCATAGGTTAATGGTTGCAAAGGCTATGCCACAAATATATAAAAATTGCCATGTGAAAATGGAACCGTTTGACGAATAGGGGGTTACTTTTCGATGAAATGCAAAAAAAAGCCCCCGATGTTTTCGGGGGCTCTTAAAAGTTATTGGGTTTGGGATTTAGTTGACACCAATTGTCCAACCAGCTCCCCAAGTAGCAATGTCTGTTCCAGTTCCGTTTCCAACACCGGTAATAAAGTCTGCTTCGTCGAATACAAAACCGGTATCGTTCTTCATGTTAGTGGTAACATTGTTGAAAGTTGCATCAACAGCGTTTAATAGGTCATCCAATACACCTTGACCCGTTGGGTTGTCACCAGCATCACCATCCAAATCAAACGCTTCATCGAAATCGTTGAAAACAATGTTGGTGAACGTTCCTTGGGTTCCAGCTCTCAATCTGATCGCTTCACTAGTTCCATCGTTTACACCAACAATGGTTACGTTGGTTACGGTAGGAGCGGAGTAATAACCACCTTCGTTGCTGAAGTCTGTGTTGTAACCATCACATTCAAAAGCTTTGTCGTGGCTGGTTCCGTGCTGTACATAAACATCTGTTAAAGCACCTCTGAATCCTTCGGTCCAGTCAATGGAATCATCCTCAGAGTTTACTACTACCAAGTGGCTTGCTTCTACAGTACCACCAAAGAATTCAAATCCGTCGTCGGAACCTTCGTAAACCTCTACATAATCTATAGTGGTTCCTGTTCCAACAGCGTAAACGGATAGTCCGTTCAACTCAGCGTTACCATCGATGGCACCACCTGCGTACTCGATACGAACGTACTGAAGGCTACCGGAATCGTCTGCAGGTGTGTTACCTCCATAAGAAAGACCTCCAACCTCTGTAGTTGCAGTATCTACAGAACCATCGGCAGTTGAGTTGATGGGAGCTCTACCACAAAGAACTATTCCACCCCAGTTTCCTGAGCTTGGAGAAGCTGCATTTGAAGTAAATACAATTGGATCGGCAGAAGTACCGTTAGCAACGATTCTTGCACCTTGTTGAATAGCGATGTAAGCATTTACACCAACGGGCTCTGCTTTTACAGTCATACCTGCAGGTACGGTCAATGTAGCGCCTTCAGCAATAAGAACTGGTCCGGTTACAATGTACTCTACGTCTGGATCTAAAGCCAGATCTGAAGTGTAAACACCACTAAGGTTTACAGTTGTTGTTTCTTCCCCACCTCCGGTTGTGTTGTTGGTGGTATTGTTTGTAACACTGCTATCGTTGATAACAATATCAGAGGTATCGTCCGCTTCACAAGCAATGAATAAAGCGGCGGCTATACCTAAAAATAAAAACTTGTTTTTCATTTGTCAGAAATTTAAAAAGAATTAAAATTTATATTTAAGGGTTAGCCCAACGTTAACCCCAAGGTTATACTCACGTATGATAACATCTCCGATTCCGGTTCCTTCCCTAACCAAGGAGATGTCCGGATCTAAAATGTTTTTTGCAGAAAGGTTGGCTTCGAAGTGTTCTCCGATAGCATTCTGCCATACAAAATTCAATGTTGGTACGGCTCTTTGTACTATGTTCCCCAAGCTACCTGCTCCCAAGGAGAAGATTCGGTCAGAGAAATAAGAGAAAGCTACCGTAGCTTTTGGTCTATAGGTTCCGAATACCGGGCTATAGTTCAAGTCGGCGTTTACTATAACTGGTGATGCGCCTTCAAGTTCATCAGAATCCCTGTCAAAAGAGGTTCCAAAGGTGTTTTCGGATCCTGCAGGAATGTCTCTTAAGTCTTGTTCGGTATGGGTATAAGCAGCATTAAGTCCAGCAGATAGAATTGCATTTTCGTCGGCATCCATAAGCAGATTTTTACGCAATTCCAGCTCAACTCCATATACATCGGCTTGTTCCCCTGTTCTAAAATAACGTTGTGTACCCGTTGCATCGGCTGCAACCACTCGGTTAACCGGATCTTTGATGGTTTTGGCAAAAGCGGCCACAGAGATAATCTCACCTCTTTCCAAGAACCACTCATATTTAAGGTCGTAGTTATAGATATCCGAATACGTTGGTCCATTTCCATCAAGACCTCCCAAAAGGTCGGGGTTACCACCAACTCTTTGTGTTACGGACTCGTAAACAAATGGGGCAGCTTCCTTGAATTCTGGAAAAGATGCCGTTTTACTGAAACTAGCCCTCAGGTTAGAGTTTTCGGTAAGGGAATACTTGGCATTTAAACTGGGCAAGAAGATGTTTTCATAAACTTCCCTGAACCCAGGATCTGTAGCGTTGATGTTGATAACGTCATAAACCACTTTTTGACCGTAAGACTCCACACGCAAACCTGGAACAATGCTAAACTTGTCGGTAAGGCCCAACTCTGCCGTTGCATATAATGCATGAATGTTCAAGTTCCCTTTGTATGTATTTTCAGGAAGACCAGGTCTGTTGGTGTTTCCAATCTCGTTGCTGATAGGGTTAAGTACGATAGTGTTCCAAAGCCCTTCTCCATCAGGAATGTTGATGTTGGTATAGTGGAAAATGGAGTTGAAGTCATTAACATCCGTGATAGGAGTGTTGTCCCTGTCCTGGATATCGTAACCGTACCTGATACTGTTGAACCTACGTTCTTTTCTTCTGCCGTTGTATCCAAAGTTGAACTTTACTTTTTCGGAGACTTCATAGCCCAAGTTCATAAAACTGTTCAATTCATCGTCCTCGATACTTTGGAAGAATCTTTGGTTATCAAATGGAATGTTGGTGTAGAAAACAGGATTGGTAGCAGTGTCATTGTCCAATGCATATTGATAGTTCTCCAAAGTGATTCTTTTTCTGTCCGGCTCATCGGAGAATACCTTGTTGAAACCAACACCCCAATCAAAAGTCAATTTTTCATCAAAAATATGCTGACCGGTCAATTGGTTCACAAAAATCATATCTTGATTAAACTGAACGTTCATCACGTAAAAACCTTCATCTGTGTTCAAAATGGCATCCCTGTTCGTACCCTGTCCGTTTATCCCGTAATATCCAACACGGTCTGCGGCACTGTTTACAAATAGAGAGTTAAAGTTTACCTTGTTTTCGGCATTGATACGGTAGGTAATGTTCCCTAAAGCAGTGGTTGTGGTTTTGTAGGCATACTCGCGTACATTTGGAAAATCAATCTTAAGCACATTGGTAAAATCACGTGCAGGTCCTTCCCAAATTTCAAAACCATTGGAAAAACTCGCAGCTCCAAAAAAGCTCAATCTTGATTCGTCATCGTTAAAATTGAAAGAATACCCCCCTTCAATAGCTCCGGAGATATTAATGGGCTCCCAAGCCGATTCCGGGTCCACTCCATGGGATAAAACGACTGCAAAAGGATCGTTGTCATATCTATTATAGAAACCAAAATCACTGGCACCTTCGCTTTTCACAAACTCTTCTCCTGCGGCATTGGTGTTGATTCCACTGCCCAAAGAGACCTCAAGGTATCCATCGCCAGTGTATTCTTTGGAGTCCACATTTACATTACCAGCGGCAAAATCACCATAAAAAGTAGGACTGTACGCTTTGCTTACCGATACATTTTCTATAATACTGGAACCGAAAAGGTCCAAGTTAATGTTCTTCTTGTTTACATCGTTGGATGGCAAGGACAATCCGTTCATGGTAGTGTTTTGGTAGCGATCGCCCAAACCTCTTACATAAACATTGCTAGACCCTTGCTGCTTGGATATCCCCGAAATCTGAGCAACTGCAGCAGCTGCATCATCAATGCCTTTAAGCGTAAGCGCTTCTGCACTGATGGCTTCTTGCATTACCAAGGCGTTCTTTTGTTGTATTAGCAGGGCTATTTCTGAATCTTTGCTAGCCGAAGTGGTTACAACAACCTCCTCCAATCCAAAACTGCTGGCACCAAGGCCTGCATTAATTTCGGTTACTTTTCCGGCCTCGACCACAACATTTGGAATCTCTAAGGTTTCATACCCCAAGAAGCTGAATACCAAAGTATAGGTCCCAGGCTCAACATCGGCAATCTGAAAAAGTCCATCGAAATCCGAGGTGGTTCCCATGGTGGTTCCTTTAATCAAAACATTGGCAAAAGGTAGGGGTTCATCATTAAGTTCCTTATCTGTAAGTTTTCCCACAACGCTACCACTCTGCTGTGCAGATAGCATCAATGTGAAAAAAGAAAAGGCCAATATTAAATATGTTTTCATACGCTACTCTGTAGGTTTAATTTTGGGGCAAAGAAACGGGTAGGTTGTAAAAGCCGTGTTAGTTGTATGTTAAGTGTTTATTTCAATTCTGTTACAATAATGTTACTAGATTAAATCAATGTTAAGCATATAACCTGTAAGTGTATTATCTTTACATTTGGGCGATTAACACAGAAATACCATCCAATGAAAAACAAGGACATTAAGATTCTACTGGTTGACGATGAACCTGATATTCTGGAAATTTTAAGTTATAATCTTTCCTCGGAAGGTTACGAGGTCTTTACCGCCAAAAATGGTGCAGAGGGCGTGGCCAAGGCAAAAAAGAAAAACCCGCATCTGATCATTATGGATGTAATGATGCCAGAAATGGATGGTATTGAAGCTTGTGAAGTGATCCGGAATACACCTGGTCTGGAAAATACCATAATTACCTTTTTAACGGCAAGGGGAGAGGACTATTCCCAAGTCGCAGGATTTGATGCCGGAGCAGACGATTATATTACCAAACCTATTAAGCCCAAAGTATTGGTGAGCAAGGTGAAAGCTTTGCTTAGAAGGTTGAAAGATGACAAGAAGGAAGTTGAGGATATCGTTAAAGTGGGCGACATCGTAATTAACCGGGAAGAATACAAAATCGTGAACGATGGCGAAGAGATGGTATTGCCCAGAAAGGAATTTGAACTATTGTCCCTATTAACCTCCAAGCCCAACAAGGTCTTTAAGCGCGAAGTGATCTTGGATAAAGTATGGGGCAACGAGGTGGTTGTTGGAGGACGTACCATTGACGTCCATATTAGAAAATTGCGCGAAAAAATCGGAGACCACCACTTTAAAACCGTTAAGGGCGTGGGGTATAAGTTTGTGCTCTAATGGCCATTAAACTAAAGAAATCATACAAATTTGCACTACGGTCTTCTTTGGTCATTACCATATTGATCACCGCGGTATTTGTAGGATTTCATATGGATGCGGACCATTTGGATTGGCCGCACACCCTACTTTTTACACTCATTTGTTTTGCCATTTGTTTTGCCATCATCCAGATTCGGGTGGAGCGTTTCATATATCGGCGGATCAAACGAATTTATGATGATGTATCCCTGTTGGAATCATCATCCTTCTCCTCCAAACCTGTCACCACCGATATGAAGACCCTGGTGGAAGAGATTGAAAAATTTGCCGAGGGAAAGAAAATAGAGATAGACACCCTTAAGATCCGGGAAGAATACAGAAAGGATTTTCTTGGAAATGTTTCCCATGAACTAAAAACCCCACTTTTTACCGTGCAAGGCTATATTTTGACGCTTTTGGATGGTGCTATGAAGGACAAAAAACTACGAAAAAAATACCTCCAACGAGCAAATAAAGGGGTAGAGAGGCTTATTTATATTGTGAAGGATCTCGACCTGATCACAAAATTGGAAGCAGGTGAACTAAAATTGGAGCGCGAGGATTTTGACATCATCGAACTCATCCAAAACACTTTCGACCTTTTGGAAATGAAAGCGGCGCGCAAGGAGATATCCCTCACCTTTGATATGGAGTATACAGAACCCATTTATGTAAATGGAGACAAGGATAAAATACAGCAGGTCATCAGTAATCTGCTGGTGAACTCCATCAAATACGGATTGCCAAAAGGAACTACCGAAGTAAGTGTGGAGAATTTAATCAAAAACAAGGTGATTGTTCGGGTTACAGATAATGGTGGAGGAATTCCAAAACAGCACATCCCAAGACTTTTTGAACGTTTTTATCGTGTGGACCAAAGTGGGAGCCGTACCGAAGGAGGTTCTGGCCTAGGACTTTCCATTGTAAAGCACATTGTGGAGGCCCATGGTGAAAAAATCTATGTGGAGAGCGAAGTGGATGTAGGTTCCGAGTTTTCTTTTACGCTGGAAAAAGCCGCTAATCCACCAGTTTCGGAGAAAACCTCGAACAAGGAAGAAAAATCCACGATCGAATCAAATTGAGTCAATCCATCAAAATCCATGGTTCGGGATAAATCAGATAATTTGAAATCTTCCTGCTTGCTGTAGGGGACAAGGCCCTGTTTCTGCATTCTTTTGGCCAAATATTCTTGTTCGTATTGTCCGGGTGTGGGGATAAAAAATGCTTTTTTCTCCAGTTTTGCCAAATCCATCACCGTAGTGTACCCTGATCTACAGAGTACTTTTTCACTTTGGTTCAAGGCCTTTTCCAATTCGTCGGACTTCATAAAATTATAGTGCAGTATTTTTCCTTTTTTCGTCTGAATTTCCTTCTGGACCTGTTTGTCCTCAATCTTGCCCTTTACAAATAATATGTTTCCTTCAAACTCCTGTAATTCCTCCAATAGTTTTTCTTCCAAAATGGAACGTTGGGGTTCTGGGCCAGAGAGCAAGACCATTAGATCGTTGGTAATGGGAAGCTCTTTTTTTTCAAACCTGCTCAAGGGCCCCAAATAAGCAATGTTCAATTTGGACTTTTTTAGGTGACCCAGTTTTCCTGTCAAATTTGGTTTCTCTTCCACATCGGGAACCCAACAGATATCAAATTTTTTAATGATTTTTTGATGCGCCTTAGAGCTCATCCAAGTTGTGTTGCCCGAAAGCACGTTGAGCTGATGGGTAATGAACACGCAGGGTACCTTTTTATAATAGGCCCCTAATCGGTTATCGGAAATAATTCCTTCCAAATCGTGCTCTTTTACCAAACGTTTTATCACTTTCTTCTCTTCGGTCATGGCCTTGAACACCTTCGGAGAATCCCAAATCATTTTTATTTTGAAGTTCTTTCCCTTCTCTGCATAGGAAATTTTGTAGGAGGGGAGTTCAAATGCCGGTAGATCTGGAAATTCCTTCTTCAGCAAGGATAGAGCCACCCCATCCGAAGCTAAATAAGGTTGGTGGCCTTGTCGTTTTAATTCATGAATTATAGGTATGCACCTAGTAGCATGTCCCAGCCCCCAGTTCAATGGGGCGACCAGAATACGTTTGGAAGAATTCATAACAACAAAAAAACAAAATGCCAATTGCTTTTAGATTTCCTTAGTTTTGCCAAATCATTAATTTTTTGCTCAATTCAGTAAGAAAGTGGGAAGTAAGAACAAGCTCAAAAGATTCAAGGAGAACGAAACATTCCCCAATGTGGTGCAGCCCACACGGGAAGAAGTTTTGGAAGGATTCAAGTATAAAGGCAAATGGGCCTCTTTTTTTGGGAATGATAATCCCATAGTGTTGGAATTGGGCTGCGGTAAGGGCGAATATACCGTTGGGCTTGCCCGAATAAATCCGAACAAAAACCATATTGGGATCGATATAAAAGGAGCCAGGTTTTGGAGAGGAGCAAAGACCGCTTTGGAGGAAAAATTGAACAACGTAGCATTTTTGCGTACCCAAATAGAGTTGGTCGATCATCTTTTTGGGGAAGGAGAAGTTAGCGAAATCTGGATTACATTTCCCGATCCACAGATAAAATACAAGCGAACCAAACACCGTATGACGAACCCTGTGTTTTTGGAGCGCTACAAAAAGATTCTAAAACCCGGAGGTCTTATCCACCTTAAGACCGATAGCGAGTATATGCATGGCTATACGCTTGGGCTTTTACAAGGTTTGGGACACGAAATTTTATATGCCAATCACGATGTTTACAAAAATGAGGGAGCTCCTCCCGAAGTTCTCGAAATCCAGACTTTCTATGAAAATCAGTATCTTGAAAAAGGAAAACCAATAACCTACATCCAATTTAGGATCAACTAACCAATGACCCACGTACTCATTCTCTTTTTTGCCACATTTTCGGCAGCATTTATGGCTACCGTACCTCCTGGGTTGCTCAATATGAACGCAGCCAAGGTAAGTGTGGAAAAAGGAAAATTGAACGGGGTTATTTTCAGTTTGGGGGTGTCCAGTACCATTATGTTGCAGGCATATATAGCGGTCTATATTTCCAAATTTTTGTATCGCAATCCCGAGGTGATCGACATATTGTTCAAAATTGCGGTGGCCGTGTTTGCCTTTTTTGCCATCTATTTTTTTGTGCTGGCAAAACGCAATAAACTCAAGGCCCAGGCCCTAAAAGAGGTCAACCTAAGTAAAAAGAACAGTTTTTTTAAAGGGGTTTTACTGGCAGCGCTCAATTTATTGACCATTCCGTATTATAGTGGTCTAAATGCCATGTGGAACGAAGCGGGTTGGATCAAATTTGAGGCTAAGGACATCACAACCTTTGTGGTGGCAGCGGGAGCCGGTACTTTTGCGGTCTTGTACCTCTATACCTTTTATTTTGATAAGATGGAGACCAAGACCAATCGTTTTTCCAAGAACTCCAATTATATTTTGAGTGCTTTGATGCTCTTGTTGCTCATTATTACGTTGATTCGAATTATGTATCGCTAGCATGGAAGAAAAAAACTTTTTTGACAAAGTCTACGAAGTGGCCAGACAAATTCCCTTTGGAAGAGTTACTTCTTACGGAGCAATTGCCAAATATCTGGGTGCGGCCCGTAGTGCTCGAATGGTTGGTTGGGCCATGAACAACTCCTTGGCAAAGGATGTTCCCGCACATCGAGTTGTCAATAGAGTGGGCGTCTTAACCGGCAAGCATCATTTTGATGGAAGCAACATTATGCAACAGCTTCTTGAAAACGAAGGCATCCCGGTTAAGGACAATCAAATCCTCGACTTTCAGAAGTATTTTTGGGACCCTGCCACAGAGCTTTGATCAATACCCTGGTGGGTGTAATTCGTCAAAAGAGGTGTTGTCCTGAAAAGCTTTAGCCAATAACAGAATACTTTCCTCATCGTACAGATTGCCCACAAACGTCATACTTGTCGGATGGTTTTCGTCATCCAACCCTGTAGGAACCGCAATTACGGGATGGCCTGTTAAATTCGTGGCCAAAAGTTGATCGTTCCCGAAAGTGGGCGAGATCAAGACATCGTAATTCTTCATCAGATCCTGCATTTTTTGGATAAGGACCTGTCGTTGTCTGTTCGCTTGGATATATTCCACCGCGGGAATAAATCTACTTTGCCTTAGGGAATTGGCCCGGGAGCGTTGATCTTGTTCTACCATTACATCCACACCTCCCGAACGGACCAGTTCATCGAAAAAGGCTCCTGCTTCGGCTCTTAAAATAATGTCAAATCCCCGATAAGGTACTTCTTTGGGCATTTCCACAGCGGTAGGTTCAATTCCTATTTCTTTCAGTGATTTAATGGCTTTTCTAAGATTGTCTCCTGTTTCCGTGGTATCCTCTTCAATGTCCTTTTTCAAATAAGCTACTCTTAAGTTTTTAATGTCCTTCTTCCAGTTCATCCCAAAAGGAAGGTCAACGGTGGTCAGGTCATTTTTATCTTTTCCTTGAATGGCCTCAAAAACAATGGCACAATCCTCTGCATTTCGTGCCAATGGTCCAACTTTGTCCATCGACCAGCTCAAGCTCATTACACCATGCCGACTTACCCTTCCGTAGGTAGGTCTAAGTCCTGTAACTCCGTTTCTTGTACTCGGAGAAGTGATGGAGCCCAAGGTCTCCGTTCCCAAAGCGAAAGGTACAAGTCCTGCCGAAGTTGCTGAACCGGACCCTGCCGAGGAACCACTGGCCCCTTGCGTGGTGTCCCAAGGATTTTTGGTTTTCCCATTGAACCATACATCACCACGGGCCAAAGCGCCAGATACCAATTTGGCAACCAAAATGGCACCGGCATCCTCCAACTTTTTAACAACGGTTGCTGTTTCATTGATTATTTGGTCCTTGTAAGGAGCAGCTCCCCAAGTGGTGGGATATCCAGGAACCGCCATCAAATCTTTGGTGCCGTAGGGAATGCCATGAAGAATACCACGGTATTTTCCGTTTTTGATTTCTTCGTCTGCTCGCTTGGCCTGTTCCAATGCCAAACTATCTGTAATGGTGATGCTGCATTGCAGTTCAGGTTGATATTTTTTGAGTCGGGCCAGGAAAAATCTTGTCAGCTCTGTAGAAGTTATTTTCCGATTTTTAACAAGTGAGGCCAGCTGGGGAATCGTGTAAAATGCCAACAAGTCGTAAGGTTCGGGGACTTCCACATTATCTGGAATGTCCCACTCCGTGCCATTTTGTTGCTCGGGCATGGTGAAGCCAAATGGGGTTGGGTCAAAACGTACAGCAGGGAAAACATCATTGCCAATGGGATATTTACGCAATGAATCGAACCCGCTGCGATTTCTTTTTAAATAGGGATAAAGGGTGTCAATGTCTTTATTGGCGAAATGAAGGCCGATCAATTTTTCCGACTTTTTCACATCTCGCTTTGTAAAGGAGTTTTTATGGGTAGAACACGAGAGCCATGTTAACGAAATAAACAATAGAACAAGTTGGGGGATTCTGGTTTTTGACAGCATATTGGTTGATAATTTCAAATAGCAGCTTCTAAGCTACATTTTTTAAAAAAAAGAACACAATAATCCCTATGTTTTGTGTCCGATTAGGGGTGTTTATTCCATTCATCATAATTGAAAATGTGATTTTTTTGAAATTCAGCAGCACAACTTCTTAATCTAATGTCAACACCGTATCTTTGTAGTTTAGAACCAGTTCAAACTATTGGTTTAAAAAAATTTGATTCATGAAGTTGAAAAAGACAGATATTCTTAAAGCATTGGAAAAAATTTCCGCACCCGGTGAAGGCCAAAACTTGGTAGAGAGCGGTGCAGTGACCAATGTTCAGGTTTTCGGTGATGAGGTCGAAGTGGATGTTACCATCAAAAACCCGAGTCTTCAGGCCAAAAAGAAGACAGAGGTAGAAATATTGAAGTGTATTCACAGAGAGGTATATGAGAAAGCCAAAATAAAGGTCAACCTAAAGGTTGATGCTCCGGAAAAACCTAAAGTGAACCAAATAAAAGGAAACCCGATTCCTGGAATTCAAAACATTATAGCTGTGGCCTCGGGTAAAGGTGGCGTGGGTAAATCCACAGTAACTGCGAACTTGGCCGTGACCTTGGCCAAAATGGGTTTTAAGGTAGGGTTGTTGGATACGGACATTTACGGTCCTTCCATGCCAATAATGTTCGATGTGGCCACGGAAAAACCGTTGTCCATTAACGTAGATGGCAAGGCCAAGATGAAACCCATTGAAAACTATGGGGTAAAGTTACTTTCCATAGGATTTTTTACTGAACCCAATCAAGCAGTTATCTGGAGAGGGCCCATGGCAGCAAAAGCATTGAACCAAATGATTTTTGATGCACATTGGGGCGAATTGGACTTTCTTTTGTTGGATTTGCCACCAGGAACAGGTGATATCCATTTGAGCATTATGCAATCCCTGCCCGTAACAGGTGCGGTAGTGGTAAGTACCCCTCAGGAAATAGCTTTGGCAGATGCCAGAAAAGGAGTTGCGATGTTCCAGCAAGAAGCCATTAACGTACCCGTATTGGGAATCGTGGAGAATATGGCGTATTTTACACCTGCGGAGTTGCCGGACAACAAGTATTATATTTTCGGTGAGAACGGAGCAAAAAACCTGTCCGAAGACCTGGAAGTACCATTTTTGGGACAAATTCCTTTGGTGCAGAGCATCAGGGAGGCAGGTGATGTAGGAAGACCAGCTGCTTTGCAGACAGCGACCCCTACCGAGGAGGCTTTTGAAGAGCTTACAAAAAATGTGGTCCAGGAGTTGGTCAGAAGAAATACAGATCTTCCCCCGACCGAAGCAATAAAAATTACAACAATGGCTGGTTGTTCCGCTGTTAAAAAGAAATGAGCATGACTACAATGACATCAGAAGAAACAAGGAGCAATGTGGAAAAGGCGTTGGAAGAAATACGTCCATTTTTGCAAAGCGACGGAGGAGACATTACCTTGATATCCATCGAGGACAATACCGTAAAAGTCCGTTTGGAAGGTAACTGCATTGGGTGTAGTGTAAATCAAATGACTTTGAAGAGTGGTGTGGAAATGACCATTAAGAAGTACGCACCTCAAATAGAAGAAGTCGTCAATATCTCCTAACTGATAAAAATCTTGAACTTATCTGGGCAAGCAGTAAGTTGCGTGCCAAAATCCCTGATATATGATCAAAACAGATATTCTGATAATTGGAGCGGGACCTACGGGTCTCTTTGCTGTTTTTGAAGCAGGCCTTTTACAACTCAAATGCCATCTAATAGATGCATTGCCACAAGCAGGTGGTCAATGTGCCGAGATATATCCAAAAAAACCCATTTACGATATTCCTGGATTCCCCGAAGTATTGGCGGGCGATTTGGTGGATAACCTCATGGAGCAGATCAAACCGTTCCAACCCGGATTTACCTTGGGTGAACGCGCCGAGACCATTGAAAAGTTGGACGATGGATCATTTATTGTCACGACCAACAAAGGCACTAAACATCATGCTCCCGTGATTGCCATTGCAGGTGGTTTGGGCAGTTTTGAGCCAAGAAAACCGTTGTTGGAGAATTTGGAAAAATATGAGGACAACGGAGTGGCCTATATGATCAAGGAGCCAGAAATCTATCGGAACAAAAAAGTCTTGATTGCCGGTGGCGGGGATTCCGCTTTGGATTGGTCCATCTTTTTGGCCGATGTTGCCAAGGAAGTGACCTTGGTGCATCGTAGAAATGAATTTAGGGGAGCTTTGGATTCCGTTGAAAAAGTACAGCAACTCAAGAACGAGGGTAAAATCAATTTGATAACCCCTGCTGAGGTGGTTGCTTTGAAAGGGGAGAACCAGTTGGAGAAAGTGACCGTTAAGAACACCTCCACTTCCGAAGAAACCGATGTAGAGGTCGAAAACTTTATCCCATTGTTTGGATTGTCGCCCAAATTGGGCCCTATTGCCGATTGGGGACTGGAGATTGAGAAAAATGCCATTAAGGTGGACAATACCTACGATTACCAGACCAACATTCCCGGAATCTATGCCATCGGAGATGTCAATACCTATCCTGGTAAGCTAAAATTGATTCTTTGCGGTTTTCATGAAGCAACGTTGATGTGCCAAAGCGCCTACCAAAAAATCTTCCCTGATAAAAAATATGTAATGAAGTATACGACCGTTGGGGGCGTAACAGGTTTTGATGGAAGCAAAAAGGAAGCGCCGAAAGCCGTTATTAAGGCAATCGACTAAGAATAAATCAAAAATTAAATCGTTGAGTAAACTCGTTTAGGAGTTTTCGAATAGGTATGAGCGATATCAAAATAAAAATAACCGACCGAGAAGGCGTTTCGCACGAAGTGGATGCCCCAACCGATATGAACATGAACCTAATGGAGGTAGTGCGTTCCTACGAACTTGCTCCAGAGGGGACCATTGGTATTTGTGGCGGAATGGCGATGTGTGCGTCCTGTCAATGCTATGTGCAGTCCGATCATCAACTTCCTGAAAAGTCGGATGATGAAGAAGCAATGTTGGCCGAGGCCTTTTTCGTAAAGGATAACAGTCGCCTGGGTTGCCAAATCCATATTACCGAGGATTTGGACGGATTGGAAGTAGAATTGGCTCCCGAAGAACCTTAAATTCTTGCCTGATAGGTAAACAGGTTGTAATATCTTCCTTCAGAAGCTATCAATTTTTCGTGAGTGCCCTGTTCCAAGATATGGCCGTTTTCAATCACAAGAATTTGGTCGGCCTTTCGGATGGTACTCAATCGGTGCGCGATTACAAATGTGGTTCTACCTTTGGTAAGCTCCCCCAAACTTTTCTGGATAAGCGCTTCGGATTCCGTGTCCAAACTTGATGTTGCCTCATCCAAAACCAAGATTTTTGGATCGGCCAAAATCGCCCGAGCAATCGCAATCCGCTGACGTTGCCCTCCAGAAAGCTTAACACCACGCTCCCCGATCAAGGTATCCAGTCCTTTATCAAAACGGTCTGTGAATTCATCCACATAAGCAGCTTGTACAGCTTCCAATAATTTTTCTTCGCTGGCATTAGGCCTCGGGAAAAGTATGTTTTCTCGTATGGTTCCCTCGAACAAAAAATCATCTTGCAGTACAACACCTAAATATTGTCTGAAGCTGTTCAAATTCACTTTGGCAAGGTCTTGTGCATCAATGGTAATGGTACCGGAGTCCGGGTTTAAAAAACTGGCCGCTAAGCCAGCAATGGTTGATTTTCCAGAACCAGAACTGCCGACCAAAGCGATAACCTGGCCAGGTTCCACATCAAAACTGATGTTATGCAAAACTTCTTTGTCTTCTTCATAGGAAAAACAGACATCGGAAAACGACATTTGCCCAATAACTTTGTCCAAAACAATGTTTCGGTTTTCCTCATCGGATTCTTCTTCCAAGTTCATCAATTCCTCAGTACGGTCGAGGCCGGCCAAGGCTTCGGTCAATTGACTTCCCACGCTGCTCATTTGCACAATGGGCGCGATCATAAGCCCCAATAAGACCGTAAATTCCACGAATTCACCCACGGTAAGGGTGTCGTGGATAATTTTGTAACCACCGAAACCCATTACGCTGGTAGTAGCTACACCTAGCAAAAAGGTGGAGGAACTCGTCATAAAGGCAGTGGTGGTCAAACTCTTTTTTACATTTTGGTACAGACGCTCCACTCCTACTTCAAAAACTTCTTCTTCCTGCTTTTCTGCATTGAACCCCTTGATCACACGTATGCCGCCCAATGTTTCCGTTAATCTACCTTTGACCTCCGCGTTTATCTTGCCCCGATTCCTGAATATGGGGCGGATGATTTTAAAGGCTTTGAGTGCGATGATCGCAAATATGGTCAACGGGATAAAGGTGAAAAGGGTCATAAATACGCTGATCTCCATCAGCAATATCAAGGAAACCACTGCAGTAATGATACCCCCTACCAATTGCACCAAGCCTGTCCCGATGAGGTTTCGGACACCCTCCACATCCGACATAATCCGGGATACCAAGGCTCCTGATTTAGCGTTGTCGAAAAATCGAACAGGCAAAGCCAATACTTTTTTCTGTACCTGAGCCCGTAGTTCAGAAATCAGGTATTGTGCCTGCACGCTTAAAATTTTGGTCAACAAGAACGAGGTTACGGACTGTACAAGAATCGCTAACATTACGCCAGCGACCAAATATTTGAGCATTTCCACATCCTTTTTCACGATAACATCATCAATAAGGTATTTGGAGGCAATGGGTGCAACAAAACTGGCTGCTTTACTTATGGCAATCAACAAAAGGCCTAGAAAAACAAGTTTCCTTTTGGGCCAAATTATGGTTTTAAATGCGGTAAGGATGCTTACTTTTTTATCGGGCATAACAATTTTTAGAAAGAAACTGCAAGTTACGTCAAATTAAAAGGATGCCGAATCGTTTGGTTTTGGTTACGGAAAAATTACAAACACTATATTTAAATGCTTGAATTATACAAACAGCTATGTTAAAAGTTCGATGGTTTGGTTTTTTGTTTTTGATATGCTCTTTGTGTGCAGCACAACAAGAGTATCCCAAACTGACCGAGATAGTCACGGACAATGCCCAGATTTTTACGCAACAACAGCTCGAAGAACTTCGTAACAAACTGTACCAATTTGAATCAAAGACGACTAATCAATTAGTGATTTTGACCATTGATGCGTTGGGTAATGAGACCATAGAGAAGTATGCCTTAGAGGTTTTTAATCAGAACAGGCTGGGACAAGAAGGCGAGGATAACGGAATACTGATTCTTTTCTCAAAGCTGGATAGGGAAGTCCGAATTGAAGTCGGTTACGGTCTGGAACCCTACATTACCGATGCTGTGGCTTCACGCATCATTCGAAATACAATGATTCCCAGGTTCAAGGATGAGGATTACTTTGGAGGATTGGACGCTGCCACCAACCAAATCATTGAATTTTTAAACAATCCCGATGCACTGGAAGAGTTCAATGCAGAAATAGAGGCCGAAGCTGAAATGCCCTGGTGGCTTTTAGGGGTAATTGGCCTTTTTTTAATGATGTTCGTTGCAGTTGGAGGCTTTGTTTTTTATAAGGGGTATTCCACGTTGATCGAGATAATTCGAGGGATTTTCATTGGGAAGCTGGCGGTGGTCAGAGGTGTGTTTATGGCGGCATTCTCCATGATTCCTTTGATTTTTGGATTGGTCTTTATGGGCATGCCATTGTTTTTTATGACAATGTTGCTCGAATATGATGATATATTGTTTGGACTGTCCAAAGATCTTACTTGGGTATTATTTGTGATTGTTGCATTCATTGCGATCACAATAATCTTGGCAATATTAAAAATCCGTAAAAAAGGTAATGACGATTTCAAGCTATCGTTTTTTAAATCCGACAAGACCTACATGGAGAAAACCTTCTCCTCATCGGGCACACATTCTTTTGGCTCTGGTTCCAGTAGCGGTTCTTCCAGCAGTTTTTCCGGTGGTGGGGGCAGTTCTGGCGGAGGAGGTGCAAGCGGAAGTTGGTAATTGTTTCGGATTTCCCGTATTTTCACCAAACAAACTAAACTGATCCCCGAAATGAGAATTACATTCCTTGCAGCCCTCTTTTTGTTTATTTCCTGTTCCGAAAAACCACAGACCGAGGTGGAACAATGGGAAGCACAAGCTGAAAACATCACCATAATTCGAGATGATTTTGGTGTACCCCACATTTATGGAAAAACGGATGCCGATGCTGTGTTTGGATTGCTTTATGCCCAGTGCGAGGATGATTTTAACAGGGTAGAGCGCAATTATATTTGGGCCACAGGACGTTTGGCCGAAGTTGAAGGTGAGGATGCCTTGTACAGTGACCTACGTGCAAAGCTTTTTATGACAGAAGAAGAAGCCAAGGCCAATTATGAAAACAGTCCTGAATGGCTAAAAGAGCTTTGTGATGCATTTGCTGATGGAATCAATTACTACTTGCATACCCATCCCGAAGTAAAACCAAAATTATTGACCCGTTTTGAACCTTGGATGCCAATGTATTTTAGCGAAGGGTCTATCGGAGGGGACATTGAACGTATATCCACCAGAAAAATCAAAAGTTTTTACGAAAGTGGTATGGAATTGCCCAAGATGGAAGCGCTTCAACTCAAAAAAGAGGAAGAAATGGCAGAACCACAAGGTTCCAATGGAATTGCCATTTCCGGAGACTTGACGGAATCTGGAAATGCGATGCTCTTGATCAATCCACACACCTCTTTTTATTTTAGGGGAGAGGTGCACGTAGTGAGCGAAGAAGGACTGAATGCCTATGGTGCCGTGACTTGGGGGCAATTTTTTGTATATCAAGGCTTCAATGAAAAAACTGGCTGGATGCATACATCGACCTATACCGATGTGATGGATGAGTTTAAGGAAACCATAGTTAAGAATGATGGGAAACTATTTTATCAGTATGGAGAGGAATTACGGCCGGTAGATTCCAGTTCGGTCACCTTAAAATATAAGGATGGGGAGCTTATGAAAGAGAAAACCTTCCCGATGTACCGAACGCACCACGGACCGATCACCCATCAGGTGGATGATCAATGGACGGCATCTGCCATGATGTGGGAACCTGTTAAAGCGTTGGAGCAATCCTACATCCGCACCAAACAGGATGGTTATAAAGGTTTTAGGGAGATGATGGATATCCGAACGAATTCATCCAACAATACCGTTTATGCCGATGCCGAAGGAAACATCGCTTATTTTCATGGTAATTTTGTTCCAAAGCGCGATACCAATTTTGATTATACCGAGCCAGTAGATGGCAGCAATCCCAAAACCGATTGGCAAGGATTGCATACCGTGGATGAAAATATTTTGGTGCTGAATCCAGAAAATGGATGGATTCAAAATTGTAATTCTACGCCGTATACCTCTGCGCTTGAGTTTAGTCCAAAACGCGAAGATTACCCCAATTACATGTCAAGGGACCAAGAAAACTTTAGGGGTATCCATGCCATTGAGCTCTTGACCGGCAGAAGCGGATATACCTTGGACGGACTCATTGAAATGGCACACGACCCTTATTTGCCAGCTTTTGAGGCATTGATTCCTGGGTTGGTAAAAGCGTACGATTCAAATCCAGATCCAGAATTGAAAGAAGCTATTGATGTATTACGTGATTGGGATTTTACAACTTCCAAGGAATCCATTGCCATGACTTTGGCGCATTATTACGGTACGCTCTGTTACTCCAAAGCCGAAAGACCTGAAGGTATGTACTCTATGCAATGGGTGGCATATTGGGGAGATGCATGGGACGATCAAAAGAAACTTGATTTCCTAAAAGAAACTTTGGATATTTTAGAGTCTGATTTTGGAACTTGGAAAATGCCTTGGGGCGAGGTCAACCGTTACCAACGTTTGAACGGCGATATCCGCCAGGCGTTTGATGATGCTAAACCCAGTATTCCCATTGGTTTTGCCAGTGGTCGATGGGGGGCTCTAGCCGCTTACGGAGCTCGTTACAACAACAATACTAAAAAGATTTATGGAACTCGTGGCAACAGTTTTGTGGCTGCCGTGGAGTTTGGGGATAAGGTAAAAGCCAAAACAATGCTGGCAGGAGGTCAAAGTGGAGATCCTGAGTCTCCACATTTCAATGATCAGGCACAACGCTACGCCGATAAGGAGTTCAAAGATGCGGCATATTACAAAGAAGACGTACTAAAACGTGCGGAAGTTACCTATTCGCCAGGTGAGAAGTACTGAGGAAAAAACTTAGTTACTTTTTTCTATACCGCTATCCTCCTCCTTTACAATAATAAGGCTGGCTTTGGAGCCAGTGGATAGATTCCAACGGTTGTTGTGGATAACCACGCCCTTGTCGTCGGTTACGACCACCTGTGCGGTATTGGGCCCTGAAGAGCCCTGGTTAAGAGCTTCGAACTCTATACGGTTAAAACCCTCTGTCAAATCTAGGTTGATACCCTTGAAGGTACCACCAAGTAAAAGATTGTATTCGACTACTTCACCGTTCACGTAAATTTTAATTCGGTCGCCGTCCACATATTCGTGGTCCCTGGCGACTATGCCCACAAATTTGGCTTTGGTCGTAAAATCGCCCAAGTATTGATCGCCAAAATGTTCATTGGCCCCCTTTTCCCGCTTTTCGATTACCTTGGGGTCTATAACCATATCGTGACCAGCTTGCAGCAGTTCCCGGTCCGGCAACATTTTAATGGTCGGTTTATTGTTTTTGGAAGTAAGGTTTTCATCGAGTACGGAAGGCATACGCAATAAAGTACCTTGGTTGCTTGCTTTTACGTCCAGTTTGTTATTGGTTCCTATTTTCAAAGGGCGGGTAGTGGGAATATCCGACGACTGAGCGTGTGCCGAAACAGCTCCCAAAACAATTCCCAAAAAAATGAAAATCAGTCTTTTCATAATAAGAACAAGCGAATATCCTTTTATAAAATTAGCAAATACCTTGCCATCAACAGTATAAATTGTAGTTAAATCGTTAACCTACATACTTTTTTTATGCTTTGGTTTTAATCCAAATAACGGATGAAGTATCGGAATACGTAAAATAATCAGGTCGTAAATCAACCAACTAATACCAAACGTTCCTATTACAAGAATAATTGCTTTTGGCAAAAAGCCCCAACGCAAATCCATCAAAAAATAGGCAATGCCAACTGTAATGGTCTGGTGCAAAATATAGAAAGGATAAACCGCTCTATTGGCATAAGCAAGACCTTTGCTGGGTTTATTGAGGTATTGGGCCGCATAGGCAAAAAGGACCAAAATCCAGGACCACAGGTTCACCACTTTCAATAGTGCTTCGGTGAAATGAATTACATACCCATCTTCAAAATACAACCAAATAATCACTTGACCTGAAAAACCGATCACACCCAAAACAAGTGCCTTTCTCTTTACATTGGCCACTGTTTGCCAAAACACATCGCCCGTAGCTATCAATACGAACCCATAAAAGAACAGGATAATATTGAACGTGAAATTGAACCAATCATCTACCAAGGCATGGGTCACGGGAAAAAAGGGCTCCACCAACGATTCCACAAAGTAGAGTGGAATTACAAATGCATAGATTCCCCATGTTCTTTCAATCAAACGTTTTACCCAAGCAATAAAGCGGGTCTGATGCTTTCTTAAGTAGATAAAAAGTGGGGCCAAAATCCACGAAAACACCAAAAGGTAAGGCAAAAACCAAAGGTGGTGCCAACTGTAGTTTCCTTCCGGATAGATGCCATCGAAAGCAATAGTGGTGAAATATTTCCAATACGAGCCTGTAAATGTCCCATCCACCAAACGCTCAAAATATACTTGTGGAGGCACGATCAAAAACATGCCTACCACCAAGGGAATCCCTAAACGAAGGAAGCGTTCCCATACAAATTTGCCCATGCTTCTTTTGCCCAAGGCGTAGAAGGTCCCCATTCCGGATATAACAAATAGGATGGGCAAACGCCATTGATTCAAGAAAGACATGGGCCAGCGGAGCCAGTCATAAATTACATTGTTTTTTAAGTGCCAGCCCCAGGGAACAAAAAACATTCCTACGTGATAAAATATAAGCAGTGCAAATACAATAACACGTAGCCAATCCAAATCGTAACGTCTGATAGTAGTTTTCATCCTAAAATTTTTCCCAAAGATGAAAACTGCTGCTTAAACACTACGGGTTTTTGGTTCGAGAAAAGTCCTGTATTGCAATTGTGGAGAAATTACACCTTGTTTTGCTTCATAAACGCAGAGGGCGATTGTCCCGTATGTTTTTTAAAAGCATTGTAAAAGGCCGATTTGGACTTGAACCCAACGGATTGGCCAACGGCCTCCACCGTAAGTTGTTTGAATTTTTCGTCCAACAACCTTTGCTGTGCCAAGGCAATTCTTTTTTGGTTGATATAATCGTTAAAGTTGAGACCGCTTTCCGAATTGATCAATTTGGAGATGGTATTGCTATTGGTGTCCAGTTTTTCAGCCACCTTTTTAAGGGTCACCTCTTGATGTGAATAAAATTGGGATTCCGACATAAAACGTTCAATATTCTCAAATTTGATGGTGTTGTTGGTCAGGGTCTCATATTTGTCCGCAATCCACGATTTTTCGAAAAAACGCGATTCGGAGAGAATAAAAAATGAGGTGATAAAAATGGTAATGGATTGCACTATGCCAATAATATGGTCTCCACCATCATCATCATAATTTAAATATATAATAAGCAATGTGAACATAAGGGCAAGAAAGAAAATAACCGTATTCCTGGAAAAAACGTACTTATCCACTTTAATGTTTTTAGAAGAGGACCACTCTCTTTTTCTGGTTTTTAGCAACAGTAAAAGGGACAAAATCAAATAGAATGCAAAACTGAAAAGGACCAGCCATCTAAATTGGTTTTTGATATGGTGATAAGAGTAATTTATGCTTTCTGGGACATCTACAAATCCCAGTTCCCTATGGTATGCACTCAAATAGGCATTTAATTTTACCTGAATAGGGCTAAGGTAATAGTTGATTTGAGAAATAAGATAAAGCAAGGGGAGTATAAAATGTGGCCAATGCTTTTTTAGAGTGATGGGCTTTCGTTCCAATAAGGTATACAGGAAAAAATATAGGGTAGGTGTGATCAAGAGTACCAAAACCTCCGTGGAATCGTTCAGGTGGATCACGTATTTCATTAAGCCGGTGTAGCATAGGTAAATGTCCAAAAACACCAGGCATTGAACCAATAGGGACCAGCCGAACAAATTAATGGCCGATTTCCGTTTTGCCCTTAAAAAAATGACAAAGGCCAAGAAGAACCCTTGTACAATGCCCAATAGCATGATGTGGGACGCAAGGTCGTAACGTATAGGAATTTGATCTAATATAACCTTTACATCTTCCATGTTAAGGGTGTAAATTGTATCTTGAAGACAAAAGTACAAACGAAAAGTACCAATCTTTTTTTAATCAACCCGGCCAAAATGAAAAAGAGACAGTTTTTACGCTATATGGGCAGCGCTGCAATGGCCGCCCCATTATTACCACTTACCTTGGAAAACACATCCAAAAATGTAATGCCATATCCTGAGAAGGATAGCGAGGCTTTTTGGGAGCGGATCAGAAAAGATTACAAACTGAAACCGGATTACATCAACCTTGAAAGCGGGTACTACAATATAGTTCCCACTCCCATTCTGGAGAAATACACGGAACACGTGCAACGCGTGAATTATGAAGGCTCTTATTACATGCGTACAGTGCAATGGGACAACAAGAAAAAGGCCGCCACGCGTGTGGCCGAATTGGTCAATTGTTCAGAAAAGGAATTGATCATTACCCGAAACACAACAGAATCCTTGGATATGATCATAGGTGGCTATCCATGGGAAAAGGGAGATGAAGCCATTTATGCTGTTCAGGACTATGGGGCCATGCAAGTACATTTTCATCAAATGGAAGACCGTTATGGAATTGTTTGCAAAAAAGTGTCCTTGCCCAATCACCCGGAATCGGATGAAGAAATTGTATCGCTCTATGAATCACAGATTACACCTAATACCAAATTGTTAATGGTGTGCCATATGGTCAATGTCACGGGTCAAATTTTGCCCGTTCGAAAAATATGTGATATGGCTCATTCCCACGGTGTTGAGGTGATGGTTGATGGTGCTCATTGCGTAGGACATATAAAGGTTGATTTGGCCGAACTGGACTGCGATTACTATGGCTCCAGTTTACATAAATGGCTTTGTGCCCCTTTAGGAGCGGGGATGCTGTATGTTGCCGAAAGGAATATTCCGAAGATTTGGCCTTTATTGGCCGAGCATGAAAATGATCAGACCAAAATTCGCAGGCTGAACCATACGGGAACCCATCCAGTGCACACGGACCTGACCATAAACGACGCTGTGGATTATCTTGAAATGATTGGTGCTGAGCGAAAGGAAAACCGCATGCGTTATTTACAACGATATTGGAGCGATCAGTTGCGGAACGTGGACAATGTGATTATCAATACGCCGATCGAGCCCCACAGAAGTTGTGGTATTGCCAACGTTGGGCTTACGAACATGAAGCCAAGCGAAATGGCCAAAACGTTACTGGAGGAGTTCAATGTTTGGACGGTGGCCATAGATTTTGAGAATGTGCACGGATGCCGGATCACTCCCAATGTATTTACCACTGTAGATGAGTTGGACCATTTTGTGGGAGCTGTCAAAACTATGGCGAAACGAGCTTAGTGGTCAACATAATCCTCAAGTTTCTCAGGGCCTTCCAGCAAAACCCTAACAATTTGGAGAGTACCGTCAGGTTTGGTATCGATATGCCACTTGATGAGGGATATTTTACCATTTTCAATTTCAATACCAGTAATGCTTCTAGGATGAACACAACTGCCATCGTTAAAAAAGGGAATTTGGCCCGGCTCGGGAAATCGAGGCCTATGGGTATGTCCGGCCAAGGTAACCAGTAGATCCTTTTTTAAAATCCACCGTTTGATTCGTTTTTCTATACGGATAAGTTCCTTATAGTTTTTAGCAGGACTTGTAGGGTCTGCTATACCCACCACTTGTAACGGTTTCCATAAAATTCGGACCAAAAACCGGCCAATGCGCCAACATACATAGTTCCACCAATCCGCTTGGTGTCCATGAACACAAAAAATTTCTTGTCCGGTGTCAGCATTTTTTAATATAAGTGCTTCATGGTAGTTGATGCCTTCAAAAAGCTTTTTGTCGGAGCCATCAATGGGTTCAAAATAATGGGATAGGTGTTTGTCGACATAGTCAGGATCTCTGTATACCATATCGTGGTTGCCCCAGAGCATATGAAGACGCTTTTCCAAATGGAACCTTCGCAGAAGCTGGTACACATTTTTGTGCGCTTCAAAAATGGATTCAAAACTCAAGTTTTCCCAAAGTTCGTCCCCATCGCCTAGTTCAATGTAATGGAAGCCTTCTCGATAATAATGGTTCAGGGCATGAAAATAAATGTTCCGATTGTTTGCGAAATCATCGGCAAAGCTGTTGTCCCCTCTATGGCAATCGCTAAAAAAGATAAACTTGGAATCCTTATCAAACGGAATCGTCATGGCGTTTTGGTAGGCTCTGTCTAACCGGGTTGAAGAGGACATGGAAAAGAATTTTGCTAAATATCCTTAAAAATGACGATTTGTCCATAAAGTTACCCATAAAACGACATGCATTTTTACTTTTTGTAACTTTGCCCTCTAATCCTCGACTAACTGTGTATGAAGCACGACTACCATTCGGAAAGTCCTTTGGTTCAATTGGTGAGTTTCAACAAATTGCTGGAACACTACGATGAACAACTAAAAAGTTCCAATCCACATGATGCTGAAAGAGCGAAGTATGTTTTGGAGGCACAGGCCCCGTATCCGGAATTAAGGGAAGGTTTTTCCGATTTGTCTTTGTTGGACAAACACAAGGATGTGATTCGAGTGATTTTGGAGGATTCCTTTTCTCCAATTTTAACCAAGAACGAAATTAAAACAGCATCCACTCCTTTTGAAAATCTGGTGTTCAATTCTTCTGAAAGGTTTCGTCAAATCCTAAAAGATGCGGGCGACGATTTTGACTTGGAAATAACCAATATACCACGAGAGTTCGGTTATATCATGCGATCCACCGTAATCCTGAAGTTTTATTACGGGTATAATTTGGATTTTAGACGTCCCTTCTTTTATGATATACCGGATACCAACGGAGTGATGCGCAGGTACCGCATTTTGTACAATGCGGACTTTATGGAAATTATTCCGACCGATAAGGCCAAGGAGATTACCCAAGACGATGTGGATGAGTTGTTGGACAACTTTTACAACCTTGACCTATGGAAGAAAAAAATACCACCGAATAGTTTTATAGCCAAAGGTTTTGTTATTTCCAATATGTTCGATGTAACTGCGGAGCACTCGGTCTCGGAAATAAAGTCTACCCTGATCGGAAGAACCCAAAGAGGCAAGGAGTCCTTTATGGAGAATTTCGAAGATACGTTTAGGTCGTTTTTTAGGCTCAACGATATAAAAGTCGGCTTTGCGGGGTACGATTCCGGTGCAAACCATTTTTTTAAGATATATGGAAAGGGCATGGACAGTTATATCCTTAACGGCAAGGATACGGAGAAGTGCGATTCTACCTTTTGCAATTATTCACATGGAAAATTGTTCAAAGAGAACAAATATTTTGCTATTTCCAACGTAGAAAAATATTTTGAACGTACCAATGGCAAGGTGCAACCCTATAAAAACCTGATTGAACAAGGCATTAAAAGTGCCATTTTGGCCCCAATTTCCGTAAATGGTGAATTATTGGGGGTTCTTGAGTTGGTTTCCGGTAAAGCAAACGAACTCAATAGTGTAAATGCCAATAAGCTCGATGATGTAATGCCGTACATTATTGCAGCGGTAATGCGAACCATCGAGGAAGAAGAGAACTTGATCGATGCGGTTATCCAGCATGAGTGTACCTCTGTGCATCCATCGGTATATTGGAAGTTCCAAGAAGAGGCCAAACGATTTATGGCGGATGAATTGGCTGGCAATGAACCCGTATTTAAAGAGATTGTTTTTAAAGATGTCTATCCCTTATATGGCCAAATTGACATCAAGGATTCCGCAAAGCAACGTAACCTGGCCATTCAGAGGGATCTAATGATCCAACTTTCCGAAATCAATGATATCCTGGAAATCGCATTCAATAAATACAAGCTTCCCATTTATGAAGAGTTGATGTTTAGGGTAAACAACTATTTGAATGAGGTTAAGGAAGCATTGTTCACACACACCGAACAGGCCGTTTTTGATTTTGTAAAAGAAGAAGTGGACCCTGTGTTCAATCACCTTCAAAAGGAAGATGGTGACATTGCTGCGCTTTTGGGCAAGTATAACGAAAAGATAGACAAAGCCACCGAAAGCTATTACGACCATCGCAGAAATTACGATAACAGCGTAATGGAGGCCAATATGAAGTTGGCAACCCTTTTGGATAAAAAACAGGAAGAGGCCCAAGAAATGTTCCCACATTATTTTGAGCGCTATAAAACAGATGGCGTGGAGCACAATATGTACATCGGGAGCTCTATTGCCAAAGATCAGGAATTCAATGAACTCTTCTTGAGCAATCTAAGGTTATGGCAGCTTCAAGTAATGTGCGAAATGGAGAACAGGTACTACAGCCTTAAACCCCATTTGCCGGTTAAATTGGATGTGGCATCCCTGGTTTTGGTATACAGCACATCTTTGGCCATTCGTTTTAGAATGGATGAAAAACGTTTTGATGTTGATGGCACCTATAACGCCAGGTATGAAGTCATTAAAAAACGCATAGACAAGTCCTATATCAAAGGAACCAACGAGCGCCTTACACAAAAAGGAAAACTGGCCATAGTATATTCCCAACGCAAGGATGAAAAAGAGTATTTGCGGTACATCAGTTTTTTAAAGGCCAAAGGTTACTTTACCAACAATATTGAAATCGTTGAATTGGAAGGTGTTCAAGGTGTATCTGGTTTAAAAGCGATACGTGCGGAGATATTGTATCAAACGGATAAAACATCGGAGCGCACCTACACGTACGATGACCTTATGGCAGAATTGAGCAAGTGATTTAAAAAATCAATCTTTCAGGTCCAAAAAAGCGAAAGGCAATCCCAAAAGCAATAACCGATATAATGATGCCCAACATGAAAATGTTGTAGGTCAAACGCAATATCTTATATTTTCTGTTCAAAACAATACCTAAATAATAGAGGTCCTTGGTCAGCGAGGAGTACACATAGTCTTTGTCCTTTACCAGTTCTTGTACCGCCGATTGGTATTCTTCTAAACCCATTTGATGGAAGTTGCCGAAAAACAAAAGGTTTACTCTTCTTTTCTCTATGTCTTCTTTGGTGAATTTACCAGTTGTAATGTTGGGTCGAGTGGCCAAAACCGATAGCACCATGGAAACCACACTGAACAGGATCAATATAAAAGTAGGATAAATCATGTAGGTATTTGTGGGATTGTCCAACTTGGTAAGCAAATTGGCCAAGACCAAAGAAATTATAATGGCATTTACGGACAGTAATATGTTTGCTTTGGTGTCGGCAATATCACTAAGTTTAAGATGGTTTCTTAAGGTGACCCTATACAAAGTTTGAACGCTCCTGTCCGGACTTTCACTCTTGTACTTAGCTTTTAGCGCTTCTTTTTTGGCGATTTTCTTCTCGGCCTTTTTATCCTTTAGGAGCTGCTTTAAATTTTTTTGTTTGCCCTCTTCCCATTGCTCCTTGGCATAATCGGTATAGAAAAAATGATTGCGAAACATTTTAATGTTCTTGTCCCGCCATTTTTTTGATGAATAATCCGCAACGCCAAGTTCTTTGAGTTCCTCCTTTAAAAAATCCGTTGTTTCCCAGTAACTCTTTTTTGCAAAGTGGGATACGTCGGCATCACGAATAATACTTTCTTTAAGATCAGTGGGCTCATGGTACATTTTGGTTGCCAAGATCAAAGAGCATATGTCTTCGATTCCTTTTGGGTCGTAGCCATTTTTTTTAAGAAAATCAGTTGCAATTTCACAACTGCTTTCTTCATGGTCCTTACAGCCTTTTATATGGCCCACATCATGAAACCAAGCTGCTAACAATAACCGCTCGTTTTCAACCTCCTCCAAGTTGTAATAATTGAGCAATTCTTTAGTACTTTTGACTACTCGTTGGGTATGTCGCAAGTTGTGGTACAAAAATCTGGGGTCCAGTTTTTCCGTTAACAACTCAGAAACAAAGTGTTTAGTTTTCTCAACAATTTCCGACATAATTCCAAATTAGAACATCCAAATTACAAAATTTGGAATCAACCTCGTGGATATGAAGAAACATTATTTGTTGGTCTTTTTGATTGTCTTGGCCTCAGGTTGCGCTACCTACGAAACCAAATATGCAGAGCCTTTTTCTGTTTATCCCGCTTCGGATGATAGGGAGGTTGAACACACCTTTTATTTGATCGGTGATGCAGGTAAATCCCCGATGGGAGATTTAAATCCCACATTAAAAGCGTTTAAAAAAGTTTTGGACGATGCAGATGCCAATAGCACCACCATTTTTTTGGGAGATAATATTTACCCGGCAGGTCTGCCAGACAAAAAGGATTCCACCATTGCCTATTTGGAGGCCAAAAACCATTTGGATGCCCAATTGAGTACTTTGGAGCACTTTAAGGGTGAAAAGCTTTTTATTCCTGGCAATCATGATTGGTATACCGATGGTCTTAAAGGGTTGAAACGCGAGGAGGAATATGTGGAGGATGTATTGGACAACAATGATGCTTTTCAGCCCGAAAATGGTTGTCCAATCGAGGAAATAGAAATCAATGACAACGTATTGGTCGTTGCTATAGATACGGAGTGGTACCTTGTTAATTGGGATAAGCACCCAACTATTAATGACGAGTGCGAGATTAAGACCAGAAGCCGCTTTTTTGAAGAACTCGAGAGTATCATAAAGAAAAATAGGGACAAAACGGTTGTGCTCGCCATGCACCATCCCATGTTTTCCTATGGCTCACACGGCGGGCAGTTCTCTTTTAAACAAGGAATCTACCCCAATGGTGGCCAAGTGCCCATGCCCGTTTTAGGTGCAGCCATCAATCTACTGAGAAAAACTTCTGGCGCCACCTCCGAAGATCTTTCCAACAAAAGGTATGATGAACTTAGGAACAGAATTGTTACGCTCTCCCAATATTCAGATAAGATCATCTTTGCATCCGGGCACGAACATACCCTCCAATACATCGAGGAATATGGTAAGCCTCAAATCGTAAGTGGTTCCGGAGCAAAAACAGGAGCGACCCGACTGTTGAACGGAAGTAAATTTTCCACGGGAAGAAATGGATATGCAATTTTAAAGGTATTTACGGATGGCTCCTCGCAAGTAGCGTTTTATGGAACCACCGCCGATTCGGCTACCATGCTGTATCAAACGGAAGTGCTGCCACCGGATAGGTCTAACAAGAAAGTTGAGCTACCTGATGATTTTCCCCCGTATAAAATGGCTTCGGTTTATGAGCCCGAGGAAATTGAAAAAAGTGGGTTTCACAAATGGTTGTGGGGAGAACGGTACAGAAAATATTACGGAACCAAAGTAAAAGCCCCTACGGTCCGGTTGGATACTCTTTTAGGAGGGCTAACGGTTGTTCGGAAAGGAGGCGGAAATCAATCCAACTCCTTACGTTTGGCCGATAAGGATGGTAGGGAATACGTGATGAGAGGTCTACGAAAAAGTGCTGAAAGATACCTTCAGTCCATTGCTTTTCAAGAACAGTACATTGTCGGTAAGTTCGAGGATACTTACACCGAAAGATTATTGTTGGACATTTATACAGGGGCACATCCTTATGCTCCCTTTACTATTGACAGACTTTCCAGAGCACTTGGGATGTACCATACGAACCCCAAGCTATATTATGTGCCCAAACAGTCCGTTCTGGGCGATTTCAACAAAGAGTTTGGTGATGGATTGTACATGATAGAGGAGCATGTTTCCGATGATCATGATAACCTGAAAAGCTTCGGGTATACCAAGAAGATTGAGAGTACGTACGACCTTATGGATAAACTCCGTGAAGATGAGGAGTACAGTATTGACCAAAAGGAATATGTAAAGGCCCGTTTGTTCGATATTTTGATCGGCGATTGGGATAGGCACGTGGACCAATGGCGTTGGGCCGAATTTGAAATGGAGAACGGGAACAAGGTATACAAACCCATTGCTCGGGATAGGGATCAAGTGTTTTCCCGATGGGGAGACGGCCTTATCATGAATTTTGGATCGAGAGCGGTTCCTTCCCTTCGTATTTTTGAAGGCTTTCATAAAGAAATAAGAAGTGTAAAAGGATTTACATCCTCACCACGAACTTTTGCTTTGGATATGGCCCTGCTATCCGAAACCGATATGCAAATGTGGGTAGATCAAGCCAAATTCATTCAGGAAAACTTAAATGGAGATATTATTGATGATGCTTTTTTAGCCTTTCCGGAAGAGGTGAGGGATGAAACCTTGACGGAAATCAAGAACATACTTTTGGCCCGAAAGGAAAACTTGGTTGAAACAGCGCAGGAATATTACGCTATTTTGAACAAGTACAGTGTAATTGCCGGGACCGACAAAGATGACTATTTCAATATAGTCTCATTGCCAAATGGCGATGTTGAGGTGAGGGCTTACCGTATAAAAGGTGGGGATTATACGGATTTGTTTTTCAACAAAGTATATAGTCCCGATGATACCAAGGAGATTTGGATTTATGGCCTGGATGATGATGATGTTTTTGAGGCCAATACGGAAACTTCAAAAATAAAAGTCCGCATTGTCGGGGGTCAGAACAATGACATTTACAAAATATCCGAAAACTCAAAAAAACTATGGGTCTACGACTTTAAGTCGAAGAAGAATACCCTGGAAGAGGCTTATGGTGGCAATATTAATTTAATAAACGACTACGATACCAATACCTACGAGTTTTTGAATATCAAGGCAAGCAACAACCAAGTGGTGCCCACCATTGGGTTTAATCCAGATGATGGGGTTAGGCTTGGTTTAACCAATACCTACACATTTAATGGATTCAGGAAAAATCCATTTACGCAACAACATACATTTAATGCGGCCTATTACTTTGCCACAAACGGGTTTGATTTAGGGTACAAGGGTGAGTTTGCCCATGTGCTCAACAAGGTGAACCTAGAGGTCCATGCGAGGTTTACAAGCCCCAACTTTACACGGAACTTTTTCGGATTTGGGAATGAGACAGTGAACAACGATGACGAAGAACCATTGGAATTGGATTATAACAGGGTTCGTATACGAACCCTAAAATTGGCACCCTCATTGGTTTGGAGAGGCTTTTATGGTTCTAAGGTTCGAATGGGTGTGGCCTATGAAAACATTGAGATCGAGGAAACCCAAAATAGGTTCATCAACGAGTTTTATCTGGAAAACGGTGAGGAAAACCATTTGAGTTTTTTCGGAATCGATGGGGAATACACCTATTCAAACACGGATAGTGAAGCATTTCCAACTTTGGGAATGGCGTTCAGCTTAGAAGGCGGTTTTAAAACCAATCTGGATGATTCTTCAAGATCTTTTGGGTACGTAGTCCCATCATTTTCCATGGACCATAAACTTACAGCTGATGGTCGCCTGGTTTTTGCAACAAAACTTAAAGGTCATTTCACCATAGGAAATGGATATGAATTTTATCAAGCTGCCAGCATAGGAGGAGATAATGGGCTTCGTGGGTTTAGGTTTCAACGGTTTACAGGTAAAACGGCCTATTTTCAAAACACGGACCTTAGATATAGCTTTAGAGGAGTAAAAACAGGGCTTATGCCAGTGAATCCCGGAATTTACGGAGGGTTCGATTATGGCCGTGTTTGGTACCCTGGCGAGGATTCCGATAAATGGCACAATTCCTACGGGGGCGGGTTTTTCTTGAACGGAGCAGATATACTCTCCGCCAACTTTGGGTTGTTCAATAGCACCGATGGTCTAAGGTTTGCTTTTGGACTGGGATTTGGCTTCTAATTAAGTATGAATTCGTAAAGCTTTCTACCTCCATACCTATTTTGCTCATCGGCAATAAGAAGGGTTCCGTTGCCTGCAAAACACACCGATTCAATTTGGGTATCAGTGTTTAGATCAATGATTTTAATCGATGACTTCGTAAAATCCGGAGCTTCAAAATCAGTGAGCAAAAAAACAAATCCATAACTCAATAAAGCAATGGTTTTTCCATCCGGAGCAATATCAGCACTTGTTACGGAGCAATGGTCTTGATCCGCACATAGAAATAGGGAGCCCAAAAATTCGGCTTCGTAATCTCCCTCCTGATCGGGTACTCTATAAATCAACGTTTTTCCGGAGTAAGGCCTGGTTCTGTTTTTTGTAAAGATGTATAGATGGTCGTTTAGATGGAAAAAGCCTTCAGTGTCAAAATACAGACTGTCCTTTTGTGGGGGAAAATCATTTTGCTGCGGGTATTTGAATTCAATTTTGTCGGCATTGGGCTCTTTTTTGTCCATTTCATCTTCAGGAATCTTATAGATGACCAAATCTTCGCGCTCATTATCATTATTCCCAAAATCACCAATGTACAGATTGCCGTCATTGTCCAAGGTCAAATCTTCCCAGTCCTTGTTTTTGGCATGATCTATTTTTAATGACTCCTTGATATCACCATCCTTATCTACCCTATATATTTTGTCCTTATTGCCGCTATCTTCAATGACCCATATTTCGCCATCCTTGGTGACGTCCATTCCGGAGACTTCCTTAAGTTTTGATGGGAATTTGCCTAACTGGTCCAGTTTTCCCAAATATGTTTTTTGGGCACAGGCCTGTGCTACTATCAGTAAAGAAATTAGGACAAGTTTATTCATCGGATTCCTTTATGGGCATGAATACTTCGGTTGTCCACTCCAATTCGTTTCCACCCATATTTGGGTTATTGTAGAAAACTTCAATGGGTTTTTTCTCTATGGCGATATTATTTTCTTTCGCATAGTCCATAATAGCATACCATGCTCGGTCCGAAGTTATATAGTTTCCGTGATAAATAGCTTTAATGGCATTTTTGCCAAAGATGCGTTTGTATTCAATGTCCGGATGGTCGGGAAGTCTTTCGGAGCGAATAATGGGGTTGCAAAAATTATAAGTGAGGCTGTTGTTTTCCAAATCCCAATCCAATACTTCCACAAATGGAGGGCCGTTCAATTTAATTTGTTTCTCCAAAAGTATAGCATTAAGAAAGTTGTAATTGGCCATCATGCCCTTTGCTTTGTCTTCTGGTGATGTTGTAAGTTGAACACAGGCACAAAATGAAGAGAAAGTTTCTTCTTCCCCTTCAATGGTCACATTGAAACCTTTGATGTGTTCGTTGAGAAAATCATTAAAATCCAGAAGCAATTTTCGGGAGCCTATTTCAAAATCGGTATCCGAAAAAGGGACTGCCAAACGGTTGTTAATTGAGTGGTCCAGGTCTTTTATGTTTACCTGAACCTCACTCAAGGAATCGTGAACCGGTTTTATTTCCCATTCGTATTCATGAACGGAATCGTTCACGAAGATGGTCTGCTTAAAATGGCTTGGGCTTATGTAATCTACAGGTACAATAGAATCAAAGCCCTTGTTCCATGCCTTTACGGATTCGAATATGGTGCCTGGAATTGCCTTGGCCTTAAAATTAACCTGATAATCTTGAGGCTTTAAAAAAAGGTACCACAAAATCACTCCTACCACAATGGCTAGGATTATTGAAATAATCTTCCTCATAACTAAGGAGCAAAAATACGGATTAGCCTTTTGTCATGTCCAATTTATCCACCACAAATTTTCCAAGATCACGGCCTTGTTTAATTCCGACCTCAATGGCCGCGCGGTAATGGATACCACCGTACATTCTACTTAAGGCAGCCTCATCGGATGCTTCGTTAAAGGAGTTATAGGAACGTACCGGTAAACCATAGGCTACTTCTGTATCGTCATCAAAGGCAAAGTTGTCTCCAAAGATATCCGTTAGGGCAATGGCCGCTGCACCGGATACTACACTATGTCCGCTGGTGTATTCAGGGAATGGTGGCGTTTGCAATACGGGCTCCCAACTATCGTCGATATATTCGTTAATTACAGTTTCTGGTCGAATTAGATTACTTCGATATTTTTCGTCCCAACAACTTATAAATGCGTCAGCTATCGCTATGGAAGTTTTGGTGTAAGCATATACCGTTTTTGCAAAATCGGCATCTGTTTTTCTTGAGGCGATTTTGGTAATACCGATCCAGTGGGCACCGGGAGTAATCTTTTTAGTAGCGAACATTAGGTGTCCACGGGTAACCGAAACATAGGGGTTACAGTCCCAAAACTGGGCAATGGCTATTTCATCCGACTTATCACCCTTACCGATCATGCTCTTTCGCACTTCATAAACCTCCATCACCTCTTGGTAAAATTTGGAATCCTTTTCCATAGAGAATTCTGGTGGTGGAATTGGCTTAAATTGCTGTGCAGAATCAATCGCAAAAGGACGTATTTTTTCCCAATGTGGCTCAATACCGTTCATATAGGCAGGAGGTGTGGGCTGCCAACGCGATGGATCCTCCGAATCAACGGTAAATTTGGGCATGGTACGTGTTTCTTTGTAGTTGTCCTTGTCCATCCATTCACCTATAAAATCAGCGACTTCCAAACCATATGCTTTGGAGGCGTTAAAAACGGGTTCGTTCTGTTCCATCCAAACGGTATAAAGACTGTCTCGGAAAGTTTCAATTCTTTCTTCGGAAAAGATCAACCTTTTATTTAAGTCGATGTGTGCTATTAGCGCAGCCATTTCATAATTGATGTTTTCCGTGTTTTTGGGGTCTGGAATGCTTTCCAGACCTGTTACCTGCCCGGCCAGGGATTTGTAGTTGTCGTTTTTCTTGGCTACAATCTCATAAGCGGCAATATTTGGGTAGGCAAATATTCTACTCGCCACAGGTGGTGAGAATATGTCATGTATCATCACTTCAATGACCTTGTCCACAGAGGCATGGAATTCTTCAGGAGTGATTTCTATAGGTTCCTGTTTTTTTTGACATGATGCCAGGACCAATAGCAGTGCTGCGATTAAACTTATTTTTTTTTTCATGGCCTTTCTATTACTTATTGATTTTATAGACTTGTGCTTTATCATTATTGAATATCGCCAACAAATATTTCTGATTGTTAAGCGTGATTGTTTTTAAGTGTCGAATGGATTTTTTGCTGAAATCCAGTCCCAACTGATTGCCTAAAACAATGTTATTTTCATTTTTCAGTAGGGCTCCTGGAAATGAATCCAGTCTTCCGTGATAAGGTTTTACACCAAAATAATTGCCCCCAACCAGTACTTCGGTATTGCCATCACCATCAAAATCGTCCACAACAAAGGACATAATAGGGGAGACCTGGAGTTCGTTCTTAAAGGGAACAAAAACAAAATTACCATTATCGTTTTTTAAATAACCTGATTTTAGGGTATTCACTTCCAATTTTTCGGATGCTTCCAAGATATCCTCCCCGAATATCTCTTCCACAGTGCTTCCGGCAAATGCCTTATAGGTGTTGTATTTCTTTTTAAGGTAAACCATTTGTGATGCAAGGCCGTCCAATGTCTCCAAAGGGTAGTATTCACCATTTTTTTCCATGACAGTTACTGTTTCCGTTTGGCCGTTCTCATCAAAATCGTTGAAATATAATATCATCGGGTGTTCTTGGGAGGCCTTGAACTTGGAATTGGTTCCCCAATTGCCAACGAGGTAATCCATGTCACCATCCTTATCTATATCAAAAGCCTCGATGGTTTGCCAAAGACCGGGAATATTGACTTGCTCCACCTCTGAAAAAGTACCGTTTTGGTTCTTAAAAAACTTGGGGGACATCCATTCTCCGATTACAATTAAATCTGCGGTGCCATCTCCATTAAAGTCGCTCCAAATGGCGTCGGTAACCATGCCTTTGCCCAGGGTAATAAAACTTTCGTTTTCTTTAAATAGGCCACCATCATTTTCCAACACATATGAAGAAGCTGGTTTTCCAAATTTGGCTGTAATGGTGTGCCCTCCAATGAACACATCCAAGTCTCCATCATTATCAAAATCAAATGGCCTTACTACAGATGAGTTCTGATAGAGCTCTGGTAATTCCGCTTTAGCGAATGCAGTGTCTTTTTGAACATAATAAGCATCCAATAATGGAGTTGCTTTTCCAAAAAAATCTCCCCCTCCAGAAGTGATGATCATGTCATCCTGTCCGTCGTTGTTAAAGTCGGCAATGGTTGCCGAAACGTTTTCCCGAATGGAATCCTTTTGGATGCTGTCCAATTTTTGATTCACAAATATGGAATCTTGCTGTACATAGATTTGTGATGACTTGTATTTGGACCCTCCTAAAAATATATCTTCTTTTCCATCTCCATTCAAATCACCGATGGCAAGAGCGGGTCCTCTATCCGAAATTTGATAAGGAATCAGTTTCTCACGGTTAAAATCGGTATAGTTATCCTCTACATGGGTAAAGTCCAATCCTAAATTATTGGGTACTGGGCTAAAAAGTGATTTTTTAGGTGCATGCAGCGATTTATAATCAAAAGGTTTCGTGTTTTTGGGTTCAATGGTCAGGGTTTGGTTTACAGGAACATTTTTTAAAACTTGATAGGTTTTGTTCGGCCATATGATTTTTATGGAATCCACCTCTTCCACATTTTGATATCCAAAATGTACCATTGGTTCGGAAGATGCCTGAAAACCACGGGTTGGAAAAAGTTCCTTGAACTGGAGGCCTCCATTTACATAGGAATACACCTTGGTTCCGATTCCCTGGGTATTCTTTTTAGTGTATTCAAATTTTAGCTTCAGGTAATTTCCTTTGTCATTTGTTTTATTAATGTATAAAGAGGCTGGCTGGTTGATGTTGTTGGTTACAAGGTCCAGGTCACCATCACCATCAAGGTCGGCCATTGCGGTAGCTCCGGAAATCAAAGTGTCCCTTGTGATCCACTTGTTGGACATGTCTTCGAATCGCAGTTCCTTGCTCCCTTTAAAAACATAGTTGTGAACACTGCCGGAAGGCATTAAATCCAAAGCCTTTTGATCCACAAGCTTGGTATTGTCCATTTTTTGTTGGATTTGCTCATTAGAAACAAACTTGATGAAATCCAGGTCGTTCGGTCTTTTGGGAATACCATTGGAAATAAATACATCTTGTTGGCCATCGAGATCGTAATCGCCGAAAAGGGCACTCCAACTCCAATCGGTGGCAGCAATGCCGCTCATTAAAGCGGTTTCCATAAAATTGCCGTCCGGTTGGTTTATAAACAACATGTTGCGCGTGAACTGATAATGATATCCAAAACGGTCTATCCTCATTTTTTGTGTTTGGATGTTATCGTCCCCCTCGGAAGATTTTAATGCTACTTCGTCTTCCGGTAACATATCCAATGAAAGAAAATCAGGTCGCCCGTCATTATTGATGTCGGCTACATCGCTGCCCATTGAAAATCTTGACGTATGCCCAAAGTATTGTTTAAGGCTTTCGGTGAAAGTACCATCGCCATTATTCAGATAATAATAATCGTCTTCGTGAAAGTCGTTGCCTACATAAATATCAGGATATCCATCTTGGTTAAAATCGGAAACGGCCAACCCCAGACCGTATCCATTTACACCACCATAAATGCCGGCTTCTTCGCTTACATCCGTAAATCTACCGTCATCATTGCGCAACAGTTTATCTCCCGTTTCGTAACGGCGTTCAAATCTAAGGTCATAACGTCCAAAAGAATTTTGGGTGTGTACGGCATGGTTTAGGAGATAAAGGTCCAGGTCTCCATCCAAATCATAATCAAAGAAAGCTGCATTGGAACTGTAAGAATCGAAGTCCAAACCATATTTAGCCGCACTTTCGGTAAAAGTATTGTCCCCGTTGTTAATGTATAATTCATTAAATCCGTTGAACCCATTTATACCGACCACTGCACAAACGTAAATATCCAAAAGGCCGTCACCGTTTACATCGGCCATTGTTGTTCCCGTATTCCAACTGCTATTGCCTTCAACTCCTGCAGCGCTGGTTATATCCTCAAATTTGAGGTTGCCTTTGTTCAGATATAACTTGTTTTTGACTTGGTTCCCGGTAAAGAAGATATCCGGTAATCCATCGTTGTTGATGTCGCCAATGGAAACACCTCCTCCATTATAAAAATAGAGGTAGTCCAGAATACTCAAATTCTCCGTGGTCGTGAGCGTATTGGTAAAATCCACGCCGGTTTTTTCGGGGTCTGGATTTTCAAAAAGACTTCCTCCCTTTTTGCAGGAAACAGCAAGGGATATTGTAAATAATATGATGAGCAACCTATTCATTTAAGGTGAAAATCTTTGGTTTGTTGTTGTTAATTGCGGCAATAACGTATGTTTTACCATTTTTGTCCTTGAACTGTTTTAGGTATTTTACTTCTTCCCTGATTTTGAAACCACTGGTTTCGTAATCTTGCCATTCAAAACCTAAATTGCCATCCCCTAACAGCACGTTTCCTTGGCTTGCATCCAAGCGTGAGAACTGAGGTTTAAATTCGTAATTGTTACCGGCCATGATCAAATCCAAATTACCGTCCTTGTTGACATCTGTACAGGTGATGTCACATACACAGGAAAGTTGGACCCTGGGAGGTAGGTTTTTAATGGTGAATTTACCGCCACCTTCGTTTATGGCAATAACCGATGCCGAGGTCTCCACTTTCTTTACAATGGATTTGTCCATTACTTCTTTTGGAAAAAGTTGGTGAATGGTTCGGTGGGCATAATCCGATGCCTTTAGGTTTTGCTTTTTGAGCGATGGCAATTGATCGGTAAGCTCCCTTTTTTGATGAATGGGATAATCACCACCGTTTTCTTGCATGGTCATGATCTGCTCGATGGTACCGTTGTTATCGTAGTCGTTGATGTACATTTTCATTGGAGCATCCTCCGTTGGCTTATAGTGAAGATTAAGCCCTTGGTTCCCTAAAATCAGGTCTTGGTCACCATCACCATCAAGGTCAGCTGTTTCCACGGTATTCCACCACCCGTAAAGACTGTCCAGAGAGCTCGTCAGTTTTGTTAACCTTCTTCCTGTGTTCTTGTAAATTTTAGGAGTATCCCATTCAGCGGTTACGATCAGGTCTTTTTTGCCATCCCCATCCATATCTTCCCATTTGGAATCGGTTACCATACCAGCGTTCTTCAAGTCGTAGCCCAATCGTTCCGTTACGTTGTTAAAGGTGCCGTCTCCCATGTTTTCCAATAGTAGATGGTCCGGTGATATGCCATAAACACCCACTACACTTCGCGAACCGATAAAGAGGTCTACATCACCATCATCGTCAAAATCGGAGGGAGATATGGTAGCAATGTTTTTAAATGTTGATGGCAGTTCGGTTTTGGCCTTGGAAAAATTCCCGTTTCCATCGTTTAAATACAACCGCGCCCTGTAATTGCGCTGCATGCCAACATTGTTACCTCCTGAACCTACAACCAAATCAAGGTCGCCATCCCCGTCAGCATCAAAAAAGGCTGCTGCTACGTCTTCATGTGCTTTATCCTCATCAAAAGCAGCTGTTTTTTTCGAAGATATGTTTCCATTTCCACGATGCAGGTATAAGGTGCCGGGCTGATCTTTTGCCCCACCAATAAAGAAATCTTCGTTTCCATCACCATTTACATCGGCAATGGCCAGAGAAGGCCCTTCTTGTGAAAGCTTGTGCGCAATCAGGCCTTCGTAGTCAAAATCGTTGTAGTTATCCTCCTTGTGCGCTGAGACCACCTTGGTTTCCAACTCTTTTAAGAAAGATTTTTTAGCTTCCTTTTTGGGTATTGTATAGGTCTCTGTTGCATTGGAGTGATCAATGGTCAATACTTGATTGGATTCAACATTTTCCAATTTTTGAGTGAGATTGTCCGGCCATACAATGCGAATGGAGTCCAATGTGTTGGTTTTTCCCAATCCAAAGGTCATATCGTATTGAATTGAAGACTGGAAGCCTCGGGATGGGATCAACTCTTGGTTTACAATATTGCCATCAAAATAAAGCTTTGCCAGGGTGCCCACAGCAAATGGATTCGTTTCGGGCCCTTTAAACTTGAGTTGAATATAGTTGTTGTTCAACTGGGAGTCTGTATTGTTTTTATAGATAAATGCAGGTGTATTTACATTGTTGATTACCAAATCCAGGTCACCATCGTTGTCCAAATCGGCATAGGCGGCCCCATTGGAACGGGAAGGAAGGTCGAACCCCCATTCCTTGTTTGCATTTTTAAAGGAAATATCCCCGTTGTTTTTGTAAGCGTAGTTGGGCTGGGGCTTAATGGGCATTTTGCTTATAATCGAATCAATGGACTCCTTTTTACCGGTCAATGCCATTTTTTGAACGATTTCGTTCGCAAAAAAGTCAACAAAGTCCAAATCCGTAAGATCATGGTTAATCCCGTTGGTGATGAATATATCTTTAAGTCCATCATTGTCCATGTCGAACATAAGCCCTGCCCAGCTCCAATCGGTAGCATCAATACCGCTGTAATAGGCCACTTCGGAGAATGTGCCATTACCATTGTTGAGCTGAAGGGTATTCTGGATATACTGCTGACCAAAATCCTTGCTTTGTTTCAGGTCAAAAATATTATACCCCTCAAATTCCATTACGGATTTTACCCTATGTTCCTCTTCCGGTAACATGTCGGTAATAAATATATCGTTGTGTCCATCGTTATTGATATCAGCAATATCGATTCCCATGGCAGAAAGACTTAAATGGGAGGTCCAGTCTTTGATTTCTTCGTTAAAGGTTCCATCTTTTTGATTGATGTATAGATAATCCCTTTCATAAAAATCGTTGGAAACATAAATATCGGGATAAAGGTCCCCGTTGAAATCCGTGACCATTACTCCAAGACCAAAACCGATAAGGCTACCATAAATTCCAGCATCTTCGCTTACATCTACAAATTTGCCATCGTCGTTTCTTAGGAGCATATCGCCAACCCCTTTGAAAATATCCGGTACACCTTCCCAATCCTGTGCCCTTACTTCGCGTTGTTCCGCATAACCAAGGCTACTTACTGGAATGTTACTGTTATTGAGTATATATGCATCCAGATCACCATCCTTGTCATAATCAAAGAACGATGCGTGTGTCGTGAATCCTGTTTTGGCAAGATTGTATTCTTCCGCCTTTTCACTGAAGGTCAAATCACCATTATTAATGTAAAGGTCGTTGTCATGATTGTTGCCTTCCATGTTTCCTGCATTACAAACATAGATGTCCAACAACCCATCATGGTTGATGTCGACCATAACTACCCCTGTGGACCAAGGTTTGTTTCCCAGAACGCCGGCTTTTTCGGAAATATCCTCAAACTTCATATCGCCTTTGTTCAGATAAAGTCTGTTGGGTTCCATATTCCCTGTCAGGTAAATATCTTGCAAGCCGTCGTTGTTTATATCACCAATGGCAACACCTCCACCATTATAAAAGTTTCGATATTTAAATATGTTGAAGTTCTTCTGGTTTTCGACCTTGTTGATAAATGTAACACCTGTTTCTTCGGGTTTCAGTAATGTAAAAAGAGTCTCTTTCTTTTCTTCCTCTTCCGATTTGTTCTCTTCTTTATTTTTACAAGCGACAATTGCCAATAAAATAAAGTATAGTGTAATGTATCTCAGTTTCATTTGTCGTTCTGTTTTTTGACCAAAAAAATGGGAGCGTCATTATTCATCGTTATGATGAAACCATCATTCCCATTGTTGTTTATTTTTTCAATTTTCCTGGCGGCTCCGGAAATTCCAAGGCTTTGCTTCCAGCCAATATTACCGTTCTCATCATTTGACAATAAAAATCCGTGCGAAGCGTCCAATCTACCAAGTTGGGTGCTTATCTCAAAATTATTGCCCACCATTAATATTTCATTAATCTTTTCTTTACTGTTTTTTACCAAGTTAATATCGTTTACCGAAGAGGATTGCACTAATCGGGGCAATGCCTTTGTTTTAAAGTTGTTACTGCCATCATTTTCAAAATACGAAGTACCAAGCATATACACTTTCCTTTTTGTTGCTTCTGTTAACTTTTCTGCCCCAAATAGTTCTTCCAAGGATGCTTTGGCAAAGTCTTTATAGAACAGGAACTTTTTGTTCAAAAAGGGCATTTGCTTGGCAAGTTCGTCCTTGGAAGCAAAAGCGGTTTCCCGGTTACCATGATAATGTGTTACAACGGTTTCTATGGAACCGTTGTCGTCAAAATCGTTAATGTATAGGGTTACCGGCTTTTCAATTGATGCATTGAACTTTGTGTTGAGCCCCCAGTTACCAGCCAGGATATCCAGATCTCCATCATTGTCCAAATCGGCAAGTTCAATCGCGTTCCACCATCCATTTGTATGTTCAAGGCCATTATTTTTTTGAGACAAAAGCTGTTCCCCATTGTTCAAAAAGATGGTCAATGGTGTCCAATGACCTGCAACGATAAGGTCTTCAAAACCGTTGTTGTCCAAGTCTTTCCATACAAAGTCTTTTACGTTGCCTATATGTTTTAATCCTGGGGCAAAGATGGTGGTAACTTCTTTAAAATTACCATTCCCATCGTTTTGCAATAAATACTGTTCGCTTTTTAGACCAAACTTTGTCGGAACTGCATTGGAAGCTATGAATAGGTCCAAATCTCCATCTTTATCGAAATCCATAGCATCAACTTTTGATGCATTTACTTCAATTCCATCGAACACCCCATCTTCTTTTTTAAATTCTCCATTGGAGTTGCGGTATAACCTTGGCTGTAGCGGTTTTCCGTTGGTAAATTCATTTCCTGCACTAACTACTATCAAATCTAAATCACCATCGTTATCTACATCGGCAAATGTTTGATCTACATCTTCATTAATGGCATCTGCTTCAAAAACTTCCCTTTGATGTATATTGAAATTTCCTTCATTGTCTTGTAGAAAAAATGTTGAAGGCTGTTTCTTTCCTCCGCAAATAAATATGTCTTCAAGTCCATCTTTGTTGATGTCGGCAACGTCTATTGATGGACCTTCATTGGAGTGGGCGAATGGTATGAGTGGATTTCTATCAAAATCGAGGGTTGGATACTCTTTATGTACAAAATCCAAGCTTTTTGAAATATGGTACTGAGACTCTGTTTTAGCTAAATGTTCCGTAAAATAGTTCCCTGAAGCGTTTGAATGGGAAACCTGCAAGACTTGGTTGGACTTTATTTTGCGTAACGTCTCGAATTTTCCCTGTGGCCATATAATTTGAATGGAATCTATAATTGAGTCTTTGCCAACACCAAAGTTTAAGCTATTGTCCTTGGCCGACATAAATCCACGGGTTGTTATGTTTTCTTGAACGGATTTGCCTTTGTTGCTGAATACAATAGCCTTCGCCCCGATACCGAATTTGTTCTTTGGACTTCCTGAAAATTTGATTTTTATATAATTGCCACCCTTTAAGGTGTTCTCCATCACAAATGCTTCTTGGTTAACATTGTTTACCATCAAATCCAAATCCCCATCGTTGTCCAAGTCTGCATACGCACAGCCATTACTGTAGGAACTTAACTGTGGTCCCCACATCTCTGTTACATTGTTGAAACTGGTCCCTCCTTTATTTTGATAAAAGTAATTTTGTACTTTTTTCTTTGGTAAGCGATCAATGAGTTCCATGTCCTTATCGGACAGGCCTTTTTCTATGTTTTGTTGTATCTCTTCATTGGATATGTAATTTATGTAATCCATATCGTTGGTAACCCCTTGTATACCGTTGGAGATGAAAAGATCTTTGAAACCGTCGTTGTCATAATCGGCAAACAATGCTCCCCAAGACCATTCTGTGGCATCGATACCACTTAGATTGGCTATTTCCCCAAAATTTTCACCGTCTAAATTTAAATGAAGCGCGTTTTGCATGTATTGTGGTGCAAAACCATTTTTGAGATATTGTTGGTAAACGGGGTAGGCATATTCCAATCCGGATGTTTTGTATGTTTCCAGATCTTCTGGAAGCATATCCAATGACAAAATATCGGAAAGCCCATCATTATTAATGTCGGCAATGTCGTTACCCATGGAAAAGTGGGTCGTATGACCAAGCTTTTTGTCATCTTTTGATATTATTTCTTTGAATGTCCCATCCTTTTGGTTTATGTACAAGTAATCGTTTTCAAAAAAATCATTACCGATGTAGATGTCTGGATAACCATCGTTATTAATGTCGCTGATGGCCAGTCCTAAACCGTACCCTATGGTGCCTTGATAGATTCCTGCTTCTTTGGAGACGTCGATATATTGGCCGTTTTGATTCTTGTATAGGATGTCACCGGACATGGAGTCAACAATCTTTCTCTTACCGCCCTTGCCATAGGAACGATTGGGGTTAACCGAATGGTTCATAAGGTACATATCCAAATCACCATCCAAATCGTAATCAAAAAATGCAGCTTGCGTTGAGTACCCGATAAAGTCCAAACCATATGTTGCTGCTTCTTCTCTAAAAGTGGGTATACCTTCTTCGTTGTTCCCTTGGTTGATATAGAGGAGGTTTTGTCCCCTAATGGAGTCATGGTCGCCCACTTTGCAAACATAAATGTCTAAAAGGCCATCATTGTTTACATCGGCATGCGTAACACCAGTAGTCCAGCCTGTGTTGTTGGTAAGGTTGGATAGGGTGGTGGCATCTTTGAAATTAAATCCTCCTTGGTTCAAATAGAATTTGTCCGCTCCTTGGTTGGAGGTAAAGTATAGATCGACCAAACCGTCGCCATTAAAATCCCCTGCCGCAACACCGGCACCATTATAGAAGTATAGATAATTTAGAATATTGAGCTCAGGTGTCTGCTCTAATCTGTTGTTAAATTTGATACCTGTTTGGTTGGAATCTTTTAGAACAAACAGTGTGTTTGATTTGTTCTTGGTACAACCTGTCAAGGTCAATAGAAATCCGAAAATAATCCAGAGTTGTGCTCTCATTTTCATTTATCAATAGCAGGAGGTAATATAAATAATTACTTTTTGCACGCCGGTAGTAAAACGATTAATGTTTTACTAAGAAAGGATTAATAATTAACTAATAAACGTTATGTCAAAAAGAAAAGACCACCGAACGGTGGTCTTTCCATATTTAAACATCTTAAACTTTGAAATTCTAATAGCCTGGGTTTTGCACCAAGTTAGGGTTAAGAATAAGTTGGGCAGATGGGATTGGGAATAATTGACGATCTGGATTTCCAACAGCGTCAGCTTCTTTAAATTCCCAGTCTTTTGTGTATTGTCCAAAACGAATCATGTCGTTTCTTCTCCAACCTTCTGTGTACAATTCACGAGCTCTTTCATCCAAAAGATCTTGTTCGGTAACTGTTCCAAGTGGGGCAGCACCTCTAATGGCTCTTAAATCGTTGATCATTGCAGTTGGATTACCACCGCTTCTCCACATTGCTTCAGCTTTCATCAAATATGCATCTGAATATCTGAAGAAGATTATGTGGTTGGCAAATGCTCCATCTCTTGGATTGTATTTAATAACACGGATACCAGTTATCTCATTGTTATCTACAAGGCTTGGTTGTCCATCAACAGCACTAAAGAATTCTCTTGTGAAAGATAGTGGGTTACCACCCCTATCTTCCAAAGCAGCTCCATTAGGACCATATTGTTGACCAATAAGAAAACCAAATCCTACGTTGGAACCGTCTACAATACCGTCATTGTTGTCATCAGTACCATAGCTGCCATCGTAGGCAATACCACTAGGAGGGACAAAACCTCTTCTTTCTTCTTGGCCATCGCTCAATGTGCCGTCATTAAGACCTCGGTTGTTATCGGCATCACCTTCGAACAAGTCGTAGAATTCAGCCAACGTACTGAAACCGTTCCAGCCACCACCACCAAGCTCTGTAGAGTTGTAGTGCAATGTGTTGAATATTCTTGTTCCTGCTGAAGTTTGAGCGTACCAAATGGTCTCTGTGTCACCTCCAGGTACGAAGATATCAAAGTAGTCGGAAGCAAGTTCATATCCATCTCCTTCGATGGCGTCAACAAGGGAGATTACCTCGCTCATGTCACTTGAAGCCGCTGAACCTGAACCATTGTAAATATGTCTGTTCAAAAGGACTTTTGCCTTTAGGAAACGAGCAGCTGCTTTAGTTGCTCTAAAATTATCATCACCAGCAGTAGATGCAGGAAGGTTAGCGATGGCATTATCCAAATCACTTAAGATAAAACCAATCGCATCTTCTCCAGTAAGTACATCTGGATCAGCTAGAGGGTCGGCAGCTTCTGTATCTCTGTAAGGTACTTGAGCAAAGTTGTCCAAGATCACAAACATTGATAACGCTCTTAAAAATGAGGCGTGTCCTTGAGCTTCACTGGAAGAAGCGGATCTTGAATCCAAAACTTCACTTGCACTTAATTGCAAACCGTTCCATTCGTTCCATACACCTAAAATATAGGAGTGTTCCGGAGTCCATGAGTGTTGGTGCAATTGTCTCCATATACCATTATCACCCCAGTCAGAACCTCTTGTAGGAACCAAAAGGGCATCTGTGGTAACTTCGTTTAGGGCATATAAGTTCGCTTGTGTACCAAAATAACCATTTACATCATTGTACATTGCAGTTATCTGGCTCGAAGCAGCCTCGGCAGTTTGTATACCGGTAAACCCATCATCTAATAGCGAGTCCGTGGGTTCTACTTCCAAATCTGTACAGGAAGTCAGCATAATCCCTACGAACAAGCTGAGAGAAAAATATTTGTTCGTTTGTGTTATAAATTTTTTCATTGCTTTTTTTTTTAAAATTTAGCGTTGATACCCAATGTTACAGTTCTTGGCCTTGGGAAAGAAGTGTAATCAATACTAGCACTTGGTATACCAGTACCCAGGTCACCTGTACTAGATGATACTTCGGGATCTAAACCACTATAGTCGGTAATCAAGAACAAGTTTTGTCCTGTTAACGATAGTCTTAAACTTTTTAAAGCACCATCGCCACTTAGTGGTACATTATAACCTACACTGGCATTTTGTAGTCTCACAAAATCACCGTTTTCAAGGTATAGTGTAGAAACTTCTTGACTTACGTTGGTGTCCAAAGCTCTTTGAGTAGCGTTTCTTGTTGTCTCAAAAGTTGGTCTGTTCAAGAATGCATTCGCTGTATTGTTATATACATAGAATCCAAACTGACCTGTAAAGTATGCGGATGCATCCCAATTTTTAACTCTAAGGTTAAGGGAAAGACCAGCATTTATATCAGGTAGACCGTCCTTGTCCACAAAATCCTTTTGATCAGGGTTAAAGTCTGGATTACCGCTGCTGTCAACGGAATATTCAGCCATATAATAGGAGAATAAAGATCTTCCTTCTCCCAAACGCTGAGCAAATGCATCCGTTAGTCCAGGACCGTTCAATGCACCAAAGTTGGCAGTAATTCCGTTCAAGCCTTCAACTGTGTTCTTGTTGTAAGCAAAATTGAAGGAAGAGGAGAATGTAACGTCCTCCATTTGAATGAAGTCATAATTTAAAGAAACTTCAATACCTTGGTTGATTACTGTACCGTCAGTTAGGTTTTTGAAGACAAAAGGATCGGCAGCTGGTGCTGCTGCACCTTGTCTGAACAATAGGTCTTTGGTCTCTTTTCTATAAAAATCAAGGGAACCGCTGAAACGATCAAGATTGAAACCGAAGTCAATACCAACGTTCAAATCCAAAGTGGATTCCCACTTCAGGTCTGGGTTTTGTACTGCAACGGTCTGTGCACCTGGTCTAAGAATTTCACCACTGTCGCTAATGCCGGGTTGAGCGAAACGAACCCTTCTTAAGAAGTTGGCATATCCAAGTCCTTCTTGGTTACCGGTAATACCAGCACCCAATCTTAATTTCAATGTTGAAACGTTCTCTCCAATGAAATCCTCTTCGTTAATTTTCCAGGCAAAGGCACCGGAAGGGAAATAACCGTATTGATTACTGCCACCAAATTTTGAAGAACCATCAGCTCTTACCGTAGCAGTAAATAAAAACTTGTTGTTCAAAGAGTAATTACCCCTTGCGAAGAAAGATTGTAGTTCATCGGTATTGTCAAATGTATCTATCCAAACAGAAGTATAGGCTCCAGAGGAAACACCCAAGGCAGCTGTATCTTCAAAAGGGTTGATACTGTTGACAAAAGTACCGTTTGGAGCATAACCAGCTTGTTGGTATGGTCCACTGATACTTTCTCTTATTGTATTTACATCATCGATCAAGGCGGAACCCATTTCGTTCAAATCAGTAGTCGGTGCTTTCCATCCTTGTGAGTTGAATCCTTTTCTTTGGAAATCCTGAAAGGAGTAACCTACAATAACATCTAAAGAGGAATTACCAAAATCCTTTTTATAGTTAAGGGTAGCTTCCAATAGTTGACTTGTTGCGTTTAGCGTGTTGTAAGCGGATTGACCATTTCCTGTAACTCGGTTAAAGTTATTGGCATTTCCAGAAATAGAAGAGATTGCCTTAGCATCAGAATCATCATAACCTACACTTACTTTAGCAGTCAACTCTGGAACTATATCGTACTCAGCAGAAAAATTGATCAGAGCACGATCTGTGTTAGTGACAGACTGGAAGTTAGTTAGATAATTAGCAGGGTTCAGTTGGTTTCCTTCTAAGAAAAATGTGGAGCTTGCCGGCCATGTTGGGTTGGCAGAATAAGCAGCACCAATTAAGTTACCACTTGCACCGGAAGTACCACTAATAGGTGGTGCATCGTCATTAACACGAGACATGGAAGCCTGAAGGTTCAACCTTAGCTTATCATCCAAAAAGCGATGACTTGCGTTTAATCTACCTGTGATACGTTCTTGTGCCGATTTTTCAATCACACCAAATTGCTTTCCGTAAGAGAATGTAGCTCTAACATTACCGCTACCATAGTTTCTTGAGTAAGAAAGGTTTTGGTTTTGTGAAGCAACCGTCCTTGTAATATAATCTTGCCAATTTGTATTGAAACCGTAATCACTGGCATCAGCAATTTCTTGGCTTCTTATGGCTGCCGTTGTGGACAGGAATTCATCTCTGTCAAAAAGGTCATATTCGTTTGCAGGTGTGGAGATACTCAAATTGGAGCTGAATTCCCATACACCACCTTGACCTGTTCTACCACTTTTAGTAGTAATGATTACAACACCATTTGCACCACGAGAACCATAAATTGCAGTTGCCGAAGCATCTTTCAAAATGGACATGCTCTCGATGTCGTTAGGGTTGATAAAGTTCAAAGGGTTTCTAGTAGCGTTACTACCGTTGATTACATCACCACCAGATGGTGTTGTTGATTCTCCCGACAATGGTACTCCATCCACAACGAAAAGTGGGTTGTTGTTGGAACGAATGGAATTGGAACCCCTAATTCTCAAGTTCATTCCTGCACCAGGCTCACCACTCGATTGCGTAATCTGCACACCGGCGGTCTTACCTTGAATCAATTGTTCTGGTGAAGCAATGACACCTCCATTAAACTCTTCGGAGGTTACCGCGGCAACAGAACCAGTTGCATCTTTTACGGTTGTTTGACCGTAACCGATGATTACGACCTCATCTAGAGCTTGTGCGTCTTCTTCCAAGGTGACATTAATGGTAGTTTGGCCATTTACCGCAATTTCTACGGTCTTATAACCAATGTAACTAAAAACCAATGTGGAACTACCCTCAACATCGCTGAGCGTATAGTTACCATCAAAATCGGTCTGCGTACCATTGGTAGTACCTTTTACCAATACGCTTGCCCCTGGCAACGGTCCGTTTGCATCCGAAACGGTACCTGATACTGTCTGAGCCTTTGCAATCCCAAAGCATAAAAATGCCCCAAGCAACAAAAAGCTTTTTAGTAGCGTAATCTTCATAAATAATTAATTTTAAGTTTAGTTAATTTTAATTCAAGTGTTAAACATATATAAAAAAAAGGTTAATCGAAATTTAAGTATATTGCAAAATATCACGAAAACGGTTTCGTGTTAATAACTTTGAGGTGTGTGGGTATGACAAAACTTAAATAGTTAGTTTGCTGTTATCTCAATAAAAGGAATGAGATTTAAGAATTTAACAATAATAAGGACTAATATAAGGATTTTATTTTTTGGAATGCATTCTTTACCGGAAGAAGGTTTTTCAAATTTTCATACCCGTTTTGTTAAAAAATGTAATTTGTGCGCACCCTTGGATCTTTATTGAGTAATTTCCACAGCGGAATTAGTGTGCCCTAAAATACCATCATTGAAAGCAAAAATTACATTAAAAGATATAGCTAGAGAACTGGAGGTGTCCATTTCAACAGTTTCCAAAGCCCTAAAGAACAGTGAGGAAATTAGCCGGGATACCAAAGAAAAGGTGCAGGCTTTTGCCAAACTTTACAATTATAAACCCAACAATATTGCAATTAGTCTAAAAAATAAGAGGACTAAAAATATTGGTGTCGTAATTCCAGATATAGTCCATCATTTTTTCACAACAGTAATTCGGGGTATTGAAAAATATGCAAACGCCCGTGGATATAACGTTATCGTTTGTTTATCCGAAGAATCTTTCGATAAAGAGGTCATTAATATGGAAATGTTGGCCAATGGAAGTATCGATGGGTTTATAATGTCCCTATCTTCAGAAACACAACAGAAAGCTGATTACAACCATTTAAAAGAAGTTACCGACCAAGGCATTCCAGTGGTGCTGTTCGATAGGATTACACATGAGGTGGAATGTGACAAAGTGATTATAGATGATGAACTTGGTGCATACGAGGCAACAAAGAAATTCATTGACCAAGGAAAGAAAAGGATAGCCTTGATCACAACCGATGATTACTTAAGTGTTAGCAAGGCCCGAACAAAAGGGTACCGTAGGGCATTGGAAGAAAGCAGTCTGGGTATTGATGAATCCATGATATTGAAGATGCCCTCTATGGAAATGGATGAAGGATCCATAAAAACGTTTTTAAATGCCAACGAACCAGATGCCGTATTGTGCGTCAATGAGATATTTGCAGTGTACAGCATGCGTTTGGTGCAAGAAAAAGGATTGAAGATTCCTGAAGACATTTCATTTATTGGATTTACGGATGGTGTTTTGTCCAAATATGCCAACCCCAGTTTAACTGTAGTGGCCCAACATGGAGAAAAAATGGGCGAAGTTTCTGCTAAAATGCTTATTGATAAGGTGGAAAGTGAAGCAGAGGAAGAAACCTATCAAACAAAAATATTAGAACCCACCTTGGTCATCAGAGACTCTATTGCCCATTGATTGAGTTGACTAACCAATTTTGACATGAGAACAATTTATGGTCTTATTTCATTCCTATCTATTTTTGCACTAATTTCTTGTAAAGATAAACCCGATAAAAAGTCTGATTCCCCATCTATGAAAAAGAAAGAAGTAGTCTATCAGGTATTTACACGTCTATTTGGAAACACCAATACTACTAACAAACCATGGGGCACCATTCAGGAAAATGGAGTGGGCAAATTTGCCGACTTTTCAGATAAAGCACTGTCCGAAATAAAAGGTTTGGGCGTTACCCATATTTGGTATACAGGAGTACCGCACCACGCTGTTATAAATGATTATACCGCTTACGGTATCTCCAATGACGACCCTGATGTGGTTAAGGGAAGAGCTGGGTCGCCCTATGCGGTCAAGGATTACTATAATGTCAATCCCGATTTGGCAATAGACCCTTCAAAACGGCTGGAAGAGTTTAAACAATTGATTCAACGGACCCACGATGCGGGTCTAAAAGTAATTATAGATATCGTTCCCAACCATGTGGCAAGAAATTATGAAGGAAAGACAAATCCTGAAGGTGTAGAGGATTTCGGAGCTTCCGACGATACTTCCAAGGAATATGATGTCAACAATAATTTTTATTACATCCCCGGAGAGGCATTCCAAGTGCCAAAATGGGAAGATGGATACCTACCCCTGGGAGGAGATGAAAATAGGTTGGCCGATTCGAAATTTGAAGAGATTCCCGCCAAATGGACAGGTAATGGCTCCAGATTGGCCCAACCTCATTTTAACGATTGGTACGAAACCGTGAAAATCAATTATGGGGTTCGCCCAGATGGTACAAATGACTTTGACGAATTGCCCGAAGCATATCGGCTAAAAGATTATAAGGACCACTACGAGTTTTGGAAACATAAAACGCTTCCTGACTCTTGGCACAAGTTTAAGGATATCACCGCATACTGGCTGGGTTTTGGAGTGGATGGATTCCGTTTTGACATGGCCGAAATGGTGCCGGTAGAGTTTTGGAGCTATCTCAACTCCAATATCAAAATGATAAATCCCGATGCTTTCTTGTTGGCCGAAGTATATAATCCAAGTTTGTACAGGGACTATATCCATAAAGGAAAAATGGACTACCTATATGATAAGGTAGAACTTTACGATAGCATCAAACATATTATGAAAGGGTATGGTTGGACGGATCACATTCCCGTAGTGCAAAAAGGAATGGCCGATATAGAACACCATATGCTGCACTTTTTGGAAAACCACGACGAGCAGCGTATTGCCAGCCCTGATTTTGTGGGGAATGCCCAATTAGGGAAACCTGCCATGGTCGTTTTCGCTACAATTAGTACCTCGCCCACCATGATTTACTTTGGACAAGAAGTTGGTGAGCCCGGAGCGGAAAATGCCGGGTTTGGAAAACCAACACGCACTTCTATTTTTGATTATATCGGAGTGCCACACCACCAAAGGTGGGTGAACAATAAAAAGTTCGACGGCGGTCAATTGTCCGAAGAAGAAATAAACTTGAGGGACTTCTATAAACGATTGTTGAATTTCACAATTAATAGTGAAGCTCTCATGGGCGAATACCAAGAGATTCACTTTTATAATAAGGATAATACCGAAGGTTACGATCACAGAGTGTTATCATATGTGAGATGGTCTGACCATGAGAAGCTCATTGTTGTTTCAAATTTTGATGTCCATAACCAATACAACTTCAATCTAAAAGTGCCTGAAGATGTTGTTTCCAAATGGCAATTGTCTGATGGAGAATACAATTTGGATGAAGCATTGTACGGGGAGGTAAAAAAAACACTTAACATTATCAATGGCCAAGGGCAGATACAGGTGGAGTTAGAGCCTTTGCAATCCTATATTTTTAACATTAAGGAGTAAATTAATTTTAATTGTTTCTATGTCAAATTGTATTTTTAACGTTCAAAACCAATCCAAAATGAATAAAAACTTACTCATAGCTCTTGGAGCCGTTCTACTTTTAACTAGTTGCGAAATGACCAAATCAAAACCATTGGTAATAGGGCACCGCGGTGCCATGGGTCACGAGACTGAGAATACTTTGGCTTCCATAGAGAAAGCCATGGAGCTTGGGGTGGATATGATTGAAATCGACGTGTTCAAAATAGATAGCGGGGAAATCGTTGTTTTTCACGATGAAACGGTAGATAGACTCTCCAATTCTGGTGGCAATATAGAAGAATACAATATTGCACAAATTGGACAGCTTACGTTGGATGGAGGGCATAAAATACCTGTACTGCAGAGTGTACTCAAACACATAAATAATCAAGTCGCTTTAAATATTGAGCTAAAAGGAGCTGGAACTGCGGACAAGGTCAATCACATCATAAATTATTACATCGAAAACCGAGGTTGGAGCCCAGAAAATTTTGTAATCTCCAGTTTTAAATGGGACGAGCTAAAAAAAATGAGGGAATATAACCAGAATATAAAGATAGCAGTGCTGACCTCCGATGATCCACTGGAAGCATTACCTATAGCCAAGGAACTAAATGCTGTTGCCATAAATCCCAATTATAAAACACTTACCAAAGAAAACACTGCAATAATCCAAAAAGAAGGATTAAAAGTATACACATGGACGGTAAACGAACCCGAAGACATTCAAAAAATGATTGAGTTTGGGGTCGATGGTATTATCACCAATTATCCGGAACGTGTGAAATAATGTTCGACGTCATCATAGTTGGAGGTGGTGCAGCAGGATTTTATGCAGCCATTCAAATAGCAGAGCTTTCACCCGATATGAAGGTGGCTGTTTTTGAACGGGGAAAAACCGTCCTTTCCAAAGTAAAGGTGTCTGGAGGAGGACGATGCAATGTTACACATGGTGAGTTCTTACCCAGGGAATTGGCAACAAACTATCCAAGAGGTGAAAAGGAGTTGCTGGGTCCATTCCACAAATATGCTCCCACAGATGTCATGGCCTTTTTTGAAGAACGGGGCGTCCCTCTTAAAATTGAAGAGGATGGCCGTGTGTTTCCTCAAAGTGATTCTTCACAGAGCATAATAGATTGTTTGGTTGGGGAAGCAGACCGATTAGGGGTTCAAGTGCTTAAAAATAGTTCCGTAAAGGCCATCGAGAAATTAAATGATGGCTGGCAGGTCACTACTATGAACAAACATTACCAGTGCAAAAAGCTATTGGTGGCCACGGGCAGCAATCCCAAAATCTGGAAACAATTGGAAAATCTGGGCCATCGAATTGTACCGCCAGTACCCTCCCTGTTTACTTTCAATATCAATGACAAAAGAATTCAAGGCATCCAAGGGATAAGTACCTATGCAGCTGTTGAGGTCTTGCCAAAAAAAACTTTCCATACCGATAAAAAAAGCCTGAACCTTAAGAGTAAATTAAAAGATGAGGCGATCCTTTATTCAGATGGTCCGCTTTTGATAACCCATTGGGGCCTGAGCGGCCCAGCTATTTTAAAGTTGTCCGCTTGGGGAGCAAATATGCTGCACGATTTCAATTATTCGTTTAGAATAAAAGTGAACTGGTTACCAGATTATAGCACTGAATCCATGGAGGCCTACCTCAAGAAGGTTAAAGAATTGGAAGCCAAGAAAACCGTTGTACGCACCAATGTGACAGAACTTCCCAAACGCTTGTGGAAGCGTTTGGTGGAAGCTGTAAATATAACGCCCGATGAACGCTGGGGGGATATTAACAAAGGACAACTACAAGCATTGGCCGAACAATTGACGGCTTCATCGTTCAAGGTGGAAGGTAAGAGCACCTTTAAAGAAGAGTTCGTTACTGCCGGGGGCGTGGACTTAAAAGAAATCAACTTTAAGACCTTCGAGAGCAAATTGCACCCCAACCTTTATTTTGCTGGTGAAATCATCAATGTGGATGCCATCACGGGAGGATTCAACTTTCAAAATGCATGGACAGGGGCATATATTGCCGCACAGGCCATTGCCTCTTAAAAAATTATTGTAGTGCTAAAGCGATCCATGCCGCTATCGAGGCCCCTAATATAGGCCCAACTACAGGTATCCATGCATACCCCCATCCATTGGAGCCTTTGTTTTTTAAAGGTAATAACGCATGAACGATTCGTGGTCCCAAATCCCTGGCAGGGTTAATAGCGTAGCCCGTGGTTCCGCCCAAGGACAAACCTATGCCCCAAACTATAAGGGAAACCGGCAAAGCACCCAACGAGCCCAATCCAATAATTGCATCCTCGGTGGATAGGACCGCATCCGTAAAGTAAAGCACGGAAAATACCAGAACAAACGTTCCCAAAACCTCGGAGAAGAGATTGGTAAAGGTGTTCGGGATTGCAGGGGCCGTACAAAAAACACCTCGTTTAGTGCCCCCGTCTTCGGTCGCGTTAAAATGATCTTTGTTGACCAGCCACACACAAAATGCCGCGAACATAGCTCCGATAAATTGCGCTAAAATATAACTTGGAACCTCGCTCCAAGGAAATTCACCCGCTACTGCCAATCCAATACTAACCGCGGGATTGATATGTGCACCACTATGAGGTCCGGCAACCACAACACCGGTATAAACAGCAAAAGCCCAACCCGTAGTGATTACTATCCAGCCGGAGCTGTTACCGTAGGTTTTTTGTAGGGATACGTTGGCATTTACGCCACATCCGAGTACCATCAGCAAAAAAGTACCTACAATTTCAGATACAAAAGGAGTCATATAAAGGAAATGTTAGTGTTTATGTTATTTGAAAATTAAGGGTTCTCTGTCCAGAATTCCAACGCTTTTATGGCTTTGTACCAACTCTTGATGCCTTGATCAATGGCCTTACGCTCTTCTGTCGGCTTAAAATGTACATCCGTTTGCCAAATATCCTGTATTTCTTCTTGACTTTTCCAATAGCCAACGGCCAAGCCAGCCAAATATGCGGCTCCCATTACGGTGGTTTCCACAATCTTTGGTCGTACGGTAACGGTGTTCAATACATCGGCTTGGAATTGCATTAGCATATCGTTTACGGTGGCACCGCCATCAACACGTAGTTCTTTTATGGAAATACCGGAATCTGCTTCCATGGCTTTAAGGATATCCATGGTCTGGTAGGCAATGGACTCCAGAGCGGCACGGGCAATATGGGCATCGGTGCTGCCTCGAGTAAGCCCAAATATGGTTCCTTGTGCCTTTTGGTTCCAATGGGGAGCACCCAACCCTGCAAATGCCGGAACAAAAACAACACCTTCTGTACTGTCCACCGTACTCGCAAGTTTTTCTACCTCAGCCGAGGTTTTTATGATGTTTAAGCTATCCCGAAGCCATTGCACCACGGCACCTGCTATAAAAATGCTTCCCTCAAGGGCATATTGCGTTTTTCCATTGATTTTCCAAGCCACAGTGGTAAGCAGGTTGTTGTCGGAAACAATCGGTTTTTCTCCTATGTTCATCAACATAAAACAACCTGTACCGTATGTATTTTTAACCATTCCTTTTTTTGTGCACATTTGCCCGAACAAGGCAGCTTGTTGATCCCCCGCGATTCCTGCAATCGGTATGGGAGTGGCGAATAAATTGGGCGTGGTATGGCCATAAACTTCACTGGACTGCTTTACTTCGGGAAGCATGCTTTTGGGAATCGTCAACAATTCCAAAAGCTCATTATCCCAATCCATGGTATTGATGTTGAACAGCATGGAGCGGCATGCATTGGTCACATCTGTTATGTGAAGCCCTCCATCCGTCATTTTCCAAATAAGCCACGAATCGATGGTTCCCATAACCAAATCACCAGCTTCCGCTTTCTCTCTTGCACCCTCCACATTGTCCAAAATCCATTTTACCTTGGTGCCCGAGAAATAAGAATCTATGACCAATCCTGTTTTTTCCCTGATCATAGTGGATCTGCCTTCTTTTTTTAATTCATCGCAATAATACGAGGTGCGTTTATCTTGCCAAACAATGGCGTTGTAAATGGGTTCGCTTGTGTTTCTGTCCCAAACTACGACCGTTTCCCTCTGATTGGTAATGCCAATGGCAGCCATTTGAGATGCCTTTAGGCCTTTTTTGCTAACGGCTTCTGCGGCCATTCCTGCCTGGGTCGACCAGATTTCATCAGGGTCATGTTCCACCCAGCCCGGTTTGGGGAATATTTGCGTGAATTCTTTTTGTGCTACGGAGATAATTGTTCCCTTTTGATCAAAGACCACGGCACGGGAACTGGTCGTACCTTGGTCCAAGGCAAGGATATATTGATTCATTTTGTTAATTTAAGTGCGTTTGAATTTACTAAAATTAATTCGGGTTTGGAATCCATCTTTATGGAGAATACATATATAGCTTTGCTACGTGGAATCAACGTAAGCGGTCAAAAAAAGATAAAAATGGCCGATTTGAGGCTGGTTTTGAAAGAAAACGGTCTAAAAAACGTGAAAACCTATATCCAAAGTGGTAATATTATTTTTGACAGCGATCTGGTGGATAGGAATAAACTTGAGGAAATTATGTCATCCTCCATCCTTGAGCATTTTGGATTTCATGTTCCTGCCCTGATCCTTCAGAAAGGTGATGTGGAACAAATCCTAAAAGCCAACGCTTTTTTAAGTGAGGCTGAAGAAGATAAATTGTATTATGTTTTGCTGAAAAATGTCCCCAAGGAGGAGTTGGTAGAACAGTTCAATCAGCTTCAGGTTGAGACTGAAAGGTTTTGGATTACCGATACTTGCGTATATCTCTTCTGTAAAAACGGCTATGGTAGGGCAAAGCTCAACAACAATTTTGTTGAAAAAAAGCTAAAAGTAGAAGCTACGACCCGAAATCATAAAACAATGCTCAAACTATTGGAAATGGCATCCTCTTAACTATTGAGTTCCCAAATTTTGTAATTCAGGGCAGAGGCAAAGGCCACCCATAGCACATAAGGGATCATTAAAAGTGCAGCGGGTTTGCTTATGACTTTGAACCATTTTATGGTGAGTATGATCATGGTCAACAAGGCGAGTATTACGATCATTCCGCCCAGTGGATTTTTAAGCCCAAAGAAAACTATGCTCCATAAGGCATTGAGCAACAACTGGAACACAAAATGGTACAATGCCGTTTTTACCCAAATATGGTGATAACCCTTGGACCAAACAATGCCCGCTGCAATTCCCATCATAATGTACAATGCCGTCCAAACGGGGGCAAAAAGATAATTCGGAGGGGTAAACGACGGCTTGTTCAAGGTAACGTACCAATCATTAACGGAGCTCTGGGTCGCAATACTAGCAAGAAAGCCAATAGCAAGGCAGACCAAAACACTTATGGTTATGTAAACGATTCTTTTTTTCATGGTTGGTGCAACTTTGACTAAAATAAGAATTTATTTGAATCCGATTTCCAGTAAGTTTGCTGCTGCTTATATTTGTTCAAACTTCCACGCTCAATGACGGAAAATGATTTTTTGACTGGTGACTACCAGAATTTGCCCGAAAAAGGTAAAGTCACTTGGAAGGCACCCAGCAATATTGCACTTGTGAAATATTGGGGAAAACGCCCCGTTCAGATTCCAACCAACCCATCCATTAGTTTTACGCTGGATGCTTGCGCGACAACCACTTCCGTTACTTTTGAGAAAAAGGACAGTAAGGATGATTTTTCTTTTGATTTGTTTTTTGAGGGAAAACCAAAGGAAGGCTTTAAACCTAAAATCCGGACATTTTTGGAGCGGATTGAGATGTATCTTCCCTTTTTGAAGGAGTATCATTTTACCATTGAAACCTCAAATTCCTTTCCGCACAGCAGCGGTATTGCTTCATCGGCAAGTGGAATGGCTGCGCTATCGTTGTGTTTAATGGGTATTGAAAGACAATTGAACCCCACAATGGAAGAAAAAGTTTTCAATGCAAAGGCATCATTTTTGGCCCGCTTGGGTTCTGGAAGTGCTTGTCGTAGCATAAAGGGCAATTTAGTCCAATGGGGAGAACACGCCAACATACCCGAGAGTTCCGATTTGTACGGCATTGTATATCCGTTCGGGGTGAACCCCGTTTTTAAGAGTTATTGCGACACCATTCTTTTAGTGCATAAAGGACAAAAACAAGTGAGCAGCACGGTAGGCCACCAATTGATGCACGGCCACCCTTATGCCGAAAACCGATTTAAACAGGCATTTTCCAATTTGGAAAAGCTAAGGCCTATATTGGAAAGTGGTGATTTGGAAGAGTTCATTAAGTTGGTTGAAAGTGAGGCGCTTACTTTGCACGCCATGATGATGACCAGCATGCCCTATTTTATGTTGATGAAACCCGACACCTTGGAAATCATAAATAAAATTTGGCAATACCGTGAAGAAACTAAAACTCCAGTATGCTTTACGCTGGACGCAGGTGCCAATGTGCATTTGCTTTATCCAGCATCTGAAAAGGAAAAAGTGCAGGATTTTATCAAAGATAAATTGGCCATACATTGCGAAAATGGGCATTACATTAATGACAGGGTAGGACAAGGAGCAACTAAAATAAATAACTAAAAATGAACAGCTAAGCTGTTTTTTTACGTTATTTGCCATGATTTTAGACCAAAGAAAACAGGTTTTTAAGGATAAAATTTATTTGTTTATCTAATTTTATAAAAGATTAAACAAAATTTGTTTGTATCTTAGTAGTGTTATATGAAAGGTCCATTATTTTATTCCAAGATTTTATTGTTCGGGGAGTACGGCATAATCAAAGACTCCAAAGGACTATCAATTCCCTATAATTTTTTTAAAGGAGCGCTTAAGCGGGACAAGAACGATTCCAAAATGGCGCAAGATTCCAACAAAAGCCTCAAGGCCTATGCTGAGTACCTTAAAGTGCTGGAAATTAAGGAAGAAGGTTTGGTTTCTTTTGATATAGAAGCTTTGGAAAAAGATGTAGCTAATGGAATGTACTTTGACAGTTCCATTCCCCAAGGTTACGGAATTGGGAGTAGTGGTGCATTGGTCGCTGCCATTTATGACCGTTATGCTACGGACAAAATCACTGTTCTGGAAAACTTGACCCGAGAAAAATTGCTTCAGTTGAAGCAGATTTTTGGGAAAATGGAATCTTTTTTTCACGGAAAATCATCTGGATTGGATCCGTTGAACAGTTATCTGAGCTTGCCGATCCTTATCAACTCAAAAGATAATATAGAGTCCACTAGTATTCCATCTCAAAACACCGAGGGAAAAGGAGCCGTTTTCTTATTGGACAGTGGAATGACAGGCGAAACTGCACCAATGGTACAACTCTTTATGGAGAACATGAAGCAGGAAGGTTTCCGAAATATGATCAAGGACCAATTTATAAAACATACAGATGCATGCGTTGAGGATTTTCTTAACGGCAATGTAAAGTCGTTGTTTGGAAATTTGAAGCAACTTTCCCATGTGGTTTTCGATCACTTCAAACCTATGATTCCATCAAAATTCCATCAACTTTGGCAAAAAGGAATCGAGACCAACGATTATTACCTTAAACTTTGTGGTTCAGGTGGAGGAGGATATATTTTAGGCTTTACCCAAGATTTGGAAAAGGCCAAAAAAGCACTTGAAGGCCATACTTTGGAAGTAGTGTACAACTTCTAAAAGCAATCCCATGCTTAGTAGAAAAAACAAACTCTTGCTTTTTAAGCTGTTGAGTCTGTTTTCCGTGGTTCGGGGCTACAATATTCTTGTAATCACCTTGGCGCAATATCTGGCCTCCATTTACATTTTGGCACCCAATACTCCTTTAAGGGATGTGGTTTTGGACCTAAATCTTTTTCTTATTGTTACAGCTTCGGCACTGACTATTGCAAGTGGTTATATCATCAATAATTTTTATGACGCTGAAAAAGACCTGATCAACAAACCCACCAAGAGTATGTTGGATCGTTTGGTGAGCCAACGATTTAAGCTTACCACCTATTTTATACTCAACTTTTTAGCTGTGTTTGCCGCCAGCTATATTTCTTTTAGGGCGGTTCTGTTTTTTTCTGCCTATATATTTGGAATATGGATATACTCCCATAAGCTTAAGCGAATCCCATTTTTGGGTAACTTGGTGTCTTCCACTTTGGCCATCAGCCCTTTTTTCGTGGTCTTTGTCTACTATAAAAATTTCCAGACCGTAATTTTTGTGCACGCGATTTTCTTGTTCTTATTGATTTTGGCCCGCGAAATGATCAAAGATTTGGAGAGTATGCCCGGGGATATGGCTCAGGACTATAAAACCATCCCTATTATTTACGGTCCCAACGTATCAAAATCCATGATTACCTTATTGATAGCATTGACATTGATTCCCGCTCTTTTGCTTATCAGGACTTTCGATGTGGGTTATATGCACTTATATTTTATAGCATGTATTGCGCTTTTGATTTTCTTCTTGGTTTTATTGTGGAAAGCAAATACCAAAAAGCACTACGTTTGGCTGCACAACATCATTAAATTTATTATCGTGGCCGGGGTTTTTAGTATTCTGTTGATTGATGTGGATGTGGTGTTGAACCGAATTTTGTAATTCTTTGTTCTTTAGGTTTTTTGGAACTTAAAAAGACTACATTTGCAAAAAAATCGACTGATGGCGAAATCAGACAATAGTAGGGGCAAAAGGCCTTCTAAAAACTTCAAGGGCGGTGATAGAAAAAAGCCGTTCAACAAAAATTTTTCTTCAAAACCTAAGCAGAATCCGCCGCGGAAAACATCAAATCCCGATGAAATTCGATTGAACCGTTACATTGCCAATGCGGGCATATGTTCCCGAAGGGAAGCCGACACTTATATCGCTGCGGGCAATGTTACCGTAAACGGTAAAACAATTACCGAAATGGGGTATAAGGTTAAACGTTCCGATGATGTCCGTTTTGATGGAAAACGGCTCAACTTGGAAAAGAAAGAGTATATTTTGCTCAACAAACCCAAGAACTTTATCACCACTACAAGTGACGAAAAGGGTCGTCGTACTGTAATGGAACTGATTTCCAGTGCCTCCAACAACCGTTTGTTGCCCGTTGGCCGTTTGGATAGAAATACTACCGGATTGCTACTTTTTACCAACGATGGTGACCTTACCAAGAAACTTACACATCCCAAGCACAATGTGCGCAAGATCTACCATGTTCATTTGGACAATAATTTAAGCCTACGTGATCTGCATAAAATTGAAGAGGGTCTCGAATTGGAAGATGGCCCTATTTCCGTGGACAGCATTAGTTATATTCCTGGTGCACCCAAACGAGAGGTAGGCGTTGAAATCCATAGTGGAAGAAACCGTATTGTACGCCGCATTTTTGAACACTTGGACTACAATGTCACTAAATTGGATCGCGTAATCTTTGCCGGATTGACCAAAAAAGATCTGCCACGTGGGCATTGGAGGCACTTGACGGAGCAGGAAGTCATCAATTTGAAGATGATTAAATGATGCTTTTAGGAGATTTTATCTAACAAACACTATCTCAGATCCAGATGAATTCCTTGTAGGAGGAAATCAAGCAAGCTTTTCCAGTCTATGATTGCCCAGAGAATGGGAAAAACAAATAGTAAGTAAATCATAATGTTACCTAGCCTAGTCCTTTTTAAAAAGTTAATGAGGAAGTAAATAAGAACATAATAAAGAAACAGGAAACCAAACGGAATACTGAAAATTGGCATAAACCCACCTAGCAAAAGTGGGGCAATGGTACATACCAGAAGAATTATAAGTATTGTTTTGAATACAGTTTTGATATTGTTCATTATCGTGGTTACTTGGTTCTGTTTCCAGAGATTCGTCCAGTTAAGTTCGATAATTTATTTGGTTGGTTCTGTTGATAATTGATGAATACATCTTTTGGATTGATGGATTTAAGCTTGGAGGTGGATTTGATCAGTTACCGATTGAACCAATACGTAAACTTAAGCGTCAACGACCATAAATTGCCTTCGAGCGGAGCTAACTGTTCATTATTGTTAAAGACCAAAAATAAATCGGAGGCAGGGGCATAGCGCCACTGTAATCTTGAATTGATTCCGAAATTATTGCTCTGTTCGTTGTATTGGAATAGCGTGTTCCAAAATAGTTTATTGGTAAAGGTGATATCCGCTTCGGTACCCACGAGCCAAAAATCGGTTGTATACCAAGGGTCTGGCAAATCCAAGTTGTTATAACTGAGTGTGGCACCCAAACTTACGTAGGGTTGAAATCGGTAGCCCAATTGCGCATTGATATTGGTACGGTACCCACCTGAAAAATATCGGCCCAATCGGGTGGTCATATTATAGGTGAACAAACTTTTTGGGCGCGAATTGTATTGCAAATACACCCCATTCCAATGATGTTGTGTACCTGCCGCCAATTCTTCTTTTCCCGTATTGGTGGGGTCAAAAGGAGCCAAAAGCTGCACATATTCGTTAAAAACATCGACACCCAATGAGCTGCGGTCCATAAAGTTTACGGCATAGCCCACAATGGAAACATAATCCGTGGAATTCATGTTCGGGTCGAAATAATAAAAACCGGTGTATTGAGGGCCATGGCTCACTACTTTTTCACTGGCGGGCAAAAACAGATACCCTACAGAACCTTCCATTTTGATGTAGTTGTTTCGTGGCACAAACCCCACTTCGGAAGTAAAGTTTTCCGAAATGTATTCCTGCTGGACCCGCCAGTTCCACTTTCGGCTACTATAGGCTAAATGTGCACCTTGCGCAAACCCGTTGTACGAGGAATCCGGTCCGAACGATTTCAGCATAAAAACCTTCCCGTTGTATTTGTTGTCGGCAGAGGCCAAGTTATATTCCAGACCAAGGTTTCTGTTGAACTGGGTGTATTCCGTTTTCAGGCTATCGGCCAGGGCATTGTAGTCCAAGGACTCCTTGTTCACGAACATTAATCCAATGTTAGATCGGGAGAAAACCTTTTGCTGTAACGAAAGCACTGCGAAGTTCTGACTGGGCAGCCCTGTTTCGTCCACTTTGTCGGTCTGCATATCCATCAACCCCAAACGAAGGTTCCTGTTCAGGTTGCCACTTACCCTTGCCCCGGCAATAATAGGTACGCCCAAACCAATTCTACGTGAAAAAAACGGACGAATGGCATCGTACCCAAAACTGGCGAATAAATCGGCATTTTCAAGGAAAAATTGCCGTCTTTCTGGAAAAAAGAGTTCAAAACGGGTCAAATTTGCAACTTGGCGGTCCGCTTCAACTTGCGAAAAATCAGGGTTGATGGTGAGGTCCAAGTTTAATGAGGAGGTTAGACCGAGTTTTATATCACCCCCTACCTTAAATTCATCATCATACGTAATATCTTCAATGCTCGAATTGCCCACGGTTCCCAATACATAGGGAATAATGGAATAATTGAGTCCCTGTTTTGGGGGAGGATTGTCCCAGACCATTGTACCTGTGTAGGCCAAAGAGGCTGTAGGAAACTGCCTTGGAATTGGCGTCCAGCTCGATTTTTCGTTGGTGCTCAAATCCAATCTTGAAAAATTGACGCCCCATTCGGTCACATCTTTTTCGTATCGGATGGATTTAAAGGGAATGGCCATTTCCACTACCCATTTATCCTCGTAATTCTGTACTTCCGAGACCCATTTACTGTCCCAATTAAGATCTACACGGCCTCCATTGAACATGGTGCCGTCCCATTGTGCGCCATAAGCGTTTGCGCCAAAACTAAATCCTGTGGTCTGATTGTTGAAGGGGTCCATGAACAATAAAAAATTATCGTTTCCTCCAAAGGAGAAGTCCCTGCGCAGTGATTCCACCACATAGGTATTGCCCGGAGTTTTGTAAAAAGTGGCCAAAAGATATAGTTGCTTGTCATCATAGGCCATCTTTACTTCAGAGGGTTGTGTGGCCTTACGGTCGTCCATGGGCAACACCATAAAAAAGTCGTCGGCGGCTTCTGCTTTTTGCCAAGTATCCTCGTCACCGACACCATCGATGGTGAAGGTTTCGTTGGTTTTGAACAAATGTATTTTATAATCGGCATTTTTCTTTTGGGCGTATGAGAACACGCAAAAGAACATGGCAAGTGCCATGAAAACGGGGGGAAAAAAGGCTCGGTTGTTCATTGTTTGTTTAGTGCTGCAAAAGTAATAATTTACTTTCATTTTTAACAATAAAACACGAGAGCTCCTAAACTACCGGACTTATATTTTTTGAGTTTGTATTGGTTTGATTTAATTCTCCAGACTGCTGAACTCCACAAACTCGTATTGCGGTGAAGCCTCCAATAATTGGCGTAAAATAGCAGCGTGCCCATTGCCGAATATTACCAAAATACGTTCTTCGGGACTTTTGGTAATATTGATGAGCTTGGAAAAGATTCGGACATTACGGTTGTACCACCAAATGGAAAGATGGTCTGCCCCCTGGCCATCACCTGTAGCTATAGAACCTGTTAGGTATAGTCCAAAATTAAAATTGTGTCCTTCGCGAGTATTCATGGCCTTAATAAAATCCAATAGATGTACATCCTTCATTCTTTTATCCCGATAGTCAAAGTACTCCTCAGCATAATCCCAAAAGGGGTCTTCGGTTTTCCAATTTATCTTGCTCGTTAATTGCTTCAAATACATGGAATCCTGTTTGTAAAGGTCATTGCTCAACGAAGTGGCATCTATTCCATAAACGGAATCCAATCCCAGATCAGAAGCGATGCGCATACCCAGTTGGTAACGTTCGTCCCTACTGTTTCTGTGTTCACCATTCTTGTAAGCTTCGAATTTTTCCATGGTATTCCAAGAGGGCCTGGCCTCAATAACTATTTTGGTGGGTTTGAATTTTTTAATGTAGCCCACCAGTTCTTCCAATTCTGACTTTTTGGGCTCTTTCAATACATCGATTTTGTTCTCATCCGCTGTTTTAACCTCGTCCAATCCAGGAAAATCAAAATGAAAAGTACCCACAAGCAGTACTTTGGTTTTTTGAGTGGGATAAAATTCGGAAGGGGCCTTTAGTTGGTCTTGACCAAAGGAAAAGGTGGATACTAAAACGAAAAGAACAGAAAACAGGCGCATGGTTATGGTTTTCTTTTAAGGATGATGGAGCGCGCGTATTGTTACAGTGTAAATGAAATAACCTTGTCTATGTGTAAAGTTCTGGTTGGCTGAACTTATCGTAAAGGATATGATTCCCATTAACGATTTATTATATCCACCGACAATTTAACTTAGTATTTTATTATTCAAAGTACCATTGGAAATTGACCAATACCGCATACGAATTGACGGATTTTACAATTTTCCCATATCCTCGAACAAGGTCCATTCATTGGGGTCCAATAGTATGGAATCAGGTTGGTCCGTGCTTTCCAATTGGATATTTTGGCTGCGTTGGTTTATTTCTATGGTTTTGATGGTGAGTTTGCCATCTTTTACCATTCCTACTTCCAAAGGAAATCCAAATACGTGATGGTCTTGTATTTGTTCTATATTTAGATGTACTTTTCCGTTACTGTAATCCCAATTCCATTTGATCTGCGGATGTCCCTTTACAAACAACCATTGCTCAAAAAAGGGTTTTAAATCCTGGCCCGAAACTTCTTCCATGGATTTTTGGAAATCCTCACTGAGTACATTGCTGTTTTGGTATTTGTTGTAGTATGCTCGAATACCTTCCCAGAATACACCATCGCCCAGTTTATGTCGTAGCATGTTCAATACCCAACCACCTTTTTGGTAAGTGTTGGTACTCAAAACCTTCATGGGATCTTTTATGCTGAGGTCAACGATGGGAGCAGGATTTTTTCGGTAATAATCAAAAATCTCTTTTTTGTCTATCGTCAGTTCTTTTTTTCTACGGTCGTCGCCATATACGCTCTCGAGATAAAGAATGGAAAAATAAGTGGCAAAACCTTCACTGAGCCAAACATGGTTCCAGCTTTTCTCTGTGGCTGAATTACCGAACCATTGGTGGGCAATTTCGTGGGCGATCAATGGTTCCACTGTTTTGTTGCCTGTGACCGAATTTTCAAAATAGGCAATGGTTCCCGCATTTTCCAGTCCTCCCCATTGTGTTTTGGCCTGCATATTGGCCAATTTGGCGTAAGAATACGGCCCGATATGATCAATAAAATATTCAAGCACGTTTCCGGCAACCTCGTAATCACCAAAACCTTCCAAACGGTTTTGTGGATACACCCATGCCGATACTTCGATACCGTCCACATTGTCGACCAATCGCGAAGCAAATTCTGTAACGCCAATGGTCATCACTTTGGTGGCTACAGGGGCAGGTTCGTTATAAATGGTGAGCTTATAGCCGTTTTCCAAATTGCTTTCCTCCACTTTTTTACCCGTTGCCACTACATCGTAATGGTCTGGAGCGGTAATCTGGAATTCCACACTAGCCTTATCGTACGGATGGTCTACTGAGGGAAGCCAATGCCTGGCCAAGTTGGGCCAATTGTCGCCAAAAAAGGAGCGCTTGCCAAATTTGGTGGATGCTATAACCAAGCCTCTTTCGGGAACCCCTTGGTATGTAATGGTAAAGGTTTGTATCGAATCGTTGGAATTCTTCGGAACAATGTTAACCTTGTCGTCGGCGTAAGTATAGTTGGCCGGGGAATCGTTTTCCATCACCTTTGTGATTTCCATACCAAACTCACCGGATTTTTGGATAAGGTCCAAAGAAAAAGGGATCGCTCCATCCTTAAACTTAACCGTTACCTGGGTTTCCCCTTTTATTTGGTTCGATGCGTCATTTAAATGAAGGCCAAAAACATAGTTTTGGACATCTACCGATTCATTTTTGGCATAAACATCCTGTGCTACGGAAAAATGGAATAACCCTAAAAAAAGAGCTAAGTTGAGTATAATTTTTTTGGACATAAAATCAAGTTGAAAGCCGGGGGCTTAAATTTCAACCCAATTTATCCATTTTAGGCCAAAACCTTTTCCATTTTTTCTTTTATCTGCTCCAAACACAGATTACCTAAACTGCCTTCGTGGGTGTGGTCAATGTCCCGTTTTGGTTTAAAGTTGCCATTTTCTATCGCTTTGCCCATGGTCTTATAGGCATCACGGAAGGGCATACCACTTTTCACCAATTCGTTCAAGGTATCCACACTAAAGAGATAATCATATTTAGGGTCTTCCAAAATGGATTTGTTCACTTTGATTTCCTTTAGGCTGAAGGTCATCATTTCCAAACAGGCATGCATGTCCTGCAATGCGGGAACGATTACTTCCTTAACCAGTTGAAGATCCCTGTGATAACCACTGGGCAAGTTGTTCATGATCATGATCAATTGGTTGGGTACTGCTTGAATCTTATTGCACTTTGCCCTGATCAATTCAAATACATCGGGATTTTTCTTATGTGGCATAATGCTGCTCCCCGTGGTCAATTCGTTCGGGAAGGAAATAAAATCAAAATTCTGGCTCATGTACAGACAAATGTCCATGGCCATTTTGGATAGGGTAGCGGCAACACTCGAAATACCGAAAGCGGTTGCTTTTTCCACTTTTCCACGGCCCATTTGGGCGGCCACCACATTATATTTTTGCGTGGCGAATTCCATTTCAGCAGTGGTAAAACTTCTATCGATGGGGAAAGAACTTCCGTAACCCGCTGCACTACCCAATGGGTTTTGGTCTGCAACTTTATGGGCAGCTTGTACAAAGTACAGATCGTCCACCAAACTCTCGGCATAAGCAGAAAACCAAAGTCCGAACGAGGAGGGCATTGCAATTTGAAGGTGGGTGTAGCCAGGCAACAAAACGCTCTTGTGTTTGTCCGCAAGTTTGATCAGCAAATCAAAAAGTACCTTGACCTGACTTTTGATCTCTGTCAACTCATCTTTAAGGTACAATTGCATCGCCACCAAAACCTGATCGTTTCTGGAACGGGCAGAATGGATTTTCTTGCCTGTATCGCCCAATTTTTCGGTCAGCATAAACTCGATCTTGGAGTGCATGTCCTCAAAATCGTCCTCAATCGTAAATTTCCCTTTTTCAAGGTCCTTGGCGATGGCATCCAAAGCTTTTACAAGGTCTTTGGCCTCATCTTCGGAAATCAGTCCGACTTTGCCCAGCATTTTGGCGTGTGCCTTGGAGGCGATAACGTCATATTTTGCCAACACCAAATCCAATTCGCGGTCGTTGCCTACGGTAAAGTGGTCTATTTTTTTATCGGTACTGAATCCTTTGTCCCAGAGTTTCATAGTTTTTGTTTTGTCATTCCCATACAAAGGGGAATCGTATTAATTCGTTCTCGACTGCGCTCGAACTGACGGTTTATTGTAAAAATCCCGTTAGGGTTTTGATGTAAATATCTATTCCCTCTTCAATTTCGTTTACAAAGATAAATTCGTTGGCCGAGTGCGATCTTGTACTGTCACCTGGTCCCAATTTTACTGATTGACAGCTTAGAGCGGCCTGATCGGACAAAGTTGGTGAGCCATATGTTTTTCGGCCAAGGGCCAATCCGCTTTTGACCAAATCATGATCAGGATCAATGCATGATGAGTTCAAACGCAAGGAGCGAGGCGTCATTTTGCATGGTGCTTCCTTTTGTAGAATATCTGCAATTTCCTGATTGCTGTAACAATCGTTCACTCGAACATCAATGACCAGACCCACGTGGCCGGGCACCACATTATGCTGGTTACCTGCATTGATTTGGGTCGTGGTCAGTTTTACTTCACCGAGGGCATCCGAAACTTTATCGAAGGAATAATCTTTTAGCCATTGTAAAACCTCAATGGTGTTGTAGATGGCATTGTTGCCGTTGGGATGTGCCGCGTGCGAGGGCGTTCCATCGACCACTGCATCAAACACAACCAATCCTTTTTCGGCAATGGCCAAGTCCATTAAAGTGGGTTCTCCCACGATGGCCACATCAATATTTGGAAGAATGGGAAGCAAAGCTCTAATGCTTTTTTCTCCGGCATCTTCTTCCTCGCCCGTGGCAGCCATAATGATGTTATGGCTAAGGTCTTTTTTCTCATAAAAATGAACAAAAGTGGCCAATAGTGAAACCAAACAACCGCCCGCATCATTACTTCCGAGTCCGTAAAGCTTTCCATCCTCGATATGGGCATCAAACGGATCTTTGGTATAGGCACTGTTCGGTTTTACGGTATCGTGGTGGGAATTGAGCAGTAATGTTGGTTTGCTTTCATCAAAATGTTTGTTGAAGGCGTAAATGTTGTTGTGCTGCCTTTTGGTCGCTACACCAAAACCCTGAAGAAATTGCTCTATGGCATCACCTGTTTTGTCCTCCTCACCAGAGAAGGAAGGTATGCTAATGAGTTCTTTTAGCAGTTCAAGGGCTCTTTCCGTTAATATGTCCTGTGTTATTTTCATAAAGTCAATGTCGTATAATCCGAATTATCTGCTTCGAGCATATTGGTGTTTCCTACGCAAACCTTGGATACTTTGTTACGGAGTGCGTAAAAACAATTGTGCATTTTTGGCAACATGCCATCGGCTATAATACCATAGGCCAAAAGTTCGTCATATCCTTTGGAATCGATATGCTGAATTACGGAATTTTCGTCCTCCACATCTTCAAGAACTCCTTTTTTCTCGAAGCAATAATATAATGTGGTCTCAAATTGGTCTGACATGGCTATGGCCAGTTCCGCAGCAATAGTATCGGCATTGGTGTTCAACATTTGTCCTTTCCCATCGTGGGTAAGGGCGCAAAAAATTGGGGTGAACCCAGCCTGGAGTAGTTTGAAAACACCGTAGGTATTTACTATATCCACATCGCCGACAAAGCCAAAATCAATATTTTTTTTTGGTCTTTTGTGCGCTCTAATGGCATTCGCATCGGCACCGCTCATTCCAATGGCATCGGTACCTAGCGCTTGTAGCTGTGCCACTATTTTTTTACTGTACAATCCTCCGTAGACCATAAGGGCAATATCCAAGGTATCGGCATTGGTAATTCGTCTACCATTGACCATTTTGGATTCCACTCCCATTTGGTTGGCCAATTCGGTGGCTTTTTTTCCACCACCGTGAACCAAAATTTTGTTGCCGTCCATTTTAGCGAACAGGTCCAATACCTTCTTGCATCCTTCGGCATCTTCAATGAGGTTGCCGCCTATTTTTACTACGGATAATTTTTGTTTCATTTTATGTATTTATAATCCCTCCATCTATGGTAACTGCGGTTCCTGTAATCCAAGAGCTATCATCAGAAACCAAAAAAAGCACAAGTTTAGCAATATCTTCAGGCGTGCCCAACCTTTTTAACAATGTAGTCCTTTTCGCATTTTCAACAGCCGTATCAGGATTCTCGAAAGCCTTTGCGGATTCCCATAATAAAGGAGTGTCCACAGGGCCAGGACAAATAGCGTTCACTCTGATTTTTGGACCATAATCTACTGCCATTTGCTTCATTAAGGCTACGGATGCAGCCTTGGAAGCACAATAAGCTGGGTGATTTGGGAAGCTCTTAAAGGCTGCAATCGATGCATTGATCAAGATATTGCATTGTGGCTGTTCCTGTAAATGGGGGAGCGCATATTTGCAAAGGTAAAAGATGGCACTCAAATTGGTATCTATGGTGTTTTGCCAGGAATCAACAGGTAGCTCTTGAACATTGCCCAATCCAAGAACGCCAGCATTCAAAGACAAGATGTCCAGCTTACCATAAGTTTCCAGAGCTGTATCGACCAATTTTTTGTTGTAAGATGGGTCCGTGACATCCCCTGGCACAAAAACGGCATGGTCAAGACTCGTTTCTAACGCTTTGCCGCTTTCTTGGTTCCTGCCCGAAAGTACTACTTTGGCCCCTTCGGAAGAAAGCCCTTCGGCAATGGCTTTCCCCATTCCGCTCGTTGCCCCGGTCACGATACATACCTTATCCTTTAGTTTCATTTGTTCTCCAATATTTTTTTCAATACAATCTGAGCCGAAAAGACCCTGTTTTTGGCTTGTTCCACCACCAATGATTGTTCACTGTCCAATACGGCATCCTCCACTATCATGTTTCTTCTAACGGGGAGGCAATGCATGAACCTGGCCTGTCCCATTTTTTCTTTTGTAATCGTCCAATTGGTGTCTTTGCTCAGTACCTTTCCGTAGTCCGAATAGCTGCTCCAGTTTTTCACGTAGACGAAATCGGCACCTTCCAATGCTTTATCTTGGTCATACTCTATTTGACATCCTTCGGTCAATTCCGCGTTGAGTTCATAACCCTCGGGGTGCGTAATCACAAAATCGACATCCTGTAATTTCATCATCTGTATAAATGAATTGGCTACAGCATGCGGCAATGCTTTGGGGTGAGGAGCCCAGGATAAAACCACTTTAGGTTTCTTTTTCGTTTCATTCTCCTTCAAAGTAATGGCGTCTGCCAATGCCTGAAGGGGGTGCCCCACTGAACTTTCCATGTTTACCACTGGGATCGTGGCATACTTGGCAAATCCATTGATGACTTCTTCCGCTTCGTCCTTTTCCCTGTCCACCAAACCTGCAAAGGCCCTTATGGCAACAATATCGGAGTATTGGGAAACCACTTGGGCAGCTTCTTTTATGTGTTCCGAGGTGCCTTGGTCCATAATGGTTCCATCACCATATTCCAACGCCCAGCCTTCGTTCCCAAAGTTCATGATCATTACTTCCATTCCAAGATTCATGGCCGCCTTTTGCGTACTTAAACGGGTTCTGAGGCTATTATTGAAAAACAATAGACAAATTGTTTTCCGCTTGCCCAAATCTTCAAACTGATAAGGGTCTTTTTTTAGGGTTAATGCTTCGTTCACCCAATCGGGCAAGGATTCTATATCGTTGACAGATAAATAGTGCTTCATTGTAATGCTTTTTTCAGCGCTTCAAAAAATAGGTCAATATCGTTTTTGGTAATGTTCAATGCGGGCAAAAAGCGCAATAGGTTTTTGTTTTTGGCACTGCCCGTGAACATATGCTGTTCCACAATCATTTTTTTGCGTAGTGAGGCGATTTCAAAATCGAACTCCAGACCAATCATAAGTCCTTTACCCTTTACTTTTTTGATTTCAGGTATCTCTGCAGCTTTTTTCCTAAAATAGGCTCCAAGTTCGGCAGCGTTTTCTATCAGGTTTTCTTCTTCCAAAACCTCCAAAACGGCCAAACTCGCAGCACAAGCCAAATGGTTGCCACCAAAGGTGGTTCCCAAAAGTCCGTACGATGGTTTAAACGACTCGTGAATCAAAATGCCTCCCACAGGGAAGCCGTTGCCCATGCCCTTGGCTATGGAAATAATGTCGGGATCAATGCCATGGTGCTGAAAGGCAAAGAATTTACCGCTTCGACCATAACCGGATTGCACTTCATCGGCAATAAGGACTATGTTGTGTTCTTTACATTTTTTTGCAATAAACTGGAAGAATTCCGTGGTGGGCTCATCCAAACCTCCTACACCTTGAATGGCTTCTATGATCACGGCACAATAGGCATCATTTTCTATGGCTTTTTCAAATGTATCAAAATCGTTCAGCGCCAAGAAAGTGACTTCTTGTTGTTTGTTGATGGGAGCATTGATGCTCGGATTGTCCGTAGCGGCCACTGCAGCCGATGTTCTTCCGTGAAAACTATTGGTAAAGGCGATCACTTTTGACTTGCCAGTGTGAAAAGAGGCCATTTTTAGTGCATTTTCATTGGCTTCCGCCCCTGAATTGCACATAAAAAGGTCATAATCTTCACAACCGGAAAGCTCGCCCAGTTTTTGCGCGAGTTCTTGTTGTAGTGGATTTTGGACAGAGTTACTGTAAAACGCCATGTTGTCCAGTTGCTCCTTGATTCGCTTTACATAATGCGGATGCGTATGGCCAATGGAAATTACGGCGTGGCCGCCATAAAAATCCAAATATTTTTCCCCTTTATCGTCCCAGACTTCAATGCCCTTTGCCTTTACGGGAGTAACATCATATAGCGGGTATACGTCGAATAATTTCATATTTATCCCTTTCTGATTTGACTGATTTTTTCAAATGAGGATACAATTCCCCTGATCAATGATGAGCTCAAGCCTTGGTGTTCCATTTCATTCAAACCTTCAATGGTGCATCCTTTTGGCGTGGTCACGCGGTCAATTTCTTCTTCTGGGTGGCTCCCTGACTCAATTAAAAGACTGGCGGCACCGTTACAGGTATGCATGGCCAATTCCTGTGCTTCTTTTGCATCAAACCCTAGTTGAATGGCCCCTTGTGTAGTAGCGCGTATCAATCGCATCCAAAATGCAATTCCACTGGCACAAATTACCGTGGCAGCTTGCATCTGGTCTTCCGGAATTTCCATGGTATGGCCCATTCGATTGAAAATCGCTTTGGCCAGATCCACACGTTTTTTGCCGAGTTCGTTGCTACAAATACAGGTCATGGATTTGCCAACTGAAATGGCCGTGTTTGGCATACTTCGGATGATAAATTTATCCGACCCGATGATTTCCTCGATTTTAGAAATGCGGAAACCCGTGATGGTACTGATGACTACATGTTTTTCGGTCAAAAGGTCCTTGGTCTCCTCCAATATGGAGGTGAAATGACCTGGCTGTACCGCAAAAATGAGGATATCCGAATTTTTGACGGCCTCTTGGTTGTCCGAAGTAACGGTTACATTCCCGTATTTTTCAAACTCTTGAATGGATTTGGTGTTTCGTTTAGTGAGATACATGGTAGTGGCACCATTGCTGTGCAAAATGCCCTTGGCAATCGCCAATCCTAAATTCCCTGCTCCTATGATCGCTATTTTCATGGTCGATATTTTAAAATACTCCTGCTTTTAACAAAAGACCTTCGGTCTCAGGGAAACCGAACATCAAATTCATATTTTGTACTGCCTGCCCCGATGCACCTTTCAATAAATTATCAATGGCCGAAGTCACCAAAAGGAGGTCGTCATGTTTGTGTAAATGGATATGGCATTGATTCGTGTTCACTACTTGCTTTAGGTGTAATTCTTCCTCAGACATATGAGTAAAGGCAGCATCTTTATAAAAATCGTTGTACAGCTCTTTTGCTTCTTCCAAGCTGCCGTTGTATTTGGTGTAGGCAGTGGCCAAAATTCCTCTCGTAAAGTTCCCACGGTTGGGCAAGAACATCAATTTGCCTACGGATTTCCCGAAGGAATTTAAACTTTCCCCGATTTCACCCAAATGTTGATGTGTAAAAGGCTTGTACCAAGATACGTTGTTGTTCCTCCAGCTAAAATGGGATGTTGCGGATAATCCAACGCCTGCCCCGGTACTTCCAGTAACAGCATTGATATGGACATCATTGCCCAGCAGACCCGCTTTTGCCAAAGGCAACAATGCCAATTGAATGGTAGTTGCAAAACAACCGGGATTGGCAATGGCCTCTGCAGCTTGTATGCCAGACTTGTTCAATTCGGGAAGCCCATAAATAAATCGTTGGCCGTTAAAAATAGAGTCTGCTTGTAATCTGAAATCGTTACTGAGGTCTATGATTTTTGTTGATGCCGAAAACTGGTTCTCGTTCAAAAATGATGTCGAATTACCATGGCCCAAACAAAGAAAGACCACATCCACATCTGGATTTACCTCACCAGAAAACTTCAATTTCGTCTGTCCCAGCAAATCTTGATGGGAAGAAGTGATGGCTTTCCCCGCTCGAGTAGTGCTGTACACAAAGTCGATCTCGGTTTTGGGATGATTGAGCAGAAGCCTGATCAGCTCTCCGCCCGTGTATCCCGAGCCTCCTATGATTCCTACCTTAATCATAAATCTTGATTTACGTGGTTTGCAATTTTCCCTGAATTGGACAAAATTTTGATAAAGCCCTTAGCATCGTCAGCAGTCCAGCCTTTGTTCATTTCTCCATAACTTCCAAAGGAAGCGTTCATTAAATCGTGCTTGGAAGAAATTCCGTTCAGTTCAAATCGATAGGGATGCAAGGTGACAAAAACATCACCCGAAACGTGTTTCTGGGTGTCGGTCAAAAAGGCTTCAATATTTCGCATTACCTCGTCCAGATAGTTTCCTTCGTGCAAGAGCATACCATAAAAATTGCCCATTTGCTCTTTTTGGTATTGCTGCCATTTGCTCAAGGTGTGTTTTTCCAGCAAATGGTGTGCTTTTATAATGATCAATGGGGCCGCGGCTTCAAAACCGACCCTTCCCTTGATTCCGATTATGGTGTCGCCCACGTGGATATCCCTGCCAATGGCATATTTGGATGCAATCGTGGATAATTTCTCGATATTGGCCGCCGGTGTATCCTGCTCGCCGTCCAACGCGACCAATTCACCATTTTTAAAGGTCAATTTCAATTCCTTTGGCAACTCTTTTTCCAATTGGCTCGGGTAGGCACTCTCGGGCAGTGACAGGTGGGAGGTGAGGGTTTCGTCACCCCCTACGGATGTTCCCCACAAGCCTCGGTTGACTGAATATTTTGCTTTTTCCCAAGAGTAAGCGATACCGTTTTGTTGTAGGTAATTGATTTCTTCTTCCCTGGCCAATTTTTTGTCCCTGATCGGAGTGATGATCTTGATTTCAGGGGCCAGGATTTGAAAGATCATATCAAATCTAACCTGATCATTTCCTGCTCCGGTACTACCGTGTGCTATGTATTTCGCACCTATTTTTTTGGCGTGGTTCACTATCTCGATTGCCTGAACAATTCGTTCCGCACTTACGGAAAGGGGATAGGTATTGTTTCGGAGCACATTTCCAAAAATGAGGTATTTTACCACCTTGTCATAAAATGTGGCTACAGCATCGATGGAGGTGTAAGTGGTCGCACCCAAGGCTAGGGCTTTTTCTTTGATCTCTTCAATTTCAGCTTTGCTGAATCCTCCTGTGTTCACACTTACAGCGTGCACTTCAAAACCTTCTTCCTGCGATAGGTATTTGGCACAGTATGAAGTATCCAATCCGCCACTGTAGGCTATAACTAATTTTTCCATTTTTTGATTCTTTAAATATTGTTGTTGTCGTACTAAGCGTTCTCGACTGCGCTCGAACTGACAGTTTATTTGTCTTTCTTTTTTAAAAAAAGGCTTTCCTTAATGCTTTTCAATCGTTGAAATGCCTTTTTGTTGATTTTTTCGGGTTCTTGTTTTTGTGCCTTTGGGTCGTGCAGCATTCCTGTGCAGAGACACATTTTTCTGTCGGTACGTGTTAGAATATCAAAGTTCTTACAGGTCTGACAACCTTTCCAGAACTCTGGGTCATCGGTAAGTTCGGAAAAGGTAACGGGTTTGTACCCCAGCTCGTAGTTCATTTTCATTACGGCCAGGCCTGTAGTGATCCCAAAAATCTTGGCATCGGGGAATTTTTTCCTGGATAGATCAAAAACCGCTTTTTTGATTTTCTTGGCGAGACCTTGATTTCTGTAATCGGGATGAACGATCAAACCAGAGTTGGCCACAAAGTCCTTGTTTCCCCATACCTCGATATAGCAGAAGCCAGCAAACTTATCTCCATCCAAAGCAATGATGGCGTTTCCGTTTTGTAGGCGCTTTATGATATATTCGGGCGTACGTCTGGCGATACCCGTACCTCGAACTTTGGCCGATTCGGTAATGGTATCACTAATGATCTGTGCGTATTTAAAATGTGATTCGTTAGCAACAATAATTTCCATTGCAAGCGATTATTCTGTAAAAATTGAAAAAAATGTATTTGGAAGTTTTGCGGAAATGGACTCACCTATTTCCAATAGATATGATGCACCCTTACGGGCGACGACGGCGGGGAGTAAACGGACTGATAGGAGCAGTGATGCTCAAAGTGGATAATATGTATTGTTGTCCTTTCATTCTGGGGCTAATGTACAAATTAATTCGAATTGTACTAAAGTTGGGATTACTTTTTGAAGAAATATAACTTTTTTGGCCTGCTTCCTATCATTTCATAAATAAAGAAGCCAATAACCAAAATGTATTCAATGGCCAACAACCATAGATTCTCTTTGTAATCAGGATTGGAGTAGGCGTAGTAACTGAGTATAATGGTGCAAGACCAGACCAAGGGAAACCGGTAGTCGGTAAAGATGGCAAATCCCAAGAGGAATACCACATACCACGGATGTACGGTACTGGAGAGAAAGTAATAACAAGCCAAGGCAAATACCATTGATGTGATCATGCTTTCCAGTTTTTGGTTTTTCCGAAGGAAAGCAAGCAGTAATACGATAACAATGACCACTTTTTGAATTAAAGAGCCGTACGAATCAATTAATTCCCAAGGCTTGGCTTCAAAATAGGTGACCGCAATCTTCTTGACCACATTGTATATGCTGGCATTGAATTCAAAATTTGAAAACCATAGTCCAACGCTCTCCGAGTAATTGTCAATAAACACAGGGGCGTAAAAAGGAAAGAGCAATGCGGCGCAACCTAAACCTATAAGTAGGTAAAAAATGGCACTCTTTTTTAGTCCCAGGTATTTAATGAACAGAGGCAAAAACATCAGGGGCATTAGCTTCACCATAATGGAAGTGGCATATATGGGTGTTGCCCAGAATTCTTTGTTTTTTGAGATAAGATGCAGGGCCCAAACAAAGAAGAGGAGCATTACCCCTTCAAAATGAAGGTTGCCTGTTAGTTCGATGACGACCAAAGGATTTAAAAAGTACCAAAATGCCAAGTGATTGGCTTTGTTCAGGTGTTGCAACAGTTTCCTGCCAAAATAAAGTACGCCCAAGTCTGCAAGGATCACGATCAATCGCATCGCAATTGTAGAGCCCAGTATGCTTCCTCCGCCTAAAAGGGTTGCAAGTGCAAAAAGTATTTGGTTAACTGGGGGGTAATTACTGTAATGTCTGGCGTTAAGGGTGCTCATCCCTTCGTGCAGCTCCTTCATGCCGTCAAACGATACCGTAGCTTGTTCCATAATTTGGTCTGGGGTGTACAAATAGGGATTGAGGCCATTTTTGATGAGTTTGCCATCCCATATAAAACGGTAAAAATCTTGTGAGAGGTTAGGCTCTGCAATCAGGAAAACCAATCGAAAAAGTATCCCGATGACCAAGAGGAACTTAAAATTCCACTTTTCGAACTGGATAATTTTGAAAGTGAGGTAAAATAGCGCCCCAAAGAGCATAAAAAGCTTTACAAAATCGGTTCGCACCAAATTGTAAGCGAAGCTCCAGTAGAACAAAATACAAGCGACAGCAAACAATATCGGGTATCTGTGCAGTCGCCAGTAAGATTGCATAATGGTGTGTTATGCCTTGGAAGTTAAGGATTTAAAGAATACAAATCCAAAACCTAGGAACAACATCAAGTGGAAAGGGAACAATCCGTAGTCGTTCAATGGTATGGCGCTGTACATTCCGAAAAGGAAATAAAGCATAAGTGCAAACTCCAATATCATGTTGGGCGAAAGTTTCTTGGTGAGGTACTTGTTGCCCTTCCAGGAATCCGTAAGGTTATTGATGTTGAACTTTGGGGTTCTTACAAACTCACTTCGTTTGCCTAAATGTCCTTCCAAAACAGCTACGGTATTGTGCAATGAAAAGCCCAATGCCACAGAGAAAAAGGTGAAGAACAATTTGATGTAATCCACAAAATTATCGAAACTACTGCCCTGTATACTCTTGTAGGTGAACCAATAACAAACGAACAGGATTATTGTACTTAGGATGAAGAAGCTGGTCACCTCAAATACCCAGCTCAAATGCCCATACGTATTTTTGATGTAGAGCATTGGAATGCTCAACAAGGCCACGGTAAAAACACAAAGGAACATAGAGCTGTTCAATAAGTGCATAACCCCGTGAAACTTGGTTTTAAAAGGTATGTTTTTGGCCGTGATGACACTCCAAACTGTTTTTCTAAAGTTTTCGGCCCCACCTTTATTCCAACGGAATTGCTGTGAGCGCGCTGCACTGATTACAACGGGAAGCTCTGCAGGTGTTTCAACATCTTCCAAATACTTGAACTTCCAGTTTTTCAATTGGGCACGGTAGCTCAAATCCAAATCTTCGGTAAGGGTATCACCTTCCCAGTTCCCTGCATCAAAAATGCATTGTTTTCTCCAGATACCTGCTGTACCGTTAAAGTTGATAAAGTGTCCTTTTGAGTTTCTTCCTACTTGCTCCAAGGTAAAGTGGGCATCCAAAGCAAAGGCTTGGATACGTGTTAGGGTAGAATAATCCCTATTGATGTGTCCCCAGCGGGTCTGGACCACACCGATTTCTTCATCTTTAAAGTAGGGAACAGTTTTCTTGAGCCAATCGGTTTCTGGCAAAAAATCGGCATCAAAAATGGCTATAAAATCTCCTTTGGCGATTTCGAGCCCTTCTTTTAGGGCACCGGCTTTAAAGCCTTTTCGATTTTCGCGGCGAATGTGTTGTATGTCCAATCCAGTTTCCTGAAGCTCTTGTACCCTTCTGGCGGTTTCGGCAACGGAATCATCGGTAGAGTCATCCAACACCTGAATTTCCAACTTGCTTTTTGGGTATTCTATTTTGGCGATGTTGTCCAACAAACGCTCCATTACGTATTCCTCATTATAGATGGGAAGCTGAATGGTCACGAATGGAATTTCTTTGGGGTCTAGAAGGTTGAATTTTGGGGCTTCTTCGTTTCTTCTTTTATACCCAAGGTAATTGATCAATAGATTCAACTGCGCAAGGCTGTAGAAGAAAATCAAAACTAAGGCGATACTATAAATAGCAATGATGATGTAAGTAATAGCAAGTCCCATTATTTTAAACTGTATTTAAAGATCCAACCCAATATTTTTATGCCCGCAAATATAGTACCTTTTACCGTACCTGATACTTTTGATACGCCAATTCTTCGTTTGTAACGTACTGGTACTTCGATATATGACATTTTTTTTCTCAAAATTTTCAATTGCATTTCCACAGTCCATCCATAAGTTGTGTCCTGCATTTTCAATTCTTTGAGCTTTTCATATTTTATCGCCCTAAAAGGTCCTAAATCCGTAAATTTTGACCTAAAAAACAATCGCATTAAAAATGTGGCCAATTGGTTGCCAAAAACCTGTTGTGGGGTCATTGATCCTGGTTCACGAAGTGATTTTTTTCGCGCTCCAACCACAAAATCGACGTCATTTTCCAAAATTGGGGCGATAATCTTATCCAATTCCTCTGGATAATCTGAATAATCTCCGTCGATAAATACGATAATGTCGGGTGTTTTGGATCTTTCGGAGATGTAATTTAATCCCTTTAGGCAAGCAAACCCATATCCCTTGCGGTTTTCGGTTACTACCGTTGCTCCTGCTTTTTTTGCATTTACCAAGGTATCGTCTTCAGAACCGTTGTCCACAACAATTATTTCGGATACATGACCAGGAATTTCCGAGACTACCAAACCAATGGAATCTCCTTCGTTGATTGCTGGGATAATGACTTTGATGTCCGCCATTGGCTGGGAATCAATTTTAGTTCGTGTTAGTGGTTGCCAAAACTAAAATTTTCCATTGATATCTGACCGTGATTGTTCAAAAAAGGAAGTCTGTTTATTTTTTGTTGACAAGGTTCATGAGGTCTACATCGTTCCCCAATAATACTTGGTTGCTATCTATCCTACCTTCCAAAGGACCATTCTCCAATTTAAGCACGCCACGAGGACAAACAGCGGAACAAATACCGCATCCTACACAACTTGCTCGAACTATGTTCTCCCCTTTTTGGGCATAGGCACGCACATCGATGCCCATTTCGCAATAGGTAGAACAATTGCCGCAAGAGATACACTGCCCCCCGTTTGTAGTGATCCTGAATCGAGAGAACAGTTTTTGCTGGAAACCCAGGATGGCAGCCATTGGACAGCCAAAACGGCACCATACCCTACTTCCGAAGATAGGGTAGAAGCCCGTTCCGATAACTCCTGAAAATATACTGCCGATCAAAAAGGAATAGGATTTACGCAGTGTTCCCGATTTGAAAAGGAAAACTTCACCTTCCCCACTGAAAAAATGAAATCCGATAAGGGCCATGATGATCACAAAGTAACCTATGGCTCCGTACTGCGCATCTTTTTGTAGCTGACCTCGTTTAAAGATCATTGCCCAACCGAACACTAGCGTCAGTAAAACGGCCACGCCGATTAAAAAGGAACTTTTGGTCAACCAATATTTACTGGTGTCCGTTCCCAAATAGGAATAGATCACGGCGGTGGTCATCAAAGTCACGAAAACCACTACGCTGTGCACTACCCAGCGCTCGACCTTCCATGCAAATGTGGATTTATCGCTTAATTGCCTAAAGGAATCACCGGCAGTTTCTGCCAATCCTCCACAGCCGCAGACCCAAGAACAGTACCATCTTTTGCCATATTTATAGGTTAGGATAGGTGTGATCACAAAAATGGAAAGGATGCCAAAAATCAACAAGGCAAAACCAATTTCTCCCGAACTTAAAAACATTTTAATACGATAGCCCTCAAAATTGTAATAATTGAGCGGCCAAATATTTTTGAGATCGTAGTAAGGTAAACTTCCCCCGTCTAAAATTTTGTGGCCGTTCAAGCGTGCCATCAACTCTGGGATAATGAAAGCAAAAGCGGTTTGAAAGAACATCACGCTCCAAGTCCGCAATCTTTCGTAACGGTTATGTCGGTATTTCCAGAGGAACTTGATACCAAAGGCTAAAATGGCAACGGTGTAAAGAGTCCCATAGACAAACCACTGGCTTGCGGGATTGCCGTTCAAAAATTTGCTGAGGGGGTCAAAAAGGGCAATAACACCTTTGTTTTCCCCATCGCTGACCAAGCCAAGGTATTCTGGATAAAAATAGAGCACAATGTAAAACCCTGTGAGCGACAAACCTGCCACCCATCCCCATAACCCTCTATTGGAAATGGATTTGAACCAAACCCCGTCGTTTTTAATGCCTGGAATTTTTTGGGAATAGGCATCCCAAGAAAACCAAATGGTTCCAATGCCAATGGCGGATAAGGACAAGGTCAACCATAAGGTCTTGTTCGGAAAACTTGTATTAAAAACAGCCAAAAGCAAAATGCCGAGTCCCGATAATCCCAAAAGGACGGCAAGTTTTTGACCAAGGCTCAAACTTTTTGGTGGTTCGCCCGTTAAGGCCATACTTTTATTATAGGTGCTCATAATTATAGCTTAAGCAATCTTGAAGATGCGTTTTAGGTTTTTCTTTTTCAGGTTGATGGATTTTCCGAAATCGGAATTGTATTTTGACACAATCTCAAATTCAAGATTTTTATAAAATTCAGGGTCAAAATTGGCATCTCTGAGATGCTCCATCACAAAATCAACAGTTCTTTTTTCACTGAGCCATCGGTCAAAAACTTCGTGCCGCAAACGAATCCCAAAAGTGTTGATGCCCAAAACGGTTTCGGAATCCTTATCAAACGCGATAGTGATACAGCGTTTTTCTTTGGGATGCCTCCAATGGAAATGGACTTCGTTTTCTTTTTTTCTTGGTTCCGGAAAAACCCAACCATAGGTTTGGTACTCAATATCCAGAAACTTGGCAGAGTTGAACCAATGCCCTGGCTTGTATTCCATTCGGTTCCCACAGATGGTCTGGGCAAGGGTTTCGCCCATCATCCGGCCTGTGTACCAAACAGCTTCGATCGGCCGTCTATTCCCAATGGCCTCGTGTTGCTCTGCGCAATCGCCAATGGCGTACACATCTTCAAGGTTGGTCTCCAAAAACCGATTCACCTTTACACCTCGACCTAATTCAATGCCCGAATCCTCTAGGAAATCAATATTTGGTGTAACTCCCGCAGTTAACCCGACCAGATTACATTCAATTTCTTCTCCTGTTTCGGCAAGGGTCACGGATTTTACTCTTCCATTTTCGTCCGAATTGATTTCTTTTAACGAAGTACCCAAACGCAAATCAATATGATGTTCCCGAATGTGCTCATTGATCATTGCTGAATCTCCATCGGGTAATATGTTGTTCCAAAAACTGGTTTCTCTCACCAAAAAAGTAACTGGGATATCGCGTGTACGAAGCATTTCGGCCAATTCAATACCAATAAGCCCACCACCCACGATTATTGCTCGTTTACATAATTTGTTGTTCGGTGCGTTTTCTTCCAGCAGTTCCAGATCTTGCTTGGAGTACAGTCCTTGAACACCATCTAGATCTTGTCCAGGCCATCCAAATTTGTTGGGTTTTGACCCTGTTGCAATAATAAGTTTATCGTAGTTGAGGTCTGGGGATCCATCAATATGAAGTGATTTTTCTTTTGTGTTTACCTTGGTAACGTACCCCCTTATCAAATCTATTCGGTTCTTTTTCCAGAAGTGGTTTTCATAGGGTTGGGTGTGCTCAAACTTCATATGGCCCATGTACACATACATCAAGGCTGTTCTGGAAAAAAAATAGTCGGATTCGGCCGAAACAATGGTAATTTTTTTGTCCGAAAGTTTACGGATATGCCTTGCAGCAGTAACTCCTGCAATACCATTTCCGATAATTACAATGTGTTCCATGGATTGGGTTTGATTGCTTTATGTGTCGAGTTTTATGGGAAGAACTTAACAGTAAAATGAAAATTAATAAGAATTTAGCAGCTAATAGCTGTTTTAAAATTATTATTTTAGAAGGGTCCACAATTATTATGAAGAAGCTAATTTTTTTATGGGTTCTTGCTTTTGTCTCTTGCGCTACCAGCAAGTTTGACAAAGTCAATGGTGTCAGTTTTGTTGCTTCCGGGGAAGAATTATCGCAACAGCATATCGACCCTGTTCTTGATGTTCAGGCAAATTATGCGGCTATAATGCCCTTTGGTTTCATTAATGAAAAAAACTCATCTGAATTGTTTTTCAATATGGATCGGCAATGGTTTGGAGAACGAAGAGAAGGGGCTAAACAGTATATTGAAAAACTACATCAAAATGGAGTGATGGTCATGGTGAAACCCCAAATCTGGATTCATAGAGGAGAGTTTACCGGCAATATGAAGATGCCTTCTGAAGCAGAATGGAACAAACTGGAGGAATCCTACGAAAAATTTATTCTACTATTCGCGGAACTGGCCGAAGAGACCCAAAGTGATATTTTTTGTATTGGAACCGAACTAAAGACTTTTGTGAAAGAGCGACCTGAATTCTGGAAAGAGCTAATTCAAAAAGTACGAGTAGTGTATCATGGAAAGCTCACCTATGCAGCCAATTGGGATGAATATGCAAAAACGCCTTTTTGGTCGGAACTGGATTATATTGGTGTAAACGCCTATTTTCCATTGTGTGAAAAGCAAAATCCTACTATTGAAACCCTTACCCAGGGCTGGCAGCCTTGGAAAACCAAAATGTACAATCTTGTAAAAGAAGTTGATAAGCCCATTTTGTTCACTGAATTTGGGTATCGAAGCATGGATTTTACAGGTAAAAAACCTTGGTTGGTAGACCGAAATCAGGAGGAAGTAAACCTCGAGGCGCAGGCTAGGGCCACGCAGGTACTTTTTGATGAATTTTGGAATGAGGATTGGTTTGCGGGAGGATTTGTTTGGAAATGGTTTATGCAACACGACAAAGTTGGTGGTCATGAGGATAACCGTTTTACTCCCCAAAATAAACCTGCAGAATCCATAATTAGAAAGCAATATGCCCAAGTGAAGGAATCACGTCTTTGAAATTGTTAAAAGATTGTGGGATTTTTTCTGCTAAAACATGTCTTCGTGTTTTATTTTTTGTGATATTTGTAATACACCCCTCCCAAAAACTTTCAGCAATGAAATCAAGATTGACCCTTCTATTTTGGGTATGGGCCTGTACATTCCTCTTTGGGCAGGAAAACCCTTATTACAATGTGGTTGCTGAGCAAGGAGATGGTATTTTTTCCCTGCTTCGCAAACAAGGATTGGACCCCGTCAAACATTACGGAACATTTTTAGAGCTGAATGCCGAAAAGATAAAGGAAGGCACTCTTTTAAAGTTAGGGGAAAACTACAAAGTGCCCTACACCGATGATTCCTTTAAAAAAACAGGTGTATTGATAGAAGCCATAGCAGATGTTGAGGAGCCAATTTTTGATAAGGAACTTGCACAAATGTATCTGAAAAGTGACAAGCTTAAAGATGCGGTGTATTACCTGATCACCGATAATACCACAGAGCAGGACAAAAACTTCGTTGCCGATATTACACAACGTTTGGCCGCGGAGCTCATGGTACACGGAGCTAAGGTATATGTAATGGGAGACGAAGTTTCCAATAATATGGTTAGAGACAGCTTATCCGTTGAGAACCCTATGGGGGATTATACCAAAGCAATCAATAAGCGTTACATACAAAATACGGGCAAATACCAACGTGTGTTGTTGATCCGTGCTGAGAATATAACCGGGTCCGGTAATTTGGATGTAGCAGTTTACCATTATAACAAGAGCACACAAGGCCAGCGTTTTGCAGAGAATATTCAAAATGTATTCAAGGAGAACAGTGTTTCCAATACAACTTTTGACGAAGCCAGCTTGATCTTTGAGGACAAAAACAGCCTTTATTTAGCTCGAAATATTCTTCCGGCCATAAGCTTGATAACCTTGGAAAACACTTCTAGATCCAGTAACAAAATCTCACTTAGATCAAACAGAAAAGAATTTGCCAATCTGATCAGTAATGGCATTATTAATGATTATGTTGATATAGAATTTGAGAATTAAATGAAATCTTATCGGTTCATTACATTTTTAATCACTTTGTCTTTTACTCAGGTCACGATGTGTGCCCAAGAAGCATATCCTAAAGTACTGGCCCAAGAAGGGGATGGCATTTATTCCTTGTTGAGAAGACATGGCGTAAGTCCAACAAAATACTACAACGACTTTGTGGACATGAACAGTGAGGAACTGGGAGAAGATGAATCCCTGATTTTAGGAAGACACTATTTGTTGCCCGATACGTTGGCCAAAAATGTTGAAGTGATGGAAGAGGACATTACCTATTCCATTTTTGGTGATGATTTTAAAAAAGTGGATGCCGCCAGTGATCGTTTGAAGAACACGGTCTATTATTTGATTTCTGGTCACGGTGGGCCCGATCCAGGGGCCGTGGAAAAGTACCATGGGAAAATGATCGCTGAGGATGAATACGCTTACGATGTGACCCTAAGACTGGCTCGAGAGCTCATATCGCACGGAGCAGAGGTGCATATTATTGTACAAGATCCCAACGATGGCATTCGAGATAACAGGGTCCTTGAGTTGGATACTGATGAAACCGTTGGCTCGGAAAGCATACCGCTCGATCAACTGGAACGTTTGAAGCAACGCACCAAAGTGGTGAATGACCTGTACAAAAAGAATTCAGGGAAATATCAACGACTATTGGTCACACATGTTGATAGTAGGGGCGAGGGCACCAATATTGATGTGTTCTTCTATCACCATGAAAAAAGCTCCAATGGAAAAAGGTTGGCAGAAAGTATTCACCAAACCTTTTTCAGGAAATACAAAAAATTCCAGCCCAACCGATTGTACAACGGCACCTTTATGGAACGTAGCAGTTTGTATGTGGTAAAAAACACGCTTCCTGCCATGGCCTATATTGAAATTGGCAATATCAGAAACAAAAAGGACCAACGTAGAATCTTGGACCCCGATAACCGGCAGGCACTGGCCAAATGGATTTCGGAGGGAATTTTATTGGATTATGAATCCTCCAAAGAGGCCGTTGCCAAATAAAGAGCTTACAACATCCACTATTATTGTATAGATACTTTCACTGACGTAAGTCTATTAGTGCAGTCGTTGTTTTAATGGAATACATGAAAGAATTCTAGATAGTGGGGTGGTACCTAATTTAAAGGTTTTCTTCGTTAAATGTATAGGTATTCCCTTTGAGCATTGGTATGTTCTGCTTATGGAAAGCCCAACATTTATTTATGGAAACTTTATCTGCTTCGCACAGATACGGGTTGTTTTTAATTTTTCGTAGAAAAGAATCTATTGCCTTTATTCTTTCCTGATGGTTTGAAAACTCTTGATCAATATCAAACCGACTAACTGGATTTCCCCAAGTAAATTTATGTTGCATCTCTGCAGATGGTGCCTCTTCAATTAGGCATTTAAAGGTGATTTCATCAACAGGGGAGATATTCAATATTTTGTCGGTGGTCTTATGCAACCAACTATGAAATGTGGTTGCTAGTTCTTTTCCCTTTGTTGATTCCAATTTACTTTTCTTGTTTTTGAACATTCCTGTTTCCAGGACATTGTAACACCAATTCGCCAAGTCATTGAGATGCGGGTACCCCATCATGTTCTCAATCAACTTACGAAAGTGATACTGGATGCTCAAAAAAGCTTTGCTTGGTAGCGAATCCCATAAGGGGTCGGATGGTTCGGGCCAATTATTTATTTCAAATGGGGCCAAATAAGATGGATGTACAGCAGATGCCCACATAGCTTCTACCAACAACCCACTTTCCAAATCATGATGTTTGTCATTACGCCAGATTACCCATTCAGACATAGCTGCGGCTAGGGCTATGGCGCCTCTTGGTGATAGCTTTAGACATTTTTTTGCAAAAACAACATCCAGTGGTAATGGTTTGAGGGGTAAATCTTTAAAGTGAACGGGTAGTTCATCTAAGTTTAATTCCCTTATGTGAGCGGGAGGTACCATACGTCTCAATCTTTTTTAAAAAAGGTTCTTTAAAAGAGTTTTTGAGGTATGATTTATTGATAATCTAAAAACAAAACTAGATTATTTTTCCAATGCAATGGGTGTGTAAAAAAATAAAAACAAAAAATAATTTAGATACTCAAAAGCACCCTGATCTTTCAAGCAACGAAATATAATTTAGCAACACCCGCCACCATTGTAATGGTAGGTACTTTCGCTTATATAGATTTCATCCGAAGCGTTTGCCAAAGCGGCCGCTGTTTTATCACACACCGCTAAGGGTTGGTTTTGTTGTAGCACGTGCCCCTTTTTGTCATCAAAATAGTCCTCGTTACCAAAATAAATGGCCGTTTTACCCGTAAAAACACAGGGTCCATCTTCGGGCATGGGGTCTTTTATGGCCGCTATTTCAATGGATTCAATATGAATGAGCTCTTCAGTGGGGTAATGGTTCGGCGATAACACCCTGTACGATCGTTTTCCTCTAATTTCAATGGTTCCGAAGCCAGCATCGGTCAAAACCTTTATGTAATCCTTTAAAGGAATGCTACCGCTAAGGCATTGTGCCCTTAACCTATCATCGTTACGGAGTTCATCGCTCATGGGTTGTTCACAGATCGGGTCGCTCATCACCAATCTTCCGTAAGGCTTCAAAACGCGGTACATTTCGGAAACAGCTTTCTTAAGATCTTCTATTTTAAAAATATTGAAGAGGCAGTTTTGGGCAGCTACATCAATACTTTCGTCTTCAACAGGAAGATGTAAGGCATCCCCTTTGACTAAGTTGACATACTCACTTTTGAACCAATCGTTTTCCTCTTCGGCAATCTTGAAGTTCTTTCGGGAAGCTTGCAACATTTCATCCACGGAATCCACGCCGACAACTCCGCCTTTTTGTCTGGAAAAATAGGAGAATTGAAGTAGCTCCATTCCACCGCCGACTCCTACGTACAGAATCTTGGGATTGTTTACCAGATCCTGTGCGGAAACCGTGCTTCCGCAACCATAGTTCATTTCTTGCATGATCTTGGGAATGGACAGGCCCGGGAATTGCCAAATGGGATTGGTGGTGCAGCAAAGCCCAACATCGGGGGTCAGGGCAGCATCTTTATATAGGTCTTGGGTGGCGTCTAAATAGCTCATAGTTCTTTGATCAGTTCTTTGAATAATTTAATCATTTTAGGTTCTGTTTGCCCGGCAATCTTCAAAATTTCCTGAACTTCAACAGGTTCTAGGTTGTCAGGGTCGCATTCATCGGTCAATACGGATACCGCTACAATAGGTAGTCGTAAATGATTGGCAACAATTACTTCGGGAACAGTGCTCATTCCAACGGCATCGGCCCCCATTATCTTTAACATTCGATATTCGGCCTTGGTTTCGAGTTGGGGGCCAACCACGGAAGCATATACTCCTTTTTTCAAAGAAATATGCTCTCTAGCGGCTATAGCTTCTACTTTTTTGCACATTTCTGGGTCGTAAGGTTCGCTCATATCCACAAATCGATCCCCAAATTCTGCAACATTTTTAAAGGCCAATGGTGACCCACCTTGCAGATTGATATGATCTTCAATCAGCATAATATCCCCTTTTTTAAAGTCAAGGTTGATGGCTCCTGCGGCATTGGACACAAACAATTTTCGGATGCCGAGTTGATGCATCACCCGTATGGGATAGGTAATGTCGGTAAAGTCATATCCTTCGTACAAATGAAAGCGGCCCTGCATCACAACTGCTTTTTTGCCCTCAATGGTACCATAGATCAATTTGCCCGTATGGAACTCCACTGTGGCCAATGGGAAATAGGGAATATGATTGTAATGTGCTTCGATAGGATTTTCTATATCGTCCACAAGCTGTCCTAGTCCCGTACCGAGCACAATACCTATTTCCGGGGTTTCAAAACCCCGTTTTTTTAAGTATTGAACGGATTCGTCAATCTGTTTCTGTGTCATTCTTTTAGATGTTTTATAAATGGCGCAAAGGCCTCAATATCTATAATGTCCTCGTAATAATCGACATCGTTTTTTTCTTTCAAAAGGGCTGCTTTTTCGTCTGTTAAATCGGAAAGTGTGTCCGACAACACCGTGTTTGTACCCCAATCCTTGTTTTGGAACAATTCCACCTTTAAAGATTTCATTCCTAAAAGATAGTATCCGCCATCTTCTGCGGGCCCCACAACAAAGTCGTGGTTTTTAAATTTTGAAAAAGCTTCTTCCAGATCGGATTGGTTCAGGTGGTACATATCGCTCCCAATAATGATGATATGCTCAAAACCTGCCTGGAATCCCTCTTTGAAGGCGTTCATCATTCGTTCGCCCAGATCGTTGCCTACCTGAAGTTTTTTTGTGTACACCTTATTGTCCCAAATATCGTTTCTCCAAATTTCTTCTGAATAGTAAACCCATTTTTCCACCTTTAAACCTTTGGTAAACGACACGGTTTTGTCCAACAGAAATTTATAGATTTCCAAAGCCGTTGGGTCTCCCACTTTAGCGGCCAATCGGGTCTTACATTTACCTAGTTCTGGGTTACGGGTAAGGATTAAAAGTAGGTTTTTGCTCAATTGCTTTGTTTTGGTAACGTACACTTTTACGGTGTTGGTCAACAAGACAATCCAATACTTACTTTTTTGTTTGTTGTTAAGACTGGGTCATCCTTTGTTCATCTACCCAAATATACTACCATAATGATTTTCTACATGGGCAAACCCCGACTTTTTAATTTCAGGAAATTTTGATCAGGTAACTGGGCAAGTGTTTTTGAAGTTTCTCAAAAGATATGGGTTTTGTAAAGTAGTCGTTCATGCCAACTCCCTTTGCCTCGTCAATGGCCTCTTTTGTTACATCTGCGGAAAGTCCTATGATTCCGATGGTGTCGTTGAATTTTCTGATTTCTTGGGTAGCCCTTAAACCATCCATTTTTGGCATGTGGATATCCATGAAGACCAAATGGTAGTCATTTTTTTTAACGGCTTCAATCGCCTCAAGTCCGTTAGTAGCCGAATCGGAATCTACCCCCAAATTTTCGAGGGTCTTTTTTAGTACCATCACATTCACTCTATTGTCGTCTACGATGAGAACCCTGCAACCACTTAGGTCAATCAATTCTTTGGCTGTGCTTGTGGGGGTATTGCCGGTCTCCGAAATCGGAAACTTGAGCGATAAGTGAAATTCAGTACCTACACTTTCTTTACTTGTGACATCAATTTTTCCTCCAAGGAGCTCTACCAGCTTGTAGGTGATGTACAGTCCAAGGCCACTGCCTTCATGGCGTTTTGCTTTTCCTACCTCTACTTGGGTAAATCGGTCGAAGATGGTTTTAAGTTTATCGTTTGGAATTCCTATTCCAGAGTCTTTTATGGTAATGGCAATGGAAAGATCATTGTCCAAAATATTTTCTTCATAGGAGATGGTTATACCACCTTTTTCGGTAAATTTTAGGGAGTTTCTTAAAATATTGGTTATGATTTGACCGTATTTCCCAATATCGCCAACGACTTCAATCTGACTTTGCACTGTTTCATTCAGATCTATGTAAAGTCCTTTTTCTTCTGCGGTTCGCTGATATATCCTTATGATGTTCCTTAACTCTCCCATGGGAGAAAATATATCTTTCCTAAAAGTAGTTTTACCTGATTCTATTTTGTCTATTTCAAGAATATCGTTCACCAAAAGGAGCAATTTTTTGGAAGAAATATCCATCAAGGACAGGTATTCTTGCAGCGAACTTTGAATTTCGGACAGCTTTAAAACCTCAATAAACCCGATGATCGCATTTAAGGGAGTTCTTATTTCGTGGCTCATATTGGATATGAACTCTGTTTTTGACCTGGATGCCTTTTCGGCTCTTAATTGCTCCTTTTTCAATGATGTGTTGAGGTCTTTTAGTTTTACATTGGCATCGCGCAAATACTTGTTCTTTTTTCTAGAAGACCTATAAAAATATACCAGCGAGCTGGTAAGTAAAGAGAGCAGTAGCCCAAAAGCCAAGTACATGTAGGTCGACTCTTTTCTTTCGGCCAAGAAGTTAAGATGGGAAGGCATTAACGAGAACGTCCATTTTTGGCCATCAAGTGCATCTACCTCAAAAGTTGCAGTAAAAATAAATTCCTTGCCGATCTCATCTGTTCTTGGATTGTTTTTGGAGTAAAATACGGTTCCTTTTTCGTCCTGTACTTGAATTGCGAATTTGTCCAAATCGGCAACCAACTCATCAAAAGGTGCCGTGAAATCCATACCTGCGGTGACCGAACCCCTAAAGGCACCATCAAAATAAACAGGCGCATCCACCAAAAAAGCAGTGCCCCCTTGGTGCAGCTCTGTCCATGAAGAAATGTTGGTGGAGGAGTCCAATACATGATTTCTCCATTCGGGATATCTCGGGTGTTTGGTTAGGTCTAAACCAACAGCTGCACGGTTTCCATCCAAAGGTGTTATTTTTTTGATGATCATGGAGCTGTCCAGCCATTCCACAAAACTGAAGGATGGGTTTTGTTCCAGAATAAGGCCGGCATCTTTTTCCCAATAGTTAAAATATGACCCATTGGTCATTTCAATACGCTTTTTTAGGTTCTCCAAGGATTTTATGTCGTATTTGACCAAAGAGAAAAACTCCTTTGCCCTAAGGCTTCCTGTATTTTGAATTTCCCTAACGTAATTCGATTTTTGGGTGTTGAGGGAGTTGTTCCATAGGATAAAGACTATGGCTATGAATAGTGCAAAAACCGCAAGCGTAAATATAAGGTCTCTCTTAGAGGGCTTCAACAACATATTAAGTACCTAAATCGTGGCTGTTTATTAATACTTTTTTCAACTCATCAGTTCAAGATCAATGCATATGTTACTTCTTCCCATAGTTTTGAGATCCGTAAGAAAATACAACATTCATCATCCATGTAAACATCATTTTTGAAGAAAAATTGTATGCAATGCCCTCTTTAAGAGAAAAATGCACGGCTCCCTCATATTTTCGTTCGTTCCAAAAGTTATATCTATCCATTTATGGGTTTTTTCTAGGATAAAGCAACGCTTATTTCCGTTACAGGAAGAGATAAAATTTGTTTATCTTGATTAGCTCATTTTATAAAAAGGTAATGTACAGATACTTCTTCATCAGTTGCTTAATGTTAATTATGTTGGTTTCTTGTAAAAACGAGCACAAGCAGGAATCGGTGCAAAATCAAGTAGAATCGAGCTATAAAGAGCAATATCGACCACAATTTCATTTCTCGCCCGAGGAAAAATGGATGAACGACCCCAATGGATTGGTCTATAATGATGGTTTTTATCATCTATTTTATCAATATTACCCGGATGATATTGTATGGGGGCCTATGCACTGGGGACATGCGGTAAGTACGGATTTGGTGCATTGGGAGCACAAGCCCATAGCACTGTATCCTGATCAAAACGGACTTATTTTTTCTGGAAGTGCTGTGGTGGACACAAAAAACACCTCTGGTTTTGGGGAAAATGGGAAAATACCTTTGGTCGCCATTTTCACATACCATTCCATGGATGGAGAAAGGGCTGGAAGAAAAGATTTTCAAACACAAGGTATCGCCTATAGTTTGGATAATGGTGACACCTGGACAAAGTATGCCGATAATCCTGTAATCGGTAATGAGGGAATCAAGGACTTCAGGGATCCAAAGGTGTTTTGGCACGAACCGTCAAAATCTTGGATATTGACGTTGGTTGCAGGCGACCATGCTAAATTTTATACTTCCAAAAACTTAAAGGATTGGGAACACCTGAGTGATTTTGGAAGAACAAAAGGCGCTCATGGAGGGGTGTGGGAGTGTCCCGACCTTTTTCCATTAAAGATCAAGGGTTCGGATGAAGAAAAATGGGTGTTGATCATCAGTATTAATCCCGGGGCGCCCAATGGTGGTAGCGGAACCCAATATTTTGTAGGTGATTTTGACGGCAAAACCTTTTCCACCGATCAAACGGAACCCAAGTGGTTGGATTATGGAACCGATAATTATGCGGGGGTAACCTATAACAACGTACCTAATGGCGAGCGTATTTTTATAGGGTGGATGAGCAATTGGGATTATGCCCGGGACACGCCTACCAAAAAATGGCGAAGTGCTATGACGCTGCCACGCAAGCTATCACTTTATGAATGGGATGACGACTATTTTCTGGCCAATTACCCGATTGAAACAGTGGATAAATTGTCCAATCCTCCTTTACTTGAACAAACTGAGGTTCCATCTGGCGAGACTTTCAGTGTGGAGACCAATGGGCTGAATCAATCCGAAATATGGCTGACAACAGCTTCAAGAAAGTTTAAACTATTGTTTAAAAATGCATCCAATGAGGTGCTCGAGCTGCACATGGACGTAGAGAACAGGAAATTTGAGGTCGATAGAACCTTATCTGGGAAAATCGATTTTCAGGAAGATTTTGGCGCAAGAAAGCATATAGCTCCACTAATCGGTGCTCAAAAAAAAGCACATGAATTGAGGATTTTTATGGACTGGTCGTCCATGGAATTATTTATTGATCAAGGTTTGGTCTCCATGACCGAGCAAGTATTTCCTACCTCTCCTTATGATACACTGATTATTGTTAACGAGGATGACGAGGCCCCCATTCTAATAAGTACTGTCAGCCCAATGAAATCCGTCTGGTAAAGTTTAAATGCACTGACCAATATCAGTTTTTTTGAAGGGTTTCCTTTTGAAATTTGCCATAAACAATGAGGTATGGGCATTACACGGGAGCAGCTTCACAAAATGGCATTGCAAATAGACGAGGTCCTTGATTTGGTTCAACGACAAGATGCGGACAGCAGCCCTGTTTTAAAGCAGGTATGTCCCATTTATAAAAAGAGTGCCAAAAACCTCATGCATTATGCAACCTTTAGGAGTTTTGATGCCAGAAATATGCAAAGGGGTCTAAAAGAGTTGGGTTTGACGCGTTTGGCCAATTCCGAAGGAAATATTCTAGGCAGCCTAATCAATTTAAAGATCATTACCCATAGTTTGTTGGGCAGCAACCCCAACTTATCCGATAACGAGTTTTTATCCATCGGCGATGGGAATAAACTTCTAAAAAAACATACCGGCCAACTTTTTGGAAAAAGTGATAAAAAGAGACGGGTTCGTATTATGGTAACCATGCCATCCGAAGCAGCAACAGATTATAATATGGTTTTGGAAATGGTTGAAAATGGAATGGATTGTGCCAGGATCAATTGCGCTCACGACAACCTGGAAGTTTGGAAAGCCATTATAGCCAATGTGAAAAGGGCGGCCAACGAATGCTCCACTACAGTTAAGGTAGCCATGGACCTTGCAGGATCTAAGGTCAGAACAGGAACAATTGATTTCGGTGAAGAGGGTAAAAGCAAAAACGGTTCAAAAAAGAAGCGGAAACCTTTTATTCTTTTGCATGAAGGAGATAAACTAATTGTGTCGGGCAAGGAAGATGAAGCGACCTCCGCCAAGTATGATGATGAAGGAAATTTATTGAAACCGGCAACCATTGGTTGTGTGCCTTCTCAAATAATTGAACGTGTGGAGAAAGGGGCACCAATTTTATTTGATGATGGCAGAATCGAAGGGGAGGTTATGGAAACGGCCACAGATCACTTCGAAGTGAAAATTACACGTGCCGATTTTGGTGGCACCAAACTGAAAGGAAAAAAGGGAATTAACCTGCCAACCTTGGATTTGGGTATTTCGGGTTTGACGGAAAAGGATAGGGAAGACCTGAAATTTGTGGTAAAACATGCCGACATTGTAAACTATTCCTATGTGAACGATGAAAAGGATGTAAAAGACCTTCTTATGGTGCTAAAACGATTGGGTGCAGATGAAGATTTGGGCGTTATACTAAAAATCGAGACCAATTTGGCGTACAAAAATTTGATCAATATCCTAATTACTGCGATGCAACGAAAACACTTAGGTGTGATGATCGCAAGAGGAGATTTGGCCTTGGAAGTGGGTTGGAAAAATATGGCAATGGTACAGGAAGGTATTTTGTCCTTTTGCAGTGCAGCCCATATTCCAGTGGTATGGGCAACCCAAGTCTTGGAAGGTCTGGCAAAAAAAGGAATGCCATCCAGGTCCGAAATAACCGATATCACATCATCTGTACAGGCCGAATGTGTTATGTTGAACAAAGGCCCTCATATTAACGAGGCCATTTCTTTTTTGGATGAAGTTTTGTACAACGTGGAAAGTTCCCACGATAAAAAAGAAGTGATGTTGCCTAAAATGGAATGGAAATAAAAAGGGCGCCTAAAAAAGGAGCCCAATTGAGACACTTTACTAACTATCTTCGTATTTGGTTGATGACCTAGTGTTTAGTATAGCTTAATTCATATACAGGTAGATACTGCTAAATAGAAAGTAAATGGATAGTGCAATAACAATATACCAGAATAGATATCCCAGTTTTGTATCTATAGTGTTCATTTTTTGAGTGTTTGCTATTTAGTTGAGTTAAACTGCTCCTCTAAATTATCCAAAAGATGGACCAAACAAGCTATATTTTTATTTGTTGCAGTAAATGGGACATAACTGGTAAGAAAAGTTATGTAAATGGGAAAACCTATTTTTTGATAATAACATGCCAAGCGAAAAATAGATAAGTCGCTTGAATTTACTGAATTGTTTCTGGAGTGGGAGAGGGGAACTAAAACCTTTGGAAGGATGTTTGTTAGGAAGAACCAACAACACCCTCCCTTAAAAAGTATGTGTGGTAGAAATTAAACCAAGGGAGAACCCTTTAGGCGCTTTTCTATCTTACGCTTTTTAGCCGTAATGTTCTTCATGGTCTCCATTAATTTGGAATCCTTGGTTTTTTTGTAGATCTCGTTAATGGAAAGAATCAAGCTTTTTGCTTCCCTTGAGGCCTTAACCCTATCGCTGGTGGACATGTGGCTCATTGGCCTTTTTTCAAACTCTTCCGCCTTTTCTAGTAATTCGTGGGTCATTTTTTGTTTTTAAAATTATTCGAAATCGGCTAAATATAAGAGTTAGTTTGATATTATTTGCCTATGGAACCATTTGATTTTCATATTTATGAAAACATTAAGAAGTCGAATCCGGTAAGTCCTAGAGAAATCTAAAAAAACCCAAAAAAAAGTAAATCTTGCCATTCTCCGATTGATGATCTTACGAAGTTTTTCGGACAAAGCTTATTTTTGATTCCCAGCTATGTTAAAATAACGTAACCTAATTGTAAGCTGAATATTATTTAAGCTATTTTTGCTTAAAAATCGGACTTGGAAATAATCTGGAAAAATTTAGGGAGGAAAAGCCCCTTGAATCATGAGCACAGCATTGATTTGGAGTATGGTCTACGGCTTCAAGTGGTCAGAATCCTGATTGATGAGGCAGAACACCTCATGGATTATCTTTCTTTGGTGGTCATGGAGATAAACTCCTTAAACGGCCATGTATCCGTCAATGAAGAAACACCAGAGCCCCTGTTTTCCAAGATCTCCAACAACTTGGAACAGCCCAAAAGCAAGGAAGTTCCCGAACAGACCTCGCGGTTGTTGACCACCGTCAACGTTTAAGATCATATAAGTCAATCTAAAAATGGATTGAGTAAATTCTACAGGTAGGATATGAGTAATTTTATAAAAATAAGTTACTCAGTATGGCAATTATTGGAAATATCATAAAAGGGGTGATTGAGGCCAGAGAGGCCTTGAGCAAAGATACAAGCCCTGTTGAAGAGCAAAAAAAAGTCCTGAAGGAACTGTTGGAAAAGGCCAAGGATACAAAGTTTGGAGAACACTACGATTTTGCTTCCATCCTAAAATCCGACAATCTTCAAGAGGCATTTTCCGAGGGTATACCCTATCACGATTATAAAAAAATCACCGAAGAATGGTGGAGTAAGACCATAGAGGGCGAACCCGACGTTGCCTGGCCCGGTAGCCCCGATTTTTTTGCACTCTCTTCGGGAACTACGGGGAAAAAATCCAAAAGGATTCCCGTGACCAAGGATATGCTTGATTCCATCACAAGGGCCGGTAGACAGCAGGTATTTGCCATGGGTAATTTTGATATGCCTGCCGATTTTTTTGAAAAAGAGATTATGATGCTGGGCAGTTCCACAAATCTTCAGGAACGTGATGGGAAAAAGGAAGGCGAGATTAGTGGGATCAGTGCCAGCAATATTCCATTTTGGTTTAAAAAGTATTATAAGCCCGGAGATCAAATAGCTAAAATCGATGATTGGGACGAGCGTGTACTGTCCATCGCAAAAAATGCCAAAAACTGGGATATTGGGGCTTTGAGTGGCATTCCATCGTGGATGGAACTCATGCTTAAAAAGGTGATAGACTATCATGATGTGGACAACATCCATGAGATATGGCCCAATTTGCAAGCCTATACTTCCGGCGGGGTTGCATTTGACCCGTACGAGAAAAGTTTCAATGCACTGTTGGACCATCCCATTCAGATTATTGATACCTATTTGGCATCAGAAGGGTTCTTTGCCTGCCAAAACAGGCCGGAGACCACCGCAATGAAACTGATTACGGACAATGGTATTTACTTTGAGTTTGTGCCGTTTGAACCACAATACGTCAACCAAGACGGTTCGTTGACGGATGATGCACCCTCCATAACCTTGGATGAGGTCGAAAAAGACGTGGATTACGTGCTGATCATTTCAACAGTGTCCGGAGCTTGGAGATACATTATCGGGGATACCATTGCCTTTACCGATGTGGAACGGGCTGAAATCAAAATTACGGGACGCACCAAGTTTTTCTTGAATACCGTTGGTTCCCAGCTTTCGGTAAACAAGCTGAACGATGCCGTAAAGCATTTGGAGGAAGAATTGAACATAAAAGTACCGGAATACACTCTTTGCGCCAAGCGCTTTGACGATGGGTTCTACCACACTTGGTATTTGGGTTCCGACAACCCATTGGATGAAGAAAAAACCGCAAATGTTCTGGACGATTATTTAAAAGAAGCCAATAAAAACTACAAAGTGGCCCGAAGCAAAGCTTTGGAAGGGGTAAAGGTTAATTTTGTGCCCCAACAGGTGTTTGCCGATTGGAACGGGGCCAACAAGAAAAAAGGCGGGCAGGTTAAAATGGAACGGGTTATGGGTGAAGAACGCTTCGAGGAATGGGAAGCATTTGTTGCCCAAAAATCATAATAAATTATTGTCCCTGATGGAATCCTGTTGCTCCACCATTTCCATAATTTCGTCTGGGGAGAGGTAATACTGTTTTATACGGGCTTTGTAAACATCGTCGATTTCGGAATGGTTTAGGATAAACCGTTTTGTTTTTAGGATATATTCGGACATGCCACGCGATACCGCAAAAGAGTCGGCCGCCCGTTCGGCTTTTTTTACGAATTCCTTTAAGAGTAAATATCGGATGCCAAAACCTATGAGGTTGAGATTGCCACGTTCTTGATAATCCATCACATGGCCAAGCTCATGTCCTATCCAACCGATCAGCACATCCCGCGGCACATCCACTGTTTTAAATTCCGCTCCGGAAATCTTGAACTTTTCACTGATCAAAATCACGTAGCTTCTTTTGCTCCTGGGCTTTAGAAGTCCGCTCCAGGTTGGCTGTGCCTGCATCACCGATTTTTTGATGTTCTTTTTGAACTTGAATGCTATGGGAATCCCCTCGAGTTCGGAAAAATGCCCGAGGGCAATCTCCACCTCTTCTTTTATGCTTTTTGGTATTGTAGTTTTGGGTTCTTTCAAAATATGGACAACTAAAAATACAGCTATGATGGCCGGAAAAAGTAGTTTTAGTTTTCTTCTCAAAATTTAAGGGTTAGAAAAGGGCAAATCATAATTTGCCCTTTTTAATATGATTATACTATGTTTAGAACTGGTACCGTAGTCCAAGAGCGATATCCAAATCCAGGTCGTCCGAGTAAGTGTCGTTAAAACCGATCTCGGGCCTCATATCAAGCGAAACCAATAATGGAAAATCAAAATCGTACTCAATACCTATGTCACCTGCTACTAGAGCAAAGGTGCCATCAACTTCTCCGGCGTCAAAAGATCCCAATCCACCACCGGCACCGACATACCAGTTAAATCCTTCGTCAATTGGCATTACCCATTGGTACAGACCCACTAGTTTAAAGGCTTCCACATTGTTGGAATCCCTCCAACCAAGGTCGAATTCCAGTCTATTGTTTTCGTGCAGATAACGTTGATAAGAGATTTCACCTCCAAATCCGTCATTATCGCCCACTCTGATACCCAATGCATTTTTAGATATGCTCTGGGCACTCATGGTGGTTGCTCCGATTAAAAATAGAATTAAAAATAGATTTTTCATGATTGTTTTATTTTGGTACAAAGTTAATCGGGACCCGATATTGACTTGCCTCAAATCAGTTAATGATTGATGCAGACCGTTATTGGGGAAACTATATCAGGGGCTTGAAAAATTTGAAGAGCCCTTCAAGGAATTTTTGCCAAAGGGTTCTGTTCAGGAACCGTTCCAAGGTAACTGGGCTGGCTTTTTCACAGATTTTTTTGAACTCTTCCGTCATTTCCCGATTGATTTCTTTGTTGTACAGTAGAATATTGGTCTCATAGTTGAGTTCAAAGCTGCGAATGTCGAAGTTGCCGGAGCCAATGGAGACCAAGTCATCATCCACGATCATTATTTTGCTGTGGGAGAAGTCGTTCCGTAAATAAATTTTCACCCCTACCTTCAGCAATTCTTCAAAATGGGAAAACATGGCAAATTTGGCTGCCTGGGAATCCGATTTTTTGGGAACCAGAAGGGTGATTTCCACACCTTCGAGCGCGATGATTTTTAAGTTCTGTAAAAACGCTTCACCGGGAACAAAATAGGGGTTGGCTATGCATATGGAACGTTTCGCTTGGTTCATCATGCTTATGTATTGTTGCATAATGGTTGGGTACTTGGAATCCGGTCCGCCAGCGACCACTTGGGCATTGACATGGCCAGCTGCTTGTTGTGCAGCAACATAGTTGGAGATATGAAAATCAGCTTTGTTGCTCGCAAAAAAGTAATCCTTTAAAAAAACAAGGTGCAGATCGTTTACAATGGGGCCTTCCAATTTTAAATGGACGTCTTTCCATTTGCCCAGTCCGTTTTCCCGTTTTATGTATTTGTCGGAAACATTGACCCCTCCGGTAAAAGCCACGGTATTGTCAATGATCACAATTTTTCGGTGGTTTCTAAAATTAAGGGAGAACAACAGGTTCCTTAACCGAATGGGCATAATGGGATATATTTTCACCCCGATATCCTGAAATTGTTTTCTGGGGCGGCCCCGTAATTTATAGCTGCCGAGCGAGTCGTAAATAATTCTGATTTCCACACCCTCTTTGATTTTTCTTTCAAAAAGGTCCAGCATTTTATCCAAGAGCGTGCCCCTCTCCAAAATATAGTATTGCACATGGATAAATTTTTGGGCCTCCTCCATGGCCTTGAACAAGACGTTGAAGGTTTCCCCGCCATCTTGTAAGACCGATACATTATTGCTGGATTTTGCAGTGGTATCGGAACTGGCCTGTATTAATCGGTTGAGCCTCTCCTTTCGGATATCATCATCAAAATGCGCTAAAAACCCTTCTTGCTCGGAAATGTTAGGCTGGGCGAATTTGTTCCTTTTTTCAAATTCCTTGGTGTTATAGAACTTGAACTTTCTGCGGTTCATGCCAAAAAGATAGTAGAGTATGGCCCCTAAAAACGGCAGGATAATGATGGCCAAAGCCCAACTAATGGAACGCGAGGGCCGTCTTCCGTGATAAATAATGGCTCCGATCGCCCAAACGGAAGTTGCAATGTACAGGATGGTTAAAAAGGTCTTCAAAAAAATGGTTGTGTTTCTGTTCTCTAAGGTATGAACGAATATCGGTATATCCGTCCTTTAGTAAAAATAGCGATGAACGCAAACAAAAAAACTCTGGCAACAATTGGCCAGAGTTATGATTTGTCAGTTGAGAAATTGGTTAGGAATCGGTAGCATCCTCGATTTCGTCTTCCACGTCTTCAGCAGCATCTTCCATTTCGTCCCCAACATCTTCTGCGGCATCTTCAAGGTCGTCGGCGGCATCCTCGACCCCATCTTTTACGTCTTCTATGGCCTCTTCGGCCTTATCTTCTTTGGTTTCCCTGCAACTGGCAATACTTAAGGTAAGTACCGTTGCCAAGAGCAATGTAAATATTCGTATCGACTTTTTCATGTAGTTTCTGATTTAAGGTTAATGATTTTTTTTAGTGTGTGTGTTCTATAATTTTTTTCTTCCTGTTATCAACGAAATGATAAACAATACAATAAAAATGAAGAATAGGATTTTGGCTATGCTTGCCGCTCCTGCAGCAATTCCACCAAAGCCGAAAATACCGGCGATAATGGCCAAAATAATAAAGATGACTGTCCAACGTAACATAATGATAGTGTTTAGTGTTAATGCCTGAATATCTCTTAATCAGTACATTACAAATATATTTTATAGGTCTATGTTAGCTTGCCGCTATTCCGTTTTATGTTGACTCAATAGCGGATATGTGTGATTAAAAGGGTGTAAAGTTCTCAGATTAGACTGTTTGGCTGCCTGTTTTTTACTGTTGAGACTCCATTAGCAAGGATTCAATTTGCTGGCTCGGGGCCAAATTTTTCAGAAAGAATCGGTTGTCCAAACGCTCGGCTTCCAAAGCGATTTTATGCGGGTCTCGGACAATTTGTTTCAGCTCATCCGTAGTGGCGTTCTGGTTCAACCATGTTGCAGCCTGTTCTTTGGAAACTATGACCGGGGCCAAATTGCTAATGTTGTGGTAACTGGAAACAAATGGGTCGGTTTTGGTCACCATTACCGCGGTGCACAAAAAACCATCATGTAACATATTGTAGGTGCCTGCCAAATAAAATGGTTTTTCGGAGGGTCGGTAAATATGGTAGCTGTAGGTATTGCCGTTTTCCAGCAGATGCGTGTAAAAACCGGTCACAATAATCAAACAACGTCGTTTTTTGAAGGATTCCTGCATCCAGGCTACGTTTTCCAGTTCCTCCAACTGCACGTTCAAGGTGTTTGCATTATCCTGGAAATTATGCCAATCCTCTTTAAAATCCTGTGGCATGAGCCCCCAAATGGCAAAAGTTATCTCATTGGGTTTTTCCATGGGCACCACACTTAGGTTGATTTCGTGGAAACCATTGATGATAGGGTTTGGCCGGTATAAATTCGGATATCTGAAGGGAATTCCAAACTCTTTTTCTATCGCTTCTTTCCCTGCCTCATTTGAAAGTTTGTAAATCATAATCTTCTTGCATCTAAGAGACAAGTAAGGGTAAACCATCAAAAAACATTGACTCAAACCAATTTAATTGTGTTGCTATTCATTTTTTTATTAAAACTATGATAAAGGTGCGTCCCTATGGTTGTGCACTTGCCAACAAAGCCTATCTTTATGGGTTAAGACCAATGATTGAACAAAAAGTAGGAAGACTTTTTAATGATAAAAATTAAAGTAGACGCCCACGATACCGCAGAATCGGTTGAGCAGATCAAGAATGCCATTGGAGGCGAAATAACTGAAAGATGGGGACAGCATTCCTTAAATGTTTCCAACGATAAGGCAAACGGAAGTATCCGTTTTATCACTTTTGACTGGGGTGTGAGTTTATTGGAACTCGACATCACTTTTTTTGATGAGGTACTGATTGAGGTGGATACTTCGGACTTTAACCCCATTAGCTTTTATTACTGTTTGGAAGGGTATTGCGGACATAAGTTCGGGTACCAGCCGGAAGACGATATTAAGATCATGGAGCAGTTCCAATCGGTGATCCTGACCAATCGCGATGGCGGGATAACGGACAGATACTTTCCCAAGGACATAAAAATAAGTCAGACGGTGATACAGGTGCGCAGGAAACCCTTTTTGCGCAAAAGGTTGAACCAAGGGGAGGAACTCAACAAACAGCTCTACAAGGTGTTTTTGGATACCGATCACGAAAAGGTATTTGCCTATTATGGATCGTACAACCTTAAGATTGCCGAGGTAATGGGAGAAATAAAAAAGATCAAGGCAAAGGGAATGGTCCGTATTATGATGATCGAGGGGTATGTGTACCAGATCCTGTCCATGCACATGATCCAGCATAACAAGGAGGTGCAGAACAAAAGGCCCCAGACCAGTTTGCTGAAAAGGGAATTGAAGAAGATCCGTAGCTATGCCAAAAAAATAGAGAAGAACATTGCAAAGGACTTTTCTTTGGAAGACATTTCTGCCGAAACCGGCCTTACCCAAGCAAAGCTGCAAGAAGGGTTTAAACTGCTTTACAACAAAACGGTTACCGAGTACATACGCCATGCAAGGTTGGAACTTGCCCGCGATTACATTGCCACTACCGAAATGAACATTTCCGAAGTGGTCTATTCCATTGGTTTTACCAGTAGGAGCTACTTTTCCAAGATCTTTAAGGAGAAATACGGCTTGAGCCCGAGTGAATTCAAGAACAGCAAAAAAAGCGCTGAGGTTGTAGGGTAACAATTACCTATCTGCCCAACAAATTCCCCACCAAAGGGCGTTCAACACTGTTCCAGTTTACAAATTTCCTGGTACACATGGGTTACCGCTACACAATGTAAGGGGTCCGGGGCATCTATGGTAAAGGATAGCTGCAATTGCTCCCCATCCACGTACAGTTTGCCATGGCTCAAGGGCCGGGGCAGGGACCGCATGCTAATATGTTGGCACTCCCCAACATGGGGCATTCGGAATTGAAAGGAAAAACTGAACACCAGATGGTCCAACACCGTGAGTTCCGCTACGCCTTGGTGTAGGGTTTTATGGAGGGCGATACGGCCATGCTGCCGCTGCACTTGGTTAAGGAACTGCCCGTTTTGGTGGTTACGGATGCTAAGGTTTGCAAAGGTGATCTGCAGGGGTGCAGGGGAGCTTTGGTTTAGAAAGTCGGTAAAAGTGGATAATACGGGAATGGGTGGCATAGTACGTGATTTTAATGAACGGGATTCTTCAAAATTACATAAAATGACGTTTACGTCATTAATTTCGACATTCAAAATTTTGACATTGCTATCGTATGATGGACAAAGACGACCAAAATGTTGATTTTTTGAAGGACTTAGCCCGCCGGATTAAGGGGTTGAGAGAAACCCGAAATCTTACCCAAGAAGATGCATACAATGACACGGGAATCCATTTTGGACGAATAGAAACTGGTAAATGGGACCCGAAATTCAGTACCATCAAAAGAATCTCCGCATATTTTAATTTAACTATCACAGAATTTTTTGCTGAAGGTTTTGATGAATAGCATGCCATCATCTTATCTAATTTAGTGAAGTAAAAAACAACACCAATTATCGGTTTTATTCCTATTTTGGGTGTGTAGAGATGTATTTTACATCTATATAAACAAGTTGTGCAATAATTAAAACTCATTAAAGCTTCTCTAAAACCATAAACAAATTCCAATGAGCAGTATTCAGGACATGAATAATCGCATGAAGCAAAATCGGAATTTGCGACCTTCAAAACGCCCAAAATTCAAGGGAAATAATAGAGAAACGCTATACACAGAATTAAGCCCAAAGGACAAACCAAAATTCAAAGAGTTTTCGGAGTTTCAAGTAAGAAATGCCATTGATAAATTCAAAAAGAAATCAAAGTCTGAAAAACGCATGGAATTGGTGGTTTTATCAACATTTTTTGGAATAATAATAATCGCCTTTTTGATTTCCTCAATAATTTCTAAAAAAGACAGTCCAAGGAAAACTAAAGTGAGTAAATCGAGTTATAGGTACAAAAGAACTCCACCGACAATATGGACTGGAAAATTATATGAGCCTATTAGAATTCCAAATTCGGACCTCTTTTATATTCCGATGGTTGGAAACTTGGACTATGTTGATTTAGAGCGAACCTATCAAATACCCAGCTCAAACATGGTTGTTAAGTATACCAGTAATATTTTATTTCTGGACAAGGACTGTAAAATTATCAATAAGCTACTATCCAAAAATGGCTCCATTAAGTATATGAATGTTATTCCCAGAAATGAAGAATCGAAAGCCAAAAAAATCATATATAGCTTAACACCGGATGAACCGAATGTACTTGGGAAAATATATAATCTCGAAAAACACTTTTTTTATATTTCGGACATAGACGGGGAGAACTTAACAAAAATTACAGACCGTGAAGTGAAAAGCTTTAAATGGGACGATGGGAGAAAGGAAATTCTATTTTACTTTTTTTACAATAAGAGAATGAACGATAGCCTTCATGGAGCATTTAATATTGAGTCAAATAAATTTAGGCTAACTAGCAAACAAAAAGAAACTAAAAACGTTGCACAGGAAGAGCTATAATTCATTGTTCCTCCTGCCTTGAACTAAATTCCCTACTTTTAAGACTTTTAAGAAAACAAAAAACGAGATCATAACCGAGACCGTTACCTGCAAGCTATCAAAACGATAGCGACATTATTAACAATAAGAACAGTATTAAATTCTTGCCATTCCCAGATACCGATGGATTTAAATGAAATTGATAAGATATTAACCGACCAAGTAGAAAGTGGCAAGACGCCTTCTGCCCAATACTACTTTTTTGACAAAGACAGTGTCATAAAATCATTTCAAGTTGGTTTATCTGACATTTCTAAAGAAATTAAAGTCGATTCATCAACAACATACAACGCTTTTTCCGTTACTAAAACTTTTACAGCCTTGGCAGTTTTGCAGTTAGCTGAAAATGGTGAAATTGACATAAATTCGGCCGTTAGCCAATACCTTTCCGATTTTATTTATGGAGAAGAAATTACCGTAAAACAACTTCTAAATCACACAGGTGGATTACCAAATCCGATACCACTCAATTGGATCCATTTAGACACAGAGCACAAAACATTTGACAGGCACACTTTCTTCAAATCTATTTTGGAAAAGAATAATAAGACAAGGTCTGAACCCAACGCAAAATTTTCTTATTCGAATTTGGGCTATGTTGTTTTGGGAGAACTAATTGAAGATGTATCAGGAGAAACATATGAAGACTATATCACCAAGCATATAATTAATAAGCTGCCAATCGATTCAAATGATTTGACTTTTGAGATTGTCAACAAAAAGAGACATGCTAAGGGCTATCACAAAAAACTGTCTTTTTCTAATCTCATACTTGGCTTTTTGATGAACAAGTCGAAATATATGGGAGAAAGCGAGGGTAAATGGCGTTCATTTAAAAGCTTTTATATAAATGGACCATCATATGGCGGACTTATCGGAACTCCCACATCTTTTATCGCCTACCTTCAGGAAATGCTGAAAACCAATAGCGACTTGCTTTCAGATGAGTATAAACAAATGCTCTTTCGAGAAAACATGACTCATAAAGGAAAAAATACAGGAATGTGTTTGTCGTGGTTTTCAGGAGACCTTGACGGCAAAAAGTATGTTGCACACGCAGGTGGTGGTGGCGGATATTATTGCGAGATAAGAGTTTATCCAGACTTGAAAAAAGGTAGTGTACTATTCTTTAATCGAACAGGAATGTCAGACGAAAGATTCTTGGACAAATTGGATAAATATTTTATGAATGAATAAAGCCAGCAGGTAACAATGTATATAAAAAATAGGCGGAGGAGTAATAAAATCAAGGCTTTTGGCTCGTATCAAACTTTAGACTTAACCGAAATTGAAGTGCTTCGAAATCGCCTACATTTCACATACTGAACCGTTACAGTAATTTTGACCCTAAATGAAAAAAACCTTTATTTTCAAAATTCTTCTACTCACGCTCTTTATTCTCGGATGTAATTCAAAAAATCGCTCTAAACTAGAAGATAAAGGAGCGGAACTGGAAAAAACAACTACTAAAAAAGAGCCTAAAGTATTTGAATCGGATTTTTTTGAGTTCGATTTGTCGTTTACTGATTTCAATCATGCTAAAACACAATTTGGGACAATAACTTTTAATGAAGATGGAGATTTTGAATCAGTAAACAATCTTTCAAATACGATAGAAATTGGAAGACTTCCTAAAATGACGGAGCAGGAAAGAACAGAATTCATAATAAGCCTATACCCAACAGGAGATGATACTTATGAGGAAATAAAATCTACACAAATCCAAAATACGGTTATCGGAAATTATAATGCTAATATTTTGGACACACCATATGTCTTTGACAATGTTGAGGGAATTATGTATTTCGTAATACTTGACGGAGAAGAATGGAGTCTGGCTTTTACTGGCCGAGCATTTGGAGATGGAAAGCAAGACTTATTAGAAAAGTATAAGAAAACAGTAAAGTCAATTCGACTTAAATAAAAAACTACTGACAATACTGGGTTGTAATTCGTTGTTCCCTTCTGCCTTGAACTAAATTCCCTACTTTTAAGAAAGCTAATAACGAGATCATAACCGAGACAGTTCTATTGCATTTGAAAAAATTAAATGAAGATAATTCCGTCTGATAAAATTGAAATATTAAGTACTCTTTCAAATCAAGAAGTAAGAAAAATATTAGCGGAAAATATCCGACCGAAAAAAGGGTTGAAAATTGGATTTAACAAATATCAAGGAAAGGAATTATTTGAAGGAAATTTTGAACAAGACAGGTTTGAAATACAGCGAATAATAACTGGAAGGAATTCTTTTCTCCCTCAAATCAAAGGACAAATTCAACCCAACATAAATGGAACTAAATTAGTTGCGGATTTAAAAGTTCACACTTTTGTAATAGCATTTATGCTGTTCTGGCTGACTTTCATTGGATTTGCCCTTATCATGGGAATTATAGGAGTTATAAGTCAAGGTGCCAATCCTATTTTATTGATTTTCCCATTAATAATGATTGGATTTGGAATTGGGCTGGTCCATTACGGATTTAATGCCCAAAAAGACAAGTCTATAAATGACTTAAAGAGAATTATAAACGGACAACTAAATGAAAAAGCGTTTGTCAAAAATGTATAACCGTAATTAAACTGACGGTTATACGGCCCCGTTGGTGGGAATTAAAACCAGATAATTGAGCACAAAAAATAAATTATACTTACTAATCGGAATTGGTTTAGGGCTTTTCATTGTCTATTGGCTTGGAAACAATTTTTGGAGTAAAAATATGCTGGAAAAGGATGGTATAATTACTACAGGACAAGTTGTTGATTTTAAACACAATCAAAAATCCGCCTATACTTACTATTATATCTATTACGTCAAAGGAAAAAAATATAGGACAAATAAAGCCAGTTCTTACTTTGAGTGTGATGGAAATAATTCTGGATGTGTCGGAAAAAAATTTAAGGTAATCTATTCTAAATCAAATCCAGAGGTCAGCGATATCGATTTGGAATCAAACAATAAATTTAAAAGAGGTAGATTTTTTTATTAATAACTGATACCAACACCGGCCATAATCCATTGCTCCCTTCTGCCTTGAACTAAATTCCCTACTTTTAAGAAAACCAATAACGAAATTATAGCCGAGATCCTTTTGGGAAACTAATACCATCCATTATGAAGACAAAATCACCTCTAGTTTTTTCAACATTATCTTTTGCTTTCATTATACTGCTCGTATGGTTTATTGGTATTGGTAAACCTGGAACTGAATGGAGTGAAAATATTGAATTGTTAAATCAAAGTTGGAATGACTTCAACTCATTCAGCACTATATGGCGTCTTGAGGCTTTGGTTGTTTGTGGGATTGCTTGGGCGTCCTTCAATTTATCATCATTATCCAAGTGGTGGAATCTGGTTGCAGTGGGACATATTTTAATGCTCACAGAATACATTTTTATGCTAGGTGGGTACAAACACGTAACCTCCGAAGAAATGTTTCAAGTCTTGAATGAAATGGCCAATTGGGCTTTTATTGCCTCCAATCTTATTTGGGTTGTTGGTATGCTTGGGGTCTTCTGGCAAGAATCTAAATTCGTAAAAATTGTTGGTGTCGTTCTCTCTGCCTTGGCCACACTTTTGATAGGAACAGTTTATTTTGGTTTAAGCGAACAAACGCAGCTTTTGTCCATTGCAATGCCTGTAATTTTATTGCTTTATGCGTTTAATTGTTACTATGGCATTCTAATCTTCAAAAGATTAAAAGGACAACAGCTAACAACGGAATAAAAATATGCCGGCTGCTAATTTGATTTTACGTAAAACAAAAAACCCACAAACCAAGTTTGCGGGTTTTTTTGTGGTACCTCCAGGAATCGAACCAGGGACACACGGATTTTCAGTCCGTTGCTCTACCAACTGAGCTAAGGTACCAAGCTTTATTAAGCGGGTGCAAATATAATTTCAAAATTAGGATATACAAACAAAAACCCGAAAAAAAGGTTCTGATTTTTTCCAATTCCCGACCTTTGTACCATGAATCTGGTTATCGATATAGGGAATACGCTGATCAAATACGCTGTTTTTGAGAACAGAAGGATCATCTACGACCACAGCTTTGAGTCGGGACTGTTCCTTTCCAAGATAAAGGAACTGTTCGAGAAATATCCACGGATCAACCATGCCATTATATCATCGGTCGGTAAACTGGACCGTAAAGAAAGGGATGTAGTGGCTCTTTTCTGCAAAGTGCACGTGCTCACCAGCCAATCCAAAGTTCCCTTTAAAAACAGTTATGCCACTCCTACAACTTTGGGGGTGGATAGGATTGCCCTGGCCACTGCGGCCTATTACCAAAACACCAGGGGCAATACCTTGGTCATTGATGCCGGAACCTGCATTACCTACGATATGGTGAACAATTATGGCGAGTATGTCGGAGGGGCCATTTCGCCCGGTATTCGGATGCGGTACAACGCCATGCACAACCAAACCGCGGGGCTTCCTTTGTTGGAACCCGAGGAGCTGCTCGATTTTATCGGGAACTCAACGGAATCCTGCATGCACAGTGGTGTGATCAACGGGGTGGCCCAAGAAGTGGATGGGGTGATCGATCAATATCAATCCCGTTTTCAAGATTTAACAGTTATTTTAACAGGCGGAGACTCCCATTTTTTTGCCAAAAGGCTAAAAAACACCATATTTGCGAACTCCAAATTTCTCTTGGAGGGACTTAATTGCCTACTGGAATACAACACAAACTGAATGATTAAAAAAATTCTGATCGCTTTTTTTTGCGTTACTGCCCATGGTTTGTTCGCACAAAATGGAACCATTTCGCCCTATTCTTACTTCGGAATAGGTGACCACAGGGACAACGGTTCGGTGGACAATCAAATGATGGGCGGTATAAGTATGTATGGAGACAGTATCCATATCAATTTGACCAATCCAGCGGCATACTCCAAGCTTAGATTAACAGCATATACGGCAGGGCTTTCCCATAAAGAGTACAGATTAAAGGACTGGACAGAGGAGCAAAATGTTTCCAAAACCAACTTGGATTACCTTTCCATTGGTTTCCCGATCGCAAAGAATGCAGGCTTCGGTTTTGGCATTATGCCCTATTCCTCTGTAGGGTATAACTTGAATGCAACTTCTATAAATGGTCAGGGTTCCGAAGTCACCAACGTGTATACGGGATCAGGTGGCCTCAATAGATTGTATGCCTCCGTAGGGTTCGAACCTATCAAATACCTGAGTCTAGGGATAACGGCCAATTTTAATTTTGGTACGCTGGAATATGAAAGGGTGCAAAGTGTGGAAGGGGTGCAGTTTGGGACTTTGGACAATCGGGAGTCCAAGGTAAACGGATACGATTTTAAATATGCCTTAAACTATAATCCTATTATTAAGGATAAATACACGCTCTATACCTCTGTTTTGGTAAATACCCAGGGTAATTTGGTCTCCAAGAACAACCAGCGCTTGGGATCGTTTTCGTTGGATACAGGTGCCAATGTAGAAGTGGTCGATGTAAACCTGGACGCATCCAACTTAAGGAACACCGAGCTGAAAATACCGACCAGAACAACGGTTGGTCTTGGTTTTGGAGAAAACAAAAAATGGTTTCTTGGGGGAGAGTACAGTTTTCAAAAAATGAGCGATTTTGAAAATACGTTCCTCGGCTTGGAGAATGTGACCTATAACGATGCGAGCACGTATGCTTTTGGAGGGTACTGGATTCCTGACTATCGACCCCTTTCAAGCTACTTTAAACGGGTTACATACCGTGCCGGGCTTAGGTACGATGTAAGCGGTTTAACGGTCAACAATAAAGAAATTAACAACTTTGGCATAACTTTTGGATTAGGTTTACCGATTGGCGGGAACTTCTCCAATCTAAACCTAGGTTTTGAACTGGGAAGACGTGGAACAACCGATGCAAACCTAATAGAGGAAAGTTATTTTAAAGTCAACATAGGCTTATCGTTAAATGATAGATGGTTTAGACAAAGAAAAATAAATTGATAGCCCTATTTTTTAAAAATTTGATAAATAACCACCCATAGAAGGTCCTGCAAGAGGATTTTTTAATGAAAATTTGTACTTTAACAGCTTTAAAATTAGTAAGATGAAAAAGAGACACTACTTAACAATGATAATGGTCACCATGTTGGCGGGATTAAGTATGGCCCAAGCGCAGAACCCCGAGTGTATGACCAATCTGTCGATTTATGCAGAACACGTAAAGGTGAAAAATTATGATGCAGCTTATGAACCATGGAAAATGGTTTACGAAAGTTGCCCGGACATTAACAAGGCGAATTTCTCTTATGGGGAGCGAATCTTGAAAGCGAAGGTTGAAAGTTCAACAGGAGCTGAAAAGGATGCATACATCCAAGATTTGTTGGACTTGTACGATAACAGTCTTAAGTATTTCCCAACAAATTACACCAAGGCAGGTGTTGCCATCGACAAAGCTTTGTTGATGTACGAGAACAAAATGGCTTCTGATGAGGAGTTGTTCAATTTGCTGGATACAGCTTTTCAAGAAGATCAGTCCAACTTTAAGAACCCAAGAGCCTTATATCTTTATTTCTCTAGCTTGGTGGATTTGCACGATGCCGGTAAAAAAGACCTTCAAGACGTATTTACAACATACGATGATGTTACCGGAAGAATCGAAGAAGAAAACAAAAAACTTACGGATATAGTAACTAAACTTCTTCCAAAGGATTCTTTGGGCACCTTGACTTCAAAAGAGAAAAGAGCCCTTAGGGTTGCTACGGTAAACTCTGAGTCTTTTGGTAAAGTGGCAAGCAGTGTAGATTCCAAATTGGGTGCACTTGCAGATTGCGACAATCTTATTCCATTGTACGAAAAGAGTTTCGAGGAAAAGAAAGGTGATGTAAAGTGGGTTAAGCGTGCCGTAGGAAGAATGTTCTCCAAAGAATGTACCGATGATCCAATGTTCAGAAAATTGTTCGAGGCCCAGTTGGCGCTAGACCCATCTGCCGATGCATATATGTACGGAGGTGTGCTTAAACAAAAGTCTGGAGATATGAACGGTGCACTTGCTGACTTCAACAAAGCGGTAGAGTTGGAAACTGATTCCTATAAGAAATCCGACATCCTTTATAAAATTGCCACTACTGTTAGAAATAGCAGCAAGTCACAGGCAAGAAGTTACGCACTTAAAGCTATTGATGCCAACCCTGCAAACGGTAAGGCATATTTGTTGATCGCCAACCTGTATGCGACCAGCGCCAATGCCTGTGGTAGTACACCGTTCGAAAAGAGAGCGATTTACTGGAGAGCTGCCGACATGGCAAGAAAAGCCGGTAGAGTAGATCCTGCTTTGAGTAGTAGAGCAAGTCAAACTGCAGCAAGTTATGCTGCCAAGGCTCCATCCAAAGAAATGATTTTCAGCTCAGGAAAAGCTGGTCAATCCATTTCCTTCAGCTGTTGGGTAGGCGGTAGTGTTACAGTACCTAACTTGTAGTGAAATACACATCAAAACATATTTTAAAGAGCTTTGCCACGGTTTTTACCGTGGCAATCCTTTTTATATCCTGTGGTGATGACTACGAGAGGGTTGGGGAAGAAGCGGTAAAACCCTTATTTCCGCAGGGTATGGCCCAAAACTTTACCTTGACTTATACCGAGACCATGGAGGCCATGGGAACCCAGGACTCTGCAAATACCAGGGTAATAGCGGTTCTTACCAGTCCGATATCCGAGGATTTTGATAATCAAAGATTTAAATTCCGTACTTTTCCTAAAGGGCTTCAAGTTGATTTTTATGATGAAAAAAATCAGAAAAGTGTGATTGTTGCGGATTACGGTATTGTATATTCACAGACCAATTTGATAGATTTGCAAGGGAATGTTGTTGTGGAAACGCATGACGGTAAAAAGCTGGAGACCGACCAATTATATTTTGATAGAAAGAACAATTGGGTTTTTACCGAAGCCGCTTTTACATATACCAACCCCGAAGATGGTACCGTAATGGATGGTGAAGGAATGGATTTTAATAAGGACTTTACCTTTTTCAAGGCCCATAAAACTTACGGCCTGATGACGATTAAAGAAGAAGAATAGCATGATCAAGATTTTAAGATACACAGAATACCTTTATTTGGCGGTAGCCGCCATTTCCATATATAAGATTGCCACACTTTGGAGCATAAATCCAAAGGATACCTACATATTTATCTTCTTTGCAGTTGTATCTATCGCCATGTTCGTTTTTAGAAGAAGATATAGGAAACGTTTTGAACAGCGAAAAAAGGATAATCAACAATAGCATTGGATTCTTCCATTATCATCATCGTTCTTTCCCTGCTGTTTTCAGCATTTTTTTCCGGAATGGAGATCGCCTTCGTTTCGGCCAACAGGATCCATATTGAAATAGAGAAAAAACAAGAGGGTTTCCTGGCCAAGGTGCTTACGTGGCTTACGGATAAACCATCAAAATTTATTGCCACCATGCTCATTGGCAACAATATAGCATTGGTCATATACGGTCTTTTTATGGGTGATCTGTTAATGGAATGGTTTCAGGGAATGCTTCCTACCGATTATCCGTTTCTTAATGTATTGCTGACCGATTTCAGCTTGCTGTCACAAACCATTATATCTACACTCTTGATCTTGTTGACCGCGGAGTTTCTGCCAAAAGTGTTCTTCCAAATTTATGCCAATGCACTGCTAAAGGTATTTGCGGTACCCGCCTATTTTTTTTATCTCTTGTTTTCGGGCATTTCATGGTTCGTGATTAAAGTTTCGGATTTTATTTTAAAAATATTTTTCAAGGACAAAGGGGATGAAGTACAATTGTCCTTTACAAAACTGGAACTTGGAGATTATATCACCGAACAAATGGAAACCGTGGAAGAAGAGGATGATGTGGATTCCGAGATCCAGATTTTTCAGAATGCATTGCAATTTTCAACGGTAAAAGCACGGGAGGTGATGGTTCCCCGTACCGAAATCACCGCCGTGGAACAGAACGAGACACCCAAAAACCTGACCAAGCTCTTTACGGAAACGGGCTATTCCAAAATCTTGATTTTTAAGGAAAGCATCGACGAGATTATCGGGTATGTACATTCCTATGAGCTCTTCAAAAAACCAAAGACCATTAAAAGCATACTGCTGCCCGTTGAGTTTGTTCCAGAAACCATGCTCATCCAGGATATTTTGAATGTGTTGACCAAAAAACGAAAAAGTATGGCGGTTGTTCTCGATGAATATGGAGGCACATCCGGAATTTTAACGGTCGAGGACATTATAGAGGAGCTTTTTGGGGAAATTGAAGATGAACACGATTCCACAGATTTATATGAAGAGCAAATAAGTGAGAACGAGTATAAGTTTTCAGCTCGAATGGAGGTCGATTACGTTAACGAAAACTATAAACTTGAACTTCCGGAAGGGGAAGAATACGAGACGTTGGGAGGATTGATCGTCAACCAAACAGGGGAAATACCGGAGCAGGATTCAGAAGTCACGGTAGATAATTTTACTTTCAAGATTTTGGAGGTGTCCAATACCAAAATAGATTTGGTAAGTGTGCGCGTTCATGCTGAAGATTAATAATTTCCGACCCTTTTTTAGCTTTCCTATTTGAAAAGAAAGTGGTATTTTCGCCCACTGAATTTAAAGAAAACAAGCAGTAAAATGGCAATATTAGAGAATATTAGAAAACGAACAACAGTTCTGATTCTAATTATTGGTTTGGCGTTGTTCGCATTCGTAATATCAGGAGTATTCAGCAGTAACAATTTTGCTGGTGGAAAAGTGGGCTCCTCGGTTGCAGAGGTAAATGGAGAAAATATTCCGATTGACGAGTTTCGAGCGCAAGTAGAAACAGCTTCCAGAAGATATGGACCCACAGTTACATCCACACAGTTGGTAAACATGGTTTACGAGCAAGAGGTAAGAAAAACCATTTTGAACCAACAGTTCGAAGATTTGGGAATTGATGTGGAAAGCGATCAGATCGTTGATTTCGTAAGAACATCCGGATATGCCCAAATTCCAGACTTTCAAGATGAAAATGGAGTTTTTAACGCGGAAGTATTTAAAAGTACCATTGCGGACTGGAGAGCCAACGACCCTTTGCGTTACGATGCTTGGTTGCAAGATGAGGCATCCATTATCCAAGCGGCCAAAGAACGTATGTATTTCAACTTGGTAAAAGGAGGGGTGACTGCTACCCTTACAGAAGGCGAATTGGATTACAATATGGCCAATGACAAAATTGACCTTCAGTATGTACGTATACCTTACACCTCTATTGAAGATAGTGAAATTGAAGTTTCCAAAAGCGAGATTCAATCTTACATAAACGACCACAAGGCAATGTTCCAGCAAGATAAAGCACGTGACATTCGCTTTGTGTATTTTGAAGAAAAGCCATCTGCTGAGGATGAGAGCAATGTAAAAGATGGGATTACTGCATTGATGGACGATTCTGTTGAATATTCAGAAGCAAAGGATGCCAACGATACTATTCTTGGTTTTAGAAATACCAACGATATGGCAGCTTTCCTTGATCGATACTCAGATACTAAATTTGATACCATATACAAAGCCAAAAGAGACTTGCCTTCAGTAGTGGCGGACACATTAATGGCCATGAATGTTGGTGAAGTATTTGGACCATACAAGGATGGGGATTTTTATAAAGTTTCCAAGATTATGGACAAGAAGGCCAATGGAACGGTAAAAGCAAGTCATATCCTAATTACTTGGGAAGGGGCAGAACGTGCCAACCCATCTATAACCAGAACCAAAGAAGAGGCAGAGGCCGAGGCAGAAAGATTGTTGGCCGAAGCCAGAAAAGAAGATGCCGTCTTTACAGCTTTGGCAAGAGAAAATTCCGATGGGCCTTCCGCTCCTCGTGGAGGGGATCTTGGTTATTTTCAAGAAGGTGTTATGGCGGACGAGTTCAACGATTTTTGCTTCGGTAACCCAACGGGAACAGTTGGTTTGGTAGAAACCCAGTTTGGGTATCATGTGATTAAAATAGACGATAAGCAAGATGTGGTTCAAATTGCCACTTTGGCAAGGGAAATAGAACCATCCGAAGAAACCATCAACACCTTGTTTACGGATGCTACCAAATACGAAATGGCCGTGATGGACGCGGAGCCAGAAAATTTTGGTGACATTGCAAAAGAAAGCAACTACACTGTTAGACCTGTAAACAAAATAAAGGAGATGGAGGAGAACCTTCCTGGTCTTGGCTCTCAGCGTAGTATTGTTCAGTGGGCGTTTAACGATGACACCAGTGTTGGCGACATCAAACGTTTCAACGTAAACAACGGTTATGCCGTAGTACAGTTGACCAAGAAGTATAAAAAAGGACTTATGGCTCCCGAGGATGCTTCTGCGAGTGCATTGCCAGCCATTAGAAAAGAGCGTAAGGCAGCGCAAATCATTGCGGCCAACGAAGGGAAAACCATGGAAGCCATCGCATCGGATAACAATGTTACCCAAAATACCGCTTCAGCGGTTACCTTGTCCTCACCAACCATACCCGGAGCTGGCAGGGAACCTTTTGTTGTTGGAAAGGCCTTTTCCATGGAACAAGGGCAAACCTCAGATTTGATCGAAGGTAATAGTGGCGTGTTCATGATACAAGTGACCAACAAAACCGAAGCACCGGATGTGGAAAACTACAGTACCTATGCCCAAAACTTACAGGGTGGTACGGCTGCACGTGTAAATGGAGCAGTTTACAATGCTTTAAAAGACAAAGCTGAGATAGAAGATAAAAGGGCTACGTTTTATTAACAGGATTTAGCAAAGGAAACAAAAAAGCCTCCGTTTTTTACGGAGGCTTTTTTTATTGGATTAAGTCTGAATTATTTGCTTTCCTGTTCATCCCATTTCATCTTATAGCAAATGTTGGTTATTTTCCCTGTGGAATCCACCGTGATTTCGAAACCCTGTTTCGATCGGAAATAAGCATCTCGTAAAAAATACCATTTGCCATTTTTAAAAAAGAATTCTCTTTTATCCGGTTTCCAGTTGGCAATAGGGTAGATATCATCCAACATGGATTGGAAAACGAATGCGGTTTCTTGGTTTAGGCGGAAATCCTCCTGAATATAACTGGTCAGTTCCGGTAAGCTGGTATTGGTATCGATATGCTCAAACCGCTTTACGTTTTGGCCATTGTCCACGACAATGAATTGATGGATCTCCGTATCCTTTTCCCCATAGATGTTTTTGGTCTTTTGGGTTATGTGGAACACATCGTATTTTAAAATGTTATTTACCGCCTCGGAAGTGATCTTGTTGTAATCGGTCTCGCAGCTTTTGTTGATAAAGTTATCGAGGCGATACGTGGCCTCTGGATGGTCTTGGCAAAATGCACAAGTAATGGAAAGAAGCATTGCCCATGTTAGGGAATTGCCAATTGTATTTTTAAAGATACAATCCATTTTACACAATAGTTTGATGAATATCTATCAAACTTATGCGCAAACCATTGATTTTTTGGGTGCTAATTGATGGATGGGGTGTTTGGTTGGACAGAACTAGGCTTTGAATTCTTATACCCTATATATTTATGAATTGGATGATAGACTACTTACACCCTTAAAAGTGACTATAAAACCATTTTTGAATAAGGAATCACAGTGTTGTACCCTTTGGATTTAAAATAGGAAATGGATTGTTCATCACCCGTGGCCAGAACAAAATCCCCTCCCCAGGCTCCAAGACTTTTTATCATCCCAAAATAATCCGGAAAAAGTTGCTGCTTTACGGGATCAATTTTTAGAATATGGGAAAGTAAGCTTTCGTGCTCTTCCATTAGTGATTCAAAACCGGATAATGTGGAAGCTGAAATCATTTTTCTTGTAATGTCCGAAACCTGTTTCACCAACTTTGACTTGTCGAATTGTTGGTCTCTATAGTTGGCTATGGCTTCTTTACTGCTCTGTTTTTTGTTGAGGTGGACAAAAAATAGGGAGTTCTTGAAGCTTGGATCGAAATCGACCTGTTCAATTTTTGGCTCTCCATCAATGAGTTGATAGGTAATTGGAGCGTTATATTGAGCACAGGCAATATCGTAACCACTGCCGCCAAAAGCATTCCATAAAAGTTCATAGGCATCAACACGCGCCCATTGAGCCAAATTGTTTATTAGGGTGGAAGATGTTCCAAGGCCCCAGGATTTTGGAAAAGTAAGATGGGTCTCGATCTGGAAACCATGACTATCTGTCAATAATAATGGGTTTTGGGCGTTGGCTTCCAAAAGTAAGGACACCAATGTCTTGGCCATGGTTTCATCCGAGGTGGAAACCACATGTAGATTTTTAAGGTCAAACTTCGCAGAGAACCAGATTTTATTTTTTTCATCAAAACTGGTCCACTCCAAAAAGCCCGATTTTGTCGGAGTTACATGGAGCGATTGCCCATAGCTGGTGGGGATGGCCAAGCCCAATGCGCCGTCTAAAATAGCATACTCGCCCGTTAACAATAACTTGCCGTTGCTGTAAAACTCCTTCTCCATTAGTTTGATTTAATTCTTTCAAAAGCCTCTTTTACCGAGGCATTGGTTACGGTCTGATCTTTAAAATAGGTGACCAATTGTTGCTTTTCGGCTTCTGTGGCCCCCAACTGGTTCAACATGTTCAATAAGTGCATTTTCATGTGCCCCTTTTGAATCCCCGTTGTGACCAAACTACGGACTGCCGCAAAATTCTGGGCCAATCCGGCTACGGCCACAATTTGCATCAGTTGTTTTGCAGATGGATTTTGAAGGATCTCCAAAGCCAGTTTTACCAACGGGTGCAAGGTGGTCAATCCGCCTACGGTTCCGAGAGCAAGGGGCACCTCGATCCAAAACTTGAAAATGCCGTCTTCTATTTTTGCATGGGTGAGGCTGGAATATTGACCGGCTTTTGCGGCATAGGCGTGCACGCCTGCTTCCACGGCCCTAAAATCATTTCCCGTGGCAAGTACGACCGCATCGATCCCGTTCATAATGCCCTTGTTGTGTGTTACGGCCCTATATGGCTCCACATTGGCTATGTTCACTGCCTGCACAAACTTTTCGGCGAATTCCTCGGCAGGCATGTCCGCATTGCCCAATTCCGAAATGGGGCAACTTACCTCGGCCTTTACCAAACAATCGGGCACATAGTTGGACAAGATGCTCATCACCACCTCAATGTTTTTTTCTTCCTCGGTAAAACCATCAAAAGTAAGTGCGAGCTCCTTTAATGTTTTGGCAAATTGTTCCAAGCAGGAATTGATGAAATTCGCTCCCATGGCATCCAAGGTCTCAAAAGTGCAATGGAGCTGGTGGTAGCCTTCGATCTTATCCGTTAAATCCCTTAATTCAATGGCATTGATACCTCCGCCCCGCTTTTCCATGTTCTGTGTAATGGCAGCAACGCTTTTAAACAATTCTGGTTTGGCCGAATCAAAGAAATTGGAAAACTTTTCTTTATCTCCTTTATATATAAAATGTACCTGCCCAACTTTTTCAGTACCGATGATCTCGGCTTTAAAACCACCACGTTCCAACCAAAACTTCGCTGCCTTGCTTGCTGCCGCTACCACCGAGCTTTCCTCTATGGCCATGGGTATGGCATAGAGTTCGTCGTTGATCCTGAAATTTGGTGCTATGGCAAATGGCAAATAGTAGTTGGATACGGTATTCTCTATAAACTCATCATGCAACTTTTGCACTCTGGGGTCCGTGTTCCAATACTGTTCCAACAGTTGTTTGGTGGCCTTCGGGTCCTTGGTGCAATTGGTGGCTATCCAATCAATTTTTTGGGTTTTGGTAAGTTTGGAAAATCCTTCAACGGGAGTGTTCATAAAGCTGGGTTAAAGCATTCAAATATACGGATATTGACCATTTAGGCGAGCCTCGTATTTATTTTGAATTCGAAGAGGTGTTTTAAAGGTTAAATTTTGTTGCAAACGCAACATCAAAATTTATTTTTCCGATAAATATTAGTAAACTTGGGAGTTTTTAATCAAATAAACCTAGCGCATAGGTAGTATGTAGCTATGTGTAATTTGAAACAAAATGTCATGTCGAGCGCAGTCGAGACATTTTTTGTTTGACCTTTCGACTGCGCTCAAGATGACAAAAACGTTTTTGATATTTAAGAGAACTTTTAATCAATTTATTCACTTCATGAACAAACAATCTTTTCTATTCCTGTTCCTTTTGGGAGTTGTTACTTTTTCCACAGCGCAAAAGAAAAAAATAACCCTTGAAGAGATTTGGGGAGGAGAGTTTAGGACAGAAAGCATGGATGTCCTAAGATCCATGAACAATGGTACACAATACACTGTTTTAAATACCACACGTTCCCCACGTTCCAGTAGTTTGGACAAGTATGATTACGAAACCTTGCAAAAGGCGGAAACCATTGTGGCATCGTCCGATGCCGTGCCCTATTTTTCGTCCTATACCTTTAGTGATGATGAATCACAGGTACTTTTGGCTACTGAAGTAGAGCCCATATTTAGACGTTCCCGCTTGGGCATTTACTATGTGTATGATATCGCCTCCAAAGAATTGGTGAAAATTTCCGAGACAAAGATCCAAGAACCGACCCTTTCTCCTGATGGAAGCAAAGTGGCCTATGTTCTGGACAATAATTTGTATGTGATGGACTTGGCCGAACGAACCACCAAACAAGTTACAACCGATGGTAACAAGGGTACCATTATTAACGGGGTTACTGATTGGGTGTACGAAGAGGAATTTGCCTTTGTACGTGCTTTTGAATGGAACAGTGACGGAACAAAAATTGCTTTCCTCAGATTTGATGAGACGGAAGTGCCACATTTTTCCATGGATTTTTACGGCACGGGATTATATCCATATCAATACGAATTTAAGTACCCCAAAGCTGGGGAGAAGAATTCCATAGTTACCCTACATATGTATGATGTCGCTTCCGGAGCTATCTCGGATGTTGACCTAAATGATCCATACTACATTCCAAGAATCAAATGGATGCACGATGCAAACAAGCTAAGTGTCCAGACTTTGAACAGACATCAAAACGATTTAAAACTATATGCGGTAAATGCAGAAGATAATTTAGCGACCGTTTTGTTGGAAGAAACCGATGCGGCTTATGTGGACATTGATGACGACCTTACATTTTTGGATGATGATAGCTTTATATGGACAAGCGAGGCCGATGGCTACAACCACTTGTATTTGTATGACAGCAATGGGAAACTAAAAAACCAGATTACCGAAGGACCTTGGGAAGTGACCCGCTACTATGGCTATGACGAGAAACATGACCGTATTTTTTATCAGTCGGTAGAAAATGGTTCCATCAACAGGGGGGGTTACAGTATTTCCACCAAAGGAAAACGTAAAAAGGAATTATCGACCCAAGAAGGAACCAACTCTGCAGCTTTTAGCACGGACTTTACGTATTACATCAATACATATTCAAGCGCGACTACCCCATACAGGTTTACGTTGCACGATGCTTCCAATGGTAAATTGGTCAAGGAAATCAAGGATAATTCAGCCTTGCTGAACAAATTGAATGGATACGAGATTGCGCCCAAAGAGTTCTCCACCATCAATGTAAATGGGTACGACCTTAATATGTATATGATCAAACCGGCCGATTTTGATCCAAATAAAAAATATCCACTCTTTATGTTCCAATACAGTGGTCCAGGTTCGCAACAAGTAGCCAACCGATGGATGGGAAGTAACGATTACTGGCACCAACACTTGGCATCGCAAGGTTACATTGTAGCTTGTGTAGATGGTAGGGGAACGGGATTAAAAGGGCGTGACTTTAAAAAATTGACTCAAAAAGAGTTGGGTAAATACGAAGTGGAGGACCAGATTGCGGCAGCTCAAAAATTGAGCGAACGTTCTTATATCGATGAAAACAGAACCGGAATCTGGGGATGGAGCTATGGAGGTTTTATGTCCACTAACTGTTTGCTTAAGGGCAACGACACTTTTGAAATGGCCATCGCCGTAGCGCCTGTGACCTCTTGGCGTTTTTACGATACCATTTACACGGAACGTTATATGCAGACACCACAGGAAAATCCGACCGGGTACGATGATAACTCTCCATTCAACTACCCAGAATTGTTGAAAGGGAAGTATCTGTTGGTTCATGGTTCGGGAGATGACAATGTGCACGTACAGAATACCATGAGAATGATAGAGGCCTTGGTGCAGGCCAACAAACAGTTCGATTGGGCGATTTACCCGGATAAAAACCATGGGATCTATGGGGGCAATACCAGATTGCACCTTTATACCAAAATGACCAATTTCGTTAAAGAAAATCTTTAGAACTTAAACCAATACAGTTATGTCAGAAGTATCCAAACCAGAGAGTGAAAAGCAGTTATTTGGACACCCAAGGGGATTGTTTTACCTCTTTTTTGCAGAGTTATGGGAGCGTTTCAGTTTTTATGGAATGCGAGCGTTGCTCACCCTTTATATGGTGGATGTAATATTCGCAGCTTTAATGGAACGAGATTATGCAACCGCAGCGGTTTATTCTTCATATGGTTCGTTGGTTTACGCTTCAACAGTTATTGGAGGTCGTATTTCCGATAGTATCTTGGGAATGCGTCGATCTATTTTTCTTGGAGGGATATTGATGTCTTTAGGACATTTTGTTCTGGCTATAGAAAACCATGTTACTTTTTTTATTGCCCTTTCACTTATAATAGCGGGCAACGGGTTCTTTAAACCGAACATTTCAACATTTGTTGGTTCGCTTTATAAGGATGGGGACCCAAAAAAGGACTCGGGATTCACCATTTTTTACATGGGAATCAATATTGGTGGATGGGTGGCACCTTTGCTTTGTGGCTTTTTGGCGGCCAAATATGGATGGCACTATGGATTCGGACTTGCTGGCATTGGGATGCTTACGGGACTGATTGTTTTTTGGAGCGGTATCAAAAAAGGGGTTTTCGGAGACAAAGGGCTTCCTCCAGAAAACGGAAATATTGAAAAGAAGGTATTGGGACTAAAACAAGGCATATTGGTGCCGGTTTTGGCATTTGCTTCAGTTCCGATTATAGCTTATTTGCTTTCTGCATACAAGGCACTTGGGGCAGAGGGAACCTTTTTTGGAGATCAAAACATTGTAAACGTTATTTTTAAATTGATTGGTATTTCCATTTTGTTGTACCTGGGCTACATCATGTTTAAAGCTACAGTAGAAGAGCGTAAAAAACTCTTTGTAGCGGTACTGATCACCTTTTTTATGACCATTTTCTGGGGGTTCCATGAGCTTTCAGGTAGTGTAATTACGCTTTTTGCAGCTCGAAACGTGGACTTGGAGGGAATTATGTCAGCTTCCCAGACGAATTCTTTGAACTCCATGTGGATCATTATTTTGGCTATTCCTATTTCCTTAATGTGGCAATGGTTGTCCAAAAAGAAGCTGAATCCACGAACTCCGTACAAGTTTGGGATGGGACTTTTGTTTGCAGGTATCAGTTTTTACGCACTGGCCATTAGTGGAGCTAGTGCCAACGAAAATGGATTTGTTCCGTTCACATACTTGCTGTTGATGTATTTCTTGTTATCGGTAGGGGAACTGTTCATGTCACCCGTAGGGCTGTCAAAAATTACAGACCTTTCACCAAAGCGTATCGTAGCCTTTATGATGGGGGTTTGGTTCCTATCATCGGCATTTGCATTCCAAGTGGTTGGTTTTATTGGTAAGCAATTGGCCATCGAAAGCACAGATGCCGATATAAGTGGTTTTAGCACCCTCAATATTTATACCGATGGATTCATGCTCATTGCACAATATGCGCTAGGAGCTGGGGTTTTGGTTATCATAGCTTCACCTTTGATCAAAAGATTGATGGGCAACGTACACTAAGAAAAGATTCAAAATTTAAAAGTATAATATCCCTTTTCACCGGTGTAGTGGAAAGGGATTTCTTTTTGGGCACAGGTTGTTTTCCATTTGTTGACCATAGTTGGGTAATTGCTGCCATCGGCGATTACTTTTTTGGGTTTGATGGAATCCAGAACCCGTTCCAGATTTATTTTTGGAGATTGTGTGAGCAACAGGTAATCCATATGTTCTTCCAAAGGAAGGATGCCCAAACTATCCACAATAAACAGTTTTTTATCCCCAATGCGATAACTGTTTTGTAATGTGGTTGTATCTACGTTTTGAATCCGTTCGGCCACGGCATAGTTGTCCGCAATGTTTCTGATGTTGGAGCTGTCCGAAGTAAGAATGGAAAGTGAATTCCCCATTTGATGCAAAAGAACTGTATTTTTTGTTCGGTGTGCCAGTACAATGCTTTCCTTTTGATGCACCTGAAATTGCCCCCAGATAACCCAACTTTGATAAAGGATCATACCTCCGAAAAATACCAGAGCTGATTTCCACCGGGGTCGGGATAGAAATATGACCATGGCAATGATAATAAGATAGCCCAATAGCAGTTGTGCCGAATCAAATGGAATGTTTTTGATGATGAAACCTTCTTGCTGGGCCACCCACCTGACAATGGAATTCATTAGGTTAATGATCCAATTGAAACTATCAACCATAAATTGGGGCAAGTAATCAATCAAAGTCAACAGGATGATCAAGATTCCGAAGCCCAAAATAAATCCCAGAAAGGGAACTATGAGCAGGTTGGAAATAAAAAACAATGCCGGAAACTGATGAAAATAGAACAGACTAATGGGAAGAACGCCTAATTGGGCGGCAACACTCATGGATAACAATTGCCAAATTTTACGAACGATAATATGCTCAGGAAACCAAAACTTTTGCAACTTGGGATAGATCCAAACAATGGCAAGTACCGCCGAATAACTCATCTGGAAGCCTACTTGGAACAAAAACAAGGGCTTAATAAGTAAAATGAACAACATGGAAAGTGCCAAAATGTTGAATGAGTTCGTCGGCCGGTTGAGGTAAAGTGCGTAGGCCACAAAAGAGAACATGGTCACTGCACGAACAATGGAAGGGGAGAGTCCAGCCAAAAATGCGTAGCCCCAAAGTAACAAAACAACCAGGATGAGCTTAGTGGTTTTACCTTTAGGTAAACCCTCCAATGGGGACAAAAGAAACTCCAACAAAAAAAGGATGATCCCAACATGAAGCCCGGACACGGCCAAAATATGGACAGCTCCCGCATTTTTATAATTGTTATAGGTGGTTTCGGAAATATCCTCCCGTTTTCCCAAAAGCAAAGCTTGGACAACACTTAGTTCTTCCGTTCCAAAGTTCTTTTTCTCTAATTTGGAAATGATATGCTCCCGGAAGTCGCTTGCCATACCGAACAAGGTTTTTGGGGCATGTTCCTTTTTTACAATATTGCCATAGTTGGTGTTGATCTGGTGTTGAATCCCTTGTTTTAAAAGGTAATCCTTGTAATCAAATTGGTGTGGGTTTAATGGTGGACGAATACCTTCAGGTTTGGTATAGATCAAGAACTCATCATCTACCTGTAATTGTTTTACTGTTGAATCCGCTGAAAGACTAAAAAGTAATTTTCCCGATGCTTGTTCATTGTCCGAAGTAATGATCTGGGTGACATATCGATGGAAGAATTTGTTGGGTTTGAGTACTTCACTTACTTTTAATTGCCAAACTTTTTCCTGTTTAAGGTCTGATTTTGAGTAGTGATCGGGCATACCACTACCCATGGAAATACCCACAACAAAAACACCCAAATATATGGTGATAATCGAAGCAACCACTTCAAAATACGGGAACCCTGTTCTGTGCTGCTTTTTGCCGATCCAAAAAAGGGCTGGCATCAAAAAAAGCATGGATAGCAGAGGCAAAAGTGGCGCTACATCAAAATAAAAGCCGATGATAATGCCCAAAGCAACCCACAAGGTGAGTTTAATGGACACAAAGTTAAGTTGGCGCACCTTACAGGATTCGCATGGCCTTTACAAAAGCGCTGTTCCAATACCCTTCCCGTAACGAGGATACCAGTACACCGCGTGAGGTTGTGGCATGGATAAATTTAATATCGTTTCCATCCACATCGACCACCAAACCCACATGATTGATGCGTCTCCCCGTCTTACTTGTTTTAAAAAACAGCAAGTCTCCTTTTTCGATATGGGTTACCCTGATTTTTTCACCTTCCAAGGCCATTTGGTAGGATGTTCTGGGGAACATAATATCGTTTTCCTTTAAGGAAACATAGACCAATCCGGAGCAGTCCATGCCCCTTTTTGTGGTTCCCCCGTATTTGTAACGGGTTCCTGAAAAAGTCAACGCGGTGGAAATAATTTCGTTGGCCTTAGCATTTTTACGCCCCTCCTTTTTGGATTTTCGTTTAGGGGAAGTATCGGTGGTGGACCCCTCTACCGTAACGGTTCGGGTCTTGCTGTAGGTGCGTCGTTTTTTACCTGGGCCGCAAGCGGCAAGGGTAAAAAGCAACAGTAAGATTATGGTTTTTCGTAACATCCAAGAATAGATTTACTTTCTTGGAAGATAAAACTACGCATTTTTCACAATTAATTGGGCGGCCTTTTCACTGGCACCTTTTCCTCCCAATTTTTCTTTGAGCAATTTATAATCGGATAAAATGCGTTCTCTTTCGGTTCCGCCTACTATTTTAGAAAGCTCAGCTTTAAGGTTTTTTGTAGTCAAATCATTCTGAATCAATTCCTTGACGACTTCCCTCTTCATGATCAAATTTACCAAGGAGATATAATCCAGCGTGATGATTCGCTTCGCAATTTGATAGGAAATCCAATTTCCTTTATAGCAGACCACTTGAGGGATGCCAAAAAGAGCGGTTTCCAAAGTGGCCGTTCCACTCGTGACCAAAGCGGCATGGGAATGCTTTAAAAGTGTGTAGGTTTTGTTGGAAACATACTCCACTTTGTCTCCTTTAAGGAATGGTGTGTAAAACTCATCAGGTAGACTGGGAGCTCCGGCAATTACAAATTGGTAATTGGGGAAATCCTTTTTCACGGAAAGCATCACATCCAACATTTTTTGTACTTCCTGCTTCCTGCTACCGGGCAATAAGGCGATAATGGGCTTTTCGGGATCTAGGCCGTTTTCTTTTCGAAATATTTCATTATCCTGCAGTGGAGTGTTCTCAATGGCATCGATTAGTGGATGCCCAACAAACTCAACTGGATAGCCATGTTTGTTTTCGTAAAAATCCTTTTCGAAAGGAAGGATGACGTACATGTTATCTATGTCCCGCTTTATTTTTTTGATTCTACCTTCCCTTGATGCCCAAATCTGTGGAGAAATGTAATAATTGGTTTTGAAACCGTTTGCTTTGGCCCACTTTGCGATTCTTAGGTTAAAACCGGAGAAATCTATAAAAATAATCTGGTCGGGATTGAACTTTTGGATATCCTCTTTGCAATACGAAATGTTTTTGAAGATGGTGGGAATGTTCATCAGTACTTCCAAAAAACCCATAAAGGCCATATCCTTGTAGTGTTTGGCCAGTTCACCGCCAGCTTGCTGCATTAAATCACCACCCCAACAACGAATCTCTGCTGAGGCATCCTCTTTTTTGAGAGCCTTTATCAAATTGGATCCGTGTAGGTCCCCCGATGCTTCACCAGCTATGATGTAATATTTCATTGTAAAGTGTCAAGTTCAAAAATAATTTCAATAGCAGAAAACATTCATTAAGATATCGATGAGGATTCTTTTTTGTTTTTGATTATTGTTACAATTATTTTAATCAATTGTTCAACTTCATCTAAAAGAGAATTTCTTTCCCCCTATCCCCATAACTTAATTTTTTTAAAATTTTTAAGTTAACCCTAGATTCCTTTAGTTCTTTCAAACTTAAACTAGCTTTGTTTATGTAGTCTTTATCCGAATTAGCACCCTGTACTTCACCAAAATTCAATGCTGCACTTCCGCCAGAGCGCAACAACTGGTTTCCGTGATAGTTTCCAATAGGATCTTTCGGTAAGTCTTTAAAAAATAAAGCTGTTTTAGCCGCAAATTCCACTATTCTGTCTTCTAAATCGAACTTTTTTGCTTGAATTTGGGACATATATTGCATTTGTTTTTTGGTTTGCTCTTGAGCTTTTAAGACATCACTTTATACAATAGAATGACCAGAGCTGTTACCAAAGTCGCTAGCATAACGCCTTTGGCCCGTTGGTCTCTCTTGATCCGTAAAAATCCAAAAAACGCGACCAAGTTTAATATGGCGCCCAATGCCAACAAGCTGCCAATGTGCCCTTGATCTATAGCGGCATTAAACGTTTCAACAATGCCCAAATCGGAAAATAGCAGAATATAAAGCAAGGTACCAAAGGTATTTGCAATGATTCCTACGATAAATCCTATGATGATTTCTTTCTTATTGTTCATTTAAGTTCCAGTTGTTTATTTGTGGTATGGCATGGTGTGCCGTAAGGTCAAATTGAGTAGGTACTACGGAAATATAGCCTTCTGCCAGTGCCCATTCGTCGGTGTCTTCACCTTTGTCCAAAAGTTCAAATTCCCCCGTTAGCCAATAATAATCCTTTCCTGAAGGGCTTGTTCGTTTATCAAACTCTTCTTTCCAGTTGCCTCGGGCCTGCCTGCATATTTTAACACCTTTTGGTGCGGTTTTGGTTTTGGGAATGTTCACATTCAAAACCGTACCCTTTGGAATTCCGTTGATCAATGCTTCGGAAACAATATTTTTGATCGGTCCCAATGCCGGTTCAAAATTGGCATCCCAAGAATAGTCGCACAATGAGAAACCAATGGCAGGAATACCTTCAATGCCAGCTTCGATTGCAGCACTCATCGTACCCGAATAAATCACATTAATGGATGAATTTGACCCATGGTTGATGCCGCTTACACAAATATCAGGTCTGCGGTCCAAAATTACCCGAAGTGCCAATTTTACACAATCGGCAGGGGTTCCACTACAACTGTACTCGCTCGGAGCCCCTTCTTTATGGTCTACTACCACCTTTTTGGAAAACAAAGTGCTATCCACCGTAATGGCATGTCCCATGCCGCTTTGTGGACTGTCGGGAGCCACTACAATTACATCTCCAAGCTCTTTCATGGTGCGTATAAGTGCCCTAAGTCCGGGAGCGGTTATGCCGTCATCATTGGTAACAAGTATCAACGGTTTTTCCATGTCGGATAATTAATGGCATAAAAATACGTTTTTCATAAGGATATGAAACCTTTGGCGTTTAACAAAAAATTAAATCCAGCATTCAGGACTGGCACGGTTTTTTCTGTATATTAGGGAATTCATACAATTAGAAACGACGGATGACGTAATGAAGATTTGACAGTATGAGGTCAGATTATTTCGCTCCAGAAAAATCACATTATGAAAAAGAACTTTATTTTGGCACTTTTGGTTATTCTTGTTGCAGTTGCCTCCTGCAGTTTTACCAATAAGTCTTTTGGAAATGACGACAAGGATAAGCTTCTACTTGATTTAATCACTTATGTTTTGGAAAGAGGGCATTATGAGCCCAAGGAAGTAAACGATAAATTCAGTTCCAATGTTTTTGATGATTTCATTGACATAGTTGATCCTACCAAAAGATATTTTTTAAAAAGCGATATACGGGAATTTGAAAAATATAGGTTCATGATCGATGATGAGATCAGAAACACCGACATTGAATTTTTCAATACAGTATACCAACGCTTGATGTTACGAATGGACGAGGCCAAGGAAATTTACAAAGAAGTGCTTTCCGAACCTTTCGATTACACCGTTGATGAAACCATCGAAATCGATTATTCGGAACAGGATTTTGCCTCCAACAAAAAGGAACTTAAAGAACGTTGGAGAAAACAATTGAAATACAATACGCTGAATGTTTTTGATAACAAGATCGATAACCGGATTTCAGAGCTAGACCAAGCTTCGAGCGCAAAAACAGAAACAGTTCTGGCCTTTGATCAAATTCCAAGTACTGTGGACAAAGCGGCCACCGAAGAAGAGGCAAGGAAAGTGACAAGGAACACTTTGGATGAATTCTTTGATTTTGTGGACGATTTGGAACGCAAAGATTGGTTTGTACAGTACTTGAACACTATTGTCGAAGAATTTGATCCACATACGTTTTACTTTGCCCCAGAGGAAAAAGAAAAGTTTGATATAGGTATGTCCGGTAAGTTTGAAGGTATCGGTGCCAGATTGCAGAAAAAACCCGAAGGGGCTAAAATCGTAGAGATTATTTCAGGAGGACCTGTTTGGAGAGATCAGTCTCTCGAAGTTGGGGATGAAATTCTCAAAGTAGGACAGAAAGGTGAAGAGCCTATCGATATCGTTGGTATGCGATTGGACGATGCCATTAAATTGATCAAAGGCCCAAAGGGCACCGTGGTTGAATTGACCGTTAGAAAAGTAGATGGAACCATAGAAACTGTCTCAATTACCAGAGATGTAGTTGAATTGGAAGAATCCTACGCAAAATCAGCTACAATAGAAGCGGGCAACCAAAAATATGGATTAATAGATCTGCCAAAATTCTACGTGGATTTTGAAGATTATTCAGAAAGAAATGCGGCTACAGATGTTGCCAAGGAGTTGGAGCGTCTTAAAGAGGCCGGAGCAGAAGGCATTATTTTGGATTTGAGAGATAATGGAGGAGGATCATTGAAAACCGTTGTGGAAATGGCAGGGTTGTTTATTAAAGATGGCCCTATTGTTCAAGTACGTTCCTCTGGTCAAAGAAAAGAGGTGCACGAGGATAAGGACGAACGTATTCAATGGGATGGTCCGTTGGTTATTTTAGTGAACGAGCTGTCCGCATCTGCATCTGAAATTTTAGCCGCTGCCATGCAGGATTATAAAAGAGCCGTTATTATTGGAAGTAAGCAAACTTTCGGAAAAGGAACGGTCCAAAATGTAATTCCTTTGGATGGTATTGTACGTGGAAATCAGCATGGAGATCTGGGCGCCATTAAATTGACAACTCAAAAATTCTATCGAATCAATGGAGGATCGACCCAGTTGGAGGGGGTTAAAAGTGATATAGTGGTTCCGGACAGGTACAGCTACATTGATTTAGGTGAGCGTGATCAACAAAATCCTTTGGGTTGGGATAAAATTACTCCAGCAGATTACAAAGCATGGGATGGTTATATTGATTTGGACGAAGCTGTTAAAAACAGTAAAGAACGTATGTCTAAAAATGAGCAAATCAAACTTATAGAGGAAAATGCGAAATGGTTGAAGGAACAACAGGACGAGAATTTGATTTCCCTTAAATATGATTCCTATGTAAGCAAAGAGCAGGAAGCTAAAAAAAGATCTGAAAGGTTCAAGAGCCTGAAGGATTATGATTCCAAATTATCTTTTGGTTCTTTACAATATGAGACTGAGTTGTTTACTCAAGATTCCGTGCTCAGAGAAAAAAGGAACAGATGGCACAAAGATCTGGCACGTGATATTTATGTGGAAGAAGCAGTGAACGTGCTAAAAGATCTACATAAGAACAATATTAAGAAAAAGGAAAACGACGAATTGGCTAGCGTAAAAGGATAGTCAATTACCTTATTAACTTTAACAAAAAGCCAGCTCAAAAGGAGCTGGCTTTTTTGTTTGATCAGAATACTACATGATATAAAAATCTTCTGGTTCAATGGGTTTGGGAAGATTTGTCTCGCCGATAAGTTGCTTTATATTAATATCAATGGTACGTGATATGGAGGTTACGGGCGTGTCCGTAGGACGGTTTTCAAATGGGTCCTGTAATCTAAAAGCCGCTTTTTCAAGAAAAAAGAAGACCATGGATAGAATCACCAGTACGGGAACCTCGATAAAAATGCTCAAGTTCAAGGGTTCTGTGAGCGAGAGAAAGATGACGAAAAGGTATATCGCCAAGTGTAGCCCTTTTCTATACGTTGTTGGGAAAACCGTATTTTTGATACGCTCACATTTGCCCATGGATGCCGTTAACCGTTCCATGGTTTCCTCCAATTGAAGCCTCGAAAACTTATCTAATTTGCCTTCATCGTACAGCTCTTTCAACGAATCGGTCTGCAAATCCAATATTCCCAAAGGCACATTGTTTTGTGATTGTAATTTTTTAAGCTCTTCCTCAGAGATAAGCCCCTTTAAATTGTCGTATGGATCTTGGCCCCGTAAAGATTGTCCAAGCGAATAGCACCAGGCAATTTGTCGGTGAGCCATGGTTTTTATCATCGGGCAGTCCGTTTCGGTGTACATTTTTAATTGCATCACAAGAGTACGCGAATCGTTTACGATGGCGCCCCAAATTTTTCGGGCTTCCCACCACCTATCGTAGGACTGGTTTACTTTAAATGATATCAGAATGGATATCGCAATTCCCAAGGTTGTTGGGATGGTCAGTGGAATCTCCGTGTAATGATGCGAAAAAAAGATGACGGGAATATCGGTAACCAGTACGATGAGCAGTACCACCAATAAAGAAACTTTAATCTCGTTGAAAACATATTTTATCGGTAATACAGGTTTTATAATCATGTAAATTGTCTTTTTAAAGGTTACTTTTTTGGCTCGATCGTTTCAAGATAAAAATATTCACTAGGAGTTTTATTTTTTTAGGATGTATTTATTTGCAAAATTGAACTATCAAACCAATTAAAAACCTAGGATGAGGAATAGGAACATTTACGCAATACTGATGTTTATTTGTATTGTTGGTTTTTGGCTGTTCGAAAACTTTTATACGCCCGCAACCTATTCCGATACCGATAGTTCGAAAGTTGATGTGATGGAGTCTGACTACTTGCCCAATTCCACAACCGGTGAAGTAGTTGAGCACAGCTACTATACCCTTTCATATAGTGAACCGTACGAACAGGCGGAATGGGTGGCCTATATCCTCAAAAAAGAGCATTTGACCTACGACGATAGAGAGCGGCCCTATTTTATCGAGGATCCCAAGGTAAGGACCAAATCAGCAGATTGGAGAAATTATAGGGGTTCAGGATACGATAGAGGACATTTAGTGCCTGCTGGTGACAGACGCTTTTCGGAACAGGCCTATAATGAAACATTTTATACGAGCAACATCAGTCCGCAGGACAACTATTTTAATGCTGGTATTTGGAACCGTTTGGAGCAAAAGATACGCACTTGGTGTAAAAAATATGGTGATTTGATGGTGGTAACCGGTGGTGTATTAGAGTTTGGGCTTTCTGAAATAGGGGAAGAGGGTGTGGATGTACCCCGTACTTTTTATAAAATCGTGCTAAGAGGCAATGGCGAGGGTGCCAAGGTGCTAGCATTTTTGATTCCAGCTACGGAAACCGATAAACCCCTTGAAAATTTTTTGGTTTCCATTGATGTGATCGAGAAAAAAACGGGCATTGATTTTTTTGTGAAACAGCCTGGAACTTGGCAAGCAAAAATGGAATCCAAAGTGGATGCGCGGGGATGGAAATTCTAAATACCGTCCTTTAATCGGTTGGAGTCGAGTTTTAGAAAGATAAACAACAACATCGTGAAGAAAATCAGTCCTGAACCACCGTAACTAAAGAATGGTAAGGGCACGCCAATGGTTGGCAACAATCCGATCACCATGCCAATATTGATAAAGTAGTGGAATACCAATATCGAAATAACGCCATAGCCGTACATTCGGCTAAAATCACTTTTTTGCCGCTCGGCGATGTATATCAACCGTAAAAAGAACAACGAGAATAACAGTATAACGGCCGAAGTGCCTAAAAAGCCCCATTCTTCACCCACCGAACTAAAAATATAATCGGTGTGTTGCTCTGGAACAAAATCCCCTTTGGTCCGTGTTCCCTCCAAAAATCCCTTTCCGGCAAATCCTCCCGATTCAATTGCTTTTTCGGACTGATAGGTGTTGTAACCAATGGTCTTTCGAATTTCATCAAGCTTTTCCTCATCCTTTTCCAAGCTCAGCCATAAGGCAAACCGGTCTCTGTGGCGTTGCTCAAAAACATTTTCGAACACAAAGTTTACGGATAGGGAAAAGAGTATCGAAACTGCAATAACCCCAAGAACTGGAAGTATTGGAATTTTTACGGATGCTTTTTTAAAGGTATAGATCAATAAGGTGAGTATGACCAATCCAATGGCAACCCAGACTGTACCGAACATTAAGGTTGTGGCGAACAATACCACAGCAAATATGAGAATACCCAAATAGTAGATGGGGAATCCTTCTCTGAACAATACAAAGAACAAGGAAAAATAGATAAGCGAGCTTCCAGGATCCGGTTGTGGTAAGATCAATATAGCAGGAAGCAGAATTATTACCAATGCATACAATTGGTGTTTCCCCGTACGGATATCGGTTTGTATGTCACTTAAAAATTTAGCGAGCGCCAAGGAAGTAGCCACTTTGGCCAACTCTGAAGGTTGAAGGTTGAAAAAACCAAGATCGTACCACGAAGTTGCCCCTGCAATGGTCTTTCCAAAAACAAACAGGCCCAATAACAACACAATGGAAACAATATAAAATATGGAGGAAAAGCGCTCAAAAAATTGAGATTCCACAAACAGTACAAAGATAATTCCCAAGGCGGCTAATCCTATAAAAAACAGCTGTTTGCCGTACAACGTGGAAAAGTCAAAAATAGAAGTACTGACCTCGCCCACCGAAGTGGAATAAATATTGATCCAGCCAATAAATACCAAAAGGGCATAAAGGATTACGGTTATCCAATCCAACCTTCCAAAAGGCCCTCTACCAGACATACTCGTTTATTTCGAAAGGTTCGCCACTATAAGGTTTGGCATACTCGTGCTCCAATGTTTTTTCCAACATGCGCTTTTCCAGATCTTTCCTGGTAATCTCTCCTTTAATGTATTTTTCGATTAAAAGTGAGGCAATATGGCCTGCATAACGTGAGCCGTAGTACCCGTTTTCAATATATACGGCCAAGGCTATCTGAGGATTTTCAACAGGGGCGAAGGCGACAAAAACGGAATGGTCTGTCAATTGCATACGTTCTCCATCAACACGAATATAGTTTTCTACCGTACCTGTTTTTCCTGCGATTTCAATACCTGGAATTTTAACCCATCTTGCAGTTCCATAGTTGTATACATTGGTCATGCCCTCAATTACCGGCTCAAAATATTTTCTATCGATAGTGGTATACCTAGCCTCCGTGTATTTAGGATCTATTTCACCATTGCTACCAATGCTCTTGATCACATGGGGTGTATAAAAATACCCACGATTGGCAATTGCAGCAGTCATATTGGCCAGCTGCAAAGGGGTGGCCGCTATTTCTCCTTGACCAATAGCGTTGGATATGATGGTGGATGCGGCCCATCTGCCATCTCCATACCATTTATCGTAGTAAGCAACATCCGGAATTCTTCCAGGTGCACCGGTAGGAAGGTCCGTGCCCAAATAATCCCCGAGACCAAAACTTTTCATGTGTTTTTCCCAGATATCCATGCCCTCGTCCGTAGTCTCATATTTGTCAAAAATCCTACGAAAAACCCCTGCGAAATAGGCATTGCAGGATTGATAGATTCCGGAGTTCAAATCTCTGACACCTCCACCACAATGGCACCCTCGAAGCGTATTCCCAACATAAAACCCATGATAGCACCTAAACTTGGTATTTGTATCTATAACACCTTCTTGCAGGCCTACCAAGGCATTTAAAGTTTTAAAAGGAGAACCTGGAGATGGCTGTGCCAAAATAGAACGGTCCCAAGTAGGTTTGGATATGGTATCGTAATGAAGTTTACTATAATTTTTTGACCGTTGTCTACCCACCAACAAAGCTGGGTCGTAGGTTGGGCCCGAGATCATAGTCAATATCTCACCGGTTTTGGGTTCAATGGCCACAATGCCCCCGCGTTTGCCGTGCATCAATTTTTCTCCGTATTCTTGGAGGGTTTTATCAATGGTAATGTGTATTTCTTTGCCCTGTTGTGGCAGTGTATCTAGTTTACCGCCTTTGTAAGGACCAATATCCCTGTTGAAACGGTCTTTTTGAATATGTTTCACTCCTTTTTGACCTCTTAGGATTTCTTCATATTGCTGTTCAATACCTGTTCGTCCTTTTAATTCCCCAGCAACGTAGTAGGGGTTGTTTTTTAGGTCCCATTCGTTTACCTCACTGATATACCCAAGTACATTCGCCGCACTTTGGGTGTTGTAGTAACGCAGTGATCGTTTCTGAATATAAAAGCCCGTAAAATGGCGCATTTTTTCCTGAAGCTTTGCATAATCTTCTTTGGAAAGTTGAGGCACTAAAACCGAAGGTAGTCTTGGGGAATACCTTCTTGCTTTTTCCATTTTGGTCAGGAATTCAGGTTTATCTATCCCTAACAGGCTACAGAATTCCAAGGTATCCAAGGGTTTTACTTCTCTTGGGATTACCATTACGTCATATGCTGGTTGATTGCCCACCAAGAGCTTGCCGTCCCGATCGTAGATGTAACCTCTTTCGGGATAGTCGTATACTTTTTTTATGGCAGGGTCATCCAATATTTGATCAGGTGAAAATCGAAACAATTGTAAATAGGATAGCCTGCCTATAAAGGTGAAACCTATAAGTACAACAACCGATGAAAGCAATAATTTTTTCATGACGAACCTGAATTCTTAGGGCTCATATATACCCCAACGATAAAAACTAAGTTTTTATTCGCTTTTTGGACTAAAAAGTGAACTGAATAATACACAAAGTATTAAAGTTACAATACCAGTGGCAAAAACTTTTTTCAAAATTAATAGGATATGGGCAATACTTAAAATTTCAAACGAAAAGAATATCAGATGATGTAGAAGCACAAGTAAGGCCAAAAACGTGATACGCTGCACCTTGGTCGTATTCTTAAAACTGAAACTCTGGAAATCATAATTTACCCCGAAGCAAAATCGCATAATCGCCGGTCTGGCATAGGCAATGGTTACCGAAGCCAAAGCATTTAGGGCAAGTGTATCCGAGAAAATATCTATGACCAGTCCCAATAGAAAAGCGGTGAGCATAAAAATGGCCCTGTTCCCTTTGATGGGGTACCAATAAAAGAAAACTACGTACACAAAAGGATTTATAAAGCCCAGAAAGTTCAGGTTGTTGAAAATCAGTACCTGTGTGATGACCAACAACACAAAACGCAAAATATTTATGATCAGGGTGTTGTTCATTCTATGGTTCTGGATTCTAGTTCCTCGATTTCCTCTTTGTCCTTGTTCTGTATCAAGTATACATTTTTGATGTTGGCCATGTCGGAAAACAATTGCACATCAATATTGTAAAAACTCTTGGCATCGTTAAGGTCATACTTTTTTATCGTTCCGATAGGTACGTTTTCTGGAAAAATACTGGACATGCCCCCCGTAACGATGGTATCGCCCACTACCAAGGGAACCAATCGGGGAATATCAACGAGTTGGACAACAGTATAGTCTTTTGTGTCCCAAATCAAAGAGCCAAAGTATTCGGTGCCTTTTATTTTGGCATTGATGTTGGATTTAGTGTTGAGCACACTTTGCACTGTGGCAAAACTGTTGGATACATTTTCCACGATTCCTAAAATCCCTTCCGTAGTAATCACGCCCATATCCTGCTGCACTCCGTCTTCTTCTCCTTTGTCTATTAGAACATAGTTTCGGGGGGATGTAAAGCTATTTTTGATAAGCTTCGCGTCTAGAACTTGGTAGATGGACAAAGTGGAATCCAAGGGTTCAATACTATCATATTGGGTGTTGAAGAGCATTTTCCGCAACCGTTTGTTTTCCTCCACCAATCTTTTGTTCTCTTCTTGTAAGTTGAAATAAGAAGACACATCGGAACCGGCGCCATAAATACTGCCCGTGACCCATCGTGATGAATTAAAAAATTTGGATTGATGGTAAGAGTGTGACCGAATGGTCATCACCAATGCTATAAACGCAAAAAACGCATACAAAAATGCATTTCGATAGCGTAAAATAAAATTGATGATGCGTTGCATGCAATCGTATCGTTAAGAAGGTTTTTCCACTCCTTGAAGGTAATAGAACTGTAAGGATTACAGGTCTATTTTATTAAAATACTTTTGTAGCGTTCCAAGTTTTTAAGCGCAATACCTGTACCTCGAACAACCGCTCTCAAAGGATCTTCGGCAATGTAAACGGGCAAATCGGTTTTAAGGGAAAGCCTTCTGTCCAATCCTCGAAGCATAGATCCGCCACCTGCCAGATAAATACCTGTATTGTAGATATCGGCGGCAAGTTCGGGTGGTGTTTGGGACAACGTTTCCATAACCGCATCCTCCACTCTTAAAATACTCTTGTCCAGAGCCTTGGCAATTTCCCTGTAGGAAACCTGCACCTGTTTTGGTTTACCTGTCAAAAGATCACGTCCTTGAATGGATTTATCCTCCGGTGGGGATTTTAGATCTTCCGTGGCCGAACCAATCTCAATTTTGATGGCTTCCGCCGTGCTTTCGCCCACATACAGGTTGTGTTGGGTGCGCATGTAATAAATGATGTCGTTGGTAAACACATCCCCCGCAATTTTCACGGACTTGTCACAAACGATACCTCCTAGTGCGATCACGGCAATCTCAGTTGTACCACCACCTATATCCACGATCATGTTTCCTTTCGGCTGCATAATATCAAGACCAATACCGATGGCAGCGGCCATGGGCTCATGAATCAGGTATACCTCTTTACCGTTGACGCGTTCCGCAGACTCACGTACCGCTCGCATTTCCACTTCTGTAATACCCGAAGGAATACAAATGACCATCCGCAATGCAGGCGGGAACCACTTTTTCTTGAGCGCTGGAATATTTTTGATGAACATGCTGATCATCTTTTCCGATGCATCAAAATCGGCGATAACCCCATCTTTCAATGGTCGTATGGTCTTGATGTTTTCATGGGTCTTACCCTGCATCATATTAGCTTCGCGGCCCACCGCGATAATTTTTCCTGATACGCGGTCCCTAGCCACAATGGAAGGACTGTCAACAACCACTTTGTCCAAATGGATGATCAGGGTATTTGCAGTACCAAGGTCAATAGCTATTTCCTCGGTCATGAAATCAAAAAATCCCATAAAAAAAGCGTCTATTTCGGATTAACGGTAAAATTTATCGGCTAAAGTACTAAAATTAATGTTTAAAATGCCTAGTACCTGTCATCACCATCGCCAATCCATTTTCATTGCAGTAATCAATGCTCAATTGGTCCTTGATGGAGCCTCCCGGTTGTATCACACTTTTAATGCCTGCTTTGTCCGCAATCTCCACACAATCAGGGAATGGGAAGAAGGCATCACTGGCCATTACGGCACCTTCCAAGTCAAATTCAAAAGACTTTGCTTTATGGATGGCTTGGTTCAGGGCATCAACACGTGAGGTTTGCCCGGTACCGCTTGCACACAATTGTTTGTTCTTTGCCAAAACAATGGTGTTGCTTTTGGTGTGCTTGCACAACTTGGAGGCAAAAATCAGATCCTCGATTTCTTCCGGAGTCGGTTTTTTGTCCGTTACAGGATTAAGATCCTCTTCGGAATCGGTTTTCGAATCCTTATCCTGAACCAAAACACCGTTCAAACAAGTTCGGACCAATGTATCGGGTAAGTCAATTTCATTTTGGATAAGTATGATTCTGTTCTTTTTGCCCTTTAGGATTTCCAACGCTTCATCGGAATAACTTGGGGCAATGACCACTTCGCAGAACAATTTATGGATTTCCTCGGCCGTTGGCTTGTCAATTTCAACATTCGAGATCAGAATACCGCCAAATGCTGAAACAGGGTCGCCGGCCAAAGCATCCACATACGCTTGGTGGATGTTATTTCGGGTGGCCAGTCCACAGGCATTGTTGTGTTTTAGAATGGCAAAGGTCGGGTCGTCATTTTTAAATTCGCCCATCAAATTTACGGCAGCATCCACATCCAATAGATTGTTGTAGGATAGCTCTTTGCCATGAAGTTTGGAGAACATGGCATCAAAATCACCAAAGAAGAATCCTTTTTGGTGTGGGTTTTCACCGTAGCGCAATACCTGACCCTTGGTCTCGCTTATTTTCAGTACGGCTTCTTCATGGTTCTGATTGAAATAGTTGAAGATGGCGGTATCGTAATGTGACGAAATATTGAAGGCCTTGGTGGCAAAACGTTTACGGTCTTCCAAAGTGGTGGTTCCGTTGCCTTCGGAAATCACGTTCAAAAAGTCTTCGTAATCCTCCATGGAAGATACACAGAGTACATCCTTGAAGTTTTTGGCAGCAGCCCTGATCAGGGAAATGCCACCGATATCGATTTTTTCGATAATATCTTGTTCCGATGCGCCGCTGGCAACGGTTTTTTCAAAAGGATAAAGGTCAACGATCACAATGTCCAACTGAGGAATATTGAATTCCTCCATTTGGGCCACATCACTCTCATTGTCCTGCCTGTTCAAAATCCCTCCAAAAACCTTTGGGTGCAATGTTTTTACACGGCCACCCAAAATGGATGGGTAGCTGGTTACATCTTCAACAGGTACCACATCGATACCAAGATCTCGGATAAATTTTTCGGTTCCCCCGGTAGAATAAAGGGTTACACCAAGTTCGTCCAATTTTTTAACGATGGGTTCGAGCCCATCTTTATGAAATACTGAAATTAATGCGGCAGCGGCTTTTTTTGCAGTCATCTTCTGTGTCTTAGAATCAATTTATTAAGCGCACAAAAGTACTTTTTTTGAAGCTAAAAAGCAGCACGGTTTATCAACAAATTGGGAGAAGTTTTACAGAATCTCGGCCACTTTCTGGTTGATGAATTCCAAAAAGCGCTCATCTTCCTCTGTAAATGGGTCCGGAGTATTGGAATCGATATCGATTTGCCCCACATTTTTACCGTTTACGAACAAGGGAACCACAATCTCCGCTTTTACGGTTATGCTACAGGCAATGTAGTTGTCTTGAGCGGCCACATCGGGTACCACAAAGTTCTCATTGCTCACGGCTACTTGTCCGCAGATGCCTTTGCCAAAAGGTATAATGGTGTGGTCGGTGGGCGCACCTGCATAAGGTCCCAGTTTCAATTCCTCTTTGTCCCCATTTTTAAAATAAAACCCGACCCAATCGTAATGATCAACGTTGCTTTGTAAAAGTTCACAGATTTCACCCAAACGGGTATCCACGGATTTGTTCGCATCCTTAACGATGTCGAGTACCTTGGGTTCCAATGATTTTAGCATGAGATGATTTTTTTTGCAAATGTATTGAATAGTGGATTTGTACGACAAATTAAAGAGAGCTTACATGTTGAAAACAGATAAAGTTCTGTTAAGCAAAACAATAATTGTTGATATTTTGTAGTTTTGTAATCGAATGAAACAGATTTTTCATCAAATAGTATCCTCATTAATGGCCCTTTTGGTCTTGGCTTCCACGGTTTCGTGGACGGTCGACAAGCATATTTGTATGGGTAAAGTGATGGATATTTCCTTATTTGCCCATGCCGATGACTGCGGTATGGACATGGAAATGGAAAAATCCTGTTGTGATGATGAATCTTTTACCCTTCAAGGTCAGCATGACCTAAAAATTTCCTTTGAGAACTTTGATTTGGATCAACAAGTCTTCTTGGTAAGCTTTGTCCAAACTTATTTTCAGCTTTTCGAAATTGATTCTCAAGAACCCGTTACTTTCGGTGAATATAACCCGCCCCCATTGATACGGGACGTACAGGTTCTTGACCAGACTTTCCTTATTTGATTTAAACTTGGATTGAATTACCCGACTTATTTGGTCGGGCGTCTGCATTTATGCGCGTTTTGTATTGATCTAATGTTTAAATCAAACCTTTATGCTGAACAAAAGCATCAAATTTTTAATAGAGAACAAATTGGTAGCTGTGCTGCTCCTGCTATTTTTTATGGCATGGGGTATTGTTAGCACTCCTTTTAATTGGGATACTGGTGGCATTTTGCCGAGTAACCCCGTTGCCGTGGATGCAATTCCCGATATTGGCGAAAACCAACAAATTGTTTTTACCAAGTGGCCAGGTCGTTCTCCACAAGATATAGAAGATCAAATCACCTATCCGTTGACCACTTCGTTATTGGGCATTCCAGGGGTCAAGACCATTCGAAGTTCTTCTATGTTCGGGTTTTCCAGCATATACATCATTTTTGAGGAGGATGTTGAATTCTACTGGAGCCGAAGCCGTATTTTGGAAAAACTCAATTCGCTTCCCAATAACTTGTTGCCAAATGGTGTAAACCCTGCTTTGGGACCCGATGCCACGGCCTTGGGACAAATTTTCTGGTATACCCTGGAAGGTCGGGATGAAGAAGGCAATGTGACTGGAGGATGGGATTTGCAGGAACTCCGTAGCGTACAGGATTACTATGTAAAATACGCTCTGTCTTCCGCATCCGGCGTATCCGAGGTAGCATCCATCGGAGGTTTTGTTCAGGAATACCAAGTGGATGTGGACCCCGAACTGATGAAACAGTACAATGTTGGTTTGGATCAAGTGGTGAAAGCCGTTAAACAGAGCAATAGGGATATTGGTGCACAGACCTTGGAAATCAATAAAGCCGAATATTTGGTGCGTGGGCTTGGCTACATTAGATCTTTGGACGATATAAAAAATGCAGTAGTTACCGCAACAGACTATACTTCCATTCGCATTCAGGATGTGGCCCGGGTTTCTTTGGGACCAGCTGTTCGCCGTGGGATTCTGGACAAGGAAGGTGCCGAAGTGGTGGGCGGTGTGGTTGTAGCCCGTTATGGCGCCAATCCGTTGGAGGTCATCAATAACGTAAAAGATCAAATAAAGGAGTTGAGTGCGGGTCTTCCCTCCAAAGAATTGAAAGATGGAACCACTTCACAGCTTACCATTGTTCCTTTTTACGACAGAACCGAACTTATCCAAGAAACACTGGGAACACTCAATGAAGCCTTGACCCTTGAAATTCTGATCACCATTTTGGTGATTGTGGTCATGGTGTTCAATCTTAGGGCCTCCGTTTTGATTTCTGGACTGCTGCCCGTTGCAGTGCTCATGGTGTTCATCGCTATGAAAATGTTCGGGGTAGACGCCAATATTGTAGCGCTATCAGGTATCGCCATTGCAATTGGAACCATGGTAGATGTTGGGGTGATTCTCTCGGAGAACATTATTCGTCACATGGATGAGAACGATGCAAGCTTGTCGACCAATGAAGTGGTCTATAATGCGACTTCCGAGGTGTCAGGTGCTATTTTGACCGCGGTGCTGACGACCATTATCAGTTTTATTCCTGTGTTTACCATGGTGGGGGCCGAAGGAAAGCTCTTCCGACCCCTGGCCTTTACTAAAACCATGGCATTGACGGCATCCATAATCGTTGCCCTCTTTTTGATCCCACCTTTTGCAGCCGCAATTTTTAGAAAGAAAAATGTAAATCAAATTTTCAAATACATTTGGAACGGTCTTTTGATAACCTTGGGATTGGCGGCCATCGCTTTCGGATATTGGTTGGGCTTGGCCTTGATCGCCTTTGGTGTTTCAGGAATTCTCAAATGGAGGGATGTTATTGATGAAAAACAAGCAGGAATGCTCAATGTGGGTATTTGTGTTGCTACGATTATTTTCTTGTTGGCCGCTTATTGGAGACCGTTGGGCTTTGATCGGAGTATTGGTATCAATCTGCTTTTTGTTGGGTTGATATGTGGCGGTCTATTGGGAGTATTTTACCTCTTCAGACAATATTACAGTCGTATTTTGACCTGGGCACTTGAAAACAAATTACTGTTCCTTTCCATCCCTACTGTAATCGTGGTCTTCGGATTTATGATCATGCGGAACACGGGTCAAGAGTTTATGCCTTCCTTAAATGAAGGTTCCTTCTTACTGATGCCCACTTCACTGCCACATGCAGGGGTAGAAGAAAACAAACGGGTATTGCAGCAGCTGGATATGGCTGTAGCCACAATTCCCGAGATTCAGACCGTTGTAGGGAAAGCGGGTAGAACGGAATCCGCTTTAGATCCAGCACCCCTATCCATGTACGAGAACATTATACAATACAGGTCGGAGTATCAAAAAAATGAAGCCGGAAGTCCACAGCGATTCAAAGTGAATGCGGATGGTTATTTTGAGTTGAGTAACGGAAAAGTGCTCGCCAATCCAAATTTAGAAGTAAGCAACGAGCAGAACTATGCCGAAAACCATGTGAGCGAACCATTACGAATAGATAGAGACCTTTTGATTCCGGATGATGACGGTGAATACTTTAGAAACTGGCGCCCAGAAATAGAGCGTCCAGATGATATTTGGAACGAAATCGTGAAAGTTACTAAGTTGCCCGGAGTTACTTCAGCTCCCAAATTACAACCTATTGAAACACGTTTGGTAATGCTTCAAACCGGGATGCGAGCTCCCATGGGCATTAAAGTGAAAGGTCAGGATTTAAAGGAAATCGAAAACTTTGGACTTCAATTGGAACCTATTTTAAAAGAAGCTGCCGGGGTTAAAGATGAAGCGGTTTTTGCCGACCGAATCGTTGGCAAGCCCTATCTCCTTATCGATATTGATCGCGAAAAACTTGTTCGCTACGGTCTAGTGATAGAAGATGTTCAGCAAATTCTGGAGGTTGCCCTTGGTGGGATGACGCTGACCCAAACCGTTGAAGGAAGGGAACGTTACAGTGTTCGCGTGCGCTACCCAAGGGAGCTTCGTGAGAATCCCACCGATATCGGAAACATTTATGTTCCAGTGCAAAAAGGCAGTCCGGTGCCGTTGAGCGAATTGGTAACCATCCGATACGAGCAAGGACCGCAAGCCATTAAAAGTGAGGATACCTTTTTAGTGGGCTACGTGCTGTTCGATAAACAAGACGGCTATGCCGAAGTTGATGTGGTCGAAAATGCACAGGCCAAGATTCTGGAAAAGATTGAAAGCGGCCAATTGACGGTGCCCAAAGGCATCAGTTATCAGTTTACCGGCTCGTATGAAAACCAGTTGCGGGCCAAGAAAACCTTGTCCGTGGTGGTTCCATTGGCATTGTTGATCATATTCTTGATTCTCTACTTCCAGTTTAGGTCGGTTGCCACATCCTTGATGGTGTTTTCTGGGATTATGGTGGCATTTGCCGGCGGATTTTTAATGATATGGTTTTATGGCCAGGATTGGTTCCTCAACTTTAGTTTTATGGGTGAAAACCTGAGGGACCTTTTTCAAATGCACACCATCAACCTGAGTGTGGCGGTATGGGTAGGGTTTATCGCTCTTTTCGGTATTGCTACGGATGACGGGGTAGTGATGGCCACATATCTTACCCAAACTTTTGATAAGAACAGACCCGAAAGCTTGAAAGGTATTCGTGCTTCGGTTTTGGAGGCAGGTCAAAAACGAATCAGACCTTGTTTGATGACCACGGCAACTACAATTTTAGCGCTATTGCCCGTGCTTACCAGTACAGGCAGGGGAAGCGACATTATGATACCCATGGCCATTCCAAGCTTTGGGGGTATGTTGATTGCATTGGTCACATTGTTTGTGGTACCCGTGCTGTACAGTTGGAAAAGTGAATTGCAACTTAAAATGCAAAACCGATGAGAAAAAGCTTCATTTATATAGTATTCGTTTTGGCGACTATTGGAGGGAATGCCCAGTCCTTGGAGAGTTATCTTGAGGAAGCGGAATTGAACAGTCCCATGATCCAGGCCTTGGAATTGCGCTACAATATTGCAAAAGAAAAGGTGAACGAGGTAAACACCTTGCCCAATACCACTATTGGAGCTGGATACTTTATCAGTGAACCTGAGACCAGAACAGGGGCGCAGCGAGCCAAGTTTTCAGTATCGCAGATGTTGCCCTGGTTCGGAACCATTACAACCCGTGAAAATTATGCCAGCTCCATGGCGGACACTGAATTCGCGGAAATTGTGATAGCCAAACGAAAGTTGGCCCTTTCCGTAGCACAGTCCTACTATAAATTGTACGGGATTCGGGCCAAACAAAAAGTGCTAGGGGAAAATATCGCACTGCTCAAAACCTATGAGACTTTGGCCCTGACCTCTGTGGAAGTTGGAAAGGCATCGGCAGTGGATGTTTTGAGACTCCAAATTCGCCAAAACGAACTGCAGCAACAGAAAGAAGTGTTGGAACAATCCTATTTGGCCGAGCAGGCTATTTTCAACAATTTGTTGAATCGTGATGAAAGTATTGGAGTTGAGGTAGTCAACGATATGGAGGTTCCCGAGAGCGACCCTATGCTTAACAGGGAAGATTTGAGTCTTAATCCAGAGCTGCTCAAGTACGACCAATTGTACGAATCGGTAACACAATCGGAATTGCTCAACCAAAAGGAGAATGCCCCAAGTTTTGGAATCGAGCTCGATTATATCCCTGTTTCGGAACGCGACGATATGGTTTTTAGCGATAATGGAAAGGATATCGTAATGCCGATGGTGACTTTTTCCATCCCTATTTTCAATAACAAATTCAAGTCTATAACCAAGCAGAACGAGCTTCGCCACAAGGAAATAGAGCTCCAGAAAGAGGAGCGGTTGAATGTGTTGGAAAATGCCTATGCCGATGCGGTTTCGAAAAGAAACCAGGCACGTATTGCCCATCAAACCCAAATTAAAAACCTGAAACAGGCCAAGGATGCCGAAGAAATCCTGATCAAAAACTATGAAACGGGAACCATCGATTTTAACGATGTGCTGGACATTCAGGAGTTACAGTTAAAGTTTCAGACGAATCAAATACAATCAGTGCAGTTGTATTATTTGCAATCTGCCATCATCAATTATTTAATTAACAAGTAAATTTAATTTATCAAAAATGAGAACAAACATTAGAACAATTATCGGAATCGCAGTTGCTTCAGTATTGGTACTTACCGTATCGTGCAAGGGAAAAACCGAGGAAGCAAAGGAAACATCTACCGAAGCGACCATGGAACACGAAGGCCATGACATGGAAAACATGGACCACGACATGGATAGCATGGATCATGAAGATCATGATATGGAGGGCATGGAAACTGCCAAAATGGAAGGTAAGGAGTATGCCTCTAAATATGTTTGCCCAATGCATTGTGAGGGTAGTGGAAGCGATGAAGAGGGTAAATGCCCAGTTTGCGGGATGACCTATGTATTGAACGAGGAACATATGGCAGACGGACATACCCACAATTAATTAAAGTAAGAATTGTACCGGCGATGCGCATCAAAGTAAAAAATATGGTTTGCGACAGGTGTAAAGGTGTTTTGAAACAAGAGTTTCGGAATGCTGGCATTGAGGTGGTACATATGGACTTGGGAGAAGTCCAATTTTCTGATGGGGCCCAAGAACAAATCGAGCGTATTCGGGAGATTTTGGTCAAAAATGGTTTTGAATTGATCGAGGATGTAAATGATAGTTATATAACTGATATTAAAAAACACTTGATCAATGCTTTGACCGATGATTTGCGCCAGAATCTCTCGACATACCTATCAGGAAAAATAAACAAAGATTATTCGGCACTCAGTAAGATGTTCAGTGCTAAAGAAGGACTTACCATCGAAAAGTATTTCATCCTTTTAAAAATTGAAAGGGTAAAAGAAGAAATCCAGATGGATAACAAAACATTTTCGGAAATCGCTTACGATTTGAATTATAAAAGCAGCAGCCATTTGGCCAAACAATTTAAATCGATAACGGGAATGTCCATGAGCGAATATCGAAAAGTACAAGATTGGAATCGGAAGCCTTTGGATGAAATTGTATAAAGGACATCCAGAATTGTAAAAAGCTTCCAACTGGTTTTCAGCTAGTTTTGAGTAAAAAATAAACAAGATGAAACATACCTATCACATACACGGAATGAGCTGTAATGGCTGTAGAAATCATGTAGAGGAAACGCTTTCCAAAGTGGAAGGGGTCAATGCTGTCGAGGTAAGCCTGGAAAAAGCCGAGGCCGTGATCCAAATGGAGGAACATATTCCTATCAAAAGGTTTGAAGAAGCTCTGGAAAGTGATGGGGGCGGATACACTATTCATGAGAACGGAGGACACCATCATAAACCGAAGAAGAAAGAGAAAAAGCCCGTTTCCAACGGGAACGGCACCTTTTATTGCCCTATGCAATGCGAGGGGGATAAAACATATGACAAGCCTGGCGACTGTCCGGTTTGTGGAATGGATTTGATAGAGGAACAAAATACCGCTGCAAGCTCCAAACAGCAATGGACATGCCCCATGCACCCGGAAGTTGTGGAGGATGGCCCAGGTTCATGCCCTATTTGTGGAATGGATTTGGTGCCCAAAGAACCAGAAGCCAGTGCGGAGGAAAAAACATATAAAAAACTGCTCAAGAAATTTTGGTTGGCGGTAGCTTTTACGTTGCCCATCTTTCTTATTGCCATGAGCGATATGTTGACCAACAATCCATTGCATGATGTAATGGCTCCAAAATATTGGAATTGGGTGCAGTTTGGGTTATCGATCCCTGTGGTTTTTTATGCTACTTGGATGTTTTTTGAAAGAGCTTACCGAAGCATCAAAACATGGAATTTGAACATGTTTACATTGATTGGTATTGGAGCCGGGGTTGCATTTGTGTTCAGTGTGTTGGGATTATTGTTTCCAGGATTCTTCCCTGATCAATTTAAAGGTGAATCCGGGGCGGTACATGTCTATTTTGAGGCGGCGACCGTAATCCTGACCTTGGTGCTTTTGGGACAATTGCTGGAAGCAAGGGCGCACAGCAAAACCAATAATGCCGTAAAGGAATTGTTGAAATTGGCTCCCAATAAAGCTATTAAGGTGGTAGATGGTGAAGAAGTAGAGATAAGTATTGATGATATTGAAAAGAATGATATCCTCCGTGTAAAACCTGGGGAAAAAATCCCTGTGGATGGAGTCATTACCGAGGGAGAAACCTCCGTGGATGAATCCATGATTACGGGAGAGCCCATTCCTGTTGAAAAAGGGGTTGAAGATACAGTAAGTAGCGGTACCATTAATGGGAATCAAACATTTTTGATGAAGGCCGAAAAAGTAGGTAGCGATACCCTGCTCTCGCAAATCATCACTATGGTAAACGAAGCCAGTCGAAGCCGAGCACCTATTCAGAATTTGGCGGATAAGGTATCGGCCTATTTTGTGCCAACGGTGGTCATCGTTTCCATCTTGACCTTTGCTGTTTGGGCCATTTGGGGTCCTCAGCCAACCTATGTTTACGCCTTGATCAATGCCATCGCGGTTCTGATCATAGCCTGTCCCTGTGCACTTGGTTTGGCGACACCCATGTCCGTGATGGTAGGGGTTGGAAAAGGTGCCCAAAATGGTGTGCTGATCAAAAACGCGGAAGCTCTGGAGAAAATGGCCGATGTGGATACCTTGATCATTGATAAAACAGGTACTATTACCGAAGGTAAGCCCACTTTTGACCATTTGGAAACCTTTTCTGATGAGTATTCAAAAGAAGATTTACTGCAATACCTGGTATCGGTAAATGCCAATAGCGAACATCCCTTGGCTCAGGCCACTGTAAAGTATGGTAAGGAAAAAAATATTCAAATCCTAAAAACAGAGGCTTTCAATGCCGTTACAGGTATGGGTGTTGAAGGCAAGGTCAAGGATTCTAAAATTCTCTTGGGGAACATCAAGTTGATGGAAAGGGCCAAAGTGGAGGTTTCCGATCAGATGAAGGAAAAGGTGAACAAGGCGCAAAAAGAGGGAAAAACGGTTTCTTACCTGGCCATTGATGGCAACTGTCATGGTTTTGTGGCCATTGGAGATAAAATCAAGGAGACCAGTGGTAAGGCGATCAAAGCGATACAGGATAAAGGTATCGCGGTAATCATGCTCACGGGAGATAATTCGACCACGGCACGAGCTGTTGCCAGCGAACTGCATCTGGACGATTTTAAAGCGGAGACCCTGCCTGAGGACAAAATGAAAGAGGTAGAGCGCTTGCAAGGTGAAGGCAAAGTAGTTGCCATGGCAGGGGATGGAATAAACGATGCTCCCGCATTGGCCAAAAGCGACCTGGGTATTGCCATGGGAACTGGAACCGATGTGGCCATTGAAAGCGCCATGATCACTTTGGTAAAAGGAGACCTTCATGGAATTGTAAAAGCACGTAACCTCAGTGAGGCCGTCATGAAAAACATAAAACAAAACCTATTTTTTGCATTGATATACAATACCATCGGTGTTCCAGTTGCAGCTGGAGTGCTTTATCCCTTCTTTGGGATTTTGCTCTCACCTATGATCGCTGCCTTGGCCATGAGCTTTAGCTCGGTATCGGTAATAGCCAATGCATTAAGATTACGAACTAAATCAATCGACTAAAAAAACATGGTAAAACGGACAACAGCGGTTAAAATTAGAAAGGCCCATAGGTATTTGGGAATATTTTTGGGCATACAATTCATCATGTGGACAGCCAGTGGATTATATTTTAGCTGGACCGATATTGATGAGATCCATGGAGATCATTTTAGAAACATGGATCATGAACCCGCTGCTTTTGATGGGCTTATCGGGTTTTCCCAAATTAATTTGCCCGTTAAGATCAGTTCGTTGAGCTTAAAGGAAATTGCGGGGAAGCCTTATTACTGGATCAACAACGAATATTTGGTGGATGCCAAAACAGGAGGCCATAAAGAGGGGATTTCCGAAGAAGAGGCATTGGCCGTGGCAGAGCGAGAAATGTCACCTGAATTAAAGGTAAAGGGAGTAGAGGTTATTGATGAGACCGATAAGCATCACGAGTATCGGGAAAGGAAATTGCCCGCCTATGTGATCACCTACGATTCTCCTGAAAATATCAAGGCCTACGTATCGGTCGCCGATGGTTCGTTTCAAACCGTAAGGCACCGTGACTGGCGGTGGTTCGATTTTCTTTGGATGACCCATACAATGGATTATGAAAGTAGGGATGATTTTAATACCACCGTGCTCCGGGCCTTTTCGCTTTTGGGGCTGATCACCGTGTTGAGCGGATTTTTACTTTGGTTTACCTCGTCGCCAACGGTGAGGAAAGTTGTTAAACGAAAAAAATAGCGTTATGAAAAAGGAAAACATCATATACATTGGAATTGCCGTAGTGGTCGGATTATTGATCGGTTATCTCATATTTGGGGGCAGCTCCAATGCCACCAATGAAACAGAGCATGATCACAGCGCAGAAATAGCTTCGGGCGAAATGTGGACCTGTTCCATGCACCCACAGATCATGCAACCAGAGCCAGGCTCTTGCCCAATTTGTGGAATGGACCTGATTCCAGCGGATAGTGCAGAGGAAGGACTCATGGCCAATCAAATTAAAATGTCCGAGAATGCCATGGTGTTGGCAGGGGTAGAGACAGTTCAGGTAGGTGCTGCTGCTGGCGGTGAAGAAAGTATCAAGCTTTCTGGTAAAGTTACGGTCAATCAGAAATCGGATGCGGTACAATCAGCCTATTTTGATGGTAGAATAGAAAACATTTTTGTCAATTTTGAAGGAGAAGAGGTCAAAAAAGGTCAAAAGTTGGCCACTATTTATGCACCATCCTTGGTTTCTGCACAACAAGAATTGCTAACGGCAGCCAATTTAAGGCAGTCCCAGCCCCAATTGTACAAAGCAGTCCGCAACAAATTAAAATTGTGGAAGTTGACCGATGCCCAGATCGACCAAATCGAGAGTTCGGGAAAGGTACAGGAAAACTTTCCAATATACGCTAATGTCGGAGGGGTGGTTTCCGAGATTATGGTGGAGGAAGGCGATTATATAAAAACCGGTTCACCATTGGTGAAAGTTGCCAATTTAAATTCCGTTTGGGCCATTTTTGATGCTTATGAAAACCAATTAAGCTTGTTTAACGAAGGGCAGATGCTGAACGTAACGACAACATCGTATCCCAATGAAACATTTTCAGCACAGGTTTCCTTTGTTGCTCCTACACTGAATAAGGATACAAGAACTTTGGAGGTGCGTGCAGAGCTTGACAATAAAAAAGGTTTGCTTAAACCTGGCATGTTCGTGCAAGCGGAAGTTGAGGTTTCAAATGCTCAGGATGAATCGTTGACCATTCCCGAAAGTGCTGTTTTATGGACTGGAAAACGCTCCTTGGTCTATGTGCAACCAGATGCCAACAACTCCATTTTTGAAATGCGTGAAGTGCAGCTTGGTAACTTAAGAAATGGAAGTTATGTGGTCAATTCCGGGTTGAAATCTGGAGATTTAGTAGTTGCGAAAGGTACTTTTACGGTAGATGCGGCAGCCCAATTGCAAGGAAAGAAATCCATGATGAACCAAGAGGGAGAAGAAATGCAAATGGGTCATGAAGGTCATTCAAGCATGGGCGGTACCATGAAAATGGAGTTCTCTCAAGAAGTACAGGACGAGTTTGCTGATTTGTTGGAAGTATATTTGGACTTGAAGGATGCTTTGGTGACATCAAATCGGGAGCAAACGCAAACATTGGCAAAAAAAGGAGCTGGAATGGCTTCAGAAATAATTGATATGCAAATGGATGATATGGGAAAGACCCATATGTCCAAATTAGCGGAACAACTCACGGATATGGCTTCAAAAGAGGATCTGGATGGCCAACGCGATGGATTTGTTCTCCTTTCCCAGAATATGATTCAAATAGGGCAACAAATGCAAAGTTTGAATACAAAACTTTATGTGCAGCACTGCCCTATGGCAAATAATGATAAGGGGGCCAATTGGCTCAGCCTCGAAGAAGAAATACGAAATCCGTATTATGGAGATGCCATGCTCACCTGTGGAAGTGTGGTCGGTACTATTGATTGATTTTTATTTTAGTTAATATTTAGCCAAATAAAATCTACGGATTCAAATCTGAAATACATTTACTTCAGTTTTTAAATTGTTGACTGATGAAACAAGCAAAGTCAAACGGAAAGTCATCTCCTGCAAAAGCTGTAAAGCCTGTTGCCAAGAAGACTGCCCAAGCTACTGGAAAGAAGAAGTAACTTGGACATCGGTTCTCTGAGCGGAACCATGCAACTGATAAGAAAAGAAAACGCCCCGATTTGCATCGGGGCGTTCCTATTTAAATCCGAATAAGATTTTTTATTACATCATGCCTGGCATTCCACCGCCACCTCCCATTGGAGGCATAGCTGGGGCATCTTCCTTGATATCGGTCAATGCACACTCTGTGGTCAAGATCATTCCTGATACAGAAGCAGCGTTTTCCAAAGCAATACGGGTCACTTTTTTAGGATCGATGATTCCAGTTTTAAGCATGTCCACATATTGATCGGACTTGGCATCGTAACCGAAGTCTTTTTTACCTTCAAGTACTTTGGCAATCACTACGGAACCTTCGCCACCTGCATTCTCTACGATAGTACGCAAAGGAGCTTCAATGGCTTTGGCCACGATTTGTACACCTGTAGTTTCATCCAATGAGTCGGTTGCCAATTTCTCAAGAACTTTTTTGGCTCTTACCAAGGCAACACCTCCACCTGCAACAATACCTTCTTCAACAGCAGCACGGGTTGCGTGCAAGGCATCATCCACACGGTCTTTCTTCTCTTTCATTTCCACTTCGGAAGCAGCACCTACGTAGAGTACGGCAACACCACCGGCCAATTTGGCCAAACGTTCCTGAAGTTTTTCTTTATCGTAATCAGATGTTGTGGTCTCGATTTGAGCTTTGATCTGGCTTACTCTAGCTTTAATGTCATCTGCATTTCCGTTACCGTTGACAATGGTAGTATTATCCTTGTCAATTGTCACGGTCTCAGCAGTACCCAACATATCCAAAGAAGCATTTTCCAATGAGAATCCTCTTTCTTCGGAGATTACGGTACCACCTGTAAGGATTGCGATGTCTTCCAACATGGCTTTTCTTCTATCGCCAAAACCTGGAGCTTTTACAGCGGCAATCTTAAGGCCACCTCTCAATTTGTTCACTACCAATGTGGCAAGGGCTTGTCCTTCCACGTCTTCGGCAATGATCAAAAGAGGTCTTCCTGATTGTGCTACTGGCTCAAGGATAGGAAGGATTTCCTGTAGATTGGAGATTTTCTTGTCAAAAAGAAGAATGTAAGGGTTCTCCAAATCAGCGATCATTTTATCGGTGTCGGTCACGAAGTAAGGAGAAAGGTACCCTCTGTCAAATTGCATACCTTCAACCACGTCAACGTAAGTATCCGTACCTTTTGCTTCTTCTACGGTGATAACCCCCTCTTTTCCAACTTTATCAAATGCTTTTGCGATAAGATCGCCAATGGTTTGATCGTTGTTCGCGGATATGGAAGCTACTTGCTTGATTTTGTCAGAGTCGTTACCAACTTCCTTGGTCTGTTTTTCCAAGTCTGCCACCAAAGCTTCTACGGCTTTGTCGATTCCGCGTTTCAAATCCATGGGATTTGCCCCTGCGGCAACGTTTTTAAGACCTTCTTTTACGATGGCTTGGGCCAAAACAGTTGCGGTAGTGGTACCGTCACCTGCTTGGTCGTTGGTTTTTGAAGCAACTTCCTTCACCATTTGTGCACCCATATCTTCAAGGGCGTCTTCCAATTCAATTTCTTTTGCAACAGATACACCATCTTTGGTTACTTGTGGTGCTCCAAAGGACTTGCTGATGATTACGTTTCTACCTTTTGGGCCCAAGGTTACCTTAACGGCCTCGGCCAATTTATCAACGCCTCTTTTCAGACCGTCACGTGCATCTATATCAAACTTAATATCTTTTGCCATTTTGTTTTCTCGTTTTGTCATTCCTGCGGAGGCAGGAATCTTTTGGTTATACTTTTAAGTTTTTGATGGATTCCCGCTTTTGCGGGAATGACATATTGGTTACACTATTGCCAAAATATCGCTTTCGCGCATCATCAAATAGTCGGTACCATCGAATTTAAGTTCGGTACCGGCATATTTTCCATAAAGAACGGTATCACCAACTTTTACGGTGATTTTTTCGTCCTTGGTTCCAGGTCCAACGGCCACAACAGTTCCCTTTTGTGGTTTTTCTTTTGCGTTGTCCGGAATGATGATACCGGAGGCAGTTTTGGTCTCGGCCTGTAGCGGCTCGATCAAAACCCTGTCTGCCAATGGTTTGATATTTACTTTAGCCATATTTTTAATTTTTAGGTGTTTGTTTTAAAAATTCTTGAATCTAAGAGACAGAAATTGTGCCAATGGACAAAAACTGACATTCTGGAAAACAAAAATGCCAGCTTGTCATTTCAAGCTGGCATTTTTCTATGCTTTGTCACTTTTTATTATCCAATAGTATCTACTGGACTTGTAGTGTCGGCTGGTGGAAGTTGTTCCGGTACTTCCTCTGGAACCGTTTCAGGTACTTCTGTATCGTCACCTTGAAGTAGTTTGGAATCTGCTTGGCTATAGTTTCCTTTTAGGGAAACATTGGAAAGCAATATCAAAACAATCAAAAGGGTTGCAAGGGTCCAAGTACTCTTGTCCAAAAAGTCCCCCGTCTTCTTTACGCCACCAACAACTTGGTTTCCACTTCCCCCGAAGGATGAGGATAAACCACCTCCTTTTGGATTTTGGACCATAATGACCAAGACCAACAAAAGGCACACGATAATTATCAGTACCAAAAAAATTGTAAACGTGCTCATTTCTTATCTTTTTCTTTCTGCAGCTTCTTCACCGCCTGAATTTGGTCTGCAAAGAAACCACTTTTTTCTGGATATTTCAAACTCAATATTTTAAACGCTTGAATGGCTTTTTTATACTTTTTCTGCTCCAAATAAACCTTGGCCAAAGTCTCGGTCATCAACTCGTTTTTGTCGATTTTGGTAGACTCTTTTATATTGACTTTTGGGTTGGTTTCCTTTGGAACTATCTTGGGGTTGTTCTCGATGAACTTGTCCAAAAGTTCGAATTTTTTCTTCCGCTCCAGCTCCTCTAAGGCTTCCGATTCTTGGTTGTTCTCGGGTTCTTCGTTATGGGAGGTCAATTGGAGCCATTCGGTAAAGGAATGCTTTTCCTTTTTGGTGAACGGAAGCGGCTTGCCAAGGTTTAGATCGGTTTCCGATTCTTTTATGTCTTCCGTTTCTTTCTCTGTTTCCTTTTCCGGTGTTCGCGATTCGAAAAGTTCTGGATTGAGAATTTGTTCGGCATCGTTTAAATTCTGAGGTAGTGCAGGTTCGTTGGATTCCGAAAGCATACTTGCTGCATTCGGGTTCGGCTGAATTTCTTCGGAAACGGCTTCTTGGTCTTCCAGTTTAGATCCCCTGCCTGCAATGGTATCCGCAATATTGTTCTGGATAAATTCTTTTGAGGTAATGTAATCAAAAAGAACGTCCCTATCCGCCGTGTGGGCAGCGGTTATCTTTAAAGCACTGTTGTACTTATAGCTGTCCAGATTTTTAAGTCCTTTTAAATGCAGGGCACGAGCGGCCTGAAAATAGGGGTATTCCTCAATAATGCCTTCCAATTCCCTGGTTTGATTGGGAGATAGGATGGTATTTGAGTTTTGAAGAATATGTATGAAATCTGAAACGTTCATAATACTACTACCAATTTCCCAGAGAAGCATTGAAAATGTCCTGGGTGAGTCGTTCAAATATTTCCTCGTGTGCGGCGGCCTGAATGGATGGCAACGACGCTGCCGCATCAAAATCATAAAAGAAAGAAAACCGTTTTTCAAAATCTGCATCTTCCTTTGTGGTATTGTAAAACCGAACATTCACGCTCATGGTAAGTCGGTTTTGAGCAGTACGCTGATCGGCCGTTGCCGTCATGGGTACTACTTTGTATTCCACTATTTCTCCTTCATAGATCAAATCACCGTTACTTCCTGTAAGGGATAAACTGGTAAGGTTGTTGATCATATCCTGCAACGCCAAGGTGAAATCCCTTCCCAATCCTGGAACAATGGTGGATCCTGGAGTTTGGTCCGCATAATTCTGGAAAAAGTTGACCTGGAAACTCTCGGCGGTCCCAATATCCGCACCAGAAAAGTTATAGGCCCCACAACTTTGTAGGAACAGCACGAGTCCGAGCAATCCAATCTTTATTCCGCTTTTTTTCATCATTGTTTTCAATTCAAACTTTTGATTTTGATCAAAGATCGTACTGCTTTATTTTTCTGTAGAGCGTTCTTTCCGAAATGCCGAGTTCGGCGGCGGCCGCTTTTCGTTTTCCCTTGTTGCGCTCCAACGATTTTTTGATCAACTCGATTTCCTTTTCTTGTAAAGATAGGGTTTCTTCCTCTTCAATTTCCTCTGCGAAATGATACCTGTCTTCCGGAGGTTGTTGTGATGGTGTAGGCGCTGATGCTTCTACGACAGGTTCCGGGAGATGCAGTAACTCAGCAGGGGTTTCCTCATGCTCTATATCTTCCTCTTGTTGTTGGTTTCCGTAGATTTTACGGATCAAACCTTCATTTTCGCGTTGGACTTTATTGGAGTCGTTGTCCTTTAAAAGTTCCAAGGTCAATTTTTTAAGGTCGTTCAAGTCGCCTTTCATATCAAAAAGAACCTTGTATAAAATTTCCCGTTCGTTGCTGAAGTCGCCTTCTTTCCTAGATTGCTCAATCACAGCAGGTAGATTGGAGCTGCTTGCATCCGGTAAATAACTGCTCAGGGTTGCAGCCGAAATACTTCTATTTTCTTCCAACACCGAAATTTGTTCCGCTATGTTTCGGAGCTGTCTAATATTCCCTGGCCAACGGTATTTTAAAAGTAAATTGACCGCATCATCCTCTAAACGGATAGTGGGCATCTTATATTTCTGTCCAAAATCCGAAGCGAATTTTCTGAACAATAGGTGAATGTCTTCCCTTCTATCTCTAAGAGGGGGTAAATGGATCTCTACCGTACTCAACCGATAGTACAGATCTTCCCTGAACTTTTCCTTTTTGATGGCCTCAAACATGTTGATGTTGGTTGCGGCCACAATCCTCACATCTGTTTTTTGTACCTGTGAAGACCCTACTTTAAGGAACTCCCCATTTTCCAATACACGCAGCAATCGAACTTGAGTGGTCAATGGAAGTTCACCTACCTCATCCAAGAAAATGGTACCACCATCCGCTACTTCGAAATAGCCGCTGCGGGTTTGGGTGGCTCCTGTAAAGGCTCCTTTTTCGTGTCCGAACAGCTCACTATCAATGGTTCCCTCGGGGATGGCCCCGCAGTTTACCGCAATGTATTTGGCATGCTTTCGGTGGGAGAGTGAGTGTATGATCTTAGGAATGGATTCCTTGCCCACACCACTTTCACCCGTTACCAATACCGAAATATCGGTGGGTGCTACTTGTATGGCTTTTTCTATGGCGCGATTGAGCTTTACATCGTTTCCAATGAGCTCGAACCGTTGTTTTATGGATTGAACACTCTCCATATATTAATTGTTCTTTGAATATTCAATGGCTTCTCCAATAAGAGTGGCCGAGGTGCATTCGTTGATTTTTACGTTCACAAAATCGCCCACTTTGTAATTTTCCTTTGGAAAAACCACAACAGTATTCTGCGAATTTCGGCCCATCCAGTGGGCATCTGATTTTTTGGAAGTTCCCTCGATTAGGACTTCTTCGATTTTCCCCAAATGCTGTTGGGTGCGATAATGGCTATGCTCTTGCTGTAGCTCAATGATTTCAGTAAGACGTCTTTTCTTGATGGCTTCAGGAATGTCGTCCTCCATTTTGCGCTCGGCCAATGTTCCGGGTCTTTCGGAATAGGCGAACATAAAACCGAAATCATATTTCACGTATTCCATCAAACTTAAGGTGTCCTGATGGTCTTCTTCCGTTTCCGTGGGGAATCCTGTTATCATATCCTGACTGATGGCACAATCGGGAATTATTTTTTTGATGTTATCGATTAACTCAAAATATTCCTCGCGCGTATGCAAGCGGTTCATCGCTTTTAAAATCCGATTGCTCCCGCTTTGCACGGGAAGGTGGATATATTTGCAAATGTTTTGGTATTTGGCCATGGCCTCGATTACATCCAAAGTCATGTCTTGAGGGTTGGATGTGGAAAAACGGATACGCATCTTTGGTTGTGCCTGTGCCACAAGCTCCAATAGTCCGGCAAAGTTCACCGAAGTGGCTTTTTGCATATCTGTGGCCTTGTCAAAATCCTTCTTCAACCCACCGCCATACCAAAGGTAGCTGTCCACATTTTGACCCAAAAGGGTGATTTCCTTGAATCCTTTTTCCCAAAGGTCGTTCACTTCTTCCAAAATGGATCGTGGGTCACGGCTTCGTTCTCTTCCTCTGGTAAAAGGGACTACGCAGAAAGTGCACATGTTGTCGCATCCACGTGTAATGGACACAAAAGCGGAAACTCCGTTGGTGTTCAATCGGACCGGTGCAACATCACCATAGGTCTCATCCTTGGAGAGGATAACATTAACGGCATTTCTACCTTCATCGATTTCTTGGATAAGATTGGGCAGGTCTTTGTAGGCGTCTGGTCCTACTACCATGTCCACGATTTTTTCCTCTTCCAAGAACTTGCTCTTCAGGCGTTCGGCCATACAGCCCAAAACTCCAACTTTCATATCGGGCTTGGTTCTTTTTACCGCATTGAACTTTTCCAAACGCTTGCGAACGGTTTGTTCGGCCTTTTCCCGAATGGAACAGGTATTTACCAAAACCAAATCGGCATCTTCCAGGTTTTGGGTGGTATTGAAACCTTCCTTGGCCAAAATGGATGCTACAATTTCGCTATCGGAAAAATTCATTTGGCAGCCATAACTTTCTATGTACAGTTTTCTGCCGTTGTTTTCCTTATTTTCTAGCGACAAGGTACTTCCCTGTTGGCTTTCGTCTATTATTTTTTCCACGCTCTTTTCCTCTATCATAAATGTTTCAATGGGATGCAAAGATAGTGCTTATTACATTTTAGTGACAATATGGCAGTATTTTTTAATAATATATTGCGATATCCCCTGTTAGTGTTACCTTCAAGCTTAAAACATAACCAATTTGAAAGATGAATTTCACCAATATTTCGGATAGAATCAACCAAAGTCCACCAGTAGAGTTCGGAACTGTGTTCAATAATTCCGTGGAGCTTTTTAAAAAAGTATGGTTACAGGGATTTATTACGCTTGTATTGACTTTTGTAAGCATTTTGCCTTTTTACCTGTTGATTTACTTGCCCATGATAGCCATGGGCATAAGCGACCCCAATACGTTTGACCAACACGAGTTGCCGCCTGCTTTTGCAGGTATAATGAGCTTGATTGCGCCCATATCTTCTATTGGTGTTATGACCATTGGAATTTGTTTGAACGCAGCTTTTTTAAGGATTTGCAGAAAATATGATCTTAATGAATCCGGAAAAGACGATTACTTCTATTTTTTTACCAAAGCATATTTGATCAAGGCATTGATTCTTTCGTTGATAATGATAGGACTATCATTGTTGGGGCTACTGGCATGTGGTCTTGGAATTATCTATTTGATGGTTCCCATGTCCCTGTTTCCGGCATTTTTTGCCTTTGATAAGGAACTCTCGGCCTTGGAAATTGTTAAAGCGGGTTTTGCTTTGGGCAATAAAAACTGGTTAATGATATTTTTGTTGGTATTGGTTGCAGGATTGGTATCACAACTGGGTGTCATCCTATGTTTGATAGGAGTTTTGTTCACGGCCATGTTCAGTAAAATCCCAATATATTTTATTTACAAGGATGCCGTGGGCATTTCCATGGATGTATGATTTTGATAAAACAAAAAGCGCCCTTTTTGGAGGGCGCTTTTTAAAAAATGGATATTTTATTATGGAGTGGAAATCAATTTGATTTGGTTTTGTTCCACCTTTTGGTTGATCAAGGTGGCTTGCTTTTCCACTAAAGTATTAAGATCATTGATTTCTTTGTCCAATTCTTTGGTGATCTCTACAAAAAACTCCTGGGCTTGTTGGGTAGGTTTTTGGTCACCACGTTGCGAGTCGACCATCAAAAATGCCATTCTGTTATTGATTCGAATACCATAGTTCAAAGGATCTTGTCTGCTTTGGTTTTTGGTCATGTGGATGTTGTTTTCGATAACGGAAAGTTGTTCTTCAAAATCCTTGGCCATTTTTTGGATTTCAGGATTGTCCTTTGTTTTCTCCTTTAAATAGGCCAAATCCTTTTTAATGTTCCTAATGTTGATGATGGCATTGTTGGCACGGGATACTTGGTCGCGTACTTTCATGACAAAGTCAAACTGATCCTGAAAATCTTTTTGGGTTAGGGAAATCCTTGGGTCTTTTACAATGGTGAACATTTGCTCCATGGAGTTTCCGTTCACCGTAAGTCTTGCTTTATAATTACCAGGCACGGCCTTAGGACCAATGTTCGGTGATGAGTAAAACACCATTCCTTCGAATTCTTGGTAGCCAGGATACCTCATGTTCCAGATAAATCGGTTTCCTCCTTCGGTTACTTCCAATTTTTGTGTTGAGGTAGGGTCCAATCTATCGGGTTTTGCATGATTGGAAAAGGTTTGGATCACGCTGCCATCCGTTTCCAAAATTTCCATGGTGACGGTATCGGTTTCCTTTAAAGTTTTCAGGTAATAGTTGATGATGGCCCCATTAGGATGGTTTTCACCAACCAATTTGGTGTTGGGTTCTTGCCAAGATCGGTCTTGGTGCATTCTATAGGCCATATCCGGTTTGTACAGATAAAAATCACTGTTGGCCACTTCTTCGGATAGTTGATGGAGCGGAGTTAGATCGTCTATCATCCAAAAACTTCTTCCATGGGTGGCTACGATCAAATCATTGTCCCTTACATGAAGGTCACGGATTGCGGTAATGGGTAAGTTCAACTGGAAGGGAGTCCAATGCTCCCCATCATCAAAAGAAATATACATGCCCCATTCTGTTCCTGCATACAATAAGCCTTCACGAACCTTATCGGAACGGATAACACGTGTGTAATAATTTTCTTTGATGCCATCTGTGATCAATTTCCATGTTTTTCCGTAATCCTCCGTTTTGTACAAATAGGGAGTGTAATCACCGAACTTATAGGAAGTGGCGGCAACGTATACCGTTCCTGGTTCAAATGGACTAGCATCAATTGAGTTGATCATGTTCAGTTTTGGTGACATTGAAGCTGGTGGTGTTACATTTTCCCATGTTGTGCCATTGTCGCGGGTTACATGGATCAATCCATCATCGCTACCGGTCCAAATCACTCCTTTTTCCAAGCTGGATTCCGTGATGACAAAAACATTGGAATAGAATTCTGCCCCGGTGTTGTCCTGCGTAATGGGCCCGCCCGATGATTCTATGGTCTCAGGGATACCTCTTGCCAATTCTGGGGAAATGGTTTTCCAGGATTGTCCTCCATCGGTAGTGGCATGCAAATAGTTGGATCCTGCAAAAAGCACGTTGGAGTCGTGCCTGCTAAACGTCAATGGATAGTTCCAATTAAAACGGTATTTCATTACCTCTGCTCCAGAACCTGCGGGATTGTCGGGCCAGATGTTGGTTGAAATGGTCTGCCCTGTGGTATGGTCCAAACGGTTCATATAACCTTTGTAAGTTCCTCCGTATACCAGTTGGTTGTTTTTAGGGTCTGGCGCCAAGTGCGCACTTTCTCCCCCTGCGGTAGGTTCCCAATCATCTTGAGTGATGGCAGAACCTGAAGAACGGTGAGAGATTCGAAGTGCTGTGTTGTCTTGCTGCGCTCCATAAATTCTATATGGGAAAATGCTATCTGTTGCAACTCGGTAAAACTGTGCAGTAGGTTGGTTATAATAGGTGGTCCAGTTATTTCCTCCGTCATTGGAGATTTGTGCTCCACCATCATCGGCAATGATCATTCTTTGATTGTTGTTCGGATCTATCCAAAGATCGTGGTGATCACCATGTGGGGCATTCTTTAATGTAAAGGTATTTCCACCATCTGTGGAAACGCCATAGCTTACGTTCATAACCCAGACCTTGTCTATATTTTGGGTGTCGGCATATATTCTGCTGTAGTACCAAGCCCTTTGTCTTAGTCCTCGGTTTTCATTCACTTTTTTCCAGGTTTCTCCTGCATCATCAGAACGGAAAACACCACCATTTTCAGCTTCGATAATAGCGAATACCCTATCGGAGTCCAAAGGAGATACGGTAATGCCGACTATTCCCCATGGAAAGCCAGGTAATCCAGAATGTTCCGATATGTCGGTCCATGTATCACCTCCGTCGGTGCTTTTGAACATTTTGCTGTCAGGTCCTCCGCTATCCATACGGTACCCGTTACGTTTCATCTGCCACGTAGCAGCATAAAGAATTCTGCTATTGTTGGGGTCCATAATCAAGTCGCCTGCACCTGCCTTATCACTTATATAAAGAATCTTTTCCCAATTTTTTCCTCCATCAGTGGAACGGAAAACACCACGGGTCTCATTGGGTTTCCAGAGGTTTCCAATGGCAGCAACGTAAACAATGTCCGGATTTTTTGGATGGATACGAATACGCGCGATGTGTTCGGAATCTTTCAATCCGATGAATTCCCAGGTCTCACCGGCATCCATACTTTTCCATAGTCCTTTGCCCGAGGAAACGTTTCCTCGAAGTGTTTGTTCTCCTTCGCCTACATAAATAATGTTTGGGTCGGATTCGGCAACGGCAACGGCCCCTATGGAACCACCAAAGTAACCATCGGAAATACATTCCCATGAATTACCGGCATCCGTGGTTTTCCAGACGCCACCACCAGCTGTACCCATATAATAGAGGTTAGGGTCGTTGGCAACACCGGTCACAGTTCCGGCTCGACCACCCCTATGTGGCCCCACCATACGATATTCCATGCCGTTGTAAAGGGACTCCTTAAATTGTGGTGAATTGTTTTTGTTCTTTTTGCGTTGAGCGTTCGAGGGATAGAAACATAGCAAGGCAAGGGCTATGATCAAAAAGCGGTTGGTCATTTTAGTTGGGTTATTGAGTTAGACTTCTAAAAATAACAATTATTTTAACCAGTGTCATCAACGAACTCATATTAATATGGGATTTACGAATTTGAACCAGGATTTTTTTGGATTTTAGGGCTAAATCAATGTTGGTAAATGCCGAAGTTTAAATTTTAATATACTTTTGTTGAGACAAAACCCAGTGCATGCCAAAGAATTTAGTTATTGTAGAGTCCCCCGCAAAGGCGAAGACCATTGAACGATTTCTAGGAAAAGAATTTCAAGTAGAGTCCAGTTTCGGACACATTGCCGACCTTCCATCAAAGGAGCTAGGCGTAGATGTGGAGAACGATTTTAAGCCTAAGTATACGGTGGACAAGGAGAAAAAAGCCTTGGTGAAAAAACTCAAGGATTTGGCCAAAAAAGCGGAAACCATATGGCTTGCAAGTGATGAGGACCGTGAAGGAGAAGCTATATCTTGGCACTTGGCAGAAGAGTTGGGGTTGGACAAAAACAAGACCAAACGAATCGTATTCAACTCCATTACAAAATCGGCTATCCAAAAGGCGATTGAAAACCCAAGAGACATTAACTACAACTTGGTCAACGCGCAACAGGCACGCAGAGTGTTGGACCGTTTGGTTGGGTATGAACTATCACCGGTACTTTGGAAAAAAATTAAACCGGGACTTTCCGCAGGTAGGGTGCAATCCGTAGCGGTTCGCTTGATCGTGGAACGTGAACGCGAGATTGAAGGTTTTACTCCGGAGGCATCTTTCCGAATAAAAGCGGAATTTAAAACAGATGGAGGCAATGTTTTTGCGGCCAAGCTGAACAAAACATTTCCTACCAAGGAAGCTGCTGAAAAATTTCTTGAAGAAAATATTGGAGCAGATTTTTCGGTTTCCGATTTGGCAAAAAAGCCAGCAAAGAAATCACCGGCAGCACCATTTACCACATCCACCTTGCAACAGGAAGCGTCCAGAAAGCTTTATTTTTCGGTAAGCCGAACCATGCAAGTGGCGCAGCGTTTGTACGAGGCAGGGCTTATTACATATATGAGAACAGATAGTGTCAACCTGTCCAACGAAGCAATTGCAGCTGCAAAAGATGCCATTTTGGACAATTATGGCAAGGAATACAGTCAAACCAGGAACTTTACGGGCAAGTCCAAGGGAGCACAAGAAGCTCACGAGGCAATTCGCCCGACCGATATGAAACTACAGTCGCCCCAGTTGGAGCGCGACCAAGCTAAGTTGTACGAACTTATTTGGAAACGTACGCTTGCTTCGCAAATGAGCGATGCCCAGTTGGAACGGACCAATGTAAAAATAAAAGCGAGCACCCATAACGAGGAATTCTCTGCAAACGGGGAGGTAGTGAAATTTGATGGATTTCTAAAAGTATATCTGGAAGGAACCGATGACGAAGATGGCGAGGAGCAAGAAGGAATGTTGCCGGCCATGAATGTTGGGGACCCTTTGCAAAACGTATATATTTCCGCCACGGAAAGATTTACAAGACCCCCATACCGATTTACCGAAGCTTCTTTGGTGAAGAAATTGGAAGAGTTGGGCATTGGTAGGCCATCTACTTATGCACCAACGATATCCACTATTCAAAATAGGGGCTACGTGGAAAAAGGTACCGTTGAGGGAACCGAGCGCAAATATGCGCAATTGGTATTGGAAAACGGAAAAGTATCCGATAGCCAACTAACAGAGACCGTAGGTTCCGAGAAAGGAAAGATAGTTCCAACGGATATCGGGATGATCGTAAACGACTTTTTGGTGACACACTTCACGCAAATTCTCGATTACAATTTCACCGCGCAAGTAGAAGAGGATTTTGATGAAATCGCATCAGGTGATGAAGATTGGCAGGAAATGATGAAAAATTTCTACAAGGATTTCCATCCCAATGTGCTGGAGGTCGAGGAAAATGCCGAACGTGCCAGCGGAGAACGTGTGTTGGGTACGGACCCCAAATCGGGCAGACAGGTTTCCGTAAGATTGGGCCGTTTTGGACCGATGGTTCAAATAGGTACTGTGGACGATGAGGAAAAACCCGAGTTCGCCAGTTTGTTGCCCGATCAATCCATTGGAACCATTACGTTCGAGGAAGCGATGACACTTTTTGAGCTTCCACGAAAATTGGGAGTTTACGAAGGCGAAGAAGTAGAGGCCAATGTAGGTCGTTATGGACCTTACGTAAGGTTCGGGAAAAAGTTTATTTCCCTCGCCAAGGGTGAAAGCGCTTTTGATGTGGATATGGACCGCGCCATTGAACTGATCAAAGAAAAGCAAAAGGCCGATGCGCCGATCGCCACCTATGAAGGAAAGGACGTTACCAAAGGTAAAGGTAGGTTTGGGCCTTTTATTAAATGGGATGGCATGTTCATCAATGTGAACAAGAAATATGATTTTGATAACCTTTCCGATGGGGATATCGCTGAATTGATCGAGGCCAAAAAGAAAAAGGAAGCTGAAAAGCTCGTTCAAGAATGGCCTGAAGAAAAAATCAGGATCGAGAAAGCCCGTTGGGGAAGACATAATATAATAAAAGGTAGGGTCAAGGTAGAACTCTCCAAGGATGTGGATGCCACAAAAGTGACCTTGGAAGAAGCACAGGCCCTATTGGAAAAGAAAGCACCAAAGAAAAAAGCCAAGACAAAAGCAAAAGCTAAGAAATAGTATGGCCTTCGATTTTCTGGTTCCGGTTAAGGACAAGGTATTGGCACATTCCGAATTGCTGCCAGAACAAGCATTGGGCAAAAATATCCACATGCACACGGAAAAAGACGGACTTCCGGTATTCGCCCATGCCGATGTTGCCATTTTCGGGGTATTGGAATCCAGGAACGCTTTCGAGAAAAAACCAGAGAAACTCGATTTGGACGAAGTTCGTATCCAGCTGTATCGATTAATGATGGGCAATTGGAACTCTACCATCATAGATATAGGGGATGTGGAGGAAGGCGATACTGTAGAGGATACCTACTTTGTAGTGAAGGAAATTGTTGCAGGGCTTCTCGAAGAAAATATCATACCTATAGTATTAGGGCTTACTCAGGATATTACATTTCCTACCTACCGTGCTTTTGATAAAATAAAGAATATGGTGAACCTGGTCTCCATTGATAGTCGTTTCGACTTTGGTGAGGACGATGAACTGATCTCATCACATTCTTATATGAGCAAGATCATAACGGACAAGCCCAATAATCTTTTCAACTTTTCCAATATAGGATACCAGAGTTATTTCAACGCCCAGGAAGAAAAGGATTTGATGGAGCGTCTTTTTTTTGATGCCTATCGTTTGGGTGAGATTGCCGCCAATATAGAATTGGCGGAACCCGTTTTGCGCAGTAGCGATATTGTTAGTTTAGATCTACGGGCAATTCGTGCCAGCGAAATGGGCATGACCCGAAATTTTTCTCCCAATGGTTTTACGGGAAGGGAAATATGTGCCATTGCCCGCTATGCAGGCATCAGCGACAAGGTTTCCCTATTTGGTATCTACGAAGGGGAAAACTCCCACCAGGCTTTTCAGATGATAGCACAGATCATTTGGTATTTTATAGAGGGCTTGAGTTATAGAATAAAAGAATACCCGAGCTCTAAGAGCGAAGACTTCACAAAGTTCACTGTACCCACGGACACGGAGGAATTGATCTTCTTTAAAAGCCATGTCACAGAAAGATGGTGGGTAGAAGTACCAACAATTTTAGCTGAACATACTAAAACAAATTCGGTGGCGTTATTACCATGCACCGAAGAGGACTATTTGGATGCTTGCAACCAGAACATTCCCGAAAGGTGGTTTAAAGCCTATAGAAAAGGCCTGAACTAAATAAATTAAATTTTGATCATTAATTGTTTTTACACAATAATTCATTCAAAAATCAGTTTTGAGAATAATGAATCTGTGTATCACAGTTATTAAATCTTGAATCGAACAATTTAACCTAAAGTATGAGAAAGCTATTCTTTTCATCTATAGCACTTGTTTTTTTGCTTACCAGTTGTGGCTCTAAATCAAGGTCAAAAGGTGAACTAGTTGGGGTAAAGGGAAAAAAATGGCATCCAGAAAAACCCTATGGAATGGAACTGATTCCCAGAGGCGCCTTTGTAATGGGTAAAGCCGATGAGGATCAGGCAAAAGTATTGAATGCTCCCACAAGAACGGTTACCGTACGTTCCTTTTATATGGACGATACGGAAATCACTAATAGTGAGTACCGACAGTTTGTGGAGTGGGTCAAGGATTCCATTGTAAGAACCAAGTTGGCCATTTTGGCCGATGAGTTAGGTATTAGTCCTGAGGATGAAGGTATTGGTGAGTATGCTTTTAAGGATACCGACACTACGGAACTATCCGTTTATGACAAGTATATGCTCGACAACTATGCGGGTCTTGGAGATACCGGATATGAAGGTAGGGCATTGAATAAAGATGTTGATTTGGTATGGGATACTTCCGAATACCCGGATGAATACTATGCTGAGATAATGGATTCCATCTATCTTCCTGAAGAAGAGAGTTATAATGGTGTTAGAAGTATAGATGTCACCAAATTGAAATACAAATACAGCTGGATGGATATTGAAGCTGCTGCACGTGCTAGGTCCGGTAGCAGAAAAGATTTTATAAAGCACGAGGAACTGGAGATTTATCCGGATACTACCGTGTGGATTCGAGATTTCGAATATAGTTACAACGAGCCAATGCACAACGATTACTTCTGGCACGATGCATACAGCGATTATCCTGTAGTGGGAGTAAACTGGATGCAGGCAAAAGCTTTCTGTAACTGGAGAACAAAATTCAAGAACGACGATCAAAAAAGTCGTGGAAAGCAGTTCGTGAACCAATTTAGGTTGCCAACTGAAGCAGAATGGGAATATGCCGCCAGAGGAGGAATCGAAGGTGGTACTTATCCTTGGGGTGGTCCTTATGTGATCAGCGACACAGGATGTTTCATGGCCAACTTTAAACCGCAACGTGGCGATTATGCAGCCGATGCGGCCTTATATACTGTAGAGGCAAAATCCTTTGAACCAAACGATTACAACTTGTATAACATGGCTGGTAACGTATCCGAATGGACCAACTCCAGTTTTGACCCAGGTGCTTACGAATATCTGTCCACCATGAACCCGAACATTGGTTCACAGGACAATCAACGTAAAGTGATCCGAGGAGGTTCCTGGAAAGATGTAGCGTACTTCCTTCAGGTGAGTACGAGAGATTATGAATATCAAGATTCCGCTAGAAGCTATATTGGTTTCAGAACGGTTCAAGATTATATGGGAGAAGAAGATTCTACCGACGGAAGAAGCGGACTATAAAAAAACAACGAGAGAACATTATATAAATAACAAGTAAGAGTAGTAACCAAATACTTATTTATATAACTTAATTAAAACTAGAATTATGGCACAGTCAAAATCAACAAAAAAGCTGTTTAACATGGCCTACGGGCTTGGAGCATCGGTAGTAATTATTGGTGCATTGTTCAAGATCCTTCACTGGGAGTTTGGACCACTGACGGGTGGACTTCTTCTTGCGATCGGACTTATTACTGAAGCATTGATCTTTGCAATCTCTGCATTTGAACCAGTAGATGATGAATTCGATTGGTCTTTGGTATACCCGGAATTGGCCGGTGGAGAAGCAGATGCTTCCAGAAAACAACAAGCTAAGGATGCTCAAGAAGCCGAAGGACTTCTTTCCAAGAAATTGGATAGTCTTCTTAAAGAAGCTAAAATCGATTCCGAGCTTTTCTCCAACTTGGGTGAAAGTATTAAGAGTTTTGAAGGTGCCGCCAAGAATATCACTCCTACAACAGATGCTATTCAGCACACTAAAAAGTACTCCGAGGAATTGTCTCACGCTGCAGCTCAAATGGAATCTTTGAACAGCTTGTACAAAGTACAGTTGGAAAGCGCAAGCAGACAAGCTTCCATCAACGAAGAAGTAGTTCAGAATGCTGGTGCCCTGAAAGACCAAATGGAGTCTTTGGCCACTAACCTTTCATCTTTGAACGGAGTATACGGAGGTATGCTTACCGCCATGGGAGGAAAAAACTAATTAGAGTTTGATCAACAGAAAACAAACCAAATCAAATTAATTATTAAATCTAATTAGAAAAACATGGCAGGAGGAAAACAAACACCACGTCAGAAGATGATCAACCTTATGTATTTGATCTTCATCGCGATGTTGGCACTTAATATGAGCAAGGAAGTACTTGCCGCTTTCGGACTAATGAACGAAAAGCTAGAGACTTCCAACACAAACATGGACGCCAATAATAAAAGCTTTTTTGCAAGCTTGGAAACCAAAGCTTCCGAAAACGAAGAAGAGTACGGCGAACTGTACGAAGATGCTCAGCAGATCAAACAACTTTCAGATTCTTACTACAGTTATTTGGAAGGATTGAAAAAAGAAATGACCGCAGATTTGGAAGATGACAAAGACTATGTGGTTATGGACAAGTCTGACTACTTGGACCAAAAATTCTTTCAGGGCGACAATTTGGGCCCAGAAGGTAAGAAGTTCATGGAGCAGATTGAAACTTACCGCGAAGGTGTTATCAACGCTTTGCCGGAAGAAGGATTCGAATCTTTGAAATCAGCTGTTAAAGCACGTTTTGCCACTGGTGGTGAGGACGGTAAGGTGGAGAAGAGAGACGGTACACGTCAAGACTGGATCAACTATCACTACGAAGGGTTTCCATTGGTAGCCTCTTTGACAAAGATGACCCAGTTGCAGGCCGATATCAAAACTACCGAGCAAGAGGTATTGAAAACCCTATTGGAAGGTGAGTTGACGGAGGCTGTATCCTTGACCAACTTTGCAAGTTCTTTGAATGCTCCTAAAACAGCATACTACTCAGGGGAAAAATATGATGGTAAGATCATTGTTAGCAAAACTGACAAGACTTCCACTCCTGTAAAAGCTGAATTGACTTTGGACGGAAGACCATTGACAGAAGGTAAGGATTACGAATTGGAAGCTGGTGGTATCAAAATGTTGATCAGTGCCGGTACTCCAGGTGATCATACCATTAAAGGAACCATGACTTTTATGCAGGATGGTGAAGAAGTGCCAGTAGAAGTGAACAATACTTTTGCTACGATTTCCATGCCTAATGCAGCAGTTATTTCTGCAGATAAAATGAACGTGGTATACCGTGGTGTTGCTAACCCAATGACCATCTCCATCCCTGGTATTCCTGATAACAAAGTGACTGCATCAGCCCCTGGTTTGAGCAGAAGAAGTGGAAGTAGCTATGTTATGAACCCAGGTACGGGTAGGTCTGTGACCATTACAGCTTCAGGTACATTGCCTGATGGTAAGCCGGTATCTAGTAAGAATGAGTTCCGTATCAAGGATATTCCTAGACCAAGCGGTACTGTTCGTGGAGAGTCAGGAAGCGTGAAAATGCCAAGAAACAACCTGGAAATATCCACTGTTAGCGCTATGTTGGAAGACTTTGACTTTGATTTGAACCTTGCTGTAAGTCAGTTTAAGTTCAAAGTTCCAGGTCAGCCAACAGTAGTTGTAAACGGAAACAAATTGGATAGCAGAGCTAAATCTGTCTTGAAGAGAGCAGGTAGAGGAGAGTCTGTCCAGATATTCGATATCCAAGCTTATATCACAAACAACAAGAGCTACAAGTTGAAAAAAGTATCTCCTGTAGTGGTTGAGCTTACTAACTAAGAAGTATAAAAAGTATACAAGTGATCATGAATTGGAAGAACGCATTATTAATTGGATTGTTGGGCATATTGCCGGTATCAATCATGGCGCAGGCAAATATTTTAAATGCCAAGTTGCCCGAGGATATAGGTAAGAAAACCCAAGCTCAGATAGAGCAAGATGCTGATGAGCCTTTAGAGTACGGTTATGTGGATGATAGGGATATCCTTTGGTCCAAGACCGTTTGGGAAATCATCGATCTTGACGAAAGAGTGAACTTTCCACTATATTACCCGACCGATACCATAGGTATTGGAAAGGATAGAAGGTCGCTGTACCATGTTTTGATGAAGAACATCAAAAATGGAAACCTTACCGAGGTGTATACAGACTCCTACTTTACTGAAAAGAGAAAGTTGGAAGACCTTTCGGCCACTTTGAGCAAAGTGGATACCACGGACCTAGGATACGAGCAAGTAAATGCTGGTGAGCAGGTTTCCCCGGAGTTTATCAACAAAAGGGACCTGAACGCAGCGGATATTGAGGAGTATCGCATAAAAGGTATGTGGTATTTCGACAAGCGCCAAGGTGAGCTTAAGTATCGCTTATTGGGCATTGCACCGGTTGCCCCGGATGTTAACTTCATCGATGATGAGTCTATAGATCCAGGACAGAACAAAGTAGAATTGTTCTGGGTATGGTACCCTGCGGCAAGGCAAATTTTGCACGATGCCAAGGTGTACAACCAACGTAACTCGTCAAGGCCAATTACCTTTGATATGTTGTTGAACGCACGTCGATTCAATGCTGTTATCTACAAAGAGGAAAACGTTCACGAAGATCGTGAAATAAGCGACTACATTTTTGATAATGCATTGTTCCAGCTCTTGGAAGCCCAAAGAATCAAAGAAGGCATAAGAGACAGAGAGCAAGATATGTGGGCATATTAAGCCCATAGAATAATTCCAATTCTATAAAGCAAAACGCCGCACTTAGTGTGGCGTTTTTTTTTCATTAAACTAAAGTTTGAATGATTGATTGATCAATCAGATGTCTAATTTTGCAGTATGTTGGATTATTTAGTAGTAGGTCTTGGTTTAGCGGGAATTTCCATTTGCGAGGTATTGGAGAAAGAAGGCAAATCTTTTAGGGTGATTACCGATGAATCACAGCAAGCGTCACAAGTGGCGGGAGGTTTGTACAATCCTGTGATCTTAAAACGGTTTACCATGGCTTGGAAAGCAAAACAACAGCTACTTGGAGCCAAGCCGTTTTACAAAGGATTAGAGGAAAAATTAGGGGTAACGTTGGATCATGAACTCCCGGTACTAAGGAAGTTTGCCTCAATTGAAGAACAAAACCTGTGGTTTGAGGCGGCCGACCGTCCAGATTTGGATTATTTCCTGTCAACAAAAATTCTACCGAACAAAAATCCTGTGATTGATGCTCCACATGGCTTCGGCGAAGTCAAATATACAGGCAGAATAGATACCGGTGCTTTGGTTCGAAGCTACAAAAACTATCTTAAGAATTCCGATTCCCTAATGGAAGAATCCTTTGATTTTGATGAGTTGTCCGTATCACAAGAAAGCATATCATATAAATCCATTACGGCCAAAAAAATAGTCTTTGCCTGCGGATATGGTCTCAAGCAAAATCCATACTTCGGATATCTGCCTTTGAACGGGACCAAAGGCGAATTGCTCATTATCCATGCCCCCGATTACAAAGAGGAAAACGTCATCAAATCTTCCGTTTTTACCATTCCCATGAAAAATGATAAGTATTTGGTAGGGGCCACTTATAAATGGAAGGATAAGACCAACGAACCCACCGAGGAGTCCAAGAATGAACTTTTGGAAAAACTCATGACTTTTTTAACATGTGATTTTGAGGTTGTGGATCATGTTGCAGGTATTCGCCCAACGGTTGCAGACCGCAGACCTTTGGTGGGCAGGCACCCAGAACATGAAAACCTTTATGTGCTGAACGGATTTGGTTCCAGGGGAGTGTTGATAGGGCCGTATGCTTCTAAACAATTGTTCGATTACATAGAAAAGCAGTCGGAACTGGACCCAGAAATGGATATACAACGATTTACAAAAAAATACTACTCAAATTAGCCCTTAACTGATTTGTGCTTTTCGACTGCAGTAGGGTCGTACTTCACAAAAAAGTTGATCCAAATGTTTCTGGATAACCGTATGATCACGGGCATAAATACTACCAAAGTACCCACAATTGCAATAAAAGTTGTTGGTAACGAAGTCCCAAGGAACAAAAAGGAGATAACAAAGGCCGCCACCGCAAAGGCAATACCTACGGCGTAGCTCACATACATTGCACCGTAAAAAAAGGAAGGTTCGATCTTGTATTTTAAACCACAATGGGAGCATCTTTCGTTCATGCTGAAAATTTTGGACAACGCGTACGGATTGGAGTTCTCGTACATGCTCTCTTCATGGCATCTTGGACAGTTTCCTGTTAAAATGCTGTACATTTTGGTTCCTTTTTTTAACATTTGCAGGGTTTTTGCACAAAAATATACATTCGACAACTAAAGTTTTGTAAATAAGGTCACATAAAAATGCTAAATGTCCATAATCTTTCCGTAGCCTTTGGAGGAGAATATCTGTTCGAGGAAATTTCGTTTCGTCTTAATGGCGGAGATCGTGTAGGCCTCATTGGGAAGAACGGAGCAGGGAAATCCACGATGCTCAAACTATTGGCCAAAGAAATGCCCTTGGATGAAGGTGCTATAGCCACTGAAAAGAATATTAAAATTGGGTTTCTAAAACAGGACATTGATTTTGAAGAAGGAAGAACCGTTTTGGAAGAATCCTATCAGGCTTTTTCCGAAATCAAGGAGATGGAGCTCAAGCTAGATGAGATCAATAAGGCATTGGCCGAACGGACCGATTACGAAAGCGATGGTTATCACCAGCTTATGGTAGATCTGAACGATGTCACCCACCGTTACGAAATATTGGGAGGGTACAATTACCAAGGCGATACGGAAAAGGTCCTTCTTGGATTAGGTTTTAAGCGGGAAGATTTTAATAAGCTCACCGATACATTTTCAGGAGGGTGGCGGATGCGTATAGAATTGGCTAAACTATTACTGCAAAATAACGATGTGCTGCTGTTGGATGAGCCTACCAACCACTTGGATATCGAATCCATTATTTGGTTGGAGCAATTCCTTCGAAACTTTACGGGAGCCGTTGTTATTGTTTCCCACGATAAGATGTTTTTGGACAATGTTACCAATCGCACCATTGAGATTTCTTTGGGAAGGATTTACGATTACAATAAACCTTACTCACAGTTCTTGGTTCATAGGAAAGAAATCAAGGAACAGCAATTGAGCGCCCAAAAAAATCAAGAAAAACAGATTCAGCAGACCGAACGACTCATCGAAAAGTTCAGGGCAAAATCGAGCAAAGCCTCCATGGCGCAATCCTTGATCAAAAAACTGGATAAAATGGACCGTATTGAGGTTGATGAAGAGGATAACAGTGTGATGAACCTTCGTTTCCCCATTTCCGTTAACCCAGGTAAGGTGGTAGCAGAGTTGAACGGTATTTCCAAAAGCTATGGGCCAAAAAAGGTATTGGAGGGGATTGACCTAATGGTGGACCGCGGGAGCAAAACGGCCTTTGTGGGACAAAATGGACAAGGAAAAACAACCCTTGCCAAGATTATTGTAGGGGAACTGGATTATCAGGGCGATTTAAAGATTGGGCACAATGTACAATTGGGCTACTTTGCGCAGAACCAAGCTGAATATCTGGATGGAAACAAAACCATTCTGGATACCATGATAGATGCCGCCAATGAGAAGAACCGTAGTAGCGTAAGGGATATTCTGGGCTCTTTTTTGTTCAGGGGAGATGATGTGGACAAATACGTGAAAGTATTATCCGGAGGGGAACGAAACCGTTTGGCACTGGCCAAGATGCTTTTGCAGCCCTTTAACGTGCTCGTGATGGATGAGCCTACCAACCACTTGGACATTAAATCAAAGAATGTATTAAAGCAGGCCCTCCAAAATTTTGAGGGAACATTGATTCTGGTTTCTCACGACCGTGATTTTCTTCAAGGGTTGACCGATAGGGTCTACGAATTTAAGGACGGAGGTATAAAGGAGTACTTGGGAGATATCGACTTTTATTTGGAGCAACGTAAGATGGAGGATTTCCGAAGCGTGGAAAAAGGCGATCAAAAGAAAGAAGAAAAAAACCAAGAAAAACCCAAGGAGAATGATTATCACACCCAGAAAAAACAAAAATCCTTGAAAAATAAACTCAGCGGGGTAGAAAAGAAGATTACCAAATTGGAAAAAGAAATCGCCGATATTGACCACAATCTTTTAATGGACTACGATGCTACCATTTCAAAACCGGAATTTTTTGATAATTATGAGGGTAAAAAGAAGGATTTGGAGTCTTTAATGGAGGATTGGGAACAATTGTCCCACAAACTGGAAGCTCTGGATTAACGATTAAATTATTTTCTCACCACATTTTTTAGCGAATTCACAACATATTAGTGTGTATTCAGTGATTATTTTTGTAGGATGTTTCTCATTTTTATTACTTTGTAAGTAAATTCTTCCTGAATAAATAAGTAATAAATGATTCGAGTAGCCATTTTTTTCTTTTGCTTGATTTTTTCCACTAGTGTTTCTTTCGCCAGCGGACAGGTTTCCCCCAGAGAGAAATCTGCTTTGGTGGATTTGTACAACAGTACCAATGGTGATGAATGGAACGCTTCTTGGGATTTAGAAGCACCTATTGATACTTGGAAGGGGGTAGATGTCAAAGATGGACATGTAGTGGGTTTAACGCTGTTCATGAACAATTTAAATGGTACACTTCCAGAAAGTATTGGTGACTTAAAATATATCACTGAATTGAATCTTGCTTTCAATCAGATTACCGGAGTATTGCCCAAGGACATAGTAAAGCTTAAAAAGCTTAAGGTTTTTCGTTTGGAGATGAACCGGATTAAAGGAGCTATTCCAACAGGTGTTGGCAATTTTAACGATTTAGAGGTTTTTTCCATGTTCAATAATTTCTTGACGGGACCTATCCCCGAAACTTTTGGAGAATTAGAGAACCTGGAAGAATTAAACCTTTCCAGTAATAATTTAAAAGGTATTATACCAAAATCTATAGGAAACCTTTCCAATCTAAAAGCATTGGGTCTTTTTGAGAATAGACTAGAGGGGGAAATACCAGCAGAAATAGGAAATTTGGTTCAGTTGAAAGAGTTGGTTTTGTCCAATAATCACCTAGGTGGTGAAATACCTGAGGAGTTTGGTAAATTGGCAAGTTTGGAAATATTGCAACTTCAAAATAATCAGTTCGATTCTTTCAATGTTCTTCATAACATGGGCACAAAACAGTTTTTGGTTTTGGATACCGATGATAAAAGCCTGAACCCTAGGTTTAAAGATGTTCAATTTGAGCGTACTCGGATGGCAGATACCAAATTCGAGGACGAAAACGAAAACGAGTAGTTAGTTATTACTTTAGTTTGTTTGGTTTGGGGATGCCGTTTGGGGTCCCCTTTTTGCATTTGACCGGGTTCAAAACGCATTTTATGAAATATTTAACCATTGTAAAAAATGTAGGGAATAGATTTGCATTGATTAAACCAACTAGCGCATGCGAAAGCTTATTATATCGGCAGTTGCCGGTGGAATCATAATTTTTGCCTCCTTATATTTTGCGGGTATGATCGCAGGTAGTAAGGATAACAGAAGACCGCCTTCCCAAAAGGTGGTAAAGACCGTTTTTGTTGATACGGTAAAAAACACAACTGTGCCTATCATGGTGCCCGCCAATGGTAACCTTAGGGCAAAAAAGCGTGTAGAACTTTATTCAGAAGTGCAAGGTGTATTTAGACCGGGAAGTAAATTGTTCCGTACAGGACAAGAGTATGCGGCCGGTCAAACGCTTATAAGAATAGATGCCAGCGAATACTACGCTACAGTACAATCGGCCAAGAGTAATTTATACAACTTGCTTACTTCCATAATGCCCGATCTGCGACTGGATTATCCTGAAATATATCCAAAATGGCAGCAATACCTCAATGGATTTGATTTGGAAAAGACCACTCCCGAACTACCGAAGATGGATTCCGAAAAGGAAAAATTCTTCATAACCGGTAGAGAGATTATCACAACATATTACAATGTGAAGAATTTGGAGCAACGCCTATCCAAATATACCATTACCGCTCCTTTTACAGGAGTATTGACAGAAGCTTTGGTAACCGAAGGAACTTTGATCAGGTCTGGACAAAAACTTGGAGAGTTCATCAACACGGGACTGTACGAATTGGAAGTTTCCGTGAGTAAGACTTATGGTGACTTTTTGAGGGTAGGGAAAAAAGTGGAGCTTTTCAATTTAGAGAAGACCCAAACTTTTGTTGGTGAGGTAGCCCGGGTCAATGGAAGGGTCGATCAGAACTCCCAGACTATAACTGCATATATCGAGGTAAGTGGCGATAATTTAAAGGAAGGCCAATATCTTGAAGCCAATTTAGAGGCAAAAGAAGAAACGGACGCCATAGAAATTAACAGGTCTTTACTGTTGGAGAACGATCAAATTTTTGTTGTAAAGGATTCTATTTTGGATTTAATGGCAGTACAGCCCATATTTTTTACTGACAAGACCGTAGTGCTCAAAAACGTACCAGATGGCGAAGTGATCGTTGCCAAACCAATGACCGGTGCCTATGCGGGCATGTTGGTCAAAATATTTGATGAAAGTAAATCCTAACCTCCTCGGCCATGAGAAAAATCATCTCGTATTTTATTAAATACCACATGGCAGTAAATGTCTTTATTTTGGCATTTTTTGTTTTTGGGGTTGTTGGGATTCTTTCCTTAAAATCATCCTTTTTTCCGCTTAACGAAGCTCGGAATATCACGATAAATATTACCTATCCAGGAGCCTCTCCGCAAGAAATCGAAGAAGGGATTGTTCTTAAAATTGAGGATAATCTCAAAGGTTTAGAGGGTGTGGAACGGGTAACTTCTACCTCAAGGGAGAACAGCGGTACCATCAATGTGGAGATTGAAAAGGAAAGGAATGTTGACTTTATGCTGCTGGAGGTGAAAAATGCAGTGGATAGGGTGCCTACTTTCCCCACTGGAATGGAACCGTTGATTGTTGCCAAACAAGAACCTGTAAGACCAACGATAAGCTTTGCTGTAAGTGGTAAGGATATTCCCTTGGCCACTTTAAAGCAAATAGGACGTCAAATAGAAAACGATTTAAGGGCAATTGATGGAATATCCCAAATTTCAATATCCGGTTATCCAGATGAAGAAATTGAGATTGCAGTGGATGAGAACAGCCTTCTTGCCTATAACCTATCCTTTAACGAGGTAGCACAAGCCGTTTCCAATGCAAATATCCTAGTGACGGGAGGTAATATCAAAACCGTTACCGAGGAATACCTTATTCGGGCAAATAATAGATCATATTACGGAGATGAACTCTCCAATATTGTTGTTAGGGGAGACGCTGCGGGACGAGCGGTAAGACTGAAAGATGTCGCTACCATCAGGGACAGGTTTTCTGAAACGCCCAATGCATCCTATTTCAATGAGCAGTTGGCGGTAAATATTACAATTACCAGTACCAATACAGAAGATTTAATGGGTTCTGCCGAGAATGTAAGGCAGTACATTAAGGATTTCAACGAAAAATATACCAATGTTCAACTCGATGTGATCGATGATCGATCAATAACATTGACACAGCGTACCCAGCTCTTGACAGAAAATGCCATTGTGGGTATGATTTTGGTTCTGATATTTTTGTCACTTTTCCTTAATACCCGATTGGCCTTTTGGGTAGCTTTTGGACTTCCGATTGCATTTTTGGGAATGTTCATTTTTGCCCCAATGTTCAATGTGACCATAAATGTATTGTCCCTGTTCGGGATGATCATTGTTATTGGTATTTTGGTGGATGATGGAATTGTGATTGCCGAGAACATTTACCAGCATTACGAAGATGGAAAACCACCGGTAAAAGCCGCTATAGATGGAACTATGGAGGTGTTGCCACCTATTATCTCGGCAATTATCACTACCGTTTTGGCCTTTTCCATATTCTTGTTCTTGGATAGCCGTATTGGTGAATTTTTCAGCGAAGTTTCTGTTATTGTGATTCTGACTTTGGTGGTTTCTTTGGTAGAAGCATTGATCATATTACCTGCCCACTTGGCGCATTCCAAAGCATTGCATCCACAAAGTAATAAACCCAAAACTGGTATTGCAAAGGTTTTCGCAGAGCTACGGGTCATCAACAAGATTGGTGACAGAATCATGAACTATATGCGCGATAAATGGTACAGCCCCGCACTTCGATTCATGATGAACTACAAAATATTGACCTTTGCCTTGTTTTTTATGGCATTGGCCCTAACCCTTGGTTCCATAGGTGGAGGTATTGTCAGGACATCATTTTTCCCCAGGGTTGCCAGTGATCAGGTGTCCATTGAGCTTACCATGCCCAACGGTACCAATGAAAAAGTTACGGACTCCATTATAAGCCTTATCCAAGAAAAGGCCCATATAGTAAACCAAGAGCTTACGGATAAGTATTTACAAGGTATGGATACAATGCTCTTTGTGAATATGATTAAAAACCTGGGCCCGGGATCCTCCTCGGCCAGTTTGGAAATCAACCTTTTGCCAGGAGAAGAACGACCAGATGGTATCCGTTCAGATATGGTGACCACTAGATTAAGGGAACTCGTTGGACCTGTGATCGGTGTTGAAAGTTTGATTTATGGTTCTGGTGGCAATTTCGGCGGCAGTCCGGTTTCCGTATCCTTATTGGGAAATAACATTGCTGAGTTAAAAGCTGCGAAGGAAGAGCTGAAACAGGCAATGGAAGCCAACGCCAATTTAAAGGACGTTACCGATAACGACCCTGCCGGTATCAAGGAGATAAGGTTACAACTAAAGGAAAATGCCTATTTGTTAGGATTGGACCTTAGAACGGTGATGAACCAAGTAAGAGGTGGGTTCTTCGGAGCGCAAGCACAACGTTTTCAGCGAGGCCAAGATGAGATACGAGTTTGGGTCCGATACGATAGAGAGAATAGATCTTCAATTTCAGATTTGGATGAAATGAGAATATTGGCACCAAGTGGAGATCGTATACCGCTAAAGGAAATTGCAACCTATACTATTGAAAGAGGAGATGTGGCCATCAATCACCTTGAGGGAAGAAGGGAAATCCAAGTATCATCTGATTTAACGGACCCTGAGACCACCAGTGGAACGGATGCCATGTTATGGATACGAAACGAAGTTTTGCCGGATATTTTGTCGAAATACCCTTCCATTACACCTTCTTACGAAGGGCAGAACAGGGAAGCCAATAAACTTATCGGTTCTTTAGGTTTTGTTGGGCCAATCGTAATATTCCTGATTTTTATAGTGATCGCATTCACCTTTAGAAGTATCAGTCAGCCGTTGTTGTTGATTTTTATGGTGCCATTTAGTCTAACTGCTGTGGCATGGGGGCATTGGATACATGGATTCCCTATCAATGTACTTTCCATGTTGGGAATCATTGCCTTGATCGGGATTATGGTAAACGATGGGTTGGTGCTCATAGGTAAATTTAACATTAATCTGCGCAGTGGGATGACGTTTGATGATGCACTATATGAAGCCGGCCGCTCCCGTTTTAGAGCTATATTTTTGACTTCCGTTACTACAATTGCTGGTTTGGCACCATTGCTTTTGGAAAAAAGCCGTCAGGCACAATTCCTTAAACCCATGGCTATTTCCATTGCTTATGGGATTGGTTTTGCTACTATATTGACATTGCTCATGCTACCGTTGCTGTTATCTTTCGGTAACAATGTGAAGGTTTTGGCCAAAAGGTTGTGGAGTGGAGAAAACGTTACCAAAGAAGAAGTGGAACGAGCCATTCGCGAACAGCATGAAGAAGAGGAAATGGAAGCGGATAGCTTTGCTTTAAATGGAACCGGCACTAAAAATATTCCCCATAATGGGGAAGAAACCTCAAAAGTTGTAGAAGAAGAGACCACATAATGAAAAGTATTTTTTATACCCTATTCTTAACATTGGTTTTGGTTGGCCCTTTAGCCAATGCCCAAGACCAGGTCCTAAGTAAAGAAGAAGCCATTGATTTGGTCCTGGAGAACAACTTGGATATCCAAGTCGCGCGGAATACCAAATTGATTGACGATAACAACGCAGATATTTTAAATTCTGGTTATTTACCATCGGTGACAGGGAATGCCAGCGGGAGTATAGATAAACAAAATTCCGAAGGGGTTTTGGGCAATGGTGATACTAGAACAGCCGAGGGAGCCGAGACCAGAAGGTATAGTGCCGCTGTAAACGTTAATTACACTTTGTTCGACGGACTTGGCAGATATTACAATTATAAAAATTTCAAGGAACGCTCTCAACAGTCGGAACTTGAGGTAAGGCAGACTATAGAAACTACCATTTTGCAATTGTTTACCGTGTATTATGAAGTGGCCCGTCTTACCGAAAATACAAATACCTTGGAGCAGGCATTGGAAATTTCCAAGGATAGGCTAAAAAGAGCAGAGTATCAATTTGAGTTTGGACAGAATACAGGTTTGGATGTATTGAATGCCGAAGTGGATATTAATACGGACAGCATCAATTTATTGAATTCACGTCAACAACTGAGAAACACCATGCGGGACCTGAACTTGATCTTGAATCGGGATCTTTCCGCACAATTTGCCGCAGATACTACTATTGCTTTTGTTTCTGAACTTCAAATGGAAAGCATGTACAATGAGGCCAAATTGAACAATGTAAGGCTTCAGATCGTAGAAAAGGACCTTAATATGGGACTCAACGATATTAGGGTGGCCAAAAGCGGTTACTTGCCTACCATTGGTCTTACGGGAACTTACGGTTGGAACGAGTCCAATAACAACAGTCCGCTGGCCTTTGTGTTGCAAAATACGTCCACAGGTGTAACGGGAACAGTTAATCTTACGTGGAATTTATTCGATGGCGGAACTACCATCACAGGTATAAAAAATGCCAAAATTGCCTATAAAAACCAAGAGATTGCCAAAAAGCAGATTCAATTGGAGGTGGAAAGGGATATACGTAACGCTTGGGACAGTTATACCAACGCATTATATGTGTTGGAGGTGCAAGAGAAAAACTTGCAGACGAATCAAAACAACTTCAAGAGAACAGATGAGCGCTACAAACTTGGACAGGTAACTTCCATTGAGTTTAGACAGGCCCAGTTAAACCTACTGAATGCGGAATTGGCCAAAAGCCAAGCCAAATACAATGCGAAATTGGCCGAACTTCAAATGCTTCAGATTAGCGGCCAATTGCTCAATGTGAATTTTTAAGCCATGTACGAGCATTTTTTTCAATGCCCTTACTGTTGGGAAGAAATATCTTTTTTATTGGATAGTTCAGTGCCCCAGCAGACCTATGTGGAGGATTGTGAGGTATGCTGTAACCCTATAGAGGCAACGGCCAAGTTCAATAATCAGGAACTTGTTTATTTTGATACCAAGGAACTAGGGCAATAAAAAAAGCCGAAGGCACAAGGCTCCGGCTTAAGTCTATGTAATTTTTCCAAAATCTTGAAATTGTTTTACATCAGTAATCTATTTCTTTGACTTAATATTGGGCATTACTGATAAATCCTTACGTAATCGATTTCAAAAATATCTTCTGTAAAATTTGTTGGCACATCGCCACCAAGGTTACCCCCTAAAGCAATGTTCAAGATTAAATAATGCTCGTGATTATAGGGTTTGTTGGTTGAGTTTGGCAATTCAAATACCAAAGTGTCGTCCACATAGGTTTTAATGCTTTCACTATCCCATTCCATGGCATAAATATGGTATTCCGATGATGCTTGGGCAACAGCGGTTTCTCCCCCTGTGTCCATATATTCTTCGGTGTTGAGGTCACCCCAGTGGAAGTGGGATATTGTTTGGTTTTTGTTCCAGCCGGTTTGTTCCATAATATCTATTTCCCCGCACAAAGGCCAGCCAACACTACCATATTGGTCCCCAAAATAGTTTCCGGTTTCATCTACATTGGCACCTAGGGTCCAAATAGCTGGCCAAGTACCTGCCGTACTGGGCAGTTTTGCGCGAACCTCTACACGACCATAGGTAAAGGCAACCTTTCCATTAAGCCTGGCCGAAGTGTATTCTTTGGTGCTTCCGTTGTAGGAATATTGTTCCTTGATGGCTTTGATTTTCAAGGACCCATCGCTAACAAATGAATTTTCCTCTCTATCCGTGTAGTGCTGTAATTCCCCATTATGCCAACTCCCATTATTCGGTGGAATTATTTGATGGTGCCACTTTTGATTGTCTGGGCTACCTTCATATTCAAATTCATCTGAAAACACTAAGGTGGCAAAAGCTTCATCAGACTTAAACACATCCACTGAATAACTCTCATTTATGAACGCTCCGGATTGCGAATAGGCCCATACAGCTATATTGTAAGTATTTGTTCCGTTTTGTAGAAAAGTGTGTTCCGTTGTTCCTGTTTCACTAGAAATTTGGTCACCATTTCCAAAACGAAATGCATACCGAACAGCATTGTTGGCAGATGCGGAGACCACAACAGTACCTGAACCATTTCCGTTTGGATTATTTGTATCGGAGCCGATAATGGAGATATCCACATTTAAATTGGTGGGAACATCGTTGGAATCGGAGTCTCCAGAACTGCAGGAAAGCACAAATACCAAGGATAATACGGATATATTGAAAATGCTCATTTTAAATAGTTGAAAGATGTTTCTGTTATTTTTCATAGAAAGAAGGATTAATGCTCCTTTCTTAAAAAGAAAGGAGCCCATCCATTAATTAACTAAACTCAAATAAATTTAAGATTTGTTTTCTATTTTATTATTTGTGGAAATACACATTATCTACAAATATGGTCATAGATCCTGCGGGTTGACCTGCGTAAATCAGTTGAGCAATATTTGCTTTTGTAGTTAGTCCCGTAAAGTCTGAAAGCGGAATGTCCAATGAAATCCAAGTACTTTGTTCCGGGTTGGCTATGGTAATTTCATGTTCCACATCATCATCGCCACCAAAGGCCCCGTCTGCACCAAAATCTACAAGTTTTATTCTGATTTCGGTAGCGTCTGCTGTCCAAACATCAGTATGGAAATGGGTCATATCCGTTGCATCTATTTGGTTGGCGACGGTTTCAATCCCTACAAAATTCAACTCGCTATACTTTTTAACATCGTCTCCATCCACGATGATGTCTTCCAGTACCGCAGCAGACCAATCGGTTCTCCAAGTATCCACAGGAACGTTGGTGTAAGCATTACTGAAGAGCGATATCACATCTGCCTCTGCTACTGTAGGAGCTGTTGCAGCAGCCGTTGGCTCTGTTGCTGGTGGTGCATAGAAATAAATGTTGTCCAAATAAATGGTTCCGTTACCATCAAACTTTAGTTGGATTACATCAGTTAAATCTACAATATCGGAGAATTCGGTCAATGGGATATCCACGCTCACCCATTCTCCATTTGTTATCTCAAAGGAGTGTGCAGTTTCAGCGGGACCAGAGCTTATAAGATACCCATTGAGTTCGGAGGAATCGGCTGTCCAGTAATCAACGTGCATCATTGTCATTCCAGATAGATCCAATGGAGCTGCAAACTGAGTTCCTTGATAATTAAGGTTTTCATACTTTAAAGTATTGTTTCCATCGATTAATTCCTGCGTAACTACAGTCGCCTGGCCCCAATTCGGGTTAAAATCCGTACCGTCCACATTGGTATAGGCATCACTGAATACCGAAATTACATTAGCTTCTGCTACTGTTGGTGCGGGAGCTCCTGATATTGGTTCGCTGGAAACCCCTGCCTCATTGTAGAAGAATACATTGTCTACAAACACAGTGTTTGCTTTGGAGGGCGCTCCAACAAAAATCAATTGGGCAATATGTCCTCTTGTGGTCAAACCTGTGAAATCGGAAAGAGGTATATCGAGTGTCACCCATTCTTGCTGAGCTGGAGCTTCGAACACCAATTCGTGCTCTACATCATCTCCACCATCGAAAGCGCCATCAGCTCCAAAATCAACCAATTTTATTCTAAATTCTGTGGCATCGCCTGTCCATATATCGGTTCGGAAGTGGGTCATGCCACTGGCATCGATAGGAGCGGATACTGCTTCTACGCCCACAAAGCTCAGTTCACTATATTTCTTGACCGCGTTGCCCTGAATTTCTATGTCTTCCAATATGGCATCGGACCAATCGGTTCTCCACGTATCCACTGTTACATTGGTATATGTATCGCTAAATAAAGAGATGACTTCTGCTGGATCTATCGTCGGGTCCGGAGCAGGAACAGTAGGTTCGCCAGTTTCAACGGGTTCCTCGACCTCACCACCTTCACTCATCACGATATCATCAAAATAGTGGGTGCTTGCTGAACTCTTTTCCCCATTAAAATCAAAGAACAATACCAATCTGTCGAATTTATCGGAATCGCTAGGTGAAAAAACAAACGACAATTCCTCCCATTCTCCCGACACAGTAGTGGTTGCCTGTACTTCTTTTGAGATTGAACCATCGGTGCTATCCTCAAATTTTAAGAGTACAATTTGATCTGCGGCTGGTGAGTATACTTTTATTTTAACGGTCTGCATTACCGTAAAGTCCACTTTGCTCGCTAAATCAAAAAAGAAACCGGACCAAGGCTCAATACTAGGTGTTTGTGTATACGCCACAACGGTCTCAGAAGTATTGATGCCCGAAGGATCGGGGTTTTCCACGTATTCCAGTGCAAGTGATCCCTCAATTTCCCCAAAAAAGGATACTTCTGGTCCACCACATTCAAAATCCAGCCCATCTGCCAACTCGGGCACTATGGTTGAAAACGTGCAACCATCACCTGGCTCCGGCTCTGGCTCCGGTTCTGGCGGAACATAGGCTGAGGGCGGGGGTAGATCGTCCTCGGTTTCGCAAGAAATAATTGTGCCCAAAATACCTATGGCCATCAACAGGAACAAGATGGGTAATCTTGTATTGTTGTGGTTCTTGTTGTTGTTATACTTTTTCATTTTTCAATGTTATAAGTTAATTCTAGTTTGCACTTGTTTAGTTATACCCATCGTTCTGCGGGTAATTAGGTCCTAAAAGGTCCATCTGTTGCTGTGGAATGGGCCAGTTTTGCATATATTCCCTTAAGATGTCTTTTGGGTTTCCTTCTGGGTAGGACTCGTTCATATTGTCATTGTTCATATGATCCAATAAGAAATCGTAAAGTAGTCCGGTCCTTTTCAAGGTATACCAGCGTTGACCTTCGAATGCCAACTCCCTTGCCCTTTCATCCAGAATGGTCTGAAGGTCAATGCTGTTTACAGGAGCAGCGTTGGCCCTTGTTCTTACCGCATTTAAGTATTCCAATGCTTTGGAGGAGTTGCCCAGCATCATGTGCGCTTCAGCTCCAACCAAATAGGTTTCGGCCAATCTGTAGATCATGATATTTTTGAAGTGATTCCTATCTGTTGGCTCAACGTTTTCATCAAAAAACTTGATTACACCGGGGTTTTGCCTTCTATAGTATAGCATAAACTCATTTTGGTCCGTCTCGCTGTTTTCATACAGGTCAAGAGGGTCACCCAACTCTTTTCCTTCGGGCAGGGCAGTTTCATCATTATATGCATACTCAAAAATGTAGTATGTATTGTTTTTTCTATCGTCATTGGGATCTTCATTCAGTAAGTCTATGGTGTATTGGTTCAATGAAATAAACCCTGCACCTGCACCACCATTTTCGATAGATTGTACAAGACCTGGAGCATCCGCGTAAGAGGATACCATGTTCCAGTTCATAATATGCGGGCTTCCCCCACCAATGGTCTCTCTTTCAAAATTGATGGCAAAAAGGGTTTCTGGGTGATTGAGCTCTCCCGCGAACACTTCTGCCGTAGAAGCTGTCAAGCTGTGACTTCCACTTGTGATCACTGCGTCGGATTGGGCAGCGGCTTCGGTCCAGTCGTTTTCCCACATGGCTACTTTGGCTCTAAGGTGCCTCGCTGCTCCCTGTCCCCATCTTCCAAATTGTTCTGGGGCGTAACCCAAATTGGCAATTGCAAAGTCCAAGTCGGAGCGGAGGAGAGAGAATATCTCATCCACAGAGGACCTGTCCTGAGGTACATCGAATGCATTTTCTGGAGTAGTGGGTTCCGTTGTGATAAAGATGTTATTGAAAAGTCGATAAAGAGTAAAGTATGCATTGGCCCTCATACATTTGGCCTCTGCGATAATTTGATTCTTTCTACCTTCCTCTATTCCTTCCAAGTTTTCTGCTCCTTGGATTACGGCATTGGCCCGGTCAACTATTCTATAAAAATGGACCCAATAGGCATTGATGCCAGAAGCGGTTCCGTAATCGCCCAAACTGGCACCCCACAACAAACGGCTATAAAGGGAAACCTCTCCTGTGATTCCAACTCCAAGATCGCTCTTGGCCTGTAGAATAAGTGGAATGGTCCCGTTCAAGCTCAAATCTTGATAGATGTTTCTGTTTAGGGTGTAAAGGCCAACAACGGCATTTTCCAATCCCTCGGGAGTAGTGTAAAGAAAATCAACCGAGGTATCCGATAATAATTCGTCTTCCAACAGATCTTTTTCACACGAGGTGAGCGTTGCAATAACAAGCAATATTGTCAGTGCTTTTTTTGATGTTAAATAGTGAAATATGGTTTTCATGACAATTTTTTTAGAATCCTAATTTTACACCTAGGGTTATGTTTCTTGTTTCTGGGAACGCAGATCCTTGGTTGTTTGCCAAAGGTGTTTGTTCCGGGCTATATGATTTAAAATCGGTAAATGTGAACAGGTTGGTTCCGGTTACATATACTTTTGCCCTCTGTAATCCGAGTTTGGAAAAAGCATCTTTAGGAATGTTGTATCCTAATGTCAACGTTCTTAATCTTAGGTAAGAAGCATCTCTTACTGCAAAAGGGAACAAGTGCAGGTGTGTGTCCGGTTTTGGTCTTGGGTACTCGGTAGAAGGGAACTCAGGGGTGTAATATTTTGTCCTAATACCATTGATGGCACCTTTCCAAAGTTCTCCATTGGCAAGAACCGGATTCAACTTTGTTGCTCCTTGTACAATATAGATATCGGCGAACAGGTCGAAGTTCTTGTAAGTGATCGTGTTGGTAATGGAACCGTACCACTCTGGATCCGTATTGGTAAAGATATTGTCGCGGTCATCTATCTGTCCGTTTCCATCTTGGTCGATTACACGAACATCTCCTGGTTGGGCCAATGGGTTTCCAGAGCCTTCGATATCATCGCCTACTTGATAAATCCCATCATATTTGGGCAACCAAATATTGTTGATGGATTCACCTACGGACAATCTTCTTCCAGAAGTATCGGTAATGTCGATCGGGTTGCCATTGTCATCCAATTCCCCGGTCAATGAAATTACTTTATTTCTATTTCTGGAGAATACCAATCCCAAGGACCAACGGAAGTTTTCCTTGCGGATAATGTTAGAGGTCAAAGAAGCTTCGACACCTTGGTTCTGTAGTTCACCGGAGTTAAATCGAATTACATTGAAACCAGTGGTTCCTGCAATGGACCTGTCCAACAAAAGGTCGGTTGTATTGGCCTTGTAGTACTCAAAGGTTCCTTCGAAAAAGTTGTTGAACAACCTAAAGTCCACACCTGCGTTCAAGGTGGTCGTGGTTTCCCATTTTAGGTCGGGGTTCGGCAATCGCGATGATGCCGTTGCGCCGGACACTGTTTGATCTCCAAAAATGTAGGGTAGGTTGTCCGCAACACCCAGAGATTCCAATGGATTGATCCCTTGGTTTCCTGTTGCACCATAACTAACCCTCAATTTCATTTCGTTTATGGCATCCACATTTTCCATAAAGGGTTCGTTGTGCATTTTCCATGCTACCGAAACTGCCGGAAAAAAGCCCCACTTGTTGTTCTCTGCAAAAACCGATGCACCATCGGCACGGGCAGTGGCTTCCAAAAGGTATCTATCCAAATAACCATAACGGAGCCTTCCCAAGAAAGAGAGTAATCTCCGTTGAGATACGTTTCTAACGTTGTTCAGTAAATTGGTGGCATTTCCGTTAAATCGCAATGCATCGTTGGTAAAGCCGGATTTGTCCAATTGCGTGTATTCCGTCCTCTGCTCATCGAAGGCTTGCACTGCGGTCAGGTCCAAGCTATGGTCATCATTTATTTGAGGCGTATAGTTCAGGATGTTTTCCACAAGCACTTGCTTAAAGAGTGTGTTGGATAAAACCCCGATTCCATTGATCCCTTCATCTCCTACGGAATGAAGGGATGACCTATATACACCTTGGTTAGTGTTACGGTTCCTTAAAAAAGTTTTAAGGGTATAGCTTAGGTTTGGTGAAATATCATAAATGAGGCTCAGATTAACATCCGTGAGATTGATTTTGGTCTCATCCACGGACTCTCTCTGGTCCCACAGTGGGTTAACTGCTGTATTTGATGGGCCCAAATAAAATTTCTGAAGCTCACCATCTGCCGTGTATGGTTGTGCCAACGGAGTTATTGTGGTAAAATTGATTCCGCCTGTTTCACGGTCTTGTTTTGCATTTTGATAGTTGATGATTCCTCGGAACATCAATTTATCCGTAAGTTTTTGCTCTAAGTTTAGTTTGAATGTGCCTCTGTCAAAACCTGAATTTGGAATAATACCTTCTTGTGAAAAATAGTTCACACTAGAGAAGACCTTTGTTTTTTCACTACCGGCAGAAAAGCTAAGGGCGTGGCTTTGGATTATCGCATCCTGTAATACCAAGTCTTCCCAATCCACGAAGTTTTTGTTTTCTATGGCTTCGAGCTCAAAAGGAGAAAAAATGTTTTCATCATTTAAGTAGGCGCCTGTGAACCTGTTCCTATTGGCCTCTCTTCTTAGGTCTATGAATTGCTGCCCGGTATATTGGTTAAAGTTTTTGGTAAGGGTCTGTACAGTAGTATATCCGTGGTAGTCTATAGATGCTTTCCCAACTTTACCTCTCTTGGTGGTCACCAATATTACACCATTGGAGGCTCGTGACCCATAAATGGCTGTTGATGAGGCGTCTTTTAAAATTTCAATGTTGGCGATATCGTCCGGAGCAACATCATTCAAGTTGTCAAAAGGTAATCCGTCCACAATGATCAATGGGGAGTTTCCGCCCGGTGCAACGGATACATTACCACGGATTACGATATTGGAGTTACCACCTGGTCTGGCGTCGCCCAAGTTTACTTGGACACCGGCAGCTCTACCTCGCAACATTTCAGATACGTTTGTCGTGGGAACGTTGGTGGCTTCTTCAACTTCTACACTGGCCACCGACCCTATTACGTTACTTTTCTTTTGTGTACCATATCCAACAACAACAACCTCGTCCAGGGCCTGAGTATCTTCCTCTAAAACAACATTGATTTCTTCTTGGTCGCCAACTGGAACTTCTTGGGTCAAGAATCCCACATAGCTAAAAACCAAAGTGTCATCATTGGAAACGTCATCGATGGTAAATACACCATCAAAGTTGGTTACCACACCATTGGTGGTTCCTTTTACGAGTACGTTAACACCTGGCATGGGTCCCATATTGTCAGAGACGGTACCGGTAACGGTTTTTGTTTGTGAATACCCATAGGAGGTACATAAAAGTACCAATAAGGTTAAAATGCCATATCTCATTTTGAGTGAATTTGATTTGAGATAAATGTAGTGGGCTTAACGTATTCTTAACAAATGAACCACCTCTATAAAAAACCTACATTTTCAATTTAATAGTGTTAAAATTGGCTTTTTATCACTTAAACCCTGTAAAATATGAGAATTTGAAAATATTTGTTGATATAGAGATAAAGTTGAGTATAGGGGTGAACTGTCGTTTTTTGTCCGATCGTAGGGTTATTGTAGGGGTAATTTTAAGATTTGTAGGGTGATGATGGGCAAACGTAGAGTTGCCTAAAAGTTTAAAATGTAGTCTATAAGGTTATCGTGGTGGGGCAAGTCGAATTTTTTCCGCAGTCTATACCGTTTCATTTCCACACTTTTTACAGAAATGTTAAGCAGCGGGGCTATTTCTTTTGAGGATAGGTTGAGTCTTAAATAGGCACATAAACGAAGATCGTTGTTGGTAAGGCTGTCGTGTTTTGCTTTTATTCTTTTTAAAAAGTCCCTGTCCGCATTATTGAATGCATCTTCAAAAAATTTCCAGTCGTCCTCACTGTTTATATTGTTGTCTATTTCCTTGATTACGGATTTTATACTTCGATCCTTATTTGGGACTTCCTTAAGTTGGGATTTCAACGAAGAAAGGAACTTGTTCTTTTTTACAAGGCTCATGGTGGAAATGGCCAGCTCCCGGTTTTTGTTTTCTATTTCGTTTTGGAGTTTCTCGGTCTGTAGTTTGGCTATACGCTCTTTTTCTTCAAGCTCCCTGCGTTCCAACTCTTTTTTATTTCGTTTTATCAACGACTCTTGCTTTCTCTTATAATAATTCTTGTAAAGTCTATGTATCAAAACAAACAGTAGGAATAAACCAATCGTGTATAGTGCTAGAGCAAGGTTGGAAAGATACCAAGGACGTAATATGGTGAAACTGTACGAAGCCGTGTTTTCGCTAATGCTGTTGCCGACCATCGCCCTTACCGTAAAAGTGTAGTCGCCAAATGCTAAATTTTTGAATATAGCCTCGGAAGATTCGGACCATTCGCTCCATCCATTGTAGAGATTCTCCATTTTATACTGGTACTTTACCTCGGTATATTTATCGTACTCGGGAACACTGAATTCGAATCTTACGTTGTTGTTGGAGTATTTCAATTGTTCATTAGTACTGTTTATGGGTGCCTTTGAGGACAATTCTTGATATCCACCATAATAAATGGAGTTTATATGTATTTCCTTGTCGGATGATTCTACTTTGGTCAAGTCGAGCGATACATAGCCGTTGGAACTTCCGATCAAATATTTGGACTCAGCAATTTTGGAAATATTTTCAAATCCAGAAACTCCCAAATTCGCCCGAATATCGCTAGGTATGGAAATGTTGGAGGAATTTAATTTGTTGCTCAAAGTGCTTTGGGAAACATATTGGATACCACTATTTGTGAAGAACCACAAACGCTGTTCTGAGTTTTCGGGAATTATGATACTTACCTGACCGTTATTGTTTGCAAGAACCATTTGGGTCAATGTACTATCAATTTTAATATCATTTTCGTTTTTTATGGTATAGATCCCCGAGTTGGTTTTGTAATGTATCTGGTCCTGAAAACTGAAAATGTTGGAACTATGGCCAAATCCTTCCTTGTTTATAACTTGCTTTGTTTTCCTAAAGTCGGATTGTAATTCAATAAAATATAACCCCTTTTGTTCATGGTTTACAACCACTTCCAAAGAATCTAATTCAAAAAACCTACTGGAAACCGTAAACCCTTCAATGGAGTTTCGAAAAGTCCAAGAACCTTTTTTCTTTTCTAGGATACTTAGTCCGTTATAATTGCCCTGCAATAAAAGGTTGTCATGGTTTTGTATTGGTTTTATGCCCCAAGTACCTGGAAAATCCGAAATAAGTTCGGCCTCATCATTTTTTACAACAAAGGTTCCGTTGTTGTGTCCGCAAAAAACCGTGGAGTCCAAAAGTTGTAGGTTCCAGACCTGACCTTCCGTCCCATCAATCATTCGGAATGGATTTGAAGACTCTGTTTTTCTGTAGAACAATCCTTGGTTGGTACCTAGGTAGAGGTATCCCTTATGGCTCAAGGCAGCATATACTAGGCCCAAATTCCCAAGTTTGTCAACATACTCATTAAAAGGAGCGTATAGATTTATGATGCTTAGGCCATTGTCCAATCCTAGCCATAGGTTATTATCGGAATCTTCAAAAAGTGATAATACGGTATTATTGTTAAGGCCTTTCTCCTGATCAATATTTTCAATGATGGAATCTCCATTTTGTGAGAGATGGTAAAAGCCGTTGGAAATGCTTCCCAATACAAAAGAACCATCATTGAGTTGAATACTACTGTAGAGTTTGATGTTTATGGTATCCATCGCCGTTTGCCATGGTTCTAGGGACTCTGAATCGTATTTGTAAAAACGGGAACCTTCCGTTATCACTAGAATATCATTGTCTATCCCATAGAGTCCAACAATGGGTTCATCGGTAAAAACGGGGTCATCGCTCACTAATGCAGATTCGCCATTTTGAATGGTGAAAAGCCCTTTTCTGGCAATTTGAAAATATACGTTGTCGTTAACTAAACTTAGGTTGGCCTTATCGGAATTCGCTTCAATAACTTTGAAAGTATCTTCGGCATGATCATATATATAAATTCTGTCCAAAGATTGGAAGAGCACCCATTGCTCCAACTCCAAAATATCCCAAAACTCTTCGTCTTCGGCCATGGGTATTTCCATTTTTTGGGACAATGAGGTGTAAACAAGTTCACCATTTTCCTCTTTGGTCCAATAACCGAATTCGCGATAGGAGCCTGTGTAAATTTTATCTCCAGCTGCTTTTACCGACCTTATTATGGGAGAAGTAGGCAGTTTGTACTGATGCCATTTACTGCCATCGAACTCCAAAAGACTGGTATGGTTGGCTACATAAATATTTTTTGATGGTGATTGTGTTATTGCCCAGTTCTGAAACTCACCATTGTATTCTTTTGTGGTATAATTTTTTATGGGAGGCAGTTCTTGACCCAGCGTTGTTGAGCAAAGCAAAACCAGTAAATAAAAAATATATGGCCTCAATATGGATTAGTTTAATTGTACACCAAAAACATAAATTTAAGCACTATTTTAATATTGGTGTTTTTACAATATACAAAGTATTTTACATGGAATTCAAAGTTTGGGCAGCGAGGTTGATGGGATAGGTTTCTTCAATGGTTTACGGGAAGTAGGTGAAAAAGGGAGATTGTTCCCAATACCGGTTGAATCCCTAATTCTTTTTACTTTTTTGGGTGTACAAAATCGCCATCCCGATGCAGGCACCAATACATGCCAAAATACTTCCAACAACACTCGCATAGTTGAATCCAAGCCCAAATACCATGGGCAGCCCCCCTAAATAAGCACCTGAGGCATTCCCCATGTTAAAAGCACTTTGGTTCATGGACGAACCCAGTTTCTCCGCACCTTTGGCCGCTTTAATGATCGCGATTTGTATAGGGGCCGTAATGGAGAAGGTAATAACCCCAACAATAAAGCTTAGCACAAATATGGCAATCTGGTTACTGGCAAAAATGGAGTTTAAGAAGAGTATAGTGGTCATACTTAGCATACTAATGACCACTGATTTTACAGGGTTGAAGATTTCTACCATTCGTGCACCCAAAAAGTTGCCAAGGAACATTCCTACCCCCGCCACTATCATAATGTACCCAACATTTGCTTCTGGAAGTTTAGTTACATTGATCACCAACGGTGCAATGTAGCTATACCAGGCAAAGAAGCCTCCCGTACCAACTGTTGTCAAAACGATCAATGCCCATAGTTTTTTATTGCGCAGTCCTGGCGATGGACTTTGTGATTTGGGATTGTCCGCCTCTTCCAATTCCTTTTGCGGCATCCAAAAATAGAGACTGGACAAAGTTGCGATTCCTGCAATCCCAACAAGCATAAACGAATAGCTCCAATGTAATTCTTGACCAATATAGGTACCCAAGGGCACACCCAGAATATTGGCCACGGTCAATCCGGAAAACATAATGGCCATAGCTTGTGCGGACTTTCCAGGTTTGGCCAAGTAGCCAGAAACCACTGCTCCAATACCAAAAAAAGCACCGTGGGGCATACCCGATAAAAAGCGGAATAACATCATTGTCCAATAGTTGCCGGAAAAAGCAGACAGCGTATTGAACAGCGTAAACCAAAGCATTAGAAACAACAATGTTTTTTTGGGGTTCAAGCTGTTGGTGATACGTGCCATTACAGGAGCACCTATAACCACACCTAAGGCATAAATGGCAATAAAATGGCCTGCTTTGGGAATTGATATGTCCAACGAATCCGCAATGTTGGGCAGAATCCCCATGATCACAAATTCAGTTAGACCTATTCCGAACCCCCCTATGGCTAGAGATAAAAGGGCTTTTTTATTGGTAGATTGAGGGGTATTGTCCAAGCTTGTTTTCTTAAGGTGCAAAGGTAAGCCCTAAGAATTGAAAGTGATGCAAGAATTTTTGCTTAATTCTATTTTGAATTACCTCCTAGAAAAAAGAAAAAACAGCCTTGAGGATTGGACTAATTCAAATACATTCAAAAAATGAAACAAATACTTTTGAAAAGATATTTTGGGTTTCAAGGCTGTTTTGAAGATTGTTTTTTTAGTTACCTCTAAACTACATCAACACCCGGTTTTTTTCGGAAATCCTCAACAACTAGTACTAATCCCGACCGATAAGAACCATTTTTACGACCAAACAAAAGACCCGCTCCAATTGGAACGGGTCTTTCTTTTGAACAAAATGTAAAAATCAATTGATACATGGAGATGGGTTAGGGCCAAAAGGACCCAGTACTTCACCCTCCGGTGTTTCAATAGTGTAAACGTGTTCTTCTTCAAAAGCTCCACTCGTGTATGAAATTACCAATTCACTTGTGCCTTCTGGAACATCAACATTGAACGTTGCTGCATCACCGGCAGTAAAGGTGTAATCCGTGGCTACGCCGTCGATTTCGAAAGTCACAAAGGCACCATCCCAGCCATCACCAAAAAGGTCTTGCATTTCTATAATCCATGTGCCGGGTACTGTGGTTCCTGAAATAGGGGAGCACTTTACCAAAACGATAAAGTTAAACGCTTGGAGTTGCTCTGGTTGGCCCGTTACGGTGGCACTGTAATTTTCTACAGTGGTCTCTGTGCCGTCAACCCCTGTCGATTTCCCTAAAAACCGGATAAAATCACCTCCAGAAATGTCATCTACCGTTATGCCCAAAGCACTTGCTATGTCCGTATAAGGGATGGAGATATCACTAGGAAACTCCGTAATCGTCGCTAGTTGTACCGTATCTGTGGAGACACCTCCTGATTCCAAGGTTACGCTCAACTCCCAGGAAGCGACGTTATCGCTTGGGTCGTCAACGGTCCCTGAAAAAGTGGAAGAGGCAAGGTCGCCTTTGGCCACAATGGTCTCGTCCAAAAGGATTCGCACATACGGTGCTGCCGAATCATCGAGTTCGAACACATTGAGGGGATTTTTGTCACTGTCCTCGCATGCTGCAATTCCCAAAACTAGGAGAACAAGACCGAATATATATTTAAAGTTACTTTTCATCTGTATTGTTTTTTAGTTAGAAATCAATCAACGAATCCTTCAGGGTTTGTGTCCCAGAACACTGGGGTACTTGGAGTACTTTTCTGTGTGATGTTCGTGTTACTGTCCGCTGCTGTCTGTGAGTACCACATAGATCTTAGGAACGTTCCTGGGTCAGGTGTGGTAAATGCAGGGGTGAGATTGTCCGGTTGACCGGTTCTTCGGTAAGTGTTGTAAGCTTCTATACCATTGCACCACAGTGCTATAAAATATTGCTCTACAATAATGCGGAGTTTGTCCGTATTGTCCCCAGCATCGTAATTGGCCAGTATTTCAGCAACATGATTATCGATTGCCGTTGCGTTTGCCTCGTACCCCGTGCCACTGGCCAACGGTGCTCCGAAGTTTGCTACGGTACCCATGGATTGTCTGATTCCTGTTTCTAGGTAGTCCCTTGCATTTCCTGTTGTATTCAATGTCAATGATGCTTCCGCCAACATGAAATAGGTGTAGGAAGACATTAGGATAGGTGAAATACCTGCGCCTGCCAAGCCTTCGTTAACTGCGCTGGAACCGGATACATTTCTAAAGGAGTTATCGTCAAAAGGACCTCCAACGGGATATGTGCCATGTAATGTTCTAAAGGCATCATCTGGTGGAATACCATCGTCATCCAAGTGGTTTCTTCCCCAATATCCGCTCAAGCCATTGGTAGAGGGTACCAAACAATAAGGTTGGGTAGGGTCCCACCACGCTGGAAGGGATATTTCGGTAACACATTCTTTGGTGACTACATCTGCACCCGAAAAATCCGATTGTTGTCTGTAGAAGTAATACCTGATTCTTGGGTCGGGCTCACTGTACTGATTGGCCATCAAATCCATATAGTAGTTGGAAGTGTAAAAGTCGGAACTTGGCCCGGCACCATCATAATTGGCATCAAAATAAGGATGTCTACTATCTGGTGAGGCATTGTTGGTGCCCCACTGGAAGAAGAAATCATCGGAAGCATCTAAAATCAGTTGGTTACCACTGATCAACTCGTTGATTCGAGAAGTGGAGACCGATGCCCCAAAACCTTCGGCACTGGCCAAACGAGTTTGCAAGTAAAGTTTAAGGCGCATGGTATTGGCCACTTTCTTCCATTGTCCTTCGTTACCATTGTAGAAAAGATCATCCAATGGCAATGAAGTTTCATCTTTGTTGAGATTGGCTATGGCATCAACCAAAAGTTGGTCTGCTGCCTGATAAATGGAAGCTCCTGAATCCAACGAGGGATTTAGTATGCCTTCGCCACCTGCCACTGCTTCTGAGTAAGGTACATCTCCGAAGAAGTCCACCATGGACATCATAATGTACGCCTCCAAAATTTGACCGATGGCGATATGGGTATATTGCCCCGCTTCTTCAGCCAAGGGATTCATGGTTCTGATATCGATCAATGCTCGTGCATAAACGTTGTCCCAAACCCTATCAAAATCCGATGGGTCGTAATTCTCACGGTAGGTCGGTCCAAAACCGTGCTGCATTCTCACCGGCTCCATACCAAACTGGCTGAGGCCGTTTTCCGCACGCCCCTCTTCACCAGAGTGGATCTGTGCTGTCATCAGCTGTATTTGATTCAAAAAGAAATCAACGCTCGCCTGCGACGGATTTAATGCATTAGGACTCTCCACAACATCCAAAGAAGTTGTCTCACAGCCCAACATAACTGTCAGTGCAGCGATTAGGAGACTTAGTATATTTGATATTTTTTTCATAATATATTTTTTGATTCTGTTAGCTGCTATTAAAATGATGCTCTTACGGTAAGACCATATCTTCTTGTAGATGGTCCAGTGAAGAAATCAATCCCTTGTCCGTTACCTACACCGGTACTAGATGAGTTGGTGTCGTAGCGGATATCATCCGGGAAGTTCACCGCTTTGTACCATAGGTTGGAACCGGATAGTGTTAAGGATAAGCTGCCAAAAGGTGTTTTATCCAACATTTTCTTTGGAATGGAGTATCCTAAAGAGGCTTCCTGTAAACGAATGGTTGTTCCGTCAAAAATATTTACCTCGTTTATACTACCGGCGAAAAAGGTATTGAACCCAAACTCGGTGGAGGATATGGCAACGTCGTTCGGTGTACCATCGGCAAAAACCCCAGGTAACACATAATTGGACTCCCTGTGAATTGGGTCATCGGCATCAACTACTCCACGACCAATCAAACCTGCTGTGGTAACGGAATAGACATCACCTCCGTGACGATACTGTAGGTTAGCCGATAGGGTGAAGTTCTTGAACGTTATCGTTGGGATAAGGGCTGTGGTCCAATCGGGGTTGGGGTCACCTATTTCGGTGATGTTGTTGTCCACTAAATAGCGCCCGTTGCTGCCTACCACTTTATTTCCATTGTCATCTCTTTGAATGGTGCTTCCCAACAGTACGCCAAATGGCCTACCTTCCACAGCATAGTTTGCTGCTTCACCGGAAACGGCAAATGTCAAAAGAATGTTGTTTGTGCCTTCGGCCAGGTCGGTTACGGTGGTTTCACTGGCGGTAAAGTTTCCAGCAAGGTTAAATCCAATACCAGCTTCACTTTCTCTAAGAATATTCAGATCATAGTCGGCCTCGATACCTTTGGTTTCTACTTCACCTATGTTCACAAAAGTGGAACGGAAACCGGTCGAACTATCCAAAGTACGGTTGGTGATAAGGTCTGTAGTCGATTTTTGGTACAAACTCAGATTAAAATTAAGTCTGTTGAACAAACGTGTATCCAAACCAATTTCCAACTCCTGTACTCGCTCTGGAGATAAATCCCTGTTACCCAGCACATCGGAAACGGTATTTCCGGAAACAACATTTCCGTTGAGGTCCACAAATGTTCTTGCACCCAACGATAGTACATCCCTTGTGTTGAAAGGGGTTGGGAAACCTGCAGAGGATCCATAACCCACCCTAAGTTTGGCATAGTTCAGTACATTGCCCTGCAAGGCGGGAAATGCTGTTGTCGGAATAAAGGAAAGGCTGGCTCCAGGATAGAACAACGAATTGTTTTCCCTTTCCAATGTGGAGGACCAATCGTTTCTTCCCACAACATTTAAATAGAGCAAATCTTTATAGGATAATGTGGCATCCAAATAAACACCGACCAAGTTTTCTTCAAAATTCTGGTTCAGGTTGCTGCCCGAAAAGGAGTTGACCGATGAAGGGGTTGTAAAGTTAAAGTGCTCCAGAACTCCAAAAACCAATTGTCCCTGACTTTCTATACCATCTTGTGCATAGGTGTCCCTTCGACTATTGGCGCCAAATGTTGCGGTTAGATTCAAATCTTCGGAAAGACTTTTTTCTGCACTCAAGATAAGGTCGTGGTTCCAAATGGAATTTCTTACGGAGGTTGTTCTCAAAATACCCAATGTAGGTCCGTCGACACCACCTCTGTTCTGTCCGTAGAAGTTCAACTCGGTATAAGTATCCAAACCAACACGGTAGGTAAGGTTCATCCAGTCGTTTATTGCGTAGCTCATGGAAACGTTACCGGTAAAGCGGTCGGTTTCCTGAGACGTTTTTGAGTTGGCTACGGTCCAATACGGATTTTGGATGTCGTTTCCAGATCTGTAGTAAAGACTTCTACCATCCGCTGCTTGAAACGGAATATTGGTCAAATCCACACTTCTTGGCGTATATAGGACATCACCGAATATGGCGGAACCATTAAAAGCAGCACCACTACCTGTACTTACAGCATTGGGAGGGGATTTATACCCTGTTCTTGCAAAATTAAAGACTCCAGATACGGTAAAGTTATTTGATAAGGTAGCATTACCACCTAAACTAAAGTTGTTACGGAGCAATCTGTTGCCCGGTGTAACCCCTATGTCTTCTGTGCGTCCATAGTTGGCGTTATAATTTACTTTTTCTGAACCTCCTCGAACATTTACAGATGTGCTGTACACATAACCTGTCCTAAAGAATTCCTCTACACCATTATAGGGTTTATACGGGTATTCAGTATCCAAAAGGTCTTCGTAGCCGGCAATTAAAGTTGGGTCTGCAATATAGTTGAACGGGTGTCTTAGAAGTGCTACACCGTTAGCCCCAGTACGAATAAATTGTCCCGCTTGGGCTATTCCGTCATCATCGGTACGATCAAAACGCGGTCCCCAGTTACTAAAGAAAAATCCGAAACCTTGGTGGAACCCTCCTCCGTAATTATCTTGGAATTTTGGAAGCACGGCATTGGACATAAATACTGATTGGGTGACGGATACCTCGGTTTTAGAGGGGGCATCTCCAGAGGCCGCACCTTTGGTGGTGATTAAAATCACCCCGTTTCGTCCTCGGTTACCATATAATACCGTGGCACTTAGTCCTTTTAGGACACTTACACTTTCTATATTGTTTGGGTCGAGGTCCAAGAATCTACTGGATTCTGTATTTCCATCCAAAAAATTGGTTTGTGTGTTGGTTCCGGAATCAAATGGAATACCGTCCACAATAAACAGCGGTTGGTTGGATTGTGTTGCGGAAGAATAACCTCGAATAATGATGTTGGTACCTGAACCGGACATACCGTTGTTGGAGGTAATGTTAACCCCGGCAACTTTTCCGTTCAAAACACGAGCTACATCAGCTTCTGGTCTCGATTCCACTTTTTCGGATTCCACTGTGGTCACCGAATATCCCAGGGAGCGTTTCTCCCTAACAATACCCTGTGCGGTTACCACTACTTCTTCAAGTTGGGAAGCGTCTTCTTGCATTTGCACGTCCAATGTGCTTGCTGCGCCAACACTTATTTCCTGTGTTCTTTGTCCCAAATAGGAAAATACGAGTACATCTCCCTCATTGGCTTCAATGGCATAGTTTCCATCAAAATCGGATTGTGTACCCCGTACGGTACCCTTTACAATAATGTTTACACCGGGCAAGGGTACCCCTTCTTGGTCGGTGACCGTTCCGGTAACCGTTTTTTCTTGAGCATGGGCAAATGCTATCGATAGACACATGGCCAACAGCGCTCCAAACAGTTTCTTTACTTTCATACGAATAAAGTTTTGTTAGTAATTTGACATGAGTTAGGGCAACTGAGAAAGGTGGGCGGCGCTAGGAAAATGATAGCTAATTCAAATAATACTTCTGGGAAGTGAACAAAACTCAATGGATTTTGTTTTTTAAGAAGTAGAGCCTCTCACCGCCCTACCTTTACAATTGCATAACAAAACAACCTATAAGTGCATTGTGCCGGGTACTTTTTAAACGGCGAGAACCTTAAAAAAAGGGATGCCCATAGGGAAGTACCTTTTTTAACAGATACGGATGGATATGGTGACCATTTGATAATAGGTGTAAAAAAACCTCTTGGAATTCCAAGAGGTTTTTGCAAATAGCTTAAACTATTTGGGCACTGCTACGCCACCTGTACTTCGTGTTGCCTGACGAATCCAATATTTGTAGCAGCTCTGTAATCGTTGGGACTAAGCCCTGTGATTTTCTTAAAGGCACTGTAAAAGCTGTTTTTACTGTTAAAACCTACTTCGTACATAATGGCCTTTACGCTTAAAGAGGGTTCAGAAACCAATAGCTTTTTTGCCTCCCTTATTCTATATTCATTTAAAAAAGAATAAAAGTTTTTGGAGAAATAGGTGTTGATCACTTGGGATACCTTATATCTATTGTCTTGAATATGGTCCGAAAGGATATCCAAACAAATGGTATTGTTCCTGTAAATCTTATCTTCCTCAAAGGCTTTTTTGATTTTACTGCGAATTACCAAGGCTTCTTCTTCCGTTAATCCAGACTTCTTGTACTTTTCATGACTGTTTACGGGGTTGAGTGTCTGGCCCTCCCGCCCCTTGTACTTAAAAACGAATTGTTCTAGTAGTCGTTTCATATGATTGATGATTTTTGATTGATGACTACTAGTTAGCTATAAAACCCTTGTTTTTCGGTGTTCCCGATAAGAATTTACCCCTGTTTTAGGTTGTTGAGGTATTCGCTTGGGGTAAGTTGGGTATCCTTTTTAAAAGCTTTGTTGAAAGACACTTTGTTGTTGTACCCAACTTCATAGGCAATGTCAATAATGTTGAGTTCGTGTTCTTTTTCAAGAAGTTCTTTGGCCTCTTGAATACGATGGGAGTTTACAAACTCCCTAAAGCTCATATTAAAGTGTTCATTGATCAACTGAGATGCATTATGGCGGGTGGTATCCAGTTTATCGGCTACCATATCCAAGTTGATGTCGTTGTTCCGATATAATTTTTCCTTTTGGAAAAGGTCGCTTAAGTTTTGTTTAAGTTCTTGGGAAAGGCTCTCCGTGAGACCGGATTTCACGTATTTTGGGAATAATCGGTTGGTATAGGAGTAACGTCCGCTAAATACGTCGGGTTGCACGTTTGCTGCGTACCCAATATAAAGGACCATAGTGCTCATCAGAACTATGGGTGCATGATAGAATATACCACTGTTTATACCAGCAATAATATACGCTCCATAAACTAGATACACCGCTACATAGCTAACATGGATCAAGTAGATGTTTTTTTGCCAAATCCTGGTTTTTTTATTCAAACCTTCTTTGTTTCTGGTCAGAATCCAATGCACAAATAAAGCATAGACCCCCAACGAAATTGCTTTTAGAGAAACCAATAACAATAGTTTGGTCGAGTCTCCTGGGTTTAAGCCTTCTTCCAGTCGCTGCAACATTTGTGTTACCTTTTGGGCACCGGAAAAGCCATAAACTGTGAAAAATAAATATATGGTAAGCACAACGGTAGGTAAAAAGTGCCAAAGATCTTTTTTGTTAAGGTCGCTTGATTTGGATACCCTTTTGTAATATAAAAAAAGGAGCGGGCCGTATAAAAAGGAGGACCAAGTGGACATGAGGTAGGTATGTGGGAACTCGAACACATAATTGGTTTGGTTGACACATATGTTTAAAATAAACAGAGAGTGAATAAAGACAAAAGTTGCAATAAGAATCCTGGCCTGCTTGTCGATCTTTTTATTGATCAACAGGACAAAAGTGACATAAAAACCAATTAAGCAAACAAAAAGGTAAAAAATGGACCAACCTGTGAATTTCGGCAATACTGTTCCGGATAGTTTGGCGAAGCTTTGTTCTCTTCGGATACCATCAAAATCCTCATGCAACAAAAATGTGGGCTGAAAATCTATTTTAAAATAGTCGTAAATGTAAGAGATGGACTCTTCTGTATTGTCCAATGCGGCCTCACTAAGCGCCAACTTTTTTAGAATGTGGATTTTTTCTTCCTCATTGGTTGCCTCAAGGTTCTTTTTGTATATGGGAACTGCTTCTTCAAAACGATGGATATTGAAATAGTAGTCGGCCCAATCCAGGGAATCCTTAAAAGTTTCGGCGGTAGGCGTAGGTATGCCTGCATAACCACTGCTAACGGTAATGCCAAAGGCTAACATGGAGTTTAGCCACAGAAATAGTAAGACAATATAGTTGGTTAATTGTCTCATTTTTGATTGATGATGAATTAGGCATTAACAATTTATGAAAATAAGACGTTAAAAACGTTAACAAACTATTAAACTGGGTAAGCCCCGATAAAAGTTTACCTTTCAAACATGAGTAACAGCAAGGTTTTCTAGGGTAACCCATAAAAAAGCTGAAAAAATCTTCTCAGCTCTTTCAAGATGGTTTTTTATAAAATCTCAATCATCCTTAATAAATGAATAGGTGATGTTTTTAGGAATTTCGGGCAGTGTTATATATTCAATTTCCTGAGGATAGGTCTTACCTTCTTTATCTTTAAAAACTTTTTTGATTTCATATTTTACAATATTCCAACCTTCTTTAAACTCCAGATTATAGGTTGTGTTCTTCTCATAAAATTCCTCTTGGTTAAGTGCGTAAGCTTTTTGTTTACAGTTGCCTTTAACAGCCCCTGGACGATCCACAAAATACCAGTCCACATAATATCCTGGTGTAAAGGCATAGGTGCCAATGTTCATTAAAGATTTTGCAAACTCAGCTGAGTTGACCGCAAAGAAGTAACCCAATCGTTTTTTCTCACTCATATTCACCAACATAAACGCTCCCATTTGGGATAATCTGGAAATGGGTTGGTTACCGTTTTCCACCATTAGGGAATCTCCAAAGCAGTTGAACAACTTGTCGACGGTCATTAAAGATGCAGTCCAACCATCGTTATCCTTTTTGTTCTCTTCTTCGAGTTCCTTTTTTACATAATCCAAAAAATTGGGGTTTAAAGGAATTTTAAAGTTACCTTGATCATCAACGGAACCGATTACTTTTGGTTGCATCAGACCAGTTATAATGTCCCCAGAGCCAACTTCCCAATCGGGAATTGTTCCTGTAAAATCTTGTTGGGCCAAAACGAATTGGCCGATCAGTAGGAGTGGCAATAACAAGGCTGTTTTTTTCATATTCATTAAGGTGTTGTAAATAGAATTGTTTGAGAGGTTTTCTGATTATTGATTACCAAACGTGGAATAATCAGCTTTTTTAATAGAGAATGGTTGCTCTTCCAATTGCACGCAGGTCATCGTCATGTTGTTTTTGTCATTCTCCTTGTCCTCCATGATCATTTCCATGACCAAGCCTTCATTGTCACCTTCTTTTAACCAATCTACTTGGAAGCCCTTGGGCATCTGATTGCTTTTACCGTATATGTCGATAAAGCTTACTTCGGTATCAAAAGTATTGTAAAGGGTAAACTTGTATTTGTCATTTTCCATTACATAGCCTTTACAGTCGTACCCCAGTACTGTTTTGCCCGCTATTTCGGTCATGGTGTAATTGGAAATGTCCATATCCTCGTTCATTTCTTCTACATTGATATCATCAGGGATTTTTGTCACGGAGGCAAATTTATTCCCATCGTTGTCCATAAAAATGACCGTTAAGAGCTTGGACATATCATAGATCATGAACATATCCATGCCTTGGTTCATTTTTGCACCCCAGTATGGCGCATCTTTTTTCAGGTAATATGCAATGTCCATTTCGCTTTTGGACCTGGCCGCATCAATTTTCATTTTATATACCCACTCAAATTGGTATTCATCGGGAACATCATCCATGTTTCCCATTTCTCCACCTATTGGGACCGGGCTGTTTTTGTTGAATTCGGGATCCAACATTTTGTCCATTGCCTTACTGGCCTTTTGGGCAGCCTTATCGGCAACCTTATCCGTTACGGTCCGCTCAACTCTATCCGAAACTTTTTTCTTTAGTTTTTTAAAGAATTGTGCGTTAGCTCCTTGTGCAACAAATAATACAATCAAGATTGAATAAATTACTTTCTTAGTGTTCATTGTTCTGAGGTTTTAATTTTTAGTGTTCCCTGCATTTTTCGATTACAGGAGTATGAATAATTTTTTCACCATCAAAGGATTAAAAACAAACAGGTATCCATTTGCATTAGCCTCCCATTAAGCGATCAGGTTCGTGTAAGTACTAAAGTCTGATTTGTTCTTATAACCGTGACCCTTCGCGAAATTTCAAGAGTATTTGGAGACACCATAAATCAAAAATTGAAATTATGACTCTTTGAAAAATCGCATGGTCAACGGTTTACTATTGTGTTTGTTTGGTAGGATTGGAGGCTGTTCGAAACATCAATGTATTTAGATTACTATATATTTTTATAGTCAATGGCTTACTACAATAATAAGCACCATTACCCATTAGTGATATGCAATATGTAACAATTGATGGAAGAAATGTAACAATGGTTTGTTATTGATTATGAATGGATTGGCTGTACTCCAATGGTGTTTTGTTGTAAGTCTCCTTAAAACATTTTATAAAATAGGAAGGGGTGTTAAAGCCAACGGAGTAAGCAATCTCATTTATATTGGCTTTTGAATTCTCCAACATGGCCAAGGCTTGTTTCAATCTTTGTGATCTTATAAAGTTGGAAGTCGATAGGTTGGTATAGGCCAATAATTTCCGATGCAACTGCATTCGGCTGATTCCAAGCATTTCACTTAGTTTGGCCGCATTAAAATCTGAATTGGAAAGTTCTTTGTCCAAAATCTTTTGAATTTTGTTCAAAAAGGCCTCCTCTGCAGAGGTTATGGAAATGTCATTTGGTTTTAAAACCAACTCCTTACTGTATCTATCACGAAGAGCTTTTCTTACTTCAATAAGGTTAGCCAACCGTTTTTCCAAAATGGGCAATTTGAAAGGTTTGACTATAAAATCGTCCGCCCCGGATTTTAAGCTTTTAAGCTCCTGTTCTTCGCCTACTCCTGCCGTAAGCAAGACAATTGGGATATGACTCGTTCTTTGGTCCTGTTTTAGTTGATTGCACATCGTGATCCCATCCATTACCGGCATTTTAATATCGGATAAAATTACATCGGGTATCAACCGTAATGCTTCTTCGATTCCAAGTTGACCATTTTTAGCTTCATAAATGGAATAGTTGGTCTTAAGCGAGGACCTTATAAAATCCCGTACATCTTTATTGTCCTCGACCACAAGTAAAATAGGGAGTCCATCCTTGGTTTCCTCCAAATGGGAAGACCGATTTTCTACTGACCCATTATTTTCCACCATTAATTTTGGAGTCTTTTGGGGAACAGCTACAAAATCATTCGGTGAGAACGATGTTTTGCTTATGGGAATCTGAACGGTAAACTCAATGGTATTGTCTTCTTTGGCCGAAACATCAATACTTCCTTTGTGTAATTGCACCAGTTCCTTGACCAATGATAACCCAATTCCGGCTCCCTCAGCGTACTCATTGTTTTGGTAGAACCTGTTGAATAACTTATCCAGGGGTATTTCGGAAATATCATCTACCGAATTTCGGATTTTAAGAAACAGTTTCTTGTCCTTTTTCAATGCATCCAGTTCACAGATGCCATTTTCAGGGCAATACTTGAGTGCATTGGAAAGTAAATTGGTAACAATTTTTTCTATGATATCCTCATCAAACCATGCCTTTGGGATGGATTGAATATTGTAGGAATACTGTATTTTTTTAGCACTTGTCTTGAATTCAAAAGAGCTGGCTATAAAGTTTATGAGAAGACCTAAGTGGCCCTGGTTGACCTTTAACTTTAACCTTCCCTTGTCGAGTTTTGCAAGATCGAGCAGTTGATTTACCAAGGACAAAAGACGACTGGCATTACGTTTTATCATGGAAAACAAATTGTAATCGGCATCAGATAGATTGCCTTCTCTCAATTTTGCTTCGGTCGGTCCCGAAATCAATGTCAAAGGGGTTCTAAACTCGTGGGAAATATCTACATAGAGCTTGGATTTTAATTGTTGTTCCTTCTCCAATAAAGAGGTTTTCTTTTCCAGTTCTTTTGTCCTTTCGGCTACGAGTTCGGAGAGTTCCTCGTTTAATTTTTTGGAGACCTCTTCATTCTCCTTAAGCTGCTCAATATATTTTTGCTTTACCTCATCCTTTTCTTTTTCAATTAGGCTAAACTTGTATCCGAGCCCTAAGGAAAAACATATCATTTCCAAAAATGTACCCAATTGGGAGGCATTAAAAGTGTAAAAGCCCAAAAGATGATGAGAGGTAACGTTTTCCGAGAAATTATGTCCTTGTGCGGCATAAACTCCTAAAATTGAAAAGGCAAATAGAAATAGGTTGGCAAAGAGCACATAATACCTCAAATTTGACTTGATCACCAAAAATGCCCTGATCAATGCCATTAAAGTATAAAGGTGCATGGGTATCATCACAAAATGTTGGTACCGTTCCACGACCTCCAATTGATCGGTAAAAAGGGTAAACAAAAAAATGAGTCCGGCAATCATGTACAGTAGCTTGGAAAATATATTGAGCCTGGATGCGAACGCCCTGTCATATTTTTCAATCTCCGCAAAAATGTTGATGAACTTTACATACACCCCGGTAATGACCAATAGCAAAGGCGTGAGTAAATAGTAGTAATAAGATTGCCCTAAATTGAACAAATCAAACTTTACAACCGAATCTGTTCTCAGGAAAAAGTAAATGGTGAAAATTATGAGGTAAACTGCGTAGTATAGGTAATCTTTTTTCTTGTTTTGGATATACAAAAGCAGCATATAAACCCCCATAACCAAAAAGGCCCCTAGAAAAAATACAGAGGTGAATATGGCCTTGGAGGCGGCTTTATATTCGTTTAGGGTGAATAGTTGTTCGCCCGACTGTTCTTGTGAAAACATGACATTGCAGCAAAACAAAAGCAATAGTGGGAACAGTGTTTTTACTTTTATTTGTAAGCCTACAATTTTCAAAGTACCGGTTTGTGTGAGGATTTGATTGAAATTTTAATCGATTATACACCAATTGGTGCAAAATCAATGCATTTACATTCCTTATAAATGTAAAAAATAAAAAATGGCTTATTTGCTGGTTAGGATTTTCTATAAAGGAAAAAGCCGTGAACCTGCGCTGATGGCTTTCTTTCTGGCTAGTAAAAGTTTGGATTGTGGCAATTGTTTATTTGAACTTTTTGGTTCCAAGCAATGGCCACCCTTTATTCACGCGCCGCTTTAAACTCACTGCCATCGTACCATTTTGGAAAATAATCATCGTTGGCCAATTTCAATCCGACCTCAAAAAGTAACTGAAGGTCCAATCGCACTCCACTTAATTCCGTGGTTTCAGCATCGTATTCATCAGATGGCTGATGGTACTTGTGCAAACGATAATTATCATTATACTTTTTGATGTCATCAATGCTAATATCAAATCCTTCATAAGCACCACTTGCATACAAGGCCGGGATTCCGATTTTGGCAAAATTAAAATGGTCCGATCTAAAGAAGTATCCCTTTTCCGCCTCTGGATCTGGAATAACGTACCTATCTTGTTTTTCGGCAGCTTCCTTGGCATATTCATCCATTTCAGAGTGACCATAACCGGTAATGGTCAAGTCTTTCATTTTTCCCGGACTGTCCAGAGCGTCAATATTAATGTCCGCCACTGTTTTCTTGGGGTCGTAAATGGGGTTTTCGGCATAATAGGCGGAGCCTAACAGCCCTTGTTCCTCTCCAGTAACGGCAATAAAGACAATGGAACGTTTTGTAGGGCCATTTTTCTTGAACGCTTCTGCTATAGCCAATAAACCTGCAGTACCGGATGCATTGTCCACAGCACCATTATAGATTGAATCGCCATCAATGGCCTTACCAATACCAAAATGATCCCAATGCGCGGAGTAGATAATATATTCGTCCTTTCTTTCGGTTCCCGGTATAAGTGCCACTACATTTTTAGAGTTATCTTTTTTGATTTCATTTTTAATGTCCACCGTAACACTCAGATCCAACGGAATCGGTTTAAAGTCCTTGTTCCTGGCCAGGGTTTTGTAATCCTGACCCTTCATGGAGGAGGCATTGAACATTTTTTCGGCACTTTCCCCACTTATCCAGGATTCGACATTTAAAAGAGGCATATCACTTTCTATGGTCAACCGAGCACCGCTCCAGCCAGATTCTATCACATTCCATCCATAAGCGGCCGGTTCGGTATCGTGTATAATGATAAGTCCATCAGCACCTTGCCTGGCAGCTTCCTCATATTTATATGTCCAACGTCCGTAATACGTCATTTCATTGCCTTTGAACAGGGTTGAATCCCCAGATTTAAAACCTGGGTCGTTTATCAGCACCACAGCCGTTTTACCCTTCCAGTCGATACCTTCATAATCATTCCATCCATATTCGGGGGCAACAACCCCATAACCTGCAAAAACAAGCTCTGAATTGTCAAGGCCGACTTCAGTTTCGGGTTTGTTTGTTGTGGCCACAAAATCTTTTAAGTATTCCAGATTGATATTTCCATTTTTACCTGAAATCACCATGTTCTCGGAGGGTGTTCCTGTTATTTCCACCATGGGAACATCTTGAGAAAAGCTATTGCCATTACCGGGTAAAAGGCCTAATTTTTCAAATTCGTCCCTTAAATAGTTCACGGTCTTCACTTCACCTTCGGTAAATGGTTTTCTCCCTAGAAATTCATCCGATGCCAGACGTTCAATCTGTTTACCAATCGTAGTTTGGTCAACCTCAACGATGTCTGCGTTTGACCTTTTGTCGTTGTCACAACTACAAAAAAGTACAGCTACCACTAAAATTTTTAAATAGTTCTTAATCATATGCTTTATAAATTGAAGTTAGGTTTGATCATTTCTAATATGTTCATTGCGTTGTATGTACTGTTTGAACATTTCCAAACTGATGTATATTCGATGTATTGGTTTGTGGCGCCAATAAAATCCCAATGAACACAAGAACAATTTCGCTAATAGCATAAATCAGATATCCGCTGAATTTGTTTTCAGCCAACAAGGGTTGTCTTATTCTTCTAAAGAATTTTATCACTGGAGGTTGGTTTCCCTAAAGATATGATATTTATAAAATTAGAAGATCGGTGTATAAGTTCGGTAAAAGCGAATTGCACCTTATATTTCTCGAAAATGGAACATTGACAACGGTCCAAAACGACTGTCGGTTTCGGATTTTATTCAATTCCAAAATGTCCATACAAAAAAACATTATGGGAAATGGATGGCGGCAATGTTTCGAATGTTGTACCTTTTTAAGGTCAAGGACAAACCTTGCTCACAAGAAAAATGAATCCCAATATTGCTTTTATTGCGAAAAAGGGAACCTTGACATCCTAAAAAAGAACAATAGAAAAATATAAAACCAACCATCCCCTATGATTCGTAACCCTCTTGTTTTCCTGTTGCTGCTTGTCACTTTGCTCGGATGTAAAACCAGTGAACCCGCCGAACCGATCGATGTTACGGAACTGACCATTTCAGAGATTCACGACGCTTATAAAAGCGGCACTTTCACTGCACAGCAATTGACCAAGGCCTATTTGGAGCGCATTGCTCTGCTGGATAGCAATACCAATGCATTGACCACCATTAACCCAGAGGCACTTGACATTGCCAAACAGTTGGATGCCGAATTTGAGAAAACAGGTGTCCTGCGCCCCCTACAGGGTATTCCGATCATTGTAAAGGACAACATAAACACAGAGGGAATGCCTACCACGGCGGGTTCCTTGGCTCTTGCCGATTACTTTCCTGAAGAGGATGCTCCCATCATCAAAAAACTGAAACAAGCAGGTGCCATTGTTTTGGCAAAGTCCAATATGGCCGAGTGGGCCTTTTCGCCCATGCACTCGGAAAGTTCCACACACGGGACTACACGCAACCCATACAATCTGGATTACGTTCCGGCGGGATCCAGTGGCGGTACGGGAGCTTCGGTGGCGTCCAATTTCGGGACGGCCGGTTTGGGAACGGATACAGGAAACTCTATTCGCGGACCATCTTCCCACAACGCCTTGGTCGGGTTTAGGACCACCCTTGGATTGATCAGCAGGACAGGAATAGTTCCCCTGTACCTAAGAAACGATGTGGTGGGGCCCATGTGCCGTACCGTGGAAGATGCCACAAGGGTTATGGAGGTTATGGTCGGGGTTGACCCAGAGGATCCCATTACCGAGCATTCCAGAGGAAAAACATATACCGACTACCGGCAATTTCTTGTGAAAGATGGGCTCAAGGGAGCACGAATAGGGGTGCTGCGTGAATTGAGCGAACATGAGGTGGACCCAGAGATAAAAGCCTTGTTTGAACAGGCGCTACTGGATTTGGATTCTTTGGGAGCAGAAATTGTGGATCCCTTTGATGTGCCTGGTTTTGACACCTTGCGTCAAGATCAATGGTGCGCAACTTTCAAGAAGGATTTGGAGCATTTTTTGGCCACCTATGTAAAACGGGATACCATACAAACCTTGGAAGACATTGTTCGGATAGGTACCAAATCTGAATTTGCCAAACAACGGCTATCCTCACAAAAAGACCATGATGGTAGATGGGGCGATTCGGATGTGCCTTGTGGAGATGCGTATCACGATATTAAAAGAATCGCTTTTAGGAAAGCCATGGAAAACGCCATGGACTCCTTGAAACTGGATGCCGTGGTTTACCCTTCGTGGAACAACAAGCCAGCACATATAGACAAGTTTCAGGAAGAGTATAGGGGCGACAACAATCAGGTCATCTCACCCCATACCGGTCAACCTGCCTTTACGGTGCCCATGGGATACACAAGTGGCAATTTGCCTGCGGGCATCCAGTTTTTGGGAAGGATGTACGCCGAACCTGTTTTGATAAAACTGGCCTACTCCTATGAGCAGGGTACCCATCACAGAAAACCGCCAAAACTTTGATCATGGATGAACCCACCAAAAAGTAATCGTTTATTTGAACTTTAGATTAAATCGGCTTTTGTATTTCTCCACGAAATCATTACCATCTTTCACATCTGTGGTATATCAACCTTCAATTAAAACTGGACCGTACTTGGCTTAAAGGTAAGAGATGGTTTTGTTATCTTCAAGGTAGTAAAGTATTAACCTCTTTTCTCAATTCCTTATCAATTAAATAGTGTTGCCGTAATATCCAACTATGATCTGATTGGATACATTTATTTGATTTTAAATAACTTAAATCCGATTTAAATCCGTTACTTTACGCCACAATAAAATTATGGACGAAAATTATACCTGTCCTTAAATAAAAAAGACTGCCCAACATATCACCTTAATTCATAAAGGGCCACTTCTTAATTATTTTTCGCTTGTACCAATATTCGAATTTCGTAGGCTGTTAGGCCGTTCAACGAAATTATAGTTGTTATCCACCTTAAAGTTCCAAACCTATACTGGACTCTTTTTTGCTTTCAGCTTCATAATGGTTTGTACATCATTTCTAAAATATGCTATATGCTTAAAATTAAAATTGTACCTGGAGAGAATATTGATAGGGCTCTCAAAAGATATCGGAAGAAGGTTCGAAATACCAAACAGCTAAAACAAATTCGGGACAATAAAGAGTTTACAAAAAAATCAAAGGAGAAAAGGGAACAGATGGCCAAAGCGGTTTACCTCAATGAATATAAACTAAAGGAGGAGGAATAGATTGATGGAAAAGGATTTAAACTTGGCTGTTTTAATAGATGGCGATAATATTCCATCGAGATATGTCAAGGAAATGTTGGAGGAGATCGCAAAATATGGCAACCCTAGTATCAAAAGGATTTATGGTGATTGGACAAAACCAAGTCTGGTGAAATGGAAGGATGTACTCCTTAAAAATGCCATTACACCTGTTCAACAGTACGGATACACCACTGGTAAGAATGCCACTGACAGTGCGATGATCATTGATGCCATGGATATACTTTACTCTGGGAAAGTCAATGGGTTTTCCTTGGTCTCTAGTGATAGTGACTTCACTCGATTGGCCATTCGATTGAGGGAGGCAGGAATGACCGTTTTTGGAATAGGTGAACGCAAGACACCTGACCCTTTCATAGTTTCGTGTGATAAGTTCATATATCTTGAAATCTTACATAAAAGCACTACTGATGAATTCCAGACAATTAAAAAGGCGAAAATTGATCCTGTTGATAAAATAACCCAACAGGTCATCCATTTGATTCTTGCCACTATTTCGGATTTGGAGGATGAAGATGGCTGGGCCTTTTTAGGAGAGGTAGGTGCCCTATTACAAAAAAAACAACCCAATTTCGATGCTCGGAATTTTGGGTTTAGAAAACTGACTCCGCTTGTAAAATCCATCAACCAAATTCAAATTGAAACACGAAAAAATCCCAAGGGCAATGGTAACCTGATTTATGTAAAGTCATTGGTTTAAAATTTAATTTATGAGAGCACTTACCATATCCAAACAGATTACCAACAGGGAAAATCATATCCTGTCAAAATATCTCAATGATATAAGTCGAATTCCGTTGATTACTGCGGAAGAAGAGGTGGAACTAGCCGTTCGGATTAGGAATGGTGATGCCAAGGCATTGGAGAAACTTATTGTTTCAAACCTGAGGTTTGTGGTATCCGTTGCAAAACAGTATCAGTCTCGAGGCCTCACTTTACATGACCTTATCATGGAAGGCAATCATGGATTGGTAAAGGCTGCCTCCAAATATGATGAGACCAGGGGGTTTAAGTTTATATCCTATGCCGTATGGTGGATTCGCCAAGGCATTATTCATGCCGTTTCAGATAAATCTAGAATGGTCCGGTTACCCTTGAACAAAATAAATGTCATAAATAAAATAAATGAGGTAACAACAAAGTTTGAGCAATCGCACCAAAGACCTCCAACTGCTGATGAAATTTCAGAATTGATTGATTTTTCGCTTTCTGAAATCCAACTTTGTTTGGAACATTCTTCTTGGCCAATCTCCATGGATAAGTCCCTGCGACCTGAAGAGGAAGGCTATAGTTTATACGATATTATTGAATCCGATGGTTTTAATAGTCCAGATCAAAACTTGGTTAATACTTCATTACAGATAGAAGTTGGCGGAATTTTGGAATTACTGTCCAATAAAGAGGCTTATGTGATTAAGATGCTGTATGGAATTTGCGGGGAAAATCCTGTGGGAATAGAGCAAATTGCCAATGATTTGGACCTAACAACAGAAAGGGTTAGGCAGATTAAAATAGAAGCATTGAAAAGATTACGTAAATCTTCAAAAATAAACCTTCTAAAGGAGTATATGGATTAAGTTCATAATCAGGATTAATCCAGTTTTAGCATCGTTTATTTGAACTTTGGCAACGTAAAGTTAATGCGGTCGCACTCCGCATATACATTGTTGTACTTTCGTTAATTTCTGATATTATTTTTTCTTAATTCCAGGTCTATTTCAGCTACCAATTCTTTGCTATTTGCAAGTATTTCTGTGATGTACCTTCGCTGGACTCCATTAACAGCGTTTATCACATGACCATAGAATCTGGATAAGGCTAAATAGGTAGGTGAATTATGATTGCTGATCCAAGTGGTATCAATACTTGTAATATCGAATGATTCGTCTCTGTAGTGCCTCTTTATAAAATCAAAATGGTCTAAATTGGAGGCTTTATAATACTCCCGTGAATCTTCATTGATCTCTCTAAAGTTTTGTTGATACAATTCTATCAAAGCATAATGATCACTCAAATCATTTAGCAAAACCCTGTTCGTAATAATGTAAATACCACTGGTATTAATCATTTCATCATAGGTCTTTCTACTTACTGCAAAACTTTGCCAACGGAATTGAATGAGGGAATCAAGGGTTAAAATGTCCTTTACTGATTTTGCTTCAAGTAATAATTCCCACCCTTTTTCTTGATTGGATTGATAAACAGCTAAAATGGAATCTCTCAACGTTAAATCCTGTATATCCAAATTGATATCATCTTTCAGTTTTTGAAGAAAGGATAGTTCCTTTTCACGTTCTTTTCTATCTCCGTTAAAATCGTTTAGCTGAATGGCTATTAGAATACCGATTACCACAAGAATGATCTCACCGATAGCATAAATCAGATACTTGCTGATTTTGTTATCAGAAAGTAACTTTTGTCTAATTTTTCTAAAGAACTTGATCATTAGAGGTTGGTTTCTCTAAAGATATGATTTTTATGAAATTAGGGTGGCTAAATAAATTAAGGGTAAGGTTTTTTGGGGTGTTTGGCAATCGTTTATTTGAACATTGGGATTAAATCATTAATGAATATTATTTATCGTTTTTTGTTATCTTTCAAAAATGGATTTGTGATGAATGGCCTAAGTACACCTTATATTAGATCGGGTACTTTAATTGAAAATATCAATATTTATGCAAAAATACTCACTGCTTCTTCTTTGGCTTGTTATCAATAGCACGCTATTTGGTCAAAGTAAGGTCATGGAAAGCCAGGTTATGAAGAGTGCCCTTTTAAAGACAGAGGTCAGATATTCCATTTACTTACCGGATGGCTATGAAAATTCCGAACGCTATTATCCCGTAGTTTATCTATTGAACGGTTATACAGGTGACGAAACAAGTTGGATTGAATCTGGAGCAATGCAATGGATAGTTGATCGTGAAATAGAACAGGGAAATATCCAAAAAATGGTGATTGTAATGCCGGATGGGGATGACAGACTCTACATGAACAGATCGGACGGCACTTACCCATATGAGGATATGTTTATGAAGGAATTGCTCCCCTATATTCAAAACAATTACCGTATTCGTACAGGAAAACGATATACGGGGATTAGCGGCCTTTCCATGGGCGGGGCCGGTTCCTTAAAACTGGCATTGAAATATGACGAACATTTTGGGGCATGTGCCGCATATAGCTCTGCTATATTTACGGAGGAATCCGTTACTGCTTCCGACCAAGAAGCCATGGATGGGTATATTTCAAAAGCAATGCCCGATATGGTAGGCACCAAGGGTAAAAAAAGATTAGGTGAAAGCTATAGGGAATATGATGTGATTCAGTTGGTGAAAAACAAGGATCCGGAACGTTTAAAAACAGTTAAAATATATTTTGATTGTGGGGATGACGATTTTCTTACGCTCGGAAATGCCCAATTGCACAAAGAGCTGGTAGTTAGGCAAATACCTCATGAATACAGGGTCCGGGATGGTGCACACACTTGGCCTTTTTGGCGTGAGTCTTTGCCAGTGGGCTTAAAATTTATAAGTGATTCCTTTTGGAAATAGGTATACTGTACGAGCTCTTTTTTCGATAAAAAACAGGGTCGCATTACATAACAATTCAAAGGGTACTTAATTTAAAGTTTGATTGTGGAACTCATTACAATGAATTGTAAGCTTCCCCTACATAGATTTTTCTAAAATTTCATCCAAATCATCGTTTATTCGAACTTTGACGCTTTAGTATCCTACATCCCAAAGAAGGTAATTGAGTTTTTGCAAATTTGGAATAGACGACACCGTTCCCAAATTATTTTTACAACTACAGGGGATTCACTATTCTTCCCGTATTTCAAAAATGGCCTTGATTCTTACGGTGGTATAAACAGGATTTATATCACATGGAATCAAGGAAATGGGATTTTCTTCTCTATCCGCTATTGGGGCCAAGTCCCATTTTATGAACTGATACCCATCTGCAGGAATGGCAAAGTATTCGATAACCTGAAAAGGCATTAACCCGTTAAGCCCAAATGAATTGACATATTCCGATCTAGTGACAATTCCAGCTCCTTGGGGTATTACTTCAACAATGAAGTTGATGTTTCGGCCACATGTAGGGTCTGGTGAAAATTCAAATGAGTCATCGCCACTACAATTGGAAAAGGCGAATAAGGCTATGAATGCTACAGCCATGTATGTGAAAAACCTCCGAGACATTTTACCGTTATTATTTGATAAAAATATTTTCGGAGCTTACAAAAAACAATGACCTGAATCACATCGTTTATTTGAACTTTTAAAAATAATCAATATTAGATGTTGAAACACTAAATCATATGTTACTTACAGCATCTTCAAAACACCTTTATAATTTGGTGTCAATCCAATGGTCTGCCTTTAATATGGGTATCTATAAAACTATGGACACCTTTATCTGTTCGTTTTTCAGTAAACTCCTTATTAGCTTCCTTATTTCAGGCCAAAACGCTTTGGGTACATGTCTAAAGAATAGCTATTGGATTTATATTTTCATGGCAATTAATATCTGTTTTGTTCACCAAGCCTCTTTTTTTATTGATCAACATGGATAAAAGTCATGTTTTTTTTAAATCCGCACCTTTATTTTTAAAGATGCGAACTGAAAAAACAAATAACAATCATGAAAGTTTACGATGACAAACATATCAAGAATGTGGTATTCGTAGGTGCCCATGGAAGCGGTAAAACCACACTCGCCGAAACCATGCTGTTCGAGGCTGGCCTGATCAACCGCCGTGGAACGGTAGAAAGCAAGAATACCGTATCGGATCACCATGACATAGAACACGAACGCGGGACATCGGTCCTTGCCACCCCACTGCATACCGAGTGGCGCAACTACAAGATCAACATTATCGACACCCCCGGACTTGACGATTTTATCGGAGAGATCCTTTCTTCCATTCGTGTGGCCGATTCTATCGTGACCGTTATTAATGCTCGGTATGGTGCGGAGATAGGCACAGAGATCATTTGGAACTATATTGCCCGCTACAACAAACCCACCATATTTGTCATCAATCAGATTGATCATCCCAATGCGGATTTCGAGAATAGTTTTAAAGGAATCCGCTCCCTTGTCGGATCCAATGCCGTAAAAATTCAATATCCATTGATCATCGATGGGGCGCAGTGTATTGTGGACGTACTTAAAATGAAGCTTTACAAATTTGGTCCCGACGGCGGAAAACCCGAAAAATTGCCGATCCCCGATAACCAAAAAGAACTGGCAAACCAATTGCACAACGAATTGGTCGAAAAGGCCGCCGAAAACGACATGGACCTATTGGAACTCTTTGTGGAGAAGGGAACGTTGAGCGAAGAAGAACTGCGACAAGGCATTAAACTAGGCATGCTCAATCATGAACTCTTTCCCGTTTTCTGCGTTTCGGCCCTTCAGGATATGGGCAGCGGCCGACTTATGGGCTTTATAGATAATGTTGCCCCGGCCGCGGGCGATATGAAACCGGAGCAGAGCGTCGAGGGTAAAACCGTAAAGCCATTGCCTACGGAACCTACTGTGCTTTTCGTATTTAAGACGGAATTTTTGCCAAATGTGGGCCAGATTACATTTTTTAAGGTAAAATCCGGAGAACTCAAAACAAACGACAAGCTGGTCAATGCCCGGAACGATGAAACGGAGACATTCAATCAATTGTTTATCATGGACGGCAAGGAGCGCCGGCCAGTTTCAAAATTGAGCGCCGGTGATATCGGTGCCTCGCTCAAACTAAAACATACCGAAACCAACGATACTTTGCACACCGAAGGACATCCGGTAACCATCAAGCCTATTCAATATCCCGAGGCCCGTGCCCGGAGGGCGGTGGCCGCTGTTGAAAAGCATGATGAGGAAAAAATGATGGAGGCCCTTAAAAAAATACACAGCGAAGATCCCACGGTGGTGGTTTCTTATTCCAATGAGTTAAAACAGCAGATCTTGGCCTGTCAAGGCGAGTTACAACTATCCGTTATCAAATGGACCTTAGAAAACGGGTATGGAGTCAAGGCCAATTTTTCGCGACCCCGTATTGCGTACCGCGAAACCATAACCCAGCCTGCTACGGCTAGCTATCGCCATAAGAAACAATCGGGCGGGGCTGGTCAGTTTGCGCAGGTACATATGAAGATCGAACCCTGGTACCAGGATATGGCCGAGCCCGAGGGCTTTAATATAAGGGGAAAAGAAGAGGTGGAACTACCTTGGGGCGGTAAATTGGTCTTTTATAACTGTATTGTTGGCGGTGTTATCGATCTGCGGTTTTTACCTTCGATAAAAAAGGGAATTTTGGAAGTGATGGAATCCGGTCCTTTGACCGAATCCTATATCCGTGACGTTCGTGTCATGGTCTACGATGGCAAGATGCACACGGTCGATTCCAATGACATTGCTTTCAAGATCGCGGGAGCCCACGCTTTCAAGGCCGCCTTTTTGAATGCAAGACCCAAACTTCTGGAACCCATCCGTAACCTTAATGTAAAAGTTCCGGAAGATGCTGTTGGGCAGGTCATGACCGATCTGCAATCGCGTCGGGCCGTTATTTTGGGAATTGAAAGTGCCGATCAATATCAGATTCTACGGTGTACCGTTCCTGAAGCGGAACTTTACGGATATTCTACCGAGCTAAGGTCGCTTACACAGGGCAAAGCCACATTCCAGGCTACCTTTTCGGCATTTGAGCCCGTTCCAGGAAACATCCAGGAAAAAATCGTAAAGGAAAAACATCATCCTGTGAATGCGTGATTTGGATTTAGTCCCCAAATAGCGTGTCGGACACTACGGTCGACCCTTCCCGGTCAGGTATAAAAAAAGCCATTCATCTGTTTTTCAGGTGAATGGCTTCTGATGTAGTAGCGGGGACTGGACTCGAACCAGCGACCTTCGGGTTATGAGCCCGACGAGCTACCTACTGCTCTACCCCGCGATGTGGACGGCAAATATACAACCCTTTTTACTTCTTTTCCAAACTAAACTTAATATTCCTTTTTCACTAGGGACTAAACCGAGCAAAATCCATAAATTCGGCGTTTTGACTTTATGGACGCAATCAACGATTTTATATCCTCCCTTTTACCTTACACAGAATGGCCCATGTTCATTCTATTGATTGGTGGGGGACTATTTTTGGCCTTTTATTCAAAATTTGCACCCTTTCGGCATTTTGGTCATGCAATAGCGGTTGTATCCGGTAAGTACGATGATAAAAATGCAAAAGGAGATGTAAGTTCGTTCCAGGCATTGTCCGCTGCGGTTGCTGCTACGGTGGGCTTGGGGAATATATCCGGGGTGGCCATTGCCATTCACGATGGGGGCCCTGGTGTGGTCTTCTGGATCTGGATGACCGCACTTTTGGGGATGGGCATCAAATATTATTCGGGCAGTTTGGCCATTATGTACCGAGGTACCGATTCCGATGGACATATGCAGGGTGGGCCAATGTTCTATATCACTCAAGGGATGGGCAAATGGGCAAAACCCATGGCCATATTTTTCAGTATTTGTGGGTTGTTCGGATTTTTGGGCGTCTTTACCGCCAATCAGTTTACCGAAGCTTTTATGGGTGTTGTGCAACCCCACGAGACCCTTTTGGCCACCAGCGAATTCAATTGGAAACTCGGAATAGGCTTTTTTCTTGCCATTATCACCTCTATTGTCATATTTGGCGGATTGACCAAGATAGCCAAAGTAGCTTCGGCCATAGTGCCTTTTATGGTGGGGATTTATCTTTTGGCGGTCGTTTTTGTGATGGCAAGTCACGCTGGGGAAGTTTGGCCCGCCTTAAAAATGATCTTGGTCGAAGCTTGGAATTTCGACTCTGCCGTTACGGGCGGTTTCTGGGGTCTCGTGATTGTAGGTGTTCGCAGAGCGATGTTCTCGAACGAAGCAGGTCTCGGTAGTGCACCCATGTACCACGGGCAATCCCGTAACGACGAACCGGCAAAAGAAGGGCTCGTGGCCATGTTGGGTCCGTTTATCGATACTATATTAGTGTGTACCTTTACGGCGGTGGTCATTATTTTAAGCGGGGCCTATCTCGAGGATGGTAGTGGAATCACCATGACGATGACCGCTTTTGAGACCACGCTATATGGAATAGGAGATGTGCTTCTTATGGTCATTGTGGCTGCATTTGCCTTGTCGACCCTGTTTACGTATTCGTACTATGGCGTTAAGAGTTTGTCATTTTTGACCAACGCCAAAATTGGAAAATGGTACAATGTATTTTTTATAGTGATGATTGTTTTTGCGGCAATCGCATCTTTAAAATTGGTGAAAAACCTGATTGACCTATCATATGCATTGATGGTCATTCCCAATATGATAGCTGTGCTGTATCTTTCACCAAAAGTGAACGCAGCATCCAAACAATATTTTGAAAAAAGAAAGAAAGGTGGCGCATAAATCTGGATTTGTAAATATTATCGGGAATCCCAATGTGGGCAAGTCCACATTGATGAATGCCTTCGTGGGCGAAAAACTGTCCATTATTACCTCCAAGGCACAGACTACCCGTCATCGTATTCTGGGGATAGTCAACGGAGATGATTTCCAAGTGATTTTGTCCGACACGCCCGGTATCATAAAACCCGCATATGAACTGCAAAGTTCCATGATGGATTTTGTGAAATCCGCTTTTGAGGATGCAGATGTGTTGCTCTATATGGTGGAAATAGGGGAGAAAGCCCTTAAGGATGAAGGCTTCTTTAAAAAAATACAGAACAGTAAAATACCTGTGTTATTGCTCCTCAACAAGATAGATACATCCGACCAGGAAAAGCTCGAAGAGCAAATGCAATATTGGCAGGAACAATTGCCCAATGCGGAGATCCATCCCATTTCCGCTCTGGAAAACTTTAACGTCACCGAAGTGTTCAACCGTATTTTGGAGCTATTGCCAGAAGGACCTCCGTATTATCCAAAAGACCAAATGACGGACAAGCCCGAGCGCTTTTTCGTGAACGAGACCATCCGCGAAAAGATCTTGCTCAATTATAAAAAGGAAATCCCTTATTCCGTTGAGGTGGAGACCGAGGAGTTCTTGGAAGATGAGGATATCATCAGGATCCGTTCTGTGATCATGGTGGAGCGCAATACACAAAAAGGAATCATCATCGGGCACAAGGGAAGTGCGATTAAAAAAGTAGGGGTGGAGGCCCGTAAAGACCTGGAAAAATTCTTTGCCAAACAGGTCCATATCGAACTTTATGTAAAAGTAAACAAGAACTGGCGAAGTAATTCCCAACAGCTCAAGCGCTTTGGGTACAATGGCTAGGCATCGTTGTTGATGCGTTCAAAGGGAGCAATGGTGTCCCGAACAAATTGCTTTAGCTGCTCCATTTGTCCTTTTCCTTTCGATTTTCCCATACGACCAAAGGCGTAAAGTGCGAACCAAACAACCACTAAAAAGAACATGCCCACTAACCAAAAGGTAATGTCCTTGCCCAAGGAATAGTTGGAATAAGCAAAAATTCCCAGAATGATAAAAACCGTACCGACACCAAAATGCAAGAACATAAAAAAGGTCCAAAGGGTGGGGTTGGGGCCAAAAACACCGCGAATATTGCTCACACCCTCCTCAAATGAGGAAAGCTCCAGATGAAGTTGCGGCGTCCAAAAAGTAGTTTCAGCCTTTTTGAACTTGACAAAAATGTGCTCGTCCAGTCTTTTTACCAAAAACGGATTCGCCGAGGCGTTATCAAAAATGGACTCCAATTGTTCTAAATTTGCCTTCAGGGAGACACGAAAACGGGGCCGTAAAACTATCTCGTTGGTCAAGTCGCTCATAATCATTTGAAAATGATGAAAAAAGGTATCATTTTTTCTTCATAATAAATGGTATTTTTGCCAAAAATTAAACCTAATGGGAGCTATCGTAGCCATTGTAGGAAGACCCAATGTTGGGAAGTCCACTTTTTTTAACCGACTCATTCAGCGCCGTGAAGCGATTGTCGATGCCGTAAGTGGTGTTACACGGGACCGCCATTACGGCAAAAGTGATTGGAACGGCAAAGAGTTTTCTTTGATTGATACCGGTGGTTACGTGGTAGGTAGCGACGACGTGTTTGAAAAAGAGATCGACAAACAAGTTGAACTGGCCATTGATGAGGCGGATGCCATCATTTTTATGGTGGATGTGGAATCGGGAGTAACAGGTATGGACGAAGATGTCGCCAAGCTCCTGCGCAGGGCCGATAAGCCTACTTTTTTGGCTGTCAACAAAGTGGACAACAACAAACGATTGGCCGATGCCGTAGAGTTTTATTCTCTGGGATTGGGTGAATACTATACCATATCCAGTATTAATGGTAGCGGTACAGGAGACTTATTGGATGCCCTTGTGGAAGTGCTTCCCGACGAAGCGGAAGAAGAAAGTGAGTTGCCCAGGTTCGCTGTTGTAGGAAGGCCAAATGCGGGAAAATCATCCTTTATCAATGCATTGATAGGTGAGGATAGATATATTGTTACTGACATTGCGGGGACAACCCGTGATAGTATCGATACCAAATACAATCGGTATGGGTTCGAGTTCAATTTAGTGGATACTGCCGGTATCCGCAGAAAGTCCAAAGTAAAGGAGGATTTGGAGTTCTACTCCGTAATGCGTTCGGTTCGTGCCATAGAACATTGTGATGTATGTATTTTGATGTTGGATGCCACTAGAGGTTTTGATGGACAGGTACAGAACATATTTTGGCTCGCACAGCGCAACAATAAGGGCATAGTGATCTTGGTGAATAAATGGGATTTGGTGGAAAAAGAGACCAATTCGGTAAAAGAGTACACCAAAGGCATAAAAGAAGTGATCTCCCCTTTTGAAGATGTACCGATTTTGTTTATTTCAGTTTTGAACAAACAACGAATTTTCAAGGCTATCGAAACGGCTGTAGAAGTATACAATAACCGTTCAAGGCGCATCCCAACACGAAAGTTGAACGATATTATGCTTCCCATCATTGAAAAAACACCACCACCATCCACCAAAGGAAAGTATGTGAAGATCAAGTTCTGCACCCAATTGCCCACACCATATCCGCAGTTTGCCTTTTTCTGTAACTTGCCCCAATATGTGAAGGATCCTTACAAACGGTTTTTGGAGAATAAAATCAGGCAGAATTTTGATTTTACAGGAGTTCCCATGACCATTTTTATGCGAAAGAAGTAATTATTCGCCCGAAGCCAATCGAACTTGAATATTTTGTTGAATCCGGTTGCCCTTATCATCTACGGCTGTGAGCATATATTCCCCAGGTTCGACGGGTAGCATCAGCTCGTGAAAATTCTCGGTCTTGCCGACAAATAGTTCATCCAAATACCAATAAATGATGGCTTTGGATTGTTGGTGCGCCAGTTTTAGAATGATTTCTGATGTTTTGGTGCCCAAATCCTTCGGAAGTAGCACGACTTCGTTTTTCTTCGGGTAGATGAATTCCATCAAATTGTTTTCCAAAGTGGAACAACCTTCCAGATAAGGTGGTAAAGGTTTATAGTTTGGATTTGAAGAAGCATAATAATATTCGGGAATAGGGGGGAGCACCAACCAGTTTTTGGCTACCATATCTTCTAAAGGATAGCACTCTGAATTTACTCTATACTGTTCCGAAGCATCTAAAAACAACTGTTGATGATATGGGCATGGGCCACTTCTTGTACCATGTGTGGGGACCCATTCTTTTTTGATTTCATCACAATAAACCGAAGCACGAAATCCACTTTGGGCACAAACTTCCAGCTCAACAAGGTCATCAAAAGGTTCTTGGAACCAACCGCTTTGTGGTAGGGCGTCCAGCACATCAAAAAGTAGAGGGGCGGCGGCCGTGATGCCCGTAAGCCCCGGTCTGCCCTCGCCATCGGCATTGCCGGCCCATACCCCAATGGCGTATTTTGGCGTGACCCCCACGGCCCATGCATCTTTAAATCCGAAACTTGTCCCGGTTTTCCAGGCAATGGGTTGGGAAGAATCAAAAAATTGCCAATTTTCGTCGCCTTCAGGTCGGTTGACCTCGTACATGGACTGAAAAGTGTTGTAGATGGCCCCAGCGCCGAAAACCAAAGGGTCAAACTGTTCCTTGCCAAAATCCTTGGTCTCATTTTGTAAATAGGTAGCCTTGGTAAATTCTTGGTTTCTATACGTGCTGGAATGGGTCAAAAAATAATTTAGACTGGAGGCCATTGCGGCATACGTTGAGGTTACTTCCCAAAGGGAACTTTCCGCACCACCGAGAATCAAGGAGAGTCCATAGTAGGATGATGGTTTGTCCAAAGATTCCATCTTCATTTTGTGGAGCTTGTTATAGAACTTTTGAAGCCCATATGCACGTAACAAACGGACGGCGGGCACGTTCAGTGAACGGGACAGTGCTTTGCTTGCAGGTACCGCCCCAGCATGGCTCAAATCAAAGTTTTTGGGATTATATCCGTTGATCACCGTAGGAACATCTTCCACCAGACTGTTCGGTAACAATTGGCCTTCATTCAACAAGGAAGCAAATAAAAAGGGCTTTAAGGTACTGCCCGTGCTTCTTTTTTTTGTGATGATGTCCACATAGTTGGCGTGTGTTTCTTCCGAAGGCGAATTCCCCACATACCCGAGCACTTTACGGGTTTCTACATCCATTACCAAAATAGCCAAATTGTGTATCTCGTTGCTTTGCAATTGCCGATAATGCCGTTCTGCCAAAAGATTCAGTCGTTGTTGCAATGGTCGTTGCAGCGAAGTGGTGACACGTTTGCCAGGATGCTCGTTTCTGATACGTTCGGTAAGATGGGGCGCCACATCGGGCAAAGGGAAAGGTTTTTGTGGCAAAGGTTCGGCTACGGCCAATTCGTAGGTAGTCTCATCAATGACTTCTTTTTCCCATAGCTTTTTCAACAATCGGTTGCGCTTGTCCAAAAAAGCCTGTTCGTTTCTACCTGGGAAAATAAGGGCAGGTGCATTGGGCAAAACGGCCAAGGCGGCGGATTGTCCCCAGCTCAATTCGTGTGCTGGAATCCTAAAATAGCGCCAAGCCGCTGTCTCCAATCCTACGACATTACCACCATAAGGTGTGTGGGATGCGTATAGTTTCAAAATTTCTTCCTTGGAGTAGCGTAGTTCCAATCGGGTCGCCATAAATACTTCGATGAGTTTCTCCCAGTAGGTTCTGCTTTGGTTTTTTCTGCTCAATCTTATCACTTGCTGGGTGATGGTACTGCCGCCCCTTCTGGTTTCTTTGGTAAGATTATGCCCGATAGCCTTAAGGATGGAAATCGGATTAAACCCTGGATGCCGATAAAAATACTCGTCCTCAAAAAGTAGGATACTCTGCTTAAAGCGTTCGGGAACAGCATCCATTTTAGGAAATCGCCATTGGCCATCGTCCGCAATTCGTGCCCCGATGAGTGAGCCTTCCGAGCTTTCAACGACTGTGGATGTTGGGTCTTCGAACAGATTATTGGGCAGGCAAAACAACCATAAAGTCAAAACAATGGAAAATACACCGAACTTGATCTTATGGTTGATAAATATTCTCTTTACTGGCGATAAAAATTCACTCATTCAACAATTACTGAACTATTTTTACCCATTGCCCTTTGTTTCGGGCTTGATAGTTGTTGTCGTACATCGCTTCAGCCTGGGCTCCGGGTAAATAGTAATCGCCCAAGAACGATGCGTTCAACTTGATAGTAAAGGTTTTGGATTTTTTCGCGTCCAAATCAAAATACAAATGGGTTCGGTCATCCCGAGTATCCACATAATCCGCTTTGGATGCATTTTCATTATCACCGCTTACAAAAGAGTTGTCCACTATTTCCCATCCGCTGGGTATAATATGTGTCAAGGCAACATTGTCAATATAGTCGTCGGAACTGTTGAAAATGGTCACTTTTGCTTCGAACTCTGTTCCCTGTCGCAACTCGCCCACATTCACCGAGTTGCCAAGCGGATCTACGTAATTCACCGACAATCGTAGATTTTGTTGCTGTGCCAACTCCTCACCAACAGGTAATTTTCCAGTTTGTGTGAGGGTAACGTAGATGATATTTGCTTCGTTGTTTTTCACTTCGATGTCTTCTTTAAAGGAAGTAACGGAAAGTTCCCGTTGCGCTATGGCCCTATCGGTTTTAACATTGATATCCTTTCCATTACTGGTAAAGGTGAGGTCGATGGACCTGCCTCCATTTTTCATTACCATTTTCGACATGGCCAAGAGAGCAAACGCAGTTTCCTGTGTGCTGTACCACCGCTGTGATGATAAATTTTTGGCCAAGGAAATGGCCAGTTCCCTTTGTTGTGAGTCGCCCAATATGACCATGGTTTCCAACGCCATAGCTCGGTTTCGGAATACGGAACCATAGGTTCTATAATTGTAACTGTTGGGTGTGAAATTGATGCTTGCCTTTTGTGCAATGGCTTCTGCGACCTCTTTTTTGCCAACCAAGGCATAAGCGGCAGCCAATCTCCATTTAGCCTCGTTGCTGAGGTTTGCGGTTTCCCGTAAACGGTTCATCGCGGCCAGTTCGGGTTGTTGTGCCAAGGCCAAGGTGTACAAACGGTATGCTTGCGAAACATCATCGTTGTAATAGGTGCTCTGGTTGCTCCATTGGCGCGCGGCATTTTTTTGATATCTCAACCAATTGCTCAAGAACGTCAAGGGGAGTTGATACCCTTCTTTTTTGGCTTCCAACATAAAATGCCCTGCATAAGAGGTTCCCCAATCATCGGCAGCGCCATAACCGGGCCAGTAGCTCAATCCCCCATTGGGAATCTGGAAATCGCCCAACTTATCAATGGCAGCCTTTATGTTGTTCTCAATGTCCTTTTTTCTATCAAAAGTGATATCCAATACATCCGGCAAGAACAATTGAGGGAAGGCTGCGGAAGTGACCTGTTCCACGCATCCGTGAGGGTAACGCAACAGATAATCCATTCGTTTGGAGAAATCCATGGGTGGAAGCGTTGAGAATTCTATGAATGCTTCATTGGTTCCCGACGTACCAAAAGTTTCCATTGAGATGGTTTGAGAATCATTGGCCTCTAAAGTGTACAATTCGCTTTTGGTGGTAATAGGATTTGGGTTTTCCACATCGATTTCGGTCTCGTTGGACGCACTTTCCCCAGCTCCCGAAGCGGTAACTTTTATGGTTTGGAACGATGATGTTGGATTGACTTTAAAATCAAAATTGACGATCTGTTCCCCAACCGCATTGAAGATGATGTTTTTGGATGTTCCATTGATGGGTTCCAATGCCTTTCCTGCATCGATATTGACCGTTACGTTTTTTACTTTGGACTCCATTGCAAATACGGTAACGGGAATGGTCACCGTCTCTCCGGGAGATAATTTTCGTGGAATCGAAGTCAATACCATCAACGGCTTGCGGACAGGTGTGGTTTTCTCTGCATTGCCGTAAGCACTGTTCAAATTTCCTGCAACTACCATGGTTCGGACAGAGCCGACATAATTGGGCATGTCAATGGTGTGTACTGCTTTTTCTCCTGCTTTCAAGGTAAACGGGCCTAAATACGTCACCACTGGCTTGAAACGTTGTGCTTTTCGGTTTTTGCCACCTGCGCCAATGCCACCACCGCCAATGGCGTAAATATTGTCCACACTCACTGAGTAGGCTCCCATCACATCGTCAAATATATCGAAAGTCTTTACGCCCAGTGCTTGTCTAGCATAGAAAGAACTGTGAATGTCAGGAGTACTAAAACGGGTGAGGTCCAAAAGGCCATCATCCACAACCGCTAACGAATAGGTCATTGGTTTTTCGCCCGCTTCTGAAACTGTAACATTATATGATGTTTCCGGTTGCAGCACATTGGGCATACTGATCTGTGGCTCTAAAAATGTTGCGGGATTTTCTACCAAGAGCGGAACAACGCCGTACAATCGGATGGGCAGGTCATTTTTAGCCTGGCTGTGTGGTTGCAACAAGGAAATGTTCACATAGGCATTCGGTGCCATTTCCGCTGTAATCGGGATGGTGGCCCTAGTTTCTTTGGTAGAGGTTTCTATCCATTGTTGTGAGAGTACTTCGGTGCCATTTTCGATGCTGATCAGCGCACGGCCGCCGTTATCCGATGGGAAAGTGACTCTTGCTTCTTCTCCAAGGGTATATGTTTCCTTGTCGGTGGAGAAAATCAAAACTTTGGAGCTCTCGGCATCTGCAGATGCTGGTCTTCGCCACCAATTGCGGTAGAAATACGCGGTACGACCTGTGGCGTGACCGGAAACTTCATCGATTACCCGAATCAGAAAACGTCCGCCTTGCTCATCCGGGACATTGATATTGAAATTGGCCTTGCCATCACTTCCCGTAGTGATCTCCATTTCTTTGAAAGGTCGGTGAACGGTGGCATTTTCATAGCGTGATAGGTTGTCATACCCGCGGTTCCACCACCAGCGCCATTCAATTTTGAATACGTTCACTTTTAATTTTCGATTGCCCGATGGGTTTCCTTGCGCATCAACCGTAACCACATCAAATGTATTGTTATCGTCCGTTAAGAAAGACCCATATTGTTTGGCTTCTGGTGAACGGAGCCCTACAAAATTGGAAAACGGCGCCAAATTTTTGGAGAACACATCTATGGAAAAGTCGCCTCCACCTTCAAAAACCTTTGTGGTAAAGGTGGCTTGTAACATTCCTGGAGCATTGCCGTTCACATCTATTTTTTTGTTGATATCCAGTACGCCATTGGCATTCAAATTTGATGAAACCCACTGCAATTCGGTCTGGTTGAAGGTTCGCACGGGATCTTGGAAAATATAATTTCTATACTTTGGAAAGGCCGTGGAAGTTTGACTCAACGTGGCATTAATGTCGATTTTAAGGTTTCGGGCGGGAGCACCGTGCAACCATTTCACCTCGGCTTTTCCTCTGTTGAAGGAATTGGCTTCCAGTACTTCGTCATCAAAAGAGAAATCCACTTTTAATCGATTCGGCTTTACCGTGGCCACTTTTAAGGTTTTACTGAATTGCGCTCCCCCCACGATTACTTTGGCCGACCAATTCCCTGTTGGGGCCGTAGCTTCCGTTGGAATGGGGAAGTAGTAAAAATTCTTTTCTTTTTTTGCATACAAACCATCAGCAACTGGAATGCTTCCCTCTTTTAAAACATTTCGCTGTATCAATTTGCCGCGCGCATCGCTAATTTCCAAAGTCACCGGATGCCCTTTGGGCAAGGGATTGGCATTATCATCCAGAACAAAGGTTAAATGGATGACATCGCCTGGTCTGTGCACACCTCTTTCGGTATATAAATAGCCTTGTAGGCCTTTCTGGAGCTTTTCACCTGACACATCGAATTTACTAAGTGACAATGCATTGCCGTCCGCAAGTTTAGCGTAGGCAAAGTTGTTACTGTGCTCCGCTACGGCAAAAGCAAAGCCTTTGTCGCTATCGTAAACGGAAAGGCCTTTCGCATCGGTCGTGGTTTCGCCGACAAGTTGTTGCTGGTAATTATAGAGCTTTATTTTGGCGCCCGCCACGGGTTGGGTGGTAAGCAGATTGGTCACTGCAAAATGATGGGAGCGGTTGCTTCCTTTTTTAACGATTAGCCCCAAATCGCTTCCCAATAAATTGGTTGCGGCTATTCTATCGTAGTTGTAGTAGGCAGAGTGACAGGGATTGTCCCGCTGTTCCCAATTGTAGTCGTAGTTTCTGTAATCGTAGATTTCGTTGTCCCAATAGCGTTCTTCTTCCGAGGCCTCATCGGAGCTTTGCTCTAATGCATAGGCCGTAGGTGTTTCTTCGGTTGCAGCACTGTCCCCGCAATCGTATGTGGTATGCTCTTTCTTGAAACTGAACTCGACCCGATACAGCGAACCTGGATGTATTTTGATCAATTCGGATAAATCCAAACCGTGCGCCTGCCAATAGCTGGTATTTTTGTTTCCATCTTCCGTGAGCGGGATTACTTTATAGGCAACCCTGCGCCCCACCGGTCTAAAATCTGGACTGTAGTTTTCAGTCAAATCATAGAATTGGAGGTATTGAAGCATATTGTCCTCGTACACCTGAATCACTCGAACTTCAACTGCTGCAAGGTTGACCGTTTCAAAGTAAATTGGTGTGGAAGCTGCATTGGGCAGTATGCTTCCTTTGGAAATCAATCGAACGGCCGGTTTTAACTGCTCAAAAGAGACTAGCTCGGAGAAATTATCCTTCAAGGTAAATCCATATTCGCTTTTGATACCTTGAAAGGCATTGACGCGTACTTCGCCCAAAATCCGGTTGGAGGGGTATATACTCAAAACGTTTCCGTTGATTTCGTATCGTAGGCTTTCAGCGTTTTCAATGGTTACCAAACCATTCAGGTTTTGCTCTTGCTCCAAGGGTTCCGAGAAATTTAGGGTAAGCACTGCATTGGGTGCCGCTGTGGTTTTGGCGTCAACGATTACAAATTTGTTCTTGCCCGGTATGGGATAGGTTTCCGAACCTTGATTCTCAATATTGTAGGCGTCGCCTGTCCATTCGATTGTAAGTTCACTATCGTCCGTTTTTCTGGAAATGCTATCAATTCTGAAACTGAAGTACTGTGCATTATCCGAAATGTTGTCCCATTTTACGGGAATGTTTTCTTCTCCTTGCTTAACACTCAGTACCGTTTTTATTTTTGAGGCATCCAGCATGTCCGAAGCATCCAAAGTGCCCGTGAGGTACTGCCAATCTTTGCTGTAAGATTGCAAATCCCCCAGATTGACTCTAAAATTTGGCGCAATGGTCTTAAACTTAAAAGTGTAGGTCTTGAACTCACTCTCAATTTCCTCGAAGAGTTTGTCGAGCTTCAAACTAATGGTGTATTCGGTATTTGGTTTTAGGTGTTCTGTTGGCTGAAAGGTGAGCTGCCTGCCGTTTTCGATGATCAACTTGCCATCCACCTCTGGTGAAATGTCCAGATATTCCTTGGGAAGTTCTTGGGTCAATTCAAACTGCTCCAGTTGCTGGGCCAAGGCTATGGTAATGGGAGTGGAAATACTTTGGTTGGCATTGGTGTGATAGCTAATGTAATCCTTGAACTTAAAAAGGTTGTCCGTTTCCGAACCGTTCTTGTTTTTACAGGATGTGAAAAGGATGAAGAATGCAATAAGGAGCGCTTTATAGGACTGAAACATGTAGAAGAGAATATTTAATTCAGAATTTTATCTAACAGCAAGATAGTTAAAAATGGCCATTGGAAAACCTGATAGTTTACAGATGGCCTTATTGAATTTATAAATGGAACAAGTCTCGAGCTTTATCCCATCCCATTAATTTTTTTGTGCTGGATTTTCAAGGAACCGTACTTAAAAGATCCTTATGGGCAGTTTAACTATAATGTTTGATTCCTTTGTTGGCAAGGGAGCTCCAAATAAAAGAGGTGGCCCTCGGTTTATGAGGTTTTAATCAAGATTTGGAATATAGACAGTACTGAAAACGGGCAGAAACGAAGGTTCCACCAATTCATGTGAATAGTTGTCTAGGCTAAAACTCGCTATGGTCGTATATGGGCCGCAACATCCTCCATCATCGAGGAGACTTGTTTCAAAACTGACAGTGAACGAATCACCTTCGTAAAAATCTATTGTGAAACTTTTTTGACCAAACGATTCCGTAGAAATAGGAATGATCAAAAACATACCCATGTCAGGATATTCTTCAACCGTAAAGGTCACATCAGCACTTTTTTCATTCACTATTTCAATCAGGTTGATGTTGATAGTTCCATTGGCCAATAAGTCCTCATCGTTTTCTGGATTCAAAAACTTAAGATAAAGCATATTGTCCGCTGCAGCACAAAGAACGGCTGAACAATCTAAATCTATTGAATCGTTATCAGCATTGCATGAGAAGGCCAGAACCGTAACAAGTAGAAGAAGGATTTTCTTTGACATAACAGCTTTACCGAGAAGATGATGACAAGATGTTTTGGTTGCTTTCGCATGGATTTACCATCCGCCAGAGGCACCTCCGCCTCCAAAGCCTCCACCACCGAAACCGCCACCAAAACCACCGCTACCGCCAAAGCCTCCACTGCCAAAGCCACCGGAAGACCCGGAACTACGCCCCATGTTGCTAAGTATGATCATGTCCCAAATATCGAGCCCCCGGCCTCTACGGCCACCGCGACCACCGCCACCCTTGTTTTTGCGACTCCACAAAATAATAATGATCACAATAAAAATAATGATGGGAAAGAGGGCATCTATCGGGATTTTTTTGCCGCTACCAAAAGAGCGGTCCTCGGTAAATTCACCGGTTAAAACTTTAAAAATGGCATCGGAACCTTTGTCCAGACCGCCATAATAATCGCCCTTTTTAAATTCGGGGATAATAACGGTTTCTATAATGCGTCTCGACATTAAATCGGTAAGCCTGCCCTCCACACCATAGCCTGTGTTGATTGCAATTCTACGGTCGTCCCTGGCCAAAAGTATAAGCACACCATTATCCTTGTCCTCTTGTCCAATGCCCCACTTTTGTCCCCACTGTGCTCCCAAGAAATTGATTTCCTCACCTTCGGTAGAGCTTATAATGGCAACTACAATTTGGGTGGATGTACTATCGGAATATCGTACCAGCTTTTGCTCCAGTGCATTGCTCTGTGAAGGGGGCAACAGGTTCACATAATCGTAAACACTCGTTTCTTTTTGCGGCTTTTCGGGTATGGTAAACTGCCCCCAAGCTAGGGAAACCCATAAAAAAAACAGTAAAAAACTACCCTTTGGATATAGCATCTTTCAGTTCATTGGTGTCATCTTGGTCCCATGGGAAATGGGTTTGTAGTTCCTTGCCCGCCATTAGGATACCTTCAACAATTCCTTTTTTAAAATTTCCTTTTTTAAAGTGGGAGGCGATTACATCCTTGGTGGTGTCCCAAAATCCTTTGGGAACGGCCCTGTCAATACCCTCACCGCCATAGATCACAAATTTTCTGTCGTCCACGGCTACGTACAATAAAACACCGTTTCCTTCTTTGGTGTTATCCATTTTCAGGAAGTGGAATAGCTGTTGTGCCCTACTAAAGTGGTCTATTTTTGACGATGCCTCAATGTGCACCCGTATTTCACCAGAAGTATTGTTTTCGGCCTCAACAATGGCATTTACAATATCACTTTCTTCCTCAGCAGTCAAAAACTCTTCTACGTGCGACATAATTTAGTTGAATTCGAAGTTCACATCGGGGGCACTTTCGGAACCTGCATCCGATGCAAAGAGTGCCATAGGGTCAAAATTTCCAATGCTAGCCACTATGTTTGTCGGAATTTGTTGAATTTTAATATTGTATTCGCCCGCTAAATCATTAAAGCGGTTACGCTCCACATTGATTCTGTTCTCAGTGCCCTCCAATTGCGATTGAAGTTCCAAAAAGTTTTGGCTTGCCTTAAGGTCGGGATAACGCTCCACCGTAACCAATAATCTGGACAGAGCGGATGATAGCCCCGATTGCGCTTGTTGAAACTCTGCCATTTGTTCTGGCGTAATATTGTTTGCATCAATATTGGTGGATGTGGCTTTGGCCCTAGCTTCGATAACTTCCGAAAGGGTCTCACGTTCAAAATCCGCTGCACCCTGAACCGTTTTTACCAAGTTTCCGATCAAATCGCTCCTACGTTGGTAAGAACTCTCCACATTCGCCCATTGTTTGGTCGCCTGTCCTTTCATGTTGATGAGGTTGTTGTTGGTTCTTACATACCAGCCCACGATGATTACCCCCAATATTCCTAGGACAATAATGGCTATTATACCTTTTTTCATTTTTTATTGGTTAAAGTGTTTATAGTTGTTCTTTTATTTTCAGGAGCTCTGCTTTTACCTTTTGCAGTTTTTGAATCACCTCAAAATTGGAAAGGGCCTTTTGCTTCTCCTCTTTCAGATGGATTTTGGCTCCTTCCAAAGTAAATCCACGTTCTTTGACCAAGTGATAGATCAATTGAAGATTTTGGATGTCCTGTGGCGTGAACTTACGATTGCCTTTGGCATTTTTTTTGGGCTGGAGCAAATCAAACTCTTTTTCCCAAAAACGAATCAGGGAGGTGTTCACTCCAAAGGCTTTGGCCACTTCGCCAATGCCATAATATCGTTTTTCGGGTAGATCTATGTGCATTAATCCAGTGATTGGTTCTCTTGGTTTGCCAACCTGAGCATATTCTCGAATTCTTCAGCAGACAAACTTCCGTAATAGAAGTTAATGGGGTTGATGCGTTCCCCATCCTTGAACACTTCGTAGTGTACGTGTGGTGCTTGGGAACGTCCCGTGCTGCCAACAAAGCCGATGAGGTCACCTCTTTTGACTTTTTGGCCTACGGTAACATTGTATTTGCTCATGTGTCCGTACAAAGAGATGTAACCATACCCATGATCTATACGCACGTGTTTTCCGTATCCAGAAGATCTATTGTCGGCACGTACCACCTTTCCATCACCGGAAGCATATATCGGGGTTCCCCGCGGAGCGGTAAAGTCCATCCCCCAATGCATTTTACGTGCTTTGGTAAATGGGTCGGAGCGCCATCCATAACCGGAGGCCATTCGGGTAAGGTCTTCGTTGCTTACGGGCTGAATGGCAGGAATGGAAGCCAATAGTTTTTCTTTTTCTTCCGCTAATTTGGCGATTTCATCCAAGGATTTGGATTGTATGACCATTTCTTTCTGGATGATATCCAAGCGTTTGGTAGCATCGATGATTATCTCGGAATTGTTGAAGCCTTCAAGGTCCTTGTAGCGGTTTACCCCTCCAAAACCAGCTCTTCGCTGCTCCTCGGGTATGGGGTTGGCTTCAAAATATAATCTGTAAATATTGTTGTCCCTTTCCTCAATGTTTGCCAAAACCTGTTCCATTTGGTCCATTTTTCGGCTAAGGATGTCGTATTGGAGCTCATAATTGCGAACTTCACGTTCCAAGGAAAGCTCTTTTGGGGTATTTACCCATCGGGTGTTCAAAAGGATGATCAGTCCAAGGAAGCCGAACAACGCTGAGCCTAACAAGAACAGGAAAATATTCCTATATCGCTTGGATTTTTTCGGCTCAATCTTTCTGTACGAAAGTGTATCGGGATCGTAATAGTACTTTACTTTAGACATGAATGGATTTTATCCTATTTTTGCTCACTCATTTTAAACAGAACAAACAAATATAAAAATTGTTTTGCTTAAACTGTTAAATTTAAGAAAACCCTAGGAATTCAATGACATCCCAAGAAGTTAGAAACCAGTTTTTAAACTTTTTCAAAGAAAAGAACCACAAAATTGTACCATCGGCACCCATGGTGATGAAGGACGACCCTACCTTGATGTTCACCAATGCAGGTATGAACCAGTTCAAGGAGTACTTTTTGGGAAATTCGGTTCCTAAGAGCAAACGCCTTACCGATTCCCAAAAATGTTTGAGGGTAAGCGGTAAGCACAACGACCTCGAGGAGGTAGGTAAAGATACCTATCACCATACCATGTTCGAGATGTTGGGGAATTGGAGTATTGGGGATTATTTTAAAAAAGAAGCCATCGCATGGGCATGGGAATTGCTTACCGAGGTATATAAAATCGACAAGGATAGTTTATACGTTTCTGTTTTTGAAGGAAGCGAAGATGATGGATTGCCACTAGATCAAGAAGCATACGATTTATGGAAGGCGATTGTGCCCGAAGACAGAATCATCAAGGGAAACAAAAAGGACAACTTTTGGGAAATGGGTGATCAAGGCCCTTGTGGACCCTGCTCCGAAATTCATGTGGATATTCGTTCCAAAGAGGAAAAAGCAAAAGTTGATGGTGCTTCTTTGGTGAACCAAGACCATCCGCAGGTGGTGGAAATATGGAACTTGGTTTTTATGCAGTTCAACCGTAAGGCCAATGGTAGTTTGGAACCGCTTCCGGAAAAGCATATCGATACGGGAATGGGTTTTGAGCGTTTGTGCATGGTGCTGCAAGGCAAACAATCCAATTACGACACCGATGTTTTTACCCCTTTGATTCGCGAAGTGGAAATTATTACCGGAAAAAAATACGGTAAGGACGAAGAAACCGATATCGCCATCCGTGTTATATCCGATCACGTGAGAGCTGTAGCATTTTCCATTGCCGATGGGCAATTGCCGAGCAACACGGGTGCAGGTTATGTGATTCGAAGGATTTTACGCCGTGCCATTCGCTACGGATTCACCTTTTTGGATACCAACAAACCGTTTATTTACAGATTGGTAAGAGTTTTGAGCGAACAAATGGGCAAAGCTTTCCCAGAGTTGAAAGAGCAATACCAGTTGATAGAAAATGTGATCAAAGAGGAGGAAAGTTCCTTCTTGAGTACCTTGGAGCAAGGTTTGGTGTTGTTGGATTCCGTGATCAAATCATCAAAAGATAAAACCATTGCAGGGGATAAGGCTTTTGAACTGTACGACACTTTTGGATTTCCGATAGATTTGACCGCTCTGATCTTGGAAGAGAAAGGCTATCAATTGGACAAGGAAGGTTTCGAAAAAGCATTGAAAGCACAAAAAGACCGTTCCCGGGCAGCATCCGAAGTGTCCAAGGATGATTGGAATATCTTGAAGACAGATACCGAGCAGGAGTTCATCGGTTACGATAGTTTGGAAGCCGATGTGAAACTGGTAAAATACCGTAAAGTCACCAGCAAAAAGGAAGGGGATCAGTACCAAATGGTGTTCAATCTTACCCCGTTCTACGCCGAAGGCGGTGGTCAGGTTGGGGATAAGGGTTATTTGGAAGCATCCAATGGTGATGTAACCTATATCGTGGATACCAAAAGGGAGAACAACGAGATTGTGCATTTTGCAAAATCCTTGCCCAAGGAAGTTTCGGGAACCTTTAAAGCGGTGGTGGACAAAAAACAACGTTGGCGAACGGCCTGTAACCATACCGCCACGCACTTGTTGCATCAGGCATTGCGTGAAGTTTTGGGAACCCACGTGGAACAAAAAGGCTCTGCGGTACATTCCAAGTATTTACGATTCGATTTTTCCCATTTTTCAAAATTGACCACTGAAGAGCTCCGGGAAGTTGAAAACTTTGTAAATGCCCGTATCGATGGACACCTTCCTTTGGAAGAAAGCCGTAATGTCCCTATGAAGGAAGCTATGGAACAAGGTGCAATGGCACTTTTTGGAGAAAAATATGGTGATACGGTGCGAACCATACGTTTTGGGCAATCCATTGAACTTTGTGGTGGGACCCACGTGAAGAACACGGCCGATATCTGGCATTTTAAAATTGTTTCGGAAGGGGCGGTTGCTGCTGGAATTCGTAGAATTGAGGCCATTACTTCGGATGCCGTTAAAGAATTTTACTTCAACAATAACCGTATGCTCTTCGAGATCAAGGACATGTTGAAGAATTCTCAAGACCCTGTAAAATCCGTTGCCAGTTTGCAAGAAGAAAACCTAGCCCTGAAAAAACAGGTGGAGCAATTGTTGAAAGACAAGGCCAGGGGACTCAAAAATGAACTCATTGCTGAACTGGAAGAAGTAAACGGTATCCAATTCTTAGCCAAAAAAGTGGATTTGGATGCTGGAGGCATTAAAGATTTAGCCTTTGAAATGGGCGGTCAAGTGGATAAGCTGTTCCTGTTGCTTGCTTCCGAAAAGGATGGGAAAGCCATATTATCTTGCTACATTTCAAAAGATTTGGTGGCAGGAAAAGACTTGAATGCCGGAACCATTGTCCGCGAACTTGGGAAGTACATCCAAGGTGGTGGCGGTGGGCAACCCTTCTTCGCTACCGCCGGTGGCAAAAACCCTGCTGGAATTCCCGAAGCACTCGACAAAGTGAAGGAATACCTTTCTTAATGGAACTACAAACAAGAATACCTTTAACGCTCAGTGATAATCCCATCGATTATCAGAGTAAGCTGGTGTTGTTAGGGTCTTGTTTTGTTGAAAATATTGGAGCTAAGCTGGATTATTTTAAGTTCCAACACTTACAGAATCCCTTTGGGATATTGTTTCATCCCGTGGCCATTGAGAATTTGGTTCAACGAGCCATTGAGGAAAAAGCATATCAGCAAGAAGAGATTTTTGAACAGGATGGGGTTTGGCGCTGTTTTGATGCGCATTCCGATTTGCGTTCCGATAAACCCGAAGCATTGTTGCGCCTGTTAAATCAACGATTGAAGGGTGCCAAAGTTGGACTGGAAACCTCTTCCCATATCTTCATCACCTTGGGGACGGCTTGGGTGTACGAGTACAATTCGTCAGGCAAAACGGTGGCCAATTGCCATAAGGTTCCGCAGAAGCAATTCACAAAAAAGTTATTGACCGTAGCCGAGATTGAATCAAGTCTTCAAAATGTGATAGCGCTGATTCAAAAGGTGAATCCCAAGGCATATATTACCTTCACCATTTCGCCCGTTCGCCATTTAAAAGATGGTTTTGTGGAAAATCAACGCAGCAAGGCGCAGTTAATTACCGCTCTGCATCAAATAATAAATGGGCACAATGTGTCCTACTTTCCATCCTATGAAATTATGATGGACGAGCTACGGGATTACCGTTTTTATGGAACCGATATGGTCCATCCTAACCAACTCGCGGTGGATTATATTTGGGAACGTTTTAGGTCCGCTTGGATTTCCCAGGATGCTTACCCTGTTATGGATGAAGTGGATGCTTTTCAAAAAGGATTGCTGCACCGACCCTTTAACCCAGATTCCGAAGCCCATCAAAAGTTCAAAACATCGCTCCGTGCAAAAATTACGTATCTTCAAGAAAGGTATCCTTTCATGAAATTCGGTTAAATGAAGAAAGTATTATTTGGAGCACTAATTGCGTTAGCGTCGGTTTTGATCTATAAATCGTGCACCGATGACCGTGATCAAAAATCGATTTTGGAAGAAAATTCAATGCTGATTCGGCAGGAGTTACGGAATGTTTCCAAATTGGTGGTCACCGAAGGGCATTTTGCCGAGGTGTACAATTATAAGGATTCCAAAGAGCTGTTCGGTCCCTTGGTCACTGCCCATAAAAAAGCTTTGGTGGTGGTCAATGCCGATGTATCCATTGCCTACGATATGTCCAAAATCAAGTACGAAGTGGACGAAGGGCAAAAATTGCTCAAGATTACTCGGATACCCGAGCCGGAAATAAAGATCAGTCCCGATTTTGAGTATTACGATGTGACAGCAGATTACTTGAATCCCTTCAATGCGGATGATTATAATACGATAAAGCGAAACGTAAACGCATCTTTGATGGGTAAAATCGAGGCTTCCGCACTGCGTGCCAATGCGGAGAATCGCTTGGTGAGCGAGCTTTCACGAATTTTGGTGCTGACCAATACCATGGGCTGGACGCTGGTATACAACAACACTCCTGTGGAAAATACCGAGCAGTTGAAAACTTTTATCGATTGAGCTGTCACATTTCTTGATCTGATGCGTCTATTAGACACATCAATTGATTATAAACCATGTTTAAAAGAGTATTACTAACCGCCCTTTTAGCCACTTTTTTATTTTCCTGTCAGAAAAAATCCGAATCTGATATCAGCTACGAAATATCACCCGTAGTAATCGATAGTATTCCACAACTTAAGATTAAAATGACTTTGGCCGCCAATCCGGATGGAACAACGGAATTGTCGTTTCCAGATGATGCTTGGGGGCAGGAAGGACTATACAATTCCCTGGGAAAAATGCAGCTGTTAAATGTAGAAGGGGCCATTGAAAAAGATGCTGATAGTGGACGCATAGTTTTAATGCACCCGAAGGATGTCAAAGAATTGGAGTTTGAATATTTCTTAAAGCAGGATTTCGAAGGGGATATTTCTACGCGTCGGATTTATCGGCCCATCATCAACCAAGACTATTTCCACGTGTTTTCACACAATATGTTCATGGTGCCCGAAAATGTGGAAGATCATCAGGATATTCTACTGGATTGGTCTTCGTTTCCAACGGAATATACCATTCACAACAGTTTTGGGAGCAAGGAAAAAGTCCAAATGTTGAACGACCAAAACATGGACCTCTTCGGTAGCGCCATTTTTGTCGGAGGTGATTTTAGGGTCTTCACTGGTGAGATACAGGGGAATCAAATCAGTTTGGCTACGCGTGGTGAATGGATTCCATTTATAGACGAAGAAGTCTTTAAGGTGCTGGAAGAAACCCTTACCTGCCAACGTAATTTTTGGAACGACCATTCCCAAGAATATTTTACAGTGACCATGCAACCTTTTCCACAAGAAAACGGCAGTAGTTTCCAAGGAACGGGATTGACCAACTCTTTTGCGACCTCTGTTTCCAATAATGATCAGACGGATATTGGCCAAATGGTATACCTTTTCAATCACGAGTTGATGCACAATTGGATCGGACATGCCATCCAGAACGATAACGAAGAGGAGCAATATTGGTTTAGTGAAGGATTTACCGAATATTACACTTATAAAAACATTGCAAAGAACAGGATCAATGGTTTGGAAGCCAACTTTTTTATGGATGAATTCAACCGAACCATTCGAGATTTATATGCCTCATCGGTAGGAGAGGCTCCCAATTCTGAAATCAATTACGACAATTTTTGGACCAATTACGAGTATTCCAAACTGCCTTATTGGAGAGGGGCGATTTTTGCGTTTTACCTTGATCAGAAAATTCAACAAATAAGTGAGGGCAACCAAAGTTTGGACGATGTGATGCATCAAGTTTATACCGATGCGACCACCAAGGATCAAAAACTGACCCATGATTATTTTGTTGGGGTAGTGGATGCCTTTTGGGATGGAGATTTTGAAACGATTTTCCAAAAGCATATCGAAGAAGGTCAAAAAGTGGATTTAGTGGCATTGTTTGATGAACTGGGATTGGAATACAGCCCAGAAAGTGACATTTACGAGCTTGGATTCGAGTTTACAGAGGACCGAAAAGGCATTGCGAGCGTAACTGAAGGAAGCAAGGCATGGGAAGCAGGTGTGCGAGCAGGGGATGAAGTGTTTTCCCGGAGCATGTGGCAGGGCAGTATCGACCATGAAGTTGAGCTGGGCCTAAGAAGAAATGGGGAAAAGCTCAACATTTCCTTTTACCCTATTACAAAAGCTGCGGTGCCCCAATTGGAGCCCACTTCCGAGAATAGTGAAAAACTGGGGTTTTAGCTTACCAAAGCAGTGTCCACCAATTGCAGGCCGTCATCAATTAAATGGCCAACTTTTGGATTGTCCCGTTTAATATGTTCCAAGTGATCCAAAATCTCTTGCTGAAATTCTAGATTGTTGTCCTGCTTGGCAAGTTCGTACAATTCTACGGGCAATAACCAGTCTTTGGGATGGTCTTTTTTTAGGGCCTGGAATACTTTGTTTCGGGAAACCGTGGTGTTTTTTCCTTCCCTAAAATGTCTTATCTGCTCATAGAATCGCTCCAGTTCCAATCGTTTTTCATCTTTTTTGGATTTGATGGTACTTTCCGTAATCTGATGCGTGATCAGATCGAAACTGTTCAAGTCTGCAGGGCCATTATAGGCTGATACGATGTTTTGGCCAACTGCCATGTGATACAAGCCCCATTCGGGCTGAAATAGAACTTTGTCGTTATGGGTAACGGTGCAATCTTCAAATGTGATCAAGATAATTTTTCCCATTAAGTTTCGGGTTCCTGTGATGATGGTTCCTTCAACTTTTACACCTCCCTCAAACTCCAGGGCAATTTGTTCACCCTCATAAATTTTATAGGCCTTAAGATCACGGGGTCCCATATCCTCAATGGCAATGTTGATGCCCTTCAATTTTCCGATGGGGGACCCAAAACCATCTGCATGGTGGGCAATACTGTGCCCTACCAATTCTTTTTCGCGATAGGCCAATGCCGTACCGCCGGTAGTTTGGATATAGATGGGTTTGCCATCATCTTCCAGGACATTGCTGAATTCTCCCGAGATTTGTAGTCCCGTGCTCAGTTCAATGGTTCCCAATGCCTTGGAGCCTATCAATTTTTTGATTCCGGATAGCCCTCCCGTCCGCACGGCCATGGTATTGGCGAAATCCTCCAACACCTGACTCAAAAAGGCAAAATCGGGGGTTACAAATAGCTGTGGTTGTGGTTTGGTGATGTCAAACTCCGTGTGGGCCGCTTCAATGGAGTAAGGAATCTTTTTCACTTTGTCCGTCATGCACCACGTACTTTCACCAATGGATGAAAGTAGTCCTGCACCATAAATTTTGGGGTTTTCCACAGTGCCGATCAAACCGTATTCCACGGTCCACCAATGTAAGTTTCGAATAAGGGCCATCTCGCTGGGCTCTCCCATATTTTCTTGTAAGTGCTCAATGTGTTTTTCGGCTTCATCGATCTCACTTTGGGGCGTGCCGTTGGCTTCTTTTATAATGGAAAGGTGGCGCACCGCGTTGTACAGTTCATAATCTTTCGCGCTGGAAATGGCCTTGCAGCCAATTTCCCCGAACCTACGCAGGTATTCTGCATATTCTGGATTGGCGATAATGGGTGCGTGTCCGGCCCCTTCGTGAATGATATCGGGGGCAGGGGTATATTCAATGTTTTCAAGCTGACGAATATCTGAAGCAATTACCAATACGTTGTAGGCCTGGAATTCCATAAAAGCAGAGGGCGGGATAAAACCGTCCACCGCAACGGCCGCCCATCCGATTTCTTTCAGGATACGGTTCATTCCGTACATATTGGGAATATGGTCAATGGATATCCCTGTCTTTTTTAAGCCGTCCACATACGATTTATGGGCCACCTTGCTGAGGTAATCCACATTTTTTCGCATAACATAGCGCCAAACCGCTTGGTCAATGGCGGTATACTCTTCATAATTCTGTGGTTTTATGAATTGTTTAAGGTGCTTTGGTAGTTTGTCCAGTATAGGATTGGATTCGTAGCTCATAAGTAGTTTTTTGTGCGACTTAAAGATACGAAATAGGGAACGGAAATTATCTTAAGGAAAGTTAAGTGCGATAAAAAAACCGCCCAACCGGGCGGTCTGTGTTTTAGTTAGAGGCCACTGCCATTTGCGGCGGGTACTCTTCTAGGATCTGCGAAACAAATTCTTTGATGCGCTGTTCCTTCTTTTCTATGTTTTTGGTGTTGTTCAACGTTCCTACGCCACGACCTTGCCATACCAACTCTTTCTTATCCGCATCTATTACGTCAATATATAGGGAGCCTTCGGTACGGGTGCTCACATTGTTGCCGCCCCAGCCCCAGCCCCAACCGGGACCCCAGGCCCATGGACTATAAAAGCCGCCCCAGCCCCAGCCGTAGTTGTTGTATACATCCACGCGTTCGCGTTCTTTGGTAAAAATGCTGATCAATACATCTGGGTTGTCGGATTTTACGAATCCGCGGGATCCCAGTTCGGCCTCAATGGCCCTTAAAATTCTTTTCTTGTCCAAATCCGAGATTTGGGCCTTGTCTATCCCTGTTTTGTAAAAAGCATAGCTTTTATAATTGTTGAAGTCGGCTTGTCGGTCATAATCCGAAACTACCCGAACAGAGGAACAGGAGGCCAACAAACCAAAGGAGAATGCAAGGAGTGCAAAGCGTTGTAAAGTTTTCATAGCGTTATTTTTAAATTCTTGAGATGTCTTTAACTAACCCACAAATATTATGCCGAATCCCTAATTTTGAGTGTTGGTTTTGGCATTATATCCATAGGGGCAATGGCGGCAACCACTCTCGCAACAATAACCACGTTTTAAAAGGTATTTTTCGGTAAACACCTTATACCCTTGTTCCGATAAGTAATAATCCCCCTCTTCCAAGGGAATGCGCTCTTTCATGTATAGCAACCATTTTACTATATAAATTTACGGTTTTAGTGGGAATAGGACGAAGGTTTTAACCTTTTCAAAAGAACGTTGTTCACCGAAAATGTTGATTGATTTCTGCTAACTATCCAATTTTGAGCGGTTTTTGCAGTTATATTTGTTGGGAAACCTAATGATAGCAATCAGGTGATACTAGTCTTTAAACATTTCTTTTATAAAAATTATGTGGGGCTCTCATTGTGGCCTTTCATTATTGTAAAGGAAGACTCCTTAAAGGCGGATGAGGTGCTCATCAATCATGAGCGTATCCATTTAAAGCAGCAGAGGGAACTGTTGATCCTGCCTTTTTACATTATCTATTTGATGGAATGGTTGATTAGAACCGTACTCTATTTGAACAGTTATCGTGCTTATCAAAATATTAGTTTTGAACGTGAGGCCTATGCCAACGAAAAGGATATGCAGTATCTTTCCAAGCGCCGAACCTTTGGCTTTTTGCAGTACTTGACCCGTTAATTTCTTGTGTTGAAGATACCCAATCAGCATATTGATATGCCTCTTTTTCGAGAAAAGAAGGTTCGTCTTTACCTAAAAAGGGAAGATACCATCCATCCGTTTATTTCCGGGAACAAATACCGTAAGCTCAAGTACAACCTGCTCGAAGCCAAAAAACAGGGCAAAGATACCTTGCTCACTTTTGGTGGGGCTTTTTCCAACCACATTGCGGCTGCCGCCTTTGCAGGGCATGAGGGGGGCATAAAAACCATTGGTGTGATTCGTGGTGAAGAACTGGCAGACAAATGGCAGGACAATCCGACCCTAAAATTGGCTCACGAAGACGGTATGCGGTTCCATTTTGTGTCCCGTAGCGATTACCGGCTCAAAAACGAGCCATCGTTCATTCAAAAATTAAAGGAAGCGTTTGGCGATGTTTATGTTTTGCCCGAAGGTGGAACCAATGCCTTGGCCGTAAAGGGTTGTTCCGAAATATTGACCGAAGAAGATGCAACATTTGATTACATCTGCAGTGCCGTGGGCACAGGTGGCACCGTGGCAGGATTGATCAATGCTGCCCAGTCCCATCAAACCGTTTTGGGGTTCCCGGCACTCAAGGGTAATTTTTTAATCGAGGAGATTCGTACCTTTACCCAAAACAAGGGTTGGAAACTCGTAACCGATTATCATTTTGGAGGTTATGCGAAAGTAGACCAGCAATTGATTGCATTTATCAACCTCTTCAAAAGTGAAACAGGCATAGCATTGGATCCTATATATACAGGTAAGATGCTTTTTGGTATTTTTGACCTTATAAAACAGGATTTTTTTGAACCAGGAACCCAGATCTTGGCGATACATACAGGGGGATTGCAGGGCATAAAAGGCATGAACCTTTTACTGGAAAAGAAGAATTTACCGTTATTGAACGTATGATCAGGCGAATAGGATATATATTGATAGCAGCACTTTTGCTTACTAGCTGCGGTGCAAAAAAAAGACGAACTACCCATAGGAAAGGAGCTCCCGTAATCAGTAATTCGGAAAACACCAACGCCAACCGTAGCAAGGATACCAAAGAAGACGATGGTTTGTACCCCATGCCTGAGGATACTGGGCGTTTTGAACGTTTTCCTATTTCCGATACCCAAGACTATATTGAAACCTTTGCCGAAATAGCCCAGTACGAAATGCGTGCCTATGGTATTCCTGCCAGTATTACCTTGGCGCAGGGTATTTTGGAAAGTGGCTCTGGCCGTGGTGAATTGACGTTAAAGACCAACAACCATTTTGGTATCAAATGCCATACAGGTTGGCAGGGCGAGTTCGATTTTCATGATGATGATGCCAAGGGAGAATGTTTTCGTAAGTACAACCATCCAATGTACTCCTTCCGAGACCACAGTATTTTTCTGTCCACACGGTCACGCTATGCGTTTTTGTTCAACTACAAACGGGACGATTATAAAAAATGGGCGCATGGGCTTCGCCAAGCAGGCTACGCTACTGATCGCAAGTATCCGCAAAAGTTGATTGCGCTCATTGAACGCTACGATTTGGATAAATATGATGAAGAAGTGGTTCATAGTGGATTGGCAACAGTGCGGGAACCCAAAAACTACGAGGTGTTTACCCACGAAGTGCAAAAAGGGGATACCCTGTATGGGATTTCCAAAAGATATGATATCTCCGTGGAGGAACTTCGCCGCCTCAATAATTTGAACGACAACATAATTTCCATAGGACAAACCCTCAATATCCGAAGGGCGCAGTAAACTTTAGGATTTCGAAATTGGCTTGATGGGTGGTTCGATGGTTCGATTGTAGGTTTTTTGTTCGGTTGTCCATGGTGGCTAATACTTTCGTAGTTTATTTGTCATGCTGAGTGAAACGAAGCATCTCCCATAACCACAAAAACCATTTCCCAAAGCGAACGATCCTCATTGCCTTTGCTGGAAGAATGTCATTCCGCACCCGATGCGGAATCCACTGGGTAAAATGGATTCCTGCTTTCACAGGAATGACAGATGGGCATTCACAGAAAACCATTTCCCAAAACGAATGATCCTCATTACCTTTGCTGCACGAATGTCATTCATGCGAATGCAGGAATGACAAGCAAGAGAATACTAAAATAGATTCCCGTCTTCACGGGAATGACATAGAGCATATATGATCTACCAACGAAGCAGCGCCTTGTTCGCAGAGGCCAAAAAATACATTCCCGGAGGAGTAAATTCACCTGTACGAGCGTTTAAAGCCGTTGGGGGCGACCCTATTTTTATCAAGGAGGCCAAAGGGGCCTACCTGTACGATGAAGACGGTAACCAACTCATCGACTACATTGCTTCGTGGGGTCCGCTAATTTTGGGTCATGCCTACCAACCGGTGATCGATGCGGTGATCGATAAGGCCAAAAAAGGAACTTCCTTTGGAACGCCCACCGAGATTGAGACAGAAATTGCTAAACTGGCGGTTTCCATGGTGCCGAACATTGACAAAATCCGTTTTGTGAACAGCGGAACCGAAGCATGTATGAGTGCGGTACGCCTCGCGCGTGGGTACACGGGCAAGGAAAAAATCATCAAATTTGCGGGTTGCTACCACGGCCACTCCGACTCTTTTTTAATACAAGCGGGAAGCGGTGCCGTTACGTTTGGTAGCCCCAACAGCCCTGGGGTAACGCAGGGCACGGCCAAGGATACGCTATTGGCCGATTACAACGATTTGGAAGGCGTAAAAGCCTTGGTGGAAGCCAATAAAGGTGAAATTGCTGCTATTATTTTGGAACCCGTGGCAGGGAACATGGGTTGTATTATCCCCAAAGAGGAATTTATAAAAGGATTGCGCGAACTCTGTACTCAAGAAGGCATTTTGTTGTTGTTTGATGAGGTGATGACAGGCTTTCGTTTGGGAAAAGGAGGGGCGCAAGAAGCCTTGGGCATTGATGCCGATATTGTAATGTTCGGGAAAGTGATCGGTGGTGGACTGCCCGTTGGAGCGTTCGCGGCCCGGGCCGAGATCATGGCACATTTGGCACCCGAAGGCCCCGTGTACCAAGCAGGAACTTTGAGCGGAAACCCTTTGGCGATGAGTGCCGGACTGGCGATGCTCACCGCCTTGAACAACCAACCTGAAATTTTTACCAGTTTGGCCGAAAAAACGGAGTATCTGCACAAAGGCATTGCCATGGTGTTGACCAAAAAAGGGGTGACCCACCAGATCAACCGTTATGGCAGTATGATCTCCGTACACTTTACGGAGGAACCTGTGGTGGATTTTGCCAGTTCGGCGAAGGGGAACAACGAAACGTTTAAGAAATACTTCCACGGGATGCTGGAGAACGGGGTATACTTACCGCCTTCTGCTTTTGAAAGCTACTTTTTAAACGACGCCCTCAGCTATGCCGATTTGGATAAGACCATTGAAGCGGTGGGGAAGGTGTTTTAAGAAGCAGGTGAGTGCTGGGCCATTACTTATAGCTATTTTTATTAACTGGCTATTAGCTGGAATAAACTTTTAATTCAACATTTCCGACTGTATGTAGATAATGATGGGTGTTTCCCAAGAGCAACATAATATTATTAGAACCCTCTCCTTTCACTAAACTAGGTTGAACTATGCAAATATGAAACTTCATCTCCTTTGTCCATTTCGCAGCATTTAACAGACGTTCTAAATCATCTTCACTACCCTTTATTATTCTACTACAAGTAGCACCGTTCTTTTTCTTAGTTACTCTTCTTAATAGATGGTCAAAAAAGTCTTTACCGTTACGATACTTCCAATTAAGAGATTTTTGTGCCTGACCACATACCTCATAGAAGTTTCCTATGTCGTTTCCTGTATGTCCATTTTTAGCATACTTCAAATGAAATAGGTGAATATCAATTTTATTATCTCCATCATTAATTCCTATAACATCAGCAATCTCTCCTGACCCATCATCATCATAAATGATTTCATAATCAGCTCTAATCTGATTGATGAAATGATATTGTATTGAATCTGTTTCATAAGGTACAATTCCTTGCGCCTCCTTTCCTATTGAAACACCTTCCCAATTCATTGGTATAATATTATCCAATGAAATTCCATCAACCCAAGGCTTAGGAACAACATAGCTATTTTGAAATAATTGACTACCATCTGCAAACCAAAAAATAGGGGTGAACTCTTGTAAGAAGCTCCCTAAATTTTCTCTTTTACTACCATGTTCAATAATAGGATTCTCAATAGATTTTTTTGTGACTTTATGGAAAGCAACTTCTTTTCCATCAACGATTTTAGCTCCCAAAACTAAATCATATTCAATGCAATAATCTTCGCATTTGAAGCAAAAACGTAATGGAGCGTGATTAGGGCTTTCCACAATATTCAATTCAGAATTAGAAAGATCATAGGTGCTCCCATTGATACTAATCCTATATCTATTTTCAGCATGTTGAAACATCTCATGGTGCCATTCAACTGCAATTGGAGTAACTTCTGGTTTTACCGTGATAGTTTTAGGTATAAGAGTGTTTTCTAAAACAGTATTAGGATTGATATTTGGGTTTATTAGTACATCCCCTACATCCTTGCACCATTTAATTAATTCATCTAAATTACCCCTTAAATAAGACCACACCTTGCCCTTTACAGAACATCCCAGGGATACTTTTTCTCCATCTTTATAACCAACTCCGAAGAAATTATTTTTAATAAAAGTTCCTTGCTCCAATAGTTTTATTCCATCTTGCACTCCCTTTCCAAAAAAGGATTGAAAGCTTATATCACGGCCAGTACCTTTCCTTGCGCCAACATTATATAAGGTAAGTCTTTTAACTTCATGAAAGATTTTGAACACATCCATCCCTTTAATTTGGGAAACCTCATCTCCAAATATTGATTTAACAAGTTTAGTATATGATAGGTTTTTTAGGGAAGTATGTATAAAAACCAAATTCTTGTTGGGTCTAGTGTCCCAATGGACTACTATCATATTCCAATCCATATTTTGTACCACATCGAAATCACCCCACTCTACCTTATCAACTTTGCCCAAGATAATTACTAACGTGCCTTTCTCGTTATTAATCCTACTAAATTGATGCTCATAAGTTCCAATATTGTTAATGCCTTCCTTCCAATTTTTAGGGTTCCAAACATCTCCATTATTACGAAATACAACCGAACTCATCGCAGGATTAATATTCTGAAAAGGTATTTTTGAGTTCTCAAGATCATTGAATCCATCTAAAAATTCTTGGAAATTAATTTCCTTATCAGTGGCACCTTCGCTTATGTTTGGAAGTAGTAAATTCCAGTCCGCATTTTTAGCATAAAGATGATTAAGCTCTTGTTGAATAGGTGGATAAGCAATGTTTGTTACGAAACTTGCATTGCCAAGGTCTGCAAAAGATGTTCTCGTAAACCTGCCAACAAATTGAAGTGTAATTGGAAGGCTTTGTCTTTCATCATGTATGGCCGCAATTTTGAGTTCTGGAAGGTCAAACCCTTCTCCTAGCATGTTTACACATACAATAATACCATGTTGTTTCGCCTTTATAGCTTTCACCTTATCCTTTAGACCAGGAACTCCTGTATAGACAATAACAGGGTTTAAATCTTCATGCTCTTTATAATGTTTAAAGACATCTTTAGCCCTACTTTTTGAAACACATCTTGCCATGATTATATGTGGATATCCATTAGCTAAATCTTCTCTCAATTGCTCTACTGCTCTATCTGCTATTTTTTTGTCAGCCTCATCCTTATCATACTCTCTAATGGGTAAATAATTTATCTGTTTGTAGTACCCTTGTCTTTGTGCTTCTTTAAGTGAAAAGTTGAAAATGAATTTGCCATCTAGATTCTTCCCATCGTTCCTAAAAGGAGTTGCTGTAAATAGAAACACTTTCTCCTTATCGAATCGGTTTATGAATTTCTTCCATGTACTAGCTGCTGAATGATGAGCTTCGTCAACAAATAGATGCGAAAAGGAATCGGAGAAAGCCATTTGATGTTGGTAATCGCCCCCCCCAAGAATACTCATTGTAGTAACCACTACATTTGTTTTAGTAATGAATTCTAATAGGCTTTCCTTGCTTTCAAACTTTGATTGTATTACTCCAACTATTGGATTATGGCAAGTGTCATCTACCATTCCGAATTCCCTTAACAATCCAAGCTTAGAGAATTTGTTTGATAATTGGGTGCGCAGTGAATCAGATGGAACCGCCACCAAGAGCTTCTCACATTCATTGGCTACTAAGGTCGATAACATTGTTTCTGTTTTGCCCGTTCCAGTAGGCATCACAACAACCCCTTTATCTTCAGGGCTTTGTGTATGAGCTAAGATGGAATATAATGCTCCCAATTGTGGTGGTCTTAATCCTTTTATGTCATTCTCAAGATCTTCCTTAATGAACTTGAATTTGCCTTTCCATGAAGTCAATACATCTTGTGGAGTTAAATCTTCAAAAGAGGGATGTTTTATCCATCTATATAGTTTTAAGCTATTAGCTAAAAAATATTTCTTAGATGGTTTTCTTGTAGCAAGTAAAGCATAGTTGCAATCTTGGGGAATCTCATCATCAGTTTTATTTGTTATGAAATAAGATTCTCCATTTGAAGAAATTATGAATGGTGTGCTTTGCACGAATTCAAAATCTAAGGTTGGTGAATCCTCATAATATTGTTTAATATGATTGTCTCCATTTTCGTAGATTAGTTTTTCAATATTTGGTAATTTAATTTCCATTTTTTGTTCTATATGGATTAACTTTTATTGCTGCTAGCTTGTTGAATATTAAAATGCTCTTCTATATGCCAAAATCAGGAGATAACTAATGTATTCAGACATCTATTTGTAAGCCATAAATCGGTGCTATAAAATTCTTGGGGAAAGGGGCTGCGGTCAGCAAATTACCAAATGTTAACAAAACAGCGTTGTACAAAAACCTTAAAAAAACTGGGGGGTTTTCCATGAATACGAAGTATGAAGTCGGAAGTACGAAGGCAATTCAGTTGACAATTAAGAAGGGGTGAAGAGTTAAGGGTAAAAGGTAAATTGATAAAAGTTTAATGGGAGGGGGGAGATGAAAGAAAAAAGCGGAGCATACGCACCGCCTTATTTTTATTCTTCAAATGCAATGTCTATGCTTAGATACTTTTTATAGCCAAAAGTGGGGAAGTAACAAAGCACACCAAAGTATGCTATACCAATAATCTTAGCTACATCGTTCCAAATTCCTATGTCTTGCTTGGTAAAGGAGATTAGAATAAATATCAAAATCAAGAATGGAATCACGGTGAGTATAAACGAATTGCTGATAGCCGTTCCTACCGTAATTTCCGTTTTTACATCTTTTTTCAAGAGTATTTTGGGCGATTTGAAGTAGAGGTATTTGAGCTGAAAGAAAACATAGTCATCCTCAAACTCTAGTGGAACCGTTTCTCCCGCCTTTATTTGACCTTCCCTGCCATTTACACAATACCTATAAGGTATCAGTAGGTCGATTAGGTCTTTTTTTCGTTTTAGGGTTATCATGGGCATTAATTAAAATTATTCGATGCAACCTCCTCCATACTCCTCAATTTGTGCTTGTCTCACTGCAAGGGAAACAGCTCCTCCTCCCAACGGACCACCGGCTCCACCGGTTAATATGCCAATTAAGGTTCCTCCGACTGCATCGGCTATTATTACTTGACTTGCTGCATCACATTTTGCGGTTGGATTAATTGCAAATGTCTTTCCAGCGTCTTGCGTCCAAAGAATTTCAGAAGCTTCATAATAAGACTTAAAGATTTCGATTTGTATGTTTGAAGAACCGGTTTTGGTATCAAAAGCAACGAATTCCTTTTCTGTTACCTGTCCCTCATAAAAAGCTTTGTCCAAAAAAGAAAGAATATTTTGCTCAATATTGTTTTTACCAATTTTAGATTTTAGGGATTCATAAAATTCGGAATCAAATTTGAAATCAGAATACTTTTGGTCAAAATCAAAAACTTGATCAAGTGTAGATAGGTCAGTTTTGTGAAATTTATCAGGATACTTACTTGACATTTCATAGTACATTAGTTTTAAGACCTCACCAGTTGTTATTAGTGGGTCATTAAATTTACTCTTGTCCAAGATGGATAGTATTGCTTCGTTATGAAATTTGCCATTTTCGCGAATAGTTAAAGAAGTCTCATTTATATCCGATGATTTTACGATGTCATTTTCTTCAGCTGTATTTTCGGTGCATGAGGCTAATAAAACCAATGCAAGAATCAGGTTAAGTGTTTTACGGTAATTGAACATTATCTTAAAATTTAAGATGTTAGTAATAACCTACTCTTTCGATTTTCGGATATCTCGTCCAATTATTTTTGGTGTCTTTTTTTGGCTTTCACATATTTTGACGTTGGATGGCCAGTCCGTTTGCAACCTCTTAGTTTTTTGACTAACAGGTAAAGGAGGTTATCCTATGACATTGGGTCACAGTTGCAATACGTGTTGGAATAAATTTAAGGGAGGTTGAGGTTGCAAAGTAATCAATATCTATGATACCATGCTGTTAGAAAACCTTAAAAAATTAGGGTAAATCTACAATAGGCAATAAACAGTTGACAATTATCAATAAGCAAGGTGTGATTTACAATGGGGGTGAAAGGTGAAAGGTAAAGGGTGATAGGTTAAGGGTTAAGGGGTGTTGGGTGAAGGGTGAAAAGGTGAAAGGTGAAGGAATGGAAAGTTGAAAATTGAAAATGAAATAGGTTGGGAGTATTAGCTTTAAGCTATCAGCTGTCTGCTTTTAAGGGTAGGGACTTAGCTTTGGTCTTCTTCTTCCAAAAATACCATTACTTCCGAAGGAGTATCAATTTGTACGGCTTTGTCTCCCTGTACCAAAATGGGTTGGGTCACTACTTTTGGGTTGTTTTCCAACACTTTTAGCCAATCTTCGTCGCTTTGGAGGTTGTGGTTTTTTCCGTAGTCGTTTATAAAATCAGGATGTTCCGTATTGATCAATTCTTTAATGGGCTTGCCCAAACGTTTGGCGAGTTCAGTCCATTGGGTACCCGTTACCTTGGTTTTGGACAAATCCACGTCCAACACTTTTTTCTTGGAAGATTGTACATAGGCCAGGGTCTGCATGCCCTTATTGGTCTCGGCGTTGTAGTATAGGTTTATTTCTCGGTTGTTTGTTGCTATTACTCCCATGTCTTTCTTCATTAAAAACTGTAATTTACTGTAAACTAACACTTTTTTGATGGCTGTGTTTAACGCTATCCAATTATTTTGTATCGTAAAACCACAAAAAAAGCGGGACATGGCCCCGCTTTTCACTTAAACTAACTCAATAGAATGCAAAGAGATAAAAAAGATTGATGTGACACTTTTTCTTTATGCATCTGACAACAAAATTAAATAATTTAAAATAAATCTAAATAAAAATTTTTAAGTACCTTTATACGGATGTTATGATGCTCCAATGCCATACATACAAAGTGTTTTAATAAAGTAGATTTTTTATTCGGAGAAAGCCGTCCCTTTGGGACGGTTTTTTTATGGGGCCAGCTGGTCCGTTAAATAGAGGTACAACATGCCCGAAAGTATGGCGAGTCCAAAACTCAACAGCGTACCAATGAGCACATACTCGGTAAGTTTTCGGTTTTTGCCCTTGTTCAGGTCCCCGAAACGGAACACGGATTTTGCAGCGATAAGCAATCCAATGGCGGCCCATTGCTGCATGAGTATAAACCCGAATACAAAAAGGCGTTCCAACATGCCAATGTAGGTGCCGGCATTTTTAAGGGAACCTCCCTCTCCAGGTTCATCGCTTTTGGCCACCTCATCAATATACGGTGCCAGAAACATGCGCATAACAATGCCGGATACGTAGGTGACAAAGACCAAAAAAGTAATCAACAGTAGGGTGTTCTCCGTGAAAATGGTTTTGAAATCCAATGTAAAAGGGAATATCCAATACAGCATGCCGAACAACACCAACAAATGAAGCACTTGATCCACTACAAAGAGCCAACGGTAATTTTTAGGATTAGTGAGTGACAATTTTCCCAAATCGATGAGGTAATGGGTCACAATAATAACCGCAATGGCACCCAAATATTGAAATTGCAATAGGAGCAAAAGTGCCAAAGCATGCACCCCGATATGAAAGTAGAGATATTTTGACTTGCCTTTGTTTTTTAGTTTGTCTTTCACCCAATGTGCCGGTTGTAGAACAAAATCTCCTATAAAATGGGCAAGTATCAATTTTAGGGCTAAAAGCATCATAATTGGGCGAGTTGTGTTCTGTAAAATTCAATCATTTTTTGGACTTCGTCAAATCCTGCCCTGATTAATGCCTCGCTTATGGTGCTTTGGGATTTGCCCAGCAGGGTTGCCAGTTCTTTTTGGTTGGCCTCGGGATGTTCCATGGTGTTTTTAACCACGGTAGCGGTAGCGGGCAACCAATTGTCCATGGTCAATGCGGCCAATTGCAGCATGGTATTCAGGGTATCGTTGAAAGCATCGGCGTTGGATTTTAGGGCCAAGGTCTGTTTTTTTAACTGGTCGAAACATTCGCCAGAATTTACAAAAGCTTCCCCATTGGACTCCGTGATTTTGGCTGCAGTATGATTTTTTTTGCCCAGACCAATAGCTATCCGTACATCCAAGTGTCGTATTTGTTTGATGCTGGCCTTTATAAAGATGGCGGCTTCCAGGGCTTGTTCTGGAGTGGTTTGCAGCTGAAAGCTATCACCCCTATAAATCTCCCAGTCCGATGGTTCGGAACCATAATGATCCAATGCCGCTTTTAATACGGGCAACCATATGTTGGCTTCATGATCTTTGGAGTTTTTGATGTCTCCAGTAAGTACGGCTATCATTTTTTTATCGTTTAATTTGACGATTCAAACAAATATCGATAAAAAAACCGATATATCAAAATATCGATAATAAAGGCGATAAAAAAAAGAAACCGCGACCATGGCAGGCGCGGCTTCTTAAAATCAACAAAAAACACTATCGTCTTCTCCCTCTCTCCTCCATTCTCTTTTTGCCGTGTTTGGCTTTTCTGCTTTTCTGCATTTTTTGCCAAGTTTCATACTGTTTTTCATCCAGTACTTTTTTCATTTTTCCCTGCATCGCAATTTGACGGTCCAATCGGGCATTTTCCATTTCAAATCGCTCCTCAGAAGATGGCCTTTTCCAATCACCGCTCTCTTTTAAAGCTTTTATCTCATCCCATTTGGCTTTTCTAAATTGGGCATTTTCCAAACTGATCTCATACACCTTATCCTGTTGTGCCTTGGTCAAATCCAGTGCCAAGGTCATGTGTTTTGTCTGCAATGTGGCCATTTGCTCCGCGGTCATGTCCATTTTCGGACCTTTACGCATTCTGGGGCCATCATTTCTTTGCGCGGCCATGCCAATGCTCATGAGCATAACCAATACTACTGTTAATCGTTTCATATGTCTAAACTTTAATGATTTATTCCTTGGACAGATACGGTGTCCAAAGGTTTAATCATTGCAACATAGTTTATGAAGCATTTAACAGTACAAATGTGTTTTAGGGAAATTACTTGAGTTCTTTTTCCAAATCTTCTTTGGTATCATCAGTATAATCGTCGGCGTCTTGGAAATTAGTCTCGACGTAAGTTTCTGAATTGATTTGATTTTGGAATTCATCGTGCTTGTCCACAACGTAGTATAGTGTGGAAGCTGCCACGAAACAAATAAAATAAATAAGGCTTTTTGTCTTGTAGGTCATGATGTTGAGATTTGGGATTACTAATGTAATTAAACCTAACGGGATTTTCACCGATTTGTTGTGAAACGACCTTGAATGGATGTGAATGTTTAAAAAAACAAGGTGTAACCGATAAACGAATCGGTTACACCTTTGCAATTTGTACAATGTATAAAAAGTCGCCTATTTAGCAGGCTCCAAAATAAGATCTATACGTTCCAAAGCGTCCTGTAAATGGTAACGGCTCATCGTGTCCGAAATCCTGGCAAGACCGCCTCTGATATCTCTTTTTAAGTTATTGAGTTCAGCGCGTGCAACTGAACGTATATCGGATTGGCTTGTATTGATAGGGGTAGATTTTCTATACCCTCCAAAATCTGGCTGCTTACTTTGGCTATCCGCAGTCATTAAATACTCCAAACGATCAATATGCGCCTTTTGAAGGTTTCTGCGATAGGTGTCTATGCTTCTGCCACTTCGTGTTTCGGACCATATTCCCCTACGAAGGTCACGCATCATTTCTACCAATCCATAGGCTTCATCACCGTTCAAGGTCTCGTTTTCAATAATTCGAGCCAATTTGCCCAATTGCAACATAGTGTTCAAATAACGTTCTTGGGTAGCACGGATACGTTCTACCGAACCAGAGTATTCAATTTTATTGAAAATGTTTTGATCGATCAACCACTCAGGGGTTTCAAAGAGTTGTTCCTGCATAAAGTTCATCGCATTTTTTTGGTGCTCCTTGCTTACATGCGTATAAACGGCTCCCTCTTGGTCGGCTGTTTTGTGATATTCGTAAACACCACCAATATTGTTGGATACATGCCCCATGTATCTACGGAACTGCGCGACTACATGTCCGTACATGGTTTCCAGGTCATCATAGTTTTCACCCTCTTCGGTGGTCCATTCCATCAATTTGGGAACAATACGTTTTAAGTTTTCGATACCATATAAGCTTGCCTTAATGGCATCGTCCCCTAAATCTTCGGTCTGGGAACTTGGATCATGGATGTCACCAACTTGCTGGTGGCCAAAACGGTACATCGGGTCTCCGGCGTGCTCCAAAATCCAACTGTTCAGGATAGGTTTTTCTTCTTTGGCCGTTTTGTCCAAAATGGGTTTGTATCCCCATTTAATGGCATATTTATCGTAAACACCAATATTGGGCATCAATGCAACGCCTTCGTCACCTGGTTGGGCCACATAGTTGAAACGGGCATAGTCCATAATGGAAGGAGCGGTTCCATACTTTTTGGTAAAACTGGCCGAACGCAAAGAATCAACAGGGTAAGCAACGCTGCTTCCCATGTTGTGGGGCAATCCAAGAGTGTGACCTACTTCGTGGGAGGATACAAAACGTATCAAACGTCCCATGACTTTTTCTTCGAATTCTGTTTTCTGCGCAGCAGGATTAATGGCCGCTGTCTGCACAAAATACCAACCGCGCAGCAAGCTCATTACATTGTGGTACCAGTTGATGTCCGATTCCAAGATTTCACCACTTCTAGGGTCACTTACGTGTGGACCATTGGCGTTTGGAATAGGAGAGGCCAAATAACGCACCACAGAATACCTCACATCTTCCGGAGACCATTCAGGGTCTTCTTCTGGGGAAGGAGGGTCCTTGGCGATAATAGCGTTTTTAAAGCCAGCCGCTTCAAAGGCAACTTGCCAATCTTCTATGCCTTGTTTTATGAAAGGTACCCACTCTTTTGGAGTAGCTCGGTCTACATAATAAACAATTGGTTTCTTTGGCTCAACCAATTCACCGGCCTTGTATTTTTCGATATCTTCGTCTTTGACCTCGAGTCTCCAACGGTCCAAATAGGTAACCGTTTTGCTTTCTTGGGCGTCAAGACCGTAATCTACCTGTCCTCTGGCGAACCAGCCCACGCGTTGATCGAAATAACGACGTTTCATCGGTTCTTTGGGCAACAAGATCATGGAGTTGTTGATTTCCAACGAAATGGAACCTAGACTCGAATTACTGGGAGGGTCGTTGGAAAAGTATGTTTTTACGTGACGGGCCTCAATATTAAGAGGATAACTTTTAATGGATTCGATATAGCTTCGGTCTCCATCCAGTCGTGTAACCTTGTACCTTTTTCTGTATCGGTCCGGAAATCCAAGGGCTTTTACATCCTTGGAGAACAAGGGGTCAATTTCTATCACCGTAGCTGGATTCAAAGAATCTTTTTTATTGATGGCCTTGATGTCAAAAGAATAAAGTACGGGTTCAAAGTTTGAGTTTACCACGGCTTCGTGAACTGGCAATGAATCGGCCGCTACATTTTCGTAGGAAGCTACGCGAACCAATACCTTTTTGTCCTTTTTCTCCCAGCGCAGTACCTGTGTGTTTATTTTTCCACCACCAAAACCAATTCCTGTGGCAGTTTTGGAGATTCGGCTTACCATGAGCATTTCACGGTTGAACAGGGAGTCCGGAATTTCGTAATAATGTTTGTCATCCACGGTATGGACGCTAAAAAGTCCTTCGTCGGTTTTTGCGTCTTTGGTGATTACCTTATCGTAAGGCTTTATGTCACCAGGTTTGGACTTGTCGTCCTTTTTTTGTTCGGTTTGTTTCTTTTTCTTTTTGAAAAGTTGGGCGTCCAAATTTTGAACGGTTCCCAATAGAATAAAGACTACTAATAGTCGAGGCAGTAAATTTTTAATCATTTTTTAAGTCCGTTTGAATAAGTAAGAAGATTCAAAGAACCTAAAAATCGCGAAAATTAACTGTTAAATATATATTAACAGTCATTTTTTTAACGGAATGCCTCAACCTTTGGGAGTCCTGCGTTTTACTGATGGTTTGGAGCGAATCGCCCTGTATAGCTGGGCTCAGGGAGTATTTAAATTTCGTAAAAAAATCCTAAAGACTGTAACGTTTTGGGTTTTGAGTAGTCTTATAGGCATAACATCAATCATAAAATTCAATCAAAAAATGAACAAGTTATTATTAATTTATGGAAGTGTATTATTAAGTAGTACCGCCATAGCAAACGACCAACAAAATACCAAGGTTGTCGAGGTTCAATCCGAGACACCCGGTAGTTTAGAGAACAGTTTAACCACATTGAACATCAGTGCTGAGATAAACGATTCAACTTCAGAGATGACGGATTATGCATCGTATGAATTGAATTTGAACGAAATAGTGTATTTAGAGGAAGAACCTGATTTGGATTTAGGTTTTGACACCACTGATTACCTTCCCGAGGACTTTAATCCTTACGAAAGCTATTTTGATTTGAATTCCATCATATACCTCGAAAACAAAGTTGAACCCGCATTAGGTTTTGATACCAAAGAGTATTTGCCGGAAAATTTTGACCCTTACACAGAGGTGGTGGATGTGCATTCCATCAATTATATGGAGGAAGAGGACATGGACCTAGGTTTTGATACCAAAGATTACTTGCCAGAAGATTTCTCTCCTTATGAGGCTTATGTGGATTTAAAATCGATTTCATATGTAGAGGAAGAATTTGAACTTGAATTAGGAATAAACAGCAAGTATTTGTTGCCAGAAGGTTTTGACCCTTACACCGATGTGATAGCGATTACTTCCATCAACTATATGGAGGAAGAAGAAATGGATTTGGGTTTTGATACTTCCAAGTATCTCCCAGAAAACTTTGATCCTTACTCTGGATCAATACAGTAAGATGTTTTTCATTTTACAACTTATTTGAGTTAGCTATAAAACCCCTCTACCGAGGGGTTTTTGTTTGTTAATAAAATCCTATAAAGTACTGGTTAACAAAAAAATAACATTGGACTTTCATTAAGTGGAATCTTTAGTGAAAAGCTTTTTAATGTGCAGAATGATCAACGTTTTTTACCGTAGGCTGAAATTAATGCACTCTTTTTAGTTTAAAACTGAAAAACGAACCACCCTGCTTTTTGAATGGCTACGTTAACAAAAATCTAATTACAATAATCTTTCCCAAAAAGAGTTATAACTTTGTACCTAACAAAGAGTTACGCCACACTTGCTTAAAAGCCAGTAGCGTTAGTTAAGTTAGTTTCTTACATTTTTTTGAGTTAGTTAGTTTGTAAAAATGCCCTTCCGCCCGGAAGGGCATTTTTAGTTTAGAACAATAGTGGAATTACAAACTGAAAAACCAAAATAAGAAGTACTACGGCAATAAGGTTTAAGATGACCCCAACGCGTGCCATTTGAGGAATTTTCACATAGCCACTCGCAAACACAATGGCATTGGGTGGCGTGGCCATAGGTAGCATAAAGGCACAGCTACTGGCAATGGTAACCGGAATCAATAAGTGCAGCATTGGAATATCCAAACCAATGGCAATACCGGCCACAACAGGTGCCAAAACGGCCACTAAGGCTACATTGCTCATCAACTCCGTCATAAACAACATCAAGAAAATCAACAGTGCGGCTGTGAATAAAACACTTATTTCACTTTGTGCTATGGAATTGGCCACCATGTCCACAATCCCACTTGCAGACATTCCTTGGGCAAGGGCCAAACCTCCGCCAAAGAGAACTAAAATACCCCATGCCAGTTTGGAAGTATCTTTCCAAATAATTATAAAATCACCTTTTTTTATGTTGTAAGGAATCCCAAATAGCGCAACAGCTGCCAAAATACTGATCATGGTATCAGTCAGTCCCAAATTGGGGAATACATTATTGATCAAGGTCCTAAAAATCCATAGAAAAACAGTAACGCCAAAAATGATAAGAACCATTTTTTCTTTCCCTGAAGTTGGACCTAACTTTTCCAGCTCGGTATAGATTACATCTTTGGAAGCGCTGAACTTTAAATCTCTGTTGGGAAACATCCATTTCACCAAAACCAAATAGCAAATCCCGACCATGATAATGGAGAAGGGTAAACCAATGGTCATCCATTTTAAAAAGGAGATCTCTGTGTTGTATTCATTTTCCAACAAACCGATGAGGACAGAGTTCGGAGGTGTTCCGATGACTGTTGCAATTCCACCCGCGTTGGCGGAAAAAGCGATACCCAGCATTACACTCAAAGCAAAATTCTGGTCACTTTTGGTAAAACCATCTTCATCATTGATCAGAAGATTGATAACCGAAACCGCGATGGGCAGCATAACCACTGTGCTGGCCGTATTACTGATCCACATACTTAAAGTGGCCGTAGCGATCATAAAGCCCAATATTACCTTGTTCGGGGTTGTCCCCGTGAGTTTTATGATGTTTAAAGCGATTCTCCGATGCAGATTGACCTTCTCCAAGGCCAAGGCCATTACAAAGCCACCAAAAAACAGGAATACGATAGGGCTGCCATAATTGGCGCCGACCTCTGCAATGGGCAACACCTTTAAAATAGGTAACAAAAGCAAGGGTAGGAGTGCCGTTACTGAAATGGAGACTGCTTCGGTAATCCACCAGATCAGCATCCATGCCGCAATTGAAATTACAGGGTCGCCTTTTTCGGATACCATTTCAAAAGGCAACAGGTTCAATACAAGAAAGACAACAGGTCCGAGGACCAGCCCAATTTTTTTGCTTAGTTCCATTGGGGTCCTAAGCTAGGATTTTTAATTGAAACTTGAAAAAAATACTATTTCGCATTTTTATCCATTTCGAAGATGCCGAAAACATTATGGTCGGCATCCAAAAAATAACCTTGCCAACATTTGCCAGGAACCGCAAATTTTGGCATGGCCACTTGTCCACCATTTTTTATGATGATTTTCTCCTTTTGGTCGTAATCGTCCACCTGAATCGAGCAAGTAAACGCATTGGTGCCTTGATAGGTAGGCGGAGTGTCCACGGGTCTTTTTAATATGGCCCCTTGCAGGCCATCTGTTTCCAAGCGATAGAGCTCAATGGGGGCCGATGTGTCCAAAGTGGCTTCCCAGCCAAAAATGGACTTGTAAAACTCGACCTCTCGTTTGGGATTGGTAGACTGGATTTCGAAAAAAGCGATTGTATTCATTTTGTTGAAGCTGATTGGTCTTCAACAAGATACAAAAATCAACCTGTATACTTTACAAGAAGGGCGTCCTCTGTTTTTTCTACCTTGATCAAGCCATGTTTGGTAAGCCCTTTGGTGCTCTTATCCCATTTTTTGTTGCTCAAACCTGCTTTTTCCTTTAGGTCGGCCAAATGCATTTCACCCTGTGGTTTAAGAATGTCCAAAATGGATTTTTCCTCTTCGGTCAGCTCCACCTGCTTTTTCTCCGGTCGCATTTGCGGGAAGAACAGCACTTCTTGTATAGACGAATTATTGGTCATTAACATGACCAGGCGATCTATTCCAATACCGATGCCTGAGGTAGGGGGCATACCATATTCCAATGCACGCAGGAAATCCTGGTCAATGAACATGGCTTCGTCATCTCCTTTTTCGGAAAGTTTCAACTGGTCTTCAAAACGCTCACGTTGATCAATGGGATCGTTTAGCTCAGAGTAGGCATTTGCCAACTCCTTGCCGTTCACCATCAATTCAAAACGCTCCGTAAGCCTTGGATTGGTACGGTGCTCTTTGGTCAACGGACTCATTTCTTTGGGGTAATCGATGATAAAGGTTGGTTGAATGTAATGGTGCTCGCATTTTTCACCAAAAATCTCGTCGATCAATTTACCTACACCCATGGTCTCATCCACTTCAATGTCCAATTTTTTGGCCACTTCTCGAAGCTCATCTTCCTCCATTTCGGCAACATCGTAACCAGTATGTATTTTAATGGCTTCCAAAATGGGAACCCTTGGGTATGGAGCTTTGAACTCTATTTCGTGATCGCCCACTTTTACTTTGGAGCTTCCGGTGGCATCAATGGCCACTTTTTCCAATAGCTTTTCAGTGGTATCCATCATCCAGTTGTAGTCCTTGTAGGCCACATAGAGTTCCATTACGGTAAATTCCGGATTGTGGGTACGGTCCATTCCTTCGTTGCGGAAATCCTTGGAAAATTCGTACACGCCATCAAACCCACCGACAATCAACCTTTTTAGATACAATTCGTTGGCTATGCGCAAATACAAAGGAATGTTCAATGCATTGTGGTGCGTTAAGAACGGACGTGCCGCTGCTCCTCCTGGAATGGGCTGTAGAATCGGGGTCTCTACTTCCAAATATCCTTTTTGGTTGTAGAATTCCCGTATACTGTTGGTGATCTTGGTTCTTTTGATGAATGTGTCCTTTACATGAGGGTTCACTACCAAATCCACGTACCGCTGACGGTACCGTAGCTCGGGGTCGTTGAAGGCATCGTAGACTTTACCTTCGTCATCTACTTTTGGTAGCGGCAATGGTCTTAAACTCTTGCTCAAGAGCTTAAAGTTCTTCACCATCACGGTTTTTTCACCTACTTGCGTAGTGAAAAGCTCTCCCTCGATACCGATGATGTCACCGATGTCCAACAATTTTTTGTACACATCGTTGTACAGGGTTTTATCATCACCTGGGCAAATTTCATCACGGTTAAAGTAGACTTGGATACGGCCCTCGCTGTCCTGTAGTTCGGCAAAAGAAGCCTTTCCTTGGATTCTTCGTGACATCAATCTACCGGAAATCACCACCTTTTTTCCTTCTTCAAAATCATTCTTGATGCTCTTGGAGGTGGCATCAACAGGATACAATGCTGCGGGATATGGGTTGATGCCCATTTCCCTGAGTTTGGTCAATTTTTCCCTTCGAACGATCTCTTGTTCCGATAGTTGCATAATCTGTAAAAAATTTAAAGCGCAAAATTACACTTTTGTCTATTAAATCCTCGCCTTTGGTATGGTTTAATGTGTGTAATTTGACATTGAATGTATTTGCAAGGGGTTCCGTCTTTAAATTTCTTGAGGAATATCTTGGCATTCCTGTAACAAAATATGCTTTTGGACTACTTATATAGTGTCATCAATCAAATCTTATAATCATGAGTTTTTGGAGAGTATTACTGGCCATTTTATTCCCTCCGTTGTCTGTGATAGGCAAGGGATGTGGATCTATTCTTATCGTTTTTTTATTGACCCTTTGTGGTTGGGTCCCAGGCGTAATTGCCGCTTTGGTAATTTTGAACAATCCTAATTAAAATTCATTGTTTCTTTCATTGGGGGCGACTGGTTGGGATGTGATGTTCCCAAAATGATCGGGTTGCATTGTGAATATGTGCCGATTATGGTATTTTTAACCCAATAGTCAATCTTTTTCAGCCTCAAAAAATATTTAATAACACTAACCATTAAGAAGAACATCATGAAGAAAATTCATTACGCAATCACTGTGGCAATCATTTTTTTGGCTGCATCCTGTAATTTCACGGAAGAGATTCATTTAAAAGAGGATGGTTCCGGAAAGCTTTCCATTAATTTTGACGGTTCAGAGATGATGGACATGGCTGGGGATGAATTGGCCAAGACCGATGAGAAACCCATTGATTCCATCATTTCTTTCAAGGATTTTTTAGAGAAAAAAAAGGACAGTATTGCCCAATTGCCTCAAGAAGAACAAGAAAAACTGAAAAAATTGGAGCACTTTAACATGCGGATGGTGATGGATCCTGAAAAAAAGGTGATGATGTTCGATTTATTCAGTGAATTTAAGAATGTGAGCGAGGTGAACGATGCCTTCGGCGCATTCCAAGATGCCAGTTCCATGGGGGCGAAGGCAAGTCCACAACCAGAACAAATGAAACCCACGGAACAGCCAACAGAGGTACATTATTCGTTCAATCAAAACAAGTTCACCCGTACCGCCAAAATTGTGGACCAAGCATTGTTCGAGCAGCAGCTGGACAGTCTTCAGGGAGCAGAGATGTTCCTATCGGGTTCTACATACACACTTAAATATCATTTTCCTAAAAAAATAAAATCCACGACTGCCGAAGCAGCTACTTTTAGTCAAGACGGCAAAACGTTGATCTATGAAGTAAAATTCTTGGATTTGATGAAAGATCCATCCGTTCTGGACTTAGAGGTGGAGTTGGAGAAATAGTTTTCCAGGAAAGAGCTTCGTATCTTTGTGGCATGAACAAGAAAGTAGCCCTACAGGATTTAGGATTTAAGGATTACAAGGAAACTTGGGATTACCAAGAAGTGCTTTTCAAGGATATTGTCGATACCAAGGTGCGCAACAGACGTGAGGACGCCGGCCTTGAAACCCCAAACCATTTTTTATTTGTGGAGCACCCACATGTGTACACTTTGGGCAAGAGCGGCGACATCAACAACTTGTTGGTAGATGAAAAAAAACTGGCCGAAAAGGGTGCGACTTTCTACAAAATCAACCGTGGCGGCGATATTACCTATCATGGTCCGGGACAAATCGTGGGGTATCCGATCCTAGATCTGGATAACTTCTTCACGGATATCCATAAATACCTTCGTTTTTTGGAGGAAATGGTCATTTTAACACTAGCCGAATACGGCCTAAAGGGCGAACGGTCCAAAGGAGAGACCGGGGTTTGGTTGGATGTGGGCACCCCCTTTGCCCGTAAAATATGTGCGATGGGCGTTCGAGCCAGCCGTTGGGTGACCATGCACGGTTTTGCACTTAACGTAAATGCCGATTTGGGATATTTTGACATGATGATTCCCTGTGGCATCAAGGACAAAGCAGTAACCTCCCTCAATGTGGAACTGGGCCAAAAGGAAGTGGACATGGCCGAAGTGAAGCAAAAACTGCTCAAACATTTTACCACACTTTTTGAAGCTGAATTGGTTAAAGAAAAGGCTGGGGTATAGATTGTTCTTTATTCTTTGATTTAAAGGGCCATTCGTGAATTTGGAATGAAGTTTTGGAAAAATGATAACACGATTATTATATCAAAACATCATTGAAACGACATTTCGCTAATCGATAAGTGCATCCCCAAAAAAACCTTGTTGCAAAAATTCTTAACTTACTGGTTGCACAAAATAGGTGCAGGTGGGTATCATCGGTGAAATGGATTTATGTTTGCCCGGCTCCCATCATGTTGCCGATAACTAAACTTAAATACAATGAAAAGATTTCTTTTGACTATTGCCTTGGCAGGAAGCCTAATGGCCTGCAAGAATACTGGCGAAAACAAAAATGAGGCAGGTGAATCGACTGTTTCAGAAGCAATGGAGAATAATACTGCCAACCAACCCAAAGTCAACTATGTTCCCATAGATTCTGACGAAGCCTTGATTGCCGCATCGTTAATGGCAGCTCCTGAAGAGAGTCGCGATGGTTGTAAAGTAATTGGGTATAACATGGCCGGAGAATTTGTTACATTCCGGGAAGGGGACAACGAATTCATTGTCCTCGCCGATAACCCCCAACAATCGGGATTTAATGCGGCTTGCTACCACAAAAGCTTGGAGCCTTTTATGGCAAGAGGTCGTGAATTGCGGGCCGAAGGTAAAACAGGTCCCGAAATTTTTGATATTCGTGAAGAAGAGGCCAAATCGGGCAAACTGGATATGGGAAAACCGGGTGCCACACTTCATATTTATTATGGGGAAAGTGATCAATACAATCCTGAAACCAATGAAGTGGAAGGGGCGCATTATCGGTATGTGGTGTATTTACCGTTTGCCACGGCCGAATCTACTGGGCTTCCAGAAAGACCCGTAGGTCCAAACCATCCTTGGATCATGAATCCCGGCACGCACAGGGCACACATTATGATATCCCCTTTACCGGAAGATAAAGAATAAAGAAAAACCGAGGCTCGCACCTCGGTTTTTTTAACTCTGGGCTTCGGGATTAGTTCATTTTGTAAACAATCAACGAATTGTCTTGGTCTTTGGCCACCAGTTCCAACTTCCTGTCGTTGTCCATATCGGTGAGGTCAATTAAAGAACTGCCGAATACCGGGAAATTTGGAATGGGTTCCGCTTGGCTGTCGTACAAATAAATTTGATGGTTCTGAATATCCGTCACGGCAACATATATTTTATCGTAGATGTAAAATATTTTGGGTTTGGAATAGACACCTAGCGCCAACTCTACTTTTCTTCCTTTTATACTTAAGACGTTATCATCCATAAATACAAGCGTATTGCTTGTGGCATAGAATCCGTGGTCGGGATTTAGGTTGAAATTGGTGGCGACAAGTTTCCCATTGGTATCAATTTGATGTAGCACACCGGTTTTGTTGGTCACCGAAAATTTATTCTTATAAAGGAACACTTCGTTGTTGGAGAAATCTATTTTTTCCGGCACTTTTATTCTGTCACTGCCAACCCGATGTAAAATTCTTAGGGTACCATTGTCTTGCTTAAATACCAAATAATCCCGGTTTCCCACTCTAAAATGTTTTGGAGCGCCCAGAATATTAGCAGGGGCCTCGGTAAAGGTGAATCCACGAACGATTTTACCTTGGTTGTTGTACATGTGAACTTTGCGTCCTTGTGTTATCAAAAAACGATAGTTCCTACTGCCATCGTAATCAAAAACGGCCAAAGGGTTTAGGTTGCCGCCTTCAAACGCGATATTAAATGGGGCAACTTCGTCGCCATTGCGGTCCAATATCAAAAATTGATCGTTGGTGGTAAAAGCGAGTTGTAGTTTTCCGTTTTTGTAAATATCCACTTGTTGTATTTTTCCTTGAATCCTACCCTTCAATTGCTTGGTCCAAAGAACTTTTCCGTCGGTGGAAATTAAATAGAGCACATTATTTTGATCTTGTACCACAATTTCTTGTTGCTTGGTCCTGTGGTTTTTTACAAATTGGGGATCTGTGGCCAGATCGGTATTCAGTTCCAGTGTAAATAGGGGGGATACCGTATTCCTCTCCTGGTTCTTTTCAATTTTTGATGCCAATATGTTGAAATGTCCGAAACCGTTGTCCATGACCATTTGCGAAGCAAAAACTTGCTCCTTTAAATCATCTTCGTTGATATCTTCCGATATTTCGGGAGCAAGCGTCCGTTCGGTAAAAAATCCAATACCTGATGCGTTGGAAACGAAAAGCATGCTGGATTCGCTGGCCAAAGACGCTTTGGCGGTTTTGTACCCTTGGTCGTTTTCAAAAGAAGAAGAGCTTTTGTGATTGCTTATAATGGTCTGCAGGGCCTCTTTTTCTTCCGAGAAGATGAAACTGTTTTCCAAGATGGTGCAATAGTTTGATTGAAAGTTCGTCACCAATGGTGTAAAACCTTCCTCAATCAAGTTGGGTTCGTCAAGAATCAAGATTTCGCTGCCCTGATATTCTTCCGATGCTGTTTTTTTACTTTCCAAATAATCGTACAAGGTTTCCGTGCCAAAGGACTTTAAAAGCGTGACCTTTTCGTTGTTCAAATAAATTATCCCGACTTCCTCAATGGTGTTGAAGAGGGAATCGGTTTGTTTGACCCTGTCCAAATAGGTATTTTGGTTTTTGGCAAATACCTGGTAATCATCAAAAGTATAGGATACCGTAGCTTGGGCATTTAAAGGAGCATAGGTTGGTGTTTTGTTGGCCAAAGGAGAAGTTCCCTTAAATAGGTTGACAAAATTTTTAGTGGAATCGGGTGCCATGGCCACGCCGTTCAGGTTGACTTCGTCGGAGTTTGCTGTAAAATCCAGAGAAATCCATGAAGAGAACGGGGTCTCCAGTGCTTGGTCCGGTGTTTTTAGGGATAACAGGGAGATGTTTTCGCTAGGATTGATGAAAAAGGTTGCCGATTTGTCGGGCGAACTTGCTTCGTAAAGTTTTTTTAAGGTCGTGTCCACCAAAGTAGTCTCACTAATTCTGATGAGGTTTTCCATGAGCATCATCGATGAGCTCATCAAGATATCGTTGTTTTTTTGAAGGCTGAACACTTCTAGGCCATCAAGATTATATTTGGTGATTTTGGCACCTTCGTAGGTGAGGGTTTCCACCTTTTTGTCGGAGATGCTGTCAATATTAAAGAGTCCCGAAACGTTTTTTGTGGCGAGTATGTAATCGTAATTGTCCTTACCTATTTCATAAAGGGCGAGCACGCAGGTTTTGTCTGTAGACAGCTGGTTCAATCCCTCAATTTTGTCCGATACTTCGCTTAGGGTTGAGAGACCTTCGATGCTTTTTAGTAGTGCATTGTTCTTGAGCTCGCTTTTAAAATTGGTAAGGTTGTTGACTTTAAGAACGAGTGCAGGGTTGGGGGGTAAATGTCCCAAAAGGGAATCTTTGGTTTTTACCTCTTTAGTACAGGATGCAATAAAAATGGGGAGCAAACAAAAAAGTACCTTTAATCTCATTCTTAAATTTTGACACAAAGTTAGGATTTTTAAATATCCAAGGTCAATTGTTCGGGCAGTTGTCTAAAGCTTTTTCGGTGATACTTGGTGAGTCCGTATTTTTTTATCGCCTCTCGATGCTCTCTGGTGGGATATCCCTTGTTTTTCTTCCAATTGTACATAGGGAATTCTTCGTGGATCTTTGTCATATAATCGTCCCGATATGTTTTGGCCAAAACAGATGCAGCGGCAATGCTCATGTATTTCCCATCTCCCTTAACAATGCATTCATGTTCAATATTAGGGTAAGGTTTAAAACGGTTTCCATCAACAATGATAAAGTCGGGAGCAGGTTCCAGTTTTGCTATGGCACGGTGCATGGCCAAGAAGGAGGCGTTTAAAATGTTTATTTCGTCAATTTCATCTTGAAAAACGTGACAAACGGAAAAGGAAACCGACTCTTTTTCCAAAATCGGCTTTAATAAGGCCCTTTTATTTTCGGAAAGTTGTTTGGAGTCATTTAGTATTGTGTTGCTGAAATTTTCTGGAAGTATGATTGCCGAAGCCGTTACTGGGCCTGCAAGGCAGCCTCTTCCCGCTTCATCGGTCCCCGCTTCGGAGGATGAATGATAACATAAATTTAACATAATGGCTGAAATCTTAGTAAATCGATTATGTAAAAAAATGGAATTATCAATAAAATGGTTAAAAATTTTCCTACATGAAAAATAATCGGGTGTTTACATAAATATATTATGTTAAAATTATGAAAAAGTTTGATTTTCATGACTGTTTAAGCGGGTTTCTGGGGTTGTTAATTTTTTTGAATATTAAGTTTTTATTTTGATTTTTGAGCGGACTAATTCAAAAAATGAAATAAATGAGAGCTAAGTTAGCATGGATGCTGACACCTTTTTTGGTGTTATGCATGTCTTTCTCTTTTGGACAAGAGAAAACAGTTTCAGGTAATGTGACGGACCAAAATGGTTTGCCACTGCCGGGTGTTTCTGTAATGGTGGTGGGAACCTCCAACGGAACACAAACAGATTTCGATGGTAATTACACCATCTCGGCCTCAAACGGCCAAGTGTTACGTTTCAGTTACATTGGTCAGAAGACCGTTGAAAGAACAATTGGAGCATCAAGTACCATTAATGTACAGATGGAAGAAGATGCACAAGCGTTGGAAGAGGTAGTAGTAACAGGTTATACCTCTCAAAGACGTTCCGATATCACAGGTTCCGTGGTAAAGGTGGATTCAGAAAAACTTGGGGAAATTATCGCTCCATCTGTGGATCAGGCCCTTCAGGGTAATGTTTCCGGTCTTACTGTGTCGGCAACATCCGGTACACCTGGTTCTACTGCAAATATCCGTATTCGTGGTATCAGTTCCATTACAGCGGGTAATGAGCCTTTGTATGTTATTGACGGTGTTCCAGTATCCAACACCAACGTTGGTACAAGTGGAGCTTACTCGTCTTTGTCAGCCTTGGCAGGTTTGGACCAAAACAACATTGAGTCCATTACTGTGTTAAAGGATGCCTCTGCGACAGCACAATACGGTGCTCGTGGTTCCAATGGTGTTATTCTTATTACTACCAAGGATGGTAAAGCTGGTAAAACCGTATTCAGTATAAATAGTACTTACGGTTTCCAAAACGACGCTATCACCGGTCCAGTGCCGTTATCAGCAGCTAATCGTTTGGAACTTACAGCGGAAGCGTATTTCAATGATGGCATTTTCCCATCCAAGGCCGAAGCCCAAGATTATTTGTTGGGTACTTCATTTGCCGATTGGGATGCCAACGGACGTCCTGAAGCTCGTTGGGACCAAGTAGTTCGTAACAAGGATGCCGTTATTCAGCAGCACAGTTTCTCTGCTTCAGGTGGAGATGAAGGACATACTTTCTTCGCTTCCCTTGGATATATGCAGCAAGAGGCTACCGTAATCGGTTCGGATTTCGAGAGAATCTCCGGTTCCTTGAACTTCTCCAAAGATTTGACGGATAACATTACGTTCTCATCAAATAACCAGGCTTCCCACATGCTTCAAAATGCATTCTTGGAAACCAGTGCTTACTTTGAGAGCCCACGTACTGTGAAGTTCTTCCTTTCTCCTTTGGTTCAGCCATACAACGAGGATGGAAGCATCAACCAGTTCGGAGGATCTTTGCCAAACCCATTGTACTTGACAGAAAACAATACGGCCGAGAACAGATTGACCCGTATCGTTACCAACAATGGTGTGACTTGGGATTTGACAGATAATTTGACTTTTGGTTCTACGTTCAACGTGGATTTCCAGCTATATAACTTTAGATCATACTCTAACCCAACATACGGTTACGGAGCGCCAACCAGTGGTGATGCCAGTCAGTATGACAGGACAAATGTGTTCTACGTATTCCAGAACTATTTTGATTACAACTGGGAATTGAACCCAGATCACAGATTCAAGTTCAAGGTTCTTCAAGAATACCAGTCCAACAGACGTTACTTTGTTGGTGGTGCCGGTCAGAACTTTGCAGACGAAGGTCTTGAGTTCTTGGACAACTTGGGTACTCCAACATCTGTAAGCTCTTCCTACAACGATTGGTATGTAGGAGCTTATATGGGATTGGTTAACTATTCCGCTTTCGATAGCCGTTATGTATTGGATCTTTCCTTCAGAAGGGAAGGTAACTCACGTTTCAGTAAAGACAACCGTTGGGGTAACTTCTGGTCTGTAGGTGCTGCGTGGAACTTGAATAAAGAAGATTTCTTGGCAGATTCTGATATTGTGAACGCCCTTAAGCTACGTGCTTCTTATGGTGTGACCGGTAACGCGAACATCGGTTTGAACAACTATCAATCCTTATTTGGTTATTCTGCCGATTACGCCGGTGAAGGTGCCCAGTACGTGGATACTTTCGGTAACGAAGACTTAACTTGGGAAACTTCCAACACATTGGATATCGGTGTTGATTTTGGATTGTTCAACAATACGGTAAGTGGTAGCTTTGCTTACTTCAACAGAGATTCAAAAGATCTTTTGTTGGATGTGCCATTATCAAGAACTACCGGTTTCACAAGCCAAGTTCAGAACATTGGTGAGTTGAACAACAAAGGTTTCGAATTGGATTTGAACTTCAACGTGGTTGATACCGAAGATTTCGGTTTGAGTGTTGGAGGTAACCTTTCTTTCGTGGAAAACGAAATCACCAAATTGCCTCTTGATCCAAATGGAGAAGAGAGAACCATTACAACTGTTAGAACAAGGATAGAGACTGGTCAACCAGCATATGCTTGGTACATGCCAACATGGGCGGGAGTTAATCCTGATACTGGTGTAGAGGAATGGTACATCAACGGTGTTGATGGTGAAACCACTACCAACTTTAACGAAGCTGAAGCTGTGTTCCAAGGAGGAAATGCGATTCCTAAAACAACTGCAGGTCTTAACTTGAACGTTAGGTTCAAAGGATTTTTCTTGAATGCCAACGGATATTATGCCGGAGGTCACAAGATCTATGAAGGATGGCACAGATATTTGAACGAATCAAATGCTTATCCAATTTTGGCTTTCCAAGGGTATACTTCCTTGTTGGATAGATGGCAACAGCCAGGGGACATTGCAAGAAATGGTGCATTTACCACTTCTGCAACACCATGGCAGAGACACTCCAAATATCTTTACGATGCAGACTTCATGAGATTGCGTTCTGTAACGGTAGGTTACAATGTGCCTTCCAAAGCACTTGAGAAAATTGGTTTGACGAAGTTGAGCTTTTTCCTAAGAGGTAATAACTTGGCTACGTGGGTGAAAGATGATAATTTGTTGTTCGACCCTGAAGTGGATATCTCTAGCCAGAATGGTACGGTAGATCCAGGGGAAACAGGTCTAGAAACTCCTCCTGCCCGTTCAATTTCATTAGGTGTAAACATAAATTTCTAAGAAAAAGAAGATGAAAAGAACATTTTATAAATTCAATATTATGCTGTTGGCCGGTGCCGGACTTATTTTGGGGTCTTGTACAGCGGACAGTCTTGAACCAACCCTTACGCAGAACAAAACTGTTGAGGGAAGTATTACAAAAGTTGACAACCTTTATAGTATTCTAAAAGGTGCCCATAACATTATGACCGGTGCTGGTTATTATGGTAGAGACATGATCGCGACAAGCGAGGTTCGTTCAGACAACTGTTTCTCCAACGGTAACTCGGGAAGGTTTACCACGCAAGGTGAATACGAGCAGAATGCAAACACCGGGTTCATATGGGAAGAAGCTTATGAAACCATTGCAAACGCCAACATTATCATCAATACCGATGTAACTACGTTGGAAGGTGATCAAGCCTATGGTGAACACTTACAAGGTGCGGCCATGATTTTGCGTGCTCTTGCCCACTACGATTTGTTGAGGGTATATGGTCAGCAAAATGCTGCGACCAGTGGAAACTTAGGTGTGCCTGTCGTTACTGAGTTCAAAGGTGAGAATTTGGACCCAAGCAGAAATACTATTGATGAAGTGAAAGCTGCGATCTATAACGATTTGCAAACTGCTTTCAATATGATGGATTCTGCATATGACACTGACAAGACCATTGTTTCCAAATATGTAGCCAAAGCTTTGGAAGCTCGTGTTGCAGTATATTTTGGTGACTGGGGTAGAGCGGTATCTGCTTCCGAAGCTGTGATCAACTCAGGATTGTATTCCATTGTAAGTGCTGATTCGTACGTGAGTAGCTGGACAGCGGATGGTGGTTCCAATGTGTTGTTTGAGTTGGCTTTCACCAGCGCGGATAACCGCGGTTCAAATGCATTGTCCTATATCTATCGTTTCCCAGAAGATGCCCCTGCCGGTTATGGTGACATCGAAGTAGTGAGCACGGTAATAGACCTATTTGAAGATGGTGATGTAAGGGCTGATATCTTGGGTTATCAAGATGGTGGTACACGTTTGAGAAATATGGGTAAATATCCTGATACAGCTGTTGGTGCCGATAACATTCCACTTTTCCGATATGAAGAGGTGATCTTGAACTATGCGGAAGCATTGTTGGAGACAGGTGGCGATGCTCTTACACAGATCAACTTGATCACGGCTAACCGTGGAGCTTCTGCCTACGCTACTGTTACCAAGGAAGACATCCTTAACGAGCGAAGAAAGGAATTGATGTTCGAAGGGTTCCGTTTTGATGACATGATGAGAACAGGAATGGACATGCCTTACTGGGGTACTGCACAAAATAGTTTGGGTACGTTGAGCTATCCTAACAACTTGTTCCCTTGGCCAATTCCAATTGGTGAGATCAACGCGAATTCTAACATTGAACAGAACGCTGACTACTAATAATTATTTGAATGGCTATGTAGCCTTATATATTAAAGCCCCCATTATTTTGGGGGCTTTTTTTATGCCCAAAGTTTTCACATTTCTTTAGAAACAAAACTTTTACCTTTGCCCAACCAATATCGTGGAATGAGATTAATATTGTTGACCCTACTTTTGTTTTTTACCCAATCTGCGGTAGCGCAGAAGGATTCAATTCCCGCAACAAAAAGGATGGATTCGTTAAGTACTGGAAAAACCAAACCAGACGTTATTAACCCAAAAGATACCATACAGGGCGGTCGTGCTAAAATTGGAAGTAAAAAAGCAGGGAAGTCAAAATCCACAAAGCAGGATTCGCTAAGTATACGGGACTATAAAATAATCTCGTATCAGCGGGATACAACTTATCTGGACACTACCCTAACCATAAGAAAGGAATACAAGTACAACTATATACGGGAAGATGACTTTGAATTAATGCCTTTCGCAAATATGGGGCAGCCCTATAACGAACTTGGTAAAACCTTTTCTAGAACAATATATTACCCCAGTATTGGGGCAACTGCAAAGCACCCAGGTTATTTTGAAAAGGAGGATATTGACTATTATAATGTCCCTACTCCAATGACGGAGCTTATGTTTAAGACTACCATGGAGCAAGGACAGTATTTGGATGCTTTGTTAACCTTTAATCTCTCCGAACGATTCAATGCCTCTGTTGCCTATAATGGATTTCGTTCTCTGGGAAAATATAGGTATGAGGAGGCTCAAGATGGAAAATTCAGGGCAACCTTCAATTACCTCTCTCAAAATGGAAGGTATGGATTAAGAGGGCATATAGCCGCTCAAGAAATGCAAAGTGAAGAAAGTGGGGGGTTGTTGGACAGGAGCCAATTTGAGGATGATGCACCGGATTTTCAGGATCGGGCAAAAATCGATTTGCTGTATACCGATGCTAACAATAGAATTCTGGGAAAACGCTATTTTCTGGAACAACAATTCAAACTGGTTAATCATAAAAAGGACTCAACTGATAAAGACCCTACCACCCTGGCCATAGGGCATGAGTTTAGTTATGAATCTAAAATATATGACTTTGAGCAAACCCGACAGAACGATGCTTTTGGTCAAGATCCCTTTTTAACCCCTATCGAAGATCGGGCCAGGTTAAAAACGATGTTCAATAAAGGAACCATAGCGTTTTCGAACAGGACATTGGGTAGGTTGTCGGGTAACGTGAGTTTATATAGTTACAATTATTTCTTTAATAGTCTATTGATTACCGATGAGCAAACTATTCAAAACAAGCTAAAAGGAGAGGAAATTTCAGTCGGGGGTTACTATAACAATACAATTGGTCCTTTGTTTCTAAAAGGAAATATCAACTATACGGTGTCGGGTGATCTTACAGGTAATAATTTGGATGCCTTGGCTACCTATAGATTAAATAACAATAACTCGTTAACGGGAGCCATCCATGTTTCTTCACGTATGCCGGATTTTAATTATTTGCTGTATCAAAGTGATTATCGAAACTTTAATTGGCAAAACAACAATGATTTCGAAAACGTACAGACTCAAAGTCTAAGGTTTGGTTTGGATTCCAAAAAAATAGGTCAACTTGAAGCTGAATACAGTTTAGTGGATAACTACACCTACTTTGCATCCACGGCTAGTCAAGAGGAGATAGAATTGAATCAGGAAACAGCTTTTGTTAGACCGTTTCAAGAATCTGGGACCATAAATCACCTTAAGGTAAAATATACCAAGGAAATCGGCTGGCGAAAATGGGCGCTGATGAATACGGTAATGTATCAAGAAGTAACCCAAGACAATCAGGTGCTCAATCTTCCGCAAGTTGTTACAAGGAACACCCTGTACTTTTCAAGCGATGTGTTTAAAAAAGCTATGTTTTTACAGACGGGGGTCACCTTTAAATATTTCACTTCATATAATATGAATGCATACAATCCTTTGTTGGGTGAATTTTATATTCAGAACAATGAAGAGTTGGGGGGGTATCCCTTATTGGACTTTTTTATAAACGCTAAAGTGAGGCAAACAAGAATTTATCTAAAAGCGGAACACATAAACTCAATTTTTTCCGAGCCTAATTACTATTCCGCACCAAACTACCCTTACCGGGATTTTGTGATCAGATTTGGGTTGGTCTGGAATTTCTTTTCATAAAATATGTTAAGGAGAAAAAAAGGAAAACCTGAGAAACAAGCAGTTATAAATTAATTGATTTTTTTTCGAAAAAAATATTGAAAAACATTTTGTGGAGACAAAATAACGTGCGTATATTTGCACCCGCTTAGCTGATAAGGCAGGGCGCTTCCGAGGGGCCGAGAGGATGATTTCGGAAGTAAAATATAAGAGAAGAAGTTCATATACATATTGTAACGACAGCGTAGAATTAATA
>NZ_JAFLND010000001.1:1393599-1618507 GCF_017313105.1 [Muricauda] lutisoli (nom. illeg.) | reverse complement strand
GCGCCATCGGTAACGTAAACATTTTTACAGGCATGAACTTGGTTAAATCCATTGACCACGGAGGTTTTAGGGTCACGCCCCATACGTGCAGTACCCATTTCGTGGATACCAAGTCCAAGTGCACCCGGATTATCATAGGGTTGGACATCCCTTAATCCTGCTTTGGTAAGCATTTCGACGGCCTGTTCTTTCATATCTTCCCGCATCTTCCATTCATTTTCTTTGAATTCCGCATCAAAAGTTACGGTAGGTAGGCCCCATTGGTCCTTCTTGTCATAATCCAAGGTCATTCTGTTGTCTTGATATGGCAGTACCTCTCCAAATCCACCCATTCCAAAGGTCCATCCCCCCGGTTTGAGCATGGCATCCTTATATTCTTTGCCAAAGGACAGTTCTGCTACATTATTTTCCCAATTGCCTCTACCAGCACCACCTTGGTAACCATAACCTCTAATAAAGTCTTTCATGTTGGAACTACCTCCCAGATTTCTAAATCTTGGAATATAGATGCCATTGGGTTTTCTACCTTTATAATACTTGTCTTCGAAACCATCAAACTTACCAGAGGCTCCCACACCCAAGTGGTGGTCCATGATGTTCCTTCCTAATTGGTCCGAATCATTTCCCAAGCCATTGGGGAACCTATCAGATTTGGATTGCATCAAAATGGAAGTAGAGGCAATCGAAGATGCGCAAAGGAAAATTACCTTGGCTTTGAACTCAAACTCTTCTTTGGTTTCCCTATCGATGACCTTGACACCTGTAGCTTTTTGGGTGTCCGGGTCATAAATTACCTCGTGAACTATGGAGTCCGGCCTTAGGGTAAGGTTACCTGTTCTTTCAGCTGTCGGAAGGGTAGAGGAGACACTGCTGAAATATCCTCCGAAAGGACATCCTCTGATACAACGGTTACGAAATTGACAACGTACACGGCCATCTCCTTCAAATTTTTTGTCACTGTTAATGTGAGCTGTTCTTCCTGCGGTAATCACGCGACCATTAAAATGTTCGGCTACCTTTTCACGGACATGTTGCTCCACACAGTTAAGTTCCATCATGGGTTCAAACTGACCATCAGGTAGTTGGGGCAATCCGAGATTTTCCCCAGAAACCCCGATAAAGCTTTCAACCTTATCATACCATGGAGCTATATCCTTGTAACGTACTGGCCAATCTACGGCAATACCATCATTTTTATTCGCTTCAAAATCGATGTCGCTCCAACGGTAGCTTTGACGTCCCCACATGATGGAACGACCACCTACGTGATAGCCTCTCATCCAATCAAACCTTTTGGTTTCATTGTAAGGGTGTTCCAGATCGTTTACGAACCAATGTTTGGAAGCGGCTTGCACCGTGTAACCTGTTCTGGATTGTTTCTCCTGCTTTTTTTTGTCTTCTCTTGTCTGTTGCCCTCCATGAGGAAAATCCCATGGATCCATATTGGCGGTTGGATAATCTTCACGGTGTTTTACCATGGGACCACGTTCCAAGATCAAAGTCTTGAGACCGTTTTCGCACAACTCTTTGGCAGCCCAACCACCGCTGATACCCGTACCTACCACGATGGCATCATAGGACTCTTGTTCTTCGTTGTAATAAAATTTGCTCATTAGTTAATAATTATAATTGTAAGATATCAAAATTTCTTGCTCTTCGATTGTTATTTCATTTTAAATATCGAAGGGTGCTTTCTTTTGCGTTCACGTTATATATTTTTTATTCCATAGTGGCTTTTATTGCATACTTTAGGTGGTACATTCGGATTATTTTCCACCGGAAGAACTCTTTCGATGGAAAGGGCATGGTCTTTTTTGATCGTGCCCTTTTAGTTCAGACGGCTTAGTGAGTATAATGTATTGGTGACTGGTTCATTGACATGTTTCATCACTAAACCTTTTATGTACCCCTATTTTATCATATCCTATCGGTCTTGCCCACTAAAGAACTTTGGTCTGGCCTGGCACCGGGACAGGGTAGTTGCCGTTTTCATCTGGTCTCGTCGGTGTCGGGGAATCCCAGTCGACCTCTTCTGGCATGAGCTGAAGATCGGAGGCTAGGGCCTCGTCCCATTCGATGACTTTTCCACTATAGGTGGCCATTCTGCCCATAATGGCCGTCATGGTACTCTTAGCTCCGTTGAAAGCATCATTTATGACGCCTTTGTTGCGAATGGAGGCGAAAAGTTGATCATGTTCCACTTGATAGGGATTATGTCCCATCGAATTGCCTATGGATTGTACTTCGTTACCGGAGAGATCATATATTTTGGCTGCTCCTGCGTCGTTGGTGTCCACCCGTCCATTGGTCAGTTGAAATACTTCACCCACCTTGGACATTGTATTAGGCTGGTGACGGCACTGACTGGCAATGACTGCTCCACTTGGATAGGTGAACTCGACAAAGTGGTGGTCGAATATCTCCCCGTGATCGGGACCTTTTCTGACCATTCTTCCCCCCATGCCCTGTGCGGAAATAGGATACTCCCCGATGAACCAGTTGGCCACATCGATGTTATGGATGTGCTGTTCCAAAATGTGGTCACCGCAGATCCAATTGAAATAGTACCAATTCCTCATCTGATATTCTAGTTCGGACTGTTCTGGTTTTCGTGGACGTACCCAAACACCTGCGCTATTCCAATATACCTGGCCTGAGACAATCTTTCCGAGATCACCGTTCTTGATTATCGAATTGACCTTGATGTAATTTTCCTGATAATGGCGCTGTAGCCCGACAACGACATTTAGTTTCTTTTGCCTGGCCAACTTGGCCGTCTCCAATACCTTGCGTATTCCGGGCGCGTCGGTGGCCACCGGTTTTTCCATAAAGACGTGCTTGTCGTTTTCTATGGCATAAGCAAAGTGATAGGGTCTAAATCCGGGCGGAGTGGTAAGAATTACAACATCGGCAAGGTCAATTGCCTTTTTAAAACCATCAAAGCCAACAAATTTATGTTTATCCTTCACGTTGATCTTTCCAGTGTCCTTGTATTTTTCGTATAAATGTCCGTAGCTGGAATTCAACTGGTCTTCAAAGAGATCGGCCATTGCGACCAGTTCCACATGGTCGTCCGCTTCCAATGCTTGGTTGGCAGCACCTGTTCCTCGACCACCACAACCCACGAGTGCAATCTTCAATTTTTTTTCATTAAAAACGTTCATCATTGCGTTGGAGCCAAGAGATGGTAATATTATGGCACCTGATGCCATAGAAGTGTTTTTTATGAATTCTCTTCTTGATTTGGTATTGGATTGGTTTTTATGTTTCATTTTTATGTGATTTTAATAGCTGTATTATTCTTTTACCCAGTATTTGTAATATTGGTTCTTTTTTGGGGGAGTAAACGGCCTGACTATCCTAAATCCAACGAATGCAGCATCCGTAAACCACCATTTACTCCTCGGAAATTGTGGATCTCGTTGTTTCCAAATGGGGTCGGAAGCCAATCTGGAGGCACTGCGTAGTTGTTTCGCGTCGTCTCTGAAAGAACCTCCTCGAATGACCACGGGATATTCTGTGATCACTGGCTCGAAAGGAAGTTGGGCGTTTTCATAGCCATTTTCATGATATTGATCCAAAGTCCATTCTGCCACATTGCCGTAAATATCATACAGACCCCATGGATTTGGCTTTTTGGTTCCGACTTGATGGTATGTTCCTTCACTGTTATCTTTAAACCACGCATAGTCTTCCAGGTTCGACGGGTCGTCACCAAAATAATAGGATTGTTCTGTTCCTGCGCGCGCCGCATATTCCCATTCTGCTTCTGTCGGCAAACGGTAATAATGTCCGGTGATGGAAGAGAGCCATTCACAGAAAGTAGAGGCCGCCCTTTGCGTTATATTGACCGCGGGATAATTGGCATCCCGGCCCATGCCCAGGCTCATGTCCACATAAGGTGTCGTAGCGCCCGAGATGGCGTCGGTGTCCAGTTGGACCTCACTTCCCTTTGTTTCGTTTTTAAGGTCGTCTATCGCCCTCTCGATAAAGAGATTGTATAGCTCCCATGTGATTTCAACTTTGGACATCCAGAATTCTTCAACTTCAATTTCACGTACAGGGCCCTCGTCTATATTTCTCCATGGTTCCCCTTCTTCACTGCCCATATGAAATGTGCCGGAGGGAATCGAGATCATTTCAATACTGGCATCGGTTCCCGGCAAATGTTCCGTGTAGTCGGAAGTTTGCTGTCCAAAAGTGATTGCAACACCGCCGAATGCCAGGCAAATGGCTTTAATATATTTGATATGTAGCTTTACTGTAATCATTAAAAGGTGTCACTTGCCTTATAGGCGTTGATAACCGCCTGTTCACCATCTTTGCCGGGCCTTGAATTCCCATGCTCCATGCCCACAATTCCCTGATAGCCTTTGGAATGGATGTGTTCAAATACATTCTTGTAATTGATTTCACCGGTTGTGGGTTCTTTTCTTCCGGGGTTGTCACCCACTTGGAAGTAGGCAATCTCTTCCCATGATGCATCTATGTTGGGAATAAGGTTCCCTTCTTGGATCTGTTGATGGTAGATATCAAAAAGGATTTTACAGGATGGGCTGTCCACCGCCTTGCATATTTCATAGGCTTGGGGGCTATCGGTTAGAAAAAGTCCGGGATGATCCCTAAAATTGAGTGGCTCCAGCACCATGGTCAACCCATGGGGTTCCAAAAGGGCACAGGCCCGTTTGAGCGATTCCACCACATTGGCCGTTTGGTACCCTTTTCTTAGTCGCAGGTCCACGTGGCCAGGAACCACGGTCATCCATCGGGCATTGACCCGCTTGGCCACCTCAATGGATTCCTTGATTTCCTTCAGGAACTTTTCTCGGAGTGATGCATCTCCATTGGTTAGGTTGGGCTTGTTCCAGGAAATTTCATGTGCTACGAACACCCCCATTGTTATGTCACGTTTTTCCATGGTATTGGCCATTTGTTCCTGTAACTGAATGGAACGTCCTTTCATGCCATTGTCCTCAAATGCGGTAAAGCCCATGTCGGCCATAAAATTCAATTGATTGATGGGGTCGTCACCCGCCGAGGCTTTGAACATGCCCAAATGTGGGGCATACTTCAATTTGAATGTTTCCGATACTTCGGGTACCTTATTGTTAGCCCTTGTATTTTGAGCAAACAGTCCGGCTGTGCCAAGGCTTAAAGCTCCAGAAAGGATCAAATTGTCCCTTACAAAATTTCTACGGTTCATAATATTGGTTTTTCATTTATCTAGTTTATATATCATGGTTGTCGATATTTTTGGATTTGAGACTTTGATGCTTGGTTGTACAAAATTCAATCCCGACTTACTGGTCCAACATCCAATACACTACTGGGATAAATGTCGAACGTAAAAGATGCGTTGGATACATCGAGTTTGTATTCATCGTTGGCCAATCCGTTCATGCTCCAGCTATTATCGCCACCCACTCCGGTCTGTCCATAATCAATATGGAGGTACACTGCATGTTTCGGTTTTATATCTGTGGTATGCCGTTGTGCCTTTTTGTTGGATCTAGAATCAAAATCGGACATGGGATTATGGTGTGCCGAAAATGAAAAAGGTGCATTTTCAGAAACAAAATCCAACCCACTGCCCAATTCATTGGTGAAGGATGCAAAACGCACATCGGTTCTATTACCATTTTCCTGTGGACGGATGTAAGGCACATAAAAGTCCTCTACTTTGGATTTGTACAACCCCACATATGAAGCCGATTTTCGATCCACGTAATTTTCTTGTGGACCTCTTCCGTAGTATTCCGTATTTTGATATTGGTTGTCCAAAACGAACTCCATTCCATAACGGGGCATGTATTTTAGCTTTTCAGGGTGTTCTGGGGAAAATGTACAGGATACCTTCAAGCCACCATTTTTGTCTACCGTGTAGGTAATGATATTGGTTGCCTGAAGATCCCTGTAGTTGAATTCATACCTAAACGTATAGGATCCATCCTTGTTTTTTGTATGATCAAAGGTTATCAATTCCTTTTTATCAGCTGCATCTCTATAACTGAAATAATCCACATTCTTGGGAGCATCCCATGCACCCCAAGCACCGAAATCATTATCAGTCGGGGCTCTCCAAAAGGTCATTTTTACGGGCTCTAATAAGAAATCCGTATCTCCTTTTTTTATGGCGTCCAGTCCAAAGCCTTTAGAACCGAACACATAGGTATATTCCCCAACTGATACCGTATAAGAAGCATGGTCCTTGGAGGCTTTGGTCTTAATCTTTTGAGGCTTGTTGAGAATTTGATAAGTTATATTCCCATCCTGTAATTTAAATTGATCGGTTACCAAAATTTCACCTTTTGGCAGTAGGGGGGTATCCCGATTTAGGAATCCAAAAATGTTGATGTAGTATTCTTTTGAGGAATCAAGGTTATAATCAAAATCAATGGTGACCTCGGCTTTTTGTTGGGGCCCAATCGTTGGAACAGGTAAAGGTTTAAATGCTACCTCAATCCCATTTTCCATTAATATGGCTTTAAAGTCGTACGATTCCGTACTGGTAAAAAAGTGTTCATTGTAAACTTCGTAGGTGGTATCGTCCAATTTGGAGAACAGCACATTTTGATATACTTTTTTCACCTCAAAAAGTCCTGGGTGGGGGGTAAGATCAGCCCCCATTAATCCATTGGCACAAAAATTCTCATCGGAATGAACACTGTCCGGTTCAAAATCCCCTCCGTAGGCATAATAGATTTCACCAGATGATGTCGTCTGTTCCAAACCTTGGTCCATCCAATCCCAAATGAATCCACCCTGGGCCCTAGGTCTGCTACGAACCCAATCCCAATAATCTTTGAAGTTCCCACTACTGTTTCCCATCGCATGTGCATACTCACACCAGATAAATGGGCGTTGCTCCTGCAATGGTCTTTTATCGTCAACTTCGAAATGGTTTTTGTCAACATTATGGGGATTTTCATACATCCAGCTAATGATGTCGGTTATTCTGCCTTGGTAATGGATACTGTCGTTGGCTCTGCCCGCTCGTTCATAATGAACTGGTCGACCGGGGTCATAATCGTGGATCCAATTGTAGGGAATTACAAAGTTGTTGCCGCTACCTGCTTCGTTGCCCATGGACCAGATAATAATGGAGGGATGGTTGATATCCCTTTTTACCATCCGTTGAATACGGTTGAGGTGCATTTTTTGAAATTGGGGATCTTGGGCCAGGGTTTCGTCTTTTTGGTATCCATACCCATGGGATTCGATATTGGCTTCATCGATGACATAAATGCCGTATTGATCGCACAGTTGGTACCATAATGGATGATTGGGGTAATGTGAGGTTCGAACTGCATTGATATTGTATTTTTTGAAGTTTTCAATATCGGCCAACATGGACTCTTTGCTCACTACGTGCCCATGTACCGGATCGTGTTCGTGCCGGTTTACCCCTTTGAGGAGAATGGGCTTTCCGTTAACCAACAATTGACCATTTTTTATTTCACTGGTTCTAAAACCTATCTTTAAACGGGTTCCATCGAGCTGAAGTCCTTTGGAATCCTTGAGTGTAATCAAGAGATCGTATAATTTTGGACTTTCTGCGGACCAAGGAGAAATGTTGAGTCCCTTCTTGTTTAACAACAGTTTGCCCATACTGTTTTTTTTAGGGTCGACGGATCCTTTCAAGGAAATAATTTCATTGTCCCCATCAAGGACTTTCGTCTCTACAAATACTTTTTTCGCTTTTGCGCCAGTGTCTGCCAAGACTTCGATCTCCAGTTCTCCTTCCTCGTAAGCTGCTCTATCCAAGGATGCCCGAGCTATAATATTTTGAATTTTGACAGAGTTTGTTGCATACAGTGTAACATCGCGCTCAATACCGCTTAAGCGCCAAAAATCCTGATCCTCTAAATAAGATCCATCGCACCAGCGATATACCTCTACAGCAATGTCATTTTCACCAGTTTTGACATAAGATGTTATATTGAACTCGGCGGGTGTTTTCGAACCCTCGCTATAACCGACCTTTTGTCCGTTCACCCATAAGTAAAAAGCGGAATTGACCCCTCCAAAATGAATGTATACTTCCTTTGTGGTCCAATCTTCGGAAAGGTTGAATCTCCGTTTGTAACTCCCCACGGGATTGTTGTCATGTGGTATGAAAGGGGCGTTTTTGGGAAAGGGATATTCGATATTGCTATAAATGGGATAGCCATACCCTTTCATTTGCCAGTCTGAAGGTACAACGATATCGTCCCAATTTGAGACATCGAAGGTTTCCGTATAAAACTCTTTTGGACGATCGGAGGGTTTTGGCGACCAGTGAAACTTCCAGGAGCCGTTCAAAGAACGGTAATTAGGAAGTGCCATAGTGGACGTTTGCAAATCATTATCATTGAAATGATAGAAAGAGGCACGAGGTTCCTCCGAATGGAGTGTAATGATATCGGGGTTTTCCCAATCGGGTCTACTTTGTTGCCCTGTCATCATAAAATTTGACAGTATGGCCAGTAGTGCTATAATTTGTTGGTTTCTTATCATTGGTTTGGCATGTTTGAGGTTGCTTTCCATTGGTTTTAGAGTGAATGGCGTCTGAGAAGGTCAGTGGGTATGATCGTTCGGATCGGGGTTCCTTCTTTAACGAATTTTGCCGCCATTTTACCCATTTCCTTAAAATCAGTGGACATAGTGGTTATACCTCCCATAATAATTTCTTTGAGCACATTGTCATCGTAAGAAAGAATCCCTAAATCTTTGCCCAAGATGCATTGCCCCCGAGAACAGTCCTTTAAAAATTTCCAGAGTATCGAATCATTTTTGATAAAATAAAGCGTGTTTTTTTTGAGGGTTTCGGGCATATAAGCTTCTTCGATGCTGCCCCGAATGTCATAATCTTGTATAAATCGCTCGAAAGCATTTCGGATTCCCAGCGGGGAATAATCAGTTTTGGTATTGAAAAAAAGGACGATGTGCTCGTACTTTCGTATTTCTGGCAACAACTTGACAAGCTTGTTATAGGTGGAATTTTCAAATTCCTGTGCAATGAACGAATATTCTGGACCCAGGTCTAGGTACCTATCTACCAAAATCAATTTGTTGGGAGGGATGGATTGTAGCATGGGTATAACGGCATTATCCTGGATTGGGGCGATTACATACATACCGTACTTTCCTTTAATATTGCTTATTATTGTCTCAAATATGGAGAGGTTGTTATGGTGAAAAAATACATCGACTTGATATTTTTTCCCCAGTTCGTTCCGCAGGGTATTGTAAAAATCTTCCTGAAAACTTTGAAAAGCAAAAAGCAAAAGCGCTACCCGAAGCATGACTCCGGTCTCTTGACTTATTACAAAATAGCCCTGTTTATTTTTGGATTCCACGAGTCCTCTGTCCTTTAGCTCTTCATAGGCTCTTACAATGGTTTTTCGGGCGTATCCAACGTTACGGACCATTTTATTGATTGACGGCAGCTTATCTCCAACAAGAAGATCCCCCTCGGCAATACTATCTATGACACTTTGCACCAATATTTCGTGCTTGGACAACAAATGGCTGTCCTGTAATTCCAAAATTCTATTTAACAAAACCATGCTTTCAACACTGTTTATCAGGTTTTTCATCATCGTAAATACCCTGAACCTAAGTTATTTTAAAGTAATTACGTCATTATGTTCTTTTTGGTGTTGTACCAAATATTCAACGACTAAGGGTTATAATTACTGAATTGTCAAAAAAACACTTACAAATTTTTTGATATTCCAAATTTAACACTAATTTAGCAACAGTAGCACAGAGTATCATAGATTTTTTGAAATTTTTCGTGGTTTTGATCAAAATTGCGCTGCTAGCACGAACTAATAACTAAACAACAAACATTCGATTTATGAACAACCAATCGTCATTGCACAGAAAATGCATAGGAGTTAAGCCATGTATTTTCTTGGCCTTTGTCCTGTTTTTGGGAGGTGTATTTTTCTCCGCTGCTCAGGCCCAAGGTATCACTGTCTCTGGAACGGTAACGGCCTCCTCGGATGGCCAGCCGCTACCAGGTGTCACTATTGTCGACATGAACGACTCTTCCAAAGGAACCATTACAGACTTTGATGGAAATTATACCATTTCTGGAATTCAGGGGTCGACCTCTTTAAGGTTCAGCTCCATTGGATTTAAACCTGTGGTGGTTGCCGTTAACAATCGAACAACTATTGACTTGGCCATGCAGGAGGATTTAGCCTCCTTGGACGAGGTAGTCGTTGTGGGGTATGGAACCCAGAAGAAAGCAACGGTCACTGGAGCAGTGGCAGCAGTAAAAGGAGAGGTTTTGGAAACCGCTCCAACCATAAGTGTTTCCAACGCCTTATCGGGGCGATTGCCTGGTCTTGTTGTGATTCAGACCAGTGGGGAACCAGGAAGTGATGCGGCCAGTATTAGCATTAGGGGTACCAATACACTTGGAAACAGTAGTCCATTGATCGTTATTGATGGTATTCCCGACCGTGATGGAGGTATCGGGCGACTCAATGGAAATGATATTGAAAATATTTCAGTACTTAAGGATGCCTCCGCGGCCATTTATGGTGCAAGGGCTGCTAACGGGGCGATTATTGTGACAACAAAGCAAGGTAGGACGGGGAAGCCCGAAGTTACCTATACTGCCGATTTTGGTATGTCACAGCCCACCAAAGTGCCCAATATGGCAGGAGCTGTTGAATATGCAAACATCATGAACGAGATTACTGTTTTTAACAGTAATATCCCAGTTGGGGAATGGGGTGCTGCCTGGAACGCATTTGGTAATTCAGGCAGTTATACGATTCCATCAACGGACGAAACGGTGAATGCTGCATTTTCACCCGAGTCCGTTCAAGGATATGCCCAAAACTCGGATCCATGGCTTTATCCGAATACTGATTGGTTCGATGCCACCTTTAAGGATTGGTCCATGCAGAGTAGGCACAATCTTTCCATTCGAGGAGGTGGTGAAAACATCAAGTACTTTTCATCCATAGGGTATTTCGATCAAGATGCATATTACAAAAATTCATCCACTCGTTACCAACAATACAATTTTAGAATCAATACGGATATCAAGGTCAATGATTATATCCAGACCAAACTGGGTTTTGCCTATAGAAAGGAAGATAGACGTTACCCTACAGAAGGTTCTGGGGCCATTTTTAGGATGTTAATGAGGGGGAGGCCGACCGACCCTGCAATTTGGCCTACCGGTGAACCGGGACCTGATATTGAAAACGGTCAACAGCCAGTGGTCATTACGACCAATGCCACAGGCTATGATAGTCAGCCCACGGATTACCTTCAGTTTACGGGATCGGTGGATATTACACAACCTTGGATCGAAGGTCTGAAATTGACCTTGTTGGCCGGTATCGACCAAAGCCAGGTAAGGAGAAAGCTATGGCAGGTGCCATGGGAACTGTATTCCCTGGACCGGGAAACTTATATCAATACAGGGGAGCCCGTCTTAACCGCCAACATTCGTTCCAGTTTTACGGATCCAAGATTGACACAGTCCTCTGCGAACAATTTGAATACCAACCTTACCGCATTGCTTAACTATGATCGTGTGTTCAACGATGTACACTCCATTAATATCATGGCCGGTGTGACGCGAGAACGTTTTCAAAATGAATTCTTTTCTGCCTACAGTAGAAACTTTATATCTTCTTCCATCGATCAACTGTTCTTTGGTGGTTCCGATGGACAGGAAGTGGACGGTAGAGCTTTTGATAGAGCTCGTCTAGGTTATTATGGACGGGTTCAATACGATTATAAACAAAAATATTTGGCCGAGTTCATCTGGAGATATGATGGTTCCTATATATTCCCGGCAGATGACAGATTTGGATTTTTCCCCGGTTTCTTGGTGGGTTGGAACGTTTCCAATGAGGATTGGTTCAATATTGATGCCATCAACTACCTTAAATTAAGAGGGTCATATGGTCAAATGGGTAACGATCAAGTGTTTTTTGATGGTTCATTACAGGAATATGCCTATTTGTCCACCTATTCGCCCAACCAATATCCAATAAACGGTGCCGTAGTGAACACTTTGGAAGAGGCCCTTTTGTCTAACCCTAATTTTACATGGGAACGCGCCAATAATTTCAACCTTGGTCTTGATACATATCTTTTTGACAATTCATTGAGCATGAGTTTTGAATATTTTTATAATAAAAGGGATCAAATTTTGATTCGTGAAACCGGCTCAACCCCTGGCTCCTCTGGTATCTCAGATAAACTTCCTCCTGTAAATGCTGGGGAAGTGGCCAACAAGGGATTTGAGTTCGCAGTTAACTATTACGGAGGTAGTGAAGAAGGGATTTCCTGGGATGTGGGAATCAATGGAGGTTACGCCAAGAATGAGGTGGTCTTTATGGATGAGATTCCCGGTGCTCCCGAATATCAGCGTCAAGAGGGTAAGCCAATAGGGGCCTATTTTGTATATAAATATGATGGTGTATTCAGGGATGAAGCTGATATTTCAGCCAATACTTTGGATTATAGTGAAGTAACCCCTAACTTAAGACCAGGTGATATGAAATTCAAGGATGTGAACGGTGATGGTGTAATCAATGGGGATGACCAAGTTCGCCTTGAGGAAAACATAGTTCCCAAATTCAATTTTGGGGCCACTTTCAATGCATCCTACAAGAATTTTAACTTAGCAGTGCTCTTTCAAGGTGCTACTGGGGCATCCTTGCCCATTCAAACAGAATCAGGGGATATTGGTAATTACCTGCAATATTCCTATGACAACCGATGGAGCATAACCAACCCTAGTAGTGTGCACCCAAGATTGGCAACCAGGGGGGATACCTATTATACTGGGGGCAGCTATGGAAATAACACTTACTACCTATTTAGCAAGGATTATATAAGACTAAAAAATATACAATTGGCCTATAATTTTCCGAAAAAACTTCTGGAACCCTTTGGGCTATCCGGTTTTAGTTTATATGTAAGCGCCAACAACTTAATAACATGGGCAAAAAATGATATTTATGACCCGGAATCCACAGTGAACAGTGGACAGTTTTATCCACAGGCTAGAGTTGTAAACACTGGATTTACAGTAAAATTTTAATTTGATTGTTATGAAGAATATAAAACTCTATACAATATTGATTGCGGCAATGGCGATCGTACCCATATCTTGTTCAGAAGATTATCTTGAAACCAAACCTTTGGACAAAGTTTCCTCGGATGCGACCTGGGGAGATGGAGCACTCTCAGAAGCCTTTGTCTTCGGTGTATATTCCCATTTGAACTATGGTGGATTTGAAGAAGAAGGGTTGGCTTCATTGACCGATGAGGCCATGTTTACCCACTCAGGAAGGGGTATTAATGTCATCAACGAGGGTACGCTCTCCCCAACAGGTACGGGGAATGTCAATATTATTCCGCAATGGGACGAGCTTTTTTCGGCGATAAGACAAGCCAACATTGCTATTGCAGAACTTCCCAATGCCACTTTTGGAGATGATGGTCTTAGGGATCGATTGTTGGGGGAATCCTATTTTCTTAGAGCCTATTATTACCACCAAGTTGTAAGATATTATGGAAGTTCGCCGATTATTGACAAGCCCTATGGACTGGACGAAGACTATGCTATTGCCCGAGGCACCTATGAGGAAAATATCAACTTTATTTTGAGTGATCTCGATCAGGCCATTGCCTTGCTCAAAGATAAAGGTGCTACACCAGGAAGGGCTTCAGACCTTAGTGCTATGGGCTTGAAATCCAGAGTGCTGTTGTACGCGGCCAGTGACTTAAGGCACGGTCCCACTGTTTCTGCGCAATCCTCGGCTCATGGAAGCTACGGGAACTTGGAACTGGTAGCCTATACCTCCGGGGACCGAGCATCCCGGTGGAATGCGGCTAAGGTCGCTTCGAAAGCCTTGTTGGATGCTACCACGGGCTATAAATTGGATTTATCCGGCCCGGTGAGTCCTGAAGAAGGAGAAGCAAATTATGTAGCCCTTTCCATGGGAGGCGGCAGTGGAGCTGCAGATGCGGCGGCACATACCGATATACTTTTTGAAAGGACGCATAGTGCTCTTTATACTGTAGAAAGCAACTGGCCTCTTGGGGGTATTCACCAAGGTATCAATAATGGCCCCAACGGTTATCATAACTGGGCGGGAAACACCCCGATTCAACAATTGGTCGATGATTATGAAATGATGGACGGTTCCAAGTTTGACTGGGAAAACCCGGAGCACGCAGCTGCACCTTACACGGACAGAGACCCAAGATTCTATGCGACCATCCTATACGATGGTGCCGATTGGAAACCTCGTCCAAGTGATGTTGTATCCATTGATCCTTATGACCAAATACAGACCGGAACCTATGATGATGGTGCCGGTGGCACTATAGCTGGTGTTGACACAAGAAATTCGGTTATAGAGAACTGGAATGGTTCCAGAACTGGATATTATGTGCGTAAATTTATCGACCCCGATCCATCTGTACCAGACAATATGTCCAGTGCACAATTGGTTCCATGGCCATTTATCCGTTACACTGAGATTGCTTTGAATTATATAGAAGCGTGTTTGGAAACCGGTGATGAGGCCGAGGCCACACTATGGTTGAACAGAATTAGATATAGAGCAGGTATGCCCGCGGTTTCGGCTACCGGAAGCGAACTTGTGGAACTCTACCGAAATGAGCGAAGAATTGAGTTGGCGTATGAGGAACAACGGTATTTTGATGCCCGTAGATGGTTGATAGCTCCGGAAACTTTGGGTAGGGGAATCAAAGTAATCAAGGTGACCGCCACACTGAAAACAGGCGCTACGCCACACGTACCTTATAGATATGACCCAGAGGTTTATGATTATACTTACAATGTAGTGGACAATACGGAGAACGAAACAAGGACATGGGAAGATAAAATGTATTTTATGCCCATTAGTAGAGACGAAATTAACCGTAACGAATTGTTGGTTCAAAACCCTGGTTATTAATTGTATGGGTAAAGAATTAGTCCAAACGGTTAGAGTTTGTTAGTTTTAATTACGATAGAGTCCTACCTTTAAAGGTAGGACTCTTGCTTTAAGGACTTAGAAACAAAATTGATACCATGAAGTATTGTTTGTTATGCGTACTGTTGTTGACCTGTATTGTAGGATGCAATAATAGTGGAGATGGGCCCACCGTAAATAGCCCTACGATATTCCAATCCGTTCCTCCTGAGTCTTCAGGTATCACTTTTCAGAACACTTTACAGGAAGGCCCAAACCTGAATGTTTTGATGTACGAGTATCTGTACAATGGGGCAGGTGTGGCAGCAACGGACCTCAATAGCGATGGTTTGGTAGACCTTTATTTTACATCCAATGCAGGGCCAAATAAATGCTATCTGAACATGGGTGGGATGAAATTCAGCGATATTACCGACCAGGCGCATGTAGCGGGAAGGAACGGGCCATGGAAAACAGGAATTACAGCTGCTGATGTCAATGGTGATGGAAGAATGGACCTTTACCTTTGTTATTCGGGAGCATTGCCCCCTGAAAAGAGAACGAACCAATTGTTCATCAATATGGGAAATGACCCCAACGGAGTGCCCATTTTTGAAGAACGGGCGAAACAATATGGTCTGGACAGCAATGCATTTAGTAACCAAGGGTATTTTTTTGATTACGACCGCGATGGTGATCTTGATATGATTCTTTTGAACCATAACCCAAAATCATTGCCTGTTCTAAACGTTTCCAATACCAAAAGGTTTTTGGAAATGGACGATCCTTTACAGGGAATAAGGCTGTTTCAGCAAAATAAGGGTCATTTCTCGGATGTAACGGTGGAGGCGGGCATAAGTGGTTCTGCTCTTACTTACGGATTGGGCATCGGCATAGGGGATTTTAACGATGATGGTTGGTCCGACTTTTATGTGTCCAATGATTATGCTGTACCGGATTACCTTTATATCAACCAAAAGGACGGAACCTTTGTAAACAGGTTAAAGGAACAATTGGGCCATACGAGTCATTTCTCCATGGGAAATGATATTGCGGATATAAATAATGATGGCTTAGAGGATATATTCACCCTTGATATGTTGCCAGAGGACAATCGGCGGCAAAAGCTACTGCTGTCACCGGACAATTATGATAAGTTCTATCTGAATGTCCGAAGTGGTTTTCATTATCAATACATGCGCAATATGCTCCAGGTCAATAATGGGAATGGAAGTTTCAGTGAAATTGGACAATTGGCCGGGATTTCAAATACCGATTGGAGTTGGGCAGCCCTTTGGGCGGACTATGACAATAATGGTTGGAAGGATCTTTTTGTGACCAATGGGTACCTTCGTGATTACACCAATTTGGACTTTATTGACTACATGGACAATTTTGTACAATCCAAAGGTAGGCTCAAAAGGAAGGATGTTCTGGAACTTATTGAAAAAATGCCTTCTTCCAAACTTAGTAATTACCTTTTTAGCCATAATGGGACCAATGATTTTACCAATGCGACCCGCCAATTTGGACTTGATGAGCCTGCCAATAGCAATGGAGCTGCCTATGCCGATCTGGACAATGATGGGGATTTGGATTTGGTGGTCAACAACATAAATAAACCCGCTTCCCTATATGTAAATAACACAGAGTCCAAAGACACGCACTTTATACAAATAAAGTTGGAGGGTAATAAGGGGAATACCCAAGGGATAGGCACAAAGGTCACTCTCTATCAGGATTCTTTACAACAGACCTTGGTTCAAATGCCTACAAGGGGTTACCTATCTACCATATCCCCAATTCTTCATTTTGGTTTGGGACATAACAAGAAAGTCGATTCCGTTAAAGTACGCTGGAATAGTGGGGGCGAGGAAACGATCCTTGAAGTGGAAGCTGATGGATTAATGGTTCTTAAAGAGGGAAATGCCATTCGGCGAACTAAGGATTTCACCGATAAACAAACCTTGTTGACCGAGATGAAACCTCCTTTAAAGTTTACCGATACATCAAACGATGTGAATGATTTTAAACGTCAGGCCCTACTTATTTCACAATTTTCCCATAAGACACCGGTAATGGCCAAAGGAGATATTAACAATGATGGCCTGGACGATATATTTATCGGGGGATCCAAAGGAGAACCTGCACAAGTTTTCATGCAAAGGACCGATGGAGGCTTCCAGAAAAATCCAGTGGATGTTTTTTCGAAGCAAATCGGGTTCCACGATAGTGATGCGGCCATTTTTGATGCCAACGGGGACGGATTTCTCGATATTTATGTGGCCAGTGGAGGATACCATAATTTCAGTGGTTCCGATCCAATGTTACAAGATCGTTTGTATCTAGGAAATGGAAAAGGGGAGTTTACCGATGCACAAGGAAACCTACCCAAAATGCCAACTCAAAGCGGGACCGTGAGTGTTGGTGATATTGATGGGGATGGTGACCTGGATATTTTTGTGGGAGGTAGGGTAGTTCCTGGAAGGTATCCGGAAAGTCCAAGAAGCTATATTTTGGAAAATGACGGTAACGCCCATTTTACGGATGTTACGCAAAAGGTGTGTCCCGAGTTGAAAAACTCCGGTATGATATCCGATGCCGTTTGGTTGGATATTGATAAGAATGGCGACAAAGACCTAGTGGTTGTCGGCGAATGGATGCCCATTAGTATTTACATGAACAGATCTGGGGTACTTACGGAAGAATCGGATAAGTATATTGACAAAAAATACTATGGTCTGTGGAACTCAATAGATGTTGGTGATTTTAATGGGGACGGCTTGCCCGACCTTATGCTGGGCAACCTTGGGACCAACTCACAATTCAAGGCATCGGAAGAGGAACCTGCGCAATTATATTATGCAGATTATGATAAAAACGGATCAATTGACCCCATACTCAATTTTTACATTCAAGGAAAGGCTTATCCCTACGTTACCCGAAATGAACTATTGGGTCAACTCGCAAATCTTCGCTCACGGTTTACCACCTATGAGAGTTTTGCAGATGCCACTATGAAGGATATTTTTACGCCCGAAGAGTTGGTAAACTCTACGAAATTGACCGTAGACCATTTGCGCACTTCTTTGTTATTGAGTTCCCCGAGTGGTATGTTTTCAATGGCTGAGCTGCCTGAACAAGCACAGTACTCATGTGTGTACAGGTCAGTTATCGAAGACTTTGACCATGATGGAAACCTTGATATATTGTTGTTGGGCAACAATGGGTATTTCAAGCTAAGACTTGGAAAATTTGATGCCAATTATGGAACACTTCTTTTGGGTGATGGCCAAGGGTCTTTCAGTTATGTTCCACAGACAGAATCCGGTTTACATATCACGGGCGATGTTAGAAGTTCGGTTCTTATAGGTCATACACTATTGCTCGGTATTTCAGGAAAGGATTTAAAAGCATATGAGTTCAAAAAATAATAATGTTGCCATGGGTAGCCGACATGTTTCTTGGTTTATAGATATCGTTGCCATATTTATTTTGATATCGGGATGTTCAACGGATAATAGTAGGGTTTCAGAAACAGAAGTGGTTTTGAAATGGGCGGATATGACCAATCATATTACCCGATACACCCCCTCAAACTCACCAACATTTGCGTCTAGGGCCTATGCATATATTGCATTGACCATGTATGAGTCGGTTGTTCATGGTTTCCCTGATCACAATTCCATGGTAGGTCAATTAAACGGACTGGATTCTTTACCAAAGCCCGATCTAAAACAAGACTACAATTGGGTCTTGTCCATGAATGCGGCCCAATCACGAATTATCAAGAGTATTTATCAGCAAACATCCGATGAAAATAAACTAAAGATTGATTCTCTTGAACAGGTAATTTTTGAACATTTCTCAGATACATTGTCCCAAGATCTTGTGGATCGTTCCATAAAATATGGTGAACGCGTTGCCAATGCTATTTTTGAATGGTCAAAAACAGATGGGGGTCACCGTGGTTATCTGAAAAATTTTGATAAGAACATGGTGCATCCCGATTTCCCAGGCTCATGGAAGCCCCCCCTGTATGCCCAATCCTTTAGTCATTATCCATTACATCCACATTGGGGGGAAAACAGGACTTTTGTTAAAGCCAATCGGGAAATTCCGGAGCCTTATATGATCCCATACGATACCGTTCCCGGTTCTCCATATTATAATCAATTTATGGAGGTGTACACAAAAGAACAGACCTTGACCCGAAAGGAAAAGGAAGCTGCTATTTGGTGGGGAGATGACCCGGATGTTACTTTTACGCCCCCGGGGCATTCCTACTATATAGCGACCCTCGTTGTGGGAGAGAAAAACCCAGATTTGATCATGGCTTCAGAAGTTTTTGCCAAAACGGCCATGGCCGTGGCGGATGCTTTCATAAAATGTTGGGAGTGGAAATACCATTTCTTTTCAGAGCGAGCAAACACTTATATACCAAAATTTATAGATGCTGAATGGGAGTCTTTTTGGCCAGACCCTCCCTTTCCAGCTTTCCCTTCGGGTCATGCCATCCAAGCGGCATCCGCGGCAACAGTACTTGAAAATACATTTGGTGAACAGTTTGTGTTTACGGACAGGGCCCATGAGGGGCGAGAACGTGATGAGGTGAGGGATACGGATTTTGTGGTGCGGACATTCGATACATTCTGGGCGTTTGCACAAGAGACTGCAGATTCGAGATTCTACGGTGGAATCCATACTCCTCAAGACAATGAGGTTGGACTAGAAATGGGCAAGACTATTGCCAGCAATGTTATTGCATTGGAATGGAAAAAGCAAAAGACCGCGAAATGAATCAAATAAACAGTAATATATTTTCCATTGTATTCTTTTTTATGGTAGTAGGAGTCTCCGGGCAAACAAGGTTTACGGATGTTACCAAGGATGCTGGGATAGAACATGTGTTTCTAGTGTATGAGGGGACTTTTGGTGGTGGGGCCACAGTGTTCGATGTGAACAACGATGGTTTTGAAGATATTTTCATTACCAGTGGTATGTCCAAAGATGCTCTTTACATTAATAATGGTGATGGAACATTTCTAGATATTTATGATAGGTCGGGGCTGGACATTAGTAAAAACTACGTGACCCAAGGGGCTGTTAGTGCCGATGTGAATCGTGATGGCCATCGGGACCTCTTTATTACAACGATCAACACTACCGATGGAAGCCAAAAAATCCCGAGGGCAAAAAACTTATTGTTCCTGAACAATGGTGATTCAACGTTTACGGATGCTACTGAAGCGTTCGGTCTACAAGACCTAAATTCATTTAGTACCGGACCTAGTTTTGGGGATTTCAATGCGGATGGTTATCCCGATCTTTACATAGGCAACTACTTTCAAAACTTTGAAGGGAAACTCGGCATAATCAAGGATGCAACCATTGTAAGTGCCAACCAAACTGCGAAAGGATATCTTCTGATCAATAGAGAAGGAAAAAGATTTGAAAATGTTTACGAGGAATATAATCTTGACCACAAGGGTTTTGGTTTTGGGGGTGTTTTTACAGACTTTGACAATGATGGGGATCAAGACCTTCTCGTCAATCAAGATTTTGGATATAAAGCCGTACCTAACCTACTATATGAAAATCAATATCCCAAAAACCGGTTTGAAGATGTGGGTAAGGAAAAGGAAATGGACCTTAAGATCAATGCAATGGGGTCGGCTGTGGGTGATTATGACAATGATGGTGATATGGACTATTATGTCACGAACATCAAATTCAACCAATTTATGGTCAATCAAGGTCCAGATGGTGTGTTTGTTGATCGTTCCAAGGAATTGGGTACATACTCGTTGGCTATAAGTTGGGGAGCCAATTTTGCAGATTTTGATCTGGACGGGGATTTGGACCTATATGTGTCCAACGGAGATTTGAACCCCAATTGTGTCCCTATGGGCAATTTTTATTTTGAAAATAATCAAGGGGTTTTTACGGATAAAGGGCGTATGACCAAATCAAATGACTATGGAGTGGGAAGGGGATCTGTTGTTTTTGATTACGATAACGACGGGGATTTGGACATACTTGTCGTGAACCAAAAGCCCATTTATGAGTATCCTGTGGAATCCACCACAAAACTATTGCGGAACGATACTCCCAAAGGTAATTATCTTAAGGTGGCATTAAACGGTATCTCCGCAGAAAAAAATGGTATCGGTTCAAGGGTAGCTGTTGTAAGTGGAGGAAATCGGATGATACGTGAAATTGACGGGGGCGGCTCCAGCCATATATCTCAAAACTCGACGATAGCACATTTTGGATTGGGTGCAAACACAGAGGTGGATTCCATAATTGTGACATGGACGGGCGGAAAGGAACAATTGATAGTAAATGCGCCCATTAACACTTTGGTAACTCTAGTGGAGCGTCCGGATGATCCCGATTACTTTGTATATTTTATAAGTATCGGACTTGTAGCGCTGTTGACATTGCTCCTGATTTATTTCAAAAAACGCAAAAGGGTTTAAAATATGCGGTGGATAGATTTAATAACCTGCCAATAAAAAGTTCTTGGAAGAATCGCTATTGGATTGCTTTTACAAGATTGCTGTGCCATTGCTGGGAACAGTTGTGAAATATGTCAGTTCCAACGAAAATTGCTTTTTATAAGCCTTACTGATTTTGTCAATAAAACTTTCAAGGGCATTCTCATGTACTATGTTTAGGGTGCATCCACCAAAACCACCACCTACCATGCGAGCTCCAAGTATTTCATTCCAGTCTTTTGAAAAATCAACTAAGAAATCAAGTTCAGGACAGCTTACCTGATATTTATATCGTAACCCCTCATGTGTTTCGTACAATAATTGCCCAAACTTTTCAAGGTCTTTTTTTTGCAATGCCTCAACAGCTTTTAAAACCCTGGCATTTTCTTCTATGACATAACTGCATCTGTTGTAAATGGTTTTTCCCAGTTCTTTTTTACATTGATCAATCAATGATTTGGTCATGCTCCTAAACGTAATTCCATAACCAAATTTTTTTTGAAGTATGCCCAACCCTTTTTCACATTGCCTTCTTCGAATATTATACTCACTCGAAACTAGATTGTGTGCAATATTGGTGTTCAATAACAGTAAACGGTAAGGCGCAATATCTATTGGGATATATTTAAAATCCAAGGTCATGCAATCCAATAACATTACATTGTCTTTTTTTCCCATCACCGATGCAAATTGATCCATGATACCACATTTGGTACCGACGAAATCGTGTTCTGCAGTTTGGGATAATTTAATGATATCCCATTTTTCCAGCCCAAGTTCAAATAACGCATTCAATCCATAAGCAAGACCACATTCCAGGGCTGCGGAGGAACTCACCCCCGATCCTGTAGGAAGATGGCTTTCAATAATGCAATCAAAGCCTTTTAATTTGTCGGTGCGCAGTGATATTTCATGAAGGACCCCTAATATATAGTTTTCCCATCCATCTTGTTTCTTGGTGATGGAATCCAATTCAAATTCAAGCATATCTCCATACCCCTCACTATAGACCCTACAGGTTTTTTCGGTGCCGTTCTTTCCTAATTTAAAAGTAATGGTTTTATCGATTGCAGCAGGTAATACATAACCGTTGTTGTAATCCGTGTGTTCGCCTATGATATTAATTCTTCCAGGGGATGTGACCGTTAAGTCGGTTTTGAGGCGATTTGAAAAGATATGTTTTTCTATCAAAATTGGATATATAAAAAAGTCACTTTGAACATCTTTACGCTTTTGGTTAACCAACAAAAAGAATTCAACTAAAGTGGGGTTGAACCTTTCCTGTAGATATACTGGACCTATACTGTGACAAGATTTCAGGATGTTCCTGAAAATTAATTCAAATTTACAAAATACTTATTTTCCTATTGGAAAATAAGATATAAAAATTCTGATTTATAATAGGGCCGATTGGTTTTTTTAATAAATAGAATATAGTCTTTGACTGTTTACCACCATAATATCAATATTTGGTCCCAAATTTCATTTGTAGGACCCAAAAAGACTGGAATCATTACTCGTGGAAAAAAAATTGGGGTAAATTGGCTCTCATGGATAAATTTTAGGAGACCTTTAATATGTAAAGAGATTCTTTATATTCCAAAACCTTGATAATGATGAAACCTAAACCAATCGATACCTTATCTAGCTTAAAACAGCTAACATTAATTGCTTCAGTTTTAGCTCTTGTTTTCTTCTCAAACTGTACCCCTGAAAAAAGTAATTCCGATAAGGAAGAATGGGTCGCATTATTTGATGGAACCAATTATCAAGATTGGACACCTAAATTCACAGGCTACCCCCTTGGAGAAAATTACAATGGCTCCTTTGTTTTCAAAGACAGCCTTTTAAGCGTCAGGTATCAGGAAAAAGATACCTTTAATGGCACCTTTGGTCATTTGTTCTACAAAAAGAAGTTTTCATATTACAAGCTAAAAGCGACCTATCGTTTTGTTGGAGAGCAAATGTCGGGAGGACCCGAATGGGCCATTCGCAACAATGGTTTAATGCTGCATTGCCAAGATCCTAAAACTATGGGAGTTGATCAAGATTTCCCCATTTCCTTGGAATTACAACTCCTTGGCGGTGATGGTGTACATGATCGAACCAATGGTAATTTATGTACACCTGGGACCAATGTGGTCATCAATGATTCGTTGATTGTGGACCATTGCATTTCCTCTACTTCAAAGACCTATCCCGGTGATGGGTGGGTGACCATTGAAGCACTGGTTCTAGGTGATTCGATAATGCAACATATCTTGGACAACAAAGTTGTGTTGGAATATGCTAAGCCAACTATTGGTGGTGGCATGGTTGAAGGTTATCTGGAAAGTGCGTATGAGGAGGGCAAACCTGTAGGGGAAGGTTATATTTCAATTCAGGCGGAGACCGCTCCCATCGATTTTAAATCCATTGAGTTATTGGATCTATGTGGCTGTACAGATAAAAAGGCAAAGAATTATAAATCTTATTATGTGAAATCGGATAATTCAGAATGCATTTACTAGGCTGTGCATAACCAAAAATGATTCAATTATTGGGTCACTTAAAATCAATCTTTCATTACCAGTCGCTACAGAAAGGTCAGGGGAATTTTTAATTTTTCTATCAAATTCATTTAAGGTAATTGGAATCGTTTATTTGAGCTTTCTTTTGATTCAGCTCTTTGTTGGCTATTGGTTTTTTTCAATTTCATTTATCATTTCTTTTGCCACAATAGCTGAAGAGGGAAGAAACATGGTCGTTACAATTCTTTTGTCAATTACTACGTCATGTTTATCGTTCAAATCACTTTTGGTTTGAAATAGGGCTCCATTCGCTCTTAATTGATCCTCCAGCATCACAGGCAATAAACTTCCTTCCTTGGCCCAACTTTTGGTCACTTCAGTAGAATTTGGAAACCCGGTCACTTTTTTATCCTTAACCATATAATCACCATTGGCAAGTTTGACATTTGCAAAGGCACCAGGACCATGTCCGCAACCCCCGACTATTCCTCCATTTTCATAAATATCAGCGATTATTGCTAATACATTTTCATTGTTGGCAACATCAAATAAGGGTCCATAGCCACCGCCAATAAAAACGGCTTTGTAGTTTTTGTAATCTACCAAATCGGGTGTTAACGAATTTTCAACATTACCATTGAAGTTTTCATACTTAATGGCATAACTACTTATTCCAATAGGATCCATGGAAAAAGGTACTTTTCCACCTGTAGGCGAAACAAAATCCACTTGGTATCCATGGGAAACGAAAATGTGATAAGGAGGAGCTACTTCCCAAAGGTTGTTCCCTGCAAAGTGTTTTTCAGGGTCTCCCATGTCCTCTGTATTTGAAACTACAATCAATATGCTTCCCTTTTCATTTCTGGTATTGGTACAAGAAATGAAAAATAATACTATCAATAATGCTAAGAATTCTTTTTTCATTTTTACTGAATTAGGGTTTAAACCATTTCATTTTTACGATACGTGGCTTTCTCAAAAACTCCTTATGTTTATGGAAACAACAGGAACCTACTATTACAAAATGGGGTGTAATTTCCTCTTTTTATTTTCCCAACGCTTTCGTCAATAAGAACTTTAATATGTTTTTAAAAATGCCTTAAAGGATAAAAGGAATGGGATCATGGTTTCATTCCTAAACTTACAGTTTAAAACAATAATCCCACACTTGTATTTCAGAATTCGCTTTCAGTTTAAAATCCTGTCTATCAATACAAAGCTGAAGAAAATATTGGTTTTCAGCTTATAGTTTCAAGCAGTTTTTCAGCTTGTTCCTTTAGTAAATTTTTAGCGGTCAAATCATTCAAAATACTTCTGGCCTTCTCGTTTCTATCCAAGGATATATAGGTTTTGGCCAATAACAGCTGTAGGTTTTCATTGAAAAAGTGTGGCGAGGTCAACTCAACCAAAGCAACTCCTTTCAATAACTCATCTTTGTTTTCGGTGGAAGCTAAAATTTTATAATATCCGTAGGCTGCTATCAATGGCATGTCATATTTGGCTTTGTTTTTGGCCAGTTCCTCTTCGGCCCATGCAATGGTCTTTGTTTTATCCAATAACTCCTGCATCAAATAGGCACTTCTTTCATCGTTGTACAATTCTCTTTTGACTGGTGTAAGTCCCAAAGATGATACGACAGCTTCAGCAGATCTTGTTGTTGAAAATGGATTTTGACCGGTAACAAACTTTCCCGATACAACAACTTTGGACAGCATGAAGTCCGTTTGCTTGAAAATGGCTCCCCTTGATTCCAATTTAGTTTCCAGACTGAAAGGAAACTCTTTAACCCATTTTTTTCCAAAAAGCTCCTCTTCTATATTGCAAAAACTTGTTAATTCTACGTCATTTATAATGTATTCATCACCGTTTTTGACATTAACGAAGGCTGCAGGTCCATGACAAACCGAGGAAATAACGGTATTGTCCCTATGGTACAAATTCAATACGATATCTTGAAGTGAAGGATCGTAAGGCAAATCGAACATGGCACCTTTTCCACCCACAATATAGATGGCATCATAGTCCACTGCATTTATATCGGCCGTAGCTTTGGTATGTTCCAATAAATTGAGGGCGTATTTGTCCTCTAAAAGTATTTTGTTGTAAGGTTTGTCCTTGTTGTATTTGTCCGCTTCTACCTTACCGCCTTTTGGGCTTGCTACATCTATGGCCAAATCATTGTTTTTAAAAATTAAATAGGCTTGGGAGAACTCGTCAAACTCGTAGCCTGGTCTTGCGGCCCCCATATCTTTTCCATAGCTGCTGACTACCATCAAGACTTTTTTCTTAACGTCGTTGGTTTGAGAAAAAAGCATGACAGGTAAAATAAATGCGATACTTAAAATAAGTTTTTTCATTTTTTGATTGTTTTGAATTGAATAAAGAACACGAATGGAGGACTTTTTTGTTACATCAAAAGTTTTCCATTCAAAGACAGATCGCAGGCGATTTTTTTATGATTCAATTGAGGTTTGAAATCTATAGACCTTGGAATGAATGTCTTCTTTCAAATTATGATCATTAATTTCCCCATTATTGAAATTATCATAGAAAGAAGGCAACGAAAAAGTATCCGTAATCCTGGCCCCCATAAACGGGAAGTAGCCACTTGCGGCCTGTAATACAGATGCTCCACCTCTGCCGCCAGGTGAGGTTGCCATCAACAGCATGGGTTTTTCCCTCCAGACCTTCATATTTACACGGGATAACCAATCCAAAGTATTTTTGAATACCGCTGCATAGGACCCATTATGTTCTGCCAGTGATACCATAAAACCATCGGCAGTATCAAATAATTCATCGAGCCTCTTAATGGCAGTCGGTATACTGTTTTCGGCTTCAAAATCAACGCCATAAATGGGCAATAAATAATTGTTGAGGTCAATGGAAATAATTTCTACATTCTCCAATAAACCAGTGGTATAGGTCAATAAACTTTTATTGATGGATTTTTGGCTGTTGCTTCCTGCAATTGTGATTATTTTTTTCATGATTATTGTTTTTTTTGAGATTAAACTATCGGTCGACCATTTTTCCATGTCATATATTTCCATGGTTAAGGAAAGACCGGTGATCAGAAGGGAATATTCGTTACATTCACTAGCTTGATCACCGAGCCAATTCACTTAAAACCCTGGGGACATTAAAACTTCGGAGATGTAACCACTATAATATTACTTTGAAATTTTTATCTGTAACCAGTAGAACCATACAAGCAATACAACAATATAGAGCTGTATAAAAGTATTCATAGTCATTATGTGCGAAATGCGTTATCAATGCACCAATTGCGAATGGCAATAACCATAAAGTCGATAGGTTTTTAACTTTATGCATCCAAAACCCAACAAGCAAACCAATTACTCCCAACAATTCACCATAACCAATGAATAAGGTCCATATTTTTCCGAAACCAAAATTGCTCATGTTTTCCATCATACTTTGTTTTTGGAAAACTTTAAAAAGACTTGCATATCCAAAGGCATAGATTAAATATGCATATGCTGCCCAATGTGAAACTCTTACTAAATTTTTCATAATGTTTAAGATTTAAAAATTGTTTATAAAGTTTTTCGGTAATACATACCGAGAGATGATTTTTCAATTGGATCGGGCCCATACTGGTCAAGGTCAACACCGATACCGAGTTGGTGCCCATTGAACGACACTCCTGCACGCAACTGCTGAAAGCTTCTGGAGTGCGTTTTAAATTTGTCCCAGATAGTTAAAAACTGTCCGTTCAACCAAAGGGAAACTTTGTCATTTACAGGTGAGTTGAACTGAAACTGTACAAAAGCTTCGGCATAGCCGGCTTTCTTTTGCTCAGAATGTCCAACCGTGGGAATAATTACAAATAACGCCCGTGAATTTTTTAATATGAGCCTTGCGGAAAGGCGTTCCGCATAACCGGCAAAACTGTTGTAATAAATAGATGGACCAACAGCAACACTCTTGTTAATGTTCCAGAACAATGTTGGTTGCACCCCTGCCTCATCAAAACCCGTGTTCGCTTCTTTATTGAATTTTTGAAAGAAAGCAAGGGTAGCAATGCTCAGCGTGTTTTTTTCATTGATCGGATAGTTTGAATAGAGTGTGAAGTCCGTCTTATCCAACCCTGTAAAGAGTTCAACTTGCGTGAATTGCGCATTCAAGTTGTTCGCAACCCCAAGAATAAATACTGAAATGATTACTACTTTTTCCATGCTCCAAAATTCCGATAGGGACACATGAAAAAAAATGAAGTAGTTTAAGACTTTTACCTTCGATTGACTTTGGAGATGATCTTATTCATGAATTCCGGGGGTAATGCCAATGTAGCCAGCCAAATCTTTTGAGTGATTCTAGATATTATTAGGGTACTTTTATTGAAGGCTGTAAACGGGTTTACTTCTGCTAAAAAGGAAATCCTAAAACTGCTTTAGAAGGGTTATCTTTCCGATAAATTGCCTATTGCCCTGTACTGGATCAAAGGTGGTGTCCCGCGTGTTGTTATAGACCAAATAAATGAAGGAGTTTGGTCTGTATTCCCAACTGAATCGAGCGTTCCATCTTCCTTGATCCGTAAAGGAATTGTATTGATAAAAAGTCGATAATTGAACTCTGGGATTTAGTGCTAATCTTAGACTACCTGTATATAAATCGGTTTTTAACATTTTATCCTCAATCCCTATATTTTGTAGATTATTATGTTCATAATCCAACGAAAGGGAAAAATGTGGAATTGGGGCGAATCGAGTTCCCACTGTTATGGATTGCCTTTTCCCATTGTAGAACTTGCCCCATTCAAACTTTCCAGATAGGGACAATTTTTTAGATCTATCGGAATTATAGTTGATAAATTGTCTCGTGTAAAAGTATCGATCTTGAGCAATGGAAAGCCCTAATGGTGCAAAATCAAAGTTGATATTCTGCCAGGTCGGGGTTATGGCATATTCCAAAAAGCTATTGTCCTTGAAAAAGACGTAAAAGGGAAATAGGTAAACGCTGGCCTGTTGAAATTTCTTTGGGTCTTTGAAGTCATGATAATAATTTGCAAAAAAGCCTGACTCCCAACGACGCACCCATGGCATGGCCTTGGGGCGTAATATAACATAATTGCTTAGATTGTGTTTTATGACATTGTTTTGGTAAACAAAGCCCATCGCTGGGTTGTAATCACTACTTACAAAATTGGATTTCCAGCGCCAAAACATTTTATTGGTGTTATATACTGCAGAAAATGTGCCGGCATAACCCCATGTGTCGGTAGCTTCGTCTTTGGATGCGGATGCAAGATATGATACCGTCCACTCATTTTTTGGTCGTATAAGACCATCTATGGTAACTGTCGTGTTGTTACTTTCATTTAAAGATAGTGAGGGTTTTTTTTCATCTAAACGGTGTGTCACCATCAAACCTATATTATTTTCATTGCCATAGTTTTGAAGATAACGAAACACTCCAAAGTTGGCAGCAGCCGATTCCTCAGTATCCCCTTGATGGACATATAATCCTGCTAAAGTTTTGTTTTCATCCCTATTGGTAAAACGTGCTCCAACATCAATAGGAGCTGGTGTGGCATCAAAGCCTCCGTCCAGACCTATTCGCCTACTGAAAAAAGGAATGACATCATAATCTGAGACACCTGCCCAAATCCCTGAATTTTCAAGAAAAAACTGTCTGCGTTCCGGGAAAAAAATATTGAACCGTTCTAAATTATTTACGGCTCTGTCCACATCAGCTTGGGCAAAATCAGTATTGATGGTTAAATCGACCACTGTATTTGGTGAAACTACCCATTTTACATCGCCACCAACTTTTACATTATTTTGTGAATCGACCACATGCGTGCCATTCGTGGATTCGTCAAATTCATATAACGTATAAGGTTCAATACGTAAGTTTGCTGAAGGAGGGGGTACTTCCAATCCTGTAAGTTTAGCTGCATAGGTCATTCTAAATTGAGAGAACGCTTGAGGGATGTTGGGGAAGACCGTCAACTCGTAATCCCTCCGCGCTAATCGAGAAAATGTAACCCCCCAATTTACGGGCTCTCCTTTTTCTGGTTCATCATACCTTAAAGACTTAAAAGGTATAGCAAATTCGGCATAATACCCTTGTTCAGTACGTTTTGTTCTCACCGTCCAAAGAGCGTTCCAATCAGCATCCACATAGGCATCGTTGAAACTTTGCAGATCTCGTTGATTGCCGTAAGGGGTAGTTTGAAATGATACTGCATATTGTTTGGTATTTTGGGCATCAATTTGGATACCGAAAATGTCGTTCTCCGTATAAGAAAAATCACGCCTTAAATCTTGAACCCGAATCCCTTTAACTCCCAAAGAATCTTTACAAAACGCACCGATATATAGGTTTTTATCGTCATACAGGATCCTTACTTCTGTCCTGTACTTGAAACTTTTGGATTGTACAGGTTCAATTTTAAAAAATTCGGATGTAATTGGCGCATTTTCCCAATCTGCTTCATTCAACTTGCCATCAATGGTTATAACCCCCGTAGTTTTAATGGCCACAATTTCCTTTGGATTTTCAGGAGGTGGAAAATTATCTGTTTCCTTTTCTTGTGCTCCACTGTTTATTGAGCAGACTAAAAATAGTACTGTAATTGTACATTTAAAGTTACTGAAGTCTCTTTTATCAAAACCAGAAAAGAGTTCAAGTTGTGTAAATTGCGCATTTAAGTTGTTCGCAACCCTAAGAATAAATACCGAAATGATGATTACTATTTTTTCCATGCCCCAAAATTCCAATGGGGAGACACGAAAAAAAATGAAGTAGTTTAAGACTTTTACATTCTATTGACTTTGGAGATGATTTTACTCATGAATTCCGGGGTAATGCCAATGTAGGCTGCCAAATCTTTCTGGGTAATTCTATTGACAATGTTAGGATATTTCCTTTTGAATTCGATGTAACGTTCTTCTGCCGTAAGGGATATACCATGATTGGAACGCCTGATGTAGCTTATGAGCGATTTTTGATACAGGATACGATAAAAACGTTCGAATTTGGGTATCTCCTGAAAAAGTAGGTTGTAGTTGGCCCTCGAAATGCCCAACAGCTCTGAATCCTCCGTAGCCTTGATAAAATAATGCGATGGTTCTTTTCTCATAAAACTGGCCATGTCCCCTGTCCAATAATCCTCCACGGCAAACATCGAGATATGGGGTGCCCCATCCTCATCCAATGTGTAGACTTTCAAACAACCTTCCGTGATAAAATATTCATACTTGGCTATTTCACCGGCTTGCATTAAAAATTCCTTCTTTTTTACTTTCACTTCGGTGAGCAAAGAAATATATTTCCGTTTTTCAAGCTCGGTCAAGTCAATGAATCGGCTTACATTGTCAATGATCAGTTGATGTGAGTGCTTCGGTTCCAAGGTTGTTTATTTGAACTTTTGTGACGGTGTTTGTATGCTTTCCTGCATTGCTATAGTAACTAATTTAGCTAAAAGTAAATGAATAGTAGGATAATCCACAGGCTTTTCCATATAATTCTTTGCTTTACCTAAAAGCTTGGAAGTGAGACATTTCATATCTTAGGGTTATGACACAAAAACGACCTCTGAAATAACCTCATGATATGACAGGATGAAATGTAAAAATTGCAATAATAGTGTTGAGGAAACGTATTCATATTGTCCGTATTGTGGCCAGAAAATGGGCTTGGGCCGTTTAAACTTCAAACAATTGTTTAAGGACCTGTGGATTTCTTTCACCAATACAGACCAAGGAATACTTCACTTGATAAAGCATCTGGCTTACAGACCGGGTAAGGTGGCTCGGGAATATATTTCAGGTCGGTGCAAGAGTTATTTTAATCCGTTCAACTATTTGCTGATCACGGTGGCTATTGCACTATATTTCATTGCACAGTTTGAGATTATAGCCCTGGATTATTCTAAAATAGAATCGGATGACAAGGAACTTTTACAATTTGCTTTTAGGTATTTTAATGTATTCATACTTCTAATGTGGCCTATTCATGGTTTCCTTATCTGGTTATTTTTTAAAGATCGTGAAACCAATTATGTCGAAAACCTGACTTTTACTGCTTATTTGAGTGGACAAACCATGCTCTACTATATTTTGGCCTTGGCCTTGTTTATGATTCTTCCCTCATTACTCACAACTCTAGGTACAATAATTGGTTTGTTGATCAGTATATGGTATATGCTGGCGATCCTTCAATTTTATCAGACGAAGTCGTTCTGGAGCATTTTAAAAATTATATTGATCATTACCCTCACCAACATGATATCCCAAGGAATAATATTTATGACATTTCAATGGTACAGGACCTGGTTTGTTTGAGTTTTGTGAGGGTCTTGGCCATGTGAACAGTTGCTTGGTTTTATATAACTAGGTATCAAGTTGGAAGTTCCTGTGGGATTTCCAAAGTGGGAGAGAAGAAGCAGTTACTTAAAAAGCATTGTTGCGCTTCGTTATTTTTCAGCCTACTGCCAATCGTTACTATGTATGTAAAATGTGACTGAACACAGCCCGTTTGGAATAACATCGATATATCCGATCGTTTTTCATTGGGATTACTTTTCAGAGTCTGCCAACTTCTTAGTATCCACAAATTGTTGAAAAGCAGTAATTTTCCCTTCATGATCAAGCGTCCAGAGATGTGCGGCTTGTGCATTGTAAGTTTTTCCTGTTGCTTTGACTTTGGCATCATATCGTAAAGTAGCCAAAACCATATTATCATCCATGCCGTGGATTTTTACATCTTGTAACCCAAAGTATTCATGATTAGCTCCGAGAACTGAAAATACGCCTTCTAAAACCGCATCTGGACCGATATAGGGATTGCCGCTGGCAAGGGAATTACTTTCGGCTTCGTTCCATTCGATTTCAGGATGCATTAAACCCAGTACAGTTGGCATATCGCCCGTTGAAAAGGCATTGTACAAAGCGTCAATTACTTGAATGTTTTTTTCGGTTGTCATGATTTTGATTGTTATATGCTGCCTACTCTGATCGGTTTTCGGCTTCCCCGATTTTTACTTCTCAATAAAGTTTTACAAGTACTTACCAAACTGATAGTCTTAGGGGATTTTCTGAAGGAACTTGATCATCAGAAGCTGGTTTCTCTAAAGATATGATTTTTATGGAATTAGGATAGCCTTTTGAACAATTCGAAAAGTTATGATGAAGTGATCGCTCTAATAATTAAATCAGGTCTACTTGAACTGAACCAATTTACATATGGTCCAGCAAATTTGGCAATGTACTTTTTTGGAAATTCAGGATTGATGTCCCACGGATTGTATAACCCTTAATGATGTTTTTAATCATAAGCCGGACATCATGGACTTTTTCATGCTTCGCATTGGTTCCATTTTTTGGTTCAGCATCAACAGTGGAACACATTCATAAGATTGCATTTTTTTTACCAAATCGGTATGCAACCATCCTCTTAATCCCTTTTTGTTGTTTCGTTTCAGCATGACCAGCACATCTGCATTTGTTTCTTTGATATAGGTAGTCAACCGATCACAAATGTTATTGGAGAGAATCCGGTCATAATCTATATGCTCATATAGTACTTTTTCGCTAAGGAGCCCTTTGAACCATTCTATTCTGGAATCATCGCCTTTGTCCTTATCGTTTGAAATGTGCACAACTTTTATTTTTGCCTTAAAAATCTTGGCCAATTCTGCTAAGGCATGAATGGCATTGATGTCTTCTTTCTCAAAATCGGTGGCGTAAACAATTGAATCCAGTGAAGTGAATATGGAGTCTTCGGGAACTGTCCAAACAGGGCAGGGCGAATTTTCCAAAAGGCCTATTGCAGTGCCTCCCATAACAACGTCTCGAAGCTTGCTTTCGCCTCTTGTTCCCACAAAAACCATAAAGGCTCGGTGTTCATGTATTTTTGTTATGATTCCGTTGGTAATCGAAGTGTGTTCGATAGGCTCAAATCGAATCATGTTTTCATTAACGGAACCACCAATATGTAGTTCATAAAACTCTTTCAGTTTTTTATGTTCATGGTTTAGGGAGTCTTTGGATAAATTGGGGAAGACCTCAATTAATTCGGTGCCCAACACGGCCGGTAATTCATAAACGTGGGTCAATACCAAGCGCATTGCCAAAGCTTTGGAAATTTCCAGGGCGAACTTTAGGGCAGCAACGGAACGCTTTGAATAATCGGTGGCATATACTATAGTTTCCATTTTTCCGCATAATTTATCGTTTACCTAATCTAGGTCACAACTAATCAAAATCAAATGATCTTCGTCATCATTGCGATAAATTATTATGATGGTGCAAGGCTGATTTAAAATGCAAGATTTATTCCTTTTTATGGAAGGCTACACAAAATCTATCGATTCTGTATCTCACCAGTGGAAGGATGACTCCACTTTAAAATGGGCTATAAGTGATTTGTAAAACGTTCAGTTTCCTCATCTTCAATTAACTGGATTGTTTCGGATTTTGGTCATTCCCAGTTATCATATCATTTAAACATGCAGTAATGCTATTGTGTTTTTTGTCTCTTTTTCAATTCAAGTAGAATACCTTCTTGAATTTTTATCGATAATTCCCGTAAGATTTCCAACCCACCCAATCTATCTTTATGAATATCAATCATATCATATAACTTAGGGTTTAAACTTCTGTTGTTCCTAAAAGGTTCCAGATCATACTTTGTAGTAAAATCACTTTCTGCAGCACCTGAGAATTTCGATATTTCTCTAGCGCTTCCAAGCTTAACCGGAACCACCTCATAATATTGAGCTAATTCATAAATTAAGTCATTGCTTAATTGGTGCGATTGTTCAGAATAACTTATCAAAAAGTCAATTTGACTGTAATACTCCTTTAAATTATATTTTAAACTTTCTGAATTCAAATGAGATAATAGGTTTGAGGCCATTAGCTCATTATATGCATTGTTCAAGGACTTAATAGCGGGCGTAAAGCATGCTAACCTAAAAGAGGTACCAATAGAATCGATTTCTGTAGAATTTAGTTCGTTCGAGTGTAATTTGAACAATTGCTCAGCCCCATGTAGAAAAATGTCCTTCTCAGCATTGTATACGTTCTCAAAATAAGTTGAATCCTGTCTGATCTCTTCACTTAGATTGGTTAATACACGGTGTGCACGTTGCAAATCTTTTTTATCTTCATTCCAATTGTTGATTTGAAGTGCAATTAAAATGCCAATAACAACCAGAACAATCTCACCGATGGCATACTTAAGATATTTTCCAGTTTTGCGCTCTGAAAGTAGATTTTGACGGATTTTTCTAAAGAATTGTATCATTAGAGGCTGGTTTCCTTAAAGATAGGGTTTTTGAGCAATTAGGATGTCCCATTAAACCGGAGAAAAAGATTTAGTGTATTGGTTTACAATCGTTTATTTGAACTTTGGTTGTAATTAGTATATGAAGTGCAGCATCCTCAAGGGTGCTATGGTTTTATGGAAACTGTTATGCCCAACTTTATTTTCTGTTTTCCGTAGTTTGTATCACTTCCATTACTATATGCAAAGCCGTGTCGTTTCCATTAAAATAATCGGTTGATGATAGGTTTACCGGAATATGGGGCGCAATCCATTTACGATTGTCCTCTGCTTTTGATGTTTGATGGAATTGAGTGGAAATAAGTCCCATTAACCCTGAGTATGGCAACTTAAACCATCCTGCTTCCCCTATGTGATTTGGTTTTGAACCGCTGGGTTCACCAACAAGAATTGCATTGGTGTATTTTGTAATATCGGTTAGTAAGTTTTGCGCAGCGGAAAAAGTTTCACGTCCCATTAACACAAAGACATTTCCACCTGGATTCATAAGTTCAAAATTGATAATGGTTTTTAGCATAGGTGGTAATATAGAACCATTTCCTCCGTGATTATGTCTCAAATCCAAAATTAAATGTTGTATGTCGTTTTTAGATGCCTGACTACGCAATTCGATAGTAAAAGCTTCTAAAGACTGTGTTTCTTTCTGTGTAACGGCATTAAACTGAACATAGATGCTTTTGTTTTCTGGAATCAATTTAAACCAATATGGGTCTTCTATTTTCGACAAGAATAATGGTTGTTCCCTGTCTCTTAGTTTTGGCATTTTTGGGAAGCCGGAAAAATTCCAAGAAACTGGATTCATTATTACCTTTTGTGACTTATCGTTGCTATCTTTCAAAGCAATGGTGACTTGATTGGTGTTCCCAATAATCCCCAACCCTTGTAACACATACGGTAGCCCTAAATAATATGGACCCAACCAAAGTGTTTGCATATCGTTATCCCTGGCATTTACGGCATTTGTTTTTTGCAGGGCATCTTCAGCAGTAGTGTTTCCAATCGATTCCACTTCATAACCAATCCATTTTTCAAAGCCTTTCTCCGCACCAACGATAAATAGTCCATCATTAAACTGATAGAACTGAACAGGAAGTTTCCTTAAGGCGCCTTTGTTGGGGGATGTTGGTATAATTAAATTGTGGCCATTGCCAAGCCCCCCAAATATTTTCATTAGCTCCACAACGATTTGCTCATCTGATAATGAGTCTATTTCTGATTTTAATCCCAATATTTTTTTGTCAAAATCAGTTTTGGACATGGAGTGAAATGGGGTGTAGTGCAATTCCAGTATTCGCTCCTCTAAATAATCTATATCACTAACCCACGATTCTCCTCTTCTCAAACCTAATTGACTTCGATAGCCAAAGATTTGTTGAAATTCTTGATTCTCGTTGAAGGACTTGAAAGCAGGATCTCCCTTTAAGAATGGTTTTTCGTCATAACGGGATGCAAATCCTTTTTGCAACCATAATAAGGCATTCTCTTTATCTCCATCTTCAGCATAGGCTTTCGCAATTTTGATCATGATATCATTTGAAGGTGCCGACCCCGTCGGAATATCCGTTAATATGGTACCTCCGGATTCAAGCGTTTTTTTTAATTCGATAATTGCATTTTTAAACTGTCCGGTCTCATAATAGGACAGTCCCAATACATAAAATAGATCAGCGTCATTTGAATATTGTAGCGTAAGACTTTCCAAAACAGGAATCGCCTCTTGCCATTTTTTGTTTTTAACTAAACTTAAAGCTTCCGTTCTTTTATTGAAGTATTCAATCGGATTTTGAATACTGTTTTTTTTCGATTGGGAGAAAGCCTTAGAGGATCCAATAAGAGTTGAAATGAAAATGCCAAGGATGACTATTGTGTAAGTTTTTATTTTGAACATTTTTATATCGTTTAGTTGAACCTTGGTGATGGGTTCGGTTATAAGTGGTTGGGGGTAGCACTTACCTTTGCATTTACAAAGGATATTGGGCGCTCTGGCCGTTTGGTCTATATTTTTTCTTTAATAGCTTTTCTCCAAAAATAAATCCCGAAAATACTGGTAACAATGGCAAACATAATTCCGTTTTCGCCAAGCCAATGTTCGGTTCCCTCAATTTTCATGGTTAAAGAAGGCATGATCTTTTGAATGTACACATTGCTTACTGCATGGAAAATTACTGCTGGCCATAGACTTTTAGATTTAAAAGTGTAGTAGGCCATAATAAATGACATCGAAATAATCACTATAAAGAATGTGATAAATTCCAATAGCACATTGTTGCTATAGTAAACGAGTAGCGGCCAATGCCAAGCGGCCCATACAAGTCCACTAAATACAGATACACCGGTAAAAGAAAGAACCTTTCTTAATTCATGGATAAAAAAGCCCCTCCATCCAATTTCCTCTCCTAATGTGGTTGCAGAAGCTCTTATCACTTCTACAGTCCCCAACAAGATGATGGCTATGATTGTTATTGAGGTTGGATTTAAAGTACCTATCCCAAACAACCCAAGTTCTTTTCCCCATTCTGTTATTATTTCTCTATTTGCTAAACCTCCAAACCCGAAAACCCAGATTAGTAAGTAGGTGATTATACCATATAGGGCAGGAATAAAGTAAGACCATCGGATGTATTTCCAATCTCCCCAATTCCAATTTAGCGATGAGATTTTGCGTCCTTTAATTTTTAGTGTGATAAAAGCAGCTATTGCAGGACACCACATAATAGCCCCGACATATATCCTTGAAGGATACAGATTTACTATGGCATAATGGAACGGTGAAGTAAGCGCAACGACGAGTGCAAGAAATAGAAAAATGGTTTTCCAAGCTTCTTTACGTTCTGATGAATTTGTAAGCATTTTGTTTTTTGATTGGTTCGTTTGTTTGTTTGAGGAAGACGAAGAATCAATGTTTTTGTTACAATGCACCCAACGGCTTTGTTGGCCATCGTTTTTTATTCAATACTTTATACTGCCTTGTCAATGATTCCATTATTGTGTGCCAATCGGGTCGGGATTTGATTATTGACATTTAAAGCTTAATACAAATTATGAAATTCTATACCTAGGAAAATCCATTTCCTTTAAAAATTGTATTTAAGTAAAAACCGACATACCTAAATAAGTCGCTAAATTAGACGTGGTCGGATAAAGGACTTACTTAAAATAAGATAGATATGGATTTGGAAGCTGTTTTAAATCATAGACGTTCCGTACGTGTATACGATAAAACAAAAAAGATTGATACCCTAAAAGTAAAACATGGTCTTGAACTCGCAACATTGGCACCCAATAGTTCCAATATGCAGTTATGGGAATTTTACCATATCACTGAACCTGAAACTTTGGCAAACCTTGCCAAAGCCTGTTTGGGACAAACTGCAGTTTCAACTGCAGCTGAGGCCGTTGTTTTTGTAACAAGGCAGGATCTATATAAAAAACGTTCAAAATTTGTTCTGGAATTTGAAAAGGGAAACATCCAACGGAACAGTCCTATCGAACGGCAGGAAAAACGAATCAAGGATAGAGAACTGTATTATGGCAAAATAATGCCGCTATTGTACACTAGGTTTTTTGGGATTGTTGGTTTGTTCCGGGTTTTGTTGACCAAAGTCATAGGTATTTTTCGTCCTATTACCAGACAAGTGTCTGAAAATGATATGCGGGTCGTAGTTCACAAATCATGTGCATTGGCCGCACAGACATTTATGATTGCAATGGCGAATGAGGGATATGATACATGTCCATTGGAGGGCTTTGACAGCAAATTGGTCAAGAGGCTTTTGAAATTACCGAGGGGAGCGGAGATCAATATGGTGATATCCGTAGGCATAAGAAAAGAAGGTTCGGGCATTTGGGGTGAACGTTGCAGAGTACCTTTTGAAGAGGTTTATAAAAATCTTTAGGCCAGGATTTGCAGTGATATGGGTTTGTTTCAAACGTCCCCTGATTATTAAAAAACTATTTCCATTATTCCAATTCCTGAAATATCACTTTCGGAACTTTATAACCCCGTATCGCCAGTAGTTGCCATTTTATTTACAAATCCATGTTCCGCTTTCTCAATTTGCTCAAAAATTCTTGGGAAATCCCCAAATAGGATGCGATATGATATTGCGGAACACGTTGAACAACGGTAGGATATAGCTCCAGGAACATTTGATATCGGTCCATGGCATTTCTTGACATGTTTTGAAGCAATCGTTTTTTTAGGGCGTGCACGTGGCGTTGCATCATAATTCGGAACATATGCTCCAAGGAGGGAATTGCTTCCAAAAGTTGTTTTTTGGACTCCAAGGATAGCACTAGCATTTCGGTTTCCTCCAACGTCTCGATACTTACTTGGCTGGGCAGCTTATTTTCAAAACTATGGATTTCACTTATCCACCAATCTTCAATGGCAAATTCAACCGTATGTTCGTTTCCCTTATGGTCTGTAAAAAATTCCCGGGCACATCCTCGTTTTATGTATGCTTCAAAATTACAGATGTCCCCAGAACGCAGAATCAGCGAATTTTTTGGATACTTCCGATATTCAAAAAACTCTAGTGCCATCTCAGATTCTTTATCTGATAAGCTAATGAAACGTTCCAAATAGTTTTTCAATTCATTCTTCATAAATGGGTGTCGAGGCTGTACCGGTGATTTCTTGTCCTAGTTCAATGAAAAGGATGTAAAAACCCGATAGATTTGTTTTGGCAATGTATCAAAGATTTTGCAGTAATATACTATATGTAATTGGACCTACCCCAACATATCGGTGTATGACACTCTAAGTCTCCAAGACATAAAATTGTCGTGTTTATGGACGATACATGAAGTCGAATCTTAATTTAATCGTTTATGGATTACCAACCGAACAAGAATAGATATAATGAAATGACCTACAATCGCTGTGGCGATAGCGGTTTGTTGCTACCTGCTTTTTCACTTGGGCTATGGCACAATTTTGGTGAAATGGATGATTTTGATACTGCTCGTACCATTGTGCACAAGGCATTCGATGCAGGTATCACCCATTTTGACCTCGCGAACAATTATGGTCCCCCGCCCGGGTCGGCCGAAACCACTTTTGGTAAAATACTAAAATCGGATTTGGCCCAATACCGGGATGAAATAATTGTGAGCACCAAAGCAGGATGGAAGATGTGGGAGGGTCCTTATGGTGATTTTGGCTCCAAAAAGTATTTGGTTTCCAGTTTGGACCAAAGTTTAAAACGAATGGGGCTGGATTATGTTGATATATACTACCACCACCGTCCGGACCCGTCCACACCTCTAGAAGAAACCATGGGAGCGCTGGATTTGATAGTTCGCCAAGGGAAAGCACTTTATGTTGGCATATCCAGCTATGACGCCAAAGAGACCAAGGCGGCCATAAAAATGCTGAAGGAAATGGGAACTCCATGTTTGATTCATCAACCCCGTTACTCCATGTTCGATAGATGGATTGAAGATGGGTTGTTGGATGTACTGGGGCAAGAAGGCGTTGGAAGCATTGTTTTTTCGCCCTTGGAGCAAGGTTTGTTGACCGACAAATATCTTCACGGAATTCCAGAATCATCAAGAGCTGCCTCTGGACGTGGGAACGGTGCTTTGGAAGCCGACCAGATCACCCCCCAAAAACTGGAGATGGTATCAAAATTGAATAAAGTGGCCAAAGAAAGAGGCCAGTCCTTGGCCCAAATGGCCCTTTCCTGGGTAAAGCGAGATCCACGGGTTACATCCGTACTTTTGGGTGTAAGTAGGCCCGAACAATTGGAGGACTCGTTACAAGCTCTACAAAAACCTGGATTTGATAAAGAGGAATTGAGCACTATCGAAAACATCCTTTCTGGAAAAGCATAACTAGAATAGCATATCAGTATAATTATTTACTATTCAACAAGATAACTGAACAATGAAAATTATAAAACGAGTTTTTTCCATACTTTTTATTTTGATTCTGAACTTTCAATTGGCAGGACAGGAACAAGTATATGAATTGAGAACCTACGAATTGGAGTTTGGCAGACCGGAACAAGTACTTCATGATTATTTTAAAGAGGCATTTATTCCAGCCATGAACCGTCAAGGTGTAAAGAATATCGGGGTATTTGAAGAAGTGGGGGAAACTTTGCCAAAAAAACTTTATGTACTGATCCCTTATAATGACATTGTAGCGTTTCAAAAAAGCGGCGAATTATTGAATGAGGATGAAAAATATATCGAGGATGCAAGTCCTTATCTTAAAATATCCGAAAACTTGATTCCGTATAGTAGAATTACAACGGATCTTATTCAATCCACCACAGGTTTTCCAAACCTACAGAAACCGGCGGATAGTGCAAACTTCTTTGAGCTTAGAACTTACGAAAGTTACAATGAGGACGCCCTGCGCAGAAAGGTGAAAATGTTTAATGACAGTGAATTTGGTATTTTTGAGGATGTTGGCCTTCCTACGGTGTTTTTTGGGTCGAACATTGCCGGGAACCATATGCCGTGCCTAACGTATATGCTGGCCTTCAAAGACAAGCAGGCCCACACGGAAGCATGGGGCAAGTTTGGTCCACATCCGGAATGGAAGCGAATCTCCAACATGGAAGAATATGCAAATGCCATGAACAACATAATCCGGGTATTTTTAAAACCTCTTCCATATTCTCAGTTGTAGAGTATAGCTAATCCAAAACTTTTCACCCAAGGCAACACTTGACTTATATCATTGTCCAAAGCCATTTATTGAGCTAGTTTCAAACTATGAAAAAAGCATCAATATTGGTTGGCTATTTGGCCTTTGGACTAAGTATGTTGCTTCTTGCCGCTACAATGCCCACACAGGAATTAACCGCGAGGGAAATTGTTAAAAAGGCCGATGATAACATAAGGGGAAATACTTCCCAAGCGGATATTACCATCCAGATCATACGTCCTTCTTGGCAAAGGGAAATGGAACTGAAGGCATGGACCAAAGGGGATGTTTATACCTTGATCCTTGTGCAGGCACCGGCCAAGGAAAAAGGCATGATTTTTCTAAAAAGGGACAAGGAGGTATGGAACTGGATACCTGCCATTGAACGCACCATTAAATTACCGCCCTCGATGATGTCGCAGAGTTGGATGGGTACGGACTTTACCAATGACGATTTGGTGAAGGAAGCCTCATCGGTAAAAGATTATGACCACAGACATTTGGGCAGGGAACTTATCCAAGGTAAGGAATGCTACAAGATTGAATTGATACCTAAGCCCTCAGCGGCCATTGTTTGGGAAAAGGTGATCGTATGGATCGATACGCAAGATTTTCTTCAGCTCAAAGCTGAATTTTATGATGAAGATGGACAATTGGTCAACATCATGAATTCAAGTGACATCAAAGTCTTTGGTTCAAGAAAAGTGACTACACGGATTGAAATGATTCCGACGGACAAGGAAGGTTATAAAACCGTGATCAAGTACAACCATCTCCTTTACGATGAGGAGATTCCCGATAGTTTTTTTACTACACGAAACATGATGCAACTAAAATGATGTTCTTAAAATTGGCATGGTTGAATATATGGCGCAACGGTCGGAGAACGATGATCACCGTTGCCTCCGTTTTTTTTGCCGTGCTATTGGCCATAACCTTTCGCTCGGTTACCGATGGGGTTTATGAGAACATGATCCACAATGTGGTCAGCTACTCATCGGGTTATCTCCAAATACATAAGAAAGGCTACTGGGATGAACAATCGATAGAAAATTCTTTTGAGGCCGATGAAGAGTTTTCCAAAAGATTGCTGGACAACCCCAGAGTTACTGGACTAATGCCTCGATTAGAAACATTTGCTCTATCATCTTTTGCTGATAAAACCAAAGGAGTTATGGTGTTGGGGATAGATCCGACGAGTGAAGAAAAAGTAAACCAACTGAATGAAAAGGTTGTTGAAGGTATATACTTTGAAAGTAACAGTGCGGACCAAATACTAATTGGGAGTGGGTTGGCAGAGCAGCTCAATGCCAAAGTGAACGACACCCTTGTATTGATCGGACAAGGATACCATGCAAGCAGTGCAGCTGGTAAATTCAATATTGTTGGCATTTTAAAACTGGGGTCTCCCGAGCTGAACAGCAATGTTATCTATATGCCCTTAAAAACATCACAATATCTGCACGGCGCCGAAAATAGGTTGACCTCTCTGTCCATTATGCTCGGTAAAACCTCCGATTTGGAAAGTTCCAAAGAAGCAATTGAAAATGTTATTGACACGGAGGCTTATGAAGTGATGACCTGGAAACAAATGATGCCTGAGATGGATCAGTTCATTGAGGCGGACAGTTCGGGGCATTATATCGTAATCGGAATTCTCTATATCATCATATCCTTTGGATTGTTCGGCACTTTATTGATGATGACCTTTGAAAGGAATAGGGAATTCGGGATTCTGATTGCCATCGGTATGAAGAAACACCTTTTGGCCTATGTGATACAGTTGGAATCGATCATGATTTCATTGATGGGCTGTTTGATGGGGGTGTTAGGGGGTATTTTGATTGTTCATTTGCTCACCGAATACCCAGTTCAATTCAGTGGATCCTTAAGGGAGGTTTATGAAGATTATGGTTTTGAGCCCATCATTTATTTTTCGGGCAACATCCGAATCTTCATTTACCAGACCCTGATTGTTCTGGTATTGGCCACCCTGTTGTCCCTTTATCCAGGATTTAAAGTATTAAGGCTTAGACCTGTAGACGCGATAAATAGTTGATTATGTTGGTTCAAATAGCATGGCGGAACATTTGGCGCAACAAAACCAGGAGTTTTGTAGTGATCGGCTCTATTGTGGTCGGTTTGTGGGCCAGTATTTTTATTCTGGCCTTTGCTTGGGGACTTTACAAAAACAATATTGATGAATCCGTGAACAGGCAGTTGTCCCACATTCAGGTACACCATCCTGGATTTGCCGATCAACAGGAATCCAAATATGTCATAAAAAATTCCGATTCCATTCTTTCAATGTTGAAAAAAGATGACATGGTTCAATCCGCAAGCATGCGCACCATTGTCAAAGGGATGATCACATCGCCTACTACCGTTTCCGGAGTAACCATTTATGGGATCTCCCCAAAGACGGAAATAAAACAGATTGGCCTGAACCAAAATTTGATAGAGGGAGACTATTTTGCTTCTGGAAAGGACAATGAAATCTTTATCGGTGAGAAGTTGGCCAAAAAACTCAAGATCAAATTACGGAGCAAGGTAGTAGTGACCTTTACGGATATTCATGCCAGTATAGTTTCGGGTGCCTTTCGGGTGGGAGGGATATATAGATCCAGGAACCTTTCCCTCGATGAAGTGAATGTTTATGTCCAAAAACAATCCTTGGACAACCTCTTAGGTCTTCAGCATTCGCAAAGTAACGAATTGGCCATTTTGTTGAAGGATGAGTCTGCACTGGACAGTTACATCACCTATGTTCGCCAGCTAATGCCCAACCAAAAGGTAGAAGATTGGAAAGATCTCGCCCCCGATTTGGAACTGGTGATAGAATCCTTCAACCTATATACCTACATCATCTCTGGTATTATTCTTTTAGCGCTAACCTTCGGTATTGTGAACACCATGCTCATGTCCGTACTGGAACGGATAAGGGAATTGGGCATGCTTATGGCCATTGGGCTCAATAAGAGAAAGATCTTTTTGATGATCATGTTGGAAACTCTTTTCCTGACATTGATAGGATGTCCTGTCGGACTTCTGGTCGGTTGGTTGAGCGTTCTTGTGCTGGGAACGTACGGCATCAACATTGCCATATTCTCAGAAGGATTGGCCAGCTATGGTTTCAGTTCCATTATCTACCCAGCGTTGGACAGCCAGAACTATTGGATCGTGGCTATCATGTGTTTGATAACCGCACTGTTGTCGGCTATATATCCTGCCTATAGAGCTTTGCAATTAAATCCTGCAGAATCAATTCGAAAAATTTAGCACCATGGGAAAAACAATCATAGACGCGCATAACGTCAGTAAGATATATAAAGAGACGGCGGTTCCTGTAAGGGCATTACAAGATGTGCACCTTCACATTGAAGAAGGGGAATTTGTTGCCCTGGTGGGGCCCTCTGGTTCGGGGAAATCCACATTGTTGAACATGATCGGCGGCCTTGACGAACCCACTTCGGGAACTGTTTTTGTGGATGGTGTGGAAATTACCAAGCTTCCAGAGAACAAGTTAATAGATTTCAGGCTTCAAAATATTGGTTTTGTATTTCAGTCCTTTAACCTTATACCCGTACTCACTTCTCGGGAAAACATCGGTTTTGTACTCCAATTACAAAAGGTCTCAAAAAAAGATAGGGAAAAAAGAGTACTGGAACTGCTTCGTGAAGTTGACTTGGAAGAAAAGATCGACAGTAGGCCCGGTGAGCTTTCGGGTGGGCAACAACAAAGGGTCGCCGTGGCACGTGCTTTGGCCTCCAAACCCAAAATAATATTGGCAGACGAACCAACGGCCAATCTGGATTCAAAATCAGCAAGTAATTTATTGGACATCATGGCAAAATTGAACAAAGAAGAAAAAATCACCTTCTTGTTTTCAACCCACGACCAAAGAGTGATAGAGAAGGCCAGAAGAGTGATTACATTGGTCGATGGTAAGGTAGATTCCGATGTCGATCAAACGCCTGCGTGATCATTATGAAACCTTCAAAGGTCATATGGTCCATTTTTGTTTTGCTCTTTCCTTTTTTTGGGGCAGGGCAGGAGAAGGAGCATAAACTGGTTCTCAACGGTTATGTCAAAAACCTGCATCAATTGCAATTTGTGGATAATTTAGACCAATTACAATGGACAACTTTGATCCATAACAGGCTGAATTTTGGGTATACGGCTTCAGAAAGCATCTCTATGCGACTGGAATTCAGAAATCGGATATTTTATGGAGATGCGGTGTCAAATTTCCCCGGGTTTTCCGAATTGATGGGAATGGACAACGGATGGGGCGATATGACCTGGAATTATGGGGAAAGTGGGCATATGCTGTTTGTTACATCTATCGATAGGGCCTCCCTAAGGTACAGCAAGGGCAATTGGGATATTACCTTAGGTAGGCAGCGTATAAATTGGGGACGAAACCTGATATGGAACCCAAACGATATTTTCAACACCTATAATTTTCTCGATTTTGATTATGAAGAACGGCCTGGTAGTGATGCCGTACGCATCCAATACTATACGGGTGATTTTAGTAAAGTGGAATTGGCCGCCAAAAAGGGTAGGTTTGAGGAGGATCATATTATTGCTCTATTATATGGTTTCAATAAATGGTCTTATGATTTTCAATGGATTGCCGGAATCTATAAAAACGATTGGGTACTGGGAACAGGGTGGTCCGGAAACATTGGAAACATGGGGTTTAAGGGCGAAGTATCCTATTTTGTTCCCCGAACAAATTATTTGGATGCCGAAAATGTTTGGAGCGCCTCTATATCCCTTGATTATGGATTAAAAAATGGACTTTATCTGTATGGGTCGGTACTCTACAGTGGCAGTGCTTCCAATTTGGGCGGAGGTATTGAAAACTTGGCCTTAAGTGGAATTACGGCGAAAAATTTAATGCCATTTGAGTTCTCTGGTTATCTGCAATTGGTAAAGGAATTCTCCCCGATCTTTTCTGGGGCGTTCAGTACGGTGTATTCCCCCACCAACCAATCGATAATAGCCATACCTACCTTTACCTATTCCCTTGCCACCAATTGGGAAATGGATGTAATTGCCCAATCCTTTTTTGAGTTCCAAGCATACAGGTCTTTAGGCCATAATTTGTTTTTCAGGCTTCGTTGGAGTTTTTAAAAGAATCGTAATACCCAAGCCATAAAGGCATAAATAACTTGGCTGCCCTTTCACCTTCAATACGTTGAGGATGATCGGGAACGTCCAACAACCTTAAATTGGGCTGAAGAAAATGTTTTTCGGAGGAATATCCTTCAATTGAATCTGGATGTAACCACCAAACATCCATTTTTAGATAAAAAGGTGTGAAATTATGCTGAAAATCATAGTTAATCATAGCATAACTTGTCAATTTTGTTTAATTGCAATGGATGCATGTTTATTGGTCTGTCATGAATAAAATAATCATTGAACTTGAAAAAATCCATCACTCCAGGAATGCCAGAAGGATTGAACAGATACTTGAAAAACAGCAGGGTGTTCATCAAGTGGCCGTATCTGCTTCCGGCAAAATACGATTGGAATGGGATGAAAATCAGACGGACCCATCTTTGATCATTAAAAAAATCAGAAGGATGGGCTTAAAGATTGTTCACATACAGAATGATGCGCCTCATAAGAATGACGATGGTCCTTATCCTTTTCATTTTAGACAGAACAACGCAGACCTCTATTTCGCCATTGTAAGCGGTTTATTTTGGGGAGTGGGACTTATTTTTTCATTTATAGCGTCCATACCGGAAGATTATTCCACGTATCTTTTTGTTGTTGGGGCAGTCTTCGGAAGTATTTTTACCACGTCCAATGCTGTTAAAGACCTGCTCAGGGGCAAGTTTGAAATAGACTTCCTTATGATTTTTGCAGCCGTTGGCGCCGCTTTTTTGGGCAAATGGGGCGAAGCCGCCTTATTACTCTTTTTGTTCAGCCTGGGGAATGCCTTGGAACAATACGCCATGAGTCGGGCTCAAAAGTCCATTGCCGCACTTTCCGATCTGGCACCCCCGTTGGCCATGGTAAAAAGGAATGGCAAACTGATAGAAGTTCCTATCGAGAAATTAAGGGTCGGTGATATAATAGTGGTCAGGCCAAATTCAAAAATTGCTGCCGATGGTGTGGTTTCAAAAGGAACAAGCCCTGTGAACCAAGCATCCATAACAGGCGAAAGTGTGCCTGTGGACAAGCGGGCAAGCCCCAATTGGCAAAGTACCACGGACATTAATAAACTTTTGCCCGAACACAGGGTCTTCTCAGGTACGATCAACGGAAACGGCGTACTCGAAGTTAAAGTGTTGAAAGAAGCTAAGGACAGTACCCTTTCCCGTTTGATCACATTGGTAAAAGAAGCTGAAACGCAAAAGTCCCCGACCCAACACTTGGCCGATAAATTTGAGAAATATTATGTGCCCTCTGTTTTAGCTCTGGTGCTATTCTTATTGTTTGCATTTTTAATTGTTGAGGAAACGTTTAAGGAGAGTTTTTATAGGGCCATGTCCGTATTGATTGCCGCATCACCGTGTGCCTTGGCCATTTCCACTCCAAGTGCAGTATTGGCTGGGATAGCTAGGGCTGCACGCCAGGGAGTGCTCATTAAAGGTGGCCGTCCCCTTGAAGATTTGGGTGGACTGAGCGCCATTGCTTTTGACAAAACAGGGACTCTTACCGAAGGTAGGCCTGTACTTACCCATGCCATACCATTTGGAAGAACCGACAAAACACACCTCTTGTCGGCTGCAATTGCGGTAGAAGCACTAAGTGACCATCCCTTGGCCATTGCCATTGTTGAAGGTGGAAAAAAGGAATTGGGAGGTGAGGATATCCCTATGGCCGAGAACTTACAGGCCTTGGTTGCAAGGGGTATCAAGGCCGATTGGGATGGAGATGTGGTTCATGTGGGTAATCGAAGACTTTTCGAGGAGTTGACGGGGAACTCGGTACCCAAAGAGATAGACCAAAAAATGTTCGAATTGGAATCCGGGGGGCATACTGCGATGATCGTTCATAAGGGAAAGGAATATCTAGGCATCATCTCGGTAATGGATGTTGCCCGTCCGGATGCTATCACCGTGCTTTCTTCCTTGAGGAAAACAGGCATCAAACGAATAATCATGCTAACGGGGGATAATCAAAGGGTTGCGGATGCAATTGCCAAAAATCTGGGTATTACGGACCCAATGGGAAGTCTACTTCCAGAAGATAAAGTGAAGGCCATTGAGAAAATGACCAAAGAAGAAGGCAGTGTGGCAATGGTCGGAGATGGTGTCAACGATGCCCCTGCTATGGCAAAAAGCACTGTGGGGATAGCTATGGGAGCAGCAGGTTCGGATGTTGCATTGGAAACAGCGGACATCGCTTTGATGTCGGATAAATTGAACGTTCTTCCATTTGCCATCGGGCTAAGTCGAAAAGCAAAACGAATAATCAAACAAAATTTGGTGATCAGTTTGGGGATGGTGGCTGTTTTGGTTCCATTGACCATCACCGGAACGGTTGCCATAGGTCCTGCAGTGGTCGGCCATGAAGGGTCCACTGTGTTGGTGGTATTAAATGCTTTGAGACTGTTGAAATATGAAGTTTAACAACAGACTTTACCTACCGTAATTTTTGTTGACCAAAGGCTTTTACAATAAAGCATGTTCAACTTTGGTTTGCCGCTTGGCCGTTTTGTTTGAACAGAATTTCTTTCTGGTTTTCAAGAAAGTTTTTCGATCACATTTTTAAGCTTTTGTTGTATTTCTTGGGCAACGGGGGCCAACTTCTCATTTTTTACCGCCATCATCGAAGCAACAGGGTCCACCGCGGCCACCTCAATTTCGCCATTGTCATTTTCCAGGACAACCACATTACAGGGCAAAAAGAGCCCGATTTTTTCTTCTTGGGTCAATGCTTCATGAGCATAAGGTGGGTTACAGGCCCCAAGGATTCTGTATTTTTTAAAATCTACACCTAGTTTGTCCTTTAGGGTTTGGTTAATGTTTATTTCAGTAAGTATTCCAAATCCCTCATTTTTCAATTCGACAGTTACCTTTTCGATAGCTTTTTCGAAATTTTTCTCCTTTAATGTTGTACTAAAATAATAGCTCATATGTCTTTTATTTTGAAATTAGATCAATGATGATCATTACCTATAATATACTTAGGTTTTTAAACTTTAGCAACTTCAGATCAGGCGTTGTTTTTTCCTTTTCAAGCAGACTAAGTATTTCCCAAAGATCTACTGCCCTTACGGATAATTTTCTTGCTTTCTTTCCCTTTGATGGGCTCCCCATCATCATTGAACCAAACAATGGCTCCGGTAGGACATCGCTGAATCGGTACTTGGGTATTATGATTTTTAGTGTAATTCACCACTGGTAAATTATTCTTGATTGTTATTAGATCGCCCGGGGCATCCATGGCACACTTTCCACAGGCGGTACATCCTACTTGACAATCTTCGAGAACAGCTTCGCCGTGTTCAAGATTTTTACAAGCTACCCAAAGATGATGGCTTATAGGTTGAAGGGAAAATAAATCTTTGGGGCAAGCTTCCACGCAGTCGCCACAGGCCGTACATTTATCCTGGTCCACAATGGGTAATCCATGTTCGTTCATGGTAATGGCATCAAAATCGCAGACAACCTCACAATCGCCATGGCCAAGACACCCCCAAAAACAACCTTTGCCACCACCGGATACCAAAGCTGCGGCTTGGCAACTTTCAATACCCACATATTGGGCCCGGTTTATGGCCACATTGGTCCCACCGGCACAAGCAAGACGAGCGACTTTTTTTTCTTCCGCACCCATATCGACCCCAAGAAAATCAGCAATGGCTTGTCGGCCTTCATCTGTGCTTACCGTACATTTTCCGGGTAAGGCACGCCCGTGAACCAATGCCTCTGCAAAGGGCCTACAGCCAGGAAAGCCACAAGCTCCGCAATTGGCATGGGGCAACATGTCCTCCACTTTATCTATACGTGGGTCCTCATATACAAATAGCTTTTTGTTTGCAACGATCAGCATAATTGCAAGAAGTAAGGTTAACCCTCCAAGTGCGGCCACTGCGATAACGATAGACATAATGATTCACGAATTTGTTTACAATTACGGTTCTTCTTTTTCCCGGTGCAGGTCAAAAAATAATTTCGGCCCACTTTCTACCGGCAATCAATTCAGCTTTTCGGAGTCGCCATGCCTCTTCCGAACCTAAGATTTTGGAAAATGCCTTGTTGAGTTTGTCAAGGATTTTTTCATATCCGGCAACGTAGATGTATGTATTGGACATGGAAAGCAATTCTTTCAGTTCTTTGGTCTGTCCTTCGAGGGCCTTCTCCAATTCAATGGGATCGGCCCAATATGGCCTTGGACTCAATGCATGAAAAGCTTCGAATGTTTCCTCATCGTAATAATTGGTAAGGTCACCATCCTTATCGTTGAGGTAAAGCAGCTCCAAGCCACTACGCGCACCGTAGAACAACCGGATTTTTCCTTTCCAATCCTTTACATTTTTATATATATGCTTAATAAAAGCCCTGAATGGTGCAATTCCAGTACCCATACCAATGAGTATAAGATTGGCTGTCTTGTCCTCGGGTACCCTAAAGGGTATTTGAAATGGACCTGTAACGGTAATTTCATCACCTTTTTTTCTATCACATAAATAGTTGGAAGAAATACCCTCGTATTTTTCACCGCTGAATTCATCCACATAGGAGCAGCGTTTTACTAACATAGTTAGTTGTGGGTTTCCGTTGGCATGCTTGGGCAAATCAGCTATACTATATAACCTATGGTGAAGCTCGTTTCCAAATTCTCCCGTGGATTCGGTCAATACGCCAAAGCTTTGGTCCACTTCGCATTCAAATTGCGAATCTTTTACTTCAAGTACGATCTCACGCACTTCATCGGTGTCGGGTGGCGTTAACCGCACTGTATTTTTTACGACCGCCTTATACCGTTTTTCGGTATCAAAATCAGATAAATGTGCCATGTTCTTAAATTGTATATGTTATATTTTTTTAATTGATTTTCTTCCCTAAAGGACATTTTTTGTATCCTTTTTAGTTACTTCCTTTCTCTCGCAGAAGCCCGTACATCCACAATTAGAGCAACTTCTGCGTCCGGCCAGAACATCGTCTTCCGAATATTCTTCCCGAAATGTTTTTTTCCACAGGGTTTGTACAAGTGCCCATGCCAATACAATGGTTACGGTTAAGCCAATTCCTATAATGAGTGATTTAATCATCCTTTCTTTATTTTTTTTAAGCGCCCAGTCCTGCAAAGCCCATGAAGCAGAGTGATAAAATTCCCGCTATGAACAATGTAAGTGCTGTTCCTTTGGAAATATTGGGCACATCCGCAAAATTCATTTGTTCCCTTATACCGGCAATCAATACCAGTGCGAGCATAAATCCTGCTCCGGCACCCAAAGAATAGATTACACTTTCTAAAAACCCATATCCTTTACTGGTCTGAAACAAGGCCACTCCAAGTATGGCACAATTTGTTGTGATCAATGGGAGAAAAATCCCCAATGATTTAAACAGCGCCGGACTAATTTTTTTGATGAACATTTCCACTAACTGTACCGTTGAAGCAATCACTACAATGTAACTGATCAATTGAAGGAACGGAGCATCGATACTTACCAGAAATGCGTGAATACCGTAGGCGCTCATGGAACTGATGAGCATTACAAACATTACGGCACCACCCATTTTTGTAGCAGTTTCCATTTTTCCGGATACCCCCAAAAATGGACAAATACCCAAGAAATAGGCCAAAACAAAGTTGTTGACCAAGGCGGCATTGAGAAAAATCGAACCTAAGGACTCTGTATTCATGATTTTACTTTTCTTGTTTGTAGTGCATTAATTATAAGTAACCAAAGTGCCAAGGTGAAAAATCCCCCGGCAGGTAATATCATCACAATCCAACTTTGATAACCTTCGGAAAAAAGTGGAACATTAAAAATTGAACCATTGCCAAGTATTTCCCTTACGGCCCCCAAGCAAAAAAGGGCGAGCGTAAATCCGAACCCCATACCCAATGCATCAAGGATAGATCGTCCTATCGTATTTTTCGATGCAAAGGCCTCGGCTCGACTCAATATCAGGCAGTTGACCACTATAAGTGAGATAAACGCTCCCAAACTCTTGTGAAGCTCAACACTAATTGCCTGAATCGCATAATCGGTTACGGTAACAAATGTGGCGATGATGAGTATATATGATGCAATACGCACCTGTTTGGGAACAAAATTTCGTAAAAGCGAGACCAAAATATTCGACATCAATAGCACAAAAGCTGTGGCCAACCCCATGGCAAGTGCATTTTCTGCTGTATTGGAAACTGCCAGAACCGGACACATTCCCAATACTTGCACAAATACGGGATTGTCACGCCACAACCCTTTAATAAACTCATCGGTTGAGGTGACCTTTTGCTTTGATGTTGAATTATCGTTGCTCATTGCTATCCATTTTATGTTGGTCCTTTTTACAATTTTGATGGAGAATAGGAACAACTTCCATAGTACTTTTGCCAATGATATCCCCGATGGCCCGCGAGGAAATTGTGGCTCCAGTGATTCCGTCAATTTCCCAAGCATTTTGCTTTTCACCTTGTTTTACGGTAACAACCTTGTTTTGTAGCTGTCCATCGTTGGAAACGCTGACATCCAGTGCTTTAAAATTGTTGAGAAAGGCTTCATCCTTTTCAATTTTATCTCCAAGTCCAGGGGTTTCCTTACTTTCCAATACCTGAAACCCAATCAATATTTGTTCATTAGGGTCGTAGCCGTAGATAATTCTGATAATATCCGCATAACCCTGACCTGCAGCTTCCACTGCATAGCCTACCAGTTTATCATCTTTGTCATATCCTGCATAGAGAGCTGCTTCAGATTTATCTCCTTCTTCGATTTTAAATAATGTCCCATCAGTGTTCAGTCCAAAGGCCTGTGTATGATCTGTTCCGGGAAGCACTTCGAAAATTGCTTTTTCCAATGCCTCGGCCTTTAATCGCTGAACACGGGGAAGGGTCAATTCATATGTCAACACAATAAGAAAAGCACTTATGATACCTATACCCACCATGGCCAGTAGCATTTTTTTACTGTTCGCAGGATTTTGCATCGCTATGTTGGAGACTTCACTCATGCGGCTTTCATTTTTCTTTTGGTTCCGTACACTCTGTTTTTGATGACCGAATCAATATGCGGAGAAATGGCATTGGCCAATAGTATGGAATACATGACTCCTTCGGATAAACCACCCCAAACTCGTATCACAATGGTCAAAATGCCAATGATTGCCCCGTAAACCCATAAACCGAGCGGTGTAATAGGGGAGGAGACCATGTCTGTGGCCATAAATACCGCACCTAGCATCAACCCGCCGGAAAACAGCATAAACCAAGGTGATGGATATATTTCACTATTGATCAAAAAAAGTACACCACTCAATACAAATGCACTTAATAATATGGCCGCCGGTATTCTCCAATTCATCATATTCCGTGCAATCAAATAAAGCCCCCCTATAATGATGATCACAGCACTGGTCTCTCCTGCCGAACCACTAATTTGACCCAAGGCCAGTTCTACAGTTGAAGTTGTTACTCCATCAAACTTAAATGCTGACAAGGGAGTCGCCCCGGAGATCACATCAAATTTTGGCTCCATGAAGGGCCATGTGAATACCGAACTTGCTACGGTTGAAAAACGATCGGTCAGAAAAGCGGGATGCCAAGTGGTAATGGCGACAGGAAAAGCGGCTTGTAAAACAGCCCTTGCCACGAGTGCCGGATTGAACACATTATATCCCAATCCACCGAAAATATATTTACCAAGGGCGATTCCGATGATTCCACCTATAAAAGCCATCCATAATGGAAAACTTGGAGGCAAGGTGAGCCCTAATAACAGTCCAGTAATAACCGCTGAATAATCACCAACAGTGGTCTTTTTCTTTGAAAGTTTGCAAAGCACATGTTCGGTAAGCACACTGGCGAAGGTTGCAGTCCCAATGACCAGCAAAGCATTCAACCCAAAGGAATAGATAGAGAAAAATACAACGGGCAACAAGGCCCAAACCACATTTTTCATGATCTGTTCGGTGCTCCTCCCACTATTGATATGGGGCGATGTGCTAATATTTAAGGTTTTTCTAAGCATGTACTTTCTCTTTTTTATCTGCTTCCCGCTTTCGAACTATCCGTTTTGCCGATCTAAAATATTGGACCAAGGGAATATGGGAAGGACACACATAGGTGCACGACCCGCATTCAAAACAATCCATCAAATTGTAATCGGAGGCCATTTCGTCATAGGCTTCGAATTTTGCCAATATTCCCAACTTTGATGGATTCAACAATATTGGACAAGCATCGACACAGGCACCACATTTAATACATGGATATATTGTTGTTGACCGGTTCACATCTTTTTTTGTGAACACTAAAATGCCCGAAGTACCTTTTACAATGGATATGTCCAGATTGGAAACCGCCATACCCATCATTGGACCTCCCATATATACTTCACTGATTTCTTGGTCAACCCCTACTTGTTCCAAAACAAAACGCAGGGGAGTACCTACTGGAATTAGATAATTTCCTTTCTTTTTAACTCCTGGTCCCGTGATGGTGATCACGCGTTCTTGGATTCCGCGACCGTGTGGTAGTAATCTGCCGATTTCTGCGGTTGTTGCCACGTTTACAACAACTGCCCCAGCTTCAATAGGAAGCTTGCCCGAAGGTATTTCCTTGCCCAGTATGGCAGTGATCAGCATTTTCTCCGCTCCCTGGGGATATTTTACAGGAAGCACTTGTACAGCAACTGGCAATCCTTTGGGCATATGTTTCGACAAGTGGTCAGCAGCATCTTGTTTGTTGGCTTCAATGCCAATGATGGCCTTTTTTGCCCCCGTAGCTTTCAACAAGTATTTGATTCCGGTAAAAATATCGCTTTCCTGTTCCAACATTACCCGATGGTCCGTGGTTAAATAGGGTTCACATTCCACTCCATTGATGATCAAGGTTTCACATGTTTTGCCTTCTGGAACCTTTAATTTTACATGTGTTGGGAATGCAGCACCTCCCAATCCCACAATACCGGCATCCTGAATTCCTTGCAGAATTTCTTCTGGTGTGGCCGTATCGGGGTCTATTGGATTTCCTTCGAGAACCTCTTGGGTGGAAAAAGGAAAGGCTTCCAGATAAATACCGGTGGACATTTTTCCTGAAATAGTGGGCACATTGGCAATTTTGCGAACCTTTCCGGAAACAGGTGCGTGCATGGGCACGGAAACGTACCCATTTGCCTTGGCCAATAATTGACCCCGTTGCACTTCCTGACCTTCTCGCACCACAATTTCCGAAGGAGCACCAATGTGTTGTGCCATCGGTAAAATTATAAGGGGCGCAAATGGAAATTGCCTAATGGGCAAACCACTTGTCTCGTCCTTACTCTCCGGAGGGTGAATACCGTGTTTAAACGAGTCTTTATGAAGATTGAAAAGGGACATCATGCCTTATTACATTAATTATACTTTTCAGCTCGACTTATCCATTTCTCCATATCTTTTGCAGATCGTTCGGCAGGTAATCCGGGATGAATCACTCCTGCAGTACATTTTTCCGCTGCTTTGACCAAGTCTTCATACGGTCCGGCCTTCGGATTTTTGATGTAAGCTTTGTTATCCTCGTTATAAGCAAAAATGTTGGGGTTGAGCTTGATGCACTCATCACAGGAACTGCATTCGTCAGTTTCCAGCCATGGGGCCATATATTCCCCATTTGATGATGGTTCTTCTACTGCAACTCCATTGCTCTCAACTGGTTTTTCCAATGCCATTGTTAACAGATCGTTTCCATTCCCATTACCACCAGCAAGTTGCATAAGTCCCTGTGCAATATTTCCGACAACCTCGTTTCTTATTTTTTCTTCGAGGTTTTCTTCTTGTGGTTTTTCTGGTTCCACTCCGGCAATATCGCGTAGCATCAGCCAGAAATCCCTACGTTCTTCGCAAGACTCCACAATGGCTTTTGCGACCAATACCCGATTAAGTTTCTGATTTCTATCAACTGCCCAGATATAAGGGAATTTGCCTTCACGTTCGTTTTCTTCCATTTCTAAAAATTCTGCCAGGGGCATCATATTATCGTTCCAGGCGCTGCGTGGTACTTTTCTGAAATGTTTCCTGAAACGTGCCTCGGTCAATGCAAAGTCGGCAAACGTCATCGGTAGTTCCATGGTGCGTTCCTGACCGTATTCGAGATATTTTAAGTTATAAGTTGGCCAGATTTGATCCATGGCAGGGTTGCCTGCTAAATCAAATGCTTCCCGGGCTTTTATTCCATGATCGGGATTGTATTTGAATATAGGATAAGCCCTGGATTCTACTGCAAGTTTAGCTTGATTTGCCCCTTTGTCATCACCTACACCATGTTCGGGTTGGCAGGTGGTGTACAGGTTAAAAATAGCTGGTCGCTTGGTCATCAAGCCATCGATAAATCCTTCTATCATTTGACTTGTGTTGGCCAAAGTGGCTTGCATTACATAAGTGTTTCTGTGTGCCATGGCAATGAGACCAATCTCTTTTCGAGGCTCACTTTTACCTTTCCATACTTTACCATATTGGGCCATATCGGAAACTTGACCAATAAATCCAGAAGTACAGGCTTGTCCACCTGTGTTGGAATATACCTGTGTATCAAGTACGATTACTTTGATCGGTTTGCCGGAAGCCATCATTCTTGATAAGTTTTGGAAACCGATATCGTACATGGCACCGTCACCGCCTAGTGTTACCACTGGAGGACATAGCAACCATTCTTCATCTGTAAATTGTTTCCAAGTAAAATAGGTGAAGAAATCGTCATGTTCGTCGGCATTGTATTTCCCTTCGAGCTCCAATTCTGCTTTGCGTATGGTCTTGAAACCATCGGCCATTTTGGCCATATGTCCTTCAAAAACACCCATCGCCATGGAAGGTGAGTCTTGGAACAAGTGGTTGGCCCAAGGGAATGGATAAGGGTTGAATGGCCAAGTACTTCCCCATACCGAAGAACAACCAGTGGAATTGAGGATACCCATATTGGACCTTCCTTTTCCGGTGGTTCCGTTGGTATATTTCCATTTAAGTTTGTTCAGTTGAGCGAGTAATTGGGTAACATTGCGCAACCATTCCTGATCAATGGGTTCACCTCCATTTTTAGATTCCAACCTTCTGGTAATCTCCGACATGGTCAAATCTGAATTTTTCATTTCGGAAACTATTTTGGACATGGCCTCCGAATCGGTCAAATTCACACGGTCCATCAATTTTCCTTGGATATGTCTTTCCAATTTGTTGGTCAATTCTTCCAGATAGGCCATGTGTTTTTCTATACGCGGTTGCATGAGGGATTCCACGGTGGCCGTGAAAATATGTACCACCGATTTTTCGGAACAGCCTAAACAGGCTCCATCGCCACTGGCAAAATTCAGGTAGGCATCTTTGTTCAATAGAATTGTTTCCAGTGGACCTATTTTTTCTTCAAGATCATCGATTCGATTGAATTTTTGCGGTGTGTTGGGTAGATCTAGCCAAAAATCCCATTCTTTGTTCAGTTTGGCGATGGACCCTTCGGTCTGTGGTATTTTGATCAAAGCATCATCATTACAAACAGCAACACATTCCATGCATCCCTTACATGTGTTCGGGTTGATGGTTATACTGAACAATCCGCCACTATTTTCTTCTTTTTTCTCATGTAGGTCGTAGTAGGGGCGGGTTAAAGCGAAATTGAATTCGCCCAACTCTTCTTTGAACCAATCGAGTTCTTGGGTCAATTCCTTGCCATTGCCCAGCTCATCGAGCGTCATGTCTATGGCATGCTGCATATAGTCATTGACGGTTGCTCCGTTTTTTGAACCTGCAAACAATTTTCTGACATGCCCTTCCATTTTACGGACCGCTTTGGGCAAATGCTCAACTTTACCGTGGTTGTTTTTTACACGTTTCACTATAGTGTCGAAAACATCGGATACTTCACTTACCAGTCCGGGTATTGCGGTATCGGGACATATCGTGTAGCAGTTTCCGCATGCGGTACAATTGTTTGGTACCCATTCAGGGTGCTCGAAACGTATACCGGTCATATTTCGGAATACGGAGGAAACGGCTGGCATTACACTCAAGCCTATAAATGGATCGGTGAGGTTATCATTCCCCATTCCCTGCAGATAGAAATTACCTGTTTGTTCCCAAAAACGATGGATATCGCTCAACTGTGATTCACTTTGTGGAATTTCCTTCATCATTCTTGGGATGGGAAGGGGTTCTTTTACAGCACCATTGGTCTTGTTGCCTGCTCCCAAAACTTTATTGGTGATTTCATGAACTTCATCAAAGCCACGTTTTACCACACGCATATTATCATCCACCACACGTTGGCCCTTAGATCCAAATTTATGTTGCAATTGGTCCTCAATGGCTTTCAATAATTTTTCTTCGGATAACCCTGATTTCTTCATTAAGGGCGATGCGGCAAAAAATGCTCCTTGGAAGGCAATTCCCTGCATACGTAGTTGTAGTTCGGGGTCGGTGGCTTCTTCCCTCGCAATTTTAAATCCATCGATATAGAACACATGAATATCATTATCTATAATGATTTTTTGATAGCGTTCAGGAATATCCGCCCAAACTTCATCAGGTGTTTGTTTATCGCTCTGGATAATAAAATTCCCTCCCTTTTTAAGACCGGCCAATGCGTTGGTATGTTTAAATACATTGGGATCCGGGGATAATACAACATCCACAAAGTAGTATTCGCAATTTATTCGGATGGGCTCCGAAGAGGCTGCGAGATAATATGTTGTGGGCTGTCCTTTCTTCTCCGAACCATATTTAGGATTGGCCTTAATATTGTACCCCAATAACTCATATAGGGTCATGGCGAGGTTTTTACCCGTAGTGATTGCACCCCAGCCACCAATGGAATGAAAGCGTACCGTGATGGCGTCTTTTGGCATAAGGTTGGGGTTTTCCGAGCCCCTAATGCCCAGTTCCTTAACAAGTGGATAGGATTCTTGGATACTTTCCTGATATGCTTTTTGCTTGGGGGAATGTGGTATTTGTCGGATAAAGTCTATGGAGAGATAAAATTGTTTTTTGTGTTTACCATCGGGCAACATATTTTCTACTGCTCCTATGATGCCTTCCGGTTGTAAGTCGCGGCTACCCATACCAAAGGAACCCGAGTAAATTGCGGGCATATCGGATATGGAATAGGAACTCAACTCTGGATAGGCTTTGTGTTTTTTATCCCTGCCATTTTCAACGCACTTGTTTAAAACAGAGCGTACTTCTCGTGTAATTGGGGAGTCGACGGCCAATGGTTGGTCCAATCTTTCCAAAATAGTCACGGCTTTTTTACCTTTTAAAATTTCTCCGAGCATATCGGAAGGGAATGGCCTAAACATAACAAGGTCGACCACACCTACTTTTATTCCTCTGGTTTCGCGTAAGTAATCCACAACAACTTCTGCACTGGGAACCAAACTTCCCTGACCTAAAATAAGGTAATCGGCATCTTCTGCTCGATAGGTCATTACTCGTTGATAGTGTCTTCCGGTGAGTTCGTAGTATTCTTTGAACGCCTGATCTGCCAACTCCTTAATATGGTCAAAGAAAAATGGACGTTGGGCAGCAACACTTTGCATGTAAGAATCCTGATTTTGTACAATACCGGCCATCACAGGGTTATCCACATCCCATAATTCGGGAATACGTCTACGCGTATCACCATAAATGATGCGTTGTGCAGGTGTTGGTGTTTTGATGATGTCGTCTGGACGGCCCAGATACTCTTTGATCAATTCACGTTCGGGCAAAAGGAAGGATTCGATCAAATGTGTGGTCAAAAACCCATCTTGTGCGATAATACCTGGAGTCAGCGCCAATTCGGCAATGCGGTGGGCAATAATGTTAAGGTCGGCCACATGTTGCGCCTTCTTGGCAAACATTTGAAAAAAGCCAGTATCGTCAATAGCATGATAATCATCGTGCCCGGCATGAACGTTCAATGTGGATTTGGTCATGGCACGTGCACCGATGTTCAGTACATAGGTAAGGCGTTTACCCACTGCGGCATAAAGGGATTCGTGCATGTAGGCAATACCCTGCCCGGAAGAAAAGTTTGCAGCACGCAAACCGGTCATGGACAAGCCAGCGGTAACTGCAGCAGCGGCGTGTTCCCCTTCCGGTTCAATAAATATCAAAGGTTTGTCCGAAATATTCAAATGTCCCTTAGCAGCTGCATCGGCCCAGTATTCCCCCATTTGCGTAGAGGGTGTAATGGGGAATGCGCCAGCAGCATCGGTAGATTCGCGCTCGCACATAATTGCGGCGGTATTTCCGTCCATTGCTACTGGTTTTCCAGGGTATTTGAATTTGGATGATTTCTTCTCTTTGCCTTTTGTGATGTTTTTGGGTACTCCAATTTTCTGCAAAACTGACTTGCTCATAATATGAGGATTAATGTTGTACTAATTAATAGGTATGCTTTCAAAATTTTGAATTTGTAACTCCGACCAATTGTTTGGTATAGGCGGCCAAATCAATGCAGCTTTTCATCTTGTCGAATTCTGCACTGTATTCCTCATCCATCGTGAATGTTATGGGACTCAAATCAAAACTGTTGAATTCACTGTTAATGGTTTGGCATTTGTTCAACAATATTTCCACGGTATCATCCTCATTGGATTCAACCCCATGTTTTAACAAAAACCCGTTTAAGTAATGAGAAATAGATTTTCGGGCGCTTCTGCATACCATATAGGGTACTACATCTTCTGCTGGTCGATTTAACTCACTTTGGGCTGCCTCAAGAAACTGATCAGCCTGCTCGAATTTGGTCTTGATTTGATTGGTGTCCATAATAAATATTTTTATTTGGTTATAGAGAACCAAAACAGTTGTTAGCAATTGCCACTAAAATTATTGAAAGTAAAGTCTTCATTTAATGACATTTATCAGTATCTGAAGAAATTTTATGGAATAAGAAGGACTACGATAAACCCATAGCTGAGCATGAACTTAACCTTGGTCCTTTTTACTTCGATCTATTTTATCTCTGTGTAAAAGTTTGAATAAGGAGAGTATGAAAGATGCTGATGTTAGTTCATCATTCTATATTCGTTGGGAGAGTAGCCCACCTTGCTCTTGAATAAACGGGAGAAGTGTTGGGGATGTTTAAAGCCAAGTTCATAGGCAATTTCGCTAACAGTTTTCGAGGGATCGAAAATACGTTCTTTTGCGACCTCGATAAGTTTGGCCTGAATGATTTCGAGCGCACTTTTTCCTGTCTCTTTTTTAATAAGATCACCAAAATAGTTGGCGGACAAATATTGTTCCTGGGCAAAATGTCCTACAGATGGGCAGCCCTGCTCGCTGGCCTTTCCTGAATAGAGGTAATGGTGGAGCGACCTTTTGAATTGATGGACCACACTATCGTTCACGACATCGCGGGTAATAAATTGACGGTCGTAAAAGCGTGAGCAATAACGTAGAAAAAGTTCTATATTGGATACAATGAGCTCTTTGCTATGCTTGTCTATATCCCGTTCCAGTTCAAATCGTATTTTCTCAATACAATCAATAATAATTTCTCGTTCTTTTTGAGATAGGTGCAATGCCTCGCTCAACTCATAGGAAAAGAAGGAATATTTGGAAATAATTTCACCCAAATTGGTTTTTCGCAGTAAATCAGGGTGAAACAATAAGGCATAACCGGATGGAACATAGTCATCACCGTTTTCAATCTGGACAATTTGTCCAGGACCTATGAATACCAAAGTACCCTCTTGAAAGTCATAATACTTTCTGCCGTATTTTAGAATACAATCCGGGTTCTGTTTTAAGAATATTCCATAAAAATTGAAACGGAGCGCTTCAATGCCCTTTTGCGAATTTCTTTTCAAATTGTGCAGGTTCATCACACTCACCAAAGGATGTTGTGAGATTTGGTTGAATCGATTACAGTAATCGTTTACGGTCTCTAAGTTGATGATCTCGCTCATATCACCACAATGTACCCAAAACAATCAACCAAAACAATAGTTACCTGTTGGTCAGAGTCATTATCCGTAAAAAAGGTAAATCTTTCTGTAAAATGGGTACGACAGTTAATCACCATTCCTGCTATCTTTGAGAAAATTAACCAACTAACCCATCATGACAAGTATTGACCCCAGAAGGAGTAGGTGCGGAGCTTTGCAATTCTCACCATTATCTTCTTTCCTCAGCAGAAGACCTATCCGGTTTTTTATTATAATTGGTAGTCTTCTCATTTACAATGTTTCTTTGGCCCAAGAGGAAAGAAAACCCTTCTTGGATGATTTTAGTGGAACAGCAAGTGTTACCAACAATGGAATTTCGCTGATTCCATCTTTTTCTTTGGGAGACCCGGCATTGATCTTTGACCTTAAGTTCAAAAAAGGGAGGTTGAGTTTTGAGCCAGATATGCGCTTTGCCTTGGAAGGCAAACCTTGGACATTTATTTTTTGGTGGCGGTACAAAGCTATCGAAAAAGAGAAGTTCTCTCTCCGGGTCGGGGCGCATCCAGCCATTAACTTTAGGACCATACCCATTATGAGGAACGGTGCTTCGGAGGATATTTTGGAGGCAAGGAGATATTTGGCGGCAGAAGTGGTTCCAACGTTTAAAGTGGCAGAGAACATAGATGTCGGAATGTATTATCTCCATGGCCGCGGGTTTGATGACGGTGTGAAACAGACCAACTTCGTTGTTTTTACATCGACGTTTAAAAACCTTTATGTAACGGACCAATATTACTTTGATATTACTCCGCAGGCCTATTTTTTGGCTACGGATGATATACAAGGATATTATTTAGCCGGATTCTTATCCTTTAAGAAAAAGGATTTTCCACTATCCATATCCGCTATTTTAAACAAGGCTTTGGATACGGAAATTGTTCCCGAGGACGATTTTACTTGGAATGTTTCCCTGGTATATAGTTTCTAAAAGATTCAATAAGGTGTAAGATTATTTTTAGTAGCCCATAAGTATCTTTTTTTAAGGTAAAGGACCATCAGAAAATTGAATGAAAGCAATGAATATATTTGAAAGATTGACATCGGGTGAAGAAATTCCAATGAACGACCCCGATTATGCACAAATAGGAGTTGGGGTCAACAAGACCATTGTACTGTCCACTAAATTAAACGCTTCCAAAAACGTGGATGAGATCAGAACGGTATTAAGTGAAATCATTGGTGTTGAGGTGGATAAAACCACTACACTTTTTACACCTTTTTATACCAATTACGGAAAGAACATTTCTTTGGGCAAGAATGTTTTCATCAACCATGCCTGTAGTTTTTTGGACCTGGGAGGTATTACCATTGAAGATGATGTTATGATAGGTCCGCGGGTAAGCATTACCTCGGAGAACCATCCAACGGACATCAAAACAAGGAAGAGTATGCGCCCGAGTTCCGTGTTCATCAAAAAGAATGTTTGGATTGGAGCGAGCGCAACAATTCTACCGGGAGTAACAATAGGGGAGAACTCCGTGGTGGCCGCTGGGGCTCTTGTGAATAAAGATGTACCGCCCAACACGGTGGTTGCAGGTGTTCCTGCGAAAGTTTTAAAAACAATTAAATAACTATAGGTGAAGGATACCTTGAATATTCGTTATTTTAAGGGGAAACTTAGATAAGACAATACGAAAAGCAAATAAAAAGTAACCATGGCTACTACCAAAACTCAAATGAATAGGCGATTATTTTTAAAATCATCCACACTTGCAGGTGGAGGTATGCTGCTCGGCTTTAGTTGGATGATTTCCTGCAAAGACCAAGCAAAAAAAGTTGGTATGGAAATGCCGGAGGATTGGATAGAGGTGAACGGTTACATTAAGATCGGAGAAAATGGCATGGTGACCATTATGTCCCCAAACCCAGAGGGCGGTCAAAACGTTAAGACTTCCATGCCCATGATCGTGGCCGATGAGCTGGATACGGATTGGGACATGGTTGTGGTGGAGCAAGCACCATTGGATACCGACCGATATACGCGTCAATTTATTGGAGGTAGCCAGGCCATCCGGCAGAGTTGGGAACGCTTACGGCAAGCCGGGGCATCGGCCAAATATATGTTGATGCAGGCCGCGGCGGAGAGCTGGGGCGTGCCCATGACGGAAATAACGGCGGAAAAAGGACAGTTGACACATTCAGCAAGTGGTAAAAAAGGCCATTATGGGGAGTTTGCCACTGCAGCCTCCCAACTCTCAGTGCCAGAAACAGTCTCTTTAAAAGATATTGAAGACTTCACCATAATTGGTACCTCCAAAAAGAATGTGGACACAAAAAAAATAATCACCGGTAAGCCCTTGTTTGGGATGGATTATATGCAAGAAGGGATGCTGACCGCCATGATCGTGCACCCACCTGCTTTTGGTTTGACCCTAAAAAGTTTTGATGCATCATCCTTAAAGGGAATGCCCGGCATAAAAGATGTTTTCTCCATAAAAACCTATGCCGATGATTACGAATGGCAATATTTTGACACCAATTCCTTTTTGGAATTGGTCGTAGTGGTGGGGGATTCCACATGGGAGGTCATGAATGCAAAAAAAGCACTCGCACCCCATATAGAATGGGAAACCAGGCCCGAGCTGAAGATAGCCAGAGATCGATTTGGCAGCAAAACCACCATGGTTTATCCGGCTGGACTGGAAAATACATCGGATCATAACCAAAAGATGTTGGAAATGTCCAACCAAAAGGGCGACGAGCGTAGAAAAGATGGCGATCCCGATAGGGCCTTGCGCGAAGCGGACCAAGTTTTGGAGCGTTCCTATACCGCACCCTTTTTGGCCCATAACTGTATGGAGCCCATGAACTTTTTTGCCCACGTAACTGAAGAAAAAGCCGATTTTGCAGGCCCGCTTCAAAAGCCTGAATTTACAGAAAAGACCCTCTCTTCGAGATTGGACATTCCTTTGGATAAAATTGATATAAAAATGACCCGGCTGGGTGGTGGATACGGACGTAGGTCCTATGCGCATTGGCTGGTAGAGGCTGGTATAGTTTCCAAGCGTATGAATGCACCGGTTAAACTGATGTATACACGCGAAGATGATATGACCGCAGGAATTTACCGACCAGCATACAGAGCTACGTATAAAGCAGCTCTGGATGGGGATAAGAAGATTACAGGCTTGCACTTAAATGCAGGTGGCGTGCCAGAAAGCCCCATGTATGCCGATCGCTTTCCCGCAGGGACTTTGGATAATTACTTGGCCGAAGATTGGGCTATTCCCTCCAATATTACCGTGGGTTCCTTTAGGGCACCAAGATCTAATTTTATGGCCTGTGCGGAGCAGACCTTTTTGGACGAATTGGCAGAAACAATGGGAAAAGATCCCATCGAACTACGTTTAGAATTGTTGAGTCGGGCAGAAACCGATCCTGTTGGAGAACGAAACGATTACGACCCAGGCCGATATAAAGGTGTTTTGGAATTGGTAAGGGACAAATCCAATTGGGGGGAAGATAAACCAGGTGTTTTCCGTGGTGTAGCGGCATATTTCTGCCATAATAGCTATGTGGCCCAAGTGCTGGACCTTATTATGGAAGATGGCCAACCAAAAGTGGACAAAGTATATTGTGCCGTTGATTGTGGCATTGTAGTCAATCCCGATGCCGCCAAGAATTTATTGGAAGGTGCCGTGGTGGACGGAATCGGGAATGCCATGTTTGGATCATTGAGCATTAAGGATGGAAAGCCCAACAAGGAAAATTTTGATGACTACCGTATGATTCGGATGTCGGAAGCCCCAAAAGAAATCGAGGTACATTTTGTGGAAAACCAAATAGACCCCACTGGTTTGGGTGAACCTGCCTTTCCACCCATATTCCCAGCGTTGGCCAATGCTATGTACAAGGCCACCGGTAAACGATTGTATGGACAGCCTTTTTTATAAGGCAATATTTGGTTTTTAATAGAAGTTTGGGAAAATGTTTTATTTACCCACTGGTTTGAATTTCTTAACTTTGCAACATGCAAACAAAAACAGAAAAATCGGTGTCCCCCTTCAATAGCGAATTAAAGCTTAAAGGATTTAATATATTTAAAATTGAAGAGGACAGTAGTGCGACCAAAATTTACAGTCGTAAGGATTTTTACAAGATTTGTTTGACCACTGGTAAGAGCATCATTAATTATTCCGATAGAAGTTTTGAGCAGGAAGGCACCATTCTATTTTTTGGTAATCCACACATACCTTACTCGTGGGAGACTATTTCGACCACTTACGTTGGCTATACCTGTTTGTTCTCGGAGGAATTTTTAAATATGTCCGAACGTTCCGATAGTATTTTAAAATCTCCATTGTTCAGTTTGGGCGGCACACCGGTTTTGAAGATAAGTGAGGATCAGCGTCTTTTCCTGAATTCCATTTTTGATAAAATGATGGAGGAACAACAAACAGACTATTCCTTTAAGGATGATTTGATTAGAAATTATATTCACCTTATTTTACACGAAGCCTTAAAGATGCAACCTTCGGAGAACTACGTGAAGCACCAGAGTGCGGCATCACGGTTGACCAATGTGTTTTTAGAGCTTTTGGAAAGACAGTTTCCTATAGAGACTGCCGATAATCCATTGCAGTTGAGAAGTCCACAAGACTATGCCGATAATCTTTCCGTACATGTGAATTACTTGAATAAATCCATAAAAGAGGTTACGGGGAAATCTACATCTACCCATATATCTGAACGTATTGTTACCGAAGCCAAAGCACTGTTGCAGCACACCAATTGGAATGTAAGCGAAATAGCTTATGCACTTGGATTCGATTATCCTACCTACTTTAATAACTACTTTAAAAGACTTACAGGTACTACTCCAAAGGCGATTCGCGCCTAATATTTGATTTTCTTAATTTTTGATTCGATTATCATTAACTTATAGCTAAAGAGGTAAGTTAACTTTGTATCGTGTTTTTAGGGCTAACAGAACATGCCTTATCACGGCTATAAATTCAGGATGATGAAAACACTCATGTTTTCAACTTCACTGTTCCTTTGCTTTACTGTCCTATGGTTATCTGGTAAAGAAATGAGCACTGAAAAAGAACAACTAACCATTAATGATATGAAATTAAAAATCTCATTCGGGGATACCGAACTTACCGCCACCTTGTACGACAATCCAACTTCAAGGGATTTAATCTCCATGCTTCCCATTACCACGGAACTGGAGGATTATGCCAGCAACGAAAAAATATTCTATCCCGAAAGAAAATTGACCAAAGGTGGGGCGCCAAGCGGATACGAACCAAGCAAGGGTGATATTACCTATTATGCTCCATGGGGCTATGTGGCTATTTTTTATAAAAATTTCAGCTATTCGTCTGGGCTTATCGGATTGGGTCGACCGTGCGAACACTGTCTATGGAAAAATGATAACGGTAGAGTTCTGATGGCAATTCGAGGGTGGTAAAGGTCCAAATACCTTTCTCCCCTTTTTCCATCTCATAGGAAATAGTAGCGAAGGCATGTTCGCCATCCAAACTGCCCGATACACTTACTGTTTGAGCCAAGGGTGCCTTTACGCGAAAGGTTACTGTGTTGTCGGGGTTGATTTCGGGGGAAACCAGAGCTGGTTCGTTGAAAAGATCTTGTTGGGCATAGGTTGATAGGGTCATCAAACCTAAAGCCACGAATAAAAATTTGTTTTTCATGATTATGGTGTTTGTTTTTTATGTGCTCCGCTAATTGCTGAGGGCATGTAAATTTTAATGCCAATCCATGGGTTCTACCATGTAATCGGTCATCATCAAACCTTACTGTTTTGTCCTTGGATGTACCTTGTCAAAACGGTGGAGTTGATAATCAAGTAAAATTATGGGATAAACCTAGCTATTGGTATACCACTATTACTGATATAGATACCCGTATTACCGATGCCTTATAAAATGGTGATGATTTGCTGTTTTTTTACGAGCTGAAAGTTTTCTTTTTAGAAAAAAGTAAAAAGAGTAGTCCGCAAAACAACCACGCTGGCAAGGTCATGAAGGATAAAAAGACATCAAAAGTTACCGATATAAAGTAACAAACTCCAAAACTGATGGCCCAGGCCCAAAATACCGCCCGATTGAACTTCATATTCATTTTTTCGGCGTAATCTATGATGATATTGGCCTTTTTGCCATAAAAATGCTCAAATACGATGATAGCTCCCATGGGCGCCAAAATAAAACCGTAAAGTGCTACAAAATCCAATAGTTTCATCGCGAATGCAGGGAAAAGACCGGCCAAGGTGGCCACACTACCTGCAATAATGGTTACCCAGAAGGTCGAGGTTTTTGGAATAATGGCCTGAAAAGCCAATCCTGCCCTGTAAATGGTAGGGTTGGCCGTTGTCCATCCTGCCAAAACAACGGCAATGGCTCCAAAGATGCCCAAAGCGTTGTAAGCCAGGGGTCCCGGTGCAACTGTTGGCGCCGTACCATCCGACAAAGCGGCCTGTGCTTCGGGAGATTTCAAGTAAACAGCATAAAGTAGTGCTGCTGCAATCCATGCCATGTAGTGGCCTACATACATTCCTGCTGCGGTGGTCCAGCCAGAACTTGCTTTTTTTGCAAATCGGAACACGGAAAGGTCGGACATTCCCACATGCATGGCTGCATTGGCAAACCAAGACCAAATCATAACATGCCAAAATGTATATTTAATTTGGCCTGGGAAAGGCTCACTTCCCTCGCCCCAAATATTCCAAAAATCCGCAAAACTGTTCACATCAAGGTCACGCAAGGCAACAATGCCACTGGCCAAAAATGCCAATACAATTATAGGTGACATATAGTTGGCCGCTTTGGAAACAGTCTCATATCCTTTTGCGGCAATCAACGATATCACCGCTCCAATCGCCAATACAATTACAATCCATGTAATTCCATTGGGCATGGTGTCCGTTAACTTGGGCATTTCCATATCAAAAGGAATACCCACTGCAGTGGCCGAAACCGTGATCATAGCGCCAGCAAGAAAACAGAAGAGGATTCCATTCGCAAGATTGTAGACCGTCACTAAATTTTTCCCCACAATTTTCTCCAATTGATAGTATAGGGTAAGTCGGTACTTCACCGCTATTTCTGCCGTAAGAAATCGCCAGCTCAATACTGCCAAAAGATTTCCCAAAAGAAGTCCAACAATTAAATCGAAGGCGCTCACACCTGTGGTTAAAAAGAGTGGGCCGATTACAAATTCGGTACCTGCTGCATGTTCGCCGGCATACATCCCCAAAAAGCTTTTCCAACTTTTCAGTTTTGATTGCGGAACAGGTTCTCTTTCAAATTCGCCGCCTGCTATCTCCTCGATTTCTTCATCAATATTATATTGGCTCATGTGGGTTTGGTTTGTATCGTTAAATTTATGTGCTTGTTTGTTAGATCAGGTGCTTATGAAGGTCATGGATGTTCTCGCAGCACAATTGATCCAAAATTTGTTGTAGTTGGACCTTTAAAATTGTCATGGTGTGGTCGCCTCCTTTTTTGCCCATCGCAGCGGCACCGTACATAAAGGAACGCCCCATAAAGGTAAATTCAGCCCCCCGCGCCAAGGAACGCGCCATATCAGGTCCTGATCGCATACCACTGTCCATCATTACCGTGATTTGGTCCTTGTATTTGGCAGCAATCCGTGTCAAAGGAGCAATCGTGGATTCTCCCGCATCCAATTGTCTGCCACCGTGGTTGGAAACGATAATTCCATCGAATCCTAATCTTATGGCCTGTTCGGTATCTTCTTCCGAAGCTACACCTTTCAACACCAATTTTCCTTTCCATTTGTCCCTGATCGGTTTGATGCGCTCCTCGTTCAAGCGTCCCGAAAAGGTTTTGTCCATAAATTTGCCCAATTGCTTTAGGTTGAGTCCCTCTGGTGTGTATGGTCTTAAGGTTTCAAATGTGGGAATGCCATGCCTAAGGGTTTGAAGCGCCCAATTTGGTTTCCCTAATATTTGAAGAATATTGGCCATCGTCATTTTTGGGGGTAAGGCCAACCCATTCTTAAAGTCACGTGGTCTGTAACCGAAGGTGGGTACATCGCAAAGCAAGACCAAAACAGGACAGCCTGCTGCGGCCGCTCTATCCAAAATATCATTTCTAACAGCATCTTCCGCTGGGTTGTATAATTGAAACCAAGCTTTACCTTCGGTGAGTTCGCTGGCCCTTTCAATATCCATGGTGGTCACAGTGCTCAAGATAAACGGTACATTGTGTTTGTTGGCCGCCTTGGCCAAAATTTCCGGCGAATTGGGCCACATCAACCCTTGAAGGCCAACAGGTGCCACACCGAACGGGGCATCGTATTCCTGCCCAAACAAAGTGGTTTTTATGGATGCGCCCTTAAAATCCTTGATATAGATCGGTTTAAGCTGTATATCTCTAATTTCGGAAGTGTTCCTGCGGATATTGACATCTTCGTTGCAGCCTCCATCCAAGTATTCAAAGGCAAAGCGCGGAATTCTTTTTCTGGCTTTCTCCCTTAAATCATCAACAGAAGGATATCGAGTATCAAAACTTTGGGCCATATCAATTTGTTATTAGGGGTCTATGTTTTTTTAACGCGTAGTTCTTTTTTAGGAACTTTTGGTCCAGTTCCACGTTGGAAATGACAATGGCGGCTCCCAAGGCGGAACCGAGTGATGCATCCGTGGTCTTCACCTTCATTCCATCAAATCCACGGGCCAATAATTCCACAAATATTTGATTGTTGGTAAAGCCTCCGTCAATATACAATTGTTTGATGTTATCCTTTCCGATAGCTCGTTGTATACTTTCTATTTGCAATTCCACTAGTTCCATCATTAATTGGTGATAGGCTTCTTCATAGGAATTAAATTGCATTGGTGCTTGTACGTCCGGAGATGCTGCATCAAGACTTGCCCATTTAAATTTATGGGTAAAATTATCCTTTATCCTTTGATGGATATCGGCATCAAAATTTACGGTCTTGTGATAATCTTCGGAAACTCCGAATAGTGTTGCCAGTTCCTTGATCTGTTCGTTGTACTCATTGCCCAGGAACAATCGTGCAGCCTTTACGGGCTCACCATTGATGCGCATATAATTAATGCAATTGGAATCGGTATCCTCATCCGTCAAAAGTTCTTTGGAAAATGGATTGAGGGCAATGCTCCATGTTCCCGTGGAAAGCAACAGGAACTTTTTGTCAATACTTCGAATGTAAGGTAAAAGGGCCGAGGAACTATCGTGTATCCCAACGCCCACTTTGATTTGATGTCCCATGAAGTTGGTGTTGATACTGGTCTCCGTATCCACGATGGAAGGCAATAACTTATGGATTTCCTCTTGGTAGACCCATTCGTGGTAATCCTCTTTTTCATAGTTCCAAAGCGCAGTATGGCAACCAATACTGGTATATTCACTGACCGGAATTCCCGTAAACAAATAGCTCAGATATTGTGGTAAATGCAGTGAATACTTGATTTTTGAAAATACCTCCGGTTTTTCGTGCTTTAACCAATAGAGTTGGATGCCCGAGTTGAGCATGCCCTCTCGTGTGGTGCCCGTTTCCCTGCAAAATTTTATCTCCGGTCCATACTGCGCATAGAACTTTTCAACAATGTCGTTATTGATGGGTTTGGTGTAATTGTAGAGCGGGGTGACCACTTTGCCCATATCATCCAAATGAACGAAGCTTGCCCCGTAAGATGAAAAATTGACAGCTTTTACTTTATAATCCTTGGACTTTAGAATGCTGTGAAAGGTATTCTTTATCCAGTTTTGAAGTTCGGTCAGATTTTCCGTGGGATGGCCATCCTCGTCTTGGATAGGCTCTAAATAGGTGTAATCGCGATGGACTTCTTTGAAGTCCATGTCAAAGAGAAAGAACTTTTTGTTTGTCTTGCCAATGTCAAAAACCGCAATTACTTCTTTTGCCATATGATTTGGATTATAGGCCTGTTGCCATTGTATGTTTACCCCTTTCGTCCACTAATTTTTTGCGAACCTCCAAATGCCTGTAGGTGTCCAATGGGTTCAAAGCTCCTCCGTTCGATACCCGTGCACGTTCCAAAAGTGGTCGTACATCGGTAAGGTAAGCCTCCTGTAAAATTTCTTGACATAGGGTTACATCGTGATTTTTTTGTGCTTCGCGAAGTGCCTTTTGGTCCACCAAAAGCGCTTTCGCATATGAAGAACGGATGGCTTCCAGGGATTGCATAAGATCTTCCAATGGATCTTTTATGTTATGGCTAGCGTCAATCATCCAAGCTGGGTAAGGGTTTTGTGGATTGTTCTCCATTCCGTACACCAACTCATTGAAAATCAAGAAAAGGGAATATGGTTTTATGCTACCTACCGTGAGGTCGTCATCCCCATATTTGCTATCATTGAAATGAAACCCTCCTAATTTACCTTTCATCATTAGAGTGGCCACAATCTGTTCTATATTGGTATTGGGCAGGTGATGCCCCAAATCTACCAAGGTATAGGCTTTTGGTCCACATTCATTGGCCAACATAAAGGAAGTGCCCCAATCTTGGATTACCGTGCTGTAGAAGTTTGGCTCGTAAGGCTTGTATTCTATAAACAGTTTCCAATCTTCGGGTAGGGTCTTGTAGATTTGCTGTAAACTGTCCTGGGTGTTTTTGAGAACGGTCTGGAAATTGTTCTGGCCGGGAAAACTTGAACCATCGGCCAGCCAAACGGTCAAACTTTTGGAACCCAATTTTTCTCCCAAGCGGATAACATCGATATTGTGTTGTATGGCCTGTTCTCTTGATTTGTCATCCGTACTGCAAAGCGACCCGAATTTATAAGAATGTTTTTGATCAGGTTGATCCTGAAAGGTATTGGAGTTCATGGCATCAAACTTAAGATCAAGCGATTTTGTCAAGGCTTTGATCTTCTCTGCATCTTCGGGAACATCCCATGGGATATGCAGCGAAATGGCTCCTGCGGATTTTGTAAGTGCATGGATAAGACCGACATCCTCAATTTTTTGCTCTAAAGTTCCGGGTTCCCCATGAAAGGAGAATCTTCCAAAACGTGTTCCACCGGCACCCAAGGCCCAACTTGGAATAGCTACCTGAAAGTCTCCGACTTTTTTTAGGATATTTTCAACATCATGGCCCTTATTGGTAAGGTTGTTGGCCAAAAAATCAAAACTTTGATCGTGTTTATCAAAGTTGCTTTGGTTGTGAGATGTTATCTGTTCTTTATTTAAAATCATAAGGTCTTGCCATCTTTAAAAACCGTAGGCCATGATCTGGCCTACGGTAATACTTGAATTTAAAATAAACTAACTCAAAACCTATCTTGTAAATGCATTGGCCATGCCGCCATCCACATTGATAATGTTTCCAGTACTTTTGTCCAGTAGGCCAACAAAGGCAAATACCCCATTGGCGATATCTTCTGGATATATAATTTCGTTGAGCAGATTTCTTTTCGCGTAGTGTGCAGGTAGGTCTTCCACTTTTATTCCATGGGCCTTGGCACGTCCTTCGGCCCATTCACCTTCCCATATCTTGCTTCCTACGATCACTCCATCGGGGTTTACGGTGTTTACGCGGATTCCTTTGCCTCCAAGTTCTGCCGCTAGTAAACGTACCATGTGCATCTGTGCTGCTTTGGCAGTTCCGTAGCCAACATTGTTTGGACCGGATACCAAGCCGTTTTTACTGGCAATACTTATGATGTCACCGCCCAAGTCTTGCTTGTTCATAATATCGACCCCTTGCTTAAAGAGTTCGAACTGACCTTTTACCAACACATTCTGGAGTAGGTCCCAATCTTTTTCGGTGGTCTCTTCCAATGGTTTTGATATAGCCAATCCTGCACTGTGAATCACCAAATCCACACCTCCAAACTCTAAACAGGCATCTTTGTAAGCTTTACTTATGGAGTCTTTGTTCGTTACATCACAAACGGCATAGCTTGCAACATCCCTTGGATAGGTTTCCACAGCTTCTTTTAATCTGTCTTCGGCAATATCGGTTAAAACCACATTGGCTCCTTGCTCTGCAAGCTTATCTGCGATGGCTTTGCCAATACCGCCCCCTGCGCCTGTGACCAATGCCACTTTTCTGGATAACGGCTTTTCCTTCGGCATACGTTGCAACTTAGCCTCTTCCAACAACCAATATTCAATATCGAAGGCCTCTTGTCTTGGTAAAGAGGTATAGGCGGAAATTGCCTCTGCTCCACGCATCACATTAATAGCGTTGATGTAAAACTCACTTGCTACACGTGTGGTCTGCTTGTTTTTTGAGAAACTGAACATTCCAACACCTGGATAAATAATGATGACCGGATTGGGGTCACGCATGGCAGGACTGTTGTCGTGCTTGCAGTTCTCATAATATGCTGCGTATTCTTTTCTATATTGTTCGAATGCGGGCTCTAACTTTTTAAGAACATCCTCTGCATTGGATAAATCTTCTTCTGCATCCAGAGTCAAAACCAAAGGTTGGATTTTTGTTCTTAAAAAATGATCTGGACACGAAGTTCCCATTGGGGCAAGTTTCTCCAAATCATTACTGTTGATATACTCCATCACCACATCAGCATCGGTAAAATGACCGATCATACGGTTTTCAGAAGAACACAGTCCTCGCAAAAGTGGCATCAACTGGGCCGCTTTCTCTTTTCTTTGATCTGCAGGTAAAGATTTCACTTTCTGTCCTCCAAAAACTTCACCTTGTTCCTTTATTTTTTTCTCAATGTATTCAGAAGCCATTTCAATGACTTCCAAACTGTTGATATAGCATTCATAAGAGGTGTCTCCCCAAGTAAACAAACCGTGGCTTCCTAAAACAATACCTCTTATACCGGGGTTTTCGTTCAAACATTTTTCCAATTGAAGCCCTAGGTCAAACCCAGGTCGTTGCCATGGTACCCAGCCCATGGTATCTCCCCAAATTTCCTTGGTGACCTTTTCACTGTCCTTCGCGGCCGCAACGGCAATCAACGCATCTGGGTGCAAGTGATCAATATGTTTAAAAGGAAGTAATCCGTGCAATGGGGTGTCGATTGAGGGGGCTCGACTGTCCAAATCATAAATACAATGGTTGAATAGTCCTACCATCCTATCTTCATCGTGCAATCCTTTGTAGACCTTCTTCAAATTTCTTAATCGTTCGGTATAAAGACCTGCAATTCCTGAACGGGTTAGGGTTCCGATATCACCTCCAGATCCTTTAATCCACATTACTTCAACGTCTTCGTTGGTCAGAGGGTCTTTTTCAATAGTCTTACAACTTGTATTTCCCCCTCCGTAGTTCGTAATCCTTAAATCGGAGCCCAAAATATTGGACCTATATAGGAACAGGGCCACTTGGTCATCACCAAGTTCCAAGGCCTTTTTTTCGTCCCATAGATAATCCACGTGTTTAAAAGTCTTTATCCCCATCAGGTTATTTTTTTTATTATTGTTGTTGGTAAATGTAGTTACCCATTTTCTATTAAGTGTTCTGCACTGTTAAGTAAACCTGTCCTAAAAGTTAGTAAAATGTTGGAATTGATCGATATAAAAGAAGAATCTAAAGTACCCAAGTACAAACAGATAGTGGATTCCATTTTGGCCGCCATCGAAAATGGCAAGATAAAATTGGATGATAGGTTGCCATCGGTGAACGAACTATTGATCGAATTTGATATTTCTCGGGATACTGTGGTAAGGGCATACGATCATCTTAAGAAAAACAAGATCATTGAATCGGTTCCGGGAAAGGGCTATTATGTGAAAAGAGATCAACTGGCTCTGAAGGCCAAGGTTTTTCTGTTGTTCAATAAACTTAGTCCCCATAAAAAAATAATCTATGATGCATTTGCCAAGACCTTGGGCGATAATGCAACCATCGATTTTTTTATCTATGAAAACAATTACAGGCATTTTAAGGAATTGATCCTGTATTCAAAAACAAGGTCCTATACCTATACACATTACGTAGTGATCAGTCACTTTGAAGAAGGTGGGGATGATGTGCTCAGTTTTATAAAAAAGGAGATTCCTTTGGAAAAATTGATCGTGCTGGACAAAAGACTGGATGGATTGCCCAATACCGTGTCCAGTATTTATCAGGATTTTGAGCAAGACATTTATTCGGCCCTCGTAAAATTGAATCCAAAACTTAGAAAGTACAAACAACTCAAATTACTTCTTCGAAAAAAAACATATCATCCGATAGAGATCAAAAAAGGGTTCATTAAGTTCTGTGGGCAATTTGCTTATGAGTTTGGTATTATTGAAGAGATCGAATCCAGTGAAATAGAAAAGGAAACCGTATACATTAACCTTAAGGAGAACGACCTTGTGATTTTAATAAAGAAAATCAAACAATCCAAATATGTATTGGGTAAGGATGTAGGAATCATTTCTTACAATGAAACTCCCTTAAAGGAGGTATTGTTGGATGGTATTACGGTAATTTCCACGGATTTTGAGAATTTAGGAAAAAAGGCAGCGGAAATTGTTTTGAAAAACCAAACCATTTATACCGAAAATCCGTTTTATGTGATTACCAGAAACTCGCTTTAGGATATATTCTTCAAATTTCATTACGCTAAAAATTATTCCGTATCAGAACAGTACAGAACGGAATAGTTCTCCCCTAACATTATCTTAACATTGTTGTGAATCAATTGCCAAACATGTGATTGTGATTCATTTTTGGCCCAATTTACATGCACAAAGATTGGGTCGATTACACAAATTAATTAACTAAAAACAAACTATGAGGACTAAAAAGACATTATGGTTAGGGGTTCTTTTTATGGCTATCTTCTGTGGCTTTACAGCCCATGCACAACAGCGGATTACCGTAAGCGGAACTGTTACAGATGCAGAAACCGGTCAACCCTTACCAGGGGTAACCGTTGTTGAGCAAGGTACCACAAATGGTACAAGTGCAGATTTTGATGGAAATTATTCTATTGATGTTGCTTCAGACGCAGTATTGACCTTTTCTTCCGTGGGTTATGCAGCGCAAAACATACCAGTCAACGGAAGGTCACAAATTAACCTTAGCTTATCGGTAGACAGCCAACAATTGGATGAGGTTGTGATTGTTGGATATGGTACACAGACCAGTAGAAAGGTTACCGGTGCTGTTCAACAGATTGATTCTGAGCAGCTTGCTGATATACCTGTGCCACAGGTAACCCAAAAATTGCAGGGTAGACTGGTAGGTGTACAGATTAATCAAACTACGGGTAAACCTGGACAAGGACTACAGGTCCGAGTTAGGGGACAAGCCTCTATTTTGGCAGGTAGTGACCCATTGTATGTGGTGGATGGTTTCCCAATTGTTGGAGACATTAGTACAATAAACCCGGATGAAATAGAAAGTATTTCAGTATTAAAAGATGCTGCTTCTACTTCTTTGTATGGTTCTAGAGCTGCCAATGGAGTTGTCTTGATAACCACAAAGGGAGGTAAAAAAGAATCTAACAATTTATCTTTTAATTATTATGGAGGTGTTCAGGTGGTACCGCAAAAAGGACGACCCGATATGATGAACGGAACCGAATTTGCCCAATTTAAAAAGGAATCTTTTGAAGACTTGGGGCAGCCTGTGCCCGAAGCATTTCAAAATCCAGAGCAGTACGGGGAAGGTTATGACTGGTATGATGCCATGTTGCAAACGGCCCCGATTCAAAGTTACAATCTAAATTGGACGGCTGGAGGTGAAAAGTCATCTGTTGCTGTAGTAGCAGGCTTTTTCAATCAAGATGGTGTAATGATCAATTCAAACTTTAAAAGATATTCTTTAAGAGCAAACTCTTCGTTTGATTTAGGTGATAAGGTTAAGCTCGGATTTTCGGTAGCACCAACATATTCCATAAATAATGTTCCTAGTTCTGATGGGGCATTTTATGCAACAAATGTGGATGCGGGCATTCCTGGCGGATTGATTAATAATTCACTATTGGCTTGGCCTATAATACCTTTTCAAAATGAGGATGGAACATATCCTTTAACAGCCTGGATACCTGGGGTAAGCGCATTCCCTGCGCCTAACTGGATTAGATCCGCGAATGAAATAACAAATGAGACAAAACAGACACGGATCTTAGGTAACCTGTCATTGCAATATGAGCCAATTAAAGGTCTTCAATTTAAAACTACCTTAAACGGTGATTTGGGAAACACTTCTTTTTTAAATTTCAGTCCGTCCACGGCTTCCACGACTTTCGCAAGTTTACCTCCAGTCTTAGCTACTTCCATTCGTAGAGAGAATAGATATATCACATGGTTGAATGAAAATACGATAAACTATTCTACCTCCTTTGGAGATCACAGTTTAGAAGTTCTATTGGGTGCTTCTTATCAAAAGTTTGAAGGAGATAATTCTCAACTATATCTTTCTGATTTCCCAGATGATAGGGTTCGAACAATTCAGTCTGCTTTGAATATTGATAGATCACGTTCCTTCAATAATATTAACGAGTGGAGTTTAACATCGTATTTCTCCAGAGTAAATTATGATTATAAAGGAAAATATTTGGCTACACTCTCTTTACGTAGGGACGGTTCATCAAGATTTGGTTCCAATAATAGGTGGGGTAATTTTCCATCAGCCTCTGTAGGTTGGGTTTTTTCTGATGAGTCGTTTTTGGAAGGAGCTGATTTTATCAGTTTTGGTAAGCTTAGAGCCAGCTATGGTGTAATTGGAAACAACAATATCGGGAATTATACCCAATACGCATTGGTCGATAATTCATTAAATGCTGTTTTTGGTAATACTATTGCCAGTGGTGCGGCAGTCACCACATTGGGTAATTCCGATTTGGGATGGGAGCGTACCAAACAATTGGATATCGGATTGGATTTAAGGTTGTTCGATGATCGTGTGGAATTTATATATGATTACTATAAAAAGAACACCACGGATTTGTTGTTCAATGTTGCGGTTCCACAAGAATCAGGGTTTACAAACTTTAATGATAATATAGGTGAAATCAAGTTTTGGGGTCATGAATTTGCCGTAATCTCAAGGAATATTTCCAAACCGGATTTTACTTGGACATCCAACTTCAATATTTCTTTTAACAGAAATGAGGTAGTGGCATTGGCAGATGGAGTAGATAGATTGTATACTAATTCAGGACCTTATACGAGTGTTACGATGCCAGGAAAGCCCTTAGGGCAGTTTTGGGGATTGATCCACGATGGGGTATATGCTAACCAAGCAGAATTCGATAACTCTCCAAAAGCTGCAGAATCACAAGTGGGAACTGTCAAGTTTACCGATGTAAATGGTGATGGGCAAATTACCTATGGAGGTGATAATGATGATCGTACTGTAATTGGAAACCCTTTTCCAGACTATATTTTCGGATTTACTAATGATTTTAAATATAAAAATTGGGATGCAAGTATCGTAATCTCAGGTTCGGTGGGTAATGATATAGCTGTGGCTTCTGACCAAGGTACTACAAATTTGGATGGGGTATTCAATGTATTAAAGGAGGTTGAAAACCGATGGAGGTCCGAGGAAAACCCCGGTAACGGAAAATATGGGAAAACTACGGCGGCAACATTTATGGAGCGTGATTGGTTCAGTACGCGTTTCATTCAAGATGGAAGTTATTTAACAGTTAGAAATATCACTGTTGGATATTCGTTCCCAATGCGCAGTGAATCACTTTTAAAACGAGCAAGGTTGTATGGTTCTGTACAACAAGCATTCGTGTTCACAAGTTATAAAGGAGCTAACCCAGAGGTTAGTGGAACCTCAGGAGGAACACAGGCATCAACCCTTGCCTTGGGTTACGATTGGGCCTCATATCCGGTTCCAAGAACATTTACATTAGGTATTAATTTATCATTCTAGAAAATCATGAAAAAAATAATTTCAATCATATACATAACAATGGCTACAGGATTATTTTATTCTTGTAGTGAAGACTTTTTAGAGATACCGCCAGAAGATTCATTGAGTCAAACTATTTTCTTTGAAACACAAGAAGATTTTGCCCAGGCCATCAATGCCACTTATGCACCATTGCGAAATTTGCAAAATGTTGGGGTCGGTGGAGCATATGCCATGGGAGAGATGCGGTCCGATAATACACATTATAAGTACAATCCCAATTATAGAGCGGTACAAGCAGGTGAAAATGTGGCTGATTTTTTAGTTAATGATGCTAATTTTTACGTCGAAAATAAATACGATAATAACTATTTAATTATTGCTAGGGCAAACCAAATTTTATCCCTGATCGATGAGGTAGAGTTTGATGATGCTGCTGTGAAGGATAACGTTAAGGGACAAGCGCAGTTTTTAAGGGCATTGGCCTATTTCGATCTAGTTCAGTACTTTGGGCAGGTGCCGTTGCATTTGACCCCTGTTATAAATCGAGAGGAGGCTGCTTTGCCGTTATCAACTACAGACGAAATATTTGGACAAATCGTTTCAGATGTGGAAGATGCCATTTCATTGTTACCTTCAAAATCGGAGCAAGAAGCAGGAAGAGCCACAAGGGGCTCTGCCCAAATGCTGTTGGCAAACCTTTATATTGTGCAAGAAAATTGGAGCAGTGCCGAAACCGTCTTGTCCAGTTTAATTACCTCAGGGGAATATGATCTTTTGGGTGACTACGCAGATGTCTTTGATTTAAGCAATAAAAACAGCATCGAATCCATATTTGAAGTGCAGTTTTTGGAAGGAACCGAAGGTTTTGCCAGTTCGTTTATGTACGAATGGCTACCAATGCCTTTGACTGCTGAACAAGTAGCTGAAATTACAGGGGTGCCTAATTCACAGGCAGCAAACGAGGAAGGCTTCAATATTCCAACGCCTGATATTATGGGTAGTTACGAGGATGGTGACCTAAGAGAGAGTGTTTCTATTGATAGTATCGAAGTAGAGGGGACCTTCTATCCTTATATAAATAAATTCTGGCAACCTCATTCCAATCCCGGACTCACTGGTGTGAACATGCCTATTTATAGGTATTCAGAAGCGTTATTGTTTTACGCAGAAGTATTAAATGAGAGCGGACAGACTGGAGCAGCAGAACCTTATTTGAACCAGGTAAGAAATAGGGCAGGACTTGCATCGGTAACCGGATTAAGTCAGGCTGAAATGCGACAGGCAATATTGGATGAACGTCGGGTAGAATTGGCGTTTGAAAATAAAAGATGGCTCGATCTCGTTCGCACAGGAAATGCACAATCCGTAATGTCCGCCTATGGACAACGTGTGCAGGCCAATCCACAGGATTATTATTACCCAAATGGAATAGGCCCAGCACCAGCAGCTTACGGTAACATTAGCGAACTGTTCCCGATTCCGGCAAGTGAGACATTGTTGAATCCAAACTTTTAACCCACTGGTTAATGGAAGAATTGGCAATTGAGTAGGGTTATGTTTAGTTAATCTAACCCGGCATAATATGCCGGGTTAGTTTTATTATAAGGGTATCTTATATTAAGCTATTTCTCCCTAAAGTGCTGATAAAAAAGGACTCGAAACCACCGAAACACACATTATCAATAAAGAAGCAATCATGAAAAAAGTACTTTTTATTTTCCTATTGGCCATCGCCTTTTTGGCTTGTGATAACAACCCCCAACAAGTTAATTTTAACAAGGAGGAACTACTATTAAATTTTAAAAACCCTCCCAATGAGGCCAGACCCAGGGTATGGTGGCATTGGATGAACGGTAATATTACGAAGGATGGAATCCAAAAAGACCTTAATTGGATGGAACGTACCGGTATCGGTGGGTTCCAGAATTTTGATGCCAACCTTTTTACCCCTTTGGTGACTGATGAAAAACTGGTATTTATGACACCAAAGTGGAGGGAAGCTTTCAAGTTCACAACTGATTTGGCCATTGAAAAAGGGTTTGAGATGGCCATAGCCGGTTCGCCGGGATGGTCTGAAACTGGAGGACCTTGGGTTGAACCTAGGGATGGAATGAAAAAATATGTTTGGGCAGAACTGGAAGTGGAAGGAGGTAAGACTTTTGACGGGATATTACCAGAACCACCCAAGGAGACCAGTACATTCCAGAATGTTCCTCCAGAAACTGGCTTGAGCATGGATGAATCTGTTCGGGAAACACCACAGTTTTACAGTGACGCAGCCGTAATTGCATATAAAATGCCAAATGATGAAGTATCTCTGGCTCAGCTTAATCCAAAAGTGAGCTCAAGTGGTGGAAATTTCTCATTGAAAAAACTAACTGATGGTGATTTAAACAATGGTAGTTTTCTTCCCCCCGCTGATGTAGGAGGCAAAACATGGATACAATATGAATTTGACAACCCGGTCGCTTTCAAGAGCTACTCAGTAGTCGGGTCTAAACTCAGTCGTTTATCTGTTTTTAGAGGAGCACCCGAAAATAGGTCTATCGAAGTAAGCGATGATGGTAAAAACTTTAAAAAAGTCGTTGATATCCCTGGAAATTTGGTTCCCCAAACATCAGGGTCTTTTCCTAAAACAACGGCGAAGTATTGGCGTTTTGTTTTTGAAACATTGCCTCCAGGTCCATCAGGACTGGCCGTGTTAATGGGAAGCAATGAAGATTTCAAGCCCGAAGGTGTGGATGTGTCCGAGTTTATATTGAACAACACATCAAGAATTGAACGTTTTGAAGGAAAAGCTGGATTTGCCCCATGGAGGGAGCATGTTCAATTGGAAATGGGGGATGATGCTGATGCCATCGCAAGTAAAGATGTGATTGATTTGACCGATAAATTACAGGAAGACGGAACGCTTACCTGGGATGTTCCCCAAGGAAAATGGAAAATAATAAGGTTGGGATATTCCTTAACGGGGAGGGAAAATCACCCTGCTTCTCCAGAAGCTACTGGATTGGAAGTGGATAAATTGGATGAAGACGCCGTTAGAAAATACATCAACCATTATCTAGACCTTTATCAAGATGCCACGGGTGGACAAATGGGGGAGACAGGATTGGGTTATATTATTTTGGATAGCTATGAAGCTGGACATTTGAATTGGACTCATGATATGTCCGAAGAATTCCTATCACGTCGAGGATACGATTTAAAACCTTGGATACCGGTACTAACGGGCCGAATAATTGAAAGTAGGGAAGCCTCAGAAAAATTTCTTTGGGATTTTAGAAAGACCATTGGTGAAATGATAGCGGACAATCACTACGATATCATTGGTGAAGAACTCCAAAAACGTGGGATGAAAAGATATACTGAAAGCCATGAAAATGGAAGAGTTTTCTTGGCTGATGGAATGGATGTGAAACGTAATGCCGATGTGCCTATGGCTGCCATGTGGACCCCTGGGGGTCTTTCGGAAGGACCTGATGAACAAGTCCGAAGCGAAGGAGATATACGTGAATCGGCTTCTGTAGCTCATATTTATGGGAAGCCTTATGTGGCAGCTGAATCCATGACCTCTATACAAAATGGATTTTCTTGGCATCCCGAAAAATTGAAACGTACGGCAGATTTGGAACTGGCCTCCGGTCTTAATCGATATGTGATTCATACATCGGTACATCAACCCTTGGACGATAAAATGCCGGGATTCTCTTTGGGACCTTTTGGACAATATTTTACCCGTCAAGAAACTTGGTCCGGTGCTGGAGCAGCGTCATGGGTCGACTATTTGTCGAAAAGCAGTTATATGTTGCAACTAGGACAGAATGTAGCTGATGTACTGTATTTATATGGAGAAAACGACAACGTAACCTGGATTACAAGGGAAACCCTCCCTAATATACCTAAAGGGTATGAGTTTGATTTTGTGAGCCCGACCATACTTCAAGAAGCAATCACTGCAGAAGATGGTAAATTAAAGGCTGTCGGAGGGGTTACATATGAATTGCTTCAATTGGATAAAGGCACACAAAAAATGTCAATGGCCACGCTGAAAAAACTGGCGGAACTGGCCAGTAATGGAGTAAAAATAAAAGGTGCAAAGCCTTTGGCAACTCCCAGCTTATCTGATGATATTGATGCTTTTCAATCTTTGGCCGATGAAATTTGGGGAAAACCCAATGTAGGGAAAGATGTAAGTTTAGACATCTTACCCGATGTTCAAGTTACTGAAACAGATCATAAAATATTGTTCCGTCACAGAGCAAAGGGTGATTCACACATTTATTGGTTGAACAATCGCAATGTGAAACCCACCGAAACTCGAATCGGTTTTAGGGTTACGGGAAAACAACCAAAATTATGGCATCCGCAAACAGGAGAAATCATGGATGTAAGCTATTCGATGGAGGAAGAAATTACCTGGGTTCAGTTGCCATTTGAATCTTGGGAGGCTTATTTTGTTGTTTTTCTAGACGATACTAATGAAAAAACTTATACAGTTCCCGCAATTTCAGTATCACCCATTTTAACTTTAGAGGGGCCATGGGAAGTGATTTTTCAAGAAAATAGAGGTGCGCCGTCATCTGCTACTTTCGAAACCTTGGCATCTTGGACAGAGAAGGAGGATGAAGGAATAAAATATTTCTCCGGAACTGCTACGTATCATAAAACCTTCAATTTTGACAAAACCAATAAAGAAGCATCATTTATAATGGATTTAGGTGAGGTGAAGAATATTGCCGAAATCAAATTGAATGGAAAGGATATTGGGGTTTTGTGGAAATCACCATTCAAAATTGATATAACCGAAGCATTGCAAAATGGTGAGAATAAGCTTGAAGTTGCAGTCACCAATGTTTGGGTCAACCGATTGATAAGGGATGCGCAACCTAATGTCCAGAAAACTATTACCTATACGACCATGCCTTTTTACCAAGGAAACGAACCACTTTTGACTTCTGGTTTGATGGGAGATGTTAAGATCCTGGAACAGGAATGAGCAGGATAAAATTATCCCTAGATATAGATTGTTTTATAAGTTTAAATTGACAATTTGGCCTTAGGATTGGGAGCGAAACGAATAACTAAAATTAATACAAGGAGAAACTTTATAAAAAAAGTTGGAGCGTCATCAGCTTTGATGTTCCTTCCAGGTACAATGCTGCCTTTTGGATATAAGAGCTGGGATATTCCTGAAGAATGGGTCGAGGCTGAAATCTCGAAAGGTAAAATAAAAGGAATGCGTTCCGCAGGGGTAAATATTTTTAAAGGTATACCCTACGCCGGAAAAGTATCAGGGGATCGAAGGTTTCGTAGACCAGGACCTTTGGAAGCATGGACTGGGGTGTTGGACACCTTTGAATTGGGCCCTCCCGCTATCCAAGCGCCGAGACGGAACGAACCGGCACCGGCAGAAGACTGTCTTTTCCTAAATGTTTGGACACCTGCCAATGATGGAAAGAAACGCCCGGTGATGTTCTACAGCCATGGCGGCGGATTTGTAATAGGTTCGGGAGGTTCAGCTGGACAGGATGGAGCCAATTTGGCACGAAACTTTGATGTAGTGGTCGTGGAGACCAATCATCGATTGGGAATGCTCGGTTTCATGTATTTGGACGAGATAGCAGGTCCCGAATATGAAGGTTCCGGGAATATGGGACTTTTGGACATCACCGAAGGATTGAAATGGGTGAACGAAAACATTCATGTATTTGGAGGAGACCCGGATAATGTGATGATCTTTGGCGAATCTGGCGGTGGTGCAAAAACTTCTTGCCTTTATGCCATGCCCGAAGCATCACCTTACTTTAACAAAGCATCCATAGAAAGTGGCCCCGGAGTACGTATGCTCACCAAGGATATGGGCGCCCAGAACACGGAGTTGGTCCTCAATGAGTTTGGTATCTCCAAAAACAATTGGAAAAAACTATTGGATGTTCCTACGGATGAAATTTTAAAAGTTCAGGCAAAAATTCCATTTGTGCCACCGTTCCAAGAGAAGAAAAACACAGGAGGTCTAACAGATCCTGCCGTTGGTGGTTTTGGACCGGTAGTGGATGGAACGGTACTTCCAAACCATCCATTTGACCCAACCGCGCCAAAGATTTCGAAGGATAAGCCATTAATGGTGGGTTGGAACGAGGACGAGTACACCTTTTTTGCATGGGAAAGAAAGGATACGGAATTTGCCACATTGGATTTTGAAAGTTTAAAAACCAGATTGACACCTCAATTTGGCGAGGATACCCCCAAAATAATCGAAGTATATAGAAAAGCACGCCCAGAGGCATCACCAGCAGATATTTTTGTGGCCGTATCATCTATTGTAATGATGGGTCTGGGCTCCATTGAAATCGCCCAGCGAAAAGCAAAACAGGATGGGGCACCGGTATATTTGTATAATTTTGGTTATAAATCTGAAAAACCGGTACCTGGAACGGATTATCCCATGGGAACACCACATGCCATGGATATCTCATTCAAGTTCAATAATGAACAACCACCAAAAGATGGAGAACCTGACCGCCCGAGTTTCTTTGGAGGCGGAAGACCTGAACGCTTTACGGCATCCCATAATATGGCCGCTTATTGGACAGGCTTTGCCAAAACGGGGACACCATATGCCGAGGATTTGCCAGCATGGCCCGAATACAACCTGAATAGTAAGCCCATGATGCGAATCGATACGGAGTGTGTGGTTATTGAGGACAGATTTTCACAAGAATTGGCCATGTGGCGTGAGATTGGTCGATTACCCTAATAATTAAGATTCAACATAAAAATTATAACTAGCATTACACTGACAATATGAAAAACTTACTAGCATTACTGATTTTATTTTCGGCCCTGGCCGTAACCGCTCAACGTAGACCGGATGCCGAAACTGAATGGACCGCAACTTGGATTACGTTGGGAGATGCAGATGCCGAAGCGGCCGGAATGTATCTTTTCCGAAAATCATTCGACCTGGATGCAGTTCCAGCTGAATTCCCGATCCGCATTTCTGCTGATAACCGCTATAAACTTTTTGTTAACGGAACATTGGTTTCTGTAGGCCCAAACTGGGGGGACATCAAACATTGGAATTACCAATCCATGGACATCGCCTCACATTTAAAGCAGGGCGAAAACACCTTGGCAGTAAAAGTCTGGAACGAGGCCGATCTACGTGCCGTGGCACAGTTTTCCTTTAAAACGGCATTGATCCTACAGGGACAGACCGAGTTGGCCAAAGTCGTTGATACCGATAAGAGTTGGAAAGTGACCGAGGATAAAAGTTATACGCCTTTGGAGCAGCATATCCGTGGATACTATGCCGCTGGAGCGGGTGATTTTATTGATATGAACAAAGCGGTGACCAACTGGAAGGCCCAGGATTTTGATGATAGCTCATGGGAATCTGCAGATACAGTTTTTGAAGCAGTACAACAGGGTTTTGGATTCAGACAGCAAGAAGGGTGGAATTTGGTTCCATCCATATTACCTGAAATGGAATTGACCGAGGAACGTTTGGTGACTACGAGAAAATCCGAAGGGGTGAAAGTTCCATCTGCCTTTCCAGCCCAACCTGCATCCATAAAGGTTGATGCGAATTCCAGTGCAAAGATTCTTTTGGACCAAGAACATCTTACCAATGCCTACGTAAGTCTATTATTCAGTGGTGGAAAAAATAGTGTGATCACTTTATCCTATGCCGAAGGACTTTACGATAGCGAAGGGGCCAAAGGCAATCGCGACATTATCGAAGGAAAGACCATGACCGGAAGAAGGGATAGTATTATTTCCAATGGAATGGACAATCAGGAATACACTTCTTTGACCTACAGGACATATAGGTATGTGGAGTTGGATGTAAAGACCAAGAATGAACCTTTGACAATCAATGATATCTATGGTACTTTTACAGGGTATCCGTTCCAAATGAAGGCCAATTTAATGTCCGACAGGGAAGAACTTTCCGATATGATGGAAATTGGTTGGAGAACGGCTCGCCTCTGTGCAGTGGATACGTACATGGACTGTCCTTATTACGAAAGGCTTCAGTATGTGGGAGATACCAGAATCCAGCATTTTGTATCCTTTTATAATAGTGGGGATGATCGTTTGATCAAAAATGCCATCAACCTAATCGATTATTCAAGACAGCCCAATGGACATACGTTGAGTAGATATCCGGACAGACAGGACCAGGTGATCCCTACCTATTCCTTATGGTATGTGAGCATGCTCTACGATTATATGATGTATGGAAGTGATGCGGATTTTATTGCCGAAAAATTAATGGGGTCCCGCCAAGTATTGAACTACTTTATTACGTATTTGGATGATGATGGCTCCCTAAAGAATGTTCCTGGTTGGAATTACACCGACTGGGTGCCAGAATGGAACTTTGGTATGGCACCAATGGCAGAGGATGGATCTTCAGCTGCCTTGGATCTTCAAATGTTACATGCGCTGCAATCCGGAATTGCTTTGGAAAAGGAATTGGGCAAACCAGAATTCGTTACCCTTTATACCACAATGGCCGATCAGTTGACGGAGACCATCAAAAGAAAGTATTGGGACGAATCCAAACAATTGTTTGCCGATACACCGGCTAAGGACAAATATTCCCAACATGCCAATTCGTTGGCCATTTTGGCCAATATCGTGGATGAGGAAACAAAAAAGGCCATAGGTAAATCACTGTTGGAGGATGAGTCGTTGGCACCAGCTTCCATTTATTTTAGCTACTACTTACATTTGGCTCTTAACGAGGCAGGTTACGGAAACCAATACTTGGATTGGTTGGACGTTTGGAGAAAGAACATGGAACTTGGCTTGACAACATGGGGAGAGACCTCCCAGGTGGAGACCACGCGTTCCGATTGCCACGCTTGGGGTTCTAGTCCCAACATTGAATTTTTCAGGATTCTTTTGGGGATAGAAAGTGCTTCGCCCAATTTTAAAACCGTTAGGATAGCTCCAAATTTGGGAGACATCAAAAAGATTGGAGGGGAAATGCCACACCCATCTGGAATGATTTCTGTAAATTATGAGAAATCTGGAAAAAAGCTGAAAGCAACGATTACCTTGCCTCAGGGAGTTGAAGGTGAATTTGTTTGGAACGGACAGGTAAATGCATTGCAAGCGGGTGAGAATAAAATCAACCTGTAAATAAAAACTCATATAAACTAAACAATTATGATTCGTACTTCTTTTATCAAAACATATTGGCTGATGGCTTTATTGGTCACAGCGGTATTTACAAAGATGGATGCCCAACAAAACTTTGGTGGTTTGGCTTTGTACACGCTAAGGGACAACATGAAATCTGATGTTGAAGCTACGCTTCAAGAAGTTGCGGATGTAGGATATGGTTATGTGGAGGCTGCTGGATATTCCGAAGGTAAATTTTATGGAATGGAGCCCGCCGACTTCAAAGAATTGTTGAGTTCAAAAGGATTGAAGCCGATCAGTACCCACCAAAGGGTTACTGAGATGGAGGAAACCGATGCCATGGTTGCCGCAGTTAAAGAAGCAGGGTTCAAATACTTTGTGGTGCCTTCTCCACCCAGAAGTTTGGTGGAGGTAGATAGAGAAACCAGAACCATGAAAATGAAAGGAACCTTGGATGATTTTGTTGATTTCCTGACCGAACTTGGAAAAAAATGCGAAATAGAGGGTATTCAGCTTCTATATCATAATCATGATATGGAATTGAAGCCAGATGAGAATGGCGTAAAACCTTTGGACTACCTTTTGGAATACACTGACCCAAAATATGTGAATTTTCAAATGGACCTGTTCTGGATGACAAGGGCCAATGCCGACCCAGTTGCCTATTTTGAAAAATATCCAGGCAGGTTTAAAAGTTGGCACGTGAAAGATATGGATGAACAGGATAGGTTTGCTCCAGTCGGGAAGGGAAAAATAGATTTTAAAAGGATCTTGGCGAGCAAAAACAAGTCGGGGATGCAGTATTTCTTTGTTGAGCAGGACAGGGTTTTTGATGGACTTAAGCCATTGGAGGCAATAAGAATCAGTCATAAAGGCTTGAAAAACATTGGTTTCGATAAGGTTTTGGAATAAACCAACCAAACAACCTTTTTTATAAAGGTGATTTTATATACGCTGGGCTACAATAGGACAACTATTTGGCCCAGCTTTTTTTTTGTGCCTTCCCAAATTTTGTTTTGTTATAATTTAAATAGGTCAAAGTGTCGAATGTAAAACCAAAAATGAATTGCGTTAATATGATCATGAATTGAGGCAATTAATAATTGTTCGGATACTTATCATTGTAAAAAAAGTAACTAAATGATTATAACAACAGAAGAAGACCAAATTAGATTAGGAAACATAGCAGATACGGAATATGAAATCTATGCGCTGCTCAAACAGCGATACAGTCCCAGAATATTTAGAGAAGAGAAATTGAAATCTGGCCACATCAGACAATTATTTGAGGCTGCCCGATGGGCCGCAAGTTCTTTTAACCGACAGCCATGGCGATTTATTTATGCTGAAAAAGGCTCTGAAGCCTATGATAAAATGGTTGATTGTCTGAGCGATTTCAATAAATCCTGGGCGGTTAATGCACCTTTTTTACTATTGACCGCATATAAAGAGAAAACCGAGGACGGCAAGGAAAACTTCCATGCCCTTCACGACCTTGGGTTGAGTTTGGGAAATATGACAACACAGGCCCAATATTTGGATATAGCCTTGCACCATATGGCCGGAATTGATTGGGAAAAGGCCCAAAAAGTATTTAACGTTCCAGAAGGGTACCACATAAGCACTGCAATAGCTATAGGCTATTATGGTGGTAACATGGAAGATTTGTCCGAGGATTTACAAGAAAGTGAGCTGGCAGAACGAACAAGAATGCCACAAAAGGATTTTGCTTTTAAAGGCGAATGGAAACATTAAATGGCCTTCCTTAAAAATCAAATTTCAAAGCTCTCGAGATATCAATTTCGGGAGCTTTACTTTTTGGAAAAATACGGGCATGATTCAATCTTTGGAACAACGAAAGTAACGAATAACAGGTTTTTGGCAGAACAGACAAGAACAGTTATTCAGCTGTTATATCTTATTATTGATTGGAATATGTGAAATGAAAAACTTGGCACCTTTAACCGATTATTCTGGAATCATAAAAAAATAATGTAGATTCTAACCAATAAAAACACTAACTAAACAAACTAACATGAAATTGAAAAAAGCACTTTTTTTGTTCCTAATTGTTGTAGGAACAAGTTCTTTACACTCACAAAGTGAAGTTGTTACAGGAGCGGATGTGGCCGTTACCGATACCGAATCGGGAAAAGTCCGTGGGTTTATCCAAAACGGAATATATACCTATAAGGGCATACCCTATGCAACGGCAGATCGTTTTATGCCAGCTAAAAAAGTGGAGCCGTGGGAGGGAATAAGAAGTTCTACCATGTACGGTCCGGTAGCACCGTTGATGACACCGACCACTCAAGTCCAAGATGAATCAGAGTTCGTTTTTGATCATGATTGGGGCTATACCAGTGAAGATTGTTTGAGGCTGAATGTATGGACCCCTAGCATTGACGATGATAAAAAAAGACCTGTCCTTTTTTGGATTCATGGGGGAGGCTTTACCGCAGGTTCCAGCCAAGAATTGCCATCTTACCATGGTGAAAACCTCAGTAATAAAGGGGATGTGGTAGTAGTTTCCATCAATCATCGATTAAATATCCTGGGCTTTTTGGATCTATCGGCTTATGGTGATAAATACAAAGAAACTGCCAACAATAGTATGTTGGATATTGTTGCTGCATTGGATTGGGTAAAAGCCAATATTGCCAATTTTGGCGGAGACCCCAACAATGTGACCATTTTTGGTCAATCCGGTGGAGGAGCCAAAGTAAACACCTTAATGGCCATGCCACGGGCAAAAGGATTATTCCACAAAGCCATCAATCAAAGTGGTTCGTTCAGGGGAAGCTTGTCCAAAAAAGAAACCACTAGAGCGATTGCAGCTGAGGTGTTGAACCAACTTTCGTTGTCCGAAGACCAAGTAGATAGTCTGCAAACTGTTCCTTTTGATGAATTGAGCAAGGCAGGATTGGCAGCTCTGGAAGTAGTGGCCGAAAAAATGAGAGAAGAAGGCAACGCACCGGTAGGATTCGGTCTAAGCTGGGGGCCAAGTATGGATGGCAATGTCCTTCCCCACGACTTATTTTCGGACGAAGCGTTTCAACTTTCCAAGGACATCCCCTTAATGGTGGGTACCACCAAAAATGAATTCACCCCTTTTAGGAACGGCCGTTTTTTCAATGCATCCGAAGATGAGGTGATGGCGCATATCAAGGAAACTTATAAGGATAAGGCGGATCATTATGTAACCGCTGTAAAAAAAGCCTATCCAAACGACACAAGACCATCCGATTTAATGGACATTGATGCCACCTTTAGGCCAGGAGCAGTGTACCAAGCCAATAAAAAGTCACAATTGGCGGATGGCGCACCCGTTTACATGTACATGTTCACGTGGCAGTCCCCTGTTTTTGATGGGAAATACAAGGCCCTACATTGCATGGAACTCCCATTTGTATTTGATAATGTAGAAAGAGCCAGACAGATGACAGGTGGCGGATCGGAGGCTCATATGCTTGCCGATAAAATGAGCAGCGCCTGGATCAGTTTTGCCAAAACAGGAAACCCTGATCACGATGGCATGCCACAATGGCCTCAATACAACACGGAGAATACGCCTACCATGTTCTTTGATAACACCTGTGAGGTAAAACCACAACATGATAAAGAATTTTTGGCTTTGATGGCCGAACGTTAAATAAACAGCACATTTAAAAAGTAAACAATGAAATCATTCCCGAAAACAATTGCTGCCCTAATCTGGGGTAGCTTTCTTATGGTTATTTCCTGCGGTTCCCCAAGTACCGAAATACAAAATCTACGGATATCCTATGCAGAAAAACCTTTGGCAGTAGAAGATGAAAACCCATTGTTCGGTTGGCAAATGAAATCGGATGTTGTCGGACAGGAACAACAAGCCTATCAAATAAAGGTGATGAAGTCTGATGGAAGCCCAGTTTGGGACAGCGGAAGGGTAGAGAGTGGTATATCCAACAATGTTGCGTACGAAGGAGATGCTTTGGAACCCGAAACCGCGTACACCTGGAATTTGACCGTTTGGGATGTGGAAGGAAAAACCTATACACAGACATCCGGTTTTGAGACAGGCTTAATGATCCCTAGTTTGTCTGCCTGGGATGGTGCCCAATTTATTGGAACCAACACCTTGACATTGGACGCGACATCGGCATTGCTTTTTGATGTTGAAACCGATGTTCAGATCTTGGAAGGAAACACGGCATCGTTGATCATCGGTGCCAACGACTATAGGTTTAACGATAAATTTCAGAATATCAATAATGTTGAAGGAGAAAACTATCTTAGAGTGGAACTGGATGTTTCCGGGGTGGGAAGTGCTTCCGGAGCAGCTTTGAAAATTTATCGTGTCGGCTTTGATGTAAACGATTCTGAGGAAATCCCTTATATGGTGATTTCCAAAGAAAATTATCCTCAGACCAATATCAATGAGTTGATCACATCACGCAACAAGAATGAAAAAAACACCCTCAAAATAGAGGTGAATGCGAGCAACATTGTCATTAAGATCAATGGAGAAATGCTGCAGTTGGAGCCTGAAGATCCCAATAACCCTGTACCCCCTCAATTTAGGGAGGTTGGTTTTTCGGTAACAGGTTCCAGTGGTGGAGGTAATTTTCTCACCTATCCACATATTAATTCCGTTGGCTTTGGTGCGGAGCCAGGGAGTAGGGTTGTTTTTAAGGATTATAAAATTTTGAACGCTGGGAAAAGCGACCCGAACAACAATACGGTTTTTGGAAAGGATGTAGGGGCAACTTATTCCATATTTGAAGGGTTTGAAGGTGTTTCCGTCAATCAAGAAGGTAATATAGAAGTAACCAATGATTCGGACCAAACCTTGATTCAATATGCAGACCCTAGTCATGGGTCGGCGACCATGCTCCGTTCAGAGTTCAATACCGGAAATAAAGCTATTGCCAAGGCAAAACTATATGCGACCTCCATGGGTTCCAACGAGGTCTACATAAATGGCGATAGGATAGGGGAGGATTGGTTTGCGCCAGGGGCCACGCAATTCCGTGAAACCTTGGGTTACTATGCCTATGATGTAACCGAACAGATGAATCAGGGTGAGAATGTCATTGGTGCGTTGATTTTTCCTGGATGGTATACGGGATACATGACGTATACCCCTTCCAACTTTAACTTTTTTGGAGATACGGAGGCATTGTTGGCCAAGTTGGTCATTACGTATGCTGACGGAACCGAACAGACCGTGGTCACCAACACGGACTCTTGGAAAATATTTACCGAGGGCCCCGTAGAGTATGGAAGTTTTTTCCAAGGGGAACGCTATAATGCCCTCAAGGAAGAACGTATCGCTGTTGATGGTAATGCCAATGGTTGGACCACCACGGCTTACGAAGCCGATGGTTGGGCCCATGCTGAAGTGGTTGAACCTCGTGAATGGATAGATTTTGAAATCGTTTCCCGGTACGATCGACCCGTTCGCGTAGTGGAACGCTTGCAGGCCAAGGAGCTCATGGAAGTTCATAGCACAGACGAAAAAACGTATACCTATAATATGGGGGTAAACATGGTCGGGGTGCCTTCAATTACTGTGCCTGAAGGATGGCTGAAAAAGGGGGACACCGTTATTTTAAGATATGGAGAACAGGTTTATCCAGGTTTGGATGGTGATGAACCCCAATACATCGACATGTATGGTTACGAGAATGGAAAAGGTATTGCGGGAAGAATACTTACCGAGAATTACAGAGCTGCTATGGCAACCGATTTTTATGTTGCCAAGGATGGAGCACAGACCGTTATTCAGCCAAAAACAACTTTTAGGGGATATCAGTACATTCAAATTACATTGCCCGATCATACCGGTGCTTTGCCTTTGGAAAACGTAATTGGTTTATCGCTTTCTTCTGACGAATTGCCCACAGGAACCTATGTTGCGGCCACTACGGACAAAGAAACAGGGGAATTGGCCAATCAACTTTTCAAAAACATACAGCGCAGTCAATTGGGGAATTTCTTTACGCTCCCTACCGATTGCCCACAACGTAACGAGCGTATGGGGTGGACAGGAGATGCCCAAGCTTATACAAGAACAGGTACCTATAATTCGGACACTTACAATTTTTTTAGACAATGGATGGTCGCTTTGCGCGATGACCAAGGTGTAGGTAGTGAAACAGAAGCTCCGGGAGGTATAGGCAGTACGGTGCCTACGTACAATATGAAGGACGATACCAGCTTTGCCAATGGAACAACTTGGGCCGCGGCAGTATGTATGGTGCCATGGCAGTTGTATGTTCAGTATGGCGATACCAAGGTTATCGAAGAGAATATGGAAACCATGCGCCTATGGTTGGATGGCATGGACCATTATGATTTTAACGAAGAGTATACCTATTTGTCCTCCAAAACAGATGGGCTTGCCGATTGGTTGGCCATGGATAACAATACGCCGCCAGAATTAGTGAACAATGCCATTTATATTTATATGATGGAGGTTACAGCGATTATGGCCGATGCCATTGGCGAAACCGCCTACGCAAATGAACTAAGAGATAGACACAGTAAGGCGAAGGATGAATGGAACAAATTTTTTGTCGATCCCGAGTCGGGAAGGACAAGGAACCTTAATGGCCTTATTGTACATTCACAAACATCCTATGCAACCCCACTTAACTTTAATGTGTTCAATGAAGAAAACAGACCCAAAGCAGAAGCTTATTTGGCGGAACTGGTATCGATGCCATCTTCCAGTAATACAAATGCAGATGGTACCCGAGTGGAATATCCGATGAGAGAAGGACCATTGGGCGGTTTTGGAATGAATAGCGAACAGGTTACCGAGGATTTCTTGCCCTACACCATAACCACAGGTTTTTCGGGAACACCGAATATCCTGCCCTCCTTAAGCAGGGGAGGTAAGGTCGATGAAGCTTATAAATTATTCTCAAGTACGGATTATACCTCTTGGCTTTATCCTGTTACCAAAGGGGCTACTTCCATTTGGGAACGCTGGAATGGATTTACGGCAGCATTTAAGGGGAATAACGAAAACAGAATGAATTCCTTTAACCACTTTGCACTTGGTGCTGTTGGTCAATGGATGTATGAGTTTCAATTGGGTATTACAACGGACCATGAATCGGGAGAAGCTGGATACAAACACTTTGTGTTGCAGCCACAGGTGGCAGGTAAGTTTGAATCCCTATCGGGTAGTTACGAATCCAATTATGGAATCATTCACAGTAGTTGGACATCCGATGGAGAAGGGAATATGACCTCTTACAAAACCACGGTTCCCGCTAATACCAGCGCCACCCTGTATTTGCCAATGGGAGGGGATAACGATTCCTTTGAGGCGATAGAAGGAGTAACGTACACGGGAACAGAGGTACGTAATGGAATCGAGGTAGGAGTATACGAATTAAGCTCTGGAACCTTCAATTTCACACTTGCTGATAATACAGTAAAAGTTGAGTAAAAAAGAATTTAAATAAAACCTATACAATCACATTTAAACAATCACAACGTATGAGAAAACTGTCATTTTTTCTAGTAATGGTTCTTGCAGGGACCACAATTCAAGCACAATCCACTTGGAAATCGGACAATGCACATTCCAAGGTCGGATTCAGTATTACCCACTTAATGATTTCTGAAGTGGAGGGAAGTTTCGGGGAATTTGATATTACCGCCACCGCGGAAGATGATTTTGATAATGCTTCTTTTGATGTAGATATCAAAGTGGCAAGTATTGATACCGATAATGAAAACAGGGACAACCATTTAAAAAGCCCCGACTTTTTCGATGCAGAGAAGTACCCTTCGATAACCTTTAAAAGTACAAGCTTCGAAAAAACAGGGGATAAGACCTTTACCTTGACAGGTGACCTTAGCATGCACGGGGTTACCAAGTCGGTCACTTTGGATGGGAAAGTGAATGGTGTTATCACCGATCAGCGTAGTCAAAAGTTAAAAGCCGGATTAAAATTGACGGGAACTGTAGACCGTTTGGAATTTGGGGTAGGAGGCGATACCCCCACATTGGGGGATGAGGTAGAGTTTACGGTAAACCTGGAGATGGCTCAGCAATAGTATAGTGTATATCAACCCTAATGTAAAAGGCTGGGCAATTTTGTATTGTTCGGCCTTTTACTTTTCTTGAATTAGATAAGCACAGCGTCTTGCACCGGCCAAGATGTGATCGACACGCTCTACATTGGTATTTGGTCCCAATACCGATTGAAATGTATTGAGTTCAGTGTCGCAAAATCCTTGACATATGGTGGCCGCAGCGCAAATAGGGCAATGGTTTTCTATCAAAAGGTAGTCACCATTCCCATGTTGTTCGTACGTGGCCATATACCCCTCTTCTTTACGCAACTCGGCCAATTTTTTAACTTTTTCTTCCAAAGTTGCTTCTTCAGGAATGGCATTGCGATAGTGCTGTTGATTGTCCTGCCCCGTGGAACTTATAAGCTCGGTCAATGTATCCTCTCCAAGATGCTCCTTTATTTTATTGATAAGTCTCAGTGTCAGTTCAGAATGGGTATCTGGAAATTTGGAATGCCCTTTTTTGGTCAAGGACCAGACTTGTTTTGGGCGCCCCCTTCCCTTAGCCCTACTTTCAGATTTAACATACCCATCATTGGACAGTTTTAAAAGTTGAAATCTGGCCCCTTCCGTGGTTACCCCCAAAGTTTGAGCCAATTCTTTCAAGGTTTTTTCACCTTCGTTTTTGAGAATCCAAATAGCCCGTTCATTTTCTGGAATACTATTATTCATAATAAACAAAGTAAATATTTGGTTTATTATACAAATGTAATATCTTTGTACTGTTTTAAAAAGTTATTTAATTCAAAACTACATATTATGAGTTACAAATTACCAGAGCTACCTTATAGTTACGATGCACTTGCACCATACATTGATGCCAAAACCATGGAAATTCACCATACCAAGCATCACCAAGGTTATGTAAACAAATTAAATGCTGCTTTGGAAGAGTCAGGTATTGAGGGCACGGACCTGAATAGCCTTTTTGGAAAAATATCAAAACTGTCCACTGCGATTAGAAATAATGGTGGAGGCCACTATAACCACTGTTTATTCTGGACCATATTAACACCAAACGGTTCTGAAATGCCAGCCACTTTGTCCAAGGCAATAGATAAAACATTTGGTTCCTTGGATGAGCTTAAAACAAGCTTCTCCAATGCTGCGGCGACCCGTTTTGGTTCAGGTTGGGCTTGGTTGATTGTTGATACGCACGGCAACTTAAAAGTTACTTCTACACCAAACCAGGATAACCCATTAATGGATACGGCTTCGGACCAGGGAACTCCAATTTTGGCCCTGGATGTTTGGGAACATGCATATTACTTGAACTATCAAAACAAGAGACCGGAGTATATCGATGCATTTTGGAACCTTGTGAATTGGAAAGAAGTGGAAAAACGTTATCTAGCGGCCATATCATAATAATGATTAGACCTAGAACTGATCCAGGATGGCCATTGCTGTCCTGGATTTAATTTTAATTATTATTCCATAATTTACAGGCTTCCAATTTCAAATTGGCAATGGTATTTTTACCTGGTATAAAAACCCCTCAAGAAAAGGAAACATGAGAGTACTTGTTTTTAACGGAACAAATTCTACCAAATCCAATGCCGCCAACCACATCGTTGATTATTTTAAAGCAACCTTGCAAGGCATGGGTGTTGAAGTAGTGGTTTTTAATTTGGCCGAAAACAGCATTCCTTTTTTTTCTGAAGATAGCGAGGGCGTTCCCCCATCGGTATTAAAAATGGTGGAGCTGTTCCGCAGTTGTGAAAGACATATATGGTTCAGTCCCCTGTACCATGGAGGAATGACGGGCGCTATGAAAAACTGTTTGGATTGGTTGATTGTAAGTGCTCGAGAGAAAGAACCTTATCTGAGTCACATAAAAGTAGCTTTGATTTGCTGGGCCTACGGCGGAAATGCCTCAACAGGCGTGGATAATATGCGCGTAGTTGCCAATACCCTGAGGGCTTGGACTTTACCTTATAGCGTACCTATTGTTATACAGGATTTGTACGCCAAAGACACAAAAACACTTGCTGTTGAATATCAAGATAAATTTGAACGAATGATGACTTTGTTGATGTCTTGAACCCAGCTCCCATTTAGGATACGTTCATTTTTAAATCTCGGATATGGACGCTGATCAGGTTTAAGCAAACAAAAAAACACCCTACCAATAATGGTCGGGTGCTCTATTAAAAAGTATGTTCCAATGTAAGTTCTAGGATTTCACTTTTTCATATACCAAGGAACCTGTTTTAAGCGTGTCGTTGCTTATTTTAAAGTTTCTTGATAAAACCCCGAGATAGCTACTGTAACCACCCTTATCATTTCCGAATATTTTACCCTTTAATACCCCCCAATTAAAAATGTAGTGGTCATCTTCCCTGTAAATTTCAATGGTGGGCCAGTTTGTGGTGCTTTTATAGGTGCCGACAATACTTTCGTTATCATTGTTGGCGATAAGCAATTCTGAATCATTAGGATATTGGATGTCATCCTCCCTTTCAAAACTTTTATCAAGTCCTGTTTTTTCAATATTCAGAATACTGTCCGCAGATTGCTTGTTGATTAGATTATAGCCATAATTTGCCATCAAATGAGGCAATAGGTATGCTCTGTTATCATTTGAAAAGGCGATGATTCCTACTTTTTTATCGGGCATAAAAGAGATATGAAAGCTAATGCCGGCCAATCCTCCAAATCGGGTCAAAATCTTGTTGTTTTGATATTCCGCAATGTCCCAACCCAAACTATAGCCATTCCGTTGGTACGTATAGTACTTTTTGTCCTGAGCGGTTGTTGCAGTGTGAAGGTCGGACCATGAACCTTTGTTCAATAGTACATTATCCTGATTGATATTTGCTGCCAACCATTTTGATAGATCGTTTATGGTTGAGATGATTCCTCCAGAGGCATGCATGGTGATCTCCGATTTATAGATACCTTTCTCAACAATTCCTCTTTCTTTGGTAACAGTCAATGAAGGGCGAATGTTTTCAATAGCATAGTCACTGATGTTGGCACTGGTGCTTTCCATTTGCAAAGGGGTGAAGATATGTTCCTCCATCAACGCTTTCCATGTTTTTCCCGTTACATTTTCTGCAACCATCCCAGCTATGATCGGTCCCACATTAGAATATCGATAATTACCGGAAGGGTCGAATAGGAAATCTGTGTTCAGGTCTTCAATTAATTCTTCGTTACCACCGCTATACCCTAAAAAGGCTGTTTTCCAGGTCATGCTGGTGCTAAAGGTTCCATGGGTATGGTTTAAAAGATTTTTAATGGAAATGTTCCCGGTATCAATACTGTCGCTATAATTCAGTTGTGGAAGATATTCTTGAAGGGATTTGTTCAAATCCAATACATTTTTTTGCTCTAAAATTTTGAGCAATGTTCCTGTGAAGGATTTTGTACTTGATGCAATATATAAAGGAGCATCGTTGTCCAAAGATGATGCTTCACCATCTAGAATTTCCCTGTTCAGTGCAAATGAATATGCTAAGCCATTTTCGTCGACCACCGCAAATATGAAATCCCCGTACAGCTCTTTTTCCTGATAGATTTCTATTGCCTTGCTTTGAAATCGAGATGAAAATTCTGGGTGTTGGTCCTTGAATTTGCCCGTGTTTTCCGAGGATATGCCTTTGCTTGTTCCACAGGAATAAGTACTAAGTATTAGGGTCAATAAGAATAACAGTCTCATAAATTGATTTGTTTTTTGATTTAAGGTTTTGACGAACAAACTCCAGGATAGGTTACATTTTTCTTTAACTCGGGATTCCATCCAGGATAAACACATTGTTAAATTTCCTCGAACAATATTTCTTTGGGCTTACGAACTTTTTTTCTGAATTGTGTATGGTCTTCTTCGGATCGATACCCGACCGGAGCTATTACTGCCGCATTCAACCCTTTTTGATCAAGACCTAAAATGGAGTTGAATTTTTCTTGCTCAAATCCTTCCATTGGGCAGGAATCGATTTTAAGTTCCGCACATGCTGTCAAAAGATTGGAAAGTGCCAAGTAGGTTTGTTTTTCCGACCAGTTTTGCCACTCTTTAATAGGCTTTGAGGAGAGACTCGTTTTAATAAAATCTCCGTACCCCTCTAATTTTTCCAATGGAGTATTTTGTATTTTGGAGGTTGCTTCGATAAAAGCATCAATGTCTCGGTTGTCTCTTTCCGTATAATTGCAGAACACAAAAATATGTGAGGCATCCGTCAATTGGGACTGGTTCCAAGCGGCTTCCCGTAGTTCCTTTTTCAACTCTTTGTTTTGTATGATTAAAACCTTGTACAGTTGTAGGCCGTAAGATGATACCGATAGTTGTACGGCCTGCTTTAGTTTTTCCAAATCATCTTTGTTGATAGATTTGGATGAATCAAACTTTTTAGTCGCATAACGCCATTTCAAGTTTTCCAATAATTCCATAGTCTTCGTTTTTAAATTATTTTATCCGTTACTTCTTTCTAGCTTTTATTGATCAATAAAATGCCAAGGGTCATGGCCAATAGGCCCAATACTTTTTTGACCACCATCGGTTCTTCGGGCAGCCCAAACCATCCGTAATGCCCAGCTATTGCCGAAAAAATGAGTTGTCCGAACAATCCCAAGGAAATCATGGTGGATATGCCCAGTTTGGGAATGGTATAGTAATAAAGCCCTATTCCGATGACACTGAACAAGGCTCCGGTGAACCATAAATGCTTGGGAATACTGAGCAAAAGAGATGTCTTTGGTATGTTTTTGACACTTAGCACAACGGCCAACAATGCGAAGAGCATGCTAAAAAAGAAGGCCGTCAGTGAAGCTAATAGCGGATTTTTGAGCTGAACACCAAGTTGTGCGTTCAATCCCCCCTGCATGGCCAAAAACACGCCGCCGATAAAAGCCAATAAAATGTTGATATACTGGTTCATGACTTCTCTTTTTGATGTCACAAAACTAGGTGGAAAGCTTTCGAGAAATCTTAAAGTACATTAAGAAATAGGAAAGGGCATAGGTCTAATTTTGATTTCTGGTCAATCAGATAAATCGAATTTCTTAACTAAAGTCAATGGACAACACATTGCCACAAAATAGTTTTGTTGAATTATGAAGGATTCACATAGTACATACAAGTTGATGCAAGTTCTTGGGTGTCAGCACCTATTCATTTGGGTCATGTTGGTTTGTCCCATATTTGGTTTTGGTCAGACCGACATCAAAGAGGAAAGCCGGATTGATGCATTTTTCAATGATTGGAATCTGGACAATCACCCCGGTGGAGTAGTGGGGGTTATGAAATCCGGAGAGATTACATACTTAAACGCTTTTGGGAATGCCAGCTTGGAATATAAGGTTCCCAATAACAGGTCCACCTTGTTCAATATTGGATCCATATCAAAACAATTCACGGCAATGGGGATTGTGCTTCTTCAACAAAAAGGACTATTGTCTGTTGATGATAAGGTTCAAAAGTATTTCCCTGAGTTTCCAATTTTCAGTAATCCCATTACCCTAAAACATGTATTGCAGCATACAAGTGGATTAAGGGACTTTCACGAATTAATGGCACTTGCCGGTTGGCGGGGCGATGACTATAGAACCAATGGGGATGTAGTAAGGTTGCTACAAATGCAAACGGATTTGAATTTTAAACCAGGCGAAAAGTTTATGTATTCCAACACGGGATATGTTGTGCTGGCCGAAATTATTGAAAAAGTTACGGGAGAGGATTTCAAAGTATGGATGCAAAACAATGTTTTTGAACCGCTACAACTAAAGCGAACCTATGTGGAGGATAATAATCAGCACATTGTCTCCAACAGAGCCACATCGTACTACCATAGCCACGATAAGGTTTTTGAAATGGCGCAGGCCTATTGGGCCTATACCGGTGCGGGAAATATGTATTCCACTGCTGAGGATTTATTAAAGTGGGCCCATAACTTTTATAACCCCAAAGCTGGATGGGAACAATCTTTTGCCATTCTTCAAACATTGGGCGGTTTAACCAATGGCGACCCTATCAACTATGCCTATGGTGTTTATATCGATGAAATGTTCGGTAAAAAACGGATACAGCATGCTGGTGTTGTAGGGGGATATCGGACTTTCCTTTGTACATATCCCGAAGAAGAATTGAGCATTGTTGTATCGACCAATTTTTCCAATGCACCATTTGGAGAGCGGGCCGATGACATTGCAGGTGTTTTACTATCAGAAACCAGGGGAAAAATGCAACCGTTTGTTCGTTCAGCGCATCAAAATGAAATAAGGCAACAGGAAAGTTCCATGGAGCTGACTGATTGCACAGGTACATTTTATAGTCCGGAAATAGATGCCCATTATACATTTTACTTAGAAGGCGATACCTTAAAATGTTCCCACGGGCGCCATGGAGAATTTACAATGGAAGTAGAGGGACCTGATGTGTTCAAAAGTTCCTGGCCTCTGGAAAGCATCAAGATGTCACGTAATCAAAAAGGAGAAGTAATCGGTCTCCATATATCCACAGGTAGGGTAAAAAACCTGTGGTTCAAAAAAATCAATTCATCATCAATCAATTAAAATCATGAAAACAACAATCATCAATTTAACCCTGATCATATTCGGACTTACGGCCGGTTTTGCCCAAACCGATACGCTTTCCATCGAGAATGTCAATATAATTCCAGTATACGAGAACATCCTTCTCCGCAATCAGAGGGTGGTTGTTGGGAATGGAAAGATACTTCGTATTGAAGACGTGTCAAAGGCATCGGAATATCCCATGGCCAAGCAGATTGATGGTTCCGGCAAATACCTGATTCCCGGATTGCATGAAATGCATTACCATTGGCGCAACAAGGAAGGAGGGATTGAACGTGATTTCAAATTGCTTTTGGCCAACGGAGTTACCACGGTACGGAACATGGCTGAGTACGATTGGCAAGATCATATTGCCATTAGGGATAGTATAGACAAAAACCAATTAATGGGCCCAAATTACTATACTTCGGGACCCTATTTGCAGTCTGGGGATCTAAAAACCAGTGCAGATATAGAGCGCATCATAGCACAGCATTACAACAAAGGATATGACTTTATAAAAATCGCGGATAATCTTCCGAAGGATATCTATCTGAAAGTTCTTGAGAGGGCAGCCGACTATAATATTCCCGTGATGGGGCATGCCCAGCGTGAGATGGACTTGGAGTATTCGCTTCGGATGAAATCCATTGAACATGTAGAGGAGTTTGTGTATTTGTTCGGTGATGAACAAAGAAGGGATAGTCTATTCCTGAAAAATGCCGTAGAGCAGATTAAAAACAGCGGAATTGTCATTGTACCGACCTTGGTGGTTTTTGATATGATCGTAAAATGTTTGGACGACAATAGCTTTGCAAAACTTAAGGAAAAAGAAGTCGCAACATATATGCTGAACGGAGATCATGGGTATTGGGCATCGGACGATAATCCCTATCGTCAAAATTTAAAAGGTAAGGTGATCAACGGAATGGATGCATTGCCATTGTTGGAAGGTTACTTTGAATGGATGAAGAATTTTACCAAAATGTTGGCAAAAAAAGATGTTCCCATGATGACCGGAAGCGATACTTTTGGTTTTGTGGTACCCGGATTTTCCTTGCACGAAGAATTTCAATTTCTTCAAGAAGCTGGTCTATCTCCCTACGAAATACTTAAGGCCAGTGCATTGACACCTGCCCGATATTTGGGTTCTATTGCTACGGAGGGTACTATTACCGAAGGAAAAAATGCCAATTTGGTCCTGTTGAACAAAAACCCGTTGGAAGATATTAAAAACACCAAAACGATTGAAGGTGTACTGTTGAAAGGGGAGTGGTTGGGTCGAGACCAATTGGACAGCTTTTTAAAAGAAGTTGAATCGCTAAATCATTGAAAACTCAAATAAATTAAAATACCTATGCCACATTTTGTGCTGGACTGTTCCAATACGGTCATTAAATCTCAATCCCCGGAATCGATAATGCAATTGGTTTATGATACCGCTAAATCCACAGGTCTTTTTGACCCTAATGATATCAAGGTGCGAATCAATCCCTTTGAACACTATATGGTTGGGAATGCAAAGGATGACTTCATCCACATTTTTGGAAACATCATGGAAGGGAGAACTACTCAACAAAAGGCCAATTTATCAAAGCGAATTGTTTCTGAACTCAAAGGTATGTTCCCCGAAGTTCCTATTATTTCGATAAACATCAGGGATTTTGAGAAAGCGACCTATTGTAACAAAACCATGGTATAATCTTCTACTATGAAAATGAAAGTAATAACGGCGACCATTGCGATTGTTTTGATGTTTTTTGGTGTACAAGCTCAATCGGAGGGTATTCCGAATGTAGTCGGCACCAACCACCTTCTTTCCTCTAAAATATTGAATGAAGAGCGGGGAGTTCAGATTTATTTGCCGCCAGACTATCAAGATTCTGACAAAACATACCCCGTGGTTTATGTGTTGGATGGGCAACGTTTCTTTTTACACGTGGTCAGCCTCAGCCAATCGTTCCAACAATTTAAACTGGCCCCCGAATTTATTATTGTGGGGATTAACAATAGTTATCCCAACAGGTTTGGGCATTTTGGGAAGGAAAAGGAAAATTTCAAGGGCTTTTTAAAAGATGAATTGATGCCCTATGTGAACGAAAACTTCAGAACCAAGGGAGAAAACCTGCTTTTTGGTTGGGAATATGGCGGAAGCTTTGTTTTTCATATGATGATGGACCACCCTACACTTTTTAATGCCTATTTGATGGCCAGTCCATTCCCGATTTTTGATGCTATTGATGATTTGGACACTTCATCCAACATGGAAACCCAGCTTTATTTTGCGGTAAGCCCCGATGAGTATGATGTGATGCACAGTACTGAAAAATTGAACAGAAAACTGACATCGAACCCCATTGATGGGCTTGACTGGAAATATTTTGAGTTTGAACTGGAAGAACACCGTTCCACAGGGTATCCCACCTTGTACCATGGATTGCGGGACTATTTTAAATATTATCAGGAGTTTGAAACGAACAACCTGATAAAATTTATCAATGCGGGAGGTATGGCGTATGCTTTGAATCATGCTCGGGAAAGGGCCAAGCGCTATGGGTTTGAACCTAATCTTTCGCTATGGTCGCGTTTTACCATTGTTCGCAGTGCTATGCGGGCCGATGATTTTTATCATTTTGAAACCTTGTTGAATTCCATGGATAAAGATGTATTTATACAAGAGTTGATAGAAAATAGGGACTATGCCGTATCCCAAATAGCCACATTTTATGAAAAAAACAATCGGTTTCAGGAAGCAATTGAACTATATGATCTTTTGTTGAAAAAGTATCCGAATTCAGAAAGCTTGTTGACCAAAAAAAAGAATGCAATCCAACACTTGACCAAAAAACAATAGAGAAATGAAGCTTAAATACATCCAAGGCATATTATTATTGAGTATTACTTTTAATCAAATCAATGCTCAGGATCCATCACATACAAATAAAGATCCCTTAAATCTTATATTGGATCAATACTACAAATTAAACCTAAAGGTTTTTCAAGCAGACTCGACTCCAGAAGACGTTGACAATATCTTTGAACTGTTTACCAACGATTTTACTTATGTGCATCCCCAATATGGAGGAGTATACACCAGGGAAGATCTATACAACGGTTACATACGCAACCAGAACAATGGTGGTTATGATGGCAGTGTGGTCGATATCAAAATGGAAAATAAAATTGTTGGGCTGAATGCCATTGCCGTCAGCAAACGTTTCATAAAAAAAGAGGAAGACAAAATAGTGGAGGGAGAGGCCCAAATGGCTCTTTTTGAGTTTAAGGATGGAAAAATTTATAGGATTACCGAGTATTGGTAGCCTTTTGAAGGAATAATTAATAAAACGAAATCTAAAAATCAATCAATCAAAAATGAAAAATAAAATAGGACTTATAATATTGATTCTATTACTGGGATATGGGATTATTCGAATTGGTGTCGGTACCGTATTGCTTGCTCAAACATCGGAAATAATAAGTTTTGAAGAGCTTAATGACGCTACTTTAGAGGTTGAAAAATTTATAAATGCTCGTTCAAGTAAACAGTTGGTCCCTTTTACTACTTCAGGATATTTTGCCTATATCCTGGTAATGGGTATTTTGCTAACAGCAGGGGCGGTAGGTATTATAGCGCGTGGCAAATGGGGATTCTACCTGTTGTGGATTTATATAGCCATGCATGCTGCACTTTTTGTAAACTATCAGGAAATCAATCCCAAAATAATTGTACTGGCAATTCAGATTATTTTACTGGTAGTATTGACTTACCTAAGACCTGCAAAAAGGTTGAATTGATATTTTTACAACAGTAAATCTTTTTTCACTTCCATATTGAACAGTACTGTAATTCCCTCACAATACTCATTCATCCGTTGCAGGTTTTCTAGAGCTGTTTTCGGCAATTTTTGTCTAGCGGACTCCCAGCAATTCTTGTTTGGCCATTGGGCATAGGCTATATAGCTGCCCGCCTCATTTTTATGGAGCCTGGAGCCAAGCCCTCCGGCATGTGCTATAAACGACTCTGTTGCAAGCTGCCATGTTCTCTCAAAGTCTTTTTCAAGACCAGGGACAACATCAAACTGATATATTACCGCATACATACTGAGTGTTTTTTATTTCCTAAAACTGTAAGATATCTTCTAAAAGTCAAAGAAATGGGGGTGTGTGGTGTTATTCTAAAGGTAAGGAATAACTCTCCAAAAACCCATGGGAGGTGAATCCCATTTTAGTGTATATTCTTTCCCCGGCTTCAGATGCAACAAGAAAGACCTTCCTGCTCTGGGCTTTTATGGATTGATTGATCAAGAATTGGGTCATTTTTTTTCCAAGCCCCAATCCTCTATAGGCTCCTTTAGTGCCGATCATGTGTATACCGGCAACGCCATTTTCATCAATATAGACCATACCGCATGTGGGGATACCCTTATCGTGTTTTCCCAAAATGATTTTGAATGAAGGCTTGTCAATTAATGGGATGATGGTGGATGCTTTAACAGGGTAGCCAAAAGATTCGGAGGCGACATCTGCAAATGTTTTAGCTTCGTCATTAGTGCTTACAGTTATAAACTCGGTTTCATTTATATCCTCAAAGAGGACTCCGAAAGTATCCAAAGCCATCGCCTTGATTTTGGAAGAGCGTCTAAATTGATGGGATTCCAGAATGGTTTTTATGGTATCGTCCTCATAGGTTGCAATCGAATTCGGTATCGCTCCAAAACCGATTTTTCTACGTAGGTCATCAATGTCCAGTTTTTCATGATCAATATCAAAAACCTTACTTGGCCATGAGTTGTTTAAAGGGTTTGTAAACAAAAGACCATTTTCCTTGGTTAGGAATCCACCTTGCTTTCCTATTTGGGTCCAAAACTCGAATAAGTGATTAATAATTGCTTTGTTCATGGTTTCAATTTTATAAGTAACCTTTGTTTTTATATTGGTCCACAATTTTGCTCAGGAAAAGTTCAATTTCCCTTTGGGTCCTATAACTCTCCTTTGGTTGTTTTTGATAATTCAAAAGGGATTCGATTAACTGTTTCAACGACTGTTCATCTTTTGATTTACAGAGCGTATTGGTGTGGCAGTCAAAATTTCGATAAAAGTCGCCCAAAGAAAATTGGCCCACCAGTTCACCGCCCCATCGCTGGACCAATTTTCCCAAAATTTCTAAATGCGATTTACCTCCGGTGGCCCCTGGTGAAGTGCTCAACAATAAAATCGGCTTGTCTTGCAAAAAGCGTTGGTCTACTCTTGAAAGCCAGTCGATATGGTTTTTTAAAAAAGCGGATGGAAGTCCATTATGCTCAGGAGAAGCTAAAATAAATCCATCTGCTGAGGCAAAAGTTTGAAAAAGTTCTTTGGTCCAAATCGGAATTCCTTTTTTCTCAATTTCAGTACTGTAGATTGGAATGTCGTACTCCTTAAGATCAAGAAATTCTATTCCATCGTTCGGGAATTCCCTTATAATATATTTTAGGAGTTTTCGGTTTATGGAATGGTGACTGGTACTTCCGGTAAATGCAATAATTTTTTTCATAATGCGCTGATTTGTATGTCAACGCAAACCTATTACAGGGAAAAACCGTTAATCTTAAGGTGTATTAAGAAAGGGTATTACTTGATCTTTTTTCGAAGGGCGCTCAAAAACTCTGGGGTGATGCCCAAATAGGAAGCAACCATGTATTGTGGAACACGCTGCTCAATGCTCCTATACTTTGACCTAAATTCCAAATAGCGCTCTTCGGCCGATTTGCTCATAGAGTTAATGGTACGGTCCTGTAAGGCAACATAGGCCTTTTCAAACTTTAATCTATAGAATCGTTCAATGGCGGGAACTTTTTCATAAAGTTTGTTCAGTGTGTCTCGGTGTATTTGCAACACAATGGTTGGTTCTATAGCCTGCACAAATTGTTTAGCGGGAGTTTCCGTTAAATAACTGTAGAGGTCGTTTACCCACCAGCCTTCAATACCAAATTGTACAATATGCTCCTTGGCCTCTTCATCCATATGGTAAGCTCGTAAACTGCCCTCAGCAATAAACCGCATGTGGTTGGACACTTCCCCGGCAAAAAGCAAGACCTCTTTCTTTTTAAGGTGCCTTTCCGTATAACTATCAAGCACTATGGATTCCTCTTCGGTATTTAAAACAATAGTTTCCCTTAAATGTGATAACAGTATTTCCTTTATATCCAAAACCCAGAAATTGATTCAGAAAATTAATAAAAGTTAATGGACGAAAGACTTTGTGGCCAATTAATGTTCATGTCAACAAGTAACTTTTTATTTTTAAAGTGCTTCTTAACCAAAGTCAATATATTGAAAATCAATTCGATCTACCTTTACATACATTTTTTAAATCAAAAAGGAATATCATGGATCTTAGAAAAGCATTAGTGATATCGGGTTTAAGTTACCTTATGATTTTCATAACGGGGTTTTACGCCAATTTTTCCATTTTAGAAACTATGGTTGTACCCGATAATGTTGATGTGACCGTTGCCAACTTCATAGGACAACGCACGAGATTGGGAAGTGGCATTTTAGCTTTTTTGGATATGCTTATTTTTGATGTAGTCCTTGTGTTTTCCTTGTATCCTTTAACTAAGCAGACAAACCGAAAACTAACGATAGTGGCCTCCGTGTTTCGAATGTTACATGCCATTGGTTTCGGCATTGCTCTGATAAGTTTGATAAGGATTTACCTAATAACGGTTAATCCTATTGGTATGGGGGTAAACCTGGAGGACTGCATTATGCATTCACTGGAAAGATTTGATGGGGTATGGACGCTTGGATTGTTATTTTTTGGAGTTCACCTTGCGTTTTTGGGGTATTTGTCCGTCAAGTCCACTATAATTCCAAAAAGTATTGGCTATTTATTGCTTTTGGCAGCTTTGGGGTATTTGGTGAGTTGTTCAGCAAAACTGGTATTGCCCGGTTACACTGACTATGACCAATTTTTTGAATTAATGGTGGTACTGTTCGGGGTAGTAGGGGAATTTTCCTTTACTATATGGTTGTTAATAAAGGGATTAAAAAAAGCTCAATAAAGAACCTGTTGCTTTTCACTTTCTTGCAATACGCTTTCTAATCCTGCTCAAAGATTCCGGTTTCACGCCCAAATAACTGGCCAAGTGATACTGTGGTACCCGTTGCAGTAGTTCTGGCCTGTTTTCCATAAGTGAAACATACCTTTGTTCTGGGGAGGAAATCATAAACTGGGCGAGTTTGTCTTGGTGTGTTCCAAGTTCTTCTTCTACAGAAACCCGGCAGAGGGTTTCAAAACCCGAGACCCTTTTAAAAAGTTCCTGTTCTTTCTCTCGAGACAAAATAGCCAACTTACAATCTTCTATACATTCCAAATAATGATTTGAAGGTATTTTAAGGTGATAACTTCGCAAGGATGAAATAGCATCTTGTTCCGCGTAAAAGTCTGTCGTTTTTTCTTCACCATCCACCAGGTAGTACTTCCTTACCAACCCAGAAATATTGAAGTAAGATTCATTGGAGACCTGTCCTTCTCGGAGCAACATCTGGCCCCTTGAATAGGTTTTGATCGGAATACATTCTGTAATGGCATTGGCCTCCTCCTCATTTAGGTCCAAAGCTTTTTCCAATAATTGTACAATTTCACTTTTCAACTTAGGGATCTTTGATTGTTACAAAAGTAACCTTTTCCCTAACTTCTAATTTTTGATTATAAATTTGATAGGAGGCAGCAAAGGTTTTTGGGAGATCCAGTCCATAAAACCACGAGGTGGAATAAAGCGATTTGAGTATCTTGATGCCATCTTTGAGCAAATAGCTCCAAATTGGATAAACCACTTATCATGAGGAACCTTATTTACGCTTTTATCATAATTGTTTCTTTGGCCTATGTATCATGTCAAAAAGAGAACATGGTCCAACCTCCCGCACCGCTCGGACCCATTCCTTCTGAAGAACAATTGGCCTGGCACCAAATGGAAATGAATGCATTTATCCATTTCACCATAAACACTTTTACCGATAAGGAATGGGGGTATGGCGATGAATCTCCGGAACTCTTCAACCCAACATCATACAATGCGGATCAATGGATGAAAGTGTTAAAAAATACGGGTTTCAAGGGAGTTATCTTAACAGCAAAGCATCACGATGGGTTCGCTTTATGGCCATCGGCCTATACCGAGCATTCCATTAAGAATAGTCCGTTTGAATCGGGTAATGGGGATATTGTAAAATCAGTATCGGAATCAGCCGCGGCACATGGACTCAAATTTGGGGTTTACCTATCTCCTTGGGACAGGAACCACTCCGATTATGGGCAAGATTCTTATGTTGAGTATTACCGAAATCAGCTCAAAGAACTCTTTACCGGTTACGGACCTGTCTTTGAAATGTGGTTTGATGGAGCCAATGGTGGTGATGGTTATTACGGAGGTGCTCGAGAAACAAGGACAATCGATAGAGAGAATTACTATGATTGGCCCACAACATTGAAAATGGTCGATTCCATACAACCACAAGTATTATTTTTTAGCGATGCAGGTCCAAGTTTACGATGGGTGGGCAATGAGCGAGGTATTGCTGGAAAAACCAATTGGAATACCATTACCCCCGATACGCTATATGCAGGTAAATCCGGCATTGAAGAATTATTGCAACATGGTACCAAAGGGGGGAGTGAATGGATTCCCGCCGAAGTTGATGTATCCATAAGACCGGGATGGTTTTACCACAAAGCTGAGGATAGCTTGGTAAGAACCCCCGAAAATTTGTTTGAGCGCTACCTTACCTCTGTGGGAAGGGGCTCTACCTTACTTTTAAATATTCCCCCGGATACAAGGGGATTGTTCCATGAAAATGATGTGGAGGCATTACAAGGTTTTAGAAAGATTTTGGACAGTGTTTTTCAAAATAATTTAGCCAGATCCACAAAAGTTGTGGCCAGCACATTTAGGGGTAACGACAAAAGGTTCTCCCCATTGAACTTGACCGACGGAGACGATAACACTTATTGGGCCACAGACGATGAAATAACCGAAGCATCATTTCAAATTGAGATGGATACGGCCCAAAAACTAAACTATTTAGTTGTTCAGGAGCATATAGCCCTTGGGCAGCGAGTGGTCGCGTTTAAAGTATATGCTTGGGTTGATAATGATTGGAAAGAAGTAGGCAATGAAACAACGATTGGCTACAAAAGAATTTTACCCCTGAATGGAACCAACACTTCTAAAATAAAAGTGGAAATAACCGAAGCTCTTGGAAGTCCCGTGATTTCCAATGTAGAGATTTATTGAGATGTGTGGGAAAAAGTTGAATCTTTTGGGGAGACAATAGGCTGATCCCATTTGTGGTAAAACAATCCGAGATACCTCATTGGGAAAACCCTAATGCCTCCTTATGCTTTCCAAAAGAAACAATGAGAAATTTGTTATACGAGTTTCATCTTCTTGGGATCCCAGTGCATGATTTTTTTATCAAAATAACTGGTGTTACAGGCTAATGCCGGAGCAGCTGCCCTAAAACCAAACTCGGCGTCCTCCACTACCTCTTTTCCAGACCGGATAGCATCAAAAAAATTGGTAAAGTGATCCAAGTGATCGCTATATCCTTCAGGGGCTTTATAGATCACATCACCTTTCGGATGTCTTTTTTGTTGTGCTTCGGTCCATTTGGCATTGTAATTTGCCGTCATTCGATCTTGCATTTCCTCTGGAAAGGTAAAGAGGGAATCATACCCTCCAAAACCTGGCGCTTCGGGCATTTTGCTATAACTTACTATAATGTCGTTGCGGTCTATGGTGATTGTTCCCTCGGAACCTATCAATTGTATGATTTCCTGACCTCCGGTTCCGCTAATAAAGTTGACGCGCAGATTTAATTGAAATGCGGGGTGCTCCTCACTTTTCGGATATTGCATTACCCCGGACATTACATCGGGCATGTTTCGGCCATCGTTCCAGTAACTAAATTGTCCTGTACTGTAAATATTTTCCGGCCCTTTTGAATTGGTGATGAAATGGGTTCCACTCAACAAATGGATGTAGAGGTCACCTGCAACCCCAGTACCGAACTCTTTAAAAGCTCTCCACCAAAAGAATTTTTTGGCATCAAATTCCATTTTATCCGTTACCTCAATAAATGTGTCCCAATCGGTGGTCTCTGGGCTCGCATCATCTGGAATAGTATATTCCCAAGCCCCTATGGAACTTTGCCTGTCCCAGGCCGCTTGTACCATATTTAGATCGCCTATTTCCCCAGCGGCCAATAGCTCTTTGGCCTTGGCGTAACCAACGCTGCTCACCCTTTGACTTCCCACCTGAAATACTTTCCCCGATTTTTCCGCAGCTTTCATCATGGGATACCCCTCATCTATTTTGTGCATCATTGGTTTTTCCAAATAAACGTGCTTGCCTTTAGCAAGAGCATCCAAGGTTATGCGGGAGTGCCAAACATCTGTGGTGCAAATCAATACCGCATCAATATCATCTTTGTCCAAGAGCTCTTTGTAGCTCCTGGTAACAAATAGATCTTTTCCATACTCTTCTTGGGCCCTTGTTAACCTGCCTTGGTACAGATCACATATGCCAGCAAGTTCAACGCCTGGAACACGAAGTGCAGTGTTCAAATCAAAATGCCCTTGAACTCCGTACCCTATGACCCCTATTCTTACCTTATCGTTGTTGGAAAATTCCCGGTCGTATCGCAATATTCGCTCCTCTGCTTTTTCTTGGGCTGCAAAAGAGGCGAAGGGAGTGGCCGCAGAGGCCAATGTAGTGGCTCCTATCTGCCGTAAAAACTTTCTTCTTTTGTTTGAATTGTTACTTTTCATGTACTTGATTTTTTGATGGTTTAGTTGACGGAATAACTCACAAAGGCCAATTTTTTACTGTCGGGACTCCAAGATGGTACATTGATCGTACCTTGTCCTCCAAAGAAAACAGGGGTTATGTCCTTAATTTCCTTGGTCTTTAGATTCATTAGCCTCAATTTAACCTGTTTACCGAACAAATGATTTTGTTTTTGGTCCGATGTATAGGCAATATACACAATCCATTTACCATCTGGGGAAGGGTGTGGAAACCAATTGGAGTTTTCGTCAAAAGTCAATTGTTCCTGTTTTTTTCCGTTGGTGCGCATGCGCCAGATTTGCATATGCCCGGATTTATACGAGTTATAATAAATATATTTTCCGTCAGGCGAATATTCAGGGCCATCGTCCAGACCTTCTGCCGTGGTCAACCTTTTTTCCTTTCCTCCATCCACACTTATGGTATATACATCATAATTTCCGTTGCGCTCCGCGCAATAAGCCAAACGTTTTCCGTCGGGTGACCAACCATGCCAAAAGGACATCACTTCCGATGTCACCCTTCTAGGTTTCCCACCTTCTATGGGTAAGACATAAATGGCCGATTTGTAGGCTTTGGGCGACGGGTCTGTCACATCGTTATGGCTTATGGCCAACCATTTATTGTCGGGGGAAATACCATGGTCGTTATTGCTCTGGTCCGCAAAATCGGTATTTAGTAGCTCTAAATCCTTGGTTTTTAAATCCAAAGTGTACAATTTCCCCATACTGTTCACGATCAGGTAATTGTCAGGGTGCCAGTTGGGAGCTTCAAAATGCTCATCAATACTGAGCACGGTCTCAATTCTACCCGATGCTATATCCACAGTTTGAATATAGCTAGTGGTATCAATTTTATTTTCCGGGGGATGATTATAGAAATGGAGGGATTGTCCTACCAATTTCCAATTACCATCAATTTTATCCAGTAAACGAATTTCGTGCGAAAGGGTTTCTTTACCATTAGTGTCAACCGAAACTTCGTCATGGGCGACCCAAGCGGTATTATCACCAATTTTCATTTTATGGTTGGAATGGAAAGCGAATCCTCCGTTTCCCAGCATGCTCGACGGTGGATCAATAATCGTTTCGGTAGGAATGTCTAGGGTGCGTCCGTCCGCGGTGGAAACTAAAATACGGCTATAGGGTTGCGCCTGCCAACAGTCTGCATGGGCTTGTTTGTCACCCATACGCCATGTGAGCCCTTCTTTTTCCAATAGTTGGATGATTGCTAGAGAATCTTGCTGTTGAGAAAACAAAGAAGAACTTAAAAGTGCCCCAATAATAAACAGGGTATATTTTTGTGACAACTGCTTTATATGGTGAAAAAAGCAATGCTGAAGTTGACAAAATATCTTCATGATAGTTTAGTTTTGGTGTGCCGGATAAATATACATTTTATTTTCTAAATTAAAGATAATAGAAATGAATTCTTAACTTTACCAATATAATATGCCTGGAAACTAATGTTTACTTTGTATCATGTTGTCTGCATTAACTGAAGGATTATGGGTAAGTTTAACATAGAAGATTACATAGCACAGCTTTCAATTGACTGTGTGATTTTTGGTTATAAGAACAAAGAATTGAAGGTTTTGATTTCCAAATTAAGTTATGGAGAGAATTTATGGAGCCTTCCAGGAGGATATATTTTACAGACCGAGAGTATCGACGAGGCAGCCTCTCGAATTTTAAGAGAGCGAACAGGATTGGACAATATTTATTTGGAACAGTTTAGGGCTTTTGGTGGTCCGGACAGGATTATTGGAAGCGAGTTTAGGGATTTGGTGAGAGCGGGGCTGCGCAATTTTGATTCCAACAGATTTGATGATGAGGCCATAGATTGGGTAACCAGCCGTTTTGTTTGCATTGGTTACTATGCTTTGGTTGATTTGAATAAGGTGGAGCCGAGGATAGGGGAGTTCGAGGAATTTTTGAAATGGGTAAGTATTGATGAGCTCCCGAACATGACCCACGATCACAATAAAATCGTTGCTGCGGCACACAAGGCACTGCGTCAAAATCTTGATGAAAAACTAATTGGGTTCAACCTGCTCCCCGAAGAATTTACCATGCGCGAGGTAAAGGAGCTTTATGAAGCTGTTTACGACAGGGAGTTCCCCATGAACAACTTTCAAAAGAAAATACTTGGCCTTAATGTTTTGGAAAGGCTGGGTAAGAAATTTACCGGAGCTCAGAATAGGGCTCCTTATCTCTACCGTTTCAAAAAATAAGCTTTACAGCGAGACGCTACCCTTTTAATAACACTACTTTAAATGTTGTTCCTTTCATGGGCAAACTATCCACGGATATTTGTCCTCCCATGGATTCAATTTGGTTTTTGGTTATAAATAGGCCAATGCCACGGGCATCTTTATTCCTATGGAAGGTTTTGTACATTCCAAAGAGTTTTTTGCCATATTTATCAAGGTCAATGCCCAGTCCGTTGTCGGCTACCTCCAAGACAACATTTTGGCCTTCTTCCCATGCTTTTATATGTATGGTCGATTTTCTTTTCTCGGGGTCCCTATACTTGATCGCGTTGGATACCAAATTCAGTACAACACTTTCCAGATATGCCAAAACCCCTTTTACCTCTAGTTGTTTGGGAACATCAACACTTATTTGCAGATCATTTTTATCGATTAAGGCCTGAATATCCATTAGAACTTTTTGCACAATGTAGGGAAGCTGTATTGATTTTAGTTTTTTATCTGTTTCCAGCTTTACCTGTACCACCTCATTTAAATGGGCAATGGTTTCATTTAGTCCATCGGATGCTCTGTTCAACATACCCAAACTATCGTTTTTTTCGGCCTCCCCAAGTGTTTCATCGTTTAAAAAGCTACTGATCATAGTGAGGTTGGCAGCGTGGGACCTTAGGTTATGTGATACAATGTGTGCAAAGTTCAACAAACTATTGTTTTGGCTGGTGGATAGCTCCAAGAGCCCCTTTAATTTTTTTTCCGCTTTTATTCTTGCGGAAATATCCACAATTTGAGAAATGAAATGTGAAATGTTGCCGTCTATATTTCTCGCAGCAGTAACGGTTAATATGATATAAACGATCTCCCCGTTTTTATTAAAATATCTTTTTTCAATCTGATAAGTGCTTCTTTTGCCCTCTATGAGTTCTCGTAAATGGGAGAGATCAATTTCAAGATCTTCCGGGTGGGTGATTTCTTGAAAAGTCATATTTAAAAGCTCTTCCTTGGAATACCCCAAACTTTCACAGAGACTTGGGTTTACATTAATAAAGCTTCCATCTTTGCCCACCAGTGCCATTCCAATTGATGAATTTTCCAGAGTGCCTTGAAGTGATTCTTCACTTTTGAGCAATTCTAATTCCGTTGTTTTTAAATCGGTGATATCTTCATTGATTCCGATCATTTTAAGGGCATTTTCATCTCCATCCCAAAGAATGGTAGCTCCAGCCTTGATCCAGCGTATGTCACCATTGGGCCAAATTACCCTAAAAATGGTGTCGAAATTCTTGATTCCCGAAATGGCATTATTCACCTCGATAGAGGTTCGTTCAATGTCGTCGGGGTGTACACAGGCCTGCCACGCTTCCAACACGCCATCAAAGTCAGCCTCTTGAATACCATACAACAAGTACATGTTTTCATCCCAATACACCTGATTGTCGGGAATATTGTATTCCCAGATACCAATACCTACTGTTTTGGTGGCCAAGGACAACCTTTCACTTACCACTTTAAATCCAAGCTCTATTCTTTTTCTTCTGTCAATATCCTGAAATGTCCCTACGATTCTAACACATTTTCCGTTGACCATTTCGGGCTCTCCAATGGCACGCACCCATAGTTCTTTGCCATTTTTAGTGATGATTTCCAATTCTGTTTCCCAAGGCTTTCCAAAATCTATCGCGTTTTGTACCAAATGGGTAATGGTGTCCCTGCTTTGACCTTCTTTGTAAAAGGAAATAGCCCTTTCTATATCGGGAACATAATCTTCTGGAACTTCATGGATTTCTTTGGTGATTTTTGACCAGTAAAGGCTGTTCTTGACCAAATCCATCTCCCAGCCACCGATTCTGGCGACTTCTTGTGACCTGATCATAAGTTCCTCCTCCCTTCGTTTATCGGTGATATCCTCTAAAATAATCAGAACACTCGGTGAGGCAACATCATTTTCATGTATACTGCTTATTTTCCAATCGTACCAAACCGAATCACCATTGGCCAAGATCAATCTTTTGGAATCCGACCGATGTTCAATACCTTCCAAACAATACTTGATGTCCAGTTTTAGTTCTTCGGGCAGTTCGGGCATCTCATTTAAAAAGTCTTTACCCTCTATTTCTGGATTTAGGTCGAACTGACTTAACCATTGTTTGGAAAAATCAACGAAGCACTGTTGTGCATCTAGAATTGCAAATGGGATGGAGGTATTGTGAAAGATGGATTGGCTTAACGTCATCTTGGGGAATGTTTTGAAAATCAAATAAAAATATCAAAACAGGGGAATTCCCACAATATTGTTTTTAAAATAAGCTTTCTTTTATGGAAAAATCGATTTTACTCCATGTTCAATGGTCTTGAAGTATTCAATTCGGTTCCTTTAAAGCATGGGTTTTAATACTTCCCAAACATTATTGGCAACCAATTTCTGTCCTTCAACCGTCGGGTGGATGCCATCACCTTGGTTGAGTTCAGGGATTCCTGCAACATTTTCTAGCAGGAAAGGAATCAATTCAATGTCTTCTGAAGCGGCCAATTCTGGAAAAATGCTTTCAAATTTCGTAGTGTATTCCGGCCCCATGTTCGGCGGGATCTTCATGCCGGCCAGGATAATTTTGGCCTCGGGCAATTTGCTTTGTACCGTATCCACCATGCTTTGCAGGTTCTGTTCTGTTTCGCTCAAGGGAACACCTCGGAGCCCGTCATTGGCACCCAGTTCAATGATAATGATGTCAACATCGTCCTCCAAAACCCATTCCAATCTGTTTTTTCCACTAGCGGTGGTTTCTCCGCTCAATCCGGCATTTATCACGGAATACCCCAAACCTAGTGAATCTATTTTTTGTTGGATCAAAGCAGGGAATGCTTCGCTCACTTCAAGTCCATATCCTGCTGTTAGGCTATCCCCAAAAAACAGTATTTTTTTAGATGGGTCGGTTGTCTCCGTTACTTCGGTTTGTTCGGTGGTCGATACTTCGGTAGCTTCTTTTTTTGAGCTCTTTTCACCGCAACCAACTAGCAAAAGGGTCAAAAAATAACAAAACATTAACGGCAAACGGAAGCTTGGGATTTTCTTGGTCATAATCAATTTTAGTATTTTGAGAGTTTTAACCAAAAGCGTGATATGTCAAAGATATTAAAAGTTCAGCACCTCTCTAAAACCTATCGGAGCGGTGAACATGATCTTAATGTGCTCAATAATGTTTCTTTTGAAGTGAAAAGTGGAGAAAGTTTTGCAATTGTGGGCCCCTCGGGAAGTGGTAAAACCACCTTATTGGGACTCTGTGCAGGATTGGATACTACCGACGAAGGTGAAATATGGCTTTGCGACCAGAATCTGTTCGGCTTGGATGAAGATGGAAGAGCACGTTTGAGGAACGAGAATGTTGGGTTTGTATTTCAGGACTTTCAATTATTGCCCACTTTGACGGCTTTGGAAAATGTGATTGTTCCCTTGGAACTGCGAGGTGTAAAAAAAGCAACGGCCCACGGAAAGGAACTCTTGGCCAAGGTAGGTCTGGAAAATAGGGAAGGGCATTACCCGTCCCAACTATCGGGTGGTGAGCAACAACGTGTGGCTTTGGCCCGTGCCTTTGCCAATAAACCTTCCATTCTTTTTGCGGATGAGCCTACAGGAAACCTGGACGATGAAACGGGAACCAAAATAGAGGATTTGCTTTTTGAACTCAACAAAGAGCAGGGCACGGCACTCGTAATCGTGACCCACGATCTGGAATTGGCTCAAAAAACGGATAAGAGCATTCGCCTACGATCGGGCAAAATCGAGGAAACTGTTGGATAATATGGAAAGGAACAACGCTGGATTTTCTTGGTTGCTAAAAATGGCCTGGCGCGATGGTAAGGCAAGCTATGGTAAACTTTTACTATTTGTTTTTTCCATAACCTTGGGTGTGGCCGCAGTGGTGAGTGTACATTCCTTTAGCGGCTTGCTCAAGGATAATATTGCATCGCAGTCTAAAGCACTGTTGGGAGCCGATTATGTCATCGAAAGTGATAAACCCGTCAACGATAAGGTGATGGGTATTATGGACTCTTTGGGTGGCGCGGATGCGCGGGAAATCAATTTTATGTCCATGGCCGCTTTTCCTGGTAACGATGGAACCAAACTCATGGAGGTCAGGGGTGTGGAAGGTGGTTTTCCGTTCTATGGCGAATTGGGAACCGAGCCCGAATCGGCAACTAATGACTTTAGACATGGTGGAGCCCTTGTTGATGCCACCACCATGCTTCAACTCAACCTAAAGGTCGGAGATAGTATAAAATTGGGAGCCGTTACCTTGCCCATAGCGGGCGAATTGGAAGCAGTCCCAGGGAGCACCTCGGTTTTTGGAGCCATAGCACCTCCGATTTTGATTCCTTTCGAATTCATAGAATCGACAGGTCTGGTGCAAACAGGAAGTCGTATCGAGTACAAATATTACTTTAAGGCCGATGCAAACGAGGATATGGCACTATTGGATGAGCAGGTAGATCCCGTGCTCGATGCCGAAGAGGCCGATTTGGATACGCACCTGTCCGAAGCCCGCCGATTGGGTCGACGGTACGAAAACTTCGGAAAGTTCCTCAACCTTGTAGGGTTCATAGCCCTGCTCTTGGGCTGCGTAGGTATCGCGAGCGGTATGGGGATTTATGTCCAAATGAAGATAAAATCCATCGCCGTGCTTAAATGTTTGGGAGCTTCAAAACGGCAGAGTTACCTTATTTTCTTTATTCAAATAGCCTGCATGGGCATTGTGGGCGGTTTGCTGGGAACGGCCATTGGTTATGGGCTGCAGCAATTGTTCCCCATATTGTTGGGTGATTTGTTGCCCGTAGACGTCGATGTCACTTTGTCTTTACAGAGTATTGTACTGGGGTTGTCTTTGGGATTGGCCATGTCCATACTTTTTGCGCTTTATCCCTTAATGAAAACATTGTACGTTTCCCCCTTACAGGCTTTGCGCGTAGTACAGGAAAAACAGTCCCGTTCCAAATGGGCAACAACAGCCGTTGGTTTGGGCATTGTTCTGTTTGTATTTTGCTTTTCATTTTGGCTTTTGGGAGACATTATGCGCTCTCTGTTTTTTGTGATAGGATTATTGGTCGTCTTTTTGATTTTGACCGCTGTGGCCCGATTCTTTATGGCCATGTTGAAAAAGTTTTTCCCGTATTCATGGAGTTTCATTGCTCGCCAGAGCCTGAAGAATTTATTCCGTCCCCAAAATCAGACCCTGGTATTGGTGTTGGCCATTGGTATAGGAACGTTTCTGATCAGTACGCTTTACTTTACCAAGGATATGCTCTTGGAAAAAGCGGCCATTGAGGATAGTGCCAACAGTGCCAATATGATTTTGATGGATATCCAGAACCAACAGGTGGATGGGGTGTCCAATACCATCAAAGAAGCTGGATATCCAGTTATTGACAAAATTCCGATTGTTACCATGCGGGTAGAAACCTTAAACGGGGAACATGTGGAAGATATCAGAAAAGATACCACATCACAGGTGGGAAGATGGATATTGAATCATGAGTTCAGAGTAACCTATCGGGATAGCCTGATCAATTCCGAACGTCTTTTAGAAGGAGATTGGGTAAGTACGGTGGATACAGATTCCAATGTACCCATTTCTGTGAGCAGCGATTTTGCCAACATGGCCAAAGTCACCATAGGTGATCCTGTTTCCTTCAATGTACAGGGTAGGATCATGAATACGGTTGTGCAAAGTATCCGTGAGGTGGACTGGAGTAGATTGCAGCCCAATTTTTCCATTGTTTTTCCATCGGGGGTGCTCGAAAATGCTCCACAATTTGGGGTAATGACGACCAGAACATCCGACGATATGGGTTCGGCCAAGCTTCAACAGCAATTGGTACGTCAATTCCCGAATGTTTCCATCCTGGATTTAAAACGAATATTAAGTCTTTTGGAGGATATACTGGGCAAAATAGGATGGGTCATCAACTTTATGGCCTTCTTTAGCATATTCGTTGGGGTGGCGGTGCTCATGGGTGCCATTTACAGCAGCAAGCACCAACGCGTAAAGCAAGGTGCATTGCTGAGGACTTTAGGGGCCCAAGGCGCTCAAATATTAAAAATGATTGCCATAGAGTATGCAGTCCTTGGCTTTTTGGGAGCTTTTATGGGCGTATTGCTTGCCGTTTTAGGAAGTAGTCTATTAGCTTATATGTTGTTTGAAACAGCATTCACCCCTTCATGGATTCCATTCGTCATTATTCTTCCGGCGATCACTTTGTTGGTTTTTGCCCTCGGTGTAGGAAACAGTATCGGTATAGTGAGGAACTCACCGCTTACCGTCTTAAAGAAGGAAAAGGAATAAAATAGAGCCGCTATATCAGGTAGCGGACAGGATTGCTATTGTTCCAAATTGCATTGCTAGGGCCAAAATTGCCGTTTGGGGTATATGTATTGCCGTTGGAATGGTTTTTTTTTCAAAATACCTTGAAAATCATTTTATTAAGTAAGATGGGTCTTGTAAAACTGCAACCATCAAATCAAGGTATGAGAAAGAAAATCAAAATAAGAGGTAATCTTAAGGTTGACCCCAGGCGCAGCCTTTTGACACTGTTCTTTTTATGTTTAGTTGGGTTCCTACAATTCAACTGCTCACCCAAGTATTCCAATGTATCACCACCTATTAATGAATTACAAGAATTCACTATGGAAGGTGATTCCATGATTCCGGATAAATGGTGGGAAGCATTTCAGGATCAAAGCTTGAACAGATTGATCGACAGTGCGATGCAATCCAATATGGATTTAGCTGCCACTTGGCAACAATTCTTGGCATCAAGGGCGTCCGTAAGGTCACAGAGGTCGAATAAATGGCCATCCATTGAAGCTTCTGCCCAAACGGCAAGAACCCTTCCAGAACCAGACTTTGTGGGGGGTGAAAATACCCAATTGGGTTTTTTATCCAGTTACGAATTGGATTTGTGGGGGCGTATCGGAACTGCAGTCAATGCGGAAAAATTCAGGTCCGAGGCCAGTTATTTTGACTATGAAACCCTCGCCTTATCACTTTCCGCGGAGATAGCTACGACTTGGTACCAACTACAGGCCGCCAAAAAGCAACTACAGATTACCGAAAATCAGATTAAAACAAATGAAGCTATTATCAAGCTAATACGCTCCCGTTTTGTAGGAGGGCAAATAAGAGCGGTCGATATTTTGCGTCAGGCACAATTGCTGGAAAGTACCAAGGAACAAAAAATCATTTTTGAGACCAATGTGCAGTTGCTTGAGAACCAATTGGCCGTACTGTTGGGGAAACAACCACAACAAGGAATTATTCTGGAAGAAGCTACGATGCCCTCCGTTCCAAAATTACCCGATGCCGGATTGCCCTTGGAATTGGTCAGGCGAAGGCCGGACCTCAAACAATCTTTTGCCCTTTTGTTGGCTGCAGATAGGGATATGGCTTCGGCAGTTCAAAGTAAATATCCAAGGATTACATTAAGCGGACGTGGACAGCTCCGCTCCAATAACTTTGATAACCTTTTTGACAACTGGGCTTATTCCTTGGCAGGAAACCTCTTGGCACCACTTTTTTATGGGGGACGCCTTAATGCCGAGGTAGACAGGACAACGGCTATAAAACAACAGCGATTGTACCAATATGGTCAAGCCACTTTGGTCGCCTTTCGGGAGGTTGAGGATGCTTTGGTACAGGATGTCAAGCAAACAGAACGACTCGAGAATATCAGCAGGCAATTGGAACTTGCCGAAAAAAGCAATAAACAACTACGCGTCGAATTCCTGAACGGATTCAGTCCTTATTTGGACGTACTATTGGGGTTGGACCAAGAACAACAATTACGAAGAGATTATGTGGCCGCCCAATTACAGCACGTGCAGATTAGGATAGCCTTGTATCGTGCATTGGCAGGAGGATTTGATACAGGAAGAACAATAGAAGATTAAAAAAGTAAACTGGACGAACTCTATGAACAATAAAAAAATAATATACATCTGTTTGGCCATTTTGGTAGGTGGAATATTGGTGACTGCACTCATATTTTCAACCGAACCTGAAGCACAGAGCGAAGGTGCCACCATTGAGACCGCAATTTTGGTCGACGTGGTTGACGCGAAAAAAGGAACTTACGCCCCTACCATAGTGGCCACAGGGACCGTACAGCCCGTGGAAGATGTTATTCTCAGTCCATTGGTCTCTGGCCAGATCATTCGTCGGGATCCAGCATTTACCCCTGGTGGTTTTGTAACCAAAGGAGAGGTCCTGTTGCAAATAGATCCTTCAGATTACAGAAACACTTTGGAACTCCGAAAAAGTGAGCTGTTGCAATCCGAAACCGCCTTGGCCACGGAAATGGGACGCCAACAGATTGCCGAACAAGATCTGCAGCTTATCAACAACGATTCCCTTTTCGGGGATAACCCACTATCCGATAACGAAACACAATTGGTACTCCGTCAACCACAATTAAATGCGGTAAAGGCAACTATTGAAGCCGCAAGGGCTTCCATGAACCAAGCTCAGTTGAATTTGGAACGTACCACGATCAGAGCACCTTTTGATGCCCATATTTTAAGCCAGAATGTAACTGTGGGTAGCCAAGTGGCCCAAGGAGATAATCTGGGAAGGATAGTTGGTACCGATAGCTATTGGGTAACGGCAACAGTACCAGTTTCCCGTTTACAATGGTTAAAATTCCCAGAATCAAATGATGAAAAAGGGTCGATTGTTCATATAGAAAATTCTTCTGCTTGGCCGGCAGGTACCCAGCGTGAAGGATATTTGGATAGGCAAATCGGTGCCTTGGACAATCAAACGCGGCTAGCAAGAGTATTGGTCAGGGTGGAAGACCCTTTGGCAACCTCAGAAGAGCTAGAGAGTGCTCCTAAATTGATGATCGGGACCTTTGTGGAGGTAAACATCCAGGCTGACTCCATTCCCGATGTGGTACGTCTCGACCGCGATTTGGTCAGGACCGATCAAACGGCCTGGGTGATGAAGAATAATTTACTGGAAATACGCGAATTGGATATCGTGCTTACCGATAATCAATACGCTTATGTGCAATCAGGTCTGGAAGATGGAGACCAAGTGGTGACCACTAATTTGAGTACGGTTACGAACGGTATAGAACTTAGGACGCGTTCCGAAGGAGCTTCAGAAGAGGAAAATGACTAAAAAACGCCATGATGGAAGAAAAGGATTCGGATAAAAAAGTGAGAAAAGAAGGGGCCATCGGATACATGGCCAGAAATTCCATTGCCACAAATTTATTGATGCTGATACTTTTGGGCGGAGGTATTTTTACGATGTATACCATCCAAAAGGAGGTTTTTCCCGAATTTCAGCTTGATTTTGTAGATGTATCCGTGGCCTATCCGGGAGCCTCACCGGCAGAGGTGGAACAGGGAGTGCTTCAACCTGTGGAGGAAGCGGTTCGGAGCGTTCAGGGTATAAAAGAGATTGTTTCTCAAGCCAATGAGGGTTCGGCTGAGGTCAGTATTGAACTGGTTGCCGGTTCCGAACGAATGAAGGCGTTCCAAGATATCGACCAAGCGATCAACCGGATAAGAACTTTTCCAGATGACATTGAACGGCCCGAAGTCAGTTTACGATCGCGACAGCGGGATGTACTTCAAATAGGACTTTATGGAAAAGCGGATATATGGACCCTTCGAATACTTGCAGAAAGATTACGGACTATATTGTTAAGTAACCCTGCAATTACTCAAGTGGAACTTAATAATGTGCCCGATTATGAGACCCGAATCGAGATTACCCGGAATAACCTCCAAAAATATAATTTGACCCTTGGACAGGTGGCCGACATTATCCGTCAAAGCAGTAATGATGTCCCCGCAGGAGCCGTACAAACGCAAAGTGGGGAAATTTTGCTCAGGATGAAGGAGCGTAAACAATGGGCGGACGAATATGGAAACATCACCATTGTTTCAGCCCCATCCGGAGCCAAGGTCAGCCTTAGCGACATTGCAACCATTACAGATGACTTTGAGGAAACTGGTTTTCATGGACAATTTAACCAGGAGAACTATGTAGAGCTCCAGATTTTTAGAATCGGAGACCAATCCCCCATGGAAATAGAGGATGTGGCCATGGGTGTACTGGAAGATTTTCAATTACCACCAGGCGTTAATTACCGCACCGATAGCAATAGGGCGTCCGACTATCGCGAAAGATTGTCCCTGCTTACCGAGAATGGTGTGTTGGCAATCATCATTGTTTTGCTCATACTTACCCTTTTCTTGGAATACCGTCTCGCTTTTTGGGTGATGATGGGAATGACAGTTTCCTTTATCGGCGGTATGATTTTCTTGCCGCTTATTGGTATAAGTGTGAACATGATTTCCATGTTTGGGTTCTTGGTGGTCCTCGGTATCGTAGTTGATGATGCTATTGTGGTCGGAGAAAATGTGTACGAATACCGAAAAAAGGGATTAAGTCCCCTAAAGGCGGCCATTGCGGGTACTAAGGATGTTTCTCTACCCGTGGTGTTCAGCATCACTACAACGATTATTGCGTTTGTACCCTTACTTTTTATGCCAGGGGAAACGGGTAAATTTTGGCAACCATTGCCAGCGGTGGTCATCGTGATATTGGCCGTATCGTTGTTGGAGGCTTTATTTATTTTACCTTCTCACTTGGCCCACCTAAAAAAGAATCCGAGCAAGAACAAATGGGTGCATAAATTGGAAGGTTGGCAGAGTTCCTTCGCCAATAAGTTCAATGAATTTGTAGATAGAAGGTACCGTCCACTGTTGGATAAATGTCTGAAACACCGATATATTACCCTGTCCAGTGCAATAGCTTTATTGCTGATCGTTGGAGGGTACGGTTATAGCGGACACATGGGAATGATCATGATGCCCGAAGTGGCGGCGGATGAAATCGAAGCAGGTGTACGTTTGCCCGTAGGCACCACGCCCGACCAAGCCGCAAAAGTGGCCCACGATATCTCCGATGCCACCCAACGAATGTTCGAGGAACATAACTTGTATGAGGTAGCAGAGGGAATCAAAACAAACGTAAGAGGACAGAACTTTATAGATGTGGAGATTGTGATGTTGCCGCCGGACCAAAGGGATATAACCGCAGGTGAAGTCATTTCGTTATGGCGGGACAATATCGGGGACATTGAAGGGGTGGATCAAATTACTTTCGAAGCTGAACGGGGTCCAGGAGGTGCGCGTCAGGCCATTAGTATTGATTTGAGCCATACCGATATTGAAGTGCTCGAAAATGCGAGTGCGGCATTTGTAGAGCGGATGAATGCTTTTTCCAATACACGGGATGTTACGGACAACTATAACAAAGGAAAACTACAATACGATTTTAAACTTTTGCCACAGGGCAGAAACCTTGGGCTAACTTCCGACGAAGTTGGAAGACAGGTGAGAAACGGATTTTTTGGAGCCTTGGCCATGAGACAACTTCGTGGTATGGACGAAGTTGAAGTCCGTGTAAAACTTCCAATGGAAGAGCGCAAGGACATCAAAAATCTTGAAAACTTCCTGATACGGACACAGGACGGCGTTGAAGTACCCTTAATGGATGTTGTCGAGGTACAGCAACGCGAAGCATTTACCAGCATCAATCGCAGAGATGGTCGTAGAGTGGTCAATGTAGGAATGGATGTGGAACCCGCAAATGCAGTGAACAGGGTAATCGCAAAGGTACAGGAAGAAACCTTGCCCCAACTCAGGGCCGATTATCCTGGAATAACTTGGACGTTTGAGGGGAGCCAGGCCGATATGCGTGAGAGTACGAGCACCCTTCGGGCAGGTTTTACTATTGCCATGCTTTTGATCTATGCACTGTTGGCCATTGCATTTGGTAGTTATGTGCAGCCTTTGATCGTAATGACGGCAATTCCGTTTGGAATCGTTGGGGCCGTCATTGGACATATTTTATTGGGTTACGACCTTTCTTTGGTAAGTTTAATGGGGGTTATCGCACTATCCGGTGTGGTAGTCAACGACTCCTTGATCATGATTGATTATGCCAATAAACGGCGTAAAGAGGGAGATCCCATATATAAATCCATTCACGAAGCTGGTTTACGAAGGTTCCGCCCGATTATTTTGACAACCATGACCACTTTTGGTGGATTGGCCCCTATTATTTTAGAGACCTCGAGTCAGGCTTTTTATTTAATTCCCATGGCCATTTCATTAGGGTTTGGTATCGTGTTCGCGACAGCCATCATTCTAGTGATTGTTCCATGTTTGTATTTGATTTTGGAAGATGTTCGGTTATCCATTAACAAAGGTAGAACCGTGAAGAACGTGGACGTTTCCGAGAGTGTGATTTCTTGATGGCATTCCCTCATCCGTTTGGATAAAGATGAATTTTATTGCTTTTAAAGGAAGGAATTTTTATTTCTAAAACTAAATTGCATTAAATGGGTACTGTCACATCCACTGTAGTCCCTTTGTCCTCTGCAGACACAACATTTAGTTTACCATCGATACTATTTACCATCTCTGCTACAAGCTGAAGGCCCAAACCAAATCCCTTTTCGCCATTTGTTCCTGGATTTAGACCTAAGGTATCGTTTGTCAGGTCTTTCAGTTTTTCCTTTGACATACCTATTCCATTATCGGATACTTTTACCGTAAGAAAGGCTTTTTTGTCCATTTCCATGATATCAAGTGTAACGGCTATACTCCCTTTGGGAGGAGTGAATTTAATGGCATTGGCAATAAGGTTCCCTATAATGGGGAGCAGTTTTCTTCGTGAAAATTTATATTGATTTTTTGTCTGGTCAAAACTTACATCAAGTGCGATATCCTTATTGCCTGCAGGAATTAAGTAAAGCTCTTCCAAATGCGCTTTTAAAGAGGAAAGGTCAAATTGATTTTTATCTCGAAGCTTTTGGCGTTTTTCTAAAATATCGTCGGTCAATTCCATTAACTTCGAAACCGAACCATTGATCAATTTAAAATAAGCTTTGGATTCTTCGGCATCCATATTTTCCTCTTCAATAGTAGAAGTAAGACCAAGTATCCCTCCCAATGGGCTTCTGATGTCATGCGCTATTTGGTAGCGTTCTTTAATGGCACTGGCCAATTGGTCCTCCAGTTGGTCCAACTTCTTTTTGTTTTCCAATTTTCCCACAATTTCATCGGCAATCAACTGTAATAGTCTTTTCTTTTCGAGTGATATGTTTTTTTCACTTTGGTCCAATACACATAGGGCTCCGATATTTTCCCCGGTACTCACCTTTAATGGTATTCCTAGATAATATTTCAACTTATCCCGTTTTACAAAAGGATTGTCACTAAATCTTTTGTCCTGATCAAGGTTTGGTAATTCTTGGATGCCCTCTCCTTGTATGGTGTATTGGCAAATTGAATCTTCGCGGTCAACTTGAAATGGTTCTGAAATCGATGAGGTAATGGTCCATTGTGAATAATTATCGATTAGGTTAACATAGGAAATATCCGTATCAGTTATATATTTGGCCAATTTTACCAAGCGTTCAAACTCATCCTGAAGATCGGCATAATCCAAATCAAGATCGTTTAACTTTTTGGACCTCTGATATTCGTTAATGGTCTTCATGGAATCTTTCAACATCATTATTATTTTATCAAGTATTCATCGAACGGAATTCAGTCTATTTTATTTGAAAGAATAGTATTACAAAATGTTAAATTTTAATATCTATTTGATTCAAATCAATTCATTGATCTTTTTAATAATCTTATGAGGTTGGCATTCAATATTTTGTGTTTCAAATAGCAGGGCATGGCTGAGTTTATAAATTCAGATTATCGTGATTTATTGGAAAAACACATCTGGACCAATGGCCACCCTAATGAAATAATTTCTAAAAGTTCAGTTTCATATGTAACTTAGTAGTATGGCAATTAAGGAGTTCCATATTACCAAATCATCTGGCGAACAGGTGAAGTTTTCTATAAATAAGCTTAAAAGATCTCTTCAGCACAGTGGTGCCAGTGAAGAGATGATTCAGGAGATAGTGCAACGTGTACAGGATGAATTGTATCCGGGCATTTCAACAAGGGAGATACACAACCGTGCCTTTGCTTTGCTAAAAAAGAAAAAGTCAGTTTATGCATCAAAGTATAAATTAAAAAAGGCTATTTACGAACTTGGACCTACTGGGTTTCCCTTTGAACGGTTTATAAGCGGGATTTTGCATTATTCGGGTTACGAAACCAGGGTGGGAGAGATGTTGGAAGGTACTTGTGTTTCGCATGAAATTGATGTAGTTGCCTTTAAAAATGGAACTTTAAATGTAATTGAATGTAAATTCCATAGTGAGGATGGTCTCAAGTGCAACGTGAAGGTTCCGTTATACGTAAAGTCAAGATATACGGATGTAAAGGTCCCATTGAATTCACAAAAGGATAAACCTTTTAAAAATACTGAAGGTTGGGTGGTAACCAACACCAGATTTACCAAAGATGCACTTGAATATGGAAAATGTGCAGGGCTTTATCTTTTGAGTTGGGATTATCCCCAGGGAGATGGACTTAAAGAACGGATCGATAGATTGAGACTTTATCCCATTACGGTATCTACATTATTATCGAGCAGGGAAAAAGCTTTTTTATTGGAACGGGATATAGTTCTCTGTAGGCAATTGGAAAAAAATGATTTTCTCCTGGATCATTTAGGGGTCTCCAATGGTCGTAAACAAAGAATTTTAAAGGAAATGAAATCATTGTGCAACCCATAATAGGTTATGAAAAAGCTTGAAGTCCATTTTTTGGGAGGTTCCGGTACTGTGACCGGGTCTAAGTTTTATTTACATACCGAAGAGGTCAAAATTTTGGTGGACTGCGGTTTGTTTCAAGGGCTAAAAGAATTAAGGAGGCAAAATTGGGAACGGTTGCCTGTTGATGTTTCAGAGATAGATTATGTACTACTTACCCACGGACACTTGGACCATTGTGGATATTTGCCCCTGTTGGTTAGGCATGGATTTCGCGGAAAAATTTTGGGAACGGCGCCTACACTGGAAATAGCTAGGATTATTCTTGAAGATAGTGCCAAAATACAGGAAGAGGAAGCCGAAAAAGCCAATAAGGAAGCATATAGCAAGCACGACCCTGCTTTGCCATTATATACAGAGGAAGATGTGGCATTTGCGCTGAATTTTTTTGAGCAAATAGAGGAAGGGGAGAAGCTTTCGCTCTCCGAACATTGTGATGCCCGTTTTTTTTACAACGGACATATTATCGGTTCCACCTACATCGAGATTGATTTACATGGAAAACGACTTGTTTTTTCAGGTGATGTAGGCCGTCAGGAAGACGAACTGCTAAACCCTCCGAAACAACCCGACTGGGCCGATTATTTGTTCGTGGAAAGTACGTATGGAGATAGACAGCACCCAGATGAGGACGTAGCCCATATTTTAACCGGTCTGATCAGAGAAACGTTGTCCCATAGGGGAACTTTGATCATACCTTCGTTCGCGGTAGAGCGGTTGCAATCCCTAATGTACCAATTATGGAAGCTGTATAAGAAAAATAGAATTCCCAACATACCGATTTTTGTAGATAGCCCCATGGGAAACAATGTTTTGGAGGTATTCAAGGATTTTCCAAACTGGCATAAACTAACTCCAGAAGAATATCGTAATATGTGCAACCATATTACCTTGGTAAGCTCTTATGCCGAAACTTGGGAGACCATTGATGATACAAGACCTAAAATAGTGATTGCAGGAAGCGGAATGGTTACCGGCGGACGTGTACTTACCTATATCAAACAATTGGGCGATATGGATACCACCACCATTTTACTTGTGGGTTTCCAAGCGGAGGAAACACGGGGCAGAAAATTGTTGGAAGGGGCCACAGAACTAAAAATATATGGAAAATATGTACCCATTAAAGCGAAACTATACCATTTGGAGAGCCTATCGGCCCACGCCGATCAAGGTGAACTATTAACTTGGATGGGGTCCATTAAAAATATTCCCGAAAAAGTATTTTTGGTTCATGGAGAGCAGGAGGCGATGGAGGTTTACAAGAAGAAAATCGAAGAACGATTCAATTGGAATTGCCATATTCCCAAAATGCACGAGGTTGTCGAGATTTTACTATAGCCCAGGCTTTATAACTTTACCCCATAACTTAAATCCCCTGCATCGCCCAGCCCTGGAATTATGTACCCTTTACTTGTTAAATGCTCATCAACAGCGGCAATCCAAAGGTGGGTGTCTTTGGGAAATACTTTTTTAACCTTTGCTACTCCAGATTTTGAACCGATGACCGAAATAATATGTATTTGCTTTGGTGTTCCATGGCTCTTGAGTGCGTTGAGTACATTTTCCAATGTTTTTCCCGTGGCCAGCATAGGATCCGTTAGTACCAATATTTTATCATCTAAAGCAGGTGCGGCAAAATATTTTACGATAACTTCAAAAGCATCTTCATTGTTCGGGTGATGCCTGTATGCCGAAATAAATGCATTTTCCGCTCGATCAAAATAGCTTAAAATACCTTGATGAAGCGGTAACCCAGCTCTGAGCACGGAACAAAGAACCAACTTATCCGAACACAAAAAGGATTTTTTGGTTCCCAAAGGGGTTTTCACCTCGGTTTCCTCATAATCCAGGGATTTACTCAATTCGTAAGCAAGGACTTCCCCGATGCGTTCAATGTTCCTTCGAAACCGCATGGAATCTTTTTGTATTTCCACATCTCTAATTTCTGAAATAAAAGTGTTCAGAATGGAATTGGCTTGATCAAACTGGTGGATAATCATTTTTTGATAATTGATTCTTCTTAAAGATAATTGTTGTTGGGAATATATAAAAATGAAAAACCTTGCCATGAGCAGTTGCTCCGAACACTGATAAAGGTCATTGGAATAAAAGAAGATTTTTGACGAAATTTGAAAGAGTTGTTTTTAAGGTTAAATGAATTCAGATTTCTGATCGACCTATGGATTTTATCGATTATTATAAAGTGTTGGGTGTGGCTAAAAATGCATCCACCGACCAAATAAAAAAAGCTTACCGAAAGCTTGCCAGAAAGTACCATCCTGATCTTAATCCGAACGATAAGGAGGCGGAACAGAATTTTAAGCGCGTCAATGAGGCCAATGAGGTGCTCTCCGACCCTGAAAAAAGGAAAAAATATGATGAGTACGGAAAGGATTGGCAGCACGCCGAAGAATTTGAAAAAGCAAAACGTTCAAGAGCGCAACAGGGCCATGGACGCGATTATTCCGGCTACACATATAGTTCAGGGGGGTCTGCCCAGGACTTTTCAGACTTTTTTGAATCTATGTTCGGCGGAGGTGCTTCGGGGTTTGGCTCACGAGGTCAAAGGGTGCGTTTTCGCGGGCAAGATTACAATGCCCAGCTTCAATTATCCTTAATGGATGTCTACACTACTCAGAAACAAACCCTTACGGTTAATGGGAAAAACATTAGATTAACCATTCCTGCAGGTATCGAGGATGGACAGACCATTAAAATAAAAGACCATGGAGGACCGGGAATAGAGGGCGGTCCTGCCGGGGACCTTTACATTACTTTTTCCATTACCAACAACACACCTTTTAAGCGAGACGGTGCAAATTTGTACAAAACCGTGCAGATTCCTTTGGTAAAAGCAGTGCTTGGAGGAGACATTCAGGTGGATACCCTAACAGGAAAAGTGAAATTAAAAGTAGCTCCGGGAACCGATAATGGTACCCAAGTGAAACTTAAAGGCAAAGGATTCCCAAAATATAAAAAAGAAGGTCAGTTTGGAGACCTTTACTTGACCTATTCCGTAAAAATACCGAAGAACCTTACCCCGGAGCAAAAAAAGTTGTTCGAATCTTTGGAAAAGACCAACCTAGCATAAGAAATCATGAAAAAAGAAAACTACATATCCATAAAAACTTTTTGTGAACGCCATGGGGTTGGGGAATCTTTTGTTTACTCCATGTACGAGTATGAGATTTTGCAAGTGGAACGGGACACAGATGAAGATATGCTCCATATTGAGGATCTACCACTTCTGGAAAAAATGGTGCGCTTGCACAACGAGTTGGATATTAATCCAGAAGGAATCCAGGCCATTTACCATCTGTTGGGACAAGTAGAGAGCCTGCAGCAAGAAGTAGCTTCCCTTAAAAAGAAATTGGGTAGATTGGAATGATCTGTAGATATGACCAAGGTCATAGTATAAGGAGTGCATCCATGTTATCTTTAGAATAAAACGCAACAAATGGAAATGGCTCAAGGAATAGGAGTTTTGCAAGCATCCTTTCTAATTCAGGAAGAAAGCCATTATGTTTTAACATTGGATGTCATGAAAAAAATATTGGTACCCGTAGATTTTTCGAAACACTCTGAATACGCTTTGGAAGTTGCCTCCAAAATAGCTAGGCAACATGAGGCAGGCATTGTTTTACTTCACATGATAGGATTATCCGATTCGGTATTGGCCAATTCTGAGATTGCCGAAGAAGCCGAAGCCAAATACTTTTTAAAGTTGGCAAAGGATAAAATCAAGGAATTTACGGCAAAGGAATATCTTAAAGATATTTCTGTGAACGCTATCATTCAAAATTACAAGGACTTTACAGAGGTAAATAATGTGGCCCAGGAACAAAATTGTGATTTGGTGGTAATGGGTTCTCATGGGACAGGAGGCCTGAGCGAGCTTTTTGTGGGCTCTAACACCGAAAAAGTGGTAAGAACTTCCGACTTGCCCGTAATAGTGATCAAAAAGTCACATGATGATTTTACCATCAAAAAAATAGTGTTGGCCAGTGATTTGAGCAAAGAAAGCATACCTGTTTATAACAAGGCCAAAGCGTTTGCAGAATTGTTTTCTGCATCCTTGGAAGTTGTTTATGTTAATACATCAGGGGCAAATTTTATGGGGTTCGACGATGTGGAGAAAAGAATGGAATCCTTTAAAAAGGAATTGGGCCAGGAAATCAATATTAATTTCTATAACCACCACAGTGTTGAGCGTGGAATCCTGAATTACTGTTTTGAAAAAGATGCAGATCTATTGGTGATCCCAACCCATGGAAGAAAAGGATTGGCGCATTTTGTTGTGGGAAGTTTAGCAGAAAATGTATCCAATCATGCCAAAATACCGGTAATGACCATCAAGCTTTGATTATTTTTCGAAAAGTAACTGTAGACGCCCCAACAAAATCAATTCAGATTTATTACTCCCCGAAAACGAAGCGGTGATAGCTCTTGAAGTGGACATTGCCAAATTTTTGATCTCTGGCGTGAAAAGAATTTTGTGGTCCATATAAAAAGCTTCAAACTCTTCGTAAATCTCGTCATTGTCCTTTTCATACTCCAACAACCAATCAAAAACAGAAATAATTTGAAAAGCGGCATCGGTACCATACTCATCTTCAATATCATCTACTTCCAACCAATAATCTTTCACCACTTCATTCAGTTTTTCCATTTCCTTCATGTGGATACTATGGTCGGCCATGGCCATGGCATAAAATAATTTTCCTAAATTTTGATAAAGTTTATTACCAAGGTTTTTTTTGGATTCCAACATTTTCTTAAATTTTAGACTAAGAGATTAAATATACTCATGTAAATAATTTCCCCCCATGATGTAAATCAGTAAATTTAGTTATTGTTTTGGAAAGATTCGAAGATAGTAACGTACTTGGCATTTTATCGGAGGCAATCTCCGAGGGCATTCTTATTGTAAATGAACAACAGCGAATTACGGCGAGCAACACTGCAGCCAACAAAATGTTTGATTATGCCGATGGAGAACTTAACGGTGAATCCTTGGAGATTTTGTTGCCGGAACGTTTCAGGGACGGGCATGAGCATTTGTTTTCGGGCTTTATGCGAAAGGGCAAATCAAGACAGATGGGCCCGGAAGTGGATTTGGTGGGCATACGAAAAGGAGGTGAAGAGTTTCCTTTGGAAATAAGCCTCAACCCTTTCAAACTTCTTCAAAAAAAGTATGTCCTTGCGTTAATAAAGGATATAACCGAAAGGAAGAAGGCCGAACAGACCATAGATTATTGGTATCAAATTTTTGATGAATCCCTGAACGAAATTTATGTGTTCGATGCGGAGTCGTTCACCTTTATCAATGTAAACCGAGGTGCCCAGCTCAATTTGGGGTACAACATGCAAGAATTGGGTGAAATGTCGGTAATGGATATTAAGCCCGAGGTTACTTCGGAGGTCATGAAACGATTGATTTCACCTTTGTTATCGGAAAGAAGGGAAAAGGTGATTTTTGAAACGGTACACCAACGCAAGGATGGCAGGAGATACCCGGTCGAGGTGCACCTTCAATTATCATTTATTGGCAAGCAGAAGGTTTGTGTGGCCATTGTACTGGATATTACCGAAAGGAAAAATTATACCCAACAGTTGGAAAACACTGTGGAAGAACGTACCCAACAGTTAAGACAGGCCTTGAAGGCAGAGAAAAAGCTCAATGAGCTGAAAACAAAGTTCCTGTCGCTCGTGTCCCATGAGTTTAAAACACCTTTGACGAGTATTCTAACATCTACCTCGCTACTATCAAAGTATACGGAAACCGGCCATCAGGAGCGAAGAAACAAGCACATAGCCACCATTAAATCCAAAGTAAAGTATTTGGACAATATTTTAACGGATTTTTTGTCTATTGAGCGTTTGGACCTTGGAAAGGTAAAATACAATATGACCACCTTTCCTTTGAGCAGATTGATCAATGAAGTGGTTTACGACTCCAATACACTTTTAAAGGAAGGGCAACGTATTAAGTATCCCGAGAATATAGATGGTATTGTAATGGAGTTTGACGAAAAAATTATGGGATTGGCACTTTCCAACCTTATGCACAATGCCATAAAGTATTCTCCCGAATATAGAACTGTAGAGCTAAGGGTTTCAAAAGGAGAAAATCAGTTAAAAATCGATGTAGTGGATCAAGGTTTTGGAATTCCATCGGAAGACCAACCCTTTATCTTTGATAGATATTATCGGGCCAGTAATGTTTTAACCTATCAAGGTACAGGTATAGGATTGAATATTGTTAGGCAACACATGCATAACTTAAACGCCAATGTTACTTTTAAAAGTGAACTGGGTAAGGGTTCCACATTCACACTGTACATACCAATAAATAACAAGGAAAAAGATGAAAAAAATTCTGTTGGTGGAGGATGACACCTCATTGCGTGAAAATATAGCCGAACTGTTGGAATTATCCAGCTTTAACGTTTGCTCGGCATCGAACGGAAAAATGGCCGTGGAACTGGCCAAAAAAGAACATCCGGACTTGGTGCTCTGTGATATTATGATGCCGGAAATGGATGGTTACGAAGTATTGGAAGAACTTTCGACCTACGAAAATACCCGTTACATCCCTTTTATTTTTGTTTCTGCCAAGACAGAAAAACAAGATGTTAGAAAGGGAATGAACCTTGGTGCGGATGATTATTTGACAAAACCCTTTGAAGAGGAAGAACTTTTGTCCGCCATTAAATGTCGATTGGAGAAGGCCGAACAAATGAAGGCTGTTCTGGAGGAACATCCAAAACAAGCAAGCCAAGAGCATGAAATAAGGAATTTGAACGAACTGAAAAACTTTTTTGATGATCATGGTCAGTTGTTTTCCTACGATAAGGACGAGACCATTTATTCCAAGGGAGACCATTCCAACATGGTATATCTGATTTTAAAAGGAGTGGTCAAAAGTTGTGGATTGGACGAGGAAGGGAAGGAATTGATCACATCTATTTATGCAGAGGACGATTTTTTGGGCTTTACCTCGTTAACCGACCACCTGCCGTACAAAGAGTATGCAGTGGCCATGGAAGATGTGGAGTTGGCGGGAATATCCAAAGAAAAGGTAAAAGCGATTTTGGAAGACAACAAAAGTGTTTCCCTCGAACTGATGGATGTCATGGCAGGAGACCTAGAAAATATTAAAAAGCAATTACTGCAAATGGCCTATAGTTCGGTCAGAAAAAAAACAGCCCAGACCCTTTTAATGTATTGCAAGGCCATGAACAGGGACAAACAGGCTCCCTTAAAAATAGCACGTAGCGACTTGGCCGGAGTGGCCGGTATTGCTACGGAAAGCCTTATCAGAACCCTTTCGGATTTTAAACATGAGGGACTTATTGCGATAGAAAACAGAAATATTTTGGTCCTTGATAAGGAAGCATTGGAACAAGTGCACTAACAAAATATGGGTCATAAATTAGTCAAGTGATATATATCATTCCTTTTTTTTTAATGAATGACAAACTTGTACTATCAATTTATGACAAATGAAGAATATTCTGGTCCCAACAGATTTTTCCGAAAATTCCATTCGAGCATTAAAGTATGCCCAAGTGCTCTTTAGCGCTATGGAATGTAATTTTTATTTGCTTTACGTCGGAACATTGTTGGACACGAAAAAGGATTCGGAGTCTTTTCAGGAAGTGGAAAATGATTCCAGCGAAAACACCAAAAAACGACTTAATGATCTGGTTAAAAAAAGCCGGAAACACAGTACGGAGGCCAACCACTTTTTCTTTGCTTTGCACGAGTACGGCTTTTTTATCCCCACTATTAAAAAACATGTAGAGGAGCAAAACATACAACTTATTGTAATGGGTACCAAAGGTATTTCTGGAATAAGGGAAAAGGTACTGGGAAGCAACGCAGGGGATGTGATCACCAAAGTACAGTGCAATACCCTTGTTGTTCCCGTTGGTGTGGAACTTTCCAAACCAAAGGAAATAGCATTCCCTACAGATTTTAATATTTTCTATTCCCTTAAAATTTTAAGGCCGATGGAAGAAATGGTTACTTTGGGTAAAGCAAAATTCAGTGTCATGAATGCCTTAAAAGAGGGTGATAGTTTAAATGAAGAACAAGAAAAGAACAAAGAACATTTACTGGATTTCATGCAAGATTCTTTTGAAGGAAAATACGGTTTTCATACAATTAGCAATCAAAAGGTAAAGCCGGCCATTCAGTGTTTTGTGGAGAGCAGGGACATTGATATGATTGTTATGGTCGCAAAAAACCTAAATTTTATTCAACAGATCCTGTTCGACTCCATAGTGGAACAAATAAGTTTTCATACAAAAATCCCCTTTTACGTAATTCACGAATAAGCTCTTATTTCCAGACCAATCGAATCGAGTCCAATTTTTGTTCCGGCATTAGTTTGGTTCCCCTGAATTTATTTAATATCTGATGTAAATCATAGTATAAAATAAGTACTGTGGATAGCTTTGTTTATAGTAGGTTTTTAAATAATAGAGCTATGATCAGAGTAGTATTGCCCACCGATTTTTCCGAACAAGCATTTCATGCTATTTCTTATGCAGTGAAGTTATTAGAGGATTCTACCTGCATTTTTTACTTGGTACATGCATATACCCCAGCTATTTATAGAGTAGATTATGCACTGGGAAGTCCAGGACAATTTGGATTGGCGGATGATGAGAAATATAAGGCCGAGGAAGCACTGGAAAAAACAAGGAAAAGAATAAAGGCTCTTTTCAATATATCTAAACACACCTATATCACACATGCCGCTTTTAATTCTTTGGGTGATGAAATTGAGTCCGTTTCGCAAAAGGAAAACATCGACTTTATTGTAATGGGAACACAGGGGGCCACCGGAGCCAAAGAAATTCTTTTTGGGTCCAATACGGTTCATGTGATCCAAAAATCAAGTATTCCTGTTCTGGCCGTACCCTATGATTTTGAATATAAGCCACCGAACAACATTTTGTTCCCTACCGATTATGAAGTGGATTATAATAAAGCCAATCTTGACTTTCTGCTCAAGTTTTCCAAATTGTGGCATTCCAAATTACATATTATGCACGTGACCACACCTGATGGACTTGATTTGGATCAGGAAAACCACAAGGTTTTTTTGGAGAGCAAGCTATTGGAACAAAACCATAAATTTCACGACCTACCAGATCAGGAGCTCATAGAAGCCATAAATGAATTTCAAAAGGAAACCCCCGTGGAGATGTTGGCCATGGTCAAAAACAAACATACTTTTTTAGAGCGCCTTTTCGTGGAACCTACAATCAAAAATATAGGTCTCCATACCAAAGTTCCTTTTTTAGTACTTCCATATCAACAATAAGCAAAAGCCATGTTAAAGATTTTAGTGCCCACCGATTTTTCAAACAACTCGTACAATGCGTTTTACTATGCAGCAAGGTTATTTCAGAACAGGGAATGCATATTTCATCTTGTGAATGTTTGCAGTGGGGATACTGATCCTGATAAGGAAAAGGCCAAAACGGAATCGGCCCAAGATTTGGATGCCATGGTACATAGATTGGTCAGGGATGTTGGGGAAAATACAAAACATGTCTTTAAAAAAGTTTCTTTATGCTCCGATATGACCGAGGGGATTGCCCAATATGCAGAAGATCACCAAGTGGACTTGACAGTGATTGGAAATAAAGGCAAAGAGGATATCAAGCATATCCTGTTTGGTAACAATGCCATGCAAATAGTTCGGGAGATAAGCAATTGCCCGGTGTTGATAGTGCCTTTGGAAATCGACTTTAAAAAGGTGGACAAAATTGCATTTACCTCCAATTATATAAATCCAATAGCAAAGAAAAATAGTAAAACCTTACAGTATTTCTGTGATTTATCTGATGGCATAATTGTACCCATGAGCATCGATGAGGATAAGGATGATCCTGCCTCCGAGAAAAACAAGGCTGGCTTTTTTAAGGAAATCGACCAAAAATGTTCCAAAGAAGTTGAGCTTCCTGTTTTTGATGGTAAAGTAAATACCATTTTGGAATTTGTGGACCTATGGAGTATTGATATGTTGTGCATGGTTTACTATCCACATCACTTTTTCTTGGAGTTTATTGGCAAGGGGATCATAAAGGAGCTCAACACGAAATTGAACGTGCCCTTTTTGATTTTGCCCCACGACCCAAGTTGACCAAAATCATGGTATATCATTTTAAGGAAATGTAACTTTCATAAAAACCAAAGATCATCATGGACAAGAGAGTTTTGTTACCTACGGATTATTCAAAAAATGCATTGAACGCCATTCGATATGCACTGGAACTCTATAAAAATATACGATGCGATTTTTATATCCTGAACGCCTTTCATGTTTCCGGTTACACTTTGGACAGTATGAGGGTGCCCGAAGCAGGTGAGCCATATTATGAAGCAGCGAAACAGGAATCGGAGGAAGGAATGGAACGATTGATGAAAATGGTGAAATTACACCCCCAAAATGATAAGCACGAATTTCATACCATTACAACTTTCAATAGCTTAACAGAAGCTATCAGAAACGTGATCGATAAAAAGGACATCGATATTATTGTAATGGGCACTAAAGGGATAACGGAGTCCAAAGCTCGCATATTTGGTACCAATACCGTAAATGTGATGGAGCAGATAAGGGAATGTCCAGTGATTGCAGTTCCCAATAACTATATGTTCGAGGAACCAAAGGAAATTGTCTTCCCGACAGATTATAAGACACCTTTCAAGAAAAAGGAAATAGGTGACTTGATAGAGATATCCAAATTGTTCGATGCAAAAATCAATGTAGTTCACATTGATAAGGATAAAGACGGAAAGCTCAGTAGAAAAGAAAAGATAAATAAGGAACTGCTACAAGAAATTCTGCAGGGAACAGATTACGAAATGCATTTTTTGCCAGCTGATAAAATCAGTAGTGGAATCAATAAGTTCATTGAGGACCACAACTGCGATATGGTAGCTTTTTTAAACAAGAAACATTTGTTTTTTGGGAGCATACTGTCAAACCCGTTGGTAAAAAAAATAGGGTACGATCCACAAGTGCCCATTTTAGAACTGAATGATAACTAATAAAAGATGGAACTATGAAGCAAGTAGGAATATGGCTGGATAAACAAGAAGCCAATGGAGTAATATTGAACAATGGAAAGGAAAGTCTTTTTAACATTCCTTCGGAACTCGATTTTTTTAATCCTAAGGGAGGCGCAAGATCAAAAACCAAATGGGGTCCACAAGACGTGGTGCAGGATAGCAAGTATCTCGAAAGGGAAAAACACCAATTACATAATTATTTTGAAAAGATAGCCGAAAAGATTTCGGATGCAGATCAAATTGCCATATTTGGACCCGCCGAAGCCCCTGAAAAATTTGTGGGTTCACTTAAAGAACGACACCCTGGATTGGCCGCCAAGGTAAAAACAACCGAGACAGCCGATAGTATGTCGGAAAACCAGTTCAAAGCATTGGTGAAACGATCTTTTGGAATAGATGACCGTTATCCTGAGACCACCTAAATTTAAACCAGTAAAGTGATTTAGATCATTTCACAGGAACCGACCAAACCTTACATTCATTAGTAATTAAAAAATGTAATACCGTAATGATGGTAAGGGAAAGAAAAATAGAGGTAATGCACGATGAGCTGCAAAACTGGAAATCCTATTTGTTGTTTATCGAGGATGAAATGGCCTTTATACAGAGGTTGTTGGATTCCTATGTCTTTGAACCGAGTACGCCCAACTTGTTTGAACGGTTGGATACATTTAAACAACATTTCCATACTTCCCAAAAAAACAGAAAGTCGCTATCGGAATCCATTAAAAAACATGAGAATGGCCTTGGTGGCATTTTTGAATGCGTGGAGCGTAAATGCGACGATCATTATTATGAAAAGCACCAGGATTTAAAGGAAAAAATCGCCGAGTATATCAAAACCTACATCAACCTTAAAGAAGAGGTCTACAATTATGCAGGTTCGGTACTCAAAAAAAAGAAGCCGTTGTACTGACAGGGCTTTGTTTTAATAAGTGAAATGGAGTTCTTGTCGGATTGACACATATTCATTAATCAGTAAATTATGTAGTTATGTCACTTGTCAAATTAGATGGAAAACGATTTCCATGGAATGAAAGTCTGATTGATTTCTTCAATCGGGACACGTTTATTGATGATGATTTTTTCAATTTGGAAAAAACCCATCCATCAATGAATGTCAAAGAGCATAAAGATGATTTTGAAATTGAATTTGCCGCACCCGGATTTGAAAAAAAAGATTTCGAGATCACTATGAAAGATGATGTATTGGAGGTCTCTGCCCAAAAAAGCAAAGAGGAGACCGAGGAGGATGAAAACTTCACACGAAGGGAATTCAACTACAATGCATTTACAAGAACCTTGCAATTGCCTACTTCTGTTGACCGATCAAAAGATGTAAAGGCAGTTTACGAAAATGGTATTCTTAAGCTAAAAGTCCTAAAAATGGAAGAAGCTAAAGAAGACCATAAAAAAGTTATCGAGGTGGTTTAAATGAAATTTGCGGCAGATGAGCATTCGTCTGCCGCTCAATGTATTAAAGAAATGGAAACAAAATCAAGCAAAAGAAAATTTAGGGAGTGGTTCAGTGCAGAAGAGTTGCACGAAGAATCAAAAAAATGGTTCTCGGAATTAAAATTTGCAAAAGACGAGCAAAAGTTCCTAAACAATATGGTGAAGGACTATACTTTGGATATTATTGATTCCGACATGTTCAAGACCGTTCAGCCTATTGTGGAGTCTTTGAACAAATCTGAGAAGGATTTGGTGGACCTTTTCAAAAAGGTACAGTTGCACGAGAATCAGCTTCAAATTATGGTTGATGAGGTCAATCAAGAAAAAATGGAAGCCGCGTACCTGGATACTCATAACGACCTTGCTATGGAGGTGCAGGATTACTTTGAAAATTACCGCGACTCCAAATCCAAGATATTCGATATCGTGTCCAACGTGATAAAGCGAAAAAAACAGAAGAGATTACTGAACTAAATTTATTTAGAAACAAGAAAGATGAAAGTACTGGTGTATAGTGCCAAGGATTTTGAAATAAAAAACTTGGAAAAATCAAACGGCAACAAACACAAAATAAGATTTGTACCCGACGCCCTCAATTCCACTACGGCAGTGATGGCCGCCGGGTACGATGCTATTTCCATTTTTTCGAATGATGATGCTTCCTTGGTTGTATTGGAGATTCTTCGCGAGATGGGCATTAAGTATATAACCCTTCGTTCAACGGGTTATAACAATGTAAGTGTAAAATCCGCCAAGCGGATAGGCTTGAAGGTAGCCAACGCACCTGAATATTCTCCACATGCTATAGCGGAACACGCTGTTGGGCTTTTGTTGGCCCTTAACCGAAAGCTGATCCTGTCGAATGAACAGGTGCACCGGTATAACTTTTTATTGGATGATTTGATAGGTTTTGACTTGAATGGAAAGACCGTGGGCATATTTGGTACGGGAAGAATCGGTTCCAATTTGGTACGGATCTTCCATGCGTTCGGATGCAAGGTGGTGGCCACGGATATACATCGAAGTCAGTACTTGATCAATCATTATGATGTGGAATACCTTCCTTTGGAAGAGCTTTGTAAAAAATCGGATATCATAAGTATTAATACCCCCCTAACTTATGAAACCCACCATATTTTTGACGAACCCCTGTTCAAAGCAATGAAGAGCGAGGCCATTTTAATAAATACGGCCAGAGGTGGAATAGTTAAAACCGATGATATTATTTTGGCATTAAAACAGGGTGATATTGGCGGATACGTTACCGATGTTTATGAGTATGAAAGGGATATTTTCTTTAAGGACAATAGTAAGAAAGGAATCCAAGATGAACAGCTGCAAGAGTTGATTTCGTTGCCCAATGTTCTCTTAACCCCGCACCAAGCCTTTGCTACCAAAGAAGCTCTTATAAGAATTGCGGAGACCACGATTTACAACCTGGATTGTTGGGAAGAAGGGAAAACCTGTAAAAACGAATTGGGTTTCGAAACCATTATGCTATAAAAGGGGACTCAACAGTTTTGCAAAACCCTCTATGAGTTTTTTGCCCCAAGGCCTTTCTTTATATTTTTTATAATCACTGAGGAGTATGGATTTTTCGCAATCTTTTAGGAAATCGGTTTTCATGCGTTCGCAAAGGGAAGCATCATAAACAAAAACCTGTGCTTCGTAGTTTTGTTGGAGGCTTCGATTATCCAGGTTTGCCGTGCCTATGCTCGCAATTTCATCGTCGCAAAGCATTACCTTACTGTGTAAAAATCCTTCCGCGTACAAATAAATTTTGATGCCAGCCTTAAGGTAGGATTCAAAATAGGCCCTAACACACCAATCCACCAGTTTGATGTCCGTGCTGGAAGACATTAGGATTCTGACATCGACACCACTCAATGCAGCCGTCACTAAAGCCTGTAAAATGGCATGGTTGGGAATAATGTAGGGATTGACGATGTAGAGATATTTTTCCGAACTGTTTATAATGGAAAAATAAACCTGTTCCATCACATCAAAATCATCATCTGGTCCGCTGGGTACTATTTGAAGGGAGGTTCCTTCTTTAAGGGGCCTATACCTATGAAATGTGGAAACATCGACTTTTTTGCCACTGGCAAGGTACCAATCGGTTACAAAAGTTCTATTTAAAAAGTCTACCGCTTCACCTTCTATTTTTAAATGAGTATCGTGCCATTTGCCCAAGGCGGGATCTCCTTTGAGGTATTTGTCCGAAATATTGATTCCACCTGTGAACCCGATTTTATTATCTATTATAATTATTTTTCTATGGTTCCGGTAATTTAATGCAGAAAGGAACCTACCAAATTTGAAAGGCAGAAACTGGGCGGTTTCCACACCGATCTTTCTTAGTTTTTTAAGGTATTTTTTACTTAAGGAGTAGCTTCCAATGCCGTCGTAAAGAAGTCGAATGGTCACATTTTCCCCTATTTTCCTTTCAAAAACCTCCAATAGTTTATCCGCAAGCAGTCCGTCCTCAAAAATGTAGTACTGCAGATGGATATGCTCTTTGGCCTCTTCCAAGGCCTGAAAAATACTTTCAAAAGTGTTTTTTCCGTCTTTCAGCAAATCCAGATCATTATGACAGGTAATGGGGCACTTCGATGTTTTGTTTATTAATGATACAATACGTTGCTTGTTTCCTGAAAGATTTGGAAGGCATGTGGCGTTCTCTGGTTCGATCAAGGAACCATACTGATTTTTTAAGGAGAACATTTTACTTTTTCTTCTATTGCGCCCAAATAAAATGTACAACAAAACACCAGCTACGGGAATGGTAAAAATGGCCAATAACCAAGCCAGGGTCTTGCTGGGTCTCACCCCGTTCAATAGCAAGCTTATCACCATTACAAGGGCAATTATTATGTAAACCGCAATAAGAATGGGAACGAGCATCTATTTTTTTGATACTTGGTTAAATTCTATATACAAGTTAGCAAAAGTATTTGGTGCTCGGAGGCGAATCGAATATTTATCTTGCCAAAATAAAAAGCCCTTCTTTTAAAGAAGGGCATATGCTTTATATAAAATCATTGATGTTGTCTCCAAGATCATAGACCTGGACATTCTCACTTAAACTTTCAATGATACTGCTTCCGGCAGAACTTCGATACCCACCAGCGCAGTGAACTATAATGGGTTTGTTTTTGGGTATTTGTGTTGATGAAGCCCTAAGGTCGTTCAGGGGTATGGTCAATGCACTTTCAAAATACTTTCCTTCCTCGATTTCACTTTTATTGCGGATATCTACAATAGTATATTTGTCCGGGTTGTTTTTAAAATGTGTAAGATCTAGTTTATCACTTTGCACTAGTGCGTTTTCGTCCAACGTTAAAACTAATTTCACTTGTTTCTCATACCCGATTTTGGCAACCCTCTTCAATATACTTTCTGCATCGGAAGGTTTTTCAACAACCAAGCTAAATGGCTCTTCTGGATTTATAATGGCTCCCAGCCAAGTTTCAAATTTGGAGTTTTCAGAAACTGCCATAATATTGATACTTCCTGGTAGATGACCTTTTTTAAATTCGTTTTCATCCCTTACATCCACAATTAACCCATTAATGCTGGTATTTAGTTTTAAGGGGACTTGTGCTATGGATGTTCTTAGGTTTTCCGAACCTTTTCTATTGGTGTCCACGTCAAAACCAAAATAAGATGGGATAAAGGGCTGACTGTCCAAAAGGGTATTCACAAATTCTTCTTTCGATTGTGGTTTAAAGGCCCAATTACCCATTCTTTCGTTGCCCAAGGTGCTACTGTTGTCGGAACTCAAGTTTTTTCCACATAGGGAACCCGCTCCGTGTGCAGGATAGACCAAGGCCCCATCGGGCAGGTCTTTGAATTTATTTTGGATGCTATGGTACATCATTTCGGCCAGTTCTTGGCGTTTTGCAGTCATATTGCCTGCTTTTTCGCGTAAATCTGGTCGGCCAACGTCACCAATAAAAAGTGTGTCACCTGTAAAAAGTGCAGTTTTTCCATCTTTTTCCGCTACAACTGTAATACTGTCCGGTGAGTGCCCTGGAGTGTTCAGCGCAGATACTTTGATGTCGCCGACCATAATATGCTGGCCTTCATCAAAAGGTTCATATTCATAATCGGCCCCCAAATCTTTGCTATGATAAATAGAGGCTCCGGTTTCCTTGTGTATCTGTAAGTGGGAGCTTATAAAATCAGCATGTGGATGGGTTTCAATAACGGCTACTATTTTTGCTTCATGCTCTTGGGCAAAGGCATAGTATTGCATAGGATCCCTTTCTGGATCTATAACGGCCATTTCACCATTGTCCACAATGGCATAGGAATAGTGGGCCAATGGTTTATATTCAAACTGTTTTATTTCCATAAAATAGGGTTTAAAAGGGCACTGAAATAAGGTGCCCTGTATTCAACAATGTTTTTTTTAGATTTCCTTTTTGGCAAGGTACCAATCTACCTTTTCCAAAGAATCATCTGTAATTCTTTCGTTCAACTCGTCCAATGTCTTGGGAGGGGAAACTATGACTTTGTCTCCTTTTTTCCAATCCAATGGCATAGATACTTTATGCTTATCCGAAGTTTGCAATGCTTCCAAAGCCCTTAAAATTTCATCCATGTTTCTTCCAACATTTAAAGGGTAGTACATGATCAATCTGATTTTTTTAGAAGGATCTATAAAGAAAACTGCCCGAACTGCTGCAGTTTCACTTTCATTGGGTTGAAGCATTCCGTACAACTTAGACACCTTCATATCCAAATCGGCGATAATGGGAAAATCAAAGTATACGCCGGTATTTTCCCTTACGTTTTGAACCCATCCCAAGTGAGCGTGGATACTATCAATGCTCAAACCGATAAGTTCGGTGTTCAATGCTTCGAACTCATCCTTTCTTTGAGCGAACCCACTCATTTCTGTGGTGCAGACAGGAGTAAAATCTGCAGGGTGAGAGAACATAACAGTCCATTTATCCTTTGCAAACTCTGAGAATTTTATTTTTCCTTTGGTAGTTACAGCTTCAAAATCTGGAGCAGTATCCCCAATTCGGGGCATTTGATTTACTTTTTCGTTTTCTGAATAAGGCTTTTCCATAGTGTTATAAATTATATTTATTGATATTAAATTCTCGATAAAATTAACTTATAACTATAGATGTCGCAGTAACGTATGTTACATAATGGATACTTAACAGGAGTTTAACTGTTGGAAAACAATTTGCTTTAATATACTATTTATCAAAGATAAAATCAACCGCCATTTGGGCATGTAAATCAGTTGTTGCCAAGGTGGGGATATCAACATCACTTTGCTGTATCAATAACGGTAGCTCCGTGCATCCCAAGATTATTCCATCTGCACCTCTTGCTTTCAGCAATTCAATTTGTTTTAAATAAAATTGTTTGGCTCCTTCGGAGAATACGCCCTGTGTAAGCTCTTTGGAAACGTATTCGTGTGATTGTGGAATGTACTCCTTATCCGGAATAATGGTTTCTATACCATAATTATCCATTAAAACTTTAGGGATAAAGCTTCCGGTCATCGTGGGTCTATTGCCCAATAATCCAAGTTTTTTCAGCCCTAGACCTTGGGCTTCCTTTCCTGTTGCATCGGCAATATGTAGAATGGGGATATTTATTTTGGGCTGTACAAAATCATAAACCATATGAGGCGTATTCGCGCAGATTACTATTGCCTCCGCACCAGCAGTTTGGAGTTTTTTTGCAGTCTCTAAATATGTCGTGTTGATTTTCTCTTTGTTCTGTTCCCGCATCAATTCAATATTGATACTGTGTATGATCAATGGAGGATTGGCCCAATCACCAATTATTTTTGAGGCTATTTGATTAATGAGCCTGTAGTAAGCTATCGTGGAATGCCAAGAAGTTCCTCCGATCATTCCCAAAGTTTTCATGTTTTCTGTCATTATCTTCAAAAAATATCAGTGAAAGTGTAACAATTTACAGAAAAGTGATACATAAAAATATGACGTATTGCATTTTATTTAAAATAAGTGACGGATTTCAAGAGCGGCAAGGAATCTGAAAACAAATCATTGTTTCTCACTGGAAAATGTAACAGATTATAACCACTGATCTAGGATTTTAGGTTAAAATTAACATAAAGCTAAATACGCACTACTTAATTTTAAGACCCATGGATTTGATGAAACCAATTTTAGCAGATACCTACCCATTGTTAACTCAAAATAAATCAAATAACTAACATATGAAAAGAAGAGATTTTGTACAGTACGCCGGTATGGGTGCAGGGGCCATGATGATGCCCTCGCTTCTTATGGGAAACAACATTCCCACAGAAGCCTTGCTCGAACCGGGTATGGATACCGTACTCAAAAAGAAAATGGCCGATGTTGCCCTTAATACGGCAAAGTCCATGGGAGCCACCTATGCGGATGCTCGAATAGGAAGATATTTAAACCAATATGTTTTTACCAGGGAGGACAAGGTCCAAAATGTAGTAAATACCGAATCATTTGGAATAGGAATCAGGGTTATTGCCAATGGTACTTGGGGTTTTTCCTCAACCAATGATGTGACTGAGGATGGAATTAAAAAAGCTACACAACATGCCGTAGCCATTGCCAAGGCAAATTCCAAAATACAGAAAGAGCCCGTGGTGTTGGCACCAGTTGAGGCACATGGTGAGGTATCTTGGAAAACACCGATCCAAAAAGACTTTAAGGAAGTGCCTATCTCGGAAAAAGTCGATTTGCTTTTGAGCGCAAATTCCGCAGCCATGGAAAATGGTGCCAACTTTGTGAACTCGGCACTTTTCATGGTGAATGAGCAAAAGTATTTTGCATCTACAGATGGTTCTTATATAGATCAAGACGTACACCGCATTTGGCCAACCTTCAATGTTACGGCGATTGATCGCCAGGCAGGAAAATTTAAGAGTCGTCAGGCATTGAGTGCCCCAATGGGTATGGGATATGAGTATATGGATGGTTTGGAATCCGAAAAACTTTCAGGTCCAGAAGGTATTAAACTTTATAACAGAAGTTATGATATTGTGGAAGATGCTACCTTGGCAGCTAAGCAAGCCAGGCAAAAGTTAACCGCTAAATCGGTGGAAGCCGGTAAATACGATTTGGTTTTGGAACCCAACCACCTTGGATTAACGATTCATGAGTCTGTGGGCCACCCATTGGAATTGGATCGTGTACTAGGTTATGAGGCCAATTATGCAGGAACCAGTTTTGCGACCATGGATAAATGGGAGTCGAAAAACTTTAATTACGGTAGCGACATTGTAAACATTGTAGCCGATAAAACCCAAGTTGGATCTCTGGGCGCCGTAGGATATGATGATGAAGGCGTGAAGACCAAAAAATGGGATTTGATAAGAAACGGAACCTTGGTGAACTATCAGGCCATACGTGATCAAGTTCATATGATCGATCAAAACGAATCCCACGGATGCTGTTATGCCCAAAGTTGGGAAGATGTGCAGTTCCAGCGTATGCCCAATGTTTCATTGGAGCCAGGTAAGGAAAAGTATTCCTTGCAGGACATGATCAAGGATGTGGACAAAGGAATTTATATTCTAGGTCGAGGTTCTTATTCCATCGACCAACAGCGTTACAACTTCCAGTTCGGAGGAACCTTATTCTATGAAATCAAGGATGGTGAGATTGTTGGTATGCTCGATGATGTAGCATATCAGTCCAATACCCAAGAATTCTGGAATTCTTGTGTGAAAATCTGTGATAAGGATGATTATAGGTTGTTTGGTTCTTTCTTTGATGGAAAAGGACAACCTTCACAGGTAAGCGCCGTTTCGCACGGTAGCTCTACATCCAGATTTAATGGAATCAATGTAATCAATACAGGTAGAACCATTTAAGGTTTATTTAATCAAATAATAAGACAATGGCTATATATACAAGAGAAGAAGCAAAAAAGATTTTGGAAAAAGCATTGAGTTTTTCCAAGGCCGATGCCTGCGAAATAAACCTAAGCGGAAGTAATAGTGGAAACATCCGGTATGCTAGAAATACCGTGTCCACGGCAGGGTATAGATCAACTCAAAGTTTAGCGGTACAATCAAGCTTTGGTAAAAAAGTGGGTACTGCGACCATAGATGAGTTCGATGATGCATCATTGGAAAAAGTGGTGAGAAGAGCGGAAGAACTCGCTCAGTTGTCACCAGAGAACCCCGAGTTTATGCCACCCTTGGGACCACAAGAATATGACGAAGCTATCACGTTTAAGGAAGCTACGGCCAATGTAACACCCGAATACAGAGCAGAGGTGGCCAATAGTAGTATTGTTCCCGCAGCAGCAAAAGATGTGACCGCAGCTGGGTTCTTGGACGATTCGGCCCAATTTTCGGCGATGATCAACTCCAACGGACTGTTTGCATATAACCAATCCACCGATGTGGACTTTACTGTAACCATGCGTACCAATGATGGTACAGGTTCGGGCTGGGTAACAAGGGATTACAATGATATTTCCAAGTTTGATGCTGATGAGGCATCAAAAGTGGCTATCGACAAAGCTGTTATGTCGAGAGAGGCACGAGCAATTGAACCAGGAAAGTATACGGTGATTTTGGAACCTGCGGCATCGATTGGGCTTTTGAGAAACATGTTCCGATCTTTTGATGCAAGATCTGCCGATGAAGGTAGAAGTTTTATGTCCGCAAAAGAAGGTGGAACAAAAATCGGTCAAAAAATAGTGGACGAACGTGTTAATATTTGGTCCGATCCATTGCACCCGGATGTACCAACATCTACATGGAACGGGGCTGGACAACCACTCAAAAAAACCAGTTGGATAGAAAATGGAGTGGTCAAAAATTTGGCTTACAGCCGTTATTGGGCGGAACAAAAAGGTGTAGACCCTGTACCTTTCCCTAGCAATGGTATTATGGAAGGTGGAGATGAAAGCCTTGAGGATATGATAAAGGGAACCAAAAAAGGTATTTTGGTAACTCGCTTTTGGTATATCCGAAGCGTGGATCCACAAACCTTATTGTACACCGGTTTGACAAGGGATGGAACTTTTTATATTGAAAATGGAGAAATCAAGTTTCCAGTAAAAAACTTCAGGTTCAATGAGAGCCCGATCATTATGTTGAATAATTTGGAATCTCTTGGACAACAAGTACGTGTCAATGGTAACTTAATACCCTATATGAAGATTCGTGACTTTACTTTCACCAGTCTTTCGGACGCGGTATAAACATTGGAATTAAAACAAACTGGTGATCAGGTTATCCTTGATCGCCAGTTTTTATTTTGGCAACTTTTTAGCCTACGACCCAAATGGCATTGGATAACGAATTCTTTTTTACACGCTTACAGTATGAATCGGGAGATTGGGAGGTGGACCAGCGTATGCCTTCCAATTTGTTGAATTCTTTAGTTGAGTATACCACTCTCAAGGTGGATACCCAAGAAAAAATCATTACCCTCGCCAGCGACGATATTTTTAAAAGCCCCTTTTGTTATATTTCGGGCCATAAACTGGTCCAGTTCACCAAGAAGGAACGGGAAAACTTTGAAAAATATGTCCGCAATGGCGGTTTTGTGTTTGCCGATGACTGTAACCATGATATTGATGGCCTGTTCGCCAAATCCTTCGAACGCCAAATGGAAGAAATATTTGGGTCCGGAGCATTGAAAAAAATACCCAATGACCACGAAATCTATACCATTTTCTTTGAGTTTGATGATGGTCCGCCCACTACATCGCAAGAGCTTAACGGGTGGGGAGACGATTTGGTGCACGATTACCTCAAAGCCATTGTAATCGATGGAAGAATCGGTGTGCTATACAGCAACAAGGACTACGGCTGCGAATGGGATTACGACTTTAGAAACAAACGATGGTATAAAATTGACAATACCCGATTTGCGGTAAATATTGTTTTATACGCTTTAACCTCTTAACGATACTAATTTGGATAAAGAACTACAACAAATTGCAAATGAAGTAGAAGGGCTTTCCGAAAAACTGATTGCCCTTAAAAAGGAAATTGGCAAAGTAATTATAGGTCAAGACGAGACCGTTTCCCAATTGCTGATCACATTTTTAGCAGGAGGGCATGCTTTGCTCGAAGGTGTTCCAGGACTGGCCAAAACTTTGATGATTCGTACGCTCTCCAACGCTATAGATTTAAAATTCAAACGGATACAGTTTACACCCGACCTGATGCCTTCGGATATTATCGGAACTGAAATTTTGGAGGAGGACCATACAACGGGCAAAAAGTTCTTCAAGTTTAATAAAGGACCAATTTTCTCCAATATCATTTTGGCGGACGAAATCAACCGAACGCCCCCAAAAACACAAGCGGCCCTTTTGGAGGCCATGCAGGAGTTTGAAGTGACCTATGGAGACAAAACATACCAGTTGGACAGGCCATTCTTTATATTGGCCACACAAAACCCCATAGAACAATCAGGAACCTTTGTATTGCCGGAAGCGCAACAGGATAGATTCTTGTTGTACATCAAAATTGGATATCCAACGGATGAGGAGGAAACACAAATCTTAAAGGCTACCACCGGAACCAAAAAGGCGAAATTGAACAAAGTGTTGTCGGGAAAGGATATCATCAGATTACAACAATTGGTCCGGGAAGTTTCCATTAGTGATGGATTGATTCAATATGTGAGCGATGTGATACGGGCCACCCGGCCAGATACTACATCGGTGGATTATGTGAAACAATGGGTGGATTGGGGAGCTGGTCCCCGCGCTGGTCAGGCCATGATCTTGACAGCTAAGGCAAATGCACTCCTGGAAGGCCGATTGGCCGTTACCTTGGAAGACTTGCAAACCGTGGTTTTGCCCGTACTGCGGCACAGGGTGCTCGTGAACTTTAGGGCAGATGCCGAAGGAATCACTTCGGATACGGTCACAAAAGAAATATTGAAATCAGTTCAATTAAGGGATAAATAATGGCGGCCAGGGACTACCACGACCTTTTACAACCGGAAGTCATCAATACCGTATCGGGCCTTAGCTTGATTTCACGTATTGTGGTGGAAGGATATACATCTGGTCTGCATCGGAGCAAGAGCGTGGGGCCCGGTATGGAATTCAGTCAATACCGAGGTTATGAACCTGGGGACGACCTTAGGCTGCTCGATTGGAAAATGTTGGCACGCTCTGGGCGGTACTACATTAAACAATCCGAAGTGGAAAGTCATGTAACCGTTAAGTTTATTGTAGATGCCAGTGCATCCATGGAGCACGAAGAGAACGGGATTTCCAAATTGGAGTTTGCCCGCGTCATGGTAGCCTGTCTGTCCCATATGGCACAAAAACAAGGGGATTCCGTAGGTCTTTTTGCCCTAAATGAAGATGATTTTGTGAGCATTTACCCCAAAGCGGACCAAAAACACTTTAACCGTTTATTGCTCGAACTGTTAAAGATATCCACCAAAGGGAGATGGCCCGAACTTTCTATTGCCTCGCGCAGGATACACATTAGGGGAGAAAAGGAGCTGGTGTTTTTTTTGACCGATATGTATGAAGATGTTTCCGAACTGTCAGACTTTGTAAATAACTTGAAAACGGCAAATAATGAGGTAGTGGTACTTCAAATTATGGCGGGTTCAGAGATGGATTTTAATTATAAAAACTCGATCACTTTTGAAGATTTGGAAACAGGAGCGAAAGTAAAAGTGGACGTTAATAAGGCCAAGGCCGCCTACTTGAGGACCTTGGAAGAAAAAATAAAACAGACCAAAGAGCGGTTGCTGTCCCAAGGTGTTCACTATCATCTGTTTAGAATGGACAGTGATTTGGGCGATGCTTTGCAGCTCTTTTTAAAGGAACGAATACGATTGGTGTAAATGGTTTTTGCGAATCCTTCATATCTCTGGGCACTTTTGGGACTTTTGGTTCCCTTGGCCATCCATTTCTGGAGCAAGAAGGAGGCTAGGACCGTAAAAATTGGAAGTATCCAATTATTGGACGAATCCAATTCACGGCAATCCAGCAGCATTCAGTTGAATGAATGGTTGTTGCTGTTGCTTCGAATGTTGATCGTTGCACTTATTGTTCTGCTGATGGCGGGTCCTCAATGGCGCATCAACGGTAATCAAAAACAGATCACATATTTGGTTGAGGCATCCATTGCCAACGAGCCATCCATAGGCAGTATTTTGGATAGTTTACACGAGGATTCCCCGGTTTTTTTGTTGAAAAAAGGTTTTCCTGAATGGGAAACGGATATTGATTATAGTGGGGATCAAGAGCAACCCAACTATTGGCAACTGGTGCAAAAAATCGATTCGTTGCGTTCCGATAGCATTGTGGTGTTCACCAAGGCAATGGTAAAAGGTATTCGGGGCATGCGGCCCAATACCCAAAAGAAAATTCATTGGGTGGTCATGGAATCCGAAGAAACCCAGGATGTACCCTTGCTGGCTTTAAATGGTGAGTCTGGAGTTGAATTGATCACATCTTCGAGCAATAGTGTTGCAACCGGGATCCATAGGGAATTGTTGGTCGATGGCTTTGAAATTTTTGATAGCGGGGATAGTCTTCGTTTACTTTCCAGTGCTGCAAAAACAGTTCCATTGATAAGTTTGGATACGCTTCATATAAATATGTATGTTGAAGAAAATTTTGAACGGGAAGAAAATTATATCAAAGCATCTTTTAGGGCCCTATCAGCATTTTTAAAGCGGGAGATCATTATTCACAAAGAGGAGGATATATTGCCCAATAATGAAACAACTTTGAATATCTGGTTGGGTAATGAAGCAAACGACCATCCAGAGGGCAAATGGTTGATTTATTGGCCAAATCCTATGGCCAAACAGTTGATTGAATTGACAAATGCAAAAAATATATATCACCTCACTTCAAGATTAAATCCTAAAAACACGGTAGAAAAGCACCTGCCGGAACAGTTATTGGATATTTTGGATTTGAACAAGGAATTAAAGGCATTGGTACGGGAAGTTGATGTAAGGCAATTGGATGAAACTGAGATCAACCCCAATTATGTGGAACCTAAAAAGAAACGGGAAAGGGCGACCATGATCGATATTTCCCTGTGGGTATTTTGTTTACTTGCAGGGTTGATGATTCTGGAACGGTTGATAGCGAATTATAAAAAACAATGATCGGAGCAGGGGATATAAAACAATTTCAACGCCGATGGCGGCAATCCATGTATGTGGAAGCGACATTCTATGCTGTTGGGTTTGGTGGTTTTGTGTACCTGTTGACCCATAATCTGTTCTATGGAATTATAGGGATTGCAATCGCTGCGGTAATTGCTGTTTTTGTTTTAAAACCATGGAACATAAGTTCGGAAAACGCCGTAGCTTATATTGATGCCCATTTGCCCCAGGCCGGATATAGTAGCGGTCTTTTGTTATCTCCGGACCATGAACTCTCCAATCTGTCCAGGCTGCAGCAATATCGCATAGCAGAGCAATTACAGCCTGTTTTGTCCAAACTAATACCTCCCCATAATTTGCTCCGGGCGGCCCTTGTAATGTTCGGATTGATTTTACTGGGACTTGCAGCAGGTTTTATATTGGCCAAGGTGGAAAATCCCTTAAACGCGACACCATCCAATAAGGAACAAATCACTTTTGCTCCAAAAGACAGCCTGTCCGCCACCCTTGAAATTCCTGAATTAACAGGTACGAGCATAACCGTTCAGTATCCAAGTTATACTAAAAAGGGGGCATTGAACACAACGGACCCCAACATTAAAGCGGTACAAGGCTCCAGAATTGTTTGGAACCTGAAATTCGAAGGAAAAGTAACGGAAGTGGAAATGGACCTGATGGGAGAGCGCATCAGTTTTACAAAAAACCAGACCGGGTATCGATTGAGCAAGACTTTGGAGGCCTCTGGATTTTATAGTTTTACTTTTAAAGATGCTGATGGCAACGACTATGTTAGCGATCTATATTCCTTGGAAATGGTGACCGATGAACCACCCATGGTTCAAATTATGGGATTGGACAATTATAGCTATTTCGAATTCGATGACGACAAACGCTTGAAGTTGAACACCAATATTTCAGATGATTTTGGGATTGCCGACGCCTACATTGTTGCAACGGTAAGTAGGGGATCAGGCGAGTCTGTAAAGTTTAGGGAGGAGACCGTACCATTTGATAATGCTGTTCCCAAAGGGGAAAAGTTACTTCGGCTTAAAAAACAATTGGATCTTGATGCCCTTAAAATGGAACCGGGGGACGAACTCTATTTTTATGTGGAGGCACTTGATCAAAAAACACCATCACCGAACATTGCTCGCAGCGAAACATATTTTGCTGTAATCCGTGATACCCTTACCGATGCATTTGCAGTGGAGGGAAATTTGGGCGTTGACTTGATGCCCGACTATTTTAGGAGCCAGCGTCAATTGATTATAGATACCGAAAAATTGATTGCCGATCGGCCCAATATTTCCGAAAAGGATTTCAAGTTTAGGAGCAATGAACTAGGTTTTGACCAAAAACAGCTGCGCTTAAAGTACGGACAGTTTATGGGAGATGAGACCGAAATGCAAGCGGCCCCTGGGCAGGTTTCATCTACTGAAGAGGGAGAAGCTGAGGAACACTCTGGAGAAGAGGGGGAGGAAGATCTTCTGGATGGATACAGTCATAAACACGATAACGAGAACGAACATAATTTAGTTGAAGAACACGACCATGAAAATGAGGATCAAGTAGAAGAGGAAGACCCACTCCATGATTATCTGCACAATCATTCGGACCCGGAGGAGTCGACCTTGTTCGAGAAATCCTTAAAAGCAAAACTTAGGGATGCCTTGAACATTATGTGGGATGCCGAACTATACCTGAGACTGTATGAACCCGAAAAATCGTTGCCACATCAATATGATGCGCTCAAAATAATCCAGGATATTAAAAATAGTGCTAGAATCTATGTACACCGTATTGGTTTTGACCCCCCTCCCATTAAAGAGGAGAACAGGTTGAGCGGCGATATTGAAGATATCACCAATTTTGATAAACAGGAAGAATATGTGTACCAAATGTCTTTTGCTGCAACCAGGGAAGCTATTTCACGCTTAGAGGTTTTGATAAAAAACGAAGCATCATTTTCGGATACCGATGGCGCTCTTTTTGTTGATGCAGGAAACGAATTGGCAGAAAAGGCCATCTCAGAACCGGTAAAATATTTGAAAGTATTGCAAGGGTTGCGTGACTTGGGAAAAGCCGTCAACAGAACCGAAGAAAATTACCGGATGGTTCAGAAAAATCTTTTGTCCGTGTTGCCTCAAGTGGATGACAATCCTATGAAAAAAGCAAGATACCAAGACGAAATCAATCTATTGTATTTAAAAGAATTGGATGTATATGAGTGATGGTGCGGTTTTCTTGAATCAGAATTTCTTATGGCCCGCAGTGTTGATCGGACTGTTACTTTTCGTGGTTTTTGTTTGGAAAGAATGGTCGCAGCGAAGGGAACAAAGGTTTTGGATAAAGTTGGTGGCCGCATTTTTGGCCATTATCTCACTTGTTATGATTGTATTGAAGCCAAGTAACCGGCAAGAATCCTCAAGTGGTAAAGGAATCGTTCTGACCCATGGTTATCGACCCGCCCAACTGGACAGTTTAACAGCCATATACAAAAGGATCCCGACGGAGGAGTACACCAAAGGAAGAACTTTATCGATTTTGGAAGATACGGACTCACTGTTTCTTCTCGGTCATGGGCTGGTTCCATTTGATTTGTGGCAAATACAGGATAAATCCGTTGCTTTTTTGGGTGGCGAAAATGTGGAAGGATGGACGGCTATCAGTCCGAATAAGAGTGAAGCAATTTTAGGGGAGTCACTGGAAATAAATGCAAAATACTCCAATCCTGAAGCGGGGCATTGGGCCGTTTTGACCGACAATGGCGGCAATCCTTTGGACTCGGTCCCTTTTGAGGAAATAGGGGAGCAGGTGGTCACATTCAGGACCACCCCCATAGCAAGCGGAGAGTTTGTATACCATCTTTTGGTGAAGAACGAGAAGGGGCTGCTCTCGGATGAGCCCCTTCCCATTAAAGTGGTGGAAGGTGAGCCCTTAAAAGTATTGATGGTCAATACCTTCCCAACTTTTGAGACCAAATATCTCAAGAATTTCTTGACCGATCGGGGTCATGAAGTCTTGGCACGTACGCAACTTACCAAAGACAAGTACAAGTTCGAGTACTTCAACGGATCATCGGACCCTATTTATGGTTTTACCTCCGAAAATTTAAAGGAGTATGATCTATTGATTATCGATACGGATTCTTACACTGGTCTTGGAAGAGCATCAAAAGCAGCTATGGAAGAGATCGTCGAATCAAATGGACTGGGTGTTTTTATCCAACCCGATGAAAGCTTGTTCAGACGTGGAGACAGTAGTTACCCATTTAAATTCAATCGGGATTTTATAACGGAGATCATGTTTGGGGAACCGGAACAGACCTTACAAAAATATCCATTTGCATTTCAAGAAGAAATTCGAAAACAGAAAGTTCTGGCAGATTCCGTTGCTCTGGCTGCCTATGTACCGGTACAAACGGGTAAGGTGGGCACTACATTGCTCCAAAACACCTATCAACTGATTTTGGATGGGAACGAACCGCTTTATGCTCATATCTGGACTCAAATTTTAAACAGTATAGCGAAGGAACGACAAAGTGTAGCGGAATGGTCAAGTGTTACCCAATATCCAAGACCAGACCAGCCTTTTGAATTTGAGTTGTATACTGCTTTAAACGATTTGACCTTGAAAACCGATGAGGGGACTACTATTACGTTGCTTCAGGATGATTTGATGGCCCATAAATGGACAGGAACGCAATATCCTCGAAAAACAGGGTGGAACCAACTCCAGGTTTCCCATGATTCTATTGCGCCATTTTCATATTTCGTCTATGGACAGAATCAATTGCAGTCTATTGCTGATTCACGGACTTTAAAAGCCAATTATCGGACGTTTGGTAAGACCAACAGTTTTGCCGCCTCCGTTTCTGCAACAAAAAAGGAATTGAAGCCTATATCACCATGGTGGTTTTATATCGTGCTTCTTTTGTGTTTGGGCTGGTTTTGGTTGGAGCCAAAATTGGTTAATTAGTTTTTTATTGATTGTCTTTTTCTTCCCTTTTCTTTTTGCTCATTCCAACAATAAATAACAATCCACCAACAGCTACCAGAACATTTCCCAAAGATTCAACATTTCCTTCGAAGGTTGCTGAGAAAACAACTCCTATAGAAATTACCACAATTCCCATATAAATGTATTTCCTGTACTCTTCTCTTTTTTTCATTTTGATTGTAGGTTTTTATAGATTAACTATAGTTTGATTCATTTTAAAGCTCTTTGTGTTCACCATTTTTTTTAAAGTGCCACAAATAATCCAAATTATCTTTTTTTAATATTAAAAAGGTAGCTGCTGCGGCTATAAGCGTAGCAGGAAATCCCGAACCAATACCCAATGGAGCAATGGCAACAAAGAATAGTATGGCTCCCGCACATGCGATTTTAACAACCATTCCCTTTAAGATAATACCAAAGGCGATAAGCCCCTGTCCAATCGATATTAAGGTAACAGTAGTAACAATGTTGGACTTGAACCAATGTATTATGAAATTGTGATACCCTTCAAATGGGGTGAAGTTGGCATAAAGTAAATAAAATTCGGGTGTTTTATGGGCAGTGGTATAGTTTAACCAACTGGCCCAGGCAAATAGTATAAAAAGGAGCAATCGAGTAAGCTTTGTCCATCGAAAAGATGTTGCCAGAACAATTAAGGCGAGACCATTGCTTATGGACCATGGGATAAGATTTTCTTTTAAGAGTTCCATTCTTTTTAAGAATTTGACAGAACATTTATAAGTTCTTCACATCCAGAATTGTTTATAAATCCTGTATGCTCCTCAATATTTTCAAATTGCTTACCTGTTATTTGGGAACACAAAATGTTCGAGTTGGTATATTGATAAAATGTATCCAAAGTTTCTTTTGCATAAGGGTTGTCCATGGACGATCTTTCAGTTACTTCACGGCACCATTGGAGGGATTTCATCCAAATTGCTGCAGCCAGAGCGCCACATGCAGCCCCACTTAAACCAAGGCCTCCTGCAAATCCGGCTACCATAATGGACTCTTCATCACTTGCCCCCATTTTTTTGGCAACCTCGGAAGCACAGCTATGGCATTCCCCCGAGGTTTCGCTTTTACTCTCCGATATACCTTGAATAGCCGATTTTATTGCCTCTGGTGCCCATTGTTCGGCTAGATTGAAGCAGTGCAAAAACCTTCCGGTGAAAAAGTATTTGGCCATACTTAAATTACTGGAAAAGTCACAGTGGGTAATATCGCGGCAATTTATCGTGTGTTCCCGTTCTGAAAATGAGTCCATGATATTTTTCGTGGCATGGACAGCCACGGAAATAGCCTGATTTTTATCCTTGCATTTTCTATAAGCCTCGGCCCCTACTGCCAAGGATGCTCCCCAAAGCATACCGCATTGATGACCCTCTTGCATAATTCCTCCGGCCAGTGCATCAGATGCACGTTCTTCCAGCTCTTTTAAATGGCCAAATTCACGGTTCAAAATGTAGAAAAAGGTTCGGGAGCAAGTTCTTAGCTTCTTAAACACCTTTTTACCGTCCTTTGGACCTTCTTTGGGCATTTTTACATCAGATTCCATTGGAATATATTTTGAATTTGACCTTTAGAAGGTAATGCGATTCAAAATACAATCCTATGATATAGGTTAGTTTGATGGAAAACGATAAACTGCATTCCTCAGGATATGCTATTCATCCGTTAGCATTGACAACCTATGCTCGATTTTTTCAATGGATTGGATGACGGTGGAAATTCGATTGACTCCTCCTGCGTAATTGTCTTTGTTCAAGATTAAGTTGTTACGCGCTTTGGAATGGGTATCAAAAATGGTTGGGTCCGTAACTATGACATACTCCCGAAACTTAAAGTCAACGAGGGATATTTCCTGTAACAATGGTTTCCAATCGGTCAGAAATGAGTATTCCACATCGGTGATCGACCTACTTACTTGCTTTATATCATTGTCGTAATAATTACTTAAAAGCAACCGCAGCTCGTTGTCCGACATTTTATCCAATCCGTTGGATTTTAGGGCTTCGTAGGAATTGGTTATTGAGGCGAACCTTTCGAACTGGACGATATCCCCCAGCCAAAACTTCAAACTATCCGGGTATTTATGCTGTTGATGATCCATAATTTTATCGATGGAGGTAATTGCTTTTTTAAAATTATCCTGGATTTTCTTAAGGGAAATTTTGTCATTTCCTATGTTTTCCTGTATTTGGGCAAGCATTTCCTGCTCAAAAACATTACTTTTTCTGTTTTCGTTCCAATCATTTACTTGTAAAGCAATCAAAATACCAATGACCACCAAAACAATTTCTCCAACGGCGTATTTTAAATACTTTCCCATTTTTCCTTGAGAAAGGAAGTCCTTCCTAATTTTTCTAAAGAATGTGATCATTGATTTATTCGTATCTCCAACTGGTCAAGTCTGCTCCTTGCGGCGCACTTTCTGCAATACGTTTCATAATTTTTGGTACGTACATGGAATTATACCTTAAGCGGCTAATGGCATTGGGCTGGTCGGGATCCCCGTTCCAACAGTGCTCCGCACGGTCGCCATACAGAACTTCACCATCATAATAAGGTTCGCTGGTACTTTCCAGAAAATCTTCCATCAAATAGACCGCATTGTTTAAATAATAGTTGTCCATGTCGCCGCAATAGATGTGGATTTTACCTTTTAGCTGTGGGCCTAATTTGTCCCAGTCACGTTCCAAAATATATCTCAAATCGTAATTTTCTTTCCAATATTCAGCTACATCGTGATTGATGTCACCGGTCATTTTGTCCCAAATCCGAACTGGGTAGCCATCATCTCCTTGAGGGGAATAGGTAGCTTCCCAAATATCCCATTGTTGTCCTGATCTGGATTTGTCACCTAAAACAAGCTCTAAATGATTCCCCTGCCGTAGAGTGGATTGGATATCCCCCAAATAATTTCGATGGGAGGGAACCTCTAATTTCTTATGCTCTGAATCGTAATAATACGCATTGTCATCTTCATAAATATTGGTAAGGCAATAGGCCCTAAAATCAATTGGGTCTGGGCAAGCGGCAAAGCAACCATTGTATTCCTCGGGGTATTTTACCTGCACGGCCAAGGCTTCCCAGCCTCCGGTTGAACCACCATATAAAAAACGTGACCAACCTTCACCCATCCCTCTGAATTGTTTCTCGATTTCAGGAATCAATTCGTAGGTAATGGCGTCTCCATAGGGTCCTTGACTGGCAGAATTTACAGCATAGGAGTCATCGTAATAGGGGGTTGGGTGTTGAATTTCTATAATTAGGAAGCGCGGAAAATCGGGTTCGTTCCAACGTTTATAAAAATCATAAGCCTCTTGTTGTTGAATAATATTGTAACCGTCCAAATCAAAACGTGCCGAAAAGGTTGGTTCTAAATTCGGGTCGGGTGGGGTAGTGCGAAATCCTCTAAAATCACTTGGAAAATGACCATGAAAGACCATTAACGGATATTTTGCTTCGGGATGCTCATCAAAACCCTTGGGCAACAGCACATGGGCTCCCAAATACATATCCCTTCCATAAAATTCCGATAATTTTTCCGATTTAATTTTAATGTGCTTGATCCATTCTGTATCCTCTGGTTCGGGGATTGGAGGAATTTCTTGATCCATGACTACAGACACATTTTCGACTCCGTTTTCCCCAACCGTTATTTTAAAGGGCTTGCTGTATAGATTTCCGGGAGAGGTGTTCCAATGCTGGCCCTCGCCATTGTCCATAGGGAGTTTTACAGTATGTCCCGTGGATAGATCAAAAGTTTCATACACGTGCAATAATGCTTGAACATTATATTCTCCAGGTGGAACTTCGGATAAACTAGGGTAAGGATATCCGAAAATGGATTCATCAAACGTAATGGATTCGCCGGCTGACATTCCATCCACATTCATTCCAAAAATAAGTTGGGTGTTTAAGCCATCATTGATTTGAAAACGTGGTTCTTTGCTGTCGTCCGTGGAAAGCATGAGGAGCAATCGCCCATCTTTACTTGCGGCACCAACGGTTTCATCAAAACTTACAGCTATGCCATATTTTGATTTTTCATCCGTATTACAGGAAATCAACACTAGAAAACAACTAAAAAAAAGAATGGAGAGTTTGGTCATGGTAGTTAGGTTTAGATGAATAAGATAATCCATTTAACCCATTAACCAAAGCATAAGTCCCTATTTGTAAGTGTATTCGTTCGGTTCTATATGAATCAATACATGTCCTAAATTGGGAATCTCTTTTCGAAGATGATCTTTTAGGTTATGGGCAATCCAATGGCCTCGTTCTACAGATATTTTGCCATCTACTATGGCATGAAGGTCTACATGGTAAATCATCCCTGATTTTCGGATAAAACATTTTTCTGTACCCAAAACTCCTTCTACCTGGGAGGATTTTTTCCTAACCTCCAATATCAAATCATCGTATTGGTGTTCATCCATTATTTCGCCCAAGGCCGGACGAAAAATCAAATAACTATTATATAGAATGAATCCCGATGCCAACAGAGCGGCCCAATCATCGGCTGTCTCATAGCCTTCACCGAATATGAGTGCTATGGAAATACCCAAAAAGGCCATTACCGATGTTATTGCATCACTTCTGTGGTGCCAAGCATCCGCTCTCAACGAAGAACTTTGGGTCTGTTTACTTTTTCGGATGACAACCCGATATGATATCTCTTTCCATAAAATAATGACTCCCAAAACAATCAACGTCCATGACTCCGGTGTTTTATGAGGGGTTTGTATATGCTGAATACTTTCGTACGCAATGATCGTGGCGGAGGTGACCAAGAAAGCTACAACAATGAATGTAATGAGTGGTTCTATTTTACCATGGCCATAGGGATGGTTTTCATCAGGTGGTTTTTCCGCATATTTAAATCCTAACAAAACCAAAAGTGACGAAAAAATATCCGTTGTGGATTCTATGGCATCGGCAATCAGTGCATAGGAGTTCCCAAAAAATCCGGCCAAACCTTTTACCAAGGCCAAACTAAAATTGCCAAGAAGGCTGAAATAGGTAGTTCGTATGGCAGTTTTTTCGTTACTCATTTTACTATGGATTGCTTTGCAAAGATCATCATTACAAGTGGAATCTGGGTTGAGAAATTTGAGTTATAAAAATCCCCGACTTTGAAATGTATCCAAAAGTCGGGGATTAAAAAAAACAGAATGGTCAGGTGTATTTACAATTATGATATTACGGCTTGAGCAGCTGCTACCCGTGCGATAGGGACTCTAAAAGGAGAGCAACTAACATAATTCATTCCTACTTTTTGACAGAACCCGACTGAACTTGGTTCTCCACCATGTTCACCACAGATTCCAACCTTAAGGCCAGGGTGTGACTCACGGCCCCGTTTGGTTCCAAGTTCCACTAATTGTCCCACACCTTTTTGATCTAATACTTCAAAAGGATCAGCTTTTAAGATGCCTTTTTCAAGATACACGGGCAGGAATTTCCCTGAATCGTCCCTGGAGTATCCGAAGGTCATCTGGGTAAGGTCGTTGGTTCCGAAGGAGAAGAAATCGGCGATTTCTGCGATCTCGTCCGCAACCAAGGTGGCCCTTGGTGTTTCGATCATGGTACCCACGGAATATTCCACGGTATCCTTACGTTTTTTGAACAGTGCTTGAGCTGTAGTGTCAATTATTTCTTTTTGTTGTTTAAACTCTTCCACTGTGCCGACCAAGGGAACCATTATTTCAGGTTTTGTTTCTATACCTTCTTTCTTAAGGTTGAGTGCAGCTTCCAAAATGGCTTGTGTCTGCATCTCGGTTATTTCGGGATAGGTATTTCCCAATCTACAACCACGGTGACCCAACATGGGGTTGAACTCTTCCAATTCGGCCACTTTACTTTTTACAGATGACAAGGAAATGTGAAGGTCATCGGCAAGCTCTTTCTGTGTGGCCAACTGGTGGGGAACAAATTCGTGTAAAGGTGGATCCAACAACCTAACGGTCACTGGATAGCCTTTCATGGCACGGAATATTCCCTCAAAGTCGCCACGCTGCATAGGTAGCAGTTCCTTGAGTGCTTGTTTACGACCTTTAACGGTGTCGGCCAAGATCATTTCACGCATGGCTTTAATGCGGTCAACCTCAAAGAACATATGCTCAGTACGGGTCAACCCAATACCTTTTGCTCCAAAGCTTCGGGCAACTTCAGCATCTTTGGGAGTATCGGCATTGGTACGGACCTCCATTTGTGCGTAGGAATCGGCCAAATCCATAAGTTCGGCAAACTCTCCGCTTAATTCGGGCTCTTTGGTACCTACTTTACCCTCCAAAATGTTACCGGTAGATCCATTGATGGAAAGCCAGTCGCCTTCGTGGTATTCGTGGCCATCTACTTTAAGGGTACGGGTTTTATAATTGATTTTCAGTGCCCCTGCACCGGAAACGCAACATTTACCGATACCTCTTGCCACAACCGCTGCGTGTGAGGTCATACCACCCCGTGCGGTGACGATTCCCTTGGCAATGTTCATACCCTCTACATCTTCCGGAGAGGTTTCCACGCGTACCAATATGCTGTTTTTAAACTTGTCGGCCTCATCGGCAAAGAAAACAATCTGGCCGGTGGCAGCACCAGGTGATGCTGGCAAACCTTGGGCAATTACTTCGGCTTCTTGCAAAGCTTTGGGATCAAAGATGGGGTGCAACAGTTCGTTCAGTTTGTTTGGCTCTATGCGCATCAGGGCCTTTTTCTCATCTATTAATCCTTCTTTGAGCAAGTCCATGGCAATTTTTACCATAGCGGCACCGGTACGCTTACCATTACGGGTCTGCAAAATCCAGAGTTTACCTTGTTGAATGGTAAATTCCATATCCTGCATATCTTGGTAATGCGTTTCCAGTTTGTTTTGATATTCAAATAGTTCCTTGTATATATTGGGCATCAACTCTTCTAAAGAAGGGTAGTTCTCCTTACGATCTTCCTCTTCAATTTGAGCAAGTTTGGCCCAACGCTGTGACCCCAATAAGGTAATTTGTTGTGGTGTACGGACTCCGGCAACCACGTCTTCACCTTGTGCATTGATGAGGTATTCACCGTTAAACTTATTTTCACCGGTTCCGGCATCTCTGGTAAAACACACACCGGTTCCGGAATCTTCGCCCATATTGCCAAATACCATGGCCTGAACGTTTACAGCCGTTCCCCAATCTTCGGGATATCCGTGCATTTTTCTGTAGTAGATGGCTCTGTCACCGTTCCAACTATCAAAAACAGCTGTTATGGCGCCCCATAATTGATCCCATGGATTGCTTGGGAATGGCTTTCCTGTTCTTTTTTTGACAATATCCTTAAAGTCGTAAACCAAATCTTGAAGATCTTGAACGGTGAATTGGGTGTCTTGTTCGATTCTTCTTTTGTCCTTTAAATGGTCGATGATTTCTTCAAAAGGATCTAGGTCATCTTTTGACTCTGGTTTGAGCCCCATCACCACGCTACTGTACATTTGGATGAATCTACGGTAGGAATCCCAGGCAAAACGTTCATTGCCTGTCATTTTAATGACACCTTTAATGGATTCATCGTTCAAACCTAGGTTGAGCACGGTGTCCATCATACCGGGCATTGAAACCCTGGCTCCTGAACGCACCGATATCAACAATGGGTTTTCATCATCGCCAAAAATGGTTCCCATGGTTTCTTCAATACTGTTGATAGCACTACGTACTTCTGGTTCTATACGTTCTATTACAGCATCTTTGCCTTCTGCATTGTATTGTGTACAAACTTCAGTTGTTATCGTAAAGCCTGGGGGGACAGGAATACCAATTCGGCTCATTTCGGCCAAGTTAGCTCCTTTACCACCAAGCAGTTCCTTCATGTCTCGACCTCCATCGGCCTTTTTGTTGCCGAAAGAATAAACGCTGAGTTGGTTTTCTGTAAGTGTTTCCATCTGTATATCTATTAAGAGATTGATAAATGCTAAAATCTGCATGTAAAATTAGATGGTGTTGACGGTCCATAACATGATAAAAGTCAGTGTTTCAGTTGTTTTCTGAGTTTCTGAAGGGATTCTCACCAACATTTTGGAATTAAACGGTTTTCCATGAACTCGGAATAGATCGTTTAAATTAAAATTACACGGAATAGGGCATTAGAAACCAAGTAAATACAACTTTTTTGTAACATTTGTTACTGAAAATCAGGTGCTTACAAAAATACTGACATTTATCATCTTTTACAATTGTTCCGTATTAGAACTTTGTCCCCAACAAAACTGAAATATTATGCAATCACAATTTAAAAAAAGGACGTTCTCGATCAAGTCAGTCATTTTGTTGATGACATTCGGATTGATTCCGATCGCACTTGCCGCACAGAGCTATCAAATAAGCAAAAGTGAAGGTGAGGTTATGGTGACAGGAACTTCTACCTTGCATGACTGGGAAGAAGTGGCCGAACAGAAATCTGGTTCTATCGCTTTGGACAACACAGGTGATCTCCCAAAAATCAACACTTTGAAGTTTACGGTGGAAGCCGAAAGTTTAAAGAGTGGGAAAGGGGCGATGGACAAGAACACGTACAAAGCCTTGAATACAAAAAAACACAAAGAAATCGTATTTCAATTGAAAAACGTGAAAAGTGTTTCTCCGGTAGGCTCCTCTCCTAATAAATATAAAGTTATTGCGACTGGAGACCTGACCATCTCGGGATACTCAAATACTATTGATTTGCCTTTTGATTTAACCCTTGATGGCGACAAAGTATTGTTGGAAGGAAAAAAAGCCTTGAAAATGACCGATTTTAATATAGAACCTCCCAAGGCACTTTTAGGTACCATCACAACTGGTGATGAAATCGAGGTTCACTTTAATACAATTTGGAAATAATTAATCTTAATACTCAACTAAATAAATCTACAACAATGAAAAAATACGCAAAATACGGATTATTAGCTGCCGCTTTCCTAGTAGGCCTATCGGGATATTCCCAAAATCGTCAACTCGATAATTTCCGTTCACCGGATAAAAATGGAATCAATGTTTTTGAAGCTCCTAAAGACTCTGTCCTAACTTTTGATGGAGTAAAAGTAAGGGTAGGGGGCTCCTCAACCTTACAGTTTCAAGCATTAAACCATGAAAACTCTGGCGCGGTAGAACTTATTCCCATTGGCGATAACTTTAACTTGGCTACTGCCAACTTGGATTTGGATGTGGCCTTGGCCAAAGGTGTGAGAATGCACTTAAGAACATATTTGTCTTCTCGTCACCACCCAGAACCCTATGTAAAAGGAGGATATTTCCAAGTGGATAATTTGGATTTCATTAGCCCTGGGTTCTTGGAAGATGCCATGAAGTACCTTACCATTAAGGTAGGGCATATGGAAAACAACTATGGTGACACCCACTTTAGAAGAAGTGACAACTCACAAGCCATGCACAATCCATTTGTTGGTAACTTGATCATGGACGCCTTTACCACAGAGGTAGGAGGAGAAGTTTACTTTAGAAAAAACGGATTCATCGGTATGTTCGGACTTTCCAATGGTAAATTGAACCAAGCGGTAAGTAACCCAGAAACTACAGGAGCTTCCATACTTGCTAAATTAGGATATGATGGTCAAATCAATGAGGACTTGAGATTGAGAATTACAGGTTCTATGTACAGCACAGGAAAATCAAGTAGAGTATACTTGTACAGTGCTGACCGAGCTGGATCTAGATATTATTTGGTAATGGAGAATACCGAAGCAAGAGCATCCAGCAATTTTAGATCAGGTAGATATAATCCTGGGTTTGACAATGAGATCACTGCCTTTATGATCAACCCTTTTGTGAAATATAAAGGATTGGAGTTCTTCGGAACCTTTGAGACTGCCTCTGGAAAAACAGACGCTGAGACAAGCAATAGAAATGCTACCCAATTGGCGGGTGAGTTGATCTATAGATTTGGAAACAACGAAAACTTCTACTTGGCAACTCGTTACAACACTGTAACTTCCGACGATCCTTCAGGGTCAGAAGTAACCATAGATAGATTTCAACTTGGAGGTGGAGTGTTCTTGACCAAAAATATTTTGGCCAAAATAGAATATGTGAACCAACAATACGATGGATACGATACCACAAGTATCTTCCATGAGGGCCAATTTAAAGGACTTTTATTGGAAGCTGTGATCAGTTTCTAAAACATGATTGATGAATGATTAGGACCTAGGGCAGCAATGCCCTAGGTCTTTAACCGTAAAAATATTATATTTAGTAGCACATGTTGTCCACAAATCCACATATCACTAAAATTGTTTTGGGTATCACCGTTCTTTTAATAGGTTTTGGTTTTACCGACCCAGAAAGGGAGACCAAGGTCCGTGTAGCCCCGGAAAGTGAAGTGGTGATTTCCGGAACAACCAATGTGAACGAATTTACCTGTAAATATAATCTAGAAGAACTGGAGCTGCCTATTCGGTTGACCTATGACAACAAAGCCGAGCAGATACAGTTTAGGAATGCCCAGTTAAAGCTGGCCAACGACTGTTTCGATTGCGGAGGCAAAGCGATCAACAAAGATTTTAGGGAACTATTACAAACCGAAGAGCACCCGCAAGTAGAGCTTAAATTGCTTTATGTAGACCCTCCTCAGCCCGATAATCAAGAAATTGGTGTGGGAATGGAAATTAAGATTGCAGGTGTTACCCGAAACTATCAAACCACATTGTACTGTGAACAACAGGGCAATATTTGTGTGGATGGTACCATACCCTTAAAATTAACGGACTTTGGACTGGAGCCACCACGAAAGGTTATGGGTATGATCAAAGTACATGATGAAATTAAGGTTCGAGTAGCTTTGCAGTTAAATGAAATTTAAGAATCTGAGTACTCATTTATTTTTTAACCCGTTGCGATTTTTTTAGCTCCAACGGGTTTTTTTATGTAGGGTTCCTTGGGGATTATAACATTTTCCATTTAAAATATTAAAGGGGAAAATCCTATATTGTAAAACATTTAAACCGAAATTAACTACAAACAATAATGATGAACAGGATGCTATCTGCAAAAGGCGTGTTAACCTTGGCCTTTGCGCTATTTACAATTACATTTTATGCACAGGATAACTTTGGAGGGCTGGCACTTTATACCGTAAGGGACAACATGGGTGAAGATGCTAAGGCTACCTTACAAAAAGTAGCCGATGCGGGTTATGCCTATATTGAAGCTGCAGGATACAACGAAGGTAAATTTTATGGGATGGAACCACAGGAGTTCAAGTCTTACTTGGAAAGTATTGGCTTAACCCCTGTTAGTACGCACATGGGGGGTGTAACCATGGAAAATGCAGACCAACAGATTGCAGATACGAAGGCTGCCGGATTTGAATACTTCACTGTTCCAGTGCCACCAATGGGCATGTTTACATTTAATAGGGAAAACCGAACCATGGGGATGAAAGGTACCATGGAGGATTTTGCCAATATTCTTACAACTTTGGGAAAAAAGTGCGAAGCTGCAGGATTAAAATTATTGTACCACAATCATGATTTTGAATACAAGGACAATGAAGATGGAATAAAACCTATTGAATATCTATTGGAAAACACGGACCCAAAATATGTAAACTTTCAAATGGATTTATATTGGGTGACCAGAGCAGGGGCAGACCCTGTTGCCTATTTTGAAGAATATCCCGGTAGATTCAAGTTGTGGCATGTAAAGGATATGGACGAGGAAGGTAAATTTGCTCCAGTAGGCGAAGGAACTATTGATTTTGCCCGTATTTTAAAAGAAAAAGAAACTTCTGGCATGGTCAAGTATTTTGTGGAGCAGGATATGACCTGGGACAAAAAACCTCTGGAAGTGATCAAAATCAGCCATAAAGGACTGGAACAGATTGGATTCAAATAAAAACTTCGGGTGACTCTGGTAAGCCCCTTGTCATAAAATTGACAAGAAATCGAAAAAATATTTTTTACAATCGGTTACATTAGTATCTTTGCACCCGCAAAGTTTGGTCGCGTAGCTCAGCTGGATAGAGCATCTGCCTTCTAAGCAGACGGTCGAAGGTTCGAATCCTTCCGCGATCACAAATAAAAAAGCCCCTTTTAAAAGGGGCTTTTTTATTAGCAGAAAAACAAACCACCAACAATAATTTAGCCTCTTTCCTTCATAAGTCGGGATAAGGTCTCTGGTCGCATTGCCAAGAAAGATGCCAAGTATTTCTTGGGAATCCTATCAACAATCTGCGGTTTGCTATTTCCCATAAAATATTCCAACCTTTTGCTGGCATTTGGTATTCTGGCCAAGTATACTCTATGCTCCGCCATGACATAATAATTTTCCAGCAGCATACGGTTTATTTCCCGCATTTCCGAGAAATTGTCCAAACAGTATTTGTAATCATCATATTTTAAATAATCACAATAGGTAATTTCTAGGCTTTGAATGTATTCCTGGCTTATTTCATTTCTAAAAAAGCCGGTGATTGAAGTAAAAACTTCGTTTTCGGAATCTACCCAGGTCGTTATTTCAGAAGATTCGCTTACAAAATAGCCACGAACCATTCCCTTTTTTATAAAATAAAGTCTATCGCAAATATCCCCGGCCTTATTAATGATTTCATTTTTCTCGAAAGTGCAGGTCTCAATATTTTTAAACAGAAAAGATTTAAGCTCTGGGCTTAAGGGATGAATGGAATTGAGAAAGGAAATAATAAACAGGTTTTTCTCGTGGAGCATGTAAAAAGTTGGTTTGGTTTAAAAATTGATTGCCGCTCAAAAATAATATTTTGGGTTAAACTTGAAATGATATGGATCATAAAGTAGTGGAATTGTTTGATTTATCACATGAAGTGCAAGGGACACATGCTATTATAAAAAAAGCCCCCGTTCAACGGAGGCTTTTTTGTTCAATAAGTTCAACTATTTATATTGCTCGACACGGGCATCATCAATTACTCCTTTCCAATTGAGACCAAAGCCAAAATCATAATTGTTTCCATTGGTGTCTTTATATGGATCCATGTCCCTTGGTACATCTTCAAACTGTGTTTCAACGGTCATCATGTCCTTCGGCATTTGAAAGGGTAATAATGCCGACGGTTCCACCTTGCCGGATATTATATCCATTAAGGCTTGATCTTGAACCCCCATATGGATCAATATGGCATCCGAAGCGGGTTCAATTTCAGCAAAAACCAATGGCTTGGCTACTTTAACAATAACAATAACCGGTTTATCGCCCATTTTTCTTTTGGTATCGGTTACCAAGGCCATATCTGCAATATTTGCAGCTGTAATTGTTTTATTCTTGTAGGAACGATCGGTAACGTCCTCCAGGGGGCTTCCTGCCGCCAAGCTGCTTTCTCTGGCCTGGGTTGCCGTATAAGGCCCATACTGTAGGCTAATGGGCACATAGCCGTTCTCTCCCTTTTCTTTGTCTTTAATGTCGTAACCTACACCACCATTGGGGTTTTGTATGCCTACCAAGGCAAAATCAGCATCAGAAGGTTCTTCAACCACTTCAAAATATTTACTTACCACATCCATATTGAAAGGATGTTCTGTACGCTCTGGTGTGGCAATTCCAAACCAATTTACTGCCGGTGCAACATAACGTTGGGGTACATAAACTTTTTTCTTGGTCTCCATGGGCAATGTTTCTTGATTGTTTTTAAGCATGACCACAGATTTTAGCTGTGCATTGTAACCTGCCTGCATAAATTCAGCATTTCCCACGATTTGTTCTGTTTCCGAAACATCCAAATAGGGATTTTCAAAAAGACCGGTTCTGAAAATATTTTTCAAAAGACGGACTGCAGACGTTTCAAAACGGTTGCGCATGTATTCCTCTCCATGTTCTTCTACCCCCAACTGATATGCTTCTATAACCGGTCCCATTTCGTTGTTGCCTCCAAATTGATCACAGCCGGCTTCAATAATTTTATAATGCCGCTCAGCTACGCTTAAATTTTCAACACCCCAGGGTTTGCCTCTAAATTCATAGACATTTGGGGCATCGCTTGTAATTCCCCAATCCGTACATACCACACCATCGTACCCATATTTTTCACGTAGAAGGTCGGTTATTAGATATTTGTTGTAAGCATTGCCAACGTTTTCCCCATTTTTTGTGTCTTGATTGTAGGAGATGGTATAGTATGGCATTACCGCTGCAGCCATTTTGGTTGGCCCTTCCAGGTCAAAAGCACCTTCTGTGAAAGGTTTTAGATGGTCCTCAAGATTGTTTCCCGGATATACCGCATAGGAACCATATCCAAAATGTGCATCACGGCCACCTTCTTCTGGACCTCCCCCTGGCCAGTGCTTTACCATCGCATTGACGCTTTCACTGCCCCAATCTCCATTTTCAGAGGCCTGGAAGCCTTCTACGTATGCTCTTGCCATGTCCGCGGCGAGTTTTGGATCTTCACCCATGGTTCCATCAAAGCGCGACCACCGGGGTTCGGTTGCCAAATCAATCTGAGGGGAAAGTGCAGTGGCAATACCCAACGCCCTATACTCTTTAGAGGCAATTTCCCCAAATTCTTGCATTAGGGATGGATCAAAACTGGCTGCCAAACCCAGTGTACTCGGCCACATGGAAATTTGACCACCTGCCCCGGCATTAAATTCCGCATAGGAATCACTACCATGCCTGGGGTCTGAACTGGTATTTATAGGTATGCCCAAACCAATACCCTCTACCAATACCTGTGCATTATTGTTCCATTTTGCCGCAATGCCCGGTGATTCTACACTTGTAATCAGTACATGCCTTAGGTTGTCTTCTTGAAGGAACTTTATTTGTGCATCCGATAAGTCGCTAGGCTCGGCACCACTTTCTGTATAGGGTTTTCCATTATAGGTCACTGGTCCAAAAAAGCTGTTTCCTCCTCCTGGAATGGATTGGTGCGCACTGTAGAGCATTAGACCAGCGATTTGTTCAACACTCATTTTTGAAGCAAGATCTTTTGCTCTGTCATCCACAGCAAGTCGCCAATCTTCATACATATCCAAAGAACCATTTTTGTTTAGGTCTTTAAAGGCCAATCGATCTACGGTTAAAATATTTACTTCAGAATTGGGACTGTACCCCAAGGTTGCTCCGTTTTCGTTATGGACCAAGTTGAAACCTTCCTTGCTTTCTTCGGTAAATTTCGGACCGCATCCCACAAATAAGGTCGCTATAAGCAAACCACTTATCCGGAGGGTATATTTTACAGGTTGCATAGTATTGTTTTATTTATTGTTTTGGATTATTTAAAGGTAATCAAGCATTTTATAAACAAAAAATGGCCTTGTAGCAATACAAGGCCATAGGTACTAAACGAAAAACGCTTAACTAAACTCAATTAAACTATTTAATACCCTGGATTTTGAGTAAGAACATTACCACTAAGGTCAATGGCCGTAACCGGAATTGGGAACAAGTCCATAAACGCTTGGTAATCTCTTACCTTGGAATCTAGTGTTGAAATGGTTCTGGTTTCATTGACAACGTATGTATTCAATACATCAACAGTTACGCCCCATCTTCTCAAATCGAACAAACGGTGGCCTTCCATTCCTAATTCCAATCTTCTTTCAAACCTAACAGCTTTTCTTGCTTCATCAGCATTTGCAAAAGCCCCATAAGGCTCAATTTGGTAATTAGCAGCAGGGGCATCACCAGCTTCATTTAATACATATGAAGAATTTTTGGCTCTGTTCCTTACTTCGTTTATATAGGTTAGAGCTGTTGGTAAGTCACCGGTCTCAACCGCAGCTTCTGCAGCCATAAGCAATACATCTGCATAGCGCATTATAGCATAGTTAAGTCCTGAGTGCTGTTGCCCCCATGCTCCAGTTCCTTGACTGGCATCCAGCTCATCGGCCTGATACATGTTCTTTGCAGCTAAATAAGGTCCTGAAATATCAGCATCTGTTGCACGAATCCATTCTTGACCGGGCATGATACCAAATCCATTGTAATCAATTCCTCTACGACCTACTGTATAGTCCAATCTAGGATCTAACGGCCCAGTATGTGGTGTAAATGGTTCGTCAGTGGCAACATCTTGATCATTTGTAACATCTGTTTGGTTATATGTGTCCAACAAAGGCAAACCGGTTCCATCTGTTTGGAAGGCATTTACCAAATCCTGAGTCGGTTGGTAGAAACCACAGCAGGTATTGATTGGTCCACCACCAGGGAAGTTCAATGTTCCACCTTGGTTACCATTTAGGGATTGTCCACCATCAGCAGCATATTGTACTGCAAAAATGGATTCTGGCGAATTTTCACCTGCAGCATTGAAATTGTCTACAAATTCAGCATTCAAGCTATATGGACCATTGTTGATCACATCTTGAAACAAGGTAAGTGCAGCTCCCCAATTGGATTGGTAAAGCTGTGTTTTACCCATAAAGGACTTAGCGGCCCAGGAAGTTGGTCTTCCTGCTTCTGATTGAGAAGTTGGCAAATTATCGATTGCATATTGGAAATCCGCTTCAACCTGACTCCAGATAGCTCCTGAGTTGGGTTGATTGAATTCAACATTTGCATAGTTCTCTTCAGAAATATATGCTGGATTACCGAACATTTTCTGAAGCTCAAAGTTGAAATATCCTCTTAGAAAACGGGCCTCTGCCAATTGGGCGGAGAAATCACCTTCTTCTATGGAGGCAACCAATGAGATAACTGCATTGGCACGGTTTACACCGGCATATAAAGACATCCATTTACCTAAAATATATGGGTTACTTGTTTGGATATCATAGGTTTCCAACTGGAACAACTCAACTTGATCCCCATCGGTACTACCTTTATGGGCATCATCTGACATGGCATCACACCACCAGTTGTCCGGGGAAATGGCAAAACCATTACCCAATTGGTTCAATCGTACACCGTCTAGAGCAGAATAGGCACCCGTCAATAGAAGATTCACTCCTGTTTCATTGGCGGTTGCCTCTTCGGACAATACACCAACGGCAGGCTGCTCTGTAAAATCATCTTTACACGCAAATGTTGTGCCTATTAGTAAAGCAATAAGAAATATTCTCTTTATCATTTTTTTTTAGAATTTTAAGTTAACGCCAAACGTATAAACTTGAGCCAATGGATAAGGAGCTGTATCGATTCCCTGTGTAAGGTTGTCCACGGCACCACCTGCCACAAGAATTGGAATTTCAGGGTCTAATCCATTGTAATCTGTTATAGTAAACAGGTTGGATGCTTGAAGGTACAATCTAATTTGGTTCATACCAACTTTGTCCAAAACAGAGTCTGGAAGCGAATAGCCCACTTGTAGGTTTTTCAACCTTAAGTACGAGGCATCCTCCACAAAGTAAGAGTTTGGACTTGTTTCACGGTTCACAACAGACGTTCCAAGAGCAGGAAGTGTTGCGTTGGTATTACTGGAACTCCAAGAATCCAATGTTCTGGTACTTCTGTTACCGAAGAAGAACGTTGGGAAGTCCGTAAAGATCTTGGAATAGTTATAAACATCCCTTCCTTGTACACCTGAGAAGAATGCAGATAGATCCCAATTTTTATAACCTAGATTAAGGTTGATACCATAGGTGAAATCTGGGTGAGGAGAACCAATTCTAGTTCTATCGGAATCGTTGATCACACCATCATCGTTTACATCTCTATACTTGAAACGGCCAACACCGTCGGCATCGTTTTCAAATTGTTGGTCTGGAGATGAACCTACTTCTGATTCACTCTGGAAAATACCAATGACATCAAAACCGTAGAAGTAAGAAATAGGTTGACCTACTTCGGTAACGGTAATGGCACCACCCCTAAATCCAGGGTTACCAAATTGCTGATCGTAGATAAGATCGGTAACCTCGTTTTTATAAGAGGAAACATTTACATCAACACCATAGGAGAATCCAGAATCGGTTTGGTCCCTATAGCCAATGGCCAAATCAAAACCTTTGTTCTCAATACTTCCCAAGTTTACAAAAGGAGCGTTCGCATCTGGAGCAGTTGTACTGATCAACTGTAAATCCTGTGCAATCAAATCTTCTGTTGTAATCTTGAACAATTCGAATTCCACGCTCAACTTATTATCCAAAAAGCCCAATTCAATACCAGCATTGCTTGTTTGAGAGGTTTCCCATCTCAAGTTTGGATTACCAATGGCCGATACAATTGCACCTGTTGTAGGGGCACCCGAACCGTTAAAGGCGTAGTTGGATTGTCCAACATCAATACGAGCTTGGGTAATTGTTGGGTTGAATCCAGGAACTTGTTGGTTACCCAACTCACCATAAGAAGCTTTTAACTTCACACGGTTTAAGATACCCAAATCGAACCAATCCTCTTCGCTCAACAACCAACCTGCACTAATCGCAGGGAACGTATCGCTTTGATTGTTGCCCAAGAAATTAGAGGAAGTATCTCTACGTAGCGTAGCCGTTAGATAATATTTGTTGTCGAAAGAGTAGTTTACACTTCCAAAAACAGAGAAAAGAGAGGTGGTATTATCACCTGCACCCACAATTGGGTCTCCCGTACCGGTGTTAGGAAGATAATAATCTGGTGTTTCGAACAAGAAATCCGTAACAGTCACAGACTTAAACTTACTTCTGTTTTCAACTGCTTCAAGACCTACAAGTGCATTTACGTTATGCTTCCCATAGGTTTTGTTGAAGTTTAATGTATTTGTCCAGATCCAGTTAAAGCTGTCTGTGTCAGATTCTGTCAAAGAATTCGATGATCTAGCTTCTGAATGCTCTGGGTTGGTTGGCAAGAAAGCCCTTGTACTCAAAAGCTCTGCATCTCCACCTATCGATGATTTAACGGAAAGTCCATCCATTATCTCATAAGTCGCATAAATGTCTCCCAAGATTCTGAAAGTCTTGTAGAAATCATCACCAGCTCTTCTAAGGTCGGCTACCGGGTTGGTAGGGTTGGACAAATCCAATGCGTTGGAATAGGTACCGGCATAGTTGCCAGCATCCGTGTATGCAGGTAGAAGAGGGGAGTTCCTCATCGCTAGCATCACAGGGCTACCACCAAGACTTGTGTTTGGATTTTTTGGTGCGCTACTGTTGGCAAAGGACACATTTAAATGTTGTCCCACTCTCAATTTTTCTCCAATCTTAAATTCAGAGTTTACCCTGGTAAGCCCTCTTTTGAAAGAGGATTCCAATTGGATACCCTGACGATTCAAGTAAGAAGCGGTCATGGAGTACTTTGCAGCCGCGTTACCGTTTTCCATACGCAAGGAAACGTTTTGTGTCGGTGCACTTCTAAAAATGTCATCAAACCATGAACCACCTGTTCTTGCAGTTACTGGTTCTGGTGCTCCTAAAATAGTTGATGGTACTACAGGAGAAGCTCCGTCGCCATATTGCGCATGCGTTGGCGCTTGACCTACATTGTTGAAACTGTCCCAAAACATTTGGGCATGTTGTTGTGGGTTTAAAAGACCTGGAAGGTTAGCTGCTCTGGAAAAACCAGTGTACATATCTAAAGATACTTCAGCTGATTCCATATTGTAGCCCCCGTTTTTAGTGGTTACAATAACAACACCATTGGATGCCCTTGCACCATAGATAGATGCTGCACCATCTTTCAATACGTTCATTTGAAGGATGTCCGCTGGGTCAATAGCATTTAAAATGGAACCATCCGTGGTCTGCACCCCATCAATAATGAAAAGCGGGTCGTTACCGTTAGTGGAACCAAAACCACGAATACGAATGGTAGGTGAGGAACCTGGAACACCAGAGTTTATAAGGGATACACCTGTAACCCTACCTTCCAATGCTTCTGCGGCATTCACAATTGGCGCTTTGGTCGCTTCGGAAAGATCTACGGAAGCAACGGAACCTGTTAGGTCTCCTCTTGTTTGCGTAGAATACCCGAGTACAACCACTTCGTCAAGCTGACTAGCGTCTTCCATAAGCGAAACATCGATTACGGACCTGCCACTGATTGCTACTTCTTGTGTTGAGAATCCAACATAACTGAAGACCAAAGTGGCATTTCCATCTGCGCTAATGGTGTAATTACCGTCGAAATCTGTTTGTGTTCCGTTGGTAGTACCCTTTACCAATACGTTGGCACCGATCAATGGTTCCCCATTTTGATCGGTTACTGTACCGGTAACTTGTGTTTGGTCTGGACTCTGAGTGAAATCCAATGGGTTTTCATGGGCTCTGATTACTGTGCTGCTGAACAGCATCAATAAAAAACCTAGAGCAAAAGATAGACATGGCCTTCCATGTTTGGGCCATGAACAACTGTTTTCAATCATAATTGTTGTGGTTTGTCTAGTTAGTTAATACGTACAAGATTTAAATACAAGATTTAGTTTAAATAGTTAAAATTTAAGTTAATTTTTTATGATAACAGTGAAATAATGTTAAAAAAACACTACACCTGTCAATGCAAATTAAAACATTATTTTCTCGAAAAAACAAATTGATAACTAGATTTTTGTTATATCCACAAAATTACCAGTATATATTATGGTTATCGCAAACGTTTTCGAAAGTAAACAATTTAGAACAAGGAATAATCGATAAAATCAATTAAGATTTGCTTAACAATTCCTTAACAGTTGGATTTTAAAGGTTTTGCGCTTGTTCGGAGAGAAAAGGAAAGCGTTGAATTTTGGAAAAAAGATATGTTGTTAATAACAATTGGGATGGAAAAAGTGATTTTTTTCAAAAAAAAGAAAAATGATGTAAAAAGCTCAAGAATTTATAATATTGCGGTATCGATAACGGTAAAAGAAGTTTTTTGTCATATCGTCAAAAAGCAATTATCGATTATCTCAACCCAACAATAAAGTACGCCTTAACCAATGAAGATATCCAGAACATTACTCCCTTTACTTTTATTACTCATTGTTTCTTGTGGTAAAAAGGAGGATAACAAACATTTATTTGAATTACTGGAACCCAATACCACCCATGTAGACTTTAACAATCGTTTAGTGGAATCCGACACGATGAACATTGTTGGCTTTGAATATATGTACAATGGCGCTGGAGTAGGTGTGGGAGACATCAATAATGATGGATTAAAGGACCTTTATTTTACAGGTAACCAGGTGGTGGACAAGCTCTACCTTAATAAAGGTAACCTTGAATTTGAAGATATCAGTGAGTCCGCCAATATTGTTACTACTGGCTGGTCCAATGGGGTAACTATGACGGATATTAACGAAGATGGATTATTGGATATTTATGTAAGTCGTGGCGGTACTCGTGAATGGCCAAGGGAAGATTGGGCCAATAGAATGTTTGTGAACAATGGTGATGGTACTTTTACCGATAGGGCAGAAGAATATGGGATTGCTGATACGGGATATAGTGTGCAAGCTATTTTTTTTGACTACGATAAGGATGGAGACCGCGATTTATATGTTCTTACCAATGCCTTGGTAGATTACAATAGAAATACTTCTAAATACAAAACCAGCGACGGTAGTGCAGATAGTACCGATCGGTTGTATAGAAATAATGGAGATGGAACTTTTACCAATATTTCATTGGATGCAGGTATTACTATGGAAGGTTTTGGTCTTGGCGTTTCTGTTTGCGACATAAATAAAGATGGATGGTTGGACCTTTATATTTCTAATGATTTTCTTACCGACGACCTTTTGTTCATTAATAATCACGATGGAACCTTTACCGATCAGCTCACCACTTATTTTAGGCATTTGAGCTATAATGGCATGGGTAACGATGTAGGTGACCTGAACAACGATGGCAACCCTGAACTTTTTACGGTGGATATGTTCCCCAACAGTAACGAAAGGATAAAACAGACCATGATGAAACCAAGTCTTGATGTTTTCTCCCATAATATTAATATTGGATATGCCCCACAATACGTTAGGAATACACTGCAGTTGAACAACGGGAACCAAACTTTTAGTGAGATAGGACAGTTTAGCGGCATTTATAATACCGATTGGAGTTGGGCTCCTTTAATTGCCGATTTTGATAACGATGGGCTAAACGATATTTTTATAACAAATGGCTACAGACGGGACATTACCAATTTGGATTATCAATCTTACACCCAAAGACCGGCAAAATACCAAACCGAAGATGAGTTGATTCAAGGGGAACTGGAAAGAGTAAGCAACCTTCCGGAAGTGAAACTGTCTAATTATATCTATAAGAACAATGGTGACCTGACCTTTACGGACAAGATTGAGGAATGGGGGTTGGAGAAACCACTTTACTCCAATGGAGCTGCCTTCGCAGATTTGGATAATGATGGAGACCTAGATCTTGTCATCAATAATATTGACGACCCCGCGAGCATTTATAAAAACAATACCATAGAATTCTCAACTCCCGAAAACCAATCGTTTTTCTTGAATCTTGATCTTAAAGGAGAAGCAAACGAAGACGTGACCGGAACGGAAGTCCGAATTTATCATGATGGTAAATCCCAGTATAAGTTGGCGTCCACTGTTAGGGGATATCTGTCTACCATGGATGCTGAAATGCATTTTGGACTTGGAAATTCAGATAAGATAGATTCCTTGTTGGTAACATGGCCCAATGGAAACTCACAGACTCTTTATAATGTAGGGGCAAATCAAAAATTGACCTTGGACATTAACGATGCAGAACCGACTGATAAAGAAGGCAGCTCAAAAAAATCTCCAAAATTGTTTCGGGAGATCATACAGGAAATGGGTATCGATTACAGACATGTGGAAGATGATTTTGATGAGTTTAAATTACAGACCACTTTACTAAAAATGAATACCAACCTAGGCCCGGGAATCGCCGTTGGTGATATCAACGGGGACTCCTTGGAGGATTTTTATATCGGTGGTACCAAGGAAAAACCAGGAAAGCTCTATGTACAGGTCAATGGTGGCGAATTTGAAGAAAAATCCATAGAGTGTGCAGGGTTAAGAGAAGATATGGGGGTGGTTTTTGCCGATTTGGACAATGATGGTGATTTGGACCTTTTATCCATAGATGGGGGAGGAATTGAGGAAATGGCACGTCAAGATTATACCGACGTGATTTATTATAACGATGGTGATGGAAACTTCACCTGTAGTAATATCTTGACCCGAAAATCTAGGGGTTCCACTGCGGAATTGGCAGATTTTGACAATGATGGAGACCTCGACATCTTTGTTGGAGGTAGGGTCATCAATGGTTTTTACCCCAAAAGTCCAAAAAGTTACCTGCTTAGAAATGACCCTGATGGATTCAAGGACATTAGCTTGGAAGCATTTGACAACCAAGAACTGGGTATGGTGAGCGATGCCATTTGGACCGATTTTGACAACGATGGACTTTTTGACCTGATTTTGGTGGGTGAGTTTATGGAGGTTACTTTCTTAAAGAACGACAATGGCAAATTCAATGATATCACCAAGGATACCGGTTTGGAATATACCAACGGCTGGTGGAACAGTATTGCTTCGGGAGATTTTGATTCCGATGGCGATATGGATTATGTGGTCGGGAATTTTGGCCTGAACAGTGACTTTAAATGTTCTCCTGAGCAACCCATAACCATCTATACCAAAGATGTGGATGGAAATGGAACAATAGACCCCCTGATCAGTTGTTATCGAGAAGGCAAAGAGCACCTCATCCATACAAGGGATATCTTGGTAGACCAGATCAGTGCCATGAAAGGCAAATTCAAGGATTATGAATCGTATGCTAGGGCAGATTTTGATGATGTGAAGGAAGCCGCAGGATTAAATGACGCAGGTCAATTGAAAGTCTATGATTTTGCTTCCAGTTACATAGAAAATTTAGGTGATGGCAAGTTTGCAATGACGCAGTTGCCAAAAGAGGTTCAGTTTTCACCTGTATTTGGAATGTTGACCGATGATTTCAACGGTGATGGAAATTTAGACCTTTTGGTATCCGGCAACCAGTATGATATTGAGCCATTTATCGGTAGAAGTGATGCTTCCATCGGATACTGCTTGTTGGGTGATGGACAAGGTGGTTTTAAAGTAGTAAACCCTGACAAGAGCGGTCTTTTGATAACAGGTAGTGCAAAAGGCTCGGCTATCATAGAACTGGAAGATGGCAGTTCTGCCATGCTTATCGGAATGAATTCAGGAAAACTGTCGGCTTATGGGTACGACAATGTAGGCATGGCCTCCGTATCACTGAAACCCAACGATGCTTTTGCGGTGATCACCATGACGGATGGTAAACAGCGTAAAAAGGAGTTCCCTTATGGAGACACTTATTTGGGAAATTCATCCAGAAAACTGAAGTACGACAAATCCAATACGTCAGAAATAAAAATAACAGATTACCAGGGCAACACAAGGAACCTGAAAATTGTTGGGTTGCAATAATTTTATTGGTTCACCTCAAAGATTTCAGCTGCTTTTTTCGCAATGTTGATTCTTACTTGCGAAGGGTTGGCTCTTCGATATGCAGCCTTCGTTTTAAAGGCCAGAACGGTTTCAATGGCCGGGTAAACGGTAATGTTTTGTCCCATCGCGCCTTTGGCAGAATACGCACCTTCAAATCGTTTGTCATCAACATCCTGCCATAGCCACCACATATAGCCATATCCATAATTTACCCCGCTTCCTTCAAATACGGGAACATTGCTGTTTAACTCTTCGTGCGTGGTTCTTGTTTTGAGCATTTCATCTACCCACGATTCGCTCACGACCTGTACATCTTTCCATTTGCCCTTGTTGAGCATTAATAGGCCTAAACGGGCCATGTCTCTGGTCGAAAACCACATGGGATAGGCCAAATATTTGGAAATTTTGGTGTTTCCTTGTTTGTGTTGGACGGACCGGTCCCAGTCCTGCATGTGAAGAGGGTTTGCCAACTGACGTTCCACTTCGTTGTAGATGTTTTTGCCCGTTTCTTGTTCAAAAATATATCCGGCAACATTAAAATCCCAGTTGCTGTACAACCAATAGCTGCCAGGCTCTACGGAGCCTCTTTCAGGCGCATATTCCTGCATGCCCCCTGGATAGCCTTCGGGATGGTAAACGCCCGATCTGGCCGAGATGATATCCTTTACGGTAGCTTTCTCTTCAATGGGGAGTATACCCTCCACATCATCAATACCCAATTCCTTGATTGTTTTGCCCAGGTCGATGGTACCATCCTCCACATATTGGCCATAAAGCATGGAAAGCACACTTTTTCGACAGGAGGCGATATAGCTCAACTCCTCCAAATCACCAAAATCAAAAACCACTTTTCCTTTATGCACGATCATAAGCCCCGTGATTTTTGTACTATCGATCAAGTATTCCCGGAATGCTTGGGCCTTATCGTTTTGCCATGAACGGGCTTCTTCCTCATTGGCGGAATGCCAGACTCTATCGGGAAATGTTTGTGCTCCTATGCTTAAGGAGCAGAGTAGAAAAAGGATGACGATCAATCTCATAATAATTGGTTTTTGTTATTCAGTTTTGGCAAACCAAAGGTTACGGACCCTTCCATTGGAAATCCAGACGCCTTTGATTGCTCCATTTTCTCGTTTGAATTTGAAAAAGGATAAAGGATAATTACCCTCCAAAAGGTCGGTTTTCTTTTGTTCCAATCGTATTTTTCCATGTCGGATATGGTGCGCATACAGTTGGCCTTCTTCATAATGAATCGTGTAGGCTGTTTCAATTTCAGGACTGTAGTAAGAGCCTGTGTACTCATTGGCTGATTTTCTGGTTAATTCCTCTTTTTCAAATTTTGAAAAAACCATGGGTTTTCCGCTATCGGGATAGAGGGTCATACCTTGATTGTTAAACTTGATTTTGGTGTTGTTACCTGATTCGATAGCAACAAATTCATCATCCTGAATAGGCAAATAAGCGTTTCTGCCAATGTATACCGTATCTCCACCTATAGTCAACATATGTTCGGTATAAGTTTCATCATCCCAATAGGTGCCCCCATATGATTCCATTTTGTTTTTGGCAACCTTGGCGACCTTCACATCTTTATTCGAGGGTTGTCTATCAAAAAGGATGGCTGCAATCTGGTTGGACTTTCGAGCAGGCCCTGCAGTTGAAAAGTTGGTTGCAATGGCAATGCTGGTTTTATCCTCTGGGAAAACAGCAATATTGGCCCTAAAACCACCAATGGAACCACCATGACCAATTATTTTTTTGCCCAATAGCGTATCAACATTAACTCCAAAAGCGTACTTGTTAAAGCTTCCATCGTTCAAGAGGTCAAGGGTTTGCATGGTGTTGAATACATCTTTCCACCCAGGTAATGGATCATAGTAATTTTTTAAGTATTTGAGCAGGTCATCCGTTGTAGTGTGCATATTTCCCGAACCAACATACCCCCAATATTCAACAGCCCTGTCAAAACCTTCCGATGTTCGGTAGTAAGAAGTAGCATTATCCGGAACAACACGGTCATAATTGGCCTCAACATAAGTGTCACTCATTCCCAAAGGGATGAAAACTTCTTCCTTCATATAATCAACAAAAGGGGTATCCGTGACTTTTTCGATAATATTGGCCAAGAACATATAGCCAGTGTTGCAGTACATATATTCAGAACCTGGCTCAAAATTAAGTTCGGTCTGCTTTGCCATAATCCTGTCAGATCGGCATTGGTCCTCGTATCATCGCTACGCCAACCCGCTAGTCCAAAAAGAGCATGAAGGCTTCGTAGACCACTCGTATGATGCAGCATATGCCTGATCGTGATTTTGCTTCCAAATGGGGCGAGACCATCAATGTATGTGTCCAAAGTATCATCTATGGACAGTTTGCCCGCCAAGTGTAACTTTACAATGCCCAATGCACTAAACTGTTTGGAGACCGAAGCGACATTGAACCGGGTTCCTGTGCTATTGGGCACCAAATATTCCATACTGGCCAGCCCATAGGCTTTGGAGAAGACTATATTATCCCCTTGCATAACAGCAATGGCGCCCCCTGGATGATTGGGTCGGTTCCACTCCAAGAACAAACTGTCAATATTTGCCCATTTCTCCTCACTTAATTGGGCTTTTGCATAGGTGCAAACAACAAGGGTCAGGATGCAACATATTTTTGGAAACAATCTCATCAGCACCTTATTTACCTAATCCTGCTTGCGATAAAGCGATCAATAGCGCCAATTGAATGGACTCATCACCTTCTTCATCGTTCAAATACCATTCGTGCAGGGAATGGGCTTTACCACCTTGCCCTCCCCGGCCAATACAAACGGCGGGGATTCCTTTTGCAACGGGAATATTGATATTGGTAGACCCACGACCCAGATTTGGAGTCACCCCAAATAGTTTGGTGGCCGCCATGGAGCGTTGAATCAAAGGTAGGGAAGCGGGTAGTTCTCCTGATGGCCTATCACCGATTTTGATAAGTTCGTACGTTACTTTGCCACGCACGCCGCTGGCATTGTATTCCGATATGGCCTGTTCCACAGACTCTTTGAATATAATTTCAATTTCATCCAAGTTTTTTGGGTCTATGGCCCGCATGTCCACTTCCATCCAAGATTCAAAAGGAATGGAGTTCACCGAAGTTCCCCCACCAATTCTACCCACATTGAAACTGGTTTTCGAAGTATTGCTGGAGGTGTATTCCCAAGCCGCTTTGGAAAACACATCAATGGCTTTTCCAAGAGCGTGATGCGGGTTGGCCAGTCCGAATGCCCCCCAAGAGTGCCCGCCTTGTCCTTTAATCAGCAACTTGTAGCGTTTGGAGCCTAATCCAGCATTGCTGATTCGGCCCAAACTGCCCCCGTCAATGGCAATCCATGAGTCAATGTCCAATCCAGATTCGTTGAACATATATTTCATGCCACGGAGGTCACCAAGCCCTTCTTCACCTACCGATCCAACAATCAACAGATCTTTTTTGGTCTTAATGTCAGCTTTGTTCATGGCCTTGAGCATACTGATCAACATGGCAAGGCCCCTGGTGTCGTCTCCAATACCTGGTGCCTTTAGGGTATCCCCAACTTTTTTAACGGTTACATCGGTTCCTTCTGGGAATACCACGTCCAAATGCGCGTCCACACCTACATAACCCGATTTGCCATCAGTGCCTTTACGTAAACCAATTACATTTCCCACTTTGTCCGTCCAAAGGCTATCCACCCCGGCATCTTCAAGCATTTTGGCAAATACCTTTCCTCTTTCATCTTCCATAAAGGGAGGAGCCAGTACTTCGGTCAAGGTTATCAGGTCCTTTGTGGTCTGGTCCATTTGCGACTTGATATGCGCAAATGCCTCCTTTACTTCTTTTTTCTTCACCAACCGCTCTACTTCCTTGGTGTATTTTTTATCGATCTCGGTACTTTCCTGTGCCGTTACGGTATGGGCAAAGAGTCCTGAAATCATCAAAATGCTGAATGTGACATGTTGTATTTTCATGGTATGGGTCTATTGTTTTCTTAATACTATTCCTGATTTGATATCTTTAAATTCACCGTTGTCAACTGCTACGCCTCCATTGACGATTACAAACTCAATGCCTTCGGAATATTGGTGTGGCTTTTCAAAGGTAGCCTTGTCTATGACGGTCTTTGGATCAAATATGGTGATGTCCGCCTTCATCCCTTCTTTGATTTGGCCCCTGTCCGTCAAGTTAAGACTTTGTGCAGGCAGATAGGTCATTTTTCGAATGGCCTCAGTGAGCTCCAAGGTGTTTTTTTCGCGTACGTAACGTCCGAGTACCCTAGGGAAGGTTCCGTACCATCTGGGGTGTGGATGGCCCATACCGGGCTCAACCAAGCGTCCGTCCGATCCGATCATGGTAAAAGGGTGTTTCATGATGCGCTCCACATCTTCTTCTGCCATGGCATGAAAAACGCAGGAGGCACCGCCGTTCAATTGAGCTTTTATAACCATGTCGGCACCATTCTCGACTGATGGTTCCAAATCGTTTTGTTCGCACCAGTATTTCAAGGTTTTTCCTTCCAGCTCGGGCTGCCATGCCACTTTGGCAAACTGTACCCTATCCAGATCTGACCCTCCACGATCATTAAGGATATTGAAAACGATGCCATTTTTAATACTGTCCCTGAGTACGGGGTCGGCAACACGTTTCTCAAAAGCTTCCTGTCCGCCTGCTCTTGCCCAGGCTGGAATCAACACCGAAATACCGGTATAACTTGCCGCGTATGGGTATTGGTCCATTTTAATATCAAGACCTTTGGCCCTAGCAGAATCGACCATCGCCAAAGTGCGCGCACTCTTTCCCCACATTGGTTTTCCAATAGCTTTATGATGGGTGAGTACGACAGGAATATCTGCTTGTTCAGAAATTTGAATAGCTTCGGCAACGGCATCGAACAGCCCTAAACCTTCCTCCCTTAAATGAGAGGTGTAAATACCTCCATAGCCGGAAGCGACCTTGGAAAGACTGATAACCTCGTCGACTTCTGAAAATGCCCCGGGCAAATATTTTAAACCCGTTGAAATACCAAAGGCACCATCTTTCATGGCACTGTCCACTTCTGCTTCCATGGCTTTGAGCTCCTCTGCCGTGGGCGCTCTATTTTCGAGTCCCATGATATTTCTTCGAACGGTATTGTGCCCAACCAAATAGGCAACATTCATACCAATGCCTTTTTGCTGAAGACTGTCCATATAAGGTTTAAGCGGGTAAGGAGAGTTTCCGTCGGGTCCACCCAAAGATGTAGTGACTCCTTGCCGAACATGGCTCTCGCAAGAATTGAGTTCCATAATGGGATCAAGGTGGGTATGCATATCAATAAAGCCAGGTGACACGGCCATACCGGATGCATCAATAACTCTATCTGCCTTTGCCTTATCGAACTCACCCAAGGCCACGATCATGGAATCTTTTATGGCGATATCCGTAATATTGGGGTCGCCACCTTTGCCGTCGTATACGGTTCCGTTTAAAATAACAATGTCATAGGTGTCCTGGCTTCCACAGGAAAACATCCCTAACAAGCATAATGCAAATAATGATTTAAGAAGTGTGTTGGAATTGGTTTTGGTCATAATATGGTTATTTATAAGATACTATTGGCAGTGTCTTTTTTTCTGAGCTGGGCAAAAGATTCTTGTAGCTTTTTGGTTATGTCCCCAACCTGGTCGTTGTTGTAAAAAATATGGTCGCCCAACTGTGCAATGGAGGCCACCTGGGTTGTCGTACCAGTAAAAAAGGCCTCGTCCATATGTTCTATTTCATTTTCAGCTACGGGTCTTTCGATTACTGGAATACCCAGGTCATCGCAAAGCTTAAGTGCAATCATTCTTGTGATGCCGTTCAAAATATGTTTGTCGGCAGGGTGGGTTATAACCGTCCCATTTTTCACAAAAAAGATATTGGTATGTGAGCCCTCCGAAATCATCCCGTCACGCACTAATGCTGCTTCATCGCTATCTGAGCTAATCGCTGCTTCGTTGGCCATGATATTGCCCAATAATGAGATGGATTTAATATCGCATCGATGCCACCTGAAATCTGGTTCTAAAATGGCTTTCATGTGTTTGGGGTTTACAGCGGGAAGAGAGTAAGGTAGAGCGTACATCATCACACTTGCTGGAATGCCTTTTGGGTATGAATGTTTTCGTGGGGCCGTTCCTCTGGTTACTTGTATGTAAATCAAACAAGAGGATTCCGTCAAATCAGAAGCTTTGAGGAGAGGTTTTAACTGTTTGTCAATTTCCTTTACATTGTAATCAATACCGATTTTTTTCAAATTGTCTTGCAACCGGTCCAAGTGTGCTTTTTTATAGAAAACACCGTTTTCCAATTGCACCATAACTTCGTAAATACCATCTCCGAATAAAAATCCACGATCAAAAACCGATATTTTTGCGTTTTCAGGTGATACAATCTCACCATTTACATACACTTTTTCAGGAAAGTTTCCTTTGGGCAACATTTAAGGTTGGTTTTAGTCGAAAAGCACAAAAAATGTACTTCCCAAAAATCTTGAGCTGTGAAGTTAACTGTTATTTCTTGAAATTAAAATTTAGCCAATGAGTTTGATAAAGTGCTCCATGATTTTTTTTAAATTTTAGAAAAGTAGCTGTCCCTCTTAAGAAATTCACTTTTCTTAACAATAGATTGTAATGGGAAGTTTTAATTTTTAAGGAGTTTTAGCGTACTTAACCAAAAATAAAGAACATGGTCATTTTTGTGGATATGGACGAGGTCATTGCAGACGCATATCAGGCCCATATAGATATTTATAATAAAGAATTCGGGGCCGAAATCAGGGCGGAAGAGTGTTTGGGCAAGGAATTTTGGCAATGTGTACCCGAAGCGCATCAGCAATCCATTAGAAACCATACGCGACGGGATGGTTTTTTTAAGAATTTGAAATTGATCGAAGGCAGTCAAGAAGTGCTTGAGGAGCTAAGCCGAAAGCATGATGTATATATCGCCTCTGCAGCCATGGAGTTTCCACAATCCCTACGTGAAAAATCGGATTGGTTGGACGAATTTTTTCCATTTATCCCATGGCAAAACCGGATTTTGTGCGGGAACAAGCATGTTTTAAAAGGAGATATCCTGATTGATGACCGCAGTAAGAACCTCGAACCGTTTGATGGAAGGTCCATTATGTTCACCTCCCCGCACAATACCCACGTCAACACTTTTGAACGTGCCCATACCTGGCAGGATATCGCCGATAAACTTTTGTAACTTGTAACCGGAATGCAAAAGACCTTACCCGGATTTTCAATTTTAGTTGCCATGCTGCTGCTTCAAGCTTGTGCCGCACAATCCCATTTGGTTCAGGATGAGCTGCAAACAGTGACCAAGGAAAACTTAAAATATTACCTCTACTATCCAGAGGATTATTTTGATACTGAAGATGAATTTGGTCTGTTGCTGTTTTTGCACGGTGGAGGTGAATCTGGCAGGAATGTGGAAGAAATCAAAGATACAGGGCCGCCCAAAATGTTGGTTGAAGGCAAACAATTTCCATTTTTGATCTTGGCGCCCCAAAATTCCCATGCCAAAAAATGGTGGAATACGGATGCGGTGGTTCAATTACTGGATTCCGTTGTGGATTCCAATCGTGTGGATAAGCATAGAATATATTTGACCGGGTTGAGCAGGGGAGGAAGTGCCTCTTGGGAATTAGCGACCCAATACCCCGATAAATTTGCTGCGATGGCCGTAGTATGTGGCATGACGCCCTTGCCCTACGCACATTGGATAGATAAGGATATGCCTATTTGGGTGTTTCATGGAGATCAGGACGATGTGATCCATGTGGAAGAATCGGATAAAATGGTGAAGAAATTGCGTGAAATGGGACACGATGTCCGATATACAAGATATAAGGATGTCGGTCATAATGCTTGGGGCAGGGCATACACTACCGATTCTTTATATACCTGGTTCGCCAAACAGAAACGAATAGATTGATTTAAATGAAATACAACATTGTTTTATTGGCTTTTTTTATGGCCGTGAGTTGTAAGCAAAAGGCTGAGACAGACCAACAGGATACCAGAGAAGTCGAAGTGACGGAGGTTTTTACAGATTCCGTTAAACAAGTTTCAACAATAAAAGAAAGTAAGCCTATTTTGAAATCCTTTGAAGGATTGGCCGACACTACTTTTGTTAGATTGGCCGACTTTAGCGAAGATTTCGCTTATGATATGCGTTATGCCACCGAAAACAACTTTTTGAAGGCCAAAGTATATGATTGTGCAGAATGTTACACAAGAGTAAAAACTGCTAAAGCTTTGATAGAAGCCAATAAGGATTTTAGGGAACAGGGCGTAAAAATCAAGTTTTTTGACTGCTATCGCCCCAATTCTGTACAATATAAAATGTGGGAAATAGTTCCCAATCCTCAGTATGTGGCCAATCCCGATAAGGGTTCCATCCATAACAAAGGGGGTGCCGTTGATATTACTTTAGTGGATATGGAGGGCAATGAACTTGATATGGGCACCGATTTTGATTACTTCGGAAAAAGAGCCTACCACGATAACTTGGATTTACCTCAAGAGATATTGGACAATCGAAAATTACTGAAGGAGACCATGGAAGCACACGGGTTTTGGTCCATTAGAACAGAGTGGTGGCATTATAATCTTTCGGCAGCCACTAATGACCCTGTGGCCAATTTTAAATGGGAGTGCAATGAATGACCTAAAACTCAACCCTATGAAATTATTAAAAAAACCAACTTTACTTATTGCTCTAATTTCAATTGGAATGTCCGCACAGCAAACAACAATGCCTTTATGGCCCAATACAATCCCCAACCAGAAAGAGACCAATGAGCAAGAAGTTGTGGAACATACCGAGGATGGTATCATTTGGATCACCAATGTCCAAAAGCCGACCTTGGAGGTGTACCTGCCTGCCAAAAAGAATGCAACGGGACAGGCTGTTGTTATTTTTCCTGGAGGCGGCTACCATGGTCTTGCATACGATTGGGAGGGGACGGATATCGCAAAGACATTGACGGTCAAGGGAATTGCGGGTATTGTAGTGAAATATCGATTGCCATGGTCCAAATCCATTGCCAAAGGTAAAAATGTGGTTCCCTTGCAAGATGCACAGCGTGCCATCAGAATAGTAAAGTCAAATGCCGAGGAATGGAATATTTCTGAAGACAAAGTTGGTATCATGGGATTTTCCGCAGGCGGCCACTTGGCTTCCTCTTTGGGAACCCATTATGATGACAAAGTTTACGAAAGACAGGATGATGCGGACGATATATCTGCACGCCCCAATTTTATGGCCCTTATCTATCCTGTGATTACGCTTGGAGTTCCAAGCACCCATACAGGGTCTAGGGTTTCCTTGGTAGGTGAGAACCCCACGGATGATGCTGTGGATTATTTGTCCAACGAAAAACATGTTGATGCCGAAACCCCTCCGACTTTTTTATTACATGCCATGGACGATGATGTGGTTCCTGTAGCAAATACCATCTTGTTTTTTGATGCTTTGAAGGCTCACAACGTGCCTGCAACCATGCATGTGTATCCTACGGGCGGACATGGTTTTTCTTTGGCTTTAACCGATGAAAAATTGAAGAATTGGATGAACCTGTTTTTTGATTGGATGGTGCATTTGGACTAGTCCATTACTTTTTCGCAGTCCAAAACCAATAAGGCATCATCTATGGTTTTGGTGAAGAACAGATATCTATTTCCACCATCTTTTATGTTGTGTTTTTTACGGATTTCGGCCACAGACAACGGAAAGTTACGGGTAGTGATATTTGCCTTGCTGACCGCTATGGTTTTCAGCGATTTTTTGGAGTAGGGGAGCAACTGATGAATTTCAAATCTTCTCCCGGGAAAGTCAATAATTTTATCACCAGTATATAAATGGGAATGTGGATGTAATTTTACAAGGTCATAAGCTTTTGCAACCGACTTAAATCCTCCAGACTTTAAAATAGCCGTATTGGGTTCATATAAATAGGACAATGGTTCTCCATAATGAATTTGGGCATCTTGTTCCTGTTCCAGTTCAAAATTGAACATGTCCCTTTGCTCTGGCAACAAGTTGATCGTTTTAACCTGGATGCTTCCGACATATCCTTTTTCCAAAACAAAAAGCAGTTCCTTTACTTCATTTTGAGCCGCGACCACATGCACTTCTTTCACAAAATTTAATGCCGTGATTCCCATTTTAATATCCAAAAGCGGGGAAGTTTTTACCAGAATACGATGACTTTTTTCAAAAAGTAAGGGGAGATGTTCAGGTAAATTTGGTAGACAATCCTCCAGTAAAAAGACCTTACCTTTTTTATCATTTCTTCTTGAGGGGTCAACATAGATCCAATCAAAACTATCGGTAGAACGTTTTAAGAATTCGATACCATCTTCGGACAAACATTGTATGTTTTCCTGCCCTAAAACTTTAAAATTATGACTGGCTATGCCACTTAATTCTTGATTGATTTCACAATGAAAAACCTGGTCGATTTTTTTGGAAAAAAAATAACTGTCCACACCAAAACCTCCTGTAAGGTCGACCAAGGATTTTCCACTTACAATTTCGGCTTTGTACGCTGCTGTGGTTTCCGAACTGGTTTGCTCAATATTGAGTTTATTGGGGTAGTATATTTTGGATGAATTAAACCATGTTGGTAGCTTGTCCTTGCATTTTTTCTTTGCTTCAATCTGTTCGGCCAATTCTTTTTGTGAAACTCCATCAAAAACAGGTTTTGATAGCAAAACTGTCATGATGTCAGATAACAAATTTTTGTTTATAAAATCCTGTACACCAGTATTTAAAATAACTTTATTCAAACTGATGCTATAAGTTTTTGGTCAATTTTTTCACAAACGAATAATCTGCTAAAAACTCTTTTAGAACAACCTTTATGGCGGTATATCCTGGTACTGCGACCACCATTCCGACCACTCCAAAAAGTAATCCCGCAATAATGATGATCAAAAAGATTTCCAAGGGGTGCGACTTTACACTAGTAGAAAAAATAAAGGGCTGGGAAAAGAAATTATCGATAAGTTGACCTATGGTCAAACCTATAAATACATACAAAGCTTTTGGTAGGATAACGCTGCTGAAATCCGCATCGATAAAACTGGTCATTGTTAGGGTGATCATGGTTACTCCCCCTATGATCGGACCAATGTATGGGATTATGTTGAACAGCGCACACAAGAAAGCAATCACTATGGCATTTTCCACGCCAACAATAAGTAGTGCCACTGTGTATATTACGAACAGAATAAAAAGCTGTAACAGTATGCCCGCAAAATATCTTGAGAGTAGATTATTGATTTTTTCAATAGATTTTACCAAGTTGCTTTCCTTGTTATTGGGAACAAATGTCAAAATTCCATTTTGCATCAATTTACTATCCTTTAAAAAGAAAAAGGAAATAAACAGAACGGAAAAAAGGCCGACACTAAAATTGCTCAGTGCATTTACGAAAGAATTAAGAAGGTTGGGAATAAATCCTAAATCCAATCCTTTGAGTACATTTTCCTCAATGTGCGACTCATCCAATAAACTAGTTAGGCTTCCTGTTGAAGCTCCAAAATAGTCCAATGTTTGCAAATAGAGGGTGGTAAGGTCTCCTTTGAGCGCTTCAATATCCAAAAGGGAAAGGTTTTTGCTTTGTTCGGCAATCAGTGGAATAAACAGGGCCAAAATCCCCAAAAAGATGGACAACATTATAACCATGGTAACCACAACAGCCAAGGTGTTGTGAAACTTTAGCCTTCTTCGCAGAAACAAAACAATGGGCCTGCCCAATAAAGCCAGAACAGCGGCAATGGCCAAATATGCCAGAACGGATTGTATCTTGTAGAAAAACCACCCCAAAAGCACTACGCCCACCATAATTGCTACGGCGCGTAAGATTCCATTGGCTATTGTTTTTGAGTTCATGTATTAACTTTTAAAGGCATATTCCACAATATTGGCCCCCATCTGTAAGGCCTTGAGCCGAACTTCTTCGGGGTCGTTATGAACCGAGGGGTCCTCCCAACCATCTCCAAGGTCGCATTCATACGTGTAGAGCAGGACAAGCCTTCCCTTGTCAAAAATTCCAAAGGCTTGCGGCCGCTTGCCATCGTGTTCATGAATTTTGGGCAATCCATCGGGAAAATTAAACTTTTGTTCAAATATAGGGTGGTCGGAACCCAGTTCTTCCAATGACTTATCCGGAAATACTTTTTCCAGCTCCCGCCTTAAGTAAGGTTCCATTCCATAATTATCATCAATATGCAAGAAACCTCCAGACAGGAGATAGGTTCGTAAATTTTGAACTTCTTCATCACTGAAAAAGACATTTCCGTGTCCGGTCATGTGCAAAAATGGATATGTAAAGATGGAAACACTTCCAGCTTCGACAGTCTCTGGTTCTGGATTTATCTTGGTATCGATATTGGTATTGCAAAACTTGATCAGGTTGGGAAGTGCTGTTGGGTTGGAGTACCAATCCCCACCACCACCGTATTTGAGTACGGCAATCTGTTGGGCGTTGGTCGTGGTTGCTCCGAAAAACAACATCGTAATGACCAAAAGCAATTTCTTTTTCATGTGGGAGTGATTTATCATCCTTAAAAATAAAATAATCATTTGTAAAAAATGATTCGGATTCCCTTTAGCTATTGATTATCGCTACCGTTGCACACGCTACAATGGCTGCAGTCTCTGTTCTCAGTCGATTTCTTCCCAAGGAAATTGGGATATAGCCTTTTTCTTTGGCCAAATCTATTTCATCTTTTGAGAAATCCCCTTCCGGTCCAATAAGGATAGTGGCATCGTTATCGGCAATAACCTTTCTTTTCAGCTCCATTTTGTCCCCATTTTGGCAATGGGCGATAAATTTAAAACCAGTAGATCGGTCGGATTCCAAAAATTCCTTGCACGAAATAGGGGGGTTGAGTTTTGGAAGTACGGTTTGTAGAGATTGTTTCATAGCAGATTGAAGCACCCGTTCCATCCGCTCCTGTTTGATGGTTTTTCGTTCGGAATGGTCACAAATAACAGGGGTGATCTCATCAACACCTATTTCTGTTGCTTTTTCCAAAAACCATTCGTAACGGTCGTTCATTTTGGTAGGGGCGACGACCATGTGCAGTTGATATCTCTTCGGAATCGATTTGCGTTGTGAAACAATACGTACTTTACACTTTTTTTGATCGGCCTCCAATATTTCAGCTTCGAACAAATAACCTTTCCCATTGGTTATTTGCACAATGTCCCCTTCCGATTTACGGAGTACCCTAACAATATGTTTGCTTTCATCTGGCGGGAAAATGAATTGCTTGGCACTGTAGTCCAATTTGGCATTGTAAAAAAGCTGCATAGTTAAGGTTTAGATTAGTTAGCTGCCTATGGCATATCTTGCCTTTGCGGCAATACTTTGATCTGTGAACTTACCCTTTGTAAACTTAAGGTAACCCACAATTCCGATCATGGCTGCATTATCCGTGCAATACTCAAATTTAGGAATAAAGGTTTGCCAGCCCAACTTTTCCTCTGCTTCTCTTAATCGACTACGAATTCCTGAATTGGCCGCGACCCCTCCGCCAATAGCAATTTGTTTGATGCCGGTCTGGTCTACAGCCAATTGTAATTTATCCATCAAAATTTCTAAGATGGTATACTGTACCGAAGCACAAATATCGTTCATGTGCTCTTCAACAAAATTTGGGTTCTTTTGGGTCTCCCGTTGTAAAAAGTAGAGGATACTCGTCTTCAGTCCACTGAAACTGAAGTTAAGTCCATCAACCTTTGGTTTTGGGAATGGAAATGCTTTGGGATTTCCGAGCTTCGCGTATTTGTCAATTAGCGGTCCGCCAGGGTAGGGTAGTCCCATCAATTTGGCACTTTTGTCAAATGCCTCGCCCACGGCATCGTCCAATGTTTCGCCCAAGACTTCCATGGTAAAATAATCGGTTACCTTCACAATTTGTGTATGTCCTCCACTGATCGTCATTCCCAAAAATGGAAACTTGGGAGCGGTCTGGTCGGCGTCCTCAATAAAATGGGCGAGGATGTGGGCTTCCATATGGTTGACCTCAATGAGCGGGATATCCAATCCCAAGGCCAACGACTTGGCGAAAGAGGTACCTACCAACAAAGAACCCATAAGTCCGGGCCCTCTTGTAAAAGCTATGGCAGATAGTTGTTTTTTATCGATATTTGCCTTGGCCAAGGCTTGGTGTACCACAGGGACAATATTTTGTTGATGCGCCCTTGAAGCCAACTCTGGGACAACGCCCCCATATTGCTTGTGGATTTCTTGTGTAGCTACCACATTGCTCAGTACTTTTGCATTGCTCAGTACAGCGGCAGACGTATCATCACAGGATGATTCGATTGCAAGAATATATTTTTTTGAATTTTCCACAGGTTTTGGAACAAAAATTGGTTGTCAAAGGTAAAACATAAAAGCCCTATCAAAAAACTTCGTAAAATACTATTGCGTTTCCTTTTGGCCATTATCCTAATTATGGTTTTGGGATCATTGGTTCTTTCGATACCAGCTGTGCAAACAAGATTGGGCAAATATGCAATGGATTCTTTGAACGAGGAGTTTGGCACCCATATCCAAATCGATCGGGTGAGCATGTCCCTTTTTAATTTAAATACCGGAATTAAGGGGATTTATGTGGAAGATTACAAAAAGGATACCCTTATCTATATCCATAAATTATCCACATCTATATTAAACCTGCGCAATATGGCCAATAACAAGATGGAGTTTGGCGATATTGAATTGGATGGACTAATATTCAATTTAAAAACATACAAAGGGGAAACGGATACCAATTTGGATGTTTTTGTGGCGAAATTGGATGATGGCCAGCCCAGGGCACCGGGAACCCCTCCATTTTTCATGTCTTCGGACGAGATTCAAATCAATACGGGGCGGTTTAGGTTGATTGATGAAAACCTGGAGGCCGAAGAAGTTTTAAATTTTTCGGAAATAGAAATTTTAGCCCACGATTTCCAAATTCTGGGCCCTGATGTGTCCCTCAAAATCGATGACCTTTCTACTTTGGCCAAGCGAGGAATACGCCTTAAAAAATTGACAACGGATTTTAAATACACCAAACAGCAAATGCGCTTTGATTCCTTGTTGATCGACACCGAACAATCTGCACTCAAAGGGAATTTGGTGTTCAATTATGAACGAGAGGATTTGGCCGATTTTGTCGATTTGGTCAACATTGATGCCAACTTTACTGAATCTTCCGTGGCCCTTAATGAGGTAAATGCCTTCTTTAATGAATTCGGGCAAGACAAGACCGTTACATTTACAGGTGATTTTAGTGGGGTGCTTAACCAGCTTCAGGTGGACAACCTGTTTCTTTTTACTGACAATACCGGGATTCGTGGGGATTTTAGGTTCGATAATATATTCAGCGAGCAAGCTCCTTTTGTTTTGCGGGGAGATATAGACAATCTCACTTCAAGCTATTATCAGCTTAGAAGTATTTTACCACAAATACTGGGGAGAAATATTCCTGAATCGGTTCAAAAACTAGGTCAGTTTACTGTTCGGGGAGATGCCGAGATAACGGAAACATCCATAGATGTAACCGTTAATTTGAATACTGCAGTTGGGGATAGCTATGTGGACCTGCAGATGACCAATGTACAGACCATGGAAGATGCATCCTATATCGGTTTTATCTCATTGATAGATTTTGATTTGGGTGAGTTCATAGAAAACAATGATCTTGGGCTCGCCTCCATGGACATGAATGTTGAGGGCAAGGGATTTGTGGCCGAAAGTTTGAATACCGAGGTTTCCGGTGACATCTACAAATTTGAATTCAATAATTATGAATACAATAAAATAAAGGTTTCCGGTATACTTAGGAACGAACTTTTTGATGGTATCCTGCTTTGTAACGACGATAATTTCAGGTTCGATTTTCAAGGGCTGGCCAACTTTGGGGCCCGTGAGAACAAATTTAATTTTGTTGCCGCGGTCGACTATGCCGATCTCAAAAAGCTGAACTTTATCAACGATACCATTTCTATTTTTAAAGGACACGTGGACATGGATATCGAAGGCAACAACCTTGATGATATGGCGGGTCAGCTTCAATTTTCCAATACCACCTATCAAAATGTGAACGACACGTATTATTTCGAAGACTTTACGGTTACGTCTTCCTTTGAAAAGGATACCATACGTACTATCGAAATCAATTCTCCGGATATCATTACGGGATACATGAGAGGTAGTTTCAAAGTACAGGAACTGGGAAGATTGGTTCAGAATTCCGTTGGTAGTATTTATACCAACTATCAGCCTTTCGAAATATCCCAAGGTCAATACTTGGACTTTAACTTCAAGATTTACAATAAAATCGTTGATGTATTTGTTCCAGAGATGGCATTCGATGCCAATACGTTTATTCGCGGGGCGATTGAAGCGGACCAGAGTGATTTTAAACTCACTTTTAAATCTCCTAGTATTGAAGCTTTTGGAAACAAGTTCGATAATATAGAGTTGAAGATAGATAACAAGAATCCCCTTTTCAACACCTTTGTTTCGGTGGAGGATATGTCAACCGTATATTACGATATCAAAGACTTTAACCTTATCAATACCACGCTCAAGGACACACTTTTCTTTAGAACGGAATTTAAAGGGGGAAGTGAATACGACGATAGCTATAACCTAAACTTTTACCACACTTTTAACGAAAACAACAGGTCCGTGATCGGACTTAAAAAATCGGATGTAAGTTTTAAAGGAAACACTTGGATCCTCAATAAGGATGGGAATAGTAAAAACAAGGTTATTTTCAACAGTTCTTTGGACAGTATCAAGATTGAGGATGTGGTAATGGACAATAACAACAAAGAGCAGATTCGACTGAGAGGTGAATTTGCAGACTCCACTTATAAAGATCTGGACCTTCAGTTTAACTTGGTATCCCTTAATAAAATTACACCGTCCATAGACAGCTTAAAAATGAACGGCGAAGTGGATGGTTTTCTCAATATCCTGCAAAAAGACGGGAACTACTTGCCAACATCAAGTTTGAAGATCAAAAACTTTAGCGTTAACGACATGCGCATGGGCGATCTGGAAGTGGGCATATATGGAAACAACGATCTTACGGAGTTTGGGGTGAGCAGTTGGCTTAATGATGATGGTAAGGAGCGAATGAGCATTAACGGTAAGATTACCAATGTCAATGAAAAACAAGAGTTAAATCTAGTGGCCGATTTTTCCGATTTTGCTTTAGAACCGTTTGGACCCTTGGGAGAGGATATTATTTCCAATATTAGAGGTAAATTAAGTGGAAACACCACTATTACAGGAGATGTGAGCAACCCATCCATTAACGGAGTTTTGAGCTTGAACGAGGCAGGTATAGGAATTCCCTACCTCAATGTAGACTATGATTTTGCACCATATTCCCAGGTGAGACTTTTTGACCAGACATTTTATTTTGAAAATGTGGAACTGTCCGATGTGGAAGAGAGAACCACAGCTACTTTGGATGGTACCATTAGTCATACAGGTTTTGACGATTGGTATTTGGGATTGGATGTGGATACAAAGAACGATCGTTTTATGATTCTGAATACCGAATACGATGAAGAAGCTTTGTATTACGGAACCGGATTTATAAATGGTACGGGAAGTATTTATGGGCCGGTGGATGCACTGACCATTTCTGTTGATGCCACTACGGCACGCGGTTCCTCTCTAAAGATTCCTTTGAGTGATGTAACCAGCGTTGGAGACTATTCTTTTATCAACTTTATCGAAAAGAAGGAAACGGATTCCTTTCAAGAAGAACGGGTGCTAGAGGAATACCAAGGTCTGGAAATGAAATTTGACCTTGCCGTTACCAGAGATGCCGAGGTGGAGATTGTTGTGGATCAGGATTCCGGTAGCTCTTTGAAGGGAACTGGGGAGGGTATTTTGTTAATGGAAATCAATACCAATGGAAAATTTAATATGTATGGAGATTTTGTGGTGGTTACTGGAGAGTATAATTTTAAGTATGGTGGTGTAATTGACAAGAAATTCAAGGTCCGTCCCGAAGGCACTATTCTTTGGGAGCGTGATCCTTTGGCCGCACAGTTGAATTTAGAAGCGGTATATGAGCTCAATGCTAATCCTGCTCCGCTCTTAGACAACGCAGGGTACACGGGAAGAATACGAACAGATGTGGTGGTCAGGTTGACAGGGGAACTAGAAAGCCCGAATATAGATTTTGACATCGAGTTTCCAGGTACTAGTTCTGTCGTGCAATCAGAATTGGAATATCGTTTGCAAGATCCCACAATAAAAGAGAGAAATGCTTTCTTCTTATTGGCTCAGGGAACCTTCGTCAACCCACAGTCGGGAGGAATCAATCAACAGGCCGTTACAGGGAACCTGATTCAAACAGCTTCCGGACTGTTTAATCAGATACTATCGGGAAATAACGATAAACTTAATTTAGGGCTATCCTACGAGCAGGGCTATAACGATCCTAATGCGGACATTACAACGGAAGATAGGATCGGGGTAACGGTTTCTACGCAACTATCTGATCGTATTTTGGTGAACGGAAGGGTAGGGGTGCCAGTGGGCGGTGTATCCGAAACTGTTGTTGCGGGGGATGTTGAGGTACAAATACTGTTGAATGAACAAGGAACGTTGAGTGCCAAGATATTCAATAGGGAAAACCAATTACAGGCGCAACAATTCTTATCTGAACGACAGGGCTACACGCAAGGAGTTGGACTATCTTACCAAGTGGATTTTAATAGCTTTAGGGAGCTAATGCAAAAAGTGTTCAATAAAAAGGAAAAGGCAGAAGAGCAAACGGAACCATCACCAAGAAAACAGCCTACGCAAGTAATGGGAAAAGATAGCTTGATCCGTTTTTCGGAAAAGTCTGTAAACCGCCCATAATCAATTTAATAAAATTTATATTTTTAAGGGTTTTTGTATTAATTTATTACGAAAACGTTTGAGAAAGTTCTGGAAAACAAATAAATTATTAAGATATTCAAAATTTGAATAAAGTTTCCTAGCTTTGACCCCTTAAAAATTTGAATGGCTTCAGAAATTAAAAAAATAGGTGTTTTTACATCAGGAGGAGACGCTCCTGGAATGAATGCCGCAATCCGTTCCGTTGTCCGTACTTGTGCATACTTAAAAATTGAATGTGTAGGTATATATCGTGGCTATCAAGGGATGATCGAAGGTGATTTTAAAACCCTGGATGCACGTAGTGTAAATAACATTATCAATAAGGGAGGAACCATTTTAAAGTCTGCCCGTTGCGACGATTTTAGAACCAAGGAAGGAAGGAAGAAAGCTTACGACCAATTAACCAAAGAAGGAATAGATGCCTTTGTTGTGATTGGGGGAAATGGTAGTTTTACAGGAGCACTTTTATTCACCCAGGAATACGATTTTCCGGTAATTGGGATTCCAGGTACGATCGACAACGATATTTTGGGGTCATCCTTTACCATAGGTTTCGATACGGCCATCAATACTGTTGTAGATGCCATCGATAAGATTCGTGATACAGCAAGCTCCCATAACCGCTTGTTCTTTGTTGAGGTAATGGGAAGGGATGTTGGCCATATCGCTCTTAACGCCGGCGTAGGAGCAGGAGCAGAAGAGATTTTGATACCAGAGCAGAACTTGGGATTGGAACGTTTGCTCGATTCCCTCAAGCGGAGTAAGGCATCTGGAAAATCTTCCAGTATCGTGATCGTTGCCGAAGGTGATAAAATCGGTAAAAATGTTTTTGAACTAAAGGAATATGTAGAGGAACATTTACCTATATACGATGTACGGGTATCCGTATTGGGCCACATGCAGCGTGGAGGTAACCCAACTTGTTATGATCGCGTTTTGGCCAGTAGAATGGGAGTGAAAGCGGTGGAAAGCATTTTAGAGGGCAAATCAAACTTAATGGTGGGTATAAGGGATACAAATTTAGTGCTCACACCATTGGCCGAAGCCATTAAGGCACATACAGAAATCGACGAAGAACTCATTAGAGTTTCCGATATAATGACAACTTAATTTAAACACAAAAACGAAAAACATGTCAAATTTGAAAATAGGAATCAACGGATTCGGAAGAATTGGAAGGTTGGTATTCAGGGCAACCGTTAGTAGAGACAATGTAGATGTTGTTGCAATCAACGATTTGTTGGATGTAGAACATCTTGCCTATCTATTGGAATACGATTCTGTGCACGGTAAGTTCGATGGAACTATCGAGGTAAAGGATGGTAACCTTGTTGTAAATGGAAAAACAATCAGGGTAACTGCAGAGCGCGATCCTAAAAACTTGAAGTGGGACGCAGTAGGTGCCGAAATCGTTGCTGAATGTACCGGTATCTTCACCACTTTGGATATGGCACAGAGCCACATTGATGGTGGAGCCAAGAAAGTTGTAATCTCCGCCCCATCCAAAGATGCTCCTATGTTTGTAATGGGGGTGAATCATCAAGATGTAAAAGCTACTGATACGATTATTTCCAATGCTTCTTGTACTACCAACTGTTTGGCACCTATTGCCAAAGTACTTAACGACAAGTTTGGTATCGAGGAAGCTTTGATGACAACTATCCACGCTTCCACATCAACTCAGTTCACTGTGGATTCCCCATCTAGAAAAAATTACAGATTGGGTCGTTCCGCTTTGTTGAACATTATCCCAACATCAACTGGAGCAGCAAAAGCTGTTGGTAAAGTAATTACCGAGCTCGATGGTAAACTTACAGGTATGGCATTTAGGGTTCCTACTGCCGATGTATCCGTAGTTGACCTTACTGCAAGATTGGAAAAGGAGACTTCTTACGATGAAATCAAGAAAGCAATGAAAGAAGCTTCCGAAGGTGAATTGGCAGGTATTTTGGGTTACACGGATGAAGACGTTGTTTCCCAAGACTTCGTGGGAGACGCCAGAACAAGTATTTTTGATGCAGAGGCTGGAATCGAATTGAGCTCCAACTTCTTTAAAGTAGTATCTTGGTACGATAACGAAACAGGTTACTCCAACAAATTGGTTGATTTGGCACTGCATGCAGCAAGCCTATAATTTTTAGCTATAAATTTTTATCCTGAAGAGCGTATTTCGCTCTTCAGGATTTCAGTATTAAATCTTGACGTATGGTTTTAATTGTGGATAGTGGTGCCACTAAATCCGATTGGATTGCCCTGGACGATAAGGGGGAACAATTGTTTGTGACCCAAACTTTGGGCCTAAGCCCAGAAGTGTTGACCAAAGAAGTAATAGAGGACAGATTGGCCAACAATTTTGAACTTTCCCAAAATAAAGAAGACGTACGTCAATTATATTTCTACGGTGCCGGATGTGGAACCGATAGAATGAAGACTTTTTTAAAGGCCATTTTCAAGGATTTCTTTCCCAATGCCAAAGCAGAGGTAAGGGAAGATACATTTGCCGCGATCTATTCTACCACCAAGATCGGTAGACAAGGCATTGTATGTATTCTTGGAACAGGATCTAATTGCAGTTATTATGATGGTCATCAACTCATTCAAAAGGTAACCTCCTTAGGCTATATTTTAATGGATGATGGCAGTGGTAATTTCTTTGGTAGAAAACTGATCAGGGATTATTACTTCCATAAAATGCCACAAGACCTTGGGATGAAATTTGCCAAGGAATACGATCTTGATGCAGACGTGATTAAAGACCACCTGTACAAGCAACCTAATCCAAATACCTATTTGGCCACATTCGCACGATTTATTATCGAAAACAAAGAGCATCCGTATTGCAAGGGTGTAATTGAAAAAGGACTTCAACAGTTTGTTAACAATTACATTATGCAATATGAGCTGGCCACCAAAGTACCTGTTAGTTTTGTGGGCAGTATAGCCCATTTCTTAAGAGACGAGCTAACCGCGTGTTTGGAGCGCAACGACTTAATTTTGGGTGTTATCCGCCGCAGACCTATCGAAGGTCTGGTGGAATTCCACAGGGAGACTATTTAACGGCTATCATCGATATTTCGACATTTACGAACTTCGGAAGGTTCGCAACCTCCACCGTTTCTCTTGCTGGAGCTGTATCGGCATTGAAATAAGTTCCGTATACTTCATTGATTTCTGCAAACTGATTCATGTCCTTGATAAAAATTGAGGACTTGATTACATGTTCAAAAGACATCCCAGCTTCTTCCAGAATGGCTTTTAAGTTCTCCATGGATTGCTTGGTTTCCTTTTTGATATCCCCTTCAACCAGATGGCCTGTTGCCGGGTCAATTGGGATTTGCCCAGAAATGTAAAGCGTATCTTTTATAAAAACTGCCTGGTTGTATGGGCCAATGGGAGCAGGTGCTTTTGTGGTATTGATTATTTTTTTCATAGTGGTGAATTTATGTTGGTTGAAGGTAAAAAATATACCAATGCTATCGGCGCTGACTTCTGTTTTCCCATTTAATATCTTTCAACAATGAACTCTTGATTCCAATAAAGAAATACCAGCGTTCAAATCTACCAAAGGGGGTCCAATCAAAACTCAGGTTAAAACTGCCAAGATCACGTTTAAAGGCAAAACGGGTATCGGCAAAACCTTTATTTTTTATATCATAGCCAGAGTTGAAACCTACTTCCCATTTTGGGGAAAGCTGAACGTTTCCGGAGAACATTAAAGAGTGGTTGGTGATTTCCCCTTGTCGATTACTGTTGTTGTAGGTGGCTACATAGGTGAATCGGGCATCCCATGGCAATTTATTGTTGTAAATCGGATTATTATTGGTATTGCGATTGCCCCGATTACTGTTCCCTCTGTTATTGAAACGAGAGCCTTGTTCACCGCGGACATCGTCCATGGCAAATGGGTTTTCACTAAAATCTGATTGTTTTTCTTCGTCATCCTTTTCCTTTGCCCCACCTTTTTGGAACATTTCGCTGTTAAGGGAAAAACTGGTGTTTACCCTGGCCGAGGTTAAACGAGCGATACCACCACCATTGTTCACATTCAATGTATTTATTCTTCGGCCATTGTTGTCTATGGCATAAGGATCAAAAGTGGCCGCAAAGTTGATGGGCACATTTTTGATGATTTCCGTGGCGCCACTCATACTAATAGGGCTAAGCTTAAGGGAATCCGCTTCCAAATTGTAGCTCGCAGAAAAGGTAAGGTTGCTCAAAATCTTCACTTTCCTGGGTTCGGTGGCCGTGGAATCTTTGTCCCTTACCTTTGCCTCGAGCGAGTTTTGAAGTGAAAAACTCAATGAGCTCCCTTTGTTTAAAGATGGTCTTCCGTAAATACTGGTCTCAAAAGGCGTGTACTCCACCTCTTCGCCCTCCCCATCTGTATAGGACTCATAAAATTGCTCAAAGGAAGGTGTATAGTTATAACTTACCGACGGGCGCATAACATGTCGTAACGCCTGTATTTTTTTATCCTCTCCAAAATTCCATGTACCGTACATGGTGGTACCGATACTGGTTCCAAGGCTATATCTATTAAAACGATCGAACCCGGCTATGGTATCGGTCACAGTTTCTTCTGTTTCCGCGTCATATTGCTTTCTTACCGTTTCCAAGGTCCATATATCTTCATAATTACCACTTAAACTAACACTTAGGTATTTCGCCAGTTTAAAATTGGTGGCTACGGGAATTCTATGTCTGGCTCCGACCCGGGCCTCGTCGAACATACCGCTTTTAAAGAAATTTTCTTCATCGGTCGTAATACTGTTCTGAGCATTGACATCGTATTGGAAATTGATATTTTCAAAGATTCCTTTTTTGATTTCATCACGCTTTACAAATGGATAAATACGTTCCATACTTGCCTGAAAGGTGGGTAAGGACATATTGATTACCTGTGTTCTTGAATTTTGCGTATGGCTCACCGTTAAACTGGTGTTTACCGAGGGATAGGCTGGAAAAGTCTTGGAATAACTTATGGACGATGCAAATGTATTGGTCTGCGAATTGTTACGGTTAACCTGGTTGAGGGAATTTGTATAGTATTGACTGGAACCTAGGTTCACCGAAGCCGAAAAACGTGAATTGGGACTTGCTTTGGTGTCTTGGGAATGAGATATTCGAATGTTATAATTGCTCGTTCGGCTGTAATCATCGAATCCTTTTTGGCTGTTTACCAAATTCTCATAACTGATACTTATATTCCCCCTAAACTTATAGCGTTTGGTATAAACGGACCTTCCCTGCAAACCATAACTCCCGTTAGTGTAATAATCCCCGGTAACACTCAAATCCACATAATCACTGATAGGCAAATAGTATCCTCCATTTTGTATAAAGTAGCCACGTCTGGGGTCGTTACCAAAGGTAGGGAAGAGTATTCCCGGTGCTCTTCCTCCCGTCAAGGGAAAATAAGCAAAAGGTAGGGCAACGGGAGTGGGTACATCCACAATATACATATTACTGTAGCCCGCAATAATTTTCTTCTTGGGTACGAATTTGGCTTTTCGGACCCTGATATAGTAATCGGGGTTCACGGTATCATTGGATGTGGTCAATTTACCTTCACTCAAAAAGTAAACAGAGTCGTTCTCTTTTTTGGTCTTTTCAGCATACACCTTCATGGCATCGCTCCCCAGTTGCCCCAAACCGGCCTGTTGTTCGGTTCGTGAGTTCCAGATAAGTGCCTTTTCCGTATCAAAATTAAAGCGAATGGAGTCGGGCCGCACCTCATTGTCCCCCTGTTTAAAAAATGGCAATTGGGAATAATTTCCCAACGAATCCTTCATACGACCCGCATAAACCTCGTTTTTAACATAGTCCATTACAATTACACCTGCTTTAAGCTCAGTATCTTGGTAATAGATTTCAGCCTCATTGTACAAATAGATTTTATTGTCTTTTTGGCTAAGTTTCACATAGTCTTTTGCCTTATATTCTATTTTATCTAAAAGTAAAGGTTGCTTTTTTGGCACGGTATCTGTTTCAACAGAATCGGTTTTGATAGAGTCGTTAAGAATGTTTGGAGGGAGCAAGGGAGCAAAAATCGTGTCCTTGGTCGCCTTGATCGGCAAAGGGGTAATTGGGTCTTCCTGAGCACTTAAGGTAGCTATGCCACAAAGAAGAACAAATAGGAAAAGTAAAAGATGTTTATTTGGTTGCAACGTGATAAATCCTATTTTTGTGCTAGTCGGCCCAGTTTTGGGGTCAAACTTACATATATTTTTTGTTCTACTAATTGGGGATTACAATATTTTTAACCATTACTGAACACTATAATTACTCAGTTCTTATGAATAAAAGTCGGTTTGCATTTTTAGTTTTTCTACTTCTGGTCCTTCCATTGACCTCGTTCAACAAAAATGATACCGAGGTTTCCCCGAATGATAAATTCGTTGTGGTTTTGGATGCAGGGCATGGTGGCCATGACCCCGGAAATATTGGTAACGGATATTTGGAAAAGGAAATTGCACTGGCCATAGTGTTAAAAGTGGGCAAGGAACTCGAAAAGCATTCAGATATTAAAGTGGTGTATACTCGTAATGACGACACTTTTGTTGATTTGTTCGTGAGGGGAGAAATCGCGAACCAAGCCAATGCAGACCTTTTCGTTTCAGTGCACTGTAATGCACACAATTCGGATGCCTACGGAACAGAGACCTATGTGCTCGGTTTGCATGCGAACCGTCAGAACTTTGAGGTGGCGAAAAAGGAAAACTCGGTAATTTATTTGGAGGATGATTATGAACAACGCTATGCCGAATACGATATCAATTCACCTGAATCCGTTATCGGATTAACAATTATGCAAGAGGAATTTCTCGATCAAAGCATACAATTGGGCAAAAAACTACAGGATAATTTTACCAAAGGCCTCAAACGAAAGGACAGAAAAGTAAAACAGGCAGGATTTATCGTATTGCACCAAACCTTTATGCCAAGTGTTTTGGTGGAGGCAGGTTTTTTGACCAATAAAAACGAAGGAAGCTATCTTAATTCCAAAAAGGGGCAAGATGAAATGGGGAAGGCCATTGCAAATGCTGTTCTTGCCTACAAAGATGATATGGGCTTTACTGCGGCCCCTATTGCCAGTACGCCCAAGATTGAGGATACTAAGGTGGATGTTGATGTAAAGGAAGAGGCTCCAAAAGAAGAAGTTGTGGAAGTTGAGCCACCAAAACAAACATCCAGTTCCACTGAAACCCCTGTGCAAAATGGTTCTCAAGCCTCCAACAAAGGATTGGTGTTTAAAGTACAGTTGATGGCCAGTGGAAAAAGCATAGCGCTGACGGGAAGCAACTTTAATGGTTTAAATGACCTGTCAAAAGAGCCATATAAAAATCTTTTCCGATATATGTACGGAAATGCAAGTACGTATGAAGAGGCAAAGCGATTGAAGAAAAATGCCGATGCCAAGGGATACACCACTTCATATATAGTGGCATATAAGAATGGGGAAAGGGTGCCAATAACGGCAAGGATGAAGTAGATTTGTATCTGAAAGCCTCTTGTGAAAATTATTCCTAATTTTGTTTAAACCATAAACCGAATCTTTTGAAACTATCCAGGGAAATCAAAACTGGGATTATCGTAGTCGCTGGAATCGTAGCCTTCATTTTTGGGCTTAGCTACTTAAAATCCTCTCCTCTTTTTGAAAATAACAAGACGTTTTACGCTGTTTACGATGATGTCGGTGGGCTTCAGCCGGGCACTACGGTTTCCATAAACGGATTCAATGTGGGGAATGTCACCAATATTAAATTTAAGGACAGTTCGGGAAAATTGTTGGTCACTTTAACGGTAAGCAACGACTTTGAGTTTTCCAAAAATAGTATAGCAGAACTTTTTGACACTGGTATCATCGGAGGTAAGGGAATTCAGATTGTTCCAGTCTTCGATAATGGCGCCACAGCAAAATCAGGGGATACCTTGCCATCAAAAATTAAACCTGGACTTACCGAATTGGTCCAACAAAAACTTACTCCATTGCAGCTAAAGGTGGAAGGAGCGGTATCCAATGCCGATTCTTTGTTGATGAACGTAAATCAAATATTGGATGAGCCTACAAAGAACCAACTCAAACAAACCATAGTATCGTTGAACGAACTGGTTAAATCCTTTAAGGGAAGTGCGGATAATTTGAATATTTTATTGGACAACAACAAAATGCAACTGGATAGTTCTTTGAAGAATGTCAGTCATATCACTTCAAATTTTTCCAAACTGTCGGATTCTCTAGTGAATTCTGATCTGGGCGGAACCTTGACAGAGTTCCAAACCACTGTAAGCCAATTGAACGATATCTTGGCCAAAATTGAAAGAGGAGAGGGTTCGTTGGGTAAATTGCATAAAGATGATGCGCTTTACAACAATTTGGCAGAAGCTTCGAGAGAGTTGGACCTTCTTTTACAAGACTTTAGGCTCAATCCCAAACGATATGTAAACGTTTCCGTTTTTGGTAAAAAGCAAAAAGAGTACACACTTCCCGAGAACGATCCGGCGGAGCAGCAGGATTCTATTCAACAAAAAGAGAATCAATAAATGGAATATATACCCAATATCATTTTTGCCATAGCCCTAATAGGGGGTATTGGCTTTTTTGCCCGTAACGTAAAAAAGTTATCCAGGAACATTAAACTGGGAAAGGATGTTGATGTAAGCGACAACAAATCCCAGCGGTGGAAAAATATGGCCAAGATAGCCTTGGGTCAGACCAAAATGGTGGTGAGACCTATTGCCGGCTTAATGCACGTCATCGTTTATGTGGGATTCATCATTATCAATATAGAGGTGTTGGAGATTATCCTGGATGGACTTTTGGGAACACATAGACTGTTTTCCCCACTTGGTTCCGTTTATAACTTTTTGATAGGGTCTTTTGAGGTATTGGCATTATTGGTAATTGTCGCTGTAATCGTTTTCTGGATCAGAAGAAACGTTATCAGAATACAACGATTTATAAAGCCCGAAATGAAAGGTTGGCCCAAAACCGATGGGAATATGATTCTCTACATCGAGTTTGTACTTATGATCTTGTTCCTGACCATGAATGCCGCAGATTTTCAGTTGCAGCAATTGGGAGCTGACCATTACCTTAGGGCAGGCACATTTCCTATAAGCCAATTTATTGTTCCTTTGCTGGACGGGCTTTCGGAATCTTCTTTGATTTTGGTGGAAAGAACAGCATGGTGGCTGCATATTTTGGGGATTTTGGCCTTTTTGAACTATCTGTATTATTCAAAACATTTGCATATCCTGTTGGCTTTCCCGAACACCTATTATGGAAAAATAAAGCCGCAGGGACAATTTAATAATCTGGCATCCGTAACTAAAGAGGTGAAATTGATGATGGACCCCGATGCCGATCCATTTGCAGCTCCTGCCGAGGAGGAGGATGCTGCAGAGCCCGAAAAGTTCGGGGCTTCCGATGTTATGGATTTGAACTGGGTCCAATTGTTGAACGCCTATACCTGTACCGAGTGTGGCCGTTGTACCTCCGAATGTCCGGCCAACCAAACGGGCAAAAAATTATCTCCACGTAAAATTATGATGGATACCCGCGACCGCCTGGAAGAAGTGGGTAAGATTATGGATGCGAACAAAGGAGAGTTTGTTCCGGATGGCAAACAGTTGTTGGGCGATTACATCAGTCATGAAGAATTATGGGCTTGCACCACCTGTAACGCTTGTGTGCAGGCATGCCCCGTAAGCATAGACCCATTGTCCATTATTATGGAAATGCGAAGATATTTGGTCATGGAGCAATCAGCGGCGCCAACAGAGTTGAACAACATGATGTCCAATATAGAGAATAACGGAGCCCCTTGGCCCTATAATCAAATGGACCGTTTAAATTGGGTAAACGAATAAATCTAAGACTATGAGTGAGCAATTAAAGGTAAAAACCATGCAGGAGTTTATGGCTGAAGGCAAACAGCCAGAAATATTGTTTTGGGTTGGCTCTGCCGGTAGTTATGATGATCGTGCCAAAAAGATTTCCAGGGCTTTTGTAAAGTTGTTGAACAAAGCCAATGTTGATTTTGCTGTTTTGGGCACCGAAGAAAGTTCAACTGGTGATGTGGCCAAAAGAGCAGGTAACGAATTTTTGTTCCAGATGCAGGCCATGATGAACATTGAATTGCTTAACGGCTACGAGATAAAACGTATTGTAACATGTGATCCACATTCGTTTAATACCCTTAAAAACGAGTATCCCGGTTTAGGAGGTAATTATGACGTTGTTCACCATACCCAGTTCTTAAAGGAACTTATAGATAATGGACGCTTAACCATTACAGGGGACGGGTACAAGGGAAAGCGAATCACTTTTCACGATCCTTGTTATTTAGGTAGGGCCAACTCAGTTTTTGATGCTCCAAGAGAGGTGCTTTCCAAAACCAATGCCGAGTTGGTGGAAATGAAACGGCACAAGAAAACAGCTCTATGCTGTGGAGCCGGTGGGGCCCAAATGTTCAAAGAGCCTGAAAAAGGGGATATGGACATCAATGTTATGCGTACCAAAGATGCCTTGGAAACCAAACCGAATATAATAGCAACAGGTTGTCCGTATTGCAATACCATGATGACAGACGGTATTAAAGCGCACGAAAAGGAAGATAGCGTTACGGTAATGGATGTAGCCGAATTGTTGGCAAACTCCCAAGGTTTATAAAAATATGTGATGAATGTTGGGCCCAGTTAGATCTAGGCCATTTTAGACAAATAATATGCTAGTGGATTTTAATGAATTGCCCGATCACTCCCGAATTTGGATTTATCAAGCCAATAGGAGTTTTACGGATGAAGAACTGGAGGAATTGAGAGCGAGTCTAACAGCTTTCCTAAAGGAATGGACGGCCCACGGTAGTGATTTGCACGCAGGATTCGAGATAAAGTACAAGAGATTTATTGTAATTGGGTTAGATCAGACCAATGCCAGTGCTTCAGGCTGCTCTATAGATGCCTCCGTGCATTTTATACAAAGCTTGGAACAGAAATACAATGTGCAATTGTTGGATAGGATGAATGTCTCTTTCAAACAAGGAGAATATATAGCTTACAAACCGCTGAAAGATTTCAAGAAATTGGCCAAGGCCAAATCTGTTTCCCCAAACACCATAGTTTTTAACAATTTGGTAGCGACCAAACAAGAATATTTAGAGAATTGGGAGGTTCCGGCCAGTGAGAGTTGGCACTCCAGATTTGTGTAGCAAATTCTTAAATTATCTTAATTTCTATGCTTTCCTCGATGAAATGCAATATTTTTATCGGCATTAAGTTCAGGTCTTAGACAAGATTTTTATGCGGATAAATCTCTACCTTACCTTTTTACTACTATTTTGTATACAGGCCAATGGACAGAACAGTCCATTGGTTGTTAAAGACTCCGTAGCTCAAATGGCTTGGGTCGAAAACCAGTACGCAAATATGTCCCTACAGGAAAAAATGGGACAGTTGTTTATGGTGAGCGTTGCATCCAACCAAAATAAAACAGCCACCGATAGAGTGAAAACTCTTGTAAAGGAGCAAGGCATTGGAGGGGTCATCTTTTTGGTCGGAGGACCAGTTCAGCAGGCAAAATTGACCAACGAGTATCAATCTGTCGCTAAAGTGCCCCTACTTATTGGCTCCGACGCCGAATGGGGCATGGCCATGCGATTGGATTCCACGTATGCATTTCCTTGGAACATGACTTTGGGAGCTATTCAGGATAGCTCCATTGTGGAAAAAGTTGGCTATCAGATAGGAAAGCATGCGAAGCGTTTGGGAATCCACATCAATTTTGCCCCCGATTTGGATGTGAATAACAATCCACAAAATCCAATTATTGGAAACCGCTCTTTTGGCGAGGACCCCAAAAACGTGGCTCAAAAGGGGCGTGCTTTTGTTCGGGGTATGGAAAAAGCAGGTGTACTTTCCAGCGGTAAACATTTCCCTGGACATGGTGACACTGCTACGGACTCCCATAAATCTTTGCCGATAATCAATTCGTCATTACAGCGATTGGATTCTATAGAACTTTATCCCTTTAAAAAAGTAATGGAAGCTGGATTGAGCTCCACCATGGTGGCTCATTTGGATGTTCCAAGTTTGGAGCCGAGGGAAGGGCACCCTTCAACCTTATCAAAAAACATAGTGACCGGAGTTTTAAAAAATCAACTGAAATTTGAAGGATTGGTTATTACCGATGCCTTAAATATGAAGGCGGTCTCCGAATTTGCTCCTGAGGGCAAGGTAGAACTGGAAGCGTTTTTAGCTGGTAATGATTTGCTGTTGATGCCCCAAAATGTGCTAAAGGCAAAGGAAACCTTTGTGGAAGCTTATAATAATGGAGTGATCACAGAGCAAAGACTGGCTGAATCCGTCAAAAAAATATTGATGGCCAAATACAAGGCAGGTCTTTACAATTACCGACCCGTGGAGTTGGAAAATCTTCTTGAGGATTTAAATGGAATTGAAAATGATGTGGTATACGAGGAAGCCATTGAAGGAGCCATAACAGTCGCAAAAAACAACTTTTCGTTGATGCCCATCAAAAAATTGGACAACAAGAAAATCGCTTATGTACATTTTGGTGATGATTCTGGAACTATGTTTCACTCATCATTGAACAAATATCATAAAGTTACCCATATCAAAGCCAAGGATATTGCCGCCTACAAAAAGGAATTGGCCAATTATAATTTGGTGATCATCGGTTTTCATAAAGATAATTCAAGTCCTTGGAAAGGGTATAAATTTTCTGAAAACGAACTTTTTTGGCTGGAGGAAATATCCCGATTGCGAACAAGCAACACCATTTTGGCCCTATTTGCCAGACCCTACGCTTTATTGGACATCCTCAATTTTGATACTGTTGATGGGGTAGTGGTCGGTTATCAGAATAGTAAGATTGCCCAGGAAAAAGTAGCCGAGGTCATTTTTGGTGCCATCGGAGCAACAGGAAAATTACCTGTATCGGCCCATGACGAGTTTCCAGTGGGGACTGGAGTGGATGTAAATCCGATACAACGGTTGGGTTACAGTATTCCAGAACGGGTTGGGATGAGTTCCGAAATGTTGGCGGAAGTGGATACCCTTGTTCAAGATGGACTGGATTCCTTAATGTTTCCGGGGGCACAGGTACTAATTGCCAGAAGGGGAAAGGTGATTTATAACAAGAACTTTGGCAAACCTACCTATCAATCGGATAAAGTTATTGAAGAAGAGTCCATTTATGACCTGGCGTCCTTGACCAAGATTTTGTCCACATTGCCCATGATCATGAAGATGGAGGAAGAAGGGAAAATAGCTTTGAACGATACCTTCAAGGATTTGATTCCAGAATATGATGACACTGATTTGAAGGATGTATCGGTTTTAAAAGCCTTGTCCCACTATGGGCGCTTACCCTCATGGATAGCCTTTTATCTGGATACTCTTTCTGAAGACCGAAGGCCCTCCTCGGAATTTTACAGGAAAAACCCATCCGAAGCTTTTCCGTACAAAGTGGCCGAGCATCTTTACCTGACAAGGTCTTATAAAGATTCCATTTATAATAAAATAGGGAGACAGAGTCTTAAATCCAATAGATACCGCTATAGTGATGTTGGGTACTATGTTTTTAAAGAATATATCGAAAAGACCTATCAAAAATCCATTGATAAATTGGTGGACGAGTTCTTGTACAAGCCTATGGGACTGCAACGGACAACCTTTAACCCATTGAAAAAATTTTCTAAGAACGAGATAGTTCCTACCGAAGAGGACGACTATTATAGATATCAGACAGTGCATGGCTATGTCCACGATATGGGCGCTGCCATGCAAGGGGGTGTTGGTGGACATGCAGGGCTTTTTAGCACGGCAAATGAGGTTGCCAAAATTATGCAGATGTATTTACAGGGCGGTTATTACGGAGGCGAACGATTTTTTAGCGCTAGAACTATAAAAAGATTTAATACGTGCTATTTCTGTAATAAAAATGTGAGAAGAGGAGTTGGTTTTGACAAACCTCAGTTGGAGGAAAAAGGCCCCACCTGTGGATGTGTTTCCAGAAAAAGCTTTGGGCATAGTGGTTTTACAGGTACGTATACCTGGGCAGACCCGGATGAAGAAATCGTTTATGTATTTCTTTCCAATCGAACCTATCCGTCCGCAACCAACACATTGTTGATCAAATCTGGATTGCGGACTCGTATTCAGCAGGCCATTTATGATTCCATTATCAATTAGGTATAAAATATTGCAGTAGATTTGTTCTTATGAAAATAGCGATTGTATGTTACCCGACATTTGGCGGTAGTGGAGTAGTGGCCACGGAATTGGGTATTGCCCTTGCAGAACGTGGACACGAGGTACATTTTATAACCTACCGTCAACCTGTTCGATTGGAACTATTGGGAAACAACATTCATTTTCATGAGGTACATGTGCCGGAATATCCTTTGTTCCATTACCAACCTTACGAGCTGGCACTTTCCAGTAAGTTGGTGGATACCATCAAGCTTTACGATATTGAACTGTTGCACGTACATTATGCCATTCCCCACGCTTATGCAGGGTATATGGCCAAAAAGATGCTTCAGGAGTACGGCATTTTCATCCCTATGATTACCACACTCCACGGTACGGACATTACTTTGGTGGGCAAACATCCTTTTTATAAACCAGCGGTGACTTTCAGTATCAACAAGTCCGATGTAGTAACTTCTGTTTCGGAGGCCTTGAAGAAAGATACCTTGAAGCTTTTTGACATTGAAAAGGAAATCGAAGTGATTCCCAACTTTATAGAAACCACAAAATATAAAAATAGCTTTACCGATTGCCAACGCTCGATGATGGCCAAGGAAGATGAAAGGATCATTACCCATATCAGTAATTTTAGAAAAGTAAAGCGGATACCTGATGTGGTCAAAATATTTTATCGCATTCAACAAGAAATTCCGGCCAAACTCATTATGGTAGGGGAAGGTCCTGAAAAAGAAAGGGCCGAAGATATGTGCGATAACTTGGGTATCAAGGATAAGGTATTGTTCTTGGGAAACAGCAATGAAATAGATCGGATACTTTGTTTTTCAGATTTATTCTTGCTCCCTTCTGAAACAGAAAGTTTCGGATTGGCTGCCTTGGAGGCCATGATCAATAAAGTAGCTGTAATTTCAAGTAATACGGGAGGTATACCCGAAGTAAATATTGATGGGGTGTCAGGTTATTTGGCAAATGTGGGCGATGTGGATACCATGGCGGAAAAAGCTATTGCCATTTTAAGGGATGATGAAGTTTTGGACAAGTTCAAGGAAAATGCATTCAACGTAGCATCGAAATTTGATATTGTCCATATTTTACCCTTGTACGAAGACCTTTATGAGAAAGCTTTCAAATCCCGATTTAAAAACACGTTTTAGTGATCAGGTCGCTTTTGTTCATATCGTTTGTTTGCTTACTTTCCTGCAAGGCACAAAAGAAAGAAAATGCTCCTGTAGGTGAACAAATAGCCGATATGGTACTAGTGGATCATGATGATTTTAGCAATATTGAAGTCTATGAAACCCGAGTGATACAAGATGTAAAATCGTTGCGGAAGTTTTATGCTGAGATAAATAAAACCCGTAAACCTGGACTCCCTGTACCGATTATCGATTTTTCCAAAGAAACGGTAGTCTTAGTTTGTTTAGGGGAACAGCGAGGAAAAAAAACAGCAAGGTTGTCAAAAATAAAAGAGACTGATAATGAGGTTTCTATAGCAGTGGAAATCCTTGATGAAGAGCAAAAGGGGGAAATCACAATACAGCCTTTATATTTTCCATTTTATCTCTATAAACTGCCTTTAATCGATAAAACCATAGCTTTTCAAAAAGTAGGGAAATAGATAATTGAAGGGAGAAATTACCACTTATCGAATTTTACGGTAGTTAAAAGTTCATTGTCAAATTTATGTTTTGATTAACTTAGATTTGATTTCGATAACCTCAAATCGAAAATTATGAACGCTTTAAAAACTGCTTTTGCAGTTCTTGTACTATTCAGTACCGTTTCCATCTTTGCTCAAGATGTAGAACTCACCAAAAAAGACAGTATTGTACAAAGCTACTGGTTGGTTTCCCTTGGAGCCAATGCTGTAGATGATTCCGGCCATGAATTCAATAAACTTTTCGACATTGAAAACGCTTGGAACATAGCGCCATATCCATCAAGGGTAAGTATTGGGCGTTATTTCAAGAATGGTATAGGTATGGAGGCAATTGGAAGTTATAACCAATACCAAGAAGGGAAGCGGGTCGATGGAGTAATTATGCAAGAAGACGTAGACTATTTCGGGTTGGACTTTCGATTGAGTTATGACCTTAATATGATACTCGGGGAAACTGGTTTTTTTGACCCATATATCGGGATTGGGGCTGGTTATACAGATGCCAACAATCAGGGAAGGGGCACATATAATGCGATAATCGGTTTTCGCACATGGTTCTCGGACCATTGGGGATTGGATTTCAATTCGACCGGAAAATGGGCGATGGACGCGGAGAATGCAACAAATCATATACAGCACGCACTAGGTGTAGCTTATAGGTTTGAAGTTGAAAAAGGACTCTCGAGAAAAGGACAGGAAAAACTGGCTCTATTACAGGAAATGGAAAAAGAGCAGGAAAGAATCCAAGATTCCATCGCAGAGGCAAAAGAGGCCCAGCGATTGGCGGAACGTCTTCAAAAAGAAAAAGAGGCTGCAGCACTTGCAGCTGCCGAAAAGGCAAAAAAAGAAGCCGAAGAAGCTCGTAGAGCTGCACTTCAAAACAAAATCAATGATTTAGGGAATGTTTACTTTAAGTTGAACTCGTCCTATTTGACCTCTAAAGATGAAGAGTTGTTAGACCAACTGGTTGCTATTATGAATGATGAGCCCAATTTGATGATAAAAGTAACAGCACATACCGATTCCCGGGGAACCAAAAAGTATAACCAATGGCTTTCTGAACGTAGAGCGGAGCGAACGGTAGAATATGTAATTTCCCAAGGAATTTCCGAAGATAGGATAAGTCATGAAGCTTTTGGTGAAACCCAATTGGTGAATGAGTGTGGAGATGGGGTTTACTGTACGGAAGAACAACATGCCAAGAATAGAAGGTCTGATTTTGAGATAACTGCTTTTGATTGAGAATAACTTGATTAAAAGATAGAAGAAAAATAATTATACAAACTGATTGTAAAAAGCACAATTGGGAAGACTAGTTAAAATGGAAAATAACCTTAACTTTTTATAATGACACTACTTAATTTATTAAACTGTTTTATTTACAAGAAAAAGCAGGTGTTTGGTAAATTTTTACTGCTACTTGTACTTTTAATTTCCCCCTTTTCGTATAGCCAGTATGACAAGGTGGTGGTCATTGGAGCCTCTATCATGGAGCAAGTATATGGACGTGATTTGGTCACTCCAAATGCAACTAGAACCACCGAATGGCAGAATAATGGCGTAGCTGTGGATGTCTACGGATATGGATTTACGGGTTATAATATTAACCAAATCATTCCCGAAGTACAAACAGCCATGAGCACTTTTACATCCAATACGCTCTTTATGATCCATATTGGGGGTAATGATGTGACTGCTACCAGACCATATGATACGGCAACAGCCCAAGAGTTACAAGATATTAGTGATGCTTATGATGCGTTGTACCAAGCTATTATAGATGCTGGTCGTCTCGATGATGTCATCGTAATGCCCATAACTTTTAGGGAATATGCTGGTGATGATGTATACAATAATCAAGAGCTGGGTAGTTTGCCTTATAACCAAAATATCTTGATTCCGAAAATATTGGCCAACACCCCGGCACAAATAAATTCGGATGGTAATCCAATCGTGGATTTATATAATTTCAATAGGAATAATCCAGAAACCTATTCAGATGATAATATTCATCCAACAATTCCTGATGGGGAGATATTACTTTCTGACTACATGAGCCAGGGGGCATCCTATTTTATCAATAGTGAAGCTACGCCTCCTGACCCTATAGCACCGGCAGATGACAATGATGGAGACTTTATCGTGGACAGCCAGGATTTGGACGATGATAACGATGGTATATTGGATGTGGATGAGGCTGCCGATTGTGCCGTTGGAGGTTCTTCTTTAGTTTGGGGGAATCCCACATGGAGTGGAGGGGATCCGGATGATGATGTTTCCTCAACAGCTACCACGACCATTGATGGTACCGTGGTGACAGCGGATAATTCACAGACTGATTTTCCTCAACTTCAAAATTCTGCTTTTGCCACTGAGGGTACCGCTTTCAATGGCATAGATGGTTTGCTTTTACAAGCACCTACAGCTCAATTTTTGGATAGTGTAAATATTTTGCGATACCGTGTTAGCTTTGATAGACCGGTGACCGACGTGTCCTTCCGTATAGTGGATATCGATTTAAGGGAGTTAGCAGATGGAGATCCATATATTGGTCAGGTAAAAGTGACTATTTCGAACCAAGGCCAAGTAATTACACCAACTGCCGGTACCGATTATACAGTTGGTTCTGCAGTTACTGATTTAGGAGGAGGTTTTTTTAGAGGTAATTCCTGGGTTAATGGGACCCCTGATATAGGTGATGTAGTGTATAATTTGAATCAGCCAGTAGATGATATTTTTATTGAGTTGGCGAACGTAGACCCTACAACAACAGCTGCTACTCCTGGTAATATGGCAATTCTTATTTCAGACATTTCCTGGTCCTGTGCAGTTGTTGATACCGATGGAGATACTATTCCAGACCATTTGGATAATGACAGTGATGGCGATGGATGTTTCGATGCAATTGAAGGAGATGGTGGTTTTACTTTAGCCGATGTTGATGGAGATGGTAGACTTGTTGGTGATGTAGATGCCAATGGTATTCCAGTTATCGCAAGTGCTGGTCAAGCCGATGTAAGCAGTACGGATGATACAGTGACAAGTGGTGCATGCGACGATGATGGTGATGGTTTAACAAATGATCAAGAAGCTAGCTTGACTACTGACCCATTGAATCCAGATACTGATGGTGATGGGGTCGATGATGGTCAGGAAGTAGCTGATACCAATGACCCATTAGACCCATGCGACCCTGTCCAAGTTGCGGGATACACGGGGTACGACAACGCCAATGCCATTTGGGCCGCTGCCGACTGTGATGGTGATGGCGTAATCAATGGAGATGAGGTTACCAACGGTACTGATCCTTATAGTAATACAGATACAGATGGCGATGGTATCAATGACGATACCGAAATCAATAACGGAACCGATGAAAACGACCCATGTTCTCCGGTACAGGCTGCAGGATATACAGGCTACGACAACAGCAATGCCATTTGGGCCGCTGCCGACTGTGATGGTGATGGTGTGACCAACGGTGATGAGTTCACCAACGGCACCGACCCTTATGCAGTTTCCGCTGACACCGATGGCGATGGTATCGATGATGACAACGAGATCAATAACGGAACCGATGAGAACGACCCATGTTCTCCGGTACAGGCTGCAGGGTATACGGGCTACGACAGCAGCAATGCCATTTGGGCCGCTGCCGACTGTGATGGTGATGGTGTGACCAACGGTGATGAGTTCACCAACGGCACCGACCCTTATGCAGTTTCCGCTGAC
>NZ_JAFLND010000001.1:0-1393499 GCF_017313105.1 [Muricauda] lutisoli (nom. illeg.) | reverse complement strand
TGAGAACGACCCATGTTCTCCGGCACAGGCCGCAGGGTATACGGGCTACGACAGCAGCAATGCCATTTGGGCCGCTGCCGACTGTGATGGTGATGGTGTGACCAACGGTGATGAGTTCACCAATGGTACAGACCCTTATCTAGCAAATATCGATTCTGATGGAGATGGAATAGATGATGATGTTGAGGTCACCAATGGTACCGACCCCAATGATCCATGTGATCCCGCTCAAAGTGTGGATTATACTGGGTATGATTCCAACAATACAGTTTGGTCATCGGCGGATTGTGATGGAGATGGCCTAACAAATGGTGAAGAACTCAGTTTGGGAACAGATGTGTATAATGCAGATACCGATGGGGATACTATCAGTGATGGACAAGAAGTAACAGACGGTACTAATCCTTTCGAAGATTGTGACTCAGTTGGAGGAACACCGCTGCCAGATTCATTTTGTGATCGCGATAACGATGGCTTAGCTGATGAAAACGAAGCGGAATTGGGAACTGACCCTGATAATGCCGATACAGATGGAGATACCATTGAAGATGGTCAGGAAGTAGCTGATGGCACTGACCCACTAGATTCTTGTGATTCCAATGGAGGAACACCACCACAAGGAACCATTTGCGGTGTTGAAATTGGGAATTCGATTATTACACCGGATGGTGATGGGGTAAATGACAGGTTTACTCTGACCAATATCGAATTGTATCCTAATAATAGGGTGGAAATCTTCAATCGTTGGGGAGCTGCAGTTTTTAAAACTGAAGACTATGACAATAACTCCAATGCTTTTGAAGGAATTGCAAATACTGGAACATCACTCAATAAAGGGAATGTGCTTCCTGCTGGAATTTACTTCTACATTATAAAATATGTAGACGAAGGAGTGTCCAAAAATGCATCCGGTTATTTATACATCAACCAATAAGAAACTTAAGATATACTAAAAATGAAGAATTATTTTATAACAACATTAGTCGTTGCTTTGGGAATAACCACCATGGCCACTGCGCAACAAGACCCACAGTATACCCATTACATGTTGAATACTATAGTTATAAATCCTGCATACGCAGGAGCAGGTAATGTTTTAAGTGTTGCTGCCTTGCACAGATCACAATGGATAGGTCTTGATGGTGCTCCGGAAACCCAAACGTTGAGTATTGAGAGTCCTTTAGGTGAAAGACTCGGTGTTGGATTCTCCTTGGTTAATGATAATATTGGTGATGGAACGGTTCAGCAAACCTATATGGATTTAGCCTTTTCATATACCATACCTGTTTCCCAATATGGAAGTTTGGCCTTTGGTCTAAATGTAGGGGGGGATTTCCTTAATGTGGATTTTTCTAAATTGGTGAATTATGGAGCCGAGACCAATTTACCCAATATAGATAATAAGTTCTCACCGAATGTTGGTTTAGGAGTTTATTTCCGTCAGGAAAAATTTTATGCAGGTCTTTCTGTGCCAAATCTTTTGGAAACAGAACACTTTGACAACTCATCTACAGGAACCTCATATGTGGCAAAAGAAAGGATGAATTTTTATTTGCTTTCAGGTTATCAATTCGACTTGAACCCGGATTTGGCATTAAAACCCGGTTTTATGGTTAAAGCCGTTAGCGGAGGACCTTTACAGGTTGATTTGACGACAAGCTTGACCTTTAATGATAAATTTTCAGTTGGTGCGGCATATCGTTTGGACTCCGCTGTCAGTGCGCTATTTAGTGTGAAATTAGCTGAAAAATTTCTTATTGGCCTTGCCTATGATGTTGAAACATCTGAATTGGGCAGTACCGTTTTCAATGATGGTTCTTTTGAGGTTTTCCTAAGATTTGATTTTCTAAATAGACTCAATAGAAGGAATGTAATGGGTAGGTTTTATTAGATGAATTAGGCCTGACCTATTATGTTGTCTTTTTTTAGATAAGAATATAAAATTGGTTGTCAATACCGTTTTAGAGAATACCTCTTCTCTAAAACGGTATTTTTATTTCCAAATGATCTATTGTCCCATGATTTTTTCGTGCTACTGTAACCGGGTTGGGCAATAAAAGTAAATGTGCTACTATCTTATAGCTAAATAACCTAAGAAACTTACAGAAGATATAAAACAATAAGGAACAGTTTATTATGATTGGTTTTGATGAGTATCACAAAAGAAAACCCCTTGCTATTGACAGTCCTGAGATACTTTGTGTGACTTCATATAATCGGAAATCACAGTAGCGATCAATTCTCTTCCATGGTTGTTCCAATGATGATCGTAAATTAGGGTCACCGGTTTTTTGGAGCTTTCAAAAGTTGGGGCGAAATCCAGATATTTAATATTGTTTCCATCGCAATATTCCAAAAATGATTCACTGGTTTTTCTGGAGTCCAAAAGAATAGTGGTTTTGCACTTATCAAAACCATATAATGAAATAAGGCTTTTGAAATTTTCCAAGTATTCTTCTTCTTTTCGTTCTGGAATTTCAATTTTATTGGTTTCGTAACCTTGCTCGGTATCCTGAAATGCTTTTCCTGTGATCAAATTCTTTATTGGATCTACGATTCCAATTTTTGAACCATACGCCAAAAGTTTAATATTGTCCCTGATTTTGAACACAGTGGACCGCAACATGGCTATTCTTTGTTTGTTGGGTTCGTACACTCCTCTATTTAGATCACTTTCGTAATTCAGATAAATAATGATTTCATCGATAAGTTCAAAATGGTCTTGATAGGCATGGATCAAATGCATTTGGTTTGCCAAATCATAACCGGCATACCCATATTCATATACCTCTACGGTATCCACCAATGCATTTTCTATTTTTTTTCCTGTAGAATTGTAATAATCCTGATGGAAACCTTCTATAAATGAATCTCCAATCAGCGCTATCTCAAATTTTTCCTTAGTTGGGTTAAATTCTCTAGAGGAGTTGAATCCAAAATCATTAATGTTGAATTCGGAAAAGTTTTGGTTTCGGTTTCCCGTAACTGCATAACCATTATGGTCGGGCACACGTTTTTCCACACCGTACTTATCTATAAATCTTGGTGGGTCTTCGGTATATAAATGAAGTGCCCTCACCAATAGTTCAAGAGCGATCAGGATAAGAACCGTATAAAGGGCTGTTTTTATCAAGAACTTTTTCATAGCACTAGAATTGGAAATAAATAAATGAACGGTTTACGCCATCATCGTAGAATAACAACATGGCCAGGACAACGGCCGTGTATAGGAAGAACCTAACGATTTTCGATTTGAATTTAAAGGGTTCTCGCTCGTGTCTTCTTATCGAATATTCGTAAATAATAAACAATGCCAATAAAATATAAAAATCGAGCATTCTATATCCCATTGGGTGTACGTAAGACTCATAGGTAAAGTTAGAGGCAATCTGGTTGATATATTGGAACGAGTCTGTGAGGGATGGGGACCTGAAGAAAATCCGGGAAAAGGTGACCAGCACAAAGGTTAAAAGCACCTGTAAGATTTCGACAGGAGTGGGGAGAAGGGTTTTTTCACCTACCACGTTATCCGCATACATTCTATTACGCCCCATTAAAAACACTGGAATATAGAATAATGCATGTAAACCGCCCCAGAAAATAAAAGTCCAGTTGGCACCATGCCAAAATCCACTTACTAAAAATATAACCGCGATATTTCTGACCGCCCTGAGCTGACTAACCCGGGAACCGCCCATGGGAATATATAAATAGTGCCTAAACCAGGTAGATAAGGATATATGCCATCTTTGCCAATATTCTGCTACATTCCTGGAAAAGTTCGGAAACTTAAAATTGGACATGAGCTCAACACCGAAAAGTTTTGCCGTACCAATAGCTATGTCGGAGTAACCGCTGAAATCCCCATATACTTGGAAGCTAAATAAACAAACACCAAGTATTAGCGTTGAGGCCGGATAGGTGTGGTAATTAGCGAAAATATCATCAACAATAGGCGCCAGCGCATCGGCTATAACCAACTTTTTAAAGAAACCCCATAAAATGAGCTTTAAACCGCTCGAAGCTTGATCGTAGCTAAAGGTTCGTTTATTGGTGATTTGGGACAACAGGTTGGAGGCCCTTTCAATAGGCCCTGCGACCAATTGCGGAAAAAATGAAACAAAGGCCGTAAAGGCGATAAAATTTTGGGTAGGTTTTAATTTTTTATAGTAAATGTCAAAAGAATAGGACATCGTCTGAAAGGTATAAAAGGAAATACCTACTGGGAGAATAATCCTCAAGGTCCAAGTACTTTTAATATCATAACCAAAAGCATGGAACATATCAATAAAGGAGTCAACAAAGAAGTTACTGTACTTGAAAAAGCCCAGCATTCCTATGTTAAAGGCCATACTTACCCAAAGCCAGTATCTTGCTTTTTTCTTTTCATCAAGATGTTGGTAAATTTTTTGACCAACAAAAAAGTCGACCAACGTGCTAAGAAATATCAAGAGCAAAAAACGCCAGTCCCACCAGCCATAAAAAAGGTAGCTCGCAAAAATTATAAAAACGTTCTGAATCTTGGTATTGTTTTTAAAAACAAACCAATAAAGCAGAAAAACAATAGGAAGAAATATTAGAAATTCAATAGAATTGAACAACATGGGGTCAATCGTTTGGTGTATAAACTATTTTCTTGGTCATTTTATTTCCCGTTATGATGTAGTTTTTTTCATCATCCATCGAGTAAACGGAAATATTGGACAGCTTAGTTTGGCTTAGAAAAAGAAAATCGTAGATAATGGATTTGGGTATTTCACTTTCCGATAGTGGTATAGGGGGCTTATTTTTATATTCATTATGCTCAAATTTCACATCTACAAGGGCATATTGCGATTCACTATCCTGAGATTTTTTATTTGAGAATAAGCTTTTAAATCTCCGATAATAAATATTTACATTTTTGGAAATAAGATAGGCCATAATCTCAGTTTTATAACCGTAAAACATAACTTGTAAATTCGCCATTGGCGAACCTTTGGGAAAAATAAACTCGTGTCTGAAATTATAAATATTGTTGCTCCACCATTTTTTATAAGCCAGATCTCCCCACCCCATTTCAAAAAGCTCATAGCCATTTTCCAGGCACCATTCCAAACGTTTGTATATACCTATTTGGCCCAAACTGAATTTTGAGTAATCAATATTATAGGAAGTGACATACCCGAAGAGGATTTTGTTATAATGATAGTTCAATGAGATACTTACGGGCTCTGTATCGTTATAACCTACAAAGAGTGAGGCTTTTCGGTTATTGATCAGGTCAAAGGACGTGCTGTGGATTTTATCCCATAATGCGATACTTTCACTGGTTTCACCCCGCTGTTCAAATCTTATGAGTATCATGCTCTTTAAGGTGTCCATCAAAAAACTATAGTTCTCCATTGAAATTTCTCCATGGTACATTTCGTATTTCATATCAAAACAAGAGTCCAGTCTTTTAAGTGACCTTGATAATGATTTACGCTGACTTCGCCTTAAGGACGGAAGAAAGTCTTTCATTGTTGAACATTCTCCCAACCAAACGGAATAACCTTTCACAGAGTTAAATGAACGAACTCTAAAATCTACACTATTACTGGGAGTGAGCTGAACATATTCGGGTATATAGCTTACTGAATAAATATGTTTTTTGGAACACTGTAAAGAAAGGTTTTGATTTGAAGTTGTTTTTAGGGGGATACTTCCTTTAATTTGCCGAACACTATACATAGCATCAGTATATAGTGTAGCGAGTATATCATCCTGTTTATGAATGTCCAGTAGGAAAGTGGTGTTTTCTTTTTTATGAATGATCATGCTGTCTTAGGTTGAAATTTAATATTTAAGCTGATCAACTTGATTGATGCTAAACAAATATTTATCGAGCTTTGAATAAATATAAATATCAAAAATTGGAACAAAAACATTACTCATCAAAAGTTGACTTTAACCAAGCTTTCGTTGCCCGTACCTTTAATTAAATAAAATGAATCCCTATTTGTCAATCGGTATACATTTATGTTGTTTTCATTTTCGGGGTACAGGTATAAAAACTCATAACAGATTCTTTTGAACAAAGTATGCTCTGGCATTGTCATATCCACTGGTTCAAGTTTCTCTTCATCATAGCTTTGAATTGTTTTTTCAAAACTATATTGAACATTATCTGGTTTTTTATTTTTCAAGGCAAAGGTCAACTTATGTAACTTTTCATTTATCTCTTTTTCCCGTAGGTACTGTTTAAAAGTGAAGTAAAGTTTAAGTGTATATGCTGTGACCTGTGCTTTCAAGGACTTTTTATCGAACCAAATATGATAGTGAAAATCAAACTTTTTATTAGACCAACGTAGTTTATAGTCAAAGTGTCCCTTAGAAAAATCAAGGGTTTTCCATCCATTCTTCAAACACCAATCAACCAAGTACATAATTTTTATACTTCCAAGATGGAACTTTGCGTAGTCTATATCAAAAACCGTGATGGCGTCAAAAACCCTATTATCCGACAAATATGATAAGGTAATGCTTATGGGTTCCTCATTTTTATACAATACGAACAAGGATGCTTTGTTTTCCAAGATCATTGGGTAGGCAACATCTTTATAGAAATCCCATTCGTCAGTATCGAGGTTATTATTGCTGATCTGCTTTTCTTCAAATCGTTTTTCCAAGAGCTTTCTGAAGTAAATAAATACGGTGTCATATTCTTCTTTCGAAATTTCACCCTGGTAAGCCTTGAAGGAGATATTAAAACATTCCTCCAATCTCTTTTTGTATTTGCGCAGCTTGTACCGGCTACTTTTTTTGAAGGTTTTGGAGAGAAAATCATCCAAGGAACTATACGGTTCCAGATCAATTAAATAACCTGGATATTGCCGTACGGCAAAATGGCCAAGCCCATTATTATTGAACTTTGCTTGGTGTGAGTCAAAATCTATGACATCATAGATCAAAAAGCAGTTATTTTTTTCTTCACGGGACGATTCTCCTAGCTCCAAGTTGATTCCCTTGGTCAGATTTTTTCCGGTATTGATGAAGAGCCCAGGTAATTTGGATTTATAGAAGGATAAATTTTTCGCAAAAGGAAAAATATGTTTTTTCCTTCCCGATAAAAAATGTTTGCCCCAATATTCAACAAATGTAGCTGAGTAAAATGGATTATCCTTGATCATTTTGTATTGATGACTAGTGGGTTGCTACATCGATAAAGCGGGAAAAAGTCAGAATTTTGTTGGGTATGGAGCTCCTTGGTCAGTTTGTTGTACACCTCTGGATTTACAATTAATTTCCAAACATAAAAATCCGACATGTCCTTGGAGAATGACGACTTGAAGTGCAGTAAGGAGTCGTTTGCGCTCGATAGTCCCCCTCCCAAATTAAAATGCGAGAGCCCCATTTTGGAAGCTTTTATTCGCATTTCGTCAATCAAAAGCTTGGTGGGCATTAAAGGTAGGTACTCTGTTTTGGTACCGGACAGATGATAATGAACGACTGAATTTTTATAGATGAACATGCTGGCACCCATTACCTCGCGGGTTTCGTTATGAACGGCCAAAAGGGTTTCGGTATGGAAACTGTTACTTTTAGCTATAACCCTAAAATATTCATCATCAAAGTAATACATCGGTTTTGCATTGACCCGATCCATGTTCTCATGATAGATATCTATAAATTCCTGTAGTTCTTCATCATTTTCAGCTTTTATAACCCTACAATGTCTTCTAGCCTTATTGAGTTGTCCTTTAAGTCTTTTCCCAAATTCCTGACGTTGTTGGTCAATGGGCTTTTTAAGATCAATGGAAACGACCTGCCCCTTATTGTTTATTTCCCCTATACTTTCAAGAATCCGATGCTGAATTGGCATAAATGGGTTAAGCCTGGAAAAAACAGAAACTATATTGTTTGATGAAAAATACTGAAGTAATTCACTTTTAAAATGAGCACCGTCAAAGTTGTCCGATATATTTTTACATAGTGGTCCAGGATACCCATAAACCGAAGTGGCATCGTTAAAGGATGTATTGGGAATATCACGTATTAAAAGAGGCAGACATATACTTACGTTGTTGTGGGTGTATTTTAAAAGTACAGGTTTGCCATCCTCTTTCGCAATCATGTGATAATCGAAAGTGTGGTAAAGATCGGATTCATCAAAGCTTGAGATAAAATCGTCCCAATACTTTTTTTCTTCAATAACTTCAATCATTTACTCAAGAGAATAGTTTAAAAACAAAACTAAATGCTGTCAAATTATACCTACTATATAACAACTATTATTACATCTTATTTTCTATCAATTGACAATGGCATATCAATTGATCGCATCATTTAATTTTAAATAGAAGAAACCAACTGGTTCAGCTTCAGCCCAAGAAAAATTAAAATTTTGTTATTGAATTCAGATGCAAGGGTTATTATTTAAATAAAACTGGATTTGGTCCAACCAATTCCACTAGTTTTAGGTTTTATTGTCAAGCCTTTATTTTCTTTAGATGCTTTAGTTTTTTCAAAATCATGTTAAAATCAAAACAAAATTATTGGTTGCTCTAAACTGAGCAAATAAAACTGTTTTGTTACCTGTTTAATAGACAAAGAACAATCTTTTGTAAAGAGGTCCAATAAGCCAATTGTGTTTGTATTTGAAATCCGATTGTAAAAAATCATTGTTACACGATGACATCAGCTTGAGTTGGACATCAATTACATGAATACTTGTTACGACCAATTAAAAATCAAATAAATTGAATTGAAAAAACGCTACACCATAACGGGTTGATCGCATCGATTCATAACCCATATGGTGAAGAGTCTTCGCTTGTCTTACCTTGCTATATACCCACCATCTACCGGAATTACGCTTCCAGTAATGTAATCACTTGCCGATGATGATAGGAGAACTGCCAAGCCTTTTAAATCCTCTCCGGTACCCCATCTTTTCATTGGGACCCTATTGAACACTTCCTCTGTTCTTTTCTTATCATTGATTAAAGCAGTGTTCAATTGTGTGTCCATATAACCAGGTGCAATGGCATTCACACAAATACCTTTGGCGGACCAATCATTGGACAATGCCTTTGTCAATTGTGCGACCCCTCCTTTGGATGCGGCATAGGCAGGTATGGTGATGCCTCCCAAAAAGCTTATGATGGAGGCAATGTTTATTATTTTTCCACCTCCATTTTTCAGCATGGTATTTCCTGCGTGCTTGCAATAATAAAAGGTGGCATCCAAATTTATTGCTATAACCTTTCTCCACTCTTCATCTGGAAATTCTTCACTGGGATACCTTCTCTGGATTCCTGCGGAATTTATCAAAATATCTACGGTACCACCCAAAATGTCCAGGGCATCTTCATAGGATTTTTTGATTTCCGATACCTTGCTCACATCCGCTTTGATCGGACTTACATTTAAACCACTGTTTTTAAAATCTTCGCAAATGCCAAATACCCTATCATCAAGATCAATCACAACGGTTTGGGCCCCCGCTTGCGATATTGCCTCCACCATGGCTTTTCCCAAATCACCAGCTCCTCCAGTAACAATGGCCTTTTTGCCCTTTAAACTAAACTTTTCTAAAATATTTTGTTCCATTTTTTAATTTATATGAATGAAAAGGTCTATTAAAAATTAAAACGGGTCGTCTAAAAAATATAATCTTTAGTATTCCATGGCTTTAGCCATTCAATCACCATATCATCACCATTGGCATCGGTAATTTTTAAGGTGTTTTTAATGTCTTCTATGGTTTTATTTATGTCGACGATCGAATCGGCATCGGTATATATTCTGAAAAGGACTTGCCTTTCTGTACCGACCCACTCATCCTTTACCGTGTCCCCGACCTTAAATCGTTCTACAACGAAATTTACATTCTTATGGGATTTTACATCGTCCAAGCCTTGGATTGAATCAATTTTTCCAGCTTTTAAAAGTACCCAAACCGAACATGCGGACTTGCCTCTCATCATGTAATCATTTTTTTCGGCAAAATCATCCTCACCGAACACTCCTGTCAAGGCGTAGTTTATCAGCATTTTTCTATGGTCAAATCCATTGATGTGCTCTAGGTGAATGTGCGGGGCTTCCCCCTGTAACCTAAACCCGGGATCATAACTGTAAAACTCGTTGTTCTCCACAAAGAACTGAACATTTATCACCCCTGTTTGTACACCGGTACTTTTAAACAATTCCGATAATTTGGGATGAACTTTTTCCACAAAGGATTTGGTATATTTAGATGGATATACGGTGCCCAGGGCAATTGGGCTGGAGTTACCCTGTATTCTGGTCAAGGTTCTATCGAATGTTGCTGAAAGATATGGTATGCCATCTTTAAAGGTATAATAGGCAGACATGTCATCACAATGCTCATCCATATACTTTTCGACAAGGACTACTCCTTTTTTAGAAAATTTCAATGCTTTTTCCACAGTGCTGTTGTAATCCTCCTCATCTCGACATATTTTCATGCCGACACCACCTCCGCTATCAACAGGTTTTACCATTAAAGGGAGTTCCAGACCTTTTGGTTTTCTAATACTGTCGTTTTTGGTTAAATAAATTCCAGGGATATCTTGTACGCCGTGTTCTGCACAATATTTTTTATAACCATCTTTGCTACAAAAAGCTTCCACGGCTTTTTCGGTCGCATAGCAAGGAAATCCTAATTTATTACAGATTTCCCTGTAGGGTTTTACCAATATATCGGCGACTCCGACCAAAATGCCATCTACTTCTTCTTTTTTGGCAAGATTGACAATGGCATCAACATCAAAGCCATCAATATCAAAAGATTCTGTAGCATTTTTCTTTGCAGGGGCATCAGGGTTTGGGTCAACAACAATGGTGTGGATTCCCATGGATACTGCGATGTCCACAAGAACACCTGTTTCTGGGTTGCCACCCAATATAATCAGTTTTTTGGCCATAATATGCATTTATATTATTTCAGTTCTTTTGGAGGAAATATTTAAATTTCTCGAAAAATCGTTGTTAAAGCCTAAGCTGTTCAATAGGTTGATTATTTCCTTTTCATCATGACCAATTTGTACGATTTTATGTGTGTCTATCCCTACAAGCTCCAAGTTTGATTTTATTTGGTCATAATAGGTGGGATTCGTCGTGGCAATAATCAAATGATCAAATTCATTATTGTCAATTGCACCTATGGGTTGCACTGAATTTCCATCGATTGTCATATCGTGATAATCGACGTCTATCCAACGGACAATTTGAAAATATTTAAGTTTGGCGTTAGTGCTTAAAATATGTTGTCCAAAGGAACCGGAACTATAAACAACAATTCTTGAGTTTTTAGAAGTATTCAAAAAGGGGTTGAAAATAGTATCATCGTATACTTCATTTGAAATTAAACCTCCCGAGCGAACCAATATAAGGGAGTAGAGATAAGATGTTAGTTGAGACTTTAAATTTTCTTCACTCAAATAAGGTGCGAGTTTTCTTCTTAAGAACACCAGCAGATGGCTCAATCGAGTGTATTCCATCTCAGGGTTTTCGATGGATTTTACAATTGAATCCGGCCTTTGACGGTAATAGTATACGGGGATATCGCAAATGGTAATGTGGTTGCATAAGGTAAGATAGGTATAGGTAATGGCAGCATCTTCACCCATAATGATGTCATTGGGAATATCAAGCACATATTGGAGCAATAACTCTCTTTTAAAGAGTTTGTTCCAGACATAAGTGGATATATTGTGCTCACAAAACCGATCGTTGCAAATGGCACTGGGTAGGACCAAAGAGCTGATTTCAGATGCATTATAATTTCCTGTAAAGGATGGTTTGATGGTTTCTATTTTGCCATCAAATTCTCTATAATGCCCAGTTACGACCAAATCTGAATTGTTGGCCACGGCCATTTTATAAAGCGTATCCAAATAAAAAATGTCCACCCAGTCATCACCATCTACGTAGGCAACATATTTACCTTTTGCCTTTTCTAAACCAGCTTTTCTGGCACTCAATAAACCGTGGTTTTCTTTGTGTATTACCACAATCCTATCGTCGATGGAAGCGTACCTGTCACATATTTCGGGGCAATTGTCCGGACTGCCATTGTCGACCAATATCAACTCAAAATTGGTGAAGGATTGAACCAATAGGCTATCGATACATTTTGGTAAATACGGTTCTATATTGTGAATAGGGACTATTACACTGATCTCTACTGCTTTCATTTTTATATTTTCTTGTTCAAATTAACGTAAAAAAGGCCTCCGCCAAAAATGTCATCAGGGCTGTCCGATTTAGCGGTAGTTACAAAAAGGTTGCCCAAATCATCTAAACAGCAAGAGCTCACATTTGTACAGGGTAGTTTTATTCGGTTTATCATTTTTCCATTTTCTGGATTCCACTTGGAAACCTGGCCACCGCCCCATTCGGCAATCCACAACATGCCATCCTGATCCATGCACATACCATCGGGACTGCCATTCTCATTGAATTGTATGATATAAGAATCAAAAGTGGCATTTCCATTTACTGTGTCATAAATATATTTGGCCACTTTTTTTGTTGGCGTATCGATAAAGTACAGGGTTGTACCATCTTTAGAAAAGACCAATCCATTGGAGATAGTGGTATTTTCAATGAGAACCTTATAACTTCCATTATTATAGGAAAATACCTTGCCAATATTCTCCTGTACCTCGGGATATCCCATGGTGCCCACAATATACCTTCCATTGGGATCTATGGTGCCATCATTGTAACGAACAAAATCCGGAATCTCCATCTGAAAGGAAAATTGACTTTTTAGGGTTTTGAAATCTATCTCATAAAACCCAATTTTAGAGGCGGCCAATACTTTTTTCTCGTCTAGAATAAAGACACACCCAACAGGGGAGTCCAATTTAACGCTTAATATTTCTTTGGTAGTAACGTCTAAGCAATAGACCATTCCGTCCAAAATCGAAACGAAATAAAGGAAATTGTATGTAGAATCATACACTGGTCCCTCTAGGAGTTTGGAGTCGTTATAGAATATCAATGTGTGACCCATGTCTATTAAATAAAATGTCCTCCTGTGATTCTGATTATTGACCCAGTTGTCATGGCAGAATCACTTGAAATGAGGTGCATGACAGCGGCAACTGGTTCGGTTGGATCTAACATACGGCCCATGGGGATAATCTTAGAGGCCATATCCATGAGTTGTGCTTCATCCGTTCCTTCTTTTGTTCTTAATTCAAGCTCTCCCTCTGTATTGGTCCAACCCATGACCACATAATTAGATCGGATTTTGAATTTTGCATAATGGTGTGCGATATGGTTCGAAAGCGTATATAGGCTCGACTTTGTAAGGGCATATGCGGCCCTGTCTTCGTGTCCGTAATCCATGTGGGGAGAACCAAAGAAAACAATTGATCCAGACTGGTTTTCCTTCATGTGCCTTAAAACATGCTTCAATAAAAAATAGGGGGCCTTAAGGTTAACATTGAATACACTATCGAACTGCTCTTCTGTGGAATCCAAAATAGAGGCGATAGGGGATATGCCGGCGTAAACAATAAGTGCATCAATTTTATTGAACCTTTTTATAGTTTCTTTATAGTAACTCTCAAGTCCATTCATGTTGGTTAAATCCAAGGTATGGAAATATAGGCTGTCACTCCCATTTAATTCATCTATTATTTTTTGGCCTTGCTCGCTATTTCGACCACAAAATGCAACTTGATACCCTTTTTTATGGCAAGATTTCAAAATTTCCAGTCCGACTCCTTTGGCCCCACCAAGAATCATAACGGTGTACATCGTATACTATATTTTTAAGATTGGTATTTAAGTGACATAATTGGATTTGATATTTCCATTTGTTGTTGACACATCATTGAGGTTTTTTTTAAGATTTAAGTAAAATAACGATGACTGGTTAACATTATTGATTCAAACTTCACTTGAGTATGTCCATTTTAAAATGGAAATTTAAAGAGAAAAGTAACGGAAATATTAAAATTTAGTTCAAAGCTAAGTTTTTGACGTTAATCGAAGTAAAATAATAATTAGATTTTCCCAATACTTTCCTTTGATTTAGAAAGAACAAAGATGAAAAATGGATGGTTTCTCCAATCACAGAGAATAAGTCAATTTTTATTTAGAATTGCTAATTGAAAACAAGACATCAAAGCGCTGTTGCTCAATTATTTGATTTTCTCTGAAGGACTGAACGTCTATTTTATAATGATATCTGTGAATGCAAAAAGGTCAGGAATTGTTTTAAACCAGTAAAAACGAAGGAATTAGCGGATAGATTAATCCTATTCTTTTATTTCAGTTGGATTTATCAAGGAATCCACTATTTTGGAATACTCCTCATCCAGTGAGTCATTTTTATAGATATATTTTTTTGAATTTCCTTTGTTCCTATAACTTTTCTCTTGTGGTTTCACTTCTTCACCTATCATTGGTCCTAATTTATTGGTAAACTCTTCCAATTCATTGATCCAGACGTATGTTACGTTTTTCAGTAATTTTGTTTTTTTCGTGTTTTCGAGGTATGAATCAATTAAATTCTCAGCAATTTTGGCTTGCTCTTCTTCCCCCAAATTATAAAAGTTTGAGAGGTCTACACCAAGCAGTTTTTTCAAAATAAGTTCATCGGTCCAATTATAGTAAGGATTGATTTCAGCTTTGATTTCATGAAGCATGTAATTGATAAAAGAAGTAACCCATGCACTTGGTTTTCGTAAAATGCATATGTAATTCAAATTCTTGGCTATTGGATTTTTTGCCAGTTGCTCTAGCTGATAAAATAAAAATCCGGATGCTTCAATTTTTACATTCAGATAATTTAATCTTCGAACAAAATGCTTGTCAAAATCAGCTGTAAGTTTTCTATAAGAAACATATTGATAGGGCTCATGTTTGGAAATCTCTTTTCTAAACCTTGAAGTTATATAGGAAGTACCAGTTTTGTACGAAGAAATCACATATATGGTGGAATTATCCTTAATTTGATTTTTGCTCTGGAACATCCATGAACTACTGATAAAAAAAGATTGAATATTTAATGAAATCTTATAGAATGGTGATTGGATTAGTGTTTGTTTTAATTTTTTAAACATTTCAATTTGACGTTAGGGTTAGGCTGTTTAACGCTTAAAAAAAAGGGTTTATTATCGTACCCTCGATTTCATTATTGTGCCAATGGCATTTACATTATGAGGTCCTTTCTTTTTTGTAAACATATCAATAAATTTTCACTTCCAAATCTCTACTTTGCTCTTTTGTGAAGACATTGAAAAACAACTTGGATCCTTGAATATCAGATTTTTATACGATGCTTGATTGTTGGTTTTTTTCAAATCGAAAACAATTTCTGAAAAATTTTCAATTCTTGATTCGAATATTTTGTGAATTAATGCGTTTATCTTTGGTATAAACTCAATATATTATGAAAGTTGTTTTATTGGCAGGAGGTTTTGGTACAAGACTTAGCGAAGAAACCCAAAATATACCTAAACCAATGGTGCCCATCGGAAATAAGCCAATCCTATGGCATATTATGAAGATTTATTCTACCTATGGATTTAATGATTTCATTATTTTATTAGGATACAAGGGATACGTCATCAAAGAATATTTTTCAAATTATTTTCTGCATCAATGTGATGTGAAGATAGATATTCAGAACAATAGTACAGAGATAATCAATAATGAAGCGGAACCTTGGAAAGTTACCCTCGTAGACACGGGATTGCACACAATGACCGGAGGCCGACTCAAAAGAATAGAAAATCTTATAGGAGACGAAAGGTTTATGCTAACCTATGGTGATGGTGTGGGCAATGTGGACATAGCCCAATTGGTTCATAGCCATGAAAAACACGGGAAAGCCATTACCATGACAGCTGTGCAGCCCGAAGGAAGATTTGGTTCCCTAAAATTTATCGGGGATGAGCAGATTGCCTCTTTCCAAGAAAAACCAAAGGGAGATGGATCTTGGATCAATGGAGGTTATTTTGTTTGTGAGCCCAAGGTTTTCGAATATTTAAAAGATGGTGATTCAACCATATTTGAAAGAGACCCGCTAGAAAATATGGCCAAAGATGGCGAGTTGTTTTCTTACAAGCATTATGGGTTCTGGAAACCAATGGATACCCTTAGGGACAATAAAGTACTTAATGAAATGTGGGAGCAAGGCAAAGCTGATTGGAAAGTATGGAAATAGATAGATTGTTCGGCGGAGTCTATAAGGGGAGAAGGTGCTTAGTGACCGGTGATAGCGGTTTTAAAGGGTCTTGGTTAGTTGCATGGCTTGCTCAAATGGGTGCGGAAGTGGTAGGATATGCCCTGCCTCCGAACACTCCGACAAACCATAAAACACTTTTGAATACCGAATACAAGTCGATAGAAGGTAATATTTTAGATTTGGATGCACTGAAATCGGTCTTTGAGGAGTTTCAACCCGAGATTGTTTTCCATCTAGCGGCTCAATCCCTTGTTAAATATTCCTATGAGAACCCAATTGAAACGTATCAAACCAATGTAATAGGTACATTGAACGTATTTGAGGTATCCAGGCAGACAGAATCCGTAAAGGCCATTGTAAACGTAACCAGTGATAAGTGCTACGAAAATAGAGAATGGATATGGGGGTACAGGGAAAATGATCCCATGGGAGGTCATGACCCGTACAGTTCCTCCAAAGGATGTGCAGAATTATTGACGCAGTCTTATCGCAAATCTTTTTTTAATGGAACTACCGGGCAAACTTTGTTGGCAAGTGGTAGAGCCGGTAATGTTATTGGAGGGGGAGATTGGTCTCAAGATAGATTGATCCCCGACCTTATCAAAGCCGCATCTATTGGTGGTGAAACCGAAATACGAAACCCTTTGGCGACAAGACCATGGCAACACGTATTGGATCCACTTTCCGGTTATCTTATGTTGGGATGGAAGTTGCTCAGTGGAGAAAAAGAATTTGCCGATGGTTGGAATTTTGGCCCCGATCTTTCTAGTAATCTATCGGTCCAGGAAATTACAGACGAAGCCAAATCGTTTTGGTCAAAAATTAAATATGCTGTAAGCACCAATAAAAAAAATCACCACGAAGCCAACCTCTTGATGCTGGATTGTTCAAAGTCCAATAAATTGCTAAAGTGGACGCCTGTATGGGATAGGTCAGAAACAATTCGAAAAACAATTTTATGGTATAAGGACTTTTATGAAAAAGGAGTGGTGAATACCAAAGAAGATATTGCCCAGTATGTTCAAGATGCAATAAACAAGAAGAAAGAGTGGACCCTTTGATGAACTTTAAAGGAGAAAGAATACTAGTAACCGGTGGAGTTGGGTATTTGGGAAGCAACCTCATATCCCAATTGATTCAAAACGGCTGTGATGAGGTGCATTCTATTGATTTGGAACGTAACGAGGAACAAAATCCAAATATTACCTTTCATCAAGTGAATCTCTTGGATTTTCCCTCTCTTTCTGATGTCGTTAAAGAAATCAAACCTACTTTAGTTTATCATCTAGCGGCAAATTTGAACCGTTCCAGGGATTTTTCCATTGTTCAACAGTTGATGGATGTAAATTTTACAGGAACGGCAAATATTTTAAACGCATTAGAGGATGTACCCTATAAAAATTTTGTTTATACCAGCACCAGTGAGGTTTATGGGGGCACAGCTATAACTCCTCCCTTTAAGGAAATAGGTGGTTTTGTTCCGGCATCGCCCTACTCATTGTCCAAGTATTGTGGGGAAATGGCACTAAAGACCTTTTCTGAATTAAAGGAAAAAAAATATACGATACTTCGCATGTTCAATTTTTTGGGATTGAATATGCCCACTAACTTTTTTCCTTCGCAATTAAAGGAAAAGCTAGACCGAAATGAGAATTTCTCCATGACCTTGGGTGAGCAAGTTCGGGATTATCTGTATTTGAGTGACGTTATTGAGGCGCTATTGTTGGCTGGACTTACAGAAAATACCAATCAAGTCTATAATGTTTGTTCAGGTGAGGGGGTTTCCATCCGAGAAATGGCTGAAAAAGCCAAAACAAAGATGAATAGTGCATCAAACATAGAATTTGGTGCCCTGCCTTATCGTGACAATGAAGTCTGGAACATGGTTGGGGATAATTCTAAAATTCAAAAATATTTAGGGTGGCGTCAAAAAACCTCGATTTGGAAGTATTTTGAGGAATAGGAGAATTTGACTTTAGAACTTTTTGGCCTAAGACAGGGGTGTTATTGTGTTATCATCTGTCTTATTTGGCATTTCCTTTCCAAAGTGCAAACGAGGCACTTTCAATGGAGGACATGGCCTCCCTGTTAAATATTTTCTGAACTGTTTTCCACAAGATTTTTATATCATTTTTGAAACTTAAATGATCAACATACCATACATCATGGGCAAATCTTTCATTCCATGATAGTGCAGTACGGCCATTCACTTGTGCCCATCCCGTAATACCTGGCTTCACCAAATGTCTTCTTGCTTGCTCTTCGTTATATAACGGAAGATATTCAATCAATAGGGGCCTAGGACCAATGAGGGACATATCACCTTTCAAAACATTCACCAATTGCAATAGTTCATCCAAGGAAGTTTTCCTAATGATTGCACCGACTTTGGTAATACGCTGCTCTTGATTCATTAATTCACTTTCATTGTCTTTTGGATCCCTCATGGTCTTAAACTTTATGATAGTGAAAATTTCAGCATTCTTCCCAGGTCTTTTTTGGAAGTAGAATGGTTCGCCCTTATTGGCAAACAGCAATAGAATAATTAATGTAATAATCAATGGTGATAGTAAAATCAGCGCCACCAGTGATATTGAAAAGTCTAAAAATCTTTTTAAAAACTTTTTATACATTATCAAGTAATCGTTTTGGTTATATCGCTTTATGAAACTTTTAAAGTTATGACTTTAAAAATCTTAGATGTAGATTTAATACAACCTGTCATAAATTATAATTGATATAATGTCCAATTGTTTTGATAATTATAAAAAATAATCCAGAATTGGATGCTCAAGTTGAAATTACTGATATCTCAAATATCTCTCCGGAAGTGGATATTCGGGAGAAATACCATGCCACATCATGTTAATGATCCACCATCTATCCTTATAATAAGCTAATTGGATACTTTTTACATCTTGCTTATAAGGCTTGTTGTTAGCCATGTCTTCCTTACTATGAAAAGCCTCGCAAGTACTTAATACGTGGGAAATATTTCCATAGGTTTCTTCAATTCTACCGATTTCTCTTTCATAAAAAGCTGTTTCACGCGTTGTTTGCAGCCAATTTCCCGTTCTTTCGACATATTCATTAGGAGATATGAATTGAGGTCTTAAACTCCCATTTATGTCTTTTTCATAACCAATCTTGTTCGCTTGGGGATGAAATAAGAATCTAAAGAAATCCCAATCTCTCGGTTGACCTGGTTCGCCACCTAAACAGGCATAAAATGACTTGATTAAATCATCTACGGTTTGTACATGTTTTAAATACTCTTCTTTCATTTAAAATTGATATTTCGGTTAATGTTTTATTTGAATGGTAATTGATTCTATGTGACACGAAGAAACTAAAGCATCTAAAATTAGAGATATTATTTTAAAATCTTTGGTGCCATAAATCCATATTCGATGTACAGCTCCTTTATCGGATGCACAACAATTTTCGATTTTCAAACACAAAACAATAAGATTTTTATAGCGGAAAACAATCCATGTAATTGGAGTCCATTGAAAATGCCAAATGGATGCTGCCCCATTCTAAATACACGCCTAAACATGTGCTGGAACAATGATTTGTATGGTTGAAGACCGTTTTTAGATAAATTACAAAAGTGGGTGATTGTCCCATCAGATGTTATATATCTTATAAATTGGGTAACTTGTCGTGTAAACTGGCAACGCCCGTATTATTTCTATTTTTTTGTTTTGTCAAACATGGCAATTTATTGCTAAATCTATCACTTCATGCCCAAAAATCTTTACAAAAATTATTTTAAACGGCTACTGGATTTTACCGCTTCAGTTATTGGTTTTTTGTTATTGTCGCCCATATTTATTTTGGTATCGATAATTCTTTGGATTGATTTTAAGGGGACACCCTTTTTCTTACAAGAACGACCAGGGAAGGATGAGAAAATCTTTAAGATTATCAAGTTCAAGTCCATGAACAATAAAAAGGATGCCGATGGTAATTTGTTGTCCAATAGGGAACGCATTACAAAATTGGGTATGCTGGTTCGACGGTATTCCTTGGATGAAATTCCACAATTACTCAATGTTATCAAAGGTGATATGAGCTTGATCGGCCCTAGGCCGCTTGTGGTACTTTACCTTCCCTATTATAATGAAACCGAACGAAAAAGGCACAGTGTTAGACCCGGAATTACTGGGCTTGCACAGGTTAAGGGGCGAAATAACCTTGTTTGGGAAGACCGTTTTGCCTTGGATGTCGAATATGTGGAAAACTTGAGCTTTTTGTTTGATATGAAAATCCTGTATTGGACCATCAAGAAAATATTCTCAAAATCGGAAGTTGCTGTGGATCAAGACGAATTTTTGGACTGGTTCAATATTTACCGACAAAAGCAATGGGATGCAGAAAAAGCTAGCTAACGGTCAATAAATTTTTTATTGCTTACCCCAAAAGAAAAAAAGCGGTTATGAGATAGGGGGGGAGCCCTTTTTTAATTGTCCAAGACTGTTTTTATGTTATCAGTCAAATGCTTGTTAATTATATTCACATCAAATTTTTCCTCGGCCAATCGCCTACTTCTTTTCCCCATTTGATTTATTTTATCTGGGTTCTCAATAAAGAACTTACAAGATTCGATCAAGGGTTCCAGACTATTTGGAGGAATTAAAAAGCCGTTTTCATTCTCAACAATTGTTTCTTTACAACCAGGAGTGTTAGTTGTAATAATGGGCATTCCTATAGAAAGTGCTTCTAAAATCGACCTAGGGATTCCTTCCCTATAAAAGGTGGGCAATACAAATACGTGCATATCCTTTAAAAAATCAGGCACATTACTTTTACGTCCGTGAAAAACAATGGCACCTGAGTCATGTAAGGTGTTCAGAGTTTCAATTTTAACACTTGAAGGAGAATTCCCCACTCCGCCGATAATATGGAATTCCGACAAAGGAAATTGCTTTTTCAATGCTATGGCTGTATCCATAAACAGTTGAATGCCCTTTTCTTTGATCAATCTAGCGACTATTACGAATTTTACGTTTTCGGAGTTTACATTGATCTCCCGAAACGGATACCGATCCAAATTAACCCCCGATCCATTTACAATATCTGTTTTTTGTTTCTTTGAAAGAATACGCTTTTTAAAAAACAGCTGCCTATCATCCTCATTTTGAAAAATGACCAATTTGTTTTTTCTTAGCGCATACCGATATAGTCTTTTGGTTATTTGCTGGAGTAAATTGGCCTTTTTTGATGCTCCACTAAAGGTAAACCCCAACCCTGTAATCAATGAAATTGTTGGTGTGTTGCACATATTGGCAGCAATGGAGCCATACACAACGGGTTTGATGGTATAGGGAAAAACCAAATCAATATGATGTTTTTTAATAAGATTTTTTATTTGTAGAACAGATTTAAAATCCTTTACTGGATTAAGTCCTATTCTATCCAAATTCAAAGTAATTGGAGTAACTCCCAATTGAGTTAGTTCATCTATATTTTTTGAAGTCATTTCAGGGGCCGCAGCAAATACGGTATATCCTTGTTCAACAAGTTCGGTCATGAAATCACCTCTAAAATGGGGTAATGAATTAGCCATAGAGGCTATGATCAATACATTTTTGTTCATCTAATGTCTTTAATTCCAAGTGTTACTAATTAATTGACTCGTCAAAGGTTATAGTTTTGACCGTAATTCAATTATTTTTTTGGTATAATACCTGATATTGTCTACACATGGTTAAAATATCATATGTTTTTGACCTTTCCTGGCATTTTGAAGCTACAACATTACGGTATTCCAGATCTTCGGCTAATTTTTTAATTTCAGGGATGAGACTATTTTCATTGTCATCCTCAAATAAGACCCCAGCACCTTTCACCACTTCGGTTAAACCGGGAACATCGGAAGCCATAAAAGGTTGTCCTGATGCCAAACCCTCTACACTTGATAATGAAAGCCCTTCGAAATGTGAGGAGAGAATTACGATATCAACACTTTTTAATAATCTTGGCACATCTTTTCTTACCCCCATAAAATGAACCCTGTTTTCTACTCCAATATTTTTGGCCAGATCCTCGGACTCCTTTCTTAAGATTCCCTCACCGACCAATAATAAAACATAGTGGTCGGGAAGTTCTTTTAAGGACCTTATTAAGAAATTCTGGTTTTTTTGAGCGGTGAAACTGGAAACCTGCATTAGAGCAACATTGTCATCTTTTAGTCCCAACTCTTTCTTTTGGTAGGGTTTAGCTTCCGTTATTTCTTGAAGGTCTATGCCATTGTAGATTTTGGTAATATTGTTGAAAGAGCTACCCAAGTGTTTTTTGAGGTTTTCATCGACAGAATCGGATATGCTCACAATCTCATCATATTTTTTGTAAATGATCTTGTCCAAAAACTTAAATAGTTTGGAGTCCCTTCTTCGATTGGTCGTATTGTGCTCAGTATAGATCAGCCTAGGCTTTTTACCCAACATGGAGGCTATACCCGCCCAGTACAAACAAGGGAACAAGTGAACATGCACAATGTCGTATTTCGAAAAGTATTTCCGGAGTTTCACAATATGGAATGGATTGTACACACTGGCTGTACTGCTCAACGAAAACACATTGACGCTAGGGTAATCATTTAACTTAGAAATAAAAGGGGAATCTACATTTTTAAGCAATAGGATATCCACATCCACACCCAATTTTGAATAGGTTATTGCGGCATCAACCAGTAGTTTTTCTGCTCCTCCAGCTCCCAAAGAATTTATGAGTTGTAAAACTTTCATAGTTTATTTTTGTAATAGTTCCAAAAAGAGGTTTTCATATTTTTTCAAAATTTTAGGACTATTGAATTTTTCCATTACAGAAGAACTGACAACTTCAGGTTCTAATTTTTGTTTCAAAAGCAAATTTAATTTTTCAACAAACTCAACTTCGTCCTCAGCTATGTACCCATTGACGCCTTCTTCGATAATCTCATCAATTCCTCCCAAGGCTTTGTATACAATTGCCGGCGTACCTGTGGCGCAGCTTTCAAGCAATGCATTCGGGAAGCCCTCAACATAGGAACCTTGCAAGAATATATCTGATTTTTTAAGGTAATCCGATACATTTTTCGTGAATGGAATATGTTTAACATTCTCCCCTATGTTGTTTTCCTTAGCGAAATTCAAAACCTCCTCGACCTTATTCCCATCTCCTATCATCGTATATTCAAAAGGCTCATTATACTTTAAAAGTGCTTTTAAAATTCTCATATGACCTTTTCTTTCAACCAAACTTCCAACTGTTATAAATTTTGGAACAGTGTTGTTGGGCATTTGTTTTTTTGGTACAAATGACTCGGATATAGGGTTATTTATTATCCTTATTTTTTTGGATGATACATCAAAGTTCATCTGCATATCATTGGCCATATCTTTGGATTGACAAAGTATGATATCCAAGAGTTTATATGAATATTTGGTAAAGTCTATGAATGAAAACCATTTTTTAGAAGATTGTATTTTTGAAAGAACACTGATAACATTGACTTCCCTGCCAATAAAAATGATTTTTTTAAAAAAGATTGATTCAAATGCCATAATTGCATTAACATGTCCTATGGCACTGATGACAATATCCGGTTTTTGTTTTCGTAAGAGCGAAAATATGGGTAGAAAGGAGTGTAAAACTCTACTTTTTTCCAAAAAAACGAGATTTATAGTATCGATGGGGTAGGAGTAATCATTTTTACTTCCTATAACCACTAGGGTGGTCTCAAATAATTCTTGGCTTAGGTTTTGAGCTACAAAGGACATGACCCTTTCTGCTCCACCGGCCCGGAGCGAGGGAATCACAAAAAAAACTTTATATTTTTTACGCATAGAAAAAAATAATATGGTTCAAATTTAGCTAGTAAGTACCTAACCAAATTGGCATTTTAAGTTGTTTTTTGAACAACCTAAGGATTAAACGAAGTAAAGTATGAAATATTTGTTCTAATGAATTTATTTTATTCATTATGAAATGAAAAGATGCTCCTTGAAAAAATGTATAAATAGACTGCTTTAAAAATGAATTTTCATTGATATGACACTAAATTATTAGACCATATTTTAACTTGACCTTTGTAGAACATAAAGACTATTTTTAGTCATCAAACTTTTTTCGAAAGGGTCATAATATTTTCAATGCCAAAGTATCAGAAAAAACTTCAGCACCTATACTGGATAAATGAGTTCTGTCCCTCCAAAATTCTATTGAGTTATTATCTTGAAATAATTTAGAAAAGTCATAATATCTTACTTGCTTTTCTTTCATGATTTTTCTAAACTCTATGTTATCTTGTTCACAGTAGTCATAATAAACCGGTGAGTTGAAAACAATCAATTCTTTGTTGTTATTTTTTGAGAATAAGATTAAATCATCTATTAAACTATTATATAGTTTGTTTATCTCATAATTTTCTAAACAATCATCTGTTTTAGGCTCATTTAAAATTTTTTTGAAAATTTTTTCCTGACTTTTTGATACATGTATTGGGTCATAGCCATCGTATTTTCTATAGTCATATTTAGGATAGAAAAAGTTTTTAAAAATCGGGATGACGATTTTATTATACCCCAGGCACCAGTAAAACTTCTGAAAAACATTGTTTTGACTTAACTGATCTATATTTTTTGTAATAATGCTGTTACGATTGTACTTTGATTTTAGGGCTTTAATATCTTCCCCCACATAATCTTTAGAAAAAGCATTTGAAGGATCAATATGGAGAAGAATAGTTTGTTTTTTTTTGGGCAATACTTTAATTAGACTATGAGAGTAGGCTATCATAGTGCCATCAACCCCCATATTATAAGAGTTTTTTGAAATTTTATTTGGGTTAACATGGTGGTTGGCCCTAGAACTACCAAAAACAATAAAGTCATAATTATTTTTGGTTTTAAGGTATTGATTCAATTTGCCTATACCTTGCCCACTATATACTTCATCACTTACTCTGTTCATTAAGAAATACGCTGCTTTGTCAACTATAAATGAAATAGCCAAAAACGATATAATGATTTTAAAAACATAAATAGTTTTTTTTCTACCCATATTAATTAAAATTGAAAATAGATGAAGTTTTGTGATGTTGAATAGAACAAACATATAAATATTACCAGAATTGAAATGATAAAGGATAATTTATAAGGCGTGTAATTTCTTCCAACTTCTTCGAGCGGAATATCTTTATATTTTAAATAAAAATCAATTAATAAACCAATTGCCAAAACAAGAATTGAGTTGACCATAACGCTAATATTACCGATATATGGTGGCCCAAATGAAAAAGTAAGAATCTGTTTTATTGCCGTTATTGCTGAATCAAAGGTTTGTGCCCTAAAAAATACCCAAGCGAATAATACAACCAAGAAAGTAAAACTGAAACCAAGTAATTTAATTTTTCTTATTGAAGTAAATAGAGATTTGGAATTTAAAAATTTTTCGACACATAAAACTGTTCCATGAATGCCTCCCCAAATAACAAAATTCCAGGAACTACCATGCCAGAGCCCTCCAAGGAGCATGGTTAACATCAAATTTCTATAGGTGATTTTTATGCCTTTTCTGTTTCCGCCTAATGATATATACAGGTAATCTCTTAACCAATAGGATAATGACATATGCCATTTTCGCCAAAACTCTGTTAATGAACTTGAAAAATAAGGAAGGTTGAAATTCTGATTAAATTTAAATCCTAGCAATTTAGCGGTTCCTATGGCAATATCCGAATAACCTGAAAAGTCAAAATATATTTGAAAAGCATAGAATATGGTAGCTAATATTATTGAGGTTGAATTATAGATTCCAGTATTGGCATAAATAGTGTCAACATATACTCCCAGTGTGTCAGCAATAACTATTTTTCTGATGAAACCTATGGTTATTTGCACTAGGCCTTCATTGAACCATTCCTTTTTGAATTTTCGAGGTCTTTCAACTTGAGGTAAAAGATTTGATGCTCTTTCAATAGGTCCTGCCACTAGTTGTGGAAAAAGTGCAATATAAGTGCAGAAGGATATGAAGTTGTGTGTGGGTTTAAATTGACCTCTATAAATATCTATGGTGTAACTTAAAGTTTGAAAAGTATAAAAACTTATACCAACAGGGAGTATAATATTTAAGGTTAGGTCATTGGGCTGCCATCCAAAAAGTTTTGCTAACTCTGCAAATGAATCAACAAAGAAATTGTAATATTTAAAAACTGATAATAACCCAAGATTGGATATTAGACTTAAAAGAAGCCAATTTCTTTTTACTCGGTTTGTTCTGGCTGCATATATTTTGGAGCCAACCGAATAATCAATTATAGAACTGATCAATATCAATGATAAAAACCTCCAATCCCACCATGCATAAAAAATATAACTTGAAACTAACAACAGAACATTTTGATGCTTATAGTCTCGAAGAATCCAATAAAGAATAAAAACAGATACGAAAAGGATTAAAAATTCTGTAGAGTTGAAAAGCATTTCAAATATTTATTGCGATCAAATATTTCAAATATAAACGAGGATCAGCAGAATCTATTTTGTTGGGCGGTAAAATATTTTAAGTAGGCGGGATATGAACCACGGGGTTTGGTCAAATTCAATACAGAAATTACCAATAAAAAAAATGCCCATAATTATATATGGGCAGATTAATGTTTTAAGCAATAGTTTTAATCAAAATCAACCTGATACATAAATTCTTCAATGTTGGTGTACCCATCGCCATCAAAATCACCCCTGTAACTTTGTTCCAGGTTACCAAAAGTTCGGATTTCCCATGCATCTGCCATACCGTCTTTGTCCGTGTCATAGGAATCTGGTCTGGTATTGTGGGGGATTTCAGGCAATACCCAATTTGAGACGTTTTTAGGTTGGTAATAGCTATTGTTTTGTACAATACTTAATTGACTTGAATCAAAGGAATCACGGTAGGTTTGAACATAACCATTGTCATCCAAATATTTAAAGGCCCCTACATCCCCATTGGAGACCAAGTTATCAAAGGCTTCAAAAGGAGAAAGTACGTTCACAGGATTTGGAAACCCAAAACTGTGTTCGGCCTGTGTGAAATAAACTGATGGTGCAGAAATTGAGGCATCCTGAAGGGACCACATCGCGGAATTGTCTTCACCGCTGATACCTTGTAAATTAACATCAACTCCACCAACAGTACCATTAAACACGTTTAACGCAGTATACACCAATGGATTTCCTGAGTTAGCATCTCTATCTAACCTAATCTTATCGGGCGTAGTTCCTTGCCTTTGATAATAATTACCTACTGAATTCAATAAAAGGGAATGATAAGTAATACTATTTTTAGATGGGCTATTGTGAATAATATTGTTTATTTTTTCTGCCCTTCCGTTAAATGCCAGATTGGGCGTTCTATTAACGGAGGAAAAAACGTTGCTGTGCCAACTTATCGCATCAACAAAGTTTTCCGGATCACCTTCCCTATTTGGGTTAATCTCTACATATGCCCCTGTGTTGGAATCCTGTATAAAGTTATGTTGAAAAGTAAGGTTTCTTAAACCTGTTCCGTTGGCGGCATGTTTTTCAGTAATGTAGGCGCCTATTGCTTTATCCTGTGCAAAAGACAAAGAACAATGGTCTACAATGATATCTTCACCGCCGTAAAACAATAATCCCCATGTAAAGGCGTCGTCCTCGGAAGTGACAACACCGTTCCTGTCATAAATGGGTCTACTTCTTAAATATCTGAATATTAAATTTTTATTGTCTCCTGTACTTCCATCAAATCGTAGACTTCTATCGGTAATGGTTATTCCTCCTTTAGGCGCAGATTGGCCAAATACAGTTTTGTTGTTCACACCTTTATAACCATCGTACCATCCTCGGCCAATATCTCCCAAATGTATATCTCCAGAAACGTCAAAAACAATATAACCGACATTAGCTTCTTGCAGGGCAGTGAAAAAACCACCTGTATAATACTCGTCATTGCTGCCATTACTGGCATGATGGGTCAACGTTGCGTACGGATCCAGAGTGTTTACGATTGCCAGAGCCTTTCCCCTACCACCAGTTGCTATTGAACCAGGGCCAAAAGCGGAAGGGAATGCCTTTAAAGCCCCCATGTCTTTGTCAGAATCAGAGTATTGTGTTCTTACGATTACAGAAGCTTGCTTCTGTTGCGTCATATCTCCATCGGAAATTTCAACTGTATAGGTAAACTCGTCGGACACAACATCTCCGCTCCCTTTGTTGTCATCTAAAATTGGAGTGTAAGACAGCACATTATCCTCATTGATTATCAACTCGCCATCCTGTGGTGCTGTTGTTTGTACAATTTTTACCACTACATTTTCGGGAATACTGTCGTTATTTAATACTGCTAAAAGAAAGGCCGTGTTTATGGCATTGATGGTATACTCATCATCTACAGGTTTAAATTCATTAGAGTTTACCCCAGTGTTATTTTTTTCATTAACGATTTGCTCTTCTATAGTATCAGAAAACAAATCACTGTCCTTGCTACATGAAAGAATCAGGATTGAACATAATAAAAACATAAGCTTGTGCAGAATGGTTTTGTGGGGCGCCATCAAACAAGAGGTCAAGGGGTTAATAATAAAATTGATTTGGGAAACTAAAATACTACTCTTCTTCATAAAATCGGTAAAACACTATTTTTTTTCGATGAAATACATCTTTTTTAATGAAGGTACTTACGCCGAAGATTGAATTGTGGATGTTAATGAATTTTTTATTCGATGAAATACATATTTCTTTAACATTTTCAAACAAAGTAGTTAAGATCAAGTTAAATAAAACTGATCAAATGATTAAGGTATAAGTGGGTTGAAAGAATTGTCGGTATTTGAACCCATTTTGAAGAAAAATTTAGTTATCCTGTAGAGTAACTGAATTTAATTCATTCCCCCAATGATATCAGAGAAGTATTTAAATCTTGATAGGGAATGGCTAATTTGAGATAGGGTAAATTATTCTTTCGTTTTATTAAAGCGTTACGGATATTCGATATAATAAATAAATGTATCTCATTTAATGAATCATGATGGTTTTGTAAATTGACCTAAATCAATTAGCATTCAATTTTATAACTTATATCCTCTTGAATAAACTGTATTAACTTGGGAAGCCAAAATACACTTTAATTAATCAAGTTTAAGAAAGAAAATTAGATTGCCTGAATGGTTAATGCTTGATTAAATTAAGTTTTTCACCCAATTTTAAATCCCATTCACTTGGTTCTATGGGGCTATTACCTCCATCATGATGAAAGGTAAGTTCACCAAAGTATAATTGGCCATCAACATCGTACCAATCTACACGAACATAGCAAAAAGGTGCTGCCAATAACTCGGACAGTCTAATCATCTCCTCCAATGTAGATGGTCTTTCTATATCATAATCGCTAGGATCTGTTTTTTTGCCGTCTTTTATCGCGGTCCATTTGAAAGGTTCCCTATTCCAGTTAATGTCGTACCAATTTCGAAAATGATTCTCCGTACCCCTGTTCATATCAACCTGTATGGTGATAACTTTACCATTAAAGCAATGGAGCTTATAATCAAAAGGTATTTTTCCTGCTTCAGTAAGCAACAATTTTTCAACGATTACTCTAGGCTTTATGTTCTTATATTGCCATTCTTTGGATTCCCAATAATAATTATGTTTTAAGCGCTTTTTTAAACTTTTTTGAACTTGGTCCCAATCAATTTGTAATGTATCATAAACAAAAATACCTCCTCCGCTATCATGGTTGGTTTTAATAATATATGGTGGTGCAGGTAAATTTTTAGGTACTATATCTTTGACATTTACGGTATGGTAATAGAGCGGAACCAAATAATCATCGCTAATTTTTTCGCTAACATATTCACGAACTGCATATTTATCAGCACATTTTGTATGCAAAGGGGTGCGGTCATTAAGCTTTAACCAGACTATTTTTTCATTCAATGTCTTTGGGTCATTTAGATCCGGTGATTTCCCCATTCTTTTTTTATGCCTGTGTATAGTGTATATTTTTTCAGGAACTAGCCTTTGTTTCAGCCAATAATAGATGTTACGGATAAACTTGGCCAAATATGTATTTCGAATAAATTTTTTATAAAAGTTTTTCATAGTTGAGGACGAAAAAATATATCTTAACTAACTTGTATTTTTTAAATTTAGTATCAACTTCATGTTTAATTCCGGGAGATTTTAGAGCAAACTAAAATAGAATTTGGAATATCTGCCATGATATTTAATTGTTTATTATGCTTTTCAGTATGGTTATATAGTGCTAATTGAAATGGTATCATCATTCGTATTTGAAACCAAAGAATTGTGGGGGGATTTGATCAATTCTGCAAAAACGAACATCGAAAGAAAAATTAAATAAAAATTGGAAAAGTACGTATGAGAAGCCATTAAAGTGAGAGAAATTACTAAACTTATATAAAATAATTCGGGTCTAATCTTAAATCCTCTTAAACTTTTAACTAATAAAAATATATAAATGCCCAGTAGAATAAAAAAGGGTATAAAACCAGCTTCTCCTATTACTAATAAATAAGTATTGTGAACACCGGGCAAGCCACCTGGTCTTCCTGAAAATTTTCGCCATCCGTTGCCAAAAAAAGGACGGTCCATAATCTTGTCATAATATAAAGACCAAGTGTGGGTTCTCGAGTCTTCATTAATTGTTTTGGAGTCAACTTGTTCGCTTCCAAAGATGCTTTTCAATGCAGTAAAACGTTCTGCGTTCAGGGTGAGTTTGTTTGAAAATGTAAAAATCAATATTAGCACTATTGTCCCAACCAAAGGAAGTAATAGGTTTTTTTTACTTTGGAGTATAGCAAACAAATTAATAATCACCCAAATCAAAATGAATGTTCTGGAAAAAGTAAGTATACCGGCCAGGGTCAATAAAAATTGACCTATTAATTTTAAATTTCGATTAGCTATGGAAAAAGATATTGCGAAACCAACTAAGCAAATACTGCCAGCTGTATTTGGATTTAAATAAAAACCACTGAATCTCCCGTAGTTTTCCTGAAAATGTCCTGCTTGCGCAGTTGGAAAAATTAGGGCATTCACAATAATACTAATTGCACCTATTAAAAGAATAAAATATAGTTCTTTATACTTTGAACTTCTAGCTAATTCCGCTCCACATATGACAACTACCATAAACCTGATCAATTCTTTTAAAAAAAAATTGTTTATATCGGGATCTGTATAATTAAAAGATGCGAAGGCGAAATATAGTAGACCTAGGTATATAAAAGGATATAAAGGTTTGCTCTTTTTTGTGAAAAAAAAGAAGATTATTAAAAGTAAAGATGTAAGATAACTACTGATCGAGCCAAATTTTGGCCCAAAATATTCCAACATGTAACTCGGTATGTTGCATAACAACAAGAATAAGGCAAGCAATTTTATAATCTTCAATAACATAATTTCCAAGCAGTACTTTTCGAATATTAACATAGTTACATTATGAAGTAACTAATTAATATTCAAAAATAATGGTGTTTACTGTTTTTTTTATTGACACAGTCTAGATATATATTACACAAAACTAAGTTGATAAGAAAAATTAAAGAATTAAAAGAGTTAAATGGTAATAAAAAATTGATAAGAGATTCAATTCAATTATTAAAAAACCATTATGGAAATAACTTTGGGAACAATGCATTCTTCTTGAAATACATTTATTCGTTCGATTTATACGTGTTTTTCAATGATACATTATAAGTAATTGAACAACCTTTCTAAAATCATCAAATTGATGAGAGGTGGACAGTTGAGTTTGAAAATTTCACTTAGATTAAACAGGTTTTTTGGTATTAGAGAATTTGGGCAAAGCTAAGATTTTATGATTCAATATTATAAGCCTTGTTTTTCTGTACCTTGGTAAAGTAAAAAAGAATTAGATTTCTCAAGATTACCACAACAGTAGTTGCTATTGCTATTCCGAACACTCCATATGGTTTCACTAAAATAAAATTCAATATAACATTCAGGACAATACTAACAAACGAAACTATTGCCATGTAGGAATTTTTATTGATACTAGTTAAAAAATTAACCAACAGCATTCCTGATATCTTAAAAGGAATGTAAATCAATATGATTTTTTGTAATCCAGATACTAAAATGGAATCTTCAGAAGTGAATTCGTTTCTTTCAAAAAAGAGGGACACAAAAAAATCTGAAGTAAGGATTCCCGCAACAGCAATTACCGTACTTATTGCAAAGATTATTTTAAGAATTTTAAATAGTTGTTCGAATGCCTTTTCACGATTTTCCAATACCGATTTGGAAAAGTATGGCAGTAATACATTGTTCATGGCTATTACGAGGATCCCAATAGCAAAAGCTGGAATTTTTAGAGCATAATTTAAAGCAGCAATGGATCCTATTGCTAATTGTGCAGCAAAAAATTGATCGACAACCCCATGCAAACCAGCAAAAGTACTTGATGTTATTTTTGCGGGGATTTGTTTAAACATGATAATTGCGTTTCGGCTTCTAAAATCTGGGGAGGATAGTTTAATAATATTTTTGCGCAAACATATGATCAATAGATATATAAAACCAAAAAAGGAACCAATTAGTGTACTTATAGCCAACAACATATCCCCTAAAGTTTCTCTAAAAAAAAGCAAGGCCACAATAGTCGTAATCGCTATAAAAACCCCACGAAAAGAAGAATATGCAAATTCATTATTTATATTTAAAAGGGAGGCAAGAATTGAAGATAATCCCCAGAAGTATAAACTGGGAAGAATAATGTAAAATTGGCTCTTAACCAAATCGTAATAAAAATCCTCTTTTCCTGGGAAAAAGGCTTCAAGATAAATATCAGTGCCTAGTATGGCAACAAGAGAGAACAGGGTGGCCGCTAATATGGAAGTAACAAACCCCATTGCTTGAAAAGAACCAATATTGTTGTTTTCTGATTTCGTTTCAGATATATAGTTTGGGATGAAAACTGTGTTGAAAGATTGTAAGAAAACATTTTGGATAAACCCCGGAATCAAAAAGGCGATAAAAAATGTATCGAGAATCATTGAAAGCCCAAAATTTGAAGCTACCAATGTTTCCTTATAAAACCCCAATCCCTTAATGAACAAAGTAACGGAACCAACAATCAATATGTTGCCAATTACCTTGTTTTTTAAGAGTCCCTGAATTTTATTTACTAGCGTAGAAAGCACAACCTTATTGGATATTTAAACAATGATTAATTATATGGGACCATTCCTGTGCAATATTTTCTGCATTGAATTTAGAAACTTTTTCTTGTGCTTTTTGTCCAAAAGAAATTCTAATTTCTTCGCTTTCCATTAAAACATTGAGTTTCTTGGTTAAAGCCGAAGTATCATTTACATTTATTAAATACCCATTTTCACCATTTTCGATTAATTCGGAAGGGCCTGTGGGACAATTTGTGGATACACATGCCAAACCAAAATACATGGCTTCTATCAATGCATTCGGGAAGCCTTCATAAATTGAACTGAAAGCAAAAATTTTAGCACGGTCATATACCTTCTGAATTTCTTCAACCCTACCAACAAGATGAACTTTTTTTTGAAGGTTTAAATTGGAAATAAGGCTCTCTAATTCTTTTCTTCTTTCACCTTCTCCCACCAAATGAAGTTGCCAATTGTTATTGTTGGTTTTTGAAAATGCTTCTATCAGTACATCCTGGGCTTTTTGAGGGTGCAACCTACCAACATTGAGGATGATGTTTTCTTTTGAGGGTTGTTTTAAAGCAGTAACCAATTCAACTTTAAAATCAGTTGAAATTGGATTCGATATAACCGTCTGCCTTTTAATGTTCAATTTTTCTTGATAAAACTTTTTTGTGTCCTCCGTTTGAACAACAAGCCAATTGGCATAAGGATAGAACCAGTCCCTAAGCTTTTTCCACATGCTAGGTATCCTGTCATTCTTAGGATTGTTTCTTTCACTTATTATGACAGGTATGCCACATAGTTTTCCCGATATAATTGAAAGTATATTGGCAGAAGTGATAAATCCTAACAGTATCTGAATGCCGTTCTGTTTGATGATTGTAATTAATTTTCTTACCAGTTTTAAATTATTTGCAACTGCTGAAACAATCCCAGTACTATTATTATTTTCTTCTAAGCAATAATGTATAGTGACGCCTTTATGAATTTTATAAAAAGGTATGGTCCTTACCAAGCAAATGATATGCACTTCATATTCATTAGAAAGTGTATTTGATAATGTGGATACTACTCTTTCAGCACCTCCAGATCTTAAAGATGGTATAACAAAAGCAATCTTGGCTTTATTCATTGTTTTGGGGATTCAACAATTTTGTCCATGCAAGATGGGTAAAAGACATTTTAAAGTCTAAAAAATATTGTAAAAGGTCATTTTTTATCGTTGTAACATCCCGAAATTTTTGTTCTGGCTTTGGAATCTTCTTTAAAAAGGCATCAAAATAGTAGTAGACTTGAAAAGTGGTAAAAATAGATTTCCAAAGTCATTTTCTATTTAAATCGGGTTTTAAAGACAAAAAAGTTTGGCTTGGATTTATCCAAACCAAACTTTATATTGTTCTTTTTATGTCCTATGCTTTCTTTCCAATCTGGAAATATTCGAATCCCATGGAGTCTAATTTTTCATCATCGTACTGGTTTCTACCATCAAAAATAACTGGTGACTTTAACAGTTTTTGTAATTCACCAAAATCAGGTGCCCTGAACTCTTTCCATTCTGTTAGCAATATCATCGCATCTGCTCCTTCCAAGGCTGCGTATTTTGCCGTGAAGTAATTTATATTGGGGGTGTCTTTAAGGTAAAAATGTTTTGCTTCCTCCATGGCCTTTGGGTCATAGGCATTGATTACAGCTCCCCTTTTGACCAATTCTTTTATAATGTATATGGCAGGTGCCTCACGCATATCATCAGTACCTGGTTTGAATGCAAGACCCCAAACGGCAAATGTTTTTCCTTTGAGATCTTCACCATATTTATCGACTACCTTTTTGGCGATGACAAATTTTTGGCGATCATTGACATCTTCCACAGCCTTTATAAGTTCTGGGGTATATCCGTGCTCTTCCGCAGTCCGCTTTAGTGCTTTGACATCTTTTGGAAAACAAGATCCTCCATAACCACTTCCTGGGTAAATGAAACTATAGCCAATTCGGCTGTCCGAGCCAATTCCAATACGAACCTTATTTACATCGGCATCCACCAATTCACATATATTTGAAATCTCATTCATAAAAGAGATTTTGGTTGCCAACATGGCATTGGCCACATATTTTGTCATTTCAGCAGATCTAACATCCATAGTAATCAGGCGATCCATACTACTTCTGAAGAAGGGTGAATATAGGGAACGCATTTTTTTGGTCGCAGCTTCATCGTCGGAGCCAACAACCACACGGTCAGGTTTCAAGAAATCATTAATAGCATCCCCTTCCTTTAAAAACTCAGGGTTGGAAACCACATGGAATTCAATTTCCACGTTTCTTTTTTTCAATTCGTCCGATATCGTTTTTTTGACCTTATCCGCTGTACCGACTGGAACAGTTGATTTATCGACCACAATAAGCGGAGTGGACATATGTTCGCCAATTTCTTTGGCAACCTGTAGGACATACTTGAGATCAGCCGAACCATCTTCTCCCATAGGAGTTCCAACGGCGATAAAAGCAACGTCACAATTTTCCAGATTATCTTTTAAACTAGTACTGAAAAGCAGGGTGTTATTATCAATATTTCGATTTACCATGGGTTCCAAACCTGGTTCGTAAATTGGTATAACTCCTTTTTTCAGTCCTTCTATTTTGTTTTCATCAACATCTATGCAGGTTACCGTGTTTCCCATTTCGGCAAAGCAGGTTCCACTCACTAGGCCTACATATCCAGTGCCAATTACTGTTAAATTCATGTTTGATTTTATTTAATACGTTTTATTAATAATCGATATGGACAAGTATTTAAGTCTAAACGCAATAACAGCGAAATTATGATATTGCTTTTTCCGGATGGTAAAATTGTTTGTACCAATCAATAAATTTTTTGACACCTTCTCTAATTGGAGTATTGGGTCTGTAATCGTAATCCTTGATCAAATCATCAACGTTGGCCCATGTTTTCTCTACATCCCCAGGCTGCATTGGTAAATTGTTCCTTTTGGCCTTTATACCAAGGCTTTTTTCAATTTCTTCAATAAAGTCCAATAATTTTACGGAACTATTATTGCCGATATTATAAAGTTTATAAAGTTGATTCTTGTTTTTTCTTTCTGAAACATCGGCTTCAATAATTCGCACTACACCTTCTGTAATATCATCAATGTAGGTGAAATCCCTCTCCAGTTTACCATGGTTGAAAACCTTGATCGAATCACCATTTAAAATTGCTTTGGTGAATAGAAACATTGCCATGTCCGGCCTGCCCCATGGACCGTAAACGGTGAAAAAACGAAGACCGGTAGTTGCGAAGCCATAAAGATGGCTGTAGGTGTGTGCCATTAATTCGTTGCTTTTTTTGGAAGCGGCATACAAACTCACAGGATGATCTACAGCATCCGTAGTCTCAAACGGTATTTTTTTGTTTAGGCCATAAACACTTGAACTACTTGCATATACCAAGTGCTTTACCTTATTGTGTCGACAACCTTCTAGAATATTTAAAAACCCTACTATATTACTGTCCACATAGGCCTCGGGATTTTCAAGACTATATCGCACACCAGCCTGTGCCGCAAGGTTGCACACTACGTCAAATTTTTCCTGTTTAAATAGTTCGGATAACTTGTCGCGGTCCGACAGATCCATTTTAACAAAACTAAATTTGGTCTTTTTGGTGCTTGTGGTCAGCATACCTTCTTTTGAGGCATCTTCTTTGTCAATACCCAGCACTCCCAGTCTGGCATACTTGAGGTTTACATCATAATAATCATTGATATTATCAAGGCCGATTACCTCATGTCCTAGGTCTGTCAATTTACAAGATACATGGAACCCAATAAAACCGGCGGCACCGGTAACTAGAATTTTCATATTAAGCTTTGGTGTAAATAGTGTTTAATTTTGATTGAAAATGGAGTACAAATCTACTTTCTTTTAGTTTGTTACGGAAGTAACTGCCCAAAGGTTTTTCGAAAACCTTGTGTATAAAAAGGGATAAAACTATCATTAGTGAAATCAAAGAAACAAGTAATATCCATTTGTTTAGGTAGGGTGAAAATTGGTTCAATATAGTATAGCCAATATTTTGATGAATCAGATAAAGCGGGTAGGTTATAGCTCCTAAGGTCAAAAAATATTTTTTATTTAAAAAGTTTAACTTTTCAACACTAATCAGATAAAATAGAATGTAAAATGTTGTGATAAAGAATGAAACTGTTAAGTAGGAAAAATGATGAACATAGGCTTCATTAAGATGATCAACCTTCACAAAAGCATATTGTAAAGAAATCAAGTAGCAACAGATTAAGAAAACAAAATATTTCCATTTAAAGCCTTCTTTATAAATGAGAAAGAAGAACATTCCCGCGACAAAGTACGAACTCCATTGTGGAAAGGTGATAAAATATAGCAACTTTAATGGAAAGTAAGCCTTTCCAAAGGGAACGACCAATTGTAGGGCAGCAATGCCCAAAAGAGCTATAGCAAAAACCCTTATATATTTAATCAAATTGAAGAATAAAATAACCCCAATTAAAATATAAAATTTGAGTTCAATTATTAAGGACCAATAAACTCCATCAACATGGGGTATTCCAAAAAAACCATGAAACATAGTGAGGTTCAGCAAAATTTCTTTTGTTGATAATAAGCGCTCTGGTGCCCCCCAAAAAAATAGAACTATCAAAGTAATCAAAAGGCAAATCCAATATGCCGGGTAAAGTCTACTAAAACGGGAAATCATAAATTTGGTGAGATTCGAATTTAAGGCTGTCATGAGTATTACGAACCCGCTGATTATGAAAAACAAATCTACACCGAGGTAACCATATTTAGAAAGCTCTTCAAAAGGCTCAAACCGAACTAAAGACAAATTATCCTTTGAATATCCTCTAAAGCAGTAGTGATAAAACAATACATAGAGTGCTGCAAGGAAGCGCAGTAGGTCAATGTGGTATAATCTTTTTCTTAACACAATATATTGTGATTAAACTATGGACACAAAGATGTGAAAAATGAAATGGAGGGGTGTAAATATGATGACTATCTACCTAAAACTTCGATTAAATTCAATCTTTGTTTACTTTATAAGATACTCAAGATTGCATGTTCTGGTAATATCTCATGTTCTCCTTCAAAAATGAACAGATTTACGTTTGGGTTCTTTTTCGCAAAAAAAACAGCCCTATCACTGATGGAATCGTATTTATCCAATGCTCTTCTATTTTCGAGTAAGTATAGTGTTTCTTCAATAGTAACCATTTTGGATGGTTTATCTTTATACAGTTTGCTAACAATTTTATTGTAAAAATTAATTGATTGTGTGATGGGAACATTTCCCTGGTTACCATCGTGAATGCCAGTATATAAATTAAATTCTGTCGCCATTAATTTTTCCTCTGATATTGGCATGTGTAAGGGGGACCTTCTTTGGGCTTCAGTAATGTTCAAGCTGTCTTTGGATTCTGTACAGGCCAGTATATCTTTCCAAGACGGACTTTCTTTACTGATACTTTGATAATACCAAGACTCCAAATCCGATATGCCGACCCAAGATTGGTAGCTTGCTACTTGGTATCCAGATAATAGGTAGTGACACATTGCTGTATAACCACCCCCACTTAAACCGATAACATGAATGTTTGATATATCGACATTGGAATTTTGTATTGCAAAATTGATAGCTTCATCTATTTGGCCAATAACAAGATTACTGCAGCAGGAGTTGGGATTGTTGTTTGGACCATTAAAGTTGGGGTGAATATAATTCAGATTATTTTCAAGACACAACTGGGACAAAGGGTCTGGTTGCGCATAGTCACCGCCCCATGTGTGAAGACTTACAACAAGAGGTCTGGCTTCTTTGTCCAGTGTTTTATGGAAATAGGCATATTGTTTATGCTTTGTGAACCTACTCTTTATCTTAACTTTTTTAAAACCCCTATTCCATTTATTTGGTGGGTCAACTAGTCGAGTAGTTATAAGAACTGCTTTCTTGGCATATTTGGCTTGATTAAAGTCATAGAATACTAACAGAGATATTAAAACACCGATTACAATGATATATATTGACTTTGTCTTCAATTTAGTTTATGAGTTTATATGTAAAGTAAATGATTAAAAAATTATTGCGATGCAAGCAAAAATATTTAACCAATTCGCTCATTGATTATTTACTTCAAAAAAAATAGGCATTAATGGTTTGTTTGTGATTGTACATCATAATTAAGTTTATTAAATCACTCTGAGAGAAATGTGACCGATTGCTCATATTTACTGAAGGTTTTTTACCAATTATAAACACTTAATCGATTATTTCACATCTTGACCGAATAGGTGACTGAAATCATTTTATGGGTGAAAATTACTCTTACTTTTATAATCGAGAATTTGATTCTCACCTACTTATATCAACCCAAAACTGAAATGGAAACCACAGTGTTAAAGAAAATTTGGTTGTCACCTCCTCATATGGGAGGAAATGAAGAAGCCTATGTAAAGGAGGCCTTTGATACCAATTGGATAGCCCCTTTGGGCCCTAACGTCCAACAATTTGAAAAATCAATTGAAGATTTTGTAGGAAATAATACCCACGCCGCATGCTTAAGCTCGGGAACCTCAGCTATACATTTAGGGCTGGAGCTTTTGGGAGTAAGTGAAGGAGACGAAGTAATCTGTCAAAGTTTTACCTTTTCGGCTTCGGCAAACCCTATCACTTATTTGGGAGCATCTCCCATATTCGTAGACAGTGAAGAGGATACCTGGAATATCTCACCTATACTTTTGGAAGAAGCAATTAAGGATAGAATGGCCCATGGAAAAAAACCAAAGGCCATTGTAGCGGTACATTTATATGGAATGCCCTATAAAGTGGATGAGGTTCATGAGGTAGCACGGAATTATGATATTCCTGTTATCGAAGATAGCGCAGAGGCTTTGGGCAGCTCTTACAGAGGTTTTAATTGCGGAAGTTTTGGCGATGTTGGGATTTTATCCTTTAATGGAAACAAAATTATAACCACTTCTGGTGGTGGAGCCTTGTTGTGCAAAGACCAAAAGACCAAGGAAAAGGCAGTTTTTTTGGCTACTCAGGCCAGGGATGATGCTCCACATTATCAGCATTCCCATATTGGTTACAATTATAGGATGAGCAATGTACTGGCCGGAATTGGTCGAGGTCAAATGGAAGTTCTGAAAGATAGAGTGGCGGCTCGAAGACATAATTTTCAATATTATAAAGAGCACCTTTCAAACTTGACTGATATCACATTTATCAATGAACCAGAAGGAAGTTATTCCAATAGGTGGCTCACCTGTATTTTGACCCCATCTTTTAAAGTAAGGGAAAACTTAAGAACAGCCCTAGAGAAAGAGAACATAGAGTCTAGACCTTTATGGAAGCCCATGCATTTGCAACCGGTATTCGAAAAGAATGCTTCGTTCGTTAATGGAGTTAGTGAAGATCTATTTGAAAGAGGGTTATGCTTGCCTAGCGGCAGCAGTCTCGAAATAGATGATTTGGAGCGAATTTGTGAAATCATTAAAAACGAACTCAAATGATTAAGGAATTCTTTTTTAGGGGTGGTAGGCGATATGCTTCCAAATGGACGGTACTTTTCATAGACCTTTGCATTATTTCCTTTTCGTTCATTTTGGCGTACTTTATTAGGTTCAACCTAAGTTTCAATTTCGATGTACAGCGGTTGTGGGCCCAGCTTCCGGTCATAGTATTACTGTTTTTGGCTGCTTTCTTGATTTCCGGGAGCTACAAGGGGGTGGTAAGGCATACTGGGATTAAAGACGTATATGCCATTTTTAATGCGGTATGTTTGGCCAGTATCGGTGCCATTGCGGTTGTTTTGGCAAATAGATATTTGGAGTTGGTAGATAGATTTACAATTCCATTGTCCATTATTATCATTAATAGCTTATTGGCATTTTTGGGACTTGCAGCGTCCAGATTTGTTTTCAAAATAGCTTTTGAAAGTATAATGAAAAGTGGTCAGGCACCATCAAAGAACCTTATAATTTATGGCGCTGGGGAGTCGGGCATCATTACATACAATACATTGACGAATCACTCGAAAATGGGAGTGAAAGTAATTGGTTTTGTTGACAACAACCTGCAAAAAGTCGGTAAACAGATAAATGGGGTCAAAGTATATGATAAATCCATACTGACAGAAGACTTTATCAAGTTCAATAATGTTTCAGAAGTTATTTTCTCCATTCAGACGATTAACCCGAAACGGTTGAGGACCTTGGTTAATGAAATTGTTGATTTGCCCGTAAATGTAAAAATAGTTCCACCAGTAGAAGATTGGATCAATGGAGAATTGAAAGTATCTCAGATCAAGCGAGTCCAGATTGAGGATTTATTGGATCGACCTCCAATTGAAATCAAGAACAGTAAGGTGATGAAGGATTTTGATGACAAAGTTATTATGGTTACTGGAGGAGCAGGGTCTATTGGAAGTGAATTGGTGAGACAGATCTGTAAGTACAATTATCGTTCTTTGATTATTATAGATCAGGCAGAATCTGCACTATATGACCTGCAACAAGAATTAAAACAGGTTGGTTTTTTCAACTTTGTTCCCATCGTCAGCGATATAAGGGATAAAAACAAAATGCGTGTGCTGTTTGAGCAATACCAGCCCGATAGGATATTTCATGCTGCGGCATATAAACATGTCCCGCTCATGGAACAGAATCCTTATGAAGCGGTGAAAATAAATGTAGCAGGGACCAAGACCATTGTTGACCTTGCATCTGAATACGAAGTGGAAAAGTTTGTTTTTGTTTCTACGGACAAAGCGGTGAACCCAACCAACATTATGGGAGCTACCAAACGTATTGCAGAGATGTATATTAGTTGCAGACAGCAGGAAGGCAAAACCAAATTTATCACTACCCGATTTGGAAATGTGCTAGGGTCCAATGGGTCGGTAATACCATTGTTCAGAAAACAAATAGAAAAAGGAGGACCATTAACAGTGACCCATAAAGATATTACACGGTATTTCATGACCATTCCAGAAGCATCCCAGTTGGTATTGGAAGCTGGTGCCATGGGAAAAGGTGGGGAGATCTTTATCTTCGACATGGGGGAATCTGTAAAAATCATGGATTTGGCCAAGAATATGATTAGGCTTTCAGGACTGCAATACCCCGATGATATTGATATTAAGATTACCGGTTTGAGGCCGGGGGAAAAGTTATATGAAGAGCTTTTGGCCAATGGTGAAAATACCCTTCCTACGTATCATGATAAAATTATGATCAGTAAGGTAAGAGAAATCAATTACCCCAAAGTTCGTACCTTAATAGACGAGCTTTGTATCTCCAATCTTTTCTTTAAGGATAATGTAGTTCAATTGATGAAAAACATTGTTCCGGAATATATTTCCAACAATTCAGATTTTTGTAAATTGGACGAAAAGAAATCAAATCCAGAAACCATAAAGGAATCCAAAGTAAATTTTCCCCAACTAAACAGCTAAATTTTAAGTACCATGAACCTAAAATTAAAATTGGCATATGTAATATTGGTATGCCTGATGTATTCTTGTGGCTCCACACAAGATGTAGTTTATTTTCAAGACGCTACCCAATTTGAAACATTGGTTGATGATAATACATTTACTTCCAAGTTTAAAGTAGATGATCTGGTCAGTATCCATGTTTCAACATTGGACCCTGAGGCAAGCGCACCTTTTAATCTATTTAGAGGAGCAGAAGAAGGTGGGTTGTCAATGCGTCCGGAACAAGTTAACTATTTGGTGGATGAAAATGGTGAAATTGACTTTCCTGTAATCGGAAAAATAAAGATTGAAGGTCTATCTCCAAGTGAAACTAAAGCATTATTGAGGGAAAAATTGTCAGATTACTTAAAGGATCCTATAATCAATATTAGGATTCGAAATTTTACAGTGACCATTTTGGGTGCTGTTAACCGTCCTGGGACTTACCCTATCAATGGTGAACAAATTACGATTATGGAGGCTTTAGGGTATGCTGGGGATATCAATATTAAAGGTAGACGCGACAATGTGATGGTAATCAGGGATTTTGACGGAACCAAGGTCTATAATAGAATAAATCTCAATAGCAAGGATGCTCTAAAATCACCAGTATACTATTTAACGCAAAACGACGTGGTATACATAGAGCCCAACAAATCAGGTAAAGTACAATCTAATTTGGATCAAAGAGCAAACATAACCTTTTCTATTGCCTCATTGTTGATCACTTCAACCATAATCCTGTTAACTAGAAATTAATATTTCAAACACCTTATTTCAACAGGTTAAATTAATACGCTCCAATTTATATGAACAATTCTGATTTTGATTTGAAAGCCCTTTTAAATAAGTATTTGAAAAATTGGCATTGGTTTGCAATTGCAGTTGTAATTGCCTTGGTTCTTGCTTTTCTTAAGTTAAGATATACAACACCAAAGTATCAGTTAAATGCTAAAATTCAGGTGGTTGAAGAAAATAATTCGGTTTCAGAACTCAGTGTTTTAAAAGATTTGAATGTTTTTAGTGGTAAGGGAAGCACGGAAATGTCGGATGAAATAGAACTTTTAAAATCTCGAGATAATTTTATTAAGGTTGTTCAGAAATTAAAATTAAACGTCTCATACCAATTATTGGGCAACTTGAGAAATACAGGAATTTATCCAAATTATCCAGTTGCTATTAATTTTTTGGCAGAAGATTCTATTCAAAACAAAAGTGAATTTTCATTTTACATTAAAATATTAAATGAAAATGAATTTACATATGCGGTTGAAGAAGATGCAGCCGAGAAAAGAATACCTTTTGGGTCCAACATCAAAACGAATGTTATTGGAGACATAATAATTACACCTAATATTGAGTATTTAAACAGATTTTTAAACCAGAATATTCTGGTAACGATCAGGCCTGTTCCTTTTGTTGCCCAAATTTACAGAACCAATGTAGAGGTGTCTACGGTGGATGAATTTTCTAGAATAATGAATATTTCTCTGCAAGATGCTATCCCTCAACGTGGGATTGACGTCCTTAACTCCTTGATACAGCAAAATAATGAGAATGAGGTTAAGGATAAAAAAACTATTGCTGATAGAACCAGTCAATTCATAAATGATCGTATTGCAGATATTTATTCCGATCTTTCCTCTGTTGAGGAAACGGCTGAAACCTTTAAAGAAAGCAGGGGAATTGCCGATTTGGCATCGCAATCCAGTGTGAATTTTCAACAAAGTGCGGCTAGTGAAGCCGAACTGCAAAATGCAAATATTCAGCTGAATATTGCTTCTTCCATGCAAAATATGTTGAGTGAACAGGAAGGTTATGAGATTATACCAAATGCTGGCCTTACGGATCCTAGTATAGACAATATTGCTACACGTTATAATGAATTGGTTGCAAGAAGAAACCGGTTGTTGGAAAGTTCCAATGAAAGAAACCCTGTGATTGTGGAATTAGATCAACAATTGGAAAGTTTGAAACGTGGAATGCAGTCAAGTTTAAACAATGTTACCAACAACTTGAATTTGAGGGTCAATAGTTTGAGCAAACAATTATCCCAGATCAACTCTAGAATCTACGCCACCCCAGGCGCCGAACGGGCATTGAGGAATATTTCTAGAGAACAGCAAACTACCGAGGGACTCTATATTTACTTGTTGCAAAAACGTGAAGAGGCACAAATCGCTTTTGCCTCTGCTTCACCCAAAGCAAGAATTGTTGACAATGCTTATTTGGCTAATCCATTGCCTGTGGAACCCAAACGGATGATAACCTATCTAGCGGCGCTTATTCTTGGATTGATAGTTCCATTTTCAGTAATTTATGTCAAAGACCAGTTGGACAATAAGGTCCATAACAAATTGGATTTGGAGCATATTGCCGGAGACATTCCTGTAATTGTAGAGATTCCCAAATTGGGAAAAAAGGATACAAGGTTGGTCAAAAAAGAAGATAGATCTGTTTTAGCGGAATCCTTGAGGATATTACGGACCAATCTGAACTACATTCAGAAGTCTCATAAATCCACCTTCAATAACATCATATTCATTACATCCAGTGTGCCGGGAGAGGGCAAAACCTTGCTTTCTTCTAACCTAGCTGCTATTTATGCCAATACGGGCAAAAAAGTTTTGCTTATCGGTGCTGATATCAGAAACCCTAAGTTATATGACTTCTTTACTACTGATGACATGGTTAAAACTGATAAAATGAAGCCAAGAAGAAGCACCAAGGATGGTTTGACCGAATACCTTGTCAATTCTAAATTGACCATTCATGATATAACAAATCCTGCTCAAGTCAATGAAAATTCGATTGATATTATCTTTTCAGGGAAAATTCCACCCAACCCATCAGAGTTATTAATGAAGGATAGAATGGGTGACCTATTTGAAAGAGCATCCGAACTTTATGATTATGTGATCGTGGATACGGCACCGTTGATGGTTGTGACCGATACACTATTGATTAGTGAGTATGCCAGTCAAATTCTTTATGTGGTTAAGGCAAACAGTACAGAGAAGAAGGTACTTGACTTCCCGGTTAAACTTAAAGCGGAAGGAAAACTTAAAGGTTTGTCTTTCGTTGTAAACAACGTAAAGCAAAACAATTTAGGCTACGGTGGAAAATATGGTTACGGCTATGGGAAATCCACGAAAAAATGGTGGAAATTCGCTTGATCAATAGAAAGCTTGAATCGTATTTTCAATATTGGGAAGTAACAGATTTAAGATTTTTTTAGACAGCTTAATTTCTTTTAATAATCCAAGCTGCCTTAGGTTATGAACATCGGTTCCCACAAAATCAATTAAACCGTCTTTCAATAATTTTTCGGCCATTTTATGTACCTCTAGACCATAAGATTCTGAACTTAGGGAAAGCAAATTGAGTTGGAATAAGATACCATTTGATTTCATCGAAGGATACTTACCATATTTCCCATGGTAGTACATGTATCTTTCTGGATGCGCTAAAATTGGAAAAAATCGGTGTTTTGCGATTTGTTCAACAGCGGTGTCAAAATTAAAAGAAGGCTGAAGATAGGACATTTCAATAAGTAGATACTCGTCTTTTAAAGGCATCACCTTTTGATTCTCCAAAATATTTTCAAAGTTGTCATCGATCATGTGCTCTGCTGCACAATCAATCTTAAAGTCCAATAGCCCTTTTCTTTTCAGTTCAAAAGTGAGTTCGTTGTATGCATCTCCAATGGTTTTGGGGGAATTGTCATAATGGTTGTGCATAATATGGGGGGTGCAGATAAAATTGGTCGCACCAAACGCTGCAAAGCCATCCAATAGCGCTATGGATTCGTCTACCGTTTTTGCTCCATCATCAATACCAGGGAGTAGATGATTGTGTATATCTACCAGCCCATGTAAATAATCGGCCAAATAAATCTTTCTTTCAAAAAAACTGAACATGCATAAAATTTGGACTGCAAAGATAATGGATCTAGAGGGGCATTTAATATGATAAAACTCAAATAAAAATGTTTGTTAGGCATTAAAACAAAAAAACCGGCCTTTTTTAAGGCCGGCTCGATAGATTCACTACTTAATGTATTTTATAACTAAACTCCCAACTAAGATAAGCCTTAATTTAATCGATTGGGATTAACAAAAGATCAAAAAGGTTAATGAAAGATTAATAGGATTAACCAAGGGGTAAATAGCTGGTAATTTTTTGTTTATTTAGCGGTATGCTGACCAGGAGAAACCTTTATGTTGTTGTTTTTGTGATTGCCGTAATTGGCCTTTTGGTGGTACAGTACCAATATTTAAGGGTTGGTTTGGGTTTGGCAAAGGCCCAATTTTCCGATAAGATTGATAAGGCCAGGGAAAACATCAACAGTGAATTATCGGAGGTGAACTCATTGACCTATACTTTGGGAAACGCAATTAGAAAAGATACATCCGAGGTAAAAATCGGGTTGGACAGTCTTGAAAAGGCATCCCAATATTACTTAAACGATTACATTTCTTATCAATTAAATGTTTCAGGAATAGATGCACCTTTTTCCTACACCCTCTATTCGCGCGATTCCATAACCTATTTAAGTTCGGTCCGCCCTCACCTCAAAGCACAGGACAATTTAACGTATCCAATGAAAATAGAAGGATACCTGCCAGAGTTGCTGCAAAAGGAAATTATCCTGGAAATCGGTTTTGAGGACTTGAACAAATATTTTTTAGGCCAATTAAGAGGATTGATCATTCCTGGTCTGTTGTTTCTATTACTGATCATTATTGTGGTGATTTGGGTACTTAAATCATTTTACTTGCAACGTAGCATGATTACAACAACCAATGATTTTATCAATAACCTCACCCACGAACTCAAAACCCCTGTTTTTTCAATAGGGTTGGCAAGTAAGATTTTGGAAGAAGATGTTCCTGAAAACAAAAAGGCCGTTGTGGACCTCATACGTAAAGAGTCGGATAGGTTAAAAACACATATCGACAAGGTTTTGGAATTGGCGAGTATGGAGTCGGGCAAAAAATTGTTGCAGTTCCAAGAAATCGACTTTAGTACCGATCTAAAGAATATATGCGAGAGTTTCGCTATTCTTTCTGAGCACAATGCCATTGATTTTGATTATGAATTGGAAGAAGGGCCATATTACATCCGTGCAGAGAAGTTTCATTTGGAAAACGTGATAGGCAACCTTTTGGAAAACGCACGAAAATATTCGGATGACCCAAAGGTTAAATTAACAGCCAACAAGCATAAAGGATGGCTTAATATAAAAATCATGGACAATGGTCCTGGTATTGCCAAGGATGACATCAAAAAAATATTCAGTAAGTATTACAGAGTTAAAAATGGTGATTTGCACAAGGTAAAAGGATATGGCTTAGGATTATACTATGTCCAAAAGATAATAAAAATGCACCGTGGAAAAATTTCGGTGGAAAGCGAACTGGGAAAAGGAACAACATTTATCTTATCCCTAAAATTGACCAAAAATGGATAAAACATACAAATTGCTTTTGGTAGAGGATGATAATGCTCTAGGGTACTTGCTCTCGGAATATTTGGGAATGAAAGGTTTTTCCATTACGTGGGCCAAGGATGCTGCAGAGGCCCAGGTAAAAACAAAGACCAACGTATTCGACCTGGCTATTTTGGATGTGATGCTTCCTGATATGGACGGATTTGAGCTTTCCCAAAAAATCAAGAGTTTGAATCCAGAGCTCCCCTTTATATTTTTAACCGCCCGATCGCTTAAAATTGATGTTTTAAAAGGGTTTTCCCTAGGTGCGGTGGATTATCTAAAAAAACCAATTGATGAGGAAGAACTTGTGGTGCGCATCAATGCGCTCTTGTCCAGACTGGTTGCGGACCAGGAACAAGAAGCCCATGTCTCCCAATACGAAATAGGGGAGTATGTATTGAATATGGATAATTTTGAACTTAGCTTTAAAGGACAACCCATAAAACTGACAGGTAAGGAGTTTGACCTTTTGGCCTTATTGGCCAAAAACAAAAACCAACTGTGCACCCATAAAGAAATACTGACCACTGTTTGGGATAAAAATGATTATTTCAATAAAAAAAGCCTCAATGTATTTATCTCACACTTACGGAAACATCTTGGGCAGGATCCTAAACTAAGCATTGTTAACGTAAGTCGCCGTGGTTTTATGCTTCGGGAAGAAGATTAAAGAATCTGAGTTGTGGCTTGATTTTTGTAGTATTCCTAAGAAATAAGGTTACTCCATTAGTTGATATGTTCAAGTTTTTTAAAAATAGCTCTCCACAAACTTCGTTGCACGAATTGGATCATTTATATGGCCATACCATATGCAAATGCCCATTGCAAGAACAAATTTCATATTGTAAAAGACTTATTGAAAGAACGGAGTACCAATTGCAGCAATCCTGCCCTAAAAAAGATTCCAATCGTTTCAAGTGCTTAATAGATGCGGCACATAAAGAACTTCAAATCTTGAATGCCAAAAGAGTTTCTTAGAAGTCCATTTACTTAGTAAGCTTAGAAAAAATGATTTCTATCTGAGAAAACGTTTGAAAAAATAGTAAGTTTAGATCAGAAAAATACTCACAATGAAAAAATCAATCCTTCTTCTAGCCCTACTATCAATTTGTATCAATGCATTTGCTACGGAAACCAAACTTATGGTACGGGCAAAAGCAAAAGATGCCAAGTTCGTAGGTGGTTCCATTGGAGGGGCGCACGTCATTGTAAGAAACACGTTGAACGGACAAATCCTGGCAGAGGGCGAAACAACAGGTAGTACAGGAAATACCGACCTTATTATGAGAAGCCCTCATGAGCGTTACACCCAACTATCGGATGAGAAAACAGCTGGTTTTCTTGCGATTGTGGATATTGATGAACCGACTTTTGTACAAATAGAAGTGGTATCTCCCATTAACAAAAAAAACGCACAAATACATGCAAGTACCCAAATATGGCTTATCCCCGGAAAGGATATCCTGGGAGATGGTGTAGTGGTCGAAATACCTGGCTTCGTAATAGATATTCTAAAACCCAATACGCATCAATATATTCCACTGGATGCTGTACCAGATTCGGGCTTGTTGATTGAAGCCAATATAGTGATGATGTGTGGTTGCCCCATCCAAAAAGATGGTCTTTGGGACTCCAACCTTATGGAAGTAAAGGCCATGGTGAAGAAAGATGGTGAGGCATTTAAGGAAGTGACCTTGAACAATCCTGAACAAAATACTTTTAAGGGTAATTTGGAAATTGAAGAAGCCGGCTATTATCAGATTACGGTATATGCATTTAATTCCAAAACTGGAAACACAGGCGTTGAGAAAATCAATTATGTGATCAGAGAGTAGGTTTTTTCTTCGACATAACCATTAATTTTTTGATTGATTTGGTGGGTGAAAATTGGTACCTTATGCGTTCCAAACCCAACTAGCTTGTTATGAAAAAGAACATTCCGTTCTACCTGTTGTTACTGATTTTAGCCGCAGCCTGTACTTCTGGCCCCAAGGCAGATTTATTGGACGAGGGTATTCCGTTACGAATGGCGGAATTTAGGAAAGGACAGGTTTCCGATGTAGTCTATTCATTGTCTTTTGATATTCCTGCCCAAAAAGAGATACCCATTCCGACTCAATTACAACTTGATTTGGAAATTAAGGACCTTTCCCAACCATTATACCTCGATTTTAATGCTGATGCTTCCTTACTTAAAACTATTCGAGTAAATGGCGAAGAACAACCTATCAATCATCAAAAGGAGCACATCATCATTTCAGATAACCTTCAAAGGGGCCCTAACACCATCGAAATAACTTTTGATGCAGGGGAACTGTCCCTTAACCGCAATGAAGATTATTTATACACCCTTTTGGTTCCTGACAGGGCCAGCACCCTTTTTCCCTGTTTTGACCAACCCAACATCAAAGCACGTTATAATTTAGAAGTAACCGTTCCCGAAAATTGGAAGGTGTTGTGCGGAGCACCTTTAAAGGAAAGCAGAAAAAAAGAAGGGAAGGTCCAACATATATTTGATCAAAGTGATTTGATGAGCACTTATTTGTTCTCGATGGTTGCCGGTACGTTTGAAGCTGTTACGGAGAACCCGGGAATATTTGATATGACATTGCTGTATCGTGAAACGGATTCGGCCAAAATAGATTATAGCATTCCCAAGATTTTTGATTTGCACCAGCGCTCCATTGATTTTTTGAAGGATTATACCCAATATGATTTTCCTTTTCAAAAGCTGGACTATGCAGCCATTCCAGGTTTTCAATATGGTGGAATGGAGCATGTAGGGGCCATACAATACCGTCAATCCTCTATTTTTTTGGATGAAAGTGCTACCGAACGCCGTCGCATGGGAAGCGCTAAGCTCATAGCCCATGAAACTTCCCATATGTGGTTTGGCGATATGGTTACTATGGACTGGTTCAACGATGTATGGATGAAGGAGGTATTTGCAAATTTTATGGCCGATAAAATCATAAACCCCACTTTTCCGGACATCAACCATAGATTACAGTTTATGATTTCCCATTATGGAGGGGCTTATGGAGAGGATAGGACCAGGGGCACCAACCCTATTCGGCAAAGCCTGGATAATTTGAAGAATGCAGGAAGCCTGTACGGTGGCATTATTTATAATAAAGCACCTATTATGATGCGCCAATTGGAAGCGGCCATAGGGGATAAGGCATTTCGGGACGGGATAAGGGAATATATTTCTACGTACGCCTATGGAAATGCAACCTGGACCGATTTGGTCAATATTTTGGATAAGCGAACCCCCAAGGATTTAAAAACATGGAGCAATGTATGGGTGAACCAATCTGGAAGACCCATTTTAGAGCAAAACATTGATTATTCTGATGGAAAAATCACAAACTTCACTATTGCCCAGCATGCCGAAGATGGAAGCGATAAACTATGGCCGCAATCTTTTGAGATAACATTGGTATATCCAGATAGTACCCGAACTATTCCGGTAACTATTTTAGAAAAAAATATAAATCTTGATTTAGCTTTGGGATTACCCAAACCAGAAGCTATTATCTACAACTCCAATGCTTTTGGGTATGGCGTCTTTCCGTTAAAAGAACCGGACTTACAAATTATACCATCATTAAAAGATGAAGTTGCAAGAGGTTATGCCTATCTCAACACCTACGAGAATGTATTGACGGGCAATATTCTCCCATCTAAAGCTCTTGACCTTTATATGGAGGGCGTTCTTCATGAGAAGAACGAGTTGGTTCATGGGATGATCTGTGGGCGTGCCAGTAATATATTTTGGAGTTTCTTAAATGAGAGCCAGCGCGAGGAAAAACATGCTTTGATAGAGAGTACGCTTTGGAAGGAGCTTCTGGATGATGCGCACAAGCCCAATATCAAAAAAAATATTTTCGGACTTTGGAAAGGATTGGCATACTCTGATACTGCCAAAGAAAGGCTTTATCGTATTTGGAACAAAAGCCTCGAAATCCCTAACCTAAAGTTGAATCAGGACGATTATACCAACATGGCCATGTCCTTGGCATTGTATGAACACGACCAATCTGAAACCATATTGGAAAAAGCCAAAGAGCAATTAAAAAATCCCGATAAGGTGAAGCGTTTTGAGTTTTTAATGCCAGCCTTGTCTTCAGATGTTATGACTAGGGATGTTTTCTTCGAATCTTTCAAAGAAGCTAAAAACCGCGAAAAAGAATCGTGGGTGGTCACTGCATGTGGATTTATACACCATCCTTTGCATCAAAAGTCAGCAATTAAGCATGTGCCCTTGGCATTGGATTTACTGGAAGAAACACAAAAAACAGGTGATATTTTCTTTCCAAAACGATGGCTTTCTTCAACTGTGGGTCAATATCAGTCCAAAGAAGCTTTGGAACTTGTTGAAAAATACTTAAAAGAGCATCCGAATGTTAATTCTTCCTTAAAGGGAAAACTACTCCAATCAACAGATAATTTGTATCGCTTTGTAAATCAGCAATAAAGCATTTTTTCCGTTCCTCTTATGTAACTTTTGTTACCGTAAAATCAGTATAAATAGCTGTTTGTCAGTGATTTGATGACGAATGTCATTGGATTCCTAAAGTTGTGAGTATACCTTGGTTCCCATAAATTTTATAAATGCGAGTACCATGAAAAAGATTTTATTGTTGGTGTTTGTTGTTCTTGGAACAGTGACACTAATGGCACAGGACAGGGATAGGGACAGAGTCCAAGATCCCGATCAAGACCGAGACCGTTTAATGTTGGTCGATGGCGATGTTCTTCAAATTCGCGATCGAGACCAGATTCGTTTGCAGGACCCCATTACGCTAAACGATGGAACGGTTGTTAATCCTAACGGAACCTATTTTACCCGAGATCGCGATAGACTTAGGTTAAAAGATGGTGAATGTTTGGATAATGATGGAATTAAGTACCGTAATGAGTACCAGTATCGTTACAAAGTGATGCAATCTGATAAAGGACTGACCGATGCTCAGATTCAGCAGCGTAACCAAAACAGATACCAATTGATGCTTATTGACGGAGATGTCTATCAAATTAGAACACAATCACAAAATAGATTACAACAGCGACTTGAACTTGCCAATGGAATGTCCATTAACCCAGATGGTACGTACATGAACCAAGATCGTCAGCAGTTGAGGCTTCAGGATGGAGAATGCTTGAATTTGGCCGGTGAAAAATTCACCAATATGTACAAGCATCGTAAAATGATCATGCAAAAGAACATGAAGTCCATGAAAAACATGAAGTCCAAAAAAGCCATGAACAAGTCAGCCCTTAACAAAAAGGGAAATGTTATGTAATTGCATAGGATAAAGGGCTTGACCACTATTAGCGGTCAGGCCCTTACCCTTTTAATTGTAATTGAATTATCATGAAACGGTATGTACTCATAAGCGTTATTTTGTTTTTAAACGCCATAAATGTTGTATTTGCTCAAAAGACCGATAAGGAAAAGTCCGATAGCGAAGATTCCTATATTTTAATGGATGTAAGCTATATGAACGATGCGGTTTTTATGGGTAGACGAGATTCCATAACTGCTCCGTACCTATTGCCTTCCATTGGATATTATGATAAATCTGGATTGTTTGCTGATGCCACGGTATCTTATCTTACAAGTTCGGCTGAGCAACGTGTAGATCTTTTTTATTTGACCGGTGGATATTTGTTCGATTCCAATAATTGGAGCGGTGGTGTTTCCGGAACGGCTTATTTTTATAATGAAGAGAGTTACAATGTACAATCGGAAGTGGTCGCGGATATTACAGGATTGGTCAGTTATGATTTTAAGTTGCTGGAACTATCGGTTTATGCCAGTTCCTATTTTAATAAGAACAGTTCACCCGATATATTTTTAGGATTTATAGCAGATCATACCTTTAGAGCATTTGATGACCAAATGTTGTTTGCCCCGAGATTTTCGGTGTATGCGGGATCCCAATACTTTTATGAAGAATACTATACAACCAGCCGGTTGGGTAACAGGAAAAGTAGTAGCAGTGGACAGGGTAGTGGCCCGGGAGGGTCCATGGATTCAGGAACCGAGGTTACCGCGGTCCAAATTGCCGAGGCATCCGAGTTTAATGTACTGAATATGGAATTGAGTTTTCCTTTCCAATATCATTTGGACCAATTTATTTTGTCTTTTACACCTACTTGGGCGTTTCCCCAGACTTCGGCAACCCTTACTACCGACACGGGTACATTTGAAGAGGACCTTGATAGTGTGTTTTACTGGTCGGTAGGTTTGAGCTACTGGTTCAAAACCAACAAGAAGAATTAAGGATTCTATTGGTTTTTGGGTAAATATAAGGTAATGGTTTTGCCCTTTGTGCTAATTTTATCCAAATGGCCCATAAAAGTTTTGTCTTTCATTAAAAAATGAACATGTACAAAACCGTCCATATGTGTAAAAACTCCTTGGTGATGTTCCGAATAAAATCCAATGAATTCTCCTTTGGCATTCTCAAATGAAAATTTTTGCGATTTCACACCTTCCCTGTAGCCTTCAACTTCAGGTGAACGAGGGGTTACAATATGTGCTGTAACAGCATCAAATTCACCTTTTATTTTAAATGCGAAAGGTTGGTCCAGGTTATACCCATTTTCCTTGGCTATGGTAGCTACTTTTTCCTGAATGTCATGAACACTGTTCAAATTCCCCTCAATTTTAAAAATATTCCATTTGGATATGTTGGAATACACAAAAAATGGGGAGCGGATGTTCCAATCTTTTCCTACTTCAAATGCTCCATCAGTAAAAGCTGAGGCAACGTATGGTTTGCCGTTTACGACCGTGATTTCACCTTTCATTTTATCATAGGGACCCATGCCATAGAGATGGGGTTTGTTGGAGATGGTGTCCAACCAAATGTTAAGGTCATAGGTGGTTCCCATGTCTTTCATTGCTCCTATAACACTTACTTCTGGCATTTGGGCTTTTAACTGAATTGAAAGCAAAATGACTGCAATAGTCAGATAGGAATTTTTGATGTTCATTACATTAATGGTTAAAGAATTATGTTGAAAAGATAGCCTGAAACTATGATACAAAGCATTACTACTCCAAAGAATACCCCAATTAATTTAATCGTCATCACTTTTTTAAGGAGCATGGCCTCTGGAAGTGATAGACCCACAACGCCCATCATAAATGCAATTGCCGTACCTAAGGGAATCCCCTTATCTACTAAAACCTGAACAACGGGCAGTATTCCAGATGCATTGGAATACATAGGTACAGCTAATATGGTGGCCACGGGAACTGCAAAAAGGTTGTCTTTAGCCATATATTTTTCAAAAAACCCCTCAGGAACATAACCATGCATTAAGCCTCCTATGGCTATTCCGATTATAACGTAGGGGAGGACTCCTTTCAATATTTTTAAGGCTTCGGCCCAAATAACGGGCAATCTTTTTTGAAATGGTTGTTTTTCTTCTTCAAATCGTTCTTGATCTCTTTGTGCATTGGCAAGTACTTCTTTTACCCATGGTGTAAGAAACCTTTCCAGCTTCAACTTTTGAAGTATCGCACCTGATACCGTACCTAAGAACACACCGCTCAAAACATATAAAATGGTTGTTTGTACCCCAAAAAGTCCTACAAAAAGTCCAATGGCCACTTCATTCACCAAAGGTGATGTGACTAAAAAAGCAAAAGTGACCCCCAAGGGGATTCCTCCTCTAACAAAACCAATGAACAAGGGTACGGACGAACAGGAACAAAAAGGAGTAACCACGCCAAAAAGGCTAGCCATGAGATACTCGGCACCATATAGTTTATTTCTGGAAAGATAATTTTTTACTCGGTCTATCGGAAAATAGCTATTGATGATTCCCATTATAAACACCACTGTAAAGAGTAGCAATACTATTTTGATACTGTCATAGATAAAGAAGTCTATGGCTTTGGCCAATTGATTTTCGGGGCTCATCCCAAAAACATTGTAGACCAACCATTGGGCCATATGTTCTAGCCAATCAAACATTTAAGATGTTTTCGAGTTTATTGCAAAGTAGAAAGTACCTCTTCCTTCGATGGAACACGTCCCTTTATTACCACATTTCCGTCAACAACCAAAGCAGGGGTCATCATAACATTAAATTTCATGATGTCCTCGATATCCTCGACTTTCTCTATGGAGGCATCTATTTGATTTTCTTCAACAACGTCTTTTACAATACTGGTTAGATTTTGACACTTGGGGCAGCCTGTCCCCAAGATTTGTATGACATGATTCATCGTTTTCATTTTTTGGTTCGCGATATTTCAATGTGATTTAATCGCAAATTTACGATGAAGGACAGATGAAAACTGTGACAAATGTCACAGTCGCACATTTTTTAAGATGAGCAAACGCTTTTACTTGCTAACTTTCGGGGTATCAACGCATCTTTCCTGTTGCATGACTTTTTAATTGTCTTTTAATCGACTTTTTTTAGAGAGGCCCTACTTAATTATCAAATTGAAGGGATATACGAATCATCCATTTTGCCAAATGCTATGTTTCGCATGGGGTAGGTGGTACCAATCTGAGATTTATGAGCAACGAATTTATATTGAATTTCACCCCCACAGGTATGATTCCGACTAAGGATATGACGCCTTATGTTCCTATTTCGGTATCGGAAATTGTTGAAGATGTTCTCCAGGCCTCGGAAATTGGTATAACCATGGTGCACCTGCATGCAAGAGATGAGACTACGGGTGTTCCAACATATAAAAAAGAGATTTATGCCCAAATTGTGGAAGGTATCCGTAAGTATGCTCCTCAATTGGTTATTTGTCTGTCCCTGAGCGGCAGGAATTTTAGTGAAATTGAATTCCGGAGCGATCCATTGCTATTGGAAGGTGATTTAAAACCTGATATGGGGAGCTTGACCTTGAGTTCATTGAATTTCAATAAAACAGCCAGCGTTAATTCTCCCGATACTGTTATGGCCTTGGCCAGCATTATGAAGGAAAAAGGTATTATTCCCGAGCTGGAGGCTTTCGACATAGGTATGATAAATTATGCTAAGTATCTAGAAAAGAAAAAATTGATAGAACCGCCATACTATTTCAATCTTTTGTTTGGAAATATCGCTTGTTCCCAAGCCAACTTATTACATTCCGGTGTTATGATCAACGACCTTCCTCAAGATTCACTGTGGAGTTTGGCGGGAATCGGGAACGAACAGTTGAAAATGAATTCGTTATCCTTGGCATTTGGGGGTGGGGTAAGAGTAGGAATCGAAGACAATATTTGGTATGATACCAAGAGGACGGTTCTGGCTAAAAATTCAGAGTTGCTAAAACGGATTCATCTAATAGCCGATGCCAATGAAAGAACATTGATGTCTCCCAAGGATTTTCGGGTCAAAATGAACCTTGCCAAGGGGTTTGGTGAATATGGTAGGGCTTTTCAAAGCAATTGACATATGAAGATCGAGAAAAACAAAAAAGTTTCCGGTTTTGATAGGTACTGGGGAATTGTCCGTAACGGTCTGTTTCTTTTAGGGCTTCGTAATCGGCTTGCAAAATTGGGTATTGATGTTGCTCCATATTATTGGGTTCAGGAAGAAACAGAACCTTGTGCGGAGCCTATTATTAAAGACGATGCTACTTATACAGTAAGATATTTAAACCAGGATGAGCTTAGGAAAGTTTGTCATCTAGAACCAGGTGAAGACTATGATAGGATGATGGAAGGTGTTGAAAAAGGACAATTGATCATAGGTCTCGAAACCAGTAACAAGATCGCAGCTTATACTTTTGTGGAACTTAATGATTTTGATTTTAAAGGGAGAAAGTTCAAATTGGGACCTAATGAAGCTTACCTATTGAACATGTGGACCTTCCATGAGTACCGAGGTAAGAACTTGGCTCCATATTTACGCTATCAAGCCTATCAATTGCTACGTGAAAAAGGAATAAACTTGAAGTATAGCATCACAAACTATTTTAATAAATCATCGATTAAGTTTAAAAATAAATTGAATTCCAAGCATCTCTCTCTTTATTTGTGCGTCGTACTTTTTAAAAGGTACACTTGGAATTTTACACTTCGTAAATACTAATATTTATTTTACATTAAACTCGTATTATCTGCTAATACACAGGGAAAATCAAATTTACTTTCCGATGCAGAAATTGGAAAAAATATTGCCCAAAAGGTCATCGGTGGTAACACTGCCGGTAATTTCTCCCAAATGATAAAGGGCTTGTCGGATATCTATTGCCATCAAATCGCTGGAAAGCTCCATATCCAATCCTTCTTTTACTTTTTGGATTTCTTCCAATGCTTTTAAAAGAGCATCATAATGTCTGCTATTGGTCACAATGGTACTATCGCCGCTCAATGCTCCAGAATCCACAAGTGATAAAAGTTTTTCCTCAAGTTCAGAAATTCCAGTTTTGAATTTCGCAGAAAGGAAAAGCACATTGGGAATTTCTTTCTTGACTTTGTTTATTTGATCCTCGTTCAGGAGGTCCATTTTGTTACAAATAGGCAATAACTGTTTATTGGGGTAACGTTTTTTAACCTGACCTAGCTCTTCTTTGTCAAAATTCAGACCATCGAACAAATAAATAATGAGTCGTGCTTTGTCGATTTTTTCAAATGTGCGTTCAATACCTATTCTTTCTACAACATCTTCCGTTTCTCTAATTCCCGCGGTATCGATAAACCTAAAATTGATACCGTTTAAACTAATATGATCTTCAACCGTATCTCTTGTAGTACCTGCAATTTCGCTTACAATGGCCCTTTCCTCGTTGAGCAGAACATTCAACAGGGTAGATTTACCAACGTTGGGTTGACCCACAATGGCAACGGGAATCCCGTGTTTGATCACATTCCCCAGTGCAAAGGAATCGATCAACTTTTTCAGAACCTCGCTTATACGGTTTAGGAGCTCGTTGAATTGGGTTCTATCGGCAAACTCTACATCTTCTTGGGAAAAATCCAATTCCAGTTCGATCAAGGATGCGAAGTTCAAGAGTTCTTGTCGCAATTCTTGGATCTCGTTGCTGAATCCTCCTCGCATTTGTTGCATGGCTATGTCGTGTGCAGCTTCACTATCGCTGGCAATAAGGTCGGCCACGGCTTCGGCTTGGCTGAGGTCCATTTTGCCATTTAGAAACGCCCTAAGGGTAAACTCACCTGCCGATGCTGAACGACAACCACTGCGTAACAATAGTTGGATTATCTGTTGCTGAATAAAAGGTGAGCCATGGCATGAGATTTCCACTACATTTTCACCTGTATAGGAATGTGGCCCTTTAAAAATGGATACCAAGGCCTCGTCGAGAACCTTCTTACCATCTACAATATTTCCCAAATGTATGGTGTGGCTTTTCTGTTGCGTCAATTTTTTTCCTTTGATGGATTTGAACAGTTTGTCCACTAGGTTAATGGCATCCGGTCCTGAAACTCGAATCACTGCAATGGCACCTGTTCCAGAGGGGGTCGCCAAGGCTACAATGTTATCTGTATACGACATGGGTACAAAAGTACGAATTAGCTGTTGTTTGTAACATTTTCGGTGATTTGTATACTAATAAAGTGAATCATCAAAATCAATCAAAATGGAAGTCATTAATCAAAAAGCAGTTAGAACGGACAATACGTTGTTGGCCGTAACACATCTGACCCAATTATTGGGGTATGCCATAGGCTTCGGAAGCCTTATCGTTCCTTTGATCATTTGGTTGTCATCCAAAGATAGGGTAGAGGGGATGGACGAGCATGGAAAGGCTATCATCAATTTTCAAATCAGTCTTATACTGTATATCATTATCAGTATTCCCGCCATATTGCTATTAGGATTGGGAATTCTGGGATTGATAGCAACGGGACTCCTTGGGTTTATCCTGCCTATCGTAAATGCTGTCAAGGCATCCAATGGTGAGTCCCCGTCTTACTTTATGACGATTCGGTTTTTAAGCTAACGTGTTGAGAGTGCATATTTGTGCTTCTTAAATTCAGCCATCTGTTTTTAAATGTTATCTCTGGTCTATTAAATCTTTTTTCTTTGAAGACTACGATACAATAATACTTTAACATCAAGACCCAACTGATAAAGAATGCCAACATCTTTTTAGCTAACTTTTTCTTTGGATAGAAGACTTTTGTATCATAATAAAATGCGGCGTTTGAAAATTTGATTTTGTAGGGTATGTTCCCCCAACCAGTATCCAATAATGTGCAATTATTCAAAAAACACCATTCTATTTGGTTTACGAACATTAACTTACCTAAGCTGTATTTATAATAGTTTTCATTAAAGGAAGTGATTGCCGCAGTAAGTATGTTTTTATGCCGAAAGCTTAGAGAAATTGCAATAGGTAGATCATTATCATACAGAACGAACATAGCGGCATTTTTGGATAGGATCATATCGTAACAAGTTGGAACATAGAAATCCCATTTGGACAAAGCGGTATGTGTATGGGTCCTTCCTTCAAATCTTTTTAGAATATATCCTTTAAGTGTTTTGAACAAATAGGTATAGTGGTCCTTATCCATTTCGCCATGATACACTTTTAACCGGATATTATGATCTCTGTACAACCGTTGCCTATCCTGACGCATGCTTTTGTATGTTTTTTTACCTAAAACATTCTTTAAATAGTCCGTTGCGGAAGATGAATTTGAAAAGTCCATGGCATAACCTAAACGATAGGATTTGGAATAATGACCATAATCATCGTTTAAAGTACTTTCCCTTTTTCCTATATAAGGCATTATACAATTAACAATGTGAACATTGTTGTCTTTTATGATGTTATTTTCAAAATAAGCGTTCGGAACATCTTCAATTCCTTTGTAAAAAGGAGGTACTGTATTCTTCTCAAAGAAATCAAAAGAAAAGTTATGGGATTTTATACCTAGTAACTTCATTTGTATTTAAAACTAATATGATAAAGACTAAAAAAACAAAAAGGGGCAAAATCAATTATTTTGCCCCTTATCGTTAATTATTAAATAAAGGAACTTTCTGCATTAGTCAAACTGAAAGTAAGTGGCCCAATTGTTTCCAGGGAAATCACAACCGTCTGCCCAAGCTGTTTCCTCGCAAGGACTACATTCCAATGGTATTGGGATTATTAATGGCTGTACACCTTCCGAAATCAAAATAACACCAGTTACATCACCACATTCCGGAGTAAATCCTTCTCCATACTCTTGAGCTAGTTCAACCAATTCGGTTACGTGTTCTGGTGTAAAATCTCCAAGTGCACATGCTTCACAGTCTTCATCTTCAATGTCATCCAATAATTTCCAAATGGCAAATTGAAGGTCTCCATAGGTATAAGCCTCTCCACTGGAAGGACTTAGCTCACCAACTATGTTTTGGTTCAACAACCAATTCACCAAGTCAAAGTTCTCAGGATATTCGAAAGCATCTTCCGGTAGCTCATCATCTAAAGAATAAACATCCGCTGTGTAACAGTTGTCCAGATTAATGGGAGAATCGTTGTCAATACACCAAGAGCCGTATGAACCGGCCAGTGAACCTTCGGCTATGGTAATGTTTAAATAAGCATCTGGTCCTTGGTCAACTGTACAAAACTCCACAGTTTCGGGAAGATTAGCCGCAATAGTCTCGGGTGAACTTGTAGCACACTCCACTACAGCATGTGCAGCTATATAAGGTCCTTTTTCAGCAGGAACTTCGTATGTTACGGTTTTTTCACAGTCAAATTCATCAGAGTATTCGAAATCACCATTTTTTGGGTTTCCAGAATTAGTAATTGGAAACTCTTCTGGTGAGTTGACAACAGATAGGTGGGTTTCGGTAATACACCAATCATCATTGGTTATTTCATAGGTAATTACATAATTTCCACCGGATTCGGAAACTGTTACTTTTCCGACCTCTATGTTTTGTCCTGCATAAAGAATGGATTCGGATTTCAGACATTCTTCAGAAAAATCAAACTCAATGGAGTTATCATTCTTTTTGGCTTTAATTTGCCCCTTACCTGCAACTGCTTCCAAGCTTTCACCTGCAGGTTCCACTTCACAGGCAAAAAAGGTAAATGCAAACAGTGCAAGTACGGCTAGTGTTAATTTTTTCATTTTCAATAGTTTAAGGTTTAAAATCTTATTCTGTTAAAATTATGCAAAACAAGTTTCCTTAAACAATTTAGGCGATGAAAGAATTGATTCATCGACTAATTGCAAAAACATCAATTATTTTCTGGCAATCAGTACTTTGTGTAAGAATTTGGCTAACTATTCAGCATCACGGGCATCACCAGCATGGTCACATGCTCTCCTTCATCCAAACCATCAATAGGGGTAAGGATTCCCGCTCTGTTCGGTAAGCTCATTTCCAAGGAAACTTCATCGGAAGACAAATTGTTCAACATTTCCAATAGGAATCTGGAGTTGAAACCAATTTGCATATCATCACCTTGGTAGGCACAGGATAACCTTTCTTCGGCTTTGTTACTGTAATCCACATCTTCTGCAGAAATATTGAGTTCTGCACCCGCAATCTTCAAACGGATTTGATGCGTGGTCTTATTGGAGAAAATGGAAACCCTGCGCACAGAACTCTGGAACTGGTTTCTGGCAATCGTTAATTTGTTTGGGTTTTCTTTTGGGATCACCGCTTCGTAGTTCGGGTATTTACCGTCAATCAATCGACATACCAATTCTGTATTGTCAAAATAGAATTTTGCGTTACTGTCGTTGTACTCAATGGTCACTTCAGATTCGGAACCTGCCAGTATACCCTTTAACAATGTCAAAGGTTTTTTGGGCATGATGAATTCCGCCACTTCGGAAGCTGTTACATCCTGGCGCTGATATTTTACCAACTTGTGTGCATCAGTGGCCACAAAGGTCAAATTCTCTGGGGAGAATTGGAAAAACACACCGCTCATTACCGGACGAAGGTCATCATTACCAGCGGCAAATATGGTTTTGTTGATGGCCGTTGCCAAAATATCCCCCAATAGGGTAGTGGAACTCGGGTTTGAGACTTCCACCGCTTTCGGGAATTCTGCTCCATCCGCATATGCCAAGGCATATTTACCATGGTTGGAGCTGATTTCCACCGTATTGTTGTCCTCAACAACAAAAGTCAAAGGTTGCTCAGGGAATGTTTTTAAGGTATCCAGAAGCAAACGTGCGGGAACTGCAATGGTTCCTTCGGAATCGGAATCCACTTCCAAAACCGTACTCATGGTGGTTTCCAAATCGGACGCAGAGACCGTTAGCTTACTTTCTTTAAGGTCGAACAAAAAATTGTCCAGGATGGGCAAGGTGTTGCTATTGTTGATAACTCCCCCCAAAACCTGAAGCTGTTTCAATAAATATGTACTGGATACGATAAACTTCATCAACGAAATACTTTAGTATAGCTGCCTTTTTGGCAATTTAACCCTCTTAAAGGGCCTATAAAATCAATAAAAACAAATATATCCCAAATGGATTTAGCAGAGAAACAAATTTATTAACAGCTAAGTGGTAAATTTTCGTTTTCTGTAATACCCGAAAAACAGACCGAAAATTAAGGTTAAAACTACTGGTAATCCAATGTTTACAAGTTGCCACTTGGTTTTTTGTTCTGTAATTTTTTTGACATCCAATAAGGGGATGGCCACTTTCTTGTTTCGAATGTTAATAAGCCCCGTATTGTCCAAAAGGTAATTTGTACTGTTCACCAAAAATTCCTTGTTGCCATAGAAGTTACTGGTCCATTTATCGTAACCCAATTCCAAGGGTCTGCCGTTGCGGAGTTGGTTTTTGATGACGTCCCCGTCCGAGATAACGATCATCTTATTTTCAGGACCTTCCTCCATGGTATTTTGAAGCTTTAAAGGTTTTACCCTATTCTTGTACATGGATGTAAAATTCCCCTCGATCAACACGGCCAAAGGCAAATTGCCGTTGTTGTATGTTGCTTGGTCAGGTTGTTGGTTGATCATATCCAAACTAACCACTCGTGGAACCCCGTCTGTTTTGGAAAGCGGAGAACTCTTCAATAGGATGGTCTTCTGGTAATCGTTTTCCAATACCTCCATTGGACTGGTGAACTGAAAACGCACCGCTTCAATGTTGGTGTTGATGGGATGATTGTTCTGTGAAAAAACCATTGGGTAATAAAACCAGGGCAGGGGATTGTACTGCGAATCGTTTCCTTCTCCAGTAGCTAAAACAATTTGGGTAAAGTAAAGATCATTGACCAAAACAGGATTGATCCGTATCCCATATTTAAAGAACAAATCCTTCAGATTAAGGTCTCTGGGAACAGCAATGGCCTCTCCGCCACCAGCATAGATGCTATCCATTTCCATGTTTATCTGGTCCATCATCCAAATGGATTTACCCCCTTGCACCATATATTGGTCCATCACATATTTTTCTTGGTCGGTAAACGCCTCGGTGGGTTTGGCGATAAGGGCAAGGTCAAAGTTTTTTAATTGGTCCAAAACATGTTGGGGATTGGAAGCTACGGAATCCAAGGTTATAGCGCCAATGTTGTAATAATCCCGAATGGTGGTGAGATAATCGGCAATGTAAATATCTTCCAGTTCGCCATTTCCTTTAATAACGGCAATACTCTTTTTTTCTTCAATGCTCAACTTTGTGAAAGCATCGGAAAATGCGTACTCCAATTGCTGTACCGAGTTGTTGATGCGCTCCTCCGCTGTTGAACCTTGTTTGTTTTTTAATAGCGGAACCCTAACCGTCTGGTCGTTGTAATTGACCATTGCCCAAGGAAAGACCAGCTCGTTGGATACCTTTCCGTTTTCCTCAACGGTAACATTAGCAGGCTGTAATCCCAAACTTTGTAATTGGGCAACGGTTTCCTGTGGGTTTTCGCTGTCCTCCATGGGGTCCACCAAATTATATTTGATGTTGCTGTTCTTGGACCCAAAGGATTCCAACAATTGAACGGTTTCCGTTTTGAGTTTGGCAAACTCTGCAGGAATGTTTCCATCCAACAGCACATCCACTATCACGGGTGTTTCAAATTTTTGTGCTACCGCTATGGCAGGCTGGGATAGTGTATATCTTTTATCTTCCGTAAGGTCAAAACGGGTGTACACAAAACTCGCCAATAGGTTGATGGCCACAACGGCTACAATTACTTTTAATATGGATGCAAAAAACTTTCCCATTACTTTGGCAATTGTTTTAAACGTTGAAAAGTAAGATATAGAAAAAATAGGGTCAACGAGATAAAGTAGACCAAATCCCTGGTATCTATCACACCTCTCGCAATACTATCGAAATGTGCCTTTGCTCCTAACGATTGTATGGTTTGTTGCGTATCTCCATTGGAAAATAAAGACGATAGGGCATCAAACCCGTTAAAAATCAGAAAACAGACTAAAATCCCCACCAAAAATGCTATGATCTGATTATCTGAAAGGGTAGAAGCAAATATCCCGATGGAAGTATAACAGGCGATCAAAAACAACAATCCAAAGTAAGACCCCAGCACTACCCCTAGGTCATAATTGCCGGGTACCATGCCCAATCCCGATATGGCGAAAACATAAACGATTGTTGGAATCACAGCGACGACGCACAACAAGAATGCTCCCCAAAATTTGCCAAGGACCAACTTCCAAACGGAGATAGGTTTGATCAACAATAATTCTAGCGTTCCCATTTTTCGTTCTTCGGAAAAGCTTTTCATTGTGATGGCGGGCACCAAAAAGATAAAAATCCAAGGAGCCAGTAAAAAAAAGTTGCTCAAATCGGCAAAGCCGTAATCAAAAATGTTGTATTCACCCTTGAAGACCCAAAGAAAAAGTCCGTTGAGCAGTAAAAACGAACCCACGATCAAATAACCGATGGGCGATGTAAAAAAGGACCGTACCTCTCTCTTAAAAATTGCGAACATTAAGATGGGTTTGTTGATTGAATTTTATGAACACTCCAAGCTTCGGGCTTTTCGGCAAACAATTTTTTGGTGTTGCCCCAAACCTCTTTAAAGAAATCGGAATTCCTGTACTGGTTCAGGTTAAATTCCGTATCCCAAAAACTATAGGTAAAAAATATGTTGGAATTATTGATGTCTTGATACAATTCTACCATATTACAGCCTTCAAAAGCCAAAATGACATTTTTACTTTCTTCAAAGATTCGCTCAAAACTAGCAATATTTTCGGGTTTAAAAGTCAGTTTTACAATGCGTATCAACATTTAAAGGAAATTTATGGTTACCGTGTCCCTGTAGTTCAGTCCAAGAAGCGAAGATGCTCCCCCAACGGAATTGAGGTCACTTTTATAAATGGCAAGTTCTATATAGCCTGCAGAATTGAATAGGGCCAGAGCGTCCCCAGGACCTTTACGCTGATTGCGTTCCAAGTTATAGTTGATGATGCCGTTATAGCTCTGGTGCACTTGGCGTATTTTGGTGGTCCGTGCAATAATTTCAAAATCCCGCCCGCTCCTGTAGGCTTCGAACAGGCTTTTTTGGATATTGGTGACCACATTACCGTAATTATCTATATAAATTACATTGCCGGTAATGGTTTTGCCCTCGTTGGTGATCCGTGGTTCAAAATCACGTAGTTCCCTTAAACTCTGCAATGGTCTGCCAATGACTTCCAATTTACCACCACGTGCAATATGGCAGGCCACTTGAACAAAAATATGGAGCACGGGAAAGGCACTGGCTTCTACATTGGGCAGATTGATTTGCACGACTTTTTCGGGTTGTACCTCAGAAGTTATCAAGGAAATGACCCCGCTGTTGGCACTCACGAAATAGTGCCCATCCACCTGAACGACAATATGCTCGTTTTCGGGAGAAATTTCAGAATCAACCCCAACAATATGAACCGTTCCCTTTGGGAACGAACGGTAGGCGTTCCTTAGGATGTAGGCACATTCCTGAATGTTGAAAGGGCTAATGGCGTGCGAAATATCAACAACGCTAATATCGGGGAGGTTGCTCAGTATTGCCCCTTTAACAGCACCCACAAAGTGGTCCTTGTATCCAAAATCAGTAGTTAAAGTTATAATTGGCATACAATACTGTTGATATGTTTTTCCGCGTTCAAATTGATTTTTAATTAAGTTTGTTTGTAAAATTAGTCAAAAAAGAAAGAATAAAATTCTTCAAAAAACAACTGTAACACCTCACTATTTTTGAACGAACTGATAATTGAACTTACGGAAATCAGCCCCCAGGAATTTTTTGGGCAACAAAATGCCAACATTGAGCTGCTTAAGAAATACTTCCCAAAACTTAAGATTGTAGCTAGGGGCAACAAGATCAAGGTGTTTGGCGATGAAGAGCTTTTGGAAGAGTTCGATAAACGCTTTGATGAACTTACAGGGCAGTTTGCCAAATACAATAAGCTCGATGAGAATATGATCGAGCGGGTGCTTACCAGTACAAGCAAGGAGGAGTACACTTCATCGTCCAGTAGTGGAGATGTCTTGGTCCACGGTGTTAGCGGCAGGTTGATCAAAGCCCAGACGGCAAATCAAAGGCGTATGGTGGATGCTTGTAAAAAGGACGATATGGTTTTTGCCATAGGTCCAGCAGGTACAGGTAAAACTTACACCGGTGTTGCTTTGGCGGTAAAAGCCTTGAAGGAAAAACAAGTGAGGCGTATTATTCTTACGCGTCCAGCTGTGGAAGCAGGAGAAAACCTTGGTTTTCTTCCAGGTGACCTAAAGGAAAAGCTTGATCCTTACATGCAACCTTTGTACGATGCCCTTCGTGATATGATTCCATCTGAAAAATTGGAAAAATATATTGAGGACGGTACCATTCAAATAGCTCCTATGGCATTTATGCGTGGCCGTACCTTGGACAACGCCTTTGTGATTTTAGATGAGGCCCAGAACACCACCCATGCCCAAATGAAAATGTTCTTGACCCGTATGGGAAAGAACGCCAAGTTTTTATTAACGGGCGACCCGGGCCAGATTGATTTGCCGCGCAGGGTGATTTCAGGTTTAAAGGAAGCCTTGCTTATTTTGAAAAATGTGGATGGTATCAGCATTATTTATTTGGATGACAAGGATGTCATCCGTCACAAATTGGTGAAAAAGGTGATTGATGCCTATCAGAACATAGAGCACCAAAATCAATTCTAGAAAATTATGGGAATGAATACACTGATGTCCACGGATTTTAATTTCCCTGGGCAAAAATCTGTTTATAAAGGAAAAGTAAGAGAGGTCTACACGCTGGAAAATGATGTTTTAGTTATGGTTGCAACGGACCGCCTCTCCGCTTTTGATGTGGTGATGCCGAAGGGAATCCCCTATAAAGGCCAAATCCTGAATCAAATTGCAACCAAGATGATGAAGGATACCGAAGATATTGTTCCCAATTGGTTGATGGCCACGCCTGACCCTAATGTTGCCGTGGGCAAGGCCTGTGAGCCTTTTAAAGTAGAAATGGTGATCAGGGGCTATATGTCTGGCCACGCGGCACGCGAATACAAATCCGGTAAAAGGTTGCTTTGCGGAGTACCCATGCCCGAAGGGATGAAGGAGAACGACAAATTCCCAGAACCTATTATTACACCGGCAACAAAGGCGGAAAAAGGAGACCACGACGAGGATATTTCCAAAGAAGATATTTTAAAGCGAGGCATTGTTTCCAAAGAAGATTATGAAGTTTTGGAAAAGTATACGAGGGCCCTTTTTCAAAGAGGAACCGAAATAGCAGCCAAAAGAGGTCTTATTTTGGTGGATACCAAATACGAATTCGGTAAAACCAAAGATGGCGAGATCGTACTTATCGACGAAATCCACACGCCGGATTCCTCACGTTACTTTTATGCGGAAGGTTACGAAGAGCGTCAAGAAAAAGGTGAAGCCCAAAAGCAATTGTCCAAAGAATTTGTAAGGCAATGGCTTATTTCCAACGGTTTCCAAGGATTGGAAGGACAATCGGTTCCAGAAATGTCCGATGAATATATTGAGTCGGTTTCCAACCGTTACATTGAGCTTTATGAAAACATCACGGGAGAGCAATTCGTAAAAAGTGATATTTCCAACCTCCAACATCGTATTTTGGAAAACGTTACAGCATATTTGGAAAAATAAACAACAAATATTGTGATTTAACCAATAAGATAAAGGGAATTTTAGCAATTCCCTTTTTTTGTTGCTAGAAGAATAACAAATATTTAGAGCTAAATTGATATATTTATGCTAATTAAGTATATCAATCATGGAAAGTTGTCCAAATTGCTCATCCACAGCGTTTACCAAAGCAGGAATAATCAAAGAGCGGCAACGCTACAAATGCAAGTCTTGCAGTTATTACTTTACGGTGCCAAAACTAGGCAAGCAGATTGATGATTACTTCGTGAACAAGGCGCTGCAGCTGTATTTAGAAGGATTGACCTATCGTGAAATCGAGCGTATTTTAGGGGTGTCGCATGTTTCCGTTATGAACTGGGTTCGAAAATATAACATTAAACGGCCTTACAATTCCAAATACCATCCCACCTATAAAATATTGAACCTTACAGAGCTTCAAAAATACTTCCAAAATCCTGAAAACCTTAAAGGTGCGGGGCAGTTGGTAACAGAGTTGGGCGATAAGTTTATGTTGATTAAATGGGATAGATTCAAAGATTAACTATAATAAATTAACACATATATATACTGATTTTTATTTCAGATCAAATTTTTAGGATGTTCGTACGGCACATAACGCTCTAACATCCAAACTGAAATGAAAAAGATAATACTTGGAATAGCATGCTGTCTGTTTTTCATTCCAAAATCATTTTCACAAGGAAACACTGAGTATACAGGAGGTTTCAAAATTAATTTTAACGAAGACGGGTCCAAATATCTTCGTATGATCGCATGGGGGCAGTTTTGGTTCCAATACAATGATAATGTTCTTGAGGATGTCAGTACTACAAACTTTAGCGTAAGACGGGCAAGATTGTTGAGCTTTACCCAGTTGAATAAAAAATTCTTAATACTTTCCCATTTTGGCTTAAATAGTTTGAACGGTAACAACCTTAGTCCAACGGGAAAAGGAGAGTCCTCACAGCTGTTTTACCATGCTTTTTGGGGTGAATGGAGAGTTGCAGAGAATTTTTATGTAGGTACCGGGCTTCATTACTGGAACGGTATATCCCGATTGAACAATAGTAGCACTCTCAATTTTATGACTTTGGACAATAACCGTCAGTCTTGGGCGGTACTCGGACTTAGTGATCAATTTGCACGTCATTTGGGAGTGTATGTAAAGGGAAGGGTAGGGCGTTTGCAGTACCGAGTTTCCTTTAACGAGGCCATTACGAATACCTTGGATGCCGATAACGCCCCCACACCAAATGGCAGGGCCGTTTACCGGGGAAGAGAATTACTGGGTTCTGCAGAAGCGGGTAAAGTGATTCAGGGCTATTTCGATTATCAGTTCTTGGATGAGGAATCCAATTTTCTTCCTTACAAAGTTGGAACCTATCTCGGAAGTAAAAGAGTATTCAATGTTGGGGCAGGTTTCCTAACACATCGTAATGGAGCCGTGACAATGGATGGAACCGGTAACCTGGAAGGTGAAAATGTCAACATTTTTGCTGTCGATGCCTTTTATGATGCACCCCTCGGTGAGGACGGTTCCGCAATAACTGCTTATGCGGTATTTCAAAATAACGATTATGGTCGTAACTTCAACCTTGGGCCTTATGGTACGGGAAACATGGTATATGGACACGTGGGATACCTGATTCCGGACGCTTCGGATAAGTCAAGGGTGCAACCTTACTTATCTTACCAAACTAGAACAATAGACGCAATAGATGACAACGCTACAAGATTTGGATTGGGAATCAACCTGTTTATGACGGGCCATCATTCCAAATTAACATTGGAATATGCCAATTCCAAAGTTGGAACTGGAGACCCTAATGGTGTTGTGACTTTGCAAGCACAGATTTATTTATAACTAATCAAACCAACAAATTATGTCAGAAAAACAAAAAAAGGCCACGGCCTATTGGAAAGAAAACCTGAAATATCTGGTCATTTTATTGGCCATATGGTTTTTGGTCTCCTATGGAGCGGGCATCATCTTTAAAGATGCCCTGAACAATATTCGTATTGGAGGATTCAAATTAGGCTTTTGGTTCGCACAACAAGGATCTATCTATGTATTTGTCATTCTCATTTTTGTATACGTACGCCTTATGAACAAATTGGACAAAAAATACGGCTACGACGAAGATTAATTAACCCACAAAAAATTAAATTATGAGTGATGTACAAATTTGGACTTATGTCTTGGTGGCATTATCATTTGGTCTGTATATAGGAATTGCAATTTGGTCCCGAGCGGGTTCAACCAAAGAATATTATGTTGCTGGAGGAGGAGTTTCACCCCTTGCCAATGGAATGGCCACAGCAGCGGATTGGATGTCGGCTGCCTCTTTTATTTCCATGGCCGGAATTATATCTTTTGCAGGGTACGATGGTGCCGTATATTTAATGGGATGGACAGGGGGTTACGTGCTTTTGGCGCTGCTTTTGGCTCCTTACTTGAGAAAATTCGGGAAATTCACAGTCCCAGATTTCATTGGAGAACGATACTACTCCAAAACAGCGAGAATAGTGGCCGTTATCTGTGCTCTGATTGTTTCGTTTACCTATGTAGCAGGTCAAATGCGCGGCGTGGGTATTGTATTTTCGAGATATTTGGAAGTTGATATCAATACCGGGGTTGTCATCGGTATGGTAATCGTTCTGTTTTATGCCGTTCTGGGCGGAATGAAAGGAATCACCTATACCCAAGTGGCACAATATTGCGTATTGATTTTCGCATTTATGGTCCCTGCCATTTTTATTTCCATTCAAATGACCGGTAACCCAGTTCCGCAGCTTGGTTTCGGAAGTACCTTATCCGATGGTTCCGGAACGTATCTTTTGGATAAATTGGATGGTCTTTCCACTGAACTTGGTTTTGCTGAATATACGGATGGCTCCAAAAGTTTGGTGGATGTATTTGCCATTACACTTGCCTTAATGGTCGGTACAGCAGGATTACCTCATGTGATCGTTCGTTTTTTTACAGTAAAACGGGTGCGTGATGCAAGAAAATCTGCTGGGTTGGCATTGCTGTTTATCGCGATTTTGTATACTACTGCACCGGCGGTGGCTGTGTTTGCAAGAACCAATCTGATCGAAACCGTAAGCGGTAAGGAATATGATAAAATGCCCGAATGGTTCAGTCGTTGGGAAACTACTGGATTAATTGCACATGAGGACAAAAATGGGGACGGTAAAATTCAATATGTCGCCTCTCCAGAAGTGAATGAATTGACCGTTGATAGGGACATTATGGTATTGGCCAATCCCGAGGTCGCAGATTTACCGGCATGGGTAATTGGCTTGATAGCCGCTGGTGGACTTGCTGCAGCTTTATCTACCGCAGCTGGATTGTTACTGGTAATCTCCTCTTCGGTTTCACATGATTTGATTAAAAATGTACTTAAACCGGACCTTTCCGAAAAAGCAGAGCTTTGGGCTGCACGTCTTTCAGCTGCCGTAGCTGTTGTTATCGCAGGATACTTCGGAATCAATCCGCCCGGATTTGTGGCGGCGGTGGTTGCTTTGGCCTTTGGTCTCGCTGCAGCATCCTTCTTTCCGGCCATCATCCTAGGTATTTTCTATAAAAAGATGAATAGTAAGGGGGCCATCTCCGGAATGATCGTAGGTCTCTGTTTGATGCTCTTCTATATGTTGAAATTCAAATTTGGAATTTTTGATGGAGGAAAAGAAGCAGTTGCTGGTCTTCAAGCAAGTTGGTGGTTCGGCGTTTCGCCCGAAGGCTTCGGTACCATAGCCATGATCGTCAACTTTATTGTGGCAATAGTGGTAAATATGTTTACTCCCGAACCGCCCGAAGAAGTACAGGAAATTGTGGAGCATATAAGAATACCCAGCGGTGCGGGTGAAGCATCGTCACATTAATTAGTTGGTTGTGAAAAAGCGGTGTGGTATGGTTTTACCGCACCGTTTTTTGTAATTTTAAGTTTAGCGACCATGCAAATAAAAATGAAGAAAAGGCATCAACAGAAATTGATACTTATTTCCGTAGTTCTGTTTTTTTTATGGAATGTGCCATTTGTTACCATTTTTGATGGTGATGCAGAAATTTTAGGCTTTCCCGTCTTCTATGTTTTTATTTTTTCCAGTTGGTTATTCTCCATTGTTTTGGCCTACATTATTTTAAAGCGGTTCCATGAGTAATTTTGCTGTAGGATTGGTGATTGTATGCTATTTGGCCGTACTTTTTGTATTAGCCTATTTTGCCGAAAAAAACCAACGTAGCAAATGGGTCAACAATCCCTATGTTTACACATTGTCTTTGGCTGTATATTGTACTGCATGGACTTATTATGGAAGTGTAGGAATCGCATCCAGTTCGGGAATAAGTTTTTTGGCCGTTTATTTGGGCCCAGTAATTGCTTTGCCACTTTGGATTGTTGTAATGCGGAAGGTTATCCGTATCTCCAAACAGCATAAAATTTCCAGTATTGCCGATTTTATATCGATGCGATATGGGAACAATAGGCTATTGGGAGCGTTGGTAACTTTGACCTGTTTGTTCGCCATTATTCCTTACATATCCTTGCAGTTAAAGGCCGTATCGGAGACGTTCTCCTTGATTTCATCCAACGGAAGTTATGAGTCCACAGGATTTTTTGATGATTCCACCTTTTACATTGCCTTGCTCATTGCCGTATTTGTTGCCTTTTATGGAACACTGTCCACAGACACTTCAAAACATAAAAAAGGTATTATTGCCACAGTGGCCGTGGAATCCATTATAAAGTTGTCCTTTTTCTTGGCCATAGGAATTTACATCACATTTTATTTGTTCGATGGAACCACGGATCTATACAACCAAGCCAGTCTACAAGAAAACTTTAAACAGTTGACTTCCTTTGGCGGGTTGGAAAATGGGTTCAATTGGCTTTTTACCATTTGTCTTTCCTTTTTTGCCATTTTCTTGTTGCCCAGGCAATTTCATGTGGCTGTAGTGGAAAATGATAATGAAAATGATCTACGTAAGGCCATTTGGTTGTTTCCATTATACCTATTGTTGTTCAACGTTTTTGTGATTTTTATCGCTTGGGCGGGTAATATAAGTTTGCCAGATACCGTAAACCACGATTATTACACGCTTTTGCTTCCCTTGCAGGACAGCAATTACGGATTGGCACTTTTGGTTTTTATAGGTGGATTTACCACGGTGATTTCCATGATAGTTGTATCTACTTTGGCATTGTCCACTATGGTAAGTAACAACATTGTAATTCCCTACGGATTCATCAAAACCTTGGTAGAGGGAAATCCCGAAGAGAATACCAAGCGTATCAAAAACATAAGAAGGGCTGCAATTTTCCTCTTAATAATCATCGCTTATTTCTTTTACATTCGGTTTTCTGTCCAACTCTCATTGTATTCCATTGGGTTGATTTCCTTTGTGATCATTGCCCAGCTGGCACCATCGTTCTTTTTGGGGCTGACTTGGCGACGGGGAACGGCTAGAGGCGCTGAAATCGGCATTCTGGTTGGTTTAGCAGTTGTTTTTTACACATTGTTTTTACCAATAATAAGTCAAGAGGCCGTGCCCAATGCAAATTTTGTTGAAGATGGCCTGTTTCGTTATTCTTGGTTGAGCCCAACTCATCTGTTCGGGTTGGATTACTTAACACCTGAAAGCAATGCCTTTTTATGGAGCATGTCTTTCAACACTCTAACTTTTGTAGGGTTTTCACTCCGCACCAAAGGTAATTACCGGGAGCGTAATTATGCTGAGATGTTCGTAAATCACGAAAACTATGGTAATCTCCAAGAGGGAGGGTTTATTTGGAAGGGAGAGGCCTATGTAGCCGATATCAAACGATTATTGAACAGATTTTTGGGAGAGCAACGGACCAACAGGGCCTTGCGTCTTTTCAATAAAAAATATAACATCTCTGAAACCGAAGAGCGAGCTGATGCCAGATTGATCAACTTTTCGGAAAAGCTGCTGACGGGAAGTATCGGAAGTGCTTCTGCAAAAATATTACTGGCCTCAGTTTCCAAGGAAACACCAATAAGTTTAGTGGAGGTACTCAATATTCTAGAAGAGAGCAAGGAGACCAAAGCAAGCAATAAATTGCTTAGGGAGAAGTCCGAAGAGCTTGCTGCCATGGCCCAGCAATTAAAAGCTGCAAACGAAGAACTCCGTATTCAGGATAAGCTTAAGGACGAGTTTTTGGATACGGTGGCGCATGAGCTCAAAACTCCAGTAACTTCTATAAAAGCCGCTTCGGAAGTTTTAGAGGATGAAGGTATGGCGCCCGAACTTAGATATAGATTTCTCGAAAATATCAATAGGGACAGTGATCGGTTGGACACCTTGATACACAACATCCTGGATCTGGAGAAACTATCGGGGAACAGGTCGGAATTGGACATTGACGACCACGATATGTCCAAGACCATTCAGAAAGCCATAAAAGGCGTGGAGCCGATTGCGTTAAAAAAAGATGTGAACATTAAATTTCCCAAAAAAGTAAAGGTGTTTGCAGCCTATGATGAGGACCGAATTTTGCAAGTATTGACGAATTTGCTCTCGAATTCCCTTAAATTTACGGAACCACATAGCGGAAAAATCAAAATTCTGTTGGAGGACCTCGATAACGAGGTTTTGGTTACCATTAAAGATAATGGCAGGGGAATACCCGATGAGGACAAGGATTACATCTTTGACAAATTCTATCAATCAAAAAATCAAAATGTAAAGAAGCCGCAGGGTAGTGGACTTGGTTTGGCCATTTGTAAAAAAATAGTGGAAAGCCATAAAGGGACCATAGCTGTGGATAAAGAATATAAGAAGGGGACCCGTATGATATTTTCAATACCAAGACAGCAATGAAGCAGAAAAAAATACTGATAGTGGATGATGAGCCCAACATTGTGATGTCGTTGGAATATGCCTTTAAAAAGAAGGATTTTGAAGTATTTATTGCCCGTGATGGTACCGAGGCCCTGGAAATATCGGACAGGGAGAGACCAGACCTTATACTTTTGGACATTATGATGCCAGAAATGGATGGGTATGAAACCTTGAAACGAGTAAGGGACAATAAAGACCTTTCACATACCAAAGTGGTGTTTCTATCTGCAAAGAGTAAGGAGAAAGATGTAGAAAAAGGGTTAAAGATGGGGGCGGACAGTTACATGACCAAACCGTTTTCCATAAAAAAGGTCATTTCCGATATTGAAGATCTTTTGGGCTAAAGACCCATAAAAAAATGAAACTGAAAATAATTTACATATTAACTAAACGTAGCGTTACATGAGTAATTATCATATCAAGCACTTGGAGGAGTATTTTCAGGTGTATCGAAAATCCGTTAGAAACCCCGAAGGATTTTGGGAGGAAGTTGCAGAAGAGCACTTTCACTGGCGTAAAAAATGGGATTCTGTATTGGAGTGGGATTTTACCAAGCCAGAGATTAGTTGGTTCAAGGGAGCTAAGCTGAACATTACCGAAAACTGTATTGACCGTCACCTTCGCATTAGAGGGGATAAAACTGCAATTCTTTTTGAACCCAACGATCCAAATGAAGAAGCAGAACACATCACCTACAATCAACTTCATGAACGTGTTTGTAAATATGCCAATGTACTTAAGGAGAAGGGTGTGAAAAAAGGAGACAGGGTTGTGATCTACCTTCCCATGATTCCAGATTTGGCCATAGCATTATTGGCATGCGCACGCATTGGTGCAATTCATTCCGTTGTTTTTGCAGGTTTTTCTTCAACAGCATTGGCAACGAGAATAAACGATTGTGGTGCTAAAATGGTTTTGACCTCTGACGGTTCTTATCGAGGAAAGAAGGTTATCGACCTCAAAGGAATTGTAGATGAAGCTTTGGAAAGTTGTCCGGATGTTGATACGGTATTGGTGACCAAGCGTACCGGAGGTAAGGTGATCATGAAAGAAGGCCGCGATGTTTGGATTCAACCGCTTTTGGACAAAGCGTATTCCGATTGTGTACCGGAAATCATGGATGCGGAAGATCCACTGTTTATTCTGTACACTTCGGGATCTACCGGGCGTCCAAAGGGAATGGTACATACAACGGGAGGTTATATGGTGTATACGGCATATACATTTAAAAATGTATTCCAGTACCGCGAGGAAGATGTGTATTGGTGTACTGCCGATATTGGTTGGATCACGGGACACTCATACATTGTCTACGGACCATTGGCCAATGGTGCCACAACCGTAATGTTCGAGGGAGTACCTTCTTATCCAGACTTTGGTAGGTTCTGGGATGTGGTGCAAAAGCATAAGGTAAACCAGTTTTACACCGCTCCAACAGCCATTAGGGCGCTTGCCAAGGAAAACTTGGATTTCGTCACGGAATATGACCTTTCCAGCTTAAAAGTGCTGGGTACGGTAGGTGAGCCCATCAACGAGGAGGCTTGGCACTGGTACAACGACCACGTAGGAGAAAAGAAATGCCCCATTGTGGATACTTGGTGGCAAACGGAAACAGGAGGGATACTTATTTCGCCAATTCCATTTTCCACACCAACAAAACCAACCTATGCTACCTTGCCCATGCCAGGTATTCAACCGGCACTTATGGATGAAGATGGCAAGGAAATTAAAGGAAACCAAGTGGATGGAAGGTTGTGCATCAAATATCCATGGCCATCAATCGCCAGAACTATTTGGGGTAACCATCAACGTTACAAAGACACTTATTTCTCGGCTTTTGAAGGTAAATATTTTACTGGGGATGGAGCCTTGAGGGATGAAGTTGGTTACTATCGAATTACTGGTAGGGTAGATGATGTGATCATTGTTTCCGGTCATAATTTAGGAACAGCTCCTATTGAAGATGCCATTAATGAGCATCCGGCCGTAGCCGAATCCGCAATTGTTGGTTTCCCGCACGACATCAAAGGGAATGCCTTGTACGGATACATTATTTTGAAGGAAACAGGGGAAACCCGGAACCGCGACAATCTGAAAAAGGAAATCAACCAATTGATCACAGAGCACATCGGGCCTATCGCCAAGTTGGATAAAATCCAGTTTACCGAAGGCCTGCCAAAAACTCGAAGTGGCAAGATCATGAGGAGAATTCTTAGAAAAATTGCATCCAAAGACACCAGTAACTTAGGGGATACTTCAACTTTGTTGAATCCGGAAGTAGTGGAGAATATTATGAAGGAAAGTCTTTAAATAGGCCATATTGAATACATTATAAAGGGCCTCTTTATCTAAGGAGGTCTTTTATTTTTTCCGGTTTTAGCTTTTCAATGATTCGTAAAAAGGCAATAGCGGTGATAAAGGCGTCACCTAAAGCGGTATGCCTGTCTTTTCTGGAAATGCTGAATTTGTTGGCAAGGTCATCCAGCGTGTACCTATCCTTGCGCTGCACCACGGTGGATATCAATAAGGTTCTTATGTAAAGGGATTCGGTATCCAAGGTCCTGTTCTTCAATTTGGGCAGCCCGTTCCTTTTTAGTGCAGCATTTATCATATTAATGTCGAACATAACATGATGCCCCACCAAAATATGGTTTTTGGCGTACACCAAAAACTGTTTCAAAGCATCAAGTTCCGAGATACTTCCTTTTTTACTTTTCTTTAAAATGCCATGTATTTCAGCACTCTCCGAATCATAGTGATCCTGTTGAATGTATACCTCAAAGCTGTCCTTGACCACAATATTGTTGTCCAGTAGTTTCAGCGCCCCGATACAAAGCATACGGTCTCTGGTCAAACTAAAACCTGTAGTTTCCGTATCCAATACCACAAAAGTGTTGTCATGGATACCCTCTGGAAGCTTTTCTTTGAAATACTCTTCGTACTCCCACCAAAAATCGGGAAGTTCCAGCTGTTTTTTTGGGGAGAACGGCCACATTAGCGCAACATATTTTTTACTTGGAACCTCACTTCGATCAACGATTGGATTTCCTTAACGGTTTTGAAGGTTCTTTTCAATTTAATTTTCTCTTCCTTGTTCAATTTGTCCAAAGCAATGTACCTGCCCGAATCGTTATGGAGCAAACCTTGTCTGGTCCTGAATTTTAGTAATGCTTTGCTGGCGTATGAGCACGCGAGGTACAGTTCTTTGTTGTTGGGTTCCAATTCGGCCAACTTTTCATAACGCTCTGCCGTGTTGTTAATGGATTTGATGGAATGCGATAAAATTAAAACCCGCGCAGCATCGATAATGGGCATGAGCACACGTAGTTTTAAATCGAAAAAGTCTTTGTGCTCTCCATCCTGTTCCACCAAAAAATCTCTAAAAAAACCTGATGGGGAAGGATTTTGTAAAGCTCCACTGGCCAAGTGCGTAAAAAATTGGGGATATTTACGGGCATGGTCAAATATGCTGTGTGATAGTTCATCGGCAAGCGATTTGTCGCCATAGGTTACGTTGTAATCAAAAAAGATGGAGGATAGAAGTATTTCCTCAGGTCCCGGATTGTGAATCCAATGTGCAGTGACCTTTTTCCATTCCGTTAAACTATGGCACCATGATCGGTTGGATGCCATCATATCCGCTGGGCAATACTCAAATCCTATGGTATTGAGCATTTTGGAAATACGTTCCCCAAGTTTTAAAAAATAGCTTCGGGTAGCTTCCAACTTTTCCTCTGGTACATCCTCAAAAATAATGGCGTTGTCCTGATCTGTGTTCAATAATTGTTCCCCACGGCCTTGACTACCCATGCTGAGCCAGGTAAATGTTGCTGGCGGTTCCTCTTCCATTTTGGCCAATGCAATTTGAATAACCTGTTTTGTGGATGCATCATTGAGTTCAGAAATAATTTTGGATACCAATCCCAATGGAATGTTTTGATCTAAATAGCCTTGTAGCAGATTCATGACACCGTGTCGTATCGCACGTAATCTTTTGGCATCCGTAGCTCTTTTAATGGCCCTTAAAAGCACTGCTGGGTTGTTTCCTACCGCCACCATGATGTCGTGCTTGGAAAGGATTCCGACGGCTTTCGTATCCGTAGTACCATCTTTTGTTAGCACAAGATGACTGATATTACTTTTCATCATGGCCATTTGGGCTTGTGCCAGTGTAAGTTCTTTGGGGTATGTGATTATAGGGGAGGACATGATTGCTTTTGCGGCTCCTGTAATGGGAAACAGTCCTGTGGCAACCTTTTTTCTCAAATCTTTGTCCGTTATGATCCCAACGGGCAAATTATCTTTCTCCACCAAAATGCAACTTACGTTATACTGGGTCATTTTGTTGGCTATGGTTTTAATTTTGGTGCCCTCCTTGCATGTAATAAGGTCAGTGGAATACTTAATGGGTTGAAGATCCAATATTTTGTTGGTGGAGTATTGCTCCGCCTCGGTATTTACACCGTACAATTTTCCTCGGTGTTTAATGGAGTAGGGGTTACCGGTATTGGAAGCAAAGCTTTCTATCAAAAAGTTTCCGATTCGTTTATTTTCCAATGCCAAGGGCTTAAAGTCTTTGATTGGAATAGCGTAAAGAATGGTCTCCTCGTAAGCCTTGGCCTCTAATTTATAGCTCTCATGCGCGAGCAAGGGCCTTAATCCAAAAACATCGCCCTCGTCACATATATCCAATATTTGACTTGAGCCCGACTTGGACAAGGCTATGGCACCCTTGTTCACCACATAAAAATACTGGTGCGGATTTTCATTTTCGGAAAAAACAATGGTATTGGTCTCTTTATGGATGATCACAACCTCAAGTGACAAATGCTCAAGCTGTTTTGCCTCCATGGAATTAAAGGGAGGGTAGTTTTTCAGGAAATCGGCAATACGTTCGGATATGGTGTTCTTCATGGTGTTTTAAATGTAAGACAAAGAAGGGAAATATCATATCCCGATAAAACTCTGTCAGATCAAAATTGTGATTTGTTGGTTCATAAGGGGAATCCATCAATTATAGATAGTGGAGTGGATGATATTTACATTTCTTTATGGAAGAATTTTACCAGTAGTATATGCGAAATAAAGGGAAAGATTGTAAGAAAAGACAAGGCTCTAAAGCACATGGTATTTTAATGGATTAGAAATTTCCCTTGATGTAAAACTCTAAAATATATCATCAAATCAATAAACATAAACAAAGTCCACATGAAATTAAACGTTATTTGCTTAGCTTTTTTTATTGTTGGCAATGTTTTATCGCAAGGTGGAGATGATTTGGAAAACATTTTTAGAATAAATTTTATCAACCCTGCACTGGAATATGAAAAAAAAACAGGAGATTATTCTGTAATCAGCGGAGCAGCTGGGATTGGATATGGTGGTTCTTACAGAGAACTTGAAATTCAGGGTGATGGGTTCGTATATATAGTGAGTCCATTTGTGGACATACAGTACAAATTGTTCTACAATAGAAAAAAGAGACTTTCCAAAGGTAAAAACATAGCGTACAATTCAGGTGATTATGTTTCCCTCCGAGGAATAACAAGATTTTTTCCTTTAACAGAAAATGTAATCAGAACAGATAAAACGGATTTTGCCATAGGCCCTACTTGGGGGCTGCAACGAACGTATGGTAAAATACATTTTCTGTTTGATATTGGCCCACAGTATTATTTTGATACAAAGGGAAATGGAGGTTTTTTTCCAATTATGGCACAAATTAATGTTGGGTTTAACCTATCTTCCAAATAAGGGGTTTGCTGGGTCAGTGAACACGTATGAATCAATACGTAGACAAGGTTAAACTTTGTTATCAACCGCAGGTTTAATCCTAATTATGCTCCAATACCCATTGGATTACATCATCAACATAGGCATCGGGGAGTTCATGACCGGAATCGTAAAACTTTAGTTCCTTGTCTTCCATCTTTATATTGCCGTAAAAAGCTTTGGCTTCATCCTCAGGGATAAAAAAATCGGATTTTCCCATCAACATGGCTACGGGAGCATTTTGATCGGCTACGCTATAAAGTGGGCTGATGGCCTTCAATTTATCGGCTATGCCTTTAGGCCAATTCAGTCCAACAATTTCCGAGTATGGCCTGGACATTGGCGGTACACAGGCAACTACACAATGGATTCTATGATCAACATGGTTCAACATCAATGAAATAGCACCACCCATGCTATAGCCTATCAAATTGAATTTTATTTTTTGGTCTTGAATGCTTTGTTCCAGGTAATCCATTATTAATCGGATCTCCTTAGCACTTGATGAATATAAATCGTACATGCTTTCTGCGTCCTCTATATTTTTTGAACGCATGGGGGGCAAAGAACCTGGGTTTCTAAAGTTTAATTCATAGGACCTTTCACCATGGAATTTAGCGTCCGGTATCACCAGGTTAAACCCATGCAGCAAAAGGGAGTCTTTTATTGCTGTTAGGTTCTTGGTATACTGTAAATAGGGCATGGAAGGATTAACCCAATAATCTTTATTGCCTCCCAGGCCATGTATCAATATGGCATATCTATTTTCTGAATTTCTTTTATTTATAAAGTGATAAAAGGGGATTTTGGAATCGAACCCGTTGAGCACGACTTTTTCCATTTGGGTAAGAGAGTCAATGGTTTGTGTTTCCACAATTGCTGCCGATGGATTCAAATTTTCATATTCAAAATGTGATTTATAATCCTGACCGTATACATAGGAAATGGATAGGAACAGAATATATATGAGGTATAATTTTCTCACCATTTATAGTGTATTGATTGTTAGTGTTTTATAAATATATCAATATATTTCTGGATTATGTTCCCGTATATGGCTTTTACTATTTGGAAATGGGCAGGTAACCTACATGCTGCAAATTTTAAATACCGGAAAGAAAGGATAACAAAAAAGGCCACTTCTATGTGGCCTTATCTTTGAATGTGTTAAGAGTTAATTCACTTATTTCCTATTACTGGCTTTGTTGTATGCGCGTATCATTAATATGGCCCATATAGCGACCACTACAATAACAACAACAGAGAACCATAAAACGATATCATTTGCTGTCATTGTCCACAAGTTTTAGGTAAATCATAACGCCTAAAAGTGTAGGTGCCCAAAGACCCACAAAGAGACCATGTTTTTGGTTGCCGTTAAGAAACAGGTATTCTGCCACCAGTATGATCAACGCACATAAGATCAACATGAGCAAATTGCCGGTTCCCAGCTTTTTAAAATAATTCATTCGAGGTTGGTTTAAAACCTTGAAGTTAGGAAAAAAAGAATACGGAGAAAAAAAGAAAGCCATTCAACTGAAAAACAGCTAAATGACTTTGATATTCGTAGCGAGAGGGGGACTTGAACCCCCGGCCTCCGGGTTATGAATCCGACGCTCTAACCAGCTGAGCTACCTCGCCGTGATTTTGTTAAGCGGGTGCAAATATATGTTTAAATTTTCGCTGAATCAAAATTCATTATTAATTTATTATTTGATATTTATTTTTATATCTTCCCAAACTATACTAAAGTTGAAAAACGATTTAAAGAACACGACAATGAGTGATAAGGTTAAATTTGAACTGGAGTTCGTAATCCAGGCTTCGCCTCAGTTGCTTTACCAATATATTTCCACGCCCTCGGGACTATCTGAATGGTATGCCGACAACGTTAATTCCCGTGGGGAAATATTCACGTTTATTTGGGATGGTGCAGAAGAGAGAGCAAAAATGCTTAAACGTAAGAGTGAGGAATTTGTGAAGTTGGCATGGGAAGAAAATGAGGATGATTCCTTTTTTGAAATGCGGATTATAGTTGATGAAATAACCAAGGATGTATCCTTGTTCATAACAGACTTTGCTGAAGAAGATGAGGTGGACGAAGCAAAGATGCTCTGGGAAAACCAGGTTTCGGACCTTAAACAGGTTCTTGGTTCGACCTAGTCTTATTCTCAAGTAAACCGTATCTTTGGTCCCGATTAAAATCGGGACTTTTTTATGGTCAATTGTAACGGAGAACTTTTAGCAGAGGATAAAGCGATTTTTACCCACAACAACAGGGCTTTCAAATATGGCGATGCACTTTTTGAAACGGTTCGTTACGTAAATGGAACCCTCTTTTTTTGGGAAGACCACTACTTTAGATTGATGGCTTCCATGCGTATTCTGAGGATGGAAATCCCAATGGAGTTTACCTTGGAGTTCTTGGAGGAGGAGATCAAGAAGACCATTGCATCCAACAATCAGCAAAACGGTGCGGTCCGTGTACGTTTGACTGTATTTAGAAACGAAGGTGGCTTGTACACTCCAAGCACCAACGACGTGTCATACGTAATTGAGACCAATCCAATGGAATCTCCTTTCTTTATTCTGAATGAAGATGACTATGAAGTAGAATTGTTCAAGGACTATTATGTGAACAAGGACATGCTCTCCAATCTAAAATCCACCAATAAAATTTTGAATGTGGTAGCCAGTGTTTATGCTGAAGAAAACGGTTATGCCAACTGTTTATTGGTAAATACGGATAAAAAGGTGGTAGAGGCGATTAACGGAAACCTGTTTTTAGTAAAGGGCAATGAAATTAAGACTCCGCCCTTGGGCGATGGATGTTTGGATGGCATCATAAGAAAAAACCTTATGAAAATCATTGCAGGCTCCGAAGAGTACGATTTGGTTGAAGATTCAATATCTCCTTTCGAACTTCAAAAAGTAGACGAGTTGTTCATTACCAATTCCATTGTGGGCATACAGCCTATCAGCAAGTACAGAAAAAAAGAATATGATACCAAAGTGGCCAAGAGCTTGATCGGTAAGTTGAATGCAAAGGCAAGGATTGGTTAATTGAGCGAGGGGTTTTCTGGGGCATTGGACCATAAAAGATAATCACCACCAAGTTCCACCATTTTTTCTTTCCAAAAGGCATTGGCCGATTTCTCCAAAATATCGCTTTCGTATTCGTTGGGCAAAACCACCCATGATTTTGAAGAAAGTTCTTGATCTAACTGACTTGTGCCCCAACCGGAATACCCTAAAAAGAACCTGATATCTTGTTCGGTAATGGTTCCGTTATTGATAAGTTCAACGGTCATCTCAAAATTACCTCCCCAAAATATCCCGTCGGAAATTTCGATGCTGTTTTCAATGAGTTCCGGTACTTTATGGATAAAATAGAGGTTGTCCTGTTCTACAGGCCCTCCATTAAATACTTGAAAGGGAATGGTAATATCCGAAACAAGGTCACAAATGGTATAGTCCAACGGCTTGTTTAAAATAAAACCTACCGAACCTTCATTGTTGTGTTCGGCGATAAGTACAACGGACCTGTTAAAAGAAACATCTCCAGTAAGTGAAGGTTCCGCTACAAGTAAATTCCCCTTTTTTGGCTTTTGACTTACCATTTACCTGATTTCTTGTATTTAAATTTAACATATTATTCAACATATACAAAAACACAGGCCATTTTAAACTAAAAAAGCACCCCAAAAGGAGTGCTTTCGTATATTAAATAAATAATTGATTAGTTTACTGCACTGCTCAATTCAGCACCTGCTTTGAACTTTACAACGTTCTTAGCGGCAATCTTAATAGTAGCCCCAGTTTGTGGATTTCTACCTTCTCTAGCACTTCTTCTAGAAACTGACCAAGAACCAAAACCTACCAAGGAAACTCTGTCTCCTTTTTTAAGCGTTCCTTCTACATTTCCCAAGAAAGATTCCAATGCTTTTTTTGCTGCTGCTTTAGTGATGCCAGCATCAGCTGCCATAGCATCGATTAATTCTGTTTTGTTCATAATGGAATTAAATTAATTGTTGTTAATATAATTTTAATGCTGAACAAATTTATATGGATTTGCCACTCACGCAAGTAAAACCAAGGGAAATCGGGGATTTTGTTGATAACTTGAAACGTTTGTTGATAAAGTCGGAAAAAAACGACAAATTTTCCCAGCCCAATCACAGCAAGGCTTTAGCGAAGGTGCGCCTCATTTTCCAGATTTAGGCCATTCAAAACCTCGTTGACCTGCATTCTTCGTTTACCGGGCAGTTGTAATTCAAGAAGGGAAATATATCCTTCCTTAACGGCTACCTTCAACGATTTTTTATCTGCGACCAGTTTTCCAAGGTTGTAGTTGTGGTCTGCCCGTTCCATTTCAGTTTTAAAAATCTTCATGGGTTCGGCTTTTCCTCCATTTACCAATTCGGTCCAAGCACCAGGGTAGGGGCTTAATCCCCTTATATGGTTATAAATGTCCTCAATCCCGGCATCCCAATCAATTCGACAGGTGTCCTTATGGATTTTTGGAGCGGGTTTAAGTTCAAGGTTTTCATCCTGCTTTTGTCGGGTGACCGTTCCTTCTTCAATTTGCTTGCAGGTCTCCACCACCAAATGAGCGCCAAGTTCCATCAACCTATCGTGTAAGGTGCCTGCGCTGTCGTTTGGCAGTATCTTTTCCGTTTTTTGAAGGATAATGTTGCCCGTGTCTATTTTTTCATCAATAAAAAAAGTGGTTACGCCAGTCTCAGTTTCTCCATTTATTATCGCCCAGTTGATGGGTGCTGCACCGCGATATTGGGGCAGGAGGGAGGCGTGAAGATTAAAGGTGCCGTGCTCGGGCATTTGCCAAACCGTTTTGGGCAACATTCTAAAGGCAACTACCACTTGTAAGTTGGCATCCAAGCTTTTGAGCTCTTCCAAAAAAGCTTCATCTTTTAAATTGGTGGGTTGCAACACCTTTAAGTTATGCTTGACCGCAAATTGTTTTACGGCCGATTCCTGAACCTTACGGCCACGTCCTGCAGGCCTATCTGGTGCGGTAATAACGCCAACTACATTAAAGTTAGCTTCCAAAAGCCGCCTTAGGCTACCCACGGCAAAATCGGGGGTGCCCATAAATACGATTCGCAATGTGTTATTTCTTGATGTACTCATTCTTAAAGTTTAGGGAGACCAACTCATCTTCCAGTAGTCTTTCCAATGTTTTCAAAAGTTGTTTTTCATCGGTCCCCATTTCTTTTTCCAGCTGCCGGGATGTGTGGGGACGGATTTCCAAGAGTTCCATGATTCTTTTCTCCAAATCGTACGGAGAGGTCACTTTCTCTTTCTTGGTGCAAATATCGCATGTGCCGCACTTTTCCGCATTTTTTTCTCCAAAATAATTCAGCAAGTAAATGCTACGGCATACTTTCTTATTCGAAATATATCCCAACATTGCCGCCATGTTATTTTGTTTAACCTGATTAAAGTCCTTTATTTTTTTGGCGAATAAATTAATGGTATGGTAATCTTCCCGTGGTACCAAAAAAGTGATTTCCAGGTCAGAAGTAATGTTTTGGTACTCCACGATATTATCATCGGCCAGTTGTTGCAGCAGCTGTTTTAACCTTTCCTCACTTGTCCCTGTTTTTTGGGATAGCATATACAGATTGATCTTGGTCTCGTATTCGGTTATGCCCCCATAGGTTCTTAAAATTGTTTGGATTATCGGAGCTGTTTTCCTGTTTTTGTCCAGATAATTGAAGATCTCGGCCTTGGAGGCCATAAATTGAAGTGTAGTTTTTTCCTTAAAATTCTCGGCAAGCGATAGCACTGAATTTTGGTCAAGAATACGGAGAGCATTAAAGGTCATATTCGCATTGAACTCGTAGCGCTTACAAAACTCATTGAATTTAAAAGCCATTGGTTCGGAAACAAGTTCGCCGTACGATATCTGAAAATAATTGTTGAGCTTGGAATATACTTGTTTCACGAAAGTTACATCGGGCAAGGTGGACAAAAATTGTTGTTTGGCCTTATCTTTGTCTTCTTTTGAAGTTATGATGATAGCGGTTGACTGTTCCCCGTCACGCCCAGCTCTTCCTGCTTCTTGAAAATAACTTTCCAGGCTATCCGGTATATGGTAATGTACCACCAAACGAACATCTGGTTTGTCCACTCCCATGCCAAACGCATTGGTGGCAACCATTACCCTAACTTTTCCGCTTAACCAAAGGTTAAGTTTTTCTTCTTTATCCGATTTTGGAATACCACCGTGAAAAAAAGAGGCTGAAATACCTTTCTTGATTAAAAAGTTGGCCAACGAAATGGACATTTTTCTGGAGCGGACATATACAATGGCGCTTCCTGGAATTTTGTCCATGTACTTATTGAGCTGGTACAGTTTGTCCTCGGAACGTTTTACTCTAAAATTAATGTTGGAGCGAGAGAAGGAATCCTTAAAAACACGGACATTTTCCAATTCCAGATTCTCCACAATATCATCTACAACTCTTGGTGTGGCTGTTGCCGTTAAGGCAATCATTGGAGTATTGGGTGCGAGTTCCTTTAAAATGGAACACTCTAAATAGGCCGGTCTAAAATCGTTTCCCCATTGGGAAATACAATGGGCTTCATCAATAGCAATGAGATTAACGTTCATTTGTTGAATCCGCTCCCTAACAATGGTTTGTTGCAAGCGTTCGGGGGACAGGTACAAGAATTTATAGTTGCCATACAGACAATTGTCCAAAAGATCGTTCAACTCGCTTGGCGGTATACCCCCCGTTAAAGCAATGGCCTTGACACCTCGTTTTTTTAATTGGGCCACTTGATCCTGGATGAGTGCCACCAAAGGGGAAACCACAATGCAGATACCCTCCACGGCCAGTGACGGCAATTGGTAGCAAATGGATTTACCACCGCCTGTAGGCATCAGGGCCAAAACATCTTGCCCAGATAGAATTGTGGTTATGATCTGCTTTTGGGATCCTCTGAAATCATCATACCCCCAAAATTGTTTTAAAATGCTTGTGATGTCCTTTTGCACTATAAATTTTTAAGTGTTTCCAAAATAAAATCAATCCGATTCAGGACTTCATCTTTTGGCACTTCGATGGGGTTATAGCCAAATTGTGTATAGACTTTCATCAAGGAATGATGAATGCTCTCTGCTTCTTCAAAGGTTTCCATCCGCTCATTATCGGAAACATAAATCTCTTTCCAAGGCGGAACAATAAAAACCGAATCGTATCTATGGTCTTCGCAATGTGAAATAAAAAAGTGGTCGTATTCCTGACCAAAAAAGTCCATATATGCCAACACATCGGGTATGCCCCGATCAAAAAAACTAATGGGAGCATCAATATGGAGCGACTCCTTGAAATGGGAAGTTCTGCCCTTCAACAAATCTTTGTTGAATTGCAGCGCATCATCTACAAAAACAAGCGGGTTGGAAATATATTCCTCGGACTGTCCTACTTCCTTTGCTTTGGAGGTCATGTCCCTAATAATTTCGTGAAAGCAATGGAAACCTTTGCTTTCCAATCCATTTACTATAGATGTTTTCCCTGTACCGGGCGCTCCCGTAATAACTACTTTACTCTTGCCCAAAGACCTTGAATTAATGCTACAAAGTAATGAAATCGCCGGAAGGAAAAAAAATTGATGGGTAAGCCATATATTTGTATAAAATTGAGGTATGGATAAGAAGGATACAGAAGAATTCTACGAGAAGCTAAAGGGAAAATTGTTGGAAAGTACGAGTTGGCCATCCAACTACCTCTACAAATTTATTGTACCAACCGACGAGGAGCGAATCTCTCAAATTCATGAGATTTTTGACAACACCGGAGCCGTTATAGAGTCCAAAAAATCTAAAAAAGGTACTTATACCAGCTTATCCATTACGGTTCATTTACAGAATCCTGATGAAGTTATCCTGAAATACAAGGAAGTTTCCGTTGTAGAAGGGATTATTTCTTTGTAAACCCTTTGTTTGCCATAATTTTATTAATTTGCAGGCGTTACCGTATTGACTTTCCAATTATCAAATTTCTAAACACATTAGTTTGAACGAAGTATACAACCTAGAATATAATACAGAGCGTCCAAAACTCTTTATTCCCGAATATGGCCGTCATTTTCAGAAAATGGTGGACTATGCAGTTACCATAGAAGACCGTGATGAACGAAACAGGGTGGCCAAGTCCATCATCAGTGTAATGGGAAATTTACAGCCCCACTTAAGGGATGTTCCAGATTTCCAACATAAGCTCTGGGACCAGTTGTTTATTATGGCCGATTTTAAATTGGACGTGGATTCCCCTTTCCCCATTACCTCAAAAGAGGTTTTGCAACAACGCCCAGAACCTTTGGATTACCCGCAAAACCATCCGAAATACCGTTTTTATGGTAACAACATCAAAAGAATGATCGATGTGGCCGTAAAGTGGGAAGAAGGTGATAAGAGATCTGGTTTGGAATATGCCATTGCCAACCACATGAAAAAATGTTATTTGACCTGGAACAAGGATACGGTTGAAGATATTGTGATATTCAATCACTTAAAGGAATTGAGCGATGGACAGATTGATTTGGCCAAAAGCGATGAGAGTTTGACGGAAAGCGGACAGTTCCTAAAGAACAGACCGAGCAGGTCCAAGTCCAGCAGTAACCGCGGTAAAAAGGGACAAAGAAGTCGCAAAAAACGATACTAAATTCCAAAGGAATAAATGGGTACATTTCGAATAGAGGGCGGACACCAGTTGCATGGTGAAATTACGCCTCAAGGGGCAAAGAACGAAGCACTGCAGATTCTTTGTGCCGTATTGCTTTCAGAAGAAAAAATCACCATAAACAATATACCCGACATTGTAGATGTCAATAAATTGATTGCCCTTCTTGAGGATTTGGGGGTTAAAATCCAAAAGAAAGGCAAGGGCTCCTATACCTTCAAGGCAGACGATGTCAATTTGGATTACCTGCAATCCGCAAAGTTTAAGGAAGATGGTCGCGGACTTAGGGGTTCCATTATGTTGGTTGGACCATTATTGGCAAGATTTGGTAAAGGATACATTCCGAAACCTGGTGGCGATAAAATCGGAAGGCGAAGATTGGATACCCATTTTGAAGGATTTATAAAACTTGGAGCACAGTTCCGTTACAACAAAGAAGAACATTTTTATGGTGTAGAAGCCGATAAGCTCATAGGAACCTACATGTTGTTGGACGAAGCTTCGGTTACAGGTACTGCCAATATTGTTATGGCCGCTGTTCTGGCGGAAGGAACAACCACAATTTACAATGCTGCCTGCGAACCTTATTTGCAACAATTATGCAAAATGTTGAATCGCATGGGGGCAAAGATCACCGGCATTGGATCTAACTTATTGAAAATTGAAGGGGTGGATTCCTTGGGAGGAACCGAACATACCATGTTGCCCGATATGATCGAGATAGGTAGTTGGATAGGTCTGGCCGCCATGACACAGAGTGAACTTACCATAAAAAATGTAAGTTGGGACGATTTAGGTCAAATTCCGACTGTTTTTAGAAAATTGGGAATTACCCTAGAAAGCAAGAACGACGACATCTTTATTCCAAAGCACGAAGAGGGTTACGAAATACAAAATTTTATCGACGGGTCTATCCTTACCATTGCCGATGCACCATGGCCTGGGCTTACTCCTGATTTGTTGAGCATTATTTTGGTTGTGGCCACTCAGGCAAAGGGGGAAGTGCTCATTCATCAAAAAATGTTCGAGAGCCGTTTGTTTTTTGTGGATAAACTCATTGATATGGGAGCAAAAATAATTCTTTGCGATCCCCATCGTGCCACAGTTATTGGTCATGACTTTAAATCCACTTTGAAGGCCACAACGATGGTATCACCCGATATTAGGGCAGGAGTATCCCTTTTGATCGCTGCATTGTCCGCTAAGGGTACATCCACTATACATAATATTGAGCAGATAGATCGTGGTTATGAAAATATAGATGAGCGCTTACGTGCCATAGGAGCCAATATAGTGAGGTTGTAATATTATTTACTAATCCTTTGGAATCAGTATGGTCACCCGCGTACCCGTATTGTTGTTTAAGTTTTCCACTTTTACCAAATCCTGATTTGAAAAACTCTTCAATGCATTAATCCTTCTTTCTGTAAGGTACATTCCCCTGGATATCCTATTGTCATCGTTCGCGTTGTTGAACTTTATAATCCCCAAACCGTTGTCTTCAATAATACATTCAATATGATTTGCTTTGTCATTAAAAGCAATGGTCAGGTGTTTCGAACCTTTTTTCGGCATCAAGCCATGAACAATGGCATTTTCAATGTAAGGTTGAACCAAAAGCATGGGAATTTCATATTTGTCGATGTCCAAATTTTTATCAACATCAAAGGAATAGCTGAAGGAATCATCAAAACGAAGGGCTTCCAATTCAACATATATTTTTAAGAGCTCAATTTCTTCCCGCAATGCCAGGCTCACGTTTATGGAGCTTTCTAAAACTTGCCGTAGTAGTTTTGAAAATTTGCTGAGATATATGAGAGCTCCTTTTTTGTTGTCCGAGTTGATTAGGTGTTGAATTGAACTAAGGGAATTAAAGATAAAATGAGGGTTCATTTGGGCCCTCAGCATTCTTTTTTCCAATTCCACGTTCATTTCCTCTATAACTTGTTTTTGCTCGGAAATCAATGTGTTTTTTTCTCTAAGGACCGTATTTGATTTCCGTTTGTTGCGGTAACGAAAATATAGTAAGCTGGCCGAAAGCATGAATAAAGTGGAAATGATCGCAAGATAGATGATGCGTTTTTTGTTCGATTCAACCTTGGTGTTCAGCAATTCCAATTCCAATTCATTTTCTTTAATTTCTTTATCCTTTAGATAAACTTCGCGTTTTACCTCAAGGTTTTGAATTTCCCGGACCTTGGTCTCATTCAAAAGGCTATCCTTGTAAGCCATGGTCTGATTTAAATGAAAAATCGCTTTTTCGAATTGGTCCAGGGCATTATAAATTTCAAATGCTTTTTCGTGCGCTTCCCGTTTTTTCTCATAGGCTCCCTGTAGGCCTTTCAATACCTCAATGTTTTTATTGGAATACACTATGGCACGATCGAATTTTTTTTGATGGAACATCAGATTGGCCAAATTATAGTACACCACTGCCTTTCCTTGTTCAAGGGAAAGTTGTTTAGCTAAATCCAATGCTTTCAAAAGGTATTCTTGGGATAATTCCCATTGTTCCAACTGCAGGTAACAATCACCAATATTGCTGTAAAGGTCGAATAATTTAATGTTGTTCTTTTGTTGTTCCCAATACGGGACTATTTTTAAAAACTTGTCCAGAGCTGCTCGGTAGTTGCCATCCGTAAAATCCATTACGGCTATATTTGCCTCAACGTCGTTCTGCATGGCCTCGCGATCTGGCCCGTTGTAAGTTTCCAAAGCCTTCTTATAACTGGCAATGGCCTTGTCCTTTTCATCCATCAGGTCATATAAAACTCCCAAGTTGTTGTAAACGGAAGCGGCATTTCTTTCCAGGTCGAACGAATCAATTATTTTAAGGCTGTTTAGATAGCTTTCCTGACTTGTGGGATAATCCCCGATACGTTTGTATACGATTCCAAGTGAATTGTATATATCGCAAACCATGCTATGATCCTTATTTTGGTTCGCCACCGGAAGGCATTTGTTCAAATACTCCAGGGAACGTGCATAATTATCCGTCATCCCATGGGTAAGGCCTAGGGAGTAGAGCGCATTGGCTTTACCGGTAGCAAAATCGATTTCTTTTGATTTTTCCAAACTTTGCAATCCGTAGGCTACGGCATTTTCTTTATCGATAAATCTGAATTTTATCCCTAAAAGCCTTAATAGGTTTACTTGAGTAGTATCATCGGCAGTTTCCAGTAAGTTCCGAAGGCTATCTATTTCCTTGGTTTGAGCAGCACAGATGTGCACCAATAAGAAAAAGAGAATGGTAGGGTAAATCAATAAACCGGGGGTCTTCATATAATATTTTACAGCCTGAACAGAGTAGGTTAGCTTATATTCAATACATATTATGGCACGGTTTCAATTTATAAAGAATTCTATTTAAAAACCCTCAAAATATTGAAGTAATATACATAAGAGCAATGTCTGTAAGAAAAGAATTATTTTTTCATATCCAATTTCCCATCTGGGTATAATGCAAAACGGCCTTTATCCTTATCGTGCACATTATCTGGGTGTGGCCAAGGCCAACCGCCAAATTGGGTAAGGCGGTAATTTTCCATCACTTTTTGTATTTCGGCTTGGGTGTTCATCACAAATGGGCCGTATTTGGCAACGGGTTCACCAATAGGTTTTCCTTGCAATAACATAAAATGGGCAGTTTTGGAGCCTACTTTAATGTGGACATCTTGGGTCGGGTCTAAAACGATACCAAAGTTAGGTTGGATTTTTTTTTCGCCAATATGGATTTCATCACCGTCATAAAAATACAGTACACGGTTAACTGAGTTGCTTGCACTGGGCAACGCATATTCTGAACCTGCATCTACATGAATGTTCCAAACAGCCACTTCGTTTTCTGGGTTGGCGGCCCAAGAATCGGGAGCAGGAGCCACTGGTTTCACCTCCTTGTACTTACCGGCAACCACTTTGATTTTAGCGTTTTCCTCTTCTACAACTGGAATATCTTCGTTCCAGAGCATTTTAAAATGGGGGTCTACAAATTTTCCGGTTTTCGGTAGGTTTAACCAGATTTGAAACAATTCCAATGTGTTTTCCTCATCATCTTTTAATAACGGAAACATTTCGGAATGCTGTACACCTCTTCCGGCGGTCATCCATTGAACATCACCCTTTCCAAATCTGCCAGCAGCTCCCAAGGAATCGGAATGATCACAAAAGCCTTTGTTCACAATGGTTATAGTTTCAAACCCACAATGTGGATGAGAAGGAAATCCTGGGATGGTCTGCCCGTGGTACATGCGCCATTTTTTTGTTGGATCAAAATCACTTCCCAAATTTCTTCCTTTAAGCAAAGAAGAATCAGGTCCCATGTCGCCATTTCCTTTTGGAAAATGGTCCAAATGGTACACACTGAACAAAAAAGGATCCAAGGTTTGCCAAGGAGAACTTAACGGAAAGGTTTGTAAAACAGGATTTTTCATAGCGCAATTCTATATTTTAAGATTGAAAAGCCTGCTTTTTGGCAGGCTTTTCAATTAAATTGTGATTCAGTTTATTTACCAGGGATCGGTGGTGGACCATCGATCATGGCCTCATATTTCACATCACCTTTTCTGGTCTTATATTCTTCTTTTACTTTTTCCACCGATTTAGGGTCGTCAAAAAGGTCAAACATGGTCATTCCCATGGCTTTAGAGGCATAGACCATTCCTTTGTGCCCAATGCTCATTCCACCGCAGGCTACCACGGCCCATGAGTGCCACGGAGTTCCTTTTGGTGCCACGGTAACACCAAGGTTAATGTTTGGTACATTCCAGCTAACATCACCGACATCCGTAGAGCCTCCGCCCGGTAGTTCTTCTGTTTCTTTTAAGGGATGAACTTCTCCATCCATGCCAACTTGTGGCTTTCCTGTAGCTTCTTGAATGGCCTTACCATAGGCGATTTCCTCATCGGTATAGGTAATAGGACCCAAAAGCTCTAGGTTGTTCTGCATTATTTTTCCTCCTTCACGGTTGACCAAAGTTTCGTAAATACCAGAAATCAATGAGTATTTATAATCCACATTGGCCATTATAGCGGCACCTTCGGCCATTGCTTTTACGCGTTCAAACGTTGGGAGCATAACATCTCTTTTGGGGTCACGAACCCTCACCCATAAACGGGCATAATCCGGAACCACGTTCACTACTTGTCCACCATCTTGAATGTGGTAATGGATACGCGATGTCGGTCTAATGTGCTCTCTGTAATAATTGATTCCGGTAGTGTACAATTCCAGGGCGTCTGAGGCACTACGTCCATTCCAAGGGTCGGCGGAAGCGTGGGCAGCCTGACCGTAGAATTCTACCATAAAGTCCACTAAGGCCAATCCACTCTGTACATCGGCTTCAATTTCGGCAGAAGGGTGCCAACTTACATTAACATCCACATCGTCCCAAAGTCCAGCTTCTACCATCCAAACTTTTCCGAAGAATTTTTCCTCGGCCGGCGTTCCGAAGAATTTCACGGTTCCTTTGATATTTCCGGCTTCAATTTGTTCTTTAATCGCAATGGCAGCTCCCAAACTGGCAGCACCGAACATGTTATGACCGCATCCATGTCCAGGTTCGCCCTCAAACCTTGGGTCTTTGGTTGGAACGGTATTCTGCGAAAGGCCTGGAAGGGCATCAAACTCGCCCAATACACTGATTACTGGAGAACCGGAGCCATAAGTGGCTACAAACGCAGTTGGAATGTTGGCCACGCCTCGGGTGACTGTCATCCCGTTTTCTTCGGCATAATCTGCAAGTAATTTTGAAGAAATGGATTCTTCAAAAGCGGTTTCGGCCAGTGCCCAAATGGAATCGCTGATTTTAATTAGATTTTCTTTGTGCTTTTCTACCGAAGCAACGACGGCTTTTTTGTCCTTGGTCATCTTTTGGGCCGATAGGTTCAGCGATATCAATCCCAAAAGGAGTAAGGTTGAAAACTTCTTCATTTTAAAGGTTTTGAGTTAGTTATGTCCTGTTGGATCGGTCAAGCTATTTCGAGATAAAGCAAAACTGTCTCAACAGAAAACTAAAATTAACGAAAAAGCTTTAACTGACCGCTTCTTTATAGGTTTTTAAACATCGTTCACGGGCCAATTTATGATCAACAATGGGGTCGGGATACGTCAATTCTTGAAGGTCTTCCACCCATTTGTTGATGTACTTCTTGTCCTTATCAAATTTTTTGATCTGTGTGGTTGGGTTAAATATCCTGAAATACGGGGCGGCGTCCACTCCGCTGCCTGCTGCCCATTGCCAATTGCCAACATTACTGGCCATTTCGTAGTCCAGGAGTTTTTCGGCAAAATAGGCCTCGCCCCAGCGCCAATCGATCAATAGATGTTTGCAAAGGAAACTGGCGACCAACATACGGACCCGATTGTGCATATAACCTGTTTCATTCAACTGGCGCATTCCAGCATCCACCAAAGGATAGCCTGTTTTTCCATTTTTCCATTTTTCAAAGTCTTCTTCATTGTTCCGCCATTCGATTCTGTCGTACTTAGATCGAAAGGCCTCATTTACAGTATGTGGAAAATGCCAGAGAATCTGCATGAAAAACTCCCTCCAGATAAGCTCGTTCCAAAAGGTCTCGTTCTTTTCATTTATGGCTTTTTTAACCATTTTCCGAATGGAAACAGTGCCAAAACGTAAATGTGGACCTAGTCGGGAAGTCCCTTTTTCCTTGGCGGGATAGTCCCGTGTATCCTCATATTTTTGAATCAAATCGGAAGTAACCGTACATTCGGGAACCTTTATGGAAGATTCCTCAAACCCCATCTCTTCTAGAGATACTTGTGGCAAGTCGTTGGCCTGATATAAGTTTTTACCAAGGTCGTTAAGCGTATCATACTCCACCAGGTGTATGGAAGGGTTAAACTTCTCCTTCCACTTTCGCATAAATGGGGTGTACACTACGTAAGGGTCTCCGTCGTCCTTTACCACTTCGTCTTTTTCAAAAATCACCTGATCCTTAAAGGTGTTGAACTGCACATCGTTTTCCTCTAAAAGGGATTTTATTTCACCATCCCGCTTTTTGGCATATGGTTCGTAATCGTGATTGGTGTAGACAGCTTCAACAGTGTAGTCTTCCAATAATTGTTGGAAAACCTTTTTGGGCTTACCGTGGAACTGTGCGATTCCGCCATCATGGTTTGTGCGGAGCTGATTGTTTATTTTTTGTAGCTGCTCATGGATAAAGGTAATCCTAGCATCATTTTTTGGGAGGTTTTCAAGTATTTCGGTATCAAAAATGAATATCGGCAATACAGGAACATCGTTTTGCAGTGCTTGGTACAATCCGACATTATCATCCAACCGCAAATCACGTCTAAACCAAAAAACAATGACTTTATCTTTCATTAACTTACGTTTAAGCTGGACATTCCGCCATCCACTCCAATAACCTGTCCTGTGATCCATGAATTATCGGAATCCAGCAAAAAGGTAGCCATGTTCGCAATATCCGCTGAGTTACCGACTCTTTTCATTGGGTGTCTTTCGGCCATCATCTCTTTTTTCTTGTCATTGCTCAACAGTCGCTCCGATAAGGGAGTATCCACCAGGGAAGGGGCTATAACGTTCACCCTAACTTTTGGTGCGTATTCTGCCGCCAGTGCACGGGCAAATCCCTCGATAGCTCCTTTTGCCGCTGAAACACTGGTGTGGAAAGGCATTCCCGTTCCCACGGCCACGGTACTGAAAAATACCATGCTTGAACCTTCGTTCATTCTGTTGATGATGGATTTTACCGTTTTTGCCAAAGCGATAAAATTGATTTCCATATCGTTTTGAATGGTATCGACACCCATTGTTTTAAATGGTTTCAGATTGATGCTCCCAGGGCAATATACAAAGCCGTCCAATTTTTCGGGAATTGCCTTTTCGGAGATATCCTCGGTCAGGGCATCAAAAGAAATGTGGGTGACGTCCATACCTGAAAGTTCATTATTACTTCGACTGGCTACATATACCTGATGGTCTTTGGAAAGCTTCTTGGCCATTTCCAATCCAATTCCATAAGAGCCACCGATCAATAATATATTCTTTTTCATGTTATACTTTTCTAATGCTTAAAAAATTCTCTTTTCCATCCACTTGGCCGAACAACTCGGCTAGCTTCTTTTCCCTAAATTCAAAAATCTTCTGCAACTGATTTTTTACCAAAAGGGGTTGTGTCAGTTGTCCCAAAAAGCCAAAGGGTAATTTATAGTCGATAATATCCTCCATTTCCACACCTTCGGGAACCTCTTTTAAAAAATGTTTATGGTGCCAAAGGGAGTAGGGACCAAAACGCTGCTCATCCACAAAGTATTCACCGTCTTTTACATGGGTAATTTCGGTAACCCATTTTGTGGAGATCAAAGGGAATGGTTTTACAATATATTGTATTACCTGACCTTGGAACATGGGTCTGTCGGCACCCGCCAAAATATGAAAACCCATATGCTGCGGAGTGATAACCGCCAAATTTTTAGGGTCCGAAAGGAAATCCCAAGCTTCTTTTTTGCTTATGGGAAATATTTGCTTTGATTTTAACTGATAGAGTTGCATCTAAATGAATTTATGCAAAGATAACAGTAAAATGTTTAAGAAAAATATTAAAAAGTTAAACAAAAATTAAATCAAGGTCTTTTATTTGCTATTTTTGTTTTATGGTTTAATTAACAAATAGGGCATCGCTTTATCTTAATTTTGCTTTGCTGAACAATTAATACATATTACAACTATGAAAAAATTTGCACTCTTACTATTTACAATGGCAACGTGTGTTTCTTTGGAAGCACAAATACAAACGCCAGCACCTAGTCCATTTTCCACTTTGGAACAAAAAGTTGGATTGACCGATGTTACCGTTAAATATTCTCGCCCTGCCATGAGGGGTAGAACAGTATTTGGTGACTTGGTTCCTTATGGCGCTATTTGGAGAACAGGAGCCAATCAAAACACAGTAATCACTTTTAGTGATGATGTAACCGTTAAAGGAAAAGAACTCAAGGCAGGAAGTTATGCCATTTACACCAGACCAGCTGAGGCTGTTTGGGAAGTTTTCTTTTATACTGATACAGAAAACTGGGGCACTCCACAGGAATGGGATGCATCCAAGGTCGCTGCGACGGTAAAAGTTGAAACCATGGAAGTACCAATGCCCATTGAGTCCTTTACCATAACTATAGATGACCTATATAACAATGGTGCTACTTTGGGCATTATGTGGGAGAACACTTATGTTGGAGTCGACTTTGTGGTTCCCACGGTTGATAAAGCGATGAAAAGCATTCAAGAGACCATGGCAAACAAAGAGGACCTCGAAGCCAATGACTACTTTGCCGCAGGTTCCTATTATTTCTCTGAGGGAGTGAATATGGAACAGGCCAAGGAATGGGTCGACAAAGCTGTTGAAATGGGTGATGGAAGTGCCTATTGGATGATGCGTACCCAGTCTTTGATTTATGCCAAAATGGGAGATAAGGAAGCCGCTATCGAAGCTGCTAAAAGATCTTTGGCCGCTGCACAAGCTGCAGGTAACCAGGATTATGTTAAAATGAACAAAGATTCCTTAAAAGAATGGGCTAAGATGTAATTGATATTTATATCAAGATAGTAAAAGACCCACTTTTGAAGTGGGTTTTTTTATTCCTTTATAGTATTGTTGCCCAAGAAGTTATCAAATATTTGAGTAATTGTGGCCAATACAATGACCAATACACAACCAAAGGCATTCAACCACAAGTAGGACATCCAATCAAAATACCAACCAATAATAACGATAATCTGGGTAACAATTGCAGCTACAAAAACAGCATTTCCTTTTACAAATTTGAAGAAAAAGGCCAACAAAAATATACCCAGTACATTTCCATAGAAAATGGAACCGATAATGTTCACCAATTGTATCAGGTTATCAAAAAGGTTGGCCACATTGGCGATGATAATGGCAATTATTCCCCAAAGTAAGGTAAAGGCCTTGGTAGCCTTTAAGTAATGCTCCTGTTTATGTTCTTTTTTGCTGTTGCGTTTGTAGAGGTCAAGAGCGGTAATGGTACCTAGGGCATTCAATTCGGAAGCGGTGGACGACATGGCCGCGGAGAGAATTACCGCTAAAAGAAGCCCAATAAGTCCCATGGGCAGATTGTTCAGGATAAAATGGATAAATACGTAATCCTTGTCGTTGGTTTCAACGGAACCATCTGCTTTGGCAATTAAACTTTTGGCAGCTTCCCTACTCGCATTTTCCTTCTCATTGATTTTTATGATATCCTGCTTTGCCTGTTCTATCGCATTATATTCTTTAAGTTCCAATGCGGCTGAGAAAGAATGCTGAGCCATTCTCTTTTCTTTCTCCAATTCTTTATGGTCTTCTTCCAAGGATTGATAGTCATTGGCATATTCCGATTGCATAACAGCTTCGGTGGCAGCGGGATTAAAATTTAGAGGAGAAGAGTTATACTGATAAAAAACAAATACCATAGTACCCACTAAAAGGATAAAGAACTGCATCGGTATTTTAAAAATTCCATTGAAAACAAGTGCCAGTTGGCTTTCACGGATGGATTTACCTGATAAATACCGCTGAACCTGACTTTGGTCTGTTCCAAAATAAGCCAAAGCCAAAAAGAATCCGCCGGTAATACCACTCCAAAAAGTGTATCGATTATCGGTGTCAAAAGTGAAATCCAAAATATTCAGCTTGTTATTGGCCCCCGCAACTTTTAAAGCTTTACCAAAAGAAATATCGGTGGGAAGAGCGCCCATTATGAAGAAAAAAGCAAAGAACATTCCCAACATTATGATGAACATCTGTTGCTTCTGGGTAACACTAACTGCTTTGGTGCCGCCAGAAACGGTATATATGATCACCAAAATTCCAATGATAATGTTCAAGGTCCTAAGATCCCATCCCAATACCGCAGAAAGTATGATAGAAGGTGCAAAAATTGTGATTCCTGCGGCCAATCCACGTTGCACCAAAAACAATAATGCCGTAAGGGTACGGGTTTTCAGGTCAAAACGCCCCTCGAGCATTTCATAAGCAGTAAATACCTTTAATTTTTTATAGATGGGAATAAATATCAAGCAGATGACGATCATGGCCAAGGGCAGTCCAAAGTAAAACTGGACGAAACCCATTCCGTCGTGAAATGCCTGGCCTGGCGTAGATAAAAAAGTAATGGCGCTTGCCTGTGTGGCCATAACGGATAAACCAATGGTCCACCACTTTACGTTATCCCCTCCGCGAACATAGTCATCCACGTTCTTGTTGCCACGAGTTTTCCAAACACCGTATGCAACGATGAAAAGTAGGGTACTACCAAGAATAATCCAGTCGAGTAATGCCATTCAGGATACTAGTTGTTTAAAATCATTATGAGGTAAAACACCAAAATATATATGGCATTTAAAAGGATTACGATGCTGTATTCCTTCTTCCATTCAAATTTGGTATCCATATTATCCTTTGACATTACTGTCTCTTTTTACTTCATCTTTTCCTACCGAAAGCATATTTGCAAAGAGTTTATATGCTCCCGAAACCCCAACAGGCAATTCCCTGAAAAAGCTTAAACCGGTGTAAATATAGTGACCTTCTCCATAAGGTGCTACAATAAGGCTACCTTGTTTGTCGGTTTCCCCTTCATCCTTCATAGATAGAATTGGTGTAAACTCTGAGCTCCATTCACTTGGGAAATATAACCCCCGTTCTTGAACCCAACCATCAAAATCTTTTTCTGTGATGGCATTCGGAAAATTAACCAACGAATTGTTTGGCGCCAATATTTTCACTTCAGCATTCTCGTCGGTGACCCTGTCACGTGAAAGCGTCACATTGTAAGGTGCAATATTTTCAAATTGACTGGCCCACCTTCCTGCAGTGTTGTATTGTACGATCATGGTGCCGCCCTTTTCCACATAATCAAACAAAACAGGTTGCTTGAACTTTAGGGCATCCACAACATTATAGGCCCTGATTCCGACCACTACAGCATCATATTTGTCCAAATCCCCGTTTTGAATATCGTTCGGGTCCACTAGATGGACTTGATAACCGATTTGCTCCAAACTTTCGGGAACATTGTCACCAGCTCCCATAATATAGGCAATATGCTCCCCGGACTTTTTTATATCCATGCGCACCACTTTGGCTTCTGAAGGAAGTAGGACAGATTGCTTGGGGATATGGTCGTAGTCAATTTCTACAAGTTCTTTATCGTATATTTTGTTGCCCATGGTGATTTTGGGTTCCAACTTACCTTCGCTTTCCGTATTGGGAGGGGTAACATTAAATGCAATCGAGATTTCCTCGCCTTTTTGTGATATGGAAAATGGTATACTGCTTGGAGAAACTACCCAACCCGAAGGATGGTTCAAGGCAACGGTACCGGACACATCATTTTTTCCAGCTCTAATTTTAACTTGGACCTCTTTGGTATCGGCGTTGGCAAAAATCAGCACTTTCTCATCGATTTTGGAGGTAACTTCAGGTAATATGGCAAAAGGCTCGTACAATTCGCCTCTATCAGGCCTGGAATAGCGGTGAACTACGGATTTCCCAAACGGAATTTCAACACCATCGATCTCTACCGTAAAAATAGCTTTGAAAGCACTGGGTGTTTCAGGTTTGCCAATTAAACTTTGGTCGGTAACAGTATATGTTCCCAAGGTTCCTGGTTTGTTCAACCAATAAGGACTGGTGTACGATATATTTTCAGGCACCTTAAAGCTTATTTCAAAATTTTCTCTTTGGTTGTCTGCCAATTCTTTATTGGGAGTTAATTTGGCATCGGCCCCAATAATTTCGATTTGTTTTAGAGTAACACTTGGCGATGACCGATTGATGGTTTCAATGTTGATCGTTGTTTGGCTACCAGGAGTTGCGGAAGCACTTGCGGAACTAGCTTCCAAATACAGTCCTGCGGCAGCCAAAATAATTTTTTTCAACTCTTCGGACTTTAGGGTTCTCCAATGCTCATCTTCCACTTCTTGCAGTAATTGATACGCTTTTACAAGCTCGGGGATATGTTTTGATGGATTCTGAAAATCAAAATTTTCCTCAACATCATAAAGAATGTCACCTACAGCTTCGCCTCCTTCCACACGCGACCAAGTGGTGTTGATACCTTCAAAAACATTGTTGTTTTGGGGCATGTCACCTTTAAGGAGTTCAATATATTCATCAGATGACCCTCTATCGGTCAACCTGCCAAACCCTTGGCATAGGTGTTGACTTCGAGCCATGGCGGCAATTTCGTTGTTGGATAGGCCCAGTTCCGGGTAGTAGGTGCCAACATCTAACATTACCATACCCGACTTATCTGCTTCGGCAAACTTTTCCCGGCTTCCGTATTGCCACCACGACGTGTTGTAAAAAATACGCTTAGGCTGCCAGGGCGTAGTCCATTTCAATTGATCGGAGTACACATCGGGATTGTTGGCAAGATCAAAGGCCTCCATGCTCAAAATAGCAGAAGACGTATGATGACCATGGGTGGAACCAGGTGTTCTGTGATTAAAACGGTTGATGATCACATCGGGCTTAATGTTTCGAATGGCCCAGACCACATCTGACAGCACTTTTTCTTTGTCCCAAATTTTTAAGGTTTCCTTCGGATGTTTGGAAAACCCAAAATCGATTGCTCTTGTAAACCGTTGTTCACCACCGTCCATGTGCCTTGCAGCCAACAGTTCTTGTGTGCGCAATACGCCCAAAAGCTCAGCTAACTCGGAACCGATCAAGTTCTGCCCGCCGTCACCACGAGTCATGGAAAGGTATACGGTCCTCGCTTTTTCGTGGTTGGCCAAATAAGAAATTAGGCTGGTGTTTTCGTCATCGGGATGCGCTGCTACGTAAAGTGCCGTTCCCAAAAAATTCAGTTTTTGGATTTCATGAAATAGCTCTGCGGAGGTGAGCTTATCTGGTTTTTGGGCAAAGGAATTTGTAAAAAATAGCGTGGTTATGGAAAGGAATACCCAAAAATGCTTCATACTTGGTTGTTTAGTGGTTATTTCAAATATAGGCAGTTTGTAGGCAGTCCTCCATTTCTTTAAAAGACTTTTAACATAGCAATCACTAGTGTTATAAACCTAAACTGTCCCTTAGAATTGAATTCTTGTTGTCATTTTGCTGCCAATAGGCAGTTTTTAATGATTTGATTTTGGTGGCCGATGTTGTCAATGTTTTTGCATCAGAACCAAAACCGCTCTTAAACTCCTCAGTCCAACTTTCAATGGAATAGGGGAAATCAGTGGTGAAATTTATCATCAAATTTCGTTCCAATTCCGGGAAGGAAATGGTGTAAGTGGAAATGCCATCTTTGGATGAAAGTTTGGCATTGGCATCATATGCTTTTATTTCTTGGTGACTTAATCTAAGAAATTCTAAAGAAGGAATCATGGAAATATCACCCAATGGAAGATTATCGGGTTTGATTCGGATTTTGGTCCAGATTTCATTTTCTAAAATAGTTTTTTCCATGGAGAACGCTCGATCGGCCTCTCCTTCAAAATATGAATGGGAGGTGAAGTCAAATTTTTCACGATTGTTCAGTTGGGAGTACACATGACCACACCATTCTTGAACGGACAAACTTGTTTTAAGCGCATGTTGATTGTCGTAAACGGGATAAAAAGTACTGCTCATGATGGAATAGGGATAGATGCCCGTCAAAAACTTTTTAGTGGCATTCAACTTCAAGACCGACACGTTTTCAGGATTGTTATTGTTTGCTTTTACCTGTTCTGCGGGCAAAAATGGTTCGGTAACATAAATCAAAACGGCCTTGCCATCTCGAAGCTCCCCATATCTTGCCTGTTCCAATTGATAGGATGTAATTTCGGCCTCTCCTGCATACCAGTACTCCTTAAAGTCTTCTGAAAGTGGATTTTTAGGTGGTTGCTCTTTGGTTTTTGTGGTAGTAACTGTATCTGTTGATGTTTCCGTTTTGTTTTCTTGTTTGCATCCTACAACCAAGAGAATCAACAAAAATAAAGAAGTACTAAAAGTTGGGATAAAAGTTTTCATAAGCGCATTTTTTCAAAGTTATGGGTAAAGTCGGTTTATATCAATATACTTAACTTTTTCCAATACACGGAAAAATGTAGTTTTGCAAAATATTTCGGAAGCTAAACTTTTTGATATGCAACAGATTGAGTTGATGGCACCTGCGGGTAATTTTGAATCTTTGCAGGCTGCGTTGGACAATGGGGCCGACTCGGTATATTTTGGCGTGGAGCAATTGAACATGAGGGCGAGAGCCACTATGAACTTTACTTTGGATGATTTGCCCGAAATCGCAAAGCGATGTAATGCAAAAGGGGTACGGACTTACCTAACCTTGAACACCATTATATATGACCACGACCTTTCCATAGTTAAAACCTTGTTGAAAAAGGCCAAAGAGGTAGGGCTGACAGCGATTATTGCCATGGACCAAGCTGTGATTGCTTCCGCTAGGGAGTTGGGCTTGGAAGTCCATATTTCAACCCAAATCAATGTAACCAATATTGAAACGGTGAAGTTTTACGCCATGTTCGCCGACACTATGGTATTGAGCCGAGAGTTGAGTTTGCGACAGGTAAAGAAGATTACGGAACAGATAGAAAAGGAACAGATCAAGGGACCGTCAGGCCGTTTAGTGGAAATCGAGGTTTTCGGTCACGGAGCCTTGTGCATGGCCGTTTCGGGTAAATGTTACATGAGCTTACATTCGTACAATTCCTCGGCAAATAGGGGAGCTTGCAAGCAAAATTGCCGTAAAAAGTACACGGTCATTGATCAAGAGACCGGTTTTGAAATGGAACTGGATAATGAGTACATTATGTCTCCCAAGGACTTATGTACCATCGATTTCCTAGATCAAGTGGCCGATGCTGGCATCAAGGTTTTGAAAATAGAGGGTAGGGGGCGTGCTCCCGAGTATGTGGCCAAAGTCATCAAATGTTACCGTCAGGCTTTGGATAGTTTGTACCAGGGCAACTACGATAAGGAAAAAGTGATCGCTTGGATGCAGGAACTGGAAAAAGTCTACAATCGAGGTTTTTGGAGTGGGTACTATTTGGGCCAGAAATTAGGGGAATGGAGTAAAATTCCCGGTTCATCGGCCACACAAAAGAAAGTCTACATTGGAAAAGGAGCTCACTTTTTCCCTAAAAGCAATATTGGTGAGTTTACCATAGAAGCTTACGATATCTCCATTGGGGACACTATTTTGGTAACAGGGCCAACAACAGGAGCCAAAGAAATGAAAGTCACCGAAATGTTGGTGAACGATGCCAAACTTTCCACCGCCAAAAAAGGCGATTCCGTAACCATTCCTTTGGATTTCAGAATTCGACTATCGGACAAGTTGTATAAAATCGTGGAAAATAAGGTAGAGGCTTAATGGTTGTAGTTACGCTTCAGCGCGAAAAATGTATTGGATGCAATTATTGTGTGGAGATGGCCCCAGAGCAATTTGCCATGTCCAAAAAAGATGGAAAATCCGTTTTGTTGCATTCCCAAAACAAAAAGGGATTCCATACCATAAAATCCCATGACGAAGGTATTTTTGAGCCTTGTGAACAAGCGTCAAAAGCCTGTCCCGTAAAAATTATTTCGGTAAAACGAACTTGATTACAGTTCCATAAGAGCCTTGTAGACCAAATCTGTGGGCAGCCCCACCACATTGGTGTAAGAACCTTGAATTTCGGTAATACCTATCATTCCGATCCATTCCTGTATCCCGTAGGCACCGGCTTTATCAAATGGTTGGCAAGTTTCAATGTAGTAGTTGATCTCGTCATCCGAGAAATCTTTCAACTTAACCTTAGTGATGCCACTTACAGTTTTTTGGGAATCTTTTGTGGTAAAACAAACAGAGGTGATCACTTCGTGCCAATCCCCCGAGAGTGTACGAAGCATTTCAAACGCCTCGGCTTTATCAGCAGCTTTGGCCAAGGATATGTTGTTGTGCCAAACCACGGTATCCGAAGTGATCACGATTTGACCAGGCTCCAGCTCCTTCAAAAATGGAGTGGCTTTGAGCTTGGCCAGATACTCAGATATTTCTTGCCCTTGCAATTGCTCAGGATAGACCTCTTCTACCGATTTTGGTCGAACTTCAAAGTTCAGTCCCAACTCTTCCAAAAACATTTTGCGCCTTGGTGAACCAGAGCCCAAAATGATTTTTTTGTCTTTGAGCTTTTCTCTGAGTGGATTTTTAGTCATTCTTGGCACTAAAATTATCATTCCAGTCTCCGCGAACCTTCAAGACTTGCTCAATAATATCCCGAACACAGCCATCGCCCCCGTTTTTATGGGAAACATAGTCCGAAATAGCCTTTACCTCGGGTACAGCATTTTGTGGGGAAGTGGCAAGGGCAACCATTTTCATAGGGGGAATGTCTGGGACATCGTCTCCCATGTAAACCACGGATTGCGGGTCTATACCATGAATATCCAAATATTCTTCCAACGGTTCTTGTTTATGATGGGCGCCCATATAGAAATCGGTTACGCCAAGACCTTTCAAGCGCTCTTTTACGCCCTGGTTGGTCCCACCCGTAATGATACAGACGTTGTATCCTTTTTTAATAGCGGTTTTTAGGGCATAACCATCCTTTACGCTCATTTTTCGAAGCAATTCCCCATCGGTGGTAATCAACACCGTTCCATCGGTAAAAACACCATCAACATCAAAAACAAAGGTGGTGATACTGCTTAAAAGCTCTTTATAATTCTTCTTCATGGGCTTGTTTTATGGCTTGGCTCAATAGTTTATAGAGTGTAATATGTTCTTCTTTGTTCAAAAGTTCTAGGTGATTCCCCATACTTTTTAAATCGTTTCTGCGCGCTGGTCCGGTTTGTGCTTCAATTGGCGACATAATTTGCACTTTATTCGCCGTTTCCAAAATCAAAGGTTTCAAAAGTTCAAATGAAAGGCCTTCTTCCAAGCAAAGTTCCTCCCCAACATGGTATAGGTAATTGGTGAAATTGTTAACAAAAACCGCTGCAAGATGCAATTTTTTTCGTTGATCGGAATCAATATGATGCACGTTTTCCGATATGGATGTTGCCAGGGTCCTCAAGCTCTCCAAAGAATCTTTTTCTTCAGCTTCTATACAGATGGGAATATTTGAAAAATCAACAGCTATACCTTTGGTAAAAGTTTGTAGCGGATAAAAAACCCCTTTGTTTGTGGTTTGTATCGCATTCAAACACATGGCACCCGAGGTATGGGCCACTAATCCTTTTTTATTCGATAGATACTTGGACACTTCGCTGATAGCGTCATCTTTAACGGCGACCAAATATACATCAGCTTCGGCAATGGCGTCAAAATCATTGGAAATCGTAGCGTATTCGGAAAATTGCTGCAAATCCTCTCGGTTACGGCCAACAACTTGCAATACATCAACATCCTTTGTTGTTATAAAAGCATCATAAAGATGTTTGGCGAGGTTCCCTGTCCCCAAAATCACAATCCTAAGCATGCCCAAAACTACAAATTTAGGGTTGATGGATTATAGTAAGAATTAACAAATCTGTATGATTTTTATCCTTTTATGCAGCAAGGAAGTTCTAAAAAGACCTTATTTTTGCAAGCCGAAAGTAGACCGAATTTCCATGATCGATATTCTTAAGAAAACGCTTTTTTCCACTAGACTTATGGCTGTTCTGTTTTTGGTTTTTGCTGCAGCAATGGCCATTGGAACCTTTGTGGAAAGCTGGTACAGTACCGAAACCGCACGAATTTACATTTACAACGCTACATGGTTCGAGGCCATTATGGTCTTTTTCGTGATCAACTTTTTCGGAAACATTTACAGGTATCGTTTGTTGGAATGGAAAAAATGGCCTGTACTGATCCTTCACCTTTCATGGATTTTGATCATTGTAGGTGCTTTTGTGACCCGTTACATCAGTTATGAAGGTATGATGCCAATTAGGGAAGGTGCTACTGAGAAAATATTTTATTCGGACAAAACCTACCTAACTGCTTTTGTTGACGGAGACATCAATGGAGAAACAAGAAGAAGGGTGCTGGAAGATGATATTTTAGTGACCCCGGAAGGAAAACGATCCAGTTTACCATGGAAATCTGACTTCAATGGACAACCTTTTTCCATCAGTTACGTGGATTTTATCAAAGGAGCGGAAAAAGGATTGATTCCCGATGAAAATGGAACCGAATACCTTCAAATTGTGGAGGCAGGCAATGGGCAGCGCCACGAACATTATCTTGAAAATGGTAAAATAGCCAGTGTTCACAACATTCTTTTTGCCCTTAACAATGAAACCGACGGAGCCATCAATATTTTTTATGATGAAGAAAACGGTTATCGCATCAAATCACCTTTCGAAGGGAGCTTTATGCGCATGGCGGACCAGTTTCAAGGCGAAGTGGCCAGCGATAGTATTCAGCCGTTACAACTGCGCTCGCTCTACAATATGGGGGGGATGCAGTTTGTGGTCCCGGACCCCATAATAAAAGGGCGCTATGGCATTGTTAAAGTACCCGATGAGGAGATCACCAAGGTTACACAAGATGCTTTGGTCGTTTCTATCTCCGCCAATGGGGAAAGTAAAGAGGTGAAATTGTTGGGAAGTAAGGGAACTTCCAATTTCTCGGATAAGATCAATGTGGGTGGATTGGATTTTTCATTGAGCTATGGTTCAAAAGTGTATGAGCTTCCTTTTTCTATTGAGTTGAATGATTTTATTGCGGAAAAATACCCTGGAACCGAAGCGGGATACGCCTCATTTATGAGTAAAGTTACGGTGCACGACGAGCGACCGTTTGATTATGATATTTATATGAACCATGTTCTTGACCATCAAGGATACCGATTCTTTCAGTCCAGTTTTGATCCCGATGAAAAAGGAACCGTTCTCTCTGTAAATCACGACTGGTGGGGCACTTGGATTACCTACATCGGCTATTTTCTGCTTTACATAGGTTTGATGGGCATTATGTTCTTTGGAAAAACACGTTTTAGGGAATTACAGACCATGCTCGAAAAAATAAAGGAAAAGAAAGCGGCATTGACAACCATTGCAATGTTCTTTGCCCTTGTATCGGCCAATGCACAAGAGGAAACCCATGAGCATTCCACTGCTGCAACAAAAGCACAAATAGACTCCGTAATTCAAGCTACAACGGTAGACAAGGAGCACGCAGAAAAGTTTGGCACTTTGGTGATACAGGATGAGGGCGGACGTATGAAACCCGTAAATACCTTTGCATCTGAATTGTTGCGAAAGTTGAGCGGTGACGATGAATTTAGAGACCTTTCTGCCAATCAAGTTTTTCTATCCATGATGCTTAACCCGGGAGTTTGGTATGCAACGGATATTATTGCCTTGGGCAAAAAGGAAAACGATAGCATACGTAAGGTGATCGGTGTTCCCGAAGGTACCGAGTTTGTAAAGGCGACCGACTTTTTTGATTCTAAAGGGTCGTATAAATTGAGACCTTACCTGGAGAAGGCGACTTCTACCAATAATCCATCCAACTTTGAAAAAGACTTTAAAAAAGTAGGAGAGCGGCTGAGTTTGCTAGACATTGCTTTAAGTGGGCAAATTGTGAAGATATTTCCTTTGCTGAACGATGAGAACAACAAATGGATTTCGGCTGTTGAATATCGCGGTGGAGAATATCAGGTTCAGGATTCGTTGTATGCCAATTTCATCAAAAATGCGATGCCCTATTATTTGAACTCCCTGCAACAATCCATCGTAACGGGTGACTACTCCCAACCTGATAGATTGTTGGAAGCCTTCAAGCAGAATCAAAAGAACCACGGGGAGGAAGTATTACCGTCAGAAAATAAGATAAAAACAGAGATCATATACAACAAGCTGGATCTGTTCAACCGTTTGTATAAATACTACGCCATGGTCGGAGTATTGTTGTTCTTTGTTTTGATTGCCAAGATTTTTAAGGAAAGAAAATTCTTGGATGCTTTCGCTTACCTGTTGAAAGGGACCATCATTTTGTTTTTTATCTGGCACACCATAGGTCTGATATTACGTTGGTACATATCCGGCCACGCTCCTTGGAGTGATGCCTATGAAAGTATTCTCTATGTAGCATGGGCCACTATGGGCATTGGTTTGGCCCTGGGCCGAAAGAGTGAGCTTACCATTGCTGCCAGTGCTTTTGTTACATCCATGTTGTTGTGGATTGCCCATCAAAGTTGGGTAGACCCTGCGATTGCCAACCTAGTTCCTGTTTTGGACAGTTATTGGTTAATGATTCACGTTGCCGTTATTGTGGGAAGCTATGGCCCTTTAACGGTTGGAATGATTTTAGGAGTGGTCGCATTGTTATTGATCATGCTTACCACTGAAAAGAACAAAAAACGAATGGACCTTAATATCAAGGAGCTCACGGTAATCAATGAATTGGCACTTACCACTGGTTTGGTGATGCTTACCATAGGTAACTTTTTGGGTGGCCAGTGGGCCAACGAAAGCTGGGGGCGCTATTGGGGCTGGGACCCAAAGGAAACATGGGCCCTGATTTCCATTATGGTGTATGCCTTTGTACTGCACATGCGGTTGGTTCCGGGTCTACGAGGCAAATGGATCTATAATTTTGCCAGCATAGTGGCCTTTGCCAGTATCATGATGACCTATTTTGGGGTAAATTTCTATTTGGTCGGACTGCACAGTTATGCCAGTGGGGACCAAGTAATAACCCCAAGCTTTGTTTGGTATACAGTACTTGGGGTCTTTATTTTGGGAGGTATCAGTTTTTGGCGGTACAAAGTGCACTATGCCAAAAAATAGATCATTCCTCCATTAAGAGTTTCATGATTTCCTCAGCGGCAACCTTGCCTTTTTCCTTTAGGAAAGGTCTGGAAGTATTGTCGCCCAGCTCAAATACAATGGCGGGCATTCCGTGGTTTACGTAAAAGTACTTGCTAGATACCATGGTAGGATCAATTTCATCGGAAGCACTTACATTGGTTTTCTTTTGTGGTAATCTTTCACTGATATTCGCTATCCAATCAAAGATGATTTTTCCTTTTTCACCCGTTACTGTGGTATCAATAGGGTAGTAGATATCGTCCCAAGTGGAGTGGAAATCCGCCCCGAAAACAAAATCATATTCCTTATCTTTTTCCACAAGAAAATCCCGGACGTTTCTGGTCTCGGGCTGATTAAAGTTTTCCCAGTCCCTGTTTAGATCAATACCGCCCATATTGTGTCTCCAATGTCCGTTATCGGCCCCATCGGGATTCATCAATGGTACAACAAAAATGGCATGCTCTTTTCTAAATTCCTTGGCTTGATCGGAATCCCCCGAAATGGTTTCGATAAAGGATTTCATTGCTAAGAAACCGGTAACTTCTGGCGGGTGTTGTCTGGAAATGATCATCAAGGCTTTTTTTGCTTCTTCATTTCCATTGATTTCCATCAAGTGCATGGTACGTTTTTCTTTGGAAAGACCTATAGGGTAATTTTCAATGAAAGGTTTTTGGCTCAAGGAATCCACCCACTCTTTCACTACGGAGGAAGTGTAAAGTTCCTGGGCGGAGATCCAAGTAGGTTCTTCGGTCACACTAATGGTCAACTCGGCAGATTCTGGAGCGGCTTTGATTCCAAATTCGCCCTCTCCGGGACCGATGGCCTTAAACCTGGTACTATCCAGCGGAATAAAGTTTCTTCCATCTGCACTGATTTTTGGGTAATATCTACTTCTTGAATCTTGATAATTCAACTGAACCGTAATGTCGCGTGGCTCCTTGGACCATACCTGAAAAGCGTACCACGGGCTCACATTTATGGGAGTGTTTTCCGCTGTCACCCAAATGGTATAATGGTCATCGCCATCGTAGGCGACGCCATTTAAACGGGCGCCTTCAAATTTATTGGAAAAGAAAGTGGTACTGTCGTTAAAGGCCCAAACACCTCTCCATTGTTTTTGGATGGGCTTGTCCACCGTAGGTACAACCGGGCTTTTTCCTTGCCCTTGGTAACCTGTTTTTTCTTCTGTTTCTGCAGTTTCTGGGTTCTTTTTACAAGATGATGATAGTACCACGGCAGATAATACTCCAATGGTAATCAAACTTTTAATACGCATGGTTTTGAAATATTTGAGTTGGTTTGGTTACGAAGGTAGCAACAAGGATTGGAGTTGTAAATAAAAAAATAGTAATAATATATCGGTATTTTTCGCATATTTGCATCATCATGAAGCTATAAGAATTATGTACGCGATAGATGTCACCATTGGGGGAACCCAATTTATGTAACCGAACTCTTCTCGGTTATTTGACATTTCACTTCTTTTTTCACACATAATTCTTTGATAATGAATCATCAACATACAAATACAGTTAAAAAGTTTATCCGGTATTTCTGGATAGCTATTTCCGGTAAGGAAACCGAATTCACCTCTGGAAGTATCCGAAAGGCCATTTTTATGCTTTCCATTCCCATGATCTTGGAAATGCTCATGGAATCCATATTTGCTCTTGTGGATATTGCCTATGTATCCAAAGTAAGCGTGAATGCCGTAGCCACAATTGGGTTGACAGAGTCCGTGATTACTTTGGTATACGCTCTGGCCATTGGGCTGAGTATGGCCGCCACTGCGGTTGTTGCCCGTAGGATTGGCGAAAAGGATGTGGATGGCGCCCGTATTGCCGCTGTGCAGGCCATTGGTTTAGGGGTGGTAATTTCAATAACCATCGGAATCATTGGGATTATCTATGCCCGGGAGATTCTGGCATTAATGGGTGGTGAACCCGATTTGATTGCCGAAGGTCACGGTTACACCCAATTTTTGATAGGAGGGAACATCACAGTAGTGCTATTGTTCTTGATCAACGCCATTTTCCGTGGTGCGGGCAATGCATCCATTGCTATGTGGGCCCTGGTGCTTTCCAATGGACTCAACATTATCTTGGACCCCATGTTCATTTTTGGTTTTGGCCCCATTCCGGAAATGGGAGTAAAAGGAGCGGCTGTAGCCACCAATATCGGCAGGGGAACGGCAGTACTTTTTCAACTCGGGATTTTATTCTTTGGTTGGGGCAAGATTAAACTGATGGCCAAGGATTTGATACTCAACTTTAAGGTAATGTATAGTTTGATCAAGATTTCCATGGGCGGAATTGCCCAATTCTTGATCGGTACTTCCAGTTGGATTTTTCTTATGCGTATCATGTCCGAATTCGGAAGTGAAGTATTGGCGGGTTATACCATTGCCATTCGTGTAATGATGTTCACTTTGATGCCCTCTTGGGGCATGAGCAATGCCGCGGCCACTTTGGTGGGTCAAAACCTTGGTGCCAAACAACCCGACAGGGCCGAACGGTCCGTTTGGAAAACGGGGAAGTACAATGCCATTTTTATGGGGACGGTTTCTTTGGCATATCTCATTTTTGCCAACACCATCATTTCTTGGTTCAATACAACCCCTAAGGTGGTAGAGAGCGGTGCACTTTGTCTTCAAATTATAGCTTTGGGCTATATATTTTATGCCTATGGTATGGTAATGACCCAAGCCTTTAATGGGGCAGGGGATACGCGGACGCCTACCAAAATCAATTTCATATCGTTTTGGTTGTTTCAATTGCCATTGGCCTATATATCGGCTATGGTATTAGGGTGGGGTGCAAAAGGAGTTTTTGTGGCCATTACCTTGGCTGAAGTGCTGATTGCGGTATTGGCCATGATTTGGTTTAAAAAAGGGAAATGGAAGAAAGTCCAAGTATGATGGGTTTCGTATCTTTATGCGAAAGAAAACCAACATGAAAAACGATAAAAAAGGACTCAATACCATCTGTACCCACGTTGGGGAATTGGAAGATAAGGAATTCAAAGGAGCAGTGTCCCCGCTATACATGGGTACATCCTATCAATTTGAGGACGTTGCGGTAAAAAGATATCCCAGATACTACAACACGCCCAACCAAGAGGCATTGTGCAAAAAACTGGCGGCTTTGGAGCACACCGAGGCAGCTTTGATTTTTGGTAGTGGAATGGCCGCCATTAGTACGGCATTGATGACCTTTCTTCAAGCTGGTGATCATGTGGTTTTGCAACAAACCATTTATGGTGGTACGTACCATTTTGCCGTAAGCCAATTTGAAAGATTTGGTATTGAATATTCCTTCACTACAGGGTGGGAAGTGGAAGATTTTGAAAAAGAAATCAAACCGAATACCAAAGTATTGTATTTGGAGACCCCATCGAACCCATTGCTGACCATCACCGATGTACAGGGAGTGGCCGACTTGGCAAAAAAGAAAGGAATCCTTTCCATGATCGACAATACTTTTGCTAGTCCTGTCAACCAAAATCCAATTGATTTTGGAATTGATGTAGTGGTACACAGTGCAACAAAATATATGGGGGGACACTCCGATATTTGTGCAGGTGTCGTGGCGGCATCCCAAGAGCTTATGGACAAGGTTTGGCAAACAGGAATTTGTTTTGGCGGAAGTTTGAGCGAGTATACGGTATGGCTTTTGGAAAGAAGTTTAAAAACCATGGCGATCCGTGTAAAGGCGCAAAATGAAAATGCAATGAAGATGGCCACTTATTTGAGCCAAAGTAAAGATGTGGATAATGTGTACTACCCAGGACTGAAAGATCATCCTGGACATGAGTTGGCCAAATCTCAAATGAAAGGTTTTGGAGGGATGTTATCTTTTGAACTGAATCCGGAGATAAATGCTTCCTTGTTTTTTAAGGAGTTAAAATTGATAAAGCCATCCATGAGTTTGGCGGGTATTGAAAGTACGATGCTTTCACCTACACAAACTTCCCATGCATTGATGAGCCCAGAAGACAGGGCTAAACAAGGGATAAAGGATTCATTGATTCGATTCTCGTTGGGTATTGAAGAGACGGAAGATTTAATAGCGGATATTGAACAGGCAATTGCCAAGGTGAAATCCATGACCGTAACGGCATAAAAGTATATGAAATTAGACATTTTAGTGTTTGGTGCGCATCCTGATGATGCCGAACTGGGGGCAGGAGGCACCATAGCGAAAGAAGTTTCCAAAGGAAAAAAGGTAGGAATCGTGGATTTGACCCGTGGTGAACTTGGAACGCGCGGTTCAGCCGAAATCAGGGACAAAGAAGCAGCTAAGGCAGCCGAAATTTTAGGCGTAGCTGTGCGTGAGAATATGGAGTTTGCCGATGGTTTCTTCGTAAACGATAAAGAGCATCAACTGGAACTCATCAAAATAATTCGAAAGTATCAGCCAGAAATTGTGCTTTGCAATGCTGTTGAAGACCGTCATATTGATCATGGAAAAGGAAGTAAACTCGTCAGTGATGCCTGCTTTTTAAGTGGTTTGGTTAAAATTGACACCAAAATGGATGGAGATGATCAGTGGCAAGAGGCCTGGAGGCCTAAATTGGTTTATCATTTTATCCAATGGAAAAATTTGGAACCTGATTTTGTGGTTGATGTGTCTGGATTTATCGAAACAAAAACAGACGCAATCATGGCTTATAGCTCCCAATTTTATGATCCTGACAGTGAAGAACCGGAGACACCCATCAGCAGTAAGAATTTTACGGACAGTGTAATTTACCGAGCAAGGGATTTAGGTAGGTTGATCGGCGTAGAGTTTGCCGAAGGTTTTACTGTGGAACGATATGTTGGGGTGGACAGTCTTGACGATCTGATCTGATCAAGAAGCTTTTTGGTACCTATTTTGTGCTTTGGGCACGGTGAAAAAGAAGGTTGTTCCTTTGCGCGGAACACTTTCTACCCATATTTCGCCCTTATTTTTGTGTACCATTTCCTTGCATAAAGAAAGCCCGAGACCTGTTCCTTTTTCGTTATTGGTACCATAAGTGGTAACATTGGAAGAGTCCTTGAAAATCGATTTTTGCATTTCGGGGGCCATACCTATTCCAGTATCCCTAACCGATATTTGCCACATATTATCTTTCTCCTTGGCATCAATGGTGATAAGCCCGTTTTCCGGTGTAAACTTGATGGCATTGCTCAGAAGGTTTCGGATAACAATATCTATTTGGTTATTATCCGCCCAAATACGTGGATTTTCCGGAAGCTGATTTATTATCTTGATAGACTTGCTCTTGGCAACTTCCGATAAAAGTTGAATGTTATTAACAACAAGCTGTGACAGTGATACTCTTTTGGGCTTGGTAACTACGCCATTGAGCTGATTCATCCCCCAGGACAATAGGTTGTTCAAGGTAAAGGATATGTTCTCTACATCAGTTTTGAGTTTAGGAATAAATGAGACCAATTCCTTTGTCGTGATTTCTCCATCCGTAAACATTTTGAGTATTCCCTGCAATCCGCCGATAGGACCTCTAAGATCGTGACCAATAATGGAGAACAGCTTTGTGTTGGTCTTGTTTATTTCGTGTAATTGGGCTTCTCGTTGGGTTATCGCTTGTGATTTCTCTTTGAGTTCTTTGTTCAGTTTCCTTTGGATGTTTTCACTCCTTCGAATCACAAAGGTTATGATACTAAGAATAAGAAGAATAATTACGGAGAAATAGATATAGTTACGTTGCTTGGCAAGAGCCTCTTCATTGGACTCAATGAGTTTTTGTTTTTCCTGTTCGTAGTGCAATTTGGTTTCTAAAAGTGACAGGCTTTGTTTGTTCTTGTCCTTGGACAACGAATCGGAAAGGGTTTTGAAGGTTTCCAAATAGGCCAGCGCCTCTGGATTGTCCCCATTTTTTTTATGAACCTTGTACAATGTTTCCGAACAGTCGATCTGACCTTGCAGGGATTTTATTTTTTTGGAAAGGGCAAGTCCTTTTTTAGCGTATTCAAGCGAAAGGCTATCTTTTTCCAAGCCAAAATACACCTTGGCCATACCGTTCATTAATTGAATCTTTATTCTGTCGTCCTCTATTTGGTGCTTAAAGAGCATATTGCTCTGATCGTACCAATAAAGAGCCCATTTAAATTTTTCCTGATCAAGGTAAATATCCCCTTTAACCTCGTAGGCATAGGCCAGCCAATCGTAAATCTTGTTTTTCTCAAAAGTATTTATGCTCCTGTTGATGTTGAACATCGCATTTTTAAAATCCTTGGCATCTTTATAGAGTGAAGCCATATTACTTTGCGTTTCAGCATCAATTACCTCGTTGCCAAGACCTCGGTTGATTTTTTGCACAGTGTCATAGAACATCAGGGCATTTTTGAAGTCTTTTTGTTCTGCATATAATCCAGCAATGTTTTCATTAAGGATGGACAGCATTTCTTGGTTCTCGATCTTTTTGGCCAAATCGATTCCCTTGAGGTTCCAGTTTAATGCTTCGGCATAATTGCCCTCAAAGCTGTAGTTTTGGGCGAGGGTATTTATAATGGATACTTCACATTCGATATCATCAATTTCCTTGGCCAACTCCAAGGCTTCTTTGAACAATGGCATGGATTTCTTTCGCTCACCTTTATCGTAATAATAATTTCCAAGGGCGTCCAAACCTTTTATTTTCCCATAGGTATAGTCAATCTCGTTACTATACTCCAAAGCTCTTTTAGCAACGGAATACAGGCTATCGGCATCCAAGTACCTGTAAGAAAATGCTAAACGTACTAGAAGATTAATATGTGTGGTATCCTTTGGATTAAATCTGCTTGTAGATTCCAACCGTTGTAGCTTATATGCCAAGCTATCTCTTTTACTGGTCTGCGCAGAGACAGCAAAGGATGAGCAAAGAGCAATAACACAAAGCACAAATAGCGCCAGTGAGGTTTTGGAATTTAGAATGAGGTTTTTTTCTGACAACACTTAGTTGAAAATATTTGACGTAAATGTAATTTCAAGCCACCTTTTTGAGAATTAAATGTTGTGAAATGCCCAAAAACGTGTGTTTGGTCTTAAAAACGTGCATTTTGTCGGGAAATTGTACAGCTTTGGTTTTATGCCAGTTGCGACATGAGAATTGGTTTGATAAAATCAAGTACAATTTTTAATTGATGGAATTTGAAAAATATTTTGGTTGAATCATTACAAAAAAGTATTTTTGCATCCGCTTTAAATGGTGGTTGTAGCTCAGCTGGTTAGAGCGCTGGATTGTGGTTCCAGAGGTCGCCGGTTCGAACCCGGTCTTCCACCCAAGTTCCCAAAACCCTTGTGTTTACAAGGGTTTTCTTGTTTCCATAAATCCCTTTTGCCATGGATGAACTGTTTCCTAAGAGCAAAAGCGAGCATATAAACGAGTATATTGCTATCTTGTCAAAGATGGCAGTTAAAATGTATTCAGAACCCAAACTCTACATCCCAAAGGATAAAGAGGGTAGACCGGACCTATCCAAGCGTTGGTACGTCTATTTTTACTACAGGAACCCTAAAACGGGCAATATGGACAAAAGGCCCTTTAAACACTATAGGGGCATCAATAGATACAAAACCGTTAGGGACAGAAAAAGGGCAGGCAAACAATTGTTAAGGGTTGTAAATAGGCTCCTTCGAACAGAATATAACCCCTTTGTCCCGGGGTCGGCTAAAAAATCCCCAGCGGATACAGTCAAGGGATGTTTTGAAACAGCACTGGAGCATAAAAAACCATTCGTAAAGGAGACGACCTATAACAGTTATGGGGACTACCTGAATATGTTCCTGGACTGGGCCGAAACGAACAGTATTGCCCTAATGCCGATAGACAGGCTTACAAGAAAGCACATATCAGGGTATCTGAACTACCTTGGACGGGAAAAGCCCCATGGCAAGGGCCTAATGCCGACCTCGATAGCAAACCACAAGGGGAACCTCAGTGCCCTGATGGGGCAAATGGTAATGGACGATATCATCCCCGAGAATTTCATTGCCAAGATTCCCACAAAAAAGAACAAGCCTTCCAAAAACCAACCATTTTCAATGGATGAGCTGAAAGAGCTGCGGAAGTACACCAAAGAGCACGAACCGGTACTCTATAATTTTCTCCAGTTCATTTTCTATTCATTCATGCGCAACAATGAGATTGCCAGGATCCAGATAAAGCATATCAACATGGACAAGCGAATCATTTCCATAGAGACTAAGGGGGAAAAGAGGTCCCATATCCTGATGATAGACAAACTTTACCGGATGCTCAAGGATTGGGACGTGGAAAACCTTCCCAAGGACTATTACCTCTTTACACCAGAAGGTGTTCCGGGCAAATGGGAGGCAAGCGTAAAGAGCCGGGTGGATTATTTCAGCGAACGGTTTGCGAAAGTAAAGACCGAGTTAAAACTGCCCAAGGAAAAGAACAGCTATTCACTGAGGCACAATGCGGCCGTGGATCTATTCAAGAGTTTTATGGACCAGGGCATGGCCGAACAAGAGGCGATTTATGCCCTAATACAGATAACCAGGCACAAAAGCGAAGGGGCCCTCAGAAAATATCTTAGGGATGTTGGGGCCATCTTGCCCAAGGATTGGAGCGAACACTATAATATTTCCTTTTAAGCAGCTGGCCACATTGAAAAATCAGTCTAACCAAAAATCGAAAACAATGAAAAATTTACAATCCAACAATACCTCTGGAGGCAGTTACAAACAAATAAAAGAACAACTGGATCTGGCTATGACAATGTTAGATGAAGGGGCATATTCTAACACTGAATATGAAACTATCATCAATGGACTTAAGGTAGATTTTTTACGGTTGGACCGCGAAAAACGTTCAAAACGTTAATCAACTGGATACTTCTAACTATTTAGACATCTATTATGGCGCATTATGGTAAAATGAACCCATCCCTAATTTTGGACAAAGCTTTTAATGCGGCATTGATAAAAGTCGATGAGCAATATCGAACCTTATTGGAATGGGGCAAATTAGATTTGTTCATAAAGAAGGAAGAACCAAGTTTTCAACCTATGTGCAGAGAGGAGTTGGATGAATTTTTAATTTTAAAAGGGGTCAAAATAGCACAGGGAGGTAAAGTCATTTGGAATCATGAATTCATAAAAGAATATTTTGGCAAACTTGCTAAAACATATGTCATTCATCTTGCAAAAGAAATCCTAGCCTATAAATCGGAATTTGAGCACTTTCAAGAACGACTGTCTTCAGGGGAATTCATAGCGTTTCTGGATAAGGAACTTAAAAAATCCGATTTGGTCCTTTCATCCTATGAAGGCAGAATATACGTTAAGGCTAAGCGAAGCCGGAACGAACTAGAACATTTCGAACAATTACTTAGGTTTAGCAACAACGAGGATATTTCCTTAAACTTATTGGCTATAGATAGTCCCTACCGTCCAGCTTTGGATATGGGTTATTTTTCTCAGGTCAAACTGCTTTCGGATATGTGGTTAAAAATAGAATGTGCCATAGTAATGGATGAAGTAATCCGGTCATTGTTGAAATCCATTAAAAAACCAGTAGATATTGTAAAATGCCCGTTTAAGATAGAATCTCAAATTTTTGTTGATGACGGCCAAGACTATTTGTTTCATATTCTATTGAAGTCAGGAGTAATCACTTATCACAATCAGAATAAAAAGGTCGAAACGCATACTGGGTTTAGAGGTGCCTGCGCGGTATTATTTAAAAAGCTTCAGGACGAGAAGAAGCTTATTAATCCATCCGCTAATTTCGCTGATTTTATTGATTATTTAAATGATTCGAAAGGATATAACGCTCTAATTCCCACAGGTAATAAGAGTACTATTGCAACTGAGACAACTCGTCACAATGGTTGGAGAAAGGTAAAAGTTGAATATTCAAAGATATTTGGGGAATAATCAATTCCTATCAAACACTTACATCCGTATTATTTCCGTATTATTTCCGAATCACATCGTATTACATTGTCTATAAATACGCCATTACTTTGAACAATAAAACAAAGTATAATGGAACAAACAACAACGCATGTTATTGGGATTAACCCCGAGGAACTTACCGAAAGAATTGTTGAAAGGTTGGTGAAAAGAATCAACCGCCTAGCAAAAAATAAGAATCCCGAATCCACCCCTAATTACTTCACCAGGGAAGAAATATCAAAAAAACTGAACGTTTCCTGCGTCACTCTATATCGCTGGGAAAAAAGGGGTATTCTCAAAAGAAGAAAAATAGGGGGTAAAATTTACTATAAACTTGAAGAGATAGAGGCTATTCTTGAGCAATCAATAAGCTAAAAAAAAGAGGGTAACTGAACCTTACCCTCTATAATATTTTCACTTAAAATTTTTAAAAATGAAAACGGAAACAGGGCTAAAATACCCAAATATCTGCATATACCCAAATTCTTGGGAACCAAGGGGTGGTACACTACACATTTCCCAGGGCATTTCTACATTTATTGATATTGTCCGGTTCAAATACAAACTTCAATTACACCCTAATCAATTAAACTAATTGGATATGACAATAGAAAAGGCAATTCAACGAATTGAATGGAGATTTTTTACATCATTTAAAAATATCTATGTCAATGAAAATGACATTCAAGCAGTTTCTAAGCTGCTAAATTTCATTGAAAATCAGCGAAAAGGAAGATTAATTGGTAATGGGCATTTTTCAAAATTATATGTAGCCCATTTAAACTGTCTTATAAAACACTATCAAACGAGCATAATAGACCCTATTCCAATCAAGAAACTACATTATATAATTAGTAGGCCCTTGGATTTAGGTATTCACGAGCTGGTAGATACCCTAAATAGTCTAGAGCAATATAAAATACTGGAGAGATGTGGATGTAAGGGGATAACTCATCCCAACACTCAAGAATCCCTGGAAAAAGGAAAAATAATGGAAAAACTTCAAAATCTCTTAGAGGTTGATGGCAACCGAAAAAAAATCTTTGGACAGTCTTGGGAGTTTGGAGAAGTGAAGGAAGGTATTGAAAAACAAATCAAATACGTTTTAGATGGTCAATAACGCAAAAACCGAAAGCGCACAGGGTAATACGGTTTTTCATATGACCGAAGACTACCTAAAAGGATTATACGACATTCGATTTAACGAAATATCTTTAAACATCGAGATTAAATCAAAAGGAAAAAAGGACGGTTGGAAAATTTGCAATGAAGACTCTTTGTTCATAGAGCTGAGAAAAAATGGGATTTCCATCCCCATGGGACACCTCACATCATTATTGAGAAGTGACTTTGTACCCTATTTCAATCCTTTGAAGGCGTATTTTCAGAATCTGCATCAATGGGATGGAAGCACAGACTACCTAAAAAATTATGCTTCGTATGTGAAATTGGCACCAGGGGAAGACCGTGGCCAGTTCTTTTATCATTTTAAAAAATGGTGTGTGAGAACTGTTAAGTGTGCCTTGATTGATGGGTACTTCAATAAACAGGCTTTTGTACTCTCAGATGATGGTAAAGGACAAAATATAGGAAAGTCAACTTGGTGTCGTTTTCTATGTCCCAAACAATTATCAGAGTACATAGCTGAAGACATGGGGGGTAATGATAAAGATTCGAGACTTCTTCTTTGTAAAAACTTTTTAATAAATCTAGATGAGCTGGCCGCATTGGCCCGGAAAGAAATCAATCAGCTCAAATCCCAATTGTCAAAAGACCAAATCAATGAAAGGCTGCCTTATGATCGAAAAAATTCAATTCTTCAGAGAGTAGCTTCATTTATAGGGTCCACAAACCAATCGACATTTCTGTTAGATGAAACTGGAAGTGTACGTTGGCTTTGCTTTACAGTAGAGAGAATTGACTTTAGCTATAAATCGGAATTTGATATGGATAATCTTTGGGCTCAAGCTTACTACTTGGCAAACGACAAGTCATTTGATGAAACGATGACTCGTAATGATGTTATTGAGAACGAAATTCGAAATAAAAAGTTTCAAACCATGACCCCGGAACATGAACTGTTGCTCAGTTATTTGAAAAAGCCAGTAATTGATTCGGATGGAGAATTCATGACTGCTACCGACATAGTCAACCACATCCAACATGCAACAATGAGCAGGCAAAGATTGACCACAGTGAATATGGGCAAAGCTTTAAATCAAGAATCCTACGAGAAAAAGAAAACTGGGGGGTCCACCTTGTATTTAGTACAAAAAATAAATAATCTATAATTAACCCTCCCTACTCTCCCTTTCCTGTAAGGCATTAATGATAAAAAGGTATATGAAGGGAGGGTTGATTTTGTTCAACTCCTACTTTACCCTCCCTAGGTTCCTTTTGAATAATAGTACCGCTCCTTTAGGGGGGGTGTTTTGTTGTACTACCCCTTTGGAAAACCCTATATTTATTAGTGTTGGGAGGGAAGGGAGGGTAAGGAGGGTGAATTGAATCAAACTTTTAGTGCCGCAATAGTAAACAGGTGCGTTTCACAGTTCTTAAATATAACTTCAATTGTATTTATTTAATATTAGCCAATTACGAATCCAAAATACTAGATAGGACTGATTATATTTGATTTATGCCAAAGCAATTTAGATTCTTCAAACTGAGTAGAGAGACAAAACTACTTTTTATCTTAGTAGTTTTATTAATAGTCTTTATTGGCCCTATTGAGGGCGTATTTAATAGATTCCTAATTGACCCAATATTAAGTCAAGCAGCATCAAATGTTTTAATTGATTTATTCGCTCTTGTTTTTGTTATATGGTCAATCCCAAATCTTTTTTTTAAGATAAAACGTAGAACAAATATTGGTTTCGGATATTTTACCTTATTAGTATTATTCTTAGGGATTTACATCTATTACCGGTTTTTTACAAATCATTATGTTTTTCTTGAATCCCATTTTTTTCAAAAACTTAAATATTTAGATATTCCAATGATTTATTGCTTCGCTTTAGTCTGTACATACCCCTGGTGGCTTTTAAGTAGGGGCAAACAAAAGGATAATTCTAAAATAGAAGAATTGGTTGATGAACCTATAAATAGTAAAAGTGAAGATATACTAGGACGTATGCCAAAGGTAAAAATATTGGTAAATGAAATAATTAACACTCAGAATAATAGCTCTATTGCCTATGGTGTAACTGGTGAATGGGGTTCCGGGAAAACTTCATTTTTAAAATTGGTTGAGAACGAAATTCTAAAAAGAAGCTATAGTGATATCTTGATTATCAAGTTCAATCCATGGTTAAATCTAAGTGCAAATACAATTATTCAAGAGTTTTTTGATGTTTTACAAGAAGGTATTAAACCATATAGTTACGACCTATATCGTGAAGTGGGTCATTACTCAAAGAATTTAATAAATTCTGCTCCAAGTACTTTAATGCAGTTTATTGGTTACTTCACGGTTGGTGGGAAGAATAGTAGTGTCTCGAAAGAATTTAGAGATATTAATACCTCGATGAAATACTTAGATAAGAAGTTTTTGATTATTGTGGACGACATGGACCGTTTAAAATCAGAAGAAGTTTTTGAAGTTTTAAAATTGATTAGAAATACAGCAGGATTTGACAATTTTATCTATTTGGTCGCATATGATAAATCTTATGTTTCTGAGTCTTTAAAAGGTTTGGGTATTCCAATCCATAATAGTTTTGCGGAAAAAATATTTCTTAGGGAGGAACACCTTTTACCAATTAATGAATCAAAAATCAAAAGATATCTAGTTGAACAATTAAAAAGGAATCTCCCCGATAATCTTGAGGAAATCAATTCCTATTTTAATTCGTCTGCTAAATTTCTTTCAAGAGACCGGGAAGATTTTGTTTTGAAACATATTAGGGATGTTAAAAGATTTTTGAATGGTTTTTTGAAAGATTATAATGAGATTTCTGATGATGTAGATTTCAAGGACTATTTAAATATTAAGCTATTGAAGTTCAAATATTATGATGTTTATCGGTTACTGTTTTTAGATACCTACTACTATTTAGACCCGACTGAAAACCTTTATACTCCTAGTGGAAAACAAAAAGGCTCGTTACAATTGGCCTTTGATGAAAAGAAAGGAATTACTATTGATCGTCGCTTTAGAGAATTTAAAGAATCCAGATTAGGAGAATATGTTTTAAACAATTACTCATGGAATGAAAAGGGATTTAAAGCTCTCAAAGTATTAATATATAGTCTATTTACCGCAGATTCTATTAAAAGAAAAAATCCTCGTTCGATAATTTTTGCTTCAGAATTCAAAAAGTATTTTCAGGATATACTTGAAGAAAATGAAATATCAGAAAGGCATTTTATAGATGTTTTAAAAAAGGACTATCAAGAAATTATTCATGAATTAAATCATTGGCAAAAGAACGGAAATTTAGAAGCAGCAAAAAACAGGTTTAATGAGATTGTAATTGAAAATTTAAAAAATAAAGATGAATATGAAAAAATCATTAAGTCTATTTTTTCTCTAGCCAGTTTCAAAAGGGATCAACACGATCCTTTTTATGATTATTTAGGATTTGACCCACATTGGCTTAAAGATGCCATGGGCGATTATGATTATAAAATATCAAGATTGTATTATAATGGAAGCAGGGAAAACCTAAAGAAATTTATCAAGTATCTTTTTGTGACTGAAGAATATTCCACAATGTTCTGTGCATCTTTATTAAATTTCTGGTATAGTAACTATTATGATGAAAACTTCATTTTCAGCAAACAAGAAATTAAATACCAATTGATTCAATATTTTAAAAACTATGTCCAAAACACTCAATCCCCGGAGGGTGCTTGGAGTTATTATTACTATTGTTTGGTAAAGGAGTGGGACCAAGTGAGTTCAAATACTCGTCAATCCCGTACGGTACGATTTGAAGAAGCCAATGAGATATTCATTTCATTGATAGAAAAGAATTTAGATTATTTCTTGATTAGATTTATTCAACCCCCACATTTGTATGGATATAGGGAAAACAAGCTACTTAGTCTTTCTGATATGGTAAATGAGATTTTTGGAGACTTGGATTCATTTATAAAATTTCTTAAAAAATCCGAGAAGGAAAAGAAAGAAGGAAAAATAAAATCAAGCTTCATCGAAGAGTTTATAATATTTGCTGAAAAGGTTGTCAAGTCAGGTACTGGAGTGGATTTTGAGTTTGAGTTTGCCGGTGCCAGAGAATATTTGGAATCAATGAAAGTGAAACTAGTTAATAACTAATTAAATTATTATGGAAGGGTACAACTTAGATTATTATGTAAATCCAAGACTAAGTTATGCGAATCGATTAAGTGATAAATTCAGAATTGGCCATTTGATATATGATACTATTGAGAAATGTATTGTAAAAGTAAGCCCATCCATTCTTCAAAAAATGGTTGAAAATGAATTACCACAAAACAGAGATGAAGATTTCCGTTTTTCACCCTTATTTATAAAAAATGATTGGTTGACAAAAGTTTTTGGTTTTGAAAAAAAATACTTGAACGCTAATGGAATGACAGTGTTTACTTCTACTCGTAATGGTCTTAAAATACATTTTCAAAGTGGAAATTATTATCTTGGATACATACTGAGGGAAAAACAAATAATTGCTGGCATGAATGGTAATTTCTCTAGTAAACCTGAAATTCTCTTTATAAATGAGTTAATGGATTTTTGCTTTTTAATTAAACGGGACAAGATTTCTTTCAGTGATGATGATGTGAAAAAAATTAATGAAATAATTATTCCCTGATGAATGCTCTAATTTAAGATTATATGAAAAAACCCTTTACTTTAAACTTTGTAGAAAAATCCAATGAAGAACCCCCTGTATATTCCTCGGTTATTTATGATGAAAGGCTTAATTTATCGGTGGACATAAATTCTGGCATACCTGCATTTGATGTTTTAGATATGGATACTATGACAGGTACAAAAGTTCATGATGAAGTTACCGATTCCGATAATAATCTTCATACTACCTATCTGGACACATTGACTCGAACTAGAACGCAAGTAGAATCAACAGATTTAGACTCCAATTTTATTGAATTGGCCAATTTATTGGATACATGTACCTTAACCGAAAGCCACGAAGCAACAGATTCCGATAAAAACAATGGATGATATTAATAGTTACGCATAAACGAGACTATACTGCAGATTTTGTAATCAATAAATTAAACAAGAAAGGGATTTGTTACAAGAGGCTCAACTGTGAAGACTTGGACAGGTCCTCTTATTCCTTTGAAATAAACAGTGATTTCGAATTTTCATTTAAAGATGAAACTAATTTTAGTTCAGGATGGTTTCGAAGGACCAAACTTCCTGTAATAGAGAATATTTCAGAAGCAGAAAAGTTGTATCTTTTATCTGAGTATGATTCTTTAACAAAAAATATACTTAGCTCAATAGATTGCAATTGGTTAAGTAAACCAAAAAATATCTATAATGCTGAAAACAAGACTTTGCAACTGAAGAAAGCTAAAGAGTTAGGCTTTTTGATTCCCCCTACATTAATTACTAATGATAAAAGCAGCATAAAAAAATTCTATTTAATGCATGGCCAGAACATTATCGTAAAGCCAATAGGTTACAGTCTTATAAACTATTCTGATTCTCCAGGTTATATATTTACAAATGAAGTCAATAGTCAGATAATTAAAACAATTGATCAATACTATATTAATCCATGCATATTCCAAAAAAATATCCAGAAGGATTATGAGATTCGTGTAACTGTTGTAGGTAGTGAATTATTTGCTGCTAAATGTGATTCACAAAAAAATGATGAAACTAAAACAGATTGGAGAAGAGGCAAATTGCTATTCAAGGAAGTTGAAATTCCTAGTCAAATATCTAATTTATGTGTTTCGCTGGTTAAGAAATTAGAATTAGGATTTGGAGCAATTGATTTGATTAAAACAGAGAACGATGAATATTATTTTCTAGAAATTAATCCCAATGGCCAGTGGGCTTGGATTGAAATGCAAACCAAGCAACCTATTTCTGAAGCATTAATAAAGCAACTTTGTAAATAATGAGATGAGTTCATTTTTAAAATTTCTATTTTATTCAAGTTTTACAGAAGAATCCAAAAAACCATTCGAATATAATAATGAGGATTATGAAAATTTGAAAATTGGGCGCCTAAAGCTTCATAAGGAGTACATAAGGCAAATAATGACAAAGGAAGAATCAAGACTTGCTAGTATTGAGTCTAAAACTTCACAATTAATTTCTCAAACTGGTGTTGTTTTTTCTTTTCTTAGTTTGTTTGTCCCTTTTATCATTGAGGACATCTTGGAATTATCACTATATTTAAAAATCCCATTTGTTATCATTTTAATATTATCCTATGTTTTTTATATACTAGCAATTCATAATTCTCTTTCCAACTATAATATTAAAAAATATCCTTATTGCGACAATGCTCCAACTACCATTATAAAAAATCAGAAGAAAAAGGAAAGGGAGTTTATTCAAATTGAAATTAAAGACACCTTATATTGTTTAAATACCAATATAGGTTTGACGAATGTAAAAGCAAGTAATCTTCTAAGGGGATATCATTTTTTTAAATTTGGTATTATTACAACTACTATTCTTGTTGTCTTTTTATGTTCATCTTTTTTATTTATGAAGTCTAACAAAACTATTAGACAAGGTGGCAGCGTGAAAGTTGAAAATATCTCAGAAGTGAACAGTTTACATTTTGATTTGGATATAAATACAGACAAAAAGAATGATACGATTTCCGGAGGTAAGATACCGTAAATAAGAAAAGGGCTTAAAAATCAAGTGTTGTACTATTTTTTCGACTTGAGCCACCTTTTGCTTTTAAGTTATACATATATTTCAAAAACTCGACAATATAACTATTATAGGAATTTATATTTTTACACTGGCCAAATATTCAATTCCATGATTAAAAATGTACATCCTTGATTTTGTGTCATATCGTATGACCAAAAAACAACTTTTAAATTTGATAAAACCTTTCAGTGCGGCCATGTTCGCCAAAGAAATTAACCCTATTGTTGCTAAGAGCCGGGGTATCTCCATTCAGGAAGCAAAATCCTTGAGTTATTTACAGAGTAATGAGGTAGTTGAATTTATGGATGAAATGGGGTTTCCAATGGATGATATTGGAAAGCACATTAAATTTAAGGGACTGAGTATCACAAAAAAAAGTCTCCGGGCCAAAATCCACAAAATGAGTCAACCGGAATTTGACGAAAAGTTAAGCTTGATAGTTGCTGCTAACCGTAAAAAAAGCATTTGCCAGGTGCGTTCATGTCAATACCTTAGATATAACGAAGTGGTCAATTTTTTGTTGAGTATAGGTGAGACCTTACCTATAAAAAATACTCCAGAGGACTAAACTAATTCAATGATATTGGAAGCAGGAATGTTCATGGGTTCCCCAATAGTCTCAAGAAACAAGCGTAATTCATCCAAAGAAACGTAACGCACCCATTTTTGATCGGAAAAAGTGAAGTTTCTTTTCTCTATGATCGGATTCAGTACTTTTTCAATCTCTATATTGGTTATTTCCGGGATAAGCTCCTTTACTTGCTTTTTAGAGATTTGAACCTCATTTATTTGGATATCCTTACCAAAACCTTCAATAACTATCCCTGTTTGGTTTAAAAACTCAATTACCTCTACGCTTTGCAGCTTTATTGCCCACTTTGCTTTATCCATTTCTAACCCCCTATTTTCGCAGATAATAGGGTTGATTATATCAATAAACACCCTATAATCGAATGGCTTGATTAATGAATGAAGCTTACTCTTCTTGGTTCGATAGGAAGTGTATTTAATTCTTGCAGTCATAGCGTTTTAAGTTAACTGGGATTAATTGATTTAGTTCAGAAAGATTTTACTAACACATTATTATTATAATAATCCCGATTAATTCAGGCTAAAAGCAACAGTAAGTTACAAAATAAAACAATATCAACTATTGTAGGTTTCATTTAATTAAATGTTGAGACATATTGATTTCATTATGAAACATAAAATATGCGTGTACACGTTTTTATTTTTAATAATTTCAAAATAGTTGTTTTGAACATCAATTAATACGGGCATATATCCGAGTATATAAACCATAAAACAGGGTGTTACGAAAAAAATCAACCTTATGAATATCAATAACTTATCATTGAGTATCGATTTCAAAAAAATTGTGGTTCCAGAGGTCGCCGGTTCGAACCCGGTCTTCCACCCTTGAGTTTTCAAAAATCCCTTGCCTATTGGTTCGGGATTTTTTTGTTCGATAACCTGAATAAAAAAGCCCTCAACATGGAGGGCTTTTGATTTGTTTAAGATCTTAGGGTCAATCCGCTGCTTTGTCAACCAACAATCTACTTGGTCTGTTTGCGATTTCCCATGCGGTATGGAAAATCAGACGGGCACGGTTCTCCAACAAGTCATAATTTATTTTATCAGGGGTGTCTCCAGGTCGGTGGTAGTCTGCATGGGTACCATTAAAATAGAATATGATCGGAATATTGTTCTTTGCAAAGTTGTAATGGTCACTTCGGTAATAAAAACGGTTGGGATCGTCTTCATCATTGTACTTGTAATCAAACTCAATATTGGCATATTTTTCATTGACCTCTTCGGATAGATTGTGTAATTCGGTGCTTAATTTATCCGAACCTATAAGATAAAGGTAGTTTCTGGAACCGGTGTATTTAGGATCTATTCGTCCTATCATATCAATATTTAAATCCACAACGGTGTTTTCCAATGGAAAAATCGGATCTACATCGGTATAATATCTAGAACCTAAAAGACCTTTTTCCTCCCCGGTCACATGTAAGAAAACTATGGAACGTTTGGGACCATTGCCCTCATCCGCAGCTTTTTTAAATGCTTGTGCAATTTCCAACAAAGCAACGGTTCCCGAACCATCATCGTCGGCTCCGTTATTGATTTGTCCATCACCCGTAATTCCAATATGGTCCAAGTGGGAAGAGATGACTACATACTCCTCGGGTTTTTCTGTTCCTTTTAAAAAAGCAACAACATTTTCAGAATCTATTTTATCGTTACCTCCGGTAATGTCCAACTCAATATTGGCTACAATTGTTTTGGGAACATTGTCTTCCTCAATATCACTTTTTAAGGTAGTAGCTGCTTTTTCGTCCAAAATAATAAGTGTTTCATCGCTGGTGTCTTCTGCCAATTGCATACGACCACTGTTATTGGAGTTCATAAACTGAAAATACCCCCTAAAACGCGGATAATTCTTTGTATCGTAATAAAGAACCCCTTTGGCACCTTTTTCTATGGCCAAATTTGTTTTTTTGGGCATGCCCTCGGACATGTTGCTCCAATCGGATTTTTCCGTAGATCCAGAGATCACGTAGCTCCCATCAGTATTTTTGGGTTCACCAGCTTTTATCAGTACCAACTTTCCGGTTACATTTATATTAGCGTAATCCGAATAGGCGCCTTCTTCAATTCCATATCCAACATATACGATTTGATCAAATGTTCCTTTTGCAGTTGAATAGGTGACAACATGCTCGCCCAATTCAAATTCTTGATCATTGATGCCTAAGTTTCCTTTTGGAACGTTAGAAACCTCCAAGGGCACCTTCTGGAAATAATCACCATCGGATTGGGCTGGAGGAATGTTCAGGGATTGATATGTTGACCGAATATAAGCTACGGCCTTTTTTTGACCGGGAGTACCGGTTTCCCGACCTTCAAACTCATCCGAGGCGTAGGTGTATAAATGGTCTTTAAGATCGTCTTGAGTAATGGATTCCGCATAGGGGACCGGGTTTGCCACTGGTTTTGGTCGTGCTGCTTCTGTCACCGTTTTTTGGTAGGAATTACAGGCAAACACCAATCCCAATGTCAATAAGGAAAGTTTTTTCATTCGTGTGATGGTTTTCTAAATCCCTCAAAAGTAGTCAAAAGTTTGATAAAGAATTCCCCTGGTACAGATTAACATTTTCCCGCCCTTTATGTATCTTGGCGCTTCTTTTTAAGAACACCCTAAAGTTGTAGCAATGGGCAAGAATAAAAGTGTAATTGTAGTTGGAGGTGGAATTGTTGGACTATCCACTGCTTACTTTTTGCAGAAAGCAGGCCACCGGGTAACTGTTTTGGACAAATCGGACATTACCTCGGGAGCTTCGTTCGTCAATGCCGGTTATCTTACACCGAGCCATATTGTTTCATTGGCGTCACCGGGCATGATTACACAAGGATTGAAATATATGTTCAATTCGTCGAGCCCATTTTACATGAAGCCAAGATTAGACCCTGATTTTATAAAATGGGCGTGGTACTTTAAAAAATCCTCTACCCAAGCCAAGGTGGAGCGATCCATGTCCGTTATCCGAGACATTAACATATTGAGCAGGGAACTGTACAAAGGCATAAAGGATTCCGGTGACTTGGGAGATTTTCCAATAGGACAACAAGGTTTGATGATGGTCTACCAAACCGAGAAATCCCGCGATCATGAAATGGAAGTTGTGGAGAAAGCAGCTAAATTGGGATTGGTGGGCAAGCACCTATCAAAAGAAGAATTGAAGAAGATAGAACCCAAGGTCGATTTTAATGCCAAAGGGGCTATACTTTGGGAATGTGACCGCCACACCACCCCACCGCTCATTATGAAACGAATGCAGGAACATTTGGAAAAGGTCGGGGTGGACATTCATAAGAACGAAGCGGTAACCAATGTATCCGTATCAGACGGGTATATAACGGAAGTTATAACCGAAAAAGCAAGCTATACCGCTGACGAAGTGGTCTTTGCAGCTGGATCATGGACTTCGGAACTTTCCAAAAAATTAAACCTAAAACTACCATTACAGGCGGGCAAGGGATATGGGATCAATGTAGAGGAGCCCACCAACATAAGTATGCCGGCCATTTTAATGGAGAAAAAAATCGCTGTTACCCCAATGGAAGGTTTTACCCGTTTTGCCGGAACCATGGAATTCTCGGGAATCAACCATACCATCCGAAAGGAAAGGGTAGAGGCGATTGCAAAAGGTGTTGAAAGCTACTACAATGGACTCCAAATTCCGGAAGAGGCCAAGAAACGCGCAAAATGTGGCCTTCGTCCCGTATCACCAGACGGTCTTCCGTACATAGGAAAACCGAAAAACTTGGATAATCTGACCATTGCAACAGGTCATGCGATGATGGGTTGGAGCATGGGGCCAGCAACAGGTAAATTGGTCACCGAACTTATCTCTGGGGATAAACTTTCCATATCTATTTCGCCCTTTGACCCCGAACGTAAATTTTAAGTGACTTCTTGTCGAATATGGCAGGATATATGCTGTTTAGATTTTTCAGTTGCGTTTTTAACGACTAATTTTACAGCATGAAAAAACACTATACCACTTTACTACTTTTTTCATTCTTCCATATCGTTGGAACCTGGTCGCAAGAAGTACAAATCTTCACGATAGAAGACTTTGATCTTAAGGGAAAGGTGAAATCCTGCCTGGTGACCACCGATTATGGAAAGGAATTGTTTGAATTTGACAGGGAAGGCGTCCTTACCAAAACCGTGACCCAATATAACGATACCGATCAGGATATCACCTATTACAAGTATGATGCCAATGGGGAACTGTTGGAAAAACGTATGGAGAGTTATAAGGGAAACACTTTGGATGAATCCACGTCCATGGCCAATTTTTATGAGATAGACACTGTTCCGAACAGGAAGGTTATCGAAAAAATCATCTCCTACGATAAACAGTTCTTGGAACAACAACAATACCATTATGATGATGAGGAGAGATTGGTGAAAATAATTACTTCTAACGGAGAGGGGGTAGACGAAACCACTTTTGAATATTCCCAATTAAAAAACGAATTTACGGTAAGCACTTTTACCAATGGTATTCTACAAAAATCCGAAAGAACATCAACCAAAAAGGGACCCAATGGCACCAAAGAGGTTGTACTGACCAAAGAATATATTGATGGAGAGCCCAACACTGCATTGGAAGAAGTTTTTAATGCCGATGGCAAGTTGGAAACCAGCGAGGATTTTCTATACGATGTAGCTGAAAAAGAATTTGTTTCGCAGAAAAAGCGATTCTACCATTACACCGATGGCAAGTTGAGCAGAATGGTTAAAAAAACGATAAACACCGAATCTACGGATAAATATATTTTTCAGTTCGATAACCACACACCGAGCAATTGGGTAAAACAGATTATAACTCCAGGTAACACATACACCACAAGAACCATTGAATATTACGAAGAGGAAACACCCGAGGAGGAGCCCAATAATTGACCTTATTTGATCAGCCTCTCAATAATTTCTGGTTTCACTTCGTGCCCACCTTTAAAAGTGATGGTTTCCGCGTTGCCTTGAAATAGCATATCAATTTTATTTTTTTCTCCTTTGAGTCGGTCTGGAGTCAAAAATTCGTCTTGGTCCCCGTAGATTATTTTTATCGCGGTAGCATCAAAATCCAAAAATTTAAAATCTTCCGCCGTCAATTCATTCGGAATACCGCCGGCATAGAGCACAACCAATTTACACTTCGCCTTTTTGCTGGCCAACCATCGAGTAGCCACCGAAACACCTTGCGAAAACCCAAAGAGCATAAGGTTTACATTTTCCGGGGTTTCCTCAGATTCGAGTACCGCATCAATATAGTTGAGTACATTTTTTACTTCGGTCGCCGTATTTTCCTTAGTGAGCCAACTGGCACCAACGTATTTGTATTCATTCTTTAAATAATACTTTGATGGGGCCTGTGGAACAATAATGTAGTTTTCTTCTGCATCGAGACCTTTAAAATACTTAACAAAGTAACGGCTCAAATAACCTATGCCATGAAAAACCAGCCAGACATTTTTGGTTTTGGAGGTTAATTGGTTCTGGGTCAGGTACGTATTTTCAGTAATGTAAGTAACAGTCTTCTCTATGTTGGACATGTTTAAAATCGCTGATTTAGATATTGGCAAAGCTTTGTGTAATTTTACAAAAAATAGAAGGATGAACGAACATAAAGAGAAGATTCTGTCCGTTTGCAACGCAATTTGCAAGGACACATTAATGGAAACATTGGACATTACTTATATTGATGTAGGCGAAAATTTTCTCTTGGCCAAAATGCCTGTGACCCCAAGAGTTCACCAACCAGATGGTGTTCTGCACGGTGGTGCATCCGTAGCCCTTGCAGAAAGTGTAGGGAGTGCGGCATCCTACATTTTCTTGGACGGACAAAAGTTTTTTGTACGTGGGATCGAGATTGCAGCAAACCATGTTCGCTCCATAAAGGAAGGTTTTGTTTATGCAAAGGCTTCTATTCTGCACAAAGGCCGAACCACCCAATTGTGGGAGATAAAAATCACCGATGAGGAGGACCGCTTGATTTCCAACTGTAAACTTACCACCATTGCGTTACCCAAAAACTAAAGACCTTCAGGAAATATGGGATAGGGCAGAGGCCCATCTGAAAAAAGGGTTGCCCTTTGTTTTATATAGAAAGCCGGATGAAAAAGAAATTTTCGGTGTTTTTCAATCAAATAGCGCACTCCATCATTCCAAAGACTTCACCGAGAAAGGCTTTATTTTTGCACCATTTGATTCTGAAAACAATGTAATCCTTATTCAACCTGATGAGGTATGGGAGGGAACTGTAAGGGCCGAAAACTTGCAGGCCACTCCTGCTATTTCGCTGGATGAGTCAGGGAAAGAAGCACATATTGATTTGGTGAGGAGCGGCATTAAGGAAATTGAAAAGGGAAGGCTTCAAAAAGTAGTGCTCTCAAGAAAAATTGAGGTGCCCATTTCAAAGTCGCCCATTAAAATCTTCAAAACCCTCTTGAATACCTATCCAACCGCTTTTGGATATCTTTTTCATCACCCCAAGGTCGGGACATGGTGCGGGGCAACTCCAGAAACCTTGATGAAAGTGAAGGACAAAAAACTGCTGACTATGTCCTTGGCCGCCACCTTGCCATATGTAGCGAATGAAAAACCCAACTGGGGCAGTAAGGAAATCGAGGAACAACAAATGGTGTCCGAGTACATTGGTGATAAATTGGCCCATACTATGGAACGCTTGGAAATAGATGATGCTGAATCTGTAAAGGCAGGAAATCTATGGCACCTACGTTCGGAAGTACGTGGAAACATGTTGCCTAACCTGAAAGTTAGCGAAGTAATCAGGGCCTTGCACCCAACCCCGGCAGTATGCGGTATACCAACGGATGAGGCAGCACGGTTTATTCAGGCCAACGAAAATTACCAAAGAACGTTCTACACTGGTTTTTTGGGTGAATTGAATTTAAAGGGCCAAGGAGAGTTGTCCTTGTTCGTCAACCTAAGGTGTATGCAACTGGATAATGATAAAGCTTTCGTTTTTGTCGGTGGTGGAATTACCGAGGCATCCGACCCGGAAAGTGAGTGGGTCGAGACCCAAAACAAGAGCAAGACGATGTTGGGCATACTCTAAATTGATGTTCGTTATTTTGGTTTTTTACCATCCAGATGATGTATTTTTGTAGTCCATGATGTACTCAGATATACCCGCTGCACAAACCCTGGTTTTGTACTTTAAATCAAGGGGTGTTAAAAATATAGTTATCTCTCCAGGGTCCAGAAATGCCCCATTGACCATAAGTTTTACCAAAAACCCATTTTTTAACTGTTTCAGTATTGTGGATGAACGCTGTGCCGCTTTTTTTGCCATGGGCATGGCGCAACACTTAAGGGAACCTGTGGCTGTGCTCTGTTCCTCTGGTAGTGCTATGCTCAATTTCTATCCAGCCGTGGCCGAGGCCTATTATAGCGATATTCCATTGATTGTAGTATCTGCGGACAGACCTAGTTATCGCATAGATATTGGTGATGGGCAGACCATAAGACAAGAAAATGTACTGGAGAAACATATTGGATATTCCGCTAATTTGAAACAGGACGTGTCCCACGCTGCAAAAACCATCTCAAAATTTGGTGGGTCTTTGTTGGAGGAAGGTCAAGCCGATGTACAGGAGCATAACGAAAAGCAAATCGTCAGGGCACTTGCAGTTGCTTTTAATGAAAAATATCCCGTTCATATCAACATTCCTTTTGAAGAACCCTTGTATGGAAGGGTAGAGGAGCCCACCGTCAAAATTCAAAATCTGGAAGCCCCTGCAGCTGCAGATACTTCAATTGAAGAAAATTGGGACGAATTGTCAGAGATTTGGAGGAGCAGTTCCCGAAAAATGGTCTTGGTGGGTGTTGATCACCCCAATGCCATTGATGAAGAGGTCTTGGAGATTTTGGCCAACGATCCTAACACGGTACTATTTACAGAAACGACATCGAACCTGCATCATCCGGAATTTTTTGAGAGTATAGATAGCATTATCGCTCCGATTGAAAAATCCAAACAAAGGGAAAAGCTGTTCAAGGCATTGCAACCTGAGCTTTTGGTAACCTTTGGGGGATTGATCGTGTCCAAAAAGATAAAAGCCTTTTTACGGGAGTACAAGCCCGAAAAGCATTGGCATATCGATGCTAAGAAGGCCAACGATACTTTTTATTGTTTAACAAAACACATCAGAACAAGCCCCAATCGTTTTTTCAAGGAAATCGTTTCTGAAGAAATTGATGCTAACAGTGATTACAAGGCATTTTGGGAAGATAAAAAGGAAAAATACGAGTTAAAGCGCAAGGCCTATCTACAAGAAATCCCATTTTCGGATTTCATCGCTTTTGAACGTATCATTAAAAATATACCCAAAGGGTATCAGGTGCACTTGGCCAATAGTTCCACGGTTAGGTACGCTCAGCTTTTCACAATGGACCAATCACTACAAGTATTTTGTAACCGTGGCACAAGCGGCATTGATGGTTCTACATCAACAGCTGTGGGCAGTTCCATTCATAGCGAGGAACCCACACTTTTGCTTACGGGAGACCTAAGCTTTTTTTATGACAGCAATGCCTTGTGGAACAAATATATGCGCAGAGATTTCAGGATTGTGCTCATCAATAATTCCGGGGGAGGTATTTTTAGAATTTTGCCCGGCAAGGAGGATACTGAAGAATTTGAGACCTTTTTTGAGACGAGTCATGAGCTCTCGGCAAAACATTTGGCAGACATGTATGGTTTTGAGCATATCACAGCAGATGATGAAGCCGAATTGGAAGATGTATTGAAAGGATTTTATTCAGCATCCAAAAAACCAAAAATCCTGGAAGTCGCCACACCAAGGGTTTTGAACAATAAAATTTTGCTTGGGTATTTCGATTTCATATCTTAGGCCTAGCTATAAATTCAACAAGAACACTAACACATTATGAGCAAAAGAGACGAACTGATAGAAAAGTACGCAGAGGACATCAAAACTAAATTCGGACAAACTCCAGACATGGATTTGCTTACAAAAGTAGCCATAGGCTTGGGGCCCGCCATTTATAATTTGGATGCTTCCAAAGTTTCCGGGTCCGATGAAAAGGAATTGGAAACGGTAAAGAACAATTTTTTGATCAAAAAACTGGGATTGGCAGAAACACCAGCTTTGATGGAGTCCATTAATAGCGTTATAGATGCGTACGGAAAATCGGAAAAGAATAAACACCGTGCTGTCATTTACTACATGTTGACAAAGCACTTTGGAAAGGAATCGGTTTATAACTAAGATTACGACCAATGTAAAGAAGCTGTCCAAATAAGGGCAGCTTTTTTTATCCCCATAATTTACAGCTACCTTTACCGTATGATAGAATTGGGAAACTACAATACCCTTAAAGTGCTCAGGAGCACTAGTATAGGACTTTTTTTAGGTGATGATGAGGGCACGGAGATTCTTTTGCCCAACAAATATGTGCCGGAAGATTTTGAGATTGACCAAGAAATGGAAGTTTTCTGTTATTTGGACAATGCCGAACGTCCTATATCCACCACTTTAAAACCGAAGATCATCCGTAATGGGTTTGCCTGTTTGGAAGTGCTAGAAGTGGGTGCCTATGGAGCTTTTATGGACTGGGGTCTAGAAAAACACTTGCTTGTTCCCTTTAGGGAACAATCGCAACGAATGGAGGAAGGCAACAAGTACATTGTACATTGTTATATGGACGAGGAGAGTATGCGTTTGACGGGGTCGAGTAGGGTAGATAAGTTTTTATCCAATGAGAATGTAGCATATGAACAGAATGATCCTGTTGATGTTTTGGTGCATAGAAAAACTCCCTTAGGTTGGGAAGTCATTGTGGACGACCGTCATAAAGGACTCATTTTTGATAGTGATATTTTTAAGCCGGTCAAGGTTGGCGACCGTTTAAGAGGATTTATCAAAAATATTAGGGAGGATAAAAAACTGGATATCTCCTTACAACCGATTGGGGCCAAAATGTTGGAGCCAACAGCCAAAATGATTTTGGACAAACTCGTAGAAAACGGAGGGTTTTTACCACTGCACGACAAGTCATCACCAGAGGACATAAAGAAAGCCCTACACTTGAGCAAAAAGGCTTTTAAAAAGGGCGTAGGCATCTTATATCGACAACGAAAAATCAATATTCAGGACGATGGTATCCATATGCTGTAATCTTTTATGATCATTGAGGTTAGATTCTTTAAAGCTTTACAGTCGTAAAGTTTTTTTCTTTCTACAAAAACTCTATTTTTGTAAGGATTCAGATTAACTTATTGGTTGCTATGTTTTTAGAAGCATAACATTTAATTCAAACCTCTTCACAATATGCCTTTTATTGAAGAAAGTGATTTGTTGGACCTTCATAAGGATATAGATAAGGCCCAAATCATTAACGAAAGACTTTTAGATCAGATAAAATACAAGAACAAGGACCTTCGTAAAATTAAACTTCAACGAAACATTCTTCTTGGGTTTGTTGGTTTGTTTGTGATAGGTACATTGGCAATTACATCTTTTACTGCGGGGCTTAGCAGTAAACAATCTTTTGAAAATCAAAGTAATGTGCTGGTATCCATTGATAGCTTGGATGTGATCAAGGCCAGGATAGACAATCTTAAATCCCAGAATGAGGAATTGAGCTTGGTGAAAGAGTTTTATTTGGCCAAAGAATTCTTGAACAAGGAAAAAATCTATTCCGTACAGGTAAAATCCTTTGTGGAAAACAACGTGACCTTGGCTTCCGAGGCACTCACAAATACACTTTTTGTAAAAACCAATCCCTTTTATGCCTATTCCCTTGGCAATTTTGAAACCTTGGAAGAAGCACAAAAATTTAGAAAGCAATTGGTACAAATGGGATTTGAAGACGCTTTTGTTGCTTCTTACAAAGGCGGTCAACGAGTTAAAATAGAAGATCCGTATTAATCTTGGAAAATACAAAGGCTTGGGTACAAGCTGCTAGACTTCGTACACTTCCACTCTCATTATCGGGAATCATAGTAGGAACGGCTTTGGCCGTAATGGAAAATCAATTTGATTGGGCATTGTTTGTTTTGGCATTGCTGACCACGGTCGGTTTCCAGGTCACCTCTAATTTCGCCAACGATTATGGTGATGGGGTAAAGGGGACCGATAATGAGGATAGAATAGGTCCGGCAAGAGCCTTGCAAAGTGGTTCCATTACAAGAGGCGCTCTCAAAAAAGGAATAATTATCTCCATTGTCATCAGTATGTCCATAGCCTTGGTATTGATTTATTTGGCTTTTGGCATGGAAAACTTCTTCTACATCGTATTGTTTTTTGTACTTGGCCTGTTGAGTATATGGGCGGCAATAAAATATACCGTAGGTTCCAACGCTTATGGTTACAGAGGTATGGGAGACCTGTTCGTGTTTTTGTTCTTTGGGCTTTTGGGGGTATTGGGCAGTATGTTCCTCTATACAAAAACCTTGGGCTGGAGCGCTGTTTTACCTGCCGTAGCCATTGGATTTTTGTGTGTTGCCGTATTGAACTTGAACAATTTGAGAGACGTGGTTTCCGATAAAAAATACGGTAAGATCACCATGGTCGTTAAAATGGGTTTTAAAAATGGGAAACGTTATCATTTTTTCTTGATTTTGATGTCACTGATTTGTTTTTCAACATTTCTTTGGATTGAGAACTTCGGATGGGAACCTTCTATTTTTATGTTGGCCTTTATTCCATTATTGTTTCACTTGCGTAAAGTGATGCTTACCCAAAATCCCGGAGATTTGGATGTGGAATTAAAAAAAGTAGCGCTGAGTACCTTTCTACTGGCGATTTTATTCTTAATTTCAGTTAATATTTTTTTGTAAATTTGAAATACAACCAAATAAACTTTAGGTACCTTGGAACACCCGATAAAAATTTTAATCGTAGAGGATAATGTCATCATTGCAGATGACATGCAATCCATGTTGGAGGAAATCGGCTACGAGATCGTGGACAATGTGATTGTTTACGAACAGGCTGTGGATGTATTGAAGAACAACCATGTAGACCTTGTGTTGATCGACATTATTTTGGCTTCGGACAAAACAGGTATAGACCTTGGAAAGCATATTCGTGAAACCTACAACATCCCATTTATATTTGTAACCTCCAACTCCGATAGAGCAACGGTGGAAAATGCAAAGACGGTTAAACCAGATGGTTATTTGGTAAAACCTTTTGAGCAACAAGATTTATATACTTCCATAGAAATTGCACTTTCCAATTTTAATTACGAAAAGAAGGGTGTTCAAAAAGCTGAGGATGAAGCCGCGGATGAAATCACTTCCAATTCCGTACTCAAAGATTCCATTTTTGTCAAAAAACAACACCTATATTACCGAATTCAATTTAGTGATATTCAGTTTATTAAGGCCGACAATGTTTATTTGGAAGTAAATACCGCCGATAAAAAGTTTTTGGTACGTTCCCCTCTAAAAGATTATTTGGAAAAATTACCTAAGAACAAATTTTATAGAGCACATAAATCGTACATAGTAAACGTAGATCATATAGACGCTATCAACTCCAAGGATATTATGATCAACAATAACTTGATCCCTATTTCCAAAGATTTCAAAGAATTCATTCTTTCATCAATGAACAGCTAGTGTTCAGAAAGAACTACAAGATAAAAGGCGCTCTACAAGGGCGCTTTTTTTATGCGCAACCTTTTTAACGAGGAAGACCACAAATTTTTAATGGTTCACAACAATATTTTCTGAACTGGATGAAACAGCCATACTTTAGCAGTGTAATAATTCAGAAAGTAATTTTTTCATTTTCATATAGTGTTCTCGTAAAAGGGTCTTGTTTGTAAAAAGCAGGGCCTTTTTCAATTTTAGAGGTTTTGTATTACTTGGAAACTCCATGAAAAGCACAAAACATCGATAAAATACCTATTGACATACAAGTTCTATTATTTCACAACAGAAAACGGCACTTTCACAACAATAACCATCAACTCTTTCCTATTGGATTTAATTTTGTGACAAGACTAACGTTCTTTATATACCCCATACAGTTAAGATTCAGTACAATTTTCCATTTTTTGAGTTGAATTGGTTATCGGGGCAATAAAGGAAAAAAGGGCACGATAATAATATAGGGTCTAAAAACAATTTTGGGTCGCTGTATCAATTAAATTAATGGGACGTTACGTAAGATTTTTATTTACCACGGTATATTTTGTTTTTCTCTTTACCTCATCGGCTCAGACTATTGCCACTGAAGAGGAAAGTGTTCTCAAGGAATTTCAGGATACCAATCAGCCTACCCAACGGTTCGATGTCTTTTTTAATTCATTGGACAGGTACAATGTAAATTCTGCTTATGATTGGTTGGACACCCTTAAAATTTATTTGTCCAACGCACAAAAAACCCAAGACACCTCTGCAATCCGTTTATATCAAATTATGCAGGCCCAAGTATACAACGACCTGGGTGAATATGACAAGAGTACGGCAATTGCCAAAGAACTTTACGGGGTAAAGGATTCCTTGAATCCAGATTCACAAAAGATAGTCTTGGATGTATTGGACGATAATTATGCCAATCTCCAATTGTTCGATAAGCAAATTGAAATCCGAAAACAAAAGCGTGAACTCGGCATTACCGAAAATGTCTCCTTCTATGATATTTACAGTAACCTAGGATTATATAGAAAGGCTAGAAACCAATATATTATGGAGGTTAAGCCTACTATTGCGGACAATGATTCCTATGGTTTGGCAAAGTACCACAGCAAAGTGGGAAATTATTTGAGGTTGGATGATTCTGCCCCCACGGCTTTGAGCGAACTAAAAAAGGCCAATTCCTATTTGGGAGTGTACATGAACGACATTTCCACTCAAAAAAGTGAGTCTGATATTTTTCAAAGTGAATTACTGCAAGCCGAAATAGAAGGGAATATAGCTAAATGCCACGTAATGCTCGGAGAGTTCGAAGAGGCCTTACCACTCTTGGAAACCAGTATAGAAACCTTAAAAAAATCACCCAACAACAACGATCAGAGTGAGGTAGTGGAAAATACACTCTATTTGGCCGAAGCCAATTTGCAAATGGATCGTTTTTCGGAGGCAAAAAAATATCTTGATGTTGAGTTTGAAAATATAACGGTACTACAGACCATAAAAAAGAACAGCTTATTGGCTGCTTTTTACGATAAGGTTGAAAACTACAAGAATGCTTCCATCTATTATAAGCGAAATGAGAGAATCAAAGATTCATTGGCGAAAAAGCAGTCAGCGCTTATAAAACAACAGCTGGTCACTATTGTTGCCAATGAGGACCTGGAGAACTCACAGCGATTGATAGATGAACAAAAGCGAATAAATGAGTTGAACCGTAGTGAAATGAAAGCTAAGGATGAACGGATGAACTTGGTTTTTGTCTCTTTGATCTTTACCCTATTGGGTTTTGCAGGTTTGGTTTATGCCTATCTTAAAAGTATCAAGAACCAACGTTTGATCGCCGAACAAAAACACATCATTGAAAATTCGCTTGTTGAAAAGGACTCTCTTTTAAAAGAGATACACCACAGGGTTAAGAACAACCTACAAATGGTATCGAGCTTATTGAGCCTACAAACAAAAAATACCCGAAGTAAGGCTGCCATTGAAGCGCTGGAGGAAGGTAAAAGCCGGGTAAAGGCCATGGCTTTGATCCACCAGAAATTATATCAGAACGACGACCTTTCGGTAATAGAAATGCAAGGGTATATAGAGAGTTTGATCAATAGTGTACAATCTGTTTATAAAAAAGGTGGTCACAACATTAGCATTACGATTGATGCAGAAGGCACGGAGTTGGATATTGACCGAGCTATTCCCTTTGGACTGATTCTTAACGAACTCGTATCCAATTCATTTAAGTATGCCTTCCCGGAAAACGATGAAAATGGAAAAATTTATATCCATTTGCGTAAAAATGGGGACCAGGGCTATTTTGAATATACGGACAATGGTATAGGCCTTCCAGAAGACACGGATGAACGTGCACATTCCTCTATGGGAATCCGCCTGATCAACCGCTTGGTAAACCAGTTGCAATCCAAATTAAATATTGACAGGCAAGTGGAGGGTGTTCGTTTCTGGTTCAACTTCAGTTGATTTATCGTACTTGGCTTTTCAGCACCATTTTGTGCAATAGTTTAGGGAAAAAACGTTTCAAATAGATTCCTTTTACTTCTTTCCCGCCCACATACACTTCGAACTTATCCTTCTCAATTGCTGTAATTATTTTTTTTGCCGCCACTTCTGGACTTATCCCGTTCTTTGTGGCCACATCATCATTTTGTTGTGGGGAACCATCGGCCGTTAAAGCATTTTTGGCCACATTGGTCCGTACAAACCCCGGGCATACCATGGTTACTTTTACACCATCTTTTTCATGTTCCATGCGCATTACATCAAAAAAGCCGTGCAGTGCATGTTTGGCACCGCAATATCCCGACCTGTAGGGAGAACCAAACTTTCCCATTAAACTGGTAATCGTTACATAATGCCCGGCTTTATTGGCAATGAAATGAGGTAGAATTGCCTTGGAAAGGGCTACAGTGCCCAAATAATTTATATCCATCAGCTGTCCATAGACCTCTAATTTTGTGTTTTTGATCAAGGAACGCTGACTTATTCCAGCATTGTTTACCAAAATGTCCACCTTGCCATAAAAGGAAATAGCCTTTTGCGCAATCATCTCCATGGCCTCATGGTTTTTAAGGTCCAATGGCAAAATGGCAATGTTGTCGGTGTTACCGCACAAAGCCTTTACTTTGATAAGTTCTTCTTCCCTTCTAGATGAGAGAATCAAATTGCAAGGATATGAACTTAGCGCCAACACCAAACTTTTTCCAATTCCTGAAGATGCTCCCGTCACCCAAATGGTTTTTCCTTGGATACTTCCCATAAGTGCTTTTTTAGATTCAAAATATACTTAAATTTGGACTACTTCATGAAAGCAAGCTATAAAAAGTACACCCTCGATTTTAAAGTCCCAAGCGGTACCTCGCGCGGGGTTATGACCCAAAAAGAAACTTGGTATATCATTTTAGAAGATAAAGATGCCATAGGTATTGGGGAGTGCGGTATTTTACGTGGGTTGAGTGTGGATGACCGCCCGGATTACGAACAACAACTTGCCTGGACCTGTAACAACATACATTTGGGAAAAAATGTGCTCTTGAGTGAATTAAAGGAGTTTCCCTCAATTCAATTTGGAGTGGAACAGGCCTTTTTATCACTTCAATCCAAAAACCCTTTTGAACTGTTTCCTTCAGATTTCACCAAAAGGGAATCACCAATTCCGATCAATGGCCTTATTTGGATGGGGGATACGGAATATATGCTTCAACAGCTTGAACAAAAACTAAGGGATGGCTTTGGATGCATCAAAATGAAGATTGGTGCTATCGATTTTGAACAAGAAATATCCATTCTAAAATCCATTCGAGATAATTTTTCGCCAGATGATATAGAACTTCGGGTAGATGCCAATGGTGCATTTGCCGTAGATGAGGCTATGTCCAAATTGAATAGATTATCAGCCTTTAAAATACATTCCATTGAGCAGCCCATCAAAGCGGGCCAATGGGAAGCAATGGCCGAGCTATGTAAAAAAACACCTCTTCCAATTGCCCTGGACGAAGAATTGATCGGGGTTTTTGATGTAACGGAAAAGGAGAAATTGCTACAAACAATTCAACCCCAATATATCATATTGAAACCAAGTTTGGTGGGTGGTATTAACGGTTGTAAACAATGGATCGCTTTGGCTGAAAAGCAACGTATAGGCTGGTGGATTACCAGTGCGTTGGAGAGTAATATTGGATTGAATGCAATAGCACAGTTTACCTACGCTCTGGATACAAAAATGCCACAAGGTTTGGGAACAGGGAGTCTGTTCACCAATAATATCGAGAGTCCTTTGGAAGTATCGGAGGGCAAACTCTTTTACAGACAATCAAAAGTTTGGGATATGGACTTAATACAGAAAATATGTACATAGAGCAAGGATATAAGGGAAATGAAGGTTTATGGAAGTACTTGGTGCTGCCCATAGGCTTCATTGGATTTATGGTATGGAATTACATTATTACCGTAAACTCAGGTGTTAATGTTGAAGATGCCATGCAACAAATAATAGATCAATTTGGGAGTAACCTTGTACTCATTCTTTTATTGGCGCCACTGGTGGTCGGTTTTTTTGTTGTTTTGGGCTGGACATTATTGGTCCATCAACAATCCATCACATCATTGACTACCTCACGGAAAAAAATCGACTGGAAGCGAATTATATATTCATTTTTACTATGGGGTGCGGTTACCGTTTTACTTACCGGAATCGATATTTATTTTTCACCGGAGAAATACGAGCTTAATTTTAACCTTTCAAAATTTATTCCATTGGCTATTATAGCCATTCTGTTGATTCCGTTACAAACAAGTTTTGAAGAATACCTGTTTAGGGGACACATGATGCAGGGAATTGGACTTATGGCCAAGAACAAATGGGTGCCATTAGTAATTACCTCCAGTTTGTTCGGTTTAATGCACATCGCAAACCCTGAAGTGGAAAAACTCGGTCTTGGCATCTTGATTTACTACATAGGAACAGGGTTCTTTTTGGGGATTTTGACTTTAATGGATGAAGGCCTTGAACTGGCACTTGGATTCCATGCGGCCAATAATTTGATAACAGCCTTGCTTGTAACAGCTGATTGGACCGCTTTCCAGACCAATTCCATTTATAGGGATATATCCGAACCGGTATTGGGTTGGGATGTATTGATTCCTGTTTTTGTGGTCTATCCTATTTTATTATTGTTCTTTTCCAAAAAATATGGTTGGAAAAACTGGAAAGAAAGGCTTTTTGGGCGTGTATTGTCCAAAGAAGAATTTGTAGCAATGACCGATGGAGAATCCGACTTGGCATAGCATTCACCCAGATTTTAAACTGAACAATGATTCTTGCACTATTGCAGAACTTGGCAAGGCGGCCAAAGCAATGGTGAAAAAAGGAGTGCCTTTTGAAAAGACAATAGGGAAGTTTTTATTGGATTGGGTTTCGGGTACACCGACCATAGAGGTGCAAACATCGGGTTCTACTGGCAACCCAAAGACCATTGAGCTTAAAAAGGAACATATGGTCAATTCCGCATTGGCTACGGGAGCATATTTTGGTTTACAACCCCAGCAAAAAGCACTCTTATGTTTACCCTGCACAGGAATAGCAGGCAAAATGATGTTGGTTCGTGCTATGGTTCTTGGACTGCATTTGGATTATGTAGAACCATCATCAAACCCTTTGGCCAGTAATAACAAAGTGTATGATTTTGTAGCGATGGTACCTCTCCAAGCGCAAAATTCGTTAAATGAAATAGGCAGGGTAAAACAGCTTATTGTAGGTGGAGCACCCGTGGATTCAAGTTTACGGAGCCAGCTGGCTAAGCAACCTGTTAAAGCTTATGAAACCTATGGTATGACGGAGACCATTACCCATGTTGCGGTAAAAAAGATTGATACAAAATCTTCCAATACTTTTGAAGTTTTGCCAAATGTTACCGTTTCACAAGATGATAGGGGATGTCTAGTGATTGATGCACCCAACATTTCAGATGAGAAAATAATCACCAATGATTTGGTAGCACTTAGCGGGAAAACAAAATTTAATTGGTTGGGACGGTTTGATTCCATCATCAATTCGGGAGGCATCAAACTTGTTCCCGAGAAAATAGAGGAAAAGTTATCAAGCCTGATTCAGTCACGTTTTTTTGTGGCAGGTATTCCCGATGAGACTTTAGGTCAAAAATTGGTCTTGATTATCGAGGGGGAATCAAACAACAAACAAGAATTGCTACAAGCCATCAAAAAGGAAAAAAGAATAGTGAAATATGAAGTGCCCAAAGCTATTTACTTTGTAAAAACATTTGAGGAGACTTCGACAAAAAAGGTCAACCGTAAAAAAACGCTTCAACAACTTACATAAGTTTTGTACATTCAAAATCTTTTAAAAAACCAACCATGCAAAAAGCCATAAAACTAGCATTACTGCTCCTTCCTTTTATAGTATCCTCACAACAAATACTCCCCGAAGCGGAACGGGCCAGGGTAGTGGATGAAATCCTTGAAGAGCGATTCAATGTATTGCTTCCCCAATTAATGGATGATGCAGGATTGGATATGTGGGTTTTGATTTCCCGCGAATATAACGAAGACCCCGTGCTCCGAACCATGTTGCCTGCAACTTGGTTGAATGCCCGAAGAAGGACCATTCTGTTATTTTACAGGGACAAGGATAAAGGTACCATCGATAAATTGGCGGTAGCGCGCTACAATATTGGTAAGAGCATTACATCGGCTTGGGACAAAGAGAAAGAACCCGACCAGTGGAAACGTTTAATGCAGTTGATCGCGGAACGTAATCCGGATAAAATCGGACTTAATTTTTCCAAAGACCATAATATTGCCGATGGACTGGACAAAACCGATTATGATGAGTTTATGGCCAACCTTCCCAGAAAATATCAGTCCAAAGTGGTATCTGCCGAACAGTTGGCTGTGCGTTGGATTGAGACTCGCACACCCAGGGAAATGACCATTTTTAATCAGTTAACGGATATTACACATGATATTATCGCCGAAGCCTTTTCGGAGAAAGTGATTACACCAGGGGTTACCACGACTACCGAAGTCGAATGGTGGATGCGCCAAAAGGTAACCGATTTAGGTTTGGAAACGTGGTTCCACCCCACGGTGGACGTCCAAAGGACCAGCGAAGAATTGGTAGGGCACTTGTATTCATTTTCGGGTAGACCGGATGATGAAGTGATACAACGGGGCGATTTGCTGCATTGCGACTTTGGAATCACCTATTTGCGTTTGAATACGGACTGTCAGGAACTGGCCTACGTTTTAAAGCCAGAAGAAACCGAAGCACCATCATTTTTGGTAAATGCCTTGTATGATGGTAATCGTGTACAGGATTTTTTGACCCAGAACATGGTCGAGGGCAGGGTAGGTAACGAAATCCTGGCCAAAGCCTTGCAAGATGCAAAGAATTCAGGTCTCCGACCAGCCATTTATACACATCCCTTGGGTATGTACGGGCACTCTGCAGGAACCACCATCGGAATGTGGGATGCCCAGGGTGGAGTGATGAAAGATGATGGTGAAAATTATCCTTTGAACCCAAATACCGCTTACGCCATTGAACTGAATGCAACGGTGAACATTCCGGAATGGAACAGGGACATTAGAATTATGCTGGAGGAGCCCGGTTTTTTCGGTGAAGATGGCTTCAGGTATATAAATGGCAGACAAACTGAATTATTGCTTATTCCAAGACCAAAATCACATTTAGGGAACTGATTATTTTTTCGTAAATTTAGTAATCATCTAATTTTCAAGTTGCTATGAGATTACTGATTTTCGCAGGATTTTTCCTTTTGTTTTCTGGTTCGACCTTTGGTCAAAAAAATATAACGGGTCGTGTTACCGATGGTAAATCGGCATTGTCCAATGTTCAGATTGCCAATTTAGCTTTAGGAAGTAAAACGACTTCTGATGCTGAGGGAGAATATCAAATCATGGCGGAACCCCGTCAAGAACTCCGATATACCTACATGGGTATGGATACCGTAACGATCATGGTGGAGGATGTTACTCGAATTCTGAATGTAACAATGAACCCCAAGGTCGAGGAACTGGATGAGGTAACGGTATCCAAAACGATCTTAAAAGGTCAAAAGGAAATGAAATTGCAATATGATTCCAATCCAAATATTATAAAATCAGCTTTTGGTTTTATGGATAAGGAAGCCACAGCCTTTTCAATGAGAATTCTCGATGAGGAAGAATTAAATCAAGAACTCAACTTAAGTTTGGCCATTCAAGGTCAATTTGCTGGAGTAAAATCATACTGCAGCCCAAAGGGTGAACTTATTGTATCCATGAGAGGGCTACAAAGTATAAACTTCCCAAGAAAAGCTGTTTTTGATGTGGATGGCATGGTTTTAAGTAAAGTGGATTGCTTTCAGTTCGTTGGAAATATAAAAAGGATGGCTTTTATTCCTTCATTAATCGCGACCTCTCTTTATGGTACACTTGGTTTAGGGGGTGTTGTTGTGATCAACACGAAAACTGGAACCATTACCCCTAGAGAAAACAATAAGCCTTATGATCATGCAAAGCTTCGTAACAACTTTGTAAAGAAAGGCGATGTTACAGGAAACGTGACCAATCAGACATTGCCCAATTATTCGGAACAACTTCGAAAAAGTAGCTCGGTGGCAGAAGCAAAAACCATATACAACAACAACCGGGCTATCTATGGTAGTCATCCTCATTTTCTATTGGATTCCTACGCTTATTTTTTCGAGCAAGAAGGAGAAGAGGACTTTGCCAATAAAATTATGGAGGAGTTTATTGAAGCAATGGATAAAAACCCAGTAATGTTAAAAGCTCTTGCCTATACTTTGGAAAAAGAAGAGCGGTTCGATAAGGCCCATGACATTTATAAAAAAATATACTGTTTACGTCCGGATTATGCCCAGAGCTTTATCGATATGGCCAACAGCTATCGCAATGTGGGCGAGCCAAAATCGGCTACCACCCTGTATGCAAGACATGCCTATCTTCAGGATGAGGGAATGCTGCCCGTTGATAGTATGGAATTGGGCATGATCATGAAGCGAGAGGTGAAGAATTTGTTCAAATTGGAAAACAGTACGCTGAAGATCAAAAACAGGAAGAAGTATGAGGAAGATGACTTTTCCACAAGACTGGTGTTTGAATGGAACGACTCCGAAGCGGAATTCGACCTGCAGTTTGTAAACCCGGCTAACCAATATTTCAACTGGAAGCATACTTTGGTGGAAATGCCTGAACGAATCAGGTCCGAAAAGAAATTTGGCTATTCTATGGCCGATTTTATACTGGATGAGGAGCTGCCGGGTATTTGGAAAGTGAATGCCACCTATCACGGCAACAAACAATTAACGCCATCTTACTTAAAAGTGACCATTTACCGTAACTACGGCAGCAAATTGCAAAGCAAAGAAATTAAAGTGTTTCGTATGGGTACCAAAGGGGCCAATCAACATTTGTTCGATTTCAACCTCACAACCAAGGTAGCCAATAATTGAAAGCTGTTTGTTCCATATTGTTTCTTGTATTTACCCTGACCTCAGGTCTAGCACAAAATACCATTACCGGACGTGTGACGGATGGTGATAATCCGTTGTCCAATGTACATGTGACCAATTTGACCACAGAATCAGGCACGTCAACCGACAAGGAGGGTAGATACAACATAAAGGCCTCCCCTCGTGAGGAATTGCGTTTTACATACGTGGGTATGGATACACTCACCATTATTGTTGAGGATGTGACCAGGATTTTAAATATTGCTATGCTGCCCAAGGTGGAAATGTTGGATGAAGTTGTGGTTACGGAGAAAATCAGCAAGCAGAAGAATCTCGCTATGAATTATAATAAGGATTCTTCAATTGTAAATACGTCATTTGGATACTTAAGTCCTGCAAGCACGGCCTATCACCTAAAGGTGATAGATGGATCCGAGTTCAATCAAGGTTCCGATGTGTTGCATGCCATTGCAAGTCGAAGGTCGGGTATAAAAGTGGAAAATCACTTTAATTCTTTCACTGGACAATTTGTTCGCACCCTGTTTTTAAGGGGAGGTGCTACATCAAACAACAAAAGTCCAGCTTTGTTCGAGGTCGACGGTAATATTTTTAACGACCCACCAATTTGGTTAGATGTTTCCAATATCAAGCGAGTAGGCATAATTCCTGGTGTTCAAGCGGTTTGGCGATATGGTCCCATTGCTCGCGGGGGAGTGGTGATTATAAACACCTCAAATGGGGTTCATGGATTAAGAGAGAAGAATAGTTCAAAATACTACGATCAGGCTAGACTCAGGAACAATTTTGTAACCGGTAAAGTGGTTTCTCGGTCGGAAATAAAAAACGAATTGCCAACCTATTTAAAGGAAATGGAAAATTCCTCCAATCTTGAAAACGCTTTTGGGATATATCAAAAGTATCGACAAGATTTCTCGGGCATCCCATATTTTTATTTGGACTCCTATAAACTGTTTTTCGAAAAATACGGCGAGGTATCCGCAGATACCATCTTGAAGGACGGATTACCATATTTTGAATCAAATCCAGTTTGGATAAAAACATTGGCATTTATTTATGAATCCCAATCTAGATTCGAGCATGCACACCACATGTACAAGAAGGCATATCTGTTGCGACCAGATTATACGCAAAGCTTTATTGATTTGGCGAAAAGTTACCAAAATATTGGTGATAGGGACCAAGCAAATTCAGTATATGCGAGACTTGCCTATTTGATTGACGAAGGATTGATTTCTTCCGATAGCACGGAGCTTTCTCAAATGATAGAAAGAGAAATGGAAGACCTGTTCGACACACAAAAAGAATCCAATACAAATGGTTTGTTGGAACAATTTTCCACAAGACTGGTGTTTGAATGGAACGATTCCGAAGCGGAATTCGACCTGCAGTTTGTAAACCCGGATAACCAATATTTCAACTGGAAGCATACTTTGGTGGAAATGCCGGAACGCATACGATCGGAAAAAAAACTAGGGTACTCCATGTCCGACTTTTTATTGGATGATGAACTACAGGGAACATGGAAGGTAAATACCACATACCACGGCAACAAACAATTGACACCATCTTACCTTAAAGTGACCATCTATCGAAATTATGGTAGCAAGTTGCAGAGCAAGGAAATCAACGTATATCGGTTGGGAACAAAAGGGGCCAACCAACATTTGTTCGATTTTAATCTCCCATCAAGACTTGTGCAAAGTAGCAGATAAGGATTATACTTGAAGTACGCCCATATTGAACTTTTTCTTGATAGGTGCATGGTTCGCGGCCTCAATGCCCATGGAAATCCATTTACGGGTATCCAATGGATTTATGATGGCATCGGTCCAAAGCCTTGCAGCCGCATAATAGGGTGATATTTGATCGTCGTAGCGCTTTTTAATTTTATCGAATAGCTCTTTTTCCTTTTCGGCATCAACAGGTTTACCGCTTTTCTCCAAACTGGCTTTTTCAATTTGTAAAAGCACTTTGGCAGCCGAATTTCCGCTCATTACCGCAAGTTCGGCACTGGGCCATGCTACGATCAATCGTGGATCATAGGCTTTACCGCACATGGCATAGTTTCCGGCTCCATAACTGTTGCCGATCACAATGGTGAATTTGGGCACTACCGAATTGCTCACGGCATTTACCATTTTGGCACCGTCCTTAATAATGCCACCGTGCTCACTTTTACTGCCCACCATAAAACCAGTAACATCTTGTAAAAAAACAAGAGGAATTTTCTTTTGATTGCAATTGGCGATAAATCGGGTGGCCTTGTCCGCAGAATCTGAATAGATGACACCACCAAATTGCATTTCGCCTTTTTTGGTCTTCACCACTTTTCGTTGATTGGCCACAATGCCCACGGCCCAGCCGTCGATTCGTGCATAGCCCGTTAAAATAGTTTGTCCGTATCCTTCTTTGTATTGCTCAAATTCAGAATCGTCCACCAAACGTTTTATAATTTCAAGCATATCGTATTGGTCACTGCGTGATGCAGGTAACAGTCCAAAAATATCATCGGGGTTTTCTGCTGGTTTTTTCGCCTCGACCCTGTTGAACCCGGCCTTATCAAAATCTCCTATTTTATCTACTATGTTTTTGATTTTGTCCAAGGCATCTTTATCGTCTTTGGCTTTGTAATCGGTTACCCCGCTAATTTCCGAGTGTGTGGTAGCGCCACCCAAGGTTTCATTGTCAATGGATTCCCCAATAGCAGCTTTCACCAAATAACTTCCTGCTAAAAAAATACTTCCTGTTTTGTCCACGATCAAGGCCTCGTCGCTCATAATGGGCAAGTATGCACCCCCAGCAACACAGCTGCCCATTACCGCTGCAATTTGGGTGATGCCCATACTGCTCATTACGGCATTGTTCCTGAAAATGCGGCCAAAATGTTCCTTATCGGGAAATATTTCATCTTGCATGGGCAAGTAAACCCCTGCACTGTCCACCAAATAAATAATCGGGAGCCTGTTTTCTATGGAAATTTCTTGGGCACGTAGATTCTTTTTTCCCGTGATAGGGAACCAAGCCCCTGCTTTTACCGTGGCATCATTGGCAACTACAACACATTGTTTGCCTTGCACATACCCAACCTTTACGACAACACCGCCAGAAGGGCATCCACCATGCTCCTCGTACATATCCTCTCCGGCAAAGGCGCCTATTTCAATGGATTCCGCATCATCGTCCAGTAAATACTCAATACGCTCTCTTGCCGTCATTTTGCCTTTGGCATGGTGTTTTTCAATACGGTTTTTACCACCACCAAGTTTCACTTTTGCCAATTTCCGCTTCAGTTCGGAAAGCTTTAATTTATTTTGATCTTCGTTTTTATTGAAGTTTATATCCATTCTTTTTGAGAATTCATTTTAGTTGGTTAAAGATACGGAGTTATAATTATTACTTTTGGTTTATATGGAAACCAAAATAAGATGGGGCGTTGTAGGCCCAGGAAAAATAGCTAGAAAATTTATCGAAGACCTTCAACTGGTGGAAGATGCCGAAGTTACTTCGGTAGCGTCCCGATCCTTGGAACGGGCACAGGAATTTGCAAAAGAATATGGTGCCAAAAATGCTTTTGGTAGTTACGATGAGCTCTTTGAATCGGGAACAGTGGATGTGGTTTATATTGCCACACCCCATAATTTTCACAAAGATCTATCTGTAAAGGCCTTGGAGAATGGTATTGGTGTTTTGTGCGAAAAACCAATGGGCATCAATAGGGCAGAAGTGATGGAACAGGTAAACGCCTCAAAGAAGCACAATGCTTTTTTGATGGAAGCTATGTGGTCTCGGTTCAATCCTTCGATTCAAAAAGTCAAGCAACTTGTGGATGATGGTGTTGTGGGGGATTTAAAATACATTCACGCTGATTTTGCTTTCTATGCTTTGGACAAAGGTTTGGATTCCAGGTTATTGAACCCTGATTTGGCGTCGGGTAGTATATTGGATATAGGTATTTACCCCATTTTCCTTTCCTATTTGTTGTTGGGCATGCCAGATGAAATCATGGCTACATCAAAATTCCATAAAAACGGTACAGAGCTGCAGACCAGTATGATCTTTGATTATAAAGATGCCCAATCAGTACTCTATAGTGGACTTACAAGCCATTCTAAAATGGAGGCAGAAATATCCGGTACGGCCGGGGAGCTATTCTTGAACCCACGATGGCATGAAGCTGATGGATATATCTTGGTGAAGGATGATGAAAGCAATGAAGTCAGTTTGCCTTTAACGGGTATCGGATATTACTACGAAATACTGGAGGTCCATAAATGTTTGAAGGAAAACAAGATCCAGAGTGATCTATGGTCGCATCAAAACAGCCTTGATTTGTCAGAGTTATTGGACACGGTAAGGAAAAAATGCGGGGTAAGCTTTCCTTTTGAAACATAATCCTTAATAATAACTTTACATTAGACCGATTTTTACGATATTTGAAACTCTTCAGAAATTTATACAATGGGAATGAATAAGAACACAGTGCTGGCCTATGCCACATGGATCATGATTTTGGTTGGTTTGGGAATGATTGCACTTGGAGCTTTTAAATATGATGAAGTAGCAGGATGGGGCTTTGCTGCTGTTGGAATAGGATTTTTTGCCGTAGCTTGGGTTTTCAATGCCCTTAAAGGTAGAGTGTAGCCTCTTTTTCATAAACAATTTAATTTACAGTAAATGTCAGACGATAAGAAAGTCATTTTTTCAATGTCTGGGGTAACCAAAACCTTTAAAACGGCCAATACCCCTGTACTTAAAAATATTTACCTAAGCTTTTTCTACGGAGCCAAAATCGGGATTTTGGGTCTAAACGGTTCGGGTAAGTCCACTTTGTTGAAAATAATCGCAGGCGTGGACAAAAATTATCAGGGTGATGTGGTGTTCTCGCCAGGTTACTCTGTTGGTTATTTGGAGCAAGAGCCACAGTTGGACGAGAACAAGACCGTTCTGGAAGTGGTAAAGGAAGGTGTTGCGGAGACCGTGGCCATTTTGGACGAGTACAACAAAATCAACGATATGTTCGGTTTGCCCGAAGTTTATGAGGACGCCGATAAGATGCAAAAGTTGATGGACAAACAAGCAGCGCTTCAAGATCAAATTGATGCGGCAAATGCTTGGGAACTGGACACAAAATTGGAGATTGCGATGGACGCCCTTCGTACTCCGGAATCCGACAAAAAAATAAGCGTGCTTTCCGGCGGTGAACGCAGAAGGGTAGCCTTGTGCCGTTTGTTGTTGAAAGAGCCCGATGTGTTGTTGCTGGATGAGCCTACGAACCACTTGGATGCCGAATCCGTACATTGGTTGGAACACCATTTGGCACAATATAAAGGAACCGTGATTGCCGTAACGCACGACCGTTATTTCTTGGATAACGTTGCTGGTTGGATTTTGGAACTGGACCGTGGAGAAGGAATTCCATGGAAAGGAAACTATTCCAGTTGGTTGGACCAAAAGGCAAAACGATTGGAGCAAGAAAGCAAACAAGCTTCCAAGCGTCAAAAAACACTGGAACGAGAGCTGGACTGGGTCCGTCAAGGCGCTAAAGGAAGACAGGCAAAACAAAAGGCCCGTTTAAAGAATTATGACAAGCTGCTCAGCCAAGATCAAAAACAAATCGAGGAGAAGTTGGAGATTTACATTCCGAACGGACCTCGTTTGGGTACTAACGTAATTGAGGCCAAGGGCGTGAGCAAAGCTTTTGGGGACAAACTATTATATGAAGACTTAAACTTTAAATTACCACAAGCTGGTATTGTGGGTATTATTGGTCCGAACGGTGCTGGTAAGACCACCATTTTTAAAATGATCATGGGCGAAGAGACCCCGGACAAAGGGGAGTTTATTGTTGGTGAAACTGCAAAGTTGGCCTATGTGGACCAATCTCACTCCAATATCGACCCGGAGAAAACCATCTGGGAAAACTTTAGCGATAGCCAAGAATTGATTATGATGGGAGGGAAGCAGGTGAATTCCCGTGCTTATCTCAGCCGATTTAATTTCTCTGGTAGCGAGCAGAATAAAAAAGTGAGTATGCTCTCTGGTGGTGAGCGTAACCGCCTCCACTTGGCAATGACCTTAAAAGAAGAGGGTAACGTACTGCTTTTGGATGAGCCTACCAATGATTTGGATGTGAACACGCTTCGTGCCTTGGAAGAAGGTTTGGAGAATTTTGCAGGCTGTGCTGTGATCATCTCCCACGACAGATGGTTCTTGGATAGGATTTGTACACACATCCTTGCGTTTGAAGGCGATTCACAGGTGTATTTCTTTGAAGGTTCTTTCTCTGATTACGAAGAGAACAAAAAGAAACGCTTGGGAACGGATATCATGCCCAAGCGTATCAAGTACAAAAAATTGATTCGTTAAAAAAGGAGGAATTATTCTCCGCTGAGATTTTTGATTCCTTCCTCCAATAGTTTTTTGGCTTTCTCCAAATAAGCCTTTTGGTGTGCCGCCAAACTATTTGGGTCTTGGTTGTTACCTGGACTTGAACCGATGGAATTGGAAAGTTCCACCAATTGCTCAATGGCCTGTTCGGCGGATCGGAGTTTATCATCGGCGTGTTTTTCGAACACTTTGATCATTTCCAGTTCCATGGATGCTACCGAAGTTGTTTCGGCAACTTCAGTTTCAGGGTTTTCTTTTTCATCAGAAACCTCCACTTCAACTGTTGCTTCACTGTTTGTAGTTCCAAGCGTACATTGGTCTAAAATGGTAATCAATTCGTTGATTTCGCCCAATGCTTTTTTGGTGAAGAACCTACCGGCTTCCCAGTCAGCGGGTTCAATAGCCTTGTCCAATGTTTCCATGGCATCCAATGTTTTGTTCTTGGCTTTAACGCAAGTGCATTCTGCCATGAATGTTTCACCTTTTTCCAGAGCGGTCAAAGCTCTTTCGGCGTAGTACATTTGGTGCTCAAAATTAGTGGCTTCCATGGCCTTTTTACCATGACTGAGCGCATAAGTTACTTTGGAATAAAAATTATCGCATTGATTAGCGTAGGTAGCTTGTAAGGCAAAAAATATTGCCAAAACTACTAAAACATGGGATTTGGGAGCCATATTCAAGTTTTTTGGTTATTAAGTTTGTTGTTCTAACGAGGAAAACCCGTTATTATTTCATAAGACTAATAATCTTCGGTAGGATACCAGTCCAATTGCACTACCTCAATGTTGGAGTCACCTTCGTTTACTAGGTTTTTGAACTTTTCCACATCACTAACCTCTGGTCTTCCCCTAAAATGATATGGGTATACCTGTTTGGGCTTAAAATCCAATACGGCATCTGCAGCACTTTCCACGGTCATGGTGTAGGGTAGGTTCATACATACAAAGGCTTTGTCAATATTTTCCAAAGCACGCATTTCTGGAATATCTTCTGTATCACCGGAAAAATAGATGCGTTCATCACCAAAGGTGAACACATAACCATTTCCTCTACCCTTTACGTGAAAGTCCTTTGCCTCTTCACGAAGGTTGTACATAGGAATGGCTTTTACGGAAAAACCGGCCATTTCTTTGGTTTCACCATTTTTCATAGCGGTGGTTTTGGACGATAAACCTTCTTCCATTTGCAATTTTACAGCATCGGGAGCAATAATCTGAACTCCTTCCAGATTCAATTCGTTCAGGGTTTCGGGATTAAAGTGGTCGCCGTGCACATCTGTAATAAAAATCATGTCCGGTGATTCTTGACCTTCAAAAGCGGCCTTGCCACCAACAGGGTCTATATATATAGTGTTACCATCCCATTCAATTACCGCAGTGGCATGTTCAATAGGAATAATTTCCGCAGGGGAGGGAGCCTCCATTTCTTCCATTTCGGTCTTCACCTCTGCAGTTTCCTCTTGTTTCTTTTCTTTTTCTTTACATGAAACCAAGATGATCAGTAAGGTGCTGGCAATTAAAAGTATATTTTTTTTCATGGTAATTTCTTTTTTTAAATCCCTTTAAAAATAAGGGATAATGGGCAGAATTATAATTTTTGTCAAGATTATTTTTATCCAAATAATCCAAAAGCGAATCCAATGCGTATATAAACCAAACACGATTGATTAAAAACTATAAACGAGAATCAATTAAAACTAAAAGTTATGACTGAAACAAAAAATAACAATAACGGATTGAAAGTAATTGCCGGTCTGTTGGGTGTAGTTCTTTTGGGAACCATTATTTACACTGTAAGTCTTTATCAAGATAAAAAACAAACCACAAAAGCCCTTACAGAAGAAAAAGAATTAGTTGTAGAGGACTTGAACAACTTGAAGTCTGAATACGACAAAGCTATTTTGGAAAGCAATGCCACTAACGAAGAGTTGGTTGCAGCTAGAGACAACATTGCAAAATACATCGATTCTGTAAGCAGCATGAAAGCTGATATTGCAACACTTTCCCGTTACAGAAGACAAGTAAGCGTTCTTAAGAAAGAAAGAGAACAATTATTAAAGCAAGTTGATTCCTTGACTCAGTCCAACAGCTTGTTGGCCATGCAAAGAGACAGTACTTTTGCTGAATTGGAGCAACAAACTGTTTTCAACGATTCTTTGATCATCCAGAACACGCAATTGGCCGATGCCGTTGAAAAAGGTTCTGCCCTTAACCTAAGCACTATTAGTGTTGATGCGATCAAGGAAAGAAACAGCGGTAAATTGGTTTCTACAAGAAGAGCTAGAGCTACTGATAAGTTCAAAGTTTGTTTTACTATTGCTGATAACGTAATTGCCGAAGCAGGAGACAGAGAATTCTATATTGAAGTTCTTGGACCTCAAGGTAACGTTTTGGGCGAAGGTTTGACTAAAACTACTGAAGAAGGTACTTCCCTAACCTATAGTAAAGGAACCAACTTCTATTATGAAAACGATGCTTTGGATGTTTGTGACTACATAAACAAGCCAAGTGGAGATTTCCAAGATGGAAACTACATGGTAAATGTGTATGACAGCAAATTGAAATTGTTGGGTACTTCCAGCTTCGAATTGAAGTAATAAACACACACTATCACTATACTAAAAAGGCCCGTCCAATTTTGGACGGGCCTTTTTTATGCTTCAATTTTTAGTAGCTTATTTTAAACTGCCTACCATATCCTCAGGTTTTACCCACTCATCATATTCTTCTGGGGTTACATAACCAAGGTTAATGGCCTCTTCTCTGAGCGTGGTGCCATTTTTATGCGCCGTGTTGGCAATCTCGGCGGCTTTGTAGTAGCCGATTTTGGTATTCAAGGCTGTCACCAACATCAACGAGTTGTTCAATAAGGTTTTAATGGTATCGTAGTTTGGCTCGATACCAGAAGCACAGTTTACATCAAAACTGACACAAGCATCCCCGATCAATTGGGCAGATTGCAAAATATTGGCAGCCATAACGGGTTTAAAGACATTAAGCTCGTAATGACCCTGAGTACCTCCAACGCCAATGGCCACGTCGTTCCCCATCACCTGTGCACATACCATGGTCATAGCCTCACATTGTGTCGGGTTTACTTTGCCCGGCATTATGGAACTTCCAGGTTCGTTGGCAGGAATAATGATTTCTCCGATTCCAGAACGCGGACCAGAAGCCATCATTCGGATGTCGTTGGCAATTTTATTCAAGGAAACCGCCAATTGCTTCAACGCACCGTGGCTTTCCACAATTGCATCGTGTGCCGCTAAGGCTTCAAACTTATTTTCAGCCGTAATAAAAGGTTTTCCGGTAAATTCAGAAATGTACTTGGCCACAAGCACATCGTATCCTTTGGGTGTGTTCAAACCTGTACCCACAGCGGTTCCCCCAAGAGCAAGCTCGCTCAAATGTGCCAAGGTGTTTTTTAAAGCTTTCAGGCCATGGTCCAATTGTGAAACGTAACCCGAAAACTCTTGTCCCAAGGTCAGGGGAGTGGCATCCATTAAGTGGGTTCTTCCAATCTTCACCACATCTTTGAACTCTTCTGATTTTTTCTGCAACGTATTTCGCAACTGCTCTACACCGGGAATAGTTACTTCTACTATTTTTTTGTAAGCGGCAATGTGCATTCCCGTTGGGAAAGTGTCGTTGGAAGATTGACTCTTGTTCACATCGTCATTCGGTTGAATGGTTTTTTCACCTTCTCCAATTTTTTTGCCAGCAATTTCATGTGCGCGATTGGCAATTACCTCGTTCACGTTCATATTGCTCTGCGTACCTGAGCCAGTTTGCCAGATGACCAAAGGGAACTGGTCATCGTGCTTACCTTCGAGTATTTCATCGCAAACCTGTGCAATAAGGTCTCTTTTTTCTTGGCTTAGCACACCCAGTTCGTGATTGGTATAGGCCGCGGCCTTTTTTAAATAAGCAAATCCGTACACCACATCCAAGGGCATGGATGCCGGAGCACCAATTTTAAAGTTGTTTCGGGAACGTTCGGTTTGGGCGCCCCAATATTTATCGGCGGGTACTTTTACCTCGCCCATGGTGTCTTTTTCAATCCTGAAACTCATAGTTTAAAATTTTGTCCTACAAAGGTAGGATATAGGGCATTTATATGGTAGTTGATGAGGATAAATACACTTTTTTTGTCTATCTATTTGCTTTTTTTGATAAGAAGAAAGTATCTTTGTTAAAACAAAAGGAGTAAAGATGTTCGAATTTGACCAATATTTAGGGTTTTTAGCTTTTCTAACAATTTTGACAATCGGTTTTTGGTTGATGATATTCCTATTGACCTTTGTAGTACCTTACTGGTTGATTGGTAACCTAAGGGAAATGATGAAAGAAAGAAAAGAGGCGAAACGCGCCCAACTAGAAGAATAAGATATACGAAAAGAAGCCAAATTTGGCTTCTTTTTTATTTTCGATCTGTTTATAAAATTAGTTTTCATTGATTTAAATGGAGACTATTTTTTTTGCCCAGATTCATTACTTAATGTGGAATTATAAAAAAAAGCAGCCACTATATGGGCTGCTTTTTCTATTTAAGTCTTGGGAAAAATTTCTCTAAAATTGTCCTTCTTCATAATCATCTTGCCTGTCTGGTCGTCCACGTTTTTTCTGTTCGTTGATACGATAGATAAATGAAACTCTTATCTGTCGTTGCCTCCATTGGAATTCACTGTTCTGATCATAAAAATCTGTAGTTGTGAACGAGCTTCTTTTTCTAGAGTTCAAAAGGTCCTGAACATTTAAGGAAATGGTGGCATTATCATTTAGAAGGTCTTTACTAAATGCTAGATTAATAGATAAAATGCCGTCTGAACGCCCTTGGACCTCATCAGATGCACCACGGTAAAAAGCATTGGTCTGCCAATCAATTTTCCAAGGTAATGTAACTTTGGAGCTAAAACGTCCAAACCAACTATTATTGGATTGACTATAGTCAACTCCATTGAATTCACCATCAAGACTGAACTTGAAAAAATTAAGGCTTCCATTTAAACGTAGCCATTTAAAAGGATTATACAGAAGGCCCAGTTCGGCACCTGTTCTGTTATTGGTTGCCAAATTAAACGGAATGTTACGTACTACCTCTACTTGAGAGCCTCCCGGACCAGTAATGAATACCTGTTCCTGAACTCTTTGAAATGCATCGGTTTCCCTCTGGTAATAGACAGATGAAGTCAGGGTCATTTTACCCCATCTCTTTAAATATCCCAGATCAAATGCATTTGAAAATGCAGGTCGTAAGTTGGGGTTACCCTGAAAAATATTCGTTCTACTGCTTCTGGAAGGAAAGGGATTCAAGAACCATCCTCTAGGACGATTGATCCTCCTGTTATATCCCAAAGAAACATTCTCTGTTTCGCTAAACTCATATATGAGGTTAACGGTAGGAAAGAGACCGGTATAGGTATTGTCGAAATCAGTGTCTATTGGAAATGAAAATTCTTCCTGCAGCTCCTCCTCGGTAAGTTCGGATTCTATTTTACCCTTTAGTTGGGTACTTTCCATTCTAAGGCCCAATAGAAAATTGAAAGAACCAAATTTTGATCCATATTGTGAATATAGTGCGTGCACATTTTGAGTGTAATCAAAAATATTCGTTTGGTTCACGTTGAGTTCAAGAATGCCGCTTGCGTTTTCTTGAAGTAGGCGGTAATCTGTAACCTCATTTTCAAAGTTCCCTCGATAGCCCGCTTCAAATTGAGAGTCCTTACCAAATGGTAAGACATAGTCACTTTGTATTAAATATTCCGTTTGATCCTGCGTTTCAAAAGTTTCTTCCCTTGGAATATTAATATCCGTATTATCGGTGTTATTGTAGCGAACAGGTTCCGATATAAAACCATTTTGTTCTTCAGAATCTACGGCATATTGAAAGTCTGCTGTCAATACCTGTCCATCTTCATCAAACCGATTAATGTAGTTAAGCGATATCTGGTGGGTCCTATCTTTCTCAGTTTCAAGCTCACTTCTTGTTGTACCTACCTGAGGATTATTGGCCAATAGATAATCGTTGGCGTTGGTGGTAAGATCTTCGTCACTTCCTCCTCTGAAAAAATACGAAGCGGTAATGGAAGATTGTTTATTGAAGAAATACTCCATTCCAAAGTTGGTGTTGATGCCGCGATTTATTCGGTCATAATTTCGATCCTCGATATTCCTGTCATAGGCAATACTGTCCAAAAAGGCATCCTGTCTAGGGTCAAAATATCTAGTATCAAAAAATCCGTTACCGGGCCCTTCTCTATATCGGTAACCAATTGTAGTGAAAAAATTGAACTTGTCGGTTCTGAGGTTGGCATTGGCGGTGATACCTCCATTGGTCGGATGACCTGCGTATACGTTAACAGAACCATTAAAACCAAGGGTCTTTTCCCTTTTTAAAACAATATTCAATATACCCGCAGTACCTTCGGCATCATATCGGGCAGATGGACTGGTGATAACCTCTACCTTTTCTATGGCATCCGCAGGTAGTTGTTGGAGTGCTTCCGTGGATCCAAAACCTGCAAGTGCAGAAGGTTTACCATTGATAAGTATACGAACATTTTCGTTTCCACGAAGGCTGATGGCGCCATCAATATCAACATTAACAGAAGGTACGTTGCTAAGAGCGTCGCTTATTGTTGCTCCGCTGGTAGTAAGGTCTTTGCCAATATTATAGATTTTCTTGTCCAAACGAACCTCGACCGTGGTTTTTTCCCCAACTACTTCAACTTCGGCCAACTGTGCCACATCCGGTGATAATGAAATAGATCCCAGATCGGTATCGGAATTATAAGTTTGGCCTTGAAGCGTGTATGTTTTGTACGATATGAACTCAACACTGATGTTATAGGTGCCAGGATTGGCCTCTACCTCAAAATTTCCCGAAAGATCTGTTATCCCTCCAGTGACCTGGTCAGGGTTTTCCGCACTTTGCAATACAAATGTGGCATATTCCAGAGGCTGCCCGGAATCTGAATCTACTACCTTTCCCGAAATTGTAATGGGTTTTTGTTGTTGCGCTGTTCCTTGAAAAATGGAGAGAGTCAAAAATAATATCGGGATGATTATCCTATGCATAGTTTGATTTTTACTATGCAAAAATTGGGGGAAAATAAGAGGGTAAGAAATATTTATCCCTCAACAACATATTTGATCCTGCGAATGACCTTAAAGAATTGTTAATCCTTATTCTTTTTATTCTTTTTCCGCTTCTTTTTCTTTGTGGCCTTGAAACGGTTTTCCTGTAGCTCCATAAAGGCATTGAATTTTTCTTCTGACAGGCCGGCCTTAAGTTCCGCGTCTTGCCTTCTTTTGATTTTTTCCACCTCGGACTTCATTTTTAGAGGTTCCAGTTGCAAAATTTGAAGTTCGATCCTTTGTTGAACGGATTGCACCAAAGTTGTACGAACAACGGCTTGTTCAAAAGGGTCGAGTTCCAAAGCTTCAGTTATTGAGGGCATTTGCTCATCCACAATTTCTTCCGCGGTAGGTGGAGTTTCTTCCTTTTGGTTATCTACAGGCCCTGCTTGTGGAATAGCAGTTCGTCCTCGGCCATATAGACTGCGAGATCCATATCCATAAGGAGAACCATAACCATATTGGGCGGACACCTCACCAATGGCAAACACACCGATTAATAAGCTTATAAAAAACAGAGTTTGCGTAGTTTTCATGGGGTAAATATAATGTTTAGGTTTGATTAATTGCCCAGTTCATTGTTAAATCTAACTGGTTATCAGAATTATAGCAAACTTGAAATATTCTCGGGAGGTCTTCCCACAACTGCCTTTTTGCCATGTACCACAATGGGCCGCTCAATTAACTTTGGGTTTTCAGCCATCGCGCTGATCACTTGATCGTCCGTCAATGTTTTCCCTTTGAATTTTTCCTTCCAAATGGCTTCGGTTTTACGGACCAGGTCAATTGGGGCGATTCCCAAATATTCGATCAACGTCTTAATTTCTTCTTTGCTTGGTACATCATCCAAGTATTTTACAACTTCGAATTCCTTTCCCGATTTCTCCAAGATGGCCAATCCTTCCCTGGATTTTCGGCATCGTGGGTTATGATATATTTTAATCATGATTATAATTTTATTCTTGTTCTTCTTTCTGTCCCATCATCATCAAGTATGCTTTTAAAAATGCATCCAAGTCTCCATCCATTACAGCGTCTACATTACCTGTTTCCTCGCCTGTACGCACATCCTTTACCAATTTATAGGGGTGCATCACATAATTTCGGATTTGTGAACCCCATTCAATTTTCATTTTAGAAGATTCGATTTCCGCACGGGCCTCTTGTTTTTTCCGAAGCTCTATTTCGTATAGCTGCGATTTCAACATTTTCATGGCTGTGGCCCTGTTATCGTGTTGTGAGCGAGAATCGGAACAGGAAATTTGGATTCCTGTTGGTTTGTGCAACAATTGTACCTTGGTCTCTACTTTATTCACGTTTTGCCCTCCAGCTCCGCTTGACCGTGCTGTGGTTATCTCAATATCCGAGGGATTCACTTCGATTTCGATACTATCGTCCACTAACGGATACACATAAACAGAGGCGAAAGAGGTGTGTCTCTTGGCATTGCTGTCAAAAGGCGAGATGCGTACCAATCTATGGACCCCGTTTTCACCCTTGAGCCATCCAAAGGCATACTCACCCTCAATTTCGAGGGTTACCGTCTTTATTCCAGCTACATCGCCTTCTTGGTAGTTGAGTTCCTTGATTTTGTAACCGTTCTTTTCGGCCCACATCATATACATTCGCATTAGCATAGAGGCCCAGTCACAACTTTCGGTACCACCAGCTCCTGCGGTAATTTGAAGCACGGCAGTAAGCTCATCACCTTCATCCGAGAGCATGTTTCGGAACTCCAATTTTTCAATGGCAGCTGATGCTTTGTCGAACTGTTTGGTGACCTCCTCCTCGGAAACCTCGTCGGCTTGTTGAAACTCCATAAGTACTTCCAGGTCGCCGATCAATGTTTTAGCTTCCTCAAAGTCTTCCACCCATTTTTTTTTGGATTTGATGGATTGCATTTGTTTTTGGGCTTCTTGTGGATTGTCCCAAAAACCTGGAGCAAGGGTTTTTTCTTCCTCATTCTCTATTTCAATAAGTTTGGCATCAATGTCAAAGATACCTCCTTAACGCACCAAGGCGCTCAATAAGATCTTTTTGCTGATCTGTGGTTACCATGTAATGTATTTTGGGTAAAAATAAGTTTCTTTCTGCAGAATACCTTAGGTATTTTACTGTTGTTGTGCGGCTTTTACCGACACCGAATATTCCGTTTCGTTTTTGCCCAGTGTATACACGACTCCTTTTAAAGGGGCACAATCGGTGTAGTCCTTTCCATGACAGACCTTTATGTGGTTCTGGTTGGCCAAAACGTTGTTTGTGGGATCAAAACCTACCCAACCAACGTTGGGTACAAAGGCTTCGGCCCAGGCATGCATCTGTGAATCCCCAAAAAAACCGTGCCCTTGATGTAAATAACCGGATACATATCTGGCCGGAACCCCATGATGTTTGGCTATGGCGCAGAATAAATGGGTGAAATCCTGACAAACGCCATGTCGGTTTTCTATGATTTCGTCCAAATTGGTATTGACATCCGTGACCCCGGTTTTAAAGTACAAATGACCATACACCCAGCGATTGAGGTCAGTCAAGTTTTCAAAAATTGATTTTTTGGAATCGAAGGCGTAAATGGACTTATGCTCTTCGAGCAATTGAGTGAAACTCGTTTTTCTAAGGTAAGGTTCGTAATCGACCCTAAAATCCAAGCTATCCACTAATTTTCGTTCTTCATCAATGTCCAAGGGCAGATCAAAATCGAACGGATTGACCTCTTTTTTAGTGAGTTTAAAGTGAGCATTGAACTTAATATGGTCCAACACTTTTTTGGAACGTACCTGCACGGTTTTAAATCCCAGGCCATTTTCGGAAACGCTGTTGTTTTCGTCAAGATCGTTCTCAAAATGCCAATAGGTAAGTTCTTGGGTATCATTCTCTTCCGGGATGATTAAAAACTGCCAGAATGCCTCGTTCAACCCTTTTTCATAAGAGTTTCGAGTATCATAATCTATTTCATATTCATACAGCATCTAGGTGAATTTCAATCGGGCCAAGGTACTCAAAAAAGGATCAGTAATTGAAGAATTCTTTCTCCATGCTTTCACTAATTTTGAACATCTTATTAAGAATCATGTCCAAGTTTCCTTGGATATCCTCCAATATTTCATCGATCTGTTTAAATTGAAACTCTGCTTTGACTTTTCCAACCAAAAATGCTGTGGAACTTTGGGAGTACTCCACCTTTTTGTCGATTTCTAAAATATGCTTGTGAACTTGGTTGATGCAATTCATGAACGATCTTGGGCATTTGCCGTTCAATAGTAAAAACTCCAATGTAGATGTCCCATTGGGAGTTTTTTTGTACAACCTTCGCATCATATCATAGGATTCGGCACATTTTAACAAAGTGCTCCATTCATAACTATTGCCGATAGGATCTTTGTAGCTTCCTTTGGCCATGAGGGCATCGTTGTATTTGGTATTGATGATACGGGTGATCTGGATGGCCCTTTCGATGTTCACGCCCATCATGATGATGGCATAAACTTCATCGTGTAACAAAGTACCCCTAATTTTACCACGTAAAACGGCTGTCATTTCCGTAATGTTCATGGTAAAATCATACAAGTTGGTTTTAACGTAGGTATCCGTGTGGTAATTCATCACAAAGTGATAAAACTTGTTCAAACTTTCATACAGCTCTGTTGATATCAAATCACGGGAACTATTCGCGTTTTCTCTGGCAATTTTTATGCTACTGATAATGGAGTAGGGCTTAGCGGGGTTTAGTCCCAAATCAAACAACACCGCTTCTTCATTAAGTTCCTTTTGCGGATCGGAAACGGGGTCGCCGACCATGAACAACATGGATTGTAACACAAAATCCCGCGAATGTGAAAGCTGGTTCGGAGCATCTAATGATGAAAAATAGTTCACGTTCATAAAACGAGCGATGTGTTCGGCACGTTCTATGTATCTACCCATCCAAAATAGGTTATTGGCAACTCTTGCAAGCATATGATTATTGTTTTAGGACCCACGTATCTTTGGAACCGCCTCCTTGGGAGGAGTTCACAATCAAATTTCCTTCTTTCAGGGCTACGCGGGTAAGCCCTCCTTTTAATACAAATTGTTCGTCTTTGCCCATCACAGTGAATGTCCTTAGATCAACATGGCGTTGCTCAAAGGATTCCTTTTGGTCTATATATGTTGGGTGTACGGATAGCGACATAATGGGCTGGGCCACATATTTACGGGGATTCGCCTTGACCTCGGATTTTACGCGTTCAATTTCATCCTTGGTTAATCGATTACCAATGGAAATACCGTATCCTCCTGCCTCATCAACGGGTTTTATAACCAAGTCCTTTATATTATCGAGCACATACTGCAATTCCTTAGGTCGACTACAATGGTAGGTATGTACATTTTTGAGTATCGGCTCCTCGTTCAAATAATATTTAATGATGTCCGGCATGTAAGTGTAAATGGCCTTATCGTCCGCTACACCCGTTCCAGGGGCATTGGCAAGGGTAACGTTGCCCTTGCGATATGCAGCAAAAATTCCAGGCACACCCAAAGCAGAGTCAGGATTAAATTCCATGGGATCAAGGAACAGGTCGTCAATCCTACGGTAAACCACATCTACACGAACAGGGCCTTGGGTGGTTTTCATGTAGACAAAATCATTTTCAACAAAGAGGTCACGTCCCTCAACCAATTCGACCCCCATGGCTTTCGCCAAATAGGAATGTTCGTAATATGCCGAGTTGAACATTCCCGGTGTTATGACCACGGTTACGGGGGAATCTACCCCATGTGGCTTTGCGGTTTCCAACAAGTGCAAAAGATTTTCTGCATAATCGGTTACCGAGTGGGTCTTATAATGGTTGAAAACCCCGAAAAGCGCCCTTTTTAAGGCAGTTCTGTTACAAATCACGTAGCTTACTCCGGAAGGACAACGTATATTATCTTCCAACACATAATAATTGCCATCCGAATGTTTTATAATGTCCGTACCCGAAATATGGTTATAGATCTTGTTTGGCGGGTCCACATTCATCATTTGATGAAGATAGTTGGGTGAAGAACTTAACAGCTCAATGGGCACCACTTTGTCTTTCACTATTTTCTTATCGTGATAAACGTCCCATAAGAAATGATTTAGCGCAATATTACGTTGTATAGCTCCCTTTTCGATAATTTCCCACTCCTCTGAGGTAATAATTCTTGGGAAAAGGTCGAAAGGGAAAATTTTCTCCTGACTTTGTTTGTTGCCATAAACTTGAAAGGTGATACCTTGGTTAAAAAAGGATGATTTTGCTTTATTGTTGAGGGAGACATAGTCGTCTATAGACCTTGTGCCATAAAGATCTAAAAGCTTTTGGTAGCCCGACTTGACCCCTCCATTTTCATCAAAGACCTCATCATACAATCCCTCTTTTTTAACGTAACTGGAAAAGATAGATTTATCCTCGGATGTACCCATATTGTTTTTCTTTTAATATAGGCAATTCATTTGGCTTTACAGGTTAACATTATTCAAAAATCAGCATGTTATAGAAAAGAATGTTCAAAAATCCGCTTCAAATTTTATCAAATTACGGTTTAATCGAATAGGAGATTTTTCAAGGGGTTATTTAAAATGATTTCCATAATTTTAAAGGCAATATTTCAACCAGATTATGAAGAACACGACTACACTCATCGCATTATTTTATTTTGTATGCTCCTCATTGGGGGCCCAAACATTTGAAAAAGCCAAGGATTTTCAAAAGTTCAATGGCTATTTTAATTTTTATTATGACGACTCCACAGATAAAATCTACCTCCAGGTTGATGATTTGGGAAAGGAATTTTTATACGTGTATGCATTGAGCAGCGGTATAGGAAGTAATGATATAGGACTAGATCGCGGACAATTGGGCAATGAGCAAGTGGTTTTCTTCCGTAAAGCAGGGAAAAAACTACTATTGGTTCAGCCTAACTTGGATTATAGGGCGATCACCAACAACGATTTGGAAAGAAAATCAGTAGAGCAAGCCTTTGCCAAGTCCATTTTGCACGGTTTTGAGATTGTGGAAGAGTCCAAAGGCAGTTACCTCATAGACTTCACCGACTTTTTAATGCGTGATGCCCATGGTGTTTCCAACCGATTAAAACGAGCTAAACAAGGTACTTATAGTTTGGACAAGTCCAAAAGTGCATGGGCTTTTGAACGTACCAAGGCGTTTCCTAAAAATGTGGAGTTCGATGTAACACTTACTTTTAAAGGTGAACCACAAGGCGCTTGGATTCGCTCGGTAACCCCAACACCTAGTTTGGTAACCGTTGCACAGCACCATTCCCTTGTTGAGCTGCCAGACGATAAATTTGAAAAACGTCTTTTTGATCCACGCAGTGGAGGATATCCTTTTTCTTATTACGATTATGCCACACCAGTGCAAGAATCTTTGGTGAAGCGATTTATAAGAAGACACCGATTAAAAAAGAAAGATCCGAACGCCGAAGTCAGTGAAGCGGTTGAACCGATCATTTATTATTTGGACAATGGTACACCGGAACCCGTGCGTTCAGCTTTGTTGGAAGGTGGGAAATGGTGGAATCAAGCCTTTGAAGCAGCAGGTTACAAGGATGCATTCCAAATGAAAATACTTCCTGATGATGCCGACCCCTTGGATGTGCGTTACAATGTGGTGCAATGGGTGCACCGTTCCACAAGGGGATGGAGTTACGGCGCCAGTGTGGTAGATCCAAGAACGGGAGAAATTCTAAAAGGGCATGTTAGTTTGGGCAGCTTGCGTATCCGTCAGGATTTTATGATTGCCCAAGCGCTAATGAACAAGCCCTTCGAGGAAAGGGACGATAATTATGAACCTATGTTGGAATTGGCATTGGCCAGAATCCGTCAGCTTTCCGCACACGAAATAGGACATACATTGGGATTCGCCCATAATTTTGCAGCAAGTACCAACAATAGGGCATCTGTAATGGATTACCCACACCCACAGTTTGAGTTGGAAGGTGGTGAAATCAGTTTTGACAATGCTTATGATACAGGAATAGGGGAGTGGGATAAGGTAACCGTAGCCTATGCCTATTCCGATTTTCCAAATGGCACCAATGAACAAGATGCGCTGAATGCGATTTTAAAAAAGGCACAGGACGATGGGTTACGGTATATTTCCGATCAAGATGCCCGACCAAAAGGTGGCGCTCATCTATTGGCCCACTTATGGGACAACGGAAAAAGTGCTAGTCAGGAATTGGACGACATGTTGGAAATACGGAAAAAAGCTATTGCAAACTTTTCCATAGACAATGTTAGGACAGGTGAAGCTTATTCTGTTTTGGAAGATGTTTTTGTCCCTATCTATTTCTTCCATAGGTACCAGACCGAAGCGGTATCCAAAGTTATTGGTGGTTTGGATTACAATTATGCTGTTAAAGCTGGTGGGCAAACCCCTGTGGTGCCCGTCGACGAAGCTGTTCAGGAAGCAGCAATGGAAGCCATCTTAAAAACATTGGATGCCGAGGTTATTGCCATACCAAAGGACAAGCTTGATCTTTTCCCGCCAAGAGCCGTTGGTTTCGGTCGTTCCAGGGAATCCTTTAAAGGAAGAACAGGTGTTAGTTTTGATGCCCTTTCAGCTGCAGAAACAGCGGCAGATATGACCTTGGAACTTTTGCTTCATCCAGAGCGTGCATCTAGGTTGATCCAGCAAAAAAGTCTGGACAAAAACCAAATGGGTCTAAAAGAAGTATTGGAGGAGACCATTAAAGGTACTTTTGACCTTTCTCACCGTGATGATTACGAAGAAGAAGTACAGCATACCATCAATTTTAGAGTTCTTTACCACATTATGAATTTGGCGGCCCACAATGATGTGCATCCCCAAGTGAATGCTATTGCCAATGAGGCTTTGAACAATCTAAAAACCCAATTGTTGAACGATGGTAAAAACGCGGTAGCAGCAGAAATGGTTAAAAGAATCGATGCATTTATGAAGAAGCCTTCTGAATTTAAATTGATACCTGTTGAAAAAATTCCTGATGGTTCACCTATTGGGATGGACTGCATGGACTAAAATATTTTATGGAAATAAACTTGATAAGTGACACTGTCACCAGACCTTCAACAGGAATGTTGGAGGCCATGATGAATGCAAAAGTAGGAGATGATGTATTTAAAAACGACCCTACTGTAAATGAATTGGAAGCTAAAGTTGCCGAGTATTTTGGTATGGAAGCCGCCCTCTTTTTTCCAAGCGGCACCATGACCAACCAAACGGCGATAAAAATACACACTCAACCAGGAGACCAGTTAATTTGCGATAAATATGCCCATGTGTACAATTATGAAGGCGGAGGAGTAAGCTTTAATAGCGGGGTTTCCTGTAAATTGGTAGATGGTGACCGTGGTATGATGAAAGCCGAACAGGTGGAGGCTTCCATAAATCCGCCGGATTTTTACCATAGCCCATTGACTACGTTGGTCTGCATAGAAAACACTACGAACAAAGGTGGTGGCGCTTGTTGGGATTTTGAGGAATTGAAAAAAATCCGAAAAGTCTGCGATGAACACCATTTAAAATACCACTTGGATGGTGCCCGACTGTGGAACGCCTTGGTGAAAAAGCAAGAAGACCCAAAAGCTTACGGGAGGTTGTTCGATACCATCAGCGTATGTTTGAGCAAAGGCATGGGGTGCCCCGTAGGTTCTGTTTTGGTTGGGAGTAAAGCGGATGTAGACAAAGCATTGCGTATCCGAAAAGTGTTTGGCGGCGGAATGCGTCAATCGGGTTATTTGGCGGCTGCCGGTATTTATGCTTTGGATAACAATATCGACCGACTTGCTGAAGACCACAAAAAAGCAGAAGAAATAGGAGAAGTACTGGAATCATTGGATTTTATCAAAAAAGTGGAGCCCATTGAGACCAATATCATCATTTTTGAAATTAATGACACTAAAATGTCGTCCGAAGCATTTTTGGAACAACTGACCAAAAACGAAGTGTCCATTATCGGGATGGGGCAAGGCAAACTGCGTATTGTTACACATTTGGACTATACCAATGCCATGCATGAGCATTTCCTAAAGGTTTTGAAAAGTATTGGTTAGGAATGTTAATTCGAACGCAGTCGAGAAATCTAAAAAGGTCTCGACTGCGCTCGACCAGACAAGTATAAAAATGCCCCTTAATATAATTTCAGGGGTGTTTTACTTCATAAAAGCATCCATGCCGGGAATGTTTGGCATACCTTCTTTGGCCACGGCCGCCAATTCCGCTTCGTTTACCTTGGTAGCTTTTTCAATGGCTTTGTTCAACGTCAGTACCAAATAATCTTCCAATTGCTCCTTATCTTCCAAAAGGGAATCATCAATGGCAATGGATTTTATTTCACGATTGGCCGTCAATGTGACTTTGAGCAATCCATCCGAGGATGCTTCATCGATCATCACGGTGTTCAATCGTTCCTTGGTTTCCTCAACTTTCTTTTGGGTCTCTTTTATTTTACCCATCATTCCCATTAAATCTCCAAACATATCTTTAAATTTTAGGCTTGTCGGACCACTGTCAAAACAAGCAATACATTAATATTTATCAAACGTAAGTTCAAAAGTAGTAAATTGGCTAAAACACTTTCCAATGAAACAAACGAATGCAAGAATTTCTATTCTGGTTTTATGCCTTATTTTTGCGACCGCTTGCAAAAACAATAAAGACGAATCCATGAATAATATTCCCCCTGTGGCACCTAAGCATCCAACGCAACTTGAGAAGCACGGCGATCTTAGAATCGATGATTATTATTGGATGAACAACAGAGAAGACCAACAGGTTCTGGATTACTTGAACGCGGAGAACGAGTATTTTCATAAAATGACCGCCCATACCGAGAAATTCCAAGAAGAACTTTTTAAGGAGATGAAGGGCAGAATCAAAGAAGATGATTCATCGGTTCCCTACAAATTGGATGGTTACTGGTACATTACCCGATACGAAGAGGGCAAAGAGTACCCGATCTATTCCAGAAAAAAGGAAAGCTTGGAGGCGGACGAGGAATTGTTGTTCGATTGCAACCAAATGGCCGAGGGGCACGAGTTTTTCAACTTGAGGGGTGTTTCCATCAGTCCCGATAACACCATGGCTTCCTTTGGAACGGATACCATTTCCAGGCGACAGTACAACATTCAGGTGAAAAACCTTAAATCAGGGGAGATTTATCCCGATATCATTGAAAACACCACGGGAAGCTCTGTTTGGGCCAACGACAACAAAACGCTTTTTTACACAAAGAAAGACCCTGTTACCTTACGTTCGGACCGGATTTTCAAACACGTAATGGGAACCTCTTCCGAGGAGGATGAACTTGTTTTTCACGAAAAGGATTCCACCTACAACACTTTTGTGTATAAGACCAAATCCAGAAAATATATTGTAATCGGTTCCAGTAGCACGCTTACATCGGAATATCGAATTTTGGATGCAGATGATACGGAGGGGGAGTTCAAAGTGTTCTCAGCACGAGAAAAGGGAGTGGAGTATTCCATTTCCCATTTTGAAGGTGATTTTTATGTGCTCACCAACAAGGACGGTGCCACCAACTTTAAGTTGATGAAAACAAGCGAGAATAATACATCATCAGAAAATTGGGAGGAATTTATACCGCATCAAGAGGATGTTTTATTGGAAGATGTTGAGATTTTCAGAGACTATTACGTGGTTACTGAACGTAACAATGGTCTCAACCAAATGAAGATTGCCAAATGGGATGGTTCCGACAGCTATTACCTGCCTTTTGATAGTGAAACGTATGTGGCCGGGCCATCCGTCAACTTGGATTTTGACACCAAAGTACTACGCTACTACTACAACGAAATGGGCGAGCCCTATGCCATCATCGATTTTGATATGGAAAACCGAACCAAAACGGTTATGAAGCAACAAGAGGTTTTGGGCGGCAAGTTTGATAAGGATAATTACAAAACCGAGCGTTTGTGGGCCACGGCTAGGGATGGAAAAAAAGTGCCTATCTCCGTAATTTATCATAAGGACATCCCTTTGGACGGCACAAGTCCGTTGCTGCAATACGGTTATGGCTCTTACGGGGCTACCATCGACCCCTATTTTTCGTCCATTCGTTTGAGTTTGTTGGATCGTGGTTTCATCTACGCCATTGCACATGTTCGCGGTGGTGAGTATTTGGGAAGGCCTTGGTACGAGGGCGGCAAATTATTGCACAAAAAAAACACTTTTACCGATTTTATCGATGTTTCCAAATACCTGATAGAGCGTAATTATACCAGCTCGGAACATTTATATGCCATGGGCGGTTCCGCTGGAGGACTGTTAATGGGCGCCATTATTAATATGGAACCTGAATTGTACCATGGGGTAATTGCAGCTGTTCCTTTTGTTGATGTGGTCACAACCATGTTGGATGATACCATCCCATTGACCACTGGAGAATACGACGAATGGGGCAATCCAAACGAAAAGGAATATTACGATTACATTAAATCCTATTCACCTTACGATAATGTGGAAGCTAAGGCGTATCCACATATGTATGTATCCACAGGTCTGCACGATTCGCAAGTACAATACTGGGAACCAGCTAAGTGGGTAGCTAAGTTAAGGGAATATAAAACGGACGACAATCTCTTGTTTTTGGATACCAATATGGATACCGGGCACGGTGGAGCATCTGGCCGGTTTGAAGCTTTGAAAGAAACCGCAAAGGAATATGCGTTTATTTTAGACCTTGAAGGAAAAGCCCTTTAAAAATAAAATGTTACATTTGCACCGAACATTTCTTATATAGTTTTGGGAATGTTCCCTACCTAATACCAGTTATGAAGACACAGATAAATGCGTACAGCAATATCCTAGACCTAATTGGAAGTACCCCCTTAGTTAAGCTAAACAGAATTACCGCCCCTCTTACTGGAAATTTCTATGCTAAACTGGAATGCTTTAATCCAGGACATTCTTCAAAAGATAGAATTGCGATTCATATTATAGAAGAAGCCGAACGTAAAGGTATTCTTAAGCCGGGTAGCACCATTATTGAGACCACATCAGGTAATACAGGCTTTAGCCTTGCCATGGTGAGCATTGTTAAGGGATACAAATGTATTTTGGCCGTAAGTTCAAAATCATCCCCGGACAAGATTGATATGTTGCGTTCTATGGGAGCAAACGTCTACGTTTGTCCAGCCCATGTAAGTGCGGACGACCCACGTTCCTATTACGAAGTGGCAAAACGTTTGCATAGCGAAACACCGAATTCCATTTACATCAATCAATATTTTAACGAGTTGAACATTGATGCCCACTATTCCAGTACAGGCCCGGAAATTTGGGAGCAGACCAATGGTCAGATCACCCATTTGGTAGCTTGTAGTGGAACGGGAGGTACCATTTCGGGAATTGCTCGTTATCTGAAGGAACAGAACCCAAAAGTCAAGGTTTTAGGTGTTGATGCTTACGGTTCGGTATTGAAAAAATATCACGAAACCGGTGAGTTCGATCATAATGAAGTTTATCCTTACCGAATAGAAGGCTTGGGTAAAAACTTGATTCCTACTGCTACCGATTTCAATAGTATTGATAGATATATTAAGGTAACCGACGGTGAAAGTGCCCATATGGCCCGTAAATTGGCCCATACAGAAGGTATTTTTGCAGGTTATACGAGTGGTGCCGCTACTCAAGCGTTGTACCAATTGAACACAGAAGGGGAGTTTACCGAGGACAGTAATGTTGTTGTTGTGTTCCCTGACCACGGTTCAAGATACATGAGCAAGGTGTACAGTAACGAATGGATGGATAACCAAGGCTTTTTTGATATTCAAGATGCCGAGGTTCCTGAAGAAATCAAGTATATTAAATAAACCAGTACCTTATAATACCTCAAGAACGGCAATGAAAATCCATTGCCGTTTTTTTATATGAAAATTTCGTTATGCGAGGTTCATAAAAATCTATACTTTTGCAGTTGAATTAATATTAATGTAGATGAGAGATTTATTCGATAGAATCATTGAGAACAAAGGACCTTTGGGCAAATGGGCCTCACAGGCAGAAGGCTATTTTGTTTTTCCAAAATTGGAAGGACCTATTTCCAACAGAATGAAGTTTCAAGGAAAAGATGTAATAACCTGGAGTATCAATGACTATCTGGGTCTCGCTAACCTACCTGAAATCAAAAAAGTAGACGGTGAAGCTGCCATGGAGCACGGTGCTGCCTACCCGATGGGGGCCCGTATGATGAGTGGACATACCGACTATCACGAACAATTACAAAACGAATTGGCAGAATTCGTTCATAAAGACGCCGCTTACCTATTGAACTTCGGATACCAAGGATTTATGTCGGTTATCGACGCCTTGGTTGCCAAAGATGATATTATTGTGTACGATGTGGATTGCCACGCTTGTATTATCGATGGAGTCCGTTTGCATATGGGCAAGCGTTTTACCTTTAAGCACAACGATCCCGAAAGTTTGGAGAAAAACTTGGAGCGTGCCACTAAATTGGCCAATGAGACCGGAGGAGGGATTTTGGTGATTTCTGAAGGTGTTTTTGGTATGCGAGGTGAGCAAGGGATTTTGAAAGAAATCGTAGACCTTAAGAAAAAGTACCAATTTAGACTTTTGGTTGATGATGCCCACGGATTTGGAACCTTGGGTAAAACAGGGGCCGGAGCAGGAGAGGAGCAAGGTGTACAAGATGAAATTGACGTGTATTTGGCAACTTTTGCCAAATCAATGGCTGGTATTGGAGCATTTGTAGCTGCAGATAAAGAAATTATTGAGTACTTAAAATACAACCTTCGTTCTCAAATGTTCGCCAAATCATTGCCCATGGTTTACGTTAAAGGTGCATTGAAAAGACTTGACATGTTGCGCACCATGCCCGAGCTTAAAGCTAAGCTTTGGGAAAACGTAAACGCGCTTCAGAATGGGTTGAAGGAAAGAGGTTTTGATATAGGAACCACTACCAGTTGTGTAACTCCGGTTTATTTGAACGGAAGTATTCCCGAAGCAATGGCCTTAGTGAAGGATTTGCGCGAAAACCACGGAATTTTCTGTTCAATCGTAGTGTATCCTGTAATTCCTAAGGGATTGATTCTACTGCGTTTGATTCCAACAGCAACCCACACGATGAAAGATATCGAGGAAACCCTTGATGCGTTTTCAGCGATCAGGGAACGTCTGGAGAACGGAACTTACAAAAGACTTTCGGCTGCGGTAGCTGCAGCAATGGGAGAGTAATAATTACTGTTTTTTATAAAATATTTAATTGCAGCGGACTTTGTTCCGCTGCAATGCGTATTGGGTATTGCCCCGTCTCCATCTACCTTGTCGTACTTCGTTTTCGTTAAAAGGGTTTAAGCTGTTATCTCCGTTATAGTATTGTAAATATACAGCGGGTTGACCTTGATAGGACACCAATTGCCAAGTCCCTGAGTTATTGCCATAAGAAGCTCCTTGCGCATTTCCGCCAAAACTTCCTTCAACACTGAAAGAGCCATCGGTATTCATGGAAAATGTTCCGTTGGCACAGAAATTTACATAGGTAATGGAGCTGGCCATGCTATCGTTTACAGAAGAGGTACGTTGGTAAAAAACCAATTGACTCCCCGATATAATATTCAAAAGGCCCTGGTTGTTCAGTTCTGGATACTGAGTATTGTTGTTTTGTGATGGAGGTGGACCGCTAGTCCGTATTCCTGAATTGTTGCCAGCAATACCACTATTGTCCTTCATGTAGGGTCTCAGGTCAAAATTTCCCAGGTTGTGCAAATCAGAATATTTATAAAAAGGTTCATTGTACCCTGTGGCACGCACGCTCATATTGGTTCCGTCCAAAACGGCCTCAAAATCCACAGGGCCGTCCAATCCATATAATTCTCCGTTTATTTTATTGAATGATCCGGTTGCCCTAATCGCAAAACTTGCCCCAACGGCCGCAAGCATGCCATGATATTCATCTCCTACTCGTTTAAACTGAATGGAAATGCTATGGGTGCCATTTACAAAAGTCCCAATAAAATCAGAGCTTTGCCCGAAGGAACTTAATACTGAAATTACAATGGTGATTAAGGTTAACGCAATCTTTTTCATAGCTAATGGTTGATACAATAAAGCTATCAAAAAGAAGCCTTCTCCACAATTAAATTAGCTGTTCCGCACATATTGCGCCTATAAAAGAGCTTATTCGTTCAAACGCTCGACAATTAGCGAGGAAAAAAGATTCACTCCGGTCTTAATACAGCTCTCGTCCACATTAAAATTTGGTGAGTGTGTTTGGGCAATAATTCCTTTTTCATAATTGGAGCCTCCCATAAAAAAGTAGACGCTGGGTACTTTTGGCTGAAAAAAGGCAAAATCATCGCTACGTCCATCGGCCACAACACCGTGCAATCGTAGAACCCTTTCCTCCCCGTAAACGGCGGATAACTGTTGCAGACCCTCATTTACCAATCGCTCATTGTTGTCCAAGGTTGGAAAAACATTCACCAGTTCTGCTTTTAAAAGTTTATGATGTTCAGAATTTGCAATTTGTGATTTAAGCGTTGGGATGGCGGCATCTCGTTGTTGCTTATCACTAAAACTAAGATATCCACTAATTTTAATTCCCTCCTTTGTTTCTTTGATCGAAAACTTGTTTTTGTCCACGGTAGTATAATTCTTGTAGATGGATTTTGGACCTGCAATCCCTATTTGAGGGTCACCCATATTTTGCATGTTCCAGAATTTGCTATCAAGTGCAACATTTTCAAGGGATAAAATTACCTGCTTTGCAAACTTGAACAATGTATCACGGTGGGCTGTTTTCTCAAAAAAAAGGTCCACTCGTTTATAATCCGAAAACATTTCTTCGGGCTTGGCAGCTATGGTACCGGCAGGGAAGGGGGTAACGTGCATGGCATACATTTCCTCAGGCTCAATAATGTCGAACAACCCATCATCCATCATGGCCAATGCCCCCTTTATATTTTCTTCGGATGGTTGAAACACAAAATAGACCGTTCCTGCCAAATTTTCCTTATGGTTGACCAACACATTGGCTATCCCCAGAGCAACCGCGGCATGCACATCGTGGCCGCAAATGTGGCGCACTCCTTCGTATTTTGATTTAAATTCGACCATGTCGGGAGCTGTGGAGGGCATCGCATCTATATCCGCTCGCCACGCAATTTTTTTACCGGGCTTTCCACCTTTTAAAATACCGACCACTCCGTAGCCTCCAATTCCTGTTTTCACCTCTAATCCGAGACGTGTTAAGTATTCGGCGATTTTTGTCGAAGTTTTTACTTCATTGCCGCTCACTTCTGGGTACATATGAAAATCCCTTCGGAGCGTAACCAAGCTATCAAAAATCTCATCGGTACGCTGCTGAATGTCCAAGTGGATGCTTTCGGTAGTTTTTTGACAGAAAGCGGCAATGGATACAAAAAGGAAAAAGAATATAGCTAATGTGTTGGATAGGTTTCTAGGCATCATTTTTATGTTGTTTTGTTCGACGCAACAAAGATGCATTTGAAAATCGGGTACTACCTGACACATATGTGACAAAGCTATTTTTTGGCAATTTTACTTCGGATCCTACTTAAGGATTGCCTTTCAATACCAAGATAGGAGGATAAATGGGTCAAACTTATCCGATTGCTCAAACCTGGGTTATCCTTTATAAAATTCAGGTAACGTTCTTCTGCAGTTTCAAAAAGGAAGCTTTCGACCCTATCAGTCTGAATGGTGAGTACTTTTTCGGCGATAAGCCTGCCATACCTTTCGTTACTTTTAAAATTCTTGTACCCTTCCTGAATGTCTTCATAGGCCAATTCAATTATAATGCATGGTTCCAAACATTCCATGTAGTATTTGCTGGGACGCTGTTGAATAAAGGCGGGGTAATCTGTAGCGTATTCGTTTTCCTTTACAAATCCTGTGGTAATGGATTTTCCCTTTTCGTTAATGTAATACCGACGTAACAACCCTTTGCAGACATAGCCCATTTTTTTCTGGACCTCTCCATTCTTAAAAAAGAAATCTTTTGGCCGGTATTCTTTAAAGCTTAATTGTGTACGGAAAAGAGCAAGCTCTTCCGGTGATAAATTGGAAAACTGCTGTAGGTAAGCCTCAAGATATTTCAGATGGTCCTGTGTCAAATTTAGAGATGAATTATTTGGAATATACCTCGCTTTCGTCCACCATAAGGGTGGTCAACTCCACTGTATGGCCATCGGGGTCTTTGGTATAGATGGAATGGAAATAATAATGATCTTGAATGGTATGCTCCAAACCTAACTCAGTATATCGATTTTTGGCTTTTTCAAAATTTTCATTGGTCACATTAAACGCAAAGTGGTCGATTTTTACATTTTTTGATTTAGGGTCCAGTTCTGAATCATCCAAACTGGCTGGAAATAAAGCAATACCCGATTTGCCACTGAACATAAAAACGGGATACGCTCCCCATTTGGGAAGCTGATGTTTTTTAAGTCCCAGAACTTCCTCATACCATAGCATAGAAGCTTCCATATCCTTTACCCGAATAGCTACATGGTCTAAAAATCCGATGGTTATTTTGTTATCCAATTTGTTTTGTTTTCAACTCAAGTTACTTCACAAATAAAAAAACTCAAAATATAAATTTTGTTTATGGATTTCTATTGTCAAACTCAGAGATCAGCTTGGTTTCTGTTATGTAGATACTGAAAAACGCCCATACAATAGTACTTGCAGCCACAATCCCGATGCTCCAACCAACGTGTTTTTCATCAACAAAAAAACCGAGAATAGTGGTCAAAAATGGAATTAACGAAAATCTTATCATATTTTTTGCCCCCAGCTTTTGGGCAAAGTCCCATTGCTCTTGATTTTTCATGGATCGTTTCGTCCGATATCCATACCACCAATTAATTTTTTTGGGTGGATTGTTTTTAAGAATAAGTCCTGCTATAAAAGCCAAACAACCAGAAACAATACAGGATAAAACAATTATAGTATTAAATATCATTGGTAGTATTCTTTTTTGGGGTACGCTTTTTATAAAGGCTAATGGCCTTGAGGTAATTCTGGGCACCTACCATACTTAGATCGTGCACAAAACCATCTAACTCAGGATGGTTTCCTTTTATCCAATTAACGAGTGAATCCCGTTCTTTTTGCCACATTGCCCAATTAGCGTCCTTGCAATCCAAATTTTCAATCTTGGTAATTTTCCCGGACTTAAAAGAAAAACGGAGCTCACAGGTCAACGGATTGTTCTTTAAAAATTTATATCTGAGCGATTCCACAGCAACTGTTGCGGTAAACTGGCCGTTATGATTTTCCACCAAAATCAATTCATACTTAGGTTGAAAAACTGAATCCCATTTAAACTGTTCGTAATAGCTTTCACGATCAAAATTCATCAGATAATCACCTTCGGTTAGGGTAAGGCTATCAGAGATTACCCTCATAATCTGATTGTAATCCGAATTTTTGAACCCTCCGTAGTATATTTTTATTTGCTCCGCCTTTTCCAAATTCTCCCCTGAACAACTGGAAATTAAATACAAAAGCGAGAGAAACAGGAGTCTTTTCATGCTGAAACCCAATTTATACCTTACTTCGAAATTTAATAAATGGGTTAATTATTCTGAACAGTTTCAAAAACTATTTTCCATGAACCATCTTCTTGTTTTCTCCAAGTTACAATGTATGTGCCCTCATTTTTTATGGTGTCCATGGAAGTTTTGTTGATAAAAATTTCATTAAAACTATTATAAGAAACGGCCATATCTTGGGAAACTATAACATTGGGTTTGCCCCTGGATACAAGTTGAACATCGTAATCTTCATAGATCCCTTCCCATTGGGCGATCAATGAGTCTTTGGTTACTTTTTTTACGGGGCTATCTGGGTATACGGCAATAAATTCGTCTTCATAAAAGTCGATCCACTCAAAACCAAATTTCTCATATTCCAGGTATAGACTGTCCACCTGTTGTGTGATGATTTCTTTTAAATCGGACTCTGATTTTTTTGGAGCAATAGCTGTTGATTTAGATTCGTTTTGGCACCCGATTAAAAGGAGTAGTAGAAAGAGCACTACTATATTATTTTGTTTGATGTTCATGTGTTGGTTCTGATTGGTTAAAAAAATGTAATGGTCTCTATTAAATGTAGTTAGGTGCTAAAGTTACCATTTTTTTAGTGCCGGTGTTGGCGATTACCATCAGAATATTGAGGGATTTTTCCTGTTAAGTAATACAAAATCAATTAATTACAATGTTTGTTGTCGTAAATGCTTCTTTATCATTTACTTAGTTTCAATATTCGGAATGCTCCTTGAATAACCAAAATAAAAACGATTGTCCCGATTATCAAGTCGGGTTTACTTGAACTCAGCCAATTCACTAAAAGTCCAGCGACTATTACCCCAAAGTTTATGATCACATCGTTTGAGGTGAAAATCATACTCGCTTTCATATGAGCTTCTTCTTTGCTTTTTGACTTTTGTAAAATGTAAAGACAAATTCCGTTCGCAATAAGGGCAAAAATTGAAACGATTATCATTGTAGAAAAGTCAGGTAGTTTTTCTGTTCCGAAAAACCTTCTCAAAACTTCTATAAATCCGATAACTGCAAGTATAATTTGGAAATAACCAGCAAGTTTGGCTATCCGCTTTTTTCTTGTCAGAGTTCCGCCAATCGCAAACAAGCTGATTCCATAAACAAAACTGTCGGCAAGCATATCCAGACTGTCGGCAACCAATCCCATTGATTTTGAGATTATTCCTGTTGCCATTTCAATCAGGAAAAAGGCAAAGTTGATGGCAAGTACAGACCAAAGTAGTTTTTTCTGGTTTGCATCTTCCTTAAAGTCCGTTTGCTCGGTTTGCTCGGTCGATATTTTCTTTCCGCCCAAATTTAGTTCAAGAACCGATTTTTCGATTTGGTCGGTTTCTCCGCTATGGAAAACAGTCAGTTTCCGGTTCGGAATATCAAAGTCCAGATTAACGATACTTGAAATTCCGTCCAATTTCATTCGGATTAGATTTTCTTCTGAGGGACAATCCATTTTGGTTATTTCAAATATTGTTTTGTTCATTTACTGATTCATTTTTTCCATTGGTTGCCGCTCAATATAAACAATTGCTTTGTTCGGTTATGGATGGTTGGCAATAGCTTTATTTTAAAATTAATTCTTCTTTCAATGTAAAATGTTGGGCAGTCTCATCATATCTTGATAATACTCTTTTCGCATTTTCCGGTATATATGCATGCTCGTATTTTTCACCTGCAAAAACTTTTACCGATTCCAACGAATCAAATTGAAGTACAAGAAAAAACTCCACCTCATCATTCTTTTCCATTGTCGAAATACTGACCTTCTCCAGACCTTCAACCCCCTTCCTTTTCACTTCGGGAAACACCTCATTGATTAGCATATTTTCATAAATCGGGGCGTTTGCCAGCGAAGTCCATCCTTTCCAGGTCCTGATGATTTTTTTCTTTGAATCCATTTGATTTTGATTGCTTTTAACGTTCTCGGCCATGGGAATTCCCTAGGTTTAGTAGTTAACTTTACAAATATAAGCAAGCTAAAAACCCGTGATGATTTTTTCAGGAGCAGTAAAGAACAAAACGGTACTTATGGCCATATTAACTGTTCCACAGCGAATTGATATTTTGCTTTATTTGTTTACTGAGTATTTACGGGGATATATTGTTGTAGCATGGTTATAAATTCCAAGGGATGGTTGGTTTCATGATTCGAGTGACCAACTCTCTATACCATTCTAATTCTCCTATAGGAATTGTAAAAAGCATAATGAATACAAAAATGATGGAAAGCCATATGGCTGGATGTTTCAATTTTTTAAGTCTGTAGCCAATAAAAAGCACAACTAGGATAAATAGGGGAATGCCAATATTAAGACAAGTTTGAGCATCCATCCATTTTGTTTGCCCATCTAGAAATAAAAGTGGAAACATAACGAATCTTGCCCATGCCGGCATAAACCCGAAAAACAATGATGAGACCATCCAAATAGCATGTTCATCTGTCCTTTTTGCGTTTATCACTCCCATGATTACAGCAAAGGCAAAACCAAGAATCTGTATAGTTTCCGTAAAAACCAATCCATAAAAGAAGGAGTCTGGAAAGAATGGTTGTCCTCCATCAACCGCTCCGATAAATACATTTGTTGGAACAATTGAAAGCGCAGAAAAAACAACAGCACCCGCAAGGAATAAACCTATCATACCCCACATCCGGTGCTGTTTTAATTTTCCATGTGTAGCTAGATATGGTTGGTAGATCAGCAAAGCAAACCATGCCATTGCAGACAGTGCATGTAAATGATAAGGCCATGGTTCGGTGGACCAAGACATGAAATACTGTGGAGTAAAAGCTATTATGATAATAATCCAAGGGATAATCATCCACTTATGAGTATTTCGATATTGGTTTAAAACAGTTTTCATCGTTTCGATTAAAATTTACAATAACGATTTGTGTATGGTTTTTTGCAGAAAATCAGCTATGGTTTTCCATCTTAATAACTGAAATATAGGGATTTATAATTAGTTTCGATGAAGGAATACAGCAGCAAAGAGCTATACGAGTTGTTGTACTTTCGTTATTTTAGTATCAATTCCCTTCGTTCAACTTATATAATCCATTGAGACTCCGGAATAACCAGGCACAACGGTCCCGGCTATGATTTCGTTGTGGCTGGCGGCTGGAGAACGAGGACATGGGACAGTCCAAAATGATTACTTAGATGATTTGTTTTCTTAAAAATGGGGAATTTAATTCAAGGTAGGAGGGAACAATAAATTGTGTGCATTGTGACCCGCAGATGTTTTCCTCAGTAGTTATGGATACCGTACGATTATATCTCTCATCCCGTTAGGTATTCAATTTTGTTTGCACTTTTTTTAAGTTGTTATTCCTTATCCCATTCGTTAAACCATTCGCTTCCAGGAATTTTAGCCACGACTACAAGTTTGTTTTTATAAACCCAACTCCAAATCTCTGGCGCACCTTGAATCTTTATTCTCCAATCGATTTGATCAAAGTTGGGTTGACCAAAAAGAATAGTGGCCGCCTTTTTCGCTTGTTCCTCGTTTTGGTAATTGATGATTACTTCATAAAGTGGTTTACTGTTCTCATTATCAAAGTAATAGATAACAGACGATATTTCCTTCAAATTAGTTTCCTGCGAATATATCAGCCTAAAATCAGTATTACTTTTAGTTTCTAATTTGAGGTTGCTCCCAATTACATTCTTAAAATCAGCCAAGTTGATTCCAAAGTATATTTCAGAATTTATTTCAGATGGCAATACACCACAAACTAGACCGGTTTTGTTTTGAGCTGTGGCCGAAATATTGCAAAAGAATAATGATGAGATGAATAAAAGGCATATTCTAGTTGTATGCTTTTTATTCATTTTTAGAATCTTAAAGTTAAGATATGGTATAATGGAATTATTGAGGTACATAATTGTTTGTATTGGTTCCTTTCTATGCTTTTTGCCAACGGTCTAGGCTATGATTTCGTTGTGGCTGTCCATTGATTAGAGCCGGCGTGGGCCACAAGACGAAACAATTCCTTTGGTCAATTATTTTCTTAAAAGTAGGGAATTTAATTCAAGGTAGTATGGAGCAATGAATTAGAGCCAACTCAAGTTTAATTCTGATTGAAGTGCAAAATCAATTATATACTTCACCAAAATGATGACAACAGTGCCAGTAGGTGATTATTGGTACTTCAAAAATTAAAATGGGAGGTATGCTATAAATCCTTTACATAGGTACGCCTACGCTTGATCACTTTGGGGTCAAAATGCTTCCACATTTGTTGTATGGCCAGATTATCCTCCAGTTCGGGGGTACGAATACAATTCACCACGCCCCGCTTTTTAAAGGTATCGTGGAACTCGTTGAAAATTATGGAGGTCACCCCTTTGTTCTGGTATTTAGGGTGGATGCCGATTAGGTAGAATATGGCATCTTTGCTGTGTTTACGGGCATGGAGCAAATGGTAAATCCCAAAGGGGAACAACTTGCCGTTGGCCTTTTGCAAGGCTCGTGAGAAAGAGGGCATCACAATGGCAAAAGCCACTAAATTATCGTCCGAGTCCACCACAAACTTGATATACTCAGGGTTGATAAAGCTGATGTACTTTTTCTTGAAATATTCCTTTTGGATATCGGTAATCTTTACAAAGGAGGACAGCTTGGCATAGGTATCGTTAAAAAGGTCGAACATCTTGTCCACCCAGGGCATGATTTCCGAACTTTTTTCAAAATTCATCTCCCGAAGTCCATAGCGCTTTTTGATCAATAGATTGGCCTTGGCAAATAGTTTTGGATCAGCATTGGAAGCCAAAAACTTGCTTTCACGGTATTCTTTTTCCTTGGTAAAGCCATGCTGCTCAAAATGCGATTGATAATAGGGGTGGTTGTACCAGGTCACCATGGTCCCGATATGGTCAAAACCTTCGGTAAGCACGCCCACTTTGTCCAAATTCGAAAAGCCAACGGGGCCTTCCATATATTCCAGATCATTGGCTTTTCCTATTTCGCGGACCTTGTCCAACAAGGCTTTGGAAACCTCCAGATCATCTATAAAATCGAACCAACCGAACCGCATTTTTTTGAGTCCTTGTTCCTTTACTTCCAGCCAATTGATAATAGCTGCTATACGTCCCACGATTTTGTTGTCCCGGTAAGCCAAAAAGAATTGGGCCTCCGCCGTTTTAAAAACAGGATTTTTTTCCTTGTCAAAAGAGGCCATTTCATCTTTGATGATGGGTGGGACCCAATACGGGGAATCCTTGTACAGGGAAAAAGGAAATTTTACAAAACGCTTAAGGTCGGATTTGGACTGAACCTGTTTAACGGAAACCATAGATGCAAATTAATCCCCAATATTATGAATATTACTTGCAGTAGAAAAATGAAGTTTGTGCAAAACTTAAAAATCTATACCCCCGCCTTTGTTTTTTCTGCGATTTCTCGATTTTTTCCGGTTGCTGTTCTTTTTGATTTTTCCATTGATGCCCGATTGCTGCTCGTTAATGGGGATGAGCTCATCTTTATGGAAATCCAACCGGTAAGAGAAGCCAAGCACTACGAATAATCGGGAAGGGTCATTTTTAAAGCCGGAACCCAAATGGAAATCTGCCTGAAAATTAGGGTTGATCAAGCGGGCCACACCGGTTCTTAAAATAATGTCCGAGTAACGGTCACCGGAAATTCCTTGGCCTTCAAAGAAAACGCTCCATCGGGGATCGCGAAAAGCATGTGTTATGGAAAGGGCGTAGCGCCATTCCGGAAAATCGGTGGTAATGCGATCGTACGCAATGTTGGAAATCAACACAAACCTTGGGGAAAGTCGACTCTGCGTTTGAATACCCCCACGGTAAGATACTGTGGGTTCACCAGGGTAAAACGGATTGTCGCCCACTACAAAATTGGCACCACCGTAGACCGATACGGCTGGGATCAAGTTCTTCCATTGGAACAGATTGTTGGCCCTCCAACTATATAAATTGGGTTTGTTGCGCTCGGGATTTTTGTAGGGATCGAAAACCAAATATTTTAAACCTACCCGGTTGCGCGAAAAATTGGTCAGTTTGCCCTCAATGCCAAAATCGGGATAGGTAATGTTCTGTGTGATGAACGACCCTTCGGCAATTACTTCCAGCTCTTCAAAAAGCAATCCGTACCTAAAGGCATAATCGGCCCCAAAAATATTGGAGTCGGAATTTAGCTCGGCATTGTCCTGTTGTTCATACAGCATTCCAACTTCGGCCTGAATCACATTTTTACCAACGGAATAGGCACTGGCGGCCCTTCCAGGTCTGTTGGAATTGATAACATCGGTATATTGCGCAAAAATGAAGGTTGGGAATAGAACGAAAAGGAAAAATGACTTTTTGATCATGGAAATGTCCATATAACTGGGTTTTTAATACTATTTTAAGATACGTTTGATGGGTTTGCGCTACTAACAGTGTAAATTTGATTCGATAACTAAGGTTATATGGTTTTACTGAAAACGATTTTAATTGTCATATTAGTATACTACGGGCTCAAATTCCTGATGAAGTGGTTGGCCCCGAAGCTCTTGAATTACGCTGTAAAGAAGACGAACGAACGTTTTGAGCAGCAGTTTGGGAGCCATCAAGATTTTGGCAATGAAGGACCTAAGGAAGGGGAGACCTCCATTTCCAAAAAACCGCCCCGCAAATCCAATCCCTCAAAAAAAGTTGGAGAATACATAGATTTTGAGGAAATTGATTAATATTTGCCGAATCAAAACCTATCCATGAATCTTTCTCCAAAAGCCATTATCACCCATATTTGTGTTATTGCTTTATTCATTCTTGCCTCACTGGTCTACTTTTATCCAGTTTTGCAGGGAAAAGCCATTTATCAGTCAGATATTGCCCAGTACAAGGGCATGGCACACGAACGGGATGCCTACAAAGATGTAACGGGCGAAGAATCGTATTGGACCAACAGTGCCTTTGGCGGTATGCCGACCTATCAATTGGGAGCCAATTACCCTCATAACTATGTAAAGGAATTGGACCGTTTGATTCGGTTTTTACCGCGTCCAGCAGATTATCTTTTTCTTTATTTCATAGGGTTTTACATATTGCTCTTATGCTTAAAGGTCGATTTTAGGTTGGCAGCCCTTGGGGCCATTGCTTTTGGATTTTCCACCTATCTGATCATTATTCTTGGCGTTGGGCACAATGCCAAGGCACACGCTCTGGGATACATCCCAATGGTTCTGGGTGGGATAGTGCTGGTTTTTCGGAAAAAATACATTCTCGGATTTATACTGACCGCATTGGCCATGGCACTGGAAATAAATGCCAATCACTACCAGATGACGTATTATTTTATGCTTTTGGTGTTGGTTATGGGCTTGGTATACTTGATCTATGCCATCAAAGAAAAGGAACTCAAACACTTTTTTGCTTCGGTAGGGCTATTGGTTTTGGCCGTAGTGCTGTCCGTTTTCACCAATGCCACCAGCCTAATGGCCACCAAGGAGTATGCGGATTGGAGTACACGGGGAAAATCGGAACTCACCGTTAACCCCGATGGAAGCGAGAAGGAGATTTCCACTGGGTTGGACAAAGAATACATTACCCAATATAGCTACGGTATCGCCGAATCACTAAACTTGTTTGCACCCCGATTGTTCGGAGGTTCGGGAGGTGAGGATCTGGGCAAGGATTCCAAAGCCTACGAGTATTTGACCAATCAGGGATTATCACCGACCAAAGCACTGGAACTTTCGAGCAGTTTACCATTGTACTGGGGAGACCAGCCCATAGTTGCTGCACCGGCCTATGTGGGCGCCATTGTGTTTTTCCTGTTTATGCTGGGTGTATTCCTGGTAGATGGCAAAAAGAAATGGTGGCTCTTATCGGGAGCAATTTTATCGCTATTGCTTTCTTGGGGGAGAAACTTTCCGTTGCTCACCAATTTTATGATAGATTACTTCCCGATGTACAACAAGTTCAGGGCCGTTTCTTCCATTCAAGTAGTGTTGGAGCTGTGCTTGCCAGTATTGGGAATTTTGGGAATACGTGAGTTGTTCAAATCATCCGTTGACCGGAAAGAAAAGCTGAGAGCTTTAAAACTGAGCTTCTTTGTTTCCGTAGGACTTGGTATCATAATTTTCTTATTGAAAGGCTTCTTTGACTTTGAGGGAATGCGCGACGAAATGTACCGCGGCTACTTTGGTGACGAATTGATGGCCATGATCCAGCGAGATCGTGAGGCAGTCTATGTGAACGATACTTTCCGTTCCTTGATCTATGTGGCCTTGGCCGCAGCGGCCTTATGGTTTTTTATCAAAGATAAAATCAACAAAAACGTATTGGTGTTCGCCTTGGGTGCCCTTATCCTGTTCGATTTGGTGGGAGTGGACCTCCGCTATGTGAACGAGGACGATTTTGTACGTCAGCGTCAGGTTAATCAACCATTCCAAGCCAGTCAGCTAGATCAAATCATTCAACAGGACGATTCCATTTACCGGGTTTTTAACCCAGAGGAGGGAATCAACGGAGCCCGCACTTCTTATTTTCATAAATCGATTGGCGGATATCACGCTGCAAAGCCCAGGGCACTTCAAAATTTGTTCGAATACCATTTGTACCAGAACAATCTCCAGGTGTTGAATATGTTGAACGTAAAATACATCGTTCAACAAGATGAGGAAGGGAACAGTTATCCCGCTGTAAACCCAGACGCCAATGGCAATGCTTGGTTCGTAGATCAATTGATTCCAGTTTCATCTGCCAATGAGGAAATTTTGAAACTGAAGGATTTCAATTCCAAAACCCAGGCGGTTGTCAACACCAAACAGTACCCAGAATTGACCAAATTACGGTATCCGGTGGATTCTGTGGCACGTATTGATTTGGTGGATTACCGGCCAAATTATTTAAAATACACTTCCAACAACCCCAATGATGGTTTTGCAGTCTTTTCCGAGATGCATTATCCATCCGGTTGGAACGCCTTTATTGATGGAGAGCCTACAGCACATTACAAAGTGGATTATGCTCTTCGCGGTATGAAAGTTCCTGCCGGCCAGCACGAAATCGAGTTCAAATTTGAGCCGGAAGTGGTGGAAACGGGAAGCCAGATTACTTTGGCGTCCAATATTCTCTTGGGAGTGATCATTGTTGGGGGATTGGGCTTTACCTTGTTCCGTGGAAAAAAGGAAGAATCCTAATGCGAAAAGTCTTGGTCATAGCGTACTATTGGCCTCCCGCTGGGGGACCAGGGGTACAACGTTGGCTCAAGTTCACCAAATACTTGCCAGAGTTTGGGTTTGAACCCATCGTTTACGTTCCTGAAAATCCCAGTTATCCATTAGTGGATGAAAAATTGGTAGAGGAAGTTCCGACGTCCATCAAAATACTCAAAAGGCGCATAAATGAACCCTATGGTTGGGCTTCACTGCTCTCCAAAAAAAAGACCAAGACCATAAGTTCGGGAATCATCAAAGAGAAAGATCCATCGTTTATTGAAAAGTTATTATTGTGGATTCGTGGAAACCTTTTTATCCCCGATGCACGGAAGTATTGGGTAAGACCATCTATTCCCTACTTGGCGAAAGTGATTGCGGATGAGGGTATTGACACCATTATTACCACAGGTCCGCCACACAGTTTACATTTGATAGGTCTGGGCCTTAAAAAGAAATACAATATCCGTTGGATCGCCGATTTTCGTGATCCTTGGACATCTATAGGCTATCATAAAAAATTACGGTTAACTGAATATTCTAGGCTAAAGCACAAAGCTTTGGAAAAAGGAGTGCTCTTGAAAGCCGATAAAATTGTGGTCACAAGCCACACTACGAAAACTGAATTTGAGGCCATTACCCCAAAACCCATAAAAGTGATCACCAATGGTTTTGATGATGAGTTACAGCCGGTAGAACTGGATTCCAAATTTACCATTTCGCATATTGGCTCTTTGTTGACAGGAAGAAACCCTTTAGGCTTTTGGCAAACAGTACAAGAATTGATTGCTGAAAATGAAGCATTAAAAAAAGCGCTCAAAATACAATTGGCAGGTGTAGTGGGGGAGGAAGTGCTGCAATCCATTAAGGATTTTGGATTGTCCGATTATGTGGAGCAGTTGGGCTATCTCCCGCACGACAAGGTCTTGGAAACCCAACAAAAATCGCAGCTCCTTTTGTTGTTGGAGATTGATTCGGAAGAGACCAAAGGCATTATCCCGGGAAAATTATTTGAATATTTGAACGCCAAGCGGCCCATTTTGGCCATCGGCCCAAAAGGATGGGAGGCTGGTGCCATGGTGGAACAGCACCATGCTGGAACTATGTGCTTGCAATCCGACGTCACTACCTTAAAAAGTGTACTTTTGGAGGCATTCCATCAATATACCGAAGGTGCACTGGTCTGTAATTCCGACGGGGTGGAGCAATATCATAGAAAGGCATTAACGGAATCTTTGGCTAATTTTATCTAATGGGCGTTGTTCTAAAACAATCCATACAGAATACCGTGGTAACGTATTTGGGGTTCTTTTTTGGGGCTATCAATACGTTGTTTCTCTACACTAAGATCCTGCCCGATGAATATTACGGTCTCGTTACTTTTATTTTGGCGTCGGGTGCCATCCTCATGCCTTTGATGGCCTTTGGAGTGCACAATACCATGGTAAAATACTACAGTAACCACCAAGAGGTGGAAAAAGACGGGTTCTTTACCTTGATGTTGTTGATTCCTTTGTTGGGCATACTGCCCGTAGCCTTGGTTGGTATACTATGGTACGACCCCATTGGTGATTGGGTATCCCAAGTGAACCCCATGGTGAAGGATTATTTGTGGTATGTATTTTTTGTGGGACTCGCAATGGGGTATTTTGAGGTTTTTTATTCCTGGGCCAAGGTGCATTTAAAGTCAGTTTTTGGCAATTTTATGAAAGAAGTCTTCGCTAGGGTGGGAGTATCCATCCTGCTCATTCTTTTTTATTTTGATGTGATCACGTTGGATATCTTCTTCAAATGTTTGGTGGGATTGTATTTATTGCGGACGGTCATCATTCAAATTTATGCGTTTACGCTACGGAAGCCCAAATTGGATTTTAAGTTTCCACCCTTTACCAAGGAAATTCTGTCCTATTCTTTTTTGATTATTTTGGGAGGTTCGGCAGCTTTGATCCTGCTTGAAATTGACAAGGTAATGTTGAACCAGTTCATCAGCATTGAGAATGTGGCATATTATGGGGTGTCCGTATACATTGCTACGGTGATTATTGTGCCCTCGCGTGCGATGCACCAAATCACCTACCCCTTGACCGCCGAATTGTTGAACACACACAATGATAAGGGGCTCAACCAATTGTACAAAAAGACTTCGCTCACCTTGTTTATTGCCTCGGGAATATTGTTCGTCCTAATTATCCTCAACTTGAACGATTTGTATTTAATGCTGCCCGAGAATTATAGAAATGGGTTTACCATTGTGTTCTTGATAGGGTTGGCCAAAGTAATGGATTCGTTGTTGGGGAACATTAATTCCATTTTGTACAATTCCCCATACTATAAAACAGTTTTGGTGTTTGGGGTATGTTTGGCCGCTTTAACTATTCTATTGAATTATTTACTGATACCAAGGTTTGGTCTTGAAGGAGCAGCTATCGCCAGTTTTATCTCTATTTTCATCTTTAATCTGGTCAAGCTTGTTTTTGTTAAAGTGAAGTATGGAATTCTTCCTTTTACTTCGGCTACATTTAAGGTGTTCGCTACCTTGTTGTTATTGGCAGTTCTTTTCGACCTATTACAGTTTCAGTTTCACCCTATCATCAATATCGGCTTAAAGTCACTTCTTGTGGTAGTGATGTACGTAGGTATTTTGTACCGCTTCAATATTTCCGAAGATGTAACGGGCTTTTTGTCCAAATGGCTCAAAAAAAATACCCCGTAGCGAATAAATTCAACCACGGGGTAAACAACTAACCAACCTAAAAAAATCTATCTAATTATTTCTTCTGGAAGCGCCTCTGGAGCTACTTGTTCTTGCGCTACTTTTTCTGGCACTTGAACTTCTGCTCACGCTGGGCCTAGAGCTACTTTTTCTGCTAACAGAACTTTTCCTTACACTAGGTCTAGAGCTTCTGGAAACGGCTTTCCTTGAAGAAGAGTTTCCCCTGCTTACCGTAGACCTACTTGGTGTTCTCGATGTGGTCTTCGGTTTTCTATACGTACTTTTTGCAGAACGGTTCACGGTTCTATTGTTTGTACGTGGGTCCACTTTTCTGACATTGGAACTTCTATTGTTCGAAGCACTTCTTGCCTTATTATTGGAAGCCGTTGTTCTTCCATACCTATTTACATTATTTGACTTTCTATATGTATTGCTTCTAGAATCTCTGGAAGCTACTTTTTGTCTTTTTACAGCATTACTGGAACGGTTTACCGCAGTGTTTCCTCTTCTAGAAGAATTCTTTGAAACCCTTGCATTACTTCTACCATAATCCGCTCTTCTTGCTCTATTGTCTCTTACGGAAACTCTTCTATCATTCCTATAAATGTTATCTCGTCTATATCTATTGTCGTTTCTGTACACTCTACCCAATCTGGCATAGGCCCTTCTGGTATTGTGTCTGTAAGGAGCATAATAAGTATATCGGATAGGTCTGTAATATCTTCTGTAAGGTCTTGCATATACATTGCAGAATCCTACGGCAGGTCTTACAAAATACCTATGGAATGGTCTGTACACATATCTTCTGTTATATATGTTGATGAATCCTGTGTAGTGACTAAAAACGCCTCCGTTGTAGTACACATGTAGTCCACCGATTCTACGGACCCTACCATTATTGTACCAAACATTTACGTTTCCAATTTGAGATACACGACCATAATAGTCATAAAAAATTGGGGTGTTCTCTACCTGGATTACAGCACCATAATCATCGTACTGGACATAAGGATTGTAATTATACCCAGAGTTAAAAGTGATTCCAACGTTTCCGATTCGTGCTCCAACACCTACATTAACCCTGTTGTCCATGTAGAAATCGAACTCACCATCAGGATACACGGAGAATGTAACTCCACCTTCGACAAAGATGAAAGAATTTCCATATCTATAATTTGTGGTTGTAGCCACTGTATTGGTTGTTTCTGCTTGGATACTCGGTATTCCAAAGACAACCGCTGCTATAATGAGTACTAACTTTTTCATACTACAAGGTTTTTAAGTTCTAGATGCAACTATTTACATCCACCCTGTTTAATGCAATCAGCGTGCCAAAAATCTTAACACACTGATTATCAGTATAAAAAAATGAAAATTGAACGATTTATTTGATAATGAACATTGATCTTCGGTTTAATTGATGTGCATCTTCTGAACAGTTTACACCATTGGAACAGTTATTGATCAGCTGTGATTCCCCATATCCTTTGGAGGATAATCTACTACGATCGATACCTTGGTTCACTAACCATTCAGATGAACAAAAAATCGATTACGATAAGGTGTTTTTCAAGTATTTTGCAGTGTAGGATTTTGTGTTCTTGATGATTTCCTCGGGAGTTCCCTCTACCACCAAATTACCACCTTTTTCACCACCTTCGGGGCCAAGATCTATAATATAATCGGCACATTTTACCAATTCCATATTGTGCTCTATCACAATAACGGAATGTCCTTTGCCTATCAACTCGTCAAAGGATTTGAGTAACTTTTTAATATCGTGAAAGTGTAGTCCCGTTGTGGGCTCATCAAAGATGAACAGGGCTTTTTCCTTGGTATGGCCTTTCACCAAGAACGATGCGAGCTTTATACGCTGTGCTTCACCACCGGACAGGGTAGAGGAGGACTGCCCTAAGGCCACATAACCCAAACCAACATCTTGCAGCGGCTTAAGCTTGGCAACTATTTTATCTTGTTTTTGGGTTGAAAAGTGTTCAATGGCATCATCAATGGTCATATTAAGTACGTCGTCGATGTTTTTGCCTTCAAACTGGACCTCTAAAATATCTTTTTTGAACCGTTTGCCATCACAGGCGTCACATTCCAAATGAACATCCGCCATAAACTGCATTTCTACTGTAATTTCACCTTCGCCCTTACATTTTTCGCAACGGCCACCATCCACATTAAAAGAGAAATGTTTGGCCTTATAGCCACGTAACTTGCTTAATTTTTGTGATGCGAACAGGCTTCGGATATCATCGTAGGCCTTTATATAGGTAACAGGATTGGAACGCGAAGAACGGCCTATGGGATTTTGGTCCACAAATTCCACGTGTTTGATATGGGAATACTTTCCTTCCATGGCAGAGAACTGGCCTGCCTTTTCACCGTACCCGCCCGTCTCTTTTAATATGGAAGGATACAGTATTTTTCTTACCAAGGTACTTTTTCCACTCCCGGATACTCCAGTAACAACGGTAAGCACATTCAAAGGAAATGTGACATCTATATTTTTAAGGTTGTTTTCGCGTGCACCCTTGATCTGAATGTAATGTTTGGAATTCCTACGCTCTTTGGGCACAGGGATTTCCATTGTTCCGTTGAGGTAGGATGCCGTCAAGGAATCGGAGGTAAGGATGGTTTCCCAGTCTCCCGTGGCCACAACTTTGCCGCCCAAGGTTCCCGCCTCTGGTCCAATATCAATGATTTCATCTGCGGCCTTCATAATATCTTCATCATGCTCCACGACGATAACGGTATTGCCCAAGTCCCTGAGGGATTTAAGCACTTCAATCAGGTTTTCTGTATCTCGTGGGTGCAATCCTATACTGGGCTCGTCCAGAATATACATGGAACCCACCAGGCTACTTCCCAAAGAAGTGGCCAAGTTGATACGTTGACTTTCTCCACCTGACAGTGTATTGGATTTTCTATTCAAGGTAAGGTAGCTCAAACCTACTTTGTCCAAAAAGTCCAAACGTGTAGTGATTTCTTTGAGCAGCCTTTTGGAAATGGAGGTATCGTGCTCGGAAAGTTGCAAGGCTTCAAAAAATGGGGTTAACTGTTTAATGGGCAGTTCGATCAAATCCGAAATGGATTTACCGCCTACCTTTACATAATCCGCTTCCTTGCGCAGTCGTTTTCCTTTACATACAGCACATCTGGTCTTGCCGCGGTAACGGGAAAGCATCACCCTGTTCTGGATTTTATAACTTTTTTCCTCCAACTGTTCAAAAAACTTGTGGATTCCTATAAAATGATCGTTCCCGTCCCAAACCAATTGTTTTTGTTCTTCGGAAAGCTCAAACCAGGGTTTGTGTATGGGAAAATCAAACTTGTAAGCTGAATTCACCAATTGATCACGGTACCAGCCCATACTTTCGCCCCGCCAAGGAAAAACGGCATTTTCGTAAACGGATAAAGCTGTATTGGGAATCACCAAATCGTCATCAATACCGATAACATCCCCATAGCCTTCACATTTTGGGCAGGCCCCGTACGGATTGTTGAAACTGAACAAGTGAACGTTCGGTTCCAAAAACTTCATCCCATCGAGCTCAAACTGGTTACTAAAGGTTTTTGTCTTACCAGTCTGAAGGTTTTCAATGGCACATTGGCCCTTCCCTTCAAAAAATGCATTGTCCACAGCATTGGCCAGGCGATTGAAAAAGTCCTCATCATCCTTAACAATAATGCGGTCCACTACAAGGTCGAATTCCCTACCAATATCTTCTGGAGCCTGATCGATTCGGATTACTTCTCCTTTGTATTTAATACGGGCATATCCTTGCTTGGAGAAAAGTTCCAACGACTTTAACGGTTCCCGCTCATCACTAATAGTGATAGGAGCCAATAACAGGAGCTTATCTCTCTCGTTCAACTCCTTTATATAATCGATCACATCGGTAACCGTATGCTTTTTCACTTCTTTACCAGAGATAGGGGAAATGGTCTTCCCGATTCGGGCATACAACAACTTTAGGTAATCATAGATTTCGGTTGTGGTCCCGACAGTGGATCTGGGATTGGTGGAGTTTACCTTTTGTTCAATGGCAATCGCTGGGGCTATACCTTTTATATAGTCCACTTTAGGTTTATCCAATTTCCCTAAAAATTGTCGTGCGTAGGAGGAGAGGCTCTCCACATATCTACGCTGTCCTTCGGCATACAGTGTATCAAAAGCTAAACTAGACTTCCCAGAACCGGATAAACCCGTGATTACCACCAATTTATTCCTTGGGATGACGACATCTATATTCTTTAGGTTATGCAGTTTGGCACCCTTTATGATAATATTCTGCTTGGGATCTACGTTGATATTGATTGCCATTTGTTAAAATTAGGGTTTCAAAGATACGATACACCACACTTAATACGTATATTGTAGCAGTTAACATATAAAAATCGTCAACTCACAACATAGATTTTAGGTCGCCTGCCTAATTATCTATATTCGAAGTGTAATTAAAATCCTGATAGGCCTATACAGAATAATTACTTTTTAAAGATTAAAAACTGAATAACTATAGTCTTTCTTGACAAAGGGGGGACTGTGATTTTAACCCAAAAAAAGTAATTTGTATGGAACAACTACAGATTAAAGACTCGATTTTAGTAAAGAATTATATTGACGGAGACGAAAAGGCTCTTGAAATCCTGATTAACAGGCACAACCAAAGAATCACCAGTTTTATTTACAGCAAAGTTTTGGACAGAGATGTTGCAGAGGACATCTTCCAGGATACTTTTATAAAGGTGATCAAAACCCTTAAAAAAGGAAAATACAGCGAAGAAGGTAAATTTTTACCTTGGGTGATGCGTATTGCTCACAACTTGGTGATAGACCACTTCCGTAAAAATAAAAGAATGCCCAAATTCGAGGGTAGCGACGATTTCAACATTTTCTCCGTAATCAAGGATGAAAAGTTGAACGCAGAAAAGCAATTGATCAAAGATCAAATTGAAAGTGATCTTACGGTTCTAATCGATGAATTGCCTGATGATCAGAGAGAAGTATTGATCATGCGTATTTACAAGGATATGAGCTTTAAGGAAATATCCGAAAACACAAATGTGAGCATCAATACAGCTTTGGGTAGAATGAGATATGCCCTTATAAACCTTAGAAAAATCGTAGAGCGTAAAAATATCGTTTTAACGAATTAATCGGCATTACGTCGAAGCCAACAATATTTCCAATCTAGCGCCGTTATATAATGGAAACAATTACTTACGCTAGAATATGGAAAACATTTACTCTGAAGAACAAAAATCCGTAAAAACGGTAAAAGCAAGTCGGGAAACAGTAGATTTTTTACTTAGCTTTTCAAAATCGATTCATGTAGTTGACTACAAAAAACACCAGTTTGAAGCAACATTGAATTAATTTAAGGATCAAACTGACGAAAAGAGCCGCAATTAGCGGCTCTTTTTGTTTTTATAATATTCGTTGATCACCGATTTTCTTCCAATGGTCTTGGTAATAATATCTTTATCCAAGTCCCAGCCCCTGGCAGGGGAATATTCCCTACCGTACCAAATAATTTGAAGATGCAATCGATTCCAGATTTCTTCAGGGAACAATCGTTTGGCATCGCGTTCCGTTTGTACCACATTTTTACCGCTGCTAAAACCCCACCGGTACATCAACCGATGTATATGGGTGTCCACTGGAAATGCAGGGATTCCAAAGGCCTGCGAAACTACTACACTAGCGGTTTTGTGGCCCACTGCAGGCAATTCTTCCAGTAGTGCGATGTCTCTGGGTACTTCACCCTTATATTTTTCGATCAGTATTTTGGAAAGGCCATAGATACCTTTGGATTTCATGGGGGAGAGGCCGACTGGTTTAATGATTTCTCGAATCTCATCCTCCGATAGTTTGACCATATCATAGGGGTTATCCGCTTTTTCAAATAACAACGGGGTGATTTGATTGACCCTAACATCGGTACTTTGGGCAGATAGTAAAACCGCGATCAATAAGGTATAGGGGTCTTTATGATCTAAAGGAATCGGAATTTTAGGATAGAGTTCGTCCAAGGTTTTGATAGCAAAATCAACCTTTTCTTGTTTGGTCATATTTGTTTAACTTTGAGAATGTAAATATTAAACAATTAATTCAATAGCAACGCACATGAATATGTTAAAAGTAGGGGATAAAGTACCTGATTTTTCAGCAAAAGACCAAGACGGCAACACAATTAATCTTAGTGATTACAAAGGCAAAAAATTGGTTGTTTTTTTCTACCCCAAGGCCAATACCCCTGGTTGTACTGCGGAAGCCTGTAATTTACGAGACAATTATAAAGAATTACAGGACCAAGGTTTCGAGCTTTTGGGCGTAAGTGCCGATTCGGAAAAGAAACAATCCAATTTTAGGGACAAATACGAATTTCCTTTCCCTTTACTGGCCGATGAGGACCATACTGTTATCAACACCTTTGGTGTTTGGGGACCAAAGAAATTTATGGGCAAGGAATATGATGGCATCCACCGTACCACATTTGTTATTGATGGTGATGGCGTTGTTGAAAATGTTATCGAAAAGGTAAAGACAAAAGATCACGCAGCCCAAATATTGGCTTAATAAAAAAGGCGCTGAACCAGCGCCTTTTTTATTTCTATTCTTTCTCTTCCAGAACTTTTCTGGTAAATAGGTTTTTCTCCTTTATAATCTCTGCAATACCTTCGGGCAATTCTTTTTCCCACCCTTCATCTTTCTTGATGATTTTCTTGAGTACGTCCCTTGAAAAAATGTGGAGTACATCAGGGTCGTAGTCAATAATGTCCATCACCTTGCCATTGTATTTAAAGAACTTGTACAGCTCCTTCATTCGTGGGTGAACTTTCACATTGTTACTGGTAAGTATCTGGCCCGTTTCTGGATCCTTCATCGGGTATAGGTAAACCTTCAGATCTTTAAAGAACAACTTACCGAACGCCTCCAAGATGCCACCACTTAAGTGACGATAATATTTTTCATCAAATACATCCACCAAGTTGTTGACACCCATGGTCAATCCAATTTTGGCCTTGGTGTAATTATTAAAGTATTCCACGAGTTTATAATACTCCTGGAATTTGGAGATCAATACCGTGTGGCCAAGAGAACAAAGCAATTCCGCTCGGTCCATAAAATCCTGTTCATCAATTTCACCGGCAGCCTTAAGGTTGGAAAGTGTTATCTCAAAAACAACGATGGCATTTTCCATATCCACCGTCTGCTCCCTGATAAAAATATCGTACGATTTCTGGAACATGTCCATATTTACCTTGGTCACAGGTCTAAAACTACCACGCAATGCCAAGATATTTTTCTTGTAAAGCACCGCTGCCGGAAGCAAGTTGTTCCCATCAGGACCGAACATTACCGCATCCGTCATGTCGTTTTTAATAAGCTGAAGACTCATCAAACGGTTATCGACATCAGCAAAATTAGGTCCTGTAAAGTTGATCATATCAATCTCCAAAGTATCATGGTCAATATGATCGTATAGATATTTTAATAGCTTTTTGGGCTTATGGAATTTAAAGAAGGCCCCATAGATCAAGTTTACACCTAAAATACCAAGGGTTTCCTGTTGTAATCTAGCTTCGTTTTGTTTGAACCGGATATGCAGTACAATTTCATCATATTCCTTCTGGTCCGGATCTAACTGAAAACGAAGTCCAACCCAGCCATGCCCTTTGTACCTCTTGGAAAAATCAATGGTGGCCACAGTATTGGCATAACTAAAGAATAAATAGTCCGGGTTACTGTCCCTACTGATCCGTTCTTCGACCAAACGCATCTCATGGTCCAACATCTTTTTTAATCGGGATTGGGTTACATAACGCCCATCTTCCTCGATACCGTAAATGGCATCACTAAAAGATTTATCGTAAGCACTCATTGCCTTTGCAATGGTCCCGGAAGCCCCTCCAGCTCTAAAAAAGTGCCTAGCGGTTTCTTGGCCGGCCCCAATTTCGGCAAAGGTTCCGTAAATATCTTGATTCAAGTTGATCCTAAGGGTTTTCGCCTTTATGGAAGGAATGTTTTCAAAAGCATTTTCTTTGCTTGGTATGCTCGGCATGTCCGTTTTTTTAATGTACAGCAAAGTTACACTCTTCAAGCAATCTATTAAATAAATAAGTTATAATTTTGGATTTAATGGATGATAAGATGACCATTACTTTTTTGGGTACGGGAACTTCACAGGGAATACCGGTAATCGGAAGCGATCATCCCGTTTGCTTAAGTTCGGACCCCAAGGACAAAAGGCTGCGGGTATCCGTATTGATCTCTTGGAATAATTATAATTATGTAATTGATTGCGGACCAGATTTTAGGCAACAAATGCTTACCAATCCGATAGACAAGTTGGATGGTATTTTGTTTACCCACGAGCATGCCGATCACACTGCGGGAATCGATGATATACGCCCCTTTTTCTTTCGACAGGGCGATATCCCCGTATATGCGCATCCGCGGGTGTTGGATTCCCTTCGCAGACGTTTCGACTATATTTTTGCGGATGAGGACCGTTACCCAGGGGCTCCTGCCGTTCAAGTCCATGAGGTTTTCAAAAATGAAAATATTCCTTTGGGCGATTTGGATGTTGTACCTATTGAAGCCTTCCACAACAGACTGCAGGTTTTTGGGTACCGCTTTGGTGAATTTATTTATATGACAGATGTAAAACGGGTAGAGGAAGAGGAAATCAAAAAAATGAAAGGCGCCAAAGTGTTGGTGGTAAATGCTTTGCGACGTGAGCCCCACCATTCCCATTTTAATTTGGAAGAGGCTTTGGAATTTGCCGAAAAGGTAGGAGCGGAGCAAACGTATTTCACCCATATCAGTGCTCTATTGGGATTTCATGAGGAAGTGGAAAAAAGTCTGCCCAAAAACATACATTTGGCCTACGATAACCTACAGATTAAAATTTAGATTTGATGAAAAACAGCATTTTTCTATACCTTTTTGTTTTTGCCGCGTTGTTGGCCCTTTTCCAATATGTTACCGGAAACAATATGCAAAAAGCGTTGACCTCGGATGTAAAACAACTTGAAGAAGAGGTGGTGAAGCTTGAGGATTCCTTGCAGACCATGCATTTAAAGGTATTGGACATGCAATATTTCACCTTGGAAAACAATGATGATGCTTTGGCCTACTACGAACATTTGAATTTAGAGAACCCATCGTTGTATATTCAGGATAAGCTGCTGGAAACCAATGAACAAAAAGGAGACAATCCATTGATTCCATATGAAGGAATGGAAAGTGACTTTAAGATCAACAAGATCAAAGTGCTCAACCATAAATGGATTCTGGCCGATTTTTCCGACGGGAAATATTGGGGCGACCTTATTATTAGGTATGAGCTAAAGGATGATCTGAGCGTGGACTTCACCTTGGCAGAACATTTGCTCTACGCTCCGCAGTAATCAGATAGCGGTTTCGCAGTATCCCTTTGGAAGTGTCCCAATGGCCAAAAATCTCACTGGTTTTCACAAGCGGTCTTGGCTCTTGTGTGTTGGGTGGAGTAGTTGGCAGAGGGCAGTGGACGCTAATCACGGTTCCTAAAAAAACAAGACCGGAAGAGCTTATATGCCCCACCCGGTCTTTATCATAATCTTGCACAAGTACTATCCCCAAAAATTTTAGGGACAAACGGGGGTTGCATCCGTAATATTCCAGTTTCTATTAACTATCAATGATTGTCTGGCTGCCATCTGATCTTGGGAAGCACAATCGACCTGAAGTCCCGTTGCACCAAGAATCATGTTCCAGGGAACATTGGCTTGATTGGCCCAACCCTGTAAGGTTAGGCCGTATGTGTTGGGGTCCATTCCCGAATTGTTCAGCATATAGGTCATGTATAATACATTGGCAATGTCCCATCCCCCTAGGTCCCTATTAAAGGAGATGGCGCCTTGGAACATGTTCCTCATTGTGGTCACATTGCCTGTGTTCCAGCCACCGATGTCCCCGTTAAACGAGGTGGCATCAATGAACATATACGACATATCGGTCACATTGCTTGTGTCCCAGGCACTGATATCCCCGTTAAAAGAGGTAGTATTGGTAAACATGCCATTCATAGTGGTCACATTGCCCACATTCCACCCACTGATATTCCCATTAAAGGAGTCCGCACTCGCGAACATGCCAAGCATATTGGTGACATTGCCCGTGTCCCATCCGCCGATGTCCCTGTTAAAGGAGATGGCATTCCAGAACATGGTCCCCATATCGGTAACATTGCCCACATTCCAGCCACCGATGTCCCCGTTAAAGGAGGTGGCACCTTTGAACATGCTCTTCATTGTGGTCACATTGCCTGTGTTCCAGCCACCGATGTCCCCGTTAAAGGAGTCCGCACTCGCGAACATACCAAGCATATTGGTGACATTGCTTGTGTCCCAAGAACCGAGGTCCCCGTTAAAGGAGGTGGCATCTTTGAACATATACGACATATCGGTGACATTAGAGAGATCAGGTACATCCGTGGCATGGTATTTCATGTTTGTGCACCCTGAAAAAGCATAGGCAAGACTTTTCCACTGTATGCTCCCCCATTGTTCGATACCCATCATCGCCTCCTTGTAGGTTGCTTCGAGCCCATACATATTTATTGCTGGGAACTCTCCCAGTATGACCACGGTATAGGTGCCTGCTGTGGCATACACATGAGAGAGTGGGTCTGCCGTGGCAATCTCCTCCACAGTGCCATCACCCCAGTCTACGGTATAATCATAGGTGTAACTATTTGATGTGCCGATCATTATTTTCTCCTCATTGGCGTTGGTTTTCCAAGTGGTGATAAAAGGGGCGGGGTCCTCGGCCATACTCTCTATCACGTTCTCCACCATAACGGTAATCGTGGCGGAGGCGGTGGTCTTCCCGTCGCTTACCTTCACTGTGATCACATGTTCCTTTGCCGTCTCAAAGTCCAGGTTCTTCCCCTGGACAAGGCTGAGCTCCCCTACTTCGGTAATCTCAAAGAGATCGTTGTCGTTCTCGGCAATTGTAAAGGTGAGGGCATCATCGTCGGCATCGGTGGCCGTTACCGTACCCACTGTATCGGTGTCCACTATATTTTCTTTTACCGTGAACACTTGGTTTTCTATCACGGGCGAATTATTGGGTGCCGCGGTCACTTTTATGGTCACCGTGGCTTTAGCGGTGTCCTCCCCATCGGTAACGCTAACCGTTATGCCGTACTGGACCTTGTTGTCAGTATTTAGGGCCTTGCCGGTGGCCAAGCCCAGCACGCCGGTCCCGGTGACCTCAAAGAGGTCGTTGTCGTTTTCGGAAATCGTATAGGTGAGGGCGTCATCGTCGGCATCAGTGGCCATTATTGTGCCAATGGCCTTGTTGTCTGCTATATCCTCCTGGACGGTGAACTCCTGAGCCTCGATTACCGGGGCACTGTTCTTTACCGGTTCGCGGCCGTGATCCTTGCCACAGGACCATACCAAAACCAAGGCCATTAGGGCAATATTCAATCTTCTTGCTTTCAATGTCATATTTTTTATATAAAGTGTTTATCTCTGCAAGAATGCCATTTTTATAAAAAAATAGGGAAGGGGATTTACCAATGGGCTATTTGGATTGATGGAAAGGAGGTTAGGGTTTATGGGATCCTATGACTTGAGATTAAGGAGTTGGAAGTTGGGAGGGGAAGTTCACGGTTCAACCCGTTAGTGTACATCTGTGGAACTTTTGTCGGGTAAAAACAAATTTAGGAGTTGGGAGTGACCCAGTTCCACAATCAAATATGCTCCTGCAACCAGTTTTTAAAGGAAAAGAAATTCTGCTGCGATACTCCATGCCCCACAGGAAACTCCTTGTAAGTTGTTGGGATGTTTAAGTTTTTTAGAAACTCTGGAGACTTTTGGGCCCATTCCAAGGGTATTACTTGGTCCACCTGCCCATGCGAAGCATAAATATTTAGACCGCTATGATCCTTATCCGTATAGTTGTCCACCAAAATATTTTTGTTGATGTATCCGCTGAGGGCGACCACATTCTTTACTTTTTCCGGATACGATAATGCCACTGCATAACTCAAAATAGTGCCTTGGCTAAACCCTAAAAGGGTAATGTTTTCTTTATCCAAGTTGTACGCTTCAATGGCCTCATCTATAAAAGCAACTATTTTTTCCCTGGACTCTTCGGCCTGCTCATCATCGCTCCATTTACCTTGTTCAGCATCAAAATTTATGGCATACCATGCATGGCCGAAAGGTTCCAGACCATAGGGGGCCTTTACCGAAAAAATCATCAATTCCTCCGGTAGTTCAGATGCAAATGAAAAAAGGTCTTCCTCGTTGCTACCGTAACCATGGAACATAAAAAGTGCAGGAGCTTTTTCAGATTTAATTGAGGATGGACGCAGTAAATATGTTAATGATAAGGGTTTGAGGGACATTATTTTAATTTATGATATGAATGTGAACCATTTTTGAAAGTATTTGCCCAAAAAAGGCAATGGCTTGGTCGTTTCATTTAGGACTTGTAAAAAGCCAAATACCCAGATAATAAGATAAAAAATATAGATGGGTAAAGACAAATAAACGTAACCGGAGTAAGTAAGCAAAATGGCCAGGGCATGAAAAAGTACATGAATCCCAAAAGCCTGTCGAATGTGAAAACGGGCAAAAGCATTCTTGGGTTCAATGTTCATGGTAATGGCTATTAAGCAGCCAATTATGGTAATGTAAGCTACAATCGCGGTAGTTTTGCCGGGTTTGGAGTCACTCATTATAATGTACTTTGATCATTGTTGATAATTCCGTAAACCTTTCCTTTTAAGGTAGCGCCTAGGAACATGCTGTTTTTTGATGTCGACAGGATATCTTTTCTATCAAAAGTATACTCGCCGTCAGGATTAAAAAGGGTGAGACACGCTTTAGAACCTTCTGCCAGCTTTGGTATTTCTATTTGATATCGTTCTCGACCCTTGGTCAATATGTCGATGGTTTCGTCAAGTTCAAAAATGGTATTCAAACTTCCGAAGGTAGATTCCAGTCCAAGGCTACCGCTTTTTGCATTATCGAACTCCACACGTTTATGCTCAATATCCATCGGAATGTGGTCCGAGGTCACAAAATCAATGGTTCCGTTTTTCACCCCTTTGATTAAGGCTTTGCAATCCGTATTGGTCCGTAAAGGGGGAGATACCTTGAAATGGGTATCAAAACCTATCAAATTCTCGTCCGAAAAGAAGAGGTTGTGCACGGCAACACTACAGGTCACATCCAAGCCCTTTTTCTTGGCCTCGGCAATCAGTTTTACAGAGCCTGCCGAGGAAATTGTGGGTATATGAAGTTTTCCTCCAGTATATTCCAGTACAAACAAATCCCTTGCGATCTGAAGTTCTTCGGCCAGAGCAGGGATTCCTTTAAGTCCTAGTTTTGTTGATATTTCGCCTTCGTGGGCGACACCTTTTCCTTTGATATCGCCGTCTTGCGGAAAGGAATACACCAATCCATCAAAATTTTGGGCATACAACAGTGCTATTTTGAGCAGATTGGGATTGGAAACCTGTTTTTTGAAATCGTAAAAAGCAACAGCACCTGCATTTTTCATATCAAAAAGTTCGGCAAGAGCTTCCCCGTCCGAATTTGTGGTCAAAGTACCAATAGGATGCACCTTGGTGGCTTTGCCTTGTCCACGTTCCTTTAAAAACACAACATCAGAACTGGTATCAGGAACCGGGTGGGTGTTCGGGTTGAGCACAATATCGGTAAAACCGCTTTTGCCCGCTGTAAAAAGTCCATTGGCTATGGTCTCGCGTTCTTCAAACCCTGGTTCGCCAAAACTTACACTGCTATCAAACCATCCCAATGAAACGTGCAGGTTCTCCTTTTCCACCACCTTTATATTGGCAGGAGCTTCCACAGAGGCGCCAATCTTTTCTATGATCCCTTTTTTGATTAGGATATCACGTTTTTTCAAGTGAAGTTCCTTGTTCCCAGGGCATACGATTTTTGCAGACTTCAGCAGAATGTTCATGTAACGAATTTTTGAATGAATACCTCAATAAGCGCCAGAAGCAACGCTAAAATAACAAACCATTTCCAATATGCGGTAATGTTGCTTTCCGCTTCCAAATACTCGAACAAGGCAGGAATGGAATCCATGGTGTTTATATTTTCCAATGTAGCCAGATCCAGATACTTGAGAAGACTTTCACTTCTTGGATAATTGAAACTTATATTTTGTAAAGTTTGATTGTTCTGTACAATCGAGTAAATCCCATCTTCCGCAGGGTTCTGGTCAAAAGTAAGTCGTACTCGATTGTTGAAAATCTGCTGTAGCGGAATAAATTCATACCCTTCCTTGGTGACTTTCACAATATTCTCGGCACCGATTTCCGCGGAAATATCCACGGTGTTGGCGTTGCCAAGGGTTTGATAAGTTTTCGGCACCCGCAAACTTGATTGTGCCATATTATAAAAGGTTGGCACGATCAATGGTGAGTTAATGAAATTTGAATTTTCCAATTCCAAAGGGACCGTAAATACATACAATCCATCATCGCCGACCAAAAAGGCGTCACCACTGTCCATGGACAATGCCATAGGAAGACTCGTCCGAATCCTAAAATGTTCTTTAACGGATGGGTATTGAAAATTTGTTACTTCCTGTTCAAAAACGTTGCGATATAATGGATGATCGAAGGTTATGGTGGTCAATTGTTGATCTAGAACAACTTTTTCTGAAAATTGGGTGGACGAAAAACCGGATAACAAGCTATTGTACGATGAAATATCGCTGTTGGTGGCGGGAACAACAATCAATGTACCCCCATCATTTTTAAATGAACGTAGCGTATTCTGAAGACTACTTGGAATTGCTGTCAGATTATCCAAGACCACCACATTTTGATTGTCCAAATTGCTGTAATCCAGCTGGTTCAATCGGTATTTTTGAAAATTGAACTCATCACCTCTGAAAAGACGGTTTACATAATCACCATCCGATTCGCTAATGGCCAGCACATTGATTTTTTCTTTGGAATTGATGTTAAAGTAAAAACGATTGTCGTATCCCAATGCATTATCAATAATGCTCAAACGCCCGTTCAACGCTTTATTGGCGGGAATGGTAAATTCGACTTCCGCATCTCCATCCGACTTAAATTTTGCGGCTGTTTTGGCAATCAGCTCTGCATCATTATAAAGTGAAATGGGCAAGGCCTCATCTTTATTACCACCAGAAAGGAATACGTGGAGTGTCGCCTGATCGTTGACATTTTCGTCCACATAAACAGAATCTATTGAGATATTCTGACTTTGCTGAGATTGCATTGGAACAAAATAAGTAGACAAAGCAGCATCTATCTCGGTGTTTTCCGCGGATATCCTTTCCTGGAAATCCGAGACCACAATCAAGTTTTTGACAGTACCCTTATTTTGGGAAAACATGCTTTTCGCCTTTAGGCCAATTTCATTAAGATTCAATTGTTTGTAGGAGTAGGGGAGCGATAACAATGAGTTTTGGATATCCGACACTCTAACATTGCCAAATGTTTTTTCGTTGGTAAACAGACTGAATTCGGACTCCCCATCAATATTCTTGATCAAGTCCTGGACCGCTTTCTCCAAAAGTGAAATACCATTGTTCTTGGCCTGCATGCTAAAGGAGTCGTCCAAATATACTACGGTCTCCTTTTCTTTTAGTGCCGTGTTCGCCGAAGTAAAAGGTTGGGCAAAAGCAATGATAATGGCAGCAAGCAACAACAAACGGGTGAACAAAAGCAACCATTTTTTAAGGGTGTTGCTTTTTCTGGACTCGGAAACCACCTTTTGTAGCATGGCCACATTGGTAAAAGGGGTTTTTGCAAAGCGCCGTAATTGAAATAAATGGATTAAAATGGGTATGACTAGAAGAAAAAGTGCCCAAAGAATTTCTGGATGTTTAAACTGCATTCCCAACATTGCTTGATCAAAGATAGGCATTAAAACATTCTGATTTCAAACTTCATTTATCAACGATCAATCAACAATCTAGAATTTATTGCAATTTCGAACGCTCCGATGACTATTGGGACTCAGAAATCCAGATGCTTCAGTCGTTATGCTCCTTCAAAATGGCAGGTCGAGAATAAATGAGAAGATACGATATGTCATTCTGAGCAAAGCGAAGAATCCCTTTTCTAAAAAAAAGTCAATGTCTAACAAAAAAAGAAATAATCCTGCATTGGGGATTGACCCAGTTCGGAAAAATAACTTCGGATTTCGTTTTGTGCTTCCTCATTGGCCACAGTAATAATGCTCTGTGGATTTTTCAAATCCTGCAAAGCATCAAAATGAACCAGTACTTTATCATAGATTTTTTTACCGATTTTATTTGGGTTATCGCATAACCAAACAAAATCCAAACCTTGCTTTTTTAATCCTTTTGCAATCTTTTTTCCTTTAAATCCGGCACCCCAGACCACCAATGGTCGTTGGGTATCATGATTTAGCTTTAAAAAATAGTGGAGCTTGATGTCCAAAAAATAATTTTGGGCATAGTGCTCGTGGGTTCTGGAAGTACGGGTATCGTAGTCACGCCAAAGATGAAGTACTTGATTGCAAGGAACAATTTTAAGTGCATGTTCGTAAAATCGAAATGTAAGGTCGTAATCTTCAGGATAGCGATGGGAATCAAAACCTTTACATTTTTCAAAATCTTCACGCTCGACCATCCAGCATGGGGAAGGAATAACGCACTCTTTGTAAATCTCATCAAAGTTGTTTCCTTCAGCTGTCAATTGGTTCAACCATTGTTCATAGCGCTCATAACCATTACTAATGCCCCGATGTGAAAAATATTTTACTTGCCCTACAGTAATATGACCAGTTCCATTTTCTTTTAAAGAATTTATCATGACCTCCAAACGGTTCGGTTTCATGATATCATCCGAATCCATCCGGGTTACAAATTGACCATGACTCTCGGCGTAGCCAGTTTGAAGCGCGGGAATGATGCCACTCCCTTTGTTTTGAAAAACTTTGATGCGCTCATCTTTTTTGGAGTAGGAGGAGAGGAGTTCGAAGCTCTTATCGGTAGAATGGTCGTTTACTGCCAAAACTTCCCAATCGGTATGGGTTTGGCCCACAATGGAATCTAAACATTCGGGTAGATAATGAGCAGTGTTTTTAAAGGGAATAATAATACTGACCTTTCCTTTTTGCATGCTGCAATGTAACTAAATCTTGGCAAGCGGTTTAGTCGAAGGGGAGCAAATCCGGTTCCAAATATGCTGTTTTCGCTTTTGGGTCGGCAAGGACACTTTTTCCATAATGTTGAAAAAGTAGTTCTTTAAATGAGGTAATAAGTCTTGGATTCTCCGCCACAAATTCATCAAATGTGGCTGCATTTGATTTTTGCCTGAAATGATGCACCACTTTTACGGCAGCCACTGTCAACGTAGTGTGGTACTTGGTACCATTTCCATGGATCCGATCAAAATTTTTGATGGCCTCACATGTTTTGGAAATAGCAGTTTGCTCATCAAACATTTCAAGATAAATCCAAGCCAATTTTATATGTGCCTTATGATTGAACTGTTGCGGAGGAAATTTTCCTTTTTCAAATGCACGTATAAAATCAGCATTGTTCATTTTACTCGGTCTTGAGTGCCTTATCAATAGATGCTTTTACCATACGCTCCATAATTTCATATCCAGCTTTGGTTACATGCACCTCGTCCGTCGTAAGTTCGGATGGCAGACCATTTCTATCGTCGGTCATTTCCGAGAAATAGTCCAAGTACATCACACCTTGCGCTTCGGTCATATCCTTGAGCATTTTGTTCAGCTTCGGAATCTTGATGTTGGGTTCCAAACCTGGCCTCCACGGGTAATCGTAGGCAGGTAGCACTGAACATACAATCGGCTTTATGTTATTTGCTTTTGCCAATTCGACCATGGATAAAATATTATCATGGATTTGTTCCAACGTCATGGGGCCCGTATTGCCTGCAATATCGTTGGTTCCTGCCAAGATGACGACTACTTTGGGGTTTAGGTCTATCACATCTTGGCGAAAACGAAGCAACATCTGTGGGGTGGTCTGCCCACCAATGCCCCTGTTTACATAAGGGTTTTCGGCAAAAAATTCTGGATGGGTACCTATCCACATTTCGGTGATGGAATTGCCCATGAATACCACCCGGTTTTCACCATCTGCTGGAGCGGGAAGTTCTGCATTCGCATTGTTGTACTTTTCCAAATTGGGCCAATCTTGGGCATTGATTTTTGAGGAACTCGACAATCCTAAAAAAGAGATCATGATCCAGAGTATGGTTTGTTTTTTCACTATTGGTAGTTTTTGCTAAAAGTATGAAATTTAAGGTAAAACCAAACCCATAAAAAAAGCGGTACGACTTAAAATGTCATACCGCTTATATTAACTTGAATGTTGTTTGAATTTAATATTTCGCGCTCTTTCCGTTGGCTTGGGTTCTTAAAATAAACGCTCTAATATCTTCGTTGGCTGTTTTTAAGTCTTCTTTTCTCAGGTACATCATGTGCCCGGAACGATAGCCCTTCCAATCGAACCTGTCTTTCATTTTACCGCTTGGGTCTACTTGAGACATCGTATACTTGGCCGCAAAATAGGTGCAGGCTCCATCATAATAACCTGATTGTATCAAAACGTTCAAGTATGGATTCTGTGCCATGGCCTGACGCAAATCGTCACGAACACTATCATTGCTATCATCCCAAGGGCGAACTGGTCCAAACATGTTGTACTTAATATCTGTTTTAAAATTCAATTCCTCCTGTAAATAATAGTTGATGGCAGGAGTGAAGCTGTGCAACCAAGAAGTCAATTCAGGTGAGTAATCAGGTCGCGTACCTGCCAATGTTTTATCGATTCCCAAATAGCGGCTATCCAAACGGCCAATGGTGTATCCCCCGTTTCTTCTCATCAAAGCTTTCCAGAAAAATTGAGTAGGTACATCCAAGTTGTGATCTAGTATGTCCTGTACGTCCAATCCTGAATAACGTGCCATTTTATCGGCAATGGCCTTACGCTCGGAATCTGCTATAAAACCACCCTTGGCAATGGCCGGTAATAATTCGTTGATGGTAAATTCTTCAACTTCCGGCAACACTTCCAATAGATCTTTGCTTTGCAAATCGGCAGGCAATGCTTTATGGTGCCATGCAGTTGCTGCAAAATAGGGCATGTTCAATGCGCTGGAAACAGGGTCGTTGTCACGGAACACTTTATAATCGGCAGGAGAAACCATGATCACACCGTTCAAATACATCCACTGTTGGTTTTGCAGTGCCAACGAAAGTCCCATAACACGTGTACCGCCGTAGCTTTCGCCAACTATGTATTTAGGAGACCTCCAACGGTTGTTTCTAGAAACAAAGGTATTCAGCCATTCGGCCAAATATTTGGTATCGGCATTGATCCCGAAGAATTTTTTACGATCTACTTCTTTTCCTGTCTCAGGAATGGTACGTGAATAACCTGTGTTTACTGGATTTACGTAAACAATGTCGGTTACGTCCAATACAGAGTACGGATTTTCCTTAACTCCATAAGGCTGAACGGGGTACCCCTCATCGTCGATTTTAAGGATGCGGGGGCCTGTGTAAGCCAGGTGCATCCACACAGAACCAGAACCCGGTCCACCGTTAAAGGAAATCAATAAAGGTCTCGATGCCCTGTCCTTTACATCGTTTTTGGTGTAGTAGGTGTAGTGAAGGGCTGCAATGGGCTTTCCCATTTCGTCCCAAACAGGCTGCGTACCAGTGGTGGCCGTGTAATTAATACGAGCGCCATTAATGGTCACCGAATGTTGTGTGGTTACCGTAGTGTCAACAGGAATTTTTCGTTCTTGAGCAAAGGTGAACGACGCACAAAACGCCATACCTAATAGTAAGAGTTTTTTCATTTTATATGGTTGAATTAGTCTAGCCATAAAAATAGGGAATTTGAAAGTTCTTACCTTGTTAAAAGAATTCTAAATACCCGAATTAAGCTATTATTCTTAATTTTAAAAGACACTCACTAAATCAATATTCATGAAAACCATCACCCGAAGAAATTTTAATAGCCTCACTGTAAAAGGTATTGGAGGAGCTGCTTTCCTATCATCGGCACCGTTTGCCTGTGCTATGGGCGCCCATCAAGACAAGAAAAAACTGGGCATTGCCTTGGTAGGACTTGGGAGTTACAGTACCTATCAGTTGGCTCCTGCTTTGCAGGATACCCAATATTGCTATCTGGCAGGAATTGTGACGGGAACTCCTGAGAAAGAGAAAATATGGGCTGATAAGTACGGAATTCCAGAAAAGAACATTTACAACTATCAAAATTTTGATGATATCGCCAACAACGAGGATATTGATGTGGTGTATGTAGTGCTTCCCAATAGTTTGCATGCAGAATTCAGTATTCGCGCTGCAAAAGCGGGAAAACACGTTATCTGTGAAAAACCGATGGGAATGAGCGTTGCTGAATGTGATGCCATTATAAACGCCTGTGAGGAAGCCGGGGTAAAATTGGGAATGGGCTATCGCTTGCATTCAGAACCTTACACACAACAGGTCAAGGAATTTGTACGGGAAAAGACCTTTGGGGACATTTTATTTGTTTCTGCGGATGCTGCATACCGTTCCACGGGCAATCCCAACCAATGGAGATTGAACAAGGAACTATCCGGTGGTGGTGCTTTAATGAACATGGGAGTGTACGCCGTACAAAGTACGATTTATGGTACGGGTGAAAATCCTATTTCGGTGGCAGCTCAAGAGTTTAGCACGCGACCTGAGTATTTTAAGGAAACCGACGAAACCATTACAGCCCAATTTGAGTTTCCGAGCGGTGCAGTGGGGAATATAACCTCCTCACATAATTTTAATGCCAATGCGATGTACGCTTCCGGAACATCCGGATGGTTCAGATTGCAACCAGCCAATAACTATGGTCCATTGAGCGGTGTGACCTCCAATGGGGATGAAATCAAATTTCCACACGAAAGCCAACAGAAACTGCAAATGGACGATTTCGCGCGACACGTATTGTTCAACGAGCCCAACAAAGCGCCCGGTGAGATGGGCAAACGTGATATGATGATCGTTGAGGCCATTTACAAATCCATTTCCAATGGGGGAGAGACCATTGCTTTGGATTTCGAACCTGGTTTTGGGTTCGGGGGGTAATTTCTTGAAGTATATCCGCCTAGAGTTTAAATTCGGTTATATTTTCCGTTGTGTCAAAAATATGCGGATAATGTTCCTTGATATTTTTTATCATGAATTCTAGCGGAACGTCCTCAAAATGTCCGTAGTCATCAGTGTATTCCATAAATCTAGTGCCTGCGCTGTTATACGCTTGTAGGAATGAGTTGTTTTCACCGTCAAATTCCAAGGGTTCCACGTCTAATTTACCACATAGGCTTTTATTGAAAGCAGGTGACATTTTCAACCATTTATCATTAAGCAAAACATTTACCATACCATGAGGTGTAAGTTCGTTGGAACCGAACTTTTCCGTTAACCTATCCACGGCAATATGGTTTTTCACCTTTCCTAAATGGAGTCTGGCAGGTATCCCCAATGCTCTAAGCCCAGCTATCAATAAAATGGATTTTTCCACGCAATTGCCTGTTGCTTTTTGTGCAATACTACTGGCCCGATAATTTTCTTTGGCAAGACTGATGCTATAGGGGTCGTACTTCCAATCATCCCGAACTTTTGTATACAATCCTATCGTTTTTTCCTTATCCGTTAAAGATTGTTCCGTGAATTCGGATATTAGTTCTTGAATGAAATTGTTTTCAAAATCAAAAAAATAGGAAGGTTCCAAGTATTTCATGACATCAATCAACTAGAATATTCAAAATACCTAAAACTTTTCAAATACTCCCAAACCAAATAATGCAAAATCATATTTTACTGGGTCGGTAGAGTCCAGTTTTCGTAGGTTTTTGTCCAGTTCCTGCAATGCCTTGGCATCGTTTTGTTTACGTTTGAGCAGCTTTAATTTTCTGGCCACATTTCCCGAATGCACATCCAAGGGGCAGGAGAGTTTAGCGGGATCGATGTCTTTCCATAATCCAAAATCCACGCCCGTGCCATTATCACGAACCATCCAACGTAAAAACATATTAATACGTTTGGCGGCGGAACCTTTATTGGGGTCAGAAACGTGTTTTTGCGTTCTGTTTTGGTGCGGCAATTCAAAGAACAGCTCTTTGAACTTGGAAATGGCTGGCTGCATGGAATCCTTGGTCTGGTGATCGGTAAAAACAGTCTCCAAGCCACCATGATTCTTATAGATGTTTTGTAGGCTGGTCACAAAGTAACCGAGGTCGATGCCGTTGAAGGTGCGGTGTACAAAATTGGAGAGGTGTTCTAAATCATCCTCAGAATAATTCATTACAAAGTCGTAGGGTACGTTGCCCATTAATCCCATAAGCCTATTCGCATTGTTGATGATGCTCTTTCGGTTGCCCCAAGCAATGGTGGCCGTTAAAAAGGCACTGATTTCAATATCCTCTTTTCGTGTGAATATATGCGGGATTTGCAAAGGGTCATCCTCCAAAAACCTGGGATGGTTGTATTCCAACACTTTGGCATCCAAAAATTCCTTGAGTTCCGCTTTGGTCATATCAATCCTTGGAAACGATCAATCCATCCACCATGGTAAGCTTTCTATCTGCCATATCGGCCAATTCTCGGTTATGGGTCACCAAAACAAAGGTCTGCCCAAATTCATCCCGTAACCGAAAAAACAGTTTGTGCAGATTGTCCGCACTTTCGGAATCCAAATTTCCACTGGGCTCATCTGCCAAAACCACCGAAGGATTGTTCATTAAGGAGCGGGCTACGGCCACACGTTGTTGTTCTCCACCCGATAATGCATTGGGCTTGTGGTCGTAACGGTCCTTTAAGCCTAAAAAGTCCAATAATTCTTTGGCGCGTTTTTCAGCCTCTGCTATTGGGGTTTTTTTGATGAAGGCGGGAATACAAACATTTTCCAAAGCCGTAAATTCTGGCAACAATTGATGAAACTGAAAAATAAACCCAATATGCTCGTTTCTGAACTGGGCCAAACTTTTATCATTGAGTTGATTCACATCGGTATCGTTGATCAATAAGGTGCTTTCGCCCTTGTTGGTAGGGGTGTCCAATGTTCCTAAAATTTGTAACAGGGTGGTTTTTCCAGCGCCAGAGGCCCCAACTATGGAAACTACTTCCCCTTTTTTTATTTCTAGATCAACCCCTTGTAAAACCTTAAGGTCTCCGTAACTTTTTTGAATATTTGTGGCCTTTATCATAAGTACAACTTCGCTGGTCGAAGATAATCATTACTGTTGTATCGCAAAGATGATGGTTTTGATACAAATTCTACAAATTTTCAACAAGTATCCTTGCATCGATTAAGGAACGACAAAAAATTCTCTAGTAATTTATATAAATAAGATTATGCATGTAATTTCGACCAAGGAACCTATAAATATTTGTTAGAATTAATTTTCCCTATCAAATATTGTTTAACTTTGAATCAAAATGAATAAACAAAATAAGTTGGGATTGGAAATCGCTATTTTTGCAGGAGGTTGTTTTTGGTGCACAGAAGCTGTTTTCCAACGATTGGAAGGTGTGGAGGAAGTAGTTTCTGGTTACACCGGCGGAACTATTAAAAATCCGGCCTATCGGGAGATAACCACTGGTCGAACAGGACATGCGGAAGGTGTCAAAATCACTTTTGACCCAAAAAAAATATCCTTCGCCGAGTTGTTAGAGGTATTTTTTGCGACTCACGACCCCACAACCCTGAACAGACAGGGCAATGATGTGGGCACTCAATACAGGAGTGAGATCTTCTATACCAACCCTGAACAAAAACAATTGGCTGAAGATTTCATTACATTATTGGAAAAAGAAAATATTTTTGATGCTCCGATCGTGACCGCTATCTCTGAAGCCAAACCATTTTATGTGGCGGAGGAAGAGCACCATAATTATTACAACAACTATAGGCAACAACCATATTGTCAAATCATTATAGATCCGAAGATCAAAAAATTGAACAATTATTTTTCAAAAAAGCTAAAGCATGGCACCGTATAGAAACCTCGAAGAGTACAATATTGAAATTACCAATGAGGTGAAAGAACATTTCTCCAAAATTGTTGGAGATATTGGTGAGGATGTTACCCGAGAGGGCTTGGTAAAAACCCCTGAACGAGCTGCCAAAGCTATGCTTTTCCTTACCCAGGGCTACAAACAGGATGCCGAGGAAATTCTTATAGGCGCCATGTTCGCCGAAGATTACGACGACATGGTGATTATAAAGGACATTGAGCTCTACTCCCTTTGTGAGCACCATATGTTACCATTTTTTGGTAAAGCTCACGTAGCCTATATTCCAAACGGGCATATTGTTGGTTTGAGCAAGATACCTCGGGTGGTGGATATATTTGCCCGTAGGTTGCAGGTGCAAGAACGTTTAACGCACGACATCTTGGAATGTATCAACAAAACATTGAAACCAAAAGGCGTTGCTGTCGTAATTGAAGCGGCACATATGTGCATGATGATGCGAGGCGTACAAAAACAAAATTCGGTTACCACTACCTCAGGCTTTAGGGGCCAATTCGAAAAAATTGAAACACGAAACGAGTTTCTAAAGCTCGTGAGCGCCGATTTGTCCTAAAGCTCTTTCCCAATTAAGCGGGAATTGCTATTTTTCCCATATGGCAGCAGAAAAAAACAAGAAGTACCAAAACCTCCTTTTAGGGTTGCTGTTCGATGGTATCGGTATGCTATCCTTTGTAATCCCGGGTATCGGGGAGTTTTCCGATGTAATTTGGGCTCCTGTTGCAGGCTGGCTCATGACACGTATGTACAAGGGCAGGGTAGGGCAAGCTGCAGGTTTGGTCACCTTTGCAGAAGAGTTGGTGCCCGGTACGGATGTAATTCCCACTTTTACCCTAACTTGGGTTTACACGTATCTTTTGAGCAAGAAAAAAGGTCAACCTAAAAAAGATTGACCTTGTTAAACTTATGGTTTTCTTGCCATTATAACGGCACATTCAAATTAAAAGAGATATTTCTACCAATATTGGCTATGCCATCCGCCTTTAACCTGGATAGGTGTGAGATGTAGTTCTTATCGAATAAATTGTTACCTGTAATGGAGTACCCTACTTTTTGATTGAAGATTTTCATATCGCCCCCAAAACCTATATTAAACAGATTGTATCTCGGGGTCTTTGTTTCAAAATCAGCTACTTTGTTTTGATCAAAGAAAGTTTGAAGCGTTACAAATGCATAGCATTTATAATCTTGGTTTCTTTTTTTCCATTCCACACGAAAAGTATTTGTCCAACGATTGGCAGGAATCAAAGGTAGATTTGAGTTGTCTTCCAATTCACCAAATACTATGTCGTAACTACTTTCCAAATGCAACCAATCAATGGGGTGGGGGTGTAGGTGGAACCCAAATTCACCACCGTATAAAATGGCATTTTGTTGTTGGAAATCATAAACAGGGTCCAATTCTCGGAACTCACCAGTTGGCTCCAAATAGATATAATCGTTTACGATATTATAAAATGTATTTACATAAGCTTCAATATGTCTATTTCCGTACTCCAATGCCAAATCTATTTGGAAATTTTGTTCACTATCCAATTCAGGATTGCCAATTTCCACACGGTTTGCCCCGCTGTGCAATCCGTTGGACGACAATTCCGATAGGTTGGGAGCCCTGAATCCAGTAGCCAAGTTTAATCGCCCCATAATGTTATTGGTCAAATCAATACGATATCCCAATGCTGCATTAAAGCTATTGAAATTCTTGTCCAAAGCAGGGATGTACTCTTCATCTCCCTCTATACCGCTAGCTTCACCGTTTATAGATCTAAGGTCGTAACGCAGACCTATTTGAAGGTCACTCTTGGTGAAATGGATATGGGATGTGGCCAGCACACCAAAATCGTTTGTTATGGCATTGGGCACCAAAACTTCCTCTCCAAAATTTTCATTGGTTTGATGCATACCTTGTACACCAAAAATGGTGGTCATTTTACCCCATTGAGGATTAAATTGAATATTGTAATTAAAGGTGCTCAACTTCATATCCAAAGCCGCCCCTTCTTCCTCTTCCTCTGCATGTTCTTCAACAGGTTCTTCCCCAGCGTGTTCTTCGTGATGTTCCTCAAACTCTTTTCTGTTATTTACCGTGTACCCAAAAGTGGCTTCCAAACTCGATTTCCTGAAGAAGAAGTTGTTTTTAGCACTTAAAATATGGGTAGAGAGTTCTTGGTAAGGTTCCAGTGGATCGCGATCGTTGTTTTGGACGCCGATTTCCTCAGGAATACCAAGGTCAGCAGTATTATAGTTATATCTAAGTTCTGTTTTAAACTTTGCCGTTTGATACGCCAATCCTGTTTTTAAGTCAGCTTCATTGAACCTGGAATTTGTGACACTGGTTCCATCGCCGGTTTCATAATCTGCATTTGACGCATAGGCACCACGAACCAAAAATTTCAGCTTTTCCCCCGATGTCTTAAATCCTGCATTGGCATTGTAGCCCAATGTGTTGGTAAAATACCTCATGTTTACATCACCTGATGTCTCTCCGGAAGTTTCAAACTTTTCCGGATTCAAATAGAGTACCCCACCGAGGGCATCGGAACCGTAAAGCAAAGATGCAGGACCTTTGATCACCTCCACACTTGATACTCCCGCATCGTTAATGCCCAAACCGTGTTCACCTCCATATTGTTGGTTTTCGAGTCGTACGCCTTGTGTGTAAACCAAAACACGGTTAAAACTCAATCCACGGATAACTGGTTTTCCAATCCCCACACCTGTTGAAACCGAGGAAACACCAGGAATGTTCGTAATCCCTTCGGATAGTGTAATGCCCCCTTGTTGTTTGAGTTCCTCCATGGATTTTTGTTCCACTTTCATTACGTTTTCACGTTGTAATTTATGGAATGGGGTAGAAAGCACTACCTCGTCCATTTCTATGACAGATGGAAACATTTGATAATTGAACTGGTTGCTTCCTTCATTGATTTCAAAAGAAGTGGAGTAGGTTTCAAAACCTATATAGGAAATGACCAGTTTATAGTTTCCTTCCGGTAAATTTTTTAATGTGTAGTTTCCGTCTGCATCCGTTACGGTACCGTTTTCCAATTGTGGAATATATACCGAAACCTGTTCCAAAGGTTCTCCCGTTTCAGCATCCGAAATGTTTCCTGAAAGTGTATTCTGTGAGTATGTATAAATCGATGTCAATGCTAAAAGCACTGAAATATAAAATTGTTTCATTGTAAAAAATAAATGGTTTAAAAACTTAAATCAGTAGATAATCACTATGAAACTGATGGGGGACCACGCAAAGCCCGAAAAGAAACTTCTTGAGGCTTGTATGTAAAAGAGTAGAGAGTGTTGGTGTACTTTATCTCGGGAACCTCAACCGGTATGTAGGTGAAATTAGCGTTGAAAAGCACCTTATTGACAAGGGTAAAATCATGGAAGTCACAATCCAGATTACCATCGTGAATATGATTTGTACCATACGCAATGCATTGCTCCTCCTGACTATGCTCGTACAAGGTATGGCCCAATTTAATAATGGAAGGGGCTAAAATTGCCACTGCCATCAACAGGGAAGCAAATATCAGTACGCGTTTGTAGAGGTTGGTATTCATACTTTCGCAAAAGTAACCAAGGTTTTCCCTCTTTTTATGTTAAGAAAACGATAAACTATGAAAGGAAAGAGCCTAATCCCATACGTTTAAGCATCTTTTTCTCAAAATTCCAGAAAAATTGGTATTGACCGAATAGCCATCCAATACAGACCAATAAAATTTGATAAATGGGAAATATTAGAAGAATACGAAGGGTCCAGTAGACAGCTCCATGCACATTTTCACTGTCCAAACCGATCCAATGTACCAATGGACCTGCCAATTTTCCTGCTGCACTGCCTGTTAATGCGAAAACAATGAAAATGGCGATCATTTCCCATTTATAATCCACTTTCCATTTGTTCTCCACCTTTTTAAAACACCAGAGGAAAAATTTCACTAATACAAAGTAGAGTACCACCGAGCTGCCAATGGTAAAAACCCATTCAAAAACGGTGTTGTTGAGACCAAAAAAGTGCATAAAGCTTCTAGAAATAGTGTAGGCAGTCAATAAAACCGATAATGCACCCAATATGGGAAAAAGGATTTGCCAGTTCTTTTGGATTTCCCAGCGCTGTTTTAGTTTTTGCATTGTTCAAGTTGATTGATGCAAAAATAGCACATTAAATTCTGGGCAGAAAGGGCCCTAAACGTTGATTGTATTTTCTTTGAAAATAAATGAAGTAATTGTATAATTTGTAATTGACTTCGTAGCCATAATCAATACTTGGGTCGTAATTAATCTGCATTTCATACAGGTTGGGATTCCATCGTTGTGGTTGTAAAACCCTTTGATTCCAAGTGACCACCATGATTGCATTTCGGTTTTCCAGGAACGATTGGGAATAATAACCTTCAGGTCGTGCAATGGAGTTTAACCAAGTATAAAAACCCGGCTCTATGATAATGATTTCGTATTCCGTGTCATCATCTGCGATTTCGACCGGCGCATCATCATCTGATTCGAAAAGCGCCTTTTCTTCGGTAGTGACATCCAATGTTGATTTTTGAGATGTACAAGATGTTAAGCCTATGCACAGCATAAGACCGAACAGTAATGGATTTATTATTTTCTTTTTCATATTCTTAAAATACAAAAAAAGCCACTTGAAAACTCAAGTGGCTCTGTTAAATATAGTTAAGTTAACTTTCTATTTCCCAAAAAGTCCTCCGAGCATACCCCCAAGACCACTCTTTTTCTGGCCACCGCCATTCAATACCATTCCGGCCAAATCATCTATAACACTGCCGTCACCATCGCTATCCAAAAAGCTTTCGACCAAGGATTGTTGCTTGGCCGCTGTCTTATTGCCGCCCATTAATCCGCCCAAGAGTCCGTTAAGACCTTCGGGGCTGCTCACGTTTTGTTGTCTGGTCTGTTTTCCCAAATATCCCAAAAGGATAGGGGCTGCGATTTTTAAAATTTGTGATATGGAACCAGCATCAATTCCTGATTTGGTACTCAAGGCATTTTCGACTTGTGGTTGCTTGGAACCTAGCACATGGCCGAGAATCCCAGCTCCATCATCCATTACATTTTGGTCTACTCCACCGCCAAAAAGACCACCTAAATCATCTAAAATACCGCCGTCATGTTTGGAGGAAAGGGCATCCATGAGTCCTTGTGCCCCACCTGGCGTGGATGCATTTTTTTTCATAGCCCCCATTAATAGGGGCATGGCCATGCTCAAAACTTCTGCTGTTTTATTTTCGGGTTGCCCAGTTTGGCTAGCAGCTCCGCTGACCAACTGTTTGCCCATAGGGCTGTTGATCAAGTCTAATAATCCTGACATTTTGTTAGTGTTAAGGTTAAGACAACAAGGTACGAAAAAGTGGGTTTTGAAAGATGGAACGGTCTTAAAAAACCTATGGTTTTAGTAATTTGATAACCTTCTGCGCCAATTCAACACCTATTCGCTGTTGTGCCTCAACAGTGGAGCCGCCAACATGTGGGCTAAGTGAAATTTTGGGATTCATCAATATCTTGATTTCCGGATTGGGTTCCGATTCGTAAACATCCAGTCCAGCAAAGGCCAAATGGTCGGTATCCAAGGCTTCGACCAAGGCAACTTCGTCCAATACACCACCTCTTGAGGTATTGATGATTCCAGCACCTGGCTTCATAAGTCCAAGTTCCTTTTTTCCAATAAGATATTTTTCTTGGGCCGGTACATGAAGACTCACAAAGTCGGAGTTGGCCAAAACTTCTTTAATATCGCTGCTTTTTAAAGCAAAATCAACAGATTGTCCATCAAAAAAAGAAAGTGTCAAACTAGCTTCTTTGGTATGATGATCAGTGAACAAGACCTCCATGCCCAAGGCCAACGCCATTTTTGCAGTAGCTTGTCCAATTCTTCCAAAGCCTACAATACCTAGGGTTTTTCCTCGAAGTTCAAGGCCTCCTGCATAGCTCTTTTTAAGTTGTTTGAATTGATTATCACCTTCCAGAGGCATGTTCCGGTTGGAATCGTGCAAGAATCGAACACCATTCAACAGGTGTGCAAAAACCAATTCCGCTACTGACTCGGAAGATGCTTCGGGCGTGTTGAAGACTTTAATTCCTTTGGACTCGGCGTATTTTACATCAATATTGTCCAAACCAACACCGCCACGTCCAATCAGTTTTAAATCAGGGCAATCCTCAATAAGTTTTTTATCGACTTTGGTCGCACTCCGTACCAATAACCCCTCAATATTATTTTTGTTGATGTAGTTTGCCAATTGTTCATCGGCAACACGGGTATTTTTAACTTCGAAACCTTCTTTTTCAAGTAAATCCACCCCTTCTTGAGCGATTCCGTCGTTAGCTAAAATCTTAACCATTAAAATTATCCTTTCTTTTCAAGTTCACTCATAATGTCCACCAAAACTCCCACACTTTCCAGAGGGAGCGCATTGTACATGGAAGCTCGATAACCACCGACAGACCTATGTCCATTTATACCGTTAATTCCCGCTTCTTTGCACATAGCATCGAACACATCCTTTAACTCATCATCGGTGATATTGAAGGTGGCGTTCATGTTGGAGCGGTCTTCTTTTGCAGCAATTCCAGAGAATACAGGGTTAAGTTCGATCTCCGAATAGATCAAATTGGCTTTTCGTTCATTGATTTCTTCAATCGCAGCAATTCCTCCCAAATCCTTCAACCATTGCATGGTAAGCATGGAAACGTACACAGCAAAAACGGGCGGTGTGTTGAACATACTATCTTTGGCCACATGAACCGAGTAGTCCATCATAGATGGTATTTTACGCGATATCTTTCCTAAAATATCTTCTTTTACCACCACGAGCGTTGTCCCTGCCGGACCCATGTTTTTTTGTGCACCGGCATAGATCAGATCAAACAGGGAAAAGTCCATTTGTCTGGAAAAGATATCTGAGCTCATATCACATACCAACGGCACATCGGTTTTTGGAAATTCTTTAAACTGGGTTCCGTAAATGGTATTGTTGGAGGTAAGGTGCAGATAATCCAAATCGGATGGAATATCAAAACCTTTTGGGATATACTTAAAATTATCTTCTTGGGAGGAAGCGACTTCTATGATTTCACCGAACAATCTAGCTTCCTTAATGGCTTTTTGACTCCAAGTGCCCGTATTCACATATCCAGCTTTTTTGTCCAAGAGGTTGAAAGCCGTCATTAAAAATTGCATGCTTGCTCCTCCTTGCAAAAACAGAGCCTGATAACCTTTGCCCTCGAGCCCCAAAAGTTCCAGTGCGAGTGAGCGAGCCTTTTCCATAATGGCTACGAACTCCTTACTTCGGTGAGAAATTTCTATAAGTGAAAGTCCAATGCCATCCAGTTCAATAATGGCTTCGGATGCCTTTTGCATTACCTCTGCGGGCAAAATGCACGGGCCTGCGCTAAAATTATGCTTTTTCATTTCCTTGGTTTAAGGAGTAAAGGTCTTAAAAATTGTTGGATCTGTAAACGATTCCAAAGTATAGGATTTGTTAAAGGTTCAATAGGAATTCCATAGTATCAACTCCATCTGCGTAATCACTTAAGCTGGGCTTTTGGGTATCTCCAAAATTCACTTCATTTTCTTTTGCTGCACCAGAAACCACACATTGGATTTGCTCGTCCATTTCCTGCAACTTCTCCCTTAAACTGGATTCATCATCATAAAATGAATAAAACAAAGCAGAAATGGGGGAGGTGAGGGCCTCATCCTCTTTTAAAATCAAAAATCCGTTATCCAGAATTTTGAATTCACTCATCAAATAGACCGCCTTATTATAATCGTAGTTATTGGCGTACTTATGTTGATTGATAATGTCCTTATAATGGAAGAGCGCATTGAACAACGCATCAAAATCATAATTTTTTGGCACAAATATTTTGGATACATTGCGGCAACCCAATCCATAATACCTGAAAATATCTTCTCCGAGCGCCTTTAATTCTTCTTCCGATTCTTTTCCGGTCAACACGGCGAGAGAGTTTCTATTTTTTCTGATGATGTTGGGCTTCTTTCCAAAATAATATTCGAAATAGCGGCTGGTGTTGTTGCTCCCCGTGGCGATCACTGCATCAAAGTTTTCGAGTTTCTCGTCCACAAACTCAATTTTATCCGCGAGTGATGGCTCTTGTTCAATCAAATAATTGGATAGATAAGGCAAGAGGACTTTGTCGTTGGACGATAGTTTGGCCAAGACCTTGTTGCCAGATAGCAACACCGATAAAAAGTCGTGAAAGCCCACCAATGGAATGTTTCCTGCCATAATAATGCCCACGGTTTTTGGTTCACTATCCTTGTTAAAGGAATAGTTGTCCAACCAATCCTTTATATTTTCTTCCGTGAGCAGGTCGCCCCATTGCTTTAAGGAGAATAGAATGTTATCCTCGGTAAACCACCCATTGTGATGGCCCGCCCGCGCAATGATTTCCTTCAACTCTTGATTAACTTCGGGGTCGTTGGAATAACATTTATCACAAAAATCCGTTAGGTATTTTCCAAGTTTAACAAAAGCATCTATGGTATTTGTATCTGGTGCCATTAAATTTGTACACTAATTTAGTAGGGTTTATTTTTGTCAAAAGTAAGCATGCTGATAAGAATCAGCCCAAAAGGAAAAGAAAATTATGGCAATTATTATAACAGATGAGTGCATAAATTGTGGTGCTTGCGAGCCAGAATGTCCCAACACAGCAATTTATGAGGGTGCAGATGAATGGAGATATAGTGATGGAACGTCACTGAACGGTGATGTGGTTTTGCCCAACGGTAAAGAGGTGAATGCCGATGAAGTTCAGGAACCAGTGAGTGATGAGCTTTATTACATAGTTCCGGATAAATGTACCGAATGCAAAGGATTTCACGAAGAACCACAATGTGCGGCAGTATGCCCAGTGGACTGTTGTGTTCCCGACGAAGACCACGAAGAAACCGAAGAAGAATTATTGGGCAAGCAAAAGTTTATGCATCCCAACGGTTAAGCAATAAAAAACAATTAATTTAGCCCCGAACCAAAGTTCGGGGTTTTTTTATGCAGAAAAAAGAGAAAGCTTATAACGGTATTTGGAAGCAAGCGGGGTGCATATTATCCCTTATCGCGATTTTTGGTATCATTGCTTTGATGGTCATGGGATTTTATTTATTGATTAAAGGCTATTAGGCATCAGTACCAAAACTTCAACTTATATTTGCAGCCTCAAAACATAAGAATTTAGATGAAAGCAGGTATTGTAGGATTACCAAACGTAGGAAAATCAACACTTTTCAACTGTTTGTCCAACGCAAAAGCACAAAGTGCCAACTTCCCTTTTTGTACTATTGAACCTAATATTGGCGTGGTAAATGTGCCCGACCAGCGTTTGGAAAAATTGGAAGAACTGGTTAATCCCGAACGTGTGATACCTGCTACCGTAGAAATTGTGGATATTGCTGGTCTGGTAAAAGGCGCCAGTAAGGGAGAAGGATTAGGAAACCAATTTTTGGGAAATATCCGCGAAACCGATGCCATTCTGCACGTGCTACGTTGCTTTGATAACGATAATGTGGTTCACGTTGATGGTTCTGTAGACCCGATCAGGGACAAGGAGACCATTGATATGGAATTGCAATTGAAAGATTTGGAGAGTGTTGAAAAGAAACTCGACAAAGTGAAGCGTGCAGCCAAAACCGGGAATAAGGACGCTCAAAAGGAAGAAGCTGTGCTTTCTGCCCTTAAAGAAGGGCTCGAAGCCGGAAAATCCGTCAGGGCCATTTCCATAAATGACGATGACCGTGAAGAATTTGTAAAACCCATGCAACTGATCACGGATAAGCCTGTAATGTATGTTTGTAATGTTGATGAAGGTGCAGCGGTCGATGGAAATGCTTATGTTGAAAAAGTAAAGGAAGCCGTAGCTGGAGAAAATGCGGAGGTTATCTTTTTGGCGGTTGGTACGGAAGCCGACATTACCGAATTGGAAACGTATGAGGAGCGTCAAATGTTCTTGGAAGATTTGGGACTTTCCGAGCCTGGCTCGGCCAAATTGATTCGTGGCGCCTACAAACTACTTGATCTTGAAACCTATTTTACCGCAGGGGTAAAAGAAGTCCGTGCATGGACCATTCCTGTTGGGGCAACAGCTCCACAAGCGGCGGGTGTTATCCATACCGATTTTGAAAAAGGGTTTATCCGTGCCGAGGTCATCTCCTATGACGATTACGTTAAATACGGCAGCGAAGCCAAGGTAAAAGAGGCTGGCCGTATGCGTGTAGAGGGTAAAGAATATATTGTTAAGGACGGTGATGTGATGCATTTTAGGTTTAATGTTTGATATATTTTGCAGGACTGTATTTAAGTAGTATATTTCCTGTTAAATATATGTTTCATGAAATACCCCATACTTAGCCTAGCCCTGATTTTTCTATTGGGCTGTTCCTCATCTTCAGAATCAGAAAACGAACCACAATCAACTGTAGACTTACCTATAATAGCAACCAATTCCCCAAACGAAATAACCGCTGTTTCCGCACAACTTGGAGGAAGTATATCTAACAACGGAGGTGCCAACATCATAGACAAAGGTGTTGTTTGGGATGTAGCCTCAGGCCCTACCATAAATGACAACAAAAAAAGTATTGGTAGTGGAAATGATAATTTTTCTGCCATAGTGGACAATTTAGAACCCGACACTAAATATTACGCAAGGTCTTACGCTGTAAATTCCAAGGGAACCGCTTATGGGAACGAAGTTACTTTTACTACATTGATTCAAGAACCCCAGTCAAAGGTTTATGAGGGAACCATTGATCTTTCCAATCAAAGTTTGGTCGATTCCTTTGGTGCTGAAAATTATACCGAGGTAACTGGGGAAGTCAGAATTTATGGTTCTGTGAATGATTTGACACCCTTGAGCAATTTGGAATTAATTGGACAGGATCTGTTGATATCTAACGCCGACAACCTAGTTTCCTTGAATGGGCTCGAAAATGTTTTGGAAATTGGAGAATCTATTCAGTTTATTAACAATGATGCCTTGACTGATATTTCCGCTTTGGAAAGTCTAAATGCATCTTATGCCATTATATTTCAAGGGAATGATGCTTTGAAAACCATTTCTGGATTCTCACAAACAGTTAACGTGAGTGGATTGGTAAAAATCAGCGAAAATACAAACCTTGAAGTAATATCAGGTTTTCAGAATTTGGAAACAACAGGCAATTATTTTCAAATAACCGATAACGCTAGTCTAGTGGATTTAAATGGACTTTCGAAATTAACATCAATAGGCAATGGACTATGGCTAAACAATAATGATGCTTTAACGGACCTAACACCATTAAGTTCTTTGGAATCTATATCGGAAATTGTTATAAATGGAAATGCATCTTTAGAAGCAATCACCATTTTCAATCCATTTACAAGTTTGACCTCTATTGAAATATCCAATAATGGTTCTTTGACTTCAATTCAGGGTTTCGAATCTTTAACAAATGTGGATGGGGGTATTCGTATTAACTCAAATGTTCTTTTAACTTCTATAACTGCTTTTGGAAATATAACATCATTTGGTACAGATGTGCAGATAAGATATAACCAGGTTCTGCAGGATTTCTGTATACTGAATAGTTTGATTACCGCAGAATATACAGGTTCTTTTTCAACTATTGGAAATGCATACAATCCTACTTTGCAGGATATGATAGACGGTAATTGCAAGCTTTAAATGTTGATATAAGCGTTTGGGTGTCGTATTTATATACGGAAGGTATGCTATTGCATTTATATTAGCAATAGTTTTGCTATATGTCCAGTAAAAGCTTGGGGATTTTTTATGGGGTCCTGGGAGTAGTGATGTTCTCCTCCAAGGCAGTAATGGTGAAATTGGCGTACCGCTACAATGTCGATACGCTCGATTTGCTGCTGTTTCGAATGTTGTTTTCACTTCCATTTTACATTTTCATATTGTTTTTGATTCGAAAAAAACCAGCAAACACAAAAATTGTGGCAAAAGATTATGCATGGCTGTTTCTTTTTGGCTTTGTGGGTTACTATTTGGCCAGTTATTTTGATTTTTTGGGGTTGAATTACATCAAAGCTGGCCTGGAGCGTATCATTCTTTTTGTGTACCCAACCATTGTTGTATTTCTAAGTTGGCTGATATTTAGGCAAAAAATATCCAGGGTGCAATTTATCGCCATTCTTATCACCTACTTTGGTGTGCTCATTACCTTTTGGGACGAATTGGAGGTCTCTGGCAACGGAGTACTGCTGGGAGGGTTTCTGGTATTGCTGAGTGCCATTACCTACGCCTCTTATTTGGTGGGAAGTGGTTGGTTGATCCCCAAATTCGGTGTGCTCCGATTTACCTGTTACGCGATGATCGTGTCCACAATCTGTATTGTAATGCACTATTTGGTATCGGGCAATTGGGGATTTATGGATTATTCTTGGCCCGTATATGCATACGGTTTTGCAATGGCCATTTTCGCTACGTTCATTCCTTCGTTTTTGGTGTCGGCGGCAATCGAAAGGTTGGGAGCCTCCAACTTTTCAATTTTGGGAAGTTTAGGCCCCATTTCCACAATTTTGCTCGCCTTTGTTTTTTTGGACGAAAAACTCACATATTGGCAGTTGGTTGGAATGTCGGTTGTTATTTTTGGGGTGACCTACCTGTCAATCCAAGGCAAAAAGCGGGCTAAAGGCTGATATATATTAACAATTATTGTTTTTCATTGTTGATTACTTTCTACCCTACACCCTTTTATTTTTGCTCCTAAATTTTATATTGCAATGATTAACCCTTAACTAATGGCAGATACCCAATATACTGAAGATAATATCCGTTCGCTGGACTGGAAGGAGCATATTCGTATGCGTCCAGGGATGTACATTGGAAAATTGGGAGACGGTTCCTCCGCAGATGATGGTATTTATATTCTTTTAAAAGAAGTGCTCGACAACTCCATCGACGAATTTGTGATGGGAGCGGGGAAGACCATCGAAATCAACATAAAGGACAATACCGTCCATGTTCGCGACTACGGCCGTGGTATTCCACTTGGGAAAGTGGTGGACGTTGTTTCCAAAATGAACACAGGTGGCAAGTACGATACCCGAGCTTTTAAAAAATCCGTTGGATTGAATGGGGTGGGTACCAAAGCTGTGAATGCGCTCTCCACCTACTTTAGGGTGGAATCCAACCGGGAAGGACAGTCCAAGTCTGCTGAATTTGAGACGGGTAATCTGGTCAATGAGGAACTTTTGGAGGAATCATCCCGAAGAAAGGGGACCAAGGTAAGTTTTACCCCTGACGAATCCATCTTTAAAAAATATAAATACAGGAACGAGTATGTGGAACGCATGCTCAAAAACTATGTCTACCTAAATCCTGGTTTGACCATTGTTTTCAATGGGGAAAAATTTCATTCGGAAAATGGCCTGAAGGATTTATTGGAAGACAACAATAATAACGAGGACTTTCTTTATCCCATCATTCACCTAAAGGGAAATGATATCGAGGTCGCGATGACCCACAGTAAAACCCAGTATAGTGAAGAATATCATTCCTTCGTAAACGGGCAACATACTACACAAGGAGGTACACATCAATCTGCATTTAGAGAAGCCATTGTAAAAACCGTCCGTGATTTCTACGGAAAAAACTATGATGCTTCGGATGTTAGAAAATCAATCATATCCGCAATTTCCATTAAAGTAATGGAACCCGTGTTCGAGAGTCAGACCAAAACCAAATTGGGTTCCACTGATATGGGAGGGGATTTGCCAACGGTGCGTACCTACATCAACGATTTTATCGGTACACATTTGGACAATTACCTTCATAAAAACCCTCAAACTGCCGAGGCGTTGCAAAAGAAAATTGTTCAGGCGGAGAAAGAACGCAAGGAACTCTCCGGCATTCGAAAGCTAGCAAGGGACCGAGCCAAAAAAGCAAGCCTTCACAATAAAAAGCTAAGAGATTGTCGTATCCACCTGCAGGATATGAAAAAGGACCGTCGTCTGGAAACCACCTTGTTCATAACCGAGGGGGATTCTGCATCTGGCTCCATTACCAAATCCAGGGATGTAAACACACAAGCAGTGTTCAGTTTACGAGGAAAACCATTGAACTCCTACGGTATGTCCAAAAAAATCGTTTACGAAAACGAGGAGTTCAATTTATTGCAGGCCGCGCTCAACATTGAGGATTCGATGGAGGACTTGCGCTACAATAATATCGTGATCGCAACAGATGCCGATGTGGACGGAATGCATATCCGTTTGTTGCTGATAACCTTCTTTTTGCAATTTTTCCCAGAATTGATCAAAGAAAATCATTTATATATTCTTCAAACCCCACTGTTCAGGGTGCGCAATAAAAAAGAGACGATTTATTGCTATAGTGATGAAGAAAGAAAACAAGCCATTAAAAAACTCTCCGGAAAACCTGAAATTACCCGATTTAAAGGATTGGGTGAAATTTCCCCAGATGAGTTTAAAAACTTTATTGGTGATGATATCCGTTTGGAGCCCGTGATGCTGGATAAAGCGATGAGCATAGATGCCCTTTTGAAATTTTATATGGGCAAAAATACGCCGGACAGACAAGAATTCATCATCAACAACCTTAAAGTGGAACTTGACCTTGTTGAGGAAAACCAACTACAACCCAAATAAATGCCGCCTTTCTAAATGGAAGAGAACGAAGAACTGAACGATGAAAGTTTAGAAAACCAAGACGAGTCCCAAGATAGCCTGGTAAAGGTTACTGGTATGTACAAGGATTGGTTTTTGGATTACGCTTCCTATGTAATTCTGGAGCGTGCCGTACCAGCTATCGAAGATGGGTTCAAGCCCGTACAGCGCAGAATTATGCACTCGCTGAAAGAACTGGACGATGGCCGTTACAACAAAGTGGCCAATGTGGTGGGGCATACCATGCAGTACCACCCGCACGGCGATGCCAGTATAGCAGATGCCATGGTTCAAATTGGTCAAAAGGACTTGCTTATAGATACCCAAGGTAACTGGGGAAACATATTAACTGGTGATGGGGCCGCGGCACCACGTTATATTGAGGCCAGATTGTCCAAATTTGCCTTGGAAGTGGTGTACAGTCCAAAAATTACGGAGTGGCAACTTTCTTATGACGGCAGAAAAAAGGAGCCCGTTAACCTTCCCGTAAAATTCCCATTATTGCTCGCTCAAGGAGCAGAGGGTATTGCGGTAGGTTTGTCAACAAAAATTTTGCCGCACAACTTCAACGAACTTATTGATGCCTCGATAAAACACCTAAAAGGTAAGCGTTTCACCTTAGTGCCAGATTTTCCCACAGCGGGAATAATCGATGTGACCAATTACAATGATGGTATGCGTGGCGGCAAGATCAGGGTAAGGGCCAAAATATCGACTTTGGACAAAAATACCTTGGTCATCAACGAAATACCTTATGGCACCAACACCTCCTCTTTAATTGATTCTATCTTAAAAGCTAACGATAAGGGAAAAATCAAAATAAAAAGGATAGAGGACAATACGGCGGCCGAGGTGGAAATTTTGGTGCATTTGCCCAATGGTATCTCTCCGGACAAAACGATTGATGCCCTTTACGCATTCACCGCTTGTGAATCTTCCATTTCCCCATTAGGCTGTGTTATCGAGGACAACAAACCTTTGTTCATCGGTATCAAGGAGATGCTCGAAAGATCTACAGACAACACGGTAGAGTTGCTTAAAGCAGAACTTCAAATCCAATTGGATGAACTCGAGGAACAGTGGCATTTTTCTTCCTTGGAACGAATTTTTATCGAGAATAGGATTTATCGCGAAATAGAGGAAGAGGAAACTTGGGAAGGTGTTATCGAAGCTATTGACAAAGGGTTGAAACCACACATTTCCCATTTAAAAAGAGAGGTGACCAAGGATGACATTGTTCGGTTGACTGAAATCCGAATCAAGCGTATTTCAAAGTTTGATTTGGACAAGGCACAGCAACTTATTGAAAGTTTGGAAGATAGGATTGCCCAAACCAAGCATCACTTGGAGCATTTGGTGGATTTTGCCATCAACTATTTTAAGGAACTCAAAAAGAAGTACGGAGCAGGACGAGAGCGTAAATCGGAAATAAAAATATTCGATGATATTGAGGCCACTAAAGTGGTTATCAGAAACACCAAACTTTATGTAAATCGTGAAGAAGGGTTTATTGGAACCTCGTTAAAACGTGATGAATACGTAACGGATTGTAGTGACATAGACGACATTATTGTATTTACCAAAAAAGGGGATATGATGGTCACCAAAGTGGATTCCAAAGTTTTTGTCGGCAAAAACATTATCCATGTCGCCGTATTTAAAAAGAAAGATAAGCGGACTACCTATAACATGATCTACAAGAGCATGAAAGGTGGACCTAGTTACGTAAAGCGTTTCAATGTCACCAGTATGACCCGCGATAAAATATATCAGCTTGCAGGGGATAAAACTTCCTCTGAAGTGCTGTACTTCTCGGCGAATCCCAATGGAGAAGCAGAAGTGGTCACCGTTATGTTGCGACAATCGGGCAGCATTAAAAAACTGAAATGGGACCTTGATTTTTCCGATGTTCTGATCAAAGGAAGAGGTTCCAAAGGAAATTTAGTGACCAAATATGCCATTAAACGCATTGAACTCAAGGAGAAAGGTGTATCCACATTGAAACCTAGAAAAATTTGGTTTGACGATGTGGTGAGCCGCCTCAATGTTGATGGAAGAGGGGAGTTGCTGGGTGAATTTAAAGGGGACGATCTACTTTTGGTAATAGATCAAAAAGGAATCGTGAAAACAATTCCGCCCGATTTGCTCACTCGTTTTAATGATGATATGATCGTGCTTGAAAAATGGAACCCAAAGAAACCCATCTCGGTAGTACATTATGTGGGTGATAAAGACCGCTTTTACTTAAAAAGATTCTTAATCGAGAACCCGAACAAAGAAGAAGTGGTGATCGATGAGGATTCGAAATCTTATTTGGAGTTTGTGTCCACAGATTGGAGGCCCATGCTGGAAATTGAATTTGTAAAGCCTCGCGGAAAGGACCCAAAACCGAACCTTGAAGTGAACGTAGAGGATTTTATAGCTGTAAAAGGAATCAAAGCTATTGGAAACCAGCTCACAACAGATAAAGTCAAAAACATCAATGCGTTAGAGTCCCTACCCTTTGAAGAGCCCGAAAAACAAAAAACTGAGGATATTGAGGTGGTGGATGAAGAACAGATAGACAGTGATAATGATGATATAGAAACAAAGAATGACAGTTCTGATCAAACAACTTTGTTTTAAAGCTTTTTATGGCTAATTTGCCAAATCGATTTAATACCCAAAGCAGACCGCTTAATACATATAAATATTTATGGATTTTACAAACCCGCTGGTGTATGGTGTACCAGTTTTTATTGCCTTTATACTTCTAGAATTAACATACAGCAAAACCCACGACCATGAACATAACGACCTTTATAATTGGAAGGACTTAGCGGCTAGTGGTTTTATGGGGATTGGTTCTGCAATTCTTGGACCTTTGTTCAAAGTAGCTTTTGCCATTCTTCTTTTTGAAGGCACGTATGAACTTTTCAATCCCGTTGTAGATGGAGTACGAACAAACTTTTTGGGATACGAATCCTTTGGCTATGCCTGGTATATTTGGATTATTTGCCAATTAGCCGATGATTTTACGTATTATTGGTTCCACAGAGCGAATCACGAAGTACGTATTTTGTGGGCAGCACATATTGTACATCATTCTTCCGACAATTTTAATTTGGGGACCGCTATCAGAAACGGATGGTTCACTATTTTATACAAACCCTTCTTTTACATTTGGATGCCGGCCATTGGATTTCCTCCAGAAATGGTGTTGGTCTGTTTGGGCATAGAAGCTTTGTGGCAATTCCAATTGCACACTGTTTACGTTCCAAAACTTGGCTTTTTGGAAAAGATATTCAACACCCACACCATGCACCAGGTACATCACGCACAAAACGTCGAGTATTTGGATAAGAACCATGGTGGTTTCTTGAATATTTTTGATAAAATGTTCGGTACTTGGAAGGAGTTGGATGATGATATCGATGTCAAATACGGAGTGATCCACGCTCCAAACTCTTACAATCCCATAGTTATCCTAACACATGAGTTTAAAGATATTTGGAACGATGTCAAAAAGTCTAAAAAGCTCTCCCATAAATTAATGTACATCTTTGGCCCTCCTGGTTGGAGCCACGATGGAAGCACATTAACGGTTAAGCAGCAACAAAGGTTATTCAAGAAACACAAGGAAGCTAGCCCTGAACTGGTCTATCAAAGGCCAAATTAGTGCTCATTTAAGGAGTGGTCTTCTTTCTCTTGAACATTTTTTTGCATTCTAAGGTTCAAAAATTCAACCATTAAGGAGAAGGCAATGGCGAAGTAAAGGTAGCCTTTTGGTATGGCCCCAACCTCGTTTCCGAAAACCTGTAAATGAGATAAATGTGCCGATTCCGCTATCAGCATAAAACCTATCAGAATCAAAAACGATAATCCCAATACCTGTATAGATGGGTGACGATTCACAAATTCTCCTACGGGGTTAGCGAACAACATCATAATTAATACGGAGATTACCACTGCCGTTATCATCAAAACCAATGCATCTGTAGGATTTGGAGAAATCCCGTTGGTCATTCCAATAGCAGTCAAAATGGAGTCGAAAGAAAACACAATATTGATTACCGTAATCTGTACGATGGCATTCATCAAGGAGGTAGAACGTGATTTTTTCACTTCTCGCTCGTCGTGACCACGGTCTTCAATCTTCTCATGGATTTCCCGAGTACTTTTATAGAGCAGGAAAAGCCCGCCTGCGAATAATATTAACGCCTGCCAACTTATACCGCCGGTCAACCAAGATTCGTTCAGCACTAAAAATGGTTTTTTCATTTTTGTGAGCCATGTAATCCCGAACAATAGAACAATTCGTAACAGCATGGCTAGGACCAATCCGATATTTGTTGCCTTTCTCCTGTCTTTTTTTTCCAACTTGCCCGCAGCAATGGAAATAAATATGATATTGTCAATTCCTAAGACGATTTCCAAGAAAGTTAGGGTCAGCAATGCCATCCAGGCATCTGGACTTGCAAATATGTCGAACATGGCTAGTCTATTTTATGGGCGACACCTTTAAATTTTCGATTATCGCCAACTACATTATATTCAAAAGTATAGGAAGAATCCTTAGTGGTCAATATTTTAATATGGATAGGTTTTTCTTCAGCCTTGTTCTTTGGGTTAAGGTTTTTTAGAATGTATTCGCAATCGTTTATCCAACGAATGGAAGAAGAGTCTTTTTTTCCTTCAAACTCATCCACTTCCAATTCAAGGGTCCTGTAAAACGTAGTTTCTTTCTCTTCGCCATTGATAGTGGCCGTGAATGAAAATTCACCTGTTTTAAAATCTTTGCAATTACGCTCTGGTGGTTGTCCGCACGCTATAAATAAAAGTGTGATGAACCCTGAAGAAAGATATTTTATCATACTTGCAAAGTAACGGAAAGTAGGGGAAAGGGTCAATCCTTTTTAGTATTGAATGTTCTAAAAGTACCATCCTTATAAAACAACACTATTTTATAAGGTTCTTGTTCCATGTGTTTTTCCTCCTTCAATAATTTAGGGGCTCTCTCTTGACTCTCTATTTCTTTTTCCAGCGGCTCCGGTGTTTGATTTCCATTCCCTGCCTCCTTAGGAAAACTACCCTCTCCTTTTAAAAGCCAATACAAATCTACCTGAGGGTAGGTTTCGACCAATTTCATCACAAAATCCAAACTGGGTTTGTTTCTGCCATTCAATAAATGGGAAATACTCGACCGTTGCACCCCGATTTCATCAGCAAAGGCAGAAACAGTCAATTCCAAATGTTCTATAATGGTCTCTATACGCGATACAATTCCTTTATTCACAAATGTAAATTTATATACATCTAAGATATTAAAATAATATCCCAAATAATAACCCTTAATATAAATAAAGTAAATTATCTAGAAGTTTTTATTCAAGTATACTCTCTTAATATACTGAAATACTGTAATATACACTTATAAATATCATTTAATTGACAATTGTACCGAGATAGGTAGTATACACATAAAAAAACGTTACAAATGTATATCAACGGAATAACAAAACAGTTACATTTGTAAATTCAACTATGGTTACTTTTGTAAACTTTAATTGGGAATCTTATAATGGACTACAGCGTTTACAAGGAGAAATCTATTGAAGGAAGATATATTACTATGGAATCCATTGGTTCCTGTTTATCCAAACTATCCACGGCCCCTATTCCTATAGGTGATTCCGTGAACGGCGTAGAAATTAAAGCTTTTAAATTAGGGTCGGGCGACAAAAAAGTGCTCATGTGGTCTCAAATGCACGGCAATGAGTCCACGACTACAAAGGCCCTTTGCGATATGTTCAACTTCCTTGGTTCCAATGAACCACTGGCTAAAAACATATTAAAGCATTCTACACTTATGATTGTTCCTATATTAAACCCCGATGGAGCGATTGTATATACCAGGGAGAACATTAATAAAATAGACTTGAACCGTGATGCAAAAAATTTGAGCCAACCAGAAAGCAGGGCGTTGCGAGAATTGTTCGAATCCTTTGAACCTGACTTTTGCTTTAATCTACATGACCAACGAACACTATTTAGTGCGGGAAAGACCAACAAACCGGCAACAGTTTCCTTTTTGTCTCCGGCAAGTAATAAAGACCGTCATATTACTCCAACCCGGGAAGTCGCCATGAAGTTGATCGTTGCCATGGATTCCATGCTTCAAAACCATATTCCCGGACAGGTGGGAAGGTACGACGATGGGTTTAACGACAATTGCGTGGGGGATACCTTTCAAAAATTCGGCGCCCCCACTGTTCTATTCGAGTCGGGTCATTATCCAGGGGATTATAGCCGCGAGAAAACCAGGGAGTATATCTTTTGGTCGCTTTTAGAAGCGCTCAAAACTATTGTGGAAAACAGAATAGATTGTTTTAAGACGGGTGATTACTTTTCCATTCCCAACAACCAAAAATTGTTTTTTGATGTTCTGATCCTCAATCCAACAATTGTAAACCCTGAAATTGAAACAGGACATGCTGTGGGCATCAGATATAAAGAAGTGTTGGATGGCGATAAAATTACTTTTAAGCCCGAAATTGCGGAAATAGGGCCCCTTGAGGAGTTTTATGGGCACCAAACCATAGAATGTATTGATAACAAGGATTTTGGCTTTAGAACTTCACAAAAAGAAATCCTAGATTTACTTCTAAATTTCAATAAATAAGAACCATTTTTTCTTAGTTCTTGCATTTTATTTAAAAAAGAACCATTTTTATTACGTAAATTTCCTTTTTTAACTACTTTTGCTGCTAAATTTAATGTGATGAACAAAGTTAAGCTAGACGAGATAGATCACCAGATATTGGACATGTTAATCGATAATACCCGTACTCCATTTACGGATATTGCAAAAAAATTGTTGATTTCCGCAGGTACGGTTCATGTCCGAGTCAAAAAAATGGAAGAATCAGGTATTATCAAAGGTTCTTCCCTAACTCTTGACTATGTCAAATTGGGCTATTCATTTATTGCCTATGTTGGGATATTCTTGGAAAAAACGCATCAGACCAAATTTGTACTGGAAAGATTGAGCCAAATACCATACGTGACCGTGGCTCACATTACAACTGGCAAGTTCAATATTTTCTGTAAAATCAGGGCAAGGGATACAACACATGCCAAAAACATCATTTTCAAGATTGATGATATTGAAGGTATCAGCCGTACAGAAACAATGATCTCCTTGGAAGAAAGCATTAACGATAAAAGACGTTTGATGCATACCATCTTTAACGAGCTATAATATTTCTTTTTTATGGTACTTTCAGAACTACCGTCTTCTGAATACAACCCATTTTACCAGACCTATGTCATGGCATTGGGCAATGTGGAATTGATTGAGGAATTGGTAAGGGGTAAAGACGAGTTATTGTCATTGTTAAAAGAAATACCCGAACAAAAACTTGATTATGCCTACGCCAAGGGCAAATGGTCCTTGGCGGAAGCATTGATCCACGTAATCGATACCGAGAGGGTTTTTCAATACCGTGCGCTTTGTATTGCAAGAAATGACAAAACCCCACTTCCTGGGTTTGATCAAGATGATTATGTTCCTTATTCCAACGCAGCGAACCGTTCAAAAGCTTCTTTGGTTCAAGAGTATAAAGCGGTGAGGGATTCCACCATAGCACTCTTTAATTCGTTTGACCAAGAAGCTATAAAAAGAATTGGTTTGGCCAGTGATTCAAAAATGAGTGTTCGAGCGCTAGGGTTTATTATTAGCGGACACCAAGCGCACCATGTCCGAATTATAAAAGAAAGGTATTTAGCCTAGATCAATATTGATTATCCTCCTCCATATCTTCAGCAGGGGAGTCAATTCCTTCAAAAGAATCACCCTCAAAATCAGAAGCAACTAGTGCCTTGTCCAGTTCCTTTTCTATGGTCTCCTCGAAATTGGCCATAAAATTGGAAAGACTCTTACTGATCTTTACCAGATAGATGGTATCTGCCGTTTTCACTTCAACAGCTTCGATTACCTCACCATTTGGCTTTTTAATGGTAATCATGTCGTCATCACCATAACCATCTGGATAGGAGTCAATTAATGTAACGGCCACCTTGTGGTCCAACTTTTTGTAGTCAATCAAAATTCGTTTCATAATGGTTAGTTATTAATAGTGTTCCTAAACTAGGAATTTTTGAATTTGATGGACTCTTAGAGTTGCAAAAGCAAAAAATAAGTATGCGAAGTGTTTATTCTTTGTAGTAAGCGAATGCCTTATGAAACAATTCTTCAGGAATTTTAACATCGGTAACCGCTTCGCCAATGGATTGCAGCAAAACAAAATTCACATTACCGTGAGAATTTTTTTTGTCGTATTTCAGTAGTTGAAGTATAGCTTCAATGTCATCCGTAGTAAAGTCTACCTTGTCAAAATACTTTGAAAAGCCTTTTTTGATTTCGTCAAGGGACAATTTGGGCAGACCTCGCAGTTCATGCGATAAATACCCTTCCAGAACCATTCCGGCAGCGATGGCCTCTCCGTGCAGCAAAGTTTTTTTGTCGGGATTGTCCAAACAATAGGACTCAATGGCATGGCCAAGCGTATGGCCAAAGTTTAAGATTTTACGCAGTCCTTTTTCGGTAGGGTCTTGCAGAACCACCTTGTTCTTTATGGCTATAGACCTTTGAATGCAGGACGCATCCGTAAAACCTCCTTTTTCAGTTAAATCTTCCCAATATTCTTTGTCTTGGATAAGTCCGTGCTTCAACATTTCTGCATATCCACTGATTACTTGCCGTTGATCTAGTGTTTTCAGGAATTCAGGGAAAATCAATACCATTTCTGGTTGGTTGATTACCCCAATCTGGTTCTTTAACGAACCGAGGTCAACGCCGGTTTTTCCACCAATGGAGGCATCTACCATAGATAGTAGGGTAGTGGGGATATTGATAAAATCGATTCCTCGTTTAAAGGTAGAAGCCACAAAACCTCCCATATCGGTCAGTACACCACCTCCTAGGTTGAGCAATAAACTTTTTCGGTCCCCTCCTAAATTGGACAAATCTTCCCAGAGCTGTAAACAGGTATGGATATGCTTGTTCTCTTCTCCGGACTGAATTTCCAAAATGGCATCAATGGGGTGCTGAAATATTTTTTCAAATTTTGGCAAACAATGCGTTTTGGTGTTCTCATCCACCAACACAAATATTTTGGAGTAATCCCTATTGGCAACATGTTGGTTTAGAGAGGCTTCTGCCAATTCGTTAATATGTACGTCGTAAGACTGTGATTTAACCGATTCCATAAATTTAATTACACTGCTAAATAAAGACTATTTTTATATATAAGGTTCTAGTTTGCGTACTTATCTTTGAATCTTTAATGGATATTTAAGAATGCGACCAAATTTTGAGAATACTGCAATAGCATTTGAGCTTAAGTCGGACTCCCAGTTGGAGCGAGCCTATTTTCTTTTTAAAATGATTTCCATGGAACCCTTGGTCCGTATTGGGGCAGCGGTGACCAATTTTGCCATTAAGGCACACTTACCCGTAGAGGGTTTGATCAGGGCCACTGTATTCGACCATTTCTGTGGTGGGGTAAGTGAGAAAGATTGCCTTCCCATAATTGATAATATGTACGGTAACGGTGTATATTCGATTTTAGACTATTCGGCCGAAGGAAAAGAGGTGGACAATCAGTTTGATTTTGCCATGGAAAAGACTTTGGACATACTCGATTTTGTCAAGGAAAAAGATGCCATGCCCTTTGCTGTTTTTAAACCTACGGGCTTTGGGCGTTTTAAGATATTTGAGAAAGTCACCGCAGGCAGCGAACTTACTGAAAAAGAAAAAGGAGAGTGGGATAGGATTGTCAATCGGTTTGAAAAGGTCTGTAAAAAAGCACATGACCTAGATGTTTCTCTATTGATAGATGCAGAAGAGAGTTGGATGCAGGATGCCGCGGACGACCTGGTACTGGATATGATGCGAAAATACAACAAGGAGAAGGCTGTTGTGTTCAATACCTTTCAAATGTATCGTTGGGACCGGATGGATTATATTAAAAAGCTCTACAAATTAGCTGTTGATGAAGGCTTTAAAATAGGAGCGAAAGTGGTTAGGGGTGCATATATGGAAAAAGAGAACGAAAGAGCCGAAGACAAAGAATATGAGACTCCGATATGTGCAAACAAAAGCTTGACCGATGAAAACTTCAATGCTTCATTGGATTATATGATGGAGCATTTGGATGAATTCGTCATCTTCTCTGGCACGCATAACGAACAAAGCACTTATAGGTTGATCGATTTGATGGAAAAATACGGCCTGCCTGCCAACGATGAAAGAATATGGTTTGGTCAATTGTTCGGTATGAGTGACCATATCACCTATAATTTAGCGGCCAGCGGATACAACTCCGTTAAATATTTGCCTTACGGACCAGTTCGTGATGTAATGCCCTACCTGATTAGAAGGGCAGAGGAAAACACTTCGGTGGCCGGACAAACGTCTCGTGAGCTTGCCCTGATCACCAAAGAACGGAAACGGAGGAAGTTGGCGGATTGATAGCAATATCTTCACTGTCAGACCTATAAAAAATGATCATGCCAATTTTTCTTTAAGATTTATGTAACAATTGGGAGAAATTATATACCAATGGGATAAACATGCCCATATGGAATTGGACCTACTTAAAAAAAACTGGCAAAAAATAGATTTTGACTTAGAACAGAAAAACGCATCTTCTATAAAAGAGATTAAAGGGCTTAAATCAATAATTACGGCCAAAACCATTACAAAAAAACTTTTCCGATATTCTCTAATAGAATTTTCACTCTGGGGAGTGGCAGCAATAGGGCTACAGTACTTCTTTCAAGAATTTACGCCACAATCCTTTCTTGATTTTCAACCATTGATTTATATTGAAAAATTAAATTTTGTCGTTCTAATTGCATTTCTTGCCTTGTTCTTTTGGAGCTTCAAATCAATTAATACAACTAATAATATTCTAAACTTAATCACAAGAATTTTTAGAGTGAAAAAAGTGGTCAAAGGGTATATCACATTTAACCTAATTATCTTTAACCTGACATTCTTGATGAGTTATATTTGGGAATTGAACAACAATGAAGAGATAGCGGGAATCTTAAAAAATGAATCGAGTTTCATGTATCTGGCACTACTACTTTTTGGTGCTACCTTCGCTATAATTTTCACCTTATTAGTATATAGAGCTTACAACTTTATTTATGGCAGATTTATTTTAAATTTTGATGATTTGACACAGAATTTAAAACATTTAATTGATCGAAAATAAAAAAGGCCAGGTAATCCGGCCTTTTCACAAATACGTTTGGTTTAAATTAAAACGTCAATGATGTCAATCAGGACATCAACTACTTTTTTAGCAAGTGCTGCCATAATACATAAACTTTGTAGGTTAACAATTGTGAAGATTTTACTTCACTTACTACAAGAAATGTAATGCAGCATGAATGGTTTACTTCGTAAAAATTGATGGATGGCTTGGTTGAATTGACCTATACACCATATCAATTGACAAATTGATTTATACTTTCGATCACTACCTCCTCCTCACAATTTTTGGCCTTTAATTCCAATGCTTCCCCATTGTACTCATGTGAAATAAAGTACGTTTTACAGGGCTCGGATTTGGTGTCGCTCTTGCCAAAATCCACATCGCCGTCATTTAAAAATGCATTAACCATAAGGGTATCGCGATATTGTTCTGGAAGGGCTTCAGAAAAAACCAATGTTTTGGAGCGCATGTCCTTGAGTACCCTACAATTGGGGAAATAGCAGAAATCCAACCCCTCTTCACCTGATTTTTTCTTTAAGAAGAAAACCAAAAAAATCAATCCTATGGACAGTCCAACCAAGTACCATCCCAATCGTTTCAAAAATGCCATCTACATTAAAAAATAAGAAAATTAATATCGTTATAGCTCAAACCGAACCAATCCCCCACGGATTTATTGGTCAAGATGCCGTGGTACATATAAAGCCCATTGCGAAGGCCCTTATCAAACCTTAGGGAATGTTCCAGACCTCCTTCTTCGCCGATTTTTAATAAATAGGGCGTAAAGATATTACTTATAGAAATAGAAGAAGTTCTTGGGTAGCGCGATGGAATATTGGGAACCCCGTAATGGATGACACCAAATTTTTCAAATGTGGGCTTTCTGTGCGTAGTGACTTCCGAGGTTTCAAAACAGCCTCCCATATCAATGCTCACATCGATGATTACGGCTCCTTTTTTCATGTTCTCGACCATGGTACTCGTAACAACCACCGGAGAACGGTCCTTTCCGCGGGTGGCGCCAATGGCAACATCGCAGCGTTTTAAGGATTTGATCAAGTTTTTTGGTTGTACGGTTGATGTGTACAATGTCTGGTTTAAACTGGTTTGAAGGTTTCTAAGTTTACTGATGGAGTTGTCGAACACCTTAACGTTTGCACCAAGTCCCAAAGCCGAACGGGCAGCAAATTCACCTACGGTTCCAGCTCCGATAATTACCACTTCCACGGGCGGTACACCACTAATGTTCCCGAACATAAGTCCGTTACCTTTACTGGTGTTGGCCATCAATTCAGAAGCAATCAAAATGGAAGAGATTCCAGCGATTTCACTGAGCGACCGTACAGCGGGGTAGTTCCCGTCGTCGTCCCTTATATATTCAAAGGCTATGGCCGTAAGTCTTTTTTTGGCCATAATTTCAAAATACTCCTTGTTCTGGGTCTTTATCTGTAAGGCGGAAATTATGATCGTCTGTGGATTCAACAAATCAATTTCCGAAAGGGTAGGGGGCTCTACCTTTAAAATAATGGGGCATGAAAATACTTTTTTGGTGTCTCGGGTTATTTCTGCTCCCGCATTAGTGTAATCTATATCCGAAAAATTGGCGCCTTCACCGGCTCCGGATTCCAAAAGCACGCGATGCCCATTTGCCGTGATGGCATTGACCGCATCCGGTGTAAGGCATACTCGTTTTTCTTGATATTGGTTTTCCTTTGGAATTCCTATGAAAAGCTCCCCTTTTTGTGTGACGACTTCGAGGGTTTCTTCTTGTGGAAGTAATTGCTGTTTGCTAAATGGAGAGGAAGCTTGGCTCATAAAAGGGTAAATCTATTCAAAATACCATAGGGTATTAAAACAAATTTACATTTTTTTTGACACCGTCTTTTGTCGTTGTTCCAGTTTCTCACGTTCCTTGCGCAATTCCTCTTTTTCTTTAAGGATTTGAAGTTCTGTATCCATGGCTTCCAGGTCTATTCCGTGGACGTGCTTATCCACCAGTTTTACCCTAATAAAATACACTATGGGAACCACGACCATAGTCACGGCAATAACATAAAGAATTTCGTTTTCATCTATTCGCTCGCTATTGGTATAATTCAATACGGTGTACAATTGAAAACTGTACATGGCAATAGGAATCAAAATAGCATGGTACCACCAATTTTTAGAGGTAACGAACCATATGACCAAAAGAAGCAAGGGCACCAATTTGTTTAAGTAATAATAGAAAGCTAGACTTACATCATTGTCAAACCCATTGTCCGTAAACTCAATACCTAAAAAAGTCCATGTATCCGTACCTACCGGTAAATACTTATACCCATAAAAAAGTATGGGAGAAATAGCAATGAATAATGCTACCACCCCTTCGATTACAAACTTTTTCCTAATCCTAGTTTTATCCTTCATTGTTGTAGATAACTATAAAAATGAAAGATTATTGTAAAAAAAATAATCCCTTCTCGAAAAAAGGGATTATTGTTTCGGTTTGGAAAAAGATTACTAAAGCTTTTTTAGCTGATCTTTTCTAATGCTAGTTGTTTGATCCTTGTCAATGGAAATAGTGCTGGTTGAAACAGCGGTCATTGCCAAAAATGCAACGGCTAGCAATCCAAAAAAAACTTTTTTAGTGTTCATCGTAAAAGAGTTTTTGGTTAATAAATGAATTCATTCACAAAACAAATGTAGGAAAATATTTCAACTAACCATGCCTTTTATCGATAAAATTGGAATTTAAACGTAAAAAACAGTCCTTTTATCGAAATCGGCTTGTTCTGTGCAATAATTTCTCTGAAGATATATTGATTGCTTTTTAAGAAACATTTAACTCGATTGAACGAGTGTTTTCCTCGATAAACTGCAAGAATACACGTACAGCGTCTTCTGGAAGTAAGGAAGAGATTTTATCGGGCCATTCTATAAACAACCATGCATCGGTACTCAAATAATCCTCAAACCCCATGTCCAAGGCTTCCATTTCATCATTTAACCTGTAAAAATCAAAATGGTAGGCCAGGGGCGTGTCATTTTCGTCATAATACTCATTTACCAAACCAAAGGTAGGGCTGTTGGCCACATCCACGGCACCAAGCTCTTTAACCAAAGCTTTGACCAATGTGGTCTTGCCGACACCCATATTGCCATACAGGCAAAGAATCTTATTTGGTGCCTTGTGCAATAATTCTTTGGCTATCTCTTGAATCTCATTCAATTGAAAAGTTTGCTTCACTCCAGTCTTATTTTGGGTCCAAAACTACAAAAGGAACAATCATTTCCTCTAAAGAAACACCCCCATGCTGATAGGTATTCCGGTAATAGCTCACATAATGATTATAGTTGTTCGGGTATGCAAAAAACAGATCGTTCTTCGCAAAAATGAAACTACTGCTCAAGTTAATGTTCGGCAAGTGAATTTCCTGTGGGTTTTTGGTGGCCAAAACATCTTTGTCTTGATACGTAAGGCTCCGTCCGGTTTTATAGCGAAGGTTTAAGCTCGTTTCTCGGTCTCCTATTACTTTGGAGGGCTGTTTCACATTGATGGTACCGTGGTCCGTGGTCAGTATCAGCTTCATGCCCAAATCCTGTGCCTGCTGTATGATGTCCAATAAGGGCGAATTCTTGAACCAGCTCAAAGTAAGCGACCTGTACGCTTTATCGTTGGAGGCAAGTTCCTTTACCACTTCCATTTCTGTTTTGGAGTGGGAGAGCATATCCACAAAATTGTAGACAACCACAGTAAGGTCGTTGTCCTTTTGTGATTTAAAATTAGAGGCCAATTGTTTCCCCTGTTTAAGGTTGCTGATTTTATGATATTCCCAATTGAGGTCCAGCCCCAATCGTTTTAACTGTTCTCCCAAGAACTCTGCTTCATGCAGGTTTTTGCCGCCCTCATCGGTATCGTTTTTCCACCAATCCGGATAACGTTTTTCCATTTCCGAGGGCATTAGTCCAGAAAACAACGCATTACGGGCATACTGTGTAGCTGTTGGAAGAATACTGAAATAAGCGCATTCTTGTTTCTTTTTGTAATGGACCGAGAGCGTTTTCTCAAAAGCGAGCCATTGGTCGTACCTTAAATTATCTATGACCACCAACAAGGTTTTGTTGTCTTCCAATTCGGGCTGAATTTTATTTTTGAACAGGGTGTGGGACATTACAGGGGCATCGCCATCTTTGAACCAATTTTTGTAGTTTTTGTCCACAAACTTTCCAAACTGCGAATTGGCCTCCACTTTTTGGGACTCCAATATCTCGAACATGCCAGAATCTTCGATTTGCTCCAGCTCAAGTTCCCAATAAATCAATTTTTTATAAAGGTCCACCCATTCTTCCTGTGTATTGATCATGGAAAGGTCCATGGCGATTTTTCGGAACTCCTGTTGGTAATTGGCTGTAGTTTTCTCGGATACCAAACGGGAATTGTCCAAACTCTTTTTAAGCGAAAGCAAAATTTGATTGGGGTTAACAGGTTTTATAAGGTAATCCGCAATTTTGGAACCGATAGCTTCGTCCATGATGTATTCCTCTTCACTCTTGGTGATCATCACCACAGGAATAGACCCATCGTACTTTTTTATCTCGGTCAAGGTTTCCAATCCTGATAGGCCCGGCATATTTTCATCTAAAAAAACAATGTCGAAAAAAGTTCCCTTGATCTCTTCGATGGCATCCTGTCCACTTTGACTGGTCACCACTTTATATCCCTTGCTTTCCAGAAATAATATGTGAGGTTTTAATAGGTCTATTTCATCATCGACCCAAAGAATTGTTATCTTGTTCATATAGTAGTTATCTTTGTGGGAATTAAAACAAAAAACTTTGGTAAAAACCAATAAGCTTAATGTTTTCAACGATCCAATTTACGGTTTTATTGGAACTCCCAACGAACTAATTTTTAGTCTGATCTCGCACCCTTACTTTCAAAGGCTGAGACGAATATCCCAAATGGGGCTGTCCTATTTGGTATATCCCGGAGCGCACCACACTCGATTTCATCATGCGCTGGGCAGTATGCACTTAATGACCAAGGCCATACAGGTTTTAAGGTTAAAGAAAATTGAAATCACACCAGAGGAAGAAAAGGGGTTGTTGTGTGCTATTTTGCTGCACGATATTGGTCATGGACCATTCTCACATGCGCTTGAAGGTTTTGTAGCTGAGGATATCAGTCATGAACAGATTTCTTTGAAATTCATGAAAGAGCTGAACAAGGAATTCAATAGACAGTTGGATCTGGCCATTTCCATTTTTCAGGGAGATTACGCGAAACCATTTTTAAATCAATTGGTGTCCAGTCAATTGGACATGGATCGTTTGGATTACCTTAAACGGGATAGTTTTTACTCAGGGGTTACCGAAGGAAACATTAATTCCGACCGGTTAATTTCCATGCTTAATGTAGTGGATGGCACTTTGGTGGTGGAAGAGAAGGCTATTTATGCCGTAGAGAAGTTTTTGATGGCCCGTAGATTTATGTATTGGCAGGTATATCTTCACAAAACAGGTTTGGTCGCAGAGCAATTGCTTGTCCGAATTATGCAGCGAGCAAGACTATTACTGAGTAAAGGCGATAACTTGGAGGGTAGTCGACCATTGTTGTTTTTTCTACAACAAAACGGTACTTTAACCTTTGATGCTGAAGTTTTAAAAACTTTTGCCGAACTTGATGACATCGATATTCTTGGCGCCCTGAAAAGTTGGCGATTTCATGATGATTTTGTGCTTTCCAAGCTGTGTGAGATGTTGTTGGACAGAAGATTGCTTCATGTAAAGGTGAAAAAGAGACCACTGACCACTGAAAAATTGAATGAGAAACTTGATTGGATCATAGACAAGTACGGCCTTTCCGTGGAGGATGCTTCAAATTTTGTGTTTCAAGGTGAAATATCGAACAAGGCATACAGTAAAGACGAAGCCATTAGAATTTTAAAAAAGAACGGTAAAATTTCAGATGTTTTAAAAGAGTCGGACCAGCTTAGCTTAAAAGCATTGGCAAAAACCGTTACCAAATATTATAGCTGCTATCCGAAGAAAGCCGTTTAACAAATTTTGTTACTTTTGCACCAATGAAATTTACAGCTACCCAAATTGCCGGAATCTTAGAAGGGGAAGTTGAGGGAAATCCTCAAATCGCTGTCCATAAATTGTCCAAGATCGAGGAAGGTGAAAAAGGATCATTGACCTTTTTGGCAAATCCAAAATACACATCTTATATCTATTCCACCAAGGCATCCATAACTATTGTAAACAAAGATTTTGTTCCTGAACAGTCCGTTTCTACCACACTGATAAAAGTGGATGATGCATATAAATCTTTCTCCAAATTACTGGAATACTACAATCAGGTTAAAAATAACAAGGTAGGGATGGAGAACCCTTGCTATATTTCCGAAAGCGCCAGCTACGGAGAAGCTTTTTACCTTGGTGCCTTTGCCTATTTGGGGGAGAACGTGAAAATTGGCAACAATGTAAAGGTATATCCCAACGCTTATATTGGAGACAATGTGAGTATAGGCGATAACGTTATTGTCTTTGCGGGTGCCAAAATATATTCCGAGACCATTATTGGCAACAATTGTGTAATCCATGGAGGAGCGATTATCGGAGCAGATGGATTTGGATTCACACCGAATTCGGATGGCGAGTACAGCAAAGTACCACAGACCGGTAATGTTATTATAGAAGACAATGTAGATGTGGGTGCAGGAACCACAATTGATCGGGCAACATTAGGTTCTACCATTTTAAGAAAAGGTGTTAAGTTGGACAATCAAATCCAGATAGCACATAACGTTGAAATAGGCGAACATACCGCAATTGCTGCACAAACAGGGGTTGCAGGCTCTACTAAAATCGGAAAAAACTGTCTGATCGGGGGTCAAGTCGGTATTGTAGGCCATATCACTATAGGTGACAGGGTCCGCATTCAGGCCCAATCCGGAATCGGAAGAAACGTAAAAGATGATGAAGTACTCCAAGGATCGCCAGCATTGAACTATGGGGACTTCAACAAATCATATGTACACTTTAAGAATTTGCCGAAATTGGCAAATCAAATCTCCAACATAGAAAAAAGAGTTGAAGGTGAGCAAACCAAGTAACAAACAACGCACCATAGCAAAAAAGGTAACGCTACAAGGTGTAGGACTGCATACAGGGGAACAGGTAACCATGAGTTTTCTTCCTGCGGACGAGAACCACGGTTTTGCGTTCAAAAGAATTGATTTGGAAGGTGAGCCCATAATCGAGGCAGATGCCAATTATGTGGTAAATACCCAACGCGGGACCAATTTGGAAAAGAACGGTGTTAAGATACATACCTCGGAACACGTGCTTGCTGCACTTGTGGGGTTGGACATCGATAATGTATTGATTGAACTCGATGCTCCAGAACCTCCCATTATGGACGGTTCTTCCAAATTTTTTGTGGAAGCACTGGAAGAAGCAGGTATCGTGGAACAGGAGCAAGAGCGGGAAGAATATGTGGTAAAAGATGTGATTTCCTATAAAGATGAAACAACAGGAAGTGAAATCACCATCATACCTGCCGATGAATATCAAGTAACGACCATGGTGGATTTCGGGACCAAAGTTTTAGGTACCCAGAACGCCACTTTGGAGAAAATGTCCGACTTTAAGGAACAGATTGCGGATTCCCGTACCTTTAGTTTTCTTCATGAATTGGAAATGTTGCTGGAAAATGGCCTGATCAAAGGGGGGGACCTAAACAATGCCATTGTGTATGTGGATAAGGAAATATCGGAATCCACAATGAAAAAACTGGAAAAAGCCTTTGGCAAAGAGAAGCTATCTGTTAAGCCAAACGGTATTCTGGATAACTTGACCCTGCACCACCCCAATGAAGCTGCACGGCACAAACTGCTGGATGTAATCGGAGATCTGGCCTTGGCCGGAACCCGTATTCGGGGTAAAGTCATTGCCAACAAGCCAGGACATTTTGTGAACACCCAGTTTGCGAAAAAACTATCCAAAATCATTAAAATAGAGAAAAGGAACAAGGTTCCCAGTTATGATTTAAATCAAGAGCCATTAATGGACGTGAATGAAATCATGGCTAGGTTGCCTCACCGCCCTCCATTTTTATTGGTGGATAAAATTTTGGAACTCTCCGACACCCATGTAGTGGGAGTGAAAAATGTGACCATGAACGAACCGTTCTTCGTGGGCCACTTTCCCGGAGCTCCTGTAATGCCAGGTGTGTTGCAGGTGGAAGCCATGGCTCAAACAGGAGGTATTCTTGTGCTGAGTACAGTTCCGGACCCGGAAAACTATCTGACTTTCTTTATGAAGATCGACAAGGTAAAGTTTAAACAACAAGTAGTTCCCGGGGATACTTTAATATTTAAATGCGATTTGATTTCTCCCATCCGAAGAGGAATCTGCCACATGCAAGCTTATGCGTATGCCAATGGGAAATTGGTATCCGAAGCCGAGTTGATGGCCCAAATCGTGAAAACAAAAAATACAGATTCGTAGATGAACCAACCATTAGCATATGTACATCCAGGGGCCAAAATTGCCAAAAACGTGGTAATCGAGCCCTTCACCACAATACACAACAACGTCACTATTGGCGAGGGCACGTGGATTGGTTCCAACGTAACCATTATGGAAGGCGCCCGTATCGGGAAAAACTGTAGTATTTTCCCCGGCGCAGTAATTTCCGCAATGCCACAAGACTTAAAATACCAAGGCGAGGATACCACGGTCCACATTGGGGACAATACCACTATTCGTGAGTGTGCTACCATCAACAAAGGTACTTCCGACCGCATGAAAACGGTGATCGGAAACAATTGTTTGATCATGGCCTATTGTCACATTGCACACGATTGCTTAGTGGGTGATGGTTGTATTTTCAGCAACAATTCAACCTTGGCAGGACACGTTACCATTGGTCAAAATGTAGTTTTGGCGGGAATGGTTGCCGTGCACCAGTTTGTATCCATTGGAAACCACGCTTTTGTAACAGGCGGTTCCTTGGTTCGTAAAGATGTACCTCCGTACGTGAAGGCAGCAAGAGAGCCTCTTTCGTATGTGGGCATTAATTCAATTGGATTGCGAAGAAGAGGTTTCGAATCCGACAAAATTCGTGAGATTCAAAATATTTACAGACTACTATATCAACAAAACTATAATAATTCCCAAGCGGCATCCATTATTGAAGCTGAGATGGAGGCAACTCCGGAGAGAGACGAAATCCTTCAATTTATAAGAGATTCGCAGCGTGGAATTATGAAAGGTTATTTTAGTTCAAATTAAATTTATGGCAAGTACTTCTGATATAAGAAAAGGATTGTGCATTAGGTACAACAACGATATCTACAAGATTGTAGAGTTTCTTCATGTAAAACCAGGTAAGGGACCAGCTTTTGTCCGTACAAAATTAAAAAGTGTGACTACCGGCAAGGTAGTTGACAATACATTTTCTGCAGGTCACAAAATCGAGGATGTTCGTGTAGAGACACGTTCCTATCAATTTCTATACAATGATGGGGAAACCTACCACTTTATGAACACGGACGATTACACCCAGATCGCTTTGCAAAAAGATGCTTTGGATGCTTCCGACCTGTTGAAAGAAAGTGAAGTGGTGACAATTATATTCAACGCAGAGGACAATATGCCCCTTTCCGTGGAAATGCCAGCAAGTGTGGTATTGGAAGTAACCCATACCGAGCCGGGCGTAAAAGGGAATACCGCTACAAATGCTACCAAACCAGCTACTGTGGAGACAGGAGCAACGATCAATGTACCGCTTTTCATCAATGAAGGCGACAAAATTAAAATTGATACGGAGAAAGCAGCCTATTTGGAACGTGCCAAAGAGTAGCCTACATGAAATTCCCTAAAACCTATACCTTAAAAGAAATATCGGAAATCATTGATGCCGATTTTGTGGGGGATGATGCTTTCCCGGTATTGGGCATGAATGAAATCCATGTAGTGGAAGAAGGTGACATTGTATTTGTGGATCATCCCAAATATTATGACAAAGCCCTGCAATCCAAAGCTACGGTGGTACTCATCAATAAAGAGGTAGAGTGCCCCGAAGGCAAGGCATTGCTGGTTTCGGACGATCCTTTTAGGGATTTCAACAAACTGACCCGTTATTTCAAACCTTTTGAAACGGCAGCCTCTTCCATTGCTGATTCAGCCCAGATAGGCGAGGGGACCATTGTTCAGCCCAACGTTTTTATCGGGAACCACGTGAAAATCGGTAAAAACTGCGTAATCCATCCGAACGTGACCATTTATGATGGATGTTTGCTTGGCGATAATGTAATTATCCATGCAGGAACCGTTTTGGGAGCGGATGCGTTCTACTACAAAAACAGGCCCGAAGGCTTTGATAGATTGCTTTCCGGAGGAAACGTCGTTATCGGGGACAATGTGGATATCGGAGCCGGATGCACCATTGATCGAGGAGTAACCGGTTCAACCACTATTAAGGAGGGTGCCAAATTGGACAACCAAATCCAAGTGGGGCACGACACCGTCATCGGAAAAAAATGTTTGATTGCATCCCATGTGGGAATTGCAGGTTGCTGCGTTATTGAGGATGAAGTCACCCTTTGGGGACAAGTAGGTATCACAAGTGGGGCCACAATCGGTAAAAAAGCGGTGATCTTGGCACAATCAGGTATTTCAAAATCACTTGAAGGGGGCAAAACCTATTTTGGTTACCCGGCCGAGGAAGCACGTGAAAAACTCAAACAAATCGCATCTATCAAAAAGATTCCAGAAATCTTGAAAAAACTGAAAAAGATTTAAGAAATCAATAGAAAAAAACTTTAGTAAACCATATTTTTGTATCTCTACATTAAGTTAAATATATGAGCGTCTTAGTAAACAAGGATTCAAACATAATTGTACAAGGATTTACAGGTAGTGAAGGAACCTTCCATGCCGAACAAATGATTGAATATGGAACCAACGTAGTTGGTGGTGTGACCCCAGGTAAAGGTGGTCAAGAACATTTGGGAAAACCAGTTTTCAATACAGTGGAAGATGCTGTAAAAGAAGTTGGTGCCGACACCACTATTATTTTTGTTCCACCCGCATTTGCTGCGGATGCCATTATGGAAGCTGCCGATGCAGGAATCAAGGTGATCATAACCATTACCGAAGGTATTCCCGTAGCGGATATGGTAAAAGCCAATGATTATATCAAGGATATGGACTGTACATTGATCGGTCCAAACTGTCCAGGTGTAATTACCCCAGGTGAGGCCAAAGTTGGTATTATGCCAGGATTTGTCTTCAAAAAAGGAAAAGTGGGGATTGTTTCAAAATCCGGAACACTTACATACGAGGCTGCCGACCAAGTAGTTCGTCAAGGGTTGGGAATCACCACAGCCATTGGAATTGGTGGTGACCCCATCATCGGAACTACGACGAAACAAGCTGTTGAGCTTTTAATAAATGACCCAGAAACCGAATGTGTTGTGATGATTGGGGAAATTGGTGGTCAATTGGAAGCCGAAGCAGCAAAATGGTACAAAGAAAGCGGTAGTAAAAAACCAGTTGTTGGTTTTATCGCTGGAGAAACAGCACCTGCTGGACGTACCATGGGACACGCCGGTGCCATTGTGGGCGGTAGCGATGATACGGCCCAAGCCAAGAAAAAAATCATGCGGGATTGTGGTATCCACGTAGTGGATTCACCTGCCGAAATAGGCGTAAAAGTTAAGGAAGTGGTTGGGTAACCAACCGTTAAAACCATACTAAATCCCGTTTTATGCGGGATTTTTTTTCGTCTAAACATAAAACAACAACTATATTTGGTTAATAACCATTCAAACACAATCATTGTATGAATGAGCCATGGAAATTTTGGATATCAACCAAGGTTTTAGTTGGCTATTATACCTGACTGTTAAACAAATAAATATCAACAGATGAAACTTTTGGAAGGGAAAAACGTAATTATAACAGGAGCCAGTAGGGGAATTGGCAAAGGAATTGCCCAAGTATTTGCAAAGCACGGAGCAAATGTGGCATTCACCTATAGTTCCAGTGAAGCTCCGGCCTTGGAATTGGAAAAGGAATTGACCGAAATGGGCGTAAAGGCAAAGGCCTATAAAAGTAATGCCGCCAGTTTTGAGGAATCTGAAGCATTAGTGGCCAAGGTTTTAGAAGATTTTGATGGTAAAATTGATGTGTTGATCAATAACGCAGGGATTACCAAGGATAACTTGTTGATGCGAATGGGGGAAGAGGATTTCGATAAAGTAATTGAAATCAACCTAAAATCCGTATTTAATATGACCAAAGCTGTACAGCGCACCATGCTGAAGCAGCGCAAAGGCTCAATTATCAATATGAGCAGTGTGGTAGGGGTGAAAGGTAATGCCGGACAGACCAACTATGCTGCCTCCAAAGCGGGCATGATAGGTTTTACAAAGTCCGTAGCTTTGGAATTGGGATCTAGAAACATTCGCTGCAATGCCATTGCTCCAGGTTTTATTGAAACAGAAATGACCGAGAAGCTGGATGAAAAAACTGTTCAAGGTTGGAGAGAAGGTATTCCTTTGAAACGTGGCGGAAGCCCTGAAGACGTTGCCAATGCCTGCGTGTTTTTGGCTTCGGACCTATCCGACTACGTTACAGGGCAGGTTTTGAACGTTGATGGTGGAATGTTAACATAGATGAATGGAGTTGAGCACGGTATTTTTTATTGTTTTAGCAGTTGCTGCCGCGCTTACGCTTGTCTATTTTCAATACTTCTATAAAAACCCTGGAAAAAAGGGTTCACTTAAGTTTATTTTGGCCGCACTAAGGTTTATTACCTTGTTTTGCGGCCTTTTGCTTTTGATCAACCCAAAGTTCGTCAGCAAGGAGTATTTTGTTGAAAAAGCGAATTTGATTTTGTTGGTGGACAATTCCATCTCTATGGAAGATGCTTCTTCCGAAGAAGAAGTTACCAAAGCTGTGGAACAAATCAAAGGGAATGATGATATTAGCCAGCGGTTTACCATTCATCAATACGGGTTTGGAAATGTCATTGCTGCCACCGACTCTATCCAATTTGATGAAGGAAATACCAATATTTCCAATGCACTCTCTACGTTGAACGATGTTTTTGTTAACGGAAACAATGCCATAGTGCTGTTTTCTGATGGAAATCAAACCCTTGGTAGGGATTACGAATACATTACTCTGAATAAAAATTCAAACGTTCACCCTGTGGTAATAGGGGATACCACACAGTATGAAGATATTTCCGTTGGGCTCATCAATGTCAACAAATATGCTTTTTTGCGGAATAGCTTCCCTATAGAATCCACTATTCGATACCAGGGAAACCGACCGATATCCAGTACCGTAACCGTTTCCATTAATGGGAATAGAGTACATCAAGAACGAATCAAACTTAGCGAAACTAAGAACAGTCAAACTTTGAACACCTTGGTCGAGGCACAGAGCGTTGGCTTCAAGACCATCAAAATTGAAGTAGAGTCTTTGCAAAATGAGCGCAATACTGCCAACAACTCCAAAGAAACCGCCATCGAGGTGATTGATGAAAAAACCAACGTGGCCATCATCTCCGATATGCTGCACCCCGATATTGGAGCGCTGAAAAAATCCATTGAATCCAACGAGCAACGCTCCGTAACCCTTTTAAAACCCACTGCCAGTGAATCTGAATTGGAAGATATGGGATTACTGATCTTATATCAGCCCAACCGTAATTTCAGGAGTGTTTACGAATATCTGAGCAATTCCGGAGCTAATTATTTTACTATCACGGGAAGTAAAACGGATTGGAACTTTTTAAATAGTGTTCAAGAAAGTTTTACCATTTCGGGCAGTGGACAAACAGAAGATATTCTACCCGTTTTAAACAATACCTTCGGGTTGTTTGGCCTTGGTGATTTTACACTGGATGGGTTCCCGCCCCTTAAAGGGACCCTAGCGGATATTCAACTGAACAAGGATAGCGAGATTTTAGTATACCAGCAACTGCAGGGCATCAATTTGGAAAAACCCTTGTTTGCTATTTTAACAGAATCCAATACCAAGGAAGCTGTCCTCTTTGGGGAGGATATTTGGCGCTGGCGCGCACAGGTGTACCGAAATGAGCAAGGCTTTGATACTTTTGATGAATTGATGGGAAATTTAATGGTGTATCTCAGCTCCAATAAACAAAGAAACCGTTTGGAACTGGATTACGAACTGGTTTTTGACAATGCCGGCATGGCCAAGGTCAGAGCCTCTTATTTTGATGAAAGCTATCAATTCGATTCCAATGCCAACATTTCCATCAACATAAAGGGTAAGGAAAACGATTTTTCACGGGTCTCGCCAATGTTGTTGAAAGGCTCTTTTTACGAAGTGGATTTAAGCGATTTGGAAGCAGGGGAATACGAGTTTACCGTAACGGTTCAGGACGAAAACCTCAACCGCTCGGGAACTTTTAGTATAATGGATTTTAATCCAGAAAAGCAATTGATTTCGGCCAATTATAAAAAAATGGAGCGTCTGGCCATCAAAAACAAGGGGCAGGTATATTATTTGGACAAGTTGGAAGAACTACAGACCAATTTATCAACGTCCCAAGAATTCCTTCCCGTTCAAAAGAGCAGAGATAATGTTGTATCTTTAATAGATTTCCGTATTTTACTCGGACTGATAGCACTTTCCTTAACCTTGGAATGGTTTATCAGAAAATATAATGGACTAATATAAAACCATATACTAATGGATAGATTACCAAAGATTGCGTTACCAGCATTGGCAGCGATTATTTTTTTGATTATTATTATTTCAAAATCAGCTATTACCATCGGATCCGGTGAGGCTGGTGTACTCTACAAAACTTTTGGAGGCGGTGTAGTTACCGATGAGCCTCCATTGGGAGAAGGTTTCCACTTGGTGGCACCTTGGAATAACGTCTTTATTTATGAAGTAAGACAACAAGAGGTTTTTGAAAAAATGAAGGTTCTTTCCTCTAATGGACTGGATATTCAATTGGATGCTTCTGCCTGGTTTCAGCCTAAATATGAATTTTTAGGAAAACTCCACCAAGAAAAAAGTGAGCAATACAAAGACCGTATTCTGCTTCCCGCCATTAGATCTGCTGCGCGTAGTGTTGTGGGTAGGTATACCCCAGAACAATTATACTCCAGTAAAAGGGATGCCATTCAGCAAGAGATTTTTGAGGAAACCAAAAACATTGTGGATGGGCAATATATTCAATTGAACGAAATTTTGGTTAGGGATGTAACCTTACCGGCAACCATCAAGGACGCTATTGAACGTAAATTAAAACAAGAACAAGAGTCTTTGGAATATGAATTTAGACTGGTAACGGCAGAAAAAGAAGCTGAAAAAGTTCGAATTGAAGCACAAGGTAAGGCCGATGCCAACCGTATTTTAAGTGCTTCTTTAACGGATAAGATATTACAGGACAAGGGTATAGATGCAACATTGAAGTTGGCAGAATCCCCAAATGCCAAGACAGTGATAGTGGGATCTGGAGATAGTGGATTGCCACTAATCTTGGGAAATAACTAAATTCCCCTTTTTTGATATAAAAATATGTTCTATTTTTGAACTATCATGAGAAACAAAAACACACATCATCATTTTTATACTTGCCCTCAAGCGAGATAGAAATGTATTGTTGTTTTTAAAATATATTCTAACCCGTTTGAGAAATCAAACGGGTTTATTTTTTGTACCCCTTTTGGTTTTTTCAGACAAAACGATTGAAAAATGACAAAAATTAGAATTGCTGTTCAAAAAAGTGGCCGATTAAACGAGGATTCCCTCGCAATCTTAAAAGACTGCGGCATTTCCATCGACAATGGGAAGGATCAGTTGAAAGCTACCTCCCGAAACTTTCCTTTGGAAGTATTTTATTTACGTAATGGGGATATCCCCCAATATTTAAGGGATGGGGTAGTGGACATTGCCATTATCGGTGAAAATGTTTTGATTGAAAAAGGAAAGGATATTTCCATTGCAGAACGTTTGAATTTTTCCAAATGCCGTGTTTCACTCGCTGTACCAAAGAGTGTAAACTATAATTCCATCAAGGATTTTGAAGGTAAAAAGATAGCCACTTCGTACCCGAATACGGTCAAGGAATACTTGGCCGCAAAAGGTGTGACAGCTGATTTGCACATTATCAACGGTTCGGTGGAAATTGCTCCAAATATTGGCTTGGCTTATGGAATTTGTGATATTGTTTCCAGTGGCAGTACACTCTTTAAAAATAATCTGAAAGAAGTGGAGGTAATGCTGAAAAGTGAGGCCGTATTGGCGGTATCGCCTACCATTTCTGAAGAGCGCAAGGAACTGTTGAAGAAAATCCAGTTCAGGATCAAGTCAGTGTTACAGGCTCGCCAGAACAAATATGTTTTGATGAATGCCCCAAACGACAAACTGGATAAGATCATCTCCATACTTCCGGGAATGCGAAGTCCCACGGTCTTGCCTTTGGCAGAAGAAGGGTGGAGCTCCGTGCACACCGTCATCAACAGGGAGACCTTTTGGGAAGTTATCGATGAGCTGAAAGCAGCTGGCGCGGAAGGAATTTTGGTTTGTCCAATTGAAAAAATGGTATTGTAATGCAACGTATCAACTATCCACAACAAAAGGAATGGGAGGACATTTTAAAGCGCCCTACCCAGACCGTTTCCGATATTGAGGAGATTGTAAACAGTATCTTTAAAGAGGTGCAAGCAGATGGCGATGCCATCATCAAAAAATATACAGCTCAATTTGACAAGGTTTCATTAGATTCCCTTTTGGTGACAAATGCCGAAATTGAAAGGGCCAACGAAACCGTTTCCGATGCCTTGAAACAGGCCATAATGCTCTCTAAATCAAATATTGAGAAGTTTCATGCTGCGCAAATAACATCAAAAGTTGACGTTGAAACCATGCCCGGTGTGAAGTGCTGGCAAGAGAAACGTCCCATTAACAAAGTTGGGCTTTACATTCCCGGGGGCACAGCACCACTGTTCTCAACCATTTTAATGTTGGCCATTCCGGCCAAACTTGCTGGGTGTAAAGAAATTGTACTTTGTAGTCCACCAGACAAAAATGGCGATATCGATCCAACGATTTTATATGCGGCCCAATTGTGTGGGGTAACGCAAATATTTAAGGTTGGAGGCATCCAGGCCATTGCGGGAATGACATTTGGCACGGAGAGCATTCCGAAAGTGTATAAAATATTTGGCCCTGGGAACCAATATGTGACCGTTGCAAAGCAATTGGCCACAAAACATGGCGTGGCAATCGATATGCCTGCGGGTCCAAGTGAGTTATTAGTGGTAGCGGATGACTCAGCCAATGCAGCATTCGTAGCCTCGGATTTGCTTAGTCAGGCCGAGCATGGTGCAGATAGCCAAGTGATTTTGGTTTCTACATCAGAAAACTTGGTTGAAGCGGTTGAAAAAGAAATTGAAAACCAGTTACAACAGCTGCCTCGAAAAGAAATTGCCCGGAAATCCGTTGGCAACAGCAAGCTGATCCTGGTCAAAGACGACCAAGAAGCTTTGCAACTCATCAACGAATATGGTCCGGAACACTTTATTGTTTGTGTAGAAAATGAGGCATTTTATATAGAGAACATCCAAAATGCAGGTTCGGTTTTTATTGGAAACTATACCCCGGAAAGTGCAGGCGACTATGCATCGGGGACCAATCACACCTTGCCGACCAATGGCTACGCGAAACAATACAGCGGTGTAAATCTGGATAGTTTTATGAAGAGTATGACCTTTCAAAAAATATCCGAAAAAGGCATCCAAGGCATTGGAAGTGCTATTGAGTTGATGGCCGAAGCCGAAGGATTGCAAGCACATAAAAATGCAGTGACCCTTAGATTAAAAAGTTTGAAATAATGGAAGGTTTTGATCTAAATAAATTGGTCAGGGAGTCGGTTCTTATGCTGCAGCCGTACTCTTCGGCACGGGACGAGTATGTTTCCGATGGCTCTGAGATGATATTTTTGGACGCCAATGAAAACCCGTTTGATAATGGGGTCAACCGCTACCCAGACCCATACCAACGAAGCTTAAAATCGCTTTTGTCGGAACAAAAAGGAGTATCGGAAAACCAAATTTTACTGGGCAATGGCAGTGACGAGGTACTGGATTTGATTTACCGGGCATTCTGTGAACCGAATAAGGATAACATCATCACTTTGCCGCCCACTTACGGAATGTATAAGGTGCTGGCAGGCATCAATGCAGTGGAGAACAAAGAAGTATTGCTAACCTCTGATTTTGAACCCAACGTGGATGAAATTTTAAAGGCGGTGGATTCCAACTCCAAATTGCTTTTTATTTGTTCGCCGAACAACCCCACGGGAAACTCTTTCAAAAAAGAAGGAATTCAAAAATTACTGAAATCCTTTAAAGGTTTAGTGGTCATTGATGAGGCCTACATCGATTTTTCAAAAGATGAAAGTTGGTTGTCGCAACTCAACAAGTACCCTAATTTAATCGTGACCCAAACCTTGTCCAAAGCTTATGGATTGGCAGGTATCCGGTTGGGAATATGCTATGCATCCGAGGAAATCATTGGTGTTTTAAATAAAATCAAGCCTCCATATAACGTCAATCAATTAACGCAGCAACGGGCTTTACAGCGTGTATTGAACCAAGATTTGGTCAATCAAGAGGTGCAACGGATTCTCAACGAAAGAGCAGATTTGATCAAAGCATTGCGCCGTTTGGACTTTGTGGAAGTTTTATATCCAACCGACGCCAATTTTGTATTGGCCAAGGTGGACGATGCCAACAAACGCTACGAACAATTATTAAAAAAACAGGTTGTGGTGCGTAACCGAAGTACACAGCCACTCTGTGAAAACACACTGCGGTTTACCGTTGGCACACCAGAGGAGAACAAAAAATTGATAGCCATTTTAAAAGAATTGAACTAATGGGCAAAAAAGTACTATTCATTGATCGTGATGGAACCATCATCAAGGAGACTGCCGATGAGCAGATAGACGCCTTTGAAAAAATGGTTTTTTATCCCAAGGCCTTTACCTATTTGGGCAAAATTGCCAAGGAACTGGATTATGAATTGGTGATGATTACCAACCAAGATGGGTTGGGTACCGATATTTTTCCAGAGGATACGTTTTGGCCCATACACAACTTCATCATCAAATCTTTTGAAAATGAAGGAGTGGTGTTCGACAATGTTTTTATCGACAGGACATTCCCAAAAGACAATGCAGACACCCGTAAACCAGGAACCGGCATGCTGACCTCTTATTTTTCCGAGGAATATGATTTGGAAAACTCCTTTGTGATCGGTGACCGTTTGACCGATGTGGAATTGGCCAAAAACCTTGGCGCCAAAGGAATATTCATTAACGATGAAACTCATTTGGGTACAGGGGAAATCACTGTAAAACGTGAAGAATTGGATGACCATATCGCTCTGGAAAGCAGTGATTGGCAGAAAATCTACGAGTTCCTGAAATTAGAGAACCGGTTAGCGGAAATATCAAGAAAAACAAATGAGACCGATATTCAAATCAAGATAAACCTAGATGGAACCGGAAAAAGTGACATCAACACAGGTCTGGCCTTTTTTGACCATATGCTGGACCAATTGGCCCGGCACGGTCAAATGGATTTGGATATCAAGGTAGTTGGCGATTTAGAGGTGGACGAACATCATACTATCGAGGATACCGCTATTGCTTTGGGCGAGTTGTTTTCCAAAGCATTGGGCAACAAATTGGGTATAGAGCGCTATGGTTTTGCTTTGCCAATGGATGATTGCCTAGCACAAGTAGCCATTGACTTTGGCGGACGTAATTGGTTGGTCTGGGACACCGAATTCAAGCGTGAAAAAGTAGGGGATATGCCCACGGAAATGTTCATGCACTTTTTTAAATCCTTCACGGACGGTGCCAAAGCCAATTTGAATATCAAAGCCGAAGGCACGAACGAACACCATAAAATCGAGGCCATCTTCAAGGCATTTGCCAAGTCCATTAAAATGGCAGTAAAACGGGATGCGGAAAAAATGGTATTGCCATCAACTAAAGGGATGTTATGAAAATTGTAATAATCGATTACGGAGCAGGCAATATTCAAAGTATCATGTTTGCCATAAAGCGGCTAGGATACAAAGCTGTTTTAAGTAACGATGCCGAAGAAATTAAAAATGCCGATAAAGTTATCTTTCCTGGAGTGGGGGAAGCGAGTTCCGCGATGGCCAAATTGAAAGCAACCGGATTGGATAAGGTGATTCCAACCCTGAAACAACCTGTTCTGGGCATTTGCTTGGGCATGCAGCTCATGTGTCATTCATCCGAAGAAGGAAGTACAGAGGGGTTGGGTATTTTTGATTTGGATGTGGTAAAATTCTCTAATAAAGTAAAGGTTCCTCAAATTGGATGGAACCAGATTTCAAATTTAAAAAGTGAGCTGTTCACAAACATTGCTGAGAAATCCTATATCTATTTGGTACATAGTTTTTATGCTCCGATTGGACCGGAAACAATTGCTAGTTCGGAATATGAAGTGAATTATAGTGCTGCTTTACAGAAAGGCAACTTTTATGGAGTCCAGTTTCACCCTGAGAAGAGCAGCGATGTGGGCAGTGAAATATTGAAGAATTTTTTAACCCTTATCTGACATGGAATTCCATATTTCAACGGAGAAGGATAAATTGGATATCCAAAAGGTTCATCAGCAAGTTTCGTCTACATATTGGGCTGAAAACAGAACCATGGAAGAAACGATGATGACTATTGAAAAAAGCATTTGTTTTGGCATTTATAATGAAGAAGGCGAACAAATTGCTTATGCCAGAATTATTACAGACGGGCTGATTTTTGCCTATATTATGGATGTCGTTGTTTTTGACCCGTACAAAGGCAAAGGGCTTGGCAAAAAATTGGTGCAACATATTTTGGATCGCCCCGATGTGAAAAATGTTAACACAGTTGCCCTTAAAACAATGGACGCCCACAGTTTTTATAAAACTTTAGGGTTTAAAAGCGTAGGCAATTCAAAAATGTGGATGTCGATAGAACGAGTAAAATATGATTAGAAAATGAGATTGATACCGGCCATAGACATCATTGACGGAAAATGTGTTCGTCTTTCCAAAGGTGATTACAACACCAAAAAAGTATATAACGAAAATCCGTTGGAAGTCGCCAAGGAATTTGAGGCCCATGGTATCCAATATTTGCATTTGGTAGATTTGGACGGTGCTAAATCCAGACATATTGTCAACCATAAAGTTTTGGAGACGATTGCATCTAAAACCAGTTTGCAAATCGACTTTGGTGGTGGTTTGAAATCCGATAAAGATCTACATATCGCTTTTGAAAGTGGAGCACAGCAAATTACGGGCGGAAGCATTGCCGTAAAAGACCGAGAAACCTTTCTGGGCTGGTTGTCATCATATGGATCCGAGAAGATAATTCTGGGTGCTGATGCCAATAATGAAAAAGTTGCAGTTTCGGGTTGGCAAGAAGAATCAGATTTGGACCTTATTCCTTTTGTTCAGGATTATCAATCCGAAGGTGTCCAATATGTTATCTGTACCGATATCAGCAAGGATGGCATGTTACAGGGTCCTGCTTTCGACTTGTATCAAAAAATGTTATCCGAAACCAAAAAAGGCTTAAATTTAATTGCCAGTGGTGGTATATCCACCTTTGACGAACTCCCCAAACTTGCCGAAATTGGTTGTGAAGGAACAATCATAGGAAAAGCTATTTATGAAGGCAAGATCAGTTTAAAGCAATTGGAACGTTATATTCTTGAAAATGGATAAGGAAAAAGAACTTCAGGAAGAATTGGTATGGAATGCGGGATACCGCATGAATGAAAGCCTGCGCATGATTAAAATTTGTTTGGAGCAGTTATCGGAGGAGCAGGTTTGGGAGAAACCTAACGAATCGAGCAATAGCATTGCCAACCTCATTCTTCATTTATGTGGAAACATTACCCAATACGGAATTGCATCCATCCAAAATTCGGAAGATGAACGTAAACGGGATGAAGAATTTTCAACTGAATCCGGCTACACCAAGGAAGAACTCATAAAAAAACTCGAGGACACCATATCCGATGCCAAAAGGGCATTTTATGATGCTCCGCTCAAAGAACTTTTACGTAAAAGAAATGTTCAGGGCTTCAACTTTTCCGGTGTCGGTAACATTGTTCATGTTACGGAGCATTTATCCTATCACACAGGTCAAATAGCACTTTGGACCAAAATTTTAAAGAACAAGGACCTTGGGTTTTATGGAGACGTAGATCTTAACGTCAAGAATGAAACTAAAAACTAATGCTTACAAAAAGAATCATACCCTGTCTCGACATTAAAAACGGACGGACTGTAAAAGGAATTAACTTTGTGAATCTACGTGATGCGGGAGACCCGGTGGAACTGGCATCCATTTATGCCAAAGAAGGTGCGGATGAATTGGTGTTCTTGGATATTTCAGCAACCGAGGAAAAGAGAAAGACCTTGGCCGAACTGGTCTATCACGTAGCAGAGAGCATCAATATACCCTTTACGGTGGGAGGAGGAATTTCATCTGTGGAAGATGTAGATATTCTCCTGAAAAACGGGGCAGATAAAGTTTCCATCAACTCTTCAGCAGTAAAAAGACCCGACCTTATTAATGAATTGGTGGCCAAATTTGGTTCGCAATGTATCGTTGTGGCCATTGATGCCAAACAGGTTAACGGACAATGGAAAGTCCATTTGGTAGGAGGAAAGGTCCCCACAGAACTAGATCTTTTTGATTGGGCCAAAGAAGTGGAAGAACGGGGAGCGGGAGAAATTTTATTTACTTCCATGGACCACGATGGTACCAAAAATGGTTTTGCCAACAAAGCTCTGGCGGAATTGTCGGACTTGGTAAACATTCCCGTAATCGCATCAGGTGGAGCGGGGACCATAGCACACTTTACCGATACTTTTAAGGATGGAAAGGCTGATGCGGCTTTGGCTGCCAGTGTTTTTCATTTTAAGGAAATTGAAATCAATACACTCAAAAAAGAATTAAAGGAAGAAGGAATCCCTGTGCGAATATAAAATTCACATCTCGATGCTCCTTAGTCTGCACTCAGGATGACATCTCGATTTGACAGCTTAAGAAAGATTTACAATGCAAATAGACTTCAATAAAAATCCGGACGGTCTTGTGCCGGCCATAGTTCAAGATGCAAGCACCAAAAATGTGTTGATGTTGGGTTATATGAACCAAGAAGCGTTCGAAAAAACCAAGAAAACCCAAAAAGTCACCTTTTTTAGCCGTACCAAACAACGTTTATGGACAAAAGGCGAGGAAAGCGGTAACTTTTTGAACCTTGTGGATATGCAAATAGATTGCGACAACGACACGCTTTTGGTAAAAGTTAACCCTGTTGGACCAACCTGCCACAAAGGAACTGATACCTGTTGGGCCGAGGAAAATGTTCAAGGATATGGTTTTCTATCAACTTTGGAAGGAGTCATCCAATCCAGAAAGAACGACCAAGAGAATCCAGATAGTTATGTTGCTTCGCTATTTAGAAAGGGCATCAACAAAATAGCCCAAAAAGTAGGGGAGGAAGCTGTGGAAACGGTGATAGAAGCCAAAGACGACAACGAGGAACTTTTCCTGAACGAGAGCGCAGACTTACTGTTTCACTACCTGATTTTGTTGCAGGCGAAAGGCTATTCATTGAGCGATATTGCCCAAGTACTGGAAAAGCGACATTAAACAAATCCGTTAAGTTTTTTCTAAACGTTTAGCCTTTACAGCGAAATACCGTAAATTTATGTAATGGCTATGAACACAAGAAAAGGGTTTCGTTTTACCAATTACGAGGCGCCGGACCAAACTCCGTTCGAAAAACTCTTTGAGATTTTTCAGGAACTTGTTACCCACACTTCGGGTGATGTGGAGGAAGCTCTGGATTGGCTCCGTGAATTGGACAAGGAATACGAACTTACCGACGATGATTACACCATTGATGATTTTATAGAAGACCTTAAGTCCAAAGGATACATCCGCGAGGAATTTGACATGGATGGTCCACAAGGAGGCGAAGGCGAAGAGGGTGACGAAACTGGTAGAGGCGGAAATCTTTCCGTTACCGCCAAGTTGGAGCGAATACTCCGCCAACGAGCCTTGGACCAAATTTTTGGAAAGATCAAGCGAAGTGGTTCTGGTAACCACAAAACAGGGAAATCCGGTAAAGGCGATGAACATACAGGTGAGTTCCGTGAATACCGTTTTGGGGATTCGCTTGAGCATATCAGTATGACGGAAAGTCTCAAAAATGCCCAGGTGAACCATGGGTTGGATAACTTTTCCTTGAGTGAAGAGGATTTGGTGGTGGAAGATACACAGTACAAGGCCCAGATGAGCACCGTATTGATGATCGATATCAGCCACAGTATGATCTTGTATGGCGAGGACAGAATTACACCTGCCAAAAAAGTGGCGATGGCACTCGCTGAGTTGATTACGACCCGTTATCCAAAGGATACCTTGGATATTTTGGTGTTCGGAAACGATGCCTGGCCCATTCCCATCAAAGACCTGCCTTATTTAAAAGTAGGGCCATACCATACCAATACAGTAGCAGGATTACAGCTCGCAATGGACATGCTGCGTAGAAAGCGGAACACCAACAAGCAGATTTTTATGATCACGGACGGAAAGCCATCGTGCTTAAGGCTTCCGAATGGAGATTATTACAAGAACAGTGTAGGATTGGATGAATATATCGTTGAAAAATGCTACGCCATGGCCCAACAGGCCAGAAAACTTCATATTCCCATAACCACCTTTATGATTGCAGAAGACCCATATCTGATGCAATTTGTACGTGAATTTACCAAAGCAAACAAAGGGAAAGCCTTTTACACAGGACTTAAAGGTTTGGGTGAAATGATTTTCGAAGACTATGAACAAAACAGAAAAAGAAGAATAAAAGGATAACACAACATATGAAATTGGACCACACCAACATTAAAACACTAGGTGAGCTTAAATCAGCTGGTTATACAAGTAAGAGCATTAAAGACGAACTCAGGGAAAACCTTTTGGAGAAAATATCCAAGGGAGAGCAGGTGTTCGAAGGTGTTTGGGGGTACGAGAACTCCGTGATACCAGAGTTGGAAAGAGCTATCTTATCCCGTCATAATATTAATTTATTGGGTTTGCGAGGACAGGCAAAAACACGCTTGGCCCGTTTAATGGTGCAGCTGCTGGATGAATGGATGCCTATTGTGGAAGGCTCTGAAATCCATGATGACCCATTGGACCCGATATCTCGATATGCTATGGAACTCATTAAGGAAAAGGGAGATGATACTCCCATAAGTTGGGTACATAGAAGCGAGCGTTTTTATGAAAAGTTGGCTACGCCCGATGTTACGGTAGCGGATTTGATAGGCGATGTAGACCCGATCAAAGCGGCCAATCTTAAATTATCCTACGCAGATGATCGTGTTATCCATTTTGGAATGATTCCAAGGGCCAACCGTTGCATTTTTGTGATCAATGAGCTCCCTGATCTTCAAGCAAGAATTCAAGTGGCTCTGTTTAACATACTGCAAGAAGGTGATATACAGATTCGAGGTTTTAAACTTCGTTTGCATTTGGATATTCAGTTTGTGTTTACCGCGAACCCTGAAGATTACACCAATAGGGGAAGTATCGTAACACCGTTGAAAGACAGGATCGGTTCACAAATTTTGACCCACTACCCTGAGAGTATCGAGATAGCCAAGAAAATTACCAAACAAGAAGCGCAACTCGATAAACGTCAATCTGATTTTGTATATGTGCCTGAAATTGCGATGGACCTGTTGGAACAAATCAGTTTTGAGGCTAGAAACAGTGAATATGTGGATGCTAAAAGCGGTGTAAGTGCACGTATGAGCATTACGGCTTTTGAAAATTTATTGAGTACTGCCGAACGCAGAGCCATAGTAGCTGGTGATAAAAAGACCGCCGTTCGTTTAAGCGACTTTATGGGAGTTGTGCCATCCATCACGGGAAAAATTGAGTTGGTATATGAAGGAGAGCAAGAAGGAGCAGGTTCCGTAGCGGAGAATTTGATAGAAGATGCTGCAAAATCCCTGTTCCCGAATTTTTTCCCCAAAATCGATAAACTCCAACGAAAGGAAGAAGAAAATGAATATGATGAACTGATCAGTTGGTTTTTTGATGGAGAAGGCTTTGACCTTTTGGACGATGAAAAAGAAGCGGATTACAAATCCAAACTGGATTCTATCGGCCCACTCAATAACCTCATAAAAGAATATCAACCAGAAGTATCGGAAGAAGACGCCTATTTCTTGAAAGAGCTATTGCTTTGGGGATTGGTTGCCCACAAAAAACTGAGCAAGCATCGTTTTCAGCAGGGTTATCAGTTCAAGGACCTCTACGGAAGTTACATCCGAGGACTATAAACTATTGCCAAATATTTAGATTGTCGTTGTAGTTTTCAAAATTGTAGATGCCAATATATCGCTTTCTCAGCCAAAAAGTGTAAAGCGTCAGAATTGGCAATATACTGTAAAGGACCAACGAAAGGGTAGCTATTGGTTTAAAGGTAGCCGGTATTACATGTTCATCAAAGACATTTATGGAATTCAATACAACAGCACTGTCGTAAATTTTAAAGAGATAAACAATCATAATAACATAAAGGATATACTCTATATTTCGCATTTTTGGGTCTGGAAGTTCATCCTCGGAAATCTTGAACCAAATAACATACATGTAGATAAAATGAACTGAAGTAAGTAACGGAAAAATATAGTTGTCTGCTTTTAAAAAGTAAAATTGATTGGTATAAACACCATAAAAGCTCAGTACAGCAAGGGTTAGCAAAACTAATGCACTAGCCAATATGTTTCTTTTCCAGGTGATGATTTTAGAAATGTTATTCATGTCAAATTTAGATTTGGGACTAATATTTGATATAAAGAACGAGCTTTTTAAAGCACTATTTTAAAGAAATCGATGACCTGCGAACTATGTTGGATAATGCGAAAAATCCGACATGAAACCCTAAAAAACCGACACGAAATAAAATCTTGATTAATCGAATAAATCAGAGGATAAATAACGATCGCCACGATCACAAACTATGGAAACTATGGTGCCGCTTTCCAATTTTTCGGCAAGTCGTAATGCTACAGTTGCAGCTCCTCCGCTGCTCATTCCAGCAAATATACCTTCTTCTTTCGCCAATCTTTTTGCCATTTCTACGGCATCTTTTTCACTGACCTCCATTACGGTATCCACTTTTTCCGGATTAAAAATTTTAGGAAGGTATTCTTTTGGCCATTTACGGATTCCAGGGATTTTGGAATTATCGGTGGGTTGAACACCAACAATTTGAACATTTGGGTTTTGTTCCTTTAAATAAGTGGATGTACCCATAATAGTACCTGTTGTTCCCATGCTGGACACAAAATGGGTGATTGCACCTTCTGTATCTCTCCAAATCTCTGGACCCGTGGTTTTGTAATGTGCCTTCCAATTATCATTATTGGAAAATTGATTCAGCATTTTAAAACCTTCATTCTTGACCTTGGCCTCTGCATAATCCCGAGCTCCTTCAATACCTACATCAGCTGGTGTTAAGGTAACCTTGGCTCCATAGGCACGCATGGTCTGAACGCGTTCTTTGGTAGAATTCTCTGGCATTACCAATTCAATATCAAGCCCAAAAAGACCGGCGATCATAGCTAATCCTATGCCCGTGTTTCCACTAGTGGCTTCTATCAATTTGGATTCCTTGGTAAAGTCACCGCGTTCCAGTCCGCTTTTAATCATATTATAAGCAGGTCTGTCCTTTACACTGCCTCCGGGGTTGTTCCCTTCAAGTTTAAACAGGATTTTTACATTGGGATTGGTATTCAATACTTTGGATTCCACCAAAGGTGTGTTTCCAATAAGATCTAGTATGCTGTTAGACATTTGGGGTAGTCTTTATTTTAATTTCCGGTGTATGATAAACTTTGGAGTTAGGTGGAACAGACGAAGTAATCCAAGCATTACCACCTATAATTGAATTTCTTCCTACCACGGTATCACCACCCAAAATTGTAGCATTGGCATATATGGTTACATTGTTCTCTATGGTGGGATGACGTTTCGTTTTCTCTAAATTCTTTGCTACATAAAGTGCTCCCAAAGTGACACCTTGATAAATTTTCACATTATCATGTATTACGGCTGTTTCTCCAATGACCACACCTGTAGCGTGATCTATAAAAAAGGACTTTCCGATTTTGGCCCCTGGGTTTATATCCACTCCTGTTTGCCTATGAGCGTATTCCGTCATCATTCTTGGTATAAGAGGTACATCCTCTTTATAAAGCTCATGTGCTAAACGATATATGGCGATAGCATAAAAACCGGGGTATGCCATATAAATTTCTTGAATGGACAATGATGCTGGATCACAATTTAGAATGGCTTCGGCATCTAGATTTAGATTTTCCAAGATTTGTGGCAAATGTGATATGTAATTGCCCCACAGTTCCTCATTTGGTTTTTCCAAATCCCAACAAGCCATATCCATAAGCTTATTGAATTTCTTCTCCAACAACTCTAAGTTAATGGCCACAGGGGTATTGGCATCAAATAAAGTATAAAAAAGAGTGTCAGTGAAATCCTCTGTTTCCTGCTTTAACCTGTAATCGAGATAAGGCAGTTTTTTGTGTCTGTTGAGTTCGGCGATAATTTTTTCCTTGTCCATACTACACTATATTGTCTTAAAATTAGACAAATCCTTACCATACGCCAGTATAAAAGGGTAACTTTAATTTAAAAATAACATATTATCGATATATGGCGTCTAATGTTACGATATCAAAGGAGGTTTTTGATTTTTTGACCAAACTTAAAAACAATAACAATAGGGAGTGGTTCGAAGAACAGAAGCCTATTTTTAAAAAACATCAATCCGAAGTAAAGAATTTTCTTGAAGCGGCAAAGGTCAATTTAAGCCATCATGATGATATTGAAAAAATGAAGCTGTTCCGTATTTACAGGGATGTGCGCTTTTCTAAGGACAAAACACCGTACAAAACCCATTTTGCCGGATTCTTTTCCCGTTTAGGGGCACATTTAAGAGGTGGTTACTATGTTCATATTAAACCAGGGGAATCTTTTTTAGGGGCTGGATTCTGGGCGCCGAACAAAGAAGATCTTTTCAGAATACGAAAGGAACTGGAAATGGATGCCGATGAATTTCGGGAGGTCATTAACCAAAAAGAACTGAAATCCGTTTGGGGAGAATTACAGGGAGAAGAGGTAAAAACGGCCCCGAAAGGTTTTGACAAGGAACATCCGGATATTGACCTCATTCGAAAAAAGCAGTTTGTTTTCATGCGTCAACTTTCTGACGATGAAGTGCTCTCATCTTCCTTTTTGGACGAGGTGGATAAGTCGTACAGGGCCATACGCCCGTATTTTGACTTAATGAGCGATATCCTTACCACCAACTTAAACGGGGAATCAATTTTGGAATAAGGCTTCTTCTTCCAACAGTTGGATCTGATCTTTAAGGCGTTCCACCACCATATTCATCATTCTTTTGTTCAGGGCAGAAGAATTGGTGATATAATTTTGGTATTCTTCAACGGTAAATTGCCCAATGATCATTCCCTTTAGGGAGTTCCTGAATTTGATATCCTTTTGGATGGCCCGCTCAATGTAGTGGAGTTTTTTCTCCAAAGAGAGCTCGTAAAAAACACCTTTATGCTTGTTCGCATAATTCTTGAAAGCCTCTACCAACAAATAGTTTTGAAGTTTGATGACTGGGCGAAGGGTCTTGTTCTGAAAATGCTCGTCAAACCCCATTTGGCTGTTAAAATGTGACTCGGGAATGCTTGGACGAATGTCCAATCGACGGTCGGATTGTGAATCCATGGTTGTGATTTTTAATAAAATTACAGAATGATGAATCGCACACTTTTAAATATCGCAATAGTTGTCAACGATGTTATGAACAACCTTTTTATTTAATTACCTTAGTGTCGCAATATATCCAGCCTTTGAAAGCAACGTGATTCGTCTGTCAAAATGAGAACAAAGCTCCAATGGCACCATTAAAGATTATTGAACTTAACCATTATGAAAAGTGCACAATTAACCCGAAATATTATCAATTTGGGAATTCCAATTGGTTTGTTGGCAATTCTAATATTTATTACGCAATCCTCCCAGATGGTCGGGAACGATATATTGGACCTGTCCATTACCATTGATCTATTGTTTACAGTTCCATTGGTTTATTTCCTGCTCATCCGAAAAACAAAAACACCAAAAACAACAATTGTCCCAGTACTGATCCTTGGATTATTGGTCGGCTCATATTTTTTGCCAAAGGAAAGTCAGACTTATTTGGAATTATTTAAAAAATGGATTTTGCCCTTAATTGAAATTTCCATTTTGAGTTTCGTGATATTCAAGGTTCGTAAAGCTGTAAAGCATTATAAAGCGAAAATGAATTTAACTCTTGACTTTTATGATGCACTAAAGAACAGCTCCGGTGAAATTTTGCCCAAAAACTTGGCGTCCATCTTTGCTATGGAAGTGGCCGTATTTTATTATGGCTTAATCAATTGGAAAAAAAGGATAGTCCAAGATGGTGAGTTTACCTATCACAAAAAAAGCGGCTCACCTTCTTTATTTATAGGGTTGCTGATGGTCGCGGCCATTGAAACCGTGGGATTACATTTTTTACTTTCCAAATGGAGCGAAACAGCAGCTTGGATTACGACCGCCCTTAGCATTTACTGCGTGTTCCAACTGTTGGGTTTTGCAAAATCCTTATCTAAAAGGCCAATATTTATGGGTAATAAATCGCTTATATTACGATATGGTATCATGGGCGAAACAGAGATTCCCTTTTCCATTATAGATCATGTAGATTTATCGACAACGGACCTGAAAAAGGACAAATCAACTTTGAAGTTGTCCCCTCTAGGAGAACTGGAACAGCACAATGTTGTAATCAATTTGAAAAAAGAAAATACATTGCAAGGTCTTTACGGCATCAAGAAAAAGTATAAAACCATTGGGTTTTATGTTGATGAACCCCATGACTTCAAAGAAAAAATGGAAATTGCATTACAACAAAATTCATGACAAAGAGTTTGCGGGAAAACCAATTACCACAGAGATTACATTAAATGAAATTCGGAAAAGTAGACCATCCAGAACTTATAGACTTTACCATACCACCCGACCATCCCGATACCCATGTAGTACTATCTAAAAACAAGACAGGTGCAAAAACCAAAATACATGTGGGCTGCGCCAAGTGGAACAGGCAGGAACTCAAAAATTTCTATCCAAGAGGCACAAAGGATGAATTGGCCTATTATTCCACTCAGTTCAACAGTATTGAATTGAATGCCACCTTCTATCGTATATTTCCTGCCGAACAGTATGAAAAATGGTATGACAAGACTCCAGAGGGTTTTAAATTCTTTCCTAAGATGACCAGGGAAGTAAGCCATCTTCGACGAATGAACGATAAGGCATTGGAAGCAGCAGACCGATATCTGGAAGTAACCCCTCTATTGAGAGAAAAGTTGGGGACTATTTTTCTGCAAATGCACAATAACTTCGGACCTAAAAATTGGGATAGGGTAGTCCGTTTTGTGGAATACTGGCCCAAAGAGTTTCCTTTGGCCATGGAGTTTCGGCACACCGATTGGTTCAACGATCAAAAAGTGGCCGATGAACTTTATCATTTATTGGAAGAAAACAACATTGCCAATATTTTGGTGGATACATCTGGCAGGAGAGACCTTATGCACATGCTAATGACCAAGAATGAGGCTTTTGTTCGATATGTTGGTGCCAATCACGAATCCGATTATTCCCGTTTGGATGATTGGGTCGATCGTTTGTCTTCTTGGATGTCCATGGGATTGGAAAACATTCATTTCTTTGTGCATCAAAACCTTGAGTTGGAATCACCTTTGTTGTCCGCCTATTTCATAAAGCGGCTAAACGAAAAATTAGGTTTTGATTTGCACATTCCCAAAACCACTTTGCCCCCACAAAAGCGTTTATTTGATTAAATAGGCCCCAAATTGATCAAGTTTAAAATCTTGGGTATTTAAAATTGTTTACTCAATACTTGCCCAGTGCGAAATATTTCAAATTCGTAATTCGCATAAATTAAAGGGGTTAAGAAGAACCATCTTCAACGGATTGATCTAACTTTGTACTAGAATTCTAAACGTTTCAACTATGCGATTTCATTCACGAAAATGGGTAAAACCAGGAGATTTGAATGCCAATGGAACTCTTTTTGGAGGAAAGGTATTGGCTTGGATTGATGAAGAGGCTGCGTTGTATAGCATTATCCAACTTGAGAACAAAAAAATTGTTACAAAATACATGTCCGAAATCAATTTTATGAGCACTGCCCGCGAGGGCGATATCATAGAAATTGGTATCGAAGTGATAAAATTCGGGGTCACCTCCATTTCACTGAATTGTGAAGTTAGAAATAAGATGACCCACGAAAGTATTGTCACGGTTGACAATATCATTATGGTGAACTTGGACGACAACGGTAATCCCAAGGCCCACGGCAAAACGAAGATAGAATACGTTAAGGACCGCTTGGCCAAAAAGGAAAAAGAAGAACAAAAAGCTACTTCTTAGCCCATGGTTTTGGCTACGGCCTGAACCTCGTCCAGTACTCGTAATAAGTTGCCACCCCATAATTTGGCTATTTCTTCTTCGGTATAACCTCTTTTTACCAGTTCCAAGGTTACGTTGAAGGTTTCGGATGCATCCGACCACCCCTCAATGCCACCACCTCCGTCAAAATCAGAGCTGATACCCACGTGGTCAATACCGATCAAGTCCACCATATAGTCTATGTGGTCCACAAAATCGGACACGTTTACTGCGGGTGGCACATTGGGGTCGGTTGCTGCCAATTCTTCGCCAATGTTCCTAATATTTCTGTAGTTGGCAAAGAATTCTTCGCGCTGTTCGTCCGTTAAAGAACCAAATTGAGAACGCTCGTACCAAGCAACATCCAAGGAGTCGGCTACTTTTTTATAGATTTCTGTCATGTAGGCAGCACGGGCTTCGTGTTTTTCAGTATTCAAGTAAGAACTAAAGGCTACGGTCTGCACAACCCCTCCATTTTCTTTCAAAAGCATTAATTGCTCGTCATCCAAGTTACGGCTATGGCCGCAAAGTGCTCTGGCAGAAGAATGTGAAGCAATGATAGGGGCTTTGGTAAGTTCGATCATTTGTTTCATGGCTTCTTTGGACGGATGGGAAACATCGATCATTATTCCAACTCGGTTCATTTCTGCAACGGCCTTCTTACCAAGTTCGCTCAATCCATCGTGAAGCCAAACACTGTCTCGCTCTCCTGTATTGGAGTCGCTAAACTGGCTATGTCCATTGTGAGCAAGCGACATATAGCGGGCGCCGCGTTGCTGGTATTCTTCAATTTTAGAGAGGTCTTCACCAATGGGATAAGCATTCTCAACACCGATCATGGCCACTCTTTTCCCAGCTGACACAATTCTTCTCACATCGTCGGAGGTAAGTGCCAATTCAATTTGATCCGGAGCAATTTCCTCACACAACTTATGTATGGCCTCGAATTTGGAGATTGCATTTTCGGAAGCTTTGGCATAACCTTCGGCAGTCAAAGTGTCCTGACCTGTGTACACCACTAACCAAGCCACATCCAAACCACCTTCTTTCATTTTGGGAAGGTTGACTTGGGTGTCCAATTTTTGGGTATAGTTAATACTGTCCGTAAAATTTTGAACGTTGATGTCATCATGCGTGTCAATCGTAATCACGGAATCGTGAATCCGTTGGGCTTTTTCTTCCAAGGTTTCGGTCTTTTCTTGTTTTTTTTCTCCGCAGGAGATAAATAGCGTAATGCTTAGGAGTAGATAAAAATATTTCATGGTTGGTTTTTTACACATACAAATAAAGCAATTTGACAACAAAATACGAATGCTACGGAACAATAAATTGTAATCCGTAGGTTTTATCAACATTTTTAGAATGATTAATAACCTTTATAGCAATAAGTTGAGAACACGTGAACTGTTAACATATCTAGAAAAGTTGGAAATCGGATTGAGCTCGTTCTCCTATGAAGAACTGGGTGTGGTTGAGGCTGGAGAGCTCAAAAAATCTTTTGAAGTCTTTAAAATAGGACTGGAGAATAAGGTTTTTGGTGTTTCTGAAATGAAACAGCTCGAAAGCATCTACAAAAAAGTAGGTATTCAAAGTCTTGACACCAAAGACTCCGACCAAAACTGTAGTGGTAAACTTTTATCGTTGATTCAGGCCTTGGAAGGGACACCCCTTTCCAAAGATCAGCAAGAAATAGTAGAAGAATTAAAGAAACTGGTGCAGCAAACAGCTGAAAAAGATCAAGGTCAGCGTAAAGATACAGAGCGTATGTCCGATTTTGAATTTATAGAAAAGAGCCTTCAGGCTGGGTTTTCCTCTCAAAGTGTTGATCTACAGCCTGTTTTGGAGGACTGTATGGGACAAATGGAATTGCTGGAAGAACTGGTCCGCATGTTCAAACAAAATATTTTTGAGTTTATCGGCAGTGCCAAAGTCAATCTGATCAACGAAAACTTTGCGGAACTGGAACTTTCATGCCAAAAAATCATACCATCACTTCGAATGATGAAGGCTTTTGGTCTTTTGGAAGTTATCCAACAGGTTTCAAGATTGTGTAAAACGGACAAAGATGTAAAGCATCTTAATTTTCTGTATGACCAGTTTCTACAGGAATATCCACGTATTCAGGAGCAGATAGATTTTGAAATGGAAATATTCAGAACTATGTAAAATACCCCGAACATGGCAAGCAAAGAACTTCCAAAGTACCTACAAAGTATATTTTATCCATTGTTTCAGCACGCCAAGGATATGGAATGCCGATTAATGTTGATGGATGAAATGCTAAAAGTGGGGGATAGGAAAGAAATACCTTTTCTTGCCGAGCTGGAGTCTCATGACGACCCCAAAATAAGTAATAAAGCTTTTGAAATAAAAAAGGAATTGCAATCCAAACTTGGTGTAATGTCCAATACAGAGAGAAGAAGGTTGCCGATGAACCTTTGCTTTATCTACGATGAATTTGATATAAGGCCAAGTAAAGTTGATAAGGACCTTGATTTTGAAGTGGAACTGGACATTTTAAATATGAAAAAAGAATAGGACTACACCACTCAAAATAGGATGTACACCACATTTCTTGATTATGGAATAATCTTTAAAATGAATTAACGTTATACCTAAAACCCCGAACAAAAACCAAAGATTATCATGTTATACGACACCTACGGAGAAGAGTATTTGGCCTTTTTACAAGAACTGAACGAAATTTTGACAGTTAACGAGCTTGCCGAACTTGATTACCTATAGTAGACAACCACCCCAAAACTTGTTACCATGAAAAACAATAACAAAGAAAACACAGCTTATTTGAATTTTATTCAAGATTTGAAAGACATGCTCACTGATTTTGATATTAGTCTTTTGAGCAAACCATGATGTTTAAGTTTATATCATAAAAAAGGGGATGCTGACAACAGCATCCCCTTTTTTATTTTCAACAGCTTAATATCTTATCCTAAATAAGATTTCAAAATTTTGCTTTTTGAGGTGTGCCTCAATTTTCTAATTGCCTTTTCACGGATCTGTCTCACACGCTCCCTGGTCAAATCAAAGGTAGTACCGATTTCTTCCAAGGTCATGGATGGTTGGTCACCAATCCCATAATAAAGCCTGACCACATCTGCTTCTCTTGGCGACAAGGTATCCAAAGCTCTGTTTATTTCGGTATTCAAAGACTGGTGCATTAAGCCTTTATCCGGTTTTGGCGAGTCGCCGGCATTCAGTACATCATATAAATTGGATGTTTCCCCTTCTTTTAGCGGAGCATCCATGGACACGTGACGCCCAGTATTCTTTAATGATTGTTTTACTTCGGAAACCGTCATATCCAATTCTTTGGCAATCTCTTCTGGAGATGGCGGACGCTCGTGGGCTTGTTCCAAGTAAGAGAAGGTCTTTTTTATCTTGTTGATGGACCCGATCTTGTTCAAGGGAAGTCGAACCACACGTGATTGCTCTGCCAAGGCCTGCAGAATGGACTGGCGTATCCACCAAACCGCGTAGGAAATAAACTTAAACCCACGGGTTTCATCAAAACGTTTGGCCGCTTTTACCAGCCCCACATTACCTTCGTTGATCAAATCGGGCAATTTTAGCCCTTGGTTTTGGTATTGCTTTGCCACGGAGACCACAAACCTAAGGTTGGCGTTGGTCAATTTTTCCAAAGCAGCTTGGTCACCGGCCCTGATCTTCTGTGCTAGCTCAACTTCTTCCTGCGCGGTGATCAAATCGATCTTACTGATATCCTGCAAGTATTTGTCAAGCGATTTAGACTCTCGGTTCGTGACCTGTTTGATGATTTTTAGCTGCCTCATTCTTATATCTGGTTTTCTAGTGTTATAAGCTATCATTATACATTATAATCTCCATTTTTCCAAGTCGAAAATGTTATTCTTATCAAAATGTTATGAGCAAATAGGGGATTTATGTAAAAAAGTGGTCAATTTTTAATTGTTGATACAATTTTGATATAAAAGCATCCGAGTATTGGTCTCAAGCACAAAAAACCCCTAATTTTGTAGGGTTTTTTATTTAAGAATCCATAACGCATTTTCCCTTTGGAGGTAAACAAAGAAATCAAGAAGAAAACATTATACGATTATCAGGAAGAAGACCTGAATAAAATCTTTACCCAGCTGGACAAGCTTCCGGAGGGCACCAATATTTTGTACCAATTGCCCACGGGCGGAGGTAAAACTGTGGTGTTTTCAGAGATTGCCAGACGGTTTATCGAGCGTACGGGCAAAAAAGTAATGGTACTGACGCATCGTATTGAGCTCAGTAAACAAACCTCTAAAATGCTGAAAGGTTTCGGAGTGGCCAACAAGGTCATCAATAGTGAAGTAAAAGAACTTTACGATCAGGATGATTACATGTGCTTTGTGGCCATGGTGGAAACCTTGAACAATCGACTGCAGGAAGAAAAGGTGAAAATCAACAATATCGGTTTGGTGATCATTGATGAGGCCCACTACAATTCTTTTAGAAAGCTGTTCAAGTACTTTGATAAATCCACCATTTTGGGCGTAACGGCAACCCCTCTGAGTTCCAACATCAAACTCCCGATGAAGGATAACTACAAGCACTTGATCATTGGTGAATCCATACAATCGTTGATCGATAAAAATTTCCTGGCCAAGGCCAATCTTTACAACTACGATGTGAGCCTACGCACGCTAAAACTGGGCATCAACGGGGATTATACCGTAAAATCATCGGACGAGTTTTATAGTGCCCACAGCATGTTGGGCAAATTACTGACAGCCTACGAGGAAATTGCCAAAGGCACCAAAACACTTATTTTCAACAACGGTATCAACACCTCCCTTTACGTATACGAGACCTTTAAAAAAGCGGGGTACAACGTTAGGCACTTGGACAATAAAAACACCGCGACCGAACGGAAAGAGATTTTAGAGTGGTTTGCCGAAACCCCCGATGCTATTTTGACCTCGGTAAGTATCTTGACCACTGGCTTTGATGAACCAACGGTGGAAAGCATCATATTGAACAGGGCTACTCGATCACTTACGCTATATTTTCAAATGATCGGTAGGGGCTCTAGGGTTTTGCCGAATAAAAATGAGTTCAATGTAATTGATATGGGTAACAATATTGCCCGTTTTGGACCTTGGGATGCACCAGTGGATTGGCAAGAAATCTTTTATTTTCCAGATTTCTATTTGGAGAATATCAAGAATGATGAAGAAATCGAACGTGAATTTGTTTACGAGATGCCCGAAGAACTTCGCGCCAAGTTTAGCAAGTCCGACAACATCTCTTTTGATGTAAAAGAGGAATACAAGAAAATCTTTGCCCAAGGCAAAAAATCCAAGCTCGTATTGGAAAAAAGTATTGAACAGCATGCCCAGATTTGTGTGGAGAATAGCGAGGATGTGTTCGATGCCCGTATTTTGGCCAAGGAGTTGAAGGATGAAATCCAATATCGAGTAAAGCAGTATTCTTATTGTATCATGAACAATACCAAAAACTATAAGGAGTGGTTGGAGGAGGACTATGAGCGAAAATTGCGGTCCAGCATATCCAAAATGTTCGCGGCAAAAATGTAAGGCAGATTTTTGGATTGATCGATTTCTTGACACAAAGAGCTATCAGCATGAGCGCAGTCGAAGTAGCATCTAAATGGCTTTGACTATTGAATTTGCACGTAGTACTTTTACCTTTTACCCATGTACCTATAATTTAGCATGTTAAAAAAACTGCTTGTCATTGGTTATGTTTGGCCAGAACCCACAACAACGGCTGCGGGATGTCGCATGCAACAGTTATTGGAGGCTTTTTTAACTTTTGGCTACGATATAACCTTTGCCAGTACGGCCAGTAAAACCGAGTATAGTCTGGATTTGGAAAAAATGGGAATCACCGAAGTTCCCATACAGCTCAACCATTCCAGTTTTGATGCTTTTGTGAGGGAACTTTCTCCCGACCTTGTGTTGTTCGATCGTTTTATGGTCGAAGAACAATTTGGCTGGAGAGTGGCAGAATTTGCACCTCAGGCTATTCGGATTCTAAATACGGAAGATCTCCACGCTTTGCGAAAGGCTAGGGAAGAGGCCCACAAAAAAGGAAAACCCTTTGGGATCGATGATTGGAAAAACCATCCCATGACGTTACGAGAGACGGCCAGTATGTACCGTTGTGACATAAGTTTGATGATTTCCACGTACGAAATGGAAATTTTACAACAAGAACTTAATATTCCATCGAACTTGTTGCTGTATTTGCCTTTTATGGTAGATGTTTCAGCCACATCCAAAGACCAATTTGTACCGTTTGAAGCTAGAAAAGGTTTTGTTAGCATTGGTAATGGAAAACACGGGCCGAATATTGATGCGGTCAAAGTGCTGAAGCAAGAGATTTGGCCCAACGTACGAAAGCATCTGCCAAATGCGGAAATCCATATTTATGGTGCGTATTTGCCACAACAAGTGAACGAAATGCACCATCCCAAATCAGGGTTCTATATTGAAGGCTGGGCCGATAATGTGGCAACTGTACTGAAAAATGCAAGGGTTGTATTGGCTCCTTTGCAGTTTGGTGCAGGCATCAAAGGCAAATTATTGGATGCAATGCGGGTGGGCACTCCTAGCGTTACAACCAAGATAGGAGCAGAGGGAATGCACGCTGACCTACCTTGGAATGGAACCATTGCGGATGATTGGGATGAATTTGCACAAGCTGCGGTGGAATTGCATCAAGGTCAAGAACTATGGGAACAAGCCCAAAAACAGGGTTTTGAATTGCTTCGAACTTTTTATGATAAACAAATTTTGCAGGACCAACTTAAAGAACAGATACAACAACTAAGCAAATCTTTGGAAATCCATCGTCAGCAAAATTTTATAGGGAGATTATTGCAGCACCAAACAATGTCCAGTACCAAGTATATGGCTAAATGGATTGAGGAGAAGAATAAAGGTTGATTCTTGAACAAACCAACTCCGATATATACTTAACTACTTGGGACGTCAATCGAGCAATTGGTCTGTAATGATCAAGGTGTATTCAAATGCATTTTCCATGGGTTCACTCAAAATCCATGATTCGTCGTCAATAGGATTTTGTTCATACCTCAAGAAAAAATCATCGTTTTCCGAGGTATATATTTTAATGCTCTGAAACAAGAGGGATTCAGAGGGCATTACAGAAATGGTCTCTGTATTAAGGGTGGACCCAATGGTAATCGAAGATCGCTTCGCTATTTCCGTAATTTGATTGGAATCATCAATTAAAAACAAATCGGTATCGGTACTGTTTTCAATACTATAAGAGGTCTCAAATCCAGAGTCAACAAAGTCGTCCTCGCATTGAAACGACATAAAAAATGGGAACAGGAGCAATAGAAATACTTTTTTCATAGCTTTTTTCCATAAAGTTAAATCTATTCTTCTAAGTTAGGTTAGGCCTATGTTATTCCTTTGTAAAATTTACGGTGGCTCCACGTTGCTTAAAAAGCATGGTATGCTCTTCTGGATCAAAGGTCATGTTGATGCCTGCTGGAACAAACTCAAACTCATGTTCATCTATAGCTTCCAATGTAAATGCTGGCTGGCCCGTAGCTCTTCCTTTCAATACACCTTCCTCCACGGTTATTGTTATATCCAAAGGAAATTCGGGAGCGGAATATATACCAACATAAACCTCCAATTGTTCTGGGGTTACTTCGTAGGTGTTAAACTCGGGCATTTCAAAATCTTCATTATAAACCGTGCTCAAAACCGCTATGGCAATATCGTTGGTTGACATGTTGGCTCCATTCGAGGTCATGGCAAAGGTGACATCACCATCATTAAAATGTGCGAACATGGAAGAAAAACCATCAATACCGCCGGTGTGACCATAACTGGTTCGTCCGCGAAAAGGAAAACTGAACAACCCCAATCCGTAACCCTCTTGAATGTTCTTCATTTGTTCCACATACTCCATATTGAGCAGGTCACCATCAAAAAGTGCATGACTGAATTTAACAATGTCCGTTGGATTTGAAACTATGGCACCTGCACCTACGGGAATGGACATATCGGTCTCTGGTTGTTCCTGCCAACTATCCAGATACCTGTACGACTTGCATTCGTTGTCTTTTGCTCCAATTTTACCGCCAAGATAGGTGTCGGAAAGTCCCAAAGGTTCGGTGATATATTTTTGTAATAATGATGCGTACGGTTTTCCCAAGCTTTTCTCCAAAATATACGTCAACAACACAAAATTGGAGTTGCTGTACTGAAATTTGCTGTCTGGTTCAAAATCACTGCCTGCTTTTACAATTATTTCCACCATTTCGTCCTCAGTTTTCGGTTGTGTCATGTAAGTCATGTATACAGGGTCATCGGTAAAATTGTGTATGCCGCTCCGGTTCCCCAGCATTTGTTTAATGGTGATTTTATCTGCGTTGGGCACTTCAGGAAAGAAATCAACCAATGTTTGGTCCAAAGCCAGTTTACCTGCTGCTACAGCCTTAAATACCAGTACAGTAGTGAATGTTTTGGAAATGGAACCAATTCTATATCTGGAATCGGAAGTTGCCTTCGTTTCAGAAGCCATATCGCAATAGCCCACAGACCTTGTATAGACCAATTCCCCATTTTTAGAAACGGCGACACTGCCCATGAACTTATCGTTTTCCTCAAGAAGATCAAAATATTGATTTAGTTTGACGGAATCGAATTCTTGTGACCACGCCAAACAGCTTAAAAACAATAAGACTGATACTATCCAATTTTTCATATACAATGGTTAGTGTTTATTTTTTGATATATCCAGGACCATGCACCACGCGGCCAGGCATATTGCCTGTATGCTCCCCATCCTTCAAAACCTGGGTACCGTTTACGAAAACATGTTGAACTCCTTCGGAGTATTGATGGGGGGCCTCAAAAGTTGCCTTGTCTATGATGGTCTCATGATTGAAAAGGACCACATCAGCATAATTCCCTTCGGCAAGACTGCCCCGTTTTTTTATCTTAAGATTGGTGGCCGGCAACTGCGTCAATTTATGAATGGCACTTTCCAATGGGATAACATTTTCTTCACGAACATATTTACCCAATAAACGGGCAACGTTCCCATACGTTCTGGGATGGGTGCTAGACTTTAAGAAAACACCTTCGGTGGCTGGGGAACCTGCATCGGAACCAAAACTCATCCAAGGCAGCGCAATCTGCTTTTTTACATTTTCTTCGGACATTAAAAAATAGATGGTTCCTACACGACTGCCATCTTGTACCACCAAATCCATGGCTGTTTCCTCAGGTGAGGTGCCTCGCATTTCCGCTACTTCCTTTAATGTTTTCCCCGTGAGATATTTTAGGGAATCTGCCTTAAAGCCCACCAACAGAATTTTACTGGGGTCGCCTGCGGCTTGCATCAAACTTTCCCATTCATCCGTTGGAGTGGTCATTTCTTCTTTTACTTTTTTGCGAATCTCAGGATCCTGTAAGCGTTCTGCCCATTTATCATACCCGCCTTCCTGAACCCATGGTGGCATGGAGGCATCCAATCCTGTTGCTCCTGCAACATAATTGTACATATCGGCGGTTATGTGGAGTCCGGCAGCATTGGCAGAGTCAACTTTGGCCACTACATCGTCAAACTTGTGCCAATTTTCCTTGCCGCTTTGTTTGAGGTGATAAATTTCTGCACGGATATCGGCCTCATCTGCAATACGGATCAATTCATCCAAACTTTCCAATAATCTTGAACCTTCACTACGCATATGACTGATGTACATGCCATCATACTCGGAGGCAACCTTACAGAGTTCAATCAATTCTTCGGTAGTGGAATAAAATGCAGGTGCATATATTAAGGAAGAACCAACGCCCAAAGCACCTTCTTCCATGGCTTGTTTTACCATTAGCTTCATGGAATCCAATTCCTGTGGAGTAGGGGCACGGTCTTCAAAACCTACCGTGTTGATGCGTAAAGTGGTTGCGCCCACAAATGACGCTACATTGGGAGATATACCTTTATTGGTGAGGTATTCCAGATATTCGTTCAAGGTGTTCCATTCAATATCAAATTTAATGTCCCCCTGACTTTCCTGCTCTTCTTTTTTCATGGCCTCGTTGAGCGGCCCCATGGACCAACCTTCACCAAAAACTTCGAGGGTCACGCCTTGTTTAATGTCCGCCATGGATCGTCCGTCCTCGATCAAGGATTCTGTGGCCCAACTCAACATATTGATGAACCCTGGAGCCACTACCAAACCTGAGGCGTCGATTTCCTGTGTTCCCGTGGCATCGCCCAAATCTCCAATGGCGGCAATGGTATCTGCATTTATCCCAACATCTCCGGTATACGACGGTTTCCCAGAACCATCCACGATTTGCCCGTTTTTAATTAGAATATCAAAATGTTGGGGTTGTGAACAACTGGCAAAAAAAAGAAGGATGATTAAAAGTGTAAAGAGCTTGGTTGGTTTCATAGTTTGGTTATTTAGTGAGATAACCAATTTATGCTATTTTAACCGCAAAGCCAAGAGGAACTTGTTGAGTCTAAGCTTTTTTCACCCGATATTGATAAGGGTTTCTTCCAGGAGACTCTTTTTTAAGTTTGGGCAATCTTTCAAAAACTCCTGATGCGATCATTTTCTTTTGAAAACGACTACGATCCAAGGTCTCTCCCAAAATAGTTTCATGCAATTGATGCAGTTGAGGCATTGTAAACTCATTGGGGAGCAGATTATAGGTAAGTTGTTCCTGCTTGATGTCTTCCTTCAATCGTTCCTTGGCCGTTAGAACAATATCCTTGTGGTCCATCCACATGTTAGGAAGGGCATCCATATTGAACCATTGAAACGCCGAATCAATATCCCCTAACACAGGATGAGTCTTTTCAAAATCTACCAAGGAGTAATGGGCAAGGGTTACAAAGCGGTCGTTTAACCAGCAACCTTCGGTAAAATAAATATTGTTATTTTCTAAAAACTGTCTCCATTCCTCTGTGAATTTTCGGTCTTCACCACCAAATACGGACAAGAACTTAAAATGTGGGTCCTTCAATCCCGTACGTTCCCTTAATATTCTTACAGTAGCATCTTCCACTGATTCAGTTCGAAGAATATACCCTCCAGGTAGCAGCCATTTGCCACCTATTTGTAGCAACAAACACTTGAGTTGACCTTTATGAAAGGCTATAATGACCATATCTACCGAAAGGTTGGGCAGATATAATTTCTCACCATTTTCTATAAATTCCTTAAAATCCATTTCACAAAAATAATGATTTGTGTCACTTGGCCACAAATAAAAGATTTATATATTTGTGACTTATTGTCACAAACTAAACGACTATGAAAAAATTCTTTCGAATTACATTAAAAACATTGGGGATCATCTTGATTATCCTAATTATTGGCGGACTGCTAGGATGGTGGTACCTAAGTTCACAATTTTTAAGTTTTGAAGACGATTATACCGAAAAGAAAGATATACCTGAATTAACCGTGGATGGTTATACTTTTTTGGACAGAAACGAAAATGGAACTTTGGATGTGTATGAAGATGATAGGGCATCCATTGAAGAAAGGGTAGGGGATGTACTCTCCCAGATGACCGTGGAAGAGAAAATCCATTTGCTCAAAGGTTCTGGATTGGCTTCTGCCATGGGAAGAGTAGACCCGGAAGAGGGTATTCCCGGAGTTGTGGGAACCATTGTAGCGACTCCCAGACTGGGAATTCCCGCAATAAATCTCTCCGATGGCCCTGCCGGACTTCGCATTGAACCGACACGTGAGGGAGTGGACCGAACATTTTATGCAACAGCTTTTCCCATTGCCACCTTATTGGCATCTACATGGAATACAGAACTAGTGGAAAATGTGGGAGACGCCATGGGCAATGAAGCTCTGGAATATGGCATAGATGTGATACTGGGCCCTGGTGTCAATATTCATCGCCATCCTTTTTGTGGACGTAACTTTGAGTATTATTCCGAGGATCCTTTCCTAACGGGTAAAATTGGGGCCGCAATGGTCAATGGTATCGAATCCAATGGAATAGGTACTTCGGTAAAACACTTTGTGGCCAATAACCAAGAAACCAATAGAAACTTTAACGATACCCGAGTTTCCGATCGTGCCATGCGCGAAATATACCTGAAAGGATTTGAAATTATTGTAGAGGATGCACAACCCTGGACCATTATGTCTTCTTATAACAAGGTGAATGGTACCTACACTGCTGAGAGCCGTGATTTACTCACCGATATTCTTAGAGACGATTGGGGTTTTGAAGGTTTGGTTATGTCGGATTGGTTCGGCGGCAATGATGCTGTGGCCATGGTAAATGCAGGGAACGATTTATTGGAGCCGGGCACAAAAAAACAATGGAAAGCCCTTACTGCAGGATATGAAGACGGCACTCTGAATATGGAGGCAGTGGATACCTCGGTAAAAAGAATTTTGACCTTGGTCTTTAAAAGCAAAAAGATGACAGATTATACCTATGGAGAAAATCCTGATCTGGAAGCACATGCCAACATCACCAGAAAATCGGCATCCGAAGGAATGGTATTGTTAAAGAATGATGAAGCACTTCCCTTGGATAAAGGTGAAAATGTAGCACTCATCGGGGTATACTCCTATGATTTTATTGCTGGAGGAACAGGTTCCGGGGATGTGAACGAAGCGTATACCGTTTCTTTGGAAGAAGGGTTGACCAATACCGGTTTCACTGTGAATCAAAAGGCAAAAGAAGCTTACCAAAAACATAAAAACTCCAATCCAGAGGCCTTTGTTAAGCCAGAAGGGATGGCGGCGATGTTCAATCCTTACCTTCCACCAGAAATGTCTTATGATGAAGCGATGATGAAGGATATTGTGGCAGAAAGTGACCTGGCCATAATCACTATTGGAAGAAACAGTGGAGAAGGCGGCGATAGAGTAGTAGCAGACGACTTTTTACTTTCGGATAAAGAAAAGGACATGCTGAACACCACATGCAAAGCATTCCACGAGGCCAACAAAAAAGTTATCGTAGTGCTAAACATAGGTGGGGTCATTGAAACTGCTTCGTGGAAAGACCAACCCGATGCCATTGTTCTGGCTTGGCAAGGTGGCCAAGAAGGAGGTAATGCCGTGGCGGATATTTTAAGCGGAAATGTGAACCCAAGTGGCAAATTGACCATGACGTTTCCCATCAATGTCGATGATCATGCGAGCAACGTAAACTTTCCGCAGAACGGTTTGCCCATGCAAATGACCGATATGTTATTTGGAAAGGATGAAGTGCCAGAGGGTGAAATGGTGAAAAATGTGGATTATACCGAATACGAAGAAGGTATTTATGTAGGCTATCGCCACTTTGATAAAGCTGGTTTGGATGTTTCCTATCCTTTTGGTTTTGGTATGTCCTATACCAATTTCGAGTATGGTGAAATGGACTTGGTCCATGAAAATGATTTCATTAAAGTAGTCATTCCTGTCACCAATATCGGTGATATTGCAGGGAAAGAAGTGGTGCAGTTCTATGTTTCTAAAGATTCCACCCAAATAGATAGACCTATAAAAGAGTTAAAAGCATTTGCCAAGACAAGTCTACTGTCAGCAGGTGCTACCGATACCTTAAGAGTAAACATTCCTGTAAAGGATCTTAGATATTGGAACGAAAGCAGCTCACAATGGAGTTTGGAGCCTGGAAAATATATAGTTAAAGCAGGGGCTTCTTCAAGAGAAATCCAAACAACAAAGGAAGTGGACTTGGAATAATCTGAAGCTTCCACTGTAAAAGAAAGGAACCTTAGCTACATGAAGTTTAGCCAAGGTTCCTTTTTTATTTTTTCTTCCCTAAAAATCGGATGACAGAGCCCTTACCCACATGGCCATTTCCTTCGTTGAGTTCAACGGTTGTTTTTTTAAGATCCAATATTTCGTAATCCTTAAAATCGGTTTTCAACTCCTCCAAGGAGAAAAGGGAATCCAAATTTCCAGGTCCGCCTACGCTTGGGTTTTTCTTTTTGTATTCCAAATGATCTTTGCTGAAACCTTCAAATATGATGATTCCGCCTTTTTTTAGGTACGTATGAAGCAATTTATGATACCCACCACGAATATTCGGAGGAAAGTGGGCATAGATCAAAGCTATGGCATCAAACTGTTCGGGTTGATAGCCCAAACTGACAAGTTCCCCAATTTTATAGTCTATGGAAACCCCTTTTTCCTTAGCCAATTTCAAGGCTTTTTGTTGTCCTGCTTCGCTGATATCGAAAGCGGAAACATCCCAACCTATCTGTGCGGCATAAACGGCATTTCTTCCTTCGCCCTCAGCACCAAACAGAATGGAACCTGGCTCAATGCCTTTAAGCTTTTCTTTTAAATACTTATTAGGTTTGGTACCATAGAAATAGGTGGTCTGTCCAAACTTGGTATTCCACATCTTAAGCCATTCACTATCCATTGCACAAATTTAATTAGGTATTAAAATTACACCTATTCACAGAGCTTTCGAAAAAAATATAGTGGGGACCTTAATAAATACCTGTCTTTTCATTGCTCATTATATGGCCGGAACTTGTATAAAGCTTGAGTGTATCTCCTTTGGTGGATATTAAAGTTATTCGAGTCTCTGAGCTATATTTCAAACCTCCGCTGGACATCATGCTAAATCGAACAGGGACATAATAGGGGAATATACCTCTTGAATATTCGAGGAAAGCTTTATAAGCTTTCGGTAATTTTATTTTATAAAGATCGCAATGAGGGTAATCCAGATAGGTTTTTCAACTATGATTCCCAATAGCATGGATTTATCGTCTTTTAATTGTGTTAATCTAAAATTATTGTTTTGGTCTATCTCAAAGGAGTATTCATCAGCATATAGCGGATATTCCCTGTTAATAGGGCATTTCATTTTTTAGTTCGGAACAGGTTTGGATAGGTTATCAAGATCTGAGGTTATAAGAATCCTGCTTTCGGAATGCTTAACAGAAATATAGGATAGTTCAATGGGGTCTATGCTGTGCTTAAAATAATGATCTGGGTTTATTTTCCGAGTGATCATTAAATAACCTAAAACCCCCAAGCAAATTAAAAAACAAAATTGGATTCACATTTTTTTATTTCGTGACATATCTTCAAGATATCCCGAAATCCATTATGTATCCTGCTACAATTGATGAATGCCCGTGTTGATCTTATGAACGGGATTGTTTTGAAGAATTACTGGCACAGCCCAATCATTGGTCACTTTCGTAAACCACCCGTTCTTTTCTGGAAAACCAATCCAAATACATGGGCTGATGGATAGCTTCTATCCGGTTTCGCCTAATTTTCATGGAGGGAGTCATCAATCCATTGTCCACAGTCCAATTTTCTTTCATAACGACCGCTTTTTCAATTTTCTCATGCTTTTTTAACTGGGGGTTCAAAGCATTAATGGATGCCAAAATTGATGAATTTAAAAGTTCTTTGCCTTTGGCCCACCCAGCCTCTGACGGAATAATTAAAACGATGGGCTGTGAAATCCCAGTACCCACCAAGCAAATATGCTCTAAATCGGTGTTTTTTGATAACTCCAACTCAATTGGTGAGGGGGTCACGTATTTTCCTTTATCTGTCTTGAATTGATCCTTTATTCTACCAACGATGGATAAGAACCCATCATGGTCAAATTCACCAAGATCACCCGTTTTTAAAAATCCATCTTCGGTGAACATAGCTGCGGTTTGTTCTGGAGATTTAAAATATCCCACCATCAGTGCTTCACTTTTAATAAGAATTTCACCTTCGGGAGATAGCTTGGAAGTAACCCCTGGCAATGGCTTGCCCACTGTGCCAAATTTATTTGTTGTAGGAAGATTGAAATGAGAAAGGATACAATCCTCCGTCATGCCATAGCATTGTTGAATCTCAATACTAAGTTTCTTGTACCAATTTTGAAGACTTACGGCCAATGGTGCAGCTCCAGAACCACAGAAAGAGGCTTTGGAAAGTCCCAACTTGTGCACGATTTTTTTCCTGATGATGCTATTGATAACTGGAATGGACAGCAATATGTCCAATTTTTTTTGAGGGATTTTTTGCAATACGCCTTCTTTGAATTTTTGCCAAATTCTCGGAACAGCAAAAAATGTATCCGGTTGCACAGATGCCAAATCTTCGGGAAATGTTTCCAAAGACTCCGGAAAACTAGCTGTACTTCCGGTGTACAAACAAACCATTTCTATTCCTATACGTTCCGCAATATGCGACAAAGGCAAATAGGAGAACATTTTTGACTGGTTTTTAATGTTCAGCACCTCGACCCCTGTATTGGTAACCTGGTTGAACGATTTTACCTTATGCATCACTCCTTTTGGGTTTCCAGTGGTACCTGAAGTGTACATAATGGTAATAAGATCCTCTGGGTTCTGTTCAAAAGGTTGAAAGTCGGTAGGTATTTTTACAATATCCTCCCATATATGGTCATCTTGAGTTCCGTAGAGCGCTACCCCAATTTTTGGAATATGTGGAATGCCGGGTTTTTGGGAACCATAATCATCCAGTTTCCCCACTATAATGGCCTTACTTTCACTATGCACCAGAATTTCGCGAATACTTTCCCCGTCCAACGTGGGATATAGGGGAACAGAAATAAACCCTCCGAGCATAATGGCCAGATCGGCCATGAACCAGTGTGCGCAGTTTTTGGATAAAAGTGCTACATGATCGCCTCGTTTCAATCCCATGTCGTGCAAAGCACCCGCAATTTTCAAAGCCTCGTCAAAGGCATCCTGGCGGGAATACTCAATAAACTTTCGGTTAATGGGCTGTCTTAAAAAAATATGATTCGGGTCTTTTTGCAACCAGTGCAAAAATGCCTCGAGAGGGGTTTTAAAAGTTTCCATAATAGTCTGGCGGTTGGTACTTAAAGGTACTTTATTTTCTGTTAATCCGCTGAAAAAGAAATAAATGTTGTTGTAAGGCTTACTGTTGTCGAATCCTTATAACCGATGAATGGAAATTGTAAGACTGACCAAATGTGTCCAAATTTTAATTTAAAAATCATTAAAATCCACAATCGCTTGTCTTTCCCTGTTCACAGACAATTTTGTAATGTCCGGCCTGGAATAATGTCCGACAGGGTCAAAATTTTGCCGCTCTTCCAAAACCCTGTCAAAATCAATGGTCTGTATTATTAGGCCTTCCTTGTCCACCACTGGTTCAAGAATCCATTCACCTGAAGGAGCTGCAATGCAAGAACCTCCATTTCCCATAACTTTGGGGGCATTTTCGATGATCCTTTCAAAACCTGGAATATCCGAAGTAATGTCCGATTTACGCATTAGACCGGATACCGAAATAACAAAGGATCGGGATTCTCTTGCAATAAACCTTGTAATGTCCCGGGTATTATATTCTGAACCGGGCCAAACTGCGATATGCAAATTTTCCCCCAAGCCATATAAGGCAGTTCTCGAAAGAGGCATCCAGTTTTCCCAACAGTTTAGTCCACCGACAGTAAATTTTTTAAGATTATGGGTCTGTAGACCATTGCCATCGCCGGGGGACCACACCAATCGTTCCTCATAGGTGGGTTGTAGTTTTCTGTGGACCGATTTTATGCTGCCAGTGGCATCAATATATACCAAAGAACAATATAGACTATGTCCGCCGCGGTTTTTTGGTCTTTCTATGATTCCCGAATACACGGCGATGTTATACTCTTTTGCCAACGAACAAAGTTCATCCAGATCTCCATTTTCTATTTGAACGGAATTGTTGGCATAATGTGCAAAGAGTTTTTTCTGGTATGTTGAATCAAATTCACTGCCATTGGTGATGGAAACCCAAAACGGATAGCCTGGCAACAAGGCTTCGCCAAAAACAATGAGTTCGCAATTACTTTTTCCGGCCTCAATAATACAGGATTTAATTTTTTCGATGGTTTTGCCCTTGTTGAGCCATACCGGCGCTATCTGCGCCAACGCAACTTTAAGTTCATTGCCTTTTATCACTGATTCATTCATGTTTAATCCAAGATTTATACCAACATCAAGGTATCTTTATTTTATTTGCTCTGATGGGATGTTGTATTGGATTAAAGATAACATTTTTGATCTCTCAAAAATTTAAACCTTTTTTTCTACAATGGTCATAACCTAGATTTTCCGTTATTTTGTGACACAATAAAATATACAGTTATGGAATCACCCAACTGGCAAACTGCCATGGAATTTGAGGATATCACCTATAAAAAATGTAACGGCGTGGCCCGTATCGCTTTTAACCGACCAGATGTCCGAAACGCGTTCCGCCCCAAAACCACTAGCGAGCTTTACAAAGCATTTTATGATGCCCAAGAAGATACATCAATTGGAGTAGTATTGCTATCCGGTGAAGGACCATCCTCCAAGGATGGAAAATGGGCATTTTGTAGCGGCGGAGACCAAAAAGCACGTGGGCAAAAAGGTTATGTTGGAGAAGATGGTTACCACAGGTTGAATATTTTAGAGGTACAGCGATTGATTCGTTTTATGCCCAAAGTTGTTATTGCCGTAGTTCCTGGGTGGGCCGTGGGAGGTGGACATAGTCTACATGTAGTTTGCGATATGACCCTAGCTAGTAAGGAACATGCCATTTTTAAACAAACCGACGCCGATGTAACCAGTTTCGATGGTGGTTATGGTTCAGCCTATTTAGCCAAAATGGTGGGGCAGAAAAAAGCGCGTGAAATTTTCTTTTTGGGAAGAAACTACTCTGCACAGCAAGCCTACGAAATGGGAATGGTGAATGCCGTTATACCCCATGATGAATTGGAGGATACCGCTTACCAATGGGCACAGGAAATTCTGGCCAAGTCCCCAACATCCATAAAAATGTTAAAATTTGCCATGAACCTTACCGACGACGGTATGGTAGGACAGCAAGTGTTTGCAGGTGAGGCTACACGTTTAGCTTACATGACCGAGGAGGCCAAAGAAGGAAGGAATGCGTTTCTGGAAAAACGAAAACCAGATTTTGGCAAGGATAAATGGATACCTTAAGCCTGTCGATTGAAGACCCTCTTCGATAGGGAAACAATAATATTTTTTAAAGTCCATGAGTAATGATAAACCGTCATGATAGGATCGTTTATCAAATAAGAAAAAGGGGTATTGTTCCATAAATACTTCCACCGAAACAACAACAAAGGTTCTTTTTTTAATCGGTACGGTAGTCTTTTAAGGTTCCAGTATTCAATTTCCTTATAATCGGGCAATTGGAATTTATCATCAAGAACTATCCGACAATACAACCAGGGGAAATTGATCCCTGACATACAGGATGCCAAGAGGGTTAACCAATATCGTGGATTTACTTCCAACACATAATATTGACCGGTCAGGTTGTCATAACGCATATCTACATTGGCAACCCCGTTCCAACGTAGTGATTTCATAAGATCTCTTACTATTTTGATTACCTTTTCGTTATGTACGATGTCCAATCCAACTTGTGGAGTATATGCTTTTTTCAAAAACATGTTCCCCACCTGAATGGTATAGGCCATAACCTCCCCATCCCTACAAATTACATTGCAACCCAAATCATGCCCTTCAATGAACTCTTGTATTAGATAGTCCTTACCTGAATCATGCTTTGATAGAAAATCATCCAGTTCCTCCTCATTTTTTATTTTCAAAATACCCAATCCTCCTCCACTGGTAATTGCCGGTTTTGCCAATACGGGATAGTGTTTCATTAAATTTTTTGATTCGTTGGGACAGTTTTTTGTTGGTGCCCAAAATTTGGGTGGTGTAATACCAATATCGGACAAGTGAAGTGCCAAAAGGCGCTTGTCACGAATGGTATTAAGTTGTTTTAGCGTATCAGGAACAAGTATTTTGTTTTCAACATGTAATTTATTTCTATTTAAAAGCAGTCCTTCCAAAGTGTCCTCAGAAATAGGCATGACAACATCAATTTGGTAACGCTCAATACAACCATTCACCTTATTCACCCAACTTTTCGCATCCATAGGACAGTGTATGTACTTCCATACAAAACGCGAATATCGCATGCTCGAAGTAGGCTTATCAGATATAACAACAAGTCTTATGTTTTTAACTCTGGACAAGCATTGGAGTACGGCCATCAGATGATAGTTTTCTCCATCCAAAAGCAGTATGGTAGTGAGCCTCTCAGGTGGTTTTGATTGCATACCTGTGGATTGTAGAGTTGTAGCAGGGAAAGTTACTAAAAAAGAAAAGAGCCTTGCCACTTGGGTCAAGACTCTTTTACGAGAACACTATATGAAAATGAAAAAATTACTTTCTGAATTAATTACAATGTAAATGTACCTCGTACCTCCGCTTTGATGAAATTATTGTTGTGAAGTGCCATTTACTTGTTGTCATCTGAACTTTTCTGTAATCCTGTGCTTCATTTTTGACATGGTAAGGGGCATTCTCGGAAAGAGTAAACTACTGAAGAATATAGATTTCTCTAAGGTACTTGAAATGTAAATGGAAAAAGCATGTACATTCTCTCGGCTCTTGAATCAATTAGAGCAATTCGTGGAATTCGTGTAAATGAACACTCCTGTTTGAATCAATTCAAGGTTATGCTGAAGGAGAGCAGCGACTGTAGCATATGAATCAATTTGAAGGATGAGATTCTTCGCTTTGCTCAGAATGACATGGAACCAGGGCTAAGTTGTCTCATCGAGCGCAATCGAGACGCGAAATGATTGATCCAGGGTTGCCCAAAATTGAAAAGAGCCCTGCCACTTGGGTCAAGACTCTTTTACGAGAACACTATATGAAAATGAAAAAATTACTTTCGTTTTTATTACATAGTAAAACTACCCATACTGTTCCCGTAAACGAAATTATTGTTGTGAAGTGGCCGTATTCTGTGGTTTTTTGGACGTTTTAGTATATTTCATCGATTTAAGGTACCGCTTTTACGATGTTTGACAGTACGCCGTTTATATCAAAATACGGTTCCTCGGCCAAACCTGTCCGCACAACGACCAAGTCTTTGGAAGGAATCATAAAAACATGTTGACCTTCAAAACCATTGCAGGAAAACATATCTTTGGGTACGTCGGGATATTTACCTTCGGCATTGAGCCAAAAATGAGCTCCATAGGTACCGTCGGAATTAGCAGTGGGCTCGCTTATATAATCGACCCAAGTGGAATCGAACAGTTGCTCTCCATTCCAATTCCCCCTGTCCAAATGCAATTGTCCAAAACGTGCCCAATCCCTTGTGCTGGCCCATGCGTAGGAAGACCCCACATAATTTCCTGCTATGTCTGCCTCCAAAACCATGGAATACATTCCAATTTTATCGATCAAAGCGGAGTAGGGGAAATCCAAATACTCTTGGTGACTTCGAAACTGTTGCCTTAGAATTCCGGATAACAGATTGGTTGTTCCAGAAGAATAGTTCCAAACTTCTGTAGGTTTTGCAATTGCTTTTTTATTGCGCTGGGCCTGGGTCATGTCGCTGTCCAAGAACAACATTCGGGTAACATCGGATATACCTGTGTAATCTTCATCCCAGGCCAAACCACTTTGCATACGAAGTAAGTGGTTCAAGGTTATGTTCTTTCGATCATCGTCTTTCCATTCTGGAATTGGAGCTGGCCAATCCATTTCCAATTTCCCCTGGTGTTCCAAAATCCCATAACAAGTGGCCAAAACACTTTTTGTCATGGACCAACCTAAAATAGGGGTGTCTTTGTCAAAACCATCAATATATTTTTCAGCGATTAAATGGCCCTTGTAAAGGATTAGTAGCGTTCTTGTTTTTTGTGTTTCAGGTTCCGCAAATGCCATGGCGATCGCCTTATTGATTTGATCCATATCAACTTCCGTAAGAACACTGTCAACAGGGGCAGCTTGCCCATAAGGATACGGAATAGTATCTGCGGGTTGGGTTCTTTGTGGACGAATGGTCAGTTTTTCTGGGTCGTAATCGTCATTGATCAAAACCGCTCCAAGCCCATCTCTATAAACCGCTGTACGTTCCATAAGACCGTAAACCGTTGATGATGCGGATTCTTCATCTTTATTTACCTCTGTCGAAGCTATTTCAATAAGAGGAGCACTATTGTCATAAAGGTTCATACTTGCTGCCGAACGCTGGGCCACAAATACCCCGGAGGCCATATTTTTGGCGGCATATCCAGATATAATGTTCAATTTGGGATAATTAAAATAGATGACCGCTCCAATTACGATTATAAGGAGCAGCAAAACACGCTTAAGTAGTTTCATGGTTATAGGATGTATTTGTAACTTTCTGCATCTAAATATAAACATTTATACATGTCCAACATCGGATTGATTATTGAAGAACGGAGTAGGGACATCGGCGACTTTTTAGTGGGAAGACTTATTCCTTTTCGAAAAAAGCGCATGATAGGTCCCTTTATTTTTATAGACCACATGGGGCCCACAAAATTGGGGCCCACAAAGTATATGGATGTAGATCAGCATCCGCACCTAGGTCTATCCACTTTAACTTTTATGCTGGAAGGAGAGTTGATCCATGAGGACAGCCTTGGCACCCATCAACGTATAAAACCCGGTTCTGTAAACTGGATGACGGCAGGAAAGGGTGTGACCCATACGGAAAGAACACCTGAGGATTTACGCAACGGCAATTCATTTACCGCCCATGGTTATCAAATTTGGGTGGCGCTACCAAAAGAATTGGAAGATATGGAGCCACAATTCCACCATATTGATGAAAAGGATATACCCAAATGGACCGACGGCAATACAGAGTTCAAATTAGTGGCCGGAGAAGGTTATGGCAAAAAATCGCCCGTACCCGTTCATTCCAATCTTTTTATGGTAGAAGTCAAAAACAAAGATGCCTACACCCTCAATGTAAATGGAGATTTAAAAGGAGAAATAGGTATTTGCATCGTTGAGGGAAGTATAGAGGCCTGTGGTGAAAAGGTGGGGGAAGGAAACATTTTGGTGTCCAAAGTGGAGGATACCTGTAACATCAAACTTAAACCCAACACCCATTTAATGTTGTTTGGTGGAGAGCCTTTTCCTGAAGAACGCTATATTTATTGGAATTTTGTTTCTTCCAGTAAAGAAGAACTGGAACGGGCCAAAAAGTCATGGAAGGATAAAACTTTTCCGATGATGGCGAATGATGACACCTATGTTCCATTGCCAAGCTAAAACCTTAATATCAAAACCAACTAATGCCAGACCAATTAAGAGTATCTTATTCGATTACCATGCTTGCGCTCCTTGTTTTAATGGGGTCCTGCAAAAAAGAAAAACCAAAACAAGAAGAAGCACAACTTTACAACAAATACTGCGCAAGTTGCCATTTAGCCCCAAAAATTGAAGAATTGCCCAAAGAAGTTTGGGAAAAATCCGTACTCCCGGCCATGGTAGCTCGCATGGATGTTGAAGGAATGTATCAGGATCCGAATGAAGTCAAGCCGGGTTTTAGACCACAAATCACTTTAAAAGAGTGGGCGCAACTGGAAAACTATATCATATCCAATGCTCCCGAAAAGTTGGAAACAATACAAGTTCCCAAGGCGGACACGCTACAATCTTTCACGGTCAAACCATATGCCTTGGATAGCCAGAATGGAGCCCTTATCACCTATGTGGAGTTCATGAACGGAGAGAATCCCTTATTCTTTGGGGACCTTACAGGAAATTTGAGCTCTTTTGATTATTCAGAAGAAACCACAGAACAGCTTTATCAAGGAAAAACCCCCGTTACATGGTATAGCAAAAAAGACTCGGTTGAAATCATCAGTGAAGTGGGGATTTTGGGACCATCCGAATTGGAAAAAGGAAAACTGACCCGTAAAATTGGAAAAGACACCACCTCCTTACCAAACAGCTTTCACAGGCCAGTGCATACCCTTCTGGAGGACTTAAATGGCGATGGCAAAAATGAAATTGTGGTCAGTGAATTCGGAAATGAGTCCGGACGATTATCCCTGTTGACCGAAAACGAATCGGGACAATATGACAAAAAAGTATTATTGAACCTACCCGGGGCAATAAGAACGGTAGCTCGTGATATGGACGGTGATGGGAAAAAGGACGTTGTGGCCTTGATGACCCAAAGCAATGAAAGCATCACTGTTTTTTATCAAACCGACGATTTGGTTTTCCAAGCTGAAAAGGTATTGGAGTTCAGCCCTGTTTATGGGACCAGTTGGTTCGAGCTCGTCGATTATAATGGTGATGGTCTAGACGATATCATTACAGTGCAGGGGGACAATGCCGATATTTCCTATGTGAACAAACCCTACCATGGGATGAGAATACATCTCAACAATGGGGATGGCACATATTCGGAATCGTACTTTTACCCTTTATATGGAGCTACAAGAGTGGTATCCAGGGATTATGACCAAGATGGTGACCTAGACTTTGCATTGATCAGTACTTTCCCCAATTATATGGAGTTTCCTGAGCTCACTTTTATTTACTTGGAAAACAAGGACTCTGAAAATTATGTTTTTTCCACCAATATTCTGGAAGACCCCACTTTAGCGCGTTGGTTTTTAATGGACGCCGCGGACATTGATAATGATGGTGATGAAGATATCGTTTTAAGTTCCCTTACACTGGGCTTTACACCAGTCCCCAAGGTTTTATCGGAACGATGGAAAGAAAGCAATGTCGATATTGTGGTTTTGGAAAATTTATTGCATTGAAAAAATGGATCGCCATAGCATTTATAACATTCATTGCTTGTTCACCAAAAGAGCAAACACCGGCAGAGCCTATTTCAAAATATAAGTGGTACGGTCACGAAGTTACGGCATCGGCCTACAATTCCGTTTATTGGCAAACTGATAGTATTAGCCCAACCGTAGCGGCATGGGGAGATACATTAAAACCTGGAATGAAATGTATTGCTGTCTCAAGAGACCTTGTAGAATCGGGGCTGACCCACAATACCATGGTCAAAATAGATACGTTTCCCGATACGTTTTATGTAAAGGACAAGATGCATTATCGGTGGAGAAACCGAATTGATATTTATATGGGCAAAGACGTAAAAAAAGCAAGGGAATGGGGTAAAAAACAAGTAATGATATGTTACGCAGTTCCTTTGGAAATTGACACAAATAATACCACTAAATGAAAAAAGTTGGCATTGCTATTACATTTTTGATTGTTTTTGGAGCATGCTCCACGCAAAGGGAAATCGTGGATATTCCCATTATTTTTGATGAGCAACGGATTGAATTGACCAAGGAATACTTGTTGAACAGGTACGAACTTGATCAGGATACTCCAAAGATAGTCCCCAAAATGGTAGTCCTGCATTGGACCGCCATACCTTCCCTAAAAAAATCCTTTGAAGCCTTTAATAGATCTACATTGCCCAATTGGCGGCCCGATTTGGAGAATGTGAGCGGCCTAAATGTTTCCTCGCACTTCCTTGTTGATCAAGATGGCACTATTTACCGATTAATGCCGGAAACCACCATGGCAAGACATACAATTGGCTTAAACCATTGTGCCATTGGCATCGAAAATGTTGGCGGAACCGATGGAATGCCCTTGACCAGACAACAGCTCAAATCCAATATTTTTTTGGTGAACTATTTAGCATCAAAATATGATATTGACTATGTGATCGGTCATCAAGAATACACCTTGTTCGAAGGGCACCCCCTTTGGTTGGAAGTGGACGATGGGTATCGAACCGAAAAAACAGACCCAGGAATGGATTTTGTTGAAAAAGTAAGGAATGCCACTAAAAGATTTAATTTTAAACCTGTACCAAGAAAAAAACACGAATGAAAAAGAAGCTTTTACCTTTATTGATAGTATTGTTTGGATTTTCCCTGCAAGCACAGGATAAATTCACATCCCAACTCTACGAGACGTATGGAAACTATAAAGAATCCAGTATTGGGGAACGAAGAATCAAACATGCCGACATTCAGCCTTTGATTCAAAAATTTAAGGACAATCCCAAGTTTGAGGTTCAAAAAGTTGGAGCCTCCATTGTAGGCAGGGATTTGCACTTGATCAGCATCGGTTCCGGGGATAGCAATATTTTTTTGTGGTCGCAAATGCACGGAAATGAACCTACGGCCACCCAAGCGATTTTTGACATTCTTAATTTTTTGGATGCCCCTGAGTTCAAAGAAGAGAAGGAGGCGATACTTTCCAACCTGAAACTTCACTTTTTACCTATGCTCAACCCCGATGGGGCGGAAGTGTTTACACGCAGGAATGCATTGGGAGTCGATATTAACAGAGATGCTCTTCGGTTACAGTCTCCAGAAGGACAAACCTTAAAACGGCTTCGGGACAGTCTGGATGCCGATTTTGGTTTTAACCTTCATGATCAGAGTAAATACTACAATGCCGAACGCACCGAAAAACCCGCCACCATTTCGTATTTGGCAACGGCTTACAATTACGAAAAGGACATCAACGAAGTACGTGCCAATGCCATGAAAGTGATTGTGTACATGAACAAGATCATACAAAACTATGCCCCAGGACAAGTAGGGCGCTATAGTGATGATTTTGAACCTAGGGCCTTTGGTGATAATATCGCCAAGTGGGGCACCAGCTTGATCTTGATTGAATCTGGAGGGTACCCAGGGGATCCGGAAAAGCAAGAGATCCGTAAACTCAATTATGTATCCATTCTTTCCGCCCTGTACACCATGGCCAACGAATCTTACAAGGATATTCCTATAGAAGATTATGAAAAAATTCCTCGTAACGATCGTATGTTGTTCGATCTTAAAATTGAAAATGCGACCTATGAACTTTTAGGAGATGATTATATTCTTGACTTGGGGATTTTTAACAATGAAGTGGATTTGGAAAACCACAACGAATTTTATTTCAGAAGCACAGTTGCCGATCAAGGTGACCTGTCCACTTACTATGCCTACAAAACTTTTGATGCAGAAGGCTACACCGTGGTTCCTCCAAAAGTCGAGAAAGTGGATCGCATTGAAGATCCCATGCGCTTATTAAAAGAAGGTGTTGCCTATGTGAAAACAGAAAGACCGGAAAAGAGTGCCTTTGTACATTTCCCATTGATTTTGGTGGACGATAAATTCGAAATAACGGACTTTAGGCTACAGCCCGGTATCAACCCGACCTTCTTTTTAAAGAAAGAAGGAAAGTTGACACACGCCGTGGTCAATGGTTTTCTGATAGACCTGGCCAAACCTTTGGACGCACAGCATACAGGTAATGGATTGATTCTTGATTGATGTTTAAGCTCTGGATTACATCCCAATATTTTACGTCAATATGAAAACAAGAGCGATTTTCTTAAGTTTTTTGGCGGTTGTATTGTTCTACGGTTGTGCCCAAGATCAATCAAAACTTCTGATCAATAACTTTGTTTATGAATTGGTTGTTTCTGGTAAAATCAACAACATTGAAGAATTTCACGGTCTAGGTGAAGAAGTTAGGTCCAAGCCTAACTATCTGGCGTTTTTAGAAAAGTACTTTATATATATGAGGAAGGAATTAGTGGATGATTGCAACATGGATTACGAAGTGTTAAGCTATGATGAAGCTAAAAATTCCAGCTTGAGTACTTTTCATCAATACGTAAAAAATTATTCGAAATTTAAACAAGTCTATTTTATTATCTGTAGTGGAGAAATAGCATTGCCCATTATTATTGAAAACAATAGGATCATCTCTTTTCAAAGTAATATCCTTAAAAAATCGGGAGGGGATTATTCCCCTTTTCTGCTGAACAAATAGAAAACCAAAAATTAACAAACAACCTTATTTTAAATCAAATGAAAAAACAAATTTTGGTAGGACTTTGCCTGTTGATGGCACAATTGACTTTTGCACAAGAACCCATTGCTCTTTTTAATGGGGAGAACCTGGATGGTTGGGTCAATCACGGAGAAGAAAAATGGTTTGTGGAGGATGGCGAACTCATCTGCGAGAGTGGCCCAAAAGGTGAGTACGGTTATTTATCCACGGAAAAATTCTACAAGGATTTTGAGTTGACCTTGGAATTTAAACAAGAGGCCGATGGCAATAGTGGTGTTTTTATCCGATCCACTTTTGAAGGCAATAAAGTAAGTGGCTGGCAGGTTGAAGTGGCCCCTCCAGGAAAAGATACGGGTGGTATTTATGAATCCTACGGTCGTGGTTGGTTGATAAAGCCCGACCCCGAAAAAGACAAGGCATTAAAAATGGGGGAGTGGAACACCATGAAAATTCGGGTGAAAGGCCCTGAAGTCACTTCTTGGCTCAATGGAGTGGAAATGGTTCATTTGGAAGATGAAAAAATTGGGGAAGGCGAAGGTGCCATTGCGCTCCAGATACACGATGGAGGTGGTATTCGAGTAAAATGGCGCAATATTGAACTAGTTCCTTTGGATTAACAACAAAAGAAAAGCCCGATTTTCAAATCGGGCTTTTTTATCTCTAAAACAATAACTCCTAATTTTTCAAAGGGGTTACTTCAAAGCTTTTGTACTCAATAGGGCCGTGGTCCCCCTGAATCATGAACGGACCTGGTTCTCCCTCCTTACTGTCCAAAGCACCTCCTGTAATTCCAGGGATGGTGGCATCGGAAATTACAGTTTTCCCATTCAGCGTTACGGTGACCCTTCGTCCAATTAAAGTGATATCGTAGGTCTGCCATTCACCCGCTGGCTTGGATGCATTTTCATTCGGCTCCAAAAAGCCGTATACACCACCTAGGTAAATATCGGAAGGTTCGTACCCTTCGCTATCCACAATCTGAACCTCATAACGTCCACGCAGGTAAATGCCACTGTTGCTTCCTTCGGGGTAGCGGAATTCCACGTGCAGTTTAAAATCTTGGAATTTTTCATCGGTGATCAAGTTGGAACCGGACTCTGGACTGGTCAAAATACCATCTTTTACTACCCATTGGATCTTTTCTCCATCCACGTGCCATCCCGAAAGATCTTTACCGTTGAAAACATCAATGGTCTTTCCCCATTTTGGATTTTCCGTGTACTCCAATTCTGGAGCTTTTACACCGGTCCAATGAATAATGGAACCATCGGTATAAATCATGGTTCCCTTTAATGTATCACCGTCCAGCTCACCGTGGAAAATCATATCGCTACCCTTTGGTTCCCATTGGTTGGGAATACTAAAAGTGAATTTGTTCTCACCAAAAGTTTTTACTTCGGCAACGGGCCTTGCGCTACCAAAAGCAAAAACAAAACGGCCTACGAGTGTAGCAGTTCCCGAATGTCTAATTTCCAACCAAGAAGGGGAGGTCTTCCCCATAAAATCCATTTCCAGGTCCCATCGGCCTTCTAACGGACTGATTTGCTGGGCGTATATATGGCTTGTAAAACCTAAAAGTAAGGCGCAAATAAAAGTGTAAACTGTTTTTCTTTGGGTATTCATACGTATGTTTAGTTAAATTGAAGAACAAGATACGTATAATCCAAAAATTAACTGATTCCAGAAGCGCTTGATCTATTCGCAACCTCCAGTGAAGCCATTGGCGCTGAACTTGGTCTGTACGGCTCCTTGGAGTCCATTGTGTGCAAGCTGGATCACCAAGTTGCTTTCACCGCTACCATCACGTTTTGGGGTACAATATTCGAACAGGTAATAGCTGCCTGCCTGTTCTTCCACCCGTTGCGAGATTTCGTTGAAGGTATTTTCCAATTCTTGAGAATTACTGGCAAATACACTAGCGGTCTTTCCAATTTCAGTTAACACTTCGGTGTCGATTTCGGCACCTAATCCAATGGTGAAGAAGGAGATGTTTCTATCTGCTTCCTCAACGGCACGTAGGGCGTCGGATTCCCTGTAGCGAGATGCTTGGTCGGTTCCATCGGTGAACAATACCACTGATGCCGCATTGATGACTTCGGCATTCTCGGCCAACAGATCGGCTGCGATGTTTGTTGATTTTATCACAGCACCATATAGATCCGTTGATGGATCGTTGCTGATATCGGCAGTTATTCCGTCTACGGACGCGGTTAATTCGGCAGCCGATGATGTCAACGGGTTCAACAAATGAAGCTCGTCCTCACCATCGAACCAATAAATGGCCATTCTATAAGATTCCGAGCCTGGTGATGGCATTACATTGTTGATAAAGCTCGTAGTGGCCGCTTTTAACTCATCCAAACTACCCTCCAATACACTATTGCTCAAATCCAGCACCAATAGGGTGTTGTTGTTGAACACCTGTGAGTTTGGGGAAATTCGCGCAAAGGATTCCGAAGAGGATATGGAATTGAAACAGTCATCGTTTCTACCTTGTTCGTAAATGGAAAATTGGTCTGCGGACAGGCCCGAAATGGGATTGCCCATTAAATCCGATACCCGAAATAGTATGGAAACCTTTCCGGGCAAGGTCGTAAATTCATCCTGAATGGACAGCAACAATTCATTCTCTCCAAATCCAAGGCAATCATCAGGTTCTTCACCAAGGCCAAGTTCCCTGTCGTTTATGTCAAAACTGACATCATCATCCGCGTTTCCGCAGGAAAACAAAATAAGGCTAAATGATAATAGGATTGTAAATTGAAGTATGTGTTTCATTTTCATTTTAAAGTTAAGGTCCACCATGCACAACGTGGAATAAGACGGAAAAGTATGCATGATCCAAAGAATTAAACTAAAGAAAAGTTAAAAGAAATTTGCACTTGTTAAAATGATAGGGTTCCCATCAATTTTTAATATTTTCACCCTCAACAAAACCTACCGACCTATCTAACCAAAAATCAAAGCAAACAATAACACTAATAGGTTGAAACTATGACAATACTTTTGTTCGGAGCTACCAAAGATATTATCGGAACCCCAACGCTTTCTGTTCCTACAGCTAGCCTAAGCGGCAAAAAAATTCCAAATACGGTAGGAGAGCTTAAAAAGTTTCTTGAACATACATACCCGGAACTCAAATCCATCTCCAAGGTGACCGTTGCCGTGAACCAAAATTACGCTTCGGATAATGATCAAATAAACTCCTACGACGAAATTGCACTCATTCCGCCGCCACGGGTATGATATGTAAACCATCATTGTGAAGCCAAAATCCACATCATCAAGTGAAAATACATCCAAATTATTTGGGTTGGTGTTGTCGGGTGGCGCCAGTACCCGGATGGGGAGGGACAAAGGGCTGTTGGATTACCATGGCATCCCACAACGTGAGTACGTGTACAACCTCCTTGACCAAGTATGCGATAAGGTATTCTTAAGTATTAGGGAACAACAGTTGGAAACCGTACCAAAAGGGTTCAAGACCATCGTGGACCAAAACAGGTACAAGGGTCCTTTTAATGGTATATTAAGTGCTTTTGATGCATATCCCGATGTGGGCTGGCTTGTGCTGGCCTGTGATCTTCCTTTGATGACTTTGGAAGCTTTGCAACAACTGGTAGTGAAAAGACAGCCCGATACGTCCGCGACCGCCTTTGTAAGTCCCGAGACTGGGGAACCGGAACCATTGGCCTGTATTTGGGAGCCCAAAGGATTGGAAAAGGCCAAAGCCTTTTTGCAAAACTCCGATCAAAAAAGCCCAAAAAAATTTTTGATGAATACAGATAGTACCTTGGTGCATGCAAAAGATGACCAAGTACTTTTCAATGCCAATTCGGTGTTGGATCATGACATTGTAAAAAAGAAATTGTTGGAGCGGGAGGGAAGCTAGATTTTAGTGGCCCTACTTTTATGACCGTCCAAATCCAAAGTCTCCAAATCTTGAAAAGTTCCACAAGAAATCTGTCTTTTTACAAGTGATTTGGATTTCTTTCGCTTGGTCCGTGTTTCTATTTCTTTGTTCAGGTAATTCATTGTGAACTATTTTTCCTAAAACGAAATTAGCGTTATTTTATTTTGACAATCAGAAGATTAACCATTTTTAACGTGAATTTGTGCTTCGATATGCTCTAAAATCGACATCCAATGCATTCGCAGGATCAAGGCCGCTGTAGGTACATTGTCTTGTTGGATCGCCTCCACAACTGAACGGGTCTGGGTATTCAGCTTTTTGAAGAATTCAAAATCTTGTATAAAATCGTATTCGTAAAAATGGAGTCGAAGTTTAAGGTCCTTCAAAATTTGCAACAACACTTTATTGGTGCAATGTTGTACCAAATGATTATGGAAATTGAATCGGGCCCTCAGTCCTTCCGAAATAGTTGTGGTAGCCTCCATTTCAGAATGCAGTTTGGCCAAAACTTCCATTTCTTCTGGTTTGAACTCGGATTGCTCCACGGCCATTACTTCCAACTGGGCCACAATTTCGATAAGGTTCTTGACTTCGGTCTTGGAAAGCTTTGCCACCACAAAACCTCGATTGGGAACGGCTTGCAACACCTGCGCATGCTCCAATTGGCTCAAGGCTTCGCGAATAGGGGTGACGCTAATCCCCGTAGCTCTGGAAAGCGCTGCCAAATTAATGGTCTTGCCCACCTGTAATTCACCCTTTTGTATCTGAAACAACAGATGTTCCTTGATGCTGTCCCTTAAAACATGTCTTTTGCCCATGGTACTAAAATAGAAATCGTATACGATTAAACGGAATTCTATTGGGCTTATTATTATATATTTAAGCCTATAAAATTCTAAAAATCATGAAAAAACTGTTGTTGGGTCTATTGGTACCATTGTTTATTGTGGCATGTAAACAATCCGAAACCACCAAAAAAGAACCTATCGGCCTCTACGAAACAGAATTGTTCAAGGCTGTGCAGATGTCCGGTGTTTTTGAGGATTCCAAAACCTTTGTGGACCTGGTTCCCAAAAAGGATATAGCAACACTTGAGGAAGAGTACCTTAACACTAAAGATAATCAGGGATTTAGACTAGATAGTTTTGTGCTCAAAAATTTTGAGAACAAATCCCTGGAAGGGCTTCAGTTTAAGCTGGACACCACCAAAAACATGTACGAACATATCTCTAATATGTGGGATATTTTAAAGCGAAGCCCGGATAGTGTCATTGCCAATTCATCCCGTATTGCCCTTCCGTACAACTATGTTGTTCCCGGAGGACGTTTTCAGGAAATCTATTATTGGGACAGTTATTTTACCCTGGAAGGACTTATGGTAGATGGTGAAGAGGAAGTCGCCCAAGGAATGGTAAACAATTTTGCGTTTTTGATAGATTCCTTGGGATTCATCCCCAATGGCACTCGAGATTATTACAAAACACGTTCGCAACCACCTTATTTTTCCTTGATGGTGGATGCCATTGCCCATGACAATGAAACATTACTGCTCGAATACCTTCCGCAAATGACCAAAGAGTACAACTATTGGATGGACGGAGCCGAAGTAGGGGATAGCCTAAATCCAACAAAACGGGTGGTGAACCTTGGGGACGGGCACACCTTGAACCGATATTGGGATGCTGGCAATACGCCTCGACCCGAATCGTATAAAGAAGATTATCTGCTTGCCGAAAATTTGGAATCAGATTCGTTAAAACAACAGCTTTATAAAAATTTACGTTCTGCCGCCGCATCGGGTTGGGATTTTAGCAGCAGATGGTTTGGTGAAGCAGGGGGACTTGCCTCCACGGAAACCATTTCCATATTGCCCGTAGACCTTAATTGTCTGCTTTATTTTATGGAAAAAACAATAGCCAAGGCCCATGGCTTAAAAGGTGACGAAGCATCCCAACAACGCTATTTGGCTTTGGCCGAAACTAGAGCGGCCGTGATTCAAGCGTATTTTTGGAACGAAACCGAAGGGTTTTATTTCGATTACAATGTTGAGGACAATTCCATGACCCCTCAACTTACCTTGGCAGGTGTTACCCCTTTATTTTTTGAAATTGCCACTCCAGACCAAGCAGCAAAAGTCAAAGATGTGATCATGAATACCTTTTTAAAAGAAGGTGGGTTGGTCACCACATTGGAGCACAGTGGGCAACAATGGGACGCACCGAACGGTTGGGCACCTTTGCAATGGTTGGCCGTCAACGGATTGCTGAACTATGGCTATGTGGACGAGGCCAAGGAAATTATGACACGATGGTTGACGCTCAACGAAAAGGTTTACGCCAACACAGGCAAAATGATGGAGAAATACAACGTAGAGGATTTGTCCCTACTTTCCGGAGGAGGGGAGTACCCTACACAGGATGGTTTTGGTTGGACCAACGGTGTGGCCTTGGGATTTAAAAAAATATTGGAGGATTTGAATCGCCCAAACTAAAGCCAACTACCTACGTTCGTAAACATACGTAGCGATTCCCGGCAGTTCGCTGGCCACTACTTTGATCATGGTATTGTTGCTCAATTGCAATGTTCCCAATAAGGAACTGCCCTGGAAAACAATCTCCGTTCCATCGCTGGCCCAAGCGCCAGTGGCACGTGATGCTCCTGAACACTGCACAGCATATTGGTTGTTGGTTATTGGGGTAAGATTAAAATTTGATAGTTCAAATTGATACGTGGTGTCATCTCGTAAAACAATGGACCCTACGATGCAATCCTCTTCATCCAATAAGTTTTTCGACGAGCTCCCATCTCCGTTAACATCCACAGCTGAACTCACGTTTACCGCAACCAAATCCCAGGTACCTACAAGCTCCGCACTGGAAAAACCACCGCTGCCGCCATCGTCATCACTACATGAAACAACCATCAGGACTATGGAGAGGTAAACAAAAAACGACTTGATATTTTTCATGAAATCCCTTTTTAGGTTTTGATGAAAATACTACAATTTCAAGAATATTATTTGAATTGCCCCCGCATTTCATCGATCAGGAATATTTTAAAGCACTAAAATTCGCGGAAACTCGTTAGTTCATCATAAATAATAAACCGATAAAATGAAAAAACTTACCCAAAAAATCTTATCGATTGCTTTCATTGGTGCCACGCTCATTGGTTTTCAGTCCTGTAGCGAAGACGCCATGCTAGGTGAAGGCGAAGAACTTACCCAAGCGGAATTAAGAACTATTTTGACCACCGATGAAATCGCAGGAGCTGCGGATACTACTCTGGCAGAACTTTTTGTAGGAAGTTCGGCCAAAATGTCCACAGCAAAAGAAGGGGATTGTTATATGGCCGAGTATACCGAAACCGGATTTGTGGCAACCTTTAACAATTGCGTGCTCAACGGAACGGACAATGTAAACGGAACCGTTACCGTAACGTATGAAGCAGGGCAGGAGGCTTCCTCTTTTACAGCGACCTATCAGGATTTTTATGTGGGCACCGTTAAAATAAACGGAACAAGAAGTTACGAAATCACCGCAAGTGGAGACCAAACATCCGTTTCCTTTACGGTGGTGAGCGATATGTCCGTAGAAATGGAAGACGGCAGTATTATTTCCGAAAACGGCACCAAAACGTTCGGCATTACTTTTGGTGATTCTTTGGAAACCACTGTTTTTAGTCTTTCCGGTAATTGGACCGTAGAGGCCGATGGAAACACCTATGCCGTAACCACCTTGGAAGACCTTCAAGGAAACGCCTCCTGTGAATATATAACCACTGGTTCCATGACCGTATCCAAAAATGGATTGGCCGTTACCGTTGATTTCGGAAGCGGAGAGTGCGACAATGTGGCCACCATCATTTATCCGAACGGAGCTACCGAAGAGATTACTTTGTAATTTCCTGCAAAATATATATGAAAGAGCGCCAGTAACCCTGGTGCTTTTTTATTTTGATAGCATTCCTGTTTAGTTTGGTTATATTTAAAGAAACAATCAGTTTATGGTGAAGGAATTGGTGGCTGCCCAAAACGACTTTTTTGCCACACAGAAAACCAAGGATGTCGGCTTTAGAAAACAGTATCTCAAAAAACTGCAGCAAGAGATTGTAGCACAAGAAGATGCCATTTGTGATGCACTGTATGCCGATTTTAAAAAACCAAAGTTCGAGAGCCTGGCCACCGAGACCCAATTGGCACTGGCCGAACTAAAGCACGCCATAAAAAACATGGATGCCTGGAGCAGACCTGAGCGGGTTTCGGCCTCTTGGTCCAATTTTCCCGCTAAGGAATGGATACAGCCCGAGCCTTATGGAAAGGTGCTCATTATTTCCCCTTGGAACTATCCGTTCATGTTGGCCATTTCCCCTTTGATCGGTGCATTGGCGGCAGGGAACACGGCCATCATAAAACCATCGGAGTTCAGTACGCATACCTCCAAGATGCTTGCACAGATCATTAACAAAGTGTTTCCGCCCGAATACGTTACGGTGGTTGAGGGTGGAGTAGAGGTCGCTACCCAATTACTGGCCGAAAAATGGGAGTACATTTTTTTTACGGGAAGTACCAAAGTGGGCAAGATCGTCTATAAAAGCGCTGCCGAGCACTTAACTCCCGTTACCCTGGAACTGAGCGGCAAAAATCCCTGTATTGTGGACGAAACGGCTACCATAAAACTGGCCGCCAAACGAATTGCATGGGGAAAATTGATCAATGCAGGGCAAACCTGTATTGCGCCAGACTATATATTGGTGCACAAAAGCGTAAAAGATGCCCTGGTGAACCATATCCAACAGCATATCACGGAGTTTTATGGCCAACACATAGAAGCATCCAACGATTTTGCCCGAATAGCGACCCATAAACACTACGAGGAACTTAAAGCAATGCTTGAAGGACAGCAGGTGTTGTTTGGAGGGGATTTTAAGGACGAAGACCAATATATAGCACCCACATTAGTGGATGAACCCGAACTGGACAGTACCATTATGGAAGGCGAGATATTCGGTCCCATATTGCCGATCATCAGTTATGAGGATGAAAGCGAACTGGACACCTATATTTCCAAATACCCGAATTCGCTGGCGTTTTATGTGTTTTCGGGCAACAAAAAGTTTCAAAAACGGTTGATGGACCATTATTCCTTTGGTGGCGGAACCATCAACGATACCGTGGTACACATCAGCAATAAGGATTTACCGTTTGGCGGCGTGGGCCGGTCAGGAATTGGCGGTTACCACGGAAAATATACGTTTGATCTATTTTCCCATCACAAAGCGATTTCCAAAAGAGGCACCTGGTTGGATGTACCATTGCGATATCCGCCGTATACCATTCCCATAGGTTGGATAAAGCGAATAAAGCATTTATTTTAATGGGTTTTGCACCTTTGGGTAGTGGAGTTTAACATTTTCTATTTTACATAACATAAATTATAGTACAAATGTTAACATATAGTAAATTGCTCAGAATTTCTGTATAGCTCGCTATTTTATATAATATCAGATATGACTGCCTTTAGGCTCATATCGGAAATGACATTATGTAAAAGAAATTCTGCTACTAAGTCCAACGCTTCATCTCGCCATCAAATAAAATCATCCACTGGATAATTTTATTCGCCACGGATGTCAAAGCAATCTGCATTAAACACTAGAGTTTTTTTACTGCTAAAACTTACCCTTTTGTAGAAACCAAAAGCTCTCGAATATCCACATCAAGAATTTCAGCAATCTTTTTAAGATCTTTTAAATGCGGTTGGGATTTGTTGTTGCAGATAGCGGTTATTGAAGTTGTGCTTTTTCCAAGTTTCTCTGCAAGCCAAACTTGTGACTTTCCTTGGATTACCAACACTTCTTTTATCCTGTTAATTCTATCTGCCATGATATTGTTTAGATACTACAAGATATAATTCAGGCTTGTTAAAGTGTAACTTCAACTTTCATTTATATAACCAACACTTTGTTCTTAAAATATTTTTATATAAGTTTATCTTAACTTTATTTAATTCTTTTTTATATAAATAAAAGTCATGGTTAACCTCTAGTTGTTAATAACTTTATACTGACAGTCATATGATTCCCAAAGAGATTAACCTACTCCCCCTTATCTCCTACTTTGAACATTGCCACGAAGGAGACCTGCTTTCCTTTGTCCAATGGTTGGACAAGGCCATTTATATGTTCCATTACCTTCCTGTAGATGCTTTTTCAGCAACGGAGCGCCAAAATGTGTGTCATGTGCTTATGGAGCTCAAGGAAGCTGTTCTAAAAATCCATATGGAGCAAATCATTTCTGCTTAAAATCCAATCCATTCATTTTCATGGGCTGAACTGTATCTTTTACCAGTTAATCTAGCTTACTGTCCTTTTCGCATTTATAATTCTGAATGCTTGGAATCTTTAAAGTTTCCAATATTGCAATTAGTTTATCCCGCTGCGCATCCCTTCTTTTTTTTCCTTCATTAATTAGACCAATGACTGAGTTGGCTATTCCTGTAATTTCAGCAATTGTTATTGCGGCGGGCCAAAAGGCTTTGTTATTGTCGCAATTCTGATTTTGGAACTTTTTTAATTCATTTAAAGCATTTTTTAAGGAAAGATCATTTGCGACAAAATCCGGGTTATTGATTCGACCAAATTCATCTAATGACTTTCTCGTTTTTAACACAGACAAATTAGCCATATGCTTATTTATTATTTTATTGAATTTGATGGCAACTTGTTGGTACGACTCAATGAATTGCTTCTTGTCATTACAGTTGCAGTAATCTGTTAAAACTTTGGTTTCGATTTGCAAATTAACCTCGGTCAAGAGTTCCACCAGGTTATCCTTCTCTTGAGAAGAGGATAACATGGAAACCATACAAAAAAGGAAAAATGTGAATTTAAACTTACCAGCCATAATTTTATATTGAATTATTTAATTTTTTTTTGAGTAAACTGTTTTGGTATTGATAATACGAGCAACACCCATTATAGGATATTTCACAGGGGGCAGTAAATAGAAGGGGTAAGTCAATAATTTTTGCAGACCAAAAAGATAGCTGTTGCCGCTGAAAATCCACTATGGGAAACCCTTAAAGATTCTAGGTTGTCCCTTATAATTACCGGTCCCTTACCCCCAAATTACATTACAATTCCACTGCTGTATTCGCTATAGTGAGTAAATCTTTCATGGTAAATACACCGTTTGTCCCCAAAGTGGGCGACCAATCCCGATTATGTCCCAAATAAGATTCTTCATCCATTTCCAACAAGCCGATGAGCGTTTCTGCCACAATGGAACCACCTACCGGACCTAAACCTTCGCCAGGTTTGCTGCCACCATTGTCAATCCTTCCAATCTCCTCTGCCTCGGCTAAAATGTAAAACCAGAGCGGAGTCCCATTGTCCAGATTAATATTATGTGCTTGCGATACATTTCGAATTAGGTTCTTTACATCATTGATTTCGCCTTCGTCACGTTCCATACAAGCGGCTACGGATTCCCCAGAAGGCAATAAAAAGCTTTGGCCCCTACGCAAATTTCTAGTCGCCAGCGATTTATCAGCGGGGTTGGTGGAATCGATAAAGGGGAGGTTGAGCAAAATGGCCGCGAGCTGGGTGTCCAATTTTTCTGCACGTTGGTAATTGCCGTCAAAATCGAACAAGGCCTCCCACTCCACTATTTGTTTTTGGTTCTTTATCTTTTCAAAGCCCCGTCCGAACTCACTGGAAAAGATACTGTGTACATCGCCCGACGGCTTCAACTTAAGTTGTTGGTTGATCATGGAATGGCCAAAACGATAGGCAGCCACCGAAAACTCCACAGGAATGAAGGCACTGTGGCACGGCTTGTAGAACTTGCGACCGGCGCCCAATATTTCACTTACCAATTTTGATCCGCACAATAGGGGCAAAAACTCGTTCACTACAACCCACTGATAGTGCCACGTGACGAGTTGCCGCGCTTCTTCATAAATCTCATCCGATGTCTTATGGGGATCTGCATTCTTTATGGCATCGTAATTTGCATTGTAAAACCGGATCATGGCCAATTGGAACTGTGAAATCACCCTATTTTCATCGTTTCTTGGGTCTCCGATAATGGCTGTTTCGGTGCCTGTTCGAGGCAGGTCATGTTTTTCCAGATTGGCAGCCTGACCTTGATTCTGGTTGGTTTTTCCTGTCAATAGATAAAGTCCCCTACCATCAGGCTTATCATACAAAAAAGGTTCATCCTCTGGACCTCCACCAAAAATACAGTCCAAATCCAACGTAGCGGTACGGGTATTTTCAATTTCCCTCGGATTATTGATACTGCTGAAATTGGTTTGGGTGTCAAATGTAATATCGTGATCTACGAATTGACCAAAAAAGATCATACCCAAGGGTACATCAGAGGTCAATTCAGCATTGGTAGCCTCCATAGGTCCCCCCGGGGCTCCCAATTTGGCCAGTTCTAAAGGGTTGACATACAAAGGCGAAACTTCCCTAAACATACGTCCAAACCTACCGATGGATTCTTCCCCGTATGAATTGAATGTACATAACTCATTTTTTCCGTAAAAGCTGTGTCTTCCGTGATTGTTTTTCATGATTGTTGCTTGTTTAATTAGTATTGTTTTTAATTGGGGGAAAAATGGTTTCATGCCTTTAGGCAGACCTTCAAAAATCAAAAGACAAAATCTTTTAATGATGAAGGGAAATACTGTGCACCCATAAGGTGAAAGAATAACGGGGGAAGTAAGTCGTAGGAAGTCAATAACTTGGAGCAATGTAAGTTAGAAATTGATTCTCACTTCCCATTGCAGAAAAACCTTAAAAATTCTGGGGTTTTTACCCATTTATTACACTTCCACCTCCCCCACTCCCCTTCGGCTTCGCTCTTGGCACATTATAGTACAAGCCGAAGTGCAAATACCTTATATTAGTAGCGGATCTCTAAAAAACACCCATGTACAAGAAAATGATACTGTTGAGCTTGGCCTTTGTGGTTTTGCAGACCGGTCATGCCCAACAGAACGAAGGAACCCCTGCTGGTTCGACCGCTTTCTACACAGACGTCACCACATCACATTTGCCTTACAAAGACCTACAACTGCTCAGCATGGATGCCGGAATCGCTGATTTGGACCAGGATGGGGACATGGATATTTTGATTGCCAATGAGCACAGGCCCAACATCCTGCTCATCAATAACGGGAAAGGGAGCTTCACTAACGAGAGTGCCTTGCGGATACCTCAGGTAGATCATGATAGTGAGGATATCGGTTTTGCCGATTTTGACTTGGATGGCGACCTGGACATCATCGTGGTCAGTGAAGACGACAAGACCAATGAACTCTACCTGAACAATGGTGATGGCACGTTCAGCGATGGTGGGGACAGGATTCCGGTGACCGGAACTTCCAATTCGGTAGTTGTTTTTGATATCAATTCCGATGGTGCCCCCGATATTTTAATAGGCAACAATGGCCAGAACAATATCTTGATCAATGACGGAACGGGCCATTTTAAAGATGAGACCCTTGAGCGGTTTGGTGCATTTTTGGATGTTACACAGGACCTTACCCTTGCCGATGTGGACACGGACGGGGACCAAGATCTTCTAGTGGGCAATGAGGATGCCAATAGAATACTGATCAATACCGGAAATGGCTTTTTTGAAGATCAATCTTCCGATAGGCTCCCCTACCGCAGTGAACCCGAGGAAACCCGCGAAGTGGATGTAGCGGATATAGATGGGGATGGTGATCTGGACATCCTATACGGAAATGTTCAGGCTTTTGTGGACAATGCCCTGAGGCAAAACCGGTTGTTACTGAACGACGGAAAAGGCTTTTTTACGGATATTACCGCCACCCATTTGCCCAAAGATGACAATCGTTGTTTTGGGGTGGCCTTTTTGGACATTGATCGTGATGGTGATCCGGACATCATGACCGGAAATACAAACGGGGCGCGATTTGCTGGCAACACGCCATACAGCGTTTATCTTAACGATGGTAAAGGAAAGTTCGTTGAGGCAACTGAGAAAATAATTCCAGAGGGCATATCCGGTAGAGGCTTTGATATCGATTTTGTGGATCTGAACGGCGATGGCATCAACGATCTTTTCTTAAGCAATCGCGGTTCACAGGATTTTCTGCTATTGGGCATCAAAAAATAAACATTGGACAAGACAGTCCAAACCATACCTTTATTAAGATAGTTCTAGATTGACTTTTCACCAAGATCGGGGAGCAAGCTTTGCTTTTCTCGGGCGAACGTCCATTACCTTGTTTATTTCCTTTTGGATACGGCCAACACAAAGCTCAACAATGCCAATACAATGGATAAAGGGATGAAAATGGTTCGTTCCATAGCACCCTTGGCCATTAGGTTCCCTATTAGACTTATGGCAAAAAAGCCTACCATTATCCAAATCGCCATATCCGCGACCTTTTGTAATCTTTTGATCTTGAGGTAATCCAGTTTAATGCTAACCATCAAAATGAAAACAAGGGTCAATACAATAGCAAATCCCTCATAGGCGATTACTTGCGATTTGTCCTCAATTGACCCACCCCAAGTTTGATCGTAGGGTAGCACATCCAATAGTACCAATACATGAAATACGACCAATAATGATAAAAGCATCAAGAGAAGCCTTCCTGCTATTTTCATATTGCAATGATTGAATACAGAACAATGTATAAAAAAAGAAGAAAACCAAGGGTATTAGGTTATCTCCTGTAATTTGTTCTTGTGCTGATGCTTCAGCTTCAACACAAATGTGGTGGTATCCTATTTTGAGGGTTTACCATGTGAAAAAGGAAGAAAAGTATACAGTTTTAATAAAAAACAAATCAAATTTGGATACTACACCATTAAATATTCAAAGAAAATCCTTTTTTACTAGGATTTCTGCAAAAAAGTATTAGATTATAATAAGGAATTGTAAACTAAAATTAATATATGAGGCAACTAAAGATTACCAAACAAATTACGAACAGGGATACCAAATCATTGGAAAAGTATTTTCAAGAGATTTCCAAAATCGATTTGATAACTGCGGAAGAAGAAGTAGAACTGGCCAAAAGAATTCGTGAAGGTGATCAAGCTGCACTTAATAAACTAGTAAATGCCAATCTGCGTTTTGTGGTGTCCACTGCCAAACAATACCAAGGAAGTGGCTTACGACTTTCCGACTTGATCAACGAAGGGAACATAGGTTTGGTGAAAGCCGCCAAACGTTTCGATGAAACAAGGGGATTTAAATTCATCTCCTATGCGGTTTGGTGGATCAGACAGTCCATTCTACAGGCCATTTCACAAAACTCCCGTATGATACGGTTACCCCTCAATAAAATCGGTGAAATAAGTAAAATAAAGAAGGTCGTTTCATCTTTGGAACAAACGCACCAAAGAACTCCAAGCGCGGTGGAAATAGCAAACGAACTTGATATGACTTCCGCCAAGGTTAAACTGGCCATGAAAAATTCAGGAAAACACCTGTCCATGGATGCGCCTTTTAAGGATGGTGAATCTTCCAACCTTTACAATGTCATAGAATCAAAGAACGCTTCGAGTCCCGATGATCAAATGATAAAGGATTCCCTAAGCGCCGATATTAACCAAGCATTAAAAACCCTCCCAGACCGTGAGAGCGAAATTATACGACTTTATTATGGTCTTGGACAACGGACTCCAAAAAGTCTAGGTGAGATAGGCGAACTATTTGGTATTACCAGGGAACGTGCGCGGCAAATTAGGGAAAAAGCCATACGGATGCTGAGAAGACGTTCGCACAATCACGTATTACAAGCCTATTTGTAGAGGGCAGCGAATACCATTTAAAAAAGCCAACCTTAAGGTTGGCTTTTCTGTTTTTGATTATAATGGTATTTCCTTTTAGGACAACTCTTCAGCTACCATTTGGTCTTTTGTAATACCGAGTGCTTCCAAATCTTTTTGTACGGACTTCATCATGGGTGGTGGTCCACAGAGATAAAATTTGGCGTCTTTGTCCGTAATGTGTTCTTTTAGAAACTGGGTGTCCATAAAACCGTGTGGATACTTACTGCTATGCTCCTCGGAAAGTATATTGATAAAATCCTTGCCCAGCCATTTTTCAAATTCCGCTTCCATTATAATATCCCTTTCGCGCTTATTGGCGAACAACAGTCGATTTCCTTCCAACTGATTCTGTTGGGCCAAATGCCTAAAGATGGCGATAAAGGGGGTAACCCCTGCCCCACCGGCCAAAAATACGCCGGGACCTTGGTAGGATATCGCACCCCAAACATCTTCCAACAGCAAATGGTCGCCTTGTTCCAGCGTTTGTAACATATCGGTTACGCCCTTGTGGTCGGGATACACTTTTATGGTAAACTCCAAAAAGCCATCGTCGGGAAGCCCCGTAAAGGTAAACGGGCGTTTTTTTTCCCGCCAGCCTTCCTTATCCAGCGCAACTTCGGTAGCCTGACCTGGCTCAAAATCATAGTCGGCCGGTCGTTGGGTCCGGATTTGAAGTACGTTATGGGTTATAAAACCTATTTCTTGAATTTTTACTTTATGTGGCATGTAGTGTTTTTAATCGTTAAAAATGTATTCTATTCTTTTTTAGGGTGTCCGCCCTTAAAAAGCTGTGTTACCTTTTAAACTCCAGCACCCTTCTCCATTCAGCGGATGCCCAGCACTACTTTTTTAAAGTGACTTTTAGTTGAATATCCGCCTTTAGCAATTTTGAAATGGGGCATACCTCTTTGGCCTTGTGTGCTATTTGCTGAAATTGCTCGGCATCTATCTCGGGAATATCACCCTCCAAATCCAAATTGATTGTGGTCACCTCTCCATCTTCAAAGGTTACGGTGGCAGCAGTATCCAAACTTTCTGGGGTAAATCCTTCCTCACCCAATAAAAAGCTTAACTGCATCGCAAAACAGCCGGCATGTGCCGCCCCTACCAATTCTTCGGGGTTCGTACCTTTTTTCCCATCCTCAAAGCGAGTGTGGAACGAATACGGTGTTTTGTCCAATACGCCACTGGCTGTATTTAATGTTCCTTTTCCTTCTTTGCCCGATCCTTTCCACTGGGCATGTGCGTTTCTTGTAAATTTCATGTGTTATCTTTTTAATTTTATTAAAATCTATTTATGCTTCTTGTTTGGTGTTGGCCATAGGATAATCGGTATATCCTTCTTTTCCAGGAGTGTAGAACGTATCCTTGTCCCAATCGGCCAATTCAAGACCTTTCTCAAAGCGCTCCACCAAGTCCGGGTTGGAGATGTATGGTTTCCCGAAGGCCACCAAATCTGCATTTCCTGAGGCAATGACCTCGTTTCCGGAATCTTGGTCAAATCCTCCATTGATCATTAGCGTACCATTGTACAAGGGTCTAAAATGTTTGGCTATTTCCGTTACCGCGTAGGGTATATCGGAAACGTCCGTAAATGGCTCGGATAAATGGATGTACGCCAGATTATAGTCATTCAATTTTTTGATGATGTATTCAAATGTGGGAATGGTGTCTTCATCCATGGTCATTCCAAACACCCCATTTAATGAAGGGTTGAATCGAGCTCCGATTTTTTCCTCTGGAATAACTTCCTTGACCGCGTCCAATACTTCAAAAAAGAACCGCGCTTTATTTTCATGGCTTCCACCATATTCATCGGTCCTTTTATTGGATGTGCCATTAAAAAATTGATGGAAGAGATAGCCGTTGGAGGAGTGGATTTCCACCCCATCAAACCCTGCTTCTACCGCATTTTTGGCTGCATTCTTAAAATCTTCCACCGTGGTTTTAATATCTTCTTTGGTCATTTCCTTTGGGGTTACGGTATCTTTAAAACCATCGGGGGTGTACGATTGCTCATTTGGATTTATCGCTGATGGCGCCAAAGGCAATTCCCCATCATGGAAATCCGGATGTGACATTCTACCGACATGCCATAACTGGATAAAGATTTTACCGCCTTTGTCGTGAACCCGTTTGGTCACCTTTTTCCAGCCTTCCATTTGGGCTTTGGTATGTATCCCGGGGGTGTTTACATATCCTACCGCACGTTCGGATACCTGGGAACCTTCGGTGATGATTAAACCCGCGGAAGCACGCTGTTCATAATATAGCCCTTGGAGTTCGTCGGTTGGCTTATTTTCGTCGTTAACAGCCCTGCTTCGGGTCATTGGTGCCATTACGACACGGTTTTTTAAGCTAATGTTATTGTTGTAAGGAGTAAGTAAGTTTTGCATATGTCTCATTTATTTATCAGAAATATACAATGATGTAAGGCCAAAATGATTGACTTAGATCAATTAGGTTTTTTTTAACGCTCCCAATTTTCTTCGGGCACGGCTAAGGCCTTCTGCGGAAACCCCCAAGTAATTGGCTATTTGATAGTTGGGGACACGGTCCTCGATATTTGGATAACTTTCGCAGAATTCCAAATACCGTTCTTTAACGCTTTTTCCCAAGGAGGATAGGATACGTTTACGGAGCGAAATGAAAGCACTGGTGACCAATAACCTAAAATAACGTTCGAATATGGGAGCCTGCTGAAACAGCGTCTGTAAATCATCGTGGTTGATGGCCAACAAAGTTGAATCTTCCAAGGCTTCAATGTATAATTTGGAGGGCACCCCATTGTAAAATGCGTCAAAATCGCCGAGCCACCAGTTCTCTATGGCAAATTGAACTATATTTTTGTTGCCCTTCTTGTCCAAATAATAAGCGCTTAAACAGCCCTCTACCACAAAATACTCATGTTTTACATAGGTATTCGGACGTAATAAAAATTTGCCTTTGGCTACAGCGACTTCCCTAAGTTTAGAAGTGAACAAAAGCAAATCTTCAGGTCTTGCGACCACCTGGTTCTTCACGTGCTCAATTAGCGGTTCATGGGTCATAAAACTATAAAAAGGTTAATTGGGGGTATATTCATATTGTTGTGTTCAAGAAAAAGAAGGAAGCATGTGCAAGAACAGGAACACTATTCTTTAATAAAGACCATACAGTGCTGCCATGGTAGATCATCATCATTCCGTTCCAAGTTCAAACCAGCTGCATTCATTTCCTTGACAGCTTGTGCCTCGGATTTAATAACCCGCGGCTTGACCATCCTTTCTTGATTCTGATGCACCTGTATACACTCGGTTCTCCAAATCAACACCTATAGCTTGGTAGCCACCGAACATCCCCACGCCAAAGCCAATACGATGGCCTTTTTTACGCAATTCCCTAAGCGTTTCGGGTGCAAAACCAGTTTCGAGATATAAGGTACCCCCATTGGTCATTTTGGACCCTGTAGGTTGCGAACTGCCGCGGTGTCGCATTCTTGGTGCATCCCCGGCTTCTTGCAAGTTCATTCCAAAATCAACAATGTTCACCACAATCTGCGCATGCCCCTGCGGCTGCACTGCTCCACCCATAAGACCAAAACTCACCCACGGTTTACCTTCCTTGGTCATAAATGCAGGAATGATAGTATGAAATGGGCGTTTACCGGGTTCCAGTGCATTGGCATGGTCCCTATCTTGAACATTGAACATTTGCCCACGATTTTGAAGTACAAAGCCCAATCCATCGGGCACCATACCGGATGCAAACTCGGAATAGATACTTTGTATAAACGAAACCATATTGCCGTCTTTATCGGCTACGGTCAGGTAGGTTGTATTTCCTGTTTCTATTTCCATATCACCGGCAGGATAGGTATCAGCCGCTTTGTCGGGACTCATAAGGTTTCTTCGTTGTGAAGCATATTCCTTTGATAAGAGTGTTTCCAAAGGAATTTTGTTGAATTCGGGGTCAGCATAAAATTTGGCCCTGTCTTCATAGGCCAACTTTTTGGCTTCTGTGAGCACATGTAGATATTCGGCACTACCAAAACCCATTTCGCCGATATCAAAGCCTTCAAGAATATTCAGCATCTGCAGCGCTGCGGTACCTTGTCCGTTGGGTGGAAGTTCCCAAACGTCGTAACCCCGATAGTTCACGGAAACCGGCGTTACCCAATTGGAGGTGTGACTGGCCAAGTCCTCATAACTTAAAAACCCGTCATGTTTTTTCATATAGCTATCAATGGTCTTCGCAATGGAACCTTTATAAAAGGCATCACGACCCCCTTGGGCAATTTGTTTATACGTGTTGGCCAAATCCTGGTTTACAAATACCTCTCCTTTCACCGGAGGTCTTCCAGAAGGCATATAGGTTTGGGCGAAACCCGGTTGATCTTTTAGTCCTTCGTAACTGGACGCCATTTCATAGGCAATAACCTCGGATACCGGAAATCCATTATTTCCATAATCTATGGCTGGTTGCAAAATGTCTTCCATGGATAACCGTCCAAATTTCTCATGCAATTTGAACCAGCCATCTACACAGCCTGGAACCGATACCGGTAATGGACCATAAAGAGGAACATATTTCATCCCTTTTTCCATAAAATAATCAATGGATAAGGATTTCGGCGCCCTGCCACTACCGTTTAAACCATATAATTTCTGTTCTTCGGCCGACCAAACTATAGCAAATACATCGCCACCAATACCACAACTTGCCGGTTCTACAAGTCCTAGTACGGCATTGGCCGCTATGGCAGCATCAATTGCGCTCCCTCCTTTTTTTAAGATATCCAAAGCAACTTGGGTGGCCAAGGGTTGGCTTGTTGCGGCCATCCCGTTCTGTGCCAAAATTTCAGAGCGTGTGGTAAAGGTTTCCCCTGTCAATCGGTCTTGTGCATTAACCATGCTTCCCAATAGGACCATGGCAATGAAGGAAGATAAAATTTTCATTTTCAACTTTTTAAAAGGTAGTTCCGATTTGAATCGAAGTGATTCAAAATCATTGGATTAGTTCAATTGTTGGTTTATTCCTTTAAATATAAGGATAGTAGACCCAAATTATGGGGGCTATTCTAAAAAAGTTGGTATTGAAATTAGCGAACCGATATTTTAATTACTTGCGGATAGGTCGGCGCTTTTGTTTCCAATCAATAACATTTGACCACAAAAAAACCACCCAAAGGGTGGCTTTTCTACTCTTGTATAAAAGAGAATATGTTAAAAAGGTATGCTTATAGTATTTCCACCACTTCTAGGTCGAATACCAAATCTTGTCCGGCCAAAGGATGGTTGGCATCAATGATAATGTCTTCCTCCTCTACCTTAGCTACCCTAAATTGTTGTTCTTGACCAGCAGCATTGGCTCCAACCAAGCCCATTCCAACTTCCGGTGTAAGGTCTTCCGGCAATTGTGACTTGGATATCTTTTGAAAAAGCGCCTCGTTAACCTCTCCATACGCATCTTTTTTGTCGATGGTGATGGTTTTCTTTTCATTAACGGCCATATCAATAAGTCCTTTTTCAAAACCAGGTATCAACTGACCTTCGCCCAATTTTATTTCTAACGGATCTCTTTGCAATGAGCTGTCAAAAACCTGCCCATTGGTCAATTTACCCGTGTAATGAACTTTTACAGTGTCATTTTCTTTTACTTTACTCATAATGTTTGTTTACAGTTTTAAAATCAAAACGTTGCAAATATATGAGGTATAAAATGGTTAAACGAAAGAGTTGGCCCTTGCTTTCTGAAAAATGGGTTTTTAAACAAATATTTAACGGTATAAGCCCATCTATTTTTCAATCATCAAATTTTCTGCGTATCGTAATCCCGAGGCGATCAGATTTTTACGGTTTTTGGCTTTTTCTTCGAAAGAATCCAGGATACTTCTATCCAACTTTCTGCCCATTATAAAAACCGTGGATGGATGTTGCAATGTAGAAAGGTCCGATAAGGGATTACGGTCAACCAGTATGAAATTTGCGACCTTCCCTCCTTCAATAGTTCCCATCTTATTCATAATCGAATGTGTTTGGGCAGCATTTACGGTAGCCGTTTTCAGTACTTCGTAATTGGACAGTCCGGCTTCTTTATAAAACTCCAATTCTTTATGAATGGAAAACCCAGGGGCTGTAACACCGATACCGGCATCGGTGCCGCAAATGATCCTCACATCGGCTTCATGCAGTTTTTTTATGATGTACAAATGAAAATCATGTTGATCCTTAATCCGTTCCGTTACCGAAGCGTCTTCCAGTTTGCTATTGTGCCATCTATCAAACTGCGCCTTGCTATCCTCCTTTCTGATCATTGGATTCATATAATCCAATGCCTCGGATTCCAAGATATTATCGTCTATCAACATCTGATAGATATTATGGTAAACAACCAATGTTGGGCAATGGGCACTGTGTTTTGCTCCCGCATATAGATCGATCACTTCCTTTAGTTTAACCGTATCCAAGGTATAATTCAGTGGTTGTTGAATAAACTCTTCCGTATGTTCTATGGACTTAATCTGAGGGTCAAAATGATAGGAATACGGTACTTTTTGCGAAGGATGGGCAACAACATCCACATCCGATATCTTCGCTTGTTCAAGGACAGCTTCGAATATGTCCGGGGTCAACCCGTAATAGGTTTTAATAAAATCATAACCTCGCTCCTTATAGGAAACCAGTTTGTCCTTTGCCTCTTCTGGAGTTGTCAAATTCAAGTTATCATCACCTATAAACTCAGGCCCGGTAAGTTTTGGGCCGGAAGTAAAGAACAAGGGAGAAACAATTTCATTGGTATTCACATCTTCCTTTATCCGCAAGTGCATGGGCATTCCCCACACATTTCGAACAGCGGTAACTCCATTGGAAAGGTAAAGTCCCAATTCGTATCTGTCCCAAACATGGACATGCATATCAATTAAGCCAGGCATTAGATAGCTGTTTTTAGCATCAATAACATCTACGCCCTCAATAGCGATATTAGCTGCAACCTCCTCAATAACCCCATCTTTGATGTACACCATTTGATCTTTTAGAACAGTGTCGTTAGTCATCGGGATAACATTCGCATGCGTGATCAGATAAGTGTTGACATTCCCATCGGACAGATTGTCAATTTTCAAATAACTCGTTTTTTGGGAATCGACCCCAATAATGATAAGAACGGCGATGATCAGAAGACCAACAAGAGCAAAAACAATTCTTAAAATCCTTTTTAATAGTTTCATTAAATAAAAAATTGACTTTTCAACAACCTATCTGACGCTTTGATTTCAAATCTGTTACGCTATTCCGAGTTATTTTCTTCAGTTAACCTTCCCTCCAATGTTTTCAAGGTTTATTCACCAAGACTTTTTTTGCAGTCACCATCTTTTGCTTTCCTTTTAAACCGAACAGGGGCCGTAAAAACCAAACCCTACGGATTAGGAGCTCATAAATAAGATAACACATGGCAAAAGTGAAAACAATTATTCCCAACAATTGAATCCATGGGTCAATCTTTAAAGGCAAGATCAACAAAGCTCCAAAATACATGACAAACATGTGGATGATGTATACGGGATAGGCAGCCTGGCTCAAATAACCCAATATTCGGTGCGGCTTGTTAAGATAGCGATATCCAAGTCCGAACACGCCAAAAATCCAGTAATTGGACTCCAAAGCCATAAGATAACCCGGTGCTTCCAATTGGAATTCAAGATAACGCACCACATATAATGCCAGGGCAAGTACCAAATAGCCCCAACGCCATTTTTTAACGGTGTCCCAAAAATGTTGACCGCTGTAAACCAATAGATAACCAAAAAAGAAAGCCAATCCTCCTAAAAAGAAGCCGTGCCAGGTTTCCGCATACAAGGAATATATCTGTGGCTTTACCCAAATGGCTTCCAACATAAAAACAAGGGACACCAACAATGGGCCAAAGGGATTGGACATCAGCTTGTTCAAAATTTGTTTGAACTTCCCTCCCTCCCTATGTTTTAACAAATAAAAAATGGGCAAAAACAACAACACGTAGATAAAAATGTTCCCCAGAAACCACAAGTGTCCCATGTGTGGATAATACCCTAATGGCAGGGAATAGAATTTTTGAAATATGAACATGTGCAAGGGTGCAATGGCCACGATTCCAAATAACAATGGCAACAATATCCGTCTGGACCGTTCCCCGATCAATTGCTTCCAGTTCCGTTTGCGCATGGCAAAATAAAGTCCCATGCCCGATACAAAGAACAAGATCGGGATACGCCACACATTGAGCATGGTCATCGGTATCCATAAATTCTCCAAAGGTTGTTCACTTTTTACAAAGCCTATAAACATGGCCCAAGGCTGAAAAATAATCGCAATATGATACATTAAGAGCAAGGCGATGGTGATGACCCTCAACCAATCAATATCGTGTCTACGTGCGGTTTTCATGACTGTTGTTTTTTGTTTGATTACTGTAGCATTATCGCAATGGTTGGGCGTGCCTTTTCCACCTCGGCTAAATCGAGTTGTAGTCCAATCGGAGCCAATTGCTGCTGCATCATTTTATAAATAGGTTTCATATCCTCAAAAGAACCCATAACGGTCTCTCTTGGAGTCGCGCCAAAATTGTTTCTTGCCGACTTATCGGCACCAGCATCCATCAACATTTGAACGGCCTCAACCCTACCAAAAAAAGCAGCCACATGGAGAGCAGTGGCACCATCGTTGTTTTTGATGGTCAAGTCTGCATCGGCATCGACCAATGCTTGGGCAATATCCCTTTTATCAAAAGTAATGGCCGTAATCAATGGGGTAGACCCACTCAGTGCATCCTTCTCGTCAATATCGGTTCCTGCCGCAATATGCTGTTTAACCGCATCCAAGTTTCCAGCGACCACGGCAGCAGAAAGGGCCATGTCTGGCGCTTTAACTTCTGTTTGGGCTGTTGATGCTCTATCGGACCCTGACTTTTTTTGTCCACAAGCGGATAAGCTTAGTGTTACAATAAGGAGTGCGTAGATTACATTTTTCATTGAATTGTTTTTAAAATTTTTCATGACTTTTCGTTTTAAGTATTGAACAATAAATTTTACACTACAAAGGTTCTCCAAAACACGATGCAGCACTAATCACCTATGCTGCGTTGTATATAAGTCCTGCGCAGTCCATGAAAATTATGGTGCAGCGATATAAATTATGCGGCAAAACCTGCATTTTTGCCCTGAAAAGGAATCACTTATATTTGTTATGTCCATGCAGCTATCAATCTGCAAACCACCATGCTAGACAAACCGAAAGGGCAGAAATTTACCGACGAGGCCAAAGCCATTGTTCTACAACATCTTAGCGATGAACACTTTGGCGTATCGGAACTGGCCAATGCCATGAACATGAGCCGCTCCAGTCTGCTACGTAAATGCAAAAAACATACAGCATTGTCTGCCAGTCAGTTTATTCGGCAAATACGGTTGGAGGAAGCCATGGAATTGCTCAATGATTCCGACCTTACCGTCTCGGAAGTGTCTTATCAGGTAGGTTTTGGCAGTACCTCCTATTTTATCAAATGTTTCCGGGAACATTACGGTTATCCTCCCGGTGAAGTTGGCAAACAGGGCATGGAAGAAAAAAAAGAGCTTGTATCGCCTTCTTTTCTAAAAAGGTATAGATGGGCTTTTGTAGCCTTGGCCATTTTAATCGGTGGTGGTATCGCATATATCCTAATGCCCTCCTACCCTCGTACTGCGGATATAGTGGAAAAAACAAGTTTGGAAAGGTCCATTGCCGTACTTCCATTTAAAAATGAGAGCAGTGATACAACAAACTTATATTTTGTAAATGGATTGATGGAAGCTTCTTTGGGCAACCTTCAAAAAATTGAAGATTTGCGGGTAATCAGTCGGACATCGGTGGAAAAGTATCGAAATTCCGATCAGAACATAAGTGATATTGCTTCAGAATTGAATGTAAATTATATTGTGGAAGGTAGTGGTCAGAAAGTGGGCGACCAAGTAATGCTCAACATCCAATTGATAGATGCAGTTACCGATACCCGAATCTGGGGAGAACAATATACCCATGAGTTAGTAGATATTTTTGCCGTGCAAAATGAGGTGGCCAAGAAAATTGCCGACGCCATCAAGGCAAAGGTGACTCCATCCGAATTGGAACAAATTGACAAAAAGCCTACCGAAAATATCGCTGCCTACGATTATTATCTACAGGCATTGGAGCCATTTAACCGCGGAACTGCTGAAGGACTCGAAGAAGCGATTCCATTGTTCAAGAAAGCCTTGGAAGAAGACCCGGGTTTTGCATTGGTCTACGCAGATTTGGCCATAGCCTATTATTATCTTGATATCTACAAAAAGGAAAAACAGTATACGGAAACCATCAATAACTATGCGGACAAGGCGCTCTTGCACGACTCCAAATTAACAGAAAGTTTGATAGCAAAAGCCTTGTATTATATGCACATCGGGGATTATAGGTTAGCAGTCCCGCATTTGGAAAAAGCTTTGGAATACAACCCCAATTCTTCGGCGGTAGTGAATATGTTGTCCTCCCTTTATGCAAATAGCCTGCCCAATACCGGAAAGTATTTGGAATATGCCCTAAAGGGCATTCAATTGGATGTTGCTGATAACGATACGGCCGAGAGCTATATATATCTGCATCTGAGCAATGCCTTGATACAGTCTGGATTTACAGACGAGGCTTTAGAATATATCGACAAATCCCTTGAACTATTTCCCCAAAACCCTTATGCACCATACCTTAAGTCTTATATACTATATGCAAAGAACAGAGACATCAAGCAAACCTTAAATGACCTTAAACGAGAACTGCAGAAAGATACTTCTCGATTGGATCTTTTACAAGAAGTGGCCAAACTACATTATTTTCAAAAGGAGTATGATAGCGCATATCATTACTACAAACCTTTTCATGATATAAGAGAACAAAGAGGGTTAACTATTTACCCACAAGAGGATATTAAAATCGGGGTCACCTATGAGAAAATGGGATTCCAAGAAGAAGCCGATAAATTGTTGAAATCCTATACCCAGTATTGTGAGAACGACCAATCCATTTATCAACCAGCAAGTATGGCCGTAAAATATGCCTACGAAGGAAAAACGGACCAAGCCATTGAACAATTGGAGGCATTTGCCACCAAGAACCATTTTCAATATTGGATCCTTTTGTTTATGGGACTGGACCCCAATCTTCAAAAACTTGAGACTAACCCAAAATACGAAGCGGTTATGCAAAAAATAGAGGATCGATTTTGGGAGAACCATGATCGGCTCAAGGAAATCCTGCAAGAGAAAGAGTTGCTTTGAACCTAGTTTTTTTTCAACAACCAAAACCTCCCCAAGAACTATCCCATTTTTTCATATCTTGTTAGCTTTAGTCATCAATAAACTAACTAAATGAAAAAAAATCTCTACCTATTGGCCTTGGCCATGTTTTTAGGGTTTTCAACGCTTTTCGCGCAAGACAAGAAGCAAGAAACCGACAGTACCAAAAAAGCAACCAAGGAACTTCCTTTGGAACCTGAAAGATCAATCTCCTTTACCACCGAAGAGGGCACTTGGCTTTCTTTGGACGTAAGCCCAGATGGGAAAACCATCATTTTTGATATGATGGGCGATTTATACACCATCCCCGTACAAGGTGGAAAAGCTACCAAAGTCACCGAAGGAATGGCCTATGATGTACACCCAAGGTATAGCCCCGATGGTAAGTCCATTGTATTTATTTCCGATAAAAGTGGATCCGATAATATTTGGACCATGGATTTGGAATCCGAAGAAACCAAACAGATCACCAAGGACAGCAACCAGAATTTCTTTTCGGCCGATTGGAGTCCTGACGGTGAATATATTGTCGGTGCACGCGGTCGCAGAAACATAAAACTGCACATGTACCATAAAGATGGCGGCAGCGGTGCACAGCTGATCGATAAACCGGACAATCTGAAAACCATCGACCCAGAGTTTGCCCCTGACGGCAAGCTCATTTATTTTTCAAGAAGGATGAGGGCATGGAACTATAATGCACAACTGCCTCAATATCAATTGGGCACTTATAGTATGGATGATGGTGGCGTTTCTACCATCACCTCCCGCTACGGTTCTGCATTCACCCCTACCCTTTCCCCAGATGGCAAATGGTTGGTATACGGAAGCCGATTTGAAACAGAAACAGGACTTGTACTGAGAAACTTGGAGAATGGTGATGAGCGTTGGTTAGCGTACCCGGTTCAAAGGGACGAACAGGAATCCATTGCTCCCCTGGGCGTATTGCCAGGTATGGCCTTTACTCCAGACAGTAAAAATTTAGTCGCCAGTTATGGAGGTAAAATATATACGATCAATATTGACTCCAATACGGCCACAGAAATACCTTTTGAAGTAGATGTGAACATTGAGTTGGGACCACAACTCAAATTTAAATACCCTATTGAAGATACCCCTGAAGCACTGGTCACACAGATTCGCGATGGAGTACCCTCGCCAGATGGGAGTAAATTGGTCTTTACAGCTTTAAACAGACTTTATGTGATGGACCTGCCCAACGGAACACCGGAGCGATTGACCAAAAACGATTTTACAGAAGCACAGCCCACGTGGTCGCCAGATGGGGAAAGCATTGTTTTCGCCTCTTGGGAAACAGACGGTGGTCATTTGTACAAAGTGAATGCCGATGGACGTGGAAGGGCTCAAAAATTAACCGAAGAAGCGGCCATTTACAGTAACCCTGCGTGGTCCTATAAAAACAACCGAATAGTATTCACCAAAGGTTCGGCACAAGTGTATAGGGATGCCATTGGACCAAGGGCCAGTGGTGCACAAGAAGATTTGGCATGGATTTCGGCAGATGGTGGAAAAGTTACCGTTATTGACAAAGCAGAGGGGCGTTCAAATCCGCACTTTACCAAAGTGGACGATCGTATTTACCTAAACAAAGGAAAAGACCTACTCTCCATTCGTTGGGACGGTACCGATCAAAAAGAACATTTAAAATTAAGTGGTATCACCACGTATGGTTCCTCCTCTTTTGGCTTTCATGATGAAAATGGAGGGCACAATATCCTGCCAGGTTCAGAACAATACCAGGAACCACAGGATAAATCGTCTTCACCATCGGAAATAAAAATATCCCCTGATGGGACCACAGCACTGGCCAAGATCAACAATGATATTTACACGGTGACCATTCCAAAATTTGGAAAAACTCCTAAAATTTCGGTCGCCAATGCCGATAAAGCAGCATTTCCGGCCAAAAAACTGACCGTGATGGGCGGTGAATTCCCTGCATGGGCCGGTAACAGCAAAGATGTACATTGGTCCTTGGGGTCAAGCCATTTTATCTATAACATCCCAGCAGCTGAAGCCTATGCGGACAGCGTAGCTACCGCCAAAAAAGAGGCCGAAAAATTGGAGGATGAAGAGAAGGATGAAGATGACGAGAAAGATGAGGATAAAGAAGACAAGGAAGAAGATAAAGGCTATACAGCAAAGGAATTGAAGGTAAAAGTAACCTACACCAAAGATATTCCCGAAGGTACGGTACTGCTTAAAGGCGCCAGGATCATTACCATGAAAAATGATGAGGTCCTTGAAAACGGTGATATCCTAATTGAAAACAATCGCATAAAATCAGTAGGAACATCGGGATCTTTGGATGTGCCCAGGGGAACCGTTGAAATAGATGCCAACGGTAAAACAATTACCCCGGGCTTTGTGGATACCCATGCCCACATGTGGCCCAATTGGGGAATCCATAAAAATCAGATATGGATCTATTCCGCCAATTTGGCCTATGGTGTAACCACTACCCGCGACCCACAAACGGCAACTACCGATGTGTTGACCTATTCCGATATGGTGGATGCCGGTATGATGCACGGTCCACGTGTATACAGCACCGGACCCGGTGTCGGTTATTGGGCCTATAAGATCAAATCGTTGGAGCATGCCAAAGAAGTGTTGAAACAATACAGCGAGTACTACGACACCAAAAGCATAAAAATGTATTTGGTAGGAAATCGTCAAATGCGCCAATGGATCATTATGGCGGCCAAAGAATTGGAGTTAATGCCCACTACCGAAGGTGGATTGGATTTTAAACTGAACATGACACAAATGTTGGATGGATACCCGGGGCATGAACATTCCTTCCCTATTTATCCCATTTATAAGGATGTCGTGCATTCCGTTTCCGAGTCCAAAATGGCCGTTACCCCTACCCTTTTGGTATCCTACGGTGGGCCATGGGCGGAGAACTATTATTATGCGACCGAAGAACCCTATCATGACCAAAAACTCCAATACTTCACTCCTTACGAAGAGTTGGCACAAAAATCACGCAGAAGGGGCGCTTGGTTTATGCCCGAAGAACATGTGTTCCCCAAGCATGCCGAGTTTATGAAAGATTTGGTAGAAGATAATGGACTTGGCGGTGTTGGAAGCCATGGTCAGTTGCAAGGATTGGGCTACCATTGGGAGCTATGGTCCGTGGCCAGTGGCGGCATGGAGAACATGGATGCCCTAAAAGTAGCCACCATTTTGGGTGCCGAAGCCCTTGGCTTGGACGGTGATTTGGGAAGTATCGAAGAAGGTAAATTGGCAGACCTCCTCATTATGGATGAAAATCCGTTGGAGGATATACGTAACACCAATACGCTTACCCATGTGATCAAAAACGGTAAGGTCTACGATGCGGGCACGCTTGATGAAGTGGCACCCGTGAAAAAAGAAGCAGAACCCTTCCACTGGCAAACCAAAAAACCGGAAGGCGTACCAGGTATGCAGAAATAAGAACATACCTTTATAAAAAGTAAAAGGCGCACTGATCAGTGCGCCTTTTTTTAAGTCTTTACTTTGTCAACTACCCCAACCCCTCGACCAATTGCAAAGCCTTGTCGATCTCTGCTTTGGAATTATAAATATGAACGGAATGGCGAAGCATCTTGCTCCCCACTGAACGGGGCTGCAAGCGCTCTTTTTCCCACATATATTTCTGTAGTTCGGGACCCGACATGCCCTCCACACCATAGGTAGTGATGCCAGCGGCCATAGCTTCATTAGTGGAGGAGTAAAAAGTGACATGTTTCATTTCCTTGAGGCCATCGCGCAAATAGTTGCCCAGTTCCTTTACCCGGGCCAACCACACATCATGGCCGATGGTATTAAAGAAATCCACAGCGGCTTCATAGCCCGCCATAAGACCGGCGTTTCCGGTGCCATTTTGCATCAAACGGAAACCGTGATCATCTTGATTGTCCCAGTTATAACTCGCAATGGTGGTCCAGATATCGCCCACCACATCCTTATTGATGTACAACAACCCGCTGCCCGAAGGGGCCAAAAGCCATTTGTGCAAACTGGAGTAATACGCATCACAACCAATATCTTTAACATCCACGGGAATTTGTCCCACACACTGCGCTCCGTCCAAAACGGTGAAAATGTCCCGTTTTCTGGCCTCGGCACAGATTTCTTTAACGGGCATTACAGTGCCAAAGCCCGATACGATATGTGGAATAGCAATTACTTTGGTCTTTGGCGTGACTTCCTTAAAAATAGCATCCACAATTTCCTGAGGGTCGTTGGCAGGTTCGGGCATGGTGGCCTGTTTGTACACACAGCCTTTACGTTTTGCCAAGAGTTGCCAAGCACCAAAACCACCGCCGTGTTCTTGGTTCGTATTGAGTAACTCGTCCCCGGCTTTTAGATCAAGACCCATGCCCACGTAGTTCATGCCAAAGGTGGCATTTTGTGTCAGGGAGATTTCCTTAAAATCACAGTTGATGATCTTGCCCAATTTGGTTCGCAGTTCCTCGTAGGGAAAATAGCCTGTCAACAACTCAGGGCCCGACCCGTTTTTATAGTCCACCGTAGCGGCTTCCACGTTCCAGTGCATCATATGGTCGAACATTTTATCGAGCACATACCCTGGCGTTGGCCCCATGGTACCGTTGTTAAAGTAAGTCTGTCCTTCTTTCAATGGAAACTGTTTGCGCACCATGTTCCAATAGGCCTCATCTTTGGGAGCATTGGTTTTTAGAGATTGAATGGACCAGTCTTTTTGGGGGTCAAAAGATAATAAGGGCAAGGACAACATGGCCGCTGCCCCCTGCCTTAAAAATTTTCTGCGTTGTGACATATCGGTTGGATTGATTGCTTCTAAAATAACCAATATTCCCCAATGTTAAACAACCGACTCGGACATTGCCAAATACTATTTTGAAACAATCATACCTTTTAAGGACCATAAAACGGAAAGAACATCTTTCTTAGAATCCTCATCAATTCCGTTTGCATCCAAAGCAAGCATAATATCATCCATTACATGAAAATATTCACCTGGACTAATATTCATTCCTGTATGAGCAGCTACCATGTCCAAACCGGTATAATTTGCTGGACCACCACTGCCCATGCTGAAAAAATCAATAGTATGATCTTTTATTATCCGTAAACGCTCCTGTTGGTCTTTTAAAGGCAGAAACCTGGCATTTACCGCAGGGTTCTCCATATGATTGTTTACAGTGGTATCCACAATGGCGGAAATACCTTCTCTTCCTCCAAGTCGTTCAAAAAGTGTGCGTTCCATTTTATGTTTGTTTAGGTTGTTACGTGTACCAAAATATCGTTTATGGCAGAGGGTAAACGATAATTAAATTAATAGAAATGGGAAGGAGAATTTTATTGGGCAGATATTTATCCGCCTATATTTCAACAAGTTAATGAAAATATATTAAACCATGGAGGTTAGCTGGGATTAATAGTGCCCCTTGGATACCTAGGCACAAAAAATGTTCCTATGAAGCTCAAATATCCAAAAAGATCTTTTCAAATAAGAAATCAGCTGAGGTTCACTATCCGTTTTATCAATTTAAACAGGGCTTTTCAAAGAAAATGCAAATTCTTTGAAAATTTGACATCACTTCTTGCCTTTTTACTTCATTACCTTTAAACAATCCCTTAAATTTAGGGAGCTAATTCAAAACAATGAAAAATAAATTACTTCCCTTACTCCTTCTTTTAGGAGTAATCAGCGTCTCGGCCCAGGACAACATTATTGGGTTCAGTGAAACAGCTTCGGAAGCACAAGAACAGCTCGAAGCAGCATACGAAAAACAACTTTCCGCCGACAATCTCGACCAATGGATGAAACGCATGGCCGCCGAACCCCACTGGGTAGGTACAGAATATGGCGAAGAGAACGTAAAATGGATGGAAAAGCAGTTTAAATCGTGGGGGTACAAGACCCGTATCGATACTTACCAAGTGCTTTTTCCCTATCCCAAGGTACGGGTGCTGGAGCTGACTGCTCCCACCACATATACCGCCTCTTTGGAAGCCATTCCCGTGGAGGGTGACCCCTACACGGCGCAGGGCGATAAACTGTTGCCCAGCTACAACGCCTTTTCTACCGATGGCGACGTAGAGGCCGAACTGGTCTTTGTAAACTACGGTATTCCCAGTGACTACGAAGAACTTGAAAAAATGGGCATCGATGTAAAAGGAAAGATCGTTATTGCCAAATACTACGGTTCTTGGCGAGGCATCAAGCCCAAACTGGCTGCCGAAAAAGGGGCCATTGGCTGTATCATCTATTCCGATCCGGAAGATGATGGCTATTACCAAGGCGATGTATACCCCAAAGGTGCCTTTAAGAACAAAACAGGCGTGCAGCGCGGTTCCGTAATGGACATGCCCTTGTATCCCGGCGATGTATTGACGCCCGGCTATGCCGCCACCAAAAATGCGAAACGTTTGGACCGCGAAGAGGCCCCGACCATTACCAAAATCCCGGTACTGCCTATTTCCTACGAAGATGCACAACCTTTATTGGAGGCATTGGAAGGCCCTGTGGCCCCGGCTTCTTGGAGAGGTGCTTTGCCCCTTACCTATCATATTGGGCCTGGACCTGCCAAGGTACACCTGAAATTGGAATTTGACTGGCAATTGAAACCTGCCCACAACCTGATCGCTACCTTGGAAGGCGATGAATTTCCGGACGAGTGGGTGATCCGTGGCAACCACCACGATGCATGGGTACACGGTGCCAGCGATCCCATTAGTGGTATGGTCGCCCTAATGGAAGAAGCCCGCGTAGTGGCCCAATTGGCCAAAGAAGGCAACAAGCCCAAGCGTACCATGGTCTACTGTGCCTGGGATGCCGAAGAGCCCGGACTTATCGGTTCCACCGAATGGGTGGAGGACCATATTCCAGAGTTAAAGGAAAAGGCCGTGGCCTACATTAATACCGATGGTAACAGCCGTGGGTATTTGGGCGTTGGAGGTTCCCACTCCCTACAGGCCATGGTGGGCCAAGTGGCCAATGCGGTGACCGACCCGCAAAAAGGCGTTTCCGTTGCGGAGCGTCGCAAGGCCGCCAATGTAATGCGCGGTGGCGACAACTCCTTTAAATTGTCCGCTTTGGGCTCTGGTTCGGATTATACGCCATTTATACAGCATACGGGCATTGCCTCGTTGAACTTGGGCTACGGTGGCGAAGGCCGTGGTGGGGAATACCACACCATTTACGATACCTACACCCACTACACCCGTTTTAAAGACCCTGGTTTTGACTATGGTGTGGCTTTGGCCAACACCGCAGGGCGTATTTCGTTACGTTTGGCGAATGCCGAGGTACTGCCGTTTGAACTTACCCAATGGCACAGCACCATTGAAGGCTATTTGGGCGAAGTAATGAAAACATTGGAGGACATGCGTGCCGAAGTGGAAAAACACAACAAACTGGTAAAGCAGGATGCTTACCAACTGACCATGGACCCCAAAAAACCCGTGGCACCCGCAAAAATGAAGGACGAAGTACCCTATTTGGACTTTTCGCCCATACAAAATGTGGTTGCCGATCTAAAGAAAAGTATAGCCACCTTTTCCAAGGCCGATGTACTTGCCCTGTCCAGCGCCAAAAAGGCACAACTGAACCAAGAGTTGATGGGTATGGAGCAGGTATTGCTGCAGGATAAGGGACTACCCCGTAGGGATTGGTTCAAGCACCAGATCTACGCCCCCGGATTTTACACCGGGTATGGGGTAAAAACACTTCCAGGCGTGCGCGAGGCCATTGAACAGAAGGAATGGAAAGAAGCACAGGAACAAATCGGGGTATTGGCCACTACCCTAAAGAATTTTAATGCGCAGGTACAACAACTGAACAGCATAGTGCAGTAATTGGATTCCGCTGAAAAACCAAAAACGCCCCTTGCAATTTTTGCAAAGGGCGTTTTTATTGGATGAATACCTAATCCGGCCTGTTGATTGGGTTGTACAGTGCCAACTAGTCCTTCAATGATTTCATATCTATGACAAAACGATATTTGACATCGCTTTTGAGCATGCGTTCATAGGCGGTATTGATGTCCTGGATGTTGATCACCTCCACATCCGAGGTAATGTTATGCTCGCCACAGAAATCCAACAGTTCTTGGGTTTCGGCAATGCCCCCGATCAAGGAACCTGCCACGCTTTTTCGGCCCATGATCATGGGCACGGTGACCAACATGGGATCCAATGGACCCAAATAGCCCACCACCACTAAGGTTCCGTTGGTGGCCAAGGTGGCCACATAAGGGTTAAGATCATGCTCGTAGGGCACGGTATCGATGATCAGATCGAACTGGCCTGCGGCCTGTTGCATTTGGGCTTCCTCCGTGGAAATGACCACATGGTCCGCACCCAAGGCCTTGGCATCGTTTATTTTATTGGTGGATCGCGAAAACAAGGTCACCTCGGTACCCAAGGCCGATGCCAATTTTAACGCCATATGGCCCAAGCCGCCCAAGCCTACCACGGCTACCTTGCTGCCCTTGCCCACCTTCCAGTGGCGCAACGGGGACCAGGTGGTGATACCAGCACAAAGTACAGGGGCCACGCCCGCCAAATCCAGATTTTTGGGAACGCTAAGCACAAAGTCCTCGTCCACTACAATTTTTTCGGAATAGCCGCCATGGGTAGGGCTGTTCAAATGCTTGTCAAAGCCTCCGTAGGTGCCCACCCACTCGGGGCAGTACTGTTCTTCATCGTTTTTGCAACTCTGGCAGCTACGGCACGAATCCACCAAACAGCCCACAGCGACAATATCGCCCACTTGGTGTTTGGAAACCCCGGAACCCACTTGGGTGACCTTGCCCACAATCTCGTGGCCGGGAACCACTGGGTATTGGGTCATGCCCCAATCGTTTCGGGCAAAATGAAGGTCGGAATGGCAGACCCCACAGTACAGGATATCAATTTCCACGTCCTTTTCGAGGACCGTTCTTCGGTCGATCTGCATTTGTTTTAGGTCGGTTTCGGCAGACTGGGTGCCAAAGGCCTTTACGGCTATAGTGTCCATAATGTGTTCTGTTTTAGTTGTGGTTTTTTTAAATGTACAAAACTTTGAAGTTGCCTGTGCTTCTTTTTTAGGGGAAACCTGTTCGTAGGGTAATCTGTTTTTGTGGCATCTTTTGCTTTTTTGTTTTTTTCGCGGGCATGGACTACCTTGCCCAGACCCAAATGTTATAAACACCTACCATGAACGTACGGCTTACCAAAGAACAAAAGATCAAAGTGCTCAACTCCGCGGACATATACAAGATCATGCAGCAGGTATTGCTGCGCGAAAACAAGATACGCCGCAACCAAGAGCATTTTTGGGTGGTGGGCCTTAACCACAATAACAAGATTTTGTTTGTGGAACTGATTGGATTGGGGGCCAGCAACCGGGTGAATGCCGACCCTCCCGATGTGTTCCGGATGGCGATCTACAAACTGGCCAGTAAACTGATCTTGGTGCACAACCACCCCAGCGGCTCGCACGAGGTTACCGATGCCGATATTACCTTTACCGACCACATGCTAAAAGCGGGAAAATTGATCAAGGTGGAAGTACTCGACCATTTGGTGATCACCGAAACTAATTACACCAGTTTTGCCGACCAAGGGGTGATGGACGAGCTCCTAAAAAACGGCCTGTTTGAAATTATGGGCCCCGAAAGGCAGGAACTGGAAGCCTTTAAGTTGGAAACGGAACGCAAACGGGCTGAAAAAGAAAAAGCCAAAGCTATTGCCAAATCCTTAAAAGCAAGTGGTATGTCCGATGCCGACATTAAAAAGCACACAGGATTGAGCTTGAAGGAGATTGGGAGGATATAAAAATCTATTCAAAAACTAGATTGATTTATTCCGTAAGACTCTTTCCGATATAGGAAAGTTCAATGTGATATTTTGCACTTGCCTTATGGTCGAATTCGATATGATTTTGCGCATTTAACAAAGCCTCTTCTCTGTTATTACCTTTAATTATAAAAGTGTACGAATCACAACCACTGCCTTCTGAATTTTTCAACGCAACTGCTTTATAATCTTTCAGCATAATTTTAATCTGTTAAAAACAAGCTTGCTAATTCTCCTCGTTTTAAAACCACAAAAGTTTCTGGTTGTTTAATAGAATAAACCAACTCGTCTTCTTTCTCGTAATACTCAAGAACCAAACATGCAATACCGTCTAATGATGATTTATCTGGATTGTCAAAATCCTTTTCATCTACGATATAAATTTTTTTAGCATCCTTTATTTCATGCACAAAAAGTGGTCTTTCTCCCTCTTTTATTGCTTTAGACAGGTTTTTTCTTTTGTTCATTTACTTTCTTATCAAGCTATAGTTTCTACTTTTTTCTAAAATTTAGAATATCCATTATTCTTCCTGTACTTTTTTGTCAACTTTTTTCAAATTCACAAACTTAATTCGTCTTTTAGAGTATCTAATTGCATCATTGGTAGATATCATCGTTGCTATCAAACTGTAAAAAAACAAAAAACAAAAAATCACCACTATCCATTCACTAAAAACAAAGCATTTATTTTCAGATAACTTAAAAGTTATAAGAATGTATGTAAATATTGAATATAACAGAGCGATAAATAAACTCCCAACAGTCCATCTAAAAGAACCTATTAAAGCAGTAAAAAGACCCGTTTCTTCTAAAAAAGAAACAAACTCATCATCACTTGCTCCTATAATAAAAGCTAGAGCCGCAAAGAAAATTGAAAATATTATGGATAACACTCCTATACCCATACTCAACAAATCTTTAATCAAATTACCATCTACCCAAGATTGCAAAAAAAACAAACAAGCTATTGTCAAAAACAAAGCTATAATTGTATCGTATGATAATATGTATCTCTTTAATAGTTTCATTGTTTGTACTTCTATTACTTGCAGAGAAAAAATGCCATATTGATAATCAGTTTTTTTAGGTCTGAACTTATTACCAAAATTTAATAAATCAAAAAGAAGTGCATTTTTATCAACATCTCCATCAGTTATGCGATTGTAATTTAATCTTCCAAAATAAAATGTTTCCATTAATTGATTGGTTGTGTTGTTAGTAGGTTTTTTAAATTTTTATTTTGAGGGAAGTACTCAAATATAATTATTGATGCTTAAACCTCATTGCATAAAAACCTTATTAAAACTGGGGTTTTCCCTTAATACAATCAAAAAAAACCTAAAAAGAGCTTTCTCTAACATTCCAAAAAATCCAACGATCCCATCTACCCTAAAAAGCAAGCATACCCTGCACCCGTTCCAACAGCTCATCGGCCATAGCAGGGTCCAACCCATAATCCTGTAAACTGCCCACCGGGTTTTTAAAACTCAGTTGGGTGGTAGTTTCATCCAGTTGGTGCAGTACCAGTTTTAAGGGGATATCGTTTATGGCCAAAGGGTCGTTCGCCATGATCTGGGCAATATATTTGGGCTCAAAAAAGAGCAATTGGGTTAACGGGGGTATACGCACCCCATGTTTGGCCACAATGGCCTGGGTGTCAATTTCGTGCAGGAGTAAAAAGCCGTGCTCCACAATGCGTTTTTTCAACGCTCCGTACAATTGCCCAAAGGGCACGGGCAGGGTTTGGTGTATTACATGTGCTTTCATAACAAAAGGTTACGCCATGGCGGCACGGGCAAAGCCCACGGTTTCGCGATAGGTTTTGGGCGAGATGTCCGCATTGTTCTTAAAAAATCGGCTAAAGTAGTGCTCGTCGTCGTAGCCAAGGTCGTAAGCGATCTCCTTTATCGTTTTGTTGGTGAGGTACAGTTCGCGCTTGGCCTCTATAATGATCCGTTCGCTGATCAGGTTGGTCATGGTCTTGTTAAAGTGGTTCTTGGTCATCTTGGCCAAGGCCTTGGGGCTAATGTTCAACAGATCGGCATACTCCCCGGCGGAGTGCTTGGTCTTGTAGTGCGTCTCTATCAGGTTCTTGAGCTTTTGCAGGATAAAGGGCTCTTTTTCGTCCGATGTGCCCTCCAAGGCTTCAGGCTGTTGCTTGGCCTTGGCGCGGGAGGCCGTGATCAAAAATATTTTAAGGTAAGAGACCAACAGCTCGTACTGCGCCAGCTCCGATTTTTGCACCTCGGTGTACATCTGCTCCAGCATCAGTTCAAAATTTTGGCACATTTCCTCGGTAACACAGAGCATGGGCGGACTGTAAATATTGTTAAAGAGCACCCCATTGCAGGCCACCTGTTCGTGGTGCTTGTGGATGCAGAAAAAATCCGGATGAAAATTCAACACTACGCCCTCCAACGGTTCTTCCTCGGTAATGGTAAAAGGTTGATAGGGCGTTACGGCAATTAAGGTATTCGGCGTAAAGGTGTACTCCAAAAAGTCCACATGGGCGGTGCCCCTCCCCTTTTTTATCCAAATCAAGGAATAGTGATTCAACCGGTGCGTATCGCAGAACTGGCAGCTATCGTCAAAAGTGGATAGCTTAAAGGCCAGGTTTCCCGTTTGTTCGTCGATGAGCGTGTTGGTGTTGTAGATGTCCATTTTTTGATTTTATAGATTGAATTTGTCAGGTCGAGCGCAGTCGAGACCGCACAATGAGCCATTGAATTTGATGACTTCTCGACTGCGCTCGAAGTGACAATGCCTTGAAACTCATCAAAGTCTTCTCTCCGATGCTGCGATCGGCAGGTCGTTGATACTGGCAAAGCGCTTTTGCATAAGCCCGTGCTCGTTGAATTCCCAATTCTCGTTTCCATATGCGCGAACCCACGCTCCTTCGGCATTCTGGTATTCGTATTCAAAACGAACTGCAATCTTATTGTCGGTATAGGCCCACAATTCCTTTCTTAATTTGTAATTTTTTTCTTTTTGCCACTTCTCCGTCAAAAAGGAAACTACTTCCTTGCGCCCGTTGATAAACTGGGAACGGTTGCGCCATTCGGTGTCCACCGAGTAGGCCTTGCTTACCTTTTCGGGGTCTTGGCTGTTCCAGGCATCTTCGGCCAATTGTACTTTTTCGCGTGCGGTTTCCTCGGTAAAGGGTGGCAGGGGATATTTTTTTTCTATTTCCATGGTCGTGAATTTTTAAAACAAAAAAGGGCAGGACCTATGGCGGGGCCCTACCCTATGAGCTAATTAAAACTACTTGCTACGTTGCACTTTGGGCCAGTTGGCGTGTGCCGCCTTTTTTAGCACCGAAGTACGTTGTGCCCAATCTTCGTAGGTATTGAAGGGCTCTCCGTTAAAAGGTCCGTTAAAGAACAGGTACAGTTTACCATCGATCACCGCATATGTTTCCGGGTTGATGGGAAACTTGGCCTCTTTTGCCCCAATGCCCCAGGCACAATAGCCATCAAACTGGGGTAAATAATTGTTCGGGGATTTTTTAAAGGCATTTTGGTTCGCCTTGCTGGCAAAATAATACGTAGCACCATGATGCTTTACCGCATAACTTTTGCTGCCTTTTTGTGCTTCTCCAGTAAAATAGGAGACTACATCGTACCCACCAATGGCCAGACCGTTATCGTCTACCGGAGGGGTTTGGGCCTGCACACTGATAGCGGCAAACCATAAGAATCCAAAAAGAAAAAGATTTCTAAACGTTTTCATTTGTATTTGATTTTAGGTGTTAGGAATTACTATACCGTAGCGGCTTCCACTACTGGAAAATCGATATCGGTGTTGGCCGTATTGTTGAAGTAATTGGTGAATACGTTCAAGGCAACGTGCGCCACGATCTCGCCAATGGCTCCATCGGTATACCCGGCCGCTTTTACAGTTTCCACATCTTCGGAGGAAACGCGTCCGTTTTTGGCGATCAAGGTTTGGGCAAACTGCAGTGCAGCAGCAATTTTTGGGTCATTATTGATGGCTTCTCTGGCAGCTTGAAGCGTATCCGTATCGATACCCACCAATTTTTCACCGATAAAGGAGTGTGCGGACAGGCAGTAGTTACAGGAATTTGATTCTGCTACGGTCAAGGCCAACAATTCGCCCAGTTTACCGCCCAAAGATCCTTTGCCCAAAATATCGCTAAGGTTCAAATAACCTTCCAATACCACTGAGGAGTTCCCCATGGTTCTCATCATGTTGGGAACCATGCCCAACTTGCCTTGGATACCTTCAAATAATTCTTTTGATCTTCCGGTGGCTTCCTTTGGATCCAATGCTTGTAAACGTGTCATAACTTTCTGTTTTTTAATGAATAATTCGTTTGTCAATATTGACATTACAAAGGTGCGGTGATGTTGTCGTGAATAAAATGGACAGATGTCGCAAGTCCTTGGACAATTTTCCCCACCTGACAATAATTTGCTGAACATCAAACAAAAAGAAGGGCCGAACCCATGGTTCGACCCCTCTACACTCAACTACAACATCACTCTCACTGACGTTTTATTTCATGGGGTGCATTTTTAACTCTTTCACCAATTCTTTGGTGGTGAATACACGGCTGGAAATCATTTTGTAGTTGGTCTGGGCAGCTTGGTCGCCGTCCAATCCAGGTAATTTGGCAGAAGCTGTGGCATCGCCCACAACGGCTACTTCAAAACCGTTTTCCACTAATTCCCTCATGTGTGATTCAGCACAAAGGTTACCGGACATTCCGGCCAAGATCACTTTGTCCACCCCTTGTTTGCGCAACTGCAAGGCCAAATCGTTGGATTCGGAACCGAACACTTTGTGCGGGCTGGTCACCACTACCCTATCCTTTTTGATGTACTTTTTGTAGCGAGGCAACCAATCGGCTCCGGAACCTTCAAAACCTTCTACATTAAGCTGGTCTCCACGGTCGAACATGCTGATGTTGTGCATCAATTTTTCAAGGGTTCCCTCGAACTTCCACACATGATCGTGCTGGTAATAGTAGTGGGGAGAAATAAATATGGGGATGTTGTACTTTTCACCCAATTTAAAAATGGTCTCCAGGTTCTCGATGGTGTTGTTCTCCTGAACACTTTGTCCCACGGCACCCCAGGCCACTCCATCGGGACTAAGGAAATCGTTTTGTGGATCGGTGATCACAATGGCGGTTGTTCCATCGATGGTAAAACCGGGTTCTGGCAATTGGGCGTGTAGTCCCGAAATGGTAATCATGAACACTGTTAGTGTTCGCATCAAATTTTTCATGGTATTTTTCTTTAACTGATTAAACTTAAATTTTGATGGAACAAAGTTGCGGCGATACCACGGTTGAAAAAATGGACAGAGTACGCCAGTGAATGGACATTTTTTCCTTCAGTTTTCATGCATGTTAAATTTTGGTCATTTCAAATAGGGCATTCCTCAATCCAAAGGAAGCATGCATCAATTAAGTGCGCAAAATAATTGCGTATACTGTAGTTTGCCCAAAAAAATAGGATATGACTACCTTGGAAACTATAAACACCTTACAGATCATCTGTTTGGTATTGTTGGGATGGATCATTTTTATGGTGGGTTGGTTGGCCGGTGCCATGTGGGGGAAAAGAAATAGGTTTTAGCACAATACGCTACGTTTATACACGTTCAACCCCATCCAAACCTACTTAAACCTACATTACCATTTTTTGGAAAGACCCCCATATTGCATGCATACTGGCCTACTTTGGAGATAGCCGGTTTACCGTTAAAATAGATCAATTACACACAGGGGAAATACGGTATTTGTGCTGGCACAAAAGCAATAGTATTTTGGCAAAACCCAATCTAATATTAAGAAACGGGAAAACAAAAAAGGCTTCCAATGGTGAAACCACCGAATATATTTTCCTGCACGATGAACGGGTTTTTACCGTGGAACGCATCCCACCGACAACAAATGGGGGAGCTCATTTCTTTTTTCTAGAGGTATCGGATGAAAGCCATAAAAAAAGTACTTGGAAAATGGAACAATTGCCCATACCCAAGTACTTTCGTAATCTGTCTTGATTATTATCCTTTGTAGGTCACTCGATAAATGGCGTTGCCCTCATCATCGGAGATCAGCAAGGAGCCATCTTCCAAGAAAAGCAGATCCACGGGCCTACCAAAGGCTTCTTGTGATTCTTCATCCAACCAGCCATCAATAAATGGCTCGTAACTAACGGCCTCACCATTTTCCAATGTTACCAAGGTTACCCTGTACCCCACTTTGGAAGAGCGGTTCCAAGAACCGTGTTCCGCCAAAAATGCCTGTCCTGTATAGGCCTCGGGAAACATGGGCCCTTGACCAAATTTAACCCCCAATGCTGCTACGTGGGCCCCTAGCGGCTGTACGGGAGGCACAAAATCGGAGCATGGACGCTGGTCGCCAAATTCTGGGTCCTTTACCGTTCCCCCATGGCAAAATGGGTAGCCGAAATGTTGCCCAACTTCGGTAAGTTTGTTCAATTCGCCCGGAGGTACATCGTCGCCCATCATGTCCCTACCGTTATCCGTGAACCAAAGCTCTTTGGTATCCGGGTGCCAGGTAAATCCAACGGTATTCCGAACCCCATGTGCCACAATTTCCCTGTTGCTCCCATCGGGATCCATTCTGGTGATGGTTCCAAAACGTTCATCTTCATCGGTGCGGTCGCAAATATTACATGGGGCACCTACGGGAACGTATAGTTTATCATCGGGCCCAAAGGCGATGTATTTCCATCCATGGTGAAATTCGGTCGGGTAATCGTCGTAGATCAATTCGGGTTCCGCAGGGTTTTCCAACTGCGACTCAATGTCCGAATACTTGAACAATTTGCTGACTGCGGCAACATACAGGGCGCCATCCCTAAAGGCCATTCCGTTGGGTTGCTCCAGATCTGTGGCTATGGTATAGGTTTCATCTACCCTGTAATCGCCATCGACATCCTTTAGCGCATAAACTTTTCCTTCATTTCGGGTACCTACAAAAAGGGTTCCATCCGTGCCCATGGCCATGGAGCGGGCTCCTTCAATGTTTTCGGCATAAACGTCTATACTAAAACCATCTGGTAGATTAAGGCGGTCCAGGGGCAAATCACCAGTGTATTCCGGTGTTTCTTCAGCATTCTCCGCTACTTCCTCGGTAGTTTCCTCCTCTTTACTTTCTTTGTTTCCTTTACATGCTATAAATGCTACGGAAAGTAGCAGCATCAGCACAGACCTTAAGGTCAACGTATACATTCTCATCTTGTTATATTAGGTGTTTTGGTTTTTGAATCAATAAAGCTATGATAAAATGATGGAAACCTCATGCCCGTTGCGGCATTCTTTTGTGACCTGACCTACTCTTTTTCCTTAAATTCGGAAAGATTGCCCTGGTACCACATATTTGTTCTGTGCGTACTGGATATGGTAAGTCTTGCCCTGCCATTGGGATAAAGTTGGGCAATCACCTGAAACCCTTCGGACTCGTGATCGATGGTAAAGCGCATGGTTTGGCCCGTTCCATTTTTGATGGGTGAAAACGAAAGTTCTTTGGGAACTCCCTCAAATAAGATCCCTGTCTTGTTTTGATTGTAGTAGCCGCCCATTCTGCGTTCCCCATAAAAGGGCAGGTCGGCCATAACACTGTCCCCTACCATACGAAAATAGCCCCCGGTTCCCGAAACATCAATTCGGCTGGCGGTACTGCCCGGTGGCAATAACCCTGCATTTGCGATACTGTTTAAACTCTGGGTGGCCATGGGCTGTGCCAAAAGAACTTTGACTTCAAAATGTTTTTGCGCGATCATGTTGTCGAAAGCGGCAATCTCTTCCGGAGTGGCTTTGTCTTTGCTCGAAGCGCACGCTATTGAAAACAATAATAGTATATAGGCGCCAATTTTTATCAGGGACTTCATTTGTGTAAGAGTTAACTTCCTACAAATTACAAAATCCAAGAACCAATTCCGAGATAAATAACGGTGTCTTAACGTTTAAAACGTTCAAAAATGGCCAATGTCTTTTTGGTGTTGATAAAATACACCCCCGTTAAAAGAACGGCAGCAGCGATAATAGATTGCAGCGTAATTTGTTCATCCAAAAAATACCATCCCAGCAGCAGGGCCACTATCGGATTCACGTAGGTAGACGTAGCCACTTTTTCCGGGGAAACGGCCTTAAGCAAGTAATTGAAAGAGGTAAAGGCCACAATACTCCCAAAAAAGATGAGCAAAAGCATGGCGATCTGTACTTTTCCACTCCAAGCTAGCGGAGAGGACCATTCCTCACCAAAACCAAGACTCATCAAACTTAAAATAATGCCGGCAAAAAACATTTGATAGCCCGTATTCACAAAATAGTTGGTGGGCAAGTCCGCTTTGGCCACAAAAAGACTGGCATAGGCCCAACAGAGCATACAGAAAAAAATCATGATCATGCCCACAATGGATTCTTCCTGGGTTATAATTTGTTTTTGGCTCACCAATAAATAAATTCCGACCACTCCAAAAACAACGCCGACCACGGACATGGGCTGTATTTTTTTGCCCTGTAGGATTCGCATCATCAATAGGATAATGAGCGGTTGGGAAGAAATTTCGAGGGCGGCAAACCCCGTGTCCACATATCGTAAGGCCCAAACCACCAATCCGTTGCCGATACTCAAGAACAGAATTCCAGCTATTATGGTGTTGAAAAGTTGCTTTTGTGTTATCCTGAGCGAAATACCCATGATTTTTGCCAGTAGGAAAATGAAAAGACCCGCCAAGGTAAACCTACAACTTGCCAGCATAAAAGGTTCCAACTCCAGAACGGCTATCTTGTTCAATAAATACGTAGACCCCCAAATAACATAGATGGCAAAAAAAGCCAGAATGACGAGAGCAGAGTTTGAGGATTTTCCCATTCAAAGACAGTTTAACCGCCCTGCAATATTACGTATGTTTATGGAAGAAAATAAGAGTGTGCCTAAAATTTTGGAAATTGAATGCTTCGATTTTTTAATCCAGTAGATATGAAGCAAAATCCCGCTCAAGCTCTTTAAATCGTTTTAAGTGGTTTGCTACCTCTTTGTTGTTGGCGTCAGATAAATCCAACTCGTGCTTCCTAATTTTGGACATCACCTGTTTCTGGTGCTTTTTAAAGTTTTGAATGCTTTTATTGAGCTCGTAATACTTTTCAAACTGTTGGGGACATTTGGGTTCGTAAGTGTATGAGCTCAGTTTTTCTGACAGGCGCTGCACCATTCTATTGTTTCGTTCCACCTTTACCAGGAGTTCCTGTTGGTATTTGATACTATTTTGGGTGGCGTTTTGCATATACTTAGAAAAGATTTGTAAGTATTAAGAAATTGACACCCTTGAAGTTAACTAAATTCTGTCAAAACCTTGTGGGCTTAACCCACATTTAATAATTTATTTAACATCTATCAACAAAAAAGCCCGGTAACGACCGGGCTTTATATAGTGGATAGGGAATTCCCTTAATTTTCGGTTTGCTCGTACGCTTCCTGTTTCAGCTCATCGCTGGCAATAATCGCAAGCTCTACACGTCTGTTTGCTGCTTTACCTGCAGCAGTTTCGTTGCTTTCAACAGGTTGCTCCTCTCCATACCATTTGGTAGTGAAACGTCCACTGGAAATACCTTTGGCCACCAAATAACCGGTTACGGCCTGCGCCCTACGCTGGGAAAGTCCCATGTTGTATTCCGCTGCACCATCGCTATCGGTATGGCCTTCAACCAAGATGTTTGTTTTTGGATATTCTTTAAAGATTCCTGCCAATTTATCCAATGTATTGGCGGAAGCACCTTTAATGTCGGATTTGTTGGTGTCAAAATAAACACCGTTCTCACCGCTGAAGGTAACGTTGATACCCTCGCCTACACGTTGTACTTCGGCCCCTGGAATTTCCTGTTCTATTTTTTCGGCTTGGCGATCCATTCGATTACCGATATACCCCCCGGCAGCACCACCTACCACAGCACCGATTATGGCGCCCAAGGCTGTATTTCCTTTTCCTACGTTGTTACCGATGACACCACCTATCACAGCGCCACCACCAGCACCGATAGCGGCACCTTTTTGAGTGTTGTTGGCATTTTTAATGGCATCGCAACTAATGATCATGGTCAACGCCAAAAAAGCTGTTGCACCCTTTAATACTATATTTTTCATGAAATTATTTTTTTGAGAATTCGTAAACTATGGTCACAGGCTGACCTTCAACGGAAACGTTGGATTTAAGCGTCATGGCTTGTTCGGACAAACTAACAATGTTCAACCGGTATCCATAGCCTCCCGAGATATCTTTTCGGTTTTCGTCAATAAACTTGAATTGAAGTTGGCTCTGGTAATTTTGTTCGGGTTCGACCACCGACCATCTAAAAAAACGGTCTCCTCCTTGGCAGAGTGAACTTTGAGCGATGGTATAGCGTCCTGTGCTATTATTATCCCTAAAGAACCATTCACTGTCCTCAAAACAGATATCCTCTGCATCGTTAAAAATGACAGACTTGAAGTTACCTGAATTGTTTTCGTAGTAGACATTGTCCAAATTCCAGGTGCCGCTAAAAAGATTTCGTTGCGTCCTAGCGCTTTTGGAAATTGAACATGACGAGAGCAAAAGCCCCATCATGGTAATCATTAAAATTGATCGTTTCATCATAGTTGTGTAAGTTAATGTTCAAAAAATATACGATTGGGGATATGCTTCTAGTTGTTAAATTATTAAAAAATTAGCTAACCAACTGGTTTTAATATTGATATAATTCAATTAATTCCGATTCAAATCGCTTTTTGGGCAAAAAATTGGCTTCCAGCGATTTTGCGAAGGGCACTGGGGTTTCCAAGCTGCCCACTCTTTTCACCGGGGCGTCCAAAAACTCAAAACAGTTTTCCATTACCATGGCAGAAATATCGCTTGCTATACCTCCAAATAAGGTGTCCTCTTGCAAAATGATCATCTTTCCTGTTTTTTTGATTGAATTGAAAATAGTTTCCGTATCCAATGGTTGAAGGGTTCGAAGATCAATCAGATCTGCATCAATCTCCGGGTGTTTTTCCAATACTTCAAGAGCCCAATGCACTCCGGCGCCATACGTGACGACGGAAATGGACTCACCTTCCCGCAAAAGTTTTGCTTTACCAAAGGGCAAGGTGTAATAATCGGTGGGCACTTCGCCCTTTACGCTCCGATACAATCCTTTATGTTCAAAAAACAAAACGGGGTTCGGGTCGTTCACGGCCGTGTTCAACAAACCTTTGGCATCATAAGGGAAAGCGGGGTACACCACTTTTAAGCCCGGGGTCTTGGTAAACCAGGCCTCATTGGTCTGTGAATGGAAGGGACCTGCCCCCACTCCACCCCCGCAGGGCATTCGAATGACCACATCTGCGTTCTCGTTCCATCTATAATGTACTTTGGCCAAATAATTGACAATTGGGTTGAACCCAGAACTTACAAAATCAGCAAACTGCATCTCAACTACAGCTTTCATACCGTTAATGGATAATCCCATGGCGGTGGAAACTATCGCTGACTCACAAATGGGTGTATTGCGCACCCGACTTTTCCCAAATTTGGGCACAAAACCTTCGGTGATTTTAAAAACACCTCCGTAATCCGCCACATCTTGCCCCATGATAATGAGCTCGTTGTGCCTGTACATGGATTGCTCCAATCCTTGGGAAATGGCATCTACAAGTCTTATATTCTCTGTTGAATTTGGTTCTGGTTCAACATCTTGATAATCAAAATCTTGATATACTTCTTTTAACTCTTTACTTTCATCTGAAGAAACTTCGGGTTCATCAAAGGCCAACTGCAGATTGGAATTGATTTCTTCCATGATTTCCGCCTTGTATTCCTCGATGATTTCATCCGTGAGCACACCTTCTTCCAATAAAAAGCTTTCGAAGTTGGAAATTGGGTCTTTCTTGCCCCACTCTTTCATTAACTTATCGGGAACATACTTGGTGCCACTCGCTTCCTCGTGCCCGCGCATGCGAAAAGTTTTGAATTCCAACAACACAGGTCTTGGCCTTCGACGAATAGCTTTGCACAATTCGTCCACTTTGGCAAACACCTCGAGAATATTGTTTCCGTCAATAATTCTAGACTCGATACCGTATCCCCTAGCCCTATCTGCCAAATGCTCACAGTTGTATTGCTCGTTGGTGGGCGTGGAAAGCCCGTAACCGTTGTTTTCAATACAGAACAACACAGGAAGTTTCCATACCGAGGCTACGTTCAAAGCTTCATGAAAATCCCCTTCACTGGTCGCTCCTTCACCCGTAAAAACAGCGGTGACACGCTTTTTCCTGCGGAGCATATCCGCCAAGGCAATCCCATCGGCCACCCCTAATTGAGGGCCCAAATGGGAAATCATCCCCACAATCTTATATTCCTGGGTTCCGAAATGGAAACTACGGTCCCTGCCTTGGGTAAAACCACTTTGTTTGCCTTGCCACTGCGCAAAAAGTCGGTTCAGGGGAATGTTTCTTGAGGTGAACACCCCAAGGTTTCGGTGCATGGGAAGAATGTATTCACTTTCCTTGAGCGCCTTGGTAACACCCACGGAAATTGCCTCTTGCCCAATACCACTAAACCATTTGGAAATTTTGCCTTGCCGAAGAAGGATCAGCATTTTTTCCTCTATCAATCTGGGCTTCAGCATGCCTTTGTACAAATCAAGCAACTTTTCGCGTTCGAAGCTGCCAACATGATACCTCATACAATAAAATTCTGTTCGTTAAAAGTAGTAAAAAGCCTTTCAAAACGCCTTAAAATTCCAAAACCTTCGGCATTATTCCCTATTTTTGGCCATATTTCAAATATGACAATATGAGTGCTATTCCAAGCGTGGACCTGAAAGATTTTGTTTCAGGCGATCCAAAAAGAAAAGAAAAGTTTGTCAAAGAAATAGGTGCTGCTTTCGAAGATATCGGTTTTGTGGCCCTAAGCGGACATTTTTTGTCCGACAAACTGGTCGAGGACCTATATGCAGAAATAAAAAAATTCTTTAACCTACCACAGGAAACAAAGGACAAATACGAGATTGAAGGTATTGGAGGACAACGCGGGTACACCTCCTTCGGAAAGGAGCATGCCAAAGGCAAAAAAGAAGGCGACCTGAAAGAATTCTGGCATTTTGGCCAGTATGTGGAAGACAATCCAAAGCTGGAAGCTGAATACCCAGACAATGTTACCGTAGAAGAACTTCCCGATTTTAATCGAGTAGGAAAGGAAACCTATAAAATGCTGGAAAAAACAGCAAAATACGTATTGCGGGCATTGGCTTTACATCTGAATCTGGAAGAAACCTATTTTGACGACTATATTAAAAATGGCAATTCCATTTTAAGGCCGATTCATTATCCCCCCATTACCGAAGAACCCAAAAATGCAGTGAGAGCAGCGGCGCATGGCGACATCAATTTGATCACCTTGCTGATGGGCGCTCACGGAAAAGGGCTTCAGGTAAAGGACCATCAAGGAAACTGGGTCGATGCCATTGCCAAACCGGACCAATTGATGATCAATGTTGGGGACATGTTGTCCAGATTATCCAACAACAAGCTTAAATCCACCATTCACCAAGTGGTGAACCCTCCAAAAGAACTTTGGGGCACATCCAGATACTCCATTCCGTTTTTTATGCACCCTATTAGCGACATGCCGCTCAACTGCCTGGAAAACTGTATCGACGAGGAGCACCCAAAAGCCTTTACGGATATTACCGCAGGAGAGTATTTGCACGAAAGATTGATAGAATTGGGACTGATTAAAAAGTAAATATGGATTTAGGAGACCAGCTCAAAAACTTATTCCCAGATCACGTTCCGGAAGAGGATTCCGACGGAGAACAGGAAAAATCCCCATATTGGCTCCAGGACGACCCGATTATCTGCAAATATGAAAAACGCAAAGGAAAACCTGTAACCATTCTAGAAGGGTACAATGGGGCTGATAGTGATTTTAAAAAGCTGACTAAAGACCTAAAAACACTCTTGGGCGTAGGAGGAAGCTTTAAAAACGAAACCATCATCATACAGGGCGATTTCCGAGATAAAATCATGGATTTCCTAAAGGAGAACGGGTTTTCTGTGAAGCGCGTTGGCGGATAACTGCCGATTCTTCAAAAAAAGGAATTGCTTTTTTCCACATGTTAAAAAGTTGGCCGGAATACCAATGTTTTGTGAAAAAATTTTTGTGTTCCTGCTTTAAACCTTATTTTTATTATTCCTAACCAACGAAAACATAGCTGAAAATGAAATCACTGTTGCACATAACCAACGGGGACAGTTTCACGTCTAGATTACAAACTCTGGAATTTAAAGGGGATGTGATCACATGGAGGGAAATGCTTTGCGAAGGCAAAACGCTCTCCACAGTAGGAAGCGAGTCGTTCTGGAAAACAAGGTTCGAGTTCCTAAACAAGAATTACAAAGTTTCCAAGTCTTGGTTCATCGAAAAAACCCTCAAGGAATATCGATCGCTTTGTAACCACAAACAACAGGACCAAATTGTTCTTTGGTTCGAATACGACCTTTTTTGCCAAATCAATATGCTGGCCGTAATAAGCTGGTTGAAACAGCACCGGAGACACGCGGAAATTTCTTTGGTGTGCAGTGGCAAAGTGGAAGGCTCCACTAAACTCTATGGGTTAAACGAGCTCGACGACGACAAGTTGATGGAGCTTTACGAAAATAGAAAAGTGCTTTCACAAGACGATATAGAATACGCCGATTATATTTGGCAATTATACTGTAGCGACAATCCCATCCGATTGGAAAACCAAATCGACAACAACGATTTTCAATTCGAGTACCTATCGGATGCGCTTAAAACGCATCTAAAACGATTCCCTACCATTAAAAATGGACTTAACGACTTGGAGAACCACATTTTAGAGGTGGCCAAGCAGGAAAAACCAAGGTCCAAAAAAGAATTACTGCATAATTTATTGACCGATCAAGGATTTTATGGTTTTGGGGATACACAGTATGAACGCATGGTAACTTCCTTAAAACCGCTATTCAGTTCTTTCGATCCGGTCAAATTGACCAAAAAAGGATTGGATGTGCTAAAACAAGAAGCGAATTACTATTCGGAACTACGTGATAATCAGATGTATTTAGGAGGTTCCTTAAAGTACAACTTCTTATACAACACCGACACAGACCGAATCCTAAAATTATAATACATGGGCTCATCACTGGGCGGTTCAGAGCTTATTCTGAATCCTGATGGGAGCATTTACCATCTTAACCTTCTTCCAGAAGACATCGCGACCACGATTATTACGGTAGGTGACCAAAATCGTGTGAGAGAAGTATCCAAATACTTTGATTCCATTGAAGTACAAAAAAACAAACGTGAGTTCGTCACTCATACCGGATTTTACAAGGGCAAACGGATCAGTGTGATTTCCACCGGAATAGGAACGGACAATATAGATATTGTTTTTAACGAACTCGACGCTCTTGCCAACATAGATTTTGACACACGCCAGATAAAAACCAATAAGAAACAACTCAATTATATACGGGTCGGTACATCTGGCTCCCTACAACCCGACATACCCATTGATTCCTTTTTAATGAGTACGGCCGGTATCGGTTTCGACAACCTTTTGCATTTTTATGACTGTGGACACATCAAAAATCAAGAGCTGGAACTCGCCGTTACCGATTACTTGGGCTGGGGCAAGCATAACATCCATCCTTACGTGGTGGATTTTGATTCGGATTTGGGTAATGTTTTTTCTTCAAATCGTATACGATTAGGCTTAACAGGTACAAATTCAGGGTTTTACGGACCGCAAGGAAGAGCGCTCCGTATATCTCCCGCCATTAAAGACTTTAACGACAAACTAGCGGCCTTTTCCTTTGGGGGAACACGTATAACCAACTTGGAAATGGAAACCGCCGCCATGTACGGTATCGCAAAACTGCATGGACATCGAGCTGTTTCCTTAAACGCCATATTGGCCAACAGGGCCACAAGCGAGTTCTCCAAGCAAGGTCATCAAACCATTGATGAACTTATCCAATACACCTTAAGCTGCATAGCCAAAAGTCAGTTGGTATAATTTTTCGAAGGACATTTTTTGAAAAATACCGCATGGCATCATAATTTTAATTGTACAAACAAGCCAAACAAATGAAAACCATAAAAATAATCGGAGTCCCCGAACATTTTAACCTTCCTTGGCACTTGGCGATGGAAGACAATGCTTTTGAAGACCGAGGCATTCAATTGGAATGGACCGATGTTCCCGAAGGAACGGGAAAAATGACCAAGATGCTTCAAGATGGTGAAGCCGACCTTGGCATTATCCTTACCGAAGGAATCATTAAAAGTATCTCGCATGGAAATCCCAGTAAAATTGTTCAGGAATACGTTTCCTCTCCTTTACTTTGGGGTATTCATGTAGATGCAAACAGTGAGCGAAACTCAATTGCAGATTTAAAAGACGATAAAGTAGCCATCAGCCGGATGGGCAGCGGAAGTCATTTAATGGCCTATATCAATGCTCAAAACCAAGGGTGGGATACGGAAAAACTCCAGTTCGAGATCATCAACAATCTCCATGGTGCCGTGGACAACCTCACAAGTGGGTCCAATGCCTATTTTATGTGGGAACATTTTACCACAAAGCCCTTAGTGGACAATGGCACCTTTAAACGTGTGGGCGACTGCCCTACCCCTTGGCCCTGTTTTGTGATTGCCGCTTCGGATAAGTTTATTGAAGAAAATGAAGGTTTACTAAAGCACGTTTTGGAAGTCATTAACACCTATACTTCCGAATTCAAGCAAATTCCAAGCATCGACAGAACCTTATCCAACCGATACGAACAACAACTGGAGGACATACAGGAATGGTTGTCTAAAACCACTTGGGGGCAGGAACAGCTCTCGGAAGCAACGGTAAACGAGGTACAGACCAGATTACACGATCTTAAATTGATCGATGAAGTCAGAAAGGCATCGGAATTCCTTTGGAAATAGATAGCTGTCAGGTCGAGCGCAGTCGAGACCGCACAAATCAAATAATGATTAAATAACTTCTCGACTGCGCTCGAAGTGACACATACTACCAATCAATGGGCTCTTTACCCATTTTGACCAATAAGCTGTTTGTTTTGCTAAAATGCTGGTTACCGAACCATAATCCACGATTGGCGCTCAAAGGGGAAGGATGTCCCGATGTTAGGATATGGTGCTTGGTTTTGTCGATCAAAGATGATTTTTTCTTCGCAAATCCGCCCCAAAGCAAAAAAACAACACCTTCCAGTTCCGCGGAAACCGTTTTGATCACGGCATCGGTAAACTGCTCCCAGCCCTTTTTTTGGTGACTCCCTGCCTGATGTGCACGAACCGTCAGTGTAGCGTTCAGCAACAACACGCCTTGGTCCGCCCAATGTTCCAGATTACCACTCTTTGGATAGGGCTTTTCCATATCAGTTTTGATTTCTTTGAAAATGTTCACCAAGGACGGTGGATGCGGGATACCATCTTTCACGGAAAAACACAATCCGTTTGCCTGATCGGGCCCATGATAAGGGTCTTGACCAATAATCACCACTTTGGTTTCTTGAAACGGACAATGGTCAAAGGCCGCAAAAATATCCTTACCCTTTGGGTAACAGGTACTTTGTTGGTATTCCTGCTTCACAAAAGTGGTCAATTCTTGGAAATAAGGCTGTTCAAACTCGTTGTTTAATTGTCCCTTCCAACTCGGCTCAATGTTTACGTCCATGCGATGATTTTACTTCTTTTTGGTCAGTTTATAAATCAAATACCCAATGCCTACGACAAAATGGAGCAGGACAACGCCTGCAATAATATAGATCACCGTATTGTCGCTCCTCATTTTAATTGGATTTTACTGAATAACACAGGGGCAAATCAAAAGTACACAAAGCGAATTGTTTTTGCTAAACGGGAAGACCTCAAAAACACATCAAAATCCTATCTTTGCGCTGCTAGTAGAAAAAGATGCGAAACATTCACCCCAAAACACTTCAAGATCTAGAGTTTCCGACGGTATTGAGTCAAATCGCCTCGCGATGCAATACAGAACTGGGTAAAGAAGATGCCTTGTCCATACAACCTTTCCGAGATAAGGAGAAACTGATGGATGTACTGGGGCAAACCTCGGAGTATTTGGCTTCTTTTTCCAACGACAATCGTATTCCCAATCATGGTTTCGACCATATCAACAATGAATTGGGGCTGCTCAAGATCGACAACAGCACTTTGGAAGTAGCCGGTTTTCGAAAAATTGGAGGTATCTGCAAAACCGTGGCCATTCACCAGAAATTCTTTAAGAAGTTCAAGGAGTACTATCCGCTGCTTTTTGATAAGGTGAATGCCTTGGAACTACATCCCGAAATCCCAGCTGCCATTGATGATGTCATCGACAAATTCGGAGAAATCAAGGATTCCGCCTCGGATGAGCTACGGTACATTCGAAGCCAGATCAATCATGTGCGCAGTAAGATCAATCAGAGTTTTAGCGCTGCACTGGGCCGTTATCAATCTTCCGATTTTTTGGATGAAATCCGGGAGTCCGTAATGGAAAACCGCAGAGTATTGGCCGTAAAAGCGATGCACCGCAAAAAAGTGAAAGGTACCGTGATGGGAACCTCTAAAACGGGAAGCATCGTGTATATTGTTCCAGAGGCCACATTGACCTATACACGAGAGCTGAATAATCTCGAATTTGAGGAAAAAGAGGAGATTCAACGCATTTTAAACAAGCTAACGGACGAAATTAGACCATATCTCGAGGTACTTCAGCAGTATCAAAAGTATTTGTCCGATACGGATATTACCGCAGCCAAAGCAAAATATGCCAACGAGATGAACGGCTTGTTGCCCGAAATCAATGAGGAACGGGAATTGTTTCTGCGCGATGCCTTTCATCCCCTACTCTATTTGTCCAACAAACGAAAGAACGAAAAAACCTGGCCACAGACCATAAAACTGCACAAGGAGAATCGAATCATTGTGATTTCGGGGCCGAATGCCGGAGGAAAAAGTATCACGTTGAAGACCATCGGGTTGCTTCAAGTGATGTTGCAGAGTGGCATGCTGATCCCCGTGCACGAACGCAGTTCCGTTTGCTTTTTCGATAAGATTTTAACGGATATCGGTGACAATCAATCCATTGAAAATCATTTAAGTACATACAGTTATCGACTCAAGAACATGAACTACTTCCTTCGGAAGTGCAACGACAAAACCCTGTTCTTGATCGATGAATTTGGAACAGGAAGTGACCCCGAATTGGGCGGTGCATTAGCTGAAGCTTTTTTGGAAGTGTTCTATGAGCGCGAAGCTTATGGGGTCATCACAACGCACTATGCCAATTTAAAGGCTTTGGCCAACGAACTACCGCACGCCACCAATGCCAACATGTTGTTCAACTCCAAAACTTTGGAACCCACCTTCCAATTGGTTTTGGGTGAGGCGGGAAGCTCCTTTACGTTTGAGGTGGCCCAAAAGAACGGTATCCCCTACTCTTTGATCAACAAGGCCAAGAAGAAGATAGAGCGCGGAAAGGTTCGTTTTGATGCCACTATTGCCAAACTGCAAAAAGAACGTAGTAAAATGGTGGAGACGGGCTCTAAACTCAAAGAAGAGGAGTCCAAGGCCCGTGAGGAAAATGAACGTTTGGAGAAACTCAATTCCAAGATCAAATCCAAGTTGGAGAGCTATCAGGAAATGTACGACCACAACCAGCGTATGATTCAATTGGGCAACAAATTGAATACCGCTGCCGAAAAGTATTTCATTGATAAAAAGAAACGCCCATTGATCTCGGAAATGCTTCGTATTGTGGAAACGGAAAACAGTAAGCGTAAAAAAACCACGGCTAAAAAGGCCAAGGCCAAACAGCAGGAAAAGAAACAGGTGGCCCAAGAACTGGAGCAAAAGATCAAGAAAGTACGTGTAGAGAAGAAAATCAAAAAGAAAAAAGCGATCCAGGCCGAAAAGAACAAACCACGCCCAGTATTTAAAATTGGAGACCGTGTTCGTTTAATGGACGGCAAGGCCGTTGGCACCATCGATACCCTCGAAAAAGGCAAGGCCGTGGTCAATTATGGCATGTTTACGACCAATGTAAGCGTAGATCAATTGGACTTGGTGGAGGCGAAAAAGTAGCCCGATTATTCTTCAAGGACACGAAGGTTCCTCACCTATCTCCCCCATCAAGAAACCATATCAACTCATTGATTTTTGGCATATTGGAATACTATCCGACCAATCAAGACCGTCATAAATGACGTTATAATGGATGAAAAATCGCATCTTTAAAGCAACACTAATCCATTTATCATGCGACAGATACTTTTATTTGCTTTAACTCTTTTTCTAGTAAAGCCAATTGCTGCACAAACTTCTTTAAATAAAATTGACCTTGAAAATGGAAATTATAATGTAGGATTTAAACACTACACTGCTTTTGACTCCACAAGAACTTACAGTAGGATTTTTGATTACTCAAACAAAAAAATGCCTAGGCCAATTCACATAAGCATGTGGTATCCTTCAAAGCAAAATGTTGCTGATTCCAAACCATTACAGGTCATACATTATTTTGAAATCCTCAAAGAAGAAGAGGAATGGGAGTATTTGCCTAATGAACAAATATTAAATTGGTTTTATTATCCCAATACACCTGCCAACCGCAAACATCTTGAAGAGACAACAACAGCCTACGCCAATCTGGCATTTGGAAAAAGTAAATTCCCAGTAATTATTTATGCGCCAAGCTTTCAAGCATCTTCAATTGAGAATTTTGCGTTATGCGAGTATTTGGCGAATCATGGTTTTATTGTGCTCTCTAGTCCGAGCAGAGGCACTAAGACTCGATGGTTCAGTGGTGACAACACCATGGAAATGGAAACCCAAGCTAGAGATGTCGAGTTTTTGATAAAGGAAGCGGGTAAATTACCAATTTCCGATTATGATAAAATTGCAATTATGGGTTTCAGTTTCGGTGGTTTGGCAAATATTATTGTGCAAAATCGGAACGATTACGTCAAAGCGATTATAAGTCTTGATGGCACAGAACGATATCAATACGGATTACTGCAGCAATCTCCTTTTTTCGATGCTAAACGTATCGATGTTCCCTACCTTCATATGGCCCAAAAAAAAATTCCTGAAACAGTGTTAAAAGAAGACAATATTGACCCCCAACTCAATACTGTTTTTCAATTATTTGATAGCATCACAAGGAGTAAGGCCCATAAATTAAAGTTTAACAATTTAACCCATGGCCATTTCAGCACTTTAGGTATACTTTTTGGAAATAGGGACAAAAGACAGGATAAAAGCGATTCAGAGATCATGACATCCTATAAATGGGTTAGTCGTTATACTTTAAATTTTTTGGAAGCTAGCTTGAATAGGGACAAAAACGCATTAAAATTTTTAAATAACACAATGTCGGGCAAAATGGTTGACGATGGTTTGATATCCAAAGAATCCAAACAGCCGGAAAAAGATGGGGTCACGTTTCAGGATTTTAACGATTTGGCATCAAAGGAAAACTATGAAAACCTGCAATCACTCTACGATTCAATTGCCCAAAAGCATCCTAGGTTTAAAATCCCTGAGGGTAATTTAAATACTTTAGGCCTTCAACTTGTTTTTAACCCAGATATATCATCACAAGGAATTAAGGTGTTTTCATTGGCGATAAAACTTTATCCTGGTTCTTCAAATTTATACGATAGTTTGGGGGAGGGATATTTATTTATGGGAAAAAAGGAAAATGCTATTGAGAGTTTTAAGAAGTCTTTGGAATTAAACCCCAAAAATCAGAATGCCATCAACCGATTAGAGCAATTAAAACAATAAAGTTTGTAATGAATATCGATCATTGAAACTCCCCGGATTTAGGCTGATTTTAAAACATATTATAAATTCCGATCAAGGCACAGTTCATTTTTCCTATCTTGTTTAGCAATAAGAATTAAACCAACCTAAACAAGAAATGAAAAAGCCACTGACTTCTTCCAGTAGAAGAAATTTTGTAAAAAACACCGCACTCGCTTCCAGTATTTTTATTGTTCCCCGCCACGTTTTGGGAGGCCCTGGATTTTTGGCCCCTAGCGACCGCTTGAACATTGCCGCCATAGGCGCTGGAGGTAAAGGTGCATCCGATATTGCCAACGCATCCGTCAATGGTCGGGAAAATGTTGTTGCCCTTTGCGATGTTCACTTTTCTGGGTCAGCAAAGCAATCGGTAGAACGTTTTCCCAAAGCAAAACTATTCAATGATTACCGCGAAATGCTGGATACTGTGAAGGATATCGATGCGGTTACCATAAGTACCCCCGATCATGTACACGGCCCTGCGGCGGCCTATGCCATGGAACGAGGTAAACATGTGTATGTACAAAAGCCCATGACCCACAATATCAGTGAGGCACGTATGCTGACGCAAATGGCCCGAGACAAACAGGTGGTGACCCAAATGGGAAACCAAGGGGCATCCAATCCGTTATTGGGCTTGGTTCAAAAATGGGTGGATTCTGGAGCCTTGGGAAGAATCACCAAAGTGGAAATATGGACCAATCGCCCTGTGTGGCCACAAGGAAATGCAATGCCACAACCAGACCCTGCAAGCAAACCCGATGATTTGTTTTGGGATCTATGGTTAGGCCCCGCCCCCGAGCGACCTTATACACCAAATCTACATCCATTTAATTGGAGAGGTTGGTGGGATTACGGAACAGGAGCCTTGGGTGACGTGGGCTGTCATTTGATCGATATTCCATACCGAACTTTGAAATTGGGATATCCCACTGCGGCCGAATGTAGCGTAGGAACTGTATTCTCGCAAATGTGGAATCCCGACTACCATCCGGAAGGGTGCCCTCCATCCTCGTTCATTACGTTGAATTATGAGGCCACGGACAAAACGGCCGCCCCATTGACCATGACCTGGAGCGATGGTGGTATACGTCCCTCCCACCCAGAGATTATTCCAGCTGATAGCGACATAGGAGGCCCTGGTAGCTACAATGGAGTTTTGATTCACGGAGAGCACGGAGTAATCTCCACGAATATAAACGACAGCTCCCCTTTGACCCCTAAATTATACATGAGCAATGGGGTTACCGAGTTTGGTCCAGAGGTAGAAGAAATGCCAGAACCGGAATATGGCCACCAACGAAAATGGGTGGATGCCTGTAAGGCTGGATTTGGTAGCAAAGAACACCAAGGATTGACCTCCTCGTTCGACTATGCGGGCCCGATGACAGAAACAGTATTGATGGGCAACCTGGCCATACGCAGCTACATGTTGCGCAGGGAGAATGATAAAGGCAACATGGAATTTTATGGTCGTAAAAAACTGCTATGGGATGGAGATAACATGGAAATCACCAATTTTGAGGATGCCAACCAGTTTGTGACCCGAACCTACCGCGAAGGTTGGGGCATGCAAGATGTTTAAAATGAACCCAATACATTAAAAGGTCGCTATCAAGCGGCCTTTTTTTATGGTTAGATGCGGATGTATCACAAAATAGAGAATGGATTCTTTTGAATTGGACAAAAAATCCCTGAACTTATAGAGGTAGGCAAGTTCTGAATCTAGAAACCATATTTAAATAAACAGTTTACATGAATACCTTTTTGAATGCATGGGGAGAGGCCGCTTATACCAGTCTAGGCTTTTTCTGGATGGCACTATGGGCATTTGCCCTAGGTTACCTTATCAGTTCCATGATACAAGTTTTTGTTACGGAAAAGCGAATGCAAAAGGTTATGGGTGACAAAGGCGGGAAAAGTGTTCTACTGGGCACCTTTTTTGGTTTTATAAGCAGTTCCTGTAGCTTCTCTGCTCTGGCAACTTCAAAATCCCTTTTTAAAAAGGGGGCAAGCTTTGTTTCATCAATCGCCTTTTTATTGGCATCCACCAACCTGGTGATTGAATTAGGAATCATCATATCTATCTTTTTGGGCTGGCAATTTGTTGTTGGAGAGTATGTTGGCGGAGTGTTACTTATATTGTGCAGTTGGTTGCTGATCAGGATTATCAATCCAAAAAAGTTGATCCAAAATGCAAGAAAACGTTTGGATGAAGCCAAGGAAGAACACGTTGAGCAAACTTCGTTGCGCGAAAAAATTACCTCGCATGAAAACTGGGCCAAGGTGGGAAAGCAATACTTTATGGAGTGGAAAATGGTGTGGAAAGATGTCACCGTCGGTTTTACCATTGCCGGAATAGTGGCCGCCTTTGTTCCGGATGCTTTTTTTGAAACACTTTTTATCAATACGGGACAAGGGCAACAATCGTTTGACTTTCTTACCCTTTTGGAACATGTGGTTGTGGGTCCCGTTGCTGCCTTTCTTACATTTATAGGTTCTATGGGAAACATTCCCCTAGCGGCTTTATTATTTGGCAAAGGAGTAAGTTTTGCTGGTGTAATGGCCTTTATATTTAGCGATTTGGTGGTTTTTCCAGTGCTTCGCATCAATGCCAAATATTATGGTTGGAAAATGTCCTTATTTATACTTTTCCTATTGTTCACCTCTCTTATAGGTGCCTCCTTGCTGCTTCATTATGGCTTTGATTTTTTCGATGCCATACCCAGTGCCACTGCCGATAAAATTTCAGGAAAAGAATATTTTTCGGTTGATTACACTTTTTTCTTGAACATTGCTTTTCTGGCCATATCCGGAATAATGATCTACCTCGGTCTATTTAAAGGGAAGGATGTTCATTACCATAAAGAAATGGCGCCGAAAAGTCCTTTATTGGAGAAAACCTTAAAATGGATAGCTATACTAAGCTATTTCTGGCTAACCATCGGGGTTGTATTGAAGTTCATTACTGTTTAAATAAAACAGCCGGCATCAAATGGTTGAACCCCACTTGAGCGGCCGACTGCCCTAGTAAATGACTAAATCAATATATTCTGGACATGTAAAATGTTACTTCAAAATCACTTCCAGAATCCTCTTCTAATTTCAACACCTCATTTTGAAGTATGGCGTTACCATTATCGTCAAAGTTCATTTTGATGTCCTTTAAATATATTTTGCGTGAATTCTTGCCCAAGTATTCATTCGAACTAAATAAATCATCTTCAGAGAATTCCGCTTCAATCTGAACATAATCATTCTCCAAATCAGGCTTATAAAGCTCCACTTCACTGGCTTCGTCTCCCGGAATCGACCAAAACACGCCTTCCCTGATGCTTATGTAATTGTTTGAGGTTCTGGTGTAGGATTCACTAGCCATTTGCTGACCTCCTTGGAACAGTTTGATGTTCAGATTGCCGCGCAAGGACAGATCCCCGCTTTCGCCGGCGTGCGAAATCATTTCGATACCTCCCAATTCAATTCGATATTTTTGATAGGCCTCATAACAGGTCCTGATGTTGTATTCACTGCTCAACACAACTCTCGCCACCGGAAAATCATTTCGGATATAGCGCAACGTATAGGCCAAAGGTGCGGCAGGGGAATCTGCCGAGTAGTTGCCCCCATTGGTAATGTACTCGTATACACCGGCAGGACCACTTACCGCCCCGGCGGCATCGGAACCACTGCCCCCCACGACCAAGGCTTCAATTTTGGAGTTATTGATGATACTCTGGTATTCGGCATTGCCATTGGCGTTCGCTGAGTTGAACGAGGCATTGAACGCGGATTGTACATCCGTGATACTGGAGTTGGACTCCACGGTATATAGCACCATACGTCCATATTTTACCGAGGACACAATTACGGGGCTCGTGGAATTTAGCACAGGCATTTCATAGAACAAGGAACCCGGGTTGTTATTGGGTGGCAGGTCTAGATCAATCGTATAGTATTCCTGAAAATATTTGATGACGTATTTATAGCTGTATTGCGAATTGTCAAAATTGAAAGAGGCCGAAACATCCCTGTTCTTGGTGCGATAGTTAGCTCCCAAGGCTACACTGAGGTGTTGCTCGGAGTACACTTCTTCAATAGTGAAGTTCAACTTGGCAGCGGTGGCACCAGTGACCCCTTGTTGCAATACGCTATTGACCCCTTCCCTGACAGTGGACAGTTTAGGGTCCTCGATCTCAACCGATGATGTTCCATCGATATTCTGCAAGGAAACCGATAACGTAATTGGTGCCCGTCCACCGTTGATGCCAATATATTCCCCTGTTGGAATAGATTCACCTTTGAGCATGGCCCCAGGATAGATCACATCGGTGGTGGGATCCAACGAAAGCATTTCGTCAAAGCCCGGAGATGTTTTGTAACGCTGTACCACACATTCCTCCGTGACATCATCTGGATTTCGCTCTGGGTTTTCCGGTTCGCTCACTTCTTCGGTAGCCGCTTCGCTTTCCTGTTCAAACGATTGTAGACTTGCCAATACGGTATTGAAGTTCGTTTGCTCTTCTTCAGTAGGAGGTTCGGTGCCCGTAATCGACGGTTCAGAGGATTCATCCTTTGAGCATCCGACACAGATGATCAAGCTCAATGACAGCACCATTAGTAAGGCACTGTTCTTAAAAAGTGATTGCTTTGTTTTCATAATTTTTAGTTTTTTGAAGTTCAACATGCTCGAAATTAGAGGCGTAAGCTCCTCAAACCTATTTTCGGGCATGGACAAAGTATGGACAGCCACCATGGACGATACCCAAAAACCATATGGACAGCCTGATTTTAAAATTTGTGCAGTTCATCGATTAACCCCAACAAAATCAATACTTTAAAGAGGTTTTGGAATCAGAATCGAAGAAAAGAAACATGGATTTTATATGGACAAGCCCTTTTTTGACTTTATAATCCATTGGGATTCAAAGGCATAATATTTCTACCTTGTAGAACAACATGCAACCTTAACTATGAGAAAATCAGTCTTACACATCCTCTTTTTACTTGTTTTGGCACCCAGCTTAAGTTTTGGCCAATATGATGCCACCCCGCAACAAATCGATAGTCTTCTGGAAGTATTGGCCAGCACCCCTATTGATTCATCCAGAACCCCTATATTGGTTAATCTCTGGAGAGCCCATATTGATCGTGATATTGACAAGGCTTTTGGCTATGCCGACCAACTCATTGATTTAGGGAAACAGTTGGACAATGTTCCCATTCAGCATACAGGCTATCAAAGAATGGGAATTGCCTATTCTTACATTGACGATTACCCATCATCCAATATCTATTACAGAAAAGCCATGAAACTGAGTGAGGAGCGTCAGCGTTATAGCTCCACAGCTGCCATGCAAATCAATATTGCCATCAACCATTCCATTATGAACCAACATGACAGCACGTTGACCTATGCCAACAAATCCATAGAAAATTTCGCAAAAGAGAATGACTCTACGGGAATCGCTGCCTGCTACAACGTTATTGCGGGCATGTATTTTAATAAAGGTCAATATAAATTATCGCTGGAAAGTTCCCTGAAGGCTATGGGGATATCGGAACGGCATAACGACCGTCGTGATGCCAAAACTTCCCTAAGAAACATTCACCAAAACTATCTCAAAATGAAGGATACCACCAACACCGTAAGGTATCTGAAAAGATTGATGCAGATGAATAGGGAGGATAATGACAAACATGGTTTAATCTCCGATTTAAGCAATTTAGGGATACTTTACACGAGCATAGGTGACAGTCTGGAAATCGCCAAAGAAATGTTGGACGAAAGTTGGGAGCTATCGCAGTCCATGAAATTCCCCAGCGGCCAAGTTTTCACCCTTTTGGGTTTGGGCAAGTATTATGTGAAAAAGAATGACATGGCAAGGGCCCAATCCTTTTTTAAGGAATCGTTGGGCCTCGCTGATTCATTGAACCAAATAGGCAGTGTGGTGGACAACCAATTGGAATTGGCTGGGATTGCCCTTCAAGAAAATAGTCTTAATGAAGCCAAGTCCTGGTCGCAACAAGCCTTGACGCTATCAAAAAAAACAGATTTATCGGAAGATCAGGCGCAAGCCTATCAGCTTCTGTCAGAAATTGCGCTAAGGGAAGGCAAACAAGGTGATGCTTTACGCTATTTCAAACAATATAAAATAGTGAACGACAGTATTTACAACATTGAAAACGGTCAGCGGCTGTCCGAACTTCAAACGATTTACGAAACCGAGAAAAAGGAAGCCGAAATCGCTCTGCAGGAAGAGGAGATCAACACCTTGAATGCAAAAGCCAAAGTGGATAAGCTCACCAAAGGGCTCTATGCCGGAGGCATGGCCTCTGCCCTAGCCCTTTCTGGATTATTGGTGTTCGGTTATCGTCAAAAAATGAAAAAGAACAAAATTGAACGGGAAAAGCAGGAGGAAATCTATCAACAGGAAATAGCGCACAAAAAGAAGGAACTTGCCAGCCAGACCCTGCATTTGGTGCAAAAAAATACCTTTATCCAAGAGCTGATGGAGAACTTGGAGAACATTAAAAACTCCCCCGAAAAATTTAAAATGGAGTTCAGGCGTATGGTAATGCTCCTGAAAAAGGAAAATGCCTCGGATAAGGATTGGGAAGTATTCAAAACCTACTTCGCCGAGGTCCACAACGACTTTGACCAGAAACTAAAGACCATTTATTCGGACATATCGGAAAAAGAGATTCGATTGGCCGCTTTTTTGCGGATGAACCTGACCACCAAAGAGATTGCAGCAACCCTCAATGTGTTGCCCGATAGCATATTAAAATCCAAGTACCGCTTAAAGAAGAAATTGGGACTGGACAAGGAAACCGACCTGGTAGATTTCCTCAATAGCCTGTAAATATCTTAAAATCAATACCGAACTGGTTGTTTATCATACTTATTTCATCGAACTTAGTGGGACAAGCCATAAAAACTAAACACTGAACGCCATGAAAAAAGTATGCGTTGCCATTTTGGCGGTATCCCTATGGATTATTTCCTGTAAAAACTCCAAAGAATCTTCAGAATCAACTGTAGAGACCTCTGTAAACCTTTACCATAATGGAGATATCTTGACCATGGAGGGCGATACCCCCAATTATGTGGAAGCGTTGGTTGAAACCGATGGTGAAATCGTATTTGTGGGCTCCAAGGCAGATGCTTTGGACCGGTTTACCGAAGAGGTCAATCAAATCGATTTACAGGGCAACACCTTGGCCCCTGCCTTTTTAGATGCTCACGGACACTTTTTCAGTGTTGGTTTTACTTCGCTATGTGCAAATATATTGCCCCCACCGGATGGCCCTGGAGCAAACTTTGGTACTATTGTAGCCACCCTGACCGAATTTAAAGATTCAGAAGACGGGAAATACCTTGTTGAAAAGCTAGGGTGGATTATTGGCAATGGCTACGACGATTCCCAACTTGAGGAAGGCGACCATCCGAAAGCCGTGGATTTAGATCAAGTAAGTACTGAACTTCCCGTCATCATTTTGCACCAATCCGGACATCTTGGTTCGATCAATACCAAGGCCATGGAGATTTTGGGCTTTACCAAGGATACTCCCGACCCCGATGGAGGCGCATTGCGACGCGATGATGAAGGAAACCCGAATGGGGTTCTGGAGGAAGCTGGTTTGTTTAACGTGCTATTTCCCATATTCGCAAAGATGGATGCAGAGTTGGCTATGCAATGCATTCAAAAAGGACAGGAAGAATATGCCAAGAAAGGGTACCTCACTGCTCAAGATGGAAGAAGCACGACGGACCAAGTTGCTCTGTTGATCGCAGGGGCGAAAAACAGTTCGTTTTATATTGATGTGGTTGCTTATCCCGACATTACATTGGGCACCGATTATTTGGAGGAAGGCGAATACGTGCCCTCCCATTCCTATAAAAACAAATTCAGAATTGGAGGCGTAAAGCTTACCCTCGATGGCTCTCCACAGGGCAAAACCGCATGGCTGACAGATTGCTATTTTGAAAACCCCGAAGGAAGGTCGGGTTGTTACAAAGGGTACCCCGTTATGGATGATGAGGCGGCGATAGGCTATGTGAAAACCGCCTTTAAGAACAAATGGCAAATGCTTTGTCATAGCAATGGAGATGCTGCCATAGACCAATATTTAATGGCGGTGGAGGCTGCACAGGAAGAATTTGGCTACCCCGACCACAGAACCGTTCTTATTCATGGGCAAACATTGCGGAAAGACCAAATTCCAGACTTGGTGAAATTCGATATTTATCCCTCACTTTTCCCAATGCATACCTTTTATTGGGGCGATTGGCACAGGGAGTCCGTGCTGGGAGAACCGCGAGCAGATTATATTTCACCCTGCAGGGATGTGTTGGATGCCGGTTTAAACCTCACGTCGCACCACGATGCTCCGGTAACCTTTCCCAATTCGATGCGGGTTTTGGATGCCACCGTAAACCGAGTGACCCGAAGCGGACAGGTTTTGGGCCCAAACCAACGAATCTCACCTTATGAAGGATTAAAGACCTTGACCATTTGGGCGGCCAATCAATACTTCGAAGAAGACACCAAAGGTACCTTGACCGTAGGTAAATTGGCCGATTTGGTGATTTTGGACAAGAATCCCTTGAAAATTGATCCCTTGGACATTCATACCATCGAGGTTCTGGAATCCATAAAAGAGGGAGAAACCGTCTTTAAAAGATAATTACGGTCAATTGTTTTTGAACACATGAAATTATTTAGGAAAATCAGACTAAAACTAGTGGAAACAAATCGGGTCAAAAAATACCTGCTCTATGCAACAGGTGAAATCATATTAGTGGTGATCGGAATTCTTCTGGCGCTCCAAATCAACAATTGGAATGAAAGCAACAAACAACAAAAGGAAATTGAAAATGCATTAATGGAAATCAAAAACGACCTCCTTTTAGATCAACAGGTATTGAATGAAGCTTTACGTATTAAACAAGAAGAATATGACATGCAGCAAACTGTGATAGACATTTTGGGCCAAAAGAAAGAGATGGTCAAAGGTTTTGATGAACTCTTGGGTCACTTAATGCTAAAACGCAATGTTGAATTCACCAAAAATGGATTCGAACTACTAAAAGATATGGGCATTGGCAAAATTGAAGACGATGCCTTTCGCATTAAACTAACCTCCTATTACGATCTTTCATTACCTAGGATTTATGCCGAAATAGATGATGATACCATGGAATTTCAAACTATTTGGCTGCCTTATGTCCGTGAACATTTTACAGATTGGTTATTTGGAATGTACGGGACACCCAAAGACTTTGAGGCATTTGTAAACGATGAATACATCCTGATCACTTTAAAAGTCAATTTAGGCAATGCGGAAGGAACCATAGAAGCCATGGAAAAAGCATTGCTCGAATCTTCGGAACTCGTTGCAATGATTGATGAAAAACTCACTGACCAATGATAAAATTCTTTAGAAACATCCGACAAAATCTTCTCAGCGAGGGGAAGACAGGTAAATACCTGAAATATGCCCTGGGGGAAATCATATTGGTGGTGATAGGGATCTTGATCGCTTTGGCCATTAACAACTGGAACCAAAACAGAAGCAACACCGCATTGGCAAATCTTCATTTAAAAACGGTATCCCAAAATATCAAGGAAGATCTTGCACAACTCAATTTCATGCATAAGTTTACCGACACTACCTTAACGTATTCCAAGAAACTTACCAGACAATTCCAGACATTGGATCCTATAGACGATAAAACAACAAAGTATATGTTTTACCTTTTACTGGAAAAGTCGACATCGCCCAATAAAAGCGGCATAGAAACCATTAACAATTCAGGTGAATTGTCCTTTGTGGATAAAGACATTCAGGATATGATCTTAAATTATTACACCACCCTGGATCATATTCTGGCTCGTGAAGAAATTTCCAATACGTTTATCAAGAATAGGTACGAACCCTATTTTTTTGAACATTACAGTTTTACCGTAAACCCAAAAACACGTTGGAAAACGGTTCAGGATTATTACAAAAAGGATCCAAGAACGCCTAAAACCCTTGACAGCACAAGTTTTTTAAACGACAATCCATTTGAGGCCATGGTTTTTGGAAGGCATTTTCAGATAAAACAACAACATGTGCTTTATAAAGAGGCGATAGACCAGGCCAATCAGCTTTTATTAAAAATAAATGCCAATGATCAAATTTTTTAGGAACATCCGCAAGTCGCTCCTCAATGAAGGCAAAACGGGCAAATACCTCAAATATGCCCTGGGGGAAATCATATTGGTGGTGATAGGGATTCTGATCGCCCTGCAGATCAACAATTGGAATGAAAACCGAAAGCTGGAAAACAGCAAGGTGAATTTGATGCTGTCCATAAAAAAAGAATTATTGATCAACCTGGAGACTTTAGAGGATTACGATAACGGTTTAAACCAAAGCAATTCCAAATTCAATAAAGTCCTCAGTTTCTCAGCAGGTAACACATCGCTGCCCACAGATAGTCTGAGGCAGTTTTTATCTCAAATGGTATATTCAATTACACTGTCCTTTTTAACTACCGTTCAAGAAGAAGCCATTTCATCCGGTAAATTTGAGCTATTGAGCGATAGCCTTAGGCAAAGGCTTTCCCTATTAAAGGATTATGCCAATTCAAGAAACTCCATCGCTGATCAGATTCAAAAGAATTACTATTACAACAGTACAGATGAGCTTGCAGCGATAATGGCCAAATTATCCATAGAACCACCTGTACCGGAGCGAATTAGAGCTCATCCCCTAATCCCCATGCATCCCGAATTTGAATTGGACGATGCCGCCCTTGTCACACTTATAAAAGAACCCGAAACCTATCTGGCGCTGAAAAGTCTTTATAAAAACTTTAGGGACGAAGAAATTTGGGTGAAATACGGACTCCTTTCCCTTACCCGACAATCTCTCGACCTAATTGATAAAGAATTGAATGAATTATGATAAAATTCTTTAGAAACATCCGCAAGTCACTCCTCAATGAAGGTAAAACCCGCAAGTACCTCAAATATGCCCTGGGGGAAATCGTTTTGGTGGTGATCGGGATCTTGATTGCCCTGCAGATCAACAATTGGAACGAGGATCGAAAAAATTCCCGGATGGAAATTCAAGTGCTCCGCGAGATATCGGAAAACCTCGGGGAGGATATGCTTTCATTGGAAAATGATGTGCATTTAAACCAAACTTCCATTGAAAATGTCCGTGCTATTGAAAAAGCACTTAAAAACAATGCTCCCCTTTCAGATAGTTTAATGCGTAGTTTTGGTTTTGTCACTTTTAGCGCCACTTATACCTTAAAATGGAGCGGTTATAAAAACCTTTCCAATATCGGGTTTCATATTCTTACCAACGACACCCTTCGAGAATCCATTACCAACCTATACGAAACCCATTATTCCTTTATCAAGGAACGGGAAGCTGCCGCTAAAAAAACCACCTACGAATATTTGATACCGAGGTACCTGGAATATTTTGAAGACCTAAAAACGGAAAGTGATCCTGTAGGAGCCGTTCCATCCAAACGCTACTCCCCCAAAAACTTTGAGACCTTAAAAGATGATTCAGATTTTTTAAGGCTGCTGCACTATAGTGAACAAATAAATCGGGACAATTTATACGACCTGAAGCTCACCTTGATGCAGATCAAAAAAACAAAAAACCTAATCGATGACCATCTTCACACCAATGATCAAACGCTTTAGGAACAGTAACAAAAGCCTCATCAAGGGAAGAATTGACCGGTCTGTGTACAAATACTTGGAAATCCTTTTATCTGCACCTTTGCTTTTGCAGAAATTTCAACGAACTTCAACATCCATAAAAACATCAACCCATTGAAAACAACCACCACCCTCCTGTCCTTGGCAATGCTGTTCTTGCTCAGCTGCCAAACCGATACAAAAGAAAGTTCCTCGGAAACCGCCTCCACAACTGAACATTTCACCTCCAACGATTACCAAGATCTAGTGGCCCTGTTCAAGGAATGGAGAACCTTCGAAAACCCTCCGCTGTTGAATGGAGCTCCCGATTATACCGCGGAAACCTTCGAGAAACGTTGGCCCAAGTTCAAGGAGCTGCAATCCAAGCTACAGGCCATAGATACCACCGATTGGTCCGTGGAGAACCAAGTGGATTGGATGATCGTGTGGGCCGAAATGAACGGCTACGATTTTAACCAACGCGTATTACAACCTTGGGTCCGCGATCCCGCTTATTACAAAGTGGTTTGGGAATACAAAAGCGATGTGCCCGCCCACGAAGGGCCCACCAATCACGGTACTACGGAACTGTGGACCTATACCTTTCCCTTATCCGAGGAGGAACGGGCCAGGCTCCTGACCGACCTACAGGTGATTCCGCCCTTTTATGCCCAGGCCAAGAAAAACCTGACCGGGAACGCCCGCGATCTATGGATCACCGGTATTCGGGATATTAAAAACCAGAGTGTGGTACTCACTGACCTAAAAGAAAACGATGCCATTACCAACGATGCCGAACTGGTGGCCGTAATCGATGAGGGTATAGCTGCTACCAACGACCTTGTTGAGTGGTTGCAGGCCGAATCCGAATCCAAAACCGGCCCTTCGGGCATTGGGAAGGACAATTACACCTGGTATTTGCAACATGTGCACCTCGTGCCGCTTACCTGGGAAGATGAGGTGATGATCCTAAAACGGGAGCTCGCCCGTGCGTGGGCCTCATTGAAATTGGTGGAGCACAACAACAGGAACCTACCGGAACTGGAAGCCGTGGACTCCCCCGAATCCTATGATAGCATGGCCGATGCCTCCGCCAAAAGCTTGATGGACTTTTTGGAGCAACAGGACATTGTTACCGTAAAACCGTATTTTGACCCCGCCCTGCGCGAGCATTTGGGGGAATTTATTCCCAAGGAAAAACGTAATTTTTTCGAGATTGGTGAGCATTACGATGCCAGGCCCCTCTACTCCCATTTTTACCATTGGTTCGAGCTGGCGCGCATGGATATCGAGCCCCATAAAAGTGAAATCAGGAAAGGCCCCTTGTTGTACAATATTTGGGATTCCAGAAACGAAGGGACCGCCACGGCCGTGGAAGAAATGTTTATGCAGGCCGGTCTGTACAACGATAGCCCAAGGGCCAAGGAGATCGTATATATTATGATCGCACAGCGTGCGGCCAGAGGTTTGGGCTCCTTATATGCGCACGCCAACGAGATGACCATGGAAGAGGCCGGGGGCATCCACAGCGAATACACCCCACGCGGTTGGATGAAGACCGAAAAAGAACTGCTCATTTTTGAGCAACACCTCTATTTGCGCCAACCCGGGTACGGAACAAGTTATATTACCGGTAAATATTTGTTGGAAGCCGCCCTGGCCGATTATGCCCGACTGCAAGAGCTGCAGGGTGAACCCTTTGTGGTAAAGGACTTTTTTGATACGTTGAACAGTATCGGCAACATCCCTATTTCGTTGGGGCATTGGCAAATGACGGGCTCCAAGGAGCATTTAAAGACGATTACCGACTAATCGCAGCATAAAACAAAAGGAAAGAGGGCCGTACAAGGCCCTCCCACCTTTCACCCATCACCCTTAACCCATCACCCTTCACCTTTAACCCTTCACCCATCACCCTTAACCCTTAACCCATCACCTTTCACCCATCACCTTTCACCTTCACCCTTTACCTTTTACCCATCACCCTTCAACCTTTCACCCTTCACCCTTTCCCCGTCTCACCTACAATCTCCTCAATACACTCCCACAGCACTTTAACACTGAAGAGCGCATACTTTTCTTTTTCATCAATAGGGTCGTTGGAAAAATACACGGCAATATCGTGCAGCAGTTTTAGGGATTTTACCAGATCGGGGCCATCCAAATAATTGGCATAGTCCAACAATTGTACTTGGGCCGGGGTAAGCATTTGGGAAATTTTGGGAGCGCTGTGCGCCTCCGCGCTACTGCCTTGTGGGCAGTTTTCTTGACCTTCTGTGTTTCGCATAACAAGAGTGGTTAAAATTAAAAATGAGGATAGGTCACCGCGAAACACATCAAAGCTACGCCCTGATTGGTCTTCGGGACTTGCACCCGTTTGCCTACCCTGTATCTACTATTTAAGACATGTTGAGGTTGGGAGAGGTAGTAAAATAAAGATGTGTTTCGCACTCCAAATATACATTTTATCCGGAAACGGAAAACAGGGGTGCGTTGATAACTTCTTACAACTCCTTTAGTTGACTTATTGTTTTTGAAGGAAATTTCGGTGATATTAGGTAGCTGTTAATCAAAAGCAGCGCTATTACTCCGATTTGGGGAGTATAGCAATGTAATTTGCGTTTCTATAAACATGTTGTAGTTTATTTTGAGAAAGATGAAAGAATATCTATGAACAAAAAACAATTTAAGAAGGAAATTGCTGAAAATGCATACAATGTTGGGTTCGGGGCAAAAAAACATTTTGCTTCTTATGACATACTGACCAAGCTTCCGAATTGGATAAGTTTTACCGGATTGGCTATTGGAATAATACAAGTGGCATATGCTGAATTTTCAAATCAAAAAGAAATATCTGTATTACTTATTATTATTTCAATCGCAGGGCTTTATATAAATTTTTCAAATAAAGAAATCAATACGTATAAAAAAGCAGGTGAAGAACTTACTCAAATTTACAACAAACTCAGACAACTATATTTGAATGTTGAAGCCAGTGAAAATGAAAAATTTAAAGATGAAAAAAAGGAACTTGATAACTTATTAGAATCCTATTATAATACTTCAATAACAAAACAAATATTTCTATCACAATGGTATGCTCATTTTAAATTCTTTTATGAATTCCAAATAGATTGGTTGGACAAGGAGTTACACTTCAAATTCTGGAAGGATAAATTTCCAAATTCACTTAAATGGTTGGTCTATTTCATAATTTTTATAACAATCGTCTTTATCGCTATAAACACACTTCCTAATATTTATGAATACTTCAGAAACCTTTAAAACTTTTGTTGATAACTTGAAAATATCAAACAAAGATGATATTTCATATAAATACAATCGAATAACAAAAGCTTTAAATAAATCTTTTTATAATGAATTAGATAGTTCTACAATACATTCATTACAAGTAGGCAGTTATGGAAGAAAAACGGCAATTGATGGAATAAGTGATTTAGATATGATATTTGAAATATCTGATGCTGATTTCAAAAAATATGATTCAAGAAAACATAATGGTCAATCGGATTTACTTCAAGATACAAAAAAATCGATCCAGAAAACTTACTCAAATACTGACATAAGAGGAGATGGACAAGTTGTTGTCGTCGATTTCAACAATTACGTTATTGAAGTTTGTCCTGCAAACCTACAAAGTGATAATTCATATAAATATCCAGATTCCAAAAATGGAGGAAGCTGGAAAATAACTAAACCAAGACAAGAAATATCAGAATTAAATTCATTTAATCAAACCACATCCCAGAACTTAAAAAACTTGTGTAAAATGACAAGGACTTGGAAAAATAAAAATGGTGTTAAAATGGGAGGTTTATTAATAGATACTTTTTGTTATAATTTTTTAAAAGAAAATGAAAACCATCATTCATCTACTTATTCAAATTATGATGAATTAGTTAGAGATTTTTTTCAGTATATGTCTGAACTTTCTAAAGAACAGAAATTTTGGTATGCGCCTGGTAGTAATCAAAAAGTTTATAAGAAATCTGATTTTCATTCAAAAGCTAAAAAAGCATTTAATAATGCGGTAGAAGCTATTGACAAAAAAGAAAATAAAACAGTATATGGAATTTGGCGAAAAATTTATGGCTACAAGTTCCCATACCCAAAAGAAATTCTTGAAAACTCTGAAAACTATACAGACAGTGAGGAGTTTATTGAAAACCAATATCCTGTTGATATAAAATATAATTTAAATATTGATTGCCTGGTAAAACAACAGGGATTTCGAGACGATTTGTTAAGTAGAATAAAAATACTGAGAAGCACAAAAAAATTGAAATTTTATATAACTGAAAATGAGGTGCCACAACCATACCAAGTGAAATGGAAAGTAAAAAATTTGGGGCCAATTGCTAAAAGAAGAAATATGTTTAGAGGTCAGATTCTAAACGATAAAGGAAAAGAAATTAGAAATGAAAACTCAAATTTCAATGGAGAACATTATGTGGAATGCTATATTATTAAAAATGGAGTTTGTGTAGCTACTGATAGAATTGATGTGCCTATTTCGATGTAAAAAATTATAACAAAAATTATCACTAAGAAATAGACACTAAATCTGCTTTAAGTAAATAAAATAAATTAGAAGTCACTGTTTAACTGAAAAGTTAGGGCCTAATTATTCCTGCGCTTATACAAAACCGTTAGCTGTCAATTTGAAATATGAACATTCTTAATTTAAAAAGAGTATTTATTCACGAAGTCGGACATTTTATAGCCCGTGAATTAAATTATAAACATTATAAAATCGGTCTTGGAACTGAACAAATTTATATCGAGCCTTGTAGGTTGCCTGATACTACTGATTACTCTGGAGGAGCAACAGCAATAAAACCCAAAGGATATATTGAAAATGGAGAAGTTCAAAATCCGACAGAATATATGGCTGTCATCCTTTATGGCTGTGTTCTTCAAACCTTATATTTAAAATCAAAAGAAGACATTGGATTTCGTACGTGTTTTAATATTGGAAATTTAGCTAACGGAAAACTAGATGCATTGGAATTTAGGGCAATGGAAGAATATTGTACAGGGCCAAAAAGAAAAAAAATTGTGGAATTTATTGAAAAGGAATATTTAAGTAACCTTTTTACTGACCAAAATCATTTAAAAAAGCTTTTTGAACTAGACCCATTAAAATTTATCGACAACAGGAATGATAAACTTTATGTTAATCTTCCTTTATTAAAACAAAGTTTAGAAGAATTTATGACCGAGCACCTAGAATATTATTCTGTATTTGTAAAAACCATTAAACGAATAGAAAATGGGAAATAACAAATACTATAATCCATTGCCTGCTCCTCCCCTAAACCAAATGCCCCGCTTTTAAGAAACTAAACACGCATAGCCGAGGCCGTTGGCAACAATATGAAAGAACATCTAATGAAAAACTTAATTTTTGGAATTTTATTTATCTCAACTTCTGTTTTTGGACAGGAGTTTAATTTTGATATTCACAACACATCACTTGCTGAATATATAAAAATGGAAGAAAGTTTGGGAAGTGAAAAAACCCCAACAACCTCTAACCATGTTTCTTTTAGCGGAGAAGCACAACCAATTAAATATTTAAGAAAAGAGAAAGTTATTCCTGATTTAACTGCTTTCTACTTTTTCAAAAAAGCGGATTCAACAATGTCTTACGTTCTCTACGAATGGGACGTTTCAAATTTTGAGAAACAAGACAATAATCAAAAATCGGAGAAATTTCAAAAAGCCTTAATTGCAAAATACAAAGGACTCAAAAAAGAAATTTCAAATGAGTTCGGAAAACCAGAAGTAAAGAAGAATTATTCCAATATAAGTCGATTGGATTCTATAAACACTTTTGTAGAAAGCTCAACTTGGAAACCTAATGACAGTACCGAAATAGAAATGTACGCAACAGTTTCCAACTATTATGAAAAGAAAGGTGCAGTGACCATTAATCCAGTTCATAGGATAAGACTTTACATCAGGAATCAATCAAAGGAAAAGGAAAAAGAAATTCCAAAACTTGACGAGAAAAAGCTGACTGAATTGGAAAGAATAAAAACGGACTTTTTCACTGCTTTAAGTGCAAGGGATTTACCCAAATCAAAAGAGTTTTTATCAGACCTGATAATTGAAAAAGTTACCGATGAACAAATTAATATGCTGATTGACAATATCAATTTTGATAGACAAACGGAATTAATTTACAGCGGAGTTCAAATGGGAATTGACGGAAGTATGTTCACACTGCTTCAGTATAAATATTCGGACGACAATTCAAGTCCGCCAAGTGAAATGATAAAATTGATTTTTGACGACAAAGACAAAGTTGTAGGAATACAACCAATTAAAATGCAAAGTAAAATAACCGATTAAAAAATACTGTGCCCAACCTTGACTATAATTTTAAAAACAAATGAAATATATCCTTATTACAACATTCCTTATAAGCAATTTTGCTTATTCACAAATGTATTCGAGTCAAGTTTTCAATTATGACGACAACATAACCTTTCAAATTACCAGACTTAAAGGCTCAGCAGATAGAGGTATTGGGTATACTCCGTTGAGAGGTTATACTTCTTATACATTTTATCTGAAGTTCACCAATAATTCGGATCAACCAGTTGAAGGTAATTTAAAGGATATTTACTTGGCAAATCCAAAAACAAAAAGAAAATACGACCTGAAGTGGTTTAATACTGCAGGTATTGGTTCCAAAATGAAGCCTACCTTTGAACTAAAACCCAACAAAAGCAAAAAATTCATATTGAATTACGTCTACGAAATAAATCAGAGAATCTACTTTTTGATCAATGACAAGTTGACTTTAATCAAAGCAAAAAATGAGATTTAACCCTTTCTATTCCATGCTCATATTGTTCGTTTTGAACATTAGCTGTGCGCGGTACACAATATACAGTGACGCTTTGGTAAATGAAAACCTTGTTTTTAAACCCGAAAGTTATTCAAACACAAAATATGGGGCTCCACCTGGAACGGATTTTATCACTATAACCTTTACAATAATCAACAACTCCGAAAATGGTATTGAAATAGATTTTGATGACCTTAACTTAATTGATAGTCAAAATAACATCCGTAGGGTGGAATTTGTTCAAGGTGCTAGAGATGATACAAATGGCAAAATTTTCTTAATGATCGGAGGTAATGAAAGAATAAATAAAAAAATCAGTTTTTTAATTGACGAAAATTATTCCGTTAATGGGCTACTTTACAAGAACACAAGAATAGAATTAAACATATAATTCACTAACCCTGGTTATAACTCATTGCTCCTCCTCCCCCTAAACTAAATTCCCTACTTTTAAGAGAACATACCAATGAAAGACTATCTCATCGATTTTGAAGATCATATCAATTTAACCGTAAAACAGTTTATTGATTTAATCAACAAAACTGAGGGAATAAAACTGAATCAACTTAAAGTTAAAGATCTTAGTTACTTTAATGAACAGCCTATTTTACCTGGTCACGGAATATATATTTTCAAAACAGAAGAAAAAATTCTGTTGATTGGAAAGGCTAGATCAAATTCTTTTACCGAAAGGATTTCAAAACATTTTGACTTTAGGCCTAAAGCATGGTTTAACCGTCTTCTATTTATAACCTGTAGAGAGCATTTTAAAAAAGAACTAACTGAAGAAAATTTCAAAGAAGCTTCAAAGTATGTCTTCGACAATGGAAGTTTAATATTAGTAAATATGAAGAATCCTAAACAGATTGATCAGTTTGAAAATATTCTGCGCGGAACAACAGAAACTTTAAACAAATTCAAAAGGAAAAGATATAACGATAACATTATACTTGGAGAAATTAAATAGGTCTGCACCTATCAATAGCCATAACCCATTGCCCCCTCTTCCACTAAACTAAATTCCCTATTTTTAAGAAACTAAACACGTATAACCACGACCATTACCTGTATTTTATGAAAAATATTCTGCTGCTAGTATTTCTAGTTATTTCTGTTAGTTGTAAATCTCAAGAAACAAGGGAAACCGAAAAAATAAATGTGCTGTTTATTGGAAATAGTTTGACCTATTACCACGATATGCCCGAAACTTTACAAAAAATGTTGAATGAGACCGCCTCTAATTTTAACATTGAACAAAGTACATTTCCAGGAATGTCATTGGATTGGCATTTGAACAACATCATTGAATCAAGAACCGAAGATCAAATCAATACGCGAAGAAAAACAGCAGGTGAAAAGACCGAAACGGAGATTAAACTATCCGAAAAGGACTGGGATGTTGTAATTCTACAAGAAGGGACCGTTAGACTATTAATTCCGGAGGCCAAAGCATACAAAGTCGAAACCGCAATTGAAGAAATAAAGAATCGAATTTCAAATCCAAATTGTGAGTTTATTTTATTTAAAACTTGGCCGTCAAAAAAGGAATATCCAAAACAATACTGCTATTCCAAATGGGCGATTGATCATACATTGGAAAATGATGAGTATTGCTCACCAGAAATAGCGAATTTAGAACAGGAAATGGCTTTGATCAACGAGTCGTATGATTTGTTGGCCGAGAAATATGAACTCACAGCATCGGACAATGGGAACAAATTCTACGAAATATTGACAGAGTATCCTGAACTCAGTGTGTACGGGGACAATATCCATCCCAATACAAATGGTGCTTTTTTAAACGCTTGCATTTTTTATCAAATGCTAACAGGTAAAAAAGCTTCCGGACTAAAGTTTAACGGAGAAATTGAACCAAAAACAGCGGGGTTGTTAAAAAAGATAGCAGAATAATAACTTATGGTGACATTGGCTATAACCCATTGCCCCCTCTTCCACTAAACTAAATTCCCTATTTTTAAGAAAACAAGCACCCAAAGGTCGAAATCATGGCCAGGAATGCTGTGCCACATTCCTCCGGCATCCAATCCATTTAAAATCATATCTTTAGGGAAACCAACCTCCTATGATCAAGTTCTTCCGCAGCATCCGTCAGCGATTGCTTTCCAAAAATAGGTTCAGCAAGTACCTCCTCTATGCCATGGGCGAGATCATTCTTGTGGTAATCGGAATATTGATTGCATTACAGATCAATAATTGGAATGAGGCTCAAAAAAATCGAGCCTATGAAGTAAAAATGTTATCGGAAATCAAAAGAGGATTGATCGGAGATCAAATTAATTTACAAGAGCAAATCCAGGCTTATGAAGTTCTTAAGAATACGGCAGATAAGTTTACAAGTTTGACTCAAAATATGGTTGTTTTCCATGATTCCATGCAAACCGAATTATGGAATTTAAATATTGGAAGATATTTTCAGTTTAATACTGGACCATATGAAGCATTAAAATCTTCCGGAATAGATCGTGTATCCAATGACAGCTTACGGAATCACTTAATAAACTTTTTTGATTTCGAGTTAATAAAATTTAGAGCACAAGTTGACCATGCAACAAGGCGTTATAGATCCAATGTTGAGCAATTACTCGCCTTACGTGAAGACCCGTACATTGACAATAAAAACAATTGGGTAGTTAACAGTATTCCTAACGACATCTTACAAAAACCTGAATTTATTTGGCTTCTCGCGGATATTGAGTGGAGAGCAACCAGTGCAAAAAATACCATCGAAAAATTTACTCCAAAAATCAATGCCCTATTACACCAGATTAATGATGAAATTGAAAATAAATAATGTAAGCACTAACCAATGATAAAATTCTTTAGGAAAATTAGACAAAAGCTGCTTACTGAAAATAAATTCAGGAAATACCTGTTGTATGCCATTGGAGAAATAATTCTCGTTGTTATCGGAATTTTGATTGCTTTACAGATCAATAATTGGAATGAAGACAGAAAAGAATTCAGAAAGTCCAAAGCGCTATTGGAAGAGTTTAGAAGAGACCTTGCCAGAGATACAGTGGAAAGCAATTACGTTACAGGTAAATTAGCACGTCAGATAAAAATTGAATCGTGGGCGCTTAATATAATTTCTTATGACACCAGTCAAATAGACAGCTTAAAACTTGTCTTTTTAGGTCCGTATTATCAACAACCCATAACAGTAAGAACATTTAATAAACTACAGAATTCTGAAAACCCCAATCTCTCTGGTTTTGAAAATTTACAAAACAATCTCACGAAATATTACACCGACACTAAATATCTTTTAGATGCGTACAATGAAGAGGAGAAACATTACGCATTTTACAGTGAAATAAATCAGGTCATTCGTAAAAAATCAGAAATAAATTTAAGCGGTTTTCCAATGTTACCTATTGGAAAAGAACAGACTGAAGACCTAATTGCCTTTGCTCAAAGTGTTGAGGGAAGAAATTTTATTAAGGAAAATTATATCCACAGGAAAGGTATGCTAGAATACTTTAAGCGAGTAAAACAAGAAGCACAGGAGTTGATACAGCAAATAAATACCAGCTTGGATGTTAAAAAATAACGAAACCCTGTAGCAATAACAAACACCGATACCCAATGAAAAAAACAAAACCTATTCTTTTTGCATTGTTATGTACGCTGATTTTTACATCGGAACTATTTTCCCAAACCGATAAAGAGCAAATAGTATCCATTAGAAAGGCTTCCAATTCAGCATTGAAGTCGTATGATACCAATGAAGTACTTTCTTATTTAACGGATGATGCATTGACCACCACAGGCAATGGAACGCTCTTATGTGGAAAAACGGAATTGGAAAAATATATTTTAGCGGGTGGAACAAGTAAAATGTATTGGGTGCGGGATACCAAAGACATTATAATCAATGCTAAAAGAGGCTTGGCCTGGGAAACTGGGATTTGGAACGGATATGACCCGGAAAAAGGGGAAGCTTCCATAGTCAACGGGAATTATTCGGCCATGTGGACCAAAGCGTCCGGTGTGTGGAAAATTAAATCACAGCTTTTTGTAACACTGGGTGAATAGTAAAGCACCACGCCCTAACCTTGAATATTTTAATACCCTCCTCCTCCTAAACTAAATTCCCTACTTTTAAGAAAACAAACAACCCAAGGTCGGCATTATGGCCTGGACGGTGGTGCTCACTGGAAAACGAACACATATGGGATATCGAAAAACGTCTAAATTCTTTTGTTGCATTGTAGTGTTTTTACTGTTCGATGCGGTTTTGGCCCAAGAACCCAAGCACGAAAAAATGGAGCAACTAAGCTTCTTGGTCGGAGAATGGGTGGGCACATCCAAAACCTACGAAAATGGGGTGGTCACTAAGCAAGGTGCTGCATACGAAAAGATCTCCTATGATTTGGACAGGAGCATCCTGGTAATTGAGCTGAACACTGAGTTTTTGCAACTCCATACCATCATCCTTTATGATGAAGCGGAACAAACATATTACTACTACCGATTTTCCAAAGAAGGTGCCGCTAGATACCCTGCCGAATTCAAGGAAGGTAAACTCATCGTGTGGAGAGATGAAAAGACCCGGTTTTTTTTCGGCAGCACTCCAGAGGGAGGCTTTATAGAATATGGGGAACAATGGATCAATGGAAATTGGACAAAGAACTTTGAAGATAATTTTAAGAATACTCAGTAAATTAAATACTTGATACAATTAAGGACATAACCCTTTGCTCCCGAATCCAATCCATTAAAAATCATATCTTTAGGGAAACCAACCTCCAATGATCAAGTTCTTCCGAAAAATCCGCCAACAACTACTCGCTGAAAACAAGTTCGGAAAATACCTGACCTATGCCATTGGGGAAATTGTATTGGTGGTCATTGGGATTTTATTCGCACTACAGATCAATAAATGGAAAGAGAATAATGAGAATTCCGTGTTCGAAAGAAAGGTTATTGCATAATTGTCAATTGATGTAAGAGAAGATATTAAAGAAACGAGAACCGCATTGGATTCTTTAAAAGCAAGCCAAAGGTCTTCTTTTGTTATAGAGCATGTCTTAACAAACAAAACCGCATATCACGATTCGTTGAACAAGCATTTTGCCCATGCATTGAGATTATGGTCCTTGTCACCAAATAACACGGCTTTTGAAATGGCCAAAGAAAAGGGCATGTATATGATCACCAATGATTCCATTAGATTTTACAGTGCAAAGGTAAACGGTTATATATTCGATTACATTCGCGTTGTGGAAGATAGGTTTCAAGATTATAAGTCAACAGTAGTTTTACCACATATTCAACCGCTCTTCACTTCCTATGGCTTTGTTACAATGCAGCCCGTAAACTTCGACGAATTACAAGAAGACCCAACGTATTTAAGTATCATTAGATCCATAATTTCGATGAGGGCCAGGTACGGCAACGCACTCAATGCCAGATATAAACAGGTAAGCAAGTTGGATAGTTTGATTAGAACAGAATTAAAGAAACCTAAAGTATAATGAAAACACAACTAACCGAATAATAAATTACAGATGCAAAAAGTAAAATACAGGTACATACTAATTGGGGTTGTATTATTGACAATTCTTTCATGTAAATCCAATTTTAATTTAAAGTGGACGAATGAAGAAGCACCGGAATATTTCACAGCAAAATTTGAAACTACCAAAGGTGATTTTGAAATCGAATCGAGGAGGGAATGGTCGCCAGTTGCTGTTGATAGACTCTATCAATTAATAAAACACGAATACTATACGGACATAGCCATCTTTAGGGTACTTCCTAATTATGTTGCCCAATTTGGAATCCACAATGATAGTACAATTACATCATCCTGGAATAAGGTGAAAATAAAAGATGAGCCGGTACTAAAAGCCAACACACAAGGTTCGGTAAGTTTTGCCCGTGGAGGACCGGAAACCAGGGGAACACAATTGTTTATTAATCTAAAGGATAATTCCCCTCGTTTAGATACTATTTCATTCATGGATGTAAAGGGGTTTCCAGTAGTAGCCCAAGTCATTTCAGGTTTTGATATAGTAGAATCATTTTATGATGGCTATAAAGCCGAATTGGATGATAAGCAGGATGTGATTACTGCACAGGGCAATTCCTATTTAAGGAAAAATTACCCCAAATTGGATTATATACATAAGGCATATATTTCAGAAGAGCAATAAAACAAGAAAGCTTGTAATACATCGTAGTGTTTAAACACTTTCAAATCCAATTCATTAAAAATCATATCTTTAGGGAAACCAACCTCCAATGATCAAGTTCTTCCGTAGGATCCGTCAGCGATTACTTTCCGAAAATAAGTTCAGCAAGTACCTACTCTATGCCATTGGGGAAATAGTGCTTGTGGTCATTGGTATTTTGATTGCCCTACAAATCAACAATGCAAATGAAGTTTCAAAACAGAAACAGAAAACAAATAACTACAAAACAACCTTGATTACCGAGCTCAAAGCTGATTTAACCAGACTTAACGAGTTAGACACTATATGTCGGAGAAAGCAGGTCGACATAAATAATTATCTCTCATATTTCAAAAAGCCGGATAAGGAAGTTAGGACAGTAATCCAGAGAATGGAAAATGTTATTTATTACGGTGACTTCTACCAAAGCATTGTATTTACCATTGACGACATTATTAATACGGGCAACCTAGAACTTTTTAATAAAGAGATCAAACATGCCATTTTGGAATTTAGAGCCACTCAGGAATTTTATGATAAAAACAGGGACGAAGTGGTACAAAAATGGGTCTTAAGCAATCTTGAATTTGAAAAAGCGGTGGATATGCTTTCATTTAATGAGCTTCCAACCGATGAATTCAAAAACCCGAAAGACTGGAGATTTGATTTAAACTCGGAACAATACAGACTATTTAATAATATGGCATTGACCGCTTTACGAACTTATTATTTCCGAACCGATCAAAACAGTAAGGTAAGACAGGGTATAGAAAATCTACTTAACGTATTGGAGAAGGATTAAACTAACAAAGGACGACTAGACTAAGGGTAGAAATGATGGCTTGCCACCCAAGCTTGACTGAATTCCCTACTTTTTAGACAACATAACCATAGGTCTAATTCACTGCCGGGACCGTTGCCAGTAATTAGTATCGATGCTTGAACATCAAACCATAAAATCCAAACGACATGAAAAGAAAAGAGTTTCTACTAGGATCAATACCAGCGGCTGCAGGTTTTTGTTCATTGGCCTTTGTTCCAACCACACACTACGAAAATGATGCCGAATTAGTAGCACAAGTAAAATTGCTGAATGGATTGGACAATGATTCATTTAGTTGGATTTGGGGCATATTAAAAGGTGTTTCAGACGAAGAACTTGATTGGAAAATCAATAAAGAAGCCAATTCCATCCGCTGGATCATAGGCCATCTGATTTGGTTTGAAGAATGGGCGTGCGATGCCATAGAAGAAAAGGGATTGTACTTAATCAAAAATCAACCTTCCACTTCCTTTCAGGCCGATACCCTAGAGGAAATGAAGACAAGGTTTACCAAAGCTCACGAAAAGTACAATGCATTGGTTCAAAATCTGACCGTAGAACAAATAAATAGACCATCACAGTATCTCTATAACGATTACGACAAAAAAAGAGCTGAGGTGGACCTCAAAACAATTCTGGTTATCCATGCCACCCATTTTTTTGGTCATTTATATCAGATTCGAATGATCAGAGGGACCTATAGCAGGGTCAACAAAACGGATAAGGCAAAATTTGATAAGTGGTAATTATTCTTTTGTCACGATACGTTGGACATGTTCAAGAACAAAAGATATGCTACGGAAAATACAGCTAACATTCGCTATCGTTCATTTTCCTTTTGTGCCACACCAAAATAAAAGTATTATCAGCCACCGATTTCCAAGTGGCACCATAGCGGAAATTTTGCACCTCATCCCTTGAGCATCCAATTCATTTAAAATCATATCTTTAGGGAAACCAACCTCCAATGATCAAGTTCTTCCGGAAAATCCGCCAACAACTACTCGCAGAAAATAAGTTCGGAAAATACCTGACCTATGCGATTGGCGAAATAGTGCTTGTGGTCATTGGGATTTTGATCGCATTGCAAATCAACAACAAGAATCAAGAAAGAATCAATAGAGGTTACGAACTTACCATGCTTAGGGAAATTAAGGAGGCCCTGGATAAAGACATCAACAACATGGAGGACGGACTTAAAGCTCTTGAAGATTTAAAACAAAGCGTTATTGTATTGGCAACTGTTCGAAATGGATCAACTTACCCTCACGATTCACTGGTCTACCATTTTAACAATGTAAGCGAAGGAGGTATTGCGGTTGCAATCAATTATAGTCCGTATGAGTCCATCAAGTCTACAGGATTGGATAAAATTTCAAATTCCGAACTTAGAAACAACATTACGAATTTATACGAGGTAAAATTAAAAGCAGTTGAGTTTTGGGTCAATGAATTTATTAGAAGACAACTGTATAAAAAAAATGATTTGGTCGCTGCAATATTTGAGAAAGAAATTGTCCCCGACACAACAAATGGTATAAAAGTGGAATATATCATAAATCATGAGTTGATCCATACCAACGATCAATTCGATGACTTCCTGGTTGTTTCCGGTGATTATATCCCCATTGCCGTTAGAAATATCAGTTACGCAATAAAAGAAATGAAATCCCAGGCAAAAGAAATAACATCAGAACTGGAAAAAAACTAAGGACTATGATTGAAACATTGGAAGACTATGCATTGATCGCTGAAATAATATCAGCGGTCGCCATTATTATCTCTTTGATATTTGTTGGTGTTCAAATCAAAGCCAATACAAAAGCAACACAGGCATCAACTTTTCACGAAATTGCAGCTTTGGACATCAACATACTTCTCAATTTTAGTAGTTCCCAAGAACTGGCCCGAATAATCACAACATTTAGAGATGATCCGGATTCCTTGAACGAAGAGGAACAAAATCATGGTTTTTACTTGTTCGGTTCGGAAGTTCGGCACGTCGAAAATTTATTTTTGCAAAACGAGAACAAAATGTTGAGCGCCAAAAATTGGCAGTCTAGAAAAGCACTGGTCGATGGAGTTGTACTCTCCGCTGGATTTGGAGCTTTGTTAAAACATCCGTTCAGCAAATTTTTTGATGGCTCTTTTATAGAATATGGTAGGATTCAAAGAAAAAAACATGGGATAAAAGAATGATGTGGACTGTCAAAATAGTAAAGCATTATATCCAATAATAGCCTTAAGTAATTGTTCCCTCCTGCCTTGAACTAAATTCCCTACTTTTAAGTAAGCAAACAACCAAAGGAATGGTTTCGTACTGTGGCCTTGGCTCGCTGGAAAATCGTACCGGCCGCCAATCGCAAAGAATCCATAGCCAAGACTGTTTCCATACATTTGTTTAAAATGAGGAATATGATAAACCTAAAAGGATTATTAAAATTTCTTCCCACCATAGGAATACTGGTGTTCATAGGTATTTACATTTATGCTTCCAAACTATACCCCGGAGGTTCGCTGACAGATATCAATTCAGCAGGTTTTGATTGGCTTAATAATCATTGGTGCAACTTAATGCGCGAAAGTGGTTTGAATGGAATTCAAAATCGAGCAAGACCCGTTGCCATTGCCGGTATAACCATCCTTTGCAGTAGTATGATCATCTTTTTCTTTCAATTTGCAAATCACTTTGAAAAAAGCAGAAGTTGGAAAACAATAATTAGGATTTCAGGTACTTTGGCAATGTTATCCGCAAGTTTCATTTTCACCAAATACCATGATATCATGACGACCATCTTAAGTGTATTTGGTACTTTGGTAATCATTGGAATGTTACGGGCACTGCACAAAAACCAGTTGACCTTTTTAATGGTGATGGGAGTGTTTTGTATAATAATTGTTGGGTTGAACAACTTCTTCTACTACAATGAAAATCTAACTCAATATTCCCCTATCATTCAGAAAATTGCTTTTATACTGATACTTTCTTGGACGGTTTGCCTTAATTTAACCATCAATAAAAGTGTGCTAAAACAATTGCAATGATGCATTGTTTACTCCTTCCTTAAAATAAATTCCCTGCTTTAAAAAAAAGATAGGGAACTGACGATCATCATTACTTAATAGGGTTTGAATTGATAATTTTAAAGGTTGTTTAAACAATTAACTATCAATTAATTACAACCTATTATCAGTCATGAAATACAATACCATTATCATAGGAGGCGGACTGGCAGGATTAACCGCTGGAGCGACGCTCACAAAATTTGGAAAGAAAGTTCTTTTATTGGAGCAGCATCACAAGCCTGGTGGCTGTGCAACCACATTTAAACGAGGAGATTTTATTATAGAAGTTGGTCTACACGAAATGAGCGGGCTGACCGAAAATGGTTCATTAACGCGAATATTTAAAATGCTCGACGTAGAAAAACATGTGGATTTTGAAAAAGTACCTGAGTTTTATGGGGTGGTTTCCGACAAAGAGGATTTTGTAATGCCTCATGGATATGATGCAGCTACCAAGGCATTGATAGATAAATATCCTGAAGAAAAAAAAGGCATCAAACATTTCATGAAGTTGATAGCAGGAACCCGGAAGGATGCCACCAGTCTTCCACGTTCACCTTTGGTACAAAAACTGATCTATCCATTGATGCCATTGCTTTACCCTAATCTTGTAGAGGCAACCAAACATACCGTTGGGTCTTGGTTGGATAAGTACATTACCAATGAAGATGCGAAATTAGACCTCATAGCTCATATTGTTTATTGGGGAGATGACCCTTATACATTATCCATGTTCTACTTTGCCGTACCATTTTCGGGCTTTATTGAGAATGGCGGCCATTTTGTAAAAGGTGGGTCACAACAGCTTTCCAATTACCTTGCATCCTATATCGAAAATAACGGTGGTACCGTACTCTTGGGTAAAAAAGCGGAAAAAATCATCACGGAAAATGGCAAGGCAACCGGAGTTATGTTTCGTGATAGCTTTAATACGAATTCAGAACCCGTTACTATTTTATGTGATAATGTGATAGCCAATTGTGCCATTCCTTTGGTACCATCGATGTTGGATGAGCCTTATTCGACCCAGCTCGAACAAAAAATAAGCTCAAAAACCAATTCATGTTCGCTGTTATGCATGTATCTCGGCTTCAATACCGATGTGGAAAAGTTTGGCGTAAAATACTATTCGAACGTTTTTCAAGGGGACGGTGTAATGGCCTTAAAGGATATTAAAAATAACCATCATGGTGATTGGGCCAAACGTAGATTCATTTTTGTGGACTATAACAAGGTAGATGCTGGACTTGCACCACCTGACAAATCTGAAGGTGTGATTTGTACGGTTGACTATATTGAAGACTGGGATACTTTAAGCAAAGAAGAGTACGATGCCAAAAAAGAAGAAGTAGCCCAAATTTTATTGCAACGTTTGGAAAATCAATATCCAGGAATCCGAAATAGTATAGAGTACTACGAAGTATCCACATCCATGACCATTGAACGCTATACCCTTAACCCAAGCGGTTCGGTCTATGGCTACGCTCAAACTAAAGACCAGATAGCAAATAAGCGATTTAGAAACAATTTCTTGATCCCCAATGTATACTTTGCATCGGCATGGGCTTTCCCAGGAGGTGGTTTTGAAGGATCAATTCAGGGAGGTTTCTTGGCCGCATTACAAATGAACCAAGATAAAATTTGGTCAGAATGTGATGATGAAAAGTATGTTGATGACAGGGTGGTTCAGTTGATGGAACGCAAAACAATAGATGACCATATACTGGAATTATCCTTTGCTAAACCAGCCTATTTTGAAAACCTGAACGGTGAGCATGCTATTCTAGAACTTATAAACCCAAAAGAATCAACACTGGATCTACCGTATCGCTGGCTTCCGATAGATTCCAATGGAGAGGACAAAAACGTAAGATTCCATATTAAAAAGGATAACAGCAGCTTCTCTAAAAGTTGCGAACTTATCGATATTGGGGATAAAGCTATTGTGTACGGACCTTTGGGATAATTAAAACAGTAAGAAAGCACAACAATCTTAATAATGATTTAAAATAGCTCGGATTCAAAAAATTAAGAACCCGAGCTCTCTATTGATTTGAAATTACTTTAAGAGTACATAAAAGTCAACAAACCTTCCGCCCCATAAATCTGATTCTGGTAAAACATTGGTTTCAGTATTGGATAACGTGAATTTGGTATCCGCTACAATATCGATGATATCATCTTTAGAAAAATGTTGGGTCCAGAAACGATATGTTTTTAACTCGTCTTCACCTGTCATAACATTATGCTGATAAAGAATCGTCTTTTGTTCTTCATACAGAAAGCTATTGGACAGGACCAGATATGGTTTATCGGACCAAAAACCACTTTCGGCTACTTCCCAATTTACAGGGGTCAGCTTGGAGTCAAGATCTGTATCGTTAAGAACATCAAAAATGAATATACCCCCTGGTTTCAATGATTTGTGAACCTTGAGTAAAAGACCCTTTTGTTCATTAGGCGATAACACACCAAAGTCAGTGTAAATCATAATGACCAAATCGTATTTATTGGACTCGAGGTCAACATTCAAATAGTTGGCTTTTACATACTCGATAGACTTTGAACTTTCAATGGCCTTGGCCTTTGCATATTCAATTGAACTACCGGATATATCAACTCCCGTTACTGAATGACCTTTATCATGAAGAATATCACAATACAATCCGGGACCACATCCAAGGTCAAGTATGGACATGCCGTTTTGTGGACATTGCTGTAAAATCCAATCAATTGTAGAATTGATTGAGGATTGTTTACGACTCGCAAGATCAATATCCTTGTTTAAATGAACATTCAATAACTGTTTTGAAATATGTGGGTCATCCCACATGAATGCATTGCCTTTTTCATATAGACTGGGCATGGCAGTCTGTTTTATTAATTCTTTGATAGACATAATTATTTGTAATTGTGCAGGACTTTCAATCCAATGAAGTACTGCGGTTTAAATAGTAAAATAAATGGATAGGTGACCAAGCATTGGAATCATGAAGTTCAATCCCGATGGAAAAAAGTCATTTCGTAAAATGTACTTGGTCGGATATGTCTATTAAAGTGTCATAACTGTGCAAAGATATCAAAATCGTTGTTTTATTCTAATCATCTTAATTATGGAAAAATCGATAAACCCAGGCCTTCGACCGGTTCCGAATCACAATTTGTAGCGCTCCCTTTTCTTTTGATGTAACATTTTTACGTCTACAGAGTCTACAGGTAAAACAAACATCAATGAAATCAATCAAAATCCTATCACTAGTTCTTGGACTCCTAGTCATCAGCAATTGCAAAAATGCATCGAAAAACACGGAACCCACAAGTTCCATCATCGCCTTTACCGATGAAGGTGGAAAATTCACCCCATCACAAAAAGAGCTTGTTCGCGAAGTGGTATTGGAATCGGAAAAAGAAATCCGGGCCCTATTGCCCACCCTACCGGATAGCATAAACGTATCCTTGGAAATTGTGGATTGGGACCTTGATCTGGTCGGAGGCGTTACCGGTCGTACGGAAACCAATGCCCCTCCCGTAGTGCTCATTCAAATATCCGATAAATATCCAGGAGGCGTGACCCAAGCAACGCAAACGGCACTTAAGCATACCATTTTCCACGAATTCCACCATTTATCGCGCGGTTGGGCCATTCAGGACAACAAATACGGCCCCGGCATATCCATAGCAGCCATAAACGAAGGGCTGGCCGTTGTATTCTCCGAAGATTATACCGGTGAAAGCATGGAAGCGGATACACCACCAGAAGCAACCATTGCGGAGCAATGGGTGGAAGAGATCAGGTCGTTGCCCCTAAATGCCAACTATCAACATTGGATGTTCCAACACCCCGATGGCCGTTTGGCAGTTGGATACCGTACCGGAAATTATCTGATCAGAAAGGCGATGGCCCAATCGGGCAAGGACGTTCTTGAACTCAGCGAACTTACGCCCAATGAAATATATCAGTTGGCCGGGTATTGAAAGGAAACGGTATTGTTTTTCGTTGTCGGAAATCAAATTAATTTACTGAATACAAGCACATTATTTGTATCTTAATTGTTTGCCCGGTAGTCTAAAAACGTTCGTCCTACTTCTTTGGCTCAAAATAGAGCAACCAAACCTATAAGTAAGATGAAAAAACCGTTTAAGATTTTTATCGTTACCGGCTTATGTGCACTTTGTTTTTTAAGTGTTTCCGGGCAAGAGAAAGTGAACCTGGCAGCAACGATCGGAGTACCTGATTTAATAAGTATCGGAGCCCGATTTCAGATGAAGCAATCCCAGTTGGGGCTAAGCTATGGTTTTGGGACCATAAATGATTCCTACAATACTACTTATGTCATCTCACTGGATTATTTCAATCACTTTAGTGGACAATCCAAATATACGGATAGGCGACCTTGGTACCTTAGGGGTGGACTCAATTATCTGGTAGATGAAACAAGCAGTTTTAAGGACACCTACCTGTATACGAACCTTCGGATGGGCAGGGATTTTAATCTATCCAAAAGGTTTGGGATTACTTTAGATCTTGGGCTCTTGTTGGAACTTTCGTATAACAGAACCGAAAAAGAACCCGTGGTACTCCCCTATTGGTTCAATTTTGACTGGGGATCCTCCACGGCCGACTCCAAAGTGTTGCCCGCTTTATCGTTCGGTCTATTTTATCGGTTATAAAATTACACGTGCTGTTATGAGTTAATATTTCTAAGACAGCTACTTCCACACTATCTTTGCACCGTGGAAAACGGTAAAAAAATAATCTTGTTCGATGGGGTCTGTAACCTTTGCAACAGCTCTGTCCAGTTTGTCATAAAACGGGACAAAAAAGATGTATTCCGCTATGCGGCCCTACAGAGCAAAGCGGGGCAACAATTGGTGGGTCAACGCCATATTGATACCAGCAAAGTGGATTCCATTATCCTTATTGAGCCCGGCGTGGCCTATTATACCAAATCCGACGCTGCCTTGGAAATCGCAAAAGACCTGGGAGGCTTATGGAAATTGACCGCTGTTTTTACGTGGATTCCTACCTCCATCCGAAACGCCATCTATGACTTTGTGGCCAAAAACCGCTATAAATGGTTCGGTAAACAGGAGTCTTGCATGGTTCCGACCCCAGAGCTCAAAGCCAAGTTTTTGGATTGACTCATCAAAACCCAGGGTTCCCTCAGCCAACCAACCCATTCACACCATTCCCGGTTTTAATTGGAACAATTGAATCATAGGTTTGGATAAACAATTAATATCCAACCATTATGAAAAATACAGTCATTCTATTTTTGTGCGCACCCTTTTTGCTATTTGCCAATACGATAAAAACTACCTCTAAAATAAAGGAGGTTACCGTTTATCTCAATGGGGCCCAGATTACACGAGCAGCTTCCTGTCTATTACAAGAAGGATCGAACGAAGTGGTTTTTACAGGGCTATCCCATAAAATTGATGAGAGCAGCATTCAAATTTCAGGTTTAGGTGCCGTTTCCATTTTAGCTATTGCCTACGACACCAATTACCTTGAAAAAACCGAGAGCAACCCGAAGATCAAAGCATGGGAAAACACTATTGAAGAACTGGAATATGAAGTTTCATTGGTAAAGAATACCATTGCAGGTCTCGAGGAAGAGGAAAAGGTAATCACCTCCAATAGAATTGTAAATGGCGACAGTCAGGTTCTGGATTTGGAAAGAATCAAACAGGTCGGTCAATATTACAGAGAGCGCATTACCAGCATTAAAAATGAAATATTCAAGGCCCATTTAAAAATCAACAAACTAAAGCTGGAAATCAACGATCTACAGCAACAGTTGGCCGAGGCAAACAATGCCAAAGCGACTCCACAAGGGGAAATAACCATTACTTTTGATGCACCGATTTCCACCAACCTGAACGCTTCACTGTCCTACTTGGTGAAAGATGCGGGGTGGGTGCCCAATTACGACATTAAATCCACTGGATTAAACGCACCGCTCTCCTTGGCATACAAGGGCAATGTTTACCAAAACACGGGGCAGGATTGGAAAAATGTAAAAATCGCTTTGTCCACCGGTAATCCAAATCACAATATCAGCAAACCCAAAATTGAGGCCCATTATTTGAACTTTGTGAGTGCCTACCAAAAAAGGTACACCCCTGCCACAAAGAAAAAGGGATATGCCTTTAATCCCAATGTAAAAAAAGTGGTCGGGACCATTACGGACGAATCCGGTACTCCACTGCCCGGAGTAAATGTTGTGATCAAAGGCACCACCAAGGGCACACAAACCGATTTTGATGGCAATTATGCTTTGGAGGTGCCCTTTGGTCAAGAATTGACCTTTTCCTATATCGGGATGCGTCCTTACGAATTGCCCATTTACTCCTCCATTATGAACGTTCGTATGGAAGAAGATGCACAACATTTGGATGAAGTGGTGGTAACAGCTTATGGTACTGCTGCTGTAGGGGCGGTTACCGGCGAACGAATTTTGAAAGGCCGAGTGGCAGGGGTTTCCATTAGAGGAGCTTCCAAGGTGACCAGCAACCCCCAACCCCTTTACATTATAGATGGAGTACCTGTTGACAATTTTGTTGAGGGTGACTTGGATGAAAATGAAATCCAGGACATTGAGGTGCTGAAAGGCTCCAATGCCTCCGCAATTTATGGAAACCGTGGAATCAATGGTGTCGTAGTCATAACAACCAAGAAAAGCGAGACCCAAGAAGGAGCAACCAGAACAGAATTTACCATTAAAAAACCTTACACCGTTATATCCGATGGCGATATTACGTCCGTTGAAGTGAACACCTATAAAATACCGGCTACATACGAATATTTTGCAGCTCCCATATTGAATGAAAATGTATATCTCACCGCCAGTTTTAAAGATTGGGAGAAACACCAGCTATTGCCAGGTGAAGCCAATATCTACTTTGAAGGTTCCTACGCCGGTAAAACGGTCTTAGATCCTTACACAACAAAAAAAGAAATGATCTTATCGTTGGGCATTGAGCACAATATTACGGTAACAAGGCAGCAGGAACGTAATTTTAAAAGTAAACCCTTTGTGGGCAGTAACCGGATATTAGATCGCAGCTATGTACTGGAGGTTAAAAATAACAAGAACAGCAAGATCAATCTAAAACTCATGGACCGCATACCAAAATCACAGAACAAGGAGATCAAAGTGGATGATATTGTGACCAATAATGCAACCTATGACCAGAACAAAGGCTTATTGACCTGGAATATGGCAATGGAACCTAAATCCGTGGAAAAGGAAAGCTTCTCTTTTCAAGTTAGGTTCCCAAAAGGAAGATATATATCCCTCTAAAACCAAAAAAGACCTCCAAAAATGGAGGTCTTTTTTATTTTAAGTATTTCTTTCTTTGGTTTACTTGACCTCATCATAATGGTCATCCCATTCTTCCACATGTGGGTCGCCAAGTTTGTCCACAGATTTTGCAACAACCATGGAAACTGTGGCATCACCGGTGACATTCACTACGGTCCTGCACATATCCAACGGTCTATCAACCGCAAAAATCAAGGCCAGGCCAATCGCCAATTTGTCCGGAGGAAATCCAATGGACTCCAAAACAATCACCAACATTACCATTCCCGCTCCGGGAACTGCCGCTGAACCAATAGAGGCCAACAAAGCGGTTAACACTATGGTCAATTGATTTCCAAAAGTCAAATCAAACCCAAGGGCCTGCGAAATGAATACTGCGGCAACACCTTGGTACAAACTCGTCCCATCCATATTGATAGTGGCACCTACGGGAAGTACAAAACTGGATACTTCTTTATCCACACCAATATGCTCCTCTACCCTTTCCATGGTCACCGGCAAAGTAGCGGCACTGGAACTGGTTGAAAAAGCCAACAGTTGCGCTGGACTTATCTCTTTTAAAAACCAAAACGGATTCTTTTTGGTAACCAGACCTACCACGGTGGCGTAGAAAATAATCATTATTAAAAGACCCAAGACAACAACACCCGCATATTTCAACAGGGCCAATAACAAGTCTGGATCACTTGATGACACTACAACACCCGCTAATAGGGCGAAAACGGCGTAAGGAGCCGTCAACATAATCAAATCGACCATTTTAAGAACCACATCGTTGAGAGCATCAAAAAAATCTTTAAGTGGTTTTGCCTTTTTCTCCCCAATCAATAACATGGAGATGCCCAAGAAAATGGTGAAGAATATCACTTGAAGCATCAGCGCATTATCCGTCATGGCCGCCAAAGCATTGTCAGGCACCATATCAATAAGAAATTGGAGGGGTCCACTATCTTTTTGACGCGAAGCTTCTTCCAATTTTGAGGTAACCCCGGCATCATTCGCGTACGTATCGGTCAATTTGGTCACCGTATCTTCCGAAATTCCACTACCTGGATTCAGGACATTTACCAATAAAAGCCCAATGGTGATAGCCACTACAGTTGTTACGATATAGGTTCCAATGGTGCGGAGACCAATATTCCTAAATTTTGATATATCCTTGAGGTCGGAAATCCCTTTGACCAAGGATGCCAAAATAAGAGGTATGGCAATAAGCTTAAGAAGTTTCACAAAAATGGTTCCCAGAGGCTGGATCCAATCATTTACAAATTCCTTGCCCCAACTAATTTGGGTCATCGCAAATCCAAAAACAATACCAAGCAGCATTCCTATCAGGATTTGCCAGTGCAATTCCAATTTCTTCATAAAGTAAGATTATGGATGGAAAGATACTTTTTTGAATGGAAACGTCCTAACGTGGACTAGATTTTGTTGGTCCGGGCCAATAGTGAATAGTCTGCCAATACCAATGCTGCCATGGCCTCCACAATCGGTACAGCTCTTGGAACAACGCAGGGGTCATGCCTCCCCTTGCCTTGTGTGGTTACTTGTTCACCTTCCTTATTGATCGTCTCATAGGATTGCAGCACGGTTGCTACAGGTTTAAAAGCCACACTGAAGTAAATATCCATACCGTTACTGATACCACCCTGCACACCACCGCTACGGTTGGTTTTTGTGGTACCGTCGGCATTAAAGGCATCATTATGTTCGCTGCCCTTCATGGCCACTCCAGCAAACCCACTGCCATATTCAAAACCCTTTACCGCATTAATGGAAAGCATAGCTTCACCCAAACGGGCATGTAGTTTATCAAAAACAGGCTCTCCCAGACCAATTGGTACATTTTGGATCACACATGTGATTACCCCACCAATGGTGTCGCCTTGTTTCTTTATGGATTTGATGTAATCCTCCATTTTTTGGGCCATTTCGGTATCGGGACAACGAACGGCATTGGACTCGATTTTGGCAAAGTCCAATTCTTGATAAGGCTTTTCCAATTTCATCTCCCCAACTTGGGAGACAAAGGCGTTTATTTTAATATCGCTTAAAAATTGCTTTGCAATGGCACCTGCCACAACCCGACTGGCGGTTTCACGTGCAGAACTTCTACCCCCACCGCGATAATCACGGAAACCATATTTTTTATCGTACACATAATCCGCATGGGATGGTCGGTACGAGTCTTTTATATGTGAATAGTCCTTGGACTTCTGGTTGGTGTTGTGAATGGCAAAACCAATGGGCGTTCCTGTAGTTTTTCCTTCGAACACACCCGAATATATCTCTACCGTATCGGGTTCCTTGCGCTGTGTAACTATGGCAGATTGCCCGGGCTTTCTTCTGTTCAACTCCTCTTGAACCTTATCCAAGTCCAATGTTATCCCTGCAGGGCAACCGTCGATGATACCTCCCAATGCTTTTCCATGAGATTCACCAAAGGTGGTGAGCCTAAAAAGTTGTCCAAAAGAATTTCCTGCCATTCGGTATATAAATTATGATGTCCCCAAAGGTAGACGATACAAATCTAATTCAAAAACGATGTCATGCCTTAATATTATTGTAACATATTTAGTTTCAGCATGATGATTTTTTAACATTATCCTCATGAATTGATGACTTCGATTTCATTTTTAATTTATCCCAACCATTTTATTTTGCAGTAAACCCTATACCATTGAAAAAAAGGAAGATAGAATTGGCGGTTATCTCGGATGTACATCTGGGAACTTATGGCTGCCATGCAGATGAACTCATTACATATCTCAATAGCATACAGCCAAAAAAACTGATCTTGAACGGAGATATTATTGACATCTGGCAATTTAGCAAACGGTATTTCCCGCCTTCCCATCTCAAAGTGTTGAGAAAAATCATCGGGATGGCCTCAAAAGGGACCGAGGTTTACTATATCACTGGAAATCACGATGAAATGCTTCGTAAGTTCAGTGATACTTCAATGGGCAATTTTAAAATCATGAACAAGCTGGTGCTTAATCTGGATGGTAAAAAAGCTTGGGTTTTTCATGGTGATGTGTTCGATGTCTCCATACAAAATGCCAAATGGTTGGCAAAGCTGGGCGGCTACGGCTACGACATCCTTATTTTGATCAATAGCTTCCTGAACTGGTGCTTGGCCAAAATGGGACGTGAGAAATATTCGTTGTCCAAAAAAATAAAAAATAGCGTGAAAGGTGCAGTTAAGTACATCAACAATTTTGAGAAGACCGCGGCAGAGCTCGCCATAGAAAACAATTATGATTATGTGGTCTGTGGACACATCCATCAACCCAAAAAAGAGGTGTACGAGAACAAATATGGCAGTTGCACCTATTTAAATTCCGGGGATTGGGTGGAAAACCTGACAGCTTTGGAGTATTCTTTTAAACGCTGGAAAATATACCATTACAATCACGATAGACTTTCTCCTTTCTTTGTGGACGAGGATTTAAAGGAAATGGATATGAACGACCTCATCGCTTCGATCACCGATAAAGAAGTCAAGATTGAGGACGTTACCGAGGAACACTTTGGCGAAAGCGAAGAAAATGTAGATCAGGATTACCTAGACGATAAGGGCCTGTCTCAGGATTGAAACGGGGTGTTGCGCCTCCCTTTTCGTCCCATCCTTTATTTGATGCCTGCAACTTGTTCCGTTGGCCGCAATCAGAGTATCGGCATCACTTTTCTCCACCGCGGGAAACAACTTTAGCTTACCTACCTGCATACTTATTTCAAAATGTTCTTTTTCGTAACCAAAAGAACCTGCCATACCACAACAACCCGATGGTATAATCGTCACTTTATAGTTTTTGGGGAGATTCAACACATCGAACGTTACTTTTTGATTGCTCAACGCTTTTTGATGGCAATGTCCGTGAATTTTGATGGTCTTTTCCTGATCGGTAAAGCTATCGGAGGTGATATGGCCCGCTGCGATTTCAGCGGCCAAAAACTCTTCTATCAAAAATGATTGGGATGCCAATTTCTGTAATTGTTCCTTGTCATCATGCAATCGCTGGTACTCATCCCTGAACGAAAGTATGGCAGAAGGCTCCAATCCCACAATCGGGGTTCCTTCATTTAAAATACCTTTCAGATTCTCCATATTCTGGACCACCAATTTTTGGGCTTGTTTCAAAAATCCTTTGGATAGGTAAGTTCTCCCGCTTTCACCATAGAACAGTTCCACGTCATACCCCAATTTGCACAATAGCTCTATGGCATCCTTCCCGATCTGGATATCCAGATACTTCACAAACTCATCAATATAAAGGACGACCTGTTTTTTGGAAAGGTAGGTTCGCTTTGCACGATGCTTTTTTAGGTGATTTTTAAAATTGAATCGGCCAACCTTGGGTAAGTTGCGCTCCGGGGCCACCCCTACTGCTTTTTTAAGTGTTCCCCCGACCATTTTGGACTCGTACATCCAGTTCGCGATGCCGGAAACCGTGCTTCCCATGGCATTCAATCGGGTGTTGTGGGCAAACAGCTTGCTTCGCAAGGAATATCCGTTGGCCTCTTGGTAATTATATAGGAATTCGGCCTTTAGGGCGGCAACATCCACATTGCTGGGACATTCGCTGGCGCAGGCCTTGCAGCTCAAACAAAGGTCGAATGCCGTTTTAAGTTCTTTGTGGTCGAACCGATTGGTTTTTTCAGAATTGGTCAAAAATTCACGCAATGCATTGGCCCTTGCACGTGTAGTGTCCTTTTCATCTTTGGTGGCTTGGTAGCTCGGGCACATACCACCGTTCATGTTATGGCTCTTTCTGCAATCACCGCTACCATTGCATTTTTCGGCAGCTTTTAAAATCCCTTCACTATCCGAAAAATCCAGCAGTGTTTTTACCACGGGCTCTTTGCGGTCAACTTTGTAGCGCAAAGACTCATCCATTGGGTATGCATCCACAATTTTCCCCGGGTTCAGCACCAAATTTGGGTCAAAAAGTGCTTTTACCCTTTTCAAGAGCCCATAGTTGGTATCGCCTATCATCAGTGGTATGAACTCTGCTCGCACAATTCCATCCCCGTGCTCTCCACTAAAACTTCCATGATATTTTTTGGTCAACTTGGCCACATCGGTGGTAATGCTTCGGAACAACACCACATCCTCCGATTTCTTTAAATTAAGTATGGGCCGCAAATGCAATTCTCCAGCACCTGCATGGGCATAATATACAGCGTCTTGGTTATACCCTTTCATGATCTGGGAAAACTCGCCGATAAAATCTTTTAGGTCCTCCAAAGCAACGGCCGTATCCTCAATACAGGCCACCGCTTTTCTATCCCCCACCATATTGCCCAACAGACCAAGACCTGCTTTACGAAGTTCTATCGCCTTATTGATGTCCTCTCCATATAAAATAGGATTGGCGTAGCTCAAGCCGGACTTTTCAATCGTTTTTAACAACTCATCCAGTTGTTTGTCCAAATCTTCCTTGGAATCGGCCTTTACTTCCAACATCAAAATACCCGCTGGGTCACCGTCCACAAAAAAACGATTGGCCAATTGGGCCCTGTTGTTTTTGGTACAGTCCAGAATTACTTTGTCCATCATTTCACATAGATGGAGGCTATGTTGCATAACAGGTGCAACATCGCTCAAACAATCCTCCAATGTTCTATAATGCGTGGCTACCATGGCTGCATATGGCGGAGGTAAGTCATCAAGTTGCAGTGTTACCGATGTGGTAAAGGCCAGTGTACCTTCGCTTCCGGACAACAATTTACACATGTTGAAGTTGACTTCATCATCCCCAAAAATGTTGTTTTTGAGCAGTTCATCCACTGCGTACCCGGTATTTCTTCTGTGAATACTAGGTTTTGGAAATTCGGATTTTATATGGTGCTGAGTTTCTTGTTCGGAAAGCTCCTCGTAAAGTTCATTGTAGATTTTGGCTTCTAATGAATGCCCTTGTTTCTTCTTTTCAAACTCTTCTTCGGAAATATCGGAGAAATAAGCATCACTTCCGTCCGAAAGCACACATTGCATGGCAACAACCTTATCCCTGGTAACACCGTATTGGATGGATGTTGTCCCAGAAGAATTGTTGCCGACCATACCGCCAATCATACATCGGTTGGACGTAGATGTATTGGGGCCGAAGAAAAGACCGAAAGGTTTTAAATATTGATTAAGCTCATCACGTACCACGCCAGGCTCTAAGGTAACTTGTTTTTTGTCTTTGTCCAGACTAATGATTTTGGTGAAATAACGACTTACATCGACCACAATCCCTTCTCCCACACATTGTCCGGCCAAAGATGTTCCCGCTGTTCTTGGAATCAATCCAATTTTATTCCCATTGGCAAAATTCAGTAAAACCTTAAGGTCATCAGCATTTTTGGGGTAGGCCACCGCCATGGGCAACTTTCTATATACGGAGGCATCTGTGGCATAGATGGCCTTGCTCAAATTATCGAACAACAACTCACCTTTTAAGGCCAATGAGAGGTCTTTTAACAATTTTTTATCCAATTCGGAATACTTTTGGGAACTAAAACTAGTTTTACAACGTAAATCTAATACAAAACTATCTCTAATTTTTAACTTAACGAGACCCTTATGAAGATTACCACATTATTTTCAGTTTTATTTTTGTTTGCAACAGTTGGCCTTAGCGCACAGAATATTTCCGAGCATGCCTTGGGATTGCGTTTGGGTGATAGTGACGGCTTCGGAGCCGAGATTTCCTATCAAAAATCAATAGGACAATACAATCGAGCCGAGTTCGATCTTGGCTGGAGGGACAGTAGAGATTTTGACGCCTTTAAGTTGGCGGGTATTTACCAATGGGTACACCAATTGGACGGTAACTTTAATTGGTATTACGGTGTTGGTGGAGGATTAGGAAGCGTGGATTTTGAACCTAATCCAGATTTCAACAATGATAATGACGGGTTGTTTGTATTCGCAGCAGGAGACATTGGTGTAGAATACGATTTTGACATCCCATTGCTGCTATCATTGGACTTTAGGCCCGAAATCGGCATACTTGGTTATGATGGCTTTGACAATGATTTTGATTTTGATATAGCGTTGGGTATCCGATACCAGTTCTAAATCTGTTCTAAATAAAAAGTTAACCCTTGGCTCAATACGGTCAGGGGTTTTTTTATGCCATAAACATTGAATACCTTAGCAACCTAAAGATTTTTAAATGAAAAGACTAGTTACACTATCCCTTGGGGTTATATTACTAACTTCCTGTAATTCCGACCCTAAAGGATACACTTTGAACGGTACCATAGATGGTGAACCCGAAAATGGTACCCAAATATTCTTAAAAACAACGGACTCCATCAATCAATTGGTAGATATTGATACTGCAGCTGTGCAAAATGGTATGTTCAGTTTCAGTGGAAACCAAGTTGAACCTAAAATGCATTACATTTTTGTGGACCAAGTTCGCGGTAATGTTCCTGTAATCGTTGAAAATGGGACCATTGAAGTGGAATTCCAGAAAGATAGTATTGATCAGGCCAAAATTAAAGGCACCGAACAGAACGAAATGTTCATGGACTTTTTGACAGAGTCCAGGAAACTATCGCAACGTGCGCGATCAATGCAAGACGATATGCGTATGGCGGCACAGCAGAGAGATACTGCTACGGTTGCAGCACTTCGCGAAGAGTTCATGGAGTTTCAAGAAGATGCTAAGGACTTTAACTTAAACTACGCCAAAGAGCATCCCAATGCTTTTGTGTCCGTACTTATTGTTGGTAATTTCTTGGCCACAAAGGCACTTCCCGTTGATGAGGTCAAAGCACTGTTCGAAGGACTTTCTCCTGAAATGAAGGCCACAGAGCCCGGTAAAAGAATTGCAGAACAGCTCGAAAATCTTAAATCAACTGAAATAGGTGCTGTGGCACCGGACTTTTCAGCCCCTACTCCAACGGGTGAAGTACTTGCTCTAAGCGATGTGACCAGCAATGCCAAACTTACTTTGGTAGACTTTTGGGCAGCTTGGTGCAGACCATGTCGAGCAGAAAACCCAAACATTGTTTCCGTATATAAGAAATATCACGACAAAGGGTTTGATGTACTGGGTGTTTCTTTGGACAACAAAGCAGAGCATTGGACCAATGCCATCGAATCCGATGGTTTGGAATGGAACCACATTTCCAATTTACAGCGTTTCCAGGACCCGATTGCTCGTATGTACAACATCAACGCGATACCGGCGGCATTTTTGTTGGATGAAAATGGCGTTATTGTAGCAAGAGACCTCAGAGGTCCAGCCTTGGAAGAAAAAGTAGCTGAAATTCTTGGAAAGAGCTGAACAATAGAATATAGGTAAAGTAAAAGAAGGTCTTGATAATTTCAAGGCCTTTTTTTGTAAACTATATTTTGCCCATTTTATCCAGCACAAAAAGTATAATGATTGGAATGGCCAACAATACCACAATAAGAGTGTCCGTAGCAAAAAGTTCTGGTTTAAAGAGCAAGGTGGTTGCATAGCCCCCAATGGCACCACCAAAGTGTGCGGTATGGCCAATGTTGCCCATCCTACTCTTCATCCCCCAAATGGAATACAGCAAATAAGCAATACCCAACACATAAGCAGGCAATGGAATAGGGATGAACATAATGCCCAATTGCATGTCCGGGTTCAACAATATAGCAGCATATAGGACGCCCATCACGGCCCCACTGGCACCAACGGCACTATAAAAAGGCTCGTTTTTGTGAAAGAAAAGTGCTAACAGGCTCCCTGCAATTAAACTAATGAAATAAATAATCAAGAATTTTATGGGACCAAACCATCCGATGACCACAGGAGCAAAAAAATAAAGGGTAAACATGTTCAGGAACAAATGTGAAATGTCCACGTGCAAAAAGCCCGAAGTCACCATCCGTTCTCGCTGACCGGCCTGTATGGCGTTGATACTGAACTTGTACCTATCAAAAAAAGCAGAGTTATTGAATCCACGCAGGGAAACTAGAACATTAGCGACCATAATGGCAATAGTAGCAATATGTAAATTGAGCATGTAAATAAAGGTTTGGGTCCAAATATAGCTATATTTGCACACAAGAATAGCCTATGCAACTCGTAGTTTATATCCTTGTTTATCCATTGCTCTGGTTGATTTCCAGACTTCCCTTTAAAATCATTTATTTTATTTCTGATGGTGTTTACATGCTCTTATATCATGTAATCGGTTACCGTAAAAAGGTGGTCCGCAACAATTTAGCTTTGGTTTTCCCAGAAAAGTCGGAAAAAGAACGATTACTGATAGAGAAAAAGTTCTACAAGCATATGTGCGACATATTTCTGGAAATGATGAAGACCATGGGCATGAGCAAAAAAGAAATTCAAGATCGCTTTACGGTAACCAATATTGAGCTCGTCAACGGATTGGAAGAAAAAGGTCTCAATACTATGCTCATGCTTCCCCATTATGCCAGTTGGGAGTGGGTACTATCCCTGAATTTACAAATCAAATCCAAAGGCTACGGTATTTATCAAAAAGTGGAAAACAAGTATTTTGATAAGTTGGTCAGAGACATCAGGGGCAAATACAATACTGAACTCATATCCACCAGAGAATCCAGAAAAATTCTTAAGGCCGCAAAAGAAAGTAAAGAATTATTGATGGTTGGTATAATCAGCGACCAGTCCCCTATGGTCAGTAGAACAAAGTACTGGACAGACTTTATGGGAATTGTGGTTCCTGCTCATGTTGGCGGCGAAGAAATCTGCAAAGCCAACGACTTTATCCCGATCTACCTCAAGGTTCGTAAAAAGAAAAGAGGATATTACGAAGGTACCTTTAAAATTCTGTCTGAAAATCCTTCCGAAGTTCCTAATTATGAAATTACCGATGCCTTTCTACGAGAAACGGAAAAATCTATTCGTGAGGCACCGGAATATTACTTCTGGACGCACAAACGCTGGAAACACAAAGACAAAGTGCCAAAAGAGTTCCAGAAAACACCTGCCAAAGCGGCGAACAACTAGATTCCCGCCACTTCCTTTATTTCGCCAATGATTCTGTCGGCCAAACCATCCGCTTGATCCTGTGATTTTGCCTCAGTGTAAATTCGGATAATAGGTTCTGTGTTCGATTTTCTTAAGTGTACCCAGTTTTCTGGGAAATCAATTTTTACTCCATCAATGGTCGACACATCTTCATTTTTATATTTGTTGTGCATGGCTTCCAAAAGCGCATCCACATCCAAATCCGGGGTCAGTTGAATTTTCTTTTTGCTCATAAAGTAGCTAGGGTAGCTGGCGCGTAGCTCGGCAACCGTCCCTCCACGCTCTGCCATCAACATCAAGAACAAGGCTGTTCCTACCAGGGCATCACGACCATAATGGCTTTCCGGATAAATGATTCCGCCATTGCCTTCACCACCAATAATGGCGTTATTGGCTTTCATTGTGGTCACAACGTTCACCTCTCCTACTGCAGCGGCTTCGTAGGTTCCTCCATGTTTTTCCGTAACATCCCGCAAAGCTCTGGAGGATGATAGGTTGGAAACGGTGTTTCCTTTGGTTTTGGACAATACATAATCTGCACAGGCCACCAACGTATATTCCTCGCCGAACATTTCTCCATCGTTGCTGATGAATGCCAAACGGTCCACATCGGGATCGACCACGATACCAAAATCAGCTTTTTCCTCGACTACTTTTTTACAGATGTCGCCCAGGTGCTCTTTCAAAGGTTCGGGATTATGCGGAAAGTGGCCCGTTGGATCACAATAGAGCTTTACCACTTCCACCCCCAATTCCTCAAGCAATTTGGGAATGGCAATGCCTCCTGTTGAGTTCACACCATCAACAACTACTTTAAACCCAGCTTTTTCAATTGTTTCGGCGTCTACCAAGGATAATTCCAGGACTTCATCAATATGAATGTCGATATAGGAATCATTTTTGGTGATTTCTCCCAAATCATCGACCTCGGCAAAGTCAAAATCCTCCTTTTCGGCCAAGGCCAAAATCTTTGCTCCTTGCTCCGCATCCAAAAACTCCCCCTTTTCATTCAAGAGTTTTAAGGCATTCCATTGCTTGGGGTTGTGACTTGCGGTTAAAATGATACCTCCATCGGCTTTTTCCAAAGGAACCGCAATCTCTACTGTTGGTGTGGTGGACAATCCTAAATCGATGACATCCATTCCAAGTCCTACCAAGGTGGAGACGACCAAATTTTGGATCATCTCACCAGACAAACGAGCATCACGACCAATTACGACCTTTAATTCATCCTTATCCGAGTACGATTTTAACCAAGTGCCATATGCTGCTGCAAATTTTACCGCATCTACAGGCGTTAAGTTGTCGTTTGTGTGGCCACCAATGGTGCCTCGTATGCCAGAAATGGATTTGATCAGTGTCATAATTGTTAAAAAAGTTTTTGCAAATATAGTCGGGCTTAACCGATTCCATGTTTTGAATTTGTAAATTTCGACAGAAAAGGAATTTGCCCCGATGAACTTCTTAGCGCATATCTATTTATCTTTTGATGATGAGGAAATAACTTTGGGTAATTTCTTTGCCGATCACATTCGCGGCAACAGGTACAAGCATTTACCGGAAAAAATTCAAAAAGGCATTTTGTTGCACCGGGAAATCGACACCTTCACCGATGCACACCCAACCGCCAGAAAAAGCAGTAAACGCCTTCACAAAAATTACCATCATTACAGTCGAGTGATCGTTGATATTTACTACGATCATTTTTTGGCCAAAAACTGGAGCAGTTATTCAGATGTGCCTTTGGACACCTATGTAGAAAAGTTCTACGATTTATTGGAAGACAATTATGACATCCTTCCCATGGCGACCAAACGGATGATGCCCTACATGATTGCTGACAATTGGCTGCTCAACTATGCGAATTTAGCTGGGATTGACCGTGTACTCAATGGCATGAACCGACGAACCAAAAACAAGTCCCGAATGAATTTTGCCATTTTGGACCTTGAAGAAAATTATACAGAATTCGAAAATGAATTCACGTCATTTTTTGAAGAATTGATTACCTTTTCCAACCAAAAATTCATTTCTCTATGCGAAGACTAGTACTCCTCTTCCTACCCCTTATCTTTTTTATCAATTGTAAACAACAACCAGCAGCACCTACCGGACTGGTCGCCGAAAAGGCCATGGTGGTATCCGCCCGTGAAGAAGCATCACAATTGGCTGTGGATATTATGAAAAAAGGCGGAAACGCTTTTGATGCCATGGTCGCCACAGAACTTTCCTTGGTAGTCGCCTATCCTTTTGCTGGAAGCGTTGGTGGTGGTGGTTTTATGGTCTACCGCAAAAACAATGGAGAAGTCGGTGGAATCGATTATCGCGAAAAAGCCCCTTTGGCAGCCCATAAAAACATGTATTTGGATTCCTTGGGCAATGTAATCCCAGGTTTAAGCACATCTGGCGGTACTGCTGTAGGAGTTCCCGGTACCGTTGCCGGAGTATTGGAGGTGCACAAAAAATTTGGAAAACTCCCTTTAAAGGATATCATCGAACCCATTATCGAACTCGCCAACAAAGGTGTTGTTGTTACCGAGAAACAGGCCAATCGATTGGAAAGAACACGCGAGCGCTTTATTGAAGCCAATGGCGACAGCACCAAATTTGCCCACCCTTTTGTTGCAGGCGATACCATAAAGTACCCTGCCTACGCCAAAACTCTCCAGAAAATAATGGAGCAGGGTCGTGATGGTTTCTACAAAGGTGAGGTTGCTCAAAAACTAGCTGCTTTTGTTCAAGAAAATGGAGGTTTGATCACCGAAGAAGATTTGGAAAAGTACGAAGCCGTCTGGAGAGACCCTATCGTTTTTAATTATAAGGACATTAAAGTGATTTCCATGAGTCCGCCCAGTAGCGGAGGGGTAACCATCAATCAAATATTTAAAATGATGGAGCCTTATGATGTTTCAAAGTTTGGGCATAACACTACCAAGACCATACAATTGTTCACCGAAGCTTCACGAAGGGCCTATGCCGATAGAAACTTCTTTCTTGGAGACCCAGACTTTGTGGACATTCCTTATGATGTGCTTTTAAACGATGACTACTTACAAGAGAGAATGGCCGACTTTTCTTTTGATAAGGCTACGTTGTCTTCCGATGTAAGCCATGGTGAAGTAGAGATCATTGAAAGCGCACAGACCACTCACTACTCCATCGTGGACAGCGAAGGAAATGCCATTTCAGCTACCTCTACTTTAAACGGAGGGTACGGTTCCAAACTATACTGTGCCGAACTTGGTTTCTTTTTGAATAACGAAATGGACGATTTTAGCGCCAAACCCGGTGTACCCAATATGTTTGGGCTTATCGGCGCCGAAGCTAACAGCATTGAACCGGAAAAGCGTATGCTGAGCAGCATGACACCTACCATCGTGGAAAAAGATGGCCAACTATACATGGTTGTAGGCACTCCTGGTGGTTCAACAATAATTACAGCGGTTGCACAGACCATCTTAAATGTTTATGAGTTTAACCTAAGCATGCAAGAAGCGGTAAATGCACCTCGTTTCCACCATCAATGGTTACCCGATATGGTGATTTTTGAGCCCGAAGGTTTCTCCAAAGAACTCAAGGCCGAATTAAAATCCAAAGGGTACATCATTAACGAAGAGCGTACACCTATCATAGGAAAGGTGGATGCAATACGCGTTCTGCCCAACGGAAAATTGGAAGGTGGAGCGGACAAACGCGGAGATGATACCGCAGTTGGTTATTAATTAACATTCAATGGAATTCGACGTTGTTGTTTTAACGGACCACCGTTACGTGGCCCCAAAAGAAAAGACACCCTACATCCAAAATGTACTGCAAGAAGACCAACTTGTTTTGGAAGCTTTGCAAAGTCAAGGATTAAATGTGGTGCGTAAAGCTTGGGACGACCCTGACTTTGATTGGTCGAACACCAAATATGCCCTGTTCCGAACCACTTGGGACTATTTTGACCGTTATGCGGAGTTTTCCTTATGGTTGGAGAAAGCTTCAAAACAAACACAATTCATCAACTCCAAAGACCTAATTTATTGGAACATTGATAAGCACTATTTGCAAGATCTATCCAACGCTGGAGTAAGCATTCCCAAAACTGTTTTTGCCGAAAAAAATTCAGAGATAACACTTGCCAATGCCATTGCAAAGGCAAAATCGGAATATGGTTTTACTGCTGACACCTATATTTTAAAACCCTGTGTATCGGGAGCGGCTCGACACACCTACAAAATAGGAAAAGACGAGGTTAACAATTACGAATCCATCTTTAAGGAATTGGTCGGGAATGAGGCCATGATGCTTCAGGAATTTCAAGGGAACATCGTTTCCGAAGGTGAAATCTCCATGATGGTTTTTAATGGAGAGTTTACCCACGCCGTATTAAAGATTGCCAAACCAGGTGATTTCAGGGTTCAGGATGACTTCGGTGGAACGGTTCATGATTATGAACCAAGTCAAGAGCAGATAGCATTTGCCAAAAGTGTTGTACATGCCGCACCTGAGATGCCGATTTACGCAAGAGTCGATATTTTTAAGGACAATGACGGTAACTGGGCGTTGGCCGAACTGGAAATTTTTGAACCTGAGCTCTGGTTTCGTTTAAACCAGAGTGCGGCCCACACCATGGCCACCGCGATCAAAAACAAATTCTTTGCTTAAAACTTACTTGGCAATTTGTTTTTTCAACTCCTCCATGGATTCTTGAAGTTGTTTTAACAAGCCAGTTTCCGTAGTTGCATCCACGTTAAAGGTCAATTTACTGCTCACCTCCCAGATTTCCTGTATTTGAAAAGGTTTGATTTCGTACGGAGGGTAGGTTTCGTTTAAAGAGACCAAGGTGATGTTATTGGAATTGGGCTTGCGCTCTATTTTTTTTACCATTACTGAATCCTGCAATACCACAACATACATTTTATTGGGGCTCACATGATCGATATGTTCAATGGCACGCGCCAACACCCAATCATTGGGTCTTAAATTGGGAAGCATACTGTCTCCTTCAACCTGAAAACCACGATAGGTGGCATTTCGGAACTCGGGAATGGGCATATCAAAAGCAGGCAACTGCCTATACCAACTAGTATCAGAAATATTCTGTGGATACCCTGCAGCAGCCTTGGCGTTTACCATCACCATGTTGTCATTTTCGGAATTGTCAACCGTAACTACTTTTGGAATAACACTGGTTTTGGAAGTATCCAAATGTTTTTGATCACTTTCGCCGAAAAGCCATAACGGATTTATTTTGAATTGCTTCAAAAGTTCGGCCACTACTTTACCGGAAAGCTTGGTTCTACCACGCTCTATGTCGGCCGTGGTATTTTTAACCCCCAGTAATTTGGCAAACTCGGTTTGAGTGTAGCCAAGTTCCCTGCGGATATCGGTAAATCGTTTTAGGGTTATTTCATTTTCCATCATCATGTTGATAATATCAAATCGAACATATCGAAGTGACAATCCATTCTCAAATATAGCTATTTTGGAATATTTCCAAAAACTTTTATGGATTATTTCCATTATTTGGATTATATCCATATATTTGATTGGAATATTTCCAAGTTATGAATTTTGATAGGATACGTGAAAAACTGAACATATTGGCAGATGCGGCCAAGTACGATGTCTCCTGTGCCAGTAGCGGAAGCGATAGGACCAATAAAGGAAAAGGGTTGGGCAATGCTTCCAAAATGGGAATTTGTCATAGCTACACAGCAGATGGGCGGTGTGTGTCCCTATTAAAGATCTTGTTGACCAACCATTGCATTTTTGATTGTGCCTACTGTGTTACCCGAAAAAGCAATGATGTGCCTAGAGCTGCTTTCAAGGTGCAAGAAGTGGTCGATCTTACCATCAATTTTTATCGTAGAAATTATATTGAAGGACTTTTTTTGAGTTCCGGCATATTTAAAAGTCCAGACCATACTATGGAGCGCTTGGTATCCGTAGCTAAAAAACTTCGTGAAGAGGAAAATTTTAATGGATACATCCATTTAAAGTCAATCCCTGGGGCAAGCGATGAATTAATGTACGAAGCTGGGCTTTATGCCGACCGGCTTTCCGTAAATATTGAAGTTCCCACTATCTCTGGGCTCAAATTATTGGCGCCTGACAAAAAGCATGAAGATTTCACCAAACCTATGGAGAAGGTGAAAAACGAAATCGTACGTTATAAATCCGAGCGGGAAATCATAAAAAGTACCCCAAAATATGCGCCAGCGGGTCAAAGCACTCAAATGATTGTAGGAGCATCTGGAGAATCGGACAAGGATATCATGTATTCCGCGGCCTATTATTACAAAACGTTCCATATGAAGCGTGTATACTATTCCGGGTACGTTCCCGTGACCCACGACTCGCGTTTGCCTGCCATTGGGTCGCAAGTGCCGATGTTGCGCGAAAACCGATTGTACCAGACGGATTGGTTGTTGCGTTTTTATGGCTTTTCCATCGGGGAAATCTTGAACAACCGGCATCCCAACTTGGACATGGATGTGGACCCGAAACTCTCTTGGGCTTTGCGAAACCTTCATCATTTTCCAGTGGATGTAAATACGGCAGATAAGCGCCTTTTGGCCCGAATTCCAGGCATTGGCATGCGCTCGGTGGACAAAATTATAAAAGCAAGAAAGTTTAGGAAATTGAACTGGGACCATCTCAAAAAGATTGGTGTGGCCCTCAACCGTGCACAATATTTCATGGTATGCGACTCCCGGCATTGGGAGCGTCGCGACTTGGACGCGGATAAAATAAAAGGTATGATACTACAAAACTCCTCTGGGAAATTTCGGAATCAGTACAGCACGCAATTGTCATTATTCAATTAATAGTGACACAAAAAAACACAAAATATAAGCGCTATGAATGCTTCAACAACCTTAATTTATGACGGTAGTTTTAACGGATTCTTGACCGCCGTTTTCGTCGCCTTTGATGAAAAGATCAATGTGGCGGACATTCAAAAGAACAATCAATCCCAAAACGGATTGTTTTCAGAAACCGAAACCGTTTTTACCCATGTAGAAAAAGCCAAACGAGTTTGGAACGGTATCCGCAACAGGAGCCACAACGCCATTTCGAACGTCTATTTTGCTTTTTTGAGCGAAACCGAAGGCGTGGAAATGATGCTTTACTCCTATATTCAAAAATTAATGCGCACCAAAAATGGCAAGTATTTGGATTATTCGGACAGCACTGTACTATACATAGCCCAACTGGCCAGAAAAGTGGGACGTGAAAAGCATCGAATGGAAGCTTTTGTTAGGTTTCAATTGACCAAGGACGATATATATTTTGCCAATATTGAACCCGATTTTGATGTATTGCCCTTAATCTCCAAACATTTTCGTGATCGGTACGCGGACCAAAAATGGCTGATCTACGATGTAAAACGCAAATATGGTATTTATTACGATTTGGACCATGTGGAGATGGTTTCCTTGAACTTAAAGGACATACATCACAACAAAACCGCGAAAAGTGACGTCTTTACACATGAGGAATACGAATACCAGACCCTTTGGAACGATTATTTTAAAAGCACCAATATCTCTTCACGTATCAATCCTAAATTACATACCCAACATGTGCCAAAACGATATTGGAAATATTTGAGTGAGAAAAAGGAGGCGGTTTAATTATCCCTTTCCCCTCTCCCCCACAAAATGGTCGCTTTTGGTTTTGAACAGCACATTAAAACTGGTTAAGCTACCATAAATACGTGTGATATATTGCTGTAGATACACTTTTTCTTGGTCTTCCAGGTTCTTGCTGCTGTTAATCTTTTGCTCCATCACACGGATGCGATCGCGCACCATTACAATTTTATGGAAAAAAGTCTCAATCGGCATTTCCTTGTTTGCTGTGCCATCATCGGGTTCCAAAATCAGTTTCCCGCCTTTCCATTTATCCGCTATGGCCACTTTTTCATGGGTGTCGCTCCATTTCTCCAGTATTTTCACCAAGGAGCGTTCCACATCAAAAAAACTTACACTGTCCACTTCGTCCTCCACACCTTCGATTACTTCAAAATCAGCATCGAGATCTATGGTTTCCAACCCGTTTTCCAAAAAGGTAACCCAATAATGTTTGGATGATACGTTAGTGACCACACCCTTGCCATATTCCGGGTGGTCTATTCTGGAGCCAATGCCCAATAATTTCATAATCATAATTATTTTCTGTTCTCAAATTTAGAATTTTTGGTTGTAAGCCCTAACTTCGTTGTCGGTTTTATAAACCAGCATTCATGGAACCACACAAACTTAGAGCAAAGCTCGGAGAGTTGGCCTCAACGTCCATTAGTGGTAACGACATCAGTTCATCATGCCTTTACGTGTCGGCCTTGGCCGTCTTACATGCCGGTCAATACGCATGGATTTCTTTACTCATCGTAGGAGTCGTTCTCTTTTTATTTCGAAAAATCTATGGCGAAGTGGTCGGAGCCCTTCCTATGAACGGTGGTGCATACAATGCCCTGCTCAATACTACCAGTAAAAGCATGGCATCTTTGGCTGCATCCCTTACGTTATTGTCTTACATGGCAACTGCTGTGATTTCTGCCAATGAAGCCATGGCATATCTTAAGAATATCGTACCCCAGCTTCCTGTTATTTTGGCCACTATTTGTCTGCTGGCCATTTTTATGGGGTTAGTGATCATCGGTATTGGTGAATCCTCTAAAGTTGCCATAGCTATATTCATTTTTCACTTATCCTCTTTGATATTATTGTCCTCCTTTGCAGGTATTTACCTTTTTGAACATGGATGGGAAGTGTTTTCCAACAACAATGCATTGCCCGTAAAGCACGGAGCCTTGCCCATGGCCCTCTTTTTTGGTTTTTCTGCCGCCATGTTGGGAATCAGCGGTTTTGAAAGTTCAGCCAACTTTGTTGAGGAACAGAAAAAAGGAGTGTTCCCAAAAACTTTGCGCAACATGTGGGTGGTGGTCACCATTTTTAATCCCTTGATCGCGTTTTTGGCCTTGGCCGTACTACCCATCTCGGATATAGAATCCAACAGTGAAGCCTTGTTGTCCATCATGGGGAACCAAGTAAGCGGTTCCTGGCTATCGTTTTTGGTTTCCGTGGATGCTGTGTTGGTATTAAGCGGTGCCGTACTCACCTCTTTTGTGGGTGTGTCTGGTTTGGTGGAGCGTATTACATTGGATAGAATTTTACCCCCATTTCTTTTAAAAAGAAATAAAAATGGAAGTACTTATCGCATCGCCATAGTTTTCTTTATGCTGTGTGTCTCTATCCTATTGATTACCGAAGGAAACCTGGAGGCATTGGCGGGCGTTTACACGATAGCATTTTTGTCGGTGATGGCACTTTTTGGCATTGGTAATATTTTGTTGAAGGTTAGACGCAAAAATCTACCTAGACCTGAGCGTTCTGGTTGGTTATCCCTATTGATTGCCATTGCTGCGGTAATTTTGGCCTTGGTGGGCAACATATTGCTAAACCCGGATTACCTGGCTGTATTCATGGAATACTTTATTCCCACCATCGCCTTGGTTTTGGTAATGCTCAACAGAACGGCCCTTTTAAAGTTGCTGTTGCGATTGATTCGATATTTTCTTGATCCCGTCAACCGTTTTTTACTTAAATCCTATCGTGGCATCAATCAGGTGATCGACCGCATCAACGACCAAGAGTTTGTTTATTTCACTAAAAAGGATGATGTGGCGGCCCTAAACAAAGTGTTGCTTTATATTCGAAATAATGAGCATACACGGAAATTAAAAATTGTATCCGTTTTTCCTGAAGGGGAAAAGGCCACGGATAACTTTGTGTCTGACTTGAATGTGTTGGACAGGGAGTATCCCGAAATCAAAGTTGAATTTATCCAATTACATGGGGAGTTTACCCCAAATTTGATAAAAGAACTATCCGAAAAATGGAACATTCCCATCAATTTTATGTTCATTGGGAGCCCTAGTGACAGATTCCCATACCCTTTACAGGATTTGGGCGGGGTACGTCTCATAATTTGATGTGAAAAATAAGGCTCCTTGCATTTTTCGGTATCAAAAACGAAACCCCGGGCCACTTCCTTTTTACGTCTCAAATCGCTACTTTTGAGGTTTGCTATGATTTATGATCAATTACGAAGAAAATATTGAGGTTAAGGGCGCAAGGGTCCATAATCTCAAAAATATAGATGTTACCATACCACGCGAAAAGCTGGTCGTGATCACAGGGCTTTCCGGGAGTGGAAAATCCTCTTTGGCCTTCGATACCATCTACGCCGAAGGCCAGCGAAGGTATATTGAAACTTTTTCGGCCTACGCTAGACAGTTTTTGGGCGGATTGGAACGCCCCGATGTGGATAAAATCGACGGGTTGTCCCCTGTAATTGCCATTGAACAAAAAACAACCTCAAAGTCTCCTCGCTCCACAGTAGGCACCATTACCGAGGTCTATGACTTCCTCCGACTTTTGTTTGCCAGAGCTGGTGACGCTTACAGTTACAACACGGGCGAAAAAATGGTGAGCTACAGCGATGAGCAAATCAAAGATTTGATCATTGCATCGTACAAAGACAAAAAAATAAATGTATTGGCCCCTATTATCAAATCGAGAAAAGGGCACTATCGCGAACTTTTTGAGCAGATTGCTAAACAAGGCTTTGTAAAGGTACGAGTGGATGGTGAGATCATGGACATCACCAAGGGGATGAAAGTAGACCGGTACAAAACCCACGATATCGAAATTGTAATAGATCGTTTAAAGGTGGGCGATAGTGAAGATTTCCACAAACGATTGAGCGAGACCATCAACACCGCCATGTACAGTGGGGACAACGTCCTCATGGTTCTGGAGGAGGGTGAATCCGTGCCAAGGTATTTCAGTAGGGATTTAATGTGTCCATCATCGGGCATCTCCTACCCCACTCCTGAGCCCAATACGTTTTCCTTTAACTCGCCAAAAGGGATGTGTCCCGAATGCAGCGGATTGGGCCACGTGTTTCAGGTGAACGAGCATAAAATCATCCCGAACAAAAAAGTATCCATCAAATCCGGCGGACTTGCTCCCCTTGGCGAATACAAAAAATCCTGGGCCTTCAAACAATTGGAAACTATTGCACAACGCTACAATTTTGACCTATCGGATGCAATTGAAAAGATTCCAGAAGAAGCCATGAACGTTATTTTAAATGGCGGTAAGGAAAGTTTTGAAGTGGATTCCAAAAGCCTGGGTGTAAAAAGACAGTACAAAATTGATTACGAGGGCATTTCCAACTTCATCAAAACACAGTACGAAGAAGCCAACTCGACATCTATAAAACGATGGGCGAAGGAGTATATGGACAAGGTGGAATGTCCTGCTTGTGAAGGTTCCCGATTGCGAAAAGAATCCCTCTATTTTAAAATAGATGGTAAAAATATTGCGGAGTTGGCCCAGATGGACATTGCCGAACTTGCCAACTTCTTCAAACATTTGGAAGATACCTTGGAGGGGAACCAAAAGAAAATCGCCGAGGAAATCATTAAGGAAATTAAGGCCCGAGTTGGTTTTTTATTGGATGTGGGGCTTGACTACCTCTCATTGAACCGAAGCTCCAAATCGTTGTCGGGAGGCGAAGCACAGCGCATCCGATTGGCCACCCAAATCGGCTCGCAATTGGTGGGAGTGCTCTACATTTTGGATGAACCAAGTATAGGTTTGCACCAACGTGACAACGAACGACTGATCCATTCCCTGGAAGCACTTCGCGATATTGGTAATTCTGTAATCGTAGTGGAACACGACCGGGATATGATCGAATGTGCCGACCATGTTATCGACATTGGCCCAAAAGCAGGAAAACATGGGGGTGAAATCATTTCTGAAGGAAGTCCAAAAGAACTTATCGACCACCACACCATCACGGCACAGTACATTACGGGCGAGATGGAAATTCCCGTACCTAAGGAAAGACGCAAGGGAACGGGCAAAAAAATCACCCTATCCGGTTGTACGGGCAACAACCTTAAGAATGTTACCGTGGATTTCCCTTTGGGAAACCTAATAGGGGTCACGGGAGTATCGGGCAGTGGCAAGTCCACTTTGGTAAACGAAACCCTCTACCCTATTATGAACGCCCATTACTTTAATGGAGTTAAAAAACCGATGCCTTACAAAAAAATTAAAGGGCTGGAGCACATAGACAAGGTCATTGATATCAACCAATCACCGATTGGGCGTACACCAAGGTCAAATCCAGCCACCTATACAGGTGTTTTTAGTGAAATACGTTCACTTTTCTCCAAAACCACGGAAGCTACCATTCGCGGCTACAAACCTGGCCGTTTTAGCTTTAATGTGGCAGGTGGAAGATGTGAGACCTGTCAAGGTGGGGGGCTCAAAGTCATAGAAATGAACTTTTTGCCCGATGTTTACGTGGAATGCGAGACTTGTAATGGCAAAAGATTTAACCGGGAAACCTTGGAAATACGCTACAAGGGAAAATCCATTGCGGATGTGTTGGAGATGACCATCAACGAAGCAGTGGATTTCTTTGAGAATATTCCAAAAATTCATCGTAAACTTAAGACAATAAAAGATGTAGGTTTGGGTTATATATCTTTAGGACAGCAATCCACTACCCTCTCTGGTGGAGAGGCCCAAAGGGTGAAATTGGCAACAGAGCTTTCCAAAAGAGATACTGGAAACACGTTTTACATCCTCGACGAACCGACCACAGGCTTACATTTTGAAGATATCCGGGTACTTATGGAAGTACTTGAGCGCCTAGTGAATAAAGGCAATACCATATTGGTGATAGAACATAATATGGACGTTATAAAAATGATGGACCATATAATAGACATTGGATACGAAGGAGGAAGAGGTGGTGGAACAGTTGTTGCAGCGGGAACTCCAGAAGAAGTTGCGAAAGACGACAAAAGCTACACGGCTAAGTTTTTAAAGAAAGAATTGGACAATACAAATCAAAAAATTAAACGAGCAGTTTAAAAATACTGAACAAAGATGCACATGCGAAGAGAAAAACATTCCAAAGGATGGAATGAGATAAAGACAAACGATTCGTGGGCCATATTCAAAATTATGGGCGAGTTTGTCAATGGGTTTGAAAAAATGAGCGTAATCGGCCCATGCGTATCCATTTTTGGGTCGGCCAGGGTGCGCGAAGGTCATCCTTACTACGATTTGGCAGTGAAGATTTCCCAAAGGATATCCGAAGCCGGATATGGGGTCATCACCGGTGGAGGCCCAGGAATCATGGAGGCCGGTAATAAAGGGGCCAACTTAGCGGGAGGAACTTCCGTTGGGTTGAACATAGACCTCCCTTTTGAGCAACACGACAATCCTTTTATCGACGAAGATAAGAGCCTCGACTTTGACTATTTCTTCGTGCGCAAGGTCATGTTTGTGAAATATTCCCAAGGGTTTGTTGTAATGCCAGGTGGATTTGGGACCTTGGATGAATTCTTTGAGGCCCTTACCCTTATCCAAACACATAAAATACACACCTTCCCTATTATTCTTGTGGGAACAGAGTTCTGGAAAGGTTTAATGGATTGGATTAAAAACACCTTGGTTGAAGCGGGCAATATAAGCCCAAAAGATTTGGACCTGATTAAATTAGTGGACACTGAAGATGAAGTTGTTGAAATTATAGATGCCTTCTACAAAGGCAGAACACTGAGCCCAAATTTTTAATCGTATCGCGTTGACCAAATATCGAATATTATTTAACGTTTCGCTGCTAATCCTTATGATGTGTCCCAAAGTTTGGGGGCAACATCAGAATGAGATAGTGGCCACGCTCGATGGTCCCACCAATCAAATACGTATACGGCAACATTTCACCTACATCAACCATTCGAACAAAGGACTTTCCACCCTTTATTTCAATGATTGGAACCATGCATATTCCAATAAAAACACCGCACTTGCCAAGCGATTTGCCGAGGAATTCAACAGAAGCCTACACCTTGCCAAAGACAGGGAACGAGGTAAGACCACGATTAGGACCATTGTAGATGACAACTATGCAGGACTGGATTGGATACGCGAAGGCAACATGGACATTATTTCCGTTAGTTTGAATGAAGTCCTTAAGCCAGGTGAATCGATCCAACTGTTCTTTACCTATACCATAAGATTGCCCGAAGCTAAATTTACAGGGTATGGGCATAACGGGAACATAGGGTACAATATAGTGGATTGGTATTTTACCCCTGCCGTCTTTGATGGGGAATGGAAGTTATATAACAACATTAATCTGGACGACCTCTATACGGATGTCACAGAGACAAGAATCAATTTCACCTATCCTGAAAACCTGTTCCTAGCCTCCAATTATAGAAAATCCAACGTTTCAAGTTTCCCGGGAGGTCAACATGTTCAGCTTTTTGGCAACAAAAGGAAAAATTGTGAACTCATACTGACCATTGATGACAGGTTCACCAAACATGTGACTGATTATTTGACCATCACAACAGATATAGAGTCCAATAAATATGAAGAAATTACACAGGGGGTCTCGATCAATAACATTGCCCAGTTTCTGTATGAAAATTTGGGCAAGTATCCCCATGACAACCTTCTGGTAAGTGAATTCGATTACAATAAATCCCCATTGTACGGAATAAGTCAGTTACCTTCATTCATAAGGCCTTATGAAGAAAAATTTCAATTTGAAATGAAGTTTTTGAAAACGGCCATTCGTAGTTACTTAAAGGAATCACTTTACCTAGACCCAAGAAAAGAGCGATGGGTAAACGACGCCATCGGATATTATCTAATGATAAAGTATGTAGAAGAGAATTATCCAAATCAAAAACTGGCCGGAAAACTCTCTAAAATCTGGGGGATAAAGAACTTTCATTTTGCAAAAATGGACTTCAACGAACAATATTCGCTCTTCAGCATGTTATCTGCCCGAAAGAATATTGATCAAGCGCTTACCGTCTCCAATGATTCATTGATCAAATTCAATCAGAAAATTGCCAATGGCTACAAGGCTGGACTGGGCATGTCTTATCTATCTGCCTATTTAGGAGAGAAAAAAATAGATAGTACAGTGCTGGACTTTTATAAAAATTATAAGCTAAAGCAGCAAGTAACCGCTTTGGATTTTAGAAAAACCATTGAAAAATACGCTCATAAAAACGTGGATTGGTTTTTTGAAGAATATGTAGCCACCGATAAAAAAATTGATTTTAAAATCAAGAAAGTCGAGAAAACCGAAGATTCCATCACTTTTGTGCTGAAAAATAAACGGGGCACCAACGTTCCGATCTCTGTTTTTGGGCTTGAAAATGATTCCGTTGTTTCCAACTATTGGTTTTCAGATATAGACACTACAAAAACAATTACTATTCCCAGAAAAAGTGAAGACCGCTTAGTGCTGAACTACGACCAAAATATCCCAGAATTCAATCAGCGTGATAATTGGAAAACTTTGAATGGGTTCTTTTCCAGTAATAAAAAACTAAAATTTCAATTTTTTAAAGATACCGAGAACCCTTATTACAATCAGATCTTTTACGTCCCAATAGCCAATTTCAACCTTTATGATGGTATAACTCCAGGACTAAGGCTCTACAACAAAACTTTTTTGGAGAGACCTTTTCAATACGATATATCCCCGACCTACTCCTTTTTAGAGCGAACCATTGTGGGCAAGGCTAGTCTCAGATACCGTAAGTATCATAATAAAACAGGATTGTATGTAACAAATTATTCATTTTCTGCATCTACTTCCCACTTTCAGGAAAATTCACGATTCTCAACTTTAACCCCGGCAGTAAGCTTTGGCTGGAGACCCAATGACCTGCTTTCCAACCGAAGACAATTCCTTTTATTGAGGTATAGAAGCGTATTTAGGAGTATCGACGATAGTTTGATAGGTGAACTGGATACAGATCCTGACTATGGGGTAATGAATGTACGCTATACCGATGTTGACAATAATATTTTGAATTATTCATCCTGGTCTGTGGATGCACAGCATTCCAGCGAATTTACCAAACTTGCCTTTGAATTGGAATATCGCAAACTGTTCCAAAGCAATCGGCAGTTAAATCTGCGGTTTTACGCCGGAAAGTTTTTGCGAAACAAGACACAATCGGACTTTTTTAGTTTTGCCCTCGACAGACCAACGGATTACATGTTCGATCTTGCTTATTTGGGTAGGTCAGAAGATTCCGGCCTTTACAGTCAGCAAGTGATCATTGCCGAAGGTGGATTTAAATCCAAATTGGAAAATCCATTTGCCAACGATTGGATTGCGACAACCAATGCCAGTACCAACATTTGGAGATGGGTAGAGGCTTATGGCGACCTCGGATTTTTAAAAAATAAAGGAGACAATGCACGTTTTGTTTACGACTCCGGCATACGTTTAAATTTGGTGACCGATTATTTTGAATTGTACTTCCCGGTGTATTCCAATAGAGGCTGGGAAATAGCCGATGACGATTACGGAGAGCGCATTCGTTTTGTGGTTACCATAAGCCCCAGAACCTTAATTGGGCTATTCACCAGAAAGTGGTTTTAATTATCAAATTGACAATACAGGGGTATTTTAAAAAGTATATATTGTCAAATAGTAAAATAAAATAACATTTTTTTAAATTATTCTTATTTTATTAACGCAGCTCTATATTGCATTTTTGACGGATTTTTAGTACTTTCGCAAAAATCTTTCAACAATCCATGAAACCTAATCCTAGTACAAGTAACGATATTTCCTTCGACGATTTCAAATCTCAGATTCTTCAAGATTATGAGACAGCTGTAACCAGCAGGGAATGTAGTTTAATGGGACGAAGAGAAGTACTTTCTGGTAAAGCCAAGTTCGGGATTTTTGGAGATGGAAAGGAGCTTCCCCAATTAGCCATGGCCCGTGCTTTTCAAGATGGTGATTTCAGAAGTGGTTATTATCGAGACCAGACGTTTATGATGGCATTGGGTTATTTAAGTCCAAAAGCCTTTTTTCATGGGCTTTATGCCACCACGGATATAGAAAAGGAGCCCATGAGCGCCGGAAGGCAAATGGGTGGTCATTTTGTGACCCACAGTTTAAACGAGGATGGTTCATGGAAAAACCTAACAGCTCAAAAAAACAGTAGTGCCGATATATCCTGTACCGCAGGTCAAATGCCTCGCTTACTAGGCCTGGCCCAAGCTTCCAAAATATACAGGCATGTGGAGGGCATAGATCAGACCAACTTTTCCGATAATGGCAACGAAGTGGCCTGGGGAACTATCGGAAACGCCAGTACAAGTGAAGGTCACTTTTTTGAGACCTTAAATGCGGCCGGTGTTATGCAAGTGCCAATGGTAATCAGTATTTGGGACGATGAATACGGTATTTCGGTTCCATCTGAATACCACACCACCAAAGGCGACATTTCCGAGGCGCTTAGTGGATTGCAGAGAGATGAAGACCATGATGGGTTTGAAATACTAAAAGTTAAAGGATGGGACTATACTGCGCTTATCCATGCTTTTGAAAATGCGTCGGACATAGCCCGTGAAGAACATGTGCCCGTTTTGATACATGTAACGGAACTAACCCAGCCACAGGGCCACTCTACCTCCGGATCGCACGAAAGATATAAATCCTCCGAACGCTTGGAATGGGAACGTGAAAATGATTGCAACAAGCGATTTAGAGAATGGATCATTGATAACGGTATAAGTACCGAAGAGGAATTGAAAAAAGTGGAACGGGAAATTAAACATAAGGTCCGTGCTGCTAAAAAAGAGGCTTGGTCCGAGTTCTTAAAACCACAACTGGCAGCTAAAAAGCAATTGGTGCAATTGCTCGAAAAAGTTGCCAAACAAAGTCCGAATCGGGCCTTTATCGATAAAATAAAGAACGATTTGATTGCCACGGAAGAACCTTTGAAAAAGGATTTGGCTTCGAAATCAAGAAAAGCACTACGTTATCTGTTAGGGGAGTCCAACCCAGAGAAAAAACAGCTCCAAGAATGGATAAACGATTTTGTGCGTACCAATGAATTCGAATATGGTTCCCATCTATACAACGAGTTGGATAATAAAGCCACTAACGTTCAGGCGATACCGCCAACATACCCGAACGAGGCAAATCAAGTGGATGGAAGAGTCATATTAAGAGACAATTTCGACGCTCTATTCAGTAAATATCCAGAAGCACTTGTTTTTGGTGAAGATACCGGTAACATTGGCGATGTAAACCAAGGATTGGAAGGGCTTCAGAATAAATATGGGGAACTAAGGGTTTCCGATACCGGAATTAGGGAAACCTCGATTATAGGACAAGGAATCGGTATGGCGCTTCGTGGATTGCGACCAATTGCCGAAATCCAATATTTGGATTACATATTATACGCCATCCAAACTTTAAGTGACGATTTGGCGACCCTAATGTACCGCACGGTCGGAAAACAAAAAGCACCACTGATTGTTCGCACTAGAGGGCATCGTTTGGAAGGGATATGGCACTCAGGATCACCCATGGGCGGATTGATTCACTTGCTACGAGGAATGTATGTATTGGCTCCAAGAAACATGACGCAAGCAGCTGGTTTTTACAACACATTAATGAAAAGTGATGAACCAGCCTTGGTTATAGAAAGTTTGAACGGCTACCGACTAAAAGAGAATATGCCATCCAACTTAGGGGAATTCTGTACACCGATCGGCAAAGTGGAGACACTTAAAGAAGGAACGGACATTACCTTGTTGTCTTATGGCTCTACACTCAGAATTGTTGAAAAAGTAGCTCAAGACCTTTTGGAAGTCGGCATTGACGCGGAAGTTATTGATGCGCAGTCGTTGCTTCCATTCGATTTAAACCATGATGTTGTAAAAAGTCTGGAAAAAACCAATCGTTTCTTGGTAATTGATGAAGATGTGCCAGGTGGATGCTCAGCATATTTAATGCAGGAAGTTATTGAAAAACAAGGTGGTTATAGATTTTTGGACAGTGCCCCTCAAACATTGTCCGCAAAGGCCCATCGCCCTGCATATGCGTCGGATGGAGATTATTTTTCCAAACCAAATGCAGAAGATATTTTTGAGAAGGTATACCAAATTATGAACGAATCCGACCCAAAATCTTATCCAGCACTAAGATAAATTGTTAAGTGAGATCAATTCAAAAATACCTTTCATCAATTATTGTTGCGTTTTTTAAAACATAATTTATATTTTCACGTGGATTAAAATTTCCCCACATGAAAAACAATACATTGATACACCTCGGATTGGCACTGTTAAGAATTGTACCATCCGCTTTTATGCTTACCCACGGATACCCCAAACTCATGAATCTTATCAACGGTAATACGGAGTTTGCCAACCCCTTTGGAATTGGTCAAGCACCTTCTCTTTTTTTAACCGTTATTGCCGAGGTCGTATGTCCGCTATTGATAATTATTGGTTTTAAAACACGATGGGCAGCTATCCCTACAGCATTTACCATGTTTGTTGCCGGTTTCGTTATCCATGGAGCAGATCCGTTCGGAAGAAAAGAAACGGCACTGCTATACCTTACCGTATTTGTGGTAATAATGTTATTGGGTCCTGGCAAATACAGCGTGGACAAAAAGTAATCTAGATTATTTCGGAAAGGAGTTCTTTCAGCAAATCGGCTTGCGCCATGTTGCTGGCCCCTACCCCTTTGCTTTTTAAATCCAACTTTCTAAGGCTGGAAATAATACCGCTCACCCTTTTCATAGGATAATTGCGAGCTGCAACGACATACTCGTTAACAAAATAAGGATTGACCCCAAGCACTTTGGCCACATTACCGGGGGAATGGTCCTTGAGCCCGTGATATTGTAATAATTGGGTGAAGAAAGTGTTCAACAGGGTTACTGTGACCACAAAAGGATTGTCCTTTGGGTTTTGCGCAAAATAATCGATGATACGTGACGCTTTTTTTACATTTCGCTCCCCTATCGCTTTCTTTAGCTCAAAATTATTGAAGTCTTTACTGATCCCTATATGTTCCTCGATCAACTCCGGCGTTATTTCTGTGGTTGGAGGCACGATCAAAGTCAGCTTATCCAGTTCATTGCTGATCTTGCTTAGATCAGTTCCCAAAAATTCCACCAGCATTACACAGGACTTGGGAGAAATCCTATATTTTTTACTGGCCATGGTTCTACGAATCCAGTCCGCCACCTGATTATCGTACAGTTTTTTACTTTCAAAGAGCTCCCCGGTCTTATTAATGGACTTATAGAGTTTTTTACGCTTGTCCAACTTTTTGTACTTATAACAAAGCACCAAAATTGTGGTGGGTTGTGGATTCTCCGCGTAAGGAACAAGGTTTTCGATAGTTCTTGACAGATGTTGCGCTTCTTTTACGATAACTACCTGGTACTGCGCCATCATTGGGAAGCGCTTGGCATTTTCCACAACTTCATCAACAGAGGTGTCCTTACCGTAAAGTACCATTTGGTTAAACCCTTTTTCATCTTCGGTGAGGACGTTTTCGGCAATATATTGGGAAATTCTGTCAATGTAATACGGTTCCTCCCCCATTAAAAAATAGATGGGTTTTGGATTTCCATTATTGATTTCCGATACAATCTCTTTTACTTTGTCCATTCAAATTATATCACCAGTTTTGTAGAATGCAAGATTTGAATTTTCCACCTTATTCGTTTCGAATCAAAAATAGCCAAAATAGGCAGTACATTTTTGATGGGTTACGTAAAAAATTTGTGGTGCTCCAACCTGAGGAATGGGTACGCCAACATGTGCTAAGGTATTTGGTGTTCACAAAAAATTATCCAAAAAGCTTGATCAATGTGGAAAAGCAGCTCACCGTCAACAATTTAAAGAAACGATACGATGTTGTTGTGTTCAATCCCGATGGTTCCATTTTTCTTTTGATAGAGTGTAAGGCACCCGAGGTGAAGATCACCCAAGATACTTTTGACCAAATAGCGAGGTACAATTACGAACTAAAGGCGGAGTATTTGATGGTGACCAACGGTTTGGACCATTACTACTGCAAAATGGACCACGAGAATGAAAAGTATACGTTTTTGAAGGATATTCCTGATTTTAGCCGTTAATTTGCCTCCGTTTTGAAAATCGCTGTAGTCATACTCAATTGGAATGGGGAAGCCTTGCTCGAAAGGTTCCTGCCCTCGGTCATGGAGTATTCCAAAGGAGCGGATATTTTTGTGGTGGACAATGCCAGTACCGACGGATCGGTAGATTTTCTAAAGCAACACTACCCAACTGTCGGAATCGTTCAGAACAACACCAATGGCGGTTTTGCCAAAGGCTACAACGATGGTCTCAAACATATTGAGGCCGACATCTTCTGTCTTTTGAATTCTGATGTGGAAGTAACACCTAATTGGCTGGAGCCCATCAAAAATGCTTTCGATACACTGCCAGAGGCCGCTATCATACAACCCAAGATTTTAGACCTGATCCAAAAGGACCATTTTGAATACGCTGGGGCCGCAGGCGGATTCATTGATATGTTCGGATACCCTTTCTGCAGGGGACGTATCTTCCAGACCATAGAAAAGGATGAGGGCCAATACAACGACATCAAGGAAGTATTTTGGGCCACAGGAGCCTGCATGTTCATTAAAAGTGAGGTCTTCCGGGAACTGGAAGGCTTCGACGAGGACTACTTTGCACATCAGGAGGAAATCGACCTCTGTTGGCGGGCCAAAAATGCAGGGCACAGCGTGTATTATGTGGGGCACAGCCATGTGTACCATTTAGGGGGCAGTACGCTATCCAACATGAATCCAAAAAAGACCTTTCTCAATTTTAGGAACTCCCTGTATTCCATTACCAAAAACCTTCCCAGAAAAAAGGCGTTGCCATTGGTGTTTGCCAGACTGATCTTCGATGCGATTGCAGCCCTGCGCTTTATTTTTCAATTAAAGTTTGATCACTGCTTTGCCATTTTAAAGGCGCATCTAAGTTTTTATGCTAACTTTATAAAAATGTATAGAAAACGGGAAAAAGCTAATTTTATACTAAAGTATTACGTTACGACATCCATAGTGTGGTCTTACTTCGTACATCAAGTAAAGAATTTTAACATTTTAGTAAAAGATTAACGAAGCCGAAATATAGGTGCCTTGCTTTTTATCTAATTTTGGTGTAGTTTTTTAACATTTGAAAAATCTAACAATCCTTAAATTATACTCTGAACTATGAAAAAAGTTTTCCTAGGAACATTGGCAATGACAGTTCTTTTATCCTCTTGCGTATCGCAGAAGAAATATGCCGAACTGGAAGCCAAACACAAAGAAACCCAAGACCTATTGAATTCTGCAACCGTTAAGTTGAACGATTGCTTGGAAGAAAAAGCAACTGCAGATTCTAGGTTGAAAACCCTCGAAGACCAAAACGCATTCCTTAAAGCGAACAACCAAGAGCTCATCAACAACATGGGCAACTTGACAACGCTTACTACAAAAGGTGCTGAAAACCTTGAAAAATCATTGGAAAGTCTTCGAGAAAAAGACCTTACCATCAGAAAATTACAAGATGCCGTTACACGAAGAGACTCCGTTAACCTTGCTTTGGTACAGAGCCTTAAAGGCGTGCTGGGCAACTTGGACGACGAAGACATCGAAATCAGTGTTGAAAAAGGTGTGGTATTCGTATCCATTTCTGACAAATTGTTGTTTAGAAGCGGAAGCTACAACGTAACAAGTGCAGCTAAAGAAGTGCTTGGAAAAGTGGCCAAAGTGGTAAACAACAAGCCTGACTTTGAGTTTATGGTAGAAGGACACACCGATAACGTACCTTACAGAAGCGGTGTTCTATTGGACAACTGGGATTTGAGCGCCAAAAGAGCAACATCCGTTGTGAGAATCCTTCAAAACGATTTTGGTGTTGATCCTGCAAGAATGACAGCAGCTGGACGTAGCTACTACGTGCCACTTGTTGACAATGATACTTCTGCCAATAGAGCCAAGAACAGAAGAACAAGAATTGTTGTACTTCCAAAAATCGATCAGTTCTATAACATGATCGAAGAAGGAATGAAAGATCCTGCTATCGGTGGTACAGGAAAATAAGAACTGAGCTTAATAAGCTTAAAATAGTAAAGCGGCCGATTGGCCGCTTTTTTATTTAATATATCTCAAGACTTCCCTTGCCTTCACGAATCACTTCGGGTTCATCTCCGGAGAGGTCGATTACCGTAGAAGCCACATTATCACCATATCCCCCATCAATCACAACATCAACAAGGTTCTGCCACTTCTCAAAAATAAGTTCCGGGTCTGTAGTATATTCCAAAATATCATCGTCATCACGAATGGAAGTAGAAACAATGGGGTGCCCCAATCCCTTGACCAATGCGCGGGCAATGTTATTGTCAGGAACACGGATACCTACTGTTTTTTTCTTTTTAAAATCCTTTGGAAGGTTATTGTTTCCCGGTAGAATGAAAGTATATGGTCCAGGCAAGGTTCTTTTCAAAATCTTAAATGTAGGACTGTCTATTTGCCTAACATAATCCGATAAATTGCTCAAATCTGCACAAATAAAGGACCAATTCGCTTTTTCCAGCTTTACTCCTTTTATACGGGCAATTCGTTGTAGTGCCTTGGAGTTTGTAATATCGCAACCAAGTCCGTACACCGTGTCGGTAGGGTAAATTACAAGTCCGCCCTTCTTGAGCACATCCACTACTTGCTGAACCTGCTTTGGGTTAGGGTTTTCTTCGTAAAGTTTTATAAGCTCCGCCATCCTTTGTTAAAATAAGTGCAAAAAAGCATAAGGAATTGAACACAAAGATAGTACTTATTGCGGCGTGCATAACATAGGTTCAAATCCTATTTGACACATTAAGAAGCACCCAACCTGAAAATATTTTGAAATCTACATAAATAGAAAAGAGTCATTCATCAATTCATAAGGCATATTGGTTAATCGACCCCATCTTTTATGAGATAAATGCCCCAACTTTAATTAAAAAACACATCCCAATGAGATTAAATATAATGGTTACGCCATTAATATGCCTCATGTTACTGCTATCTCTATATGGTTGTAACAGCTCCACCAGATCCAATAAAAACCCTTTCAATGCACATGCAACTTTGGAGCAAATGGACAAACTTCTGGCCGAGCTCCAGGATATCGACACCATAGATTGTAAAAATCTGGATGAGATAGTCACCATTAATGAAGATATGCGGGGGATTGTGGAAAACATTCGAACCATTGATGAATTTGATAGGCTGGTCGAAGCGTATCAAGCCAAGGAGCATCAAATCACCTTCTCATTTTCCGAAGACAAACAGATGGGAGTGTTCTCTTGGTATACAAAAATGGACTGTTTGGGACATGTTATTAAAAACATAGCTCTTTTCAAATCCAAAGATAAAGTGACCGCCTCATCCTTGTATGGTAAATCATTGATATTCAATAGTATAGGTTCAGTTCAAAAGGACAACGGCAACGTAGTCTACCTCTTAAATGGCGACAGAGTCTCGGAAGAACCAACCATATTGGGGTATACCATAACCAATGGGTACTTGGTGGAATCAACGATGCCGGTAGCAGAAAAAACTTATGTTAACAACCTACTTAACTAGTGCTTTGAAAACCCTAAAATCATTACTCGTCTTCCCATTTTTAGCTATATTGTTTCTTCAGTGCAAAAATAAGGCGCCAGATACGCTTGGTTCCAACAACAGCATTTCTGGAATTGATTCCATTCCCAATCTTTTGATCAAACTCAATCAGCTTGATACAGACGATACCGATTTTTACGAACAAGCTGTAAAAATAAACCAGAAAATAGCAGGATTTCTAAATGCTATGAATCACCCTGATACTGTTTATGAATTTTTGAAAGTAGACCTTGAGGAAGAGTTGTCCATTGCGATTTCGAGAGACACCTCAATCATCGCCTTTTCTTGGGACACCAGGTTAGGAGGTTCAAGTCCTGAATTGAAATGCATCGTATTGCATAGCAGCACTCATGGTTTGGAATCATTTGTTTTAAATGACACATCTACAGGATTCACCGACATTCACAAGCTTAACCATAAAACGCAACAACCCGTTTATCTGTTCAAAGGCTCCGGTCGATCATCGGATGTCGACATTTTTATCTCACTCAATGCCTTTGTCATGGATGATAATGGCTTAAAAAAGGCCCATATTTTTCCTGGAAATCGATATTCAATGAGCATCAACCATATTTTGGATAATCCTATGGATTTTATCATAATTGATGGCGCTTCCAAAATATACATTCCAAATAGAGCCTATCCAGACAACAATTGGGGATTAACCTACGAAATACTCTCCTTTAACGGAAAAAGCTATCAACAAGAAATGGCACAAATAGATGAAACTCTAATAGAGAATGCTTTTAACGGAGTTGAAAGTTATGAGAACGGATTTTTAAATGGCTCGGAAAAACCTATCGTTACCATACAAAACGGAGATTCGCCTTCTTACCAACTCGTTTTTAAGGACAGTACCAAAATTGACTATGGCTATAATCCAAATGAAGGAACAACAGAATTAAAGATTATGGCAAATAACATAATCCCACCCATAGAACTTTCTTACAGTGCATACAATGCTCGACTATTGGCCAAGTTAAAACAATACTTGTTTTTGGAACTATCCGGAACTCCAAACAGTTCCCCTTTATTGATTTATGACATCCAAAAACAGCAATATGTTACCAGCATCTCCCAATCAGGAGTCAAACTTTACAAGGATGCCTTATTGTTTTCACAACCCATCAGCCATATGGATGTGTTGGATAATAAGCCAAACTGTAATCCTGCGTATGGAGACCAAACGAGTTATTATAAAACCATTCTACTGGAATACAGGTCAGCCTATCCAATGGTAAAAGCTACAGGACAGATATATTGTGGATTTGCTGAGTAATGTTTTTAAAATCAATCAATCCTCGTTACTGTAAAACCCAATATCATCCAAAACAACAACCCCCAACGTGTCCTTGTCAAAAATCAGGTTGATGCTTTTTAAGTTGTTCAACTTCAAACTATCGTTCTGCTCCAAGAAAGCAGAGATGGGGACGTAACAACTCTTCAATTGGGTTTCCGAGTTTTCTCCGATCATATCCTTGTCCAAAAACTTGAACTTGGTGAATTTGGTCTTAATGATTCCTGGAAGCTTATTTGTTTCAGCTATTTCCACTGCTGCCGAATTACCAACACTGTCCTTGAGCATGATGCTAAAATTATATCCGGCTTTTGGTGGCTCGGTCTTTTCCTTCCCTTTATTGACTTCCAATTCGGAAATGTCGCCCATGGCCAAGGAAAACGCCAAGGTATCGGCTTTTCCTAAATTCTTTAAAGTATCTGGCAATCTGATTTTATATATGGGAATGGAATCACTATTCACCTCTTTGCCATGGCTCCAACCAAGGACCAAAGCATTGTTTTGTTGGCTTCCTCCATCCCTGGCATCCAGTTCTGTTTCGCGCCAGACCTTAAAATTTTCCGCCTTTAGCTTTATTCCATTGGCTGCTTTTGTCACATCCAGATTACCTTCGAAATTCACAAGTATATTTTTATGAACATCACTGTACTGGCTTCTATAATCTTCTTGGGGCAACCAATCACTGACCAATTCCACATTTTTGAACATGGGTTGATACTCTTTGTTCCCTTTTAGCACGGCCTCTGCAAAAGCGCTCACATATACTTTGGCAACTTGACGCTGTTCCGCACCCTTAACCAAGGGTTCAAGATTTAGCAACCATTTCATGGGAGCCCCAAAATCGGAGCGTCCCCAAGTAGAGTTAAACTGGCCATGGTTCGCATGGTTCATGTACAAACCTGCTTTAAAACCATCAAAATCATCCGAAAACTGCAATCGATGGAAAGGACGCATACCCCAAAAACTGGTTTCATCCGAATCGTAAGCGCCTTGTATGGACAAATAATTGATGTCTCTTAAACTAATTTCACGATTATATCTATAATCCGTAGGAGCGATGGTGATTATGCCCTTTATACCAAAACCAAAATCAAACTTTTCGTTGGCATTATCCGGAAATCTATCCAGTTTGTTAAACGCGGCGGCTATGGATACGGCCTCCCCGCCCCTGGAATGCCCCACAAGAACAATATTGTCCATATCAACTTTACCAGCCAATTCGGAATTACTGTCTTGGTTCCATTTTTGCCATTGCTCTAGATGTTTGAGCAACAACCATCCACGAGTAGGCATTTCCTTTCCCCTAAAGTCACCGGACCAATGGGCATTGATAAAATTTTCATCAACGGAAACACCAATAATCCCCCTACTTGCCAAAAGTTCCCCAAGATAAGCGTAGCCGCCATCAGAATAATCGAGCATGCTGTGGTTCCCGTGCACCATCATTACCATGGGGAAAGGACCTTCGCCTTTGGGCATGTATACACGGGCATTCAGCGGGAAACTGTCCACACCGAATCCCCAATATTTTTCGCGCCATTTTTTCTTTTTTCCCTTCCAATCGGGAAGCAATCTTGATGCATCCACGGTAGGTGTCTCTATTTTCACACCACCGGCATATTCCGATCTTTTTTCGTCGGTTCCGCTGCCGTAGGTAAAAACCTCTATATCGAATTTGCCTTTTGTGGATGGGTCATCGACACCCATTTCACTTAATGTAGTAATATCTAAGACTCCTGCTTCCGATGATGCATTCACATAAGGGTCGCCATCCAAAGCGTTGAACCCATAAAACCCAAAAGCCATCAGCACGATACCCGAAACAACAAGCATGCTTCCAGTTCCCGGGTTCTTCTTTTTGATGATTTGCCAAATCCCAAAGGTGAACAATACCAAACAAATAAAACCGAACAATGCGAGACCATAAAACAAAATCGGTGGCCACCTAAAGGCATACATCCGCATAATGTAAAGGGCCAAAAGTCCTGCCGCAAAAGTTGTGACAAACGGTAAGGGTATCTTTTTTAAAAAGGGAACCAACCAGTTAAGCAGCAGTTTTAAAACAATGAGCATTACAATGCCTATCAATATGCCTAAAATCATAGTTACCCAGGCAGGATAACCAATAGCGTAATGATAACCTGCAACTCCAAAAAGGGTGATCACAAGTATAGCAACTGCCAAAAAAACAGGTTTGAGAAAGAGATTCTTCATAGAGGTGGTTGGTTTGGTCTAAAAATTCAAAATAATGGATTTGAATTTAAGGATTTTTAACCACTCAACTGAACTCTCGAAAATTAATTGGAAAATTGCTAAACAAGTAACGGTTTCATTATGAGAAAGCGAAAATATACATTAGGCCTTGTCCAAAACCTCAAGTTTGGCAAAACGAAGCAATAGTTTTTTGATACCGCCTTGATCAAAATGGATTTCTGCTTTTTTATCGTTCCCCGCTCCTTCTATATTGAGTATTTTTCCTCTTCCAAATCGGGTATGGTTAACCCGTGCACCAATGACCAAACCAGGGTCAAGGTCCATAGGCTTGGCGGGAGAGGATATTTCGGGTTTTAGCTTTCGTAGCTTGCGCAGTTGGTTTTCGTTCGGTTTTTGCACACTTGGTGGCGTACCATTCTTGGGCTTTACCTGTCGTAACTTGCTTTTGTCCACCTCGCCAAAAATATCCTTGTTGATCATGGACTTATAACGATAGCCATCGTTAACCGGTGTTAGATTCTCCACATATTGCTCCTCTATCTCCTCCAAAAAACGGCTCGGTTCGGCATCGATCAGTTTACCCCAGCGATACCTGTTTTGGGTATAGGTCAGAAATGCCTGCTTTTCTGCACGTGTAAGTGCCACATAAAAGAGCCTCCGCTCTTCTTCCAACTCACTTCGTGTGTTCATGCTCATGGCAGATGGAAACAAGTCTTCCTCCATCCCAACAATGTACACGTAAGGAAACTCCAGTCCTTTGGCCAAGTGGATGGTCATTAGGGCCACTCGGTCATCATCCTCCACCTCTTTATCCATATCTGTAGCCAGTGCCACATCTTCCAAAAACTCGGTCAAGCTACCTGTGGCGTCGGCAACTTCCTTTTGTCCTTCCACAAAGTCCTTGATACCGTTCAAAAGTTCCTCAATGTTCTCCATTTTGGCTATCCCTTCAGGAGTACCATCTTTTTTGAACTCTAACAACAGTCCCGTTTTTTTGGCCACATGCTCTGCCAACGTAAAGGCATCGGAACCTTCGTTCATGATCTGAAAGCTCTTGATCATGGTAACAAAATCCGTCAACTTACGCTGGGTTCCCGCGTTAATGTTCAGATTGAGTTTGTCCAAATTGTCCATGACCTCATAGATGGAACGCCCGTAATGGTTCGCGGCCACCACCAATTTATCCACCGTGGTCTGCCCTATCCCCCGTGTTGGAAAATTAATGACCCGCTTCAGGGCCTCTTCATCCTTTGGATTGATGATCAGTCGCAAATAAGCCAATACATCTTTGATCTCCTTACGCTGGTAAAAGGACAATCCTCCATAAATGCGATATGGTATGTCTCTTTTACGCAATGCATCCTCAATGGCACGGGATTGTGAATTGGTCCTGTACAACACGGCAAAATCCCCATTTTGCATCTGGTTCTGCATCTTGCTCTCAAAAATGGAGCCTGCAACATAGCGGCCTTCCTCGGCATCGGTCACGCTACGGTGTATTTTTATGAGTCCCCCATCATCATTGGAGGTCCACACATTCTTTTCCAACTGATTTTTATTGTTGGCAATAATGGAGTTGGCCGCATTGACTATATTTTTGGTGGAACGATAGTTCTGTTCCAAACGATAAACAGCCACATCATCATAATCTCTTTGAAAGTTGAGAATATTACTGATGTTCGCCCCCCGGAAAGAATAAATACTCTGTGCGTCGTCCCCCACCACACAAATGTTTTGATAGCGATCGGAAAGAGCCTTTACGATCAAGTATTGGGAGTGGTTGGTATCTTGGTACTCATCCACCAAAATGTATCGGAAACGATCCTGATACTTCATCAACACTTCTGGAAAACGTGTCAACAGCTCGTTGGTACGAAGTAAAAGGTCGTCAAAATCCATGGCACCCGCCTTAAAGCATCGATCCACATAGTTCTGATAAATCTCTCCTAACCTTGGCCGTTTGGCCATGGCATCCGCCTCCATCAACTCCGGGTTCTGGAAATAAGCCTTTACGGTGATCAAACTGTTTTTATAGGATGAGATTCGGTTCTGGACCTGCTTGTATTTATAAATATCCTTATCGAGCCCCATTTCTTTGATGATGGAAGCGATCAAACGCTGGGAATCTTGGGTGTCGTAAATGGTAAAGTTGCTGGGGTACCCCAATTTGTCACCATCAAAACGGAGTAATTTGGCAAAAACGGAGTGAAAGGTACCCATCCAAAGGTTTTTTGCTTCCGAATTACCCACAATGGTCGCAATACGTTTCTTCATCTCACGCGCTGCCTTGTTGGTAAAGGTCAAAGCCAAAATATTAAAGGAATCCACCCCTTGCTCCATCAAATGGGCAATCCTGTAAGTAAGCACACGGGTCTTTCCAGAGCCTGCGCCTGCAATCACCATTAACGGTCCATCCTTATGCAGTACGGGAGCACGCTGCGCATCGTTCAATTCATCTATAAAATCACTCAAGGGCCAGAAACTTTTAAAAGTAGGCGTGAAATTAGCCAATATTGACCTTTTGCTGAAATCAAGCTTTCAATTTTTATAAACATCGTTTTCGGATTTGGACTTATTTTTAAATATATTTAAGCCCTCAATTAATTTTGCTGATGAATTATTACTCTTTCCCCCTATTTCTTTTAATTTTTATGACATTTTCTGGTTTTTCCCAAGAAAAAAAATCTGGTCCCGTTGTAGAAGGTTATGGTCAAGTTTGGGCCATAGAAAATCCCGATTTCAAAACGGATACCTCACAAGAGTTCAAAGTAGTGTTCGATGTTAAGGACGGACCAGAGTCTGACACCGAAATCAATATAAATCTCAATACGGTTGCCCGTTTTTTAAACTTGCACGCACAAAATGGCATACCATTATCCCAACTAAAGGTAGCATTGATTGTTCATGGAACAGCGGCAAGAAACCTACTTTCAGATGAGGCTTATCAAAGCAGATATCGGGTTAAAAACCCCAATCGAGAGCTTGTCGAAAAATTACTGGATGCCAAAGTAGAAGTAATCATGTGCGGGCAATCCTCAAAAACAAGGGGGCTTCCAAAGGAAGACTTGATTCCCGGTGTGAAAATTGCCCTCTCGGCAATGACCGCCAACATTCAATTACAAAACCAAGGATACCGTCCAATTAAATTATAAACTAACTCTATTATGAAGAAAATTTTAGCACTTGCACTATGTTCTGCAAGTTTATCCATGTATGCCCAACACGGGCTGGAAAAAGACATTGCCGCCATTGAATCCAAAGTGATCGAATGGCGACACGATATCCACCAAAACCCCGAATTGAGCAACCGAGAGTTCAAAACGGCCGAGAAAATTGCCGAACACCTTGAATCTCTAGGTATTGAAGTGCAGACAGGTGTAGCCCATACGGGAGTTGTGGGAATACTAAAAGGAAATAAACCAGGAAAAGTAGTTGCTCTCAGAGCGGACATCGATGCCCTACCCGTAACCGAGAGAAACGACCTTCCCTTTAAATCGGAAGTGAAATCCGATTATTTGGGGCAAGAAGTTGGCGTAATGCACGCATGTGGGCACGATACTCATATTGCCATTTTAATGGGTACCGCAGAAATATTGGCCAAAAACAAGGACAAGATTCGTGGAACTGTAAAATTTATTTTCCAACCTGCTGAAGAAGGAGCGCCTCCTGGAGAAGAAGGAGGTGCGGAATTAATGGTAAAAGAAGGGGTTTTGGACAATCCAAAGGTAGACGCGATTTACGGTCTTCACATAGGTTCTTACCTTCCTGTAGGCCAAATTGCCTATAAACCGCGTGGTGCCATGGCAGCAGCACAACGTTTTGTAGTCAGCATCAAAGGAAAGCAATCCCATGGTTCCGCACCTTGGAGCGGAGTTGACCCAATATACGTGGCTGCCAAAATTATCGATGGCTTTCAGTCCATCATCAGCCGTGAAATGGAATTGACAAAAGAAGCTGCTGTGATCACCGTTGGTAAAATTTCTGGAGGTGTCCGAAACAACATCATACCAGAGAGTGCCGAATTGGTCGGTACCATCCGTACTTTGGATTATGATATGCAGGAAAAACTGAATGCAAGAATGAAGGAAATGGCCGCCAATATTGCCAAAGCTTACCGTGCGGAAGCCACTGTGGATATTGCAAAAGGTACTTTGATCACATACAATGATCCAGCATTGACAGAAGCATCCATAGGAAGCCTGAAAGAAGTTGCTGGTGATGAAAATGTAAACTTGGTAAACGCCACCACTGGAGCAGAGGATTTTTCATTCTATCAAAAAGAAGTGCCCGGTTTCTTTTTCATCTTGGGAGGTAAAGACCCAAATGCAGGTCCGGACGAGCATTATCCACACCACACACCGGATTTTAAAATTGATGACAGTGGAATGTTGTTGGGCGTAAAGGCCATGACCAACATAGCGTTGGATTTCTTGGACAGAAAATAAAATTCGGACAAGTAGTACATAAAGAACAAAACATCCGATCAGCCCCAATATCCTCCATTATTTGGAATTTGGATATTGGGGCTTGATATTTGTAATCACTACTTTTAACAATACAAATGGAAGCATTCCTTGATTTTTTGGGCGATATCCCTTGGTGGGCCTGGGTTTTGATTTTTCTGATATTGGTTGCTATTCGCGATATCTTTTTCCAAAAAGCCCATACCATTAGTCACAATTACCCTGTGGTAGGCCATCTTCGGTATTGGTTGGAGAGTATAGGACCTGAAATGCGCCAATATTTTGTTGCCAACAATCGGGAAGAACTCCCTTTTAATCGTATAGAACGTGGCTGGATTTATGCATCGGCCAAAAAAGAGAATAATTACGAGGGGTTTGGCACGGACAGGGATATTTACAAACATCAGCACATCTTCATTAAAAATGCCATGATCGGGTTTCAGGTCCCCGAAAACCACCCAAATAAAGAACACCCCTATTTTTTGCCATGCGCTAAGGTAATGGGCGCTTATAACAAACGTAAAAAGCCATATCGCCCTGCATCCATCATCAATGTTTCGGCCATGAGCTTTGGTTCGTTGTCCGCTGCGGCCATCGAATCATTGAACAGAGGTGTGGAAAAGTGCGGTGCATACCACAATACAGGTGAAGGAGGACTCTCACCTTATCACAAACAAGGAGGTGACGTTATTTTTCATTTTGGAACGGGATATTTTGGAGTGAGGTCGAGAGATGGAGGATTTTCCATGGACAAGCTAAAAGTCCTGGTCGATGAAAACCCTTGCATCAAAGCTATTGAAATCAAGCTTTCCCAAGGAGCTAAACCTGGTAAAGGCGGTGTGCTTCCCGGCTCAAAAATAACCCCGGAACTTGCCGAGATACGAGGTGTTGAAGTCGGCAAAGATGTGATTTCCCCTCCCACTCACAAAGCATTTTCCACAATTCCAGAGCTCTTGGAATTTATAGAATCTATTGCGGATGAAACAGGCCTCCCCGTGGGCATAAAGGGCGCTATCGGAAAAGTTGATCAATGGATCGAATTGGCCGATTTAATGAAAAAAACGGGCAAAGGCCCCGATTTTATTACTATTGATGGTGGTGAAGGGGGTACTGGAGCAGCCCCACCAAGTTTTGCAGATTATGTTTCCCTTCCATGGACTTATGGTTTTTCCAAAGTATATAGCTTGTTCATGGAACGCGGACTTACGGAAAGACTCGTATTTATCGGCAGTGGAAAGTTAGGTTTCCCAGGCAAGGCGGCAATGGCATTTGCCTTGGGTGCCGATTGTATCAATGTTGCTCGGGAAGCTATGATGAGCATAGGGTGCATACAAGCACAGGTTTGCCACACCAATAGATGTCCTTCCGGTGTTGCCACACAAAAGAAATGGCTTCAAAATGGCATAAATGTGCCCTTAAAGTCGGATAGATTGGCGCAATACTTTAAAACTTTCAAGAAAGAGTTTTTGGAAATCACCCATGCCGCAGGATACGAACATCCATGTCAATTTAAGATGGATGATGTGCAAGTGAATGTAGATGATGATTATCTTAGCAGCGATTTGAAATCCGTTTATGGGTATCAAAAGGAACAAGTGGCATTTAAATCCATGCAGCATCTTTTTGATTGCGCACACTTAGGCGGAAAACCGTCATTGGAAAAAACATTATAATTTAGACCCAGATATTTAAACACCAAATTGTACTACTTATGAAAAGAAACTTACCCCTGATCCTGTTGTTAGTGATAGCCACAAGTGCTTTTTCTCAACGAAAAAGTGAGCTTTTTGCTGAAATTGATACGTTGAAAACAAAAATTTCCAAAGTGGAGCAGGAATTGGCCAAGGCAAAACGGGAAATATCGTCCAGCAGTGCAGAGGCCGAGGCTTTAAGAGCGGAAAATGTAAGCCTGCGAGATGCCAACGCTACCCTATTGGGCAACCTGAGCAACTTCTCCGAACTTTCCAAACAAAATTCCGAAAACGTGAACAAGGCCATGGCGGCCCTTTCCAGAAAAGAAAAGCAGCTCAGCGGCATCAACGATATGATTTCCGCCAACGACTCTACTGCCATTGTTTCGTTGACACAAATAAAGCAGACCTTGGGCGAAAACGCCAAAGTAGGTGTTGAGGGCGGTATTATCATTATAAGTAATAGTTTGAATACACTTTTTGGTTCGGACACTTCCGCTGAGTTGACCGAAGAGGGGAAAACTTGGTTGGGCGGTGTTGCCGATGTAATCAAGGCCAACCCCAACTTTAAAGCTGAAATTGAAGGATTGAACATTACTGGCGAATTTGGCCCCACCTATAATCAAGTGGCATCTGTTGCTTCAACATTGGTGAGCACTTTGGAGGTTCCTGCAGATGGTATTTCAATTTCTGCCAAGGACGGTAATTTCAGGGAAGGCATCAACATTAAATTACAACCCGATTACAAAGGTTTTTATGCCAAGGCAAAAGAAAGCGCCAAAGCGGCCCAATAACCTTTCATTAAACATAATTTTTGTGGTTTTGATGCGTTCTTGGTAGTGTAAAATCAATAAAAAACCAGACTACCTTATGAGTGGAGATCAAATCCTTCAGTTATTTTCTTATTTACTGCCAGCCGTTGTTACTGGTGCTGTGGCATTCTACTTTTTTAGATTGCACACCCGAAACGAAGATGGCCGCAGACGATTTTTATTGCACAAGGATTCCCAAAAGGAAACCCTCCCTATCCGATTGCAGGCGTACGAGCGCATGGCCCTTTTTTTGGAACGTATTGCCTTGAACAGTCTAGTGGTTCGTGTATCACCAACTGGGAAAAACAAAAGTGATTACGAAAACCTTTTGATCAAACAGATTGAAACGGAATTTGAACACAATTTATCGCAACAGATTTATATGTCGGATTCCTGCTGGAACATCATCAAGACCGCAAAAAATACGACCATACAGATTATCCGTTCCGCTGGAATGAGCGAAACCGATTCACCTGATAAATTGCGAGAGGACATCCTGAACCAAACTATGGAAAAGGAGTCACCATCCAACGCCGCCTTGGCCTACGTTAAAAAAGAGGTGAGCGAACTTTGGAAATAAGCTATTCCTGCTTTTCAGGTTCAATGGGGCTTGTTTCCTCATTCTTGTTCTTGGCGTACAAATAACCGCGCTTCCACCACAAGGTCATTCGTTCCTTGTTAAAGATCAATGAGTTTGTGGTGAGAACCGTTGGCGTATAGTAAAAATTGATGATGGCATCCTTTTGATTCGCCACCAATTTACCGATCCTGATATTTTGGTTCTCGATACGGTCGAGCATAAAGCCAAAAATGGTAGTGATCAGATCAAATGGGTTTTTGGACGACATACGGTTCAAATGGTTTACCTCGGTATGTAGCACCACTACATCCACCTCGGTCGCACCACGATTCAATGCCTCTTCGATGGGGACTAAAGTTCCCAGACCACCATCAGCATATTCACAGCCGTTCTTTTTGGCCAAACTCATAAAGGGAGTATAGTTGGAGGATATCCAGATCCAATCACAAAACTCGTCGTAGGTACAATCGTTTATGGATTTGTACTCCACTTGGTTCAAAGATAGATTGGAAACCGTGACCACCACATCCATTTTACTTTTTTTGAGTTTGTTGAACTCTTGAACGGTAATGGACCTTCGGATCAGTTTCCGAAGGTTTTCGCTCTCACCAAAGGTTTTTTTGCCCTTTAAAAAATTCCTGAGTACGTTCCAGTGGTTGATAGCAATGGTCTCGACCCCATGTTTTTTCTTGATGATGAAAGGACAATTGTTAAAAATGCTATGTTGATTAACATTTGAATAAATGTCCTTGATCTTATCCAGTTTGTTCAGTGCCAAATGGGAAATTAAAAGGCTCCCGGTGGATGTTCCTACAAAAAGATCGTAGTCGTGTTTGGCTTCTTGAATCAAAAATTGAGCAACTCCGCCTGCAAAGGCACCCTTGCTACCACCTCCCGAAATGACCAATGCCCTCATTCACCTAAAGTTTTCTCCAAATATTGTTTTTCTTCCTGACTTAACAAAGGGTAAAGTCCCTTAATGCGGGCAGTGTTTCCTTCGGATTGCAAAAAGTCGTTCAATATTTCCCTGGCCGATTTTCTAAAGTGCCACACATGATGACTACAGGACTCCACAAGATTTTTTAGTACCGTATCCGTAAAGCCACCTATGCTCTTTAAATACTGAAATGCGATCAAACGGGTCTCAAAATGATGTTCAGAACCAGTATACCCGCTCAATTCATCAAAATAAAGTGCCTTTGAATCGGTGTTATATTCAGGCGTGACCAAGGCCAGTGTCAACCATAGTAATCGAATGTTCTTATTGGGAAAACCTTTAATTCCATCGGTTTCATTGAGGTATTTACTCCTATTTTGTGGAAAGTCTGTCCACAAACGATATAAAGCAGCTTCAACCGTCTTATAGCTTTTATCTTTTAAAAGACCTTCCATCGCAATCTTGAGCTCCACAGGAATGTTGTTCTGGGACAGTATTACCCCTTGCCGTGTTTTTAAATCTCCAGACTGCAGAATGGAGCCCAAAAACTCAGGTGACAACTTGGCCCCATAATCTAAAACAAGGTTTTCCTTTAATTGACTCGATTTAAGTTTTCTCCAATTGCGTTTTAAAATTGCCTCGGTTTTATCGGGCTGTTCCGCCATTTTATCTTTCAGATAAAAATAGGTTTCGATAGATGAATTCTTCTTCTGCAAAAACGAAACCACTTGGTCGTAAGGGAAATCGGGATTCTTCAACCACAATTTCTCAAAATCTTTAAGGTCAGCGCTCGATACCTTTTCCAGCTCCTCCATTAAATTTGAAATGGTCACATTTTTAAATGCGAATTTGTTCAGATAGTTCTGAATCCCTTTTTTAAAGGTCTCCTCTCCCACTCTATCTTGCAGCATCACCAAGGCCCAAGCTCCTTTTTCGTAGAAGGTTAGGCTGCCCGCTCCTGAATTTTGCAATGCTTCGCCCTGATCATCCTCGGAAAAGTTCTGCAATGCTTGTGCAGTATTCAATAAGTGCCAATAATAGTAGTCGTCACCAAAAATGTCTTTTTCCGCCAAATAAGCATAAAATGTTGCAAAACCCTCGTGCAGCCAATGGTGCTCACTACTGGTTTCTGTTACCAAATCGCCAAACCAATGGTGGGCCAGCTCGTGCGCATTGACGTTCACGTAGTTTTTGTCCATAAAAGCTATGGAGTCTATTACATATTGATTGGAAAATATGGTGCAGGTGGTGTTTTCCATCCCTGCGTACAGAAAATCCTGAACAGGAACCTGTTTGTAGTTCTGCCATGGATACGAAACCCCTATTTCTTCTTCTAAAAAATCGAAAATATGTTTGGTGTGTCGGTATGTGGGTTCTACTTTTTTAAAGTCTGAAGGTTCGTAATACAGTTCAATCGGTATTCCCGAAGATGATTCAATCGTTTTCTTATCATAGTCCCCAATCGCAAAACCGACCAGATAACTGCTCATGGGCTCTTTCATATCAAACTGCCATAAATACCCGTTGGAATCGGGCAATATCTGCTTTTTAATGAGGTTTCCATTGGCAACTACGGTGTAATCCTCTTTTAGGATAATTTCTAGGTCAAACTCAACCTTTTCTGTCATATCATCAAAACTGGGCAACCAATGACTGGTATATTTTCCTTGGCCCTGGGTCCAAACCTGCTCATTGTTTCCAACGGCATCGTCCCATCCTAAAAAATATACTGTTTGTTTTGGTTTTGCCACATAATCCATTGACACGGTATGGTTCCCCCCGCTTTTAAACTCTTTATTCACGGTGATTCTTTTGCCATTGTAATCGTAATCTACTTTTACACCATCAAAAGAAACATTTAAAAATTCAAGGTTTACAGCATCCAAAAAAATGGAATTCACATCTTCCAGTACATTGAATTGATACGTTACCCTCCCATTTATGCGGTTCTCAACAGGTATGGGTTCGATCACAACATCGGCATGGACAAAGTTGACCTTATCCTGAATTTGGCCGGACAGGAACTGTACCAATAAGAAAAAAACAACTATGGGGCTCAGCTTCATACCATCATCTTATCAAAAGTCCTTCCAAATTACATATTTTAGTTCGATGAATCCCAATTTTCTGCAAACTCCCATAGCATATTTGAAAGGTGTTGGCCCCAACCGGGCCGAAGCCCTAAAGGCCGAATTGGGCATTGAGACCTTTAGGGACCTGTTGCACCTGTTCCCCAACCGCTATCTAGATCGAACCAGTTATTACAAAATAAATCAACTACAGCCCAGTGGTGCCGATGTGCAGGTAGTGGGAAAGATCGTCCATATAAAAACAGTAGAGCAGAAACGAGGGAAGCGTTTAGTAGCGACCTTTTTGGATGAAACCGGACAAATGGACCTGGTTTGGTTCCGTGGCCATAAATGGATCAAGGAAAATTTAAAATTGAACGAACCCTACGTAGTTTTTGGCAGGGTGAACAAATACGGAAGCACATTCTCGATGCCGCACCCCGAAATGGAGACCTTACAAAAACATCAACAGGGGTTAAAAATGGTGATGCAGCCCATATACCCTTCTACGGAGAAATTGAGCAATAAAGGCATCACAAATCGAGTCATTGGCAAAATGATCCAACAATTGTTCCTGGAATGCCAGGGTAAGTTTCCAGAATCTTTGTCGCCCACGATTATGGAAGAGTTAAAATTGATTTCGAAGAGTTCCGCTCTTTTCAACATTCATTTCCCGAAGAATCAGGAATTATTGGCCAGAGCGCAGTTTCGACTAAAATTTGAAGAGTTGTTTTTTGTGCAATTGCAGCTCATTTCAAAAAAAATGCTCCGCAAGCAAAAAATCAAAGGAATGCCTTTTGAGGCTGTGGGTGAAAAGTTCACCGAATTCTTTGAAAACCACTTGCCTTTTGAACTTACAAAGGCACAAAAAAAGGTGATCAAGGAAATCCGAAACGATTTGGGCAGCAATGCCCAAATGAACCGCTTGTTACAAGGTGATGTGGGCTCAGGTAAAACAATTGTGGCCTTAATGTGCATGCTGCTGGCCATTGACAACGGTTTCCAAACCTGTTTGATGGCCCCGACCGAAATTCTGGCTACGCAGCACTATAATGGTCTCAAGGAACTTTTGGAAAATATGGACGTTAAGATTGCCTTGTTGACAGGCTCCACGAAAAAATCCGAACGCACCTTGCTGCACAATCAGCTCGAAAATGGCAATTTGAACATTCTGGTCGGCACCCACGCGGTTTTGGAGGATAAAGTGCAGTTCAAAAACCTTGGCTTGGCCATAGTGGACGAACAGCACCGATTCGGCGTGGCACAACGGTCCAAACTTTGGCATAAAAACCAAACGCCTCCCCATATTTTGGTGATGACGGCCACTCCTATTCCAAGAACCCTTGCGATGAGTCTGTACGGTGATTTGGATATCTCGGTGATTGATGAGCTTCCTCCTGGTAGAAAACCCATTAAAACGGTCCATAGATATGACAGCAATCGACTTAAGGTGTTTGGGTTTATAAAAGATGAAATCAAAAAAGGAAGGCAGATTTATATTGTATATCCACTTATCCAAGAATCTGAAGCACTTGATTACAAGGACTTGATGGATGGCTATGAAAGCATTGTCCGTGATTTTCCACAACCCGAGTATCAAATTTCCATTGTGCACGGAAAAATGAAACCTACCGACAAAGATTACGAAATGGAGCGTTTTGTTAAGGGCGAAACCCAAATTATGATTGCCACGACGGTCATTGAAGTAGGCGTGAACGTACCGAATGCCTCTGTTATGATCATTGAAAGCGCAGAACGGTTTGGACTGTCTCAATTGCACCAGCTCCGGGGTCGAGTGGGCCGAGGTGCAGAACAAAGCTTTTGTATTTTAATGACAGGACACAAACTATCCGAAGATGCCAAAACCCGTTTACAAACCATGGTGGGCACCAACGATGGTTTTGAGATCGCGGAGGTCGACCTTAAACTTCGTGGGCCTGGCGATTTAATGGGCACTCAACAGAGCGGTATGTTGAACCTCAAAATAGCGGACATCGTTAAGGACAACCAAATTCTAAAAACGGCTCGTTATCATGCGATTCAACTACTGAAGCACGACCCAAAACTGGAAAAAGCCGAAAACGCGCCCATCTTAAATGCCTATTCCAAAATGATGGCCAACAAAACCATTTGGAATTATATTAGTTAGCAGCGATTTAGGTTTGTAATTGAAAGGTTGGACAATTCGCCGTACATCTTTGTTACAAACTGAATATCAACTCTTAAGATTTGTTAACTTTAAAAACAACCTATTGAAATTGCGGTTGAACATCGTAATTTTACCACTAACCGAAAACCGGTTTTACATACAAATTTTAACTTTGTAGGCTTACAAATTATTGAAGACACAATGAGCAAGACACTATTTGATAAAGTTTGGGATTCCCACGTGGTAAAGCATATTGAGAACGGTCCGGATGTACTCTTTATAGACAGGCATTTGGTTCATGAGGTAACGAGTCCCGTAGCTTTTTTAGGATTAAAGAACCGAGGAATAAAAGTATTGTACCCAGAGCGCACTTTTGCAACGGCAGACCACAATACCCCAACACGAAACCAACACTTGCCCGTTAAGGACCCATTGTCCGCCAATCAACTAAAGGCTTTGGAAGAAAACGCCAACGCCCACAACATTCCATATTGGGGACTTGGACATAAGAAAAATGGAATTGTACACGTAATTGGCCCGGAAAACGGAATTACCGTCCCCGGTGCCACCATTGTTTGTGGTGATTCCCACACCTCTACACATGGTGCATTTGGGGCCATTGCCTTTGGTATCGGAACCAGTGAAGTGGAAATGGTATTATCCACACAATGCATTATGCAGCCCAAACCAAAGAGTTTGCGCATCAATGTAAATGGAGAGTTGAGTGAAGCGGTAACGCCAAAGGATGTAGCACTTTTCATCATTTCTAAACTGTCCACCTCCGGTGCAACCGGCTATTTTGCCGAATATGCAGGAGATGTCTTCAAAAATATGTCCATGGAAGGCCGGATGACGGTTTGTAACCTCAGTATTGAAATGGGTGCCCGTGGAGGTATGATCGCTCCCGACGAAACCACGTTTGAATACATTAAAGGAAGGGAATACACGCCAAAAGGCAAGGATTGGGATGCTGCCATGGAATATTGGAGCACCCTTTATTCTGATGATGACGCCGAGTTTGACAAAGAGGTGACTTTTGATGCCAGCGAGATAGAACCTATGATCACTTTCGGTACCAACCCTGGGATGGGCATCGGTATCAGCAAGGATATTCCTATGGCAGAAAGCATCGACGGTTCTCCTGCCACCTACAAAAAATCCTTGGAATACATGAACTATAACGAAGGTGAAGCCATGGTAGGCAAACCTATTGATTTCGTATTCCTTGGCAGCTGTACCAATGGTAGAATTGAAGATTTTAGAGCCTTTGCCTCAATCATAAAAGGAAAGAAAAAAGCCGACAACGTGACTGCTTGGTTGGTCCCCGGTTCCCACAAAGTGGAAGAGGCCATCAAAGAAGAAGGTATCTTGGATATTTTGACCGAAGCTGGTTTTGAATTGAGAGAGCCGGGCTGCTCCGCTTGTTTGGCCATGAACGATGATAAAATCCCAGCTGGGAAATATGCCGTAAGTACTTCCAACAGAAACTTTGAAGGACGACAAGGTCCTGGAGCACGTACACTATTGGCAAGTCCTTTGGTGGCCGCAGCTGCAGCCATTACAGGAAAAGTAACCGACCCAAGGGAATTAATGAGAGAAGAAGTATTGGCGTAACTATAAACAATGAGCAATAAACAATTGGCAATTAACAATCAATTGGCAATTGATAATTGAATAACTGATAATCGAAATAAGATGGCTTACGATAAATTCAACATACTAACAAGTACAGCGGTACCATTACCTATCGAAAATGTGGATACCGATCAGATCATCCCAGCACGATTTCTAAAAGCTACCGAGCGTAAGGGATTTGGAGACAATTTGTTCCGAGACTGGAGATATAATTCCGATGGAACACCAAAAGAACAATTTGTACTGAACAATCCCATCTACTCAGGAAAAATCCTGGTGGGAGGAAAAAACTTCGGTTCAGGTTCTTCCAGAGAGCACGCAGCTTGGGCGGTTTATGATTATGGTTTCCGCTGTGTGGTATCCAGCTTTTTTGCAGATATTTTTAGAGGCAACTGCCTGAACATCGGTGTACTTCCAGTTCAAGTGAGCCCTGAGTTTTTGGATAAAATCTTCAAGGCAATCGAAGCAGACCCAAAATCAGAATTGGAAATCAATCTACCGGAACAAAAGATTACCATTTTAGCTACGGGAGAACACGAAAGCTTTGACATCAACGATTATAAAAAAGGCAATATGCTCAATGGTTTTGATGATATCGATTACTTACTGAACATCCAGAAAGATATTGAGAAATACGCCGAAAGCACGCCCTTATAATCAATTGCTCGGAACACTACGGCACTAAAAAATGAAAACACGTACCATAGAAATTATGGACACCACCCTACGGGATGGTGAGCAAACCTCTGGGGTTTCCTTTTCGGCTTCGGAAAAACTTACCTTGGCCAAACTCTTGTTGGAAGAACTCAAGGTGGACCGCATTGAAGTGGCTTCCGCACGTGTTTCCGAAGGAGAGTTGCAAGCGGTTAAAAACATAACCGATTGGGCCGCTGCCGAAGGATATATTTCCAAAGTTGAAGTACTCACTTTTGTGGACAATGGGGTTTCTCTTAAGTGGATGCAAGAAGCAGGAGCAAAAGTTCAAAACCTGCTCACCAAGGGTTCATTGAACCATTTAACCCATCAGCTCAAAAAGACTCCAAAACAGCATTTTACAGAAATTGAAAATGTGGTTTCAGAAGCACAGAAACTCGGTATTGAAACCAATGTTTACTTGGAAGATTGGAGCAATGGAATGCGGAATTCCAAAGAGTATGTTTTTCAGTTTTTGGATTTTCTGACCCAACAACCCATTAAACGAATTCTGTTACCGGATACCTTGGGTGTGCTGACCCATACCGAGACAGGAGAGTTTTTCAAGGAAATCATTGAACGGTACCCAAGTACCCATTTTGATTTTCATGGTCACAACGATTACGATTTGAGCGTAGCCAACGTGATGGAGGCTTTAAAAGCTGGCGCCCATGGGTTGCACCTTACCGTAAACGGGATGGGCGAGCGTGCGGGCAATGCACCTTTGGCCAGCGCCGTGGCGGTAATCAATGACTTTTTACCGGAAATCAAGATTGGCGTGAAGGAATCATCCCTTTACAAAGTAAGCAAGCTGGTATCCGCCTTTACAGGTTTCAGCATACCTGACAACAAACCTATTGTTGGAGATAATGTGTTTACACAAACAGCTGGCATACATGCAGATGGAGATAGTAAAAAGAATTTATACTTTAATGATTTATTGCCAGAGCGTTTTGGTAGAAAGCGTAAATATGCGTTGGGCAAAACATCAGGAAAGGCAAACATCCAAAAGAATCTTCAGGAGCTTGGATTGACCTTGAACGATGATGAACTGAAAAAGGTCACCGAACGGATCATTGAACTTGGCGACAAGAAAGAACGCGTCACAAAAGATGACCTGCCCTACATCATTTCCGATGTATTGGACAGCAATCTGCATCAGCAGAAGGTTTTTGTAAAATCATATGTCTTAACACATTCCAAAGGATTGAAACCCTCCACCACCCTTTCCATTGAAATTGAGGGGAAGACTTATGAGGAAAATGCTCAGGGAGATGGACAATTCGATGCTTTTATCAACGCTTTGAAAAAGGTATATAAAAAAGAGGGACGTGAATTACCCAAACTAGTGGATTATGCCGTGCGGATCCCTCCAGGCAGTAATTCCGATGCACTTTGCGAAACGGTGATCACATGGCAGACCAAAGAAAAGGAGTTTACCACCCGTGGGCTAGATTCGGACCAAACGGTATCCGCCATTAAAGCCACGGAAAAAATGTTGAATTTAGTATAACAGACTTTGATAATTTTTATTGATAACCGATAATTGATATAATGAAACTAAACATAGCGCTCTTGGCCGGAGATGGGATTGGCCCCGAAGTAATTGATCAAGCCGTAAAAGTATCCGATGCTGTAGCTGCAAAGTTCGGTCACGAAATTAGCTGGACCCCTGCCCTAACCGGCGCTGCAGCGATTGATGCCGTTGGTGAACCTTACCCGGATGAAACCCACGAAGCCTGTGTTGCTGCCGACGCCGTTCTTTTTGGCGCAATCGGTCATCCACGTTTTGACAATGACCCATCCGCCAAGGTACGCCCTGAGCAAGGTTTGTTGAAAATGCGACAAAAACTGGGGTTGTTCGCCAACGTTCGTCCAACCTTTACATTTCCTTCATTGATAGAAAAATCTCCTTTGAAAAAAGAAAGAATTGAGGGTACCGACCTTGTTTTCCTTCGTGAACTGACAGGAGGCATCTATTTTGGTAAAAGAGGCCGTGAGGATAACGACAACACCGCTTATGATACCTGCACCTACACACGCGCAGAAGTAGAGCGTTTGGCCAAAAAAGGTTTTGAAATGGCCATGCAGCGCTCCAAAAAGCTTTGTTGCGTGGACAAGGCCAACGTGTTGGAAACTTCACGTTTATGGAGGGAAACCGTTCAGAAATTGGAAAAAGAGTATCCTGAAGTGGAAGTATCCTATGAATTTGTGGATGCCGTAGCCATGCGTTTGGTACAATGGCCGAGTGCTTACGACGTTTTGATCACAGAAAACTTGTTCGGAGACATTCTAACAGATGAAGCATCTGTGATTTCCGGATCTATGGGATTGATGCCATCAGCTTCTTTGGGCGAAAAAACATCTTTGTTCGAGCCTATTCATGGTTCTTACCCACAAGCAGCTGGAAAAGATATTGCCAATCCATTGGCAACTGTTTTATCCGCCGCAATGATGTTCGAAACGGCTTTTGGTCTTAAAAACGAAGCCGAAGCCATCCGTGAGGTAGTGAACAGATCATTGGCCGAAGGTGTAGTTACCGAAGATCTTTCCGATGGTGGAAAATCATACAAGACCAGCGAAGTTGGCGACTGGTTGGCAAAGAACATTTAACCAACTTCACATAAAACCAATAAAAAAGCCCCGAATTTCGGGGCTTTTTTAGTTCTGAGAACTTTCTTTTACAAGATGTAATCCGTGCTCAAGAAGTTGCTCACTTTAGCTTCCATTAATTGCTCCACGGTCTGGTTGTTCAAACTATTGTCCTTGAAAGCCACAAATGTTCGGATGGAGAAGGAACGCAACGCATCGTGTACACTCAAAGTGGACTGCGCAGAATCTTTTCTACCCGTAAATGGGTACACATCCGGTCCACGTTGACAGGAACTGTTCAGGTTTACGCGGCAAACCAAGTTTGCCAAAGTATCAATAAGTGGAGACAAAGTATATACATCCTTGCCGAACAAGCTTACCTGCTGTCCGTAGTTGGATTCTGCCATATCGTCCAAAGGCTCTTCTATATCTTTAAAAGAAAGCACGGGAATTATAGGGCCAAACTGTTCTTCTTGATATACTCGCATATCTTTTGTCACAGGGTACAGTACTGCAGGCCATATGTAATTATCAAAATGCTTGCCTCCCTTTTTGTTGATGATCTTGGCCCCTTTGGCCAAAGCATCATCCAACAACTCCTGAATATAGGCAGGCTTATCAGGCTCGGGGAGTGGGGTCAAATTCACACCATCGTCCCAAGGGTTCCCGAATTTCAATCCATCTACTTTCTCTGCGAAACGCTTCAGGAAATCATCTTTTACTTCGTCGTGCACATAAACCACCTTTAAAGCGGTACAGCGCTGCCCGTTGAAGGACAATGTACCTGAAATACATTCGTTGATGGTCAGGTCCAACTCGGCATCCGGAAGCACAATGGCCGGGTTTTTGGCCTCTAGACCCAAAACCAATCGCAACCTGTTACTTTTTGGATGCTGGTCCTGCAACGCATTGGCCGATTTACTGTTACCGATCAAGGCCAACACGTCCACCTTTCCAGTTTTCATTATTGGCGCTGCTACAGCCCTTCCCCTACCAAAAAGTATATTCACCACTCCTTTGGGAAAACTGCTCTGAAACGCCTCCAAAAGCGGTGTGATCAACAAAACACCATGCTTTGCAGGTTTAAAAATTGTAGTGTTTCCCATTATGATGGCAGGAATCAACAAGGCAAAGGTTTCGTTCAATGGATAATTGTATGGCCCAAGACATAATACCACCCCAAGCGGACCTCTACGGATATGGGCGTAAACACCATCGTGTTTCTGAAACTTTGCCGAATCACGGTCTAGCTGTTTGTAATCCTCGATGGTATCATAAATATATTCAACGGTACGATCGAATTCTTTGTAGGAATCTGGTTTGGACTTCCCTATCTCCCACATCAAAAGCTTTACTACTTGTTCCCGCTTTTGCTCCATTTTCTTCACAAACGTCTCCATACACTCAATACGGTCCTTTACTTTCATGGTAGGCCAAAGCCCTTGTCCCCTATCATATGCCGACAGAGCTGCATCCAGAGCATCCATTGCCTCGGGCTCTCCCATATCGGGCACACTTCCCAAAGTAGTTGGCACATATTCCTCCGTGGATGATATGGTGGAGATCACGGGGGTAGTATCCCCGTCCCATTTACGCAGTTCCCCATTGACCAAATATGTTTTTTGATGAATCTCTTCGGTAATTTGAAAAGCTTCCGGTATTGCTGTTGTATTTGTTGCCATTAGTTGTTGTTTAAGCGATTAGTGTTGATAAATGGTCACCCATGCTACACAAAGCTAACATAAAAACCATTGAAAATCACACTGTTTTTATAGGTGGCCTTTTGTATCTATTGAAAACCAAACTTTATAATAATGATGCTTGAAAATGTTGGTGGCATCACACCAAATACTGGAACAAATCAGGTTTATTGTTGAGATAATCCCCAAAGAAATTGTTTTCCTTCATCCTTTGGACCAAAGGCTCGAGGTCATCGGGCGATTTTAGTTCCACCCCAACAATGGCAGGTGCATTTTCTCTACTCGATTTTTTGGAATACTCAAAATGTGTAATATCGTCGTTTGGACCCAAGATATCAACTACAAATTCCTTCAGCGCTCCTGGACGCTGTGGAAACCTCACAATAAAATAGTGCTTCAATTGGGCGTATAGCAAGGCCCTTTCCTTGATTTCGGCGGTGCGGGTAATGTCGTTGTTGCTTCCACTTACCACACAAACCACATTTTTATCCTTGATTTCTTCCTTAAAATAATCCAGGGCAGCAATAGTTAGGGCGCCAGCGGGCTCCACCACAATAGCATCCCTGTTATAGAGGTCCAAAATGGTCTGGCATACTTTTCCTTCGGGAACAGTCACCATTTTGTACAGATATTCCTTGCAAATGGGATAGGTCAGCGACCCAACTTTTTGAACAGCCGCTCCATCAATAAACTTATCTATCTTTTCCAGTTCCACCAACTCCCCCTGTTCAATTGATTTTAGCATGGATGGTGCTCCTTCGGGCTCCACCCCTATTATTTTTGTATTGGGCGATAATGCCTGGAACGTACCGCAAAGTCCCGATGCCAATCCACCGCCACCAACAGCCACAAAAACATAATCGATGGGCTCGCTGGATTGTTGCAATATCTCCAAACCAACCGTTGCTTGACCCTCAATGGTTTTTTCATCATCAAACGGATGGACAAAGGTTTTGCCTTCTTGCTCGCAGAACAATTCGGCTGCTTTCTTGGAATCGTCAAAGGTGTCCCCTTCCAGAACCACATCGACCCATTCCCCGCCGAACATCTTGGTCTGGTCTATTTTCTGCTTTGGAGTGACTACGGGCATATAAATGGTGCCTCTTACCCGTAAATGACTACAGGCAAAGGCAACGCCCTGTGCGTGGTTCCCAGCGCTGGCACACACCACACCGCTATCCAATTGATTTTGACCAAGGGAGCTTATTTTGTTGTATGCCCCACGTATTTTATAGCTACGTACACGGTGAAGGTCTTCCCGTTTAAGAAGAATATTGGCCCCATGGGTTTTGGAATAGCGGATACTTTGCTGCAAAGGCGTTACTTCTGCCACTTGGGCAATGGTCTTTGCTGCTTGATAAATATCCGCTATTTGCGGAAAATAGATTTCCACAGTTTCGTTCATAGGGCCAATGGTTTTTGGATTATCCGATTGGCTTCATTGCCGTCATCGATGCACGTAATCTAGCACCAACGACTTCCACGTCGTGCTCACGGATAGCCTTGTTCACCGCGATCAACCTTACATTGTCCACCCCGGTATCCTTGCCTTCACCAAAGTGCTTACCGATGATGTCCGTATCCACTTTCTTCATAAAGTCGGTCAAAAGTGGCTTACAAGCATGATCGAACAAGTAACAACCGTACTCTGCCGTATCCGAGATTACACGGTTCATTTCGAACAATTTCTTTCTTGCAATGGTGTTTGCGATCAATGGCGTCTCGTGCAACGATTCGTAGTAAGCGGACTCACCGATAATTCCGGATTCGGTCATGGTCTCGTAGGCCAATTCCACACCGGATTTCACAAAAGCGACCATCAACACCCCATTGTCGTAATATTCTTGCTCAGCGATTTCCATATCTCCGGCTGGTGTTTTTTCAAAAGCAGTTTCCCCTGTGGCAGCTCTCCAATCCAATAGGTTTTTATCGCCATTGGCCCAGTCCTCCATCATGGTTTTGGAGAAATGTCCGCTCATAATATCGTCCATATGCTTTTGGAACAATGGACGCATGATTTGCTTCAACTCTTCTGCCAAATCAAAAGCCTTGATCTTGGCTGGATTGGACAAACGGTCCATCATATTGGTGATACCTCCTTGTTTCAAACCTTCCGTAATAGTTTCCCAACCATACTGAATCAATTTGGAGGCGTATGCTTCATCGATTCCTTTTTCGATCATTTTGTTGAAGGAAAGAATAGATCCTGTTTGTAACAAACCGCAAAGAATGGTCTGCTCTCCCATCAAATCTGACTTTACTTCCGCCACAAATGATGATTCAAGAACTCCGGCCTTGTCCCCTCCTGTTCCTGCAGCATATGCTTTGGCCTGCTCCAAACCTTTCCCTTCTGGATCATTTTCTGGGTGAACGGCAATCAAGGTTGGCACACCAAATCCTCTTTTGTACTCTTCACGCACCTCGGAACCTGGACTTTTTGGTGCTACCATGATCACGGTAAGGTCCTCACGCACCTGCATTCCTTCTTCCACAATATTGAAACCATGGGAGTATGATAAGGTGGCCCCTTTTTTCATCAAAGGCATTACTGTGCTTACCACATTGGTGTGCTGTTTATCCGGTGTTAGGTTGATGACCAGGTCAGCATCCGGAATCAATTCCTCATAAGTACCCACTACAAAGTTGTTCTCTTTTGCGTTTTTAAAGGATTGTCTTTCTTCCTTTATAGCCGCTGGACGAAGGGCATACGAAATATCCAATCCGGAGTCACGCATGTTCAACCCCTGGTTCAACCCTTGGGCACCACACCCAACAATTACAATTTTCTTTCCTTTTAGTGCGGTAACACCATCAGCGAACTCGCTGGAATCCATAAATCTACATTTTCCCAACTGTGTCAGTTGTTCGCGAAGTGATAGTGTGTTAAAGTAATTTGCCATTTTTAATATTTGATTTTATGCTATTTAGTTTTCTTGAAATTCCTGTAATATTTCGCTAATGGGCATTGCTGCCTTGGTCACCGTTATCCTGCCCGAGCGCACGAACTGCATAATACCGTAAGGTTCCAATGCATCGTGCATTTCGTCGATTTCGTGCCTACGACCCGTTTTGGCCAATGCAAAAAACTCACGGTTCACGGTAACGATCTGCGCATTGCTTTCTTTGATGATGTTTTGTATCTGACGTTCATCGAACAACAAATGTGAAGCAATTTTAAACAAGGCAGATTCTTGATAAATGGTTTCATCATCGGTATGATAATATGCCTTGATGACCTCTATTTGTTTTTCTATCTGACCTACGATTTTTCGTGTCCAATCCTCGGTGGTAAAAACCACAATCGTGAATTTAGAAACACCCTCTATCTCTGATTTTGAAACATTTAAACTTTCAATATTGATGTGTCGCTTTAAAAATATTCCAGATATTCTATTGAGCAACCCCACATGATTTTCGGAATACACCGAGATGGTATACCATTGTTTTTCCATAGTGCTTTATACGCTTGTGCCCCGATAAAGCAAAATAAGCTTTTCCTTCATCGAGGTTAATCTGTTTTTATTTTAATCTGATGTCTGAAACGGATGCTCCTGATGGTATCATAGGGAATACGTTGTCCTCTTTTTCCACTTTCACTTCCAAAAAGTAAGGGTCTTTGGACGCCATCATTTCTTCTACTGCATCTTGAAGGTCTCCTCTTTCGGTAACCCTTCTTGATTTGATATGATATCCTTCCGCGATTTTTACAAAATCCGGGTTGGTCATTACCGTGGATGCATAGCGCCTGTCAAAGAATAGTTCTTGCCATTGGCGTACCATCCCCAAGTGGTCGTTGTTCAATACCACGATCTTCACAGGTACATTGTGTTGGAAAATAACACCAAGCTCCTGAATGGTCATTTGATAACCACCGTCTCCAATAATAGCGACCACTTCGCGATCCATGGCCCCCATTTTCGCACCGATGGCAGCGGGAAGCCCAAATCCCATAGTTCCCAAACCTCCAGAAGTAATGTTACTCTTGGATTGCTTGAACTTGGCATATCGACATGCGATCATTTGGTGTTGCCCCACATCAGAAACAATAACTGCTTTTTGTCCAGAGGCCACATTGATCTGTTCGATCACCTCCCCCATGGTCAAGCCCTCCTTAGTGGGATAGATATCTTTGTTGATCAGAGCATCGTATTCAATTTGATACATTTTATCAAACTCGGCCTTCCATTCCTTGTGCTCTTTTTCATCGAGCATTGGTAGAATCTGTTCCAATGTTTCCTTGGCATTGCCCAAAACAGCAACATCGACTTTTACGTTTTTATTGACTTCTGCAGGGTCTATTTCAAAATGAATAATCTTGGCCTGTTTTGCATAGGTGTTCAAGTCACCTGTTACACGATCATCAAAACGCATTCCTATGGCAATGAGCACATCGCATTCATTGGTAAGCATATTTGGGCCATAATTTCCATGCATGCCCACCATACCCACATTTAGCGGATGGTCGGTCTCCATGGCAGAAAGACCAAGAATGGTCCATGCTGCAGGGATTCCAGCTTTTTCCACCAAAGCTTTGAGTTCAGCCTCGGCTTCTCCCAAAATAACACCCTGACCAAATACGATAAAAGGCTTTTTAGCGCTATTGATGAGCTCTGCTGCCTTTTCAAGACTACTTGGTTGCGGCTTAGGCACGGGTTTGTAGCTTCGTACAGCCGTACACTTTTCATATACAAAGTCAAGTTCATCAAACTGCGCATTTTTGGTAATATCCACCAATACGGGCCCTGGCCTTCCTGACCGGGCAATGTAAAATGCCTTTGCCATGATTTCTGGGATCTCTTCTACTTTGGTAATCTGGTAGTTCCACTTGGTCACAGGTGTGGAAATCCCTACGATATCCGTTTCTTGAAAGGCATCCGAACCCAAAAGACTTCTCGTTACCTGACCCGTAATACAAACCATTGGCGTGGAGTCTATCTGAGCATCGGCAATTCCGGTCACCAAATTGGTGGCGCCAGGCCCAGATGTCGCCATGGCAACCCCTACTCTACCTGTAACCCTGGCGTAGCCTTGTGCGGCATGAGTGGCACCTTGCTCGTGACGCGTCAGGATATGGGTCAGTTTGTCTTGAAACTTATATAATTCGTCATAAACGGGCATAATGGCACCACCAGGGTAGCCATATATCAAATCCACTCCTTCGGCGAGCAAACAATGTATAATCGCCTCGGCGCCAGTAATTCTGATCGCTTTTTGACTTTTACTATCTTTTTTTTCTGCTTTTAATGTCTCCATAAGCCTGTATTTAGGGAGATACCCCTATCATAATAATTAAAACAAATCGGTTACACAGCCTTTTGCTGCGGATGATACCGTTTTGGCATATTTGTACAAGCTTCCCGATTTAACTTTAAGTTCGGGTTGCTTCCATTCTTTTCTTCGTTGCTCGAACTCCTCGTCCGATATGTTAATGTTAATGGTGTTCTTGACAGCGTCAATGGTAATCTCATCACCATCTTTCACAAGGGCTATTCCACCACCCACCTGTGCTTCGGGGGACACGTGGCCCACCACGAATCCGTGGGAACCTCCGGAGAACCTACCATCAGTGATCAAGGCTACATCTTTTCCAAGACCTGCTCCCATAATAGCGGAAGTGGGCTTCAACATTTCGGGCATTCCAGGCGCTCCTTTTGGGCCTTCGTAACGGATGACCACCACATCGCCCTTTTGGACCTTGCCTGTGTGGATGCCTTCATTAACAGCTACTTCACTATCAAAAACACGAGCAGTCCCTGTAAATTCGAGACCTTCCTTACCTGTGATTTTTGCAACGGCACCTTCTGAAGCAAGGTTTCCATATAATATACGAATATGACCTGTATCTTTAATGGGTTGCTCCTTCTTTCTGATAATGTCCTGACCTTCCGCCAAATCCGGGGCATCCAACAAGTTTTCTGCCAAGGTTTTTCCTGTAACGGTCATACAATCACCATGAAGCATACCTTCCTTCAGCATATATTTCAATACGGCAGGAACTCCTCCAACTTTATGAAGGTCCTCCATCAAATACTTTCCACTTGGCTTTAAATCGGCCAACAAAGGGGTGGATTCACTAATTCTTGTGATGTCCTCCAACGTAAAGTCCACCTCGGCGGCGTGTGCTATGGCCATAAAGTGAAGTACGGCATTGGTTGACCCTCCTAGCACGGTCACTAACCTAAATGCGTTTTCCAAGGACCTTTTGGTCACGATGTCCCTTGGTTTGATATCTTCTTTCAGCAAATGGTACAAGGCAGCGCCCGACGCTTCACAATCCGCTTGTTTTTTATCGTTCACTGCTGGGATTGAAGAGTTGAACGGCATGGACATGCCCATAGCTTCAATGGCAGATGCCATAGTGTTGGCGGTGTACATCCCTCCACAGGCTCCTGCTCCTGGACAGGCCTTGTGGATGACTTCTTTATATTCTTTCTCATCAATAGCTCCGGCCACTTTTTGTCCGTAGGCCTCAAAAGCCGAGATAATATCGAGTTTTTTGTTGTTGTGGCATCCTGGTGCAATGGTTCCACCATAGACCAAAATGGATGGCCTGTTCAATCGCAACTGAGCCATTAGGGCACCTGGCATATTTTTATCGCACCCTACCACCGTCACCAAACCATCATAACTCATGGCATGGATCACGGTTTCAATGGAATCTGCAATAATATCCCTTGACGGTAACGAATACCTCATCCCCGGGGTTCCATTGGAAATTCCATCACTCACCCCAATGGTATTGAAGATAAGCCCCACCAAATTGGAGGACTCCACTCCCTTTTTTACGTCGAGGGCCAAATCATTTAGGTGCATGTTGCAGGGGTTGCCCTCGTACCCTGTGCTCGCTATTCCAATTAAAGGTTTTTGTAGATCTTCGTCTGTTAGTCCAATCGCATGCAACATGGCCTGAGCGGCTGGCAGCGTTGGGTCTTGAGTTACTTTCTTACTAAACTTGTTCAATTCCATTGTCAAATTTCATTCAAATACAGTATTCTTCTGAATATATACCGCAATTCAAAGATAAATGTTTAAAAAGCCCTAGATTTTTAACAGTTGTTGGCTGTTTAAATCCACTGGAAACATAATAAACATAAATTACTGTATTTCAGGTTTTTAGATTGATTAAAATTCCAACATTCAATTAATTTTATTGTAATGAAAAAGGCCCGTATCGTATGGGATACAGGCCTTTTTCAGTCAATTGAAAGTCCGTATCACCCCATTTTTGGGATAATAGTTACTTCGATAATGACTTGTTGATTTACTTTCATACATCAATGGTACAAAAAAATATTATGAATTTGGGGGTTTGATACACGTGTAAACTTGGAGAATTTAAAAACGGTATTTAATCGACGCCAATATATATCTGGGTATGAGTTTAATTTGTGTGCTCGTGGTTGAATATTCATCAATATTTAAAATTGTAAAAATCCTTTGATTGGCAATATTATTGCCCATTATTTGATATGAAAATTTCGAATTTTGAGGTGTGTAATGCACATCGAAGTCTTCACTAAAATATGTAGCATTTGGCATTTTGAGATATTTATTGGAAAAAGACCCTGATATTTCCTTGTTTATTTTCAATAATAGATTGGCTGACAGATTAATCCAATTAGAGTACGACACTATACCATTGTAATTGGACCTAGTCCAGTTGCTACTGAAATCAAAATCAAGATTTACTGGAAATTCAAAATATGTTGTCCCAGAAATATTGATTCCTTTAGAAAACAACCCAAGGTTTGAAAAATTACTTGTATTCAGTTTATATGGAAGTTTGGACCAATTGATATTCGCTCCTAAATTGGATGAAAAATTCAATTTTTTAAAAAAGGAGGTGTAATCCAATGTAGTAGTAAAATTAGTTCCGCCTTTCACAAAATCATATCCTTTAAGAATAATTGATTCATCAATTTGAATATTTTGAGCATACTCAGCTTCATTTCTTTTGAATTTTGACTTTAGTGTCAATTGTTGTGTCTTGATTTTATTTGCTATTTGATAATGGAAACTAAATTGATTTTTTCTGGGCACATTGATAAAATCAACGCCCTTTTTGAAAGATTGGTAACCTGTGAGTTGAAAATTCATCAGAAAATAGTCTAGCAATGGTTCAGTAAAATCTCTTTGATAGTCTAGACCAAAACTTCCAATTGACGTATTTCTGATACGTAATATGATTTTCGGGATTAACATCCATTTAGAGAAAAAAGATTGATCAAAATTTATGTTCAAATGTTCAATTGAGAATTCTGTTTTTACTCTAAGATGTTCTGATATGTCGAAGGAGGAATTGAATGAAGCCTGAAATTTATTGGAATCAAATGTGATATGATTTTCCAATGAATCAATATGTGCACCCTGATGATTTTTGTTGACAATAAATTGATTCTCTCTAGTTACTTTTTTTTTCTGATTCTCTAATTCCAATGATTGTTTATATTTTTTTTGGTTGAAAATCAATTTGGATATGACCCCATAAATTTTAGAAAAACCATCGGATATGTGATGTACTTCCCCAACTTCGCCATCCGCTAGAAGGTTATATAAAGTGGGTGAAATCAACCGTCCATTATGCCCAATGGATTGCATACCAAAATATGCATAGTTGTGCATTAAGTGTTTATTCCATAAAAGATGGCTCGAATCAAAATGATTGTAAAAAGAAGTATCATAGTTCGTTAAGTCCTGTTGAACATCGTTACCATTAAACCCATTCAGCATTTCAGTATATTGCGGGCTGGAATTAAACTTGACTAGATTTTTGTAATAAGCTTCTTCTCTTGGATAATATTGTAGTTCTAATTCACCGGTTGCATTGGATTTTTCAAAGGATGTATGTTGGTTTTCAGTATATCGAAAAAGTTCTTGTCCTGTAGTAAATAACGTCTCTTTGAAAATCATTTGGTCCTCTATGTCATTGGCAAAAATGCCTGTTCCCCTAATTTTTAATTCAGAATTGAGATTGCACACCAAACTTATCGAGTTTAGGGATGCATTATTCAAAACAATGTCTTTTTCATCCATTTGATTTATTCGAATTGGTGCAACTTCATAGATTGGCGACAAAGAAGATTCAACCCTTTTTTCTTGAACCAAGGTGTTTATGTTTATTGTTTTGGAAGCATTCCCCGTTTGCCCAGTACCAGTCTGTCCAAGATTGTTGTAGCCCCCTAAATAGAAGAATTTCACCTTCTTCTTAATCAATCCAATATTTGCTGAAGATTTGATTCTGTCGTTATTTCCCAAACCAAGGCCCACATTGCCAAACCAAACATTTTTGTACTCATCCTTTAAAATTAAATTTAAAGCTACATTTTCTGATTCTGTGACTTTTGATAAGACTGGATTGGATTCAAATTGATCAATAATTTCGACCTCATCCAAGATCTTTGCATCTAAGTTCTTTGAAAGCACCTTATACTTGTCATCAAATAAATCATCACCTTCCACGAGTAATTTGCTAATAAACCTACCATGTGCCTTTATTGAGCCATCTTGTAGTATTTCTATTCCAGGTAATTCGCGTAGGATATCCTCAATTGTCTGTTCTGTGCCGTCTTTGAATGCATCCACATTGATCTTCGTAACATTACCGGTTCTGTATATTTTTTCATTGGGTTTCAATGTTACCTCATCCAAATGCTCCACTTTTTCGTTCAAAATAAAAGTGATTTGGTATTCGGATTTATTGGGTTCAATATTAATGATGTGTTGGCTTGTTTCAAACCCCAAGCCTGAAACGATGACAAGTACTTTGGAAGGAATATCTTTTGGGAAGTCTACACTAAAAAAACCACGATTATTTGCAAAACCATACACCAAAATCTTTTCTTGTTCATTGGCAACAACAATGTTCGCTCCTACTACAGGGTTTTTATTAAAATCGAGAACATGTCCGGAAACTCGTTCTTGCGAGTAAAAATGTAAAGAATGTAAAATAAGAGAAACTGCAAATATTAAGGTTCGTAACAAATAAAGCTTAATTTTCGAAGGATTCTATATAAACATCGCTAAAGACAGGTCTTTCCGGAGCACCTCCTCCATACCGTTCGGACATTATTACCGTTTTATTATATGCCCTTTCCAAACTCTCAACCAGCATATCTTTAAATTCATGTATCGTCATCCAACATTGCGAATCATTGGAAGCTCTTTGTACTTTCGAAATAGGTGTTTGGTTGTTTGTAGGAAATTCGAAGCTTTTGAAATAAATAAACATTTCTTTTCTATCATCATAAGCTTCTACGATTAAACCCGGAAGACCTTGTAATTTCCATGGGCCATAAGGCACGGGGATTTCACGAATATACCATGCTGTATAATTTCTTCCCCTAAATTCACCTGTAGCCTTAAATGCGGTCAAATCACCAAATTTCTTTGTCTGATTTATTAACTTCCATTCTATTTTGGGGCGGGATTCAGCAACGTATATATTCCCTTTAAACCTTTGGTTCCACCACAAAGAATCGGATCCCCTGTTAAAATAAACCTGTTTCCCGTATTGGAAGGAATTTGACCCACCCGAATAAACAGTAGTTTGCCCGTCAGAACCAGTTACCACAGTAGTTTCATTTACTGACGATTCCAAAGAGTCCTTTGCTGTAACATAATAAGATTCATTTTCATCAAAAACTAAATATGCGTTTAAATCAGGACCTGCAGCACTCCTCATTCCCGGACTTTCAATATGACCATAGTAAACCAAGCCTTTACTTTGTGACCAAGCTGATGTCAAAAAAAATAATATGACACAAAAAATAATATACTTCATAATATAAATGATAGTAATGAAAAAGCAACACGCTGAAAAATAAGCGCATTGCATTAATGCTTTACGTCTATTAGCACATGGATGTTGCCATATCTATAATATCCCAACTAGAATAAGAAGGGTGGTTGTAAAAAAAACCAGCGTATTCGCCATCGCAATAGACATGGATTTTTGGGTAATAAGAGGATTCTTTTGGCCTCTCATAGGATGCGAAACTATTCAAAGATAGAAGTCCAAGAACCCCAATTAACAATAATTTTCTCATATCGTTTGATTTAAATATTCCCTCAAGCTTAATGAACTTGTGAGAATATTTAGAAGTGTGATTGACGAATACATCATTTGGGTTGACGAATACCGTAACCCAATTAACGAATACCCTAAAATGGGTAAATAAGCTGTAATGTGTTCTGGAATTCTAACTAGGAAAGCTTGAATTTAAGCTCATCCCCATACTTTTTCTGCGCAAGTACCGAAATGGATTCCTCGCTAAGTTGAAGTATCCGGGGATAACCACCCGTGGTTTGGCCATCTTTCATTAAAATGATCATACGGCCTGCTGGGGTGAGTTGGATGGTGCCCGGCAACGTTCCGGACGTCAACATGGAATGTGAATGCCCCGTTATCAATTCGGAAAGTTGGTAGGCCATTCGGTTATTTTCCTTGGAAACGGTGTAGGGCCTTGCGAATATTTCCGTGAGCTGAGCGTCGGATAACAATGAAAACTCAGGCCCTTTATATACTTTTAAAGTTGTATTTTCAAAATGCTCCTCGATCTTTACTTCGGTAATTTTAGGTGTGTAATCCGTTGTCTCTTCATAAGGCACTTCATCCCCATCTTTAAGACGGGCCGTTTGGGTTACGGGATAAAACTGTGAACGGCTATCGAGTACCTTTTTAGATTGGAAACCACCCTTAACGGCCAAATACCCCCTAAAACCTTTCTCAAGACGGCCATAGGAGAGAATATCCCCCTTACCAATCTTGATTACGGTGTAATTATCCACAGGTTCATTGTTCAGTGTAGCAACGATATGTGCTCCTGACAAACTAATGTATGTATCCGTATCAAATTGAAGTGTAGGACCTGTCATGGTAATTTCCAGCACCGCATCGTTCTCATCATTTTCCAACAAAAGATTGGCTTTTTTTACCGATTCCACATCCATGGCACCGGCAATGGGCACGCCAATATCTCGATGGCCGAACCTTCCAAGGTCCTGGATACTCAAATAAAGGCCAGCTTTCAACACTTTAAGCATTCAGTACAACTTTTTCGGGTTCGTAAATACCTACTTCGCCTTCAATTTTATGAAGTTCATACTCTGCTTTGGAAATGCTTTCAAACTGTATCTTATCCCCTACTTTCACAAAACAAGGATCCTGTTTACCGGGATCGAACAAATCAACTGGGCAATTGCCGATAATGTTCCAACCACCTGGTGAATCCTGTGGATATATGCCCGTTTGCTTACTGGCCAAGCCCACTGAACCTTTCTGGACTTTCAATCTTGGTTCGGCTCTTCGAGGAATCTCCAAAGAAGATGGGAGTCCGCCCAAATACATAAATCCAGGTAAAAAACCGATGCCGTACACCACATATTGATGCGATGTGTGCTGTTTAATAAGTTCTTCGACCGATAAACCCAATGTTTTGGAAGTCTCTTCGATATCCACTCCAAATTCAAGATCGTAGCACACAGGCAATGTCCATAAATGTTGTACGCGCTCCGTTTTGGATTTGGCCTGCTTTTCTTGGCATTCCAAAATCATGTTTTTGGTCTCCTCAAAATCAATATGGTCTTTATTGTAGACCATCGTCAAGGAATTATAGGCCACGGACATTTCCCAACCCGGAATTTCCAGCTCCTTGAAAGCGTCCATAAAATCGAGGATGTCTGCCAAAATGGATTCACTCACCTTTTCGGGCCATTCTACTAAAACAGCTCGTTCTCCAAATGGTTTGATACTGATGGGGTAACTTTTCACTTTTGTATTTCTACCTGGTTCTTGGGTAATTCTTTAGAAAGATACATTAATATTTTTAAGGCAGAAACCGTATCGCCATGTATACAAAGCGTATCTGCTTGAATTTTGCGCGATTCACTATTCAAAGTAAAAACTTCATTCTTTTTTATGATCGGAAGAATGTGCTTTAATACTGCTTCGGGAGCTTCGATGAGCGCGTTTTCTTCTTTTCTGGAAACAAGGGACAGGTCGGAATTGTAATTTCTGTCCGCAAAGGCCTCGAACCAAATTTTAAATCCGCGCTCTTCTGCTATTCTTGTGATCACTGAATTAAAAGGCACATAGAGCAAGACCCTTTCTTTATAATCTTTGATGGCGTCCAGATAAACTTTTGCCAAATTTTCGTCCTTTGCGGTTTGATTGTACAGGGCTCCATGAGCCTTAATGTGGTGCAATGGAATCCCTTCCTGCTCCAAGACCTCGTCAAAATCCAATAATTGCCGCTTAATACTTTGTATTAAATCTTGGTCGGAAATATCCATCACTTCCCTACCAAAATTGGCTTTATCGGGGTATGAAGGGTGCGAACCTACTTTGATGTTATGCTGCTTAGCGAGTGAAGCTACCTTCAACATGGTTTTCTTATCACCTGCATGACCGCCACAGGCTATATTGCATGAGCTTATAAAAGGGAAAATGTCGGCCTCATTACCAACCCCTTCGCCAACATCACAATTAATATCTATCTTGAACTTATGCATCAAAACAATCCAATTACCTTAAATATACTTTTTGCACCGAGAAATATCGCAAAAGCCACAATAGCCACCCCAAATGCATTCTGAACCAAAGTGTTCTTATTTTCGCCCATTACCGATTTCTTGTTCACCACCCACAATAACAACAAAGCCATCACCGGAAGCAATATACCATTGGCCACTTGTGCAAATTGAATCACCTCGATTGGTTTTATATCAAAAGAAAGAAACACCACACCGCATAAAAGTACAATGGTCCATACCATTTTAAATTTTCTATTCTGCATTCCACCTTCCCAGCCAAAACAGCTACTAGCCACATAAGCTGCGGCCAAAGGAGCGGTAATGGCCGATGTAATGCCCGCTGCCAAAAGCCCTATGGCCATAAACAGGAACGCTATGTTGCCAAACAAGGGCTCCAATGCCTTGGCCATATCCAAAGCATTGTTTATTTCCGAAATAGGGGCGGCAGAAGCAGTGATCAATATGGCCATGGAAACCAACCCTCCCAATCCAATGGAAATAAGGGTGTCCCAATTCACCGCTTTTAAATCACTTTTGAGGTTCCATTTTTCCTTCACTAAAGAAGCGTGTAAAAAGAGGTTATAGGGCACTACAGTGGTTCCCACCAGAGCAATTACCGTAAGCAATCCGTTTTCGGGCAATCTGGGAATAAACATTCCTTTCAAAATTTCTGTAATAGATGGTTTTGTGATGATGGCACAAAGAACAAAACTTACACCCATGATGCCGACCAGACCAACGAATATTTTTTCCAATATCTTGTAGCTACTGAACCATAATAACATAAATATTATACCTCCGATAATAGCGGGCAAAAAAGGTCTTAACCGAGGTTGGGGCAACAATTGTTCAAGTCCAAGGGTCGCACCTCCAATGTTACCAGCTTCGTAAGCCGCATTACCGACCAAAATAGCGCCTAAAACAATAGCAATTACAACGTTCCTGACCCATGGAGTCTTAAGTTCGGTCCGCACCACATCCACAAGCCCACTTTGGGTGATTAGCCCAATTCTCCCGGCCATGCCCTGCAATACAATAGTCGCGATAATGGAAACCAACAAGGCCCAAATTAAGGAGTAGTCGAAACGCACACCCGCCAAGGTACACATGGTAATGGTTCCGGGGCCTACGAAAGCTGCTGCGACCAGAACACCAGGTCCTATTTTTTTTAACATGGAATCTTTGGTTTTGGTGTGATGAAAATAAAAGGATAAATGGACAAATCATGCATTTCATCCGAAAAAGTGTATTTCGTCTAAAAGTGAAATGCAGTACGTCGAATTTTTATACGATTTCAAAAATCTCAAAGTTATAATAGTCCCAAATCATACTTAGACTTAAACCTGACAAAACTTATGACATGTAAGGATTGCGGCAAAGACATTGACCCCCAACAGTTTAAGGACTCAAAAGAGTCTTTAGGTGTAGCGCTTTGCGAACGACACACACGCCTGATTAAAAAGGTAATCCTGGACAACAATACCCCAATTGATGCCATTCACTTATTTTATGCACTAAAAGATGCTGGAGTCTACCCGATGCTGGAATGGTGGGATGGTAAAAAATCCGTGGATATTGCAATTTCAAGAGTTAAACTCAATATCGAGATTGACGAAAATTGCAATATGATTACCCATGAGCAGGCCATAAACGATCTTGAAGATGCCATGCACTCCTTCAAAAACGGATTTACGACGATTAGAATACCACATTTGGCCATTAAATATTACTTGGATGAGACCGTGGAAAATATTTTGGGAATCATCTCTGGGCTAAAAGCAAATATCAAGGCCATTTAGTTCCAGAACAGTGCAGTTTTTTCTTTTTTGGTCTGTTTGTATTCCAAAATATGGATAACAACTATTTCTTCTCCCACGTTTTCCAGATCGTTGATATAGTTTTCACCCCTGTTTTCAAAATATTCGGTATCGCCCAGATTGAGCTTTACCATATCGATTTTCCCATTTCCATACCGGGTGATCACTAGTCCACCCGTGGTGCATATCCACCCATAATTGGCATTATGCCTTCTAAAGGAAAGTCGTTCTCCCGGGAAAAGACGAAGGTCCCAGATCTTCATGGTCTCATTTTCAAAAACCGATCGGTTGCTCAACGACTCTTTAATATCTTGATGTAGCAACTCATCAATCTTCTCCTTTTCACATGGGTCAAAATTGCCCACTGGTTCAACTCCACAAATTGCATGTTCTCCAAATTTTCTGAAACCGGACAAAAATAGACCTTAAACCTCATGATTACAGCCCATTAAACAACAATTAATGTTAGCGATGAACTTATTGCCTTTAAAGCTGGTTGTATTGAGAAATTGTTCAAGAACAGTCGATTAAATTATTTTTTTTTTGATTGATTACCAACCGATTTTTATCTAATTTGGGGCAATCAACCAAACCAACCATGAAAAAAATTCTCCTTGCCGTTCTAGGCCTGATCGTAATTCTCGCTGCAGTATTGATTTTTAACACCGTGTCCCTTAACTCAAAACAGGTTGAGCCCGAGGATTTGGAAGCTATGAGTTTTCCCAATAATGCGTTCGAAAACCTCTCAAAAGCAGTGCAGTACAAAACTATTTCCTTTAGTGAGGACGCCATACCAGATTCCACTGCCTTTAATGGGTTTCATCAATTTCTGGAAGAATCTTTTCCTTTAATTCATCAAAACCTGGCATTGGAAAAGATCAATGATTATAGTCTTCTCTATACTTGGAAAGGTAGCGATGCATCCAAAAAACCAATTATTCTGCTTTCTCACCAAGATGTAGTGCCAGTGGATCAGCCCACCATCGATGATTGGGAGGCGGGACCATTTGAGGGAGCAATAACCGACAGTTATATTATTGGGCGGGGAACATTGGACGATAAAAGTTCCTTAATGGCACTAATGGAAGCTGTGGAAGTGTTGCTGGAAGAATCATTTACTCCAAAACAAACCATTTATCTTGCATTTGGCCATGATGAAGAACTGGGTGGTGAACATGGAGCCAAAGCAATAGCTGCCCATTTGGAAAAAAAAGGTGTGCATGCTGCCATGACTTTGGATGAAGGTGGATTCCTTGCGCAGCATATGGTTCCGGATTTTGACAAAACCGTAGCGATGGTGAACTTGGCGGAAAAGGGCTATGCATCTTTTCATCTTATTGTTGAAACCACTGGAGGACATAGTTCTGCTCCACCTGAAGATAATACACTGGGCATGTTGGCACAGGCAATCGTGGATTTGGAAGACAATCAACTTCCTTATAAGTTGGTAAAGCCCCTTGATTATCAATTTGAGTATATGGGAGCGGAAATGCCTTTTTTCAAAAAAATGGCATTTGCCAATCCGTGGTTGTTCAAAGGACCTGTACTCAAAGCGTTAAATGCCCACACCACCACGGCCCCCACAATAATTGAAGGTGGCGTAAAGGACAATGTTATTCCCACTGTTGGAAAAGCGACCATCAATTTTAGAATCTTGCCCGGTGAGACCATTGCATCGGTCAAGGAACATATTATTGAAGTTGTCGGGGATAAGGTCAAAGTGGAATTGGCCGGTTTTGCGACGAATCCGTCCCCTGTATCCGGGATAGATTCGGAAGCCTTTAAAAATCTTGAAAAAACCATTCGTTCCGTTTTTCCCGAAGCTGTTGTGGTTCCGGGTTTGATTGGAGGAGGAACAGATGCACGGTATTTTTATGGTGTTTCTGACGACGTTTACCGGTTCTATCCTATTCGATTAGGTCCCGATAGCATGACACGGTTCCATGGGATAGATGAAAAAATCGGTAAGGACAACTACAAGGAAATGATAGTTTTCACCTATAATTTGATCAAAAGATTTAATTAAAGTTAACCCAACCAACCTTCCCGATCCAAACTTCGGTATTGTATCGCTTCGGAAATGTGATTTTGTTCGACTTGTTCGGATTGTTCCAAATCGGCAATGGTTCTGGCTACTTTTAAAATTCTATCGTAGGCCCTGGCTGAAAGGTTCAAACGTTGCATTGCATCTTTTAATAGATTTTTGGAAGAAGCGTTCAGCTTGCAAAACTCACGTATTTGTTTTATTCCCATTTGGGCGTTGTAATGTATGCCTTCCAATCCTTTAAATCTTCGAGTTTGGATTTCTCTTGCCACCTCTACCCTTTTCCTAATAACAATGCTGCTCTCTCCTTTCCGTTCATCCGATAGTTTATCAAAAGGAACGGGCGTAACCTCAATATGGATGTCTATCCTATCCAGTAACGGTCCCGATATTTTGCTTAAATAACGTTGCATTTCAGCGGGTGAAGAGGTTACAGGGGCGTCGGGGTCGTTAAAATAGCCTCCGGGACTCGGATTCATGCTGGCTACCAACATAAAACTGCTGGGATAGGTTACCGTAAATTGAGCCCTGGCTATGGTCACTTCCCTGTCTTCCATTGGTTGCCTCATAACTTCCAATACCCGACGCTCGAATTCCGGAAGTTCATCGAGAAAAAGCACTCCGTTATGGGAAAGGGATATGACACAATTAAATATTTAGGGTAAGTATAAATATTAAACTATATTTGATTAATCCATTGACTATGAGTAATAAATGTGTATTGTATTTGAGGGTTTCCTCTGATCTTCAGGATTATCAAAGACAGAAGGATGATTTATCTGCATTTGCCAAATCGAATAGTCTCATATTTGGTGATGATGATGTGTATGAAGATAAGATAAGTGGATTCAAAAGTGAAGATGAAAGAAAAGGTTTGAGTCAACTTTTGAACGATATTTCAACCAAGAACATTGAAGTGATATTGGTATGGGAACTCTCTCGTTTATCAAGATCACAATCCAAACTTTTGCAAATAAAGGATACTCTTGTTCAAAATAAGGTTAACATATATTTCTTCCAGCAGAGTTTTTGGTTGTTTGATAAACATACCAATAAAATAAATCCCAACGCTGAACTTCTGATTTCCTTCTTTGGTTGGAATGCTGAGTATGAAGCTCGGTTAACCAAAGAACGTTTTATCTCAGCCAAGAAAAGGTATGTTAGGGAAGGAAAGTATAATGGCGGCCATATAACCTTTGGATATACTATTGGGAAATTCGGAGCCACAGATAATGAATCGGATAAGAAGTTCATCATCAATGAAGAACCCATTGAAGGATTGAATGTATCTGAGGCAGATATTGTCCGAGAGGTTTTTGATTTGTATGAGAATGGTGATACTTGTTCCAAGATTTCATTGCACTGTAAAGCCAAGGGATACCCGAAACACGTTTGTTCACCACATACACTTGCCAGGCTCTTAAGAAATACTAGCTACATCGGTTACAAAGATGTGAAATTGGGAAGGAGGCCAGTTCCACCTATAATCGAGGAATCACAGTTCCTCAAAGTTGGAGAGCTTCTTGATAAGAACAAAACCAAAGCAGACAAGGGAAGGAAACATACCTATCTTCTGAGAGGTGTTTTGAAGTGTTCCTATTGTGAAAACTATTATTTGGGTAAACAAACTGATGATGCATACCAATGTTCCCACAACCATCCCACCAACAAACATATCAAAGGAACTAAATGTAAAGGGAGCAACATTTCAATCAGTAATCTAGATGGAATCATTTGGGAACGTGTAAAGGATGTTTGGGTTCACAAAAAACTCCATGGGTTTGATTCAATCTTTGAAACCTCAAAACAAGAAATCGAGGATTTAAAAAGGGATGTCGAAGGATTTGAAAAACTACTTGGTGATATTGATAATCGCAGAAGAAAGATAAACCGTATCTATCAAAATGATGGGTATATTGATGATGAATATGATATTGAGATTGGTAAAATCAACAAGGAAAAAGAGGATTGCACCCGTCGTATCAATGAACTGAAAGGGAATATCAGATCGGTTGAACGTAGAATGAGGAATGCTGATAAACTTTCATCTAGGCAGAATGAAATTAATTCGGTAACCGATAGAAAAGAGATGAAATCCTTCATATCAAGTTTGGTAATGGAAGTAACTTTTTTCAAACTCGATATGTTCAAAACGGTGGTATTCGTGAAGTATCAAGATGGTAATAATGAAACAATCATCTTCAATTCAGTACAAAAGAAGAAAACGGTGTTTAAAAAAATCAAATCGGAATACTTGATGTACCATCCTGAATTCAAAGATTTCTATTTATTGAAACCTAAATTCAGAATATCGAAGAGTTCATTGGTTGAATTTGCCAAGAAGAAATTAGATTGCAATAATTGGGAGCTTCCAAACGAATTGAATTCTGATGTTTACGATTTTGAAGGCATTATTAATTTAGAAGATGATAGTATCACTGAACACGAATATCAAAAGATTACTTACTTCAAGGATTTGAACCAAAAGAGATTCAAAAGAAAGAAATAATTAAAAAGATTAGTAGCGTTCAAACTTATTTCAGAGTTTGAACACCATTATCCAAGCCCAAACTGTCTTATACCTTTCATATTCCTTTCTATTTCTAGTCTATTCAATCTAGATTCCAATCCCTCCACTTTTTCTTCAAGGTCTCTTATGTAACCCATTACGGATTTGGGAACTTCATTAAGTTTCTCCTTTAAGATGTCATCTTCCCATTTGTCTTTAAACCTACTCATCAAATGCCCATAATCCCTATACCATTCATTCCATTGTTCCAAAAGTTCTTGATCGCTCCAAGAAGGATCAAGTTCAAAAGATTCTCCTGTTAAATCGTTTACTTCTGCCAAACAGTTTCTTGATTCATTTAAAAGCTTTTCCCTATCCTTTTTCAATAGATTGCCACGTGACCTGATATAGAAACCAAACCCATGGAACTTCAATCGAGATGGGGAACCATCGTTTCTTATAATTCCTTTTTTGTTCATTTAATCAATATTTTAGAGTTAAAGAAAAAGGTGAGTTGACACCCACCTTTTCTTAAAAATCAATCAGCTATAAAATTCGGGGTTTTTGAGTGGATACCCCAACCACGTGTGATAACCTTATTCTATTAAATTAATAATTCAATTGTCAGATTTTATCGAGGGATCCTGCAACCCAATCTGAACGGTTTCTTTGAGAAGTAGAACCGTACATCTACCTTGATGGTTTTTAGAGAACTGATACCATCGAATCAGTATGCACATAATAGGGGGATTTTAGGACGGATCCTCCATAACCGTTTTCTTTGATTTCATTCTCCTGTTGTTCGATATAGAACCCTTGTAATGAACTTACTTCTTCATACCAACACGAAGCTGAAAAAATATGGGTTTCTCCTTCATCTTCCCACGAATCAACATGATATTCATCTTCTCCTTCATCATCATACCATTGTACTCTACCACATAAATCTTCATCACAATATTCATATTCGATCAAGGTGGTCCATACAGTACCCATTGTGAAATTTTCGGTGAAAGGTGATACACGTGAATATTCTATCAAATCTTTCAAACCCATATTTCCATATTGCCTAACTTCTTTTAAAATATCATCAATGGTCAGTGTTTCTTCTCCAAAATATTTACTTTCATCAAATACCATTCTTGATGGTATTTCATTCCCTTTTGGAAGATATTCCCAAACATGACTAGCGTAGAAATACCCTGATTTTAATCTTGGTACAAATGGGTGTACTTGAAAAGGTTTGTAGAACATCAGTGCATATGCCCAAAGTTCTTGGTGTGTCATTTCTTCCAATTCAGATAATGTTTTACCACCACGTTTTTCAACTTCTGGAATCTTTTCTTCCAACTTCTGATTCAATCCATCCAAGTTGATATCCTTCACCAACCTTTTGGTGGATTTGTTACTTATTTTACTATCTATCTTTTTCATAATTTAATCGTAGTATTTAACACGTTCTTTTAAAATTCTTTCGAATAACTGATAACGGATGATATAATCATCAACCGTTTCATCCAGTAACTCATAGTAATCAACCCAATCACCATTTTCATCGAACCTATCCTCACCATCATCTTCTCCAATATCCTCAAGTGCTTCTTGATAACATTCAGTAACTTCCATTGCATATATCCAAGCCAACCCCAAAGTCAAACCTGATTCCCCAGATAGTGGTAAACTATGATCGTCCATAGTTTTTCTCATTGATTCCAATCCACCATATACGAATGCTTCTGTAAGACCTCTAAACCAAAATCCATTGAAGTATTCTGAATATAAAAATGAATCATGTCCATCAACCAATTCAAGATAATCCCATAGTTCATCCATAGTGAACTTCCCTGATTTCAATTGAGATATATATTTATCGGCTCTTTGAGGTGGATAGTTTTCGAGTGCGTGAACCCACCTATCGAACTCATTCATCTGTTCGAGTTCCGAATAGGTTTTACCACCTCTTTTTTCTACTTCTGGAATCTTTTCTTCCAACTTCTGATTCAATGATTCAACATTGATACTTTCTTCCAAACCCTTTTCGGTATGGGTACTTATTTTACTATCTAACTTTTTCATATTAATTTTAATTTTTTGAATACCAGTAGGCCATTTGTTCACTTACATTTTCGAAAATGTATTCGTAATATCCATCTTCACAACAATCCATTTCACAACGATTTTCAGCCATTCTTGTAGCTATTCTAACTTCCTTTATCATCATCCACACTGAACTGATATCATACGATTTGATGAAATCCTTCAATGAGAATGTATATTCGGTAAATCTCTCAATGGAATCTATTACTTCAATGAAATCATCCTTGGTAACACATTCCTTGAAATCTTGAATTCCAACTCTATATTCAATACTGTATTTAAACCTTTCACTTTCATCGAAATCCTTGAGAAAATCCCAAACTTGATCTATGGTGAACTCACCACTTCTGAGTTTTGGAGTTAAAATGGTATTATCATCAAAGGATATTGCTAACATCCTTTTTTCCATGTGGCTCATAGATTCTAGATCTAAATAAGTGATACCACATCTTTCTTCATTTTCATCAATCTCAATCATCAGATGTTTGTATTCACTTGGTATATTATCACCACTTTGAAAATAGAAATTACCTGAATGGTACAATCTATCCATTTCAACCATTGAAACCCATATCTCACCATAAGTTGTGTTAGCAAAGTCAACATGGGACAATCTACAATCTTCCAAATCCATATCCATATCATTTAAATCCCACTGAAACAACCAATTCAAATCACAATTACAGAATTCACTTTTCAGTTTCATTTCAGAACCATCCCTTTCACCAAGGAACTTCCATAGTTCATCCAAGGTGAATTTCCCTGATTTCAAATGTGGTGTGAACCAATTGGTCATGCTATGGTAATAGGACAATCCGAACTTCCATCTTTCTTCATCTTCCATGGATTCGAGTTCAGAATACATCTTCCCACATCTTGGAAACTTCTTATCTATCACACTAACATCCAATGTTTCTTCCGAATCCTTTTCGGTTTCGGTACGTGTAATGATTTTATTCTCTCTTACCATTTGTTCCCATCCACCTTTTACAAAAAAATCTATTTGTTCATCGGTGGTATCTTCATCAATTGGTAATTCAATACCATAGGATTCGAGAATATCGATCTGTTCTTCCAAGATCAAACCACGCATGAATTGATGTTTGGTAAATCCCTGAATTCTGATTTCTACTTCATTTTCCATTATTATGCTACTTCATTTTGGTTAAAAAATTCATTCGCAAGGTTCATCAGTTCAATACTTCCTATTTCACTCGAATCCATACCGTATTTTTCATTCATGGTAGTATAAACCGAAGCCCAATCTGAATCACATTCCAAACCCATCCGCTCAATGAACTGTTCAATGACTTCATCAGGTGAAATATATAGTGATGACATGAAGATGTTATCCACATTGTTAATGATATCGATTAGACGATAACCACATGGAAATTCCTTCATCATTTCCCATGGGTGTTCCATATCATTTTCTGAATATCTTACTCCTGTAATCATCCATAGATACCTAACAAAATCTTCATCCAATAAATCAAATTCATCCATGGTGAAACCGTATATGGTATCATTATCACCGATCATCTTCTTTCTGGCTAAATCCAATAAATCATTTGGATTAAACCATGCATTATTACATGCAATCCCACAAAACACATCTATGTTTTCCAATAGTGATCGGTAGGATTCATCTACCTTGGATTTTTGTTCGAATGTTTTTATCATAGTCTGTAATAGGATATGAGCAACAGGCATACCCTTTACTTCCAATAATTCACCGAATGTTGTTTTTGTATGATCATTTAATCCGATGTATTTTTCATTGTTTCCTTGGTTCATCCCAAGAGATTTAAAATTTTCCATTTCTTATATTTTTAATGGATTATTAAATTAATTTTTGGGTATAATGATACCCGTACCGATTCAAGTGAATGAACCAGTTGAAGGATTTCCCATACCGATAGAAATCGGATATAGTTCTCCTGTTGGGAGTTCTGAAACCATCTGGAATGGAAACAGAAATCCCTTGTTCGATGCATCGATCGCATACATCGAATTCTCTTATTTAACTCTCTCTTGGAATTCGGTTAGAGGTCTCTTACCTCTCTAACTATATGTGAAGTAAAGTGTACTTCTTTGGTATGAAATGAACAGGACGTTCACCAAATACCAAACAAAAAAAACCAATCCAAGAACTCTCCAGTTCAGAGGATCAATCATTATTACGGTGTGAATATACGCCCATATTCAAGTATAAAAAAATTTATTAAGCATATTTCGTCAAACTACCAAAATATTTAACATTTAATTTTGATTAATAAGTGATATGTAAGTCTACACCTACAATTTGTCAATGACCGAAGATTATTTCTTTCACATTAGATGGTGTGATATAAGAAAGAAAGAACGTTCGTGAGATAAAACATACTGATTTTAAAATCATCGATATGGTTAATGGATGTAAGGAAGGAAAGCGTTCTCGAAGATAGGGGGTACTGTAATTTCAGTACTGAATTGGTTATATAACCCGTTGACATTGCCAAAGCAATATCAATCACCCCCAAAATATCCAAAAACCCACACCTGTTAAAACAAACTCCCTTGTTCGTTTAGTTCTGGGTAATCCACTTTGGTTATGGCGATTTCATTATTGGTATCGATTCCTCTTTTGTACAGATTACGTGATATTGGATAGGCTTCGATTTCAGATGTTGTGAACCCTGCTTTAATCAGTTCCTTGATACCAAGTTCGTGAAGGTCTGGTGACAACCAATCCTCTTCCCAATGTTCATCAAGTATCAATGGCATTCTTTTCTTCTTGTTGTGGATAAATTCAAACCGCTCATTGGCTTCAACTGTCAATATGGTACACGAAAAGAGTTCATTGTCCAGTTCGGAATACAATCCAGCAAATGCGAAAAGGGAATCATCCTTGTAGTGGCAGAAGTAAGGATATGATATGTTCTTATGATGGTGTGGTTCATGGAATCCATCAGCGATTACTAAGCATCTTTTATCATGGATGGAATGTTTGTAGGTATTGGAACTGAAAACGGATTCACTACGTGCGTTCAAAGTGTTATAGCGTTTCATGAATCCATTGGGATCATCCATACCAAACGGGGGAATATAACCCCACATGGATGGGTAGATCGAATCAGGTTCTTCCATAGGAACTATATAAAGGTTTCCATGTGTGAACCCGTTCAGGTGGTAGTAGGGAGTGAATTCGAGTTGAACGGACAATTTAGCCTGAAACCGTTTGGTGACATCCCTTTCTGATTTCCGTAATGTGGTACTGAAGCACATAGAACCAATTTAGCAAAAAATACCAGACATATGATATATCTGAATATTGGTTTCTTCAGTAAAACAAATTTAAAATCGTGAAATGATCAGTTTCCCTATTGAAAACGGGGGAAATCACTATAAAGACTAAACTTAAAATAGTGATTTGGCATTTTGAATTCTGCAGAACTTTTAATCGTTGTAATTTTACCCTCAAATACAGTGAGTTATGAAGATAAAACACAATGATATGGATGAATCTTACCCTATCCCACTTAGGTCATGGCAGACTGGATACCTGAGTTCGGGAAAGTACCGTAATTACACCATAACCGATTACCATGGGATATATGAACTTTGGAAGGTGGATGAAAGGACTGGTGAACTTAAATTCAATATGTTGATCGATTCGAATTCAGGGAAGAATCTTGTAAGGAAAGAACCAAGAAGGTTCAAGTTGAATCCTCTTGGTTTCCAACACTATGACAGGAACTTGATTCTTCGTGATGTAGTAAAATGGAATATGAAGAGGATGCAGGATGCGTTGAGTTTTGGAACAAAGAAGAATGATCCTTTGAAGAATGATAGTTGGTTCAAAAGGAACTTCGATGGTTTGTCAGTTGGTGTGGTTTCTGGAATAGTTTCAGGTATAATCATAATAATCATCGGAATCATCTTGATCAGTAATGGGATAAATTATTGAGCATAAAAAAGGGAAACCGTTTCCGATATCCCCAAATAATAAAGTTCAAACTATTTAAAGATTTTGAACTGACAATAAAATGATTTCCTAAATATTTACTCCATAAACCAAATTGAGGCATCCTTTATCGTGAAGATACTTTATTACTGAAGTGGTATCGATCAATCTTCTATTTTTCCATTTTATTCCTTCGATAGAGCCTTTCTCCAACAATTTAAATACCGACCTTTTGGAAATATCCATAAGTTCTGATAGATCGTCCACAGTTATCCATTTGTATTCTTCCAATCTTGTTTTATAATCCATAAAGATATCTTCCCTTTCAGTTTTCATCATATCCGTTCTCATTGGTTCGTGTGGTTTCCAATAAATATCACTGAGATTGGTTTTTCACTCAAAAAAGTTCAAACCGTGGTAAAAAAATAAACCTCGATATGAAAACGAGTATTACCATATGGATGGCTAATCAAATTTTGCTGGTTTCAAGAAATTCAGTCTCCACTCTGGTTTAACTACAAAGCTGTTATCATTTTAGGGAATAGCCTTGTAAGTAACTGATAATGCGTTCAAAAATCTTTCAGGCATCAGGTAAAAATCGTAAATTAAGGTATGATAGTTAACAACCTTAAACAGTAACGATATGAAGGTGTTTTATAGTAGGGTAAGTACCAAAGAACAATCAGATGCTAGGCAGCTAAAGGATACCGAAGTTGGATTTGATTACATTCTCTCCGATAAGTGTTCAGGTTCGATGCCTTTATGGGATCGTCCCCGCGGCAAACAGATTAAGGAACTGATTGATGAATCAAAACTGAAGGAGTTGCACATCCACTCGATTGACCGTCTTGGCAGAAATACCATTGATGTTCTATCTAGATGGAAAGAACTCACTGATATGGGTATTAGAGTTGTTTGCCGTAATCCCAATATTCAGAATCTTGATGAAAAAGGTGAAGTAGATCGGTTCTCCGAGATGATGGTCTCCATTCTTTCCATGATGTCCAAATTCGAAAAAGATATGATCGATATGAGGAGAAAAGAAGGGATTGAGAGAACCAAACAGTTGGAGCCATGGAAATATTCAGGCAGGAAGATCGGAACCAAAGAAACCCATGAATCATTCCTGAACAAAACAAAATCAAAGGAGATCTTGAAGGATCTTAATAATGGTTATGGGGTTAGGGAGATTTCAAGAATGAGGAACTGTTCCAATTCCACCATTTATAAGGTGATAAAAATGAACGAACAATTAAATCAAACAGTATGATAAGTAAAAAGAGAAAAAAAGAACTCAGAAAAATCTACGAAGAGAAGAAAGCTAAAGAGTTCTTCGAAAAGTTGGATCAGCAAGAATATTCTCCATTCGAATGGGTTACCTATATGACAATGGGTTCAGATGAAAATGATGATTAGGCCAACAAAGAGAGTAATATAAACCTGTGCCTTTTATACAATGGAAGTAATCTATCCTTTAAGTTAGTATGTCATTTTTACTTCTCGATTCCTTTTGATTCAATAAGCTTCATTAATTACTTCATACATTTTCTACTATCTTGACTGAAATTCAAACATTTTAAAAAGTTTGAATGTTTAATCTTTCCAGGGGGATTGAACCCAATCATAATTCCAATCAATAGCAAATCCCTACATTTATAAAATCCCTTATATGAATTATATATGTTCTATTATGATTAAAATCTATTTAGGCCTATCCTTTATACAAAAATGAAAGAATTAATTATTCCATTTGCCACTACTGTCGGATACATGTTGAAAGTATTGAAAATGAACCTGATTATTGATGAGTTCAACAAAGAATTCAAAATGATCAGGCATGGAGATTATTTTGAATTTATCAATTCTGTAAAAGGTGGTGTGCCGCATACAGTGGTTTATTCAGAAGGCGTGATTAAATCAGACAATATTGCTAGAAAGGATGATTCTGATTTTTTAGGGCTATTCAATGCAAATCCATCTTTGCTTAAATTTCATAAAAAATGTTATGACAAGTATGGTCAAATAATAGATCCTGATATACCAAATTCTATTTACGGTATTGCAGCATTATTTGAAATAAGCATTAGAATGCATGCTAATAATAATAACTTAATTGAACCTAGGGAAAATTTAGTTGATGTAATAAATAAGCTTTCAGAATTCAAGAGTTTAAGCGAAAATGAAACTTCGGTTTTACATCAAGGGCGAAGATTTATAAATATGATAAAGCATTTTAAAAATCAGTTTCCAACTTGGAACGAAGGTATTGAAGCTATGGAAATAGCATATGGCCTGCTTAAGGAAAAAAGGTTGACTATTATTTAATGTAACCAAAATTGACTTGGAAATCAAAGCTGATTCATATATAACCAACACCACTGTTTATAGATTGAGTATTTACTCCTACGGAGTTGCTGTACTGGCACTCATTTCACTTCTGTTTTATAATTGGTTAACTGAAGATGTAAATCAAACAGTGATAATTATTCTGGGATTGTTAATAATATTGGCTGGAATTATTGGTAGAATTGCCAGTACTGCATCAGGTAATTATTATTGGCACCATATAAAGAATAAACTGAGAATAGATAAGGATTCAATTGAACTGGCATCTGTAAATTATGGACTGAAGGATATAACGCTGCTGAAGTTCAATATTACTGACTTTGAAAACTCAAAACCATTCTTATATAAATATATACTGAAAGATACTCGGAACATGATACGGTTCAAATCTGAAGAGGACATAGTCCAGATCCATTTCAAACCTGAAAACAAATCAGAGAATGATTACTTAAAAGAACTGAAACAGCTCTGGAATATCTAAATTTGAAATAAACTTCACAGGAACCACTTAAATTATCCCTGACCAGAGTATTTTAAAAACAGTAGCAAGGACAGTGCTGAAGTGGTCCTTGCCATTGCTTTTTTCAAACTTCTCACTTTGAATTCTTTTTCAAATTTTCTTCCCACTTTAAAAATTCATCTTTCTTTACATACTTTATATGAGTTGATATTTCTATCAGTGGTAGATTATATTTCTTTACCCATACTTCTATTGTATCCCTGTGAATACCATAGTAGTCCATCAGTTCTTTCTTGGTGATTATCTCTTCTAGCTTTTCCATTTTATTCCTCATTATTAATTAGTTCTCAACTAAGCACAAAAAGCCCCTTTCGGAGATTAATGTTCCCTTCCTCAGTGATCGATCATACATTTCACCAGACCAGTCCGTTATTCACCCATATCTGATTTATAGTATTCTCAGTTTCGGTACTACCGGAGAAACCTCTTCCGTTATGTCTGGATGTTATTTCAATCCCACAGAATACTACCCGATGTCTAACCCACTAACTACTCATTCAAGCCCTCGTGGCCGTATTTGGCATTTTACCCTATGATTGGATGCCAGTACCATATATAAATATTGGGAAATGAAATAATCGAACAGAATAATGGGATAAAAATTTAATGTGATGATTGAATGTTGAAATGGTGGGAATGTTGGGAGTTTTTTATTGGATATCTCAGGCAGCCTTGATCAAGAATTGAGATTCAAACTTTTAATTTAGTTTGAATGATAGGGAAGGTTCAAACTTATTATTGGGATTGAACAAAGAATTACGCTCTGAAATCAATCCACCGTTTTATTGAACTTTTAGTGTGAAACGATTCCACTGATTCTAAAGAGTTTACTTTTCCCGTACACTTAATTGGTTTGCAATGTATACATTTAATTAGCCCTACTGAGAAGCCCTTAGGACCATTATAATTTACATTTTACAGAAAACCGGAATCTTGGTTAATCGAAATTTCCTACATTTAGAAAACTTCAAATAAACGATTTCAAAATAAGACGATTAAATACATCAATTTTATTCCATTTTTGGGGTATATGGATGTAATTGTAAATTAAAAAGTTTGTATGCCATTGAATTTGAGAAATGAAAACGACATAAAATAATAGAAAGGTATAAGTTTAAATGACAAAAGAGATAGACAAAAAGATCACTATATGAAACCAATCCCAGTTATTGATTTGTTCGCTGGTCCAGGAGGTTTAGGGGAAGGATTTTCATCTGTGATTCAAAATGAATCTAGATTGTTTGATATTAAGCTATCAATTGAAAAAGACATTAATGCTCACAAGACGCTTCAATTAAGGAGTTTCTATCGACAGTTTCCAATAAACGAATTGCCAGAAGAATACTATGATGTGCTAAAAGAGAAGGATTTAGCTTCAAGAGACAAAAAATTAGAACACTTATATGAGACATACCCCAAAGAATTTGAAACAGCTTCTAGTGAAGCTTGGAATGCAGAATTGGGGTCGGAAAAATATCCGGAATCACTTATTGATGAGAGAATCCGTAATAGCATTGGAGCAAGCAAGGACTGGCTTTTGATTGGAGGACCTCCGTGTCAGGCATATTCTCTTGCCGGCAGAAGCCGTGTAGGAGGAATAGATAAAGAAGATTACAGAGTTTATTTATATCGCCAATATCTCAGGATAATTGCAAAGTTTCATCCAAAGGTTTTCGTAATGGAAAACGTCAAGGGTTTATTATCCGCTAAAGTTGGGGGACAAAGTGTCTTTAATTGGATTAAAAGAGATTTGAGCAATCCCTCTAAGCTGTTTCCTGAATTTGAATCTCCAAAGTATAACGTGTATTCTTTATCCACCGTACCCGAATACTTTGACGATAAAGGCAATCCATGTTATAAGAAAGACTCTGACTACCTGATTAAATCGGAGGAGTTTGGTGTTCCTCAAAAAAGGCATCGGGTAATTTTGCTAGGCATAAGGGAAGACATAAAAGTAAAACCAGAGGTATTGAACAAAAATAAATCTACTATTGATTTGAAATCTATTATAGGAGATCTTCCTAAAGTTCGAAGTGGATTGAATAGAACTTTTATTGAATCTTATTTAAGCTCTGGAAAAAAGAAAAGAGTTTACAAAAAAGTTGATGACGATTTTGATACTTGGAAAGACCTTACAACAAGATACAAAGAAATGATTCTTTCTTGGAATGGGTTTAAGAAAGAATCGAAAAATAAGGATTTAAGGTTCTTAAATATTGGTTCTGAGTATATTGAATATAAGACCCCTTCAAAGAAAAACCCTCTTCACAATTGGTATTTTGACCCTCGTCTTAAAGGAGTTTGTAATCATATCTCGAGATCACATTTAACTCAAGATCTTATGAGGTATATGTTTTCTAGTCTGTATGCGGCTAAATACAAACGATTTCCGAGATTGCATGAATACAAAAAGCATAACGAAGAATTAGTGCCCGATCACAAGAGCGCCATTACCGGTAAGTTTGCGGATCGATTCAGAGTCCAATTGCCCCATGAGCCAGCTACAACAATAACATCTCACATATCAAAAGATGGGCATTACTTTATTCATTATGATTCAGATCAATGTAGAAGTCTGACTGTTCGTGAAGCTGCTCGTATACAAACATTTCCAGATAACTATCTTTTTTGTGGTTCAAGAACTGCGCAATATCATCAAGTCGGAAATGCCGTACCACCATACCTTGCCTTCCAAATAGCTAACATCGTAAAAGGTATCGTTGAATGAAAGATTTTCTAAATAACTCGATACGAAGGTATCACCTTAAATTAGGTAAATACGAGTTCAGTCCAGTTGTTCAACTTTCAACTTCAATTTCATTAGACTACTTTGAGGCAGTAAAGAATTCAGATACTTCTAGTCCTTTGATTCTTACCTTTCCTTCTAAACATAACGCTGCACTGTGGTTGTCAAGCCTATTATTGATTAATAAGTTCTTCTATGATTGTGTTTCTAAAAGTGATAATAGAATAAAAAAACTAGGCTTAAAGGCGGGAGATAAAATTGATATTTTTTCTTCCACGGCAATCTTTAAAGGGATTAATCCTAATGATGAATTGGTTATTTCATTTTCAGATGGTGCTAGTGCATATATTGATATTCAGAATGCTCAATTCGTCAATAGTGCTCGAAAAAACATGGTTAACAAGTTCGCCCATTTCGTTAAGAAAAAAAGAAGCTTTTTAAGGCAAAGAAAAGCAATAACTCAGATTTTGAATCTGCATTTGAACCCTAATTTGGATGCTTTAGAATCCAAGATTATTTTGATTTCGGGACGTGGAAAGGTAGGTTCATTTAGAAGAACTCTTAAAGACACTGAGCTATATGATGAAAGTTTAGCGGATACAGTCCTGTTAGACAAGAATCTTATAATTTCACCTGATCTATCCTACTTTGATGGAATACAGGATAAATCAGTAAGTACAAACGAGAGCTTTTTTACCTCTGCGATGACTTCAATATTGAATAGTATTCAATCAGATGATAGTGACCTCAGAAAAGATATTGAATATTTGCTCACTATTGCAGAGACTGAATTAAGGACTAGAGTATTCGTAGAAGCCTTAACTAAATTGATTAATGATTTATCTGAAGAAGACGACTTGCTTGTGTTTGGAAATAAGCTGAAAGGGTTGTTTAGCCATTATCCTGGTATCGAAGAAAACATTTTAGAAAGCGTTGATGCAGTCATCATAAACGAGATACAACAACTCAATGAATACCCTGAAACCATTGGAACGATTTTAACAAATAAAATTCCAGTTATAATTATCTCAGATCGTGTAATAACAGAATTTAAAGAATTCGATTTATACAAGAACCTATTCAATTCAGAGACTTATCGAGAATGTTTTAGATTTAATTGGGACAAGATAAAATTAGATTTATTAAACCTTCAAAGGGATAACAGGGAAAGGTTTATTGACTTCCATTTAAACAATTTGTGTGTGAATTCAATAAATCAAGAGGTTAAAATTATTGAGTTTGAGAGTGGAGAGTTTGACTCGATTTATCAAATATTCGAATCAAAAGATCTACTTGGACAGCTTAATGATTTTGAGCTACTTCAAAAGGCATACTATCAAATTCTTCGTCCAATACTTTATGTTGTTAAAAACTCCAGTCAAAGAATTGATACTACAGAAATCATTGAATCTCTTAATGCATTTGAAAAGATTTTTAAGGAATCTTCTGCAGGTTTAAATGAGGCTATAAAAGAAAGGATTTTCGAGGGACTTTCAGGCTTCAAAAAATATGTTCTAACGGGTAAAGAGCCTAAACCACATAAAGAAGTTGATGATTCTTATTTCTTTCAGAACATTTTAATTAATGATCATAAATGTACCATACCCGAAGAGCGAGATGAATCATTAGTTAGGCATTATAATGACATTGATGAATCAGAAGAGTCAATTACTTTCTTTGGGTACCCGTATAGAGATTATTATTTCAAGTTCTTAGCTAGAAGTTGTTTTAATTTCATAATTCCAAAATTGAAACTCTATTTAAATGAATGCGAGTCCTCAGTAACCAAGAATTTCCTGATAAGCAAGTTTAAAGCTGGTTATTTCGTGGAATCACTTCCAAACACAGTAGAGGGGTTAGAGTCTTATTTGATTACCTCCCAAGAAGAAGTAGATGACTTAATCGCTGATATTTTCTCTTCAGATAAAGAAATCATTCAAGGGAATGATGAAGAAATGATTGAATTTGACAATTTTGAAAAGTTATTGAACGATATTAGGTATTCAGAATTTAAAACTTCAAATTCAAACGGGGAATCAGATGGAGCTTACATCTTGAAATGTGATGTTCTTCATTTTAATGATGGTGGTTACTTATTTATGCCACATAAAAGAAGAATCCTATTGCTCAGGGAGTCTCAGACACATGAAATGAAGTCTGAATATGCACTCGTAGATAATATTTCAATAGGTGATATTGCAGTAGATTTAAATGTTTCTAGACGTTCTATAAGTGATTATTTGGAAGATTCTGGAGCAATAAGAAATGACTTAGATAAATTGGATGTATGGAGAAATGTTCTAATCTCTGAATTTGAAAAATACCAAGATATTCATCGTTTGATGGATTCATTATCTCAGGCAAATGATGATTTCGACATAGGTGGAAGTCCTGAAATTTACAATGTTGCTAGATGGTTACATGATGACAGCCTGTTGTCTCCAAATGAAGAGAACCTGAGAATGATTCTTTCAATCCATTATAACCAAGAAGATATTCCTCAATTGGTTGATGAGATAGTAAGATCAAGAAGAATAATAATAAAGGCGAAGAACAAACTTAACCGAACAGTAAAGGAAAGACTATCAAAGCTAATGACTGACTCATATTCTGAGTTAGAGAATGAATTTACAGTGGCGATTAATGGAATTAATGTAGCAGGTAGGAAAGCCGAAATAGTAGGAATTGAGAAAAGGAATGATTTATCAGTTGAATATCATTCCACAATGAAATTTATATACGACTAATGTTAGTTCCAAATAAAATAACCAATGATAACTCTCGAGGAGAGAAGCTAGTTTTCAATCATTTCAAAAATGATATTAATGCTAAAGATTTCATAATTCTTCATTCCCTTTTCGTTAGTAAGCACCTGACAAGAATTTCTGGAGAATTAGATTTTTTGGTTCTTGCGCCAGGGCTAGGAATATTTGCACTTGAGGTAAAACATGGAAAGGTGAGTAGAAATGCCGGTACTTGGAAATTTGAGAACCGGCATGGAAAAATAACAACTTCGACGATTGGGCCTTTCAGACAGGTCAATGACACCATGCATTCATTAAGAAATTATCTAAAGGAACTTGCAAAGGATGTTCCAAGGCTAAAGGAAAGAATAGGCGATTTTCTATTTGGCTGTGGAGTTATGTTTACAAGCTTAAATGAATTTAATGATTATGGCCCTGAAGCTGAAACTTGGCAAATATTTACAAGAACAGGTTTTCGAGCTCCATCAAGTCATTTTATCCATGCTTTATCTAAAGGATTCCATAAAAAAGTTGAAAGAAAATCATGGTATGATCCAACAATGTCTAGGCCTTCCAAAAAGGACTGTGAATTGATATACAAATTACTCCGAGGTGACTTTTCTTATGATTACTCAAATATAAACTCCATATTAGATGAGGAGAAAGTAATTAATCATTTTACAGAAGAGCAATTTAGTATTCTTTCAATTTTGGAATTTAATAATCGTTGTCTAATTCAAGGAGGAGCTGGAACAGGTAAGACCTTGATGGCAACAGAAATCTTCATGCGAAATCATAAAGATGGCAAGAAGGTTGGTTTTTTCTGCTACAATAAAAATCTTGGAAATAAGCTTTATAAGGATATCACTTCAACCCTTGATATAACACAATCGAAATCGGAAATAGGAAGTTTTCACGGTTACATGATGTCCATATGTAAAATGACCCCACCTAGTATAGATGTTAGCCAGTTTTTTGAAGTTGATTTACCTTTTCAGTGCCTTATAGAACTTGAGGAAGTAGATGAGAATGATAAGTTTGATTTAATCATTATAGATGAGTCACAAGACTTAATGAGTGAACTTTATGTTGAAGTTTTTGACGCAATGATAAAAGGAGGTATCTCTAATGGTAATTGGGTTATGTTCGGGGACTTTTGCAATCAACTGATATATCGGTCTAATCCAGCTGAAATAATTGATCAGGTAGCAAGTAAATCAGCATTTACGAAGATACCACCACTTAAAGTCAATTGCAGAAACACTAAGAATATAGTTCTCTTCAATCATAATTCTACTGGTTGTGAATTGCAGATTAGTCCAGAAGGGATGATGACTGGTGAGCGAGTTGAACATTTCTTTCCAAGAAAAAACAAAGTTGAAGAAAAGGTGGACGAAATAATATCCTCCCTTATTTCTAAAGGGATACCCCTCTACAAAATCACCGTTCTTTCCAAAAAGAGGATAGATAACTCTCAAGTACTTGTTTCAGACAAAGCATTAAAATGGAAAGAACAAGGTTTATTGCATACAACCGTACATTCCTATAAAGGACTCGAAAATTCATTTATTGTTCTAGCTGAGTTTGATGAATTGGATACTGATTATTCGACTAGCCTACTTTACATTGGAATTAGTCGTGCGAGATTAAAGCTATATGTTGTTTTTGATAAAGATGTGGAGGAGTCCTACAACAAATTATTGGATAAGAGATTTAAAGAAATGATGTCATGATAAGAGATCAAATAATTGAGGATATTAAAAAAGAGGTGTGTGGACCAGACCCTCACCCTGCATATATAGATCCAGATACTGGAGAAGAAGTTCTTTTGGAAAGAGTTCACGGCTCTCCAAAGTTGAGGTATGGTGCAGGAATGTTATACCCACAATCAACTGAATTAGCAGAAGTTGATGAAAATAATGAAGCTGAAGAGGAAGAAAACGATGATGAGGTAGAAGCTGATATACACAATACTAAGGCTAGACTTTCTGATGAGCCGGACTCCGATCAATCCATTGGACTTGCAAATGAATTTCTTCCATCGGCACTTGGTTTCACATGTAAATTAAAATACAGCGAAAACGAAGTTGTTGTAAATATCAATTCTGCTTGGTATGAAAGGTCGGATGACGAGGTGCCTGAAAAAAGAGTTGTCCCTGATCCACCGGGATATGATGATAAACTCAATATGGCAACTCAGGAAGTTGTATTAAGAAGGAATTGGAGACGAAGGGTGTTAGAAATAAAACCAGTTCGGTTGAACATTTCAGAAATTGGGAACAGACGAGGAAGAGTATTTGAACAGACCTTGGTAAATACTCCATGGGATCAGTGCCAAGGATGGTTGAGATTAGAAGTGTTTGATAGGTCAAGACAAGAAGATATCGATAAAGGTGAGCGGATATTCACTTTTACGATTATAAATAATATTAGAGCTACAGGGGATTTTCAAGAAGATGATAGAGCAATTTTATTTCAGAATGAATTAATGTTAAAAGATGATTCTGGTAAATCAATATTGCCATATGTTGAAAGACAATCAGCGAATGATACGCCTGAGGAAGAGGAGTTAAGATTATTATATCGAGACAAAAAGACTTATGGAATTGGTCATGGATGCTCAGTTCAATGGGATGAACAAGATTCTTCGGTGAACAACCTTTATTCAACTGTAATCCCAGTTTACGAATTGCCACAAGTCTCTCCTACCCACTTTGTGAATTTGAGCATGTTTGAACTTTCTGATATGGGAGATTGGGAATCCGCCATAAGGAGTCTTCAAAATTTGGTGTCTAGCTATGGAACATGGATAAGCAATCTTCAAGACTCCGCGCAAGAACTTGATGGTAGATTTGTTGATGCAGCTATGAGAAATATTGAAAAATGTAGAGACAACCTATCAAGAATTGAAGAAGGGGTGAATATGTTGGTGGAAGCTGGTGAGGGAAGTGAAATAGTCAAGTGTTTTCGATGGATGAATAGAGCCATGATATGGCAACAACAAAGATCTAAAACACCAAGGAGAGAATGGATTCAAAGTGGGACTTGGAGAGACTCTGAGTATTCGTTAGAAGCACTGCCAGATGGTTCTCAAGATTTTGTGACATTGAGTGAGTTTCATGATCAACCTTATAGCGGTAATTGGAGGCCTTTTCAAATTGCTTTTGTATTGATGAATATTAAATCAATTTGGGAACCTGAATCCGATGCTAGAAATATCGTTGATTTAATTTGGTTTCCCACTGGAGGAGGTAAAACAGAAGCTTATCTGGGCCTAGCTGGGTTTACAATTTTCGCAAGAAGAATTAGAGGGAGAGACTTTATAGACATAAAAAATCACGGAGGAACTTCTATACTCATGAGGTATACTCTTAGACTTTTGACGACTCAACAATACGAAAGAGCATCATCACTGATATGCGCAAGTGAATTGATTCGAAGAAAGAATCCTGAATTAGGAATTGAACCAATATCAATTGGATTATGGGTAGGAAGTGCCTCAACCCCAAATACAAGAAAAGATGCCTCTAAATTATATGAAGATTTAACAGGAGATAATTTTAGAACAGCCGAGTACAATTTCATCGTTATGAAATGTCCTTGTTGTGGATCTGGTATCGGACAGTTGGAAAAACCTTCTCGGCAGAAAAAACTGGTTGGAATTAGAAAATCTGATGGTAAATCTAACAATTCAAGAGTATACTTCTCCTGTGAAAATGACAGATGTGAGTTTCATAATGAAGAACTTCCTTTATATGTGGTAGATGAAGATATATTTCAAATATGTCCAACTTTGGTTCTAGGAACTGTAGATAAATTTGCCATGGTTCCGTGGAAGCCGGAATCCGCATCGATATTTGGTTTTAGAGAGAAGAACGATAAGGTTAGAATTACCCCACCTGAACTTATTATACAAGATGAGCTGCATCTAATTTCAGGACCTCTTGGTACTATGGTTGGTTTGTATGAAACGCTAATTCAAACTCTTTGTAATAACTACTATAGATCGTCTTCACCATTTTACTCAAGAGACAATTACGTCACTGCCAAAATAGTTGCTTCTTCTGCAACTATAAGTAGAGCAGCAGAACAAGTGAAAGCACTTTATTCGAGTGAAAATATTAATATTTTTCCACCTCAAGGAATATCTTTTGGAAATACTTGGTTTTCTAAAGAAATGGAGCCTTCGAAGGGGGTGCCAGGAAGAAAGTACATTGGTATTTTGGCTCCTGGGTATAGATCAGGACAAACCTCTGTCGTAAGATTGTACTCTTCGATTTTACAATCAGTTCAAGAAGCAGAGTATACTCCAGAAGTCAAAGATTATTATTGGACGCTTTTAGGGTTTTTTAATTCCATAAGAGAATTGGGTATGGCAGCTTCTTTAGTATATGCCGATATCAGAGAGTATTTATCTACGCTTCAGAATAGAAAATTAATCCCTTTTGATGAAAGGAGAAGGCTCAACTTATTGAAAGAGTTAACAAGCCGTATCCCAAGTTCTCAAATCCCAAACTCTTTAAAGGAACTTGAAAAAAAATATAACGGTACTCGTAATTCAGCATTAGACGTTTGTATTGCAACTAATATGATTGCGACAGGTGTTGATGTTTCTAGGTTAGGTTTGATGATTATTCATGGTCAACCAAAAACTACTGCAGAATATATTCAGGCAAGTTCGAGGGTCGGACGAGACACAAAGAAAGGACCTGGATTGGTAGTTATGTTATACAGTCCGTCTAAACCTAGAGATAAATCTCAATATGAACATTTTCAGTCTTTTCATAATAAGATTTACTCATATGTAGAACCAACATCGGTCACTCCGTTTTCAATAAGTGCAAGAGAAAGGGCTCTGCATGCTGTGCTAATTGGACTTGTTAGAAATTTTTCAGATTCTAGTTTAACAGAGAATCCAGATATTAGCAACAATGAAAATGAATTTGAAGAATTGGTCTCATGGATTCGTGATTTGATTCATGATAGGTGTTCACTTATTGATCCGTCCGAACTTCAGAATACTATGAATCTCTTTGAAAGAAGAGTAGAATTCTGGAAGAGTGGGTTCCAATATTATGGAGATGCTAGAAACACTGGCATGCTTAATCAAGGTAGAATTCCTTTGATGTATACGCAAGGAAGTGAAGTGACGGAAGAAATAAGATCGGGTGGATTATCATTACCGACTCAGACTTCTATGAGAGGAGTTGATGAGGAAGGTAAGGTTGGAATACTAAATAATAATTAGGATGAATAGAAATATTAGGTTAGGTCAATTACTATCTCCTTTTGGTATAGGTCAATTAGTGAATTTCCCTCATGATGAGACCCTCATGATTTGTGGGTTAGATTCATGGGAGGGTGTTTTAGATCAAAGAATCCAAAATGTTGGACCGGAGTATGTTGACATTACTGAATTTGAAATTCATGAACCTAGGTTAGAAAGGCTATTGAATGTGGATCATTTCAAGAAACCTTTTCCATTTAGGGATAGCAATAGAGTTAATTCCAAATTGACCATTCCAGCTGTTAGATTTCCCCAGTGGCATTATTGTATACGATGTGATGTCATGAGAAAAATTGAATTAACTAGACAAGAGAATCCAAGGTGTTCGGAAGATAAATGTAAAGGTAGATTAATACCTGTAAGGTTCGTGGCGGTTTGTCCTCAAGGACATATTCAAGATGTTCCTTTCATGGAGTGGGTGCACCAAGGAGAGCGTCCGGAAGGAAATCACATACTCAGTTTTAAAGCAGGAAAAGGTTCAGGAGATTTATCAAGTATAGCAATTGAATGTTCTTGTGGAGAGCGCAGGACTCTTGGAGGAATAATGAATGTAGGAGCTTTAGATAGCATAACGACTTGCGAAGGTCATAGACCTTGGCTTGGGCCCGTGGGTATTTCCCAACCTCAGAATTGCGAGAATCCTTTAAGAGTGTTGATTAGAGGCGGTTCCAATGTACATTATGCAGCCATTAGGTCCGCCCTATATCTGCCAAATACAGGAGTAACAACACCAGAGGTAATAGTTAGAATCATTGAAAGAAGTGAAGCTTTAATTAAGCAGTTATCGGAAGTGGATAACGATTTGAGGTCATTGAGGATATTTCTTCAAAACCAACCAGAAGTCAATTCAGGAATAATTGCTTTGGAAGACTTAGTACGCCATGTAACAGAATATTTGGCTAGTGCGGATGAGGATGTATTAGAAGTCACTTCAGAGCTTGACATAAGAACTCAAGAATATGATTATTTAAATTCTGGACGAGATTCGGAAAACTCTGATTTCAAAGCTGTAGTTAGTCAGTTTTCAGATACAAAAATGGGTGAATTCCTGTCACAATTTTTCGAGCACATAGTTTTGATTGAAAAGCTCAGAGAGACACGAGTTTTTGCTGGATTTTCAAGGATAAACGCAGAAGACGGGCGAAGTATCTTTGATAAGATGACAGATTTAAGTAGAAATGATGTCAATTGGTTACCTGCCCATGTTGTTTATGGAGAAGGAATATTTATCAAATTCAGAGATGACAAAATTGATGAATGGTTAAAAAGAGCACCTAATGGAATCAATGAACTTATCACGAGATATCATCGGGAAAGACTACGTCGTTGGGATGGATATGAGGAACGTGATTTATCTCCGGCATTTGTAATGATTCATACTTTTGCTCATTTGTTAATTAATAGACTTTGTTTCAATTGTGGTTATGGTTCTTCATCGTTAAGAGAGAGAATCTATTTTTCAAGTAATGATCAGACCCGAATGAACGGAGTATTAATATATACATCATCAGGTGATTCGGAAGGTTCTATGGGAGGATTGGTTAGACAAGGAAGAGAGTCCAATTTCTATGACTTACTGAAGGAAATTATAGAAGATGCTAGGTGGTGTTCAGCCGATCCTGTTTGTATGGATGTTGGAATTTCGAACGGTCAAGGTCCCGATTCATTGAACGGAGCAGCTTGTCATAACTGTGCAATTGTACCTGAAACCAGTTGTGAGGAATTCAATAGGCTTTTGGACAGGTCAAGTCTGATAGGAACATATGGTGCTCCAGAACAAGGTTTCTTTAATTAATATTTTCTTGTAGCCTTCCCTAAAAATAGGACAGTTTAAAAATCGAAAAAAATGAAAATAACCATCTGAAGTTTTCCAACGACTCAATTGAATCTCAAATACTGAAATTAAAAAGAGATTATTTATTGGAGGAAAAGAACGAATATTTATTTACGGCAGGAAATACAACAAGCGAATTTCCTACAATCAATTATAAACCATAATAATTAATAATTTGACAAGGGAAGAATTTGTAAATGTAATATATCCTAAGCTGACAGATTTAGGATACAGAGATGTAAAGGTAATCAATGGTGAACCATACCATGCAAAGGACATGTATTTTTGTCCTCAAGCTCCTGAACTTTATATGTTGACCATTCTGCCAGGCAGAACTGAAATCAAGAAAATTGGAAAAAATGGTTTTCGAGCAAATCTATCCACTCAAGTTAGAGGAGATGAGGATATTGATAGCATGCATGAAGAAATTAATCGTATTATATTCAATAGTGACGAAAGCTCATTAAAAAATAAAAGCACTGGGTGTTTGGCTGCATTATTATTTTTATTAATTCCATCAAGCGTTTTCTTCTATTTAAACTTTTAAATAATTTTTACTATGAATCTATACGCAAAAGTTAAAAGTTACAATATAAACCATTTTGGTGAGCCAATTGCTTATGTTATGGTAAAGGTGCATCCTTTTACTATGAAGCTAAAGGCAACAATAACGTTAAAAAACGGACAGGAATACGAGCTTAAAAATCAGTGGGCATCTGAAGAAGAGTTTGATATGGAAATAGAAAGGTTCGTTCGTAATAAGATTTATTGAAATATGAGTATGATACGTAAACTTTTTGGACCAAGTAAATTACAGGAAGAATTTCAAAAGTCCATTAGCTTGCAATTAAGACTGATCATTTCTTCAATAGATGAAATGGAAATTTCAATTAAACAAAGTCAAATAAAGAAAAAGAACAGTTTAACAAAAATCATATTCAACTTTGAAACCAACATATTTTTAATTCAAGGCGACCAGTTTGAAGAGGTTTTTAATGATACTCGTTTTCAAATAGTACGAATTGACAATCTTCCGGATGTAACAGAAATTTATTTATCAGAAATCGACTCCTCTGACATAATCGTTATTAAATGTATTGTATATAGAAATTATATTTTATTTCAAGGAGCTTTGGAAAATTGGCATTTTAAGATATCTAGTAGTGTTCAAATATCACATTGATAGAAAGAGATATAAATCATTAAAAACGGTAGTAAAGAATCAATATTAAGTAATTGTCTTTTATTTAATTTTAATTGATTAATAGGGGTTTTTTGAAAAGCTAATGTTTAATGCCTGATAGTTTAAGTACCACTAAATAACAAGGAATTAAGCTTAACCAATTCTTTCAATAGAATGCATATCCTTGATGTCAATCTGCACTTCTCATGAAATTACGGAATCATTACATAGAAAAATATAGGGAACAAAAAAAGGAATTAGAGGCAACAGGGGAATTATGGAGAATTTGTGTGGAATCGGAAGAAGAGTTTATTGAAAAATTGGACGATATTTTTATTGAAACTTTAATGTTTGACTTCATTAATGATTTTCAAAGAGAAAACACAATAAAAGGCAAAATTCATGTTCTACTACAAAAAAAGTTAAGTAAAGAAGAATGGAAAGAGGAAATTAAGCTAAATGAAAAGGAGACTGAAATTGCTGATAAAGAAGCAATACCTGTCGTTCGTGAAATCTTAAAAACAATAACCACTCCTCTTGAATGGGAAAATATCGTCAAAATATCAAAATGGATTTGGAGAAAGCAAATAAAATTTGACGATTTAAATCACGACTTACAAAATGAATTTAAAAAAACAAGCCATTATGAAAGATTGAAACGTGAAAATAAATTAAACCGTAAAACATTGGATGAAGAATGAATTATAATTGATTCAGCCTTTCAATTGAATGAATATCCTTTATTCTAATCTCCACATCCAAGGATTCTTTTCCCTCCAACGTAACCGTAATACCATAAAAATCCTGTAAATCAGAGGAAAGGTTTTCAAGTGAGTTCAAATCATTTTTAGTAGAATCTATCACGCAGTTATATACAGTACCATCCACCTTTTCAATGGCAACTAATTCATCTTCGAAGATTTTAATGTATTTGATACTCAAAAAGCAGCCAGAAAAATATTCAAGTTAAGGAATTTCATTAAGCCTTATAGATTCCTAACATTTGCCAAAGAAGATGTTTCATTATCCCTTAATCTTCAAATTCAAACTCCTCAAAAAGCTTGAACATTCATTCTAAATCACTTCAGGAAATCCTTCTAACGAACAGCATTCATCTGAACCAACAACTTATACATCAAAATAGAGATGCCTCTGGAAATCCCCTTAAAATGATTTTGAGAAGGTAAATTCCATTCTATACCTCAACATCATTTCAACTCATTGGTATTTAGCATTATCCATAATTTTACAGGAGATATAAATGTTAGAGTTTTGAAAGATTCGGAAACGGTTTGTTCTAATTGTGAACACCTTACTTGGTTGATAGGAATCGGGCAAGGGTTGAGGTGTGACCATCCCATTAATCGATTGAAAAATGGAACTATGCCAAAGCATCCAAGTAGGAGGCATACTTGTGAATTATTCAGTACAGGCGGGCCAAGTTATTATACAAAGCCTATACCTCTATTCAAAACTTCTTGGAAATGAATATAACCACATATCACCATTAGCATCTGGTTTGATTCTATATTCTCCTGCATCTAAGAAATACTTGGTGATGGGAAAATCAACATTAGACTCTCGAGGATCAATATTGAGAGCTTTGTTTGTATGGGTTGCTGTTGCACCACCTACTTCTGCTGCTGAAGATGGTCGAACACCAACTTGTAATAAAGCTTCATGTCCAGTACCTGCAAAATTAGCATTGTCTAAATTAGATTCTACACCTGCAATACCATATACGTTATTTGGTAAGGGTGCTAAAATATAATTTGTTCCTCCACCAGTGTAACTTTCTACATTTACTCCATATTCGTTTGTGTTAAATGAATAATTTGGAAGGTCTTGATATGGTTGAACTCCATTTGCATTAGGATTAGCTAATGGTGTAGTTAAAATTTCAACAGTTCTACCAAGAGCAGCATACATCTCTGCATAAAAAACAATGATGTCGCCTCTATTTATGTTTCCATCATCTGGAAGATACACTCTTTGATGTCCTGTTGTTAACAAAGTAATTGGCCAATTAATTTTTGGCATTATTGCATCGATTTGACTAGCTTGCATTTGAGAACCATCTTTTAACTGTCCTGGTGAGAATGTCATAGCGCCATACTGTTCAGTCATGTCATCAATAGTTTCGTTTGATGAAGGTGTATTTCTATCGTGAAACGTGGTAGTATATTTTCCTGAGCCACTTGTTTTCACATAAAATTCAGTTCCTGAAGGAACATTGTCAACTTTGAAAACACCATTTGCATCTGGAGAACCAGAACCTAATAAATTATTATTAGAATCATATACTTCAACAGTTGCATTAGTATCGATTGATTGTGTATCGTTATTTCTGATAGTAAATTCAATAGTATCGACATTTGGAACATCTTCTAAATCTGGTGAGAATGAATTATTTCCTGCAACAAATTCTAAAGTAGTTTCGTAAGGTAAAAACTCTGAGTCGCCTTGAGTACTTGCATTTCCATCAGCGCCTAAGTCTTCGATAGTAACATTTTTTGTTCCTGGTTCTAAACCTTCAATTATTAATTGTAAACCTTCTGTTTGGTATGATTGTCCATTGATAGTTACTTCAAAACCAGTTTCAACAGCATCATCATGAGTTGGAGTAAATTCAACTGCTGCTTGCGTTGCGCTTTCTCTTACGAAGGTGACTAAATAGTCTTTTGATTCTCCTATAGTTTGATTGAAAAATGTTTGATTTAAGAAATCTAAATAGTTAGGTTTGAAAACTAAACTGTCTAGAGTTGTTTGTTGTTCGAAATTGAAGAATGTTGCTTCTCCAAAACCATCATAATCAACAGTTCCATTAACAATATTTTCTCCATTTTTATATCCGTGATAGGTTGTATTTCCACTATTGCAATCTACATTAATAGTGTGACCATAATCGTTTACATCTACAGATACTTCTTGTGAATCACTTAAGGAAACATTTGTTTGAATATATGTTTGTTTTCCACTTTTTGTTCCGGTAATACTATCTAGAGTTCCAACTGTCTTTCCTGTAGGGTTGCTTGAACCTTTTCCTGTAACGCTTAACAAGTCAGGACTAATAACTAATTGTGCATCTCCATCTGAACCACTCGTATCACTATCTAAGCTCTCTCCATTTTTCCACGCATCATATCTCACGCCTGGTTGCTGCGCATTAATATTTACTACTAAAGAAGTTGGCGTAGGTGTTGGTTCTGGTTTTGGTGGTTCTTCTCCGCTATCACCTCCACATCCATTTAATATAATGATTGCTATAACGGCATAAAATGTATTTCTAATTGTTTGCCACCAGATTTTGGGGCTGTTGGTCAGAGGTTGAAAAGGCAACATAGTCAATGGTTTTCTCAAATATAAATGCTAAATACTTGAAAACAAAAATCTTACACCAAACGGTTATTTAATAGGATAAAAATCATGTTTTGATGCATCTGGACTGCAATGGCAAGGTCAACTTCGGTGTTTTATTGTATGTAAAGCTGTATATCGTAGGTCATGGCCAAAGAATACACAAAAGTTCCTCTGTTCAATGTGGCGTCTCGATTTTACGTTTATCTGTTTGAAAAATGAAGATTCAAACTCTTCAAAAAGTTTGAACAACCCTTCGGAAGAACTTCAGGAAACCCTTTTAATGATTTATCATCTTCAAGATGAACAACCATATCAAAAAGTTGGGACGTACTCATACGCCCTAATTAAATTGAACATGAATGGATGTTGTTGAGGTATGACTTCTTGTTAAAAACTTTTGGCTTGTTTAATATTCAGTAGGTACCCTAAATATTATCAATTGTTATTTCTCCAGGTTGCGGATAACTGCCCCCACCTACCAAAGCAGCACTGCTAATGGTATGATGGGGGTTTCTAAAAGGCCGTTGACTCATAAACCCATTGTTTTTGACCTTACCAACGACACTGTGTATTTTGGTGGTTTCCAATGCTTCGTGAAGTGTCATCGGGGGCAAAATGGATGGCAGACGCTTTGCCAACATTGTTTTACCCGCACCGGGCGGACCGATCAAAATAATGTTATGTCCACCTGCAGCGGCAATTTCCATACATCGCTTTATACTTTCCTGCCCTTTTACATCGGCAAAATCAAATTCCGGAAACTGTAGGTGTTCGTAAAATTCCTGTCGGGTATCCACATAGGTTTGTTCCAAAGGAACATCTGAATCAAAAAAATCGATCACCTCTTTAATATTGTCTACCCCGTATACTTTTAAACCATCGACAATAGCAGCTTCACTGGCATTTAATTTTGGAAGAACAAATCCTTCAAAACCTTCTTCTTTTGCCTTTATGGCAATCGGGAGGGCACCTTTAATGGGTTGTAGGCTTCCATCCAAGGAAAGTTCTCCCATTATTAAGTATTTATCAATGTTATCTGAACGAATTTGCTTGGATGCGGCCAAAATGCCAATGGCCAAGGTAAGGTCGTAAGCTGAACCTTCCTTTCTTAAATCGGCAGGCGCCATGTTTATGGTGATTTTTTTTCCGGGAATTCGATAACCATTATTTTGGAGAGCGGCCGCAATACGATAATTGCTCTCTTTTATCGCATTATCCGGCAATCCTACCAAATGATACCCAATACCTTTGTCTACATTCACCTCGACAACAATGGTGGTTGCCTCAATGCCAAATACAGCACTTCCGTAAACTTTAATGAGCATATGGAGTTTCTAATTGAAAAAAGACTGAAAAGTAGCCAATCCCGCTTCAAAAAGAATTCCCTTTTGATGGATACCCCGATTTGAATTGATGAAAGTATCTTCTGGATTAACGGAATATTAAAATGGATTCCGCTTTTTCCTCTATTTCCTGTTTGTTCATCATCATTTTACGGAACTGACCGTTGACGTACATTTCCGCTTGATCATCGTAATGTTTGCTTAAAGGGTTGCCCGATTGCCCTGTGGGCAATATACTGATGCTGTTTTCTACATCCGAAAAGTCGATGATTCTGCGAGTTGATGGACCGGAATTTACTTTGTAAAAACCGGTACCGTCATAAGGAAAAGCAAGATTGTTGATTACCTCACGGGTTCCCTCTACCGGGAAAGGTCCAACATTAAAATATTTACGGAGTGATGCCACTTGTCCAAAAGGATGCTGGTGCTCCAAAGTATGAACCTTATCCCAAGTCCACTGGCTAGTATCCTCGCCAAAATCTTTTACCAAGGACTCCCATGTTTGTTTGAAGGACATCAGCACAATATCTTCCCTGGTTTCCACTACATCGGGAGTATTTACATTATCCCACCATTTTCCGTTTTCCACGTTCGCTCCCCATGCAATTTGTCTTTTAAACAGGTGAGTGGACAAGAATTGCTTGAACATTTCTGGACCCATCTCATCTTCCATGGTGTTCTTGACTATATAATACAATGTTCTGTGATAAATAACCGGGCTGGTCGTATTTAGCGAATATTTACCGTTCCAATTCTTTAAGGAATCCAACAAGACCAATTGTTCGCTTGTAAAATGGGATACGTCGAAAAGCTTTATCAACTCAGAAACCACCTCTGTATTGACTGGGGAAGTTATATCCAGTATCATTTTAGATATGGCCTCTTTGTCCCAATCATTTTTAGCATCCAATAAAGAAACAATTCGCTTTGCCCTATTTTCGGGCAAATAGTACCCTGGATACAACATTCCCGCTATGGAATCGGGTTGGTTGTTTGCTGAATACACATAATTCCATGGTGGGTTCTCCGCCATAGGGTTTTCTGAAAAATCCAGAAAACGTAGTGGTTCTTCATCTCCTGATGGCCCATCCAAAATGAATTTAGTGGATAGGCTATCGGGCATTTCATAGAGTTTGGCAGTGGCCCACCATGCCACATTTCCTTCGGCGTCACCATACATTACATTGAGACCGGGCGCATGAATATTGGGCAGTGCGCTTTTAAACTCTTCCATGTTGGTGGCATGGCTCAACCCATATAATGCGTGCATTACCATATTCGTGGGTTTGGTATACATCCAAGACATCGCTACAGGGCATTCGCCAGAAATTTGATCGGCAATATTGTTTAAAACAGGGCCATGATGCGTTTTCTTATAAGTAAACGTAACATCATCACCATCTTTTACTTTGATGGTCTTGTTTACAAATTCATAATTCTTCCAACCATCAACAGTTTTGTATTGTGTACTGTCAGATGGATTGGTTTCCTCATAATAAAAATCAATATCATCGTTCTCGAACATGGTAAGGCCATAGGCCAAATTCCTATCATGCCCCAATAGTGGAAAAGGCACTCCTGCAAGATGATAACCATATTTTTCGTAGGTAGGTGTGCTCACATGGGCTTCGTACCAAACCGATGGTTGAGCAAATCCAATATGCGGGTCGTTGGCCAAAATCACCTTGCCATTTTTGGTTTTCTGTGGTGCAACCACCCAACTGTTACTACCCTCAAATTGCGGAATGGGGAGTTTGTCCAAGGCAGCGGTAACACTTGCCGTAATATTGGCTCCCAAAGTATCCGTATCCATTCCCTTGTAGTTTTTGATCCACACTGTTGAAGTATCTGAACTTATAGCCAAACCACTTAAATATTCTTCACCCAATTTATTGCGAAGACTGGTTAACAAAGGGTCGGTCTTGTGGGCCATGGCAAAACTAAAAGCCATATAACCCACTGCATTGTAGACATCTTCAATAGTAAAGGGCTCCTTTTCAATCCCTGTCAAATAAAATTCGACAGGTGTTGGTCCGTTCTTTATAAACTCATTTATACCTTGTAGGTAGGCATGGGAAAGCAGTATAGCTTCACTTTGGTCATCAATACTGGAAATGGTTTCCTTTGTATGATCGTCTATTCCCAGCGAAAGGAAAAACTTGTCGGTTTTAACCATGTCTTTGCCAAAAACTTCGGAAAGTTTTCCTTTTGCAACCCTTCGCAACAACTCCATTTGCCACAATCTATCCTGCGCATGGACATAGCCCAATGCCTTTACAGCATCGATTTCATTTTCAGCATAAATGTGGGGAATCCCATACGGGTCAAAATATGTGGTTACTTCATCGGAAATGCCCGGTAGGGATTTTTTTCCGCTATAATCAGGTTTTAAGCTATTGATAAATATAGCAATGCCAATGGCAACAAGTAAAAGCAATCCTACTAGAACAAGAAGAATCTTTTTGAACTTTTTCACAGATGGGGTCAAGTTAATTTAGTCCAACCTAAGGTATAACTATTTTTTTGGATGATTGAAAAAATATCTTGACAAATGTCAATTATTTGTTCATGGAAAGATGGTGTTTTTCCAATCCGGATTTCAACCACTCCTCATAGGTTTCAACGTCCACGTATTGTACCGCCTCATTGAGAATTTCCAACTGTGGGGACAATAGAACATAATAAGGCTGTGATGCAGCGTTGAAATTGATTGTTTGGAATGTCCCCCATTTCTGACCAATGGTCTCAATGGATTTTATCCTACCAGAATCATATTTAAAATCGAACTGTTCGGATTCGGGAAGTTCTTTTCTATCATCCACATAAAGGGATATCAACACATAATCCTCCTTGAGTATCGGGTATACCTTGGAATCGCTCCACACATTCTCTTCCATTTTTCTACAATTCACACAGGCCCAACCCGTAAAATCCAGCAAAATGGGTTTGTTCACTTCTTGTGCGTATGCCACCCCTTCTTCAAAATCCTTGTAACAATCCAATCCTAACGGACAATCACTTTCTGTTTCCACAACGCTATAAAAACTTGGTGGTGGAAAACCGCTCAACAGCTTTAAGTTACTGATGTTGAATAGCCCAAGAATCAAATACAGGGTAAAGGCAAAGCTCAATAATCCCGTTAATTTTCTTGCAGGCGAAAGATTCTTTTTTGGTCCATCATGCGGAAATCTAAAGATTCCAAAAAGGTAAAGCGTCATTAAAATAAAGAGCACCACCCAAATCCCTAAAAAGATTTCACGTTTAAAAATGCCCCAGTTCCCAACTAAATCGGCATTGGAAAGAAATTTAAACGCAAGCGCAAGCTCCAAAAAGCCGAGCACTACTTTTACGGTGGTCATCCAACCGCCAGATTTTGGCAAGGAGTTCAACCAAGCAGGGAACATGGCGAATAAGGCAAATGGCAAGGCCAAAGCCAAACCAAAACCAACCATTCCCGAGGTTAAATTGGTGGCCACATTACCCTCTGCCAATGTGGTGCTTCCCAAAAGTCCGCCCAAAATAGGTCCAGTACAGGAAAAAGATACTATGGCCAAGGTCAAAGCCATAAAAAAGATACCAAGTCCTCCGCCTACTTTGGATGAGGCCGAATCCATCTTGTTCGCCCAAGAGCTGGGCAGCGTAAGTTCGTAATATCCAAAGAACGAAAAGGCAAAGAATACGAAAATGACAAAAAAGAACACGTTAAGCCAAATATTCGTGGCGATGGTATTCAATATCTGCGAATCCACTGAATTAAATAAATGGAAAGGCAAACTCAACAAGAAATAAATCAAGACAATAAAGAGACCGTAGAGCAACGCGTTACCAATGCCCTTTGATTTGTTTTGTGTTTGTTTCGTGAAAAATGAAACGGTCAAAGGAATCATTGGAAAAACACAAGGGGTCAATAAGGCAATCAATCCGCCGATAAAGCCCAATCCGAAGATTACCCATAGATTGGATTTTCCTTCGGAATCGGTTACTCCACCTTGGTTGAGCAGTTGTTTGTTCTTTAGATCAACTTTAAGGGATTCTCCCAGTGCTACGCTTCTTTCATCCAAAGAAGTTTCCTCGGAAACAAACCCGCTTCCATCCAACGAAATTTGAAAATACTCATCAACGGGAAGGCAAACCTCCTTGCATATTTGATAAAAGAGATTCACTGAAATTTGGTTGACCTCAGGGTCCAACAATTTAATTTTCTGGGTAAAGGTGGCTTCTCCCTTAAAAAAAGTTTCTTCGACCTCAAAAATTTCGCTATACTCTTTTATGGTCTCGCTTTCCTCTGTTTTTCCAACGAGTTCGTAATCCTCCCCAGCTTGTTCAAAGGTAAACTCACTTGGGAGCGAACCACCTTCGGCGGTGTATTGTGAATAGACGTGCCAACCGTCCATAATTTTAGCCTTAAATACCAATTCGTATTCGGTGTCGGACAATTTATGGACTTCGTGGCTCCAAACTGCAGGATTCTCATCCGTTTGGGCGAATATGGTTGTATTGAAAAAAAATAATCCTAAAAAGAGTACTAAAAATCTCATTTAACTAATGTAATCTTTATAATTTCTTCGGTTGAATCCTCAACCCTAAATCGTTCGTCGGCTCTTTTGCCCACCACCCAGACGATATCACCTCCTGAGCAGAGCAGCCATTGTTTTTCTTTGGATACAAGATTCATTTTTTCATCCTTGAAAAACTTGGACAACTTTTTTTTCCCTTGCATTCCAAAGGGGTAAAAATAGTCGCCTTTTTCCCATTTCCTTAATACTAAAGGAAAGTTTAACTTTTCCTTATCCAAAAATACGACATTTTCGCCCTGTTTTTCGACGGTTTCTGTATGCTCAAACAATAGATGAACGGGCAACTTGGATGTGTTTCCTTCTAGATAGACAGTATAGGTCCCATTCACCCTATTTTTAATTTCAGATAGTACAAGATTGTCTCTGTCCTTGAGCAATTGGTGCGTTTTAGAAAACACCTGTTTACCGCTCATGGCCGTCAACAGGTTTTTCAAATCATTCCATTCGGTAAAACCATAATCCTTGAACAATCCGTATAAATAGGATTCCAAGGGGTGCAACTTTTGCAGTTCGGCAATAGGTATATTGATCACATCTTCACCTTCTAAAAACAATTCGGACTTCAATTCATGTAAATGCTGCTTGACCATGCCATTGGTTTGTTGCAGATGATGCTGTGTATTGATGAAATTCTGCAAAAAGGTTGGGTGCAACTCTTTTAAATTAGGCACTATATTGTGACGAATCTTGTTGCGAAGGTATTTGGTGCTGACATTACTACTATCCTCTCGCCAGTGGTGGTTTCCTGATTGGGCATACCCCAAAATCTCGTCGCGGGAAAAAGGCAGCAAGGGCCGGACTACTTTTTGGTTCACTTCAGGAATTCCAGATAGTCCTTCGATGCCAGTACCACGGGACAAATTGATCAGGAACGTTTCCAAGCTATCATCAGCATGGTGGGCCGTTAGCACATAATCAAAGCCCTTGGTCCGTAAAAGCTCATCAAACCATTGATAGCGCAACTCTCTGGCTGCCATCTGTACGGACAAACGCTTTTCTTCGGCATATTGCTCGGTATCAAATCGCTTCACAAAGACTTCAACCTTTAATTTTGAGGCCAACTCCCGTACAAATTTCTCGTCCCCATCACTTTCCTTTCCCCGGAGGTTAAAATTGCAATGGGCCAAGGCCACATCCATTCCCTCTTCAATACATAAATGAGTCAGCACAACACTATCCAAACCTCCACTACAGGCCAATAGAAGACTTTGTCCTTTAAGGAAGGGCATTGCGTTGGTGATATGCTGTTTGAACTTTGGGAACATGTTGCGAATTTACGAATAAACCTTAGCCTTCTTCCAAAACGGTTCGCATGGCTTTGGCCTTGAGCAAACATTCCGCATATTCCTTTTCCGGTTCAGATTGTGAGGTAATGGCACTCCCCACGGAAAAGGACACATATTTTTCAGGGGCATTGTACAAAATACTTCTAATGACCACATTGAAATCAAAGTCCCCATCTGGAGCAAAATAGCCGACAGCGCCACTGTAGAGGCCCCGTTTAGTCTCTTCTTGTTCTTCAATGATTTTCATTGCGGAGATTTTTGGAGCGCCCGTCATACTACCCATTGGAAAGGTTTCCTTAATCAATTCCAATGGGTTTTTATCCGGTGAAACCTTTGAAACAACGGTAGAGATCAACTGATGCACTTGCTTGAAGGTGTATGGCTTACAAAGTTCTTCAACCTCCACAGAGCCCCGTAATGCACTTTTGGATAAATCGTTACGGACCAGATCCGTTATCATAATGTTTTCAGAACGTTCCTTTTGATCTTGGGATAGTTCTTTTTTGATTTTTTCATCTTCCAACTCATTATTCCCCCTTCCTGCAGTTCCTTTTATGGGCTGGGAAATCACTTTCTCACCGATTTTTTTAACGTACCTTTCGGGTGATGCACATATCAAATAGTTGTCGCCCAACCTAGCAAAGGCCGCAAAGGGTGGTTCGGATATACCGTTCAGTTTACGATAAGTTTCCCAAGGGTCAATTGAAACATCATCTGCATAGAACTCTTGGCAAAAATTGGCCTCGTAAATGTCTCCCCTGTGAATGTGTTCCAAAAAACGGTTTGCCTTTTCAAAATAAGCATCTTTATGAATGCGCATTTTTATGTTGATGGAGGTCTCCTTTTTGTTTGATGGTTCAAGTGGCTTACTCTTGATTATTTCATTATGGTCAACTTCAATTTCATCGGCAAAAGTTTCCAAATACTTAAAATGAAGCTGTCCGTCCGCTACAATGATAAGTTTGTTCGGGCAAAAAAACTGTATCGTCGGAAAGGCCAAAGAATCCAAATTATCGGAAGACAAATTCTCCAGTTCATTTTTAAAATCATAGGAAAAGTATCCGAAAAGCCATTCGTTTTCTTCTTTTAAAAAAGTGTGGAGTTCATCAGCTACCTTGAATATTTTAGGAGCGCCAACCGCAAGACAGGCTTCAAAACTCGAGTAGTTATCAATGTGCGAATTACTATCCAACCAAACCACATGACGATGATTTCGTGACCATTCAAACACAGCCTTTTTACTCTTTGCAAGGGAATCAATCTTAAAGGAACGTTGTGTTCGCAATACCTATTTATTTAAGGAATTCAAGAATGTGTCCAATGCCTTCTGGTGTTGCGATTTCATATCATCGTCCAGAATACCGGCTTCCCCGAAATTTTCATTGAATGATTTTAGGGAAAAAGTGGACACTACTTCTCCGCCAAATTTGGGAATCATACCTTCCACAACAACCAAAGACCTGACTCCTCCAAAACGACCTGGCGAAGTGGACATCAACATGAACTTCGTGTTAAGAAGGAAATTGCGGTCCATACGCGAAAGCCAATCCAATATATTTTTAAAATAGGCCGAAGGGTTTCCATTGTGCTCGTTTACGGATAGTACCATGGCATCCGAATGCTCCAATCGCTCCTTTAATTTCACCAAAGCATCGGGAAACCCATGTTCAGCTTCATGGTCCTCGCTGTACATTGGAAAATCATACTCAGCCATGTTGAGCGTCTGAATATCATGATCTTGCACCAAAGAAACAGTATGTTCCACCAATTTAAAATTGATAGAAGTGGAAGAATTACTACCAGCAAATGCCAAAATTTCAGCCATACCCTAAATTGATTGATTGTTTCGCTAAAATACCTCAATAAAAACATAGGTGCGACTATTTTGCATATTTTTGGCGCGACAAACATCCAAACGGCCTGCAAAACAAGTATATAGGGTGAACATGAACCAGATGACAGCCAAAAGCAACAGGTTATTTTTTATCGATGCCATGAGGGCATGGGCCATTTTGATGATGCTCCAAGGCCACTTTATCGATGGATTGTTGGACCCCATTTTCAGGGATTCCAGCAGTACCATTTACAATATTTGGCTTTATTTTAGGGGAATTACCGCTCCTGTCTTTTTTACGGTTTCTGGGTTTATCTTCACCTATTTGTTGATTCGGGTGCCCCAGACCGGAATGAAAAATCCAAGAGTTTCCAAAGGAATTCGGCGAGGATTGCAACTTTTGGCCATTGGCTATTTGCTTCGGTTGAATCTTGGCGGGCTTTTAAAGGGCCAGATCTACAATGGTTTCTATCTTATCGATGTACTGCATTGCATTGGGCTGTCCATTTTAGGGCTTATTGGCATTTATGTGCTCACCGCTAAAAAGAAAAAGTATGTATTCCCTACCGTGTTGGTAATTGTCACCTTGGTCCTTTTCTTGTTCGAAAGAGTTTATAAGGATTGGTCCTTTGCCTTTTTGCCCGACTTTTTGGCCAATTACTTTACCAAGGCCAACGGTTCGGTTTTCACCATTGTTCCATGGTTTGGCTATACCACTATAGGTGCTTTTATCTCTGTGCTTTTTACCCGATTCAAAAATTACAAATATTTGTACCCTGCTGCCATTTCCATAGCATTGGTTATCGGTTATTTGCTGATTTATCGATCCTCTTCGGCTTTTGCGGTTTTGTATGATTGGACGGGTTTTGAATTCCTTAAATTGATTTTGTCCAACAACTACTTGTTCATAAGATTGGGGAATGTTTTTGTGGTATTTGCCGTATTTATGATACTTCGCCAACTTATGACGAACAAAACCGTTTTGAAAATCGGGGCGAGCACACTTTCCATCTACGTAATCCACTTTGTCATCCTTTACGGAAGTTTTACCGGATTGGGCTTGTATCGATTCTTCAATCGTTCACTGTCACCGGAAATTGTGATCCCAGGTGCCTTTGCCTTTATGGTCGCCTGTACGTTTTTGGCATTGCAATACAATAAATACGAAGCGAACATCAAATCACAAATCTCGTGGGGCATTTCGTTTGCCAAGTACCAGCTCATCGAATTGAAAGAGATTTCTGTTCCCGTACTTCGTGAAAGTATTATTCGTATCCGACTTTTTCTACGTCGTCTATTACGTACTGTTAGGAGCTAAAAAAAGCATCCAATCGTAAGACTGAATGCTTTTCATATTTCTTGACTTTTCTCTGACTACACGTGCAGCGCCCTATCATCGGTTGCAGCCAAAGCAGCTTCCTTAACAGCTTCCGCAAAAGTTGGGTGGGCGTGGCTCATGCGGGAAATATCCTCTGCGGATGCCCTAAACTCCATGGCCGTGACACCTTCTGTGATTAAATCGGCACAACGCGCCCCGATCATGTGGACACCCAATACCTCATCGGTGTTCTTATCGGCAAGAATTTTCACAAAACCATCAATATCCATACTGGCTCGGGCTCTTCCCAAAGCACGCATGGGGAACTGACCTGATTTGTATTCCACGCCTTCTTCCTTCAATTGCTCTTCTGTTTTACCTACAGCCGCAACTTCTGGCCAGGTGTAAACCACTCCGGGAATCAAATTATAATCGATATGTGGTTTTTGACCCGCCAAGATTTCGGCAACCATGGTTCCCTCTTCTTCAGCTTTGTGCGCCAGCATGGCTCCTTTTACCACATCGCCAATAGCGTAAATATTGGAAACATTGGTCTGTAAGTGTTCGTTCACCTCTACCCTGCCCCGTTCATCCAGTTTCACTCCTGCAGCTTCGGCGTTCAATCCATCGGTATAGGGCTTACGGCCAACGCTGACCAAACAATAGTCGCCTTTTATGGTCACTTCCTTGTCCTTTTTGTCATCGGCCTTTACGATTACCTCGTCACCTTTGCGCTCCACGGATTTTACTTTATGGGAAAGATTGAACTTCACTTTTTGTTTTTTCATCACTTTGGTGAGTTCCTTGGACAATGCACCGTCCATCCCCGGAATAATACGGTCCATGTACTCCACTACGGTTACATCGGCACCCAAGCGCTTGTATACTTGTCCGAGCTCCAGTCCAATGACCCCGCCGCCAATTACGATCAGGTGTTTTGGAACCTCTTTCAATTTCAACGCCTCGGTAGACGTGATCACTCGTTCTTTATCAATTTCAATAAACGGTAGGGACGAAGGTTTTGAACCTGTAGCTATGATAATCTTCTTGGCCTCAATGGTCTCCTCTCCATCTTCTTTTACAATATTGATGTGCGTAGCATCTTTGAAGCTTCCCACTCCGTGATATACATCAATCTTGTTTTTGTTCATCAAAAAATCGATGCCTTTGGTGGTCTGATCCACTACACCTTGTTTGCGGGCAATCATTTGCTCCAAGTTCACTTTTACTTCACCTGGAATATCAATGCCGTGCTCCTCAAAGTGTTTTACGGCATCTTCGTAATGGTGTGATGAGTCCAAAAGCGCCTTGGATGGGATGCAACCTACATTGAGGCAGGTTCCACCAAGCGTGGCATACTTTTCTATAATTGCCGTTTTCATTCCCAATTGGGCACATCGAATGGCCGCCACATAGCCCCCTGGTCCAGAGCCGATGATGGCTACATCATATTGATTCATATTGTATTATTTGTAAGGATAATTGCTTAAAAACTGTGTTTCGTTAAAACAAGCGTAAAAATACAAATGTTTTTCGGGACAGTCCCAATCAATTCTGTTGGATTGTTGGGTTAAGGCTGAAGGGAGAATATTTGATTTTTGGATGGTTCGATTTCTAGATGGTCAGATAGTTTGGATTATTGGTCATTGTTAATTGTTGATTTTATATTAGATATGAACGGATGGGCTGTTCTTCACTTCGTTGATCACAAAAGAGCTTTGGGTGTTCCCGATATTTGCAATGGCTGTGAGCTTAGTGACCATGAACTCTCGATAGCTCTTCATATCCTTTACATAGATCTTTAAAATGTAGTCGTAATCCCCGCCCACGTGGAAACATTCGGAGACTTCTTCCAATTGCAGTACTTCGCGTTCAAACTTTAGGACATTTTCTTTGGTATGTTGCACCAATCGAATCTGACAAAGTACCATAAAGTCGCGCCCTACCTTTAACTTATCCACCAAAGCGGTGTATTGTGTAATTACCCCATTCCGCTCCAACCGGCGGATACGCTCATAAACGGCCGTTTTGGACAAATTCAGCGCATCTGCATATTGTTTGGTTGTTTTTTTACTGTCCGCTTGAAGCAATCTTATCAGTTCAATGTCTATGCTATCCAATTTCATACCGACGAATTTTCTAGTCTATGCGGCTAAAATCACATTTTATAGATTATTTTCCTAATAATATTATTTTTAATGTCAAATAATCTTCATTTATACAATACTCTTGACTTAGGGTCTACAAATTCATAATTTTACTAAAAACTGTACATTATGGACTATAAAGCATCAGAACACATACAAGACCTTCAATATTTTGGTGAATTCGGAGGTGTAAACCCTTCTATTTCAGATTCATCAACTTACACTTTCCTGTCAGCAAAGACCATGTTCGATACGTTCGAAGGAAACACCGAAGGCTGCTACCTGTACAGCCGTCACTCCTCCCCTTCCAACCTATATTTGGGGGAAGCCATGGCACAATTGGAAGGAACGGAGTCCGCCAATGTGTACGCTAGCGGAATGGGCGCCATCACCGCTGTGATTCTACAATTATGTGATTCGGGCGATCATATTGTTTGCAGTAGAACTATTTATGGGGGCACTTATGCTTTTCTTAAGAATTTTGTGAAGAAATTCAACATTGATGTTTCCTTTGTTGACATCACCGATTTGGATACCGTAGAAAAATCCATCACGTCCAAAACCAAAATGATTTATTGTGAAGCCATTAGCAACCCATTATTGGAAGTTGCCGATATCCCGTCACTATCAAAAATCGCCAAGAAAAATGATATGCCTTTAATAGTGGACAACACTTTTTCTCCGTTAACCATTAATGCAGCACAACTAGGTGCCGATATTGTAGTGCACAGTTTAACCAAATTCATCAATGGCAGTAGCGACTGTGTGGCAGGCGCTGTTTGTGGTACGGCGGATTTCTGCTTGAGTTTAAAAGATGTGAACAATGGAGCTGGAATGTTATTGGGAAGTACATTGGACAGTTTACGTGCCGCTTCCATTTTAAAAAATATGCGAACGCTGCACATTCGAATCAAAAAACACAGTGAAAATGCCCATTACTTGGCCAAACAATTTGAGAAGGATGGTTTAAAAGTGGTATATCCTGGATTGGAAAGTCATTCTGGCCACGACCTCATGAAATCACAGATGAACCACGAATACGGTTTTGGTGGTATGCTTACCCTCGATGTCGGTTCGGTAGAAAGAGCCAACGCACTGATGGAATTGATGCAAAAAGAAAAGTTGGGGTATTTAGCGGTAAGCCTTGGTTTTTACAAAACCTTGTTCAGTGCTTCGGGAACTTCCACCTCTTCCGAAATACCTGAAGAAGAACAAAAAGAACTCGGACTGTCCCAAGGACTTATCCGTTTCTCTATTGGTCTGGACAACGACATCCATAAAACATATATTACCATGCGAAGCTGTATGGAAAAGCTGGATATTTTATCGCCCGAAACTAGTTTGACATAGGTGCTAGCAGTACAGAATCTAAGTTTTCTTGTATCAAAATGCACTTTTTATCGTCCCATATTAGTTTAATCAGCTAAATTGAAATTTTAGGAGCGAATGGATAAAGGTTTGAATCTGAATATTGACGATAAACGAAGTAAGTTATTGGCAACAGCAAGAACGGCCGGAATATGGTACCTACTTATGGCTATATCCGGCATTTTAGGGTTTCTCATACTCCACTCACAGGTCTACAGTGCCAACCCCGAACAAACATTGAGCAACATTCTAGAGGCAGAAACAGTTGCGAGGCTTAGGTTATTGTTGGAGTTGGTGATTATCGTTTCACAAGCACTTACTGCCATTTGGTTTTACCGCCTATTTAAAAGTTGCAATGAATGGGCTGCACTCGCAACAGCGATCTGGGGAACCGTTAATGCAGTTGTTATCATGGTCAGCGCCATAGCTATGGGCGCTTCCATTAAAATAGCCCTATCTTCTCAATTGTTGGAAGATAAGATAATATCCATTGATGTGCTGTCCAACGTTATATCAAATTCTTGGAGCGTTGGCGGTTTGTTCTTTGGCCTTTGGCTCATTCCATTGGGGTACATCATTACCAGTTCAAAAAGAATGCCTGTGTGGTTGGGCAGAACATTAATTGTTGGTGGAGTTGGCTATCTGTTAAGTACCATCATAAACTATTCCGGTGTCACAACAGGTTCATGGACAAGAATACTCACTTTACCTGCTACGATCGGGGAGTTCTGGATGATAGGGTATTTATTGATTTTTGGAATAAGACCTGTAACCAAAGAAAATTGATTTAAAACCGTTCACAACAATTTTTCAATATCCCAATGGATTCTACTACCACTAAATCCACTCTGAATTGCCAAAACCAGTACACATATCGGAACATTGGCTTTATTCGCTTAACCTACGATTAAGCGGAACGGAATATATGCTGTTTGCACAACATAGTGCAAAATCGTAATATTACCTTCTAACAAACTCAGACCAAATGCCGAAAAAAACGGAAAAGCCAAAATTTAGGGAGAATGAACGCATTGTAGAAAATAAAGATTTAACCATTGGGGAAGCATTGATCCCTGTTTTTGCCTTGGTTGCCATGTTGGCCTATAATGTATATGTTTTTGGGGACGATGCCCTAAGTGGTTCCAACCAATTCATTTTGTTGATGGGGGGTGCCGTAGCCGCCATCGTCGGTATTTTCAATAAGGTATCCTACAAACAGATGATTGCGGAAGTGGCCGAAAATGTAAGGTCTACCACGGGAGCTTTACTCATTCTTTTAATGGTCGGCGCTTTATCGGGCACTTGGTTGGTCAGCGGTATTATTCCCGCCATGATCTATTATGGACTTCAAATACTGAATCCCACTATATTTTTGGCCGCCAGCGTAATTATTTGCGCCATAATATCCATAGCTACCGGAAGTAGTTGGACCACGGCGGCAACTGTAGGTATTGCTTTGATTGGTATAGGCGACGCCTTGGGCATTTCCTTAGGGATGACGGCGGGAGCTGTGCTTTCCGGTGCTTACTTCGGTGATAAAATGTCGCCATTGAGCGATACCACCAACTTGGCACCTGCCATGGCTGGTGGCGATTTGTTCTCCCATATTCGTTACATGACCTACACTACTGTTCCCACGATTGTGGTCACCTTGATCGTGTTCATCATACTTGGTTTTACCATTGATACGTCGGGTGTGGCAGATACAAGTTCTCTTCTAGAAAATATTGGTGGCACTTTTAACATAAATGGTTGGTTGTTTTTAGTGCCCTTAGTGGTAATCTTATTGATCGTAAAAAAAGCACCTCCGTTAATGGCCCTTTTGATCGGGACCTTATTGGGCGGTGTTTTTGCACTTATTTTTCAGCCCGATATTGTCGCCAACATTGGTGGGGGATCCGCATTGAACTTTGAAACAGGCTACAAAGGCATTTTAAATGCGATAACCGTTGATACTAACATAGCTACCGACGATCCAGCCTTGAACGACCTATTCTCTTCGGGCGGAATGTCCGGTATGCTCGGCACTATTTGGCTGATTGTATGTGCCATGGTTTTTGGAGGCATTATGGACGGTATCGGAGCTTTGGAGCGTATTACAGAATCCCTTCTGAAATTGGCCAAGACCACCTTTGGGCTCTTCGCCAGTACCGTAGGGAGTTGTTTGGCTTTAAACGTAACCGCATCCGACCAATATTTGGCCATCGTAGTACCTGGTAAAATGTTTGCCAAGGCCTATAAGGAACGTGGACTAGCCCCTGAAAACCTCAGCCGGTCTTTGGAAGATTCAGGTACTGTAACCTCGGTCTTGGTACCTTGGAACACATGTGGAGCCTACCATAGTGGGGTTTTGGGCGTTGGTGTCGGAGAGTACGCCATGTATGCTGTCTTCAACTGGTTAAGCCCGTTTATGACCTTGCTTTTTGCTGCATTCAGAATAAAGATCAAGCAATTGGCCACAAGTAATAGTCCAAGCAGTTAGTCATTCTGACCAACTTTTTCAATTGTGTTGTTTATGGTTTCAATGCCGATGGGGCCATCCTTTAAAATAGTTGTGGACCAGATACTTTTACAACACACTTTTAGGAGAGTTTTTTAGTATTTTTGGCACCGAACTTGCTCTTTACTGCAGCATTGCAACCATTTTCAAAACATACTTGAAGCATTTTAAATGCCAAAAGAATCTTTTTTTAGGGACAGGATAAAAAGTGTGGGATATGCCCTAAAAGGCATGTTTCTATTATTGCGCACAGAATCCAGCATCAAAATTCAAGCTGTTATTGCTGTGGTCGTTACAGCTTTCGGTTTCTACTTTCAAATCTCGAATACAGAGTGGATATTACAGCTGTTGGCCATTGGTTTGGTCATGGGCGTCGAAGGGTTGAACACGGCTGTTGAAAAAATCTGTGACTACATTCAGCCCAATATGGACCCTAAAATTGGTGTGATAAAAGATATTTCCGCAGGAGCCGTTATGATAGTATCGGTTATAGCAAGTATTATTGGTTTGATCATCTATGTGCCCAAAATCTTTTAGTAAAATCCATAACCCCGAGTAGCAACGTAAATTTGTAACTTAGCCCCGCTTAAAATTGATTAATGGCCAAAAAACGAACAAAATCCAAATCAAAAAAAACTACCACAACTGCCAAGAAGAAGGTTTCCTTTAAGCCTTCCAAGCAGAACAAGATTATTTTTGGTAGCCTTTTGATTGTTCTAAGTATTGCTCTTTTCTTCTCCTTTATGTCATTTTATTTTACATGGCAGGAGGATCAGAGTATGCTGTCCCAGTTTGCCGACCGCAATGCCGAAGCCAGCAACTTACTGAACAAATTCGGGGCCAATGTAAGCCACTTTTTCATGTACAAAGGCTTTGGCCTGGCCTCTTTTATATTTCCGATCTTATTGGCCATTACCGGGCTTTATCTATTTCTTGGCCTAAACGGAACACGTTTGATCTCTAAATGGATTTGGGGCTTGGTCGGGGTCATCTGGGTGTCCGTTGCCCTAGGTTTTTTCGCTGCTGATTTTCCGCTGCTGGGAGGACTCATTGGTTATGAAATGAACGATTTTCTCCAAGATTATACAGGTAAGATCGGTGTGTTCTTGATTCTGATATTTGTTTTGATGGTGATTTTGGTAAGACTGTTCAATTTTACACCAGAAGGATTCGCCAATTTCTTCAAAAGGCAAAAGCAAAAAATCAAGTCGGACTTTAATGAAGATCCATCAACCGAAACCACTACGGAATCCACATTGGATAATGAAGAAGGAAGCATTGAGCTGACCACAGAGGATACCGTTCCCGAAAAAATAGATACCTACACCCATAAAAAGGATATTCCTCCTTTGGATGAAGCAGGACTTGATGTAAACATTCCAGAAGAAGAGGAATCCGATATCGACCTAAAGGTCGAAGAAACCACCATAGAGGAAGAGACCGATGCCAAAGCTGCCAAGTTGGTAGAGGATTTTGGGGAGTTTGATCCCAAATTGGAATTGGGCAACTACAAATTCCCAACATTGGATCTGTTGGAGGCCCACGGGGCTTCGGGAGGCATTACCATTAACCAAGAAGAACTTGAGGAAAACAAGAACCGGATTGTAAGCACCCTCAAAAATTACAAAATAGGGATTGCCCAAATCAAAGCGACCATTGGCCCAACGGTAACCCTATACGAAATTGTTCCCGAGGCCGGGATCCGTATCTCCAAGATCAAAAATTTGGAAGACGACATCGCCCTGTCCTTGGCTGCATTGGGAATCCGTATCATTGCCCCTATCCCTGGAAAAGGGACTGTGGGTATAGAGGTGCCCAACAAAAACGCAACCATTGTTTCCATGCGATCGGTGATTGCTTCCAACAAATTCCAGAAAGCGGAGATGGAGCTGCCCATCGCTTTCGGAAAAACCATCAGCAACGAGACTTTTGTAGTGGACTTGGCCAAAATGCCACACTTGCTTATGGCTGGTGCTACCGGTCAGGGAAAATCGGTAGGGTTGAATGCTGTCATCACCTCATTACTCTATAAAAAGCATCCAGCAGAGGTCAAATTTATCTTGGTCGACCCGAAAAAGGTGGAATTGACCCTGTACAACAAAATTGAGCGTCACTTTTTGGCAAAACTTCCCGATTCCGAGGAAGCCATCATTACGGACAACACCAAGGTGATCAACACGTTGAACTCCCTTTGTATTGAAATGGACAACCGTTACGAGTTGCTCAAATCAGCTATGGTAAGGAACGTAAAGGAGTATAATACCAAATTCAAGGCCAGAAAATTAAATCCGAACGACGGGCATAAATTCTTGCCCTACATTGTACTTGTCATCGACGAATTTGCAGATTTGATCATGACAGCCGGCAAGGAAGTGGAAACACCTATTGCCAGATTGGCACAATTGGCCCGTGCGATCGGTATTCACTTGATCATTGCTACGCAAAGACCGTCGGTGAATGTTATTACAGGTATCATAAAGGCCAATTTCCCAGCACGGATAGCGTTCAGGGTAACCTCAAAAATTGATTCCAGGACCATTTTGGACGCACAGGGAGCGGACCAGCTTATCGGACGAGGTGATATGCTCTACACGCAAGGGAACGATGTAACAAGGCTACAATGTGCCTTTGTGGATACGCCAGAAGTGGCTAAAATCACAGACTATATCGGGTCACAACGCGCCTACCCAGAAGCTCATCTATTGCCAGAGTATGTGGGCGAAGAATCTGGCACAAGTCTTGATAATGATATCGCGGATAGAGATGCCATGTTCAGGGAAGCTGCCGAAGTAATTGTAACAGCTCAACAAGGCTCCGCCTCTTTGATACAACGAAAATTAAAATTGGGGTACAATAGAGCTGGTCGAATCATAGATCAGTTGGAGGCTGCAGGAATCGTAGGCCCTTTTGAAGGAAGCAAGGCGCGACAAGTTCTGGTTCCCGATATGTATTCCTTAGATCAACTATTAGAAAATGAAGCAAAATAAAACCATGATCAAGAAAAGTATTCTTTTAATAACATTGTTTACAGTAGGGCTATTTTCCTATGGACAAAACTCAGATAAGGCCAAAGAGCTTTTGGACGAGGTATACAACAAAGTGCAGAGCTACGACAATATTTATATTGACTTCCAATCCACTTTGGAAAACACTGAAGCCAATTTAAAACAGGAAACCAACGGAAATGTAACACTCCAAGGAGAAAAGTATTTGTTGAATTATTTCGGGGCCAAGCAATTGTACGACGGAAACAAAGTATATACCGTGGTTCCAGAAAACGAGGAGGTAACCATTGAGGACGTAAACGAGGATAACGACAACGTGAGCCCATCTAAAATGTTGACCTTTTACAAAACAGGACACAATTACCAATGGGACATTCTTCAAAATGTAGGTGGCAGAAAAATTCAATATGTAAAATTGATTCCGATTGATTCCAACACAGAAATCAAATCAGTTTTATTGGGGATTGATACGCAAACAAAGCATATCTACAAGCTGATTCAAACGGGCAATAATGGAACCAAAACCACCATTACCGTTAATTCTTTCAAAACCAATCAGCCCATATCGAGTACTCTGTTTACCTTTGACGAGAAAAAGTACGAGGACAAAGGGTACTATATCATAAGAAACTAGGCATTGAAAATACTTGATCAGTATATACTAAGAAGATTTCTTTACAACTTCTTCAGTTCTTTTTTCATTCTGATCGTCATATTCATCTTTCAGGGAATATGGCTGTTCATCGATGATTTGGCGGGAAAAGGACTGGGCATGGTTATTATTGGCAAGTTTATTTTCTACTTTATCCCTACATTGGTGGACAAGGTGCTGCCCCTTACGGTACTCCTCTCCTCCATCCTTACCTTTGGTACATTTGCGGAAAACTACGAGTTTGCCGCCATGAAAGCATCTGGGATATCGCTCCAACGTGGGATGCGAAGTCTAATCGTATTTGTACTCTTCTTAGGTTTGGTCACCTTCTTTTTCGCAAATGATGTGATACCGAAATCTGAGCAAAAAATGTTCAACCTTAGGCGAAATATCGCTAAAGTAAAGCCCGCGGCTGCCATCACCGAAGGGGTTTTCAGTGATTTTGAAGGGACTGGCGAGGGAATGAACATCAAAGTGGATAAAAAATACGGAGAGCAAGACCGTTTTTTGGACAATGTCATCATCCATAAAAAAACAGAGCAGAACATCAACAACACGGTGATCAAGGCAAAATCGGGGGAATTGATCAGTAGTGAGGAATCCGATATTATTCAACTGGTATTGAAGGATGGACATTATTATGAGGAAGTTTTGCCGAAAGACTCCAAAGAAAAGCGGAAACAGCCTTTTGCTAAGTCGAATTTCGAAACCTATACCATTAATATTGACATTTCGGAGCTCAATGAACAAGATTTGGAAGAGGATCAAAATATCACCACCAATAAGATGAAAAACGTAGGGCGACTCATCAAGGATATTGATTCTCTCCGTGAAAACAACTTGGAAAAAGTAGCGGCATTCTCCAAAAACGTAGTGAATCGCATGGGAGCTTTTCAAAATACCGTACCTCAAGACAGTACCCAGAAAAACTTGGAGGCCATTAAGCGAGACACTATAGAAGAGGCCAAACAAGATTCCATTAAAACTATAGATGAGTTCATCAAGAGTTTAGTGCAGTGGGAGCAGATTCAAGTAATGAAAAAAGCCCAAAACGAGGTTTCCAGTATCTTAAACACAGTAGTTGCCAAAAAAGACGAACTGCAAAGTAGGTATAAGTTCTATAACAGTCATATTTTATCGCTTCACCAAAAATACGCGCTTGCACTTTCCTGTATTATTTTGTTCTTTGTAGGAGCGCCTTTAGGGGCCATAATCCGTAAAGGAGGGCTGGGATTGCCCATGGTGGTTGCAATCATCTTATTTTTGACCTATTATTTTATTGGGGTTTTTGCAGGTAACTATGCCAAAGAAGGAAACATTCACCCTGCCTTAGGGGCGTGGCTCCCCACATTGATCATGTTGCCCTTGGGCATATCGTTGACCAGACGTGCCACTGCAGACAAAGGATTAATCGGGTTTGGTCATTTTATTGACCGCATCAAATCAATATTTAAAAAGAAAGCAAAAGAAGCTGAAGACCAATGATCGCCAAAGACAAAAAAATACAGCTAAATGCCATAGAAGAAGCCATTGCCGATATTAGACAAGGTAAAGTGATTATTGTTGTAGATGATGAAAACAGGGAGAATGAAGGTGATTTTTTGGCAGCCGCTGAACTGATTACCCCTGAAACCATCAATTTTATGGCCACCCATGGTCGAGGACTTATCTGTGCCCCACTTACCGAAGGGCGATGCAGGGATTTGGGACTCCATAAAATGGTAAACCACAATACCGACCCGTTGGAGACGGCCTTTACGGTTTCCGTAGATTTAAGGGGCAATGGGGTAACCACAGGAATTTCGGCAGCTGACAGAGCAAAAACGGTTCTCGCACTCACCAATAAAACTACAAAGCCACATGAATTGGCGCGACCAGGACACATTTTTCCCCTAATTGCTAAAGAAGGAGGGGTTTTGCGCAGAACAGGGCACACCGAAGCCGCGATTGATTTTGCACGACTGGCCGGATTGGAACCTGCTGGGGTAATTGTGGAAATTATGAACGAGGATGGCTCTATGGCCAGACTCCCCCAACTACTGGAAGTCGCCAAAAAGTTCGATCTTAAAATTGTTTCCATAGAGGATTTGATTGCCTACCGCATGGAGCATGATAGCTTGATCGAACTTAAAGAAGCCTTTACCATAAACACCAGGTTTGGTGAGTTTAGATTACGGGCATACCAACAAACCACCAACGACCAAGTCCATATTGCTTTGCTCAAAGGAAATTGGAAAAGTGGTGAACCCGTACTGACCCGCATCAACTCTACGTTGGTAAACAACGATATGTTGGGAACCTTGACCAACAATCCGGACGAAGGCTTACAACGTATGTTCGATGCTTTGAACAAGGAGGAAAAAAGCGCCATGATCTTTATAAATCAAGGCAACCAATCCATGAATTTGTTGAGCAGGTTATCCGAATTCAAAAAATTACAAAAGGAAGGCATAAGCAAAGCGCCCAAAATTGAAATGGACAACAAGGATTTTGGTATCGGTGCTCAGATTTTGCACGACCTTAATATATCGAAGATTCGATTATTGACCAATTCCGGTCAAACCCGACGTGTGGGAATGGTAGGTTACGGCCTGGAGATTGTGGAGTATGTAAAATATTAAAGAACCGACTTAATAGCCTCCACCATTTTACTGGCCCGATCGGTTACTTCCTCTTCCGACCATCCTAATTTGATCAAGCAGGAAATATTTCTGGACATCCATTTATCGGATTCGGAGAAATCAGCCTTGCTGTAATCGGGCAAAGACTCTTGGACATCTTTTGGTAGCCTGCCCAAGGATTTCATTTCGGTCAAATGCTCCCACTTTTTGTAATAATGCCAATTGTTGTTGTACCAATAAAAACAACCATCAACACCAACTTCGCTCAAAGCTTGATGCGTTTTTTGGGCAAAATCCCCACTTGGCAAAAAGAAATTGAGAAAAGAATAGTTCTCCTCGCCTCCATCGGGCACCGTTCTAAAAACAATTTCAGAAATAGTTGACAATGCTTCCCTTAAAATGGTATAATTCCTTTTTTGAATGCCGACAAACTCATCCAATCGGGCCAATTGGGCTACTCCTACAGCAGCATTCATCTCGGAGATTCGGAAATTGTATCCTAAAAATGGATGTTCTTCTGCTCCTCGATTATTTCCAACATGATCATGACCGTGATCGGAGTATTTATGTGCATTTTCGTAGTAATTTTTATTATCTGTAATTACCGCCCCTCCTTCTCCGCAGGTAATGGTTTTTACGTAATCAAAAGAAAAGCATCCAAGGTCGCCAATGCTGCCCAAAGGTTTTCCATTGTAAGTGCCGCCAATAGCTTGGCAAGCATCTTCGAGCAACAAGAGCCCATGTTTGTCACAAATGGCCTGCAAAGCGTCCAAATTGGCCATGGAACCGCACATATGCACGGGCATTACCACTTTAGTTTTGGGTGTGATGGCTTTTTCCACCGCTTCGGGCTTCAAGGTAAGGGTGTCGTCAATATCGACCAAAATCGGCACGGCCCCGAGGGCTAGAATGGATTCAAAACTGGCAACAAAGGTAAAGGTGGGCATAATTACTTCATCCCCCGCTCCAATGCCGGCACTTGCCAATGCAACCGTCAATGCTGCCGTACCACTGCTTACGGCATGAGTATATTTAGATTGCATACGCTTGGACAGATTTGCTTCAAGTTCCTTGGTTTTCCAATGTCCGTTGCGCATACCATCGAACCCATAGCGCATCAGCACTCCAGAGTCCATTACATCTTGTACTTCTTTTCTTTCCTTGTCTCCAAAAAGTTCAAATCCAGGCATATTACTTTATCAAAAAATTATTCAACTACAATAATCATCACTTAGAATATAGTTGCAGATCCAATCCATTAATTGGTCTCCAAACCATAGTTTGACAGCCATCACGATTACGGCAACCACTAAAAATGTTTTTATAAATCCATCCCCTTTTTTTACGGAGAACCTACTGGCGAACCATGCTCCCGAACCGTTACCGATGGCCAGTATAAACCCCAGTTTCCAATCAATCTTATCATTAAAGGCGAAAACGGCCAAGGCGGCCAACATGTATATAAACACAACCGCAACTTTGGTGGCATTGACCCGAACCAAGTTCATTCGGTTGTAAAAATGCATGAACAACATCATTAAAAAACCAAGACCGGCGTTTATAAAACCTCCATAAATTCCAAAGAAGAAAAATACGATCAAACTTACCCAAAGATATTTGCCTGTAAGCCGTTCCTCTAATTCCCCCACCCTCATCTTGGGTTTAAATATGATAATGAGCACTACGGCCAGCATTACAATGGCCAAAATCCTATTAAAGGTTTCCCCATCTATATCCACGGCAATATAGGCCCCTATAATAGATCCCAAAAAGGCAGCTATTCCCAAATATATATTAAGGGGGTAGGTGGAAATGCCCTTGCTCTTAAAACCGGCGGTTGCCATGGCTGTTTGGATAACAATAGCGACTCGATTGGTACCGTTCGCCACGGCGGGCGGCAAGCCTAAAAAGATGAGTGTGGGCAATGATAACAAAGACCCACCTCCTGCTACAGTGTTTATAAATCCGACCGCAAAACCTACAGCCACCAAAAGCAAATAGTGGTACCATTCTAGCATAAAAACAAAGGTATGACCATTGTTTTTAACCCACCAACTGATTTTTACAAACTTTTATACAGTTGATGTAAAATGATTTGAACCAGTGAATTAAACAATAATGCAAAAAGGTCTTTTGGGATAACAAAAAGCTTTATATATTTGCACCCGCTTAGGAGGAATGGCAGAGTGGTCGAATGCGGCAGTCTTGAAAACTGTTGAGGGTCACACCTCCGGGGGTTCGAATCCCTCTTCCTCCGCTGAGAGACACCATCTCAAAACAAGAAACCCTGTAAATTATTGATTTACAGGGTTTTTATTTTTTTTGATGTCAAATGATATCATTTGATTTCATCCTAATAGGTGCCCAATTCGGTGTCACCTACAATCTCGCCAAAAAGGGACACCTAATATCAGTTAAAATATTGTTATTCAATACATTACGAGGATTAAATTTTAATTTTTTTTTACTAATTTCAAGGAGAACAATGTTAAAATAGGTGTCCCTTTTATGTTATCTCTCTTATTCTACATCAAAAAGCACAAAACCGATAAAGCAGGTCGAGCAATGATCTACATCAGAATCACGGTAAATGGAAAGCGTTCGGAGTTCAGCACAGGTCGCAAAATTTACCCCAACACCTGGGATGCCACCAATGGAAAGGTATTGGGGTTCTCCCAAGAAGTACGTCAACTGAATTCGCAATTAATGAAAATACGTACCGACCTTTTTCGGCATGCAGATAGATTGAAAGACAAGGGCCGACCATTGACCGCTGTTTCACTTAAAAATTCTTACCTAGGTGTGGATAAGCCCTCAAAAATGTTATTGGAAATCTTTCAAGAACATAATGACAGGGTTGAAAAATTAGTTGGGAAAGATTTTGCTCCTGGCACAGCAGAACGATACAAAACCGCAAAAAGTCATTTGGCCGAATATTTACAGAACGAGCTTCGAAAGAAAGATATTCCTGTCGTAGATGTGGATCATTCCTTTATTTCCGGTTTCGAATATTATCTAAAGACAAAAAGAAAGTGCAGCCATAACACGGCAATCAAATATGTGGTGAACTTTAAAAAGATCATTAGAATCGCTTATGCCAATGGTTGGATCAAAACAGACCCCTTTGCCAATTGGAAAGCACGATTAAAAACTGTAGAACGGGAATTCCTGACTGATGAAGAGCTTCAACGACTAATGGATCATCCTTTTACAAATGAACGGTTGGCGCATGTAAGGGATTGTTTTGTTTTCTGTTGTTTTACCGGATTGGCCTATGCAGATGTAAAAAAACTGACACATGATGATTTTGTGATAGGAATTGATGGAGATCTTTGGATAAATACCAAACGTACCAAGACAAAAACCAAAAGCAACATTCCTGTTCTTCCCACTGCATTGATGATACTCGAAAAATACGAGCACAGTCCCTTACTTGTAGATAAAAAGGTGCTACCAGTATTGACCAACCAAAAAATGAATGCCTATTTAAAGGAAATAGCGGACCTTAGCGGAATCAAAAAACACCTGACCACTCATTTGGCCAGACACACTTTTGCAACCACAGTAACCCTTTCCAATGGTGTATCCATTGAATCTGTAAGTAAAATGTTAGGGCATAAATCACTCCGAACCACACAACATTATGCGAAAATTTTGAACCGGAAAGTCAGTGAGGATATGCAGTTATTGAAAAAGAAACTGAGTTTCCAGGAAAAAGTCAGGTCGAATGCAGTAAGTCCATTAAAATGAAGACATAAAAAGTTTGACCGATTAAGAAGCCTAAATCAACACAGTTATTCTGAATCGGGATATGTCTTATCAGCCTATGGAGATGATAAATACCAAAATAGTCAAGCAGATTGAAATGAGAAGGGTTGTTGAATTGAAGGTGCCATATAACCAATTGTGAGCCAATCTACCTACAATTTTCATGGAGTGGTGATAGTAATTGTATTGGTGTTTTTTAATCATAAGGTATCTGTACCCTCCTCTGATACAGCCCACCGTTAAGTGAATTAGAACGAACTTAATAATTATAGATGCCATGTTCAATTTCAATGATGATCATTTATCTGTTTTAGAATCGATAACTTACCTCTATACGGCTTAAGTTCACAATCAAAATAAACCAGTTCATTTGTACCAGGCCCGTTTTGGATGGTACAATAATAGACCTTACGTACATACAATCGTACCACAAGAATGACGCTGGGCCTTACCTTGGCAAAAACAAGATCGCCTTTTTTATATATTATCACTTCAGTATTCTTTTTGATAAAAATGCTTTTCTAATTATGAAAAAACTGATCATAGAGTTTTTATGGTGGCACATAGCATCTTGAATTTATGGTTTGCTTCAAAAGAGCAGACCGTGGAGGTGGGTATAATTATGGAATCACCTCTAAGCATGAAAGTTGAATTGCCATCAATGACCACCTCAGCTTTTCCTTCAATGATATGAACAAACCGAAGATATGGTGATTCGGCATGGGACAAAACCTTGCCGAAATCAAATGCGAAAGCCTGTAGTACACAATTATCTTGGATACATATATTTTTTACTACAATGGCATTGGAATTAAACTCCAGTATATTGGTGAGGTTAAACGTTTTGGACTCCTCAAATTCTTCGGTTTGCATGATTTATGATAGGATTGTGGTATTTCTACTTCTATTCAGACCCATTTTTGGCATCCCGCTTTGCTTTTTTGGCCGCCTTTTTTTCTTTGGGTGATTTTAAAGGAGCTGTCTTGTCTGATTTTCGCTTACCTCCTTTTTCTTTGGACATAGATCTTATTTTTAGTTGATATGGATTTTACTTTTCATAATATGGCCTCTAGAAACAGAATTGCCAAATAGACGGTGAAAAAGATGAAACATTTTCGCATTTGGATATTGATTTACCATTGAATATTAATTTGAAAACTTAAAATTATGCAGGCCATCGTCCTTTTTGGGAGTTCAGCACTTAAGGATTAAAAAGGGCAGTGTTTTTTAGTTCCTGCCCTTATTTGAGACTCTGATATAAAATCAGGGACGATTACTTAATAATTAAATTGGCATTTTGTGTAACTGGAAAGTTCTTTGCCAAATTAATGTGGCTTGCCAAAACCTCTCTTATCTAAACAAACCAAGGAAAATCCTTGTCGTTTTTTTTCTCCATCTTGACTGCTCCATTTGTACCGTTATAAAATATCGGTCTTAGGAAATATCTTATTTTCCAAGGGATTAGTTGTATAACATTTTTCTTTTTCATAGCATATAATGATTACTGTTAGTTTATTGATTAAAAATGAACTACACAAAGTTGGTGTATTCCCTTCAGGAATTAGCTACAGAAATATTCAGAAATATTACATATATCATAGGTTAACAGTGTTTTGATTACATTTTCTATAAATAGCAAACATAGCTTGCGTTTATATCCTTAATGGTTTACATCATACTGCCTCCCTTTTCGAAAACCCGCAGCTGTGCTTTAAGAAATTTGCAATACTCCTCAAATTCATTTTCTGATATTCCTTTGTTTTCATAGTTTAAAAAGAGTGGTGTTTCCATTAAATTGTCGTATATTTCAGGGAACTCCATTTGAAAGGAAAGGGTCAGATCAAAAATCTCTTGCAACAGTTGATTATCTTTTCTTTCGTAATGTACAATCTTACTTTTCATATCATTAAAAGGTAAGTATATATCCCATCCTGGTGTTTATATAATTTCCAAAAAGAGTTGTATAAATCACCTATCAACGACCATTTCGCTTCGCTTGCTCAAGAACAACTAATTCAAGAACAATGTTCCTTTATATAAAATACATGGTTAGCTTGCGTTGCAAGATGGTGGTCAAGGAAGAACTCAAAAAGCTAGGGCTCCATTATGTCAATGTAGATTTAGGAACCATAGAGATTTTGGGAGACATCACTAATTTTCAAAGAAACGCTTTACGTAAGAACCTTAAGAGATATGGTCTAGAACTTCTGGATGACAAAAGGAAGATCATCATCGAAAAAATTAAGTCCGTTATTACAGAAATGGTCCATTATTCGGATGAACTGCCCAAGATGAACTACTCCGATTACATTAGCGAAAAATTAGGCTATGACTACACCTATTTGGCAAATACCTTTTCCGAGGTGAAGGGAATTACCATTCAGCAGTTCATCATTTTGCACAAAATAGAAAGAATAAAGGAACTGTTGCTATATGATGAACTGAACCTTACAGAAATATCCTATTTACTGCATTACAGTAGTGTTTCCCATTTATCAAACCAGTTTAAAAAAATTACGGGACTAACGCCTTCGTATTATAAAAAACTAAAAAAGAAGCGCCTTAAAAACCTGGAGGATCTGTGATTGCTCTAGAAAGGTAAAATTACCATTTCAATCTTTTCGGTATGTAACAAAGAGATTATTTCTCCAACTCTTGACCCCACGATAAATGTGGGAAAACTGCAACTATTCCTCTTTCCCGTGTAATACATTATCCTTGAGGATTCTGCACCTTTATGCTGGTTGAATGGAGGGAATAAAAGCCCCACTTCCTTCCTTCTCATAAAATCTTAGCTATGGAAAATGTAGATGTCGAAAAATCAAAAGTCTTCATAATTGTCGAAATCATTGAATACGTTCCCAATGCAGTGGTCATAAAGACCATCTTAAAAAAGACTACTGGTAATGTTACAGCAGTCTCATTTGATTCAGGCGAAAACCTAACAGAAAAAATATCGCCTTTCGATACTTTCATCCAAATCATCGAGGGCCGGGCCGAAATCTTGATCGATGGCAATTCACAGACCTTGGAAACCGGACAGGCCATTATCATCCCTGCACATTCCAAAAACACCATTAAGGCCAATGAGCGCTTTAAAATGATCTCTACCATTATTAAAAGTGGTTATGAGTAACATCATTTTATAAAAGTTTCCCATCAACAATATTTAAATCGTGTGATATGCATCCCTACCTCCTGGTTATTATTCCTGTACTGATTGCTCTATTAATAGGGGTTAAAATCGTTCGCCCCACACAAAGGGGTTTGATTGAAAGATTGGGGAAATATTCCAGTTTTGCCGGTCCTGGTTTTCATTGGATTATCCCGATCGTTGACCGAATATTCATCGTCAACGTTACGGAACAAATGGTGGACGCGCAGCCCCAAGAGATCATCACCAATGACAACCTTAATGCCAGTGTGGATGCCCAAGTATATTTTAGGGTCAAGGATAACGAAGAGAGTGTAAAGGGATCCATTTACAATGTAAACGATTACAGGTATCAAATCGTAAATCTTGCCCGTACAACGCTTAGGAACATCATTGGTACATTGACCTTGAAATCGGCCAATAGTGAACGGGGCAAGATCAACGCGGAGCTGTACAAAACGCTCCATACGGAAACCATGGGTTGGGGCATTGAAATAGTAAGGACCGAGTTAAAGGAAATTGACCCGCCCAAGGATGTGCAGGAAACCATGAACAAAGTGGTAAAGGCCGAAAACGAAAAAATTGCGGCCATAGATTCCGCCACTGCGGCAGAAACAGTCGCCGATGGAATAAAAAGGGCGAAAATAAAAGAAGCCGAAGGGTACAAAAGAACGAAGATACTCCACGCCGAGGGTGAGGCCGAAGCCATAAAGCTGGTAAACGAAGCTGCCGATAAATTTTTTATAGGGAACGCACAAATCCTCAGAAAACTTCAGGCCGTGGAAACATCCTTACAAACGAATACCAAAATAGTGGTGCCCGCGGGCAGTGAACTGGTGAACATTATCGGGGAAATGGCCGGTGCAGTGCTTCCGGTTGCCAAAAAATCTAAAATGGAATAAACCCAAAAACGCTATGAAAACCATCAAAACCAAGGAGAAAAAAAACATCTTGGTCATTGTTGCACACCCCGATGATGAAACCTTGTGGTGCGGTGGCACCCTACTTATGTATCCAGAGCATCATTGGTTCATTGCCTGTTTATGCCGGAAAAATGACCCTGATCGTGGCCCAAAATTTAAAAAAGTGCTTGCCATTTATAAAGCTGAGGGCCGCATGGGCAATCTGGACGATAGTGCGGAACAAAGACCGCTCAGCAAAAAAGTGGTGAAAAAGGCCATTGAAAAACTGCTTCCCAAGCAGAATTTTCACCTTGTACTAACGCACAGTCCCACTGGTGAATATACGAGGCATCTACGTCATGAAGAAATAGGCAGGGCGGTAATCGAGTTATGGAGCGAGCAAAAGATTTCCACCGATGAACTGTGGACCTTTGCTTTTGAGGATGGCTACAAAAAATACTATCCCCAAGCGATTAAAACTGCAAATATCCATCAAACGCTTCCAAAATCCATTTGGAAGGAAAAATACCGGATAATTACTGAAGTATACGAATTTGAAAAAACAGGGTTCGAAGCGAAAACAACACCAAGGGAAGAAGCCTTTTGGATATTCGATGACCGTATAGATGCCCAAAAATGGTTGGAACACGAGGGAATTCAACAACAACCCACTTAAGATTTAAAACATGAAAGTTCTGGTCCTTTACGATTATCCTCCCTCTCCCGGTGGTCTTGCGACCCAGGGAGATCTGCTTTATCGTGGCCTATTAGAACTTGGTGTGGACGCACATGCGGTCCATTTTGAATCAGCACAGGAGTAAGAATGGTATTACCGGTGGTTCGAGCCGGATGTAGTCGTGGGCATTGGGTATTGGGGCCATACCCCACATTTGGTCCTGCACCCTCAGCGCTATGGAAATGTGCCCATCCCTTGGTTGGTTGCCGATGGCTATATTGCCAACTACCAAGAAGTCCTGAACGAACTGCCGCTGATCTTGGTAACCTCCAACTGGTTCAAGGAAATGTATGTAAGGGATGGCATCAAGGCATCAACTATCGAAGTGCTCCCTGTTGGGTGTGACACCACATCTTTTAACCCTTTTGACAAGGGCGACCCTAAAATTGTGGCGGTACGGGAGTCATTGGGCATACCCCCGGAACAATTAATGATCTTGACCGTTGGCGGCGATGCCGCTTCAAAAGGAGCCCAAGAGGTCATGCAAGCTCTGGCGATAATTGACGGAAAAGCTCCGAATTGGAAGTACGTCTGTAAAGTATGGCCCCAACCCAGAACCAAGGCCCAAAACCTCTTAGTATCTAATAAGTTCTATCGATCTGATTTATAAATGTGGAATCCCTGGAAACAGGGGTTTTTCATTTGATGTGTCCAGTAATGAACCCTGATATCGTACAAGAAAGTTAAAGGGACAATTCTCTTTCAAAATACACCTCTTCCTTCTCGTCCGGAGAATCCTTAACATAGCAATAGTATATTTTATTGAGAAATGCCCGGACAATTAAAGCCTTTTTTGGGTTCTTCCTAGAATAGACCGTTTGTCCTGCTTTATACAGTTTGTTTACAGTGGACTTTTTATTCAGTCGTAAACATTTCAGGGTTAAATTTAAGTCTATGAATATCATTTTGAATTTATTTGTTGCAACAATCAAATAATCCGTAAATTTTGGGATAACCACGGTGTCTCCCAATTTCAAGAGGGTCGTTTCGTCGTCCATGGTTATTTTGGCCTTACCTTCTATGATCTCAAAAAATATAGATTTTGTAGACCCCTTACCCTCCAGTTCCATTCCCATATCAAAAGACAATGCCTTGATCTCTCCTGTTTTTTTCTTGAGCACAGAGATTGTGGATATGGCGTTGGGGGCATAGGTCATTTTTTCTGTAATGTCGTTGGAAATCATCTTTGAAAATTGTGTGTTGATCATGGTATGGAATGTTAAAATTAAAAGGAACAATTATAGCCTGAAAACCACCATGGTCTTCTTTATTTTTTGCTGGACGAAAATCATAAACCAACTTTATTGTACTCTTACGTACACGGAATGTTGATATCAAAATCAAGCAGGAGGGTTCCTTATGAAGTTACATATATTATCTGGATATCTTTCCTTTTTCAGGAAAATTCATAATTGTTAATTTCTCGATAGAAAAGTCGAAAACAACTTACGTAAGTTTGGATGGCCATTATGGGACTACAATAGACTTACCACATCTGACCAGTCATTACAAAAAGAACATGTTCAATCTAAGTGAATGGGGACAGACAATGGTAACTATCTTTATTTTAAGTATAATCAAAGCTGAGCTTTTATACGTAGAATAATATGCGTCCCAAATCCTTTAGATTAGATTTCCATTTAAGAACCGTCATTGTTGATTCCTAATAGTTGGTCATCGCACTAAATCTTTGTCCTTTATTTTATGGATAACTTTGGTAGTAATCAAAAAGAGAATGGGGTGAACTCGGCCCAAATCAGGGTTTATGGCCCATGGTAAGTATTAGTCCCCATTCTCTCTTAACCCGGTTACAAGGACCATATAGAATTTTAGGAACCTCCTGTTAAAGGTTTTAGTCAACGTAACCATTTTAAAACATCATAAAGTTATGGAAATCAAAGAGACCATCGGCATCGATGTCAGCAAATTGACATTGGATGCCCACATCCACTCCAACAGGCAAAGTACTGTCTTTGAGAACTCGGAAAAAGGGTTTGCCAAACTTGTCAAATGGGCTTACGCCAACAGCCCGCACTCCAAAGAACATATACTGTTCATCTTTGAGCACACGGGACTGTACTCGGAAAAGCTCTCGGAGCACCTTTCCAAGGAAGGGATACCTTATTCCATACTGTCCGGGCTTGAGATCAAGAGATCGCTCGGGATAGTCCGTGGAAAGGATGACAGGATAGATGCTGCCAGAATTGCACTTTATGGGTACAGGCTCAGGGACGAGGTCACATTGTCAAAGTCCCCCTCAAGGACCATCAGGACATTGAAAAAACTGCTCTCCCTAAGGGAAAGGCTCATAAGGCAACGGGCGGGCTACAAGGCAAGTGTCAAGGAACAGAAAAAGGTACTTGGACGAAAGGACTTCAAACTGTTGTTCAAGGTCCAGGAAAAGATGATAAGGGAGCTGACCGTACATATCGATGCCCTGGATCTCGAAATGGAGGCCAATATCAAATCGGACAGTGAACTTGACCGCATCTTCTCCCTCTTGCTGAGCATCAAGTGCATCGGGAAACAGGCGGCCATGCTCCTGTTGGTGTACACCGAGGGGTTCACCAAGTTTAAGAGTGCCAGACAGTTCGCGGCATATTGTGGGATAGCACCTTACCCGCACCAATCGGGCAGCAGCATCAGGGGAAAGTCCAGGGTGAGCCAGATGGCCAACAAGAGCATCAAGAGCCTGTTGAATATGTGTGCACTGTCATCGATAAGGCACGATGCGAAAATAAAAGGCTATTATGAACAAAGGGTCGCGTCCGGAAAGAACAAGATGAGCACTGTGAACATCGTCCGCAACAAGCTCGTCTCACGGGCATTCGCCGTCGTTCATCGGGGAACACCGTATGTCAATGTGTACAAACACGCCTCCTAACTATTATTTTTTCCTTCAATATCGCCCCCCGCAAATGGACGGGGTGTATTGATAGGGAAAAATAATGCCCAAAAATTATCCAATTTAATTTGGAAAGTCCATAGAATACTTACCATGAACTTCGCGCAAGGGTCCCGTCCTATTTTTGTAGCGGTTCGGAAAGAATAGCGTGTAGCAAAAATAGGATAGGGCGCTGTCCTACTTTTTGTTATTATCTTCCAGCCATTTTTGATAGAGTTCCTTTGCCTCTGGGCTATCGTCAAGGAATGTCCCGTAGTGTTCAATGGCATCATCCTGACCTTTGATGAATGCTGCCTCTTCTTTCTTGGAAATCCTTGATACCTGATAGATTGAAAAACCAAGGACCAACAGGACCGTGACCAACAACCCCCAAGTAAGTTTTATGGCCCAACTGGGCAAAAGAACGGACCGCTCTACTTTATGAAGAATCCTTTCCATCAGTCTTTGTTGTTCCTTAATGTTGTTATTTTGGTTGTTGCCATACTCTTTTAGAAGAGCATTTAATTCGCTGGTATCTGGCCTTAATGGAAAGTTTTTGAAATCCTCATGAACCTTTTCCAATCGGCCGATACTCTTTTCAAATCCGTTGATCTCCTCTGTCAACAGTTCCGCTATTTCATCCAGTTTTGCCATGATGTTGTGTTTAGATTCCTATTCCACTGTCCCTGACCACTTTTATGGCCAATTTTATGGTTTTCTTTATGATGGTCTGGGTCAAACTCGTTGTTACATTGACTGTCCTGCCCAAAAGCTGCATGCTCCTTTCCTTGGCAATCCGCTGTGCCATATTTCTTTCAAAGTTCATTTGACGGGCGATCCTGCCCATGGACATGGACCGGTGCACCTCGCTTCCTTTTAGGTTGGTTCCCTTGTACTCAAAACGGAAGCCCTGCAATTGGTTCTGCTTATTGATGCTGGGAATGACCTTTACATTGTTCTGCTCCATCGATTTGATGTACTGGTCAAAGTCCCTTGGCCGTTCCCTGGCCATGACCTTTTCATGGATCTTTTGTATTTCAGAGCGGACATGTTGCATCCGGTAGAGTTTTTCCTGCTGTACCTCCCTTACCGTGGTCAGGTCCATTTGTTTGGCCACCCGCTCCGCTACTTGTTGGCTCCGCTTCCCGATAAAGCTGTCGTTATAGGCCTTGCCCTGAAAGTTTATCCGGTTCACATACAGGTGGACATGTACGTGTTCCTTATCCCTGTGTACAAAGGCCACAGCCTGTCGTTCCTTCAACCTCATTTCCTTAAGGAACCGTTCGGTCATTTCCTTGAGCCGTTCGCTTTCGAGTTTCCTGCCGTCCTCGATGGTGGGACTGAGCACAAAGCTGAGCGTGTTCTTACGGCACAGTTCGTTCTGTTCTTGGATGACCTTGAACTCCTCGGTGATCTCTCTTGGAGTCTCCCCCGCCAGATATTGACTGTGGATGATCTCCGATTCCTTCTCCTCGTTCATACCGTAGCTCATGGAAGCTGCGGTGTGCGATATGGATTTCCCCATGCCTATCATTTCTTGAAATTTAAAAGGTGTTGTCTTATCTCTTTGGCCAGCTGCGCCGTTTCCTCGGCCAACCTGGGGTTCCGCTTCCGGAACATATTGGTGATCAGCCTAAAATTTCGTTGGTATTTGACCAATAGCTTATACGCCTCTATCTGTTTGTCCGTCATCCGCTCCACGATCCGGTCATCGAAGGCGGCACGGCGGCAGTACTCGCTGATGGAAAGACCGCTTTTCCGGGCCTTTACCTTCAGCAGCTTCTTCTCGTAGACCGAGCAGCGGAACTGGACGAACTCTTTCTTCATTTTCACATCATCTTTTGCGACCTTCGGGAGCAAAAGCAAGATTTGTCATGACAATGACACATCTTGAATTCGTTGCCGAACTTCATCCTTAGCGCTTTTTACCTTCCATTCGTTGATATCCTTGAATCCTTCATAGAGAGAGGACATATCCCTACTGTTCGGGCACTTTTCCAATAAAAGTTCCGTCATCCCCATTCCCGTTTTGTCCCTATCAAGAAACAGCTCCACATTTTCATATTCCCCTACTTCTTTTATCATTCGTTTTGCAAAGGCCGTGGTGTTCAATACCAGAAGGTCATGGCTGTTTACGATATCCGGCTTCAGCTCCAATAGGGTGAGCATATCGAACATGCCCTCGGTAATGGTCAAGTTTTTGGAATCGTTCTTGATCAATGAAACATCCTTTGGTGATGTGGACCCTTTCCAATAGCTGTTCCGCAGTTCCCAGCCTCCAGACCTGTTCTGTAGCCCGATGCCGAAGTATGTCCGCTCACCTATTCGATAATGTATCTCCTTGCAAAGTTTTCTGGCTGTTGTGATCGAGATCTTTCTGGAGCTCAGATAGTTTTGCAGGGCCCGGTGTTCGATTTCCTCTTCCTGGATGGTTTCAATCGGATTGGACCGGTGTTCTGTTTTGGTTGGATTCGGCCGCCGGTGAAAAGAAAAATGGTCCATGTTCCCGGACAATCGTTCCAATGCCTCCCTTACGGAACAGTTCTCCATTTTCATCACCAGGTCTATGGTACTGCCCCCTTCGAAGGTCCCGAAGTCTATCCAATAGTTTCTCTTCAATGATACCTTGAAAGAGGCTTGGGTCTCGCTCCGGAACGGGCTGAGGAACCAAGCTTCTTTTTCCGTTTTCCGGACTGGAAAGTGCCCCAAATTGGCAAGCGTGGAAACGATGTCAATGTTGCGGGCTTTTTCGCAGTCCATTCTTTTTTCTTTCATGGTTCTGTTTTTAGTCGATTTTTGATGATTTGATGACAAACCTCTGGGAGACCCTGTAAATACTGGTTGTTTACCCGTCATCATTTTGTCATCGTTTCATCACTTTTGTTTTTTTCTTCATGGTACCTGTCATCATTTTTTATTTTGATGACAGAATGATGACAAAGTGATGACAGCCTGAACCTTTATAAACACTGGGCTTATATCAATCTGTCATCAAATCATCAAAATTTTGGGCCAAAAAATTCTTTTTTATGGTAAAGTACCTTCCCTTGGCGTCCTCGGTGTTGATCTCACCGTTGTTCCAAATGGTGATTTTTAGGTACTTGTTTGAATTGGGCTGGTTGTCCAGTTTCCAATCATTTTTCAGCAACCGCCTCAATTGGGTCAGGTCAGTCTTGACCCGCGTGCGGTTGAGCATGTGAAGGGCATCAATGGGACAAAGGTCCACCGAGTCCATCTCGAACTTTTCCATGGCACTGAGCAGTAGGCTGGCCAGTTCCTTCTCCACCCGGTTCCGATTATTGTTCACCAGTTTCTTTAGCGCAGTTGTGTATACCTGTTTAGCAGTGAACCACATCCGTGTTCTTTGCTTGGTGCTGTATTCCCTTTTTGAAAGGAAATGCAAAAAAGCGGGAACTTCTTGGGCCAATTGATCCAAGAAATCAGTGTCCTCTTTCTTAAGCGATGGAATCTTCCTCACCCAGAACCGGGTCTCATGGGTATCGATCTTGATAAAACTGTCCTCGTTGTTACTGCAGAGGATGAACTTGCCAAAGAATTCCACTTCTCGTTTGTCCTTTCCCTTGGCCTCCAGTTTGTTCCGATTTGTCGTGCTCAAATATTTGATGCGCTCGGTAAGCTCCTCTTTGTTGAACAGTACCTCGTCAACGCATATCAGCAGCTTGTTGGCCCAGTCCGCATTGAACTGGCTTGCAAAGCTGTCATTGGTCAGGTACGTCAGGTTGTTCCCAAAGATTTCCTTGAGCCATTTGAGAAAAGTACTCTTTCCTGTGTTCCTTTCGGTGGAGACCAGGCAGAGGATGGGGAGCACCTGCACCGGTCTTTGGTACAGAAGTTTTAGATAGTCCAGCCCCAATTCCAGCTGGTTTCCGAAAATATGCTTCAAAAAAGCCTGTGTCTTTTTAATGCTTCCCTCTTTCGGTTCGTGCGCCAAAGGGGAATAGGTATTGTAGAAACCATGGTGTTCCTTCTTGAAATCGACATGGCAGGGAATACAGGCGAACCCATCATATTTGGGCACCGTGCCCAGATAGTCCTTGCCATGGTCCTGCTTGATGATATGCTCGTTCCAAGGGACCAGCTGCTCATTGAAATGTCCTGAAATGGTAGGGTACTTTACGATTTTATAGAAAGACGTGCCCACCCTAATATATGGAATGGTTTTCATATTGGTCGTTTTTGAAATTTTGTGATTCTAGCCACTTTTGGTGAATCGACAAATTTTAATGATGAATCAGACTAGAGCATTTTGTCTCCAATCGTATCGTTTTCAGGTAAAGGCTTTCGTTCGTTTTGGAGCAGCCAACGCACCAAATTTTTTCTTTCGAAGAAAATAAGTTTTCCATTGGGCTTGGAGTGCGGGATTTGCCCCGCAGCAGTAAGCTTGTACAGATAACTTCTTGATATGCCTGTGTAATCACAGGTCTCATCAAAGGTCAGTACTTCTTTATTGGCTATCATAAGTCGTTCCAAACGGTCGAGCCGTTCGAGTATCAAAAAATTGTCCATTTTGTTTCTTTTAACGATTAGAAATGAACAAAAGCGCTTTTGTTTTCCTTTGAAGAATTCTTTGGATAAAGATAAAAGAGGTCGGAGGGAAAGTAAGGTTTATAGATTGAATTTTATCCACAAAAAATTGATGTGCAAACACTTACATCATATCAGTTCATATCAAACCAAATGAAAAATGGCAAATAAAATTTTGTTCTAAATCAAATCAAATGACATCAATCGAATTTTCTTAGAATACAAGGATATTGAGTTATCAACAATTGAAATAAACAGATATAAAATTTTGGGCACCAATAAACGATTGATTATTGGATGAAAACATTCAGGTAGCTCTGGAATACTGTCTCGAAAAGGGTTAGCTTTTTAAACCTGTTCACTTTACTTCAAAAAAAAGCACCCCGTTTATGAGGTGCTTTTATGTATTTACAAGTAGGAGAATTGACTAGTTTCCTTCGCTCAAAGAAAAACTGCCATCACCACTAAAAGATTCTACTGTAATCGTTACGGTCCATATTCCGGAAGTGCCTGCGTCGGTTACTCCAGAGAAAGAATCGGGCTCAATCGCACCGTTCAATGATCTATTCAACACGATATTTCCATCTGCATCTGTTACCACCATATTGAAGGTACCTTCCGTGGTCGCAGTGATATCGGCATTATAATCCGCTGTACTGAGGTTGTTGTTCCAGCTGAATATACGGGTGGTAGAACCACCGTTGCCGGTAAAACTTGCATTGATGTCACCATTGAAATCCGACCGGTCACCAACGGTAAAGTCGGAAGGGCTTGTTCTTAATGTTGTTCCATTGACCGTTACACTCGCAAAAGGGTCATCATCTTTGCTACAGGCAATGACGGTAAGGACCATTACTCCGGCTATTAAGGATTTAAATAGATTTGAGGTTTTCATACTTTACTATTGATCAATTAAGAATTGTTGTTTGATAGTTTCCATAGGTTAAACAATCATACTTACGAATTCCCTACCCTGATGATATAAAATCAACTGTTTTTGTTGTGAATCGTGCCCTAATAGTTGTGAAGTCATTTTTTTTAGAATTCGGATATCTGTACAATAACGGTTAGGATTGGTTGGCAAAAGTTACTATGGCCGGGAATCTGGTTGATAAAAGGAAAAGAAGATTAAAGGTATCTTATGGGTATATAACTTTTTCAAATTACTCTGAAATATGTGAAAAAACATCGAAATAGTCCAATTTGCAACAAATAATCAAAAAACAAATTTGACCTGAGTTTACGTGCAAATTGCGTGCAAATAAAAAAAGCTTCAAAAGTTAAAAACTCTTGAAGCCCTATAAATCCTAGTGGAGAATACCGGATTCGAACCGGTGGCCGCTTGCCTGCCAGGAAAGTATGGTTAATTAAATGGAAATGTCATTGAGCGATTTTCATATCTTAGTTAAATAGATGGTCTCTTTAAAATTTTGATTGCGTTACCTGGCATTGTTCAATTTGAAATTTTGTCCTTCTGAAGCTCTTTAATTTATTTTAAATCTTATTGTGGCCATTTGGTATCCTATAGGTGTACAATCGTTAAATTATTGTTAAAAAGGTGTCCCTTTCGGTGTCAGTACAAATTACCCACCCTTCATAACCCCTAAAAACAGTGGTTTTTTCAATTTAAAGAAGACCCTCTTCCTCCGCTTAATTACGTGAAAAGCCCCTTTTTTAGGGGCTTTTGTTTTTTGGGTGCCAGTCTACTTGACAGAACTTCCAATTTTATACTGATTCAGATTTACAAATCGTTTAGTTGACTCTGTTTTTCAACCATTAATGCTATTGACATTTATCAAATGCGTTATTGAAATTACGAAGCCGCTTAGAATTTAACTCCCCCTTCTTTCTCTTCATACTCCGTCAAAAAAATCACATCTCTCGTGCCAACTATTACATTATCAATAATTTTTTTTCATTCCGGTAGGGTTTATTCAGAACAAGTTGTTTATAGGTAAACCCCAAATTATTTAACATGAAAAATTTTAATGTATCTACACAAAAATCCTTAGCCTTTGTATTATTGCTTTCTTTTATGGGACTTTTCAGTTGTTCCAAGGATGAAATACCCGAAAACACAGGTAAGCTGAGTGTAAGTGCTAAAACCACCTTTACAAATGCTTCCGGAAAGTCTGCTACTTCCAAAACGGTCAACAGTGATGTTGTTGTCACTGATTTTCGAATGAACCTTAAGGAATTTGAATTGGAGCTTGACCTAGAAGATTCAGGTGATGACCTACAAGATTCCGATGATGATCTATGGGATGACGATGGCTATTACGATTTCGAGGATGAAATTGAACTGGCCGGGCCTTTTGAACTAGACCTCATGGCGGGTCAAATCAGTTTTATCAACGTGACCATGCCCATGGGAAATTTTGAGGAATTGGAGTTCAAGTTTGATGAAAGTACAGATGCCACCAGTGATCTTTTTGGCAAATCGGTACTGATCCAGGGTACCGTTCAGGACACTCCATTTATATTTTGGCACAATTTTGAGGATGAGGTCGAAGTGGATTTTGAAGATCCGACCTTCGATATCGCTATTTCCTCGACCCCCGGGGGCATTGTTATAGATTTTGATCTGAGTATGATATTTGACGCTACCACAGGCGTGGACCTATCACAGGCTACCGATGGAAATGGAGATGGCACCATTGAAATCAGTCCATCGGACCCCGACGGAAACAACGAATTGGCACAAAGCATCCGAAACGCCATTAAGGCGCACATAGATCTGTTGGACGATTAATTGTGCAACAACAAATATTTAATCCATTAAAAGGACCCGTATTTACTCAGTTGAACTGGCCTTAGTTGCCTCTGCGACTAGCCAGTTGCAGTAAGTACGATGATTCTTGTATTGCAGACTTTGGAGTTGATGTGCAGGACCTTGATCAAAACATCAGGAATTTACCTCCAAGGTCTTAAATACAAATGAAGATAGAGGGCCGGTAATTACCGGCCCTCTTATCAACTAACTTCACATTTTCACGTTTGCTTTGTTCGGTTGAAAGTTTTTGTAAATCGATACTTCATGATACATCAAAAACAAACTCCTAATCAACTTTAATCTCGGTTTTCAATTCGATTCTTCGGCGTGGTTATACTCCGTTTCTTCCAAAAAAACAAATTGAAAAATTATGGTCATTCGGCTACTCCTTAATAACATTCACATAATGCTCATACCTTTCAAAAATTTGGTTCACATAATTATAGGGTTCAATTCCATTCACATAGCCATAGTTAATTGAAGGGTGATTATAGTTTTTGGGATAAGAAAGCTCCAAAAGCATTTCATTGACACTCCCATCCCAAACATTTGGGTCTAATTTATTCAATGTCGCAAGTTTTCGAGCATCTTTAATGTGGTAGTAACCGCTGTTATAAGCACCCATCGTAAATTTTATGCGCTGAACGGTATCCGTAATCTCCTGAAAGTTTTCGTAAATACTTTTTAAGTATTTAGACCCTGCATTTATATTGTCTACCGGATCCAAGCTGTTTTCCACACCTAATTCCTCAGCTGTGTTTGGCATAAGTTGCATTAGACCTTCTGCTCCTGTCCAAGAGTTGGCTTCTTGATCGAACCGCGATTCTTGATATACCAATGAAGCCAAAAGTCTCCAATCCCATCCCAGTTTTTTGGCATTCTTTTTAATTATACTATCATACTTACTTACTTGATGGTTGGTAAGGCTATAAAATTCACTTTTTATACGACGATTAAAGTTTCGTTTGTTTTTAAAGTATTTATTATAAATCACATAATAGTCGTTTTTTTTCTTCTCGCTTTCAATCCATTTATTGATCTTGGCCAAAAATTCCTTGGAGTTTTTATTTACCGCCCAGGCTATTCGCTGAGAAAAACTAACGGGTACCGACACATCTAAAATTGGAAAGTAGGATGCATTGATTTGAGCCAGATTTTTATCGGCCAAGGTGTATTTAATTTCCTTATCCGCAACCATTTTTATAATCTCTGCTGTAGCTAATTTTCCTTTCAGGGTATCTATAACAATAGGTCCCCCAATTTCCTTGGAAAGATTTTGCAAACGGTCGAAGTATGAAGAGCTAAACCTGACCGATACCGTGTCGTTTATTAACTGAACAGGGTCCTGCACCAATCTCTTTTTGATATTATCCAAGGTTAATTTTCTCCAGTTTGATGGCTTTCGCTGCACAAGCACTTGATTGGTCAGATATAGGTAATCTGTAAATGCAGCCTTTTTTTTGCGTTCGGTAGTTATGGCCAAACCATAAGCAACTATATCCACCGTGCCTTTGTTCAACTCTGATAGTAAGGAATTCAAGTCTTCTGAAACTGTGATTTCCAACTCAAGATCAAAATGTTCCGCGAGTCTTTCCAACAATTCATATTCGTAACCCATGGGCCTCCCTTTGTACAAGAAATAGCTTGTACTGCTGTAGGCAAGAAGCGCTCTTAATTTCCCATCTTCTTTTATATCCTCAAAATCCTTGCTTACATGATTTGAATTATCTACACTGGAATCAATTTCTTTGTTTTTGGTATTACAGGTTAGTAAAACCAAACTGCAAAGACTTAAAATTAAGGTTGTTCTTTTCATATTTCAGGATGACTGGACATTTAAACTTTAAAAGTTTCCTTTTGCATGCACGATCGGTTTATTATTTCCTTCTCAAATAAATCCATATGATTGATTTTCTGAGTGCTTAATATGAACCCATAAGTGCATTGTGGAAATGGTCTGTAAATGTCCAGTCTTTTTGGTTGATTCCTAAAAAATAAATAAAATGGCGGGTTTAATCAAGGTTAAAACTGTTTAAAGAACCGGCTCTAACTTTAAGTGGACATCATACATCGGCCTTAACTCGACTTTTTGAAGATGCTAAAAGTGCGAAATAACATTTTTATTTTTTTGTGAACAAGATTACAATACTGGGTATAAAAGGCCATTTGGGTATCCAATCTGATTTTAGTGATCGTACATATAACACTTTGTTCAATGTACAGATTGTGACAACCATTTGTTTGTCCTGTTGTCCACTAATGTATAAATTACCAGTAATTTCAAAAATCGGTAATCGTCCCAAATTCTGTATTTTGCCGTATTCTAAACAAAATTCAGTTGTTACCAAAAAAGTTCCGTATTGAAGAATTTTGAACAAATCGTTCTTTTATTGATTTCGGGTCAGGGGATTCTTTTAAGTCTTGCCCTATTGTCCACCATTTTAAAAAGAAGATGGTCAACCTTTTTTTTGGGGCTGATCATTCTAGTTTTTACGCTGGAAATTTTAAACGCTTGGGCAACGGGCATTGGTTACCATAGCACACCACATATGCTCCCTTTTTGGATTCTTGGGTCTTATTTGATATTACCGGCGGCACTTCTCTTTTTTGTGAGGGCCAATACGAAAGACTCCTTCCGGTTCCGAAGAAAAGATATCCTATATTTTGTTCCTGCCTGTGTTGAAATTGCGTTGGCCGGTTTTGTATTTTATTCCAACAGACTTTTAGGCACAGATTATCATTTGATCGAAAATCAACTCTGGTTTTTTCTGACGGAAATACTCCCTTTGATCGGAATGGTCGTGGTTCTAGCATATTTCGGCTTCGTTTTGTTACAATTGACGGCTCAATTCAAAAACTATCGTTCAAAGATGGGGTTACAGTCGCTCACCAAGCTCTACATCTTCTTTGCTGTATTCCTTTTTTTGACCTTGCTCTGGGCATTGCAATCCTTTTTCCAAATGGAAGTGTTCAATATTATAAAAACGCTTCTGCTGCTGTTCATCTTTGCCATGGGCTACCTCGGTTATTTTCAGCCCCGATTTTTTGATGTCCCCGAAATCATCAAGTTTCAAAAAAGAAAAAACAACTATCCAAACCTGGATGATTCAAGGGAGTTGGAACGATTAAGGTATTTGTTCGAAAAAGAAAAGGTTTTCCTGAAGCAAAAGCTGACCTTGGCGCAAGTCGCAGAGCAATTGGACCTTCCCGAAAGATATCTTTCAGAACTGATCAACACGCACCACAAAACAAGTTTTAGGCATTTTGTGAACCAGTTTAGAGTAAAGGAGGCCATTGAACGTATACAGAATCCACAGCAGAGCCATAAAAGCCTTCTGGGGATCGCCATGGATGTGGGCTTTAATTCCAAATCCACCTTTAACCAGTCCTTTAAGGCCCAAACCGGTAAAAACCCCTCGGACTACCTTAACAACAAATAGGTGCGGAAACATGTTTCCGGACGTCCGGAAACACCCAAAAAGGCGATAATGACCAAAAATCAATATTGCTTTGTCCAAAAAAACAAAATGAAACGAATTTCAATCCTATTTACATTCTTATTGCCAATTATAACAAGTGCCCAAATTGGTCCGACCAGGTCTTCCAAACTGGATATTGAACTGAAAAAGAACATAGAATTATTGGGAATCGGTTACTTCATCGGGTTTGAAGGTATCGATATTGAGAATAAAACCGTGGAGGTCGATGGCAAGACCATACCCAAAAAGGAATGGCATACTTATGGTTTTGAAATATACCAGCAATTTGAGCCCTATCAGAACAGTGATAATTTACTCAAGGCTTTCTCGGTGGCAGACCACTTGTGGCTCGACTACTTGACCGCATTTTTACTACAATTGGATGATGTGCCGAACGCGAAAATCAACGATTCATTGGATGTGGGGTACTACCTCAATTTTTCAAAGGATAAAAATCCAGAAGAAGCCTTAAAGAATGCACAGATATTTCTTGAGGGAATGAACGGTTTTGCCCAAGAGATTGATCTTGACTCCTACATGGAAAATGCCAAACCGTATTACGTACAGGCAAAAAAAGAGATTTTGACGACCTTATCCGATAACGGTTTTATCACCGCAATGGAGGAATTCTATAAAAACGAATTCGATTCCTACCGTTTGATACCAAGTTTGACCATACCAAAGGGAATGGGATTTGGAATAAAAAGTGACGATGTGATCTACAGTGTGTTCGGGGCCGTCGACTTTCAACACTTTGAGAATCCCGAAAACTTGGATATGGGCTTTGCCAATCTGGACAAACTTTCCGAACTCACCATCCATGAGTACGGTCACTCCTTTGTAAACCCCGTGGTTGCCGATCAACCAAACGAATTGTTCAATAAATCGGAGCACCTATTTACAGCAATAAAGTCAGTAATGGCCAATCAAGGCTACAATACCTGGAAGGCATGCCTTTACGAACATTTCGTTAGAGCAGGTGAAATCATCATTGCGGAAAAAATGGGAAATCTGGAACGTGCAGAGCGTCTCCGATACAATTATATTAACAAACGTAGTTTTAAGTACATCCCGGATATTTTGAACGCTTTGAAAAAATACGATCGGGGAGCATATGATAATTACAGTGAGGCCGTAAAAAAGGGCCTGTTGCTACTTGCCAAGAAGAAATGATGGCATACTATAAGGCAAAACTCCGTGCCGTCTTTTCAAAATTATATGCTTAAATTGAACTGTAATGGAAAGTAAAAAGGAATTACGGACAAGATGCTGGATCGATATCGACGGGAAAAAGTTTTTTGGCCCTGGACGTGCACAACTGTTGTTAATGATTGAGAAAAACGGTTCTTTATCCAAAGCTGCCAAGGAAATGGGGATGTCTTACCGGAAGGCATGGGCAATGGTTGAAGATATGAACCAACGCGGCCAAAAACCTTATGTGGAACTGCATAAAGGCGGTACCAAGGGAGGTGGGGCCGAATTAACGGAGACCGGTAAAAAAGTACTCAGCACCTTCCAAAAAATGAATGATAACATAAATGAAACCCTAGAGCAACATAAGGATGAAATATTGGGCTTGATCTAAATCTTAATTCCGAAACCGTGCAGCAAAATCAAACGTAATCCCACGTAAAGCACCAAAATACTGGTAAGCACACCCAAAAACTTAAGGTTGAACTTTTTATTGGACAAATAAGAACCAATACTTCCACCAATAACCACGGCAACCACTAATTGTAGCATCAATTCATTATTTAGTTTGAAAGTTCCCGCCACATTGAGCCCAATTAAACCCGAAATGGAATTCACCAAAATAAATACGGAGGCCAAAGAGGCCACCACTCTTGGGTTTGCCCATTTTAAAAGGTTAAGCACGGGTGATAGAAAAATACCACCACCTATCCCAGAAATACCTGAAAGCAAGCCGATACTGCCTCCCAACAGTAACTTTTTAGGGTTGGAAAATTGTTTGGAGTCCAGTTTTTTCTTTGCAAAGCGAAGCAGCATAAAAACCCCTGCCATCACTAAGGCACTTCCCAATACCAGAAAGAACACGGTTTGTGATAAGCGAATTTGAGCTCCTAAATAGGCAAACGGAATGCTCATCACCAAAAAGGGCCAGAACAATTTCATATCAAACACCCGGTTCCTGATAAATACAATGGTTCCAATGGTTACCACACAAATGTTCAAAATAAGTGCGGTGGAACGGATTTCGTAAAAATCGGTCAGGAAAAGGCTTAAGATTGCCAAATAACTGGACCCGCCCCCAAATCCGACCGAGCTATAAAACAATGCGATCAAAAAGAAGACTATGGGCAAATATTCAACGCTCATTCCTTAGGCTATTAATTTGCACTTCACCAAATCGCCCTCGTTCAATACTTCGCCTTCATTTACAAAGGCAAGTGCATTCCCCTTTGCCATAGATTGAATCATGGAAGAACCTTGGCCGTCCAAAACTTCCACTTTTCCATCAACAACAGCGGCTTTTAAAAACGATGGACGTCCAAAACGGTTTTCATATGCATGTTTTATGGGGAATTGATAGGTGGGCAGACCATAGTTCCCATACCCTGATAGTTTCTGAAGCAAGGGAAGTACATACACATAAAAACAGGTTAATGAAGATGCCGGGTTACCAGGGAGCGCAAACACAAACTGATTGTCCTTTCGACCAAAGTAGAGTGGTTTTCCAGGCTTTTGAAACACCTTGTAAAACAACTCATTGACCCCATTTTCTTCGAGGGACTGTTTTACAAAATCATAATCGCCTACCGATATTCCACCTGAGATGATCAACACATCGCAGGATTCCAATGCACTTTTAATACCCGCTTTTGTAGCCTCAAAATCATCCTTTATTTGTGTTTTTTGATGGTGCTGGAACCCGAATTGTTGGAGCGCTCCCGAAATTGCGTAGCTGTTGGATTCGTATATCTGTCCCACAGATTTGGGGTCGCCTGGTTTTACAAGTTCATTTCCTGTAGTGATAATGTTGATCAGTGGTTTGGAAAAAACTTCCAATTGCGACAATCCCAAACTGCCCATCAAAGCCAAGGAAGGTGGGTTTAGTATATGGCCTTTTTCAAATACTGCCTGCCCTTCGGTCAATTGCCCTCCTTTTCTTCGAATGTTCTGCCCAGCTTTGGGCATTTCATCAAGAAAAAGCGTGCTTTCTTTAACGGAGGTTTTCTCCTGCATCATCACGGCCATCGTGTTCTTGGGCACCTTTGCGCCTGTAAAAATTCGAACCGCTTCCCCATCTTTCAAAGAAACGTCTTTGGAATCGCCAGCGGCCACCTCCCCCACCAATCGGTATTCCTGATAAAGTCCGCAAAGGGCATAACCGTCCATCGCTGAATTGTCAAACTCTGGAACATCAAAGGGAGATACCGTATTTGTTGCAAGTGCATGACCAAGTGCCTCTTCAAGAGGTTTAGGTTCACTTTTTAAATTGATTTTTTGGTCTTTAATAATACGAAGTGCTTCTTCAATCGTAACCATTAGCCTCCTATTGAAATCATTGAACGGTTTTGCTCGTAATGGTCGGCGTCCATTTTCACGTCCATGCCATCACGGGAATGCTTTTTGGATTTTATGGCCTCCAAAATGGTGTTTTCAATTTGTTCTCCATTACGTAGCGGTGTCAACAAATCGGTTTCGGAAGTTGCGAACAAACAATTTTTCATTTTACCATCAGCGGTTAAACGAATACGGTTGCATTCATCACAAAACGGATTTGTAATCGTACTCACAATGCCAAAACTGCCCTTGTGGCCCTTCACCCTAAAATTGGTGGAGGTACTGTGTCGTGGATTTTGTAAGGTCTCGATTTCACCAAACTTGTCGCCAACGGTCTTTAAGATTTCTTCTTTGGATACTCCCTTGCTCCAGTCCCATTTATTGCCTTTAAAGGGCATAAACTCAATGAATTTGGGCGTTATCTTTTTATCCTTGGTCAATGCGATAAAATCATTGATTTCCTTATCGTTCACACCTTTTATCAGTACAATGTTGAGTTTAATGTCCATGTCCATATCCAAGGCCATGTTCAGGTTTCGCATAATACGCTCGTAATAATCACGCTTGGTAATGAACACGGATTTAGCTTTGTCCAGTGTATCCAGACTAAAATTGATCTTGCGCAGTCCAATTTTGTCAAAAAGGTCCAGGTATTTGTCGAGTACTATTCCGTTGGTGGTCAATTTTAGGGTTACGCCCAACTTGGCCAGCTCCTCGACCAAATAGCCGAAATTCTTACGAACCAAGGGCTCGCCACCCGTCAACCGCACAGTATCCACTCCCAAATCACGGAATCTCCTTGTCATTTCGATGATTTCTTCCAAGGTCATGATGCTCGGCTTTTCCATCAACTCAATACCTTCTTCGGGCATACAATAAAAGCACCGCAGGTTACATCGGTCTGTCAATGAAATCCTGAGATAGGTATGTGGCCTACCGAAATTGTCTATTATTTGTGGTTTTGTATCAATCATGTCTTTTTCCTTCTATCACTTTAAATGCATGGAGCACATGGGGGAAAATCGCATCCATTGATTCCGCTGCTCCTTTGGTGGACCCTGGCAGCGCCAAAATGAGTTTGCCGTCCTTAATGCCCGCGATGGAACGCGAAAACATCGCATACGGCATTCGATTTTGCCCGTAGCTTCGCATTTGTTCTTCTACTCCTTTTAGTTTAATGTCCAGTAATGGCTCTAAAGTCTGTGGGGTGACATCTCGTGGCCCCACACCCGTGCCTCCCGTAAAAATCACAAGGTTTGCGGAAGTGCTTTCCAGCTTTTTAGTGATTTCCTCAGCTTCATCGGGAATAATGCTTTTTTGGGATTTCACTCCCAAAGCCTTCAATTTCTCCATGATAGCCTCTCCTGCCCTGTCCTCCCCTTTTCCATTGGAAATGGTGTCGGAACAGACAATAACATCGGCAATCAGCCCTTCCGAACGGATTTTGTACGAAGATTTCCCTCCTTTTTTCGATTTAAGGCGAATGGTGCCGATTTCCACATTTTTGTCGATCGGCTTTAGCATATCGTACATGGTGAGGGCCACAACACTGGCCCCGTGCATTGCCTCCACCTCTACCCCTGTTTTGTAAATGGTCTTTACCGTCATTGAAATGATGATTTCCAAACCATTGATTTCATAATCGATTCCTGTATACTCAATGGGAAGTGGATGACAGTCGGGTAACAGGTCCGGTGTTTTCTTTACGCCCAACAAGCCTGCCGCCTTGGCCATCTCAAACACATTCCCTTTGGGGACCTCATTGTTTTGTATGGCATCAATAGTTGCCTGACCGCTCGTTTTTACGATGGCTTCCGCGGTGGCTTCGCGCAAGGTGGTTACTTTATGTGTAATATCTACCATTTACTTGTTTACTTTCCATTGATGGGTTTCGTCCTCAAAAATCTCTTTGCCGAATACGGGTACTTTCGCCTTTATTTCTTCCACAAAATAGTTGGTGGCCTCTATAGCTATCTTTCGATGTGCTGATGATGTGAATACAAACAAGCAGAGCTCCCCCACCTTCACTTTGCCCAAACTGTGATAAATATGGGCACAGGTAATGTCGAACTTGGCAAAAGTGGCCTCACGTATTTCGTGGAACACTTTTTCAGCCATTTCCTCATACGCTGTATAATCGATGGCTGTCACGGTTTTGCCTTCCACCTCGTCGGCCCTTATCTGTCCCAAAAAAATACTGTGTGCGCCAATATTTGTCTTGCTTTGGTGGTTGGCCACCGAGTTGGCTATTTTTTCGGGAGGAATCGCTCCTTGTACAAATACTTTTTTTGGTTTCTTCTTATCCATCAATTATTGTTTCTATACCGCCTTCCACATTTTTCAAGTTGTGGAAGCCAAATTCATTCTTAAGGATTTCTATGGCGTTTTTGCTTCGCTTTCCAGACTGGCAGAACACAAAAACTTCTTGATTGTTCGGTATCTCCTGGTGTCGTGATGTGAGATCGCCCAAAGGAATGCTCAGTACTTTTTTCCCTTTTGGTTTTGGCTGTTCGAACACTTCGCGTACATCGAGGTACCACTGTTCTTTATTTTTTAGATCGCAATCTATATAAACAGGGGCTATTCCCTCTTTTTTTATTTTTTCGACCTCCTCTGGACGCTTGTTTATTTTGATGGTCTGCTCGCTGGCCTGCATCATATTGATAAGCTTTAGCTTACCGGATAGCACTTTGCCCGCCCCTAGAATAATTTTCAGGACTTCTGCAGCCTGCAATGTTCCCAATATGCCCGGTAGCACACCTAAAACCCCGGTAGCTTCACAACTGATATTCTGCCGAGTGCTTTTCGGAAACACACAACGGTAGGTGGGCCCATCCTCATAATTGAAGACCGACAATTGTCCTTCATTTTTATAAATGGAGGCAAAAACCCAAGGTTTATCAGCAAGTATGCAAGCATCATTGATGAGGTATTTTGTCTCAAAATTATCCGTGCCATCCAATATAACGTCGTATTCCTGAATGATTTTCTGTGCATTTTCAATGGTCAAAGGCTCTTTGTACACCTCAAACTGCACATCACTGTTCTGTTTTTCCAACCTTTCCTTGGCAACAACGGCCTTTGATTTTCCCACATCCGATTCTTGAAACAAAACTTGCCTGTGCAGGTTGGACACATCGACCTTATCATGGTCCATCAAACCAATTTTGCCGACTCCGGTGCCCGACAAATACATAGCAGCAGGACAGCCCAATCCTCCAACACCGACAATCAATATCTTGGCATTGTGAAGCTTTTCTTGGCCTTCTGGGCCAACTTCTGTGAGTTTTATTTGTCGATTGTATCTGCTCATCCTCCAGCGAATGGTGGCAACAGGGCTACTTCGTCCCCATCGCTAATAGTTGTTTCATCGTCCAAATTTTGATTTACGGCTATCTGCACGGAGTCTTTGTCCGCTATGGCCAAGCCGTTCAGGCATTGTGCTTTTAGTTCGGAAGCCGTAAGTGCTCCCTTGAGTTCCAAAACCTCTTCCGACTTTTCGGCAGCTTCGGCCACCAAACCAAAATATTTAACGGTCACTTTCATAGATCCATTTGCTTTAGTTGCTGCACATCTTCTTCGGTATCCACATCAAAACCACCTTTTTTAAATGTTTCCGTACAATAATTAAAATCCTCCAAGCGAGTCAATTTCTTGGCGCCTTCGTCTCCTTCCAATTGCAACAACAATGGAAATGCCGCCTTACCAAAAATGGCTGGCACCCCAATATTACCCCCGTATTGGGAATACGTTGCTTTTGGGTTGTTGATCAATTGCGTGTGGACTAGCTTGATCAAATTAGCGCGCTCCAAAAAAGGTTGGTCGGATACCAAGAAGAGTACATGGTCCAACCCGGCTTCTTCTGCCAAAGCAGCTTGTAGTCCAACTTTGATACTGGATGCCATTCCTTGCTCCCAATCGGTATTAATGACCACTTTAAAGCCGTTTGAATCAATCTTATCCAAAATTTCTTCCCGCTTTGCGCCCAGCACCAAAATCTTGGTCTGGAACCCCAGCATATCCACTTTGTCAACTGTATGGTCCAAAAGCGTTTTTCCCCTGAATTCCAACAACTGCTTTGGTCGTCCCAAACGAGTGGAGCCTCCTGCTGCCAAAACAACTACTGCTATGTTTTCTTCTGCACTCACATGGATATTTTTTGAAATTGATTTTCTTTTATATCGTGAATCGGCTCGGTTTTCTGTTTTAACGGTCGAGCCCCTTTGTTGGTCAATACACTTTGGATTTCTGCCAAAATGGACAATCCGATTTCAGCGGGTGTCTCCGCCCCGATTTCCAATCCAACAGGTGCGTGAATCTTGGCCAAATCTTCTTTCGACACTTCGATGCCTTCATCCGCTAACTCGTTGAGCATACGGTCATATTTATTCAATGGTCCAAGTATTCCGATGTAGGGTGACTCAGAATTCCCTAGCAGTAGCTTGAGTACCGATAGATCATAGTTATAATTGTGGCTCATCAGCACAAAACAGGTTCGATTATCTAGGTTGATATTCTTGAGCGTTTCCTCTGGTTTGGCCACAATCACCTGGCAAGAGCCAACAAAACGTTCTTTGTTGGCATGGGTAGGTCGACCATCGGTCACGGTAACTTTCCAGCCCAACAATTCGGCCTGCTGCGCCAAGATTTGGGCATCGTTCCCTGCTCCTACCAAAACCAACTTGACAGGTGGTTGATGTATCTGAATAAAAACAAAATGGGTTTTCCATTCAGTTGATAGCTCTGCAAAGCAAGAAGCGCTTTCGTTGATGACCTCCCTACCTTTAAAAAGCAAAACTTTGTGCAAATCATCGGGGAGCTTTTTTCCAAAAACAGTCTGATTTTCATCCACAACCACACTGGTCCCAAGCTGTTGCTTGGTTTTATCCAGATTAAAAACAACGGAAATGGCCATGGGAACCTCCTGCTCGGCAACGATTTTCAAAAGTTCGCAGGGATTATTTACATCTCCATAAGCTATGGGTTCAAAAAGCACTTGAATTATTCCATTGCAGCCCAACTGAGCCCCGATTACCGCATCATCCTCATCGCTGGTGTCGTACGTTACCAATTTATTTTCTTGTCTGTCCAAGGCAAAAAGTGCTTTTCTGAGCGCATCGCCCTCCAAACATCCTCCACTGATAGCTCCCGTTATGTTTCCGTACTCATCCACCAACATTCGTGCGCCCGCTCTACGGTATGAGGAACCTTCAACGTGCACAACGGTGGCCAAAATACAGCGGATACTGCGTGATCTCAGCTCTTGATATTGCTCTATAATGACATCCAATTCCCTCATACGGTACTGGTTTTTAGTTGGTCGACTGCTTTTTTAATTTCCGTCACGGTTTTTTCAATGTCTTCCAAAGTGGTATATCGTCCGGTGCTGATCCGTAAACTGGCAAGGGCCACCTCATCTGTAATCCCCATTGCTTTTAATACATGGGATGGATTCACTTGATTGGCAGTACATGCAGAACCACGGGATAAAGCCAACCTGTTCAAATGGCGTAATAATTTAGTTCCATCCACACTTTTGAAGGAAACATTTGTGGTATTGGGCAAACGATTTTGATTTTGGCAATTGATGGTTGCTCCTTCCATGGTTGAAAGCCCTTGCTCCAAATGATTTTGCAAAACCTTAAAGTTTTGATGGTTTTCCTCCAAGCTTTGCTGGGCAATTTCACATGATTCTCCTAAGCCAACAATCCCGGGAACATTCAAGGTACCTGGTCGTACTCCTTTTTCTTGGTTTCCACCAAAAAGATGTTTATCGATAGAAATATGGTTCCTTTTATTTAAATAAAGTGCACCAACACCTTTGGGACCATATAGCTTGTGTGAAGAAAAAACAGCCATATCAATTCCTAAATGCCGTAAATCAACTGGAATTTTCCCCACGGCCTGTGTAATGTCCGACATAAAGGGAACATTTTTGGAATGTGCGATTTCGGTTAGCTTTTCTATAGGGTGTATAAGACCTGTCTCGTTATTGGCAAGCATCAAACACACCAATATGGTCGATGGCCTTATCGAATCCTCCAACTCATTCAAATCAATGTTTCCTTGCCCATTTATATCCAAATAAGTGACTTCAAAACCATCGGACTCCAACGCTTCCAATGTATCCAGGACCGCTTTGTGCTCTGTTTTACAAGAAACAATATGATTTCCCTTGCTCCTGTTCTTTTTACAAAATCCAAACAAGACTAGGTTAGCAGCTTCCGTTGCCCCCGAGGTAAAAGTTATTTCCACAGGTCTACAATTTACCAGCTTTGCTACCTGACTGCGCGCCGTTTCCACAGCATCATCAGCGTACCAACCAAAAGAATGGTCACTACTGGCGTTACCAAAATTTTCGGTAAAATATGGGAGCATAGCCTGTACCACCTTGGGGTCGACAGGAGTAGTTGCGTTATAATCCAGATATATTTTTTCTTTCAGTGACAAATCTATGTCGTTATGTATGGATGTGCATAACGCAATTTAAAAAGAATAACGGCGAATTCCATACATTTTTGAAACCATTGTGAAAAATTTAAAGGAAATCCTTGCTTTATCAATCATTAATCGTAATATTGCAATGAATAAAATTATCCATGGGTTTAACGAAGACTGAAATATTTACCGACAAACAAAACCGGATTGCACAATATGCAAAGGTTTTTGGTCATCCTGCCCGTGTGGCGATCCTTCAGTATTTATACAAACTGAATGCCTGTGTCTGTGGTGACCTTGTGGATGAAATCGGTTTGGCACAACCCACAATCTCCCAACATTTAAAGGAATTGAAGCATATGGGTTTGATCAAGGGTAATGTTGAGGGCACAAGCGTTTGCTATTGTATTGATGCCGACAACTGGAAGAAGATGAAGAGCGTTATGTCGGAGTTCTTGGACCAAGATCTTGACCACAAGGATTGTTGCTAAAAAAAATTTGAATTCATTAATCGTAATATTACAATAAATAAACATAATCATGAAGTTAGAAGAAATTAAAACGGCATTGGCCCAATTGGACACCATAGCTTTTCAATTGCCCAATGGCGATTTGGTCCCCAACCATTTTCACGTGACCGAAGTAGGTAAGATCACAAAACATTTTATCGATTGCGGCGGAACCGTTCGCCATGAGGAAGTTGTCAACTTCCAGCTTTGGAATGCCAATGATTACGACCATAGGCTTCATCCCGAAAAATTGGTCCATATTATTGAATTGTCCCAAAAAACATTGGATATCGGAAATTTGGAAGTTGAAGTAGAGTACCAAGGCCAGACCATCGAGAAATTTGCCCTAGACTTTGACGGTACCAACTTTTTGTTGACCACTAAACAAACCGATTGTTTGGCCAGGGACAAATGTGGTGTTCCTACCGAAAAACCAAAAGTGAAACTGTCCGAGCTTCAAAATTCTGGATGCGTTCCGGGAAGTGGTTGCTGTTAACTTCAATACATGAACATGGCCCTTAATAACCCATTGAACGATTTTGTCTCTAATTTGGATATCGCCTCCATTTCAAAAGACAGAAAGGAAATCTTGTCAGCACTTGTAGTGTATATTCAACAAAAAGTGGACAGCAAGAAACCCATTCGTCTCAACTTTATCTGTACCCACAATTCCAGACGCAGCCATCTGTCCCAGATTTGGGCACAGGCCATGGCACATCATTTTGGAATCAACAATGTGAACTGCTATTCCGGCGGAACGGAGGCGACCGCCCTATTCCCTATGGTGGCCTCTACCTTAGCACACACGGGTTTTGAGGTACATACGCTTTCTGAAGGAAGTAATCCTGTTTATGGCATCAAGTTTTCGAAGAACGAACACCCTGTTATTTGTTTTTCAAAAAAAATGGATGATGGTTTCAACCCTGAGTCAGACTTTGCAGCTATTATGACCTGTTCGCAGGCCGATGAAGACTGCCCGTTTGTTCCCGGTGCCGAAAAACGTATTCCAATCACATACGAAGACCCAAAAGCGTTCGATAACACGCCTCAGCAAGCCCAAAAATACAGCGAACGGAGCCAACAGATTGCTACCGAAATGTTTTATGTTTTTTCCCAAATTCAAAAATAATGGCCATCAAAAAACTAAGCTTTTTAGATAAGAACCTGACTCTTTGGATTTTTGTGGCCATGGCCCTAGGGGTCGGTATCGGCTATTTTTTTCCAAACTTCCCCGATGTTGTCAATTCCTTTAGTAGTGGGTCCACCAATATCCCAATTGCGATCGGATTGATCTTGATGATGTACCCGCCTTTGACCAAGGTGAAATACGCTTTGCTGCCGAAAGTATTCAAAAACACTAAAATTCTGTCCATTTCGCTCGTTTTGAACTGGATTGTGGGTCCTGTGTTAATGTTTGCCCTTGCCATCATATTTTTGAGGGACTACCCAGAGTATATGGTAGGCCTTATTTTAATTGGTTTGGCACGTTGTATCGCTATGGTGTTGGTCTGGAACGACTTGGCCGAAGGGAGCAGCGAATATGGCGCCGGGCTGGTGGCGCTCAATAGTATTTTTCAAGTATTCGCCTACAGCTTTTATGCTTGGATTTTTATCACCATACTCCCACCCTATTTTGGTTTTGAAGGGGCCATAGTTGATATTTCCATTGGAACTATTGCCGAAAGCGTGGCCATCTACCTAGGTATTCCTTTTTTGATGGGCATTTTGAGCCGTCAAATCTTGGTGAAACTGAAAGGGGAGCAATGGTATGTCAAAAAGTTTATCCCTGCTATTTCCCCAATTACCTTGATTGCACTACTTTTTACCATTGTAATCATGTTTTCCTTAAAAGGAGAGTTGATCGTTGAGATACCCATGGATGTTTTGATCATTGCCATTCCACTATTGATTTATTTCGCATTAATGTTCATTGTCGGTTTCTTTGCTACCAAGGCGATGGGCGCGGAATACGACAAAACTGCCTCCGTGGCGTTCACGGCTGCCGGAAACAACTTTGAGCTGGCCATTGCCGTGGCCATAGCAGTATTTGGATTAAACTCCGGTCAAGCTTTTGCAGGGGTAATCGGACCTTTGGTGGAAGTACCTGCACTGATCTTATTGGTCAAAGTTTCTTTTTGGTTTAGAAAGAAATATTTTACCCTCAACAAGGCAAAAGTGGAACACAAAAGAACATTTTAAAAAATCGTAGAGTTTAGTAACTTCAGCCCGCTAATAACCTAATTAAAAGCTTTTAGTATAAAAACAAATCGATTATGATGAGAATGATTGTGATAATCGGGCTTACCACGCTCTTTTTTGCCTGTAATTCAACCGAAGAGCCGGATTTGGGCATTGTGTACAACGTGCTTCGAGATGCCGAAATTGACGACTACGAAGTTTTCTCCATGAACCTTGATGGTTCGAACAAAAAAAACATCACCAATCGTTATGGTGTGGAATGGTCTTATTTTTCACACCAAGATACCCTGTATTTTATTTCGGACAGAAATAGCTGTAAGCGTTGCTTTTTCTTGTACAAATCAAATTTTAATGGAGAAAACCCGCAAAAAGTGTCGGGTCTTGAGCTTACCGATAGCTGGATGAGCAGTAGAAAAAACGGTAGCGAAATTATTGTGAAACCAAAAACCTTGTTTGAATCCACTTTTTATATTCTAAATAAAGACGGAACAGTGATTCAGGAAGTAGATACCGACCTCCCCTTTGCCGCTGATCCCCTATTTGTAAACAATGGCAAGCAGGTGGTGTTCAGAGGTGGTTTGTCCAAAAACAAACTAATTGATGGGTTTAATGAGGAACTGTACATTATAGATGTTGATGGACAAAATAGAAAACAGCTGACACATTATCCTGAAGCAGATTCCACTGCTGGAAAATATGGTTATAGGGCGGGAGCGCCGAAACTGCATCCTACCGAAAATTTTGTTACCTATCAAAGCAAGCAGGATGGAAAATATAGCCTGTATGCTGTTAGCCTTGATGGTAAGAAACAATGGAAATTGACTGACAATCAGGAAAATGAAGGTTGGCATGATTGGAGCCCAGATGGAAAATGGCTGGCCATTGAACTTTTTGATGATGCACAATCCCAATTTCATATTGGATTAATGAATTGGGAAACAAAAGAAATGAAGATTCTAACGGACACTTCATATAAATATCAACAGGCACCGAATTTTATCTACAAAAATTAATTATTGTAAGAATAGGACTACTTATTTTTCTTCTAAAAATGCATTTCATCGATTAAATTGGTTTTTTCATGGAATTCCGTAGGGTTTTTTAAACTTTGATTGTTGAATTAAGATAAAGTCAAAGCAGGGATAATTATGCCCTAAAATTTTTAAACCCCATACTATGAGAACAAAATTTATTTTCAGTTTATTAATGGCAATGGCTCTTATTATAATGAGCTGTTCAGATGGTGAAGGAAGAAGCGCGGAAGGTACTGGAACTTTATCAGTTCAGTTAACAGATGCCCCTTTTCCCACTGAACTGGTTGCAGAAGCCAATGTCACCGTTTATAAGGTCGAAGCCCGCTTGGTAGATGGCGATGATTCGGATGATATGAACGATGATAGCTCATCAAATGATGACTCCACCGATGATGATTCAAGTGATGATTCTTCCGATGATGATAGCTCCCCTTACATTACATTAATGGAGGAAGAGATGGATGTCAATCTTTTGGAATTGACCAATGGACTTACACAACAATTGGCAGAAATTGATGTTCCAGCAGGTTCCTATGATTTGATTCGTGTTTATGTAAAAGGAGTAAATGTGGTTTTGACCGATGGAACTGTTTATGATTTAAAAGTACCAAGTGGTGATGCTTCTGGTATCAAAGTTTTTGTTGAACCCGCAATTACAGTTGTTGGTGGACTTTCGGCTGACCTCCTATTGGATTTCGACGTAAGTCGTTCTTTTGTTGCAAAAGGAAACATGGACACCGCTGCAGGGTTAAATGGTTTCAATTTTAAACCAGTGATCAAGGCAAGCAATATGTCAACGGCAGGTACTCTTTCGGGCAATGTCAGCACCGTTGAAGAAGAAACATCCGTTGCCTTGGAGGGTACCCAAATCTCCGTTTTTGCCGCAGATACATTGAACACTACTTCATTTACCGATGTAGATGGGAATTATGCTGTTCTTGGTCTTGAGGCAGGCATGTATGAAGTAGTTGCGGAATTGGAAGGTTACATTACCAGCGATACATTGGATGTCCAGATCGATGCCGCTAATGTTACCACACAGCATTTTGTGCTCGAAGTGGATCCAGATGCCACTGACGACAGTACGGATACCACCGAAGGTGGTAATTAAAACACGCACGCTTTAAAATAATCAAGAAAGCCAGGCTTATACCTGGCTTTTTTGTTTTAGATATTCTGACATCCCGGTGTTCAAGTTTTTAAGGACTGGACATATAATCATTTACAAAATCCATTAAATCCTGACCGTGAAGATTTTTGGCGAGTACGTCCCCCTCCTCATTCAGTAAAAAATTGGCAGGGATTGTTTTTAACCGTAAGGTTTCCATGAAAGGATTTTGATCACCCTGCAAGTGCGAAGCGTGCAACCATCTATGGGCGCCATCTTTTTCTATGGCATTATTCCAGGCTTTTTCACTGCTTTCCAATCCATATGCCATAATTTGGAAACCTTCAGTATTGAATTTTTCCCAAAGTGGGACCAAAACATTGCGGTTCTCAACCCTACAAGGAGCGCACCAGGATGCCCATACATCCAATAAGGTCAACTTGTTTTCCTCAAGTATTTCTTTCAAGTTAACCGTTCCATTATCCTTAATAGGTAATTGTAAATCAGGAATTGTATTCCCGATCAAGATGGGAAGGTTCTCCTTGCTTACAATTGAAGCAAGTTCCTTTGCCCAAGGATGTTCCGGATATACGTTGTTCCATTTTCTGGATTGTGCATAAGCAAGTTCAGCGACTCGTTCATAATCGCCCTCAGGACTGGCCCATCGCAAAGCCACCATTGCAGGCATCAACTCTTCTGAAGTGTCTGAAAAATCAATCAATTCTTTCCGATACCCATATTGGTTGCTTTCCCGCTCCAACAAATCCTCGTCGGCCCCGCTCCCATCTTGTTGACCTTCCAGATATTTTTTAAAGGCCGTTAAACGCAAATCCCTCAATTCCAACATAGCCTCATTTTTTGGGGATGGCTCCTTAATTGAAAAAGAGGATTGAAAATGGGCAATATCCGCGTCAATCGTCAGGTGGTTGTCTGGATTGTAAATCAAAGGGAAATAATTGTCCGTTTCAGGGTTTTTGTTCAATAATCGGTTGGGGTACTTCTCCCCCAACTTTTGAACCACTATTTCAAGCAAGACCGGTTCTTGAAATGCTGGGTTGCCTTTAAATTCAAATCGACCATTTTCATCTACCTGTGCGGAATCCAATACCTTTCCCACAAAACTTTGGGCCACCGCTTCAAACTTTTCTGGATAAACCAGGTAAACCATAGGTTTCCAATCGCCCCCTCCTTTCAAGTTCAGGGTGCCGGAAAGCCATGCCTCTTGAGAGCAGGATTGTAAAAAAAGTACTGATATTATGGATACAAGAAACAAATTTTTCACGCCGGTAAAATTAACCATTTCTGAGGATGATTTTGCGACCAAACCCATCATCACCTCATACAAAAACCAACCTTAAGTAGAATTATTTGCGCATCAAAGGTTATTTAAATCCAAGTTTTCCGACCAAAAAACAACAACCTTATCAATACACAACTATGAGAACAAAATCCATTGTAAACGCTATTTTAAGGATAGTTCCCGCCGTAATTTTATTGCAAACGCTGTTTTTTAAGTTTACCGCAGCCCCGGAATCTGTCTATATTTTCGAAAAACTTGGCCTTGAACCATGGGGAAGAATAGGCCTTGGGGTCCTTGAATTAATTGTGGCCGTACTGATACTTATTCCCAAAACTACCTGGCTGGGTGCTTTGATCGGTATAGGCATTATGGGCGGGGCCATCTTCTCGCATCTTACCACATTGGGCATTGTTGTACAAAATGATGGGGGCACCTTGTTTTTTCTGGCATTGGTTACCTTTATTTTCTGTGTAGTTCTAGTGTGGACAAACCGAAATCAAATTACATTTTTGAACAAATAGAACACTACTGTTCAGATTAATCCAAATAGCAGTGTATCTTGTACTCGTATGGAATATTGTGATTATTCTGGAGGTTTCACCCATCACATTACGGCGAGTCTTGTGCTTCTCGCAACCTTTCTTGGGTTCCAATTAAGTGCCCAAACAGATACAACTGCCATTGTCAACTATGGGGACAAAATAATTCTCAAAGCAAATATCGACACCCAAACCGATGCCTTTTTCTACAAAAACAACGAAGATGGTAGTCGGCTACATATCAAACCCAATAACAGATATCGAATGTTCCTTTCCTTGGATTATGAGTTTATAGGCTTTAGTGTAGGGATAGTGCCGAAATTCTTAGGAGCGAACAGTGATGAAAATTTAAAAGGAGAATCATCCTTTACCGATTATCAGTTCCGGTTTTTTCTGGGAAGATGGGTTCAAGGAATATCTTACAAAAAAATCTCCGGATACTATGTGAGAAACACCAAAGATTTTGTTCCTACTTGGACCAAGGGGTCAGACCCATATATTCAATTCAACAATCTATACATTAAAACATACGGAATGTCCACTTCCTATGTTTTTAATCCGAATTTTTCCTATAGAAATATCGTGTACCAAAATGAGTGGCAGAAGGTAAGTAGCGGGAGTATTATTGGCTCCCTGTATTACGATTACAATATTTTTGATTTGAACGAACCCAACGCCGTAAACCGGGAGAAGTTTTTTAATGTACGATTGGCACCCGCCTACTATTATACCTTTGTGCTTCATGATAATTGGTTCTTGTCCGCAAACCTGTCCCCTTCCCTGGGCTTGCGAATCTCCAAAGCTGAATCGGGTCTGGAAAACAATCTAACCGTTGACAACAACACTTATATCACTCGGGCACTATCCGGTGGGCTAAACTTAGGGTACAGCTCAAAAAGAGTGATTTACGGGGTAAATATCAATTTTAGCACAAATTGGTACAACGAGGATGATGTCTCGACCACAGAAAACGACCAGTTTTACGGAGTGCTCTACTTTGGATATCGATTCGACCCTCCCAGGGCCATTGATCAAATTTTCCATCCAGACAGACCGAATTAATACATGGTTTTAAAAGAGTTTACGATTAAGTTGTGGTCTTTCACCACCCACATTTAGCTGATGTTATCCAATCTAATGGATTGTATCTTCTGATGGATAAACGACACAAAATGAACGTTTAAACGCATTTTTAAACCTAAACGAGTGTTAAACACCGAAAAAATATTCGATAAAATGCACTTTTTAGTCGTTAAAAGTAAAAACCTATGAAAAATTAATAAGTAATCACTCCGATTGTTTTTGATCTTTGTCATGTATTAACCCCCAAATCTATACATCATGACACGATCTACGATTTACAGTCTACTTATTTCAGGAGTAATACTGGCCGGTCAAAACGTTTTTGCTCAGGCAGATGAAAATATGATCAACGACACCATGGAAGGAAGTGTTTCCACTATTGATGGTTATGTGCCATCCATGTCGATTACCAAGGATGGAAAAACGGCGTACTTTAGCAAGGGTACGTACGAAAAGCCACTTTACGGTGTCTTCTCAAAAAAAGAATTGATATATCATGTTTACCGTGCCGAAAAAGTGAACGGGGAATGGACCAACGTAACAAAATTGGATGTATGCCCTAAACACTACTCTGCCAAACACCCTACTGTTAACGCTGATGGATCTCGTTTGTTCTTTGCCTCTAACATGAAAGGCACCTTTGGCAAATACGATATATATGTGGCCGACATTGCTGCAGATGGAACTTTGGGAGTATCCAAAAACCTTGGACCTAAAGTGAACACAAAAGAGGATGAGCTATATCCTAGTATTTATAACGAAACATTGCTGTTCTTTGCCTCCGAAGGACGAGATGGTTTTGGTGGATTGGACCTTTATGCTTCCCAAGTTGTAAAGAACACACTTACCACATCGGTGAACCTTGGTGCCCACATCAATAGTAATAGCGATGAGTACGCCATTCAGTTGAGCCCAGAGAAAAAATTAGGGTTTGTGGTATCCAACAGAGGATTCAATAACACCATATCACAATATACTGTGGCATATGGACGTTCAAGTAAGCAGAATCAGTACAACGATGTTGCTGAGCGAGATGCAGGACTCCAAGCCGCCATGAATGAGGAAACCTACGAATACGTGGATACTTCATTCCAGGACGAAGAATAACAACTGCTCACTAAATAACTTATTGAATCGGTCAACAAACCTGAAGTGTCCAATGATGTTGTTTCATAGCCGAATTTAGAAACACTCCTCATGACAATGATAAGAAAGACAGGGGGAAACTGACAGACTATCATAGAAAGCGGGTTGTATTATTTCAATCTGACCGATTTACTCCAAGAATAGGATGCTGATGGGACGGCATCCTATTTTTTTATGCAATAAATTGAAAAGCAGTTGTTTACGAATACACTCCTCTTTTCTTTCCTATACTATTATAAATGGATGGGATTTACAAAAAGTGCATTTGAACGAAAATCACTACAAAAATTCTGCTCAATAGGTGAAAAATTATAATTTAACTCTTGAAATAATACAATCCCAAATCTATTAAGTCATGAACAAAAACTACAACACTCGAAAAAAAGGCGTCCCAAAACCTCTTTTCACCTTACTTTTTTGATGAGGTAACAGACCTCGACCAACACAAATTTTAGCGCTTAATCCCTTTAGGGATTACACCCATTTTTGAAGCAATCCAATATGGAACTGTCATTGGTATTGTCCTTTTTAGGATTATACACCTGATTCTCATTGGTTTATCCCAACTTTAAAAATGCGGATACGGACGATATTGTCCAAAACTTAACCTACAATACAATTATGTAACAGCATTAATCCCCCTAATCTTTCTTATCATGAAAAAAAATGTATTAAAAATTGCCATTATCGACAATGATGGCACGCTCGGCGGCATTTACCATCAGTACTTTCAGGGCAATGAGCAGTATGAACTTCATGGAGTTTACAGCTCTGTTCACAACCTATTGTCCAATTTTGGGCGGTCCCATCCGGACATTGTCATCTGTGAGGCATTGCTGAACGGAATTTCAGGCATTGATGGCCTTGAATATTTCTATCGCAAAAACAAAGACCTCAAGGTATTGATGATGAGTCAAGAAAATGATTTTAAGATCATAAAAGAAGCCTTCAAAAAAGGAGCTAGCGGCTACCTGATCAAGCCAATCACCAAGGATAGGTTGTTCAATGCGCTTGATGCTCTTGGCCAGCATGGTATTGCTTTGGAACTGGATGTAGCGAAAAAAATTATTGATTCGTTCCAAACCAGGTCGTTCGATGTGTTCTCTAAAAAGGAAAACGAGATCATTGAACTCCTTACCCAAGGCTTTACCTACAAGATGATTGCCGACAAACTTTTTGTGACCCCAAGCGCGGTCAATTTCCATATTCAGAATATTTACGTTAAACTCAACGTAAATTCAAAATCGGAAGCTTTGCGAAAGCTCAAGGAAATGGAAATGCAGCAGTTGAATGCAGCTTAGAAATAGATGATTCTCCATTTAAAAAAGCGCGGGCAAGCCGCGCTTTTTTGTTTTCCATGGTTTCTATATCAATCAATAAGGCTTGCAAAACCGATTTTACCGTCCGCAGCGATAGTTGTAGTCTCAATTTTTACTTTGGCATTATTAGGGTAAGCAGGAAAAGTAATAACGGCTTCACCATTTTCATCTGTTTCCAATTTCGGGTTCCAGTACACTAGATTCATCTTTTTCCCTTTTCTTGGAGGAAGACTCTCTTTGTATCGGTTAAAATCCATAGGTATTACATAACCCTCAAAATCCAACTGACCTTCTTTTCTTCGAATAAATTCTCGTTCATTTCCTTTTCGAGTATAAATGACAAAAACTCCGGCAGAAGCCCTGCTCCCATACATTGATGCATCTGGACCTTTTAACAATTCTACTCGCTCAATATCGCGATTATTGGCCAGAGCCGAAATTTCATTTAAGGGACTGGCGGCGCTGGTGCCCATTTGGGCCCCACTCCCACCTTGAGATAAAGGAAAACCATCCAAAACCCATAGAATAGTACCGGAAGTACCCATAATTTTAACGGAGGGGCTCAACGTTTCCGCTCCTCGTACCATAACACCTGGGAAGCTCATAAGCATTTGAGCCAAAGTTTTGGGGTTTTCAAAATCTTGTCGGATTACTTTTGTGAATGGTCCACTGGGACCATAAAGTGATGGTGTATAATTTCTTTTGGTGTTTTCTTTGGACACTTCTACTTCATCCAGTTCTATGGTTTTTTCTGGCTGTTCCATACTTAATGATTCCACCCCGTCTGGATTTTGATATTCCAATGGTTGTGATTTTTTTGACATAACTGGTGTCTGAACTTCTGTTTGCTCTTCGAATTCGGATAATGGCACAATTTTCACCAGTCTCGATTTGGTTTCATCACCATCGGTTCTTGCAACCAAGGTGGCCTTTCCTTCAATTTGAATGTCCTTAAGCCTTAAAAATCCCATAGCGTCCGTTTTCACCTCTCCGATCCATAAATCTTCATCGCTTGAAGCCATCACCTGGATTTTGGTATTCCTCAATAACATATTGTTTAGGTCATAGGCACGACCACTTATTTCCAATCCCTTTTGAAATGGGAATCTTACACCCTTCGTTAAATCTTCATCCAAAAACTGTGTTACCATTTCTCCATTGGAGGACAATACATAAAGGTCTTTGAGGAAAGATTCTTTCCTGTAGACCGAAACTTTGTTCCCATCCATACCATTAAAAAAGGTGAAGAGACCTTGTTGTCCAACAAAACCTGAATTCAATTCCTCTCTGAAATCGTCTTGCACTCTATTAACACTTATGGCCAATTTTGATTTTACAGGTTTGTTGTTGCTATCGGTTATCCTGATTTTGTAGGTTTTCAACCCCATATTGATATCCTTGCCAATATTGTCAATAGCAATATGTAGCTTTTTAGGGGCTATCCAGATAGGTCGTTTTGCCAATTCATCACCTAGGTTATCCACCAACTTTAACACAAAAACGCCAAAGGGAAAATTGCTTTTATCCAATTCCAAGTCCAAAACTTTACCGTTTTGGAAATTCAATTTCTTTTCAAAATAGGTAAGGCCTCCAGATGTTCCGACAAGTAATATATTGCGCTCTTGGGTACCGGAAGAAGCAGTAATTCGAATACTAGCGTTACTGTCATCTAGATTGTTAACATGCAATAGATAACCCTGTGATGTTACCTTGGGCAAAGGGACAAGTCTTCCGTTTTTCAGTTCAAGGTGATACTTTTTGTTCTCCTCCGGCTCAAAAACGGCACTTCCCAAGCCATTCGCAAAAAAAGTTACTTTAGCTATCTCTTCGTGGTTTTCATCTATTATTTTTCCTTTGTTAATAGGTTCCAATGTGCCATCAGTAGGAGTTTTGATTATTATCCGATTCTTATAACCATTTACTAATGTTCCTCCTTCTGGTGTGATGGTGACAGGATGTTCGCTCGGAGTTTTGATTACATTGTCAAGGTCGCCAATTTGGATTTGCTCAATTGCAGAGTAATACAGCCCATAATTTTGTGACCAACGTGTATAAGCCTTTAGTGTATACTGGCCTGGTTCAATATTCTTGGGCAATTCAAGTTGTCCTTGAACCATTGCATTTTTTATTTTATGAAATTGCCGTTTTATTAAAATTCCGTCATCGTCCAATAACTCTAAATTTAAAACACCACTTTTACGATTATTTGAAGATAGGTTTAAAGAAGAAAGATATGCCTTAAAAAAGACGGGCACATTAGGCTGCGTTCGTTTATTCGCTACTTGTAGCAATATACGCTCGGGCCATATGGCCAATGAATCTTGGAAATTGTCCTGAAAATTGAACGTGAAATCTTTCCAATGAGCACTTTTATAGTCAAAGTTTGAGTTTTGGGCAGAACCCACAACCAGCGAAAAAGTTAATGCACAAATTAATAAGATTGCTCCGCTATTGTTTTGCATCATTAAGGTTATATAAGTTTACAGATGTAGGGAGAACTTTAAACAATGGAGTGGAAACCTCTTCAAACTCATTGTTATATTGTTTTAAATATACAAAAAATAGCATAGGGGTTTTCCCACAGAAAAACTTGCGTTCAGTGCATTGGATATAGAAAACTTTATCCAACAAAAAACCCTGACGAAATCGTCAGGGTTTTTCTATTTATATAACCTAATTAAATTACTTCACTTCTTCGAAGTCAACATCCTCAACGTTGTCACCTTCAGAAGCACCGCCGTTACTGGCTGTATCGTCGGCACCTGCAGATGAACCTCCTGCTCCGGCTGCACCGCCTTGAGCTTCAGCTTGTGCTTTGTACATTTCTTCGGATGCTACTTTCCAAGCTTCGTTGATTTTTTCCAAAGCAGGCTCAATAACCGCTAAGTCTTTACCTTCGTAGGCTTTTTTCAACTCTTCCAAAGCTTCCTCGATCGGTTTTTTCTTGTCGTCGGACAATTTATCGCCAAACTCGCTCAGTTGCTTTTCGGTCTGGAAGATCATGGCATCGGCCTCGTTCAGTTTATCAGCGGTTTCTTTGGCTTTCTTATCTGCCTCGGCGTTGGCCTCTGCTTCTGCTTTCATCTTTTCTATTTCTTCCTCGGTTAAACCGGAAGAAGCCTCGATTCGGATGTCTTGCGACTTACCAGTGGCTTTGTCGGTTGCAGAAACCTTGATGATACCGTTCGCGTCGATATCGAAGGTCACTTCAATTTGAGGCGTACCTCTTGGTGCCGGTGGAATACCGTCCAAGTGGAACCTACCGATGGTTTTGTTGTCCGCTGCCATAGGCCTTTCTCCTTGCAGCACATGGATTTCAACTGAAGGTTGATTATCCGCTGCTGTGGAGAACACCTGTGATTTCTTGGTCGGGATGGTTGTGTTCGCCTCGATCAATTTAGTGAACACGCTTCCCATGGTTTCGATTCCCAAAGAAAGTGGGGTTACATCCAACAAGAGTACATCTTTTACATCTCCTGTCAACACACCACCCTGGATAGCGGCACCAATGGCCACAACCTCATCCGGGTTTACACCTTTGGATGGCTTTTTACCGAAGAATTTCTCAACGGCTTCCTGTACCGCAGGTATACGGGTAGAACCACCTACCAGGATAATCTCGTCAATATCGCTTTTGGAAAGTCCTGCGGACTTTAATGCTTTCTCACATGGTTCGATTGTTCTTTTCACCAAATCGGCGATCAATTGCTCAAATTTGGAGCGAGACAATGTTCTTACCAAGTGTTTTGGTCCTGAAGACGTTGCTGTAACGTAAGGCAAGTTGATTTCTGTCTGTGCAGAAGAAGACAACTCGATTTTGGCCTTTTCAGCAGCTTCCCTCAAACGCTGAAGCGCCATGGGGTCTTCACGAAGGTCCATATCCTCATCCTTCTTGAACTCTTCGGCCAACCAATCAATTATTTTTTGGTCAACATCGTCACCACCCAAGTGGGTATCACCATCCGTGGCCAATACTTCGAACACTCCGTCACCCAATTCAAGAATGGAAACATCGTGCGTACCTCCACCAAAGTCAAACACCACTATTTTCTGGTCCGTGTCTTTTTTATCGAGTCCGTATGCCAAAGATGCGGCAGTAGGCTCGTTAATGATACGTTCCACGGTTAGACCTGCAATTTCACCAGCTTCTTTGGTGGCCTGTCTTTGTGAATCGTTAAAATATGCGGGAACGGTAATTACCGCTCTCGTTACATCTTGTCCCAAGTAATCCTCTGCGGTCTTCTTCATTTTTTGAAGAATCATGGCAGACAATTCTTGTGGTGTGTACAAACGGCCATCCACATCTACACGTGGCGTATCGTTGTCACCTTTTGTTACCTTATAAGGTACTCTTTGCGCTTCCTTACTGGATTCTGAGTATTTGTTACCCATAAATCGCTTAATGGAATAAATCGTTTTGTGAGGGTTGGTCACCGCTTGTCTTTTTGCAGGGTCACCGACCTTGATCTCCCCACCTTCAACAAATGCGATCATCGATGGAGTGGTTCGTTTACCCTCGGCATTTGGAATTACCACGGGCTCGTTACCTTCCATTACAGAGACGCAGGAGTTGGTCGTACCTAAGTCTATACCTATAATCTTGCTCATCGTATCTAAAGTTATATCTGTTTACAAATTCTTTTTTATCTCGATCATAAAAGGTCAATGATTATGCCATGACCAAGAATATGACAAGGTGTCAGATTATTGCCAAAACCCTTGAATACCATGGTTGTATTGAAGATGCTACAATGAAAATTGAAAAAGCGACCTGTATATTTAAATATTCGCAATTTTATCCCGTTTAGCTTCCTATATTTGAAACTGTAAATTGAGTTTATGGAGTGTATTAGTGTGTTTGATATGCTAAAAATCGGTGTAGGGCCTTCTAGCTCGCACACCCTTGGACCCTGGCGTGCCGCCGAACGCTGGATTGCCGAACTTGAAGAGCAGCATGTTTTTGATGACGTGCAATCCATCAAAGCATATTTGTATGGCTCCCTTTGCTTAACAGGCAAAGGACATGCCACCGATATTGCCGTGGTCATGGGCTTATTGGGCACCGACCCGGAGACTGTGGATATTGACAGCATTTCAGGAAGAATTGACAGGATTAAAGACGAAAACAAACTTCACTTTGGTGGAAAAAGAGAGATTCCTTTCAGTTTTCAGAACGATATCCTCTTCAAGAAGGAATTTCTTCCCTTTCATGCCAACGGTATCCAGTTTGAAGCTGAACTGTCCAACGGTAAAAAAATATCGGAAACCTACTATTCCATCGGTGGTGGATTTGTAGTAAAGGAAGAACGTATCCATGCCAAAGAGAACAAAGAGACGTTCAAAACCTTTCCGCATCCTGTAAAGACCGGCGATGAACTGCTCCAGCACTGCACCGCACAAAACAAATACATCTCCACCATTGTGATGGAAAACGAGCTGTCACTGCGAACCGAAACTGAAATCAATGAAGGTATTGCTCGCATCTGGAACACTATGCTAGAATGCATGTATGTTGGCTGTCATACCGAAGGAAAGCTCCCTGGTGGATTGAACGTGAAACGACGTGCCTACGAGATGCATCAAAAACTGAAAGGGGAAGTCTCCTACTCCAATCCGCAGGAATGGCTGGAAAGTATTCGGGATACGGAGGTCAAATTCCGACAAATTATTAAATGGGTAAGCTGTTTTGCGCTCAGTGTTAATGAGGTGAATGCTTCTTTGGGTCGAGTGGTTACCGCCCCCACTAACGGAAGTGCAGGTGTGATCCCTGCTGTATTGATGTATTATATGGTGATCGAAAACCACGATGCCAATTTTGATGATGTAAAACAATTTTTACTGGTGGCCAGTGAAGTTGGGAGCATCTTTAAGAAAGGGGCCACCATCTCCGCAGCTATGGGAGGATGCCAAGCAGAGATCGGGGTTTCATCCGCTATGGCCGCCGCTGGATTAACGGAACTGATGGGCGGTACTCCCGAACAGGTGTTGATTGCCGCCGAAATTGCAATGGAACATCATCTTGGACTTACTTGTGACCCCATTGGGGGGTTAGTACAGGTTCCTTGCATTGAGCGCAATGCAATGGGGGCCATAAAAGCGATAAACGCCGCGGAATTGGCTTTGGACACGGACCCAAAAGATTGTAAAGTGCCTTTGGACAAGGTGGTGAACACCATGTGGGAGACCGCTAAGGATATGAGCTACAAATACAAAGAAACTTCCGAGGGCGGGCTCGCAGTTGGCGTATTCTTAAGTGATTGCTAATCCATACAGCCTTCCTTGCCCCTGGTATCAATAAGGTAGATAATCTTCCATTCGCCATTAAAATTGATGAGCTGGAAGGAGTTGATGCCACAGTGACTGAACTCACCGTTCAACCAAAACTCATAACCAACCCAAGCATTGGCCATAGTCCTATCTACTTGAATGGAGAATGAAGTGAGCTTTTCCTCAAACTTTGTCGTTTCCGGAATGCCGACAATGGATTTTAAAAATTTGGAGAATTCTTCCGTCCTAAAAAGTGTCTTGCCTTCTTGATTTTTCCCAGTAGTTTGGAGGACTATATTATCGGCAACCGTACTTTTGATGATGGTGGAATCTTGCTTGTGGAAGCCATCAAAAAAAGTTTCGATAACTTGTTTTATTTCGGTTTTGGTTTCGTCGTTTGAAGGATTTGGCCCTTGGGCATATCCGAACACCCCCATAGCAAACAGCACTACACAACTGAACAGTTTTCTCATTTTATTAGTTTTTTGATTGAAGCCTAAATTAAACAAATCTGCTTACTTTTAGCCATCAAATACAATTACGATGTCTACAGCTAAAAAAGAATATAAAAGGGTAACGGTAAAATCGTTGGTGGATATGAAAAAGACCGGTGAGAAAATCAGTATGCTTACCTCCTACGATTATTCCATGGCCAAAATTGTGGATGGCGCCAATGTAGACGCCATTTTGGTCGGTGATTCTGCCAGTAATGTAATGGCCGGTCATGAAACCACATTGCCCATTACCCTGGATCAAATGATCTATCACGCCACCTCTGTGGTCAGGGCCGCAAAAAGGGCCTTGGTTGTGGTGGACATACCTTTTGGGAGTTATCAAGGAGATTCCAAAGAAGCCTTACGCTCCGCTATTCGGATTATGAAAGAAAGTGGTGCACATGCGGTAAAAGTTGAAGGTGGTGAAGAAATCAAAATATCCATCAGCCGAATCCTGGAAGCAGGAATCCCTGTGATGGGCCACTTGGGACTTACTCCACAATCCATCTATAAATTTGGCACCTACACAGTTCGTGCAAAGGAAGAAGAAGAGGCCGATAAACTAAAGTCGGATGCCAAATTATTGGAAGAATTGGGCTGTTTCGCCATTGTTTTGGAGAAGATTCCAGCAAAATTAGCCAAAGAGGTAGCAGAAAGTGTTTCGATACCAATTATTGGAATCGGAGCTGGAGGACATGTGGACGGACAGGTATTGGTAGTACATGATATGTTGGGAATGACACACGAGTTCCACCCAAGATTCTTGAGAAGGTATTTGAACCTTTATGATGAAATGAGCAATGCCATTTCCCAATACGTAGATGATGTAAAAAGTCGGGATTTCCCGAATGACGAGGAATCATACTAAACTTCAATCAACAATTGTCAAGTAACAATAACCCACATTCCACCCCCTCCAACCTTCAAGTGATCTATGAAGACAATCACCTTATTGTGGTCAACAAGCGCGTAGGGGATATTGTTCAAGGAGACAAAACAGGTGACGATCCTTTGAGCGAGGTCGTAAAACAGTATTTAAAGGAAAAATACAACAAGCCAGGTAATGTATATTTGGGGGTCGTACACCGTTTAGATAGACCCACTTCGGGCATTGTACTCTTTTCCAAAACCTCCAAGGCCCTGCCCCGGCTCAATAAAATGTTTGCCCAAGGGGAGACTAAAAAAATGTATTGGGCGGTCGTAAAAAATGCCCCTCCGCAGGAAAACGGCACTTTGACCCATTGGTTGGTACGCAATCCAAAGCAGAACAAGTCTTATGCGCACAACAAAGAAGTTCCCAATAGCAAAAAGGCTGAGTTGGACTATAAAGTCATAAAAGAACTGGATAATTATTTCTTGCTGGAAATTGATTTGAAAACAGGTAGACATCATCAAATTAGGGCGCAATTGGCCGCTATAGGCTGTTACATAAAAGGAGATTTGAAATATGGTGCCGACCGCAGCAACAAGGATGGCGGCATACATTTACACGCTAGAAGCCTGGCCATTATGCACCCGGTTCAAAAAGAGCCCATTGCTTTTTTGGCGCCTCCACCAGAGGACCCTGTTTGGAACGCCTGCCTTAGCGAGTAAGTGCCAAAGCCTTTTCCCTAATGATCTCGGAAACCGGTTTGTTTTGCAAATGGCTTTCCAACCACGAAAGGATGTCCAAATACAAGAATGCCCGCTTTTCGTAGGGATGGTTCTCGTACTTTTTGAGCTCGTTGTACAGCTTCTGGAACTCTCCTTTTAAATCGGTCGGGTAAATGTCCCCAAGATTTCTCAAGAACTTGATCATTTCCTTTTGCACTTCATGTAAGTCATTCATTTTCAATAAGAACTTGTAAGTACTTTTTAGCTGAACTTCCAAGTGATAGTCCATTCCAGCTTCGTAATGTGCCACTAGGCTCAATACCCTCGCAAAGCACATAAGATCTTCGCGCATCTTCAGCTTTTTGTTGGAAATAATCTTTTTGAGGTAGGCAATACAGTTTTTGTTGTCCCCATTTCCAAAATACAAGCAGGCAATTTTGTAATAGAGCAACATAATGTGGTGCTCATCAATCTGTTGCCTGTGTTTTTTGATTCCGTACTCGATAATGTTCACCAAGTAAATCCCTTTGTCAAATGTCCCTTCCAGAAAATGAAGGTTCAGCTTATTGGTATTGATGTACAAAAAGGCAAGCGAGGTAATATTATCATTTTTGGGAAACTTAGGGTCCTTTACCTGCTCTTCCAATCTTTCCAAAGTTTCCCTGAACTGGGATGCGTATTTCACAAAGAAAAGTGACTCCAACAAATAATGGTTTCCCTTTAAAAAGAACACGGGATTCAACGGAATCATATGTTCGTTTTCATAAAACAGATCAACCCATTTGCTGGCATATTTATAGGCTGACAAAAAGTCCTGAATCAAAAGGTTATACCATAAATGTGCCTTGTACAACCACAATTTTTCACGAAAGCCCAACTTTTCAATATCGTACTTGGGCAAGTGCTCTTCAAAGTAGCTTTTTACCTTTTGAAGATCTTCATCGCTACGCACATAGCCCACTTTCAACATCATTCCGTATAACTGCAACGAAAGATTGGAGAGTTTGCTTGTAATAACATTCTGTTCGGAGAGTTCCTTGGCCTCAACCGCTAGTTCATCTGCCCTATCAGGGATACTCCTGGTAATGTATTGGGTTTCGATTACCTTTTCTAGCTCTACAATTTCATAGGCCACGTTCTTTTCCTCATTTTCTATGGCGAAGCTTTTGGCCTTTTCCAAAATCTTCAAGCTCTGCTTGTAGAGCCCTTTTTGATAAAGAATAGTGGCGAAATCCAATTGTTCCCTAATCTGAATTCGAACATTTTGGTTTACGGGATTCAATCTAAGGCTTACCAAAATTTGCTTGTACAAGTGTGCTTTAAGATTGGAAAGCTGTGATTTTTTTACGATGCCACTATCCAGAATCTGCTTTTCGTCGTACTTACGCATCTTGTCCAAAAGGTTGAAAAGGGCCAAAAACTTAGCATCCGTATTCACCCCCAAACGGCCAACATATAGCTTAAATTGGCGCTTTTCGGACTTGGAAAGCGATTTTACCAGTACAAACAAAGCATCCTTGTGGGCATTTGTCATCGTAAAAAATATTATTTAAACCTTTGTTTTTCAGTTATTTAAATTACTCAAAAAGCAGTTTAACGTTGTAACATACTCTTAACTGCTTTTCCTCTTCAGCCCACCTTCCCTATTTTCGTAAGTCATAGAAAAAAACAGGTTGATATAATGGGTAAAGATAAGGTAGAAATTTTTGACACAACACTAAGAGATGGAGAACAGGTACCTGGTTGTAAATTGGATACCGAACAAAAATTAATCATTGCCGAAAGATTGGATGAACTGGGAGTTGATGTAATCGAGGCAGGGTTCCCCATATCTAGCCCTGGTGATTTTAAATCGGTGAACGAGATTGCCAAGTTGGTCAAAAACGCAACGGTCTGCGGATTGACCCGCGCGGTAAAAAAGGACATTGAAGTGGCAGCCGAAGCCATTAAGGATGCCAAAAGACCAAGAATACATACTGGAATCGGTACTTCTGAATCTCACATCAAATACAAATTCAATTCCACACAGGATAAAATTATAGAGCGTGCAGTTGAAGCTGTATCCTATGCCAAAACTTTTGTGGAAGATGTTGAATTTTACGCTGAAGACGCTGGTCGTACCGATAATGAGTTTTTAGCTCGAATCTGTGAAGCGGCCATAAAGGCCGGGGCAACAGTACTGAACATTCCCGATACAACAGGATATTGCTTGCCCGAGGAGTATGGTGCCAAGATGAAATACTTGAAAGAAAATGTAAAGGGTATAGACAAGGCAATTCTTTCCTGCCATTGCCACAATGATTTAGGATTGGCCACGGCAAACTCCATCGCGGGCGTAGTCAACGGAGCCAGACAAATTGAATGTACGATCAATGGTATAGGGGAAAGAGCGGGCAACACTTCTTTGGAAGAGGTTGTTATGATCATGAGGCAACACCCTTATTTAAATTTAGACACCGACATCAACAGTAAACTGCTTTGGGACACCAGCACCATGGTTTCACAAAAAATGGGAATGCCAGTCCAGCCCAATAAAGCTATTGTGGGATCTAATGCATTTGCGCATAGTTCAGGAATTCACCAAGACGGAGTGATCAAACAACGTGAAACCTACGAAATCATTGACCCTAAAGATGTTGGAGTGAGTGAATCTTCCATTGTATTGACAGCAAGAAGTGGTCGCGCCGCTTTGGCTTATAGAGCAAAAAATGTTGGCTACGAACTAACAAAAGTTCAATTGGATGCCGTTTACCAAAACTTTTTGAAGTATGCCGATGTTAAAAAAGAAATATTGGATGAGGACATCCACGAAATTGTTGAGACCAGCAATATCGGAATGAAAAGCCTAGCTTAAATTACGCATACCATATGGCATTAAAAATTGCATTGCTTCCTGGAGATGGTGTAGGACCCGAAGTGTTGGCCCAGGCAGTAAAATGCTTGGAGGCCGTAGAAGAGACCTTTAATCAACATTTTATTTTTAAGGAAGCTCCTGTTGGCGCCATTGCCATCGATAAAAAAGGAACTCCACTACCGGATGCTACGCTAAAGCTCTGCAAAGAGTCTGATGCGGTTCTTTTCGGTGCCATTGGCGACCCTAAATATGATAATGATCCGGATGCGAAGGTCCGACCTGAGCAAGGTTTACTGCAATTGCGCAAAGAACTTGGACTGTTTGCCAATATCAGGCCTGTTTTGTCCCATCCGACTTTGTTGGATAAATCCCCTTTAAAAAAGAAAGTGATCAACGGTACCGACTTTGTGATTTACCGAGAACTTACCGGCGGTATATATTTTGGGGAGAAAAAATTGAACGACGAAGGTACCAAAGCCTCCGATCTTTGTGAGTACACCGAGGATGAAATAAGCCGTATAGCCCATTTGGCATTTAAAGCTGCAAAGGGACGTAAAAAGAAACTCACTTTAATTGACAAGGCCAATGTTCTTGAGTCTTCAAGGCTTTGGCGTAAGGTGGTCACCAAAATTGGCGAAAGCTATCCTGAAGTTGCCTTGGACTTTATGTTTGTGGACAATGCCGCAATGCAAATCATACTCAACCCCAAACAGTTCGATGTGATTTTGACGGAAAATATGTTCGGGGACATTATTTCAGATGAAGGTAGCGTGATCGGTGGTTCTATCGGATTGTTGGCTTCTGCCTCCATCGGTGAGGAAAACGCCTTGTTCGAACCTATTCACGGCTCATATCCACAAGCCAAGGGAAAAGACATAGCCAACCCGATTGCTTCCATCCTATCCGCAGCTATGCTGTTGGAGCATTTTGGATTGACCGAAGAGGCTTGGGCCGTTAAAAAAGCGGTCGACAAATCTTTGAAAAAAGGTGTTGTTACCCCTGATTTAAAGGAAAACAGCCAATACGGAACTAATCAAGTCGGAGATTTTATTGCTCACAACATTGTGGATATTGAAGATGACTCCCTCATGAACGATGAAAATATCGATTTGGGCAAATCAACCATCATATAGCTTCATCGGTTTCTTTTTCCGATTCTTCCGAAGAAGTCAATTTCTGAATGGTCTTATTAAACTCTTCTTTGAATTCAACAAATTTTTCACCTGTTGCAGGACCATTAAACCCTGTGTGGATTTTACGCACCTCTCCTGTTTTGTCAATATAAATAGTTGTAGGATAGGAAAGAATATGGTTTAGCATTGGTAATTTCTCATTGGCCTTTTGTTTGTTCGAAGTCCCGTATTGCGCCAATAGTATTGGGTAAGGGACATCCTCTCGTTCTTTAAGCCTTTTTATGCCCTCGAAAGCTTTTTCCTCTGTCTTTGCATATTCGAACGCCAAGCCAACAAACTGCAGGTCCAAATCGGGGTTGTTCTTGAGGAAATCCACATAAAAACGTGTTTCGTCCAAACAATTGGTGCACCATGTGCCCATAATCTGCACGAGCACGGGCTTACCTTGGAACATGGAATTATCCAAACCTACCATTTCTCCTTTTTCATTTGGAAAAGCAAAATCAAATTTGTCGTACCCTTCCCTTAAAAAAGTCAGTTCATTGGAATCCGGAAGCTCAAACCCTTCGTTCCTTGCTCCCATAAATTCCTGAACCGTATGTTTACCAGAATAAAATTTGCCATTTAAAGTGCTATCCGTTACATGGGCCAAAAACAAGAATACATGGGAACCGTCGAAGGCAGAAAGTTTCATGCTATCCCCGGTCACAACACCATCTAAATAACGATAATCACCTGTTTTGGTTCTAAACGTACCTTTAACTTTATTTCCGCTCTGCATAAAAATACCCTTTGCCAGATACTCGTCTTCGGTATTAACTTTAAAGTAGGTTTCCCAAACACCAGAAATATTCACCGCTGCATCCTCCTTCACTTCAAAACGATCGCTTGTTCCATGTTCGGCCCTAAAGGGAACTCTACGCTCTTTACTTTCTTCTATAAATTCACCGGTAATACCATTCGCAGTGTACGCACCAGAGATATGGCCTTCAAAAATTGGCATGCGAATGTTGATGGAATCCCCGTTGAACGTGAATTCATCTATAGTGACCACTTCCTCGGCATTGTAGACCTTCATTTCGTATCCACCATCTTCATTTTTGGAAAGTGTGAACTCAAAAGGCAACTCCTGAGATTCGGAAACTTCAATTTTAGCCAACCAATCACCTGTAATCAATTGGGGCTTTTCTTCTTTTTTACAAGAAGCGCATAAAACCAAAAATCCTATAATAGCTATTCTTAGGTTGTTCATAAAATGAAAGATTTAACCTAAATGTAGGAAATACATTTTAAAACAAACCACTACTTAAGGTTTATGGTGATTATTATCGTTGAATCTGTTCCCCTATTGTTATATATTTGTGCCCTCTAAAAATGGAGTATGAAGATTTCTTATAACTGGTTGAAGCAATTTTTACAAATTGATTGGGATGCTCAAAAAACAGGTGAACTTTTAACGGATTTAGGTCTGGAGGTTGAGGGCATATCAGAATTCGAATCAGTTAAGGGTGGACTAAAGGGCATTGTAGTCGGTCACGTTCTTACTTGTGTAAAACACCCAAATGCCGATAGACTTAAATTAACCACTGTTGATATAGGGCAGGAAGCCCCCGTACAAATTGTATGTGGCGCTCCCAATGTAGCTGCTGGACAAAAAGTGCCCGTTGCCACTATAGGTACCACGCTCTACACCAAAGAAGGTGAAGCCTGGGTGATCAAAAAAGGTAAAATTCGCGGAGAGGTGAGCCAGGGAATGATCTGTGCCGAAGATGAAATCGGTGTTGGTGAAAGCCATGATGGCATTATGGTACTCAATGAGGAATTGACTCCTGGAACCCCTTGTTCCAAGGTTTTTGAAATCGAGAACGATGAAGTTTTTGAAATAGGCCTCACTCCCAACCGAGCCGATGCCATGAGTCACTTTGGAGTGGCGCGCGATTTAAAAGCAGGCTTGGAGCAAAAGGAAATACAGAAGGAACTGGTTACCCCATCGGTTAGTAATTTTTCCATTGACAATCGTTCGCTAAAGGTGGATGTGGAGGTCATGGACAGCGACCTTGCACCACGATATTGCGGTGTTACCATTAGCAATCTTTTGGTACAGGATTCCCCGGATTGGTTAAAGAATAGGTTAAAAGCCATTGGTTTGACCCCTATAAATAACGTGGTGGATGTTACCAACTACGTGCTTCACGAACTGGGACAGCCGTTGCACGCTTTTGATGCTTCTAAAATCAAAGGCAACAAGGTTGAAGTAAAAACCTTGCCCGCTGGAACCAAGTTCACCACTTTGGATGAGGTTGAACGTGAACTGCACGAGGATGACCTCATGATCTGCGATGCCGAAAAACCAATGTGTATTGCCGGTGTTTTTGGAGGAATCCACTCGGGCGTTACTGAGCACACTACTTCCATTTTCTTGGAAAGTGCCTACTTTGATCCCGTTTCCATAAGAAAAACAGCAAAAAGACATGGATTGAACACCGATGCTTCCTTTAGATTTGAAAGAGGTATCGATATCAATGTAACGAAATACGCCCTTAAAAGGGCTGCCTTATTGATCAAGGAAATCGCTGGAGGATATATTACATCTGAGATTGCCGACTTGTTCCCGAAGAAACCACAAGAAAGACAGGTGTTCTTGACGTTCAGTAAAATAAACTCCCTGATTGGTCAAGAAATCCCACAGGACACGATTAAATCCATTCTTTCGTCCCTCGAAATCCGAATCAACAACGTTACCGAGTCAGGTCTCGGATTGACCATTCCGACCTACAGAGTCGATGTTACCCGAGAAGTTGACGTAATTGAGGAGATTCTAAGGGTATTTGGCTATAACAATATTGATTTCAAGGAAAAACTTAATGCCTCCATCGCCAAAACTTCACGATTCGAAAACTACAGAATTCAGGATGTTATCGGAAGTATGTTGGCTTCCAAAGGTTTCTATGAGATCATGACCAACAGTTTGGTTTCATCCGAGATCACTTCGGATGATGATAGCGCTGTTCAAATGATGAATCCTTTGAGTTCCGACCTATCAGTGCTTCGGACCTCCATGCTTCATTCTGGCCTACAAACGGTGAGCTATAACCACAATAGGCAAAAAACAGATCTTAAACTGTTCGAATTTGGCAAAACCTATCACAAAGTAAGTGGCCAACATAAAGAAAAGCAGCACTTGGCTATTTTTATTTCTGGCGACCGCAAACAAAATAGTTGGGCCGTTGCCTCCAAAAAATCGGAGTTTTTCTACCTGAAAGGTATTGTTGACAATGTTTTTGAGCGCTTGGGTCTCAGGGACATTGATACAAAACCTTTATCGGAACCAGATTATGCGGAAGGCATTTCTTATGTGAAGAACAACACAACAATGGTGTCTCTCGGATTGGTCGGCAAAGCCGCCCTAAAACAATTGGACATCAAACAAGAGGTGTTTTATGCCGATTTGAACTGGGACGCCATTCTCGAGTCCGTAAGCACTCAAAACGTGGCTTTCAAGGAAATTCCCAAGTTCCCGGAAGTAACCAGGGATTTTGCCTTGTTACTGGACGACTCGGTTTCTTTCCAAAAAGTATACGATATAGCTTGGAATACGGAGAAAAAATTGCTTAAAAAAGTGAATCTTTTCGATGTGTATACAGGTGAAAACCTTCCTGAAGGTAAAAAATCCTATGCAGTAAGCTTTACTTTGATGGACGAAAAGAAAACCTTGACGGACAAGCAAATCGACAAAATAATGGGCAAACTATTGGCCCAGTATCAAAAGGAATTGGGAGCGGAACTTCGCTAATTACATTTGGGCAGGTAAAATAACACTGTCTATTTCGTGAACCACACCTTCATTTTCCAAATTAAGATCGGCTGTAGTTATTCTTGCGGTATTACCAACAGGATCGGTGAGCACAATATCGTACCCATCCAAATGTGCTGTCAGTTTTTTGCCCTGTACAGTGGTGAAACGAGCAATCCCATTACCTCTACCTATAGCTCGAAGCATGCGAGATGCCGTCAGCTGACCGGCTACAATATGATAGGACAACAACGATTTTAATGCGCTTTTATCCTCTGCATTGATCAGCTCTGCCATTTTGTTGTTCGAAAATTTCTCGAATGCTGCATCGGAAGGTGCGAAAATGGTAAATGGTCCTGATTTTTTGAGCAACGTACCCAACTCTGTCGCATTTACTGCACTCAATAGAATTTTATGGTTGTCCAACTTACTGGTGTAAGAAAGCGCATTGGAAGTATTTTGGGCAGTTGTATAAATAGAAAAAGCCAAGCAAAAGCCAAGCAAGAGTTTAGTTGCGGGGGTATTCATATAATTGGTCAAAATTTTAGGGCTTGTTCTTTTTAGTATAATTATACGACTAACTGCCAAAAACGTCGATAAGATACATCTTTTTTGATGACATCCCCGCTATTTCAACATTTCAAAATTTCATTTAACAAAAACTTAACATTGCGTTTTTATGACAAATGTCAGTATCGAAAATTCAAATCCTTAAATTTGAGTTGATTACTAAAAAAATGCGTGATTTTGAAAGGAACAAACATTGAACACAAACTTCAAAACATTAGAGAAAAGAAAGGAAACCATGAGAGGATTTTAGCGGAAGTCCAGCAAATTTTGCGGGAAGATGCATTGAAAGAATCGAAAATATCCGATCAGCTCAATTCCAAAAACAATACTCGTAGCAATGAGTTTGATTTTGATTTGTTGGAAACCGATAAAATCTTCCATATCGATCAAATCAAGGACATCTGTATTGCTTACCGATTACGTTTTTTGAACAGTTCTTACTTTAAAGGTGAAATTCCACAGGAAGCCATTTCCAAAATAAAGCACTTGGAAACTGCCCACAATACCGAAATCAAAGGATTTAAAATTATGGCTCCTTCCAAATTGTTCAAACTGGAAGATAAGGACGACCCTTTACTCTTCGCTCCCATTGGAAACGACTATTTCTATTTGATCCACAAATGGGGAAACGATCTACACCCCTTGCGAAAATTGTTTGCATGGCCATTTAAAAACATTGCAAACCTCACGTTGGTGGTCCTTTTGGTCAGTTATCTTGTAACCTTAATGATCCCTGAAGGCCTATTCTCCAAAAAAAGCACCACGGCAGAGTTTTGGATCATCTACTTTTTTATGTTCAAATGCATAGCATCCATAGTTATTTTCTACGGATTTGCACTGGGAAAAAACTTTAACCCAGCTATTTGGAAAAGTAAGTATTTTAATGCCTAGGCCGTAACCGCGTACATTTTTTCGCGCTGCTCTTTTATGGACTTGTCGGACATGTAATCATCAAAGCTCAAGTAACGGTCAATAGCGCCGTTGGGTGTCAACTCAATGATCCTGTTTGCCACCGTGTTCACAAACTCATGGTCATGGGTGGTGAGCAAAATTGTTCCTTTAAAGTTCTTCAAGGAGTTATTGAAGGCGGTAATACTTTCCAGGTCCAAGTGGTTGGTGGGCTCGTCCAACATAAGTACGTTGGCACGGAGCATCATCATTCGGCTTAGCATACAACGTACTTTTTCTCCACCGGAAAGCACAGTGCATTTTTTCAGGGCCTCTTCACCACTGAACAACATCTTGCCCAAGAAACCTCTTAGGTACACCTCTTCCCTTTCCTCTTCCGTTTTGGCCCATTGACGTAGCCAGTCGACTAGGTTGATATCCTCCTGAAAGAAATCGGAGTTATCCGCAGGTAAATAGGATTGGGTGGTGGTCACACCCCATTGAAACTTACCACTATCTGCCTTTGTTTTTTCAGCGATTATGTCGTAGAAAGCCGTGGTCGCACGTGAATCCCTGGATAAAATGGCAACTTTATCGCCCTTCGCCAAGTTGATGTTCACATCTTTGAACAATAAATCCCCATCTTCCGAAGTGGCCGATAATTTTTCAACATTCAAAATTTGATCCCCAGCTTCGCGCTCTCGGTCAAAAATGATGGCAGGATATCTTCTGCTTGAAGGCTTAATATCTTCAACCTTAAGTTTGTCCAACATCTTTTTACGAGAAGTCGCCTGTTTACTTTTGGCGACGTTGGCACTAAAACGCTGTATAAACTCGTTAAGTTCCTTGGCCTTTTCCTCGGCTTTTTTATTCTGTTGGGCTCTTTGGCGCGCTGCCAATTGGCTGCTCTCGTACCAAAATGTATAGTTTCCTGAAAACAGGTTGATCTTTCCAAAATCGATATCCGCAATACTGGTACAAACGGCATCCAAAAAGTGCCTGTCGTGAGATACCACGATTACCGTATTATCGTAGTTGGCCAAGAAATTCTCCAACCAGTTGATGGTATCGTAATCCAAATCGTTGGTAGGCTCATCCATGATCAACACATCAGGGTTTCCGAACAGGGCCTGTGCCAGGAGGACACGTACCTTAAGTTTGGAATCCAGGTCGCCCATGTTGGTATAGTGCAGGTCTTCCGTAATGCCAAGATTGGAAAGCATGGCAGCTGCATCACTATCGGCATTCCATCCGTTCATCTCCTCGAACTTCACTTGAAGCTCACCTATTTTCTCAGCGTTCTCATCGGTATAGTCCGCGTAGAGGGCATCAATTTCCTTTTTTATCTCGAACAAGGGCTTATTTCCCATTACCACGGTCTCCAATACAGGGTACTCGTCGTATGCATTGTGGTTCTGTTCCAGAATGGACATCCGTTTCCCAGGTTCCAAATGTACATGGCCCGAAGTAGGTTCGATTTGCCCGGATAATATTTTTAAAAACGTAGATTTACCAGCGCCATTGGCACCAATAATACCGTAACAATTCCCTTGGGCAAAGGTTACGTTAACCTCATCGAACAAAACTCTTTTGCCAAACTGTACGGATAAATTCGATACTGATAACATGCAACTATCTTTATTTTTTGCAAAAGTAGCTAAATAGGATTCGTAATTCTAATTTAAAAGCGCATATTTGAACGATGAAAAATCGCCGTTTAACAACATTTAACTACCCCTTAACAAGTTTGGCTTCTTGGGTTGCTTACTTTTGATAGTCAAATGAATCGTTCCCTATATATGGTAAGATTTTTACTCAGCCTTATCTTATTGTTATCGCTCGTATCGTGTTCTGATTCTCCAGAAAACGGTTCTTCAGTATATTTTGGGGGAGAAATTGTAAACCCTACAAGCGAGTATGTCGTGCTCTACCACAACGATTCTTATGTGGATTCCGTAAAGCTCGATGATAACAATCACTTTGCTTTTCAACTTGACGGTATAGAGGACGGACTTTATCATTTTGACCATACACCAGAACTTCAATACGTTTATTTGACCAAGGGCGACAGCCTTCTGGCCCGTTTGAATACGGTAGAATTTGATGAATCTTTGGTTTACTCCGGAAAAGGAAGTGAAATCAACAATTTTTTGATAGAGATTTTCTTGACCAACGAGAAAGAAGAGCCTCTTATAAAGGAGTATTACAGCTTAACCCCTGAAGCATTTAGTGAGAAAATAGATTCCTTGCATGCCATTAAGGCTGCTTTGTTGAATGAACTTAACACTGACAACCAATTTACACCTAAGGCTTTGGCCATGGCAGAAGCTTCAATTGACTACAACACTTACGTTAATAAGGAAAAATATCCTTTCTACCATAAAAAGGAAACTGGGGAGGAAACCATTCATGAGCTTGGTGAGGATTTTTATGGTTACCGAAAAAATATCGATCTCAATAATAAGGACCTGACGTATTTTAGACCTTATTTTGATTTTATGAAATGGCACTTCGGAAACATGTCCTACATGACTTGTTTGGAAAACTGCTCTACCAACAGACAACCCGTCAGCGACAGATTGCACTTCAATAAACATAAGCTCACTTTGGTGGACAGTATTGTGAAACAGACGGAGCTAAGGGATATCCTTTTCAGAAATGTTGCGATGGATTATTTGTTAAGGGAACACAAGCCGAGTGAAGAGGCCACCGTGTTTATAGATAAATTTAAATCCCTTTCCACCAACGAGGAACATCAAGAGGAAATAGATTTATTGTACAAGGGCATTAAAAATTTGCAACCAAACACCGCTATCCCCAATATTGCGGTAAAGAACATCAATAATGAATCTGTTTCCTTAAAAGATTTGGCCAACAATAAGAAAAATACAGTTTTCTATTTTTGGACGGCCGATCAAAAGAGTCATTTTAGAAACGTAAATAAACATATTACCTCCCTCGAGGAAAAATATCCTCACTATAACTTTGTTGGCATTAACTTAAGGACCAATTTTAGCCAGTGGAAGCAACTCATGGACGATTACAAACTGGACACGAGCAAGCAGTTTTTTGGCGAGAATTTTAAAGAGTTACAAATGGCCATGATCATAGATGGTCTCAACAAATGTGTCATCGCAAAGGACACCGTTGTAGTAGATGGGTTTGCGAACCTGTATACTTCCCTATAAAAAAAAGCCCCGAATTTTCATTCAGGGCCTCTTATCTTAGCTTTTATCTAGATTCCTTATTAGGAATTTCCTTTTTTATAATCTTCCAAGAATTTGGCCAATCCAATATCGGTCAATGGGTGCTTTAACAATCCATCTATAGAAGACAATGGGCCTGTCATAACATCGGCACCAAGCTTGGCACAATCAATTACGTGCATGGTGTGGCGGATGGATGCAGCCAAGATTTCAGTTTCAAATCCGTAGTTGTCATAAATCAAACGGATTTCCGCTATCAAATTAAGACCATCGGTGGAAATATCGTCCAATCTGCCCAAAAACGGAGAAACGTAGGTTGCTCCCGCTTTGGCGGCCAATAGGGCCTGGCCTGGTGAGAACACCAATGTACAGTTGGTACGAATACCTTTATCGGAAAAATATTTCAATGCTTTTACACCATCCTTGATCATAGGAACTTTCACTACAATCTGCTCGTGCAGCTCTGCCAGCTCCTCACCTTCTTTGACCATTCCATCAAAATCAGTGGCCACTACCTCGGCAGAAACATCTCCATCAACAATATTGCAGATATCCACATAGTGTTTTAAAATATTATCCTTTCCTGTAATACCTTCTTTCGCCATTAGGGAAGGGTTGGTGGTCACACCATCCAACACACCCAATTCTTGGGCTTCCTTAATTTGGTCAAGGTTGGCAGTATCAATAAAAAACTTCATTTCTAAGTATTTATAATTGGTTCGCTAATAAGTGTAAAATTACAACTTATAATGGTTGAGGAGCAATTTTTCGTAGACTTTGTCGGGTAAAATCTTCTTTAACCTAAGGGAAAACTTTTGTAAAAACGCACCCACTGGGTTATGTATCTTTGGTTTTTTCCTGTTGATGATCTTATAAACCGCCTCGGCCACTTGGATGGGGTCTCCCCCACTGTCAACGTCCTCATCGATTCCTTTTAGGGTTTGACTGTACTTTTCTTCATAAGCGGAACCTTTGATTACCGGAGAGTGGTATCTGCCCGATGCAATATTGGTGGCAAAATCACCCGGGGCCACATTGGTTATGGTTACGCCAAAATCCTTGGTTTCCATGCGCAGCGCTTCAGTGATCAGCCCCAAAGCGCCTTTGGTGGCAGAGTAAAACCCTCTATATGGTAGCCCCATATAACCTGCTATGGATGTAATATTGATGATAACTCCCTTTCCCTGCTTGCGCATTTGCGGCAAAACGGCTTTCATTACATGTACGGGGCCATGAAAGTTGGTGTCGAACACATGGAGTATTTCTTCGTGGGGCGTCTCTTCAATAGGTCCTGTGATACCCACACCTGCATTGTTGATCAATACATCCAATCTGTTTTCCTTGGAAATGATGTAGGAAACGGCATTTTGAATGCTTTCGACATCTTTCACATCCAATTGAACAAGTTCAAACTCCGTAAAATCGGGATAGTTTTTAGGATTACGCGTAGTACCATAAACAGTAAATCCTTTTTGGGTCAAGTATTTCCCGATAGATTTACCAATACCTGAAGAACCGCCTGTGATCAGTACAACTTTTTTATCCATGATCATCTGATTTTTGGGTACAAAAAAGGGCAAGCTACCTACATCGCACCGCTACGACCGCATACCCTTGCTGCGTTCCCGCCCTGGGGGATTCTGCAGGAGCTGGTCGTGTAGGACTTGCCCGGCCGCAAATATACGACCTTTTAAATTTGTGGCAATCCCAATTCATTCTTAATTTCGGTGTTTTACGATCAATAATTTATGATACAAGCAATAAGAACAATGGGCAAACTTTTTTCCATTTCAGGAGCATTGCTCTTCTTTTTGGCCTGTGGCGGAAATGCAGACCCGGCCAAGAATTTTTCCATTCAATTGGAAAACAAAACCATACAGCAAAATGGGCAATTAGGCGTGACCCTCAAGAACAAAAAAGACATCGAGATTTCTGACCTGCACTATTATATAGACGATAAGGAAATGCCCGTTGAAAATGGCAAATTGACGTTGGACCTACCCGCCTTGGGGAACAAAACTTTGGTTGCCAAATTTAAAATTGAAGAGCAGAACGTGGCGGTGGAAAAGGATTTTAGGCTATTGGCCGCTGCAGCCCCAGAGGTTTACACCTATGAAATTGTAAATAGTTATCCCCATGATACAGGTGCTTACACCCAAGGATTGGAGTTCCACGAGGGCACTTTATACGAAAGCACTGGAAAAAAAGGCGCTTCCACGGTTAGGAAAGTCAACTTTGAAACAGGTGAAGTGCTTCAGCAAATAGATATGGATGCTTCCGTATTTGGAGAAGGCATCACTATAATGAACGATAAGCTTTACCAACTTACCTGGCAGAGCGGTTTAGGTTATGTATACGATATATCCAATCTGGAAAAAATCAAAAACTTCACCTATGGCAAAAGTCGCGAAGGATGGGGCCTTTGCCACGATGATGAAAAAATATTCAAGAGCGACGGTACCGAAAAAATTTGGTTCTTGGATCCGGAGACTTTGGAAGAGCAAGGTTATATAGAAACGGTAACCAACAAATCCATTTTTAATATGGCCAATGAGTTGGAGTACGTTAATGGGAAGATCTATGCCAACGTCTACCAAAAGGAAAGCATGATGATCATTGATGCGACCTCTGGTGCTATTGAAGGTGTCATTAACTTTGGTGGACTCAAGAGCAAAGTAAAAAAAGGCCCAGAATGGGACGAGGGCAACTCCGTGTTGAACGGGGTGGCCTACCATCCGGAACGGGAGACATTTTTTGTGACAGGAAAAAATTGGGACAAGTTGTTCGAAGTGGAAATCCGTAAAAAAGACTAATGAAAACATATACGGAATCCTTTGATGTAATCCCAAACGACCTGGACGACCTCAACCACGTAAATAATATCAGATATGTGGAGTGGATTCAGGATATTTCCAAAAAGCATTGGACGCATGTGACAACGGAAGAGATTCAAAATTCCATGATCTGGGTGGTCCGGAACCACAATATCACCTATCACAAATCCGCCGTATTGGGAAACACCATACTAATAAACACCTTTATAGCAAGTAACAAAGGGCCTATTTCCACACGAGTCGTGGAAATCAAAAACAAAGAAACCGATGAGCTTTTGGTAAAAGCGGTCACAGAATGGTGTTTATTGGATGCCAAAACCTTTCGTCCCAAACGGGTTCCAAAGGAAATTGAAGCGCTTTTTATGCGTTAAAGCCCTCCCAAATGTTATAAGATGCTGTATTTCATCGAAATATAGGCGTATATTTTAAAATCCACTACCCAAAATTTTGAAGCGGGTCCAACAAATTGTAATATAGTAGTAAACCAAACACGAACTAAACCTATTTGTTGAACCAACTAAACGCAACCTTTACCCAATTGACATTCCAAATTTTCCAGAATTCCACCCCATAAAATCGGATTAAAAAATCATGGGATTCGTTACAGTTGAATCCATTTTAACGATTTTTTATGGGAAAGTGTAGGAAAATAGCCCGTTTTAGGAAGAAACCCATAGTTTTTTTAAGGGAAAACTGCAATGAGTTTTTTTTGTGCGTTAGTAACTTGCAATCAGCAAATTGCACATGGAATACACCTACAACATAATCGATTCGGACGCATCCTCAAAACTACAGTTACAGCTGTATTTGGAGGAGTACCAAGATTTGGTTTGTGCGGGTGTTGACACCACGGCTCCTTCCGGTCTTAATTCCATTTTAAAATACAATCCGGACCTGGTGCTTGTCAATCTCGGGGAAGATGGTATGGATTACTTCCAAATGGTTACCGAACTCAACCAGTATATGCAGACCCTACCCCTTATCATAGGCTATGCAAAATCAAAAAAATACGCTTACAATGCGATCAAAAGCGGTTTTTTCGATTATTGGATCTTGCCGCATAACGAGTTCGATATCAGAAAAACGATTCTACGTTTAAGAAAACTGCACCCAAAGCAAGATACACCCTCTACGATTTGTCTGAAATCCTATAAAGACTATCGGTATCTGGACACCAATAACATTCTATATCTAAAATCCGATAACAACACCACGGATTTTTTTATGAAAGACGGCAGTGTCATCAGTGCGTTCAAGACCTTAAAGTCCTTTGAAGAAAAGTTGCCTAAGAATTTTATACGTGTGCACCAAAGCTATATCCTTAATAGTAGCTATGTTTCACGTATTAACTACGGTAAATCCATCTGCAGCCTAAAAAATGGTGAGGAAGAGGAACTTCCTTTTTCCAAAACCTATAAGGATAAAGTGGATAGGCTTAAAGAAATGCTCTCCAAAACCACAACAAACACCCTTAATTAGCAGAATTCTTTCAGATTACGTTAGAATTCTTTCAGATTCCCTGCAAATACTATCCCCCATTTGTAAGTAGCCTTTCTGCTCAAAATGCCTTCTATTTTAGTGGTATAGACCTAATATTTACACCTAAAAACAAACATTATGAGAAAAGTATTTAGCATTTTAGCATTGGCACTATTGACCGTTGGATTCTACTCTTGCGAAGCAGAAAGTGATGTACAGGAAACCGAAGCAATGTTCCAGCAACTACAAATGGACCAGAATGCTACTGATGGTGATGTAGTTGATCCAGACGATCGCACTTAACAAGATAACCGCCCCATTTACTTTTGCCAAAGATGAAATCAATGCTACGCACAACTTTGTACCTGCCTGTTTTATGTATAATGTTCTTAAATGTAACTGATACAATGGTTATGGACAATCCCAGTATCCGAACTAAGAAAGAAAGGGTGTCCACTATTACCAAGAGGAAAAGTTTAATTCATCAAGTACGTATTGGCATAGAAAATAAAAGTCGAAGGCGTTTGGCCAGTAGTTTGAGCGATGAGCGTCAACTATAATTAGACATCTATATTGACCAGAGCCCCAAACCTTAAGAGATTTGGGGCTTTTTTGTTACCTTGGATTTTATTTAATGAACTTATTCAACTTGAAAAACGGAACCTATTTACTATTGATCCTTCTTTTATGGGGATGTACACAGCAGACCTCCGAAAAAGAATCGGTTTCCAAATCTAAGGTAGATTCTATTCAAGAACTGATCAGTATTGCCAAAACGGCCAAGGAACTCCCATTACAGGATAGAAAATCTTACTTAACGGATGCTGAAAAACTGACTACTGAATTATCGCAGGACACCGTTCAGTTAAAACAACTTTCGGAAATTTCGCTTGCTTACAAAAGATTAGAGGATTCCCTTGAATTCAGGAGGACAAATAAATTGCTCTTGGAAATGTCGCAAAACTTGAAAGACAATACCATTCTAGGGTACTCGCATTGGGACTTAGCTGGATTTTTCAATTCCCAAGGGGTTACGGACAGTTCATTTTACCATTACAAAAAAGCATTGAAAAGTTTTGAGCAATTACCTGTAGATTCCACATCAAAATCACTCAGAGCCCGCATTTTTTATAGTATGGCCAGAGTACAGGATTCCTACAAGGACTACTTGGGCGGCGAAATTAACGCTACTGCCGCAGTCAAGATTTTTGATGACCTTGAAGACAATTACAGATTGTATAATGCTTACAATATATTAGGTGTTTTGGCCAATGGAATGGGGGACAGTGAAAAATCAATAGCCTCATACAATAAAGCCAAAGAATATTTATACAAATCTAATAGGGCTGACAATAGTAAGCTGATATGGAAGATCGAAAACAATATTGCCAGTGTTTATCTAAATTCTGGTGATTTCGAAAAAGCAAAACAATCTTATGAACAACTACTGAATGATAACAACCTGAAATCAGAGTTGCCGGAAACCTACGAAAAAGCACTGGGCAGTCTTGCCTATGCCATACTAAAAGTTGACAATAATACCGAGCAGGCAGAACAACTTTTAGAAGAAGCTTTTTTAATTAATTCTTTATCTGGTAATCGTTACGATAAAGCGCGACTTAATTATTTTCGCGCCGAAATATTAGCTACCAAGGGAATGACCGATAAGGCAATAGATGAAGCCAAAGAGGCTTACAGCATTGCCCGTGAAACCTATAACAATGATCGATCATTGGATGCCCTGAGATTACTGAACAGATTGGACCCTGCCCATTCACAATCGTATTTCGAGGAGTATTTTCAATTAAATGAAGCTATTAAAGAGGAGGAACGCACCAAGCGCGACAAGTTTGCCCGTATTCGCATGGAAACGGATGATATTATCGAGGAAAATCAAATCCTGGCCAAGGAAAAGCAAGTATGGATATATGCCGCAATGCTGCTCGTTGTTTTTGGTATCGGCTTTATGGTCATTGTTTCGCTTTATGTAAGCAATAATCAATTAAAATTTAAACAGCGTCAACAAGAAAGCAACCAAGAAATCTATAATTTGATGCTCTCGCAACAAGGAAAGCTGGAGGAAGGGAAACAGTTGGAGCAAAAACGTATTTCTGAAGAGCTACACGATGGTATTTTGGGAGAAATGTTGGGCATACGCTTGATTTTGAGCGGGCTTAACGAACGTGAGGACCAAGCCTCCATTGAACAAAGGGCAGCTCTTATTGAAAAATTGCAGGGAGTTGAAGAAGAAATACGGACCATTTCCCATGAACTTAACCATGCCTCCTATGAAAAATTCCATAATTTTATAGTATCGTTGGAAGATATGATCGATGGTATTGAAAAATCTTCCGGGATATCTTGTTCCTTTACCTACGACAACAAAGTACCTTGGGACAATTTACTCGGGGACATTAAGATCAATACATACAGGATTATTCAAGAATCCTTGAAAAACTGCGTGAAGCACGCAAAAAGTAAAAATGTATCCATTTCATTTACCGTAGTGGACGATATTTTAAAACTTACCATTGTAGACGATGGTGTTGGATTTAATATTGATAAGAAAAAGAAAGGAATCGGCCTTAGAAATATAATTTCCAGGGTAAAAAAGATCAAAGGAAAGTTGGATATTGATAGTAAACCAGGAATAGGAACTGAGATTAAAGTAATGATACCTGCCAAATACATGGAATTGGGTGTCACAGAGAAAATAAATGCACTAAATGCCTAAATCCCCCATTAAAAAAAGATAAAACCTACAATGAAAACATTGAGAATACTGGCAATCGATGATCACGAAATGACCATGCTAGGGTATAAGTTTATACTCGAAGGCATCGAATTTGAAGGATACAATATAATTGTTGATACAGCCACCTCCTACGATACGGGAAAAAAACTGATCGAGGACTCGGTAAATTCTTTTCAGTACGATATTTTGTTCTTGGATGTTCAATTATTTGCCCCTAATGAGGAGCAACCTTATACCGGTGAAGACTTGGGAATATTGGCCCGCAAGATTGTACCTGATAGCAAAATTGTTTTTATGTCTTCTTTTAGTGATAATTTTCGAATCAACAGTATTTTAAAATCCGTGGACCCCGATGGATATTTGGTAAAGACCGATATAGACCCAAAAACGCTTGAAGATGCAGTAAAAACAATAATGTTGGATCCGCCGTATTATTCATCCAAGGCATTGGGAGCCATTAGAAAGAAAATGGCCAACGACATTGAAATTGATGAAAAGGACAAACAGATTCTCTACCATCTTTCCAAGGGAACCAAAAACAAGGATCTGGAAAAATTTATTAGGCTCTCCCCCTCCTCCATTGAAAATAGGAAGCGCCACTTAAAAACATTGTTCGGCACCGAGAACGAAAATGATTTGGCGTTGATTTTGGCGGCAAAAAACAGAGGTTTCATTTAATGGACCATACCTAAAAAAGACTAAGCGCATACCATTTGTGGTTGGTTTAAGTTTAAAATCACCATAAAATCTTACAAACAAGGGGAAAACCCCAGAATTTTTAAGGATTATCTGTAATCCTATGCAAAAGATTCATTCTAATTTTATGTTGAAAGAAAATTGGAATTCAATCAACATGCCGTTCCCTAACAAATTCAACAATAAAAACAACGCTCAAGGCGCAAAAACATACGAGGCCACAGAGGGCTTGGATGATTTTTTAAAAGTCTTGGAAAAGCACTTTTTTGCCAACGCCAAACTTCGTTGCAAACAAAATAGGGTTGAAGGAAAGCTGGATTTGGTGATTGACCTACATTTTAATTTTGGCATAACGGATTGCCTAAGACATTTTAACAATGGCGACTGGGTCAATTATTCCTTATCCGAAGAAAGCAGTACCGATATTTCACTTGTAGTAAGTGGGGCCCTAGATAAATTAAATGAACAAAGTACCTATCCAGCAGATATAATGGAAATATCCATGCACTTTTTGGATACCTCCATAATTATAACAAGACTTTATCAGTACAGCATACCGGAACAAATCGGTGCCCTTTTAACCACCATCGGTAAGCACTTCATATATTTCACCAAAGGATTGACCGAAATGCCGTATGAAGTTTTTATCCCTGTTTTTGAAGACACCTCCATAAATAGCAACGACTGTATCGAATGCAACTACTTTGACTATTGGGGCTTGTACTTTGACAAAAAACAAGAGCACGAAGCCCTTATTTACTCTCTTGGTAAAAAGAAACTTTATGAAGAGGGTATTTCCCTATATGAATAACCTCACAAGCAAATACTAAACACTGAACAAAGGTCGCGATTTCATTAAGTCGTTGACCTTTTGTTTTATCTCGGCTACCTTCTTCTCGTTCTCCGCATCGGTAATAATCTCATCTATAAAGCCTACAATGGTTTCCATATCGGCTTCCTTAAGACCTCTTGTGGTAATGGCCGAAGTTCCAAAACGTATTCCAGAGGTAATAAATGGAGATTTATCATCAAATGGAACCATATTTTTGTTGGCGGTAATAGCAGCGTGCTCCAATACCTTTTCTGCATCTTTGCCCGTAATACCTTTGTTTCTAAGGTCTATCAACATCATGTGGTTGTCAGTTCCTCCAGAAATCACTTTGTAATCCTTGTCCATAAACGCTTTGGCCATAGCAGCAGCATTTTTCTTCACTTGGACCATGTAGTGCAAAAACTCATCGGAGAGTGCTTCGCCAAAAGCAACGGCCTTGGCAGCGATTATGTGCTCCAATGGACCTCCTTGGTTACCAGGGAATACCGCCAAATCCAAAAGACCCGACATTTTTCTCAAGTTTCCATTTTTTAGTTTGATACCAAATGGGTTTTCAAAGTTTTCTCCCATCAAAATAAGACCTCCGCGCGGACCGCGCAGGGTTTTGTGGGTTGTGGTGGTAACAATGTGGCAATGTGGGATAGGATCGCTCAAAATACCTTTCGCGATCAATCCTGCGGGGTGGGATATGTCTGCCAACAAAATAGCGTCGACACTATCCGCGATTTCACGGAAACGTTTAAAATCCATATCCCTGGAATAGGCAGAGGCACCGGCAATAATCAATTTGGGCTTTTCCTTATCGGCGATTTCCTGGATTTTGTCATAATTCAATAAACCAGTTTCCTCATCAACACCATAAAAAACGGGATTATACAACTTCCCTGAGAAATTTACGGGCGAACCATGGGTCAAATGCCCCCCGTGGGACAAATCGAAACCTAAAATAGTATCTCCTGGGTTAAGGCAAGCATGGTAAACGGATGCATTGGCCTGTGAGCCTGAGTGCGGCTGAACGTTTGCATAAACAGCACCGAACAATTCCTTGGCTCGGTCTATGGCCAACTGTTCCACTTGGTCCACCACTTCGCAACCACCATAATAGCGCTTTCCAGGGTATCCTTCGGCATATTTATTTGTAAGTACGGATCCAGCGGCTTCCATTACCTGTGGACTTACAAAGTTTTCGGAAGCTATCAGTTCAATACCTTCCAACTGTCTTTCTTTCTCTTGCGCTATAAGTTCAAAAATTTTCTGGTCTCGTTGCATGTTGCCCATTGTTTAATTAAGGGCGTAAAATTACGAATTGAAAGGGGATTTCCATCTATTAAAATGCAATCGGGACCTAATTTTATCAAACGACAATTAACAATTTTTAAAAAAATGGAATGAGGCACTGGACTACTGTTTTCAAAGCTTTTTATCAAAAATATACTACCGTGCGTCCTTTTTCGTTAATAGGGTGAGGATTTTTGGCACAGCTATTGAATCTCCCTAAACAACCATAAAGTTGACCAGTATGAAAAAAGTTTTACTCTTAACCACGATTATAGTTTTAAGCGCTTGTAGTGGCGTAAAGAAAACACAGGAGGCCCTGAATACGGGTAATTATTCCGCGGCCATGAACAAGGCCATTAAAAACTTGGCCGAGAACAAGACCAAAAAAGGACATCAGGAATATATTATTTTATTGGAAGAAGCATTTGCCAAAAACACCCAAAGGGAACAGCAGGAAATTGCTTTTCTCCAAAATGATGGTAACCCATCCAATCTGGAGACCATCTACAATAAATATTTGCAATTGAAGCAGATTCAACAACGCATTAGACCGCTATTACCATTGTATATCGAAGACGAGGGAAGAACGGCCGAATTCAGTTTTGTGAACTACGATAACAGAATTTTAAACACCAAGGACGACCTTTCCGAACATTTGTACCAAAACGCTTTGAATCTATTGGCATCTGCCAAATACAAAACCGATTACAGAACCGCTTACGAAGATCTAAAGTATTTGCAGGAGATAAATCCAGGGTACAGGGAAACCGTCGCCAAAATGGATGAAGCCTACAATAAAGGATTGGAGTTTGTTAGGGTTGATATCGCAAATCAGACCCAACAGATCATTCCTGAGCGTTTGGAAACTGAACTTTTGGATTTTAATGCTTTCGGTATTGACAATTTCTGGTTGCAATACCACACCAATCCTTTGGAAAGCGTAAAATATGATTATGCCATGAATCTGGATTTCATGGAGATCAATGTGTCCCCTGAGCGTATCAACGAGACACAGGTGATTAAAGAAAGACAAATCAAAGATGGATGGCAATACCTTTTGGATGCTGATGGAAATGTGGTGAAGGATAGTCTGGGTAACAAAATAAAAGTGGACAAGATGCGAACTGTTACTTGCAAATTGTTCCAGTTTACGCAAACTAAAAGTGCCCAGATCGGAGCAAAAATCAGCTTTACGGACCTTAGAAACGGGCAGGAAATCAATTCCTACCCCCTGTCCAGCGAATTTATCTTTGAACACATCTTCGCCAACTATCAAGGTGATAAGAGGGCTTTGGAAGATGATTTGATGCTGTACTTGAACGCCAGGGAAGTTCCATTTCCCTCCAACGAACAAATGGTCTACGATGCAGGAGAGGACCTAAAATTGCGCCTCAAGAGCATTGTCTCACAATATCAGTTCAATTAAAAAAAGCCCCGTTGATTCGGGGCTTTCGTTTTTATAAGTACTTTGTAAGGTCCGTATCCGAAATGGCACCGTGCGAAGTGTGAAAAACCACCTCTCCGTTTTTAATGATCAATAGTTGAGGGGACTCGTGCCTAACCCCGAACTTGTCCTCAATTGCGTTGGACACATCCCTATGTTGCTGTATCGTTAAAAAATACAGGTCTATATCCAAATCTGTATCGTAAGACTCGGTGAACATGTTCAACACCATTCTACTTATACCGCACGTACTGGAGTGCTTGTAGATCACCTGAGGTTTGTTTTTTGAGTTTTCCGCGATCGCTTCCAATTGGTCAAAAGACTCCAATTGGATCCACGGCAATGCTTTCTTTTCCTTTTTTGTTTTCTCCTTCTTTCCGAAGACGCTGTCAAATATTCCCATAATGCAAATTTATGGGATAAGTCGTGAGTGAACAAAAAGCTTACAACTGACTAAATGTCCTGTATTTAAAGGGTTTGTCGGACATTTTGACGGTAGGGGCGCATTGGTAAGGTTGTTGACATTATAGAAAAAAACAACGACTATGAACTTTAATAATTTTACGATAAAATCACAGGAAGCCATTCAGAGGGCCCAGCAATTGGCCCAAGAATTTGGGCATCAACAGATTGAGAACGAACACTTGTTCAAGGCCATTGGCGAGGTCGATGAAAACGTGTTGCCTTTCATATTGAAAAAATTGAACGTCAACACCAACCTTATCAACCAAATATTGGACAAGGAACTCCAAAGCTTTTCAAAAGTTTCGGGAGGGGAAATAATGCTTTCCAGAGAAGCAAGTAAAACAGTGAACGAAGCAAGTATCATTGCCAAAAACATGGGCGATGAATATGTTTCCGTTGAGCACTTGCTATTGGCTATTTTCAAATCCAAAAGTAAAATCGGGCAAATCCTAAAAGATCAAGGCGTAGCCGAAAAAGATTTGAAAGTAGCCATACAGGAACTTCGCAAAGGTGGTAAGGTCACCTCACAAAGTGCGGAGGAAACCTACAATTCCTTGGACAAATATGCGAACAACCTTAACCAACTGGCCGACAGTGGAAAATTGGACCCCGTAATCGGCAGGGACGAGGAAATCCGAAGAGTCTTGCAGATTTTGTCCAGACGCACCAAAAACAATCCTATGTTGGTAGGTGAGCCCGGTGTGGGTAAAACTGCCATTGCCGAAGGTTTGGCCCACCGAATTATTCAGGGTGACGTGCCCGAAAACCTTAAGGACAAAATCATCTATTCTTTGGACATGGGTGCACTTATCGCAGGTGCCAAATACAAAGGTGAGTTCGAGGAGCGTTTAAAGGCGGTAATTAAAGAAGTAACCTCATCCGATGGGAACATTGTTCTCTTTATTGATGAGATTCACACCTTGGTAGGTGCAGGTGGCGGACAAGGTGCCATGGATGCCGCAAACATCCTGAAACCTGCTTTGGCCCGTGGCGAATTGAGAGCCATAGGTGCCACCACTTTGGACGAATACCAAAAATATTTCGAAAAAGACAAAGCCTTGGAGCGTAGGTTCCAAAAGGTTATGGTGGACGAGCCCGATACCGAGAGCGCCATTTCCATCCTAAGGGGTATCAAAGAAAAATATGAGGCACACCACAAGGTTCGTATCAAGGATGATGCGGTAATCGGTGCGGTGGAACTTTCTCAACGCTACATTACCAACAGGTTCCTGCCCGATAAGGCAATCGACCTCATGGACGAGGCCGCTTCCAAACTTCGCATGGAAATCAACTCCAAACCCGAGGAATTGGATGTGATGGACAGAAAGATAATGCAGTTGGAAATTGAGATCGAAGCCATAAAAAGAGAAAATGATCAGGCCAAATTAAAAACCTTGAATTTGGAGCTCGCCAATCTTAAAGAAGAGCGTAACGAGATCTTTGCCAAATGGGAGAGTGAAAAAACGGTGGTGGACAACATCCAAAAAACAAAGGAGGATATTGAAAACTACAAGGTAGAGGCAGAACGCGCCGAGCGAAATGGCGATTACGGCAAAGTAGCGGAATTACGATACGGTAAAATCAAGGAAGCCCAAGAAAGACTGGATAAACTTCAGGAGGAATTAGCGGAACAACAATCTGCAGGCACATTGATCAAGGAGGAAGTAACCTATGAGGATATTGCCGAAGTAGTTGCCAAATGGACCGGTATCCCCGTGAACAAGATGATGCAGAGTGAACGGGAAAAACTCTTGAAACTGGAAGATGTACTGCACAAACGAGTAGTGGGTCAGGATGAGGCGATCATTGCGGTTTCCGATGCCATTCGAAGAAGCAGGGCAGGATTACAAGATGCCAAGAAGCCGATAGGCTCCTTCCTATTCCTAGGTACAACCGGTGTAGGTAAGACCGAGTTGGCAAAAACCTTGGCCGCCTATCTGTTCGATGATGAAAATGCCATCACACGGATAGATATGAGCGAATACCAAGAGCGTCACTCGGTGAGTAGATTGGTTGGTGCACCTCCAGGATATGTGGGTTACGATGAAGGCGGACAGTTGACAGAAGCTGTAAGACGCAAACCCTATTCCGTAATCTTGTTGGATGAGATTGAAAAAGCACACCCCGACACCTTCAATATCCTATTGCAGGTATTGGATGAAGGTAGGTTGACCGATAACAAAGGCCGTGTGGCAGATTTCAAGAACTCCATTATTATAATGACCAGTAATATGGGCAGCCATATTATTCAAGAGAAGTTTGAGGATGCAATAGACGTGGACAGTGCTTCAGAAGCCGCAAGGGTCGAAGTTTTGGGGTTGCTCCGCAAGACCATTAGACCGGAGTTCCTAAACCGTATAGATGATATCATCATGTTCACTCCGTTGAGCAAATCCGATATCAAGGATATTGTTAGGCTCCAATTGGACAACTTGAAGAAAATGTTGACCAAGCAGAACATCACCTTGGATGCGACCGAAGAAGCTGTTGCCTATTTGGCTGAAAAAGGATACGATCCCCAATACGGTGCAAGACCCGTAAAACGATTGATTCAAAAAGAGGTCTTGAACAACCTTTCCAAGGAATTATTGTCAGGAAAAATAACCTCCGACAGTATTGTACTCTTGGATTCTTTCGATGATGAATTAGTGTTCAGAAATCAGAATGAATTGGTGGAATAACACCAAATCACTTTAGAAACAAGCCCTTACTGTGTTAAAGTAGGGGCTTTTGTTTTGAAAAATACCATACAGTATCTGATTTTTTATATCTTAGTTTCCACCAACACCAACCTTACTATAATGACTAAGAAAGCAGAAAGGACCACCGCTTATATCATTGAGACCGTGGCCCCTATTTTCAATAAATTCGGCTATGTAGGTACCAGCATGAGTGATTTGACCGAGGCCACAGGTCTGACCAAGGGTGCCATATATGGGAATTTTGAGAACAAGGAGGCATTGGCGTTATCCGCATTTGAACACAATCGAAATATACTGTTGGAAGCGATTGACAATAAGTTGGAAATCGGTTTGGAAGCATTGGATAAATTATTCTCCTTATTGAACTTTTACAAACAATATGATGTTTTCACGCTACCAATGGGGGGGTGTCCCCTATTAAATGTTGGGGTAGACGCACAGGGCAACAACAAACTTTTGGCCGCTGCCGTTAAGGAAACCATTAAAGAGATAGAGGGGAAAATCGCCCTTGTTTTGGAAAATGGAGCGAATAAAGAGGAGATTAAATTGCCTGTACCGCCTTTGCAATTTGCCAAACAAATGTTCACGATGATTCAAGGAGCCGTAGCCATGAGCACCATGACACAGGACCGAAAATATTTGGTCAATACCATAACTTATTTGGAATACTTGGTGAAGCAAGAGCTTAAGAAGTAAATTAGTTCCCTTTTACCCTGAATATCCAGGTTTTGCCATCATACTTTCCAAAAAACTTACTATCTCGGGCCTTTCTGGCCTCGCCAATAGTATTGTATCGCTCCAAATACACGTAATTGTACTTATTGAAGCTACGGTAGAATGATTTGGGCTCCAAACCTTTCTCCCTGAGCGTCTTCATAAAATTATCAAAGTACTTTTTGGTGCCATAAACATTTGCTATCAAATAGAAACCGGGTTCCAGGCCTTCTTCGTTTTCCACTTCCTCATAGCGTTCATTCGGTTGCACCTCCACTTTTTGATTTTGAAGACGTTCAATGCTATCCTTTTTTCGCTGCAGTTCCAACTGCTCTTTAGTTCTTTGTACTTCGGCCAAAGAATCCTTTTTTCGTTGCAGTTCCAATTGCTCTTTAATTCTCTGTACTTCGGCCAAAGAATCCTTTTCGCGTTGAGCTCGCCTCCTTGCTTCTAGTTCCCTTTGCTCCTGTTCTAACCTTTGCTGTTCAATTTCCTCTTCAAGTTTGTTCGATTCTTCATTTTTCTCTTCCTTCTCCCTGAATTTTGTTTTTCCAATGTGATAGGATGCAACAATTTCGATAGTGGGGTCTTCTTCACTTATTAAACTGTCCGTACCAAACTCCATAAGCCCTCCGATGGAAAATGTATTCGAGATAGTGACGCCTAATCCTCCCGAAACACCATAAAAACTATTGTATCCGCCCTGTACCCAAAATTTTGAAGTGGAGAACAAACCGTTCAATCCGAATTGGGTATCACCATTGGGAACCGATTTTACATAGGCTATTGGACGAAGGTAACTATCACCCAAACCTTCGGACAACATCAAAGGAAAGTCGTTGCTCAGTGTTCCCGTAAAACTTTGGAAGCTTTCCATGCTTTCACCGTTATTTCCTGAAACGTTGAAACCAATGGCATTTTCCATGGCCAAACCCACACTAAACGTATTCACCGACAAGCGTAATCCAGGTGAAAATTGCACCTTAAAGCCTTCAAAATCTTCCAATGCAACTGGATCCAACACATCCCTTTGAACATATAGTTCATCGGCAACGGTTTGTTGATAAGCAAAAGTGTTCAATCCAGCCATCAAACGTATACCTTCATCCAATTCAAAAGTTTGGGAAAAATTCAAATTCCCGCCCGTGTAAAGAAACACTCCCGTATTATGCTGTAAAAAACCGGCCGCTGCTATCGACCTACTACTTATTTGGTGGGTATAATTGGCAAAAATGGTCGTTGGATCCCCATCAATACTCTGCCATTGCCAACGGGTCCATACCGAAAGGGAATTCGGTTTGTTCCAATCCAGAGCATAGGTAGGATTGAACAGACTGGCATTGAATTGTGTAAGTGAATGCTGCCTAAAATCGGATGGCAATGTTGTTTCTTGCCCCCAGACCAAAGTGCAAACTGTCAATGCAAACAAATAAACCAAAAACTTGGGCATACGAGAAAATGAAAATTAAACGTTACTTTTAAACTGATTAACAAAAACACACGGGAACTTTGAATAGAACTATGCGAACCATCAAACCTCTAATTGCCCTTGCAATTATACTCGTTGGAAGTATCGGCTGCAAAAAAGATACGAAAATTGCAGAAGACCCGGTTATTTCCACCTTCTATTTTATCAGACATGCAGAAAAAGATAGGACCGACCCTGAAAACCCAGACCCAGAATTAAATCAAGACGGACTGGACAGGGCCATCCGATGGGCAGAAGTATTTGACCCTATTCCTTTGGACATGGTCTATTCCACCAATTACGAGCGTACATCAATGACGGCAGCGCCAACATCAATAAAAAAAGACATCGATATTGCGTACTATGATCCCCGGTCTTTGGATATCGAGGAGTTTAAATTGATGAACGAAGGTAAAAACGTACTCGTTGTTGGCCATAGCAACACCACTCCAATGCTCGTAAATAAAATAATTGGTATGGAGAAGTACGATCAAATGGATGATTCGGACAACAGCAGCTTATTTATCGTAAGAATAATTGACGGAGTCCCTACGGATATACGCCTAAAAATGGACTAGAATTCTACTCCACCGTAATGTTTTTGAGCTCAATTTTGCTTAAAAGCTCAAGTTCCCCTTGGTTATACAATTGACCGATTTCCAAGATATCCGTGCCGTCGTTTTTGGGCTTATAGTTTTCATAATCCACAAATCGAATACCGTTGACATAGCGTTCGTTATACGCTTTTCTGAAACGCTGTCCACCGCCGTTTACATGAAAGTCATACGCTAGGTAGTTGGGTTTAAACGAATCTATATCAAACCAATACAGGTAAGTATCCTCGAAGTCATCGCCCCCGCCCTGCTGGTCAAACGTTACTTTTACTTTATAATATTGTTTGTTGTCGATAGTTTCCTTGCCCAAAAGTTCTTTGTTTACGGCACCATCGTTCAAACCGTACGGCAAGCGAACAAAATAATGCACGGAATTGACGGAGTTGGCATATTTGACGGCCATGGTATCATGAACCATGACCAAAGAATCGTTCATATAACGCTCAAAATCATTTCCCCGTTTTACATCCATAATGGTTATGGAATCCAAATCCGATATTCGTTTAAAAACACGTTGACCATCAACGTTTTCAGAAACATAGCTCTTGTCCCTGAAATCAAAGGTTACCTTGTGGTCATTGAATAGTTTTCCACCACTATCGGCAATGGAATTATCCACTATTTCTTGTACAGTCAGTTCTTTCTTCGGCTCTTGTTTGCATCCAATGGCAAAAACAAGCATCAGGGGAATTAAAAGTTTTCTCATGAGATTGTTTTGATACTTATTCGTAAAATCTAGCATAACATTACAATTTTCTTGGCAAAGAGTTTATATTTTTGTCCACAATGCAGCAAAATATCAACATAAAAAATAAAAGAGCCCGATTTGATTACGAAATTTTGGATACCTACACCGCAGGAATTGTTCTTGGTGGTACCGAAATAAAATCGCTCCGAATGGGCAAGGCTTCCATTTCCCAGAGTTTTTGTGAGTTTAATGACAAAGGTGAGCTTTTCGTGGTCAATATGCAGATTGACGAATACAGCCATGCAAGTCATTTTAACCACGCCCCAAAGGCCGTTCGTAAATTGCTTCTCAATAAACGGGAATTAAAAAAGCTTCAAAAAGAGGTGGCCACAACGGGACTCACCATTGTTCCGCTCAAGGTTTTCATCAATGATAGGGGTCTGGCCAAAATGAACATAGGCCTGGCCAGGGGTAAAAAACTATACGATAAACGGGAAACCATCAAAAGCAGGGACAACAAACGGAACCTTGACCGAATCAAAAAGAGTTTCAACAACTAGTTTTTATCCTCCAACAAGGGTACAAAGCGGAATGAGCCAAACTCTTTTTTTTCGAATTCCTTTTCAGACTTTCGCACGAATAAGGTCATAATTTGTTCGTCCGTCCCTACGGGAATCACCAACCTACCCCCTACTTTCAGTTGGGATAAGAGTGGTCTTGGCACTTCGGGCGCGCCAGCGGTTACAATGATGCCATCAAAAGGGGCCTCTTCCGGCAATCCTTTATAGCCATCGCCAAAAATCATTTTCTTGGGTCGGTAATGCATTTTATTGAAGAACAATCGCGTGGTCTTGAACAGTTCCAATTGACGTTCAATGGTGTAAACCTTGGCTCGCAAATGCAACAAAACAGCAGTTTGATATCCACTGCCCGTACCAATCTCCAAAATTTTGGCATTGGGCGCCACCTCCAACAACTCTGTTTGAAATGCAACGGTGTATGGTTGGGAAATGGTTTGGTCCGCACCTATGGGAAACGCCTTGTCCTGATACGCATGATCTTCAAAGCTGCTATCCAAAAACAAGTGTCTTGGAATTGTTTTTATGGCTTCGAGCACCTTTTTGTCCGTAACACCCTTGGTGGCAACAATCTCCGCCAAGTTCTTACGCATTCCCCTATGTTTGAGCGTATCTTTCATGGTCTGTGGTCTGGTGGCACGAATTTAAAAAGTTCCTAAAAATATCTCCTTAGTTCCACTCAAAAATTTATGGAAACTGGCATCATATCCTTATTTTTGACAAAAACAGGTAATATGCTAAAAGTTGGTGTCCTGGGAGCAGGACATTTAGGGAAAATTCACCTTAGGCTCTTAAACCAATCGGACAAATATGAACTTGTGGGTTTTTATGATCCCGATGAGATCAATGCGAAAAAAGTGGCCGCCGAATTTGGTTATACCCATTACGACAACATCAATAATTTGATAGATGCCGTGGAGGTTGTCGACATTGTAACACCGACATTGTCTCATTTTGATTGTGCTAAAAAAGCCATTGAGAAAGGTAGGCACATCTTTATAGAAAAGCCTATTACCAACACGCTTGAAGAAGCTGAGCAATTATTGGTATTATCCAAAAAACATGGCGTAAAAGGCCAAGTTGGGCATGTGGAACGCTTTAATCCCGCATTTTTGGCTGTAAAGGGCAAAATAGAAAATCCCATGTTCATCGAAACCCATCGACTTGCCGAATTCAATCCGCGCGGAACCGATGTTCCTGTAGTCTTGGATTTGATGATCCACGATATTGATGCGATTTTGAGCGTTGTTCCTTCGGAAGTTGAAAAAATCAACGCTAGCGGTGTCTCCGTCATCAGTCAATCCCCGGATATTGCCAATGCGCGCATTCAATTTAAGAATGGTTGTGTAGCCAACCTGACCTCTAGCCGAATCTCTTTGAAAAACATGCGAAAGTCACGTTTCTTTCAACGTGACGCCTATATTTCCGTGGATTTCTTGGAGAAAAAAGTGGAAGTGGTAAAAATGAAGGACGCTCCTGAAAACCCTGGAGATTTTGATATGATCCTTCAAAATGCTGAAGGCGATAAAAAGCAAATCTATTTTGAAAACCCCGAAATAGATGTCAACAATGCCATATTGGACGAGTTGGAAACTTTTGCGGATGCCATCAACAACGACACCACCCCGATCGTAAGTTTGGAACAAGGCACCAATGCCCTGCGCGTGGCCCTTCAGATAATCGAGTCTTTTGAAAATTAATCGTCGTTATTTTCGATCTTGTTCGAATTGACAACAGTTGTAAATAATATACTATGGAACAAATAGCAGTAATCGGTGCTGGAACCATGGGGAACGGAATAGCCCATGTTTTTGCACAGAACGGATATAAGGTCAATTTGGTGGATGTTGCACAAGCATCCTTGGACAAAGGAATGGCCACCATTACCAAGAATTTGGACCGGATGATCGCCAAAGAGGTAATCGACGAGGCCAAAAAAGAGGCTACGCTCGGCAATATTTCCACCTATACGAATCTTAAAGATGGTGTATCGGATACGGATTTGGTGGTTGAAGCCGCAACGGAGAACCTGGACATCAAACTCAAGATTTTCAAGGATTTGGACGAGGCCTGCAAAGCAGAAACCATTTTGGCCACCAATACGTCCTCTATTTCCATCACGCAAATTGGTGCCGTCACCAATCGGCCGGAAAAAGTTATCGGAATGCACTTTATGAACCCTGTTCCGATCATGAAGCTGGTAGAGATCATCCGCGGTTACAGCACCTCGGACAAGGTAACGGAAACCATTATGGAGCTTTCCAGAAAATTGGGGAAAACCCCGACCGAGGTAAACGATTATCCTGGATTTGTGGCCAACCGCATTTTAATGCCAATGATCAACGAATCCATCGAAACCCTTTACAATGGCGTTGCCGGTGTTCAAGAAATCGACACCGTAATGAAATTGGGCATGGCGCATCCCATGGGTCCGCTCCAATTGGCGGATTTTATCGGATTGGATGTATGCCTTTCCATTTTAAATGTCATGTACGATGGGTTTAAAAACCCAAAATACGCCCCCTGCCCCCTACTTGTCAATATGGTAATGGCTGGTAAATTGGGGGTGAAATCGGGCGAAGGTTTTTACGATTATTCCGAATCCAGAAAAGCTGAAAACGTTTCCACACAATTCAAATAAGATTTCATGGCCATTGTAAAACCTTTTAAGGCCATACGCCCAACAAAGGACAAAGCTTTTTTTGTTGCATCGCGCTCCTACGAGGAATACTCCAAAGAGGAACTGAAAGCGGTATTGCAGTACAACCCGTTCTCTTTTCTGCACATCATCAACCCAGGGTTCAAGTTTGAAAAGAACATCAAGGGCAAGGAACGGTTTGGACTTGTCCACAATCGGTATTTGGAGTTTTTGGAGGAAAACATTTTTCAAAAAGATGATGAGCCCAGTTTTTATCTGTATCAAATCGAAAAAGATGATTTTAAGAGCTTGGGCTTCTTTTGTGCCTGCAGCGTGGATGACTACAGGAGCAATGTCATAAAAAAACACGAGGACACCATCCAAGATCGTGAAGAGCTGTTTGCAGACTACCTACATACCGTAGGTTTTAATGCAGAGCCCGTTTTAATGACCTACGAGGACAATGCATTGGTAGATGAGATATTTCAGCGTAAAATTGAACGAAAGCCCGAATACGACTTCACCACAACGGATAGGGTGAACCATAAACTTTGGAAAATCTCTTATCCCGAAGGGATTGAAAAACTGGAAAAGGCCTTTGGTGACCTCGATACGCTCTATATCGCCGATGGACACCATCGCAGTGCCTCGTCCAGCTTATTGGCAGAACTAAAAATGTCCGAAAACGATAATCATACCGGAGAAGAGGCTTATAATTATTTTATGGCCTACCTGATTCCTGAATCCCAAATGAAGATCTCTGAGTTCAATCGTATGGTCAAAGATTTGAACGGTTATTCCAAAAAGGAATTTCTGATTCAGTTGGACGAGCATTTCAGAATAGAGAAAAGGGAAGACGGACTGTGCAAACCATCCAAAAAACATGAGTTCAGTATGTATTTGGAAGGAGAGTTCTACACCCTGCATTTCAGGAAAACCAACCATGAGTTTACAGATGCACTGAGCAAATTGGACACTCAAATCCTTTACAAAACCATTTTAGAGCCTATTTTGGGCATCACAGACCTTAGAAACGATAAGCGAATTTGCTACGGCTATGGCAAAAACAACCTTATCCAAATGAAGGATTTGGTAGACTCTGGCCGCTATGCGGTGGGTTTCAGCCTGGTTCCCACCACCATTGAAGAAATCAAGGCAATTGCAGATGCTGGTTTGGTAATGCCCCCAAAAAGCACGTATATTGAACCTAAGCTCCGCAGCGGGCTAGCTATTTATGAATTGTAATAAATGTCATTCCTGCGAAAGCAGGAATCCATAAATTTAAAAGATTCCGCATCAAGTGCGGAATGACATCATTTTAAACTATGTCCATAAAAGATAATCTAAATACAATAAAATCCGAACTCCCCGAAGGAGTTACCCTGGTCGCCGTGTCCAAAACCAAGCCCAACAAGGATATTATGGAGGCTTACGAGGCGGGGCAAAGGGTGTTTGGGGAAAACAAGGTGCAGGAGATGGTCCAAAAGTGGGAAGATCTGCCCAAGGACATCGAATGGCACATGATAGGCCACGTGCAGCGAAACAAGGTTAAATATATGGCCGAATTTGTTTCACTGATCCATGGTGTGGACAGTCCTCGCCTACTGAAGGAAATCAACAAGCAGGCAAAAAAGCACGATCGTGTAATTCCTTGTCTGCTTCAAATCCATATTGCCGAAGAGGATACTAAGTTTGGTCTGGACAAAGCAGAACTGGATGAACTCATCGAGTCTGATGCATTTAAGGCCATGGAGTACATCAAAATTGTTGGTTTAATGGGCATGGCCACTTTTACAGATGACGAAAAACAGGTCCGTAAAGAGTTTGCCCAACTTAAATCCATGTTTGACGACCTTAAAACAAAACTGAACGACATTACCATCCTTTCCATGGGCATGAGCGGCGATTATAAGATAGCCATGGAGCAAGGCAGCAACATGGTACGGATCGGAAGCAGTATATTTGGGGCTAGAAACTATTCATAACCAGTAATTTCCATGTACGCGATACTAGACATTGAAAGCACAGGAGGAAAATACAATGAGGAAGGCATTACCGAAATCGCCATCCACAGGTTTGATGGGCAACGGGTCGTGGATAAATTTATTTGTTTGATCAATCCGGAAAGGGAAATCCAGCCCTTTGTGGTCAAACTCACGGGCATCAGCAATAAAATGTTACGTTCGGCACCCAAATTTCACGAAGTGGCCAAACGTATTGTGGAGATTACCGAAGGTACCGTTTTGGTAGCGCATAACGCTCAGTTCGACTATCGTATTCTTAGAACGGAGTTTCGAAGATTGGGCTATGATTTTCAGCGAAAGACCCTTTGTACAGTGGATTTATCCAAACAACTCATTCCGGAGGCAGAATCACATAGCTTGGGGAAATTGGCCCGTTCCTTGGGCATTCCCATGAGCGATAGACATCGCGCTAATGGAGATGCACTTGCCACCTTGAAGCTCTTTAAATTGTTGCTGGATAAAGATTCGGACAAGAAAATCATTACTGAAGTTATCCGAGAAGAGACGCATGGCGAACTGTCCCCAAACCAATTGGATATGGTTTTTAGCCTCCCATCGGAAACCGGTGTGTACTATATGCACGATAAGGATGGTGAAATCATCTTTCTGGGAAAAACCAAGGACATTAAAAAAAGGGTGAACCAGCATTTTACCAATGTGGGCAAACTGGCACGCAAACTTCAAAAAGAAACCAAGAAAGTCACGTATGAAACCACGGGCAGCGAGCTCATCGCCATTTTAAAGGCCTATGTAGAGCAAAAAAAGAACAAGCCTCGCCATAATCACGTTTCGAAAAGTAAACTCTTTACACATACAATAGACTTTAGCCAGAACGGAACGGAGCATATCATATTGGAAGTTGAAAAGAATCGGTCGCTCGAACACAAAAAAATGGCCTTCAACGGAACTGAAGCGGCCAAAAGCTTTTTGGAGAAGTTATCTACAGAATTTGAACTTTGTCCATCCTCACTGGGAACAGAAAATAAATGCGTTCACGAGCAATCCGAACTAAATGCATCCAATTGTAACGAAAAAGTATTGTCCGCTTTTGAAAAGTACAGTGTTCGAGAAAAGAGCATTGCATTAACAGATCGTGGCAGGGAAACAGGGGAGCGTAGTTTTATTTTGATAAAAAATGGTAGGCTCCAAGGGTTTGGCTATGTAGAACTCAACCATCAAATCAATAATATTCATATCTTAGAATCTATAATGACTCCCATGAGGGGTGATGAAAATACCACATTTATTGTTGAAACCTATCTAAGAAAAAACAATCGGCTTAAAACCATACCATTAACCTCCTGATCATTGAAAGATAACAAACCACTTCCCAAATGGAAAAATAAACTTCATGAAGTTATTTATGAAGCGGACACTCCATCGGGCAAGTTTTTTGATATCCTGCTTTTTATACTGATCATCATCAGTGTAATTTTGGTGATGTTGGAAAGTATTGATGATTTTGATGAGCATCACCACGATACGTTACTGAGCCTTGAATGGATAGTTACCATTTTCTTTACCCTGGAGTATATTGCGCGGTTGATAAGCATAAAAAAGCCTTTGAAATATATTTTCAGTTTTTACGGCATCATTGATTTTTTATCCACCATACCACTTTACCTATCATACATTTTAGCGGGCTCACAGGTTCTATTGGCAGTAAGGGCTTTTCGTTTGCTACGGATTTTCAGGATACTCAAGCTCGTTAAATTTATGGGCGAGGCCTCACAATTACAGTCAGCGTTAAAAGCAAGTCGAGCCAAGATCGCTGTGTTTATTTATGTGGTTTTGATTTTATCCGTGATCCTGGGTACCATCATGTATATTGTAGAAGGTGATGAGTCCGGCTTTACAAGCATTCCCAAAAGTATTTACTGGACTATTGTAACCCTTACCACGGTAGGTTATGGCGATATTGCCCCCCAAACCAATCTAGGGCAGTTTTTGGCAACCGTGATCATGATTTTGGGTTATGGTATTATAGCAGTGCCTACCGGAATTGTTACGGCAGAATTTGCTCGAAACAAAAATAATAGCCATGACGAAGAGGATGATGGATTTATGGTGCATGTGAACACCCAGGCCTGTCCTAGTTGCGGAATAGAAGGCCATAGAGATGATGCCACACATTGCTTTAATTGCGGACACCCTTTATGAATACAAAAGTTTTGTTAGCCGTAGTAGGGCCCACAGCCATTGGGAAAACCTCGTTGGGTATTCAATTGGCCAAACATTTTGACACAGAAATAATTTCTGCTGACTCCCGCCAGTTTTTTAAAGAGATGGAAATTGGTACCGCAGTACCTTCCAAAGAAGAGTTGAGCGAGGCCACTCATCATTTCATTCAGCATAAAAGTATTTTTGAGCCCTACTCGGTCGGTGATTTTGAAAAGGAGGCCATTAATCTGTTGGATGATGTATTCCAGAAAAAAGATATCGTGGTTATGGTCGGCGGCAGTGGGCTTTATGTTGATGCCGTTGTATCCGGATTGGACGATTTTCCAGAGGTTGACCCGAAAATACGGAAACAGCTCAATCAACAACTGGAAGAAGAGGGCTTGGAAAGTCTCCAGAAAGAACTCGAACAACGGGACCCCGAATACTACAAAACTGTTGACTTGGACAATCCACATCGATTGATTAGGGCTCTGGAGGTGTGTTTGACAGCTGATAAACCTTATTCATCGTATTTGAACCAGCCCAAAGCAGAACGACGGTTCAAAACCCTTTATATTGGCATTGACGCCCCCAGAGAAACGATTTACCAGCGGATAAATACCCGAGTGGACCTGATGATGGATGCAGGACTGCTGGAAGAAGCCAAAAAACTTTATCCCCACAAAGAACTGAACGCGCTACAAACAGTTGGTTACAAAGAACTTTTTGAATATATTGAAGGTCATTGCACCTTGGATTTTGCCGTTTCGGAAATAAAAAAGAACACCAGGCGCTTCGCCAAACGGCAACTTACATGGTTGCGAAAAAACGATGCTATTTTGTGGGTACCTTACAATGCTGAACCAAAAGAGGTGCTCCAAATGGTAACAGACCGACTTAAAACCGACCTTTATGCCTAACGGTAAAACTGTGATAGTGGTTATGGGAGTCAGTGGTTCGGGTAAGACCGAAATCGGAAAACTGCTATCAAAAGAATTATCTCGACCTTTTTTCGATGGTGACGACTTTCATCCCAAAGCTAACATAAAAAAAATGCGTGCTGGCAATCCATTGAATGATGACGACCGGAAAGAATGGCTGATTCAACTTAACAAGCTTGCCGTGGAACATAAACATACAGGTGCCATCATTGCATGCTCTGCCCTAAAAAAAAATTATAGAAGCCTGCTAAGGGCAGGTATGGGAAGTTGTTTGGCATTTGTTTATCTAGAGGGTTCATTTGACTTGATAAAATCCAGGCTGGACGAGCGAAAAGGCCATTTTATGCCCATTGACTTATTAAAGTCGCAATTTGATACATTGGAACCTCCATCCAAAGCAATTAAAGTTTCCATAGATAAGACACCGGAAAAGATTGTCAAGGAAATTGTAAAACAACTCTAACACATCATGGAATTCAACCTTTTCATGGCAGTCATTATAGGAATTGCCATCCTGCTGTTTCTTATTCTAAAGTTGCGAATACACGCTTTTATTGCCTTATTGATAGGTAGTATTGCTGTTGGACTTATTGCTGGTTTAGATGCAAACCAAATTATAAACACCATCCAAAAGGGGATGGGCGGCACTCTGGGCTTTGTTGCCACGGTCGTGGGCCTCGGTGCTATTTTTGGCGGTATCCTTGAAGCTTCTGGGGGAGCAAAGGCAATTGCCAATTTTATGATATCCAAGTTTGGACTAAAAAGAGCTCCGTCTGCAATGGTGGTTTCTGGATTTTTGATCGCCATTCCGGTTTTTTTTGATGTAGCTTTCATCATATTGGTGCCGATGATGTATGCCCTTCAACGTAAAACGGGAAAATCATTGTTGCTGTATGCCATTCCCTTGTTGGCCGGATTGGCCATTACACATGCCTTTATACCCCCCACCCCCGGACCCATTGCGGTTGCCGATATTATCGGGGTGGATTTGGGCTGGGTCATTTTAATGGGGTTTATAGCTGGTATTCCAACTGCTTTAATTGCCGGGCTCTGGTTCGGAAAACGTATTTCAAAAAAGATTTTTGTTGCCGCTCCCGAAGAAATTGAAGAGGAAAATCACCCAAAGCTACCGCCCATAGGTCAGACATTGGTGATCATTGGTTTGCCCATTGTACTGATTCTGCTCAACACTATTGTCGCTGCTGGTACATTCGGGGCCACCGATCCGCTGTTTTTAAACACCATTGCCTTGATCGGGCATCCGTTTTCCGCCCTGATCATTGCCAATCTATTGGCGTGGTACTTTTTTGGATTGCGCAAAGGTTTCACTAAAGACCAACTGCTGAAGATTTCAACGAAATCTTTGGCGCCAGCTGGCACCATTATCCTATTGACAGGTGCTGGCGGGGTTTTTAAGCAGGTTTTGACCGACACCGGAGCCGGTGAACTTTTAGCTACTTCTTTGAGCGATGCAGGTATACCTATTTTAGCGTTTGCTTTTATCAGCGCAGCAATTGTACGTATCGTCCAGGGTTCTTCTACCGTTGCCATGATCACGGCTGCAGGATTGGTTTCCCCCTTATTGGCAAACACATCCCTTGCCCCATTGGAGTTGGCCTGTATGGTAATTGCCATTGCTTCCGGGGCCAGTATTTTTTCCCATGTCAACGATAGTGGTTTTTGGCTTGTTGGTCAATATTTAGGGATTACGGAAAAGCAAACATTTAAATCGTGGACCATGATGACCACTATTCTGGCATTTATTGGAGTCGTCACGGTATCCATAGTCTACGTTCTGGTATAAAAAAAGCCACCCAAAAAGGTGGCTTTTTCATTTATTTATTACTGATTATTGTTCGTTTTCTGCTTTTACAACGAGCCTAAATCCTTCTCCATGAATGTTGAGGATTTCAACCAAGTCATCTTTCTTAAGATACTTTCTCAACTTGGCAATATACACATCCATACTTCTGGAAGTGAAGTAGTTATCATCCCTCCAAATTTTGGTCAACGCCAATTCACGTGGCATCAGGTCATTTTCGTGTAGCGCCAACAAGCGCAACAATTCGTTTTCCTTTGGTGACAGTTTTATCGGCTCTTCTTCTTTGTACTTTAAGAAGCGTAGTTTCGAGTTCAAATGGAAATTTCCGATCTGAAATTCAAACTGCTTACTATCGGCCAAAGAACTTGATGCTTTCCTTTGAAGTATTGCCTTAAGCTTCATCAAAAGAACCTCGGAATCAAAAGGTTTGTTCAAATAGTCATCCGCACCTGCCTTATAGCCCTTAAGAACATCCTCCTTCATGGTCTTAGCGGTCAAAAAGATAATCGGAACGTTTTCGTTCTTTTCACGGATTTCTTTTGCCAAGGTAAACCCATCCTTATAAGGCATCATGACATCCAAGATACATACATCGTAGTTGTCTTTTTTGAACTTCTCAAATCCTTCCATTCCGTTTTTGGCCAGGACAACATCAAAATCGTTCATGGTCAAATAATCCTTTAGGACAATTCCAAAATTTGGGTCATCCTCAACTAATAGTATCTTTTTTTTCTCTGTATCCATAGTTCGTTTATTAAATTAAAGGGAGTTTTATGAAAAAAGTACTTCCTTTTCCTTTTTCGCTTTCTGCATAAACCTCACCCTGATGGTCGTCTATAATTCTTTTTACGTAGGCCAACCCTAATCCGTGGCCTTTAACGTTATGTATGTCTCCGGTATGTTCCCGGTAAAATTTTTCAAAAACTTTTTTAAGCACCGCCTTGCTCATACCCGCACCTTGGTCCTCTACCCTTATGATGATGCTGTTTTTCACCACTTCGGTGTACACATCAATTTTAGGAGTTTCCGGCGAATACTTCACTGCATTGTCCAGAATGTTAACCACCACATTGGTCATGTGCATTTCATTGGCCAATACTTCTGATCGTTCAGCATCCAAGTGGGCGTTTACATATCCTCCCCTGTCCTGAACAATCAGTTCAACATGGGCAATGGCATCTGTAATTATATCATGCATATTGACCCTATCCTTACTGATGTCCAACTGGTTTTTTTCCAGTTTTGATATTCTGAGCACATTTTCTACTTGGGCGTGCATTCGTTTGTTCTCATCACGAATCATCCCCAAATACCTCAACACCTTTTCCTTATCCTCGATGGATTTAGGGTTTCGAATCGCTTCCACTGCCAAGTTTATTGTCGCTATCGGAGTTTTAAACTCGTGCGTCATATTGTTGATAAAATCGGATTTAATTTCAGAAATCCGCTTTTGTTTGATCAGCTGATAGATGGCACTGGAATATGCCAACATAATTACCAGTGTAAAGACCAAAGACAGTATTGCCATTCCCATTACCGATCCAAAAATATACCTCTTCATGCTTGGGAATGTTAGCAATAGTGAGAAATTGGATACTCCCTCACTGTCTTTGAAAATGGGGGATTTATATATTTTAGAACCAGAAAACTTGAATTTCCTGGACCGGACTTTGGTCGGGTAACCTTGACTGTACACCCCATACTCATAGTCTATATCAATATTTCTATTGCTTAATTCTTGACTAAGTAGCAGTTCCAACTCTTGTTTGGAAACCCTTTTATGTATGGGCTGGCTTTTGGCGTATTCCATGAATACATCTTCCCATGCCGCCCTTTCAATACTACTAAGGTTACCTATACTTGTAACTTTTTCAATAGGAGTTAAGCTGTAGCTTTGACCATCAAGCCCCGTTTCCCGCTTGAACACCTGCTTGGTTCTTCTACTTGTATAGTTCTTCAGCGTTGTGCTGTCCTCACCACCTAAAGTATTGTTGATATCAAAGAACGCTGATGTTATATTGTAATCCTCTTCAAGAATCCCATGGGAATAAAAAAGGATTTCATCTGAATCCAGATCCCTTTCTACGAACATGAAATTTTTGAACTGAGCACTTTTTGGCTCGCCGACACTATCCGCAAGAGAGGCCAAACGGTCCGAGTACTCCTTCATCTCGCGTTTCTCCACCCTACTCGCTACTTTATCCAGTATGTCCGTAACTGTCCTTGAGAATTGTTCTTCTTTGTCGTTTATCGAGGTTCTAATCCAATAAACTTGCACGAAAATTATCCCTAAAAGGGATAAGCTCATAAGAACAACCAGAAGAACGAATAGCTTCTTGTTCATTTTTGTAAAATTAAAAATTTAACATTTAGTAATTTTAGCGTTTAACCAAAACTTAACATAAATGTTAAAATTTAGATGCTACCGCTAAAAGTTTGAGGTGTAGTTCTTTAACCTTGTCTTTGGTTTTGTCCAGTTCAAGGTTTTCAATTGAATAATCGGCCAAATCAAGCTTCTGTTCATCATCCAGCTGATTGTTCATACGATCAACAACAGCCTGTCTTTCAATCTTGTCCCTATCCACCACCCTTTCAATTCGAGTTTCTACGGGTGCTGTAACCAAGATAGTGCGATCATACTTGTCTTGGACGCCATTTTCAAAAATCAACGCTGTTTCTTGTATAACGTAAGGTGAATCTTGATGACTGACCCAATCCAAAAAGTGTTTCCTTACCGCTGGATGCACAATTCCATTCAGTTTTTCCAAAAGTTCTGCATCCTTAAAGACCTTGTTGGCTATAAAAGACCTATTCAGCCCTCTCTCCGTATAAGCTTCCTCGCCCAGTAAATCCGTAATGGCGGTTTTGACCTCCTTTGATGTCTCCATCAACACTTTAGCCTCTAAATCGGAGTTGTACACAGGAACCCCAAGTTCTTTGAACATGTTGGCCACAGTACTTTTCCCGCTGCCTATTCCTCCAGTAAGTCCAACTATCATCATTGCTGCTCCAAAACAAAGTTTACCGTATTCTCTTCCAGGCGAACATCGTAAACTTTTTGAGGGCTTTCTGTAACCTCCAAAAACAACGAACTGCTCTCCGAACCTTTAAGCTGACTATAATCTGCAACAATTTCAAAATCAGAAGCAGATATCTCCTTTAATCGTTCTATTGTTGCCTTACAAAGTATAGTAACCTGGTTGGGGAACGTCTTTATTTGATAACCTTCGGGTATGTTTATGACTTGAACAGGCACTTCGAACACTTTTTCGGAAAACTTTGACACCTTGCCGGAAACAGTGGCTCGACCTATCGAAAAAATGCTATTGTCCAACCCTTTGGGAAAAACCAAGGTGACTTCATTGGAAAAATCATCGTTAACATTGGTCAACTGTATGAGGGATGTATTGATTGCTCGAATTGTATCAATCTCACTTTTAGGTCCTTTTACCTCTACCGAGTCAGGGGTTATCTTAACTTTACCGTCAAGAATATAGTTTTGTTGTAGTTGGAGGTCCAGTTTCGCACTAATTGGAATTTTTTTAGTGTCAACTTGATACATATCCACTACCAGTTGACTTCGGTCCAATTCCAAGAGGGAGATGTTTTGAGACAATTGTTGGTCTATCTGCTTTTTTAAAGCATCTTCGCTTAGTACGTACTCCCCATTAAACAATTCAGCTTGGGACACATCAATATCCATTCTGCTTTTGAAAATTTTATAATACAAGAACTGAAAGCCACTGGTCCTAAGTTTAGCTTCAATCTCACCATTGGAATTTTTACCTAACAACAACGAGTCTGGAAGATTTCTATAATTTAATGTAAAATACGCACGGGATTCATAGGTTTCGGATAGGTTACTGATGAACCAAGCCAAAAAAGAGCATAGCAAGAACAGCGAAAATATCTTCACTTTCTTTTGGTTGAGGCCGCGCAATACTTTTTTAAACACTTTTTACTTTTTCTTGAAAAATAGTTTTGGGAAGAGTTCTTCAGGCTCCTCATTACTAAAGTTAAGCAACATTGTGGACTTGAAAAAACCTATGCCATATCCTGTGAATTGAACCAAAGCAGCAAAAATGGCCAAGACGGCAACCTTTAGGCTCTTATTCTTGATCAATGCATCCACGAACAGGATAGAAAAATAGAATACATACAACATGAGGGGCAACCAAAGTTCAAAAATTGAAAGAACGAAGGCCACACATAAACCCAGCATAAACAAAGTAGGAAACCAATATGTGGGTTTAGCCGTTCCTGGATGCCATTTATTGAGTATGGGGCGTACCATTCCAAATTTGTTCACCTGAATGTAAAATTTATTCCAATCAATTCGTCTTTTGTGGTAAACATAAGCCTTGGGGAATAATCTTGTATCAAATCCGGCTTTCCATATTCGGAAGGTCAGGTCTGGGTCTTCTCCTGGATGGATTCTACCAAAACCTCCTGCTTTTTCAAATGCTTGTTTGGAAATGCCCATGTTAAAGCTACGTGGCTGAAACTTGCCAACGGCTTTTTTACCTCCTCGGATGCCCCCAGTGGTCAAAAAGGAGGTCATTACATAATTTATGGCCTTTTGTACAGTGGTAAACGATGCATCGGCCGCGTCGGGTCCCCCAAAACAATGCACAAAATCCCTTTCAAGTTCCTTGTCTACTTCGGACAAGTATTGTTTTGGCAGTATACAATCCGAATCCAAGATGATATAATAATTCCCTTTTGCGTTTTGCATTCCAAAATTTCTGGAATCGCCCGGGCCTGAGTTTTCTTTGAAGTAATAGGATATGTTGAGCTTGTCCTGGAACTTGAGCACAATGTCCTCTGAAGATTCCGAAGAGCCATCTTCCACGATAACCACTTCAAAATTCTTCTGGTAATTTTGTTCTTGAAGACTTTCCAACAACTCCCTGACCTCTTCGGGCCTGTTGTATACAGGAACTACTATGGAGAAAAGAATATTCATTTGAAATAGAAAAGCCATCCCGAAAAAGGATGGCTTCTCATGTATTTTTTACAGTTTATTCCGAAAATTCATCGATTACCTCTTGACTTACTCCTGTATTGGAGAAACCTCCATCGTGGAATAAGTTCTGCATGGTCACCTTTTTAGTCAAATCGGAGAAAAGTGACACGGTATAGTTGGCACAATCATCCGCCGTGGCATTGCCCAATGGAGACATTTTTTCAGCGTAATTGATGAATCCGTCGAACCCTTTCACACCTTGACCCGCTGTTGTAGGGGTCGGAGATTGGGAAATGGTGTTCACCCTTACCTTATGCTCTTTCCCGAAGAAATAGCCAAAGCTCCTTGCAACAGACTCCAAATAGGCTTTGTTGTCCGCCATATCATTATAATCTGGGAACGTTCTTTGGGCTGCCATGTAGGTCAAAGCAACAATACTTCCCCATTCGTTCATGGCCTCCGCCTTGTATAGTGATTGCATTACTTTGTGGAAGGATAGAGCGGATACATCCCACCCCTTTTCAGTAAAGCTATAGTTCTCATCTGTGTAATGTCTTCCTTTCCTAACGTTTACGGACATTCCTATGGAATGAAGCACAAAATCCAGTTTTCCGCCCAAAATTTCCATGGACTTCTCCACTAGGTTCTTCAAATCCTCTTCGTTAGTGGCATCTGCGGGAATAATTTCTGAATTGGTTTTTTCCGCCAGTTCATTGATCTGTCCCATTCGCATAGCAATAGGTGCGTTGGTCAAAACAAATTCGCCCCCCTCTTCGTGAACGCGTTCTGCGGTTTTCCAAGCAATGGAATTAGGGTCCAATGCGCCAAAAATGATTCCTTTTTTACCCTTTAAAAGATTGTATGCCATAATTTCTTGCAATTGTTGATTGTGTGACAAAGATATTTAAACTAATTGAAGTTTGGGAGGCTGCTCAACGGTTTTATTGCAACAGCTCCTTGGCGTGCGCCAAAGCGGATTCGGACAAAGACTTGCCGCCTAACATTTCCGCCAATTCCCGTATACGTTCATCCGTACTTAATTGTTTGATATGCGTACTTGTTCCCTCAGCTCCTTCTTCTTTATATACTTTGAATTGATAACGCCCCTTTGAAGCGACCTGCGGCAAGTGCGTTATGGAAAATACTTGCATGGTGCCGCTCATTTGCTGCATGATCTCCCCCATTCGATTGGATATTTCCCCAGAAACCCCTGTGTCGATTTCATCGAACATCATGGTGGGCAAATTTTCGTACTCCGCCAAAATGGATTTTATGGTCAGCATTATTCGTGAAAGTTCACCTCCCGATGCCACCTTTTTCAATTCGCCATAACTGGAACCCTTGTTGGCGGAGAACAAGAATACCAAATCATCTTTTCCATTGGCTTTGAACGACTTGGACGGGTTTACCTCAATTTTAAAAGTAGCGGACGGCATTCCCAAAGATGACAGGTTCTGTTGAAGTCTTTCACTCAAATTGGGGATAACGGCCTTTCGGCCATCACTTATTTTATTGGCCCATGCATTCACTTTTTCGGTGATGGCATCGACCTCTTCTTGTTTTTCCTTGATTTTGGACTCGATATTGGCCACGGCGTCCACTTTTTGGGCCAAATCTTCGCGAATATCCATCAACTCCGAAACTGAATCGGTATGGTGTTTTTTCTGAAGGTCGTACAATTGCTGTAATTGTCCATTGACCACTTCCAATCGTTCTGGGTTGGCCTCTACCCCTTCCTGTAACTGCTCCAATTCTGAGGCGATGTCATCCGTTTCGATCAAAACCGATTGAATCCTATCGTACAAAGATTTGTAGTCCGATCCATAATCCATTAGCCCTTGGAACGCACGTTTTAGATCTGTAAGTCGGCCAACAATACCCAATTGCTCATCGTTCAACAACTGATGTCCTGCGGACAAGTGCTCCATGATCTGCTCCACATTGCTCAGCTGCTCATACTCCTCCTCCAACTCTTCCTGCATACCTTCTTTGAGCTTTGCATCTTCCAGTTCCTTCAACAAAAAACTATTGTAGTCATGTTCTTTATCGGCATCCGCTTGAAAATCCACCAACTTTTGAAGCTCTTTCGAGGCTGTTCTCAAGGTTTCCAGTTCTTGGGTGTATCCGGAAAGATTTTCGGTATTCTCTGCCAAAGCATCGAGCACTTTCATCTGAAAATCATTATCGGCAAGTTGCATGGTCTGGTGCTGCGAGTGCACATCAACCAATTGATTGCCCAATGCCCGCATAACATCCAAAGTAACGGGAGAGTCGTTTACGAACGCCCTGGATTTTCCGCTGGGCAATATTTCCCTTCGAAGTATCGTAGTTTCTTCGTAATCCAAGTCGTTTTCCTCAAAAAACGGTTGGAGTTGGTATTTTGAAACATCGAACTCTGCCTCTATTACACACTTTTGTTCTTGGTTTTTAAGGGACGATAAATCGGCACGCTTTCCCAAAACCAGGGAAAGACCTCCCAACAGTATCGATTTTCCAGCACCGGTTTCCCCAGTTATGGTGGTGAAACCATTGGAAAAAGACACACTTACGTCATCAATGAGTGCATAATTTTGGATGGATAGATTTGCTAGCAATATTGAAGAATTTACCCGTAAAGATAAATTTCTTTAGAGAACTGCACTAGTAATTTATTTCATTCCACGTAGTGGAATAAAATGGGGCCACTTTGTTGAGGGTTTCCTTGAGTTTTACAATGTCCACCTTGGGACCATCGGAGAATATATTCTGTATTTCCTCAGATTTGGCATCAAAAAAGGTCTGAATCAAGAAGGCGTTGGGCCTACGACTAATGAGCGTTTCAAACAAGCGAAGACTTCCCATAATGATTTGCTTGCCCGTACTATTATTGTCCGCCAATATATCGAGTCCTTTTCTGTGGTAATTATACATGGCTATCCGATATTCCCTGAAAGAATTGCTCAATAGGTTGTCCACCAATTCAAAACGACTACGGTCCCCGGTTTCCTGACTCCAACCGCTGTAACTGGAACTTTGTGCCTGAGTGACGATATTCTGGGCCTGTCGATAGAAATCATTGCCTCCTTCCAACGAAAATGTATCGGCGTCCAATCCCAGAATAATGTAAACATAGTACGAAATAACGCCTACCAAATTGGAGTTGAAATTGTTCGGATTGTACACCAAAGGCTGAAACTCCTGATATTGAAAATTGAAAGCATTGTCCTTATAGTTGAACACAGGGCTTTCGTAGGTCGTATTAAAAACGGGGCGTGTGGACTGTATCTGGATATTGGCCTCAAAACGGTCCGATTCGTATTGGGTTACCGTGATGAACATCCGCGCATTCACACGTTCATTTTCACGATAGGTTCGGTTTGTCCATTTGGTTTTGTTCACAAAATCGTTGAGCGAACGTTCCAAAGTTCTAAAAATCTGCTGATTGGTCTGCCCTACTTGGTCTGAGTTCACGGTCACCTCACAATTCAGTTCCTGTGCATAAATCCCGAAGGCAGCAAATAAAAGAAAAACGGAAAAAAGTATGTTACGCATGGATTCTGGAGATGATTTCTTCCCAAATATCGGAAGCCACTTCGGACTTCGTCTTTAAATCAAACGTTTTTATCTCCGAATTCTTATCTATAAAGGTGATTTTATTCGTGCTTCCGCCAAACCCAGCGCCATCATCTTTGAGCGAGTTGAGCACAATGCCATCCAAATGCTTTCTTTTCAGCTTGCCTTTGGCATTTTCCAGCTCATTTTGGGTTTCCAGAGCAAATCCCACTAAGAACTGATTCTTTTTGGCCTCCCCAAGGGACATCAGAATATCCGGGGTTCGTTCCAGATCAATTCTCAAATCACCCTCTTGCTTTTTCACTTTTTCCGAAGCAATGGTTTTAGGTCGATAATCCGCCACAGCAGCAGCACATATCGCAATATCGGTGTCCGCGTAGTGTTCATGACAGGCATCGTACATTTCCTGTGCAGCGGTCACGCGAATCAATTGAATATTATAATGGTCAATGCTCAAGTGGGTAGGTCCTGAAACCAAAATTACATTTGCACCAAGATTGGCCGCTTTCTTCGCCAATTCAAATCCCATGGTGCCCGTGGAACGGTTTCCTAAAAATCGAACGGGATCAATGGCTTCTTGTGTCGGTCCAGCAGTAATGAGCACTTTTTTTCCCGATAGCGGTAAGCCTTTGGCCAAATCCTCTTGCATAAAGGCCAGAATATTCTCAGGCTCCGCCATACGTCCTTCCCCATGCAATCCACTGGCGAGCTCTCCTGATTCTGCAGGAATCATGGTATTGCCAAAAGATTCCAGTTTATCCAAAGAGTTTTTAGTGGATGGATGCTTGTACATATCCAAATCCATGGCCGGAGCAAAATAAACGGGGCATTTTGCTGATAAATAGGTGGCCAAAAGAAGATTATCACACGTTCCGTTGGCCATTTTGGACAAGGTGTTGGCTGTGGCCGGAGCAATCAACATAATATCGGCCCAAAGACCAAGCTCCACATGGTTGTTCCATGAAAGGCTCCCATCTTCCTCATTGATGAAATCCATCAAAACAGGATTCTTGGAAAGTGTGGACAATGTGAGGGGGGAAACAAAAGAGCTGGCGCTCTGGGTCATAACAACTTTGACCTGGGCACCAGCTTTTATCAGTAAACGAACAAGAAATGTGGTCTTGTACGCGGCAATTCCCCCGGAAATTCCCAAAAGGATATTTTTACCGCCAAGCATTTCTTAAGCGTCTTTCTCTGTATTCCTGTAGTAGATTTTGTCTTCCAACCACTCTTGTACCGCCAAAGCGTGTGGTTTTGGCAACTTTTCGTAGAATTTGGAAACTTCGATCTGTTCTTTGTTTTCGAACACCTCTTCCAAGCTGTCGCTGTAAGTGGCAAACTCTTCTAGCTTCTCCAACAATTCCTTTTTTATTTCAGAATTGATTTGGATAGCTCTTTTTGCCACAATGGAAATGGCTTCATAAATATTACCAGTTTTTTCGTCAAACTCGTTTCTATTGAGTGTTACCGTGGAAACTGGGGCCTTTGTGTTTTTCAAATCTTGCATATGCAGTGGTTTAAAAACTAGTTTTTATTTGGATACGGAAGTGGTGTTATATACGCTCAATTCCTTTTGAATTGTTTCGGCTAGTTTATCCGCCTCTTCTTTAAATTTCGATTCTGGGAAATAACGTAATAAATTGTTATATGAGTCAAGAGCCTCTTCCAATCGCTCTTTCTTCTTGTCCTCTGTACTGTTCACAGCCAAATTGGTAGCTGCTTCAATCCGATAATACAAGGCGTCTTCCGTGTAAATGGAACCTGGATTATCCAAAAGAAAATTGTCAAAAGCAGTTATTGCAGAAATAAGCCTTGGCAAATCCCAAGAACCTATTTTACCATATTGCTTGGCAATTTCCAATTCTTTTTTCTCTTTTTTTGTGGTCAACTCCCGTGCCATGTTGTTGGCTTCCTCAAAATATTCCGATTCAGAATAATTATTTATAAATGTTTGGAGCTTTAACAAGGCTTTGTCGGTTTCCGACTGGTCCAATGAATACCTGGGAGAAAGCATATAGTAACTTTTTGCCCCCAAAAAACTTGCTTCTTGGATTTTATCACTTCTTGGATAGGACTTTATGAATCTTTCGAATTGGTAACCCGATAAATAATAATCGCCGTTCTTGAAGTAACTATCCGCAAAGAAAAACATTACACGCTCACCTTGAGGTTTCCCTACATATTTAGGCGCAATTTGCTCGAACAAGCGAACCGCTCTCTTATAATCACCTTCCTCATACAGCTTTTCGGCCATCTCGTATTTAGCCTTCGCATCGGTTTCCTTTAGTACCTTTTGGTACTCGCTACAGGATAAGAGAAGCAGTGTTGCACAACAAAAAAGGAGTATTGACCTCATTTTCAAAAACATTTTGCAAAATTAGTGATATTGAATGGATATAAAAAAAGAATTTTCACTACTCAAATGTAAAGGGTAGTAAGGCCAATAACCAAGGAATTGGGCAACATTTAACGAATTTTATGCATGTGCCCTGCCCAACATCTTCAAGGAAGATGCAATTTTCCCCTTTAAACCTGAAGTAGCCTCTACGAGCGGCAATCTTACGGTTGCTCTAGAAACACCCTTGCTTTCAAAAATACTTTTAATGCCTGCTGGGTTACCTTCTTCAAAAATCAGGGACATTAAAGGTGATAGTTTGTGGTGGATCGCGTATGCTTCTTTTACACGGCCTTCTAGGCCCAACTTGATCATGTCGGAAAAAAGTGAGGGCAATCCCTGTCCCAAAACCGAAATAACCCCGGCACCGCCAGCCAACACGGTAGGCAGCGCAGTTCCATCATCCCCAGAAATCACCAAAAAACCATCTGGTTTGTTTTTTATGATCTTATCTGTTTGCAAAGAATCACCACAAGCTTCTTTGATGCCCACAATATTTGAAAAATCATGAGCTAACCGCAAGGTGGTTTCGGGCAACATATTGCTTCCGGTCCTTGACGGCACATTATATAACACGATCGGGATTGGTGATGCCTCTGAAATAACTTTAAAATGTTGGTATATCCCTTCCTGCGTCGGTTTATTGTAATAGGGAGAAACGGATAGAATAGCATCAAAATCGGATAAATCCAATGTTTTCAACTCATTTGCCACTAACATGGTATTATTGCCTCCTACACCCAGTACCAACGGAAGTCTTCCTGCATTGGTACGCACCACAACGTCGACCACCAACTGCTTTTCCGCAGGTGAGAGTGTTGCTGATTCGGCCGTTGTCCCCAACACCACCAAATAATCCACACCGCCTTGAATATTGTGCTCCACCACGCTTTCCAAAGCTTCTACATCAACCGTTAAATCTTCTCTGAACGGAGTTATCAATGCCACTCCTGTTCCGATCAATTGTTCCATTCGTTCAAATTTCTTTTAAGACCTTTAAATATTTTTTTAATTCACTCTTGAACAACTCAAAATCGTTTAAGGGCGTGTTTAAAATCAAATCATTGACCTTGGGGTCTTGTGCACCAAGACCTACCTTGAGACGCGCTTGGGTTTTAACCGACAATAGCTTCATCATTAAATTATCATCTTCATAATAATTGATCAACATATCATACTCCCTGCCCAAAAACTCGAGTACGTAACCATTTTCAATTTGACCTTTCCATCCCAGGTCCTTATCGGAAAACATTTGGATGGCATAAGGTGAGCTTTTGTCGTACTCGCGCTTGTAACCAATTATTTTTATGGCATTGGGACGCAAGTCAAACTCATCAATAAGTTCGTAAAAGGCCTCTGCTTTCTTAAAATTATCCACATCCACAATACAACCAATGCTGGTAATCCCCTGTTCCCTGGCCACGGACTTAGGAGGCTTTTCCATCTCCTCCTTTAAATATTTAAGCCCGGATTTAACCTTAAATTTGTCTTGGAGTCCTTTCAAAAACATATTTTTGATGATTTTTACAAAGGTAAATAATCTACCAAGACGACTTAACAAATATACGCACGTGAACAATCTAAAATTCAAACAATTTGTTGTATTTACAACTTTTTGTTTTTTAATATCCTGTAAAACCGATACAGAGAAACTTACTGAAATTGAGGGCAGGCAAATCCCCATTGATTCTACCATAGCTGAGACGGATTCCATTGCCAGTTTTGTGGAACCCTACAGAAACAGAATTAACGAGGTGCTGGACAGTACTTTGGCATATGCGCCCAATCCATTATTATTAAAAGATGGTGAACGTACCTCATCCATGGGCAACCTTATGGCTGATATTGTTTTTGAGCAAACCGCTCCCGTATTTAATTCCAGGTCAGGCAAAGAACTGGATTTTGTAGTGCTGAATGCCGGCGGTGTACGTTCCGTAATTTCAGAGGGCAATGTAAGCGCTCGCAATGCTTACGAAGTAATGCCTTTTGAAAATTATATCGAAGTGGTTGAACTTAGCGGTTCGGCCACGAGACAATTGATCAATTTTGTAGCCAAGTCTTCACGTAGGCATCCTGTGTCCCATATTCAGATTGTAACTGATAAAAACCGCTCGCTAGAATCGGTAAACATTCAGGGGCAACCTTTTGACGAAAACCGAAATTATTATGTGGCCACTTCTGACTATCTGGTAAATGGAGGCCCAAGCGTAGGTTTTTTTGACGAAATTATCTCAACAACAGAAACCGATTACCTATTACGAAATGCTTTGATCGACTACTTTAAAAAAGTGGACACTCTAAAGGCAGTGGCTGATGATCGTATAAAACAATTGAACTAGATGAAAAGAAGGGATTTTATTACCAATACCACAGCCGCCTCTACCCTAATCGGTTTAGGAGGTCTTAGTTTGAGCTCGTGTGCCAATCTTGGAAAAAAGCAAATCACTATTCTGCACACCAACGACGTGCACAGCCATATTGACACATTCCCATCTTCCCACTCCAGGTATCCAAATTTGGGGGGAATTGCCCGAAGGGCCTCTTTGGTGGAACAGATTAGGAATGAAAACCCCAACACGCTACTTTTTGACGCTGGGGATATTTTCCAAGGCACGCCCTATTTCAATTTTTATGGAGGTGAGTTGGAGTTTAAGTTGATGAGCAAGCTCAAATACGACGCTGCAACTATTGGGAACCACGACTTTGACAATGGAATTGAGGGTTTGTTGGCCCAAATGCCATATGCCACTTTTGAGATGATCAGCGCCAACTACGACTTTTCCAACACGGTGATGGATGGTTACGTAAAACCTTATAAGGTTTATATGGTTGATGGGATTAAAATCGGGGTTTACGGGATTGGCATTGAGCTAGATGGCTTGGTGACCAAAAGATTGTACAAAGAGACCCAATATCTGAATCCTTATGAGATAGCCTTGGATACGGAAAAGCAGCTCAAGGAAGAAGAGCAATGTGATTTGATCATTTGTCTTTCACACTTGGGATACGATTACAAAAATCCAGAAAGGCCATGCGACACCCGTTTGGCACAACAAACCTTCCATACCGATCTGATCATTGGTGGGCACACCCATACCTTTTTGGATAAACCAGACGTACGTACCAACCAGAACGGGAATTCTGTGCTTGTAAACCAAGTAGGCTGTTACGGTATTAATCTAGGTAGGATTGATTTTTATTTTGATTCGGATAAAAATGCTTTGGCCAATGGCGTAAGCATCACTGTTTAGTATCGAGGCTGGGGATGGTTTACAGATTGGCCTCCACGAGAACTTTCAATTCGTCGTCCAAACTATATTCCGGGAAAGGCTTGCCCGCATTATTGTACCAATAGCCGGCATTCCACTTATCCCCTTCTTTTCGGTGCAGGTAAGCGTGAATCCAACTGCCCATTTGGGAATGGAGATCTTGGGCAATGTCATGTGATGCCTCCCAATCTCCTTTTGCATCAAACCAAAGGGATTTTAAGGGTTCAGACCATACCTTCGGAGGCGTGCTTTGATTCAATGTGGACACAAATTCCTCGTAAGTTTTGGGTATCATGATTCCAACTTTTGTAAAAATTCTTGTTCTGAGATAATGGGCACTCCCAAGCTTTCCGCTTTCGTTCGCTTGCTGGGCCCCATTTTATCGCCGGCTATCAAAAAACTGGTTTTTGAAGATACCGATGATGCCACCTTACCACCATTGTCCTCTATCATCTTTTTCAAATCATTCCTGCTGATGGTCTCAAACACCCCGGACACCACAAACGTCTGTCCTTTAAGCAATTCGGTTTGATTTTCCAGTTGTTCTTCTGATAGGGAAAACTGTAGTCCATGGGATTTCAAACGATTAACAATATCCATGTTCTTAGGCTCAGAGAAAAAGTTGACAACGCTCTCTGCGATACGCTCCCCTATTTCGTCCACAGCCATCAATTGCTCTTCTGAAGCTGCCATCAGAGCATCGATATTTTTAAAGGCTTTGGCCAATTTTTTGGCCACCGTTTCCCCCACATACCGTATACCCAATGCAAAAAGTACGCGTTCAAACGGGATTTTAACTGATGCTTGAACGCCATTTACCAAATTCTCGGCCGATTTGTCCGCCATTCGTTCCAAAGGCAAAATCTGTTCTTTGGTCAAGGTGTAAAGATCAGCATAATCGTCAATCAACCCTTCATTGAAAAGCAATTCTACCGTTTCCGCTCCCAAGCCTTCAATATCCATGGCCTTTCTGGATATAAAATGTTGAATTCTTCCCGTAATCTGGGGTGGGCAACCAATGTCATTAGGGCAAAAATGCTGCGCTTCCCCTTCTTTTCTAATCAGCTCTGTGCCACATTCAGGACAATGGGTAATGTACTCCGTGGGTTGGGAATCAGCATCTCGTTTGGTAAAATCAACCTTTACAATTTTTGGGATGATCTCCCCGCCCTTCTCCACAAAAACAGTGTCTCCTTCGCGAACATCGAGCTTTGCTATTTGGTCTGCATTGTGCAAAGAGGCTCGCTTTACCGTAGTACCTGCCAATAAAACGGGCTCTAGGTTGGCCACAGGGGTTATGGCGCCGGTACGGCCGACCTGATATGTTATTTTGTTCAAGGTAGTGATGGCTTGCTCAGCTTTGAACTTATACGCCATGGCCCATCTTGGTGATTTGGCAGTGTAACCGAGTTCCTCCTGGTGTTGGATACTGTTCACTTTTACCACAACCCCGTCCGTTTCATAAGGTAGATTGTGGCGGTTTACCTCCCAATAATCCGCGAACTGCATCACTTCCTCGGTTGATTTGCAAAGTTTGGCCACCGTTGGCACCTTAAAACCCCATGACCTTGCTTTTTCCAGTACTTCAAACTGGGATGTTACTCCCAAATTATCGCCTGCAATACTATACAACAGGCATTCCAAAGGTCTTTGGGCCACCAAGGCACTGTCTTGGAGCTTTAAACTTCCCGAGGCCGTGTTCCGTGGGTTCATGTAGGGATCCTCTCCCGCTTCAACACGCTCCGCGTTCATTTTTGTAAAACCTTCCAGCGTTAAGATAATCTCTCCTCGAATATCAAATTTTGGCGGATAATCTCCTTTCAACTGCAAAGGAACCGATTTTATGGTCTTTATATTATTGGTCACATCATCCCCTTGAAAACCATCGCCACGAGTAACAGCTCTTATCAATTTCCCATCTTCATAAGTAAGGCTTATGGAAGCTCCATCATATTTCATCTCACACGTAAACTGTACCTCAACACCCCCTAAAATTCGTTGGATACGCTTCTCCCAATCCTCCAAGTCCTCTTTGGAGTATGAATTATCCATAGAGTACATACGATGTTCATGGACTACGGTCTCAAAGTTTTTGGTGACCATCCCACCCACTCGCAAAGTTGGCGAAGTAGGATCTTGAAATTCTGGATGCTCCGCCTCCAATTTCTGAAGCTCCTTGAGTTTCATGTCAAACTCGTAATCCGAAATGGATGGCTCATCGAGCACGTAATATTTATAATTGTGTTCCCTCAGCTCATCGCGCAAGGAGGTTATTTTATCTTGGATGTTCATTTTTTAATTGCCTTTAGCATTCTATCGTTGCCAAAAATATCTTTTCGCAGTTCAATTTCTGAAAAATTACGGGTATTGAAAAGCGCTTTGGTTTCTTCTCCCAAATATTGGTTAATCTCAAAATACAACTTTCCACTTTTGGATAAATGTTTTTCTGAAAATTCAATAATAGCCCTATAAAACAATAATGGGTCTTCGTCCGGCACAAATAAGGCGGTTTCAGGTTCAAAATCCTTTACATTTTTTTGGATTTGCTTCTTTTCCAACTCCCTGACGTATGGTGGGTTGGATACGACAATATCAAAAACCTGTTTCGCATCAAATTGAGAAATAAGGATATCTTGATGCAAAAAACCGATATCCACTCCGTTTGATCTGGCGTTTTGTTGAGCGACCAACAACGCACTTTCGGAAACATCCAGAGCAAACACTTTAGCATCGGGAAGGTTTTTTGCCAAAGCTATGGCTATACAACCGCTTCCGGTTCCGATGTCTAAAATGTTCAAAGGTGAAGGGTGAACGGTTTCATCATCCCCATGTTGATTTTTAACTCCTGACTTCTGACTTCTAACATCTGACATCTGACTTCTGGTGTCATCCAAAATCCATCGTACTAATTCTTCTGTCTCTGGACGTGGTATCAGTACATTTTCATTGACCATAATCTCCATATCCATAAAATGGGCGGTTCCCAAAATATATTGAAGGGGTTTTTCCTGTTTCAACTCGGACAATGCTTCAAAAAGAGGCTGCTCTTCTTCTTTGGTCAATGCAATGCCTGGTCGAATGGCCAATATAAACCGTTCCAGTTTCAGGTAATGCTCAATACAGGCGTAGAAAAAGGAATCAATTTCCTCTTTCGGATATATGGCGCCCAACTCTTTATGGAAAATATCTTTGATTTCTTTTAAGAGCATTACAGTTTTTTAAGCATCCACACGGGACAGGAGTAATGTCCCGTATTTCCCATTGGAGCATCTATATATTCAAAACCGTTCTTTTTATATAATTTTTGGGCAGCTTCCATGTAGGGCATCGTTTCCAGGTAACAGGCCTCAAAACCGAACTCCTTCGCCTTGTCCAAACAGGCCTTGATCATTTTGGCACCAAGCCCCTTCCCTCTGGCTTCCTCTAAAAAATACATTTTTTGAAGCTCACAGACGTTTCCTTCGTAATTGTCCAGTTGCGCTACGCCGGCGCAACCGATCACCTTGCCCTTGTGCTCTACCACAAAATAAGCAGCCTTTGGCACGTTATAATTGGAATACATATCATCCAAAGCTTTGTCGGCATAAGCCGTACCTACCTTGGGAACGCCCATGTCCTCAAAAACTTTTCGTATTACCTGGGCCACCTGTGCGTTGTCTTCGGGGGTTATTTCACGAATCACCGTATCTCCCATTATTGTGTTTTTATTGTTCTATTTTTGCGGGGTGAATATACATCAAAAATACATCCTTCGCTGCATAGAACTGGCCAAAAAAGGACTGGGAACAACGGCCCCCAATCCTATGGTGGGATGTGTGATCGTACACAACAATAAAATTATTGGCGAAGGTTTCACGAGTCCCTACGGAGGCCCGCACGCCGAGGTCAATGCCATTAACTCGGTAAAGGACAAGAGTTTGCTCAAAGAAGCATCGCTATATGTTACCCTGGAGCCTTGTTCCCATTTTGGAAAAACGCCTCCGTGCGCAGATTTGATTGCTGAACACCAGCTCAAAGAAGTTGCTATAGGCCTACAGGACCCACACGATAAGGTTGCCGGAAAAGGCATCCAAAAATTGGAGGATGCGGGGTGTAAAGTCACTGTCGGTACTCTGGAACATGAATGCAGGGAGCACCATAAACGATTTTTGACCTTTCAAGAGAAGAAACGTCCCTACATTATTTTAAAGTGGGCAGAATCCGATGATGGGTTTTTGGCTCCCGATCCATCCTTCCGAAGTAATAATCCCGAGCCTTTCTGGATAACCAATTCCTGTTCCAAACAGTTGGTACACCAATGGCGAAGCCAAGAACAGGCCATTTTGGTTGGCACCAAAACCGTTTTGGAGGACAATCCCAAACTGACCACGCGCAACTGGGCTGGCAAAGACCCGATGCGCATTGTTTTGGACAGGGATTTAAGAATTGATTCAAGCTACCATGTTTTTGACAAATCCACACAGACCCTTATTTTGACAGCGGTCAAGGACACATCAAAATATAGGGAAGGTGTTGATTATGCAGTAATCGACTATTCGGAGAACTTGGGACAACAAATCTGCGATGTGCTGCATGAACACAACATTACCAGCGTGATCATTGAAGGTGGGGCAAAAACGCTTCAAACCTTTATGGATGAAAACTTGTGGGACGAAGCACGGGTTTTTAAAGGCACCCTTTGCTTTAAACATGGTTTGCCAGCTCCTAAATTAAAAGGAACTTTACAGCATCAAAAAAAAATATTGACCGATACCTTATCCATTTACGGCAATGATTAAAAACATTATTCTTGATTTTGGTGATGTGCTCATCAACCTGGACAAACCTGCGACAGCAAAAGCTATGGTACAGCACGGGTTTACCGAAGTGACCCCAAATCTGGAAAATTTGTTTCAAAATTATGAGAAAGGACTTATCACATCTTCCGATTTTTTGGATGAAGTATCTGCACACTTCCCCAACGCCAGTAGGGAATATTTAACTACAGCATGGAATTCCATTTTATTGGATTTCCCCGAACACAGACTGGAATTTATTGAGCAGCTCGCCGCAGAGAATCAATATAAAATGATACTGCTGAGCAACACCAACGACTTACATATTAAATGTGTTAAAGCACAAATGGGAGCGGAACGGTACGGCAGGTTTAAAAATGCTTTTGATGTGTTTTATCTGAGTTACGAAATAGGAATGCGGAAACCAGATACGGAGATTTTTGACTTTGTGCTGCAAGAGAACAAGCTAACACCTGAAGAAACCTTTTTTGTGGATGATGTTAAAGAGAATACCTATTCCGCAGCTACCTTGGGCATTAAGGTATGGAACCTACAAGTGGGCAAAGAGGAAATAACCCAACTAAAATCAAAATTGTAAATGATATACCTTGTACTGAGCGTACTTAGCTCCACTTTGATTTTTGTGGTCTTCAAACTATTTGATGTCTTTAAAATCCAGACGCTTTATGCCATCATCACCAATTATGTGGTGGCCTGCACGGTTGGTTTCTTTTTGTACGACGGCCCGGTCGGTGTGGACGACCTCACTAACAAACCATGGTTGATCGGTCCTATATTATTAGGGGTCCTTTTTATTGTCATCTTTAATTTAATGGCCCGAACAGCACAGGTCTCTGGTGTATCTGTAGCCTCGGTGGCCACTAAAATGTCGTTGGCCATTCCTGTAATGATGGGGGTTCTGTTGTACAACGAACATTTAAGTGCACTGCAAATCACAGGAATTGTTTTGGCCTTGGTCGCCGTGTATTTGGCCTCCATCAAAGAAAAGAGCATACGAATAAACCGAAAAGCACTAATTCTTCCCTTATTAGTATTTCTGGGCTCTGGTATTATTGATACAAGCATCCAATATTTTGAAGAAATCCATTTGACCGACCAAGAGATACCCGTGTTCTCTTCCATGATATTTGGATTTGCGGCCCTGACCGGATTCATATTTATTGGTGCGAAGGCAGTAAAAACACCATTGAAAATCAACCTGAAAAATATAATAGGAGGAATTGCCCTTGGCGTGCCCAATTATTTCTCGATTTATTTTTTGATTCGTGCCCTGCGGGCGGACATTTTAAGCAGTGCTGCCATCTTTACGTTAAATAATGTTGCCATTGTGATGTTCTCTACCCTTTTCGGGATATTGTTGTTTAAAGAAAAACTGAGCCTTAAAAACTGGAGCGGTGTTGCATTGGCCGTTTTGAGTATAATATTGGTAGCTTTGTTCTGATGGAGAAAAAAGAAGATGTTTACAGGACAGTAACCAAACCTTCACCCGAGATTTTATATAAGGACCGAAAGAGTAAATTTTATGCCCAGATCCATCCCATTGCTTCGGAAGATGATGTAAAACCAATCGTGGAAGAACTCCGTAAAAAGTACCATACGGCAAATCACGTTTGCTACGCATGGCAATTGGGAACCGAAAACCCAATGTACAGGGCCAACGATGATGGTGAACCAAACAATTCTGCGGGAATGCCTATTTATGGGCAGATACAATCTTTTGATGTTACCAATGTGCTGATTACAGTAACCCGAATCTTTGGCGGCACCAAACTTGGAGTCGGTGGATTGATACAGGCCTACAAAACTGCGGCTCAAATGGCCTTGGAAAACGCCAAAATAGTCAAGAAAACCATCAAAGCTAAATTCCGATTGCAATTTGGATATCCGGAAATGGACAAAGTCATGCGAATCATCAAACAGAAAAACTTGAACATTGTTTCCCAAAAAATGGAGTTGGATTGTGAACTTGTTATTTCTGTCCGAATGACCGAATCAGAGGAAACACTTCAAATTTTCGATGAAATGCAAAACGTGGAAATTTCTCAATTGGATTGATCAGTCTTCCAGTTTTTCCAAAATATAATGAGGACACTTAATAGGTCTGCCCGTTTTTTTATCCATAAATGCCAAAACGGTGTTTGCAGTGGCCAATAATTCACCCGACTCGTTGATCAATTCGTAATCGAATTCAATTTTCACCAAAGGTTTGGATTTTAAGTGAGTGCGCACAGTAAGTAAATCATCATATAACGCAGACTTTTTATAATCAATATGTAAAGAAATTACGGGCAACATGATACCGTTATCTTCCATGCTCTTGTAGGTGATCCCCATAGCCCTTAACCACTCTACCCTACCCAATTCAAAATACTGTGCGTAATTACCGTGGTAAACAACCCCCATTTGATCAGTTTCTGCATATCGAACCCGAAAAGAATATGAATTTAGACCCATTTTTAACTGAAAAATTATATATTTAGAGGCTTGCTTATTTTGAGGGTAACATGCGAAAAAAAAACAAAACTTTCAATGACAATTTGATTTTTTTTTTAAAAGATTTGTTCACATATTTGTCGCATCCAATAAGCATCTTATAACCCTTTAGATGTTTACTCTTAAATATTAAAGCTAACCATTAAAACAAGGAAAAACTTCTATGAGTGCTACTGCTAATTCCGTATGGAAAAACTGTTTGGCTTTTATCCAAGATAACATCCAACCGCAGGCATTCAAAACATGGTTTGAACCCATCAAACCTATAAAGCTGACCGATAAGGCGCTCAGTATCCAGGTACCCAGTAAGTTTTTCTACGAATGGCTCGAAGAACATTATGTAAAGCTTTTAAAAGTTTCCTTGACGCGTGAGTTGGGGACCAATGCAAAGCTGATCTATGTTATAAAAATGGAAAACAAGTACGGCAACAAGGAACCTTTTACGGAACAGATTCCAAGTTCCAACCGCACCGCTGTGGGGCCTCAGGAATTGGACGTGCCCATTACTTCCAAAAGTCCCGAACTAAAAAATCCATTTGTGATTCCTGGAATTCGAAACATTAAAATTGAGTCCCAGTTAAATCCCAATTATAATTTTGACAATTTTTTGGAAGGTGATTCCAACCGATTGGCAAGATCCGCAGGTATGGCGGTAGCCAATAAACCAGGTGGAACGTCCTTTAACCCCTTATTGGTTTTTGGGGGTGTTGGCTTGGGAAAAACCCACTTGGCCCACGCAATTGGTGTTGAGATAAAAGACAAGTATCCGGAAAAGACCGTGCTATATATTTCGGCGGAAAAATTCACCCAACAATATATAGAGTCGGTAAAAAAGAATACCCGAAACGATTTTATACATTTTTACCAATTGATCGATGTACTCATTATTGATGATGTACAATTTTTATCAGGTAAATCTGGAACGCAGGATGTGTTCTTCCATATTTTCAACCACTTGCACCAAAATGGCAAGCAGGTAATTTTGACATCGGACAAAGCTCCCGTGGATATGCAGGATATTGAGCAGCGTTTATTGTCCCGTTTTAAATGGGGCCTATCCGCAGAATTACAAAGTCCTGATTACGAAACCCGGGTATCCATTTTAAAGAACAAGTTGTACCGCGATGGGGTTGAGATGCCAGAGGAAATCGTTGACCACGTGGCCAAGAACATCAAAACCAATATTCGTGAGCTGGAAGGTGCCATTATATCGTTGATCGCACAATCTTCCTTCAACAAACGCGAGGTTACCTTGGAGCTGGCACAACAGGTAGTAGAGAAGTTTGTAAAGAACACCAAACGAGAAGTGTCCATAGATTACATTCAAAAAGTAGTATCGGATTACTTTGAAATGGATGTGGCTACGCTTCAATCCAAAACTAGAAAACGCCATATAGTTCAAGCTAGGCAGTTGGCCATGTTCTTTGCAAAAAAGTTTACCAAGGCATCGTTGGCAAGCATAGGTTCACAAATTGGAAAACGCGACCACGCGACCGTACTCCACGCCTGCAAAACTGTGGACAATCTAGCGGAAACCGATAAGCAATTCAGAAAGTACATCGAGGATCTGAACAAGAAATTCTCTTAATTACCTCACAACATTTTTTATGAAAACCAAAGTTTTGATGGTCTGCTTAGGAAATATTTGCAGATCACCATTGGCCGAAGGTATTCTACAATCCAAAGTGGATGCAGATTCCGTTTTTGTGGATTCTGCCGGTACTGCTGGATACCATGTTGGCAATCCTCCCGATAAACGTTCCATTGCTGTGGCACGAAAATATGGTTTAAACATAACCAATCAGAAGTGCAGAAAATTTTCTGAACAGGATTTTTCGGAATTCGATTATATTTATGTGATGGATCGAAGCAATTTTTCCGATGTTGCCAGTCTTGCCAAAAATCAAGAAGAAGCCGGTAAAATAAAACTGTTGTTAAGCGAAGTGGAATTGGGCGTCAAGGAAGTTCCCGATCCCTATTATGGCGGCGATGATGGGTTTGAAAATGTCTACCAAATGATCGACAGGGCTTGTGAGGCAATTGCGAAAAAACTAAATTAAGCCCATGGAAGAGGAAAAACCTGGTTTGGTCATGGGAAAAATCTATTTGATTCCCACCACCTTGGGAGACAACGCCCCTTTGGAGGTAATGCCCATCTCCGTAAAAGGGACCATCGAACGTATCAACCACTATATTGTGGAAAATGAAAAGACTGCCAGACGATTTATTAAACGGGTAAGCCCGAGCAAACCTCAACCTGAACTCCACATACAATCGCTGAACAAATACACTAATCCTGAAGAAATACCTTCGTTTTTAGATCCATGCATACACGGTTTCGATATTGGGGTTTTATCCGAGGCTGGTTGCCCGGGAATTGCAGATCCTGGTGCAGATGTGGTTCGGGTTGCCCACGAAAGAAGGATACAGGTCGTTCCCTTGGTAGGCCCTTCCTCTATTTTAATGGCTATGATGAGCAGTGGGATGAACGGTCAAAACTTTGCTTTTAACGGTTATTTACCTATTGACAATTCCGAACGTAAAAAGATGGTAAAAAGTTTGGAACGATTGTCCCGTGACAAAGGACAATCCCAAATTTTTATGGAGACCCCCTACCGGAACAACAAATTGCTCAAGGAACTATTAAGAACCTTGCAAAAATCCACCCGTTTGTGCATAGCTTGCGACATTACTTTACCCACTGAATTTATCCGCACGAAAAGTGTACACGAATGGAGTGAAATAGAAATAGATTTAGATAAAAGACCAACGATATACGTTATTCAAGCATAAAAAAGCCCCGAAGTTCGGGGCTTTTTTTAGTAACAATCCTTTTACCAATTATACTTTGGCGTTTTTCTGCTGTTTGATGTTGGAAATATCATAACCCGCAAATTTTTTCAAATAATACGAGATACTACTTCCATAAGCATCAGTTACATCGTTTTGTCCATATGATCGTAGGTACTTTTTCACGTTCCCGGCTCCAGCCAAATGTGCCGCAGCTAAAATACCCGATTCCGTTACCTTGATTCCTCCGATAGTTTTTCCGTTAAAGCGTTTGATATCCCTTCGAAGAATCCATTTGTTACGGGCAATATTGGCCTCAAAGGCCTTTTCCTGAAGTTCTGGGTTGTCCAAAAACTCATCCATATCATAAACTCCCATCAAATGTAAGGTACTGCTACCAAATTGGTATTTCCCTAAATAACCCAATGTGTTTACGCTATGATATTTACCCTGGGACTCTTTAAAAGCAAGTGCTTCCTTAAAGCCATTAAAAGCTTTACCCAGAAAAGGAGGTGGTGTAACCTCGTCATCGTCAAGAAGTGCAATGGAATCTTGCGGTGCAAAGAATTCCAAATTGGTTGTTACCTTCAATGATTCAGGAATTTCAACATCCCCTTTTTTCATTACGGTATAAGAACCAAAACTTGTCAAAACTACGATCATGGCAAGATGCAGTATAAAACCTATCCATCTTTTCATAATGTTCATATTTGTGATCTCGATACATATACGTATCAAAAATCAATTTGGCCGGCAAATATAGGTGGAGATAAGTTAATGGGTACCTTAAAGCTCTTAAAGATTTCATAAATCAGGCCTAAAATCCGTTAAAGTGATGAAAATCAACGGTAAAGAACACTATCGAAGAACCTTTTGTTGGTTCAACCAACGGGTATATTGCACTTTATTTCGGTTATGTTGCGCTAAAGACTTGGCAAAAATGTGATATCCGAAGTTGGAAACATCAGCAACAAAATATAAATAGTCGTGCTTTTCAGGGTTTAAAACCGCATCAATGGATGAGATATCCGGCATAGTGATCGGACCAGGTGGAACCCCTGCGTATTTATAGGTATTGTAGGGTGAATCCATTTCCAAATCTCGGAAAAGCACCCTTTTTATAATAGTATCGTAATTGCCCGTTTCTTTTTTGATGGCATAGATCACTGTCGGGTCGGCTTGGAGCAACATTCCTCTTCTAATTCTATTTAAATATACGCCCGCAACGCGCGGACGCTCATCCACTTTAGCGGTTTCCTTTTGCACCACTGCCGCCAACGAAGTTACTTGATTTGGGGTTAAGCCCATTTTTTTTGCTTTTTGGAGGCGTTCCTCGTTCCAAAAACGATCGTACTCGGTTTTCATCCTATCGCGAAAACTCTCTGCGTCGGTATTCCAAAAAAACTCGTAAGTATTGGGAATGTACATCGCCAGTTTGGTATCGTCATCAAACTTGGATTCCTTTAAAAAACTTGTATCGTTGAACGTTTTGAGCAACGACAAACTATCAGCTTCAATCTGTTCCGATATCCTTCCCGCCAACAAGGCCAGTGATTCCTGATTATTAAAAGATACCTGAACAGGAATATTGGCACTGCGCAAGGTGTTGATAATCTCGTTGTTGTTCATCCCCTTTTTCAGTGCATACTTACCTGCTTTTATGTTGGAAATGTAGCCTTTACGCTTGGCAACAGCTTCAAAAGTGGACAAATCCTTCAGCAAAGGCTCCAAAGAAGATTTTACATCGGAAAAAGTAGCGTCCGAAGCAATGTACACATATGCCTCATTATTATTGAATTGGGTATTGGGACTAAATATCGCGCTATAAATTTGATAGGCGATAAAACCACAAACCACAAGGCCTAGAACGGCCGTTGCCCAAAGTACTTTTTTAAGATTCATCCGTGTTGATCTTTTGATACATTATTTCGTTCTTGAACCCTCGACTGGTTCTTATCCATTCTTTTTTGACACCAATTTCCTCAAAACCCATTTTTTGGAACAAATGGATACTTGCCTCATTTTCCTCCAAGATATTGGCATACAACTGATGCATGTCCAATGTGGAAAAGGCATAATCGCACAATAGTGACAATGCTTCCGCTCCAGCACCTTTGTTTCGGTCCCCGGGTTCGACTATTATGATTCCAATGCCCGCGCGACGGTGTTTGGGGTCAAAATCGAACAAATCGATCAAACCGATACAATTATCTTGGTGATTGCTGATGCAAAGACGTAACTGTTTTACATCATAAATATCCCTGTGGGCATTATCCAAATACAATTGGAGTACTTTTTTGGAGTAGGGCTTCAACGTACCGCTCAGCTCCCAAACCGATGTGTCGTTTTCCAAGTTGTAAAGGAAATCGAGGTCGGTAGGCTCCAAAGCTCTTAAATAGATTTGTTCTCCTTTTAGACTGAGCATTCTATGGTTCCTTTAAATACCTGTATGGCAGGTCCTTTTAAAAAGATATTACTGTATTTCCCATCCTTTTTCTCAAAAGAAATGGTCAAATCGCCTCCAATCGTATGTATATGCACCTCGTTGGCAGCGGTTTTGCCCGACTCGTGCATGGCCAAGGCAACGGCGGTTACGCCAGTTCCACATGAAAAAGTCTCGCCTTCCACTCCCCTTTCGTAGGTACGTACATCAAAAGCATTGTCGTTGGTCTGTTCCACAAAGTTGATATTGCTCCCAGATTCACCGTAAATTCCATAGCGGAGTTTCTTTCCTTCCTTCTGTACATCAAATTTTTCCAGTTCTTTGACCATTTGCACATGGTGCGGGGAACCTGTATCCAAAAAGCTATGGTTTTGTTTTTCGTGGATTTTGTCCACATCGATCATCTTCAGGTTAACAATATCTCCTTCAACCGTAGCATGGTGCAATCCATCAACTGCATTAAACTTGGCCTCTTTTTCAATAACCCCTAAATAATGGGCAAAGGCCACCAAACAACGACCTCCATTACCACACATGCTGCTCTCTGCGCCATCCGCATTATAGTAGACCATTTTGAAGTCCGCCATATTGTCATTTTCGAGCAGTATTAAACCATCCGCTCCTATGCCAAATCTTCGGTCACAAAGTGCTGCGACAAGCTTGGTATTGTTTTTGGGAAATATCTGTTGACGATTGTCAATGATTACAAAATCGTTTCCCGTTCCTTGATATTTAAAAAACTGTAGTTCCATGATTATCTGCAAAGGAACAAATATATGGGATTCTTTAAGGTTTTTTTTGGAGTTAAAACAGCGTTAAACCGACCTGATCAAAAATTGAAAACTTTAATTTTGGTAAAGCTAAATGTTAAATAATTATAGAATTATGAAGAAAATAGCGAGTTTATTCCTAGTATCTGTATTTGCAGGCGCAATTACACTAGGAGCTTACAAATTATTTTTTGAGAAAGAAAGCTATAGGTGGGTTACTTCGGTGCAAGAAACCCCTTTGGTGACCACCAGCAATCTGGATACTTCTGCAAGAGGGGCCGGAATCAATGAAGCCGATTTTACATTGGCGGCTGAAAAAACCGTCAATTCAGTGGTGCATGTTAAAAATATGACCCTTAGTAGTAGAGGCCCTTCCAGTATAGCTGAATTCTTTTATGGATATGAACGTCAACAAACCCCTCAAGTGGGGACAGGTTCCGGGGTTATCATTTCTCCGGATGGGTATATTGTGACCAACAATCACGTTATCGCCAACTCAAGTCAGTTGGAAGTGACCTTGAACAACAATAAATCTTATGAGGCAGAAGTCATTGGAACCGATGCCGATTCCGATATCGCCCTATTAAAAATTGATACAGAAGAAGCACTTCCCTATTTGGCTTTCGGTAATTCGGACAATGCCAAAATCGGGGAATGGGTACTTGCGGTAGGCAACCCCTTCAATCTTACGTCTACAGTAACGGCAGGGATCGTAAGTGCGAAAGCCAGGTCGCTATCGCCAAGAAGATCACAGTCCTTTATACAAACCGATGCTGCCGTAAACCCTGGAAACAGTGGTGGTGCCTTGGTAAACACCAACGGTGACCTTATCGGTATCAATACAGCTATAACATCCCAGACCGGTTCTTATGTTGGTTATGCATTCGCAGTGCCCAGTAATATTGCCAAAAAGGTAGTCGAGGATATTATGGAGTTTGGCAATGTTCAAAAAGGACTTCTGGGAATCAGGGGCGGAGACCTTAATCCAGAAGCTGCAACCGAAATGGGAATAGATGACCTGGAAGGAGTTTATATTGCCAGTGTGGAAGAAGAGTCCGGGGCTTATGAAGCCGGTTTAAAGGAAGGTGATATCATAAAGCAAATAGACAACATCCAAGTGAGTAAATTTTCTGAGCTCTCTGGATATCTCTCATCCAAAAGACCTGGGGATAAAGTTGAGGTTACATTAAACAGGGACGGAAAAAGCCTCGTTAAAAATGTGGTCCTTAAAAAACAGCTTAGCGTTGTTTTGCCCTCCACTGGATTTACCGTTAAAAACTTATCCGAAGCCGATATAAAAAAATTCGGAATCTCAAAAGGCGTAAAAATTACCAATGTACCTGAAAGCTATTCAAGATACGGTTTGGAGAACAAGGTCATTGTGGAATTGGATGGTGAGCCGATCAATAATATTGATGATGCCAAGGAACGTTTTGGCCAACTATCCAGATATGGCAGAACCAGTTTTACCATGATCAACGAAAATGGTGAAAAGGAACATATGATACTTCAGTAAAAAAGTGCTGAAAAAACACTTAAAAGCGCCTTTAAAAAGGGCGCTTTTTTTATATCGAATATGTTTTACGAAAACGTTTGAAATATATAATTTAGCCGCAAAATAAACGATACAATCGCAACCACAACCCATGAGTGACATTTCATCTTACGAAAAAGAGCTTGCCTTTCAGGCAGATAGAAGAAAAGCAACTACAGAATTCATAAAAATTATCAGCGACCTATGGTACGACAAGGCCATTGAAGTGGTCCTGTTCAAAAACCAGATCATCGATAAAAATGTAAGCGATATCATTAACCTGCACGAATATGCGGGGGAATTTGTACAAAAACCAATGTCGATTTTTGATTCTGTTGAAATCCTTAGGGCAATCAACGATATTAACCTGCCACCAGCAAAGTTGGATATAGGAAAATTGACCTATGAGTACAATTCCAATGAGAACTCCCACCTTAATGTGAAAGCATTTGTTATTGATAAGCTGAAGGGCGCGCAATCTTCCAAAGCCATAAAACCAAAAGATGTGGTCCTTTATGGTTTCGGACGTATTGGTCGTTTGGTAGCAAGGGAACTAATGGCAAAAACAGGTCGCGGAAGTCAGTTACGATTGCGTGCCATTGTAATCCGAGGTGAATTGAACAAAGAAGTTCTGGAAAAAAGAGCCGCTTTGCTAAAAACCGATTCGGTACATGGTCCTTTTACGGGTACCGTGGATATTGATGATGCAAAACAAGCACTCATCATTAATGGAACAACAGTAAAGTTTATTAGTGCCAATCAACCCGAAGACATTGATTATACCAAATATGGCATCTTCAATGCTTTAATAATAGATAACACCGGTGCGTTTAGGGATAACAAGGAATTGTCCCGTCATTTAAAATCCAAAGGTGCCAGCAAGGTATTGTTGACCGCTCCCGGAAAAGAAGTTCCCAACATTGTTCACGGTGTAAACCACAAGGACTTTGACCCGGACAAGACCAAAATCTATTCCGCAGCCTCTTGCACCACCAATGCCATTACCCCTATCCTAAAAGTAATAGAGGATTCGCTCGGAATTAAAAAAGGGCACTTGGAAACCATTCACGCGTACACCAATGATCAAAACTTGGTGGACAACATGCACAAAAAGTACCGACGTGGGCGTGCAGCGGCACTCAATATGGTAATAACGGAAACAGGAGCAGGTTCGGCCGTTGCCAAAGCATTACCATCTTTAAAAGGAAAACTTTCTTCCAATGCCATTAGGGTCCCCGTTCCCAATGGTTCTTTGGCAATTCTAAACTTGGAAGTGAAGAACAAGACATCCAAAGAAAGTATTGATACCATAATTAAAAAGTACGCTTTGGAGGGAGATTTGGTTGAGCAGATAAAATATGCATTGAGCAATGAATTGGTCTCTTCCGATATCGTAGGAGCCACAGCGCCTTCGATTTATGACAGCAAGGCGACCATTGTAGCTCCCGGTGGAAAAAATGTGGTGCTCTATATTTGGTATGACAATGAGTATGGATATTCCCATCAAGTTATCCGTTTGGCGAAATATATAGCGAAAGTTAGGCGTTATACGTATTATTAGTGGAGTGCGATTTGTTCAAAGAACCTGTTTTCTTTTTTTGAAATTTGGTATATTGATGTAATTTCGTCCCGCCCTTAATCTAAATTTAATACGAGAACATTATTGAACATGAAGCATTTACGCATTTTATTCGTCTTAGCCTTACTTATCCCGACCTTGGCAATCCAAGCTCAAGAAGATGGGTCCTCCGATGAAACGGACAACACCCTTAGAGGACAATTTGAAGAGTTGGAAAGAAAGTCCGGAAACTATCGGGCCAATGGTATTCGTTATGAGGTAATCAAATTGTCGGATCTGTACGAAACCAAAAACAACATATTCGATTCCCTTGATACAGCCAATAAGACAATTAAAGACCTTTCTTCCACCATTTCCGCAAACAACGCTGAAATAGAAGACCTTAATAACAAGTTGCAGGAAACTACCAACAACTTAAATGCGGTTACCGAAGAAAAGGATAGTATCTCATTTTTTGGTGCTATGATCAGTAAAGGAACCTACAACTTTATATTGTGGTCCATTATTTTTGGACTGTTATTACTGTTATTGTTCTTTATATACAGGTTTAGAAATAGTAATTTCTTGACACAGCAGGCCAAATCCGCCCTTGCCGATCTGGAGGAAGAATACCAGAACCATAGGCGAAGAGCCTTGGAGCGGGAACAGAAAATAAGCCGACAGCTTCAGGATGAGCTGAACAAACAAAAAAAATAAGAATCAAGGCTTCCAAAAAAAGGAAGCCTTTCTTTTTTATGCCATAATTGTGCTAGCATTCCTTACTTTTGCGGCAAATCAATAGACAGCAACAATGTCCATGCGGATAGACATTATCACCGTACTGCCCGAACTTTTAAAAAGTCCGTTTGAAGCATCCATTTTAAAACGCGCTATCGAAAAGGGACTGGTCGAGGTGCATCTTCATAATTTAAGAGACTTTTCAATCGGCAACTATAAGCAGGTAGACGACTACCAGTTTGGCGGTGGCGCCGGCATGGTAATGATGGTCGAACCTATTGATAAATGCATTTCAAAGCTCAAGTCGGAACGTGATTACGACGAAATCATTTACATGACACCCGATGGCAATACCCTTAATCAAGGCATGGCCAACGAGATATCGCTGAAAAAGAACATTATAATACTCTGCGGACATTATAAAGGTGTGGATCAACGGGTGAGGGATATGTTCGTTACCCGTGAGATTTCCATTGGTGATTATGTACTGTCGGGAGGCGAATTGGCCGCCGCCATATTATGCGATGCCGTAATTCGATTGTTGCCAGGTGTTCTGAACGATGAGACCTCTGCCCTAACAGATACGTTTCAAGATAATTTATTGGCCCCGCCCGTTTACACGCGACCTGCAGATTATAAAGGACTTAAGGTCCCAGAAATACTGCTTAGCGGTAATTTCCCAAAGATTGAAAAATGGCGGGAACAAAAGGCTTTGGAACGGACCCAAGAAAGAAGACCCGACCTTTTGGAGGAATAAGGCGCTCAAAATTCAAAAACGCCAAAAAACTGCTTGCTATTTCTAAATATTGCATTACTTTTGCAATCTCAAAATCAACCTCTGACGAAATCCGTGAAAGTTGGTCTTGTAAAAACACTAAAAAAAACAAAAATGGAATCCTTAGTAAAATTTGTTGAAGACGAATTTGTTCCAAAAAAAGAATTTCCAAAATTTTCAGCTGGTGACACCATCACTGTTTATTACGAAATTAAGGAAGGTGAAAAAACGCGTACCCAGTTCTTTAAGGGTGTAGTGATACAACGTAGAGGAAGCGGTGCCACCGAAACTTTCACCATTCGCAAAATGTCAGGTACTGTAGGTGTGGAAAGAATTTTCCCGGTAAACATGCCTGCTTTGCAAAGAATTGAAGTAAACAAAAAAGGTAAAGTACGTAGATCTAGAATCTTCTACTTTAGAGGTCTTACCGGTAAAAAGGCCCGTATCAAAGAAGTTAAGGGATAATCCATATTCCATACAACAGGAAAAAGCACCTCAAAAGGGTGCTTTTTTTATGAACAATTGTTAATAACTTCGGTTCATATCATGTTGATTTTTAATGTTTTAAAAAGTTGCAAATTTTAGTTTTGCGTTCTACTTTAGTCGAAGATATGATAGTGATACCATCACGATTGTGTCGATTTAAAGTTGACGTTCTTTAAAACTGTGGATTCCCTTTTAATTGGTAACACTACTGATCACAAAAGGAATTTCAAATGAGGAGTAGCTTCGGCGAAACCTGATGAGAAATAATAAATTTTATGTGCGAACAGGAGAGCAATTTTCTGTTTTGATAAAGTTTAGGAATACAACAGTACACTTTGTAGAATGTAGTTTAGTTGAAAAATTAAGAACATAGCAGAGTAAACGTCGAAGGGTTTCAAGGGCAATCATCAGATTGTTTGGTTTTGTAGCAATGCAAAGAAAACTTGATCCCATTCTGAAAGCCATATCTAAGTGAAAACATAGATATGGCTTTTGTTTTTTAACAAATTCTCATTAAAAACCCACACTTTTAGTTATTTCCATCCATACTTCACCGTCCATAAATCGTATATTTGCAATCGCTCAAACAAATACATATAAATGGCTAAACTTTATTATACCAAAACAGATGAGGCTCCTGCCTTAGCAACATTATCCTTCTTACCTATTGTAAAATCATTCACCGAAACCGCCAATATCTCAGTAGAGACCAAAGACATTTCTTTGGCCGGTAGAATTGCCGCTGTGTTTCCAGAGTTGTTGACCAAGGAACAGCAAGTTCCGGACGATTTGTCCATTTTGGGCGAACTTGCCAAGACCCCTGAGGCCAACATTATCAAACTTCCCAACATCAGTGCTTCCATTCCTCAGCTGAAAGAAGCCATTGAGGAACTTCAGGGTAAAGGATATAAATTACCGGACTACCCGGACGAACCTAAAACCGACGAAGAAAAAGAAATCAAGGCCAAATACGATAAAGTAAAAGGTAGTGCGGTAAACCCAGTACTTCGAGAAGGAAACTCGGACAGACGCGCACCCAAGGCCGTTAAAAATTACGCCAAGGCACACCCGCATACGATGGGCGAATGGTCTTCCGACTCCAAAACCCATGTGGCCACCATGTCTCACGGCGATTTTAAATCCAACGAAAAATCGTTGACCATGGCCAATCCGGATGAAATCCGTATTGAGTTGATAGGTAAAGACGGAAGCACGACCGTATTAAAAGACAAGCTTTCCCTTTTAAAAGGAGAGGTCATCGATGCCACGGTAATGAGCAAAAAAGCATTGGTCGATTTTTTGACCAAGGAAATTGCCGATGCGAGGAAAAACAACATCTTACTTTCATTACACTTTAAAGCGACCATGATGAAGGTTTCCGACCCTATCATTTTTGGTCACGCTTTACAAGTTTACTTTTCGGAATTGTTCAAAAACTACGGAGATACTTTCGAAAAATTGGGAATCAATCCAAACGATGGATTGGAAACCTTGTTGGATAAAATCGGAAAGTTGCCCGAAGAACAACACAAAGAGATTGAAGGGGCCATAAAGGAAAGTATTGAAAACGGACCTGACTTGGCCATGGTAAATTCCGATAAGGGCATTACCAACCTGCATGTACCCAGTGATGTGATTATTGATGCCTCCATGCCCGCCATGATCAGGAATTCCGGTAAAATGTGGGACAAGAACGGTGAACTTCAAGATACCAAGGCCATCATACCTGATAGCAGTTATGCGGGGGTTTATCAAGCCACTATCGATTTTTGCAAAGAACACGGAGCTTTTGATCCCAAAACCATGGGAACGGTTCCCAATGTTGGTTTAATGGCTCAAAAAGCCGAAGAGTATGGTTCCCACGATAAAACTTTCGAAATTGAGAAAAATGGAACGGTAAAAGTGGTGAATGCCGCAGGCGAAACATTAATAGAGCACCCAGTGGAAGAAGGTGATATCTGGAGAATGTGCCAAGTAAAAGATGCTCCTGTTCAGGATTGGGTCAAATTGGCCGTTTCTCGAGCAAGGGCCACAGATACTCCAGCTGTTTTCTGGTTGGATGAAAACAGGGCGCACGACGCCGAATTGATCAAAAAAGTAACCCTTTACCTTAAAGACCACGATACCGAAGGATTGGACATTAGAATCCTCTCACCGATTGAAGCGACCAAGTTCACTTTGAAGCGCATGAAGGAAGGAAAAGACACTATTTCCGTATCCGGCAATGTATTAAGAGACTACTTGACCGACCTCTTCCCTATTTTAGAAGTGGGAACCAGTGCAAAAATGCTTTCTATCGTTCCTTTGATGAACGGCGGTGGGCTGTTCGAAACTGGTGCCGGTGGCTCCGCTCCAAAGCACGTCGAACAATTCTTGGAGGAAGGTCACTTAAGATGGGATTCCCTTGGTGAATTCTTGGCATTGGCCGTTTCTTTGGAATTCTTCGGAGATAAAAACAACAACAAAAAAGCTCAGGTACTGGCCGATGCGTTGGACAAAGCAACCGAGGAGTTCTTGAACCAAGATAGGTCACCATCCAGAAAGGTAAACGAGATCGATACCCGTGGAAGCCATTTCTACCTAGCACTTTATTGGGCCGAGCAATTGGCAAAGCAGGATAAGGATGAGGAATTAAAAGCCATATTCAGCAAAGCTCACGAAACAATGTCTTCCAACGAGGATCAGATTACCCAGGAGTTGATAGATGCCCAAGGTTCGCCGGTAGATATTGGGGGGTACTACCTTCCAAATCCAGAAATGGCATCAAAAGCTATGCGACCAAGTGAAACTCTAAACAGTATTTTGAGTTCTATCGGATAATCAAGCACAAGAGATCAATAGTTTAACAAGGCAGTCAAATCAATGACTGCCTTTTTTTTTATAACACCATATGTTAAAATATGCCGTGGCCACAACTTAGATTTTTTCTCTACTCCATAAATATGTATTTTTAAAGAAACCAATCAAATGTCCAGACATTATCTTGCATTTTTGCTAGCCCTGTTTGGGCATTTTTTCATATTACAGGCCCAAGAAAAACATACACTAAGCGGTACTGTTTCCGAAGCTACCAGTAACGAATCATTAATTGGCGTAACCATTGCCATCTCCGAACTAAAAACGGGAACGACCACAAATGAATACGGTTTTTATTCCATCACCCTTCCCGAAGGAGAATATCAAGTGGTTGTTAGTTATTTAGGTTTCCAGGAAGTTGTAAAAACCATTACACTTGATAAAAACCTAAAGCTGGATTTTAACCTTGTGGAGAAAACGGAAGAATTGCAAGAAGTCGTGGTGACCGACGATGTGGAGAAATTGGATATTCGAAAACCACAAATGAGCGTTACCTCGCTGGCTTCCCAAACCATCAAGCAAATCCCTGTGGTATTGGGCGAAGCGGATGTCATAAAATCCTTGGTCCTTTTGCCCGGTGTGACAAGTGCGGGAGAGGCATCTTCCGGATTTAACGTAAGGGGCGGAGCAGTAGACCAGAACCTTATTTTATTGGATGAAGCCACCGTCTTCAACTCTTCCCACCTATTCGGTTTCTTTTCGGTTTTTAATCCCGATGCCATAAAAGATGTTAAACTATTTAAGGGTGGTATTCCCGCAAGGTACGGAGGTAGGGTTTCTTCCGTTCTTGAAATCTTTCAGAAAGAAGGAAACAGTAAAGAATTAAAAGTAAATGGAGGAATCGGGGCTGTGGCCAGTCGATTGTTGATCGAAGGACCGATTCAAAAAGACAGAACCGCTTTTTTGGTAGGTGGCAGGGCCTCTTACGCACATTTATTTTTACCATTGTTCGATGTTAACAACAAAGCCTATTTCTACGATTTAAACACCAAAATCAACCATAAAATCAACGAGAACAACAGTGTTTTCCTATCCGGTTACTTTGGAAGAGACCTTTTTAATGTTAGTGACAGATTTGTAAATGTGTATGGGAATGCGGTAGGGAACTTTAGATGGAACCATTTGTTTTCCGACAGGCTATTCTCCAACCTTTCCCTGATCTACTCAGATTATTACTATGGCTTAGAGCTGGATTTTGTTGGATTTGAGTGGAATTCAGGAATCCAAAACTTCAATGTTAAATACGATTTAAAACACTACCTGAACGATAGATTTCAGCTTAACTATGGGATTAACAGCATTTACTATGTATTTAATCCAGGTAAAATCGTTCCTAACAGCCCAGATTCAGGAATTGTGGAAGAACAACTCACAAAAAAATATGCCAACGAGAATGCGGCCTATATAGATATTGAGCATCAAATCACGGATAATTTAAGTGTTGAATACGGATTAAGGGCAAGTCAGTTTGCCAGATTGGGACAAGACGAATTCTTCGTTTACGAAAACGACAACCCTGTCGAATTTGACCCCTTTACATTAACGTATCGAGAAGGTGAGCCCATTGACACGATCAATCCGGGAAGGAGCAATACGCTCAAAAGCTTTTTCAATTTGGAACCTCGGATTTCCATGTCCTATAGCTTTAAAGAAATCAACTCCATTAAAGCCAGTTATACCCGATTGGCACAATATCTTCACCTGCTTTCCAATACAAGTTCCCCTACTCCATTGGATGTTTGGACACCCAGCGGGCCTTTTGTTGAACCACAGCTTTTGGATCAATATGCCCTTGGTTATTTCAGAAATATAAATAGCGGAGCATATAATTTGGAAGCAGAGGTCTTTTACAAGGATATCCAAAACAGGATAGACTATATCGATGGGGCCAACCTCATTGCCAACAATGCCATCGAACAAGTCATATTGAATGGCCAGGCAAGAGCATATGGGCTGGAACTTCTTATTAGAAAAAATCAAGGCCGCTTTCAGGGCTGGCTGGCCTATACGCTGTCCCGATCGGAACAAAGGACACCGGGGCGAACCCAAAACTTTGATACCGGTCGTTCCAATTTGGAAACAGGGATCAATCTGGGCGACTGGTACAGTACTCCTTACGACAAAACACATGACCTATCCTTATACGGAAGTTTTGAGTTGAATGAAAAATGGAGCTTTAATGCCAATTTCATCTATCAAACAGGACAACCTACCAATTATCCCATAGGTCAATTTGAATTTGAAGGCGTAAATGTTCCTTACTATGGACTAAGGAACAAAGAAAGACTACCAGACTACCATCGACTGGATATCTCCGCAATCTTAACCCCTAAACGCAACAAACGTAAAAAAATACAATCGGAATGGGTGTTCAGCATTTACAATGCCTATAGTCGTAGAAATGCAGCATCCATTAATTTTAGGGAAAATGAAGATACGGGAAGAAACGAGGCCATACGGACTTCTATATTTGGCATTATCCCATCGGTAACCTATAACTTTAAATTTTAAGGGTATGAAGAATCTAATGGCTTATATGCTTATTGTTTTGTTCCTCGGCTCCTGTGAAGACGTTGTTGATGTAGATTTACCGGAAGTGGAGACCAGATTGGTTGTGGATGGGCTCTTGCGTGTGGATAAAAGTGAGGAGTTTGTGGATGTGAGAATTACCATGCGCGAAACCAGTGTTTTTTTCGATGAGAACCAACCCACACAAGTTGAAAGTGCCGTAATTGGTTATGGAGTGCTCAACGATAACGGACTGTTTGAAAGCCTAGCTTTCTCCAACCTTACCGAGGAAGCGCCAGGGACAGGAGTTTATGTTCCGGACCCCGATTTTACAACAGACCAACGCATCAGGACCGCTGCAGCCGAACCTAACGTGACATTTATTTTGCAGGTCACCCATAAAGGAAAACAATATTTTGCCCAGACAAAATACGCCCCAACCGTTCCATTGGATAATTTGGAACAGGGAGACGATACGCTTTTTGATGAAGAGGAAACGGAAATCATCGTAACATTTACCGATGATGGGGACAATGACAACTTTTACGTGTTCGATTTTATGAACAGTGAATTTCAAACTGTCGAAGATGAATTCTTTCAGGGACAACAATTTGAGTTTTCCTATTTCTATGATGAAAATTTAGAGGTAGGACAAGATATTACCGTAAGCATTTTGGGGGCTACCGAAGACTTCTACAATTACATGGATTTAATATTGGAGCAAACAGAAAACAATGGCGGTGTTTTTCAAACGCCCGTTGCCACTGTTCGAGGCAACGTTTTTGATGTAACAGGGCTCGACAACGTGACCGTTTTGGATAATGTGGAACGTCCCAACGATTATGCGCTGGGATATTTTGCAGTAGTACAAGAATACACTGCGACCCTTACCATTCAATGATTCATCATTAAACAATTGCATAAAGCAATAGGATCATCAAAATACCAACGGTACCCTGAACCAAAGTGCCAAGGGTATGCCCACGCAAAGCGGTTTTCACTTTCATATTTGAAAACTGTGAGACTACCCAAAAATAACTGTCATTGATATGGGAGACCGTCATGGCTCCTGCTCCAATGGCAAGAACAGCCAACGCCTTATCGGTAATGGAAACCAAGCCGAAAGTTTCCAGTAAAGGGGCAATTATGGCCGAAGTGGTAATAATGGCAACTGTTGATGATCCCTGGGCGGTTTTGAGCACAGCAGAAATCACAAAAGCAATCAAAAGCCCACCAATACCTGTGCTGGATTCCAAATTAATGATGGAGGCAATGTCCATGGTACGAAGAATGGCCCCAAATGCACCTCCCGCACCCGTTATCAACACAATGGCCCCTGCTTGCTTAAAAGCTTCGGGCACCCATCCCGTTTTCTCTTCAACAGAAACTTTTCTACCTAAAGCAAAGGCAAAGAAAACACCAATAAGTAATGCAATTACGGGACTGCCCAGAAAATTGAGAATACTGAATACCAAACCTTCACCCAAAGGGTGGGTTGGATAATCCGCAACAGATTTCATCGCAATCAAAATTATAGGGACAAGTAAAGGTAGAAAAGCTTGAAATGGCTTTACCGTGGACAAAACTTCTTCCTTTTCTTTAACATCCTGGGCAGTTAGATCCTCTTGTAATGATTTTCCAATGAACCGTGCCCAAAAATATCCTGAAATGGAAACAGGTATGGCGACCACTAGCCCAAAAATCAGTACCATACCCAAATCGGCATCCAAGATAGCAGCTGCGGCCAATGGTCCAGGTGTGGGAGGGACAAAAACGTGGGCAGAATACAATCCTGTAGCCAAGGCGATGGCAAAAACCAAGGTGGGAATACCCGTTTTCTTACTGATAGCTTTGTTCAAGGAAGAAAGTATGATGTAACCCGAATCGCAATATACTGGTATGGAAATGACAAATCCAGCCAAATTCAGGGCCAAAGGAGAACGTTTTAAGCCTATCACTTTTAAAATACTATTGGCAAGAACTTGCGTGCTCCCTGTTTTTTCTAGATAAATACCGATAACTGTCCCAAAAGCAATTACCAACCCTATGCCCGATAGGGTATTTCCAAAGCCTTCGGCCATGGTGGACATGATATCTTTTGGTGTTATCCCCAATAAAAAACCAGAAGCTATAGCAGCAATGGTCAAGGAGAAAATGGGGTGCATTTTAAATTTTACGGTAGCAATAATAATGAAGAGGACCACTACCCCAAGAACTAATATTTCCATGGTTGATTTTTAGTGCAATATCCCCTAAATATAAGCTAATATTCCTACTTTGGTCCTATGAAGCGAACTAACAAGGAACTTCTGGTAAAAGGAATGAAATCGTTTGGATACACGGTGCTAGCCATGTTTATGGGACCCTTTTTAATCTACGAAGCATTTAAAAATGAAGGACACCCCTTTTATTGGCCTGTTTTGATCTTGGGCTTTATCTGTGCCATTTTGGCCATATATTTAGGTTTTAGGTCCGTTAGCATTGTAATGGAAGCCATTTTTGGAAAAAAATCCAAAAACTAATTGCCGGTACTTGGCGGTCGGTTTTTCCATTTGTTCGTAAGCTGGGCGTAATCATAATCCAGAACAGATTTTTGTCGCTCCAACCTACTTGCCGCAAAGGCGCGTTGTAGAATATCCTCTATCAAATAATCTTCATGCACTTCTTCCGGAAGAAACTCTTCCTTTAAACTGATTTTGAATAGACTGGCCGTGGTATTGTACCAAAACGCACGCCATCCGTTCCGCAAATCCTTGACCAAATCAAAGGCGGTTGTACCTGTTTGACGATGAATTAATTTTACCAGTATCTGTCCTTCGGTACGGGTCAGTTTTTTGAGCTCTTCAGAAAATTCACCTTCAATATATTTTTGAACCTTTCGGGTGTATCGCCTTTGGTGCCTCCGTTTTTTAATATGTTGTAAACTATCGTTCAACTCCACTAATCGCTCAGCGGCCAATTTGGCATAGGGATACACCTTCAGTGTTTTTCTGCGGAGAATATAGTAACGCAATTTATCCTTTCGGTTGGCAAAATCGAGCTTGCCAAAAAGGTATACTTCATCCAATTCGATAGAGCTCATCAAAATAGAGTCTCCTTCAAACCGAACGTAATAATCCTCTATGGAATCATTGGCAATGGAATCCCTTTGGCTTACAATGGAATCCTTCTGCGGTTCCTGAGCAAACCCGAGGGCAGTGCATGCCAGAAAAACAATAAGAAAACAGTTACGCAGCATAACATTTCTTCCTCAATAGTCTTGCCAAAAGTACGTATAAAGGTATGATTTGGTTATTAAATAAAAGTGAATATTCTTATGTTTGTGTACTAAATCAGATTCATGGCAAAAGAGAAAATCATCACGAAAAAATCCCTCGAGTTTTTAGAAAAATACTTGAACAATCCCTCTCCCACAGGTTATGAATGGGAAGGGCAAAAAATTTGGATGGACTATGTAAAACCTTATGTGGACGAGTTTATAACGGACACGTATGGAACAGCCGTAGGCGTCATTAATCCAGATGCAAAATACAGGGTTGTGATCGAAGGGCATTCCGATGAAATTTCTTGGTACGTTAATTATATCACCGATGAAGGCTTACTTTACGTTATCCGAAACGGAGGAAGCGACCATCAAATAGCACCTTCCAAATGGGTGAACATTCATACCAAAAAGGGTATTGTAAAAGGTGTGTTCGGATGGCCGGCCATCCATACCAGGGACAAATCCAAGGAGGAACCACCGAAATTGGACAACATCTTTATAGATATAGGTGCCAAGGACAAAAAAGAAGTGGAAAAAATGGGCGTACACGTAGGTTGCGTGATTACCTACCCCGACCAATTCCAGATATTGAACAAGGACAAATTTGTTTGCAGGGCATTGGACAATAGAATGGGAGGTTACATGATCGCCGAGGTGGCCCGTTTGCTCAAAGAAAACAAAAAAGAACTGCCTTTTGGGTTGTACATTACCAATTCGGTACAGGAAGAAATAGGACTGCGAGGTGCCGAAATGATCACGCAGACCATTAAACCCAACGTGGCCATTGTAACGGATGTGTGCCATGATACCACTACTCCCATGATCAATAAAAAGACCGAGGGGGAGACCAAAATTGGTGACGGTCCCGTAATTTCCTATGCCCCTGCCGTACAGAACAAATTGCGCGAGCGTATTTTGGAAACCGCGGAGTCCCATAAAATTCCATTCCAGCGTAATGCATCGTCACGGTACACGGGAACGGATACCGATGCTTTTGCCTATAGTAACGGAGGTGTAGCTTCAGCTTTGATTTCGCTGCCCTTGCGCTACATGCATACCACGGTGGAAACAGTCCATAGAGATGATGTAGAGAACGTTATCCGTTTGATATACGAAACCTTATTGAACATTAAAGAAGGAGAGACCTTCAGTTATTTTGATTAACTGAGCAGGCATCATCCTTGATCAGATTTAAAATTATGTCACCCTGAAACATCTTCAGGGTGACTTTTTTTTATCTTTATGTAATATGGATGAGCGAGTTGACATTTTGGACGAACAAGGAAAACCTACAGGTGAATCCTGTTTAAAATCGGAAGCGCACCGAAAAGGTTTGCTTCATCCGACCATCCATGTTTGGCTCTACACTCCAGATGGCCGAGTTTTGATTCAACAACGGGGCGAAAACAAGGCCACCCATCCCCTACTTTGGGATGTTTCGGTCGCTGGGCACGTTTCTGCAGGAGAGGAAATTATTACCGCGGCCATTCGAGAAGTCGAGGAAGAAGTGGGCCTGACCATCTCGGAATCCGATTTGGAGCCCTTGGGCACTTTTAAGGCCATTCATAAAATCTCAGAAAATTTTATTGATGCCGAACTGCATCACATTTTTTTGTGCAAGTTGCAGGTGCCCTTGAATCAACTTAAAAAACAGGAAAATGAGGTGGCGGATCTGGCCTTGGTTCCTTTATTTAAATTCGCTGAGGAAACTTGGGGCTTGGCCAGCATGGGCAAATATGTGCCACACGGACCTACGTATTACAAAACCATCATAAAAGAGATTAAAAACCGGACTTGACCTTTTCCACAAATGCTTCGGTTGCATCCAAAGAATAGTCCTTCTGGTCACCTGTCTTCATATTTTTGACCACAAATTTACCATCTGTCAACTCTTGGTCCCCCAAAAGAATCACGTAAGGCACTCCCCTTTTATCCGCATATTTGAACTGCTTCTGCACTTTGGTGTCCGTAGGATACAAATCAGCCCTTAGACCTTGCTTACGCAGTCCAGATACCAGTTTTAAGGCCGCTGTTCCTTCTTTCTTTCCAAAATTGAGGCAGAGTACGTCCAACGAAGTATCCAAGCTGTCAGGGAACAGGTTCAATTCTTCCAAAACCAAGTAAATACGGTCCAGTCCAAAGGAAATACCGACGCCGCTCACATCTTTGAGTCCAAAAATACCGGTAAGGTCATCGTAACGGCCTCCACCACCAATGGAACCCATTTTTACTCCCTCAGGTGCAGCTACTTCAAAAATAGCGCCAGTATAGTAATTTAAACCACGGGCGAGTGTCACATCCAATTGAAGGCTGGCCGATTGCAGTCCCACCATATCAATGGTGGAGATAATCTCTTCCAATTCGGAGACACCCAACATTCCAATCTCGGAGTCGGCAAGGATGGTTTTTAGCTTTTCCAATTGCTCGGATGCAGTTCCCGACATATCAAATAACGGTTGTGCCTTGGCAATGGCGTTTTCGGAGATTCCCTTTTCCAACATTTCCGCTTTTACCTTCTCCTCTCCTATCTTGTCCAATTTGTCCAATGCCACTGTAAAGTCCACCAATAAATGTTTGGCCCCGATCACTTCGGCAATGCCCGACAATATTTTTCGGTTGTTGATTTTAATGGTTGCCCCTTTTAGGCCTAAATCGGTAAAAACAGCATCGTACAACTGCACGAACTCCACTTCTTGAAGCAAAGAGTCCGCTCCCAACACATCGGCATCGCACTGATAAAACTCACGAAAACGCCCCTTTTGTGGACGGTCCGCACGCCAAACAGGCTGAATTTGATAGCGCTTGAACGGAAAATCTATCTCGTTCTGGTGCATGACCACATAACGGGCAAAAGGAACGGTAAGATCGTAACGCAGGGCTTTTTCTGAAATCTTAGGAGTTAAAGAGGCTGAGTTCTTGGAACTATAAGTTACATCATCCACCTTGGAGATAAAATCACCCGAATTCAAGATTTTGAATATCAAACGGTCACCTTCATCCCCATATTTACCCATTAGGGTCTCCGAATTCTCAAAAGAAGGAGTTTCAATCGGCTGAAAACCATAAGTTTCGAAATGCTTTTTTACGGTTTGGATGATATAGTTGCGCCTGGCTACCTCTGCAGGTGAAAAATCACGGGTTCCTTTTGGTATAGATGGTTTCTTTGCCATGTGGTATTAAATTCTCGTGCAAATATACGTTTTTGGTCGATGTCAAAGGTGAAGAGATCAAGGGTCAAGGGCCATAGGTCGAGGGTGAAAGGTGAAAGGGTTTAGGGTTCTATGGTCGCTTAACTTTCACCGGATAATATTACTTATAAAATATTATCCATCAATGTTCCATGATCTGCTCAAACCATTGGTACAGCTCCCCTTTTGTGATTACAGCACCTTGCTTGATCAACTCGAACTTATCCACATTCTTGTCTTCACTATAGGCCTTGGAAGCGGACAGATATTCAACAAAATCGGATTGGTAGTTACGCTTGAACCAACCGAAGCCTACCTCGGTCCTTAAATCAATTTCCGGGTTCAAAATCTTTACCGACAATAATTTCATTTCCTTTTCTGTCAAATGAAATAGGTTCATGTGCCGCTCGGATACATTTTCCAAATATTCCACTTTGCTCAACACACCTTCCCAGATTAAATCACTAAAAACATCTATCTCTTCCTCGGCAACTTCAGGCTTTTCTTTTTTTAGGGTATCCCATTCTTCCGCGGTGATGGATTGAGTCGCCAAAAAGTTGATAAATTCAGGGTGGAGCTCCTCTAATTGCTCCTTTGTCAATCTTCTGTACTTCATGCTGCAAAAATATAAAAGGCTAGGGAGAACCGCCTTGTTTTTACATTAAGAAAACCATGGAATACCTTATTTTCCCTCATTTCCTTTAAGTTTAGATTAACATCCTTATTGGCTTTGATTTTTGGCAAGCCCTTTTATTTATTGTAGTTTCGGAAACTAACATTATTAATAAAACACGTAGAGAATGAGATTTTTAAAATCATTTAAAACTTTAGTGGTTTGTATAGCAGCCATTGGTGCATGTGGATTTTCGCATGTGAACGCGCAAGAGCAGGTGGAGGTTAGCGATGCCGAACTGAATAAAATAGCTTCTGCTTTTCAAGATATTCAAAAAGTAAATATGGAAGCCCAGCAACAGGTAATGCAAACTGTTAAGGAGAGTGGGTTTGACCCCAACCGATTCAACGAAATGTACCAAGCCTCGGCTTCTCCCGAAAAAACAGTTGATGCCAGTGATGAGGAAAAAGAACGTTTTGGCATGCTAATGAACAAGATTCAACAAATGCAGGTTGGTTTCACCCAACAAATCGAAGAAATAATTGGAAACGAAGGCTTGACCATGGAACGCTACCAAAAAATAGCTATGGCCTTGCAAACAGATGCCGACCTCCAAGGTAGATTGCGAGCTGCTTTGGAACAGCAACAATAAGGCAAGTAAAAATTTTGCATAAAAAAGCCCTCCAAAATTGGAGGGCTTTTTTTATATCATAGGATGTAAAGCTTATTTTGCCTCAGCAACCACTTCAAAAGGGAATTCTACAATAACTTCCCTGTGTAGTCTGATAATAGCTTCGTAAGGACCAACCCTTTTGACAGCTCCACCTTTAATGTTGATGAATTTTCTATCAATTTGGTGTCCTTCTTTGTCCAAGGCAGCGGCAAGATCGATATTTGTTACAGACCCGAACAATTTATCGCCTGCACCAACTTTTGCAGCAATCTTAATTTCCAATTGCTTCAATGCATCGGCAATCTTAGTAGCCTCATCAATAACTTTTTTCTCCTTGTGAGCTCTTTGCTTAAGGTTCTCCGCCAAAACTTTTTTGGCAGAAGGTGTGGCCAAATCGGCCAAACCTTGAGGGATAAGGAAGTTTCTGCCGTAACCGTTCTTTACGGTGACGATATCATCCTTAAATCCCAAATCCTGTACATCTTCTTTTAGAATAAGTTCCATTCTCTGGTGTTTTTTATTTCAACATATCGCCAACATACGGCATTAACGCTAGGTGACGGGCACGTTTTACGGCCTGCGCCACTTTTCTTTGGTATTTCAAGGAAGTACCTGTAAGTCTTCTTGGTAGCAATTTACCTTGCTCGTTAACCAACTTCATCAAAAAATCCGGGTCTTTGTAATCAATGTACTTGATACCTGATTTCTTGAACCTACAATACTTCTTTTGTTTGCTGGTTTCAATGTTAAGCGGGGTCAAATATCTGATTTCCCCGTCTTTTTTCGATTTTGCTTGTTGCTCAATAGATGCCATACCCTTATGCCTTTGCTTTTAGTTTGTTTCTTCTTTTTTCCGCCCAAGCAATTGCATGCTTGTCCAATTTAACGGTCAAAAAACGCATAACGCGCTCATCTCTTCTCAATTCCAACTCGTATGGGCCAATAGCCTCACCTGGAGCTTGGAATTCGAACAAGTGGTAAAATCCACTTTTCTTGTGCTGAATGGGATAGGCCAATTTTTTAAGTCCCCAGTTTTCTTTGGAGACCATTTTGGCACCATTCTTAATCAAGAAATCTTCAAATTTCTTGACTGTTTCCTCTATCTGGGTCTCAGATAGAACGGGATTCAAAATGAAAACAGTTTCGTAATGGTTCATTATAATATATTTTTAAAGGAGCGCAAAATTAATAATATTTCTTTCACCCTGCAAGAAAAGTAAAAAAACTTCGTTTAAGTACAAGAGTTATCAACAATAAAAAACCCAATGAACCTAAATAACACATATGGCAATTTACACAACAAAATATACCATGTTTACATCTTTTGTTGCTCCTAAACGGCTTTTTTATGTAATTTGCCGATGATTTAAAACCCTACAAATCACCCCATTCTATGAAATTAAAAAGTATAATTGTAGACGATTCCTCGATGCAGCGCATGGCTGTTGCGAAGTTGGTCAACAATCATCCACACCTAGCTTTGGTTGCTGAGTACAGTAACGCCATTGAAGCTAAAAATGGCCTGAAAAACCATGAAATTGACCTTATCTTTTTAGATGTTGAAATGCCAATCATCAGCGGTTTTGACCTTCTAGAGGCCCTAGAGAACCCTCCACAGGTTATTCTGATTACCGGAAAACCTGATTATGCACTTAAAGCGTTCGATTACGACGTTACCGATTACCTTCACAAACCCATTACTTTGGCACGTTTTGAAGCTTCTGTAAAAAGAGCCGTTGCCAAATACGAACAAATGAACAGGGTTGATGAGGACGAAGAGCACATCTTTGTTAAGAGTAACCTCAAAAAACGTAAGGTGATCCTAAATGATATCAAATGGATCGAGGCTTTGGGAGATTACATTAAATTGGTCACAGATGAGGCCAATATCGTAATCCTTTCCACCATGAAATCTTTCGAAAAGCAATTGCCGTCCGAAAAATTTCTACGTATCCATAAATCTTATATTGTGAATCTGGAGAAGATTGAAAAATTCAACAGTAAAAATGTTGAAGTAGGGGGCAGACAGATTCCTTTAAGTAGAAACAAAAAGACAGAACTAGCAGAAGCGCTGGCCAATGTATAATTATATGTGGTCCACATTGTAGACCAGTCTTACACTTTTATACTTGGAAATAGCATTAAAAGATTTTTCAATTCTTTTAATGCTATTTTTTGTTTGTGCCAACGGTTGATCTCGCGGAATCTTGATCATTATATTTTTAAGATAGTCTCGTCGAATTCGTGCCACCGGCGGATATTCGGGCCCAAGAATGTTTGCACCGAGCACATTGCGCAACGAACCCGCCAACCAATCCGCAGCTTCGTTCAATTTATTGAAGTCCTTATCCTTTAACGTGATTCTGATAAGACGCACCAAAGGTGGGTACTTAAACTGTTCCCTTTCGTAAAACTGCTCCTTGAACATTTTATCGTAACTGTTCGTGGTGACTTGCTGCAATATTTGATGGTAGGGGTTATAGGTCTGAATCAGTACTTTACCTCGTTTTTGAGTGCGCCCTGCCCTACCCGCTACCTGTGTCAGCATTTGAAAACTACGCTCATGGGCTCGGTAATCGGGGAAATTGAGCATGGAATCCGCATTCATGATGCCTACCAGACTTACATTTCTGAAATCAAGCCCCTTGGTCACCATTTGGGTACCTACCAAAATATCCATCTCTTGATTTTCAAAAGAGGAGATAATCTTTTCATACGCATATTTTCCTCGAGTAGTATCCAAATCCATTCGCCCCACGGAAACATCTGGAAACAACTGCCCCAACTCCTGTTGAATTTGTTCGGTACCAAAGCCTTTATTGTCCAAAGTGGGACTGCCACAAGCCAAACAAGCCTGCTGCAACGCCATGTGATAACCACAGTAATGGCAACGCAATTGGTTTCTATGCTGGTGGTACGTTAAGCTTACATCGCAATTGGGACATTGCGCCACATGACCGCAGGTAGTACATTCCACCACAGGAGCGAACCCCCTTCTATTTTGAAAAAGAATGATTTGTTCCCCCTCTTCCAGCGCATCGGTAATGGCCTTAACGAGTACTTCGGAAAAATGGCCCTTCATTCGGCGTTTTCTGGTAGCTTCTTTGATATCCACCAAGTTGATATCAGGCATCAACACATCGCCAAACCTATGTGCAATGGAAGCGTAGCCATATTTATGGGTCTTGGCATTGAACATACTCTCAATACTCGGTGTTGCCGACCCCAGAACAATATTTGCCTTATGTAGGGCGGCCAAAACCACAGCGGCATCCCTGGCGTGGTAGCGCGGTGCAGGGTCAAATTGTTTAAAGGAGCTTTCGTGCTCCTCGTCCACCACGACCAAACCTAAATTGGAAAAGGGAAGGAAGAGGGACGAACGGGCACCGATCACTATCCGGGCCTTTTCGGCATTTTTCAGTACGTTGTTCCATACCTCGACCCTTTCATGGATACTATATTTTGAATGGTAAACGGATACTTGATGTCCAAAATAATGCCTCAGCCTATTAATCAATTGGGAGGTCAATGCTATTTCTGGCAGTAAATAAAGGGCTTGTTGGCCCTCATCCAAACATTTTTGAATCAGTTTCACATAAACTTCCGTTTTTCCCGATGATGTAACTCCATGTAGTAATACGGGCTTACCTTGATCAAAACCTTTATGGATATCCTCCAAAGCCTGATGCTGGTATTCATTTAAATCTATATGCTTTGATGCATCGGAGCGCTCATCAAACTCTACCCTGTCTTTCCGGATGTGGTATTCCTCTAGAATATCTTTATCAATTAGCGCCTTGACAACAGCTCGGGAAGCCCCACTTTCCTTTTCCAATTCGGCAATGGGAATGGGTTTGGTGCTTTTGGCCTTTAGTTGAAATAGGGACAGTACTACTTGGCTTTGTTTGGGCGCTCGGGCTAGCTCGTTCAGTAAATCGGCTAGTTTTTCTTCGTCATCATATTTTTCGGAAAGTTTGACGTAGCGGACCAATTTAGGTTTGTATTGCTCGTACAATTCCTCTTTTTGCAGCACCACGCCTTTGTGGACCAGCATATTTATGAGCTTCAGTACATTTTTCTTGTCGACAATGTCGCTTACCTCAGAAATTTTCAAAGCAGTTTGATGTTGTAATGCTTCAAATATCAGAAACTCGTCATCAGTAAGTTCCGATTCATCAACTTCTGCATTTTTATTGGGCAAAACCAGTGTTTCGCTTTCCAACATAAAAGCACTGGGCAGGGCGCTCCGAATTACCTCTCCCAAGGTGCACATATAGTATTTGGCCACCCATTCCCAATGCTTGAGCTGCACTTCTGTTACTACAGGGTGCTCATCAAGAATTTGATAAATTTCCTTGGGTTCGTAGGCTTCAGGTGCATTTTGATGTACGCGATACGCAAGGGCCGTATATATTTTTGATTTACCAAAAGGAACGGCCACGCGCATTCCTTCCTTGATAAAATCCGCTTCGGCCTCCGAAATCTTATAGGTAAAGAGTTTTTCTAAAGGAATGGGCAGAACAACGTCCAAAAAATAATCCATACATCAATTCTCTACAACCCTGTGCCATGTTTGGGTTCTGTATAAAAATGCCAAATACCCTCTTACTTTAAGTCGGTTCTCATTATCCTCATCCAACCACACCCTTCCTTTAAAAGTCATGGCCTGTTCAGGATCGAACAAGGTGTCTCCCTTGTAAATACCTTTATTGTTCTTCTCGAAATCCTCCATGATCTTCATGCCGAGAATGGGCTTATCTTTTTTATCACCTTCGCATTTAGTGCACAAAGCCCCTTTTTTGCCATCCTCCAAAATTTCAACAACCTTGGCGTGCATCAATCCATCTTCCTTATATATTTCTATGATAGCCTTGGTGATTCCATTGCGGTCATCAATGGTTTTCCATTTTCCGAAAACGGATTGTGACCAAGTTATCTGGCAAAGCAGAAAACAGGCGAGAAATATCCATTTATTCAGGGTTTTGCTGCTTTTCATGTCGTTTTTTTAAAGAGTTAAGGGTTGCGTTCAGTTCAAAACCTAACAATAATATATTAGAATTCAGCCATATGAACACCATTAAAATCAACAATCCTCCCAAAGCGCCGTAAAGTTCGTTGTAGCGTGCAAACTTCTCTACGTATATTCCGAAAAGATATGAAGTCAATAAAAACAATAGGGTCGTCATTAGTGCACCTGCAGAAAAGAATCGGGCTTTTCTACCTTCCGCAGTACCAAAATAATAAAGTATGGCAGTGGTAAAGTAAGACAAACAAAGGAAGAAAAGGATTTTCGCCACTTGTATGCCAATGGTATCCCCTTTCTCCACATCGTACCCTAACGTTTTACCCAGATATTCACTGGTATATTCCACAATATAAAATTCAAAATAAACGAAGGCCACAGCACCCACAATCAATAAAATGGATAGAATCAGGCCTACCATTAAGGCATAAGCATACTGACGAAAAAAGTTCCTTGTCAATTCAACATGATAGGAATTCTCAAATCCCCCAAATATGGCATTGACGCCATTTGCCATAAGAAAAATGGACAAAATAAACGCAGAGGACAATAGGCCTCCTTGCTTTTGGTCTTTTATCTGCTGGTAGATATCGCCAAAGTAATCACTCGTTGCCGAAGGAAGAAAAGACTCCAAAAAGTCCAAAAACTGTGCATCGAAGTTCTCATTGCCCACGCTTACGTATGGAATAATGAAAGGAATCATGGTCACCAAAAAAATCAGTAGAGGGAACAACGCAAGAAAAATACTGAAAGCGATAGAACTGGCCCTCGAAGAAAGTGCTCCTTTGACAATTCCCATCAAATACATTTCAATAAGATCATAGAAAGAGAGTCCCTCAAAAGCTTTGAGCTTAATTTTTTTCAACAACCGTACAATCCAATTGATTACGGGTATTTTTTCCAATTTCTCTTCTATAGCTGCGGACATTTAAACGGCTTTTAAACTTAGGTCCATATTGTAAACGGAATGGGTCAAGGCTCCGGATGAAATATAATCCACGCCGCATTCGGCATATTTTCGAATCGAATCCTCTGTAATGCCGCCCGAAGACTCGGTAAGGCACTTGTCCCCTATTCGTTGCACTGCTTCGCGCGTATCATCGTAATCAAAATTGTCCAAAAGAATACGGTATACACCATCTGATTTCAATATTTCATCTACTTCATCCAAATTCCTGGCTTCAACGATAATCTTTAGGTTCTTGTCCTTTTCTTTTAAATAATCCTGTGTTTTTTGAATGGCTTTTGTGATTCCCCCCGCAAAGTCGATATGGTTATCCTTGAGCATGATCATGTCATACAGGGCAAACCTATGATTTTCACCTCCTCCGATTTTAACGGCCCATTTTTCCAAAGCACGAATACCGGGAGTGGTTTTTCGAGTATCCAATATCTTGGTTCCGGTCCCGTCCAAAATAGAAACAAAATCCTGCGTCTTGGTGGCAATGGCACTCATACGTTGCATGGCATTGAGCACCAATCGCTCTGCCTTTAAAATACTTTGTGAGCTACCTTCCACATAAAAAGCGATGTCGCCATATTTGACGTGCGCTCCATCTTCCAGCAAAATCTCCATGGTCAAATCCGGATCAACATAGTTGAATACTTGTTTGGCAAATCCTACTCCAGCCAAGACACCCTCGTCCTTTACAAGTAGTTTTGCCTTTCCTTTTGCCGATTCAGGGATACAGGCCAGGGAACTATGGTCACCATCACCAACATCCTCCCTAACGGCATTGGCAATGATCAAATCCAGTTCGTTTTGAAATTGTTCTTCGGAAATCATCCAATTGGGGTTTTAAACGAAAATAATAAAAACATTGTTCGTTGTACATCACTTTGACATGCTTAATTTAAGGTGAAACGTTTATTTTTGGGCATGCAGATTACTTTGATCGCCATTGGCAAAACCGATAAGTCTGAACTGGAAGAACTTATAACCGTTTACAAGAAACGACTGAAGCATTACATCAAGTTTCAACTGGAAGTGATTCCGGATATAAAAAACCGCAAAAATCTTTCCGAAACCCAGCAAAAAGAAAAAGAGGGCGAATTGATCCTAGCGCAACTGCAACCAACGGACACTTTAATTTTGCTTGACGAAAAAGGAAAACAATACACCTCTGTCGAGTTTGCCCGGTTTTTACAGAAAAAAATGAACAGCGGTATTAAAAACCTGGTATTGGTCATCGGTGGACCTTACGGCTTTAGCGATGACGTTTACGCCAAAAGTTCTGGAAAAATAAGTCTGTCGAAAATGACATTTTCCCACCAAATGGTTCGATTGTTCATTGTGGAGCAGATTTATAGGGGGTTCACCATATTAAGAAATGAGCCCTATCATCACCAATAATCAATAAAGTACTCTAAACTTGATGGTGTTCTCGATTTTCTTGAGAGCCTTGATCACATCCTTATCATACTCTTTGTCCAAATCGGTGATCACATAACCTACCTCACTATCAGTAGAAAGATACTGTCCGGAAATATTAAGCCCGTATTGCGCCAATATTTCATTGATTTTTGCCATAATACCAGGAACGTTTCGGTGAATATGCAAAAATCGGTGCGCCTTGTTCTGTTTGGGCAATCTTATATTGGGGAAGTTTACAGCATCCACTGTATTTCCAGAATTGATATAATCCATGATCTTATTGGGAACAAAATCGGCAATATCCCGTTGTGCTTCCTCTGTACTACCTCCAATATGGGGAGTGAGAATCACGTTGGACAACCCTTGTAATGGAGTCTCAAATGGCCCGTTGCTTCGTGGTTCGGATGGATAGACATCGATGGCCGCGCCGCCCAATTTTCCACTTTTAAGCGCATTGGCCAAGGCATCGATATCAACTACAAACCCTCTGGAGAGGTTAATGAGTTTGGCTCCATTCTTCATTTGATTGATCTCTCGCTCCCCAATAAAGTTTTTGTTGGCCTTATTATCGTCCACATGCAGGGTGACCACATCGGAAACATTCAATAGATTTTCTAACGTATCGCATTTTACAGCGTTACCAAGCGCCAATTGATCGTTTACATCGTAGTAATACACTTTCATCCCCATGGCTTCGGCCAAAACAGACATTTGTTTACCGATGTTTCCGTAACCCACAATACCAAGGTTTTTGCCACGCACCTCCTGTGAACCTGCAGCAGTCTTATTCCACTCTCCACTATGGATTTCCGTGCTTCGTGGAAAAATGCTTCGCATGAGCATAATGGTCTGCCCAACGGCAAGCTCCACAACGGAACGGGTGTTGCTGTACGGCGCATTAAAGACCACTACTCCTTTCTTTTTGCTGTAATCGAGGTCTATTTGTGTGGTTCCAATACAGAATGCACCGACTACCATCAATTTATCGGCGGCATCGAGCACTTTTTGGGTTACCTGGGTTTTGGACCTGATTCCCAGCACATGAACACCTTTAATGCGTTCAATAAGGTCTTCTTCGGAAAGACTGGTTTTAATCAGCTCAACCGAAAAACCTTCTTCAGAAAGATTTTCAAAAGCAGCTGGATGCACATTTTCCAGTAAAAGGATCTTGATTCTGTTCTTGGGGTATGATAAGTTTCTTGGCAAATCGTTTATAAATAAAAATTCATCTAAATTCGGCGCTACGTGGTCGGCATTGTTGGCCGCTTTTTCACGATGCACATTTTCTGTGTAGGCAAAAAATTTATGGGCGATACCAGCTTCGCGCATTACGTAGTCGCTATAGCCATCGCCAATTACCTGGACCTCGCCTTCCAGATCCAAGTTTTTTAAACATTCTATTTTTCCGTTGTGGGCCGCCAGTACATTGTTTTCATCAAAACCTGTAATGTTGCCTTCCTCATCAAAGGTAAAGGTATTGGCATATACCCTATCGGATGGTATGTTGTACGCTTCAACAATAGGGTCTATAAATTCCTTGAAACCACAGGAAATCACATAGATATCATCGGAATACTCGTAAAAGAATTCCTTGTTCGCTTCAATAGACTTTGAAATCTTTTGACGGAGTTCGACCACTAAGTCTTCCAAGTCGCTCTTGTTGGCATTCAACAAACGGATTCTTCGTTCCAAGGATTCCGTAAAGGAAATATCCCCATCAATACCCAAATTGGTGATCTTTTGGATTTCCGCCACGATCTCGTCTCTTTTTGGGTTGCCTTGCAGGGTCATTTCCGCAAGAACATCCAACGCTTCAACACGTGTGAGCGTACTATCAAAATCGAACACATATTTGCGTCCTGTTTCCACCATGAGTTGTTTCAAAAAAATTAAGGCATAAAATTAAACATTAATTCTATCCTTATAATCGGAACTTATCAAAAACCTTACACATTTGCGGATAAATCAAAAATCCGTTACGATTTGTTTTAAATGCCACCCAAAAAAGTACATTTTTTAACTTCCGTTTCTCAGAACCAACGCCTTGTCAGCTTGCAATAGATGTTATATTCCTTACCGAACAGTTCCATTAAGGACTCTTCTTCGGGTTTAATCTGAAAATGGTTCATGTACGATACAAACCCAGCTGCAACCAACGTATTGAATGCATTGCCCAATTTTAGACCAAAGGACAACAAAAAAAGAAGCATGCCCAAATACATCGGGTTTCGGGTAAATTTATAGATGCCATTGGTTACCAATTTTGAAGTTTTATTGGGATTCAATGGGTCAACTGTGGTTTTTCTGGCGAAAAATTGGATTACCGATATCAAAATCACCACAACACCAAGGCCAAAAAGAAACATTGCCAGTTCATGCTTGCCAAAAAAATCAAATTCACCCACAGGCAAAAATTTGTCCAATACATACATTAATCCTCCAAAAACCAACATCACTATGGCCGGTGGCACTTTCATTTTCATAAAAATCGCTTAAAGTCCGAAATTACTACTTTTGAAACTCAAAATAGAATCCTTTTTGATTTGAAACTAGTTTTTGCCACCCATAACGACCATAAACTAAAGGAAGTTCAGCAGTTGCTTCCCGAAAACATTGAGCTACTCTCCTTAAAAGATATAGAGTGCTTTGATGAAATCCCTGAAACTGGCGATACGTTGGAAGAAAATGCCAAGATCAAAGCCGATTATGTAACCCGAACCTATGGTCTGGATTGTTTTTCCGATGACACAGGATTACTTGTTGATGCTTTGGATGGCGCTCCCGGTGTATATTCTGCCAGATATGCCGGAGGGCAAAAAAATGCCTCGGACAACATGACAAAGCTACTATCCGAACTGGAAGGAACCAATGTTCGATCCGCTCACTTTAAAACCGTGGTCCATTTAAACCTGCAAGGTGAAAGTTTTACATTTGATGGCATTGTTGAGGGTCGAATTACTACCGAACAACATGGAGAAGGTGGTTTTGGATATGATCCCATCTTTAAACCTGATGGATACGACCAAACCTTTGGTGAGCTGCCTTCCAAGACCAAAAACGCCATCAGTCATCGCGGTAGGGCCATTCAAAAATTGGCTGCATTCTTAAAAAAGAACGCCACTTAGCTTGCATCGATCAAAATAAGTGTACCTTTGCCGCTTTATTAACGCCGCCGGTATGGGCAAGGTGTTGTGATGGGCTTGAACGGGAAATACTAAAAATCGCTCTATACAACACAAACATATTTGCGATTTAAGGTATTTACACCGCTATGACAAAATTTGAAGCCTTGGGGTTGGACAAACCCCTATTGGATGCTATTTCCGACCTTGGATTTGAATCCCCCTCTGAAGTACAAGAAAAATCAATCCCAATATTATTGGAGCAGGAAACCGATTTGGTGGCCCTTGCCCAAACAGGAACAGGTAAAACCGCTGCCTTTGGATTTCCGATGATCCAAAAGATACAACAGGACAGCAGAACCACTCAAGGATTGATCCTCTCTCCAACAAGAGAGCTTTGCTTGCAGATCACCAATGAACTGAAACTATACTCCAAATACGTAAAAGGGCTTAATGTTGTCGCCATTTATGGTGGTGCCAGCATTACCGATCAAGCCAGACAAATAAAAAGAGGCGCACAGATTGTTGTGGCCACTCCTGGCCGTATGAAGGATATGATCGGCCGAAATATGGTCGACATCTCAAAAATTGACTATTGTGTCCTCGATGAAGCCGATGAGATGTTGAACATGGGCTTCTACGAAGATATCAAGGACATTTTGTCCAATACACCAAAGGAAAAGTTCACATGGCTATTTTCGGCGACCATGCCGAAGGAAGTGGCCACGATTGCCAAAAAGTTCATGCACAAACCCATCGAGATTACCGTTGGGTCCAAAAATGCAGGTGCTTCCACCGTACAGCACGAGTATTATGTGGTAGGTGGACGTGACCGTTATGCGGCTCTTAAACGTTTGGCCGATGCCAACCCCGGAATCTTCTCCGTGGTCTTCTGTAGAACAAAAAGAGATACCCAACGTGTGGCAGAAAAGCTCATCGAAGATGGATACAACGCTGGTGCCCTACATGGTGACTTAAGCCAAAACCAAAGAGATTTGGTAATGAACTCCTTCCGTAAAAAACAGGTGCAGATGTTGGTAGCTACCGATGTCGCGGCCCGTGGTATCGATGTGGATGATGTAACCCACGTGATCAACTATCAATTGCCGGATGAAATCGAAACCTATACCCACCGTAGCGGTCGTACAGGACGTGCCGGAAAGTCTGGAATCTCCATGGTGATCATTACACGATCTGAGTTGAGGAAGATCAAGGCCATTGAAAAGAAGATTCAACAGGAATTTATATCAAAAAAGATTCCCGATGGCATCGAAATCTGTGAGATTCAATTGTATCATTTGGCAAATAAGATCAAAGAAACCAAAGTCAACAAAGAGATTGACAGCTATTTGCCTGCCATCAACGATGTTCTGGAAGGCATTGATCGCGAAGAGCTCATTAAAAAGATATTCTCCGTAGAGTTTACCCAATTCTACAACTACTATAGCAAGACCAAAGACCTTAACAGTCAAGATTCAGGCAAGGAGAAAGGTTCCTCCAAGGGGGATATCCCTAGCGAAGGTTCTGTTCGTTACTTTATTAACATTGGGGAACGCGACGGCTACGATTGGATGAGCCTAAAAGATTTTCTCCGCGATACGTTGAACCTGGAAAAGGAGGATGTCTACAATGTGGACACCAAGGATTCTTTTTCCTTTTTTAATACCGATGCGCAACTTACCGAGTTCATCCTTCAAACCTTCACTGATTTTAAAGTGGACGGACGCTTTGTAAATGTGGAGGTTTCCAAAAACCCAGGTGGTGGTGGCGGAAAAGGAGGCAAAAAACGTAGAGGCCGAAAAGGTGGTGGCCGAAAAGGCGGCAATAAGTCCTACAAAGGAGGGAAAAAAGGCGGTTACAGTAAAAAAGGAGGCAAGAAAAGACAAGGCTTTTATTAGTTAATTCTATATTAAATGGTAAGTCTCTGCTATTTATTTTTCTTTGTTTAGTATTTTTATTATCACAAAGATTGCATGAGAAGAGTACTACTTATACTATTGTCCCTAATTCCGCTGTTTGGTTTTTCACAGGTCGAAGACAATGAAGAAAATCAAGAGGTAAAGGATTTTACCGCAACGGTAATCAATGCCCAAACTGAGTTTCCTTTGGAAAGTGTGCACGTGATCAACCTTAATCAGGTAAAAGGCACCATTACCAATTCTGAAGGTAAGTTTACCATTCCAGCTGCGGTTAACGATACTCTTTATTTTTCGTATTTAGGCTTTAAAACCCAAAAAGTGAGGGTCACCAACGATATGTTTCGATTTGGAAACACCGAGATTGCCCTCACGGAGCTTGCCTATGCCCTTGAAGAAGTGGTAGTAAGACCCTATCAACTAACAGGTTATTTGGAGATTGATGTAAAGAATCTCCCTATAAACAATGCCCGACAGTACAGTATTTCAGGACTTCCCACCAGTTATGAGGCCGGGAACCGAAATCCAAGTGCAGTCACCAAAGTTTTGGGAGCTATCCTTAACCCCGCCGATCTATTGCGAAATCTTTTTGGAAAAAAACCAAGGCAAATGCGCAAGCTTCGCCAAATCAAGGATGATGACAATATTAGAGATCTATTGGCGTCAAAGTTTGATAGAGAAACCTTGACAGAGTTGCTCCAGTTGGAAAAAGTGGATATCGAGGATATTCTCAACAACTGTAATTATTCCAAATCCTTCATAAAAACAGCCAACGACCTTCAAATTCTGGACGCTATTTCCAGTTGTTACGAAGAGTACAAAGTGCTGAACAGAAACCAATAATTACCGCTATTTCAAACCTAAGGGATCGGCTTAAAGGGCTATAAATAAATTTTATTTTTACGCCCGCATTTTATAGCTTTAGACAAAATCCCAATTCATGAAAAAACTACTTGTTGTTTTGTTTTCCATATCCTCACTTATTGGCTGCAAGAAAGTTAAAAAAGAGCAGCAAGTCACACAGGCGCAGGTAGTTGAAGAAGAAGCTCCAAGAAAGGACATTCCCTTTGTATGGGAAGGTGCAAATATTTATTTTCTGCTGACGGACCGATTCAACAATGGCAACCCCGATAACGATGTTAATTTTGACCGAACCGAAGAAACCGCTGTTCTAAGAGGCTTTGAGGGCGGAGATATACAGGGAATCATACAGAAAATTGAAGAAGGGTATTTTACTGACCTTGGCATAAATGCCATTTGGTTTACCCCGGTTGTAGAGCAAATTCACGGTGCAACGGACGAAGGCACAGGGAAAACCTATGGTTATCACGGGTATTGGGCCAAGGATTGGACCACCATAGACCCTAATTTTGGAACAAAAAAAGACCTTGAAAATTTAGTAAAAACCGCACACAGCAAGGGTATACGAATTCTGTTGGACGTTGTATTGAACCATACAGGACCAGTCACCGAAAAAGACCCCGTTTGGCCAGATGATTGGGTGAGGACAGGTCCTAAATGTGAATTTACAACTTATGAGAATACCACCGCTTGTACTTTGGTTGCAAACTTGCCCGATATTCTTACAGAATCGGATGAACCCGTGGAACTGCCCGACGCACTGTTGGCCAAATGGAAAGAGGAAGGCCGCTTGAGCAAGGAACTCGACGAACTACAGTTGTTTTTTGACCGCACTGGATACCCTAGGGCACCCCGATACTACATTATCAAATGGCTTACGGACTACATTAACGATTTAGGAGTAGATGGTTTCCGTGTGGATACCGTAAAGCATGTAAACGAAAACGCATGGGCCGACCTTCACAAGGAGGCCAACTACGCTTTTGAAATGTGGAAAAAAAAGCATCAGGACAAAATTCTGGACGACAATCCATTTTATATGGTCGGTGAAGTGTACAATTACGGTATTTCCGGCGGAAGAAATTTTGATTTTGGTGACAAAAAAGTAGACTACTTTGACTATGGGTTCAAGAGTCTTATCAATTTTGAACTCAAAAACGATGCGGACAAAAGCTACGAAACCATTTTCAAAAAGTACAGTAAACTGCTCCACACCAAACTAAAAGATAAAAGCGTACTCAACTATTTAACCTCGCACGATGATGGCGCTCCATATGATAAGGACCGAACAAAGCCTTATCGTTCAGCAAATGTACTTTTGCTCACACCAGGTGCCTCACAGGTATATTATGGAGATGAAACCTCAAGAAGTTTGACCATTGAAGGGACCGAAGGCGATGCCTCGCTTCGATCATTTATGAATTGGGAAGATTTGGACAGCCTACCGGAAACGAAAAAAATACATGAGCACTGGCAAAAATTGGGTCAGTTCCGAGCCAACCACCCTGCTGTGGGTGCTGGAAAGCACAAGCGTTTAGCCAAGTCGCCCTATGTTTTCTCCAGAACTTATAACAATGGGGAGTATCGGGACAAAGTGGTAGTTGGATTGGATTTACCAAAAGGTAAAAAGTCGCTCTGGGTAAAAGGTTTTTTCGGTGATGGCACCCAACTGTACGATACCTATTCCGGGACCGAGGTTACTGTGGCCAACGGAAAGGTAATCTTGGAAAATGATTTTGACATCGCCCTCTTGGAGCTTGTGGAATAACCTTTATTGTCTGGAATGCAACGCAATTCGGTTGCCTTCTGTATCCACGAACAAAGCCATATAGCCAATGTCCGGACTGATTTGGGTTTTGGGCTGCGTAATTTTGCCCCCTGCTTTCTCCACTCGCGACAATTCGTTGTCCACATCGGCACTGGAAAAGTAAATCAGTACCCCATCCGTGTTACTCGGTCTATACCAATCCTTGTTTTGAATCAAAGACCCAGATGTTCCAGGCTTATCATAATCCGCAGGAAACCATCCCATCTTTGTACCTCCCAAATCGTGCAACTGGACAGTAATTTGGAATACGGTATCATAAAACTTTTTTGCGCGGTCCATATCCACTACAGGAATCTCGAACCATCCTACCATATTTCTTTCCATAACTATTGGTTTTCTAGAATTTGTTTTAGACTTTCAAGACCTTCTTCAAAATCTTTTCCCACCGCTTTGTCCATGTTCATGAACAGCATCATAATGCTCATCGGAAACTTGTTCTTTCCAGAAAAGCCCCAAACCACTTTGGTTACATCCGTATCAACTTCTTTGGTGATGATGTAGGCATCCGAAGTGGATTTAAAAGGTTTCAAGAACCGAAGTTCGGAATCGATACGCTCACCATCCACAATATTTGTGATTTCCTGTTCTCCCTCCCCTACTTCCTTATTTCCTTTCCACCGGCTGATGGCTCCCACTTTACCGTCAGTTCCCGTGAACTCCTTATCCATGTTTGGGTCGCGTTTCCCCCATGGGGACCATTCGTCTTGCTTTTTTAACGATTTGAGATATTCGAAAACAACACTTTTGGGGCGATTGATCTCAATAGATCTGGAAACATCGTAGTTTTTTGGTGCAATGGCGGCCAAAATAAGAATAAGGACCACCACGCCCAAAATGATATAAAGTACTAACATAACTGTGTAATTGATTGATTCACAGTTAAAAATACAAAAATTATTGTTCAGCCAGATATCTCTTTATGATGCCATGAACATCTTTTATGGATTTTTTGGTCCAATCCAATCGTTTTTCAAGAACCTCTATATCAGTCAATTGCCAATCAAGGTGGGAATCGCGTACTTTTTGGGCCAGTTGCTGTATTATGATGGCTGCTGAAACAGAGACATTCAGGCTCTCGGAAAAACCGACCATAGGAATTTTTAAGAAGCTATCCGCCTGCTGCATTACCTCTTCAGATAATCCTTCCTTTTCCGTTCCAAAAAAAACAGCTGATTTTTTCGAAGGAAAAAAATCGGGCAGTAAGGTGGAATTATTGTGCGGTGTGGTAGCGATAATTTGGTAACCCTTACTTTTTAATTGGGCAATACAATCCGTGGTGTCTTTATACCTGCTTACATCCACCCATTGTTCAGCGCCCATGGCAATATTCTTGTCCAAACGTTTGCCAAATCGATCCTCCACAACATGAACATCCTGCACCCCAAAAACATCACAACTACGAATAATGGCACTGGTATTGTGCAGTTGGTAAACATCCTCAATAGCAACGGTGATATGCCTAGTTCGCTTTTGTAGGACATCCAAAAAACGTTGTTTTCGTTCTTCGGTAAGATAAGTTTCAAGGTATGTCAACAAATCATCATCAAACATAAAACCAAGATAGGAAAAATTGAAAATGTGAGTTTTAGAAAAATAGAAATGGTATCTTGGAATGACCCCGATGCAAACCATTCAAGCGGGAACCAAGTTCAATGCTGAACTTTAGAAAAAAGAAAACGATATTTGGACCATTGAGGCGGGGAGGTCATTAAGTCTAAAAGATAACCGAAACAGTATTAAAAGCTTTGATTGAAGCGGTTACAGCATCTAAAAATGATTGAAAAGGAAATACTTGAGTTACGGCACAAATTGCATACGAACCCTGAACTATCAAACGAAGAGTATAAAACAGCGGAGATAATCAAAAAATTTATAGCACAGCACCATCCCACTGAAATTATTGAAGGGATCGGTGGAGCTGGTTTAGCTGCCATATATAAATTTCCCAAGCAGGGCAAAACCATCACCTTTCGCTGTGAATTGGATGCACTCCCCATTGATGAAACCAATAAATTGGAATATAAATCCCAAAAAAAGGGTATATCCCATAAATGTGGTCATGATGGGCATATGGCCATTGTTGCAAGTATAGCACATTGGTTAGCACAAAAACCTGTGGATTCGGGTACGGTTATTTTACTGTTTCAGCCCGCTGAAGAAACAGGAGAGGGCGCAAAACGGATTATCGAGGATCAAAAATTCAAAAGCCTGCATACCAATTATATCTTTGCACTGCACAATATCCCTAAGGAACCTAGGCATCGAATTATCTTAATGAATAGCGGGTTTTCTGCAGAAGTGCAAAGTCTCATCATAAAAGTAAAGGGCAAAGAATCCCATGCATCAGAGCCAGAAAATGGAATCAATCCGGCCATGGGACTATCAGATATGATTCAAAAAATAGCTCAATTGAATGTTTCGGACCCATCGAATGCAAACTTTGCCATTTTAACACCTGTCCACATCAACATGGGACAAAAATCCTATGGGATTTCACCGGCCAATGGCGAATTGCACTATACATTACGCACATGGAGTACTTTAAAAATGGACAGGCTAAAATCAAACTTGATCCTCTTATTGGAAACTATCGCCAAGAAACATAATCTGATACTTGAGCTGGAATGGTTGGAATATTTTCCGGCCAGTATGGTCGACAAAGAAAGTAACGCGTTTGTTCGAAAAGCGGCCGAGGCAAATAATTTCACCTTAACCGAAAGAAAAACACCCTTCAAATTCGGGGAGGACTTTGGTTGGTTCTCCAAAACATACAAAACTGCCATGTTTGGTGTTGGTGCAGGGGTATCGACCCCAGCTTTGCACAATGCGGATTACGATTTTCCCGATGACATAATCCCCACTGGATTTTCGATGTTCAAATCGATAGTTTTAAATGTTTTAAAAGAAAAATAATTACGTGGGATACTATCTATCAAGAGCTCCAAGTAATACTCAAACACCTAATTACATAAAAATCATATCTTTAGAAAAACCAACCTCCCATGATCAGATTTTTCCGAAAAATTCGGCAGCGATTGCTTACCGAAAACAAGTTCACAAAATACGTGCTCTACGCCATTGGAGAAATTTTTCTTGTAGTAATCGGGATTTTACTGGCGCTACAAATAAACAATTGGAACGATAGGCGAAAGGAAAAACAAAAGGAAACATTTATTTTAAATGACCTGCACCAAGAATTCGTCTCTAATAAAAAGCTTTTGGATTCTATAATGATCCACCATAAACGAACCTTTAAGTCTTCTGAATACTTAAAATCGCGCTTGCCAATCGATGTTAATACTATAGACAACCTGGACTCATTGTCGTATCACCTATTTACAGTCAGTTTTGCCTACACCTATAACCCTTCCACGGGAATCGTAAACAGTTTGCTCAACAATTCAACGATAGAAATTATTTCCAATGATGAGCTACGGCAACTGCTCATTGGCTGGAAGGATGTACTGTCCGATTATCAGGAAGAGGAATTACGGGCCAGTGAAAATTATCTCAACCATTTAAAACCTTTTGAAAAAGAGCACTTTAAATATAGTTTGGACTACAAAGAACTGTTGTCGGACCCAAGAATTGATTTGACCTTTTTAGAAACCCTCGCTTTTGACAATTATGTACTCGACAGGTATAACGACCTCAACAATATTGTAAACACAAACACTTGGACAGGGGAACTAAATCATATTTCTAAAACAATGGACCGGATAATAGAGCTCTCGAACACCAAATCCACGTATTGAGTTCCCATTATCCCCCTAAGCACATTTACATTATCGATTTATCTATTAATGCGATATTTCACATACCCCTTCATTTGATAGGAGCTAAGTACGGTTTGGGCCGTTAATGACACTTTGAACATTGGAAGTAAAGCCTCCTTGTCCACTTCGAAGAAAAACATGGCCTGTCCACACGAAATGAACTTGGCTCCCAAACCTTCCAACTCCCCAATTAGTTTCATGTTCGGGTTGTCCATTCCGAATTTCTCGTTATAAAATTCATTGGTGGTAAATGCGTTCAGCGAACCTGCGTGGACCACGATCACGGGAAAAATATTTTCCAAAGGAATACCGGATGCCACATGTAAATTAATGATACGCGCTACCTCAACAATGCTCGCGTCCAATTTGGAGGGGGCTTCACTATCAAAATTAACCAGTTCGAACATCAATTTATATTCCAGATTTGGATCAGGGGTTTCAGTAATGTCTTCCACGGGAATAACTCCGGAAAATGTTCCAGCTTCAAGTACCGGATATGTGACAGCGGCCTCGATTTTGGCCATCATTTCTTGCCTCTCTTTTGCTTTCTCCCCCATTATGGAATCCATTTTGGCAGTAGTCATTGAAATACTGTCATTCTCAGCATTTTGATCGTTTTTTTGGGAAAAACCGGTCAACATAAAAAGACCTGCAACTAACGAGAGAATAGTTTTTTTCATTGGTTTATGGTTGGGTTGTTTTAGGATCGAACCATCTATTGTTTGTGATTCGCTGGATACTGTAAGTTGAAAGTACGTAATTTATTCAGAAAACAAACATAGTCCCAATAGTGTAATACCTTCATTAAGAGAATAGATTCCTTATCTTAGTTACCAATCTGGTGTAATCCTAGAGCTTATTAAAAATACACATGAACCAACTGAAACCAACAACATTTACCATGAAAACATTTCAAAGTCTACTGTTTTCGCTTCTTCTTTTTGCCACCTCCTGCAAAAAGCAAGATACCACCAATGCGATTCAAATTGATGGCCTGACCGATACTGTGGAGGTACTTCGTGATGAAGTGGGTATCAACCATATTTATGCAAAAAATCAGCACGACCTGTTTTTCGCCCAAGGATATTATGCCGCAAAAGACCGTCTCTTTCAGTTTGAGATATGGCGAAGACAAGCCACGGGCACAGTAGCCGAAATTTTGGGGAAAAGGGAACTTAAACGAGATATCGGTACCCGATTGTTCAAGTTTAGAGGTGATATGAAGACCGAGATGCAACAGTACCACCCCGATGGAGAAGAAATTATCACAGCATATACCAATGGTGTAAACGCATATATTGAAGAAGTACTGCAAAATCCCGAATTATTGCCCATCACTTTCAAGGCGCTGGGCATCAAGCCACAAAAATGGACTCCAGAAGTCGTCATTTCACGTCATCAAGGCCTTTTGGGCAATATTACCAATGAACTGGTCATCGGAAGGGCGGTCGCTCAATTAGGTCCTGAAAAAGTAAAAGAATACTATTGGTTTCACCCCAAAGAACCTAAATTGGAGTTAGATCCAGTAATTGATCCAGAGCTATTGTCCGATAACATATTGGAGCTATATGAAGCCTATCGAACTCCTGTAAAATTTGAGCCAGAGGATATTTTGCCGGATTACCGTGTTGAGCCCAGTCTGAGCCAAAATTCCGAGCTAAAGATGTATCCATCGGAATCCGATAAACTGTGGATTGGCAGCAACAATTGGGTAACCAGTCCTTCACTTGCGGAAAACGGACATGCCTATATGGCCAACGATCCGCACAGAACCGTGGCAGTACCCTCCCTTCGCTATTGGACACATTTATCTGCCCCTGGTTGGGACGTAATTGGAGGTGGTGAACCAGAGATTCCTGGAATTTCCATCGGACACAATCAATATGGTGCTTGGGGTTTGACGGTTTTCAGAACAGATGGGGAAGACTTGATGGTCTATGAGCTGAATCCCGAAAATCTCAATCAATATAAATATAAGGACACTTGGGAGGACATGGAGGTGATCAACGAGACCATTCCGGTAAAGAACAGTGAAGATGCCCAGGTTGAACTGAGATATACCCGCCATGGTCCTGTCACCTATATCGATTCCCTGAATCATGTGGCCTATGCTGTGCGATGTGCTTGGATGGAACCTGGAAGCTCCCCCTACCTAGCTTCCCTGAGAATGAATCAAGCTAAGAATTGGGAAGAATTCAGGGATGCCTGTAGTTACAGTAACATTCCAGGCGAAAACATGATATGGGCCGATAAAGAAGGTAACATAGGATGGCAAGCAGTGGGAATCGCACCTGTCCGAAAAAATTTCAGCGGATTGGTTCCCGTTCCCGGTGACGGCAGGTACGAGTGGGACGGTTACCTCCCTATCAAACAAAAACCTAACGACTATAATCCTTCCAACGGTTTTATCTCAACTGCCAATCAGAATGTAACTCCCGACGATTATACGGAATGGGATGCTATAGGGTTTATGTGGAGTGACCCATTTAGAGGGGATAGATTGAAAGAGGTTTTGGGCTCTGGTGAAAAATTGTCCATGGAGGACATGAAGGCTTTGCAAACGGATTATCTCTCCATACCGGCCCGCACCCTTATTCCACTATTGGAAAATCAAACTTTTACCGATGACCTATTGATACAAGCCCAACAAGGGTTGCTGGATTGGGATTTTGTTTTGGATAAAAACTCGGTGAATGCAGCTATATATGTGGCTTGGGAAAGGGAACTGATGAATGAGTATTTTGAATATTTCCCAGATCCCGAAGTACAATCGGTCATTTCCAGGATACAAATGAGCAAATTGATGCAATGGATTCTTCATCCAGAATCAAAGTTTGGTGAAAATGCAATAGACAAAAGGAATCGTTATCTATCTGGGACTTTTGCTTCTGCCGTAAAGGGCCTTTCCGAAAAATTTGGAAGTGATATGGCAACATGGCAGTATGGTCAAGCGGATTACAAACATGTACAAATCATACATCCATTGGGCAAAGTGGTCAATGCCGAATTACAATCCAAGTTGAATACGGACAAATTGCCCAGAGGGGGCAACCAATATACTCCTGGAGTAACCGGAAGCAACGACAACCAAACATCGGGAGCTACGTTCAGGATTATTGTTGATGTAAACGACTGGAATGAATCCGTAGGGACAAATTCACCCGGACAATCCGGTGACCCTGATAGTCCGTTTTACAAAAACCTTTTTAAAGATTGGGCCAACGACACATATTTTCCGGTCTATTACACAAGAGATAAGATAGAATCGATCACCGTTGACAAAGATCAACTTGTTCCAAAACAATAAATTACCCACCATAAATGGCAAAGAAGAAAATAGTTGTATTGACCGGTGCAGGAATGAGTGCCGAGAGTGGACTAAAAACCTTTCGCGACGAAAATGGACTTTGGGAAGGTCATGATGTAATGCAAGTAGCCTCACCGCAAGGATTTGCCAGAAACCCTGAACTGGTACTTGAATTTTACAACCAACGAAGACGCCAGTTATTGAACGTTTCGCCCAACAAGGGCCATTTGGCGCTAGCAGAACTGGAACAAGGGTTTGATGTAAGCATTGTTACACAAAACATTGATGATCTTCATGAGAAAGCTGGTAGTTCCCATGTGGTGCATTTGCACGGCGAACTGTTCAAAGTGCGCAGTACGGTAGATGAAGACCATGTGTTGGACTGGAAAAAAGACTTGGTTTTGGGCGATACGGACGATAAGGGTAACCAATTGCGTCCGCACATTGTGTGGTTTGGTGAAATGGTTCCCATGCTGGAAACCGCTGCGCAAATCACACAACAGGCCGAAATATTGATCATCGTGGGAACATCCATGCAGGTATACCCGGCTGCAGGTTTAATACACTATGCGCCCAAACAGGCCCCAATTTACTTTGTTGACCCCAAGCCCAATATTCGGTCGGCCGATTTTAATAACCTTACCGTGATTCCGGAAACTGCCGCCGAGGGGGTTCCCCAATTGGTCAAAGAGCTTTTTAATAGTTGGCCCTAGCTTGATCCGCCCAGGCCACCAAAGCACTTATTTGTTCTTCGGATAAGTTGGCATCGGCATGGGTCCAAGTGTATTCATTTAACGGCATTTCACCCTCCTTCACTTCTTCGATAACCTCTTCGAGCTTGTGATCTTTCTTTTTCGTGTCATAGCTTTCCCAATCGGAAAAATTCAAATGTTCTTTTCCTTCCTCTATATGGTCGGCCAGCCAATAGGATACCGGTGCTATGTTATTGTACCAAGGATATTCGGTATTGGCACTATGGCAATCATAACAAGCTGTCTTCAAAATTTGCTTTACCTCAGCGGAAGGTTGTGTCTCGGCTTCAAAGGCGGCCACATAATCGGCTTCGGCCCTATTTTTTTCAGGACGGTAGAACTGCATCCCGATCAATACGATCAATAGAACAATTGCTGTTTTTTTCACTATTTTCATCACATACAGGATTTTAGTAAATATATCGATTTTTTTGTGACCGAAGAGCAGCTTCATACCGCACTTAGTTCTGGTAGAATATCCAAATCCCAAATTGATGACTTGGTCAACCAGTTAGCGAAAGAACCCCAATTGGCCCAAGTTCTGTACGATGAGGTTTTATTGGAAGACAAAGAAGGCACCTTTAATGCAAGCTGGACATTTGATCACTTGATGCGCAAAAACCTTACCTACCTACTTCCTTTTTTTGAAGATTTTGTCAATGGTTTGCCAGTCTTAAAGACCGAATCCTGCATTCGGCCCATGGCTCATGTTTGCGAAATGATATGTGAAGCCTATTTCAAAAAAAAGAAACCTGAATTTGTCCAAAACATAACGGATACACAATTGGAAAAAGTCATGGCTGTTTGTTTTGATTGGTTGATCAGCTCCATGAACGTTGCGCCAAAAGTATTTGCCATGACCAGTCTTTATTATTTGGGCCTGAAGTTTGATTGGGTCCACCCGGAACTTAAATTGGTTTTGGAAGATAGCTATGCCTTGGGAAGCACAGGATATCAAAACCGAGCTAAAAAAACTCTGGATAAGTTGGCCAAATTGGGTGTGTAAACCGTAGCGTTTAAGTATCTTTGATGCTTTCAAAATTTTCTGGACCATGTCGCTGAACCAACTAAATGCCATTTCACCTATTGACGGTAGGTATGGAAACAAAACCAAGGCCTTAAAGGACTATTTTTCGGAAGAGGCCCTGATCAAATACCGTGTTCGAGTAGAAATTGAATACTTTATCGCGCTATGTGAGGTGCCCTTGCCACAGTTGGCCGATTTTGACGCGGCTCTGTTCCCAGAATTGCAAAAAATCTACCAAGAGTTTTCTCCGGAAGATGCACAGGCCATAAAGGACATTGAAAAAACCACCAATCACGATGTAAAAGCCGTGGAATACTTCATCAAACACAAGTTCGATGGGTTAAAGCTTCAAAAATACAAGGAATTTATCCACTTTGGGTTAACCTCCCAAGATATCAACAACACGGCCATTCCACTTTCTATCAAAGAGGCCATGAACGAAGTTTACGTGCCCTCCTATTTGGAAGTTTTTGAAAAACTGAAGGAGCTTTCCAAAGAATGGGAGAACATCCCTATGTTGGCCAGAACACATGGTCAGCCCGCCTCCCCTACCCGATTGGGTAAGGAAATCGACGTGTTTGTGGAGCGGTTCAAGGAGCAGTTCAATTTATTGAACGATATCCCCAGTGCAGCAAAATTTGGTGGCGCCACAGGAAATTACAATGCACACAAAGTGGCATATCCGAACAACGATTGGAGAGCTTTCGGAAAACAGTTTGTACAGGAAAAGCTAGGGTTGTACCACTCCTTCCCCACCACTCAAATTGAGCATTACGATCATATGGCCGCTTTGTTCGACTGCCTCAAGCGAATCAACACCATTTTGATTGATTTGGACAGGGACATTTGGACGTACATCTCCATGGATTACTTTAAGCAGAAAATCAAAAAAGGAGAAGTAGGGTCTTCGGCCATGCCACATAAGGTAAACCCTATTGATTTTGAGAATTCCGAAGGAAACTTGGGCTTGGCCAATGCCATTTTTGAGCATTTATCGGCCAAACTGCCCATTTCCCGATTGCAACGCGACCTCACGGACAGCACCGTTTTAAGAAACGTAGGTGTACCTTTTGCACATACCATAGTTGGATTTCAATCCACGTTAAAAGGGTTGAACAAACTGGTATTGAACCAGGCCAAGTTCGAAAAGGATCTGGAAGACAATTGGGCCGTTGTGGCTGAAGCCATTCAGACGATTTTGCGAAGAGAAGGCTATCCCAACCCATACGAAGCCTTAAAAGGTCTCACGCGTACCAATGAGAAAATCAATCAAAAGTCCATTGCCGATTTTATTGAAACCTTGGACGTTTCCGATGCCATTAAAGCAGAGCTGAAACAAATAACCCCAGCGAATTACACCGGGGTTTGATTATAGTCTGATTTACCGCAGTCAAGAACCAGTTAAGACATCTCGACTGCGCTCGATGTGACAACCACTCTTATTTTACCAGAAGAATCTTGGTAATTGGTCCCACGTCAGTATGTATTACGACAAGGTAGTACCCATCCCTCATATCGCTCACATCCAAAATTGTTGATGTAACTCCAGGGCTTGGGAAATTCAACCTCTTTTTCGGTATTTGCTGCAACTGTTGGTACAAAGTAACATCTAATATTTTTGAAGGAGTTGCCCCTTCTGGAACAAAGGCTGATTCCAAAGTAATATTTACAACTTCAGAAGCAGTATTGGGGTAAAGTACGATACCATCATTTTTCGCATTTGAATTAATTCCCAAATCGAGGTCTGGGTCTTGTTGAAAAGGTATACCTCCTTCACCCATTTCACCGTCTTCCACATGGTGAACAAAAATTTTCCTAGCCGGACCTTTTCCACACTCATTTACCCCCATAAGCTGAACATAGCCTTCGTTTTTTGCATACCCGGTAAAAACGTTAGCAACATCATAATAAGTATTAGTATTCCTTATCTGCCAATTATCCCCAAAATAATCAAATTGGTCCACTACATCAAAGGGATGTGGCAACCACCATTCATAAGAATCGGCACCCTCTGCAGGTCCTCCGTAATATTTAACAAGTGCACCGGTCAATACAATTTCCGGACCCCACAAATCGGATGGTAAGCCAGGTTTTCCGACTTGAACTACTTTTTGCAGGATCAAAGGGTCGTTACCACAGCCCTCCGAGGTCAGCATAGCGGTAATGGTGACTTGCTCGCTAAAGGTATTAGGGGCAGTGCTAAAAGCAGTTGCCGAACTATTGGGGTCTGTGGGGGAGGCCACCTCTGGGTCACTGGAACTCCAATGGACTTGTACATTATCGCCAACGTTTACAAAATAGAGTTCTTGGTCACAAAGTTTGGGACTGCCTTCTATTTTAAATTCTTGGCACAGAAAGGAGCAGTCAAAAGAAGTGCTGGCATTATTGAGTTCACTGGCCAGCCAATCCCCATTGGTACGATTAAACGAAATATGTGTGGCGTTGGCCCCGGAAATATCGTAGGTGGTGGTGTAATGGAATTTCCAACTCCTGTGGTGGTGGGTTTGTTGTGGTGTATATCCGCAAATAATCGTCTTCCATCAATAGAGTATTGTTATTGCCCACATCCAAAGCACTGGTCGCAGGAATAAAATTAATGGGGGAATCTAATATTTCTAAATTTAGGTTATAAGTGGCTAAAAAGTTGGCCTCAAATTCCTCAAACCCATTTATGGTATTTATAAAGGGCATAGCACCACCTGGATAATTTGCCAAATAAAGGTTTTCCTCGTTCCAAGGAAATGCCTTGTTGGTAATTGTACGCGTAATAGGCAGGACCCAAAGGTTTTTCTTTTCATACTGTATCCAACCTTTATAGACAAAATCATCGCCTCCCGGAATGGCCCAAGTCTGAAAATCCACCTTTAATTTGGCCTTCCCAGGAAGAAAACCCAATAGTATAGTGGGTATATCTCCAAAAGCTACACCAACGGCCCCTCCAAGAAAAGGCGAGATAAATGAAAGTAAATCCCCTCCAAAGTTTGTGGAGGCCGACCCATGTAACCGAAATAAGCTTTGTCCCGGCTCTACACCATACGGCTGTGCACAATGGCTACCGTTGCTGAGTGCAATATTCCATGTTTGCTGTGGATAGCCCATGGCCATCAATTCCTCTTGCCAGGCTTTGTGAACATCGTTGTTGATTTGGTAGTCGGAATCCACATAATTGATGAGCATTTGTTTTACGGCAGGCTTATCTATCAATTCGCGGGCTTCGTGTACTGGAAGTTGACCGCTTGCCACCGCAACCGAGATATCCCCGATAGGTGTAGTGATCAGTTCATTGAGTACATGCCTAGCCATATACAAAAAGCCAGGTGGCACATGGGCGCCTTGGTGCGGGGCATCGTGGCTAATGTAGAGGCTGGTATCGTGGTCGAGGTTATTGTTCTCCATATCGCGCAGTGCATAACGGGCAATAACACCGCCCATACTCTGCCCCAAGATTACATTGGGCTCGGCACCGTCTTCCTTGTTCTCATTGACCCACTTTATTACAGCTTCCAACGCATAGGCATTGCGCTGCAACCAATCGGTACCATCTGCCCAATTTACGTAGATGATGTCAAAGCTTTCTTCTGTGTCTTCGGAAATTAAGTTCTGTAATTCTTGGCTATTTGATTTCTCCCCAGCTTCCGTCAAAAAAGTATTCAAATGCGTATCTCCATACAAAGGATGATCTTGGGTCAATCCCGAATCAAAACCTTCCACGACAATCAAAGGTCTGCTTATCTTTTTACATTCCTTTGCGGCTGCAATCTGTAATTCAGCAACTCCCTGTACACCCAAATAGGCCTTTGAATCCGTAATCGTCTCTCCCCAGGGTGCCGTACATTCCGGATTTCGGGCAGTCAAGGTCTGTTGGGCGGCCTTGCCCGTAACCTTTACCGGAGTACGGCAATAGCGGTAGGTGTTGTTAGTAAGCTTCATCCTAAAAGTCCACACATAATCGTCATCTTCTTGAAATTGATGTTCAATCGCTTCTCCCAGCTCAAAGGACTGATAACCACCCCCATCGCCAAAGTCCACGGCAAAACTTTCCACCAAGGTGCCTTGGTTGGTGCGCCATTGGGAATCTTCCAACAACAGTGACACCTTCGAGTTACTGATCTGGGTACAGGCCAAGGACATAGCAAAAACTTCCAAGGTCTCATACGGATTTTGCCATTCGTTGTTCTCGTACACGTCTTCGTAAAACTTACCGTCCAGAACTTGGATCAAGCCCTGGTCCAAGGCATCTTCACGAATACGGGAATAGTGGTAGTACAGCCCATTTAGGGAAACCGCAGTGGCTTGTGCCCCTTTTCCCAACTTGGACGCAGCCGTCTTGGTAGCGCTTTTCCAACCTTGTTCCAAAGCGACAGGGTCTACCAGTTCGGGCACCACCAAAGAGGTGCGCATGGATACCAAGCTATTGTACAGATCGCGGTAAATGGAAGGAACTATATAATTGTTGTCCCGTAACACCCCATCGTAATTGGGCACGTCCACAAAATCGTAACCATGGTCCAATAACATACTGTGTGGAATCTTGCTTTTGTCCAATAGGCGAAAAACCGCATTGGTCTTATCGGCCACCTCAAGGTCAAAATGCAATTGGGCATGGGTCCAAAAAGAAAATAAAGGGATAATGGCAATCAGTAATTTTTTCATGATAAATAGATTAAAGTTTAATGATTTGGGGTATGCTGGCTTGGTATATTTTAAATGTTGGATGTTGAGTTATTCAAAATTTTAGGTCGAAACGGCCTTCGGTAAAGTTCAGGGTGTTGCCCTCCTTGTCCTTGACAGCAAACTCAAAGGTGCCGGATACAATAAATTCTTGTAGATCAAAACGGGTGATGGTCAAAAGACCAGGGGTTTCATCCGAAGTTCTGGCATCAAGTAAGCGACTACCTCCAATCAGATATTTAGCACTATAACCTCCACTTATGCGAGTAGTGAGAGGAAAAGCTCCTTCTTTAACCCCCCCCTTTAATATCCAAACATGATAAAAGTATTGACCTAAGTCCGATATCATCATTTCTCCACCCACTTATACTGAGGGTATAAGCACCATCTGCAGGAGAATAGGAGGCTCTCCTTCCGGAACTAGAGAAAAACGGTTTTCCATTGATCAGGCAGGCAAAGGTATTCTCCCCGGTCTGGGTTATGGGCGGGAGGGCATCCACGGGGTTTTCGGGCTTGTCATCGTTGCTGCAGGATATAAAAGTTAACAGGAACAGGCTTAACACGATGAAGGGTAAATGGTGGTGGTTCATTGGAAAGTGTTGAAGGATTAAGCATAGATTTTTCATGATAAATAGATTTATAGTTTATGAATTTGGGGTATGCTGACTTGGTAAATTTTAAATGTTGAATGTTGAGTTATTCAAAATTTTAGGTCGAAACGGCCATCGGTAAAGTTCAGGGTGTTGCCCTCCTTGTCCTTGACCGAAAACTCAAAGGTGCCGGATACAATAAATTCTTGTAGATCAAAACGTGTGATGGTCAAAAGCCCTGGAGCATCATCAGTGGTTCCAGTATCAAGAGTTATACCTCCACCAATTAAATATTCTGCACTATAACCCCCACTCATTCGAGCCTTTAATGGATGAAGTCCCTCAGTAACTCCATTAACAATATCCAACCCCGATAGGTGTATTGATCTTAAACCTATGTCATCATACCTTGATCCACTTATACTTAGGGTATAAGCACCGTCAGCATAAGTGTAAAAAGCGCGCCTATCCCTACTGGAAAAAAACGGTTTCCCATTGATCAGGCAGGCAAAGGTATTCTCCCCGGTCTGGGTTATGGGCGGGAGGGCATCCACGGGGTTTTCGGGTTTGTCGTCGTTGCTGCAGGATATAAAAGTTAACAAGAACAGGCTTAACACGATGAAGGGTAAATGGTGGTGGTTCATTGGAAAGTGTTGAAGGATTAAGCATAGATTTTTCATGATAAATAGATTAAAGTTTATTGATTTGGAATTAGTTGTGCCTTTTTAGCTATACACAATTATTTCCTTAATAGACATGTGCAAAAAGCCCTTGCCTAACAAGGTTGATTAGTGAGATTGAAATTTTTCAAGGAGGTTATCTGCCGGAGCAGGCTAGAAAATGATAAGCCTTACGATTAGAATCCGAATGGAAATCTATTAAGGCTTTGGATGTTTAAATGTAGTATTTTTATTGTTATGATGAAAAAACGAACAATTATCATGATATACATCCACAAAATAACCCCAGCGAATTACACCGGGGTTCGATTATAGACTGATTTACCGCAGTCAAGAACCAGTTAAGAAATCTCGACTGCGCTCGATGTGACAAAGGAACCGGTTCACAATGCTCATTGCGATCCCTATCCAACCCTTTTACCGTTGACCTGAGAACTTAACAATCAATCAAGCCAACAATCCAATAATCGGGATATCCAAGAATCCAACTTTACAGTTATCCTTGTTTATGAATCTCCACCTGATGGGGGTATGGAATTTCGATTCCGGCTTCGTCCAGAGCGATTTTGCAATTTTCATGGGTCGCGAAATACACATCCCAATAATCTTCTGGTTTACAAAAAGGCCTTACTGCAAAATTCACAGAGCTATCGGCCAATTCCAATACGTTTACAGATGGTGCAGGATCTTTAAGTACTTTTTCATTAGAGGTCAACACCTTTAATAATACTTCTTTGGTTTTTTTGATATCTTCATTATACCCAACCCCTATTACAGTATCCACACGCATTTTCCCCTCAGCTGTGTAATTGATTATGTTACCGTTGGCCATGGCACCATTTGGAATAATGGCTAGCTTGTTCTGCGGAGTTACCAGCTTTGTGGTAAATATTTCGATTCCCTTTACTTTTCCCAAAATGCCTTGTGCTTCAACCAGGTCCCCAATTTTATAAGGTTTGAAAATCATGATCAATACACCTCCTGCAAAATTCGACAGTGAACCTTGTAAGGCCAAGCCCACCGCAAGACCTGCTGCTGCGATAACGGCAGCAAAGGTGGTAACATCCACACCCAATCGGGAGATTACAATAATGATCAAGAATACTTTTAACGCCCAAGAAAAAAGGTTGAGTAAAAACTTTTGCAGGGATTCGTCGTACTTGCTTTTCGACATTACCTTTCGGGTTCCTCCAATAATCTTTTTTACCACCCACATACCTACAATGTAGATGATAAGGGCCGTAATTAATTTAGGACCGAATTCTTTGGCCAGTTCAATCCCGTAATCAAACCATTCTTGTGCTTTTTCCATGATACCTAGGTTTTGTTAGTGTTCTTATAGTGAGACACTAAGATACTAAACTAGGTCACTTTATATCTGCCACAACTAAAAAAAGGGCGACCAATGTCGCCCTCTCCTAAATATATAATGTTTGGTCTTAGCCTTTTAAGAAGTCTCCGATTTCGCCAAGGCCTTCACCTTTATAATCGGATTTTTGAATGGCCTGCATTAACTGTACAATGTGTGCCGGGTTCATATCCTTACCGAGTACACGTACCAAGGCAAAACCTTTGTCCTTGCTATCCCCATAAATAATGACCTCATCAATGGCATCCTCATCGCCTAAATATTTGATAACACCTTTACCGTATTGCGAGTTGATTTTCATTAACTCCACAAAGTCATCATTTTTTAAAATCTCGCGTACCTTTTTCTTTTCAATTTCATATTCAGCTTCATTGTCCGCATTCTTCCTAAAGGCCAATAAATTAAATTTACGTAGGGATTCTATGGCTTCTATTTGAGTTGGATTCAAATCCTCCTCATTTAGTTTTAGAATACTGGCGGGAACATCGATAGACAAAAAGTTCGGGTTTTCCGAATTGTCCACATAATACTCTTGCAGACTGGGCTGCGAAGCGCATGAAGCCAGAAGTATTGCTCCGGCCACCAACATGGTTTTAATAATATGTTTCATCTTGTTTTGTTTTTGATTGATTCTATCAATTGATTATCAGTTGACAATAATTAGTTGGAGTTTTTTGTGTTTTGTTACAATTCCCAACCGATTATTGCCAACCGATATTCCTGATTTAGTTATTCTTACTTGCTTCGTTAAGCTCTTCCGGCAAGTTCATTTTCTTGGTCAACGAACTGATCTTGTTCAAATCTATATCACCTGTAAGGGATAAGATCACGGTTTCGAACTTTCTGCCATCGGCCTCCACGTTCTTCATTCCTGTTACGAACATCAACAGTTCGCTCACATGGTCTGCATCCCGTCCTTCTTTAATATAGAATTTAACATTGGCGTCTTTGTCCTTAACCCTCATCAACTCTTCCATTTTAGAAGATCTTAAGTAGCTGTCCACAGAAGACTTCATGTCCTCTCCTATTTGCTTGTTTTCGGTTGTGAACACCTTCAAACTCTTAAGACTGCTGGTAATATCAATAAAATCCTGTGCTTCAGGGTCATCGACCTCTACATCGATTTTTGCCAAAAGATTGAACATGCTTTTGTTCACCACTACGGATGTTACATCATCCAAATCTTCAAACTTGTCAAAAAGGGATTGTGAGAACCCTGCCAAAGGCAATAATGCCATTACTGCGATTAAAATATACTTTTTCATTTTGTTTCGTTTTTTAATTGTTATTGTAAATTTTTTGTTTTGCTTCTTCGAACTCGTTGAGGTAAGCCACTTTTTCTGTGCCACGGTTAAAATTTTCCGCTAACAACTCAAAAGCTTTTACGGTTTCCTCGTAGGCGTACTCCGCCTTTTCTTGTTCCAAACGCTTTGTTTCTTGGTACTGATTACCAAAATAAATGCCAAAGGTGAGAACTACTGCCGCTGCAACGGATAGCCACTTGTAATAGTTTACTCTAGGTTTTAATGGTACCTGCTTGGTGTACTTTTCTTCCTTGGCCATGGAAAAGTAGTTGAACATGGGCTTGTACTGTTCCAAGTGAGGTGCAACCTCATCTTGCGAAAAATATGCCCTAAGTGTCCTTTCTTCGTCCACTGTGGCAGTGGCCTCGAAATACTTCTCCAATATTTTTTCTATGTTACCCAATTCCATAGTTATGTTTTTTAATTAATTCCTCTCTCACTGTTTTTCTCGCCCTCGACAATGCTACACGCACTGCTGTGGGTTTCATGTCCATGAGCTCGCATATCTCGTCGAACTCATATTGCTCTACATCCCGTAGTTGCAATATCATTTTTTGTTGTTCTGGCAGGTCTTCCATAATTCGTTCCATCCAACTTACACTGTCTTCGGCCTCCAGTTGTTTTTGTAAGGAGGAGTTTCCATCGGTGTAATTACTGTGAACCAATTTTAAGTTTCCTGCTTGCTTGGACTTTAAACGGTCCAAACAAAAGTTTTTGGTCATGGTCATGGCAAAAGCTTCTAAGTTTTTATACTTCTCCATGGACTCGTTCTTTGACCATAGCTTCAACAAAATTTCTTGGGTGGCGTCTTCTGCTTCCTCTCGAGAGACCAACAGGCGTTTTGCCAACCTATATAGCTTATCCTGAAAGGGTAAAACCACATTTAAAAATTCTGTTTGTTTCATTTGGTTGTCTTAGTTGTTTTTGTGTCTTTCTTATCGACCTACACTATCACGACGATACATATCGAATTTTGTTACAAAAAATTTGCAATTTCCCCATATAAACCTATTTTGCAAGGAAAATTTGCATGGGCTCCCATGCTCATTTACTCAATTCAGCCTACACCTTATATATATTTGGAACAAAATTTGAGTAAATTCAAAAAAAATGAAGCTATGAAAAAATATTTCTTCCTATTTATAGGAGTTGCCTTTTTTATTGTTGCTTGTAGCAATGATGATAATCAAATTACAAACCCCAACAGCACTCCAGAACCAGAAACTGAGACGGTAGATATTACGTCGCAAAATTTTATGTGGCAGGCCATGAACCTCTGGTATTTTTGGCAGGCCAATGTAAATGATCTAGCTGACGACAGATTTTCCACAAATACCGAGTATACCGAGTTCCTTGAATCTTATGAAGACCCTGAAAGTTTCTTTTATGATACACTTTTATTTGGTGAAGACCGATTTAGTTTCGCCAACGAAGATTATTCGGAGCTGGTAAGTAACCTATCCGGGGTATCCCAAAGTAATGGTCTGGAATTTGGATTGGGACGAATCGGCGATACCGATAATGTATTTGGATTTGTTCAATATATATGGCCAGACTCCGATGCTTCCACCAAGGATATTCAAAGAGGGGAGTTCTTTACACGGGTTAATGGCGTTCAACTCACCGTGAACAATTATATCAATCTGCTTTTTGGGGATAATAGTTCATATACTCTTGGAATGGCCACTGTGACGAACAATACCATTTCTGACAGTGATAAAGAGGTGGTCCTAAATAAAATAGAAAATCAAGTGGAAGATCCTATTTTGATTGCCGAAACTTTGGATGTTAACGGCACAAAGGTCGCTTACTTGATGTACAATAGGTTTTTAAGCAGCTTTAATGAGGATTTAAACGCTGCCTTTGCGGATTTTAAAACTCAAGGTGCAACCGAACTTATTTTGGATATGCGTTACAATCCTGGAGGTTCTGTAAATACATCGCGACTCTTGGCCAGTATGATCTATGGTACCAATACCAATGAAGTTTATATTAAACAACGTTGGAACGATAAGATACAAGAGCAATTAAGTGATGATTACCTGACCGACTATTTTGCCAATACTACAGGGACCAGCCCTATAAACACACTTAACTTGAGTAGGGTTTTTGTGATAGCCACAGGTGATTCCGCCTCGGCCAGTGAATTGGTCATGAACGGACTTGACCCCTACATTGATGTTATCCATATTGGTGAAACCACCAGAGGGAAAAACGAGTTTTCCATTACTTTGGTAGATGATCCTAACAACTCCTATATATATAATAGTAGTCGTGAGGGCGATATCAACGCTGGAAACTCTTGGGGATTACAACCCCTAGTCGGTAGAAATGAGAACTCTATTGGTTTTTATGACTACACTAGCGGATTAATCCCTGATATTGAGCTTGGGGAGGATTTGACCAACCTTGGTGTATTGGGTGACGTAAACGAACCTCTTTTGGCACGCGCCCTTCAAGAAATTACAGGAATATCCGGTAAATTTGACTTTACCGTTGAAATGCCTGCTGAGACTTTTACATCTTCCAGACTGGAAACTCGTTTAAAGGACAATATGTATTTGGAAAAACCATTGCAATTGAACAAATAAAAAAGAAAAGCGGCCAATCGGCCGCTTTTCTTTTTTTTAAAGGCTCAGGTTGAGACCCACTCTAAAGTTTCTTCCCCGGGTCGTGAAGCCAAGTAACTCCCTATAATCTTTATTCAACAGATTGTCCGCGTTAAAGAACACATTCAGTTTGCTCGGAACCAATTCGTGCCTAATGGAAAAGTTCAATAAGGAAAAAGGCTCCAAAGCAATGTCCGAATAGGTTGCAAAGTCCGTATCAAAACGTTCTCCAGTGTACGCGTATGTCAATGATGCATTGGTGCGCTCAAAAAGCTGATACCATAAGGATACATTGGCCTTATGCTTTGGAATACGAATGGCATTGTCCCCTTTTCGCTCCGTATAGGTATAGTTGGCATTTACGCTAAAACTGCTCCAAGGCAACCACGTAGCTTCCACCTCTACCCCATTGGCATCGATTTCGTCCGTTACATTAATGCTCATAAAATTGGCATCGTACCCAATGGCATTGGTCTCGTTTCTATCAAAATAAACTGCGCTTATTCGGAATGCATTGTTCAGTTTAAATTCCACACCACCTTCAAGGGTCGAATTTTCTTCAGGTTCCAACTCCGGGTTGCCACCAAAGGCGCCGAAAAGTTGTGTTAAATTAGGCGTGATGTACGATGTGGCAAAAGACCCCATCAGCTTCACATACCCATTATCGGTATCAAGAACATACGACGGGTTTACATTGTATACAAAATGATTTCCATATTCAGAATGATGGTTCAAGCGGGCTCCCGTATTCAAATTCAACCCAAAATCCGAAACATAAACCACATTGACATAAGGATCCACGATGGTAAAGTCCACTTCATCTGCAAAAATGGCTTCGTCCTTTATATAATTTACACCAAGTATGGTATGGAATTGCTCACCAAAAACATATTTGTTATACATATCCAAGACCCAATTGCTGCCCTTGGTAATGCTCTCGCCAAAAGTATCGTTGGCCACGGACTCATAATCTGCAAAAGCCGCATTTAAGTGCACCGAGCCTTTGCCATAGCTCAACTCTGAGGACAAACCAACGCGTTGCTGTTCGTTCACACCCAAATTGGGGGCTTCAGACCTCGAAGCGTCATATTCATTTTTGAACTTGGTCTGGTTCCCATAGACCTGAATTCCGAAGTTTTCCGAAAACTGATAGCCCAACTTTACATTGGTGCTAAAGTGCGAAAAAACATCCTCTTCGTTCTCTGTGGTCACCGCTGCCGAGAGTCCACTCTTATATCTATTGGAAAAATCAACCCCATAATTGAACTTGCCCAAAGTACCGTTTACGTTTGCCGAATTTTGAACGCTCCCAAGATTATAATTTTGGTCATTGGCAGTTTGATTGGTCCCTACAGTGGTTTCAAAATTCCCTGAAATCTTCTTTTTGGAGCTTTTTTTTGTAGTGATGTTGATCACGGCCGTAACCGCATTGGTGCCATAAAGTGTACTGGCCGCCCCTTTAATGATCTCGATGGACTCGATGGTATTGGGTGACAGTAAACGAAGGTCGTACTCCGCAGAAAATGTAGACGGGTCCGACACACGGACACCATCAATGATTACCAAAACCTGACGTCCACGGCCACCACGGGCATAAACCCCTAGCACTGCCCCGTCCCGGCCGCGGCTACCAGCTAGCTCAATACCACTTTTGGTGTTAATGATTTCCGCAACCGTCCTGCCTTGGTTGCGTTGCATTTCCTCAGCGGTGATCTTGATCACCGTTTTACCGGAGTTTTCTCTTTTCAATTCAAATTTTGAATCGCTTACAACAACCTCGTCCAGTTGTTGCACTTTAAGTGAATCTTGCTGTACATTTTGCGCAAAAATCCCCTTACCCGCCAATAGGGCGGTAATCAACCATAAATGATTTCTTTTCATTTCGTTTAATTGAATAAACGGGAGAATAGTATGTGATGCATACGTAAACTTTTATCCCGAAAGTTTAACATTGTTTGTTTGAACCTGGCAGGTCTCCTGGCTTGCGTATCGTCGTCTACCTTCCCACCCGGTCGGGCAGTGGTTTTGAAGTTGAGACAATCACCTACTAAGTACGGACGCTAAAAACATCAGTGTCTATTCGGCACAGCTTACAGTTGCGGGAACAGCTCCGGTTTTGCACCGGATTCCCTTTTAATCCCACGGAAACTCCGTGCGAACCAAAATTCTGGGCCAAAGCTAATCAATCTGTTTAATCTTTTTCCGCAAAACTTAAATAATCTTACTTTTGGCTCATGGCAAAAAAACAGCACACAATTCTGCTCTTGGGATTTCTTCTGGCTCTGTTTGTAGGATGCAATCAAGAAAAAAAATCACAATCCGTTAAAAACCAAAAATCAACCTCCGCAATAAAGTATGCAACCGGTTTTACCGTGGAAAAAGAGGGCGACTTTACCGTAATCGAAATTACCGCTGCCTGGCCAGGAGCAGATAGCTTTAAATATGTATTGGTACCGAAGGAAAAATTACCGTCCGCAACTTTCCCCAAAGGGGAGTACGATGCCATTATCGGCACGCCTGTGGAGAAGATAGTGCTTACCTCTACCACGCATATTGAACCGATTAAACAATTGGGGGAATTGAATTCCATTGTGGGTTTTCCAAACACAGATTATATCTCATCCCCCGAAGCAAGGGGGCGAGTGGAAAGCGGACACATTAAAAATTTGGGGATGAACGATGTTCTCAACACGGAAATGGTTCTTATGGTAAACCCTGAATTGATCATCGGGTTCAGCATCAATGATGAGAACAAGGCCTATGATGTTATTGAAAGCGTAGGTATTCCCGTAGTTTATAATGGTGATTGGGCAGAACAAACCCCTATGGGAAAAGCTGAATGGATCAAGTTCTTCGCTCCTTTTTTTGGAAAGGAAACTTTGGGCGATAGTATTTTCACAGAAATTGAATCCTCTTATAAAAAGGCCGCCACATTGGCAAAAAAGGCAACATCCAAACCAACTGTTTTAACCGGAGGACTTTATAAGGATGTGTGGTACGTAGCAGGGGGAGAAAGCTGGATGGCCAAATTTCTAAAAGATGCGAATGCCGATTATCTATGGAGCAATACCAAGGAAACAGGGAGCATTGGACTCAGTTTGGAGTCGGTTTTGGATAAAGCACAAAACGCCGAATTCTGGTTTAATCCATCCGCCCACACCACTTATTCAGAATTGGCTGAAGCAAACCCGCACCATAAAGAATTCACCGCTTTCACCAACAAAAAGGTATATTCCAATGCGATGGACAAAGGAGGTAAAGGTGGACTTATTTTCTACGAATTGGCACAACACCGTCCCGACATCGTCCTAAAAGATTTCATCAAAATATTGCATCCAGAGTTATTGCCGGAACACCAACTTAAATTCATTAAACCATTACAGTAAATGAAAGGCTCAAGGACATATCGTGTTTCCTTTGTCCTTTTGGCACTGGCATTGCTATGTTCATGGCTTTTGAACATTAGTTCAGGTTCTGTAAGCATACCTTTCATAGATATGATTTCCACGCTGTTCGGTGCATCTCCCGAGAAAGCATCTTGGGAATACATTATATGGGATTATCGGGTACCCAAGGCCTTCACCTCTATTTTGGTGGGCGCAGGGCTTTCGTTGAGCGGACTTTTAATGCAAACCTTATTCAGAAATCCCCTGGCAGGTCCTTTTGTACTTGGAATAAGCTCAGGGGGCAGTTTGGGTGCCGCTTTATTGTTAATGGGCGTTTCGTTGTTTACAGGCTATACATCCTTCTCCTTTTTAGGTGATATTTCTCTGGCCATTGCCGCCAGTATTGGAAGTTTTTTGGTGCTGTTGATCGTATTGATCGTTGCGCAAAGGGTAAAGGATACCATGGCCTTGTTGATTATTGGGTTGATGTTCGGCAGTATCACTTCTGCCATAGTTAGCGTGTTGGCCTATTTTTCGAGTGCCGAAAACCTTCAGCGTTTTATATTTTGGTCCTTTGGCAGTGTGGGCAACCTATCCGCAAGCCAAATATTTTTAATGGGAAGTATTGTTGCCGTGGGTGTTTTACTGAGCATCGTCTCCATAAAATCGTTGAATGCCTTTCTTTTGGGGGAAAACTATGCGCAAAGCTTGGGTGTCTCCCTAAAAAAATCACGATTGACGATAATCATTGCAACAGGACTTTTGGCCGGTGGTATTACAGCATTTGCAGGACCCATTGCTTTTGTTGGCCTGGCCGTACCCCATTTGACCAGACAGATTTTTGATACCATGGAACACAAAGTGTTGATTCCCGCTGTAATGCTGTACGGGGCCATTTTAATGCTTCTGTGCGATACTTTGGCACAATTGCCCAATTCCGCCAGTGTATTGCCCATAAATGCCATAACATCACTAGTGGGGGCTCCTGTGGTGATATGGCTCTTGGTGCGCAAACGTAAAATGATGTTCTGATGGGAAAAACTGATAAAAACATATTGTCCATTGACCGGTTGTCCATCGGGTACGGTTCCAAAACCGTGGCCAACAACATCAATTTTGATTTGGAGGCCGGTATGCTTTGCGGCGTTGTAGGTGTTAATGGAATCGGGAAATCCACTTTGTTACGTACTTTGGGTGGATTTCAACCTAAACTTTCCGGTAATATACTTTTGAATGAAAAACCGCTGGAAAAATACACCTCGTCCGCACTATCCAAAGAACTTAGTGTGGTATTGACAGAGCAACCTGCTTCTAAAAATCTCACGGTTCAGGAATTGATTGCTTTGGGAAGGCAGCCCTATACCAACTGGTTGGGCACATTGACGAAGAAGGACAAGCAACAGATCGAAGCTAGCTTGGATGCCTTTTTGTTGGACGAACTTCGACATAGCAAATGCCACGAACTTAGTGATGGCCAATTACAACGCGTACTGGTGGCACGGGCCATGGCACAGGACACGTCCTTGATCCTCTTGGATGAACCTACCACGCATTTGGACCTCTATCATAAAGTGCAGATTTTTAAAATGCTTCAGGAATTGGCGCACAGCAAACAAAAAACCATTCTGTTCACCACCCACGAAATCGAATTGGCCATCCAATTATGCGATCGAATACTCATTTTGGATGGAAAAGATCATCCTTTCGGTGACCCTTGTCAACTCATCGAACAAAAGCACTTTGACCAATTGTTTCCTTCGGAAATGGTACAGTTTGATGGTAAAACGGGTTCTTTTAAAGTGAATAAGTAAGTACACTTTCCATTTCGGCATCAAACGGAATCCGTTATCTTTATCCTGCAGAAACATTTTCATGAGCACAGAGATCATCTACATCATAATAGGCATTGTCACACTGGCCATTGGGCTATTTGTGGGCATATATATTCAAAAACTTAAAACCAAGTCCACGGAGAGTGTTTGGGGAGAAAGGGAGCAGCAACTAAATGCAACCATCAAATCCTTGAACGATAAATTGTTGCTCCATGATGAGGAGCAAAAACAATTACAAAGGGAAAAAGAGCAGCAGAGCAATCAGATTGTTCGATACCAAGCCGATTTGGAAAATCTTCAACTAAAGAACAGGGAACAAAAAGAAGAAGTAGAAAAACTTCAAGAAAAGTTTACCAAGGAATTTGAAAACCTCGCCAACAAAATCTTGGAAGAAAAAAGTGAGAAATTCACCAAAAGCAACAAGGAGAACATTGAAAATATCCTGACCCCACTCAATAAAAAAATAAAAGAGTTCGAGGAAAAGGTGGAAAAATCACAAAAGGAAAACATTAGTATCCACTCCGCATTAAAGGAACAATTGCTCAACTTACAGACCCAAAACCTTAAAATTACCCAAGAAGCTGAAAACTTGACCAAGGCTTTGAAAGGCGATAGCAAAATGCAAGGAAACTGGGGCGAACTGGTTCTGGAACGTGTTCTGGAAAAGTCTGGTCTGGAAAAGGATAGGGAATATAGCGTGCAACAAAGTTTTAAGCGCGAAGATGGCAGTCGGGTAATGCCCGATGTGATCATCCACCTGCCCGATGGCAAAAAAATGGTCGTGGATTCCAAGGTTTCGTTAACAGATTATGAGCGCTACACCAATGCAGAAGAAGAGGACAGACCCAAATTCCTGAAGGACCACATCAACTCCTTACGAAGACATGTGGAACAACTGTCTTCCAAAAAGTACGAAGACCTTTACGAGATGGAGAGTCCTGATTTTGTGTTGATGTTCGTACCTATAGAACCTGCCTTTGCCATTGCCATAAATGAGGACAACTCCCTGTACAATAAAGCGTTTGAACAAAATATTGTAATCGTTACGCCATCTACACTATTGGCCACACTCAGGACCATTGATTCGATGTGGAGCAACGAGAAGCAGCAACGTAACGCTATTGAAATCGCTAGACAAGCAGGTGCACTTTACGATAAATTTGAAGGTTTTGTCACCGACCTGACCAAAGTGGGCAAAAAGATGGATGAGGCCAAAAGTGAATACCGTGGAGCCATGAACAAATTGGTCGAAGGACGTGGTAACATTGTCACCACCATCGAAAAATTGAAGAAAATGGGGGCAAAAGCCAAAAAATCGCTTCCCGAGCCCATTTTAAAACGAGCCCACGAGGACGATTTTGAAGAACTAAACCAATAACACTGACCATGAAAAAATTCCTGACCATTTTTGTTGTTGCCATTATCGTTGGCGTTGCGGGATATTTTGCTTTCGTCTATTATGTACCCTATAGTGAGGGCTATCGTTCCGGCGAACTCATCAAGTTCAGTAGAAAAGGGGTTTTGGTGAAAACATGGGAAGGTCAGATCAGCCAAGGGTTGTCCGGCACCAATGTGTTTTCGTTCTCCGTGGAAGATGATGAAAAGGAAATCATTGAAAAAATGAAAGCGTACCAAGGCCAGTACATCAAAGTTACCTATAAAGAGCGTTATGCCACATTTTTCTGGTTGGGCGATACCAAATATTTTATTACCGAAGTAACATCTGAAAAATCACCGATCTTTAGGAATTAATATGAAGAAGTTCAAATCATCCAGGGAAAGTAGGGTTGCCATCACCGAACTGATGCTTCCCTCCCACTCCAATTTTGGCGGCAAGGTACACGGTGGACACATTCTCAACCTGATGGACCAAATAGCCTTTGCCTGTGCTTCCAAACATTCACAAAGCTATTGTGTTACCGCTTCGGTAAATCGAGTGGATTTCCTGAACCCCATTGAAGTTGGAGAGCTAGCTACCTTAAAGGCCTCTATCAACTACACTGGAAAAACCTCGATGGTCGTGGGCGTACGTGTAGAATCCGAAAATGTAACCACGGGAGAAGTCAAGCATTGCAACTCCTCTTACTTTACCATGGTAGCCAAAGGCAAGGACGGCAAAAACAAAACGGTTCCCGGTCTTATATTAAAGACAAAGCAAGATATACGCCGTTTTGCACGCAGTAAGGAGCGTAAACAATCCGCCTTTAAACGGGACAGCAAATACGAATCGAATAACTTTAAAGTAAACGAATACTTGGAATTTCTAAAGGGAGAAAACGTTAAGATGGATTTTGATTAAGCTTTGCTGCGGCTTCCTTATCCAAAAACCAAACTAAATTTCCCGCTGATGGATTGACCAAAGATGCTGGGTATACATCGGAACCTTCGGTTTTTTCAACAACGGCTTTCACCTTTTCTGCTTTTGATGCTCCCGTGACCAAAAAGGCCACTTCTTTGGCTGTATTGATGACCTTGCCGTTAATGGAAACTCTTTTTTGGCCAGAATCCGGATGGGTTGCTACCACGCAATGGTCCTCGGAGTCCCACAACTCAATCTCATGAGGGAAAATGGAGGCGGTATGACCATCATCGCCCATACCCAATATCACCAAATCAAATTGTGGCGTCCCCTCCACTCTATCCAAATCTATTTCCAAAAGATTGGCATAGCGCATCGCTTCGTTAACGGGGTCTTTTTCACCCAAAATCCGATTGATGTTCTCCTTGGGCACTTCGATTTTAGAAAACAAGTGTTCCACCGTCATTTTGTAGTTGCTTTCATCATCAGAAGGAGGAACACAACGTTCGTCACCCCAATAAAAATGCACACTGCTCCAATCCACTTTATCCGCAAAATTATCGGCCAACACATCAAAAACTATCTTTGGCGTGCTTCCTCCCGACAATGCCACGTGAAAAGCGTCTTTATCTTTTAGTTGATCTACAAAGTAGCTGGAAAACTGTTCTGCGACCTCTTGTTTATCTTTAAATATTTTTAAATCCATCCTGAATTAATTTTTGATTATCTGCTACGCTCTAACTGATACATCGGACATCGGAAAAATCAACAAATCACACAATAGCCAGGGTCTTCCGCCAAGTTTTCACTAGGGTTTCGCCAATACCCGTCATCTTCGATCAAACTATCTGCATTTTCAGGACCCCAAGCTCCTGCTGCATAACCGTACATACGAACATCCTTACCGCTTTTCCAGTAGTTTAAAATCGGATCTACGAATTCCCAGGCCGCTTCTACCTCATCAGCCCTGGCATATAAGGTCGCATCGCCTTGCATGGCGTCCAACAACAAACGTTCGTAGGCTTCCATTACATAGGTTTCGGCCAAACTGGAGTAGTAAAAGTCCAGATTTGCACGTTCCACTTTAAACCCTTGACCTGGAACTTTGACTCCAAATTTGATCAGAATACCTTCATCCGGTTGAATCCGGACTATCAATTTATTGTCCATTTCTTGCATGCCGGACCCCCTAAATATTTGGTGGTGAGGTTTTTTAAAGTGGATTACGATTTCTGTCACTTTTGTTGGCATTCGTTTAGCTGTCCTAACATAAAAAGGAACTCCGTGCCAACGCCAATTGTCAACATAAAATTTAATTGCGGCGTAGGTTTCGGTAGTGGAATTAGGGTCTACCCCATCTTCTTCTCGATAGCCTTTCACTTTTTCACCTCCCACCTTGGATGAAACATATTGTCCACGTATGGTGTTTTCAAAAAGCTCTTTCTCGTCGGTCATTATCCGTAAAGACTTCAGCGCCTTTACTTTTTCGTTCCTGATTTCTTCAGCATCCGAACCTATGGGCGGTTCCATTACCACCAACGAAACAATCTGTAACAGGTGGTTCTGAAACATATCCCGTAGCGCACCGGACTTGTCGTAATAGCCGCCGCGCTTTTCCACACCTACACTTTCTGCATTGGTAATCTCTACATGCTGAATATAGTTACGGTTCCATAATGGTTCAAAAATACTGTTGGAAAAACGGGTCACCAGTAAGTTTTGGACGGTCTCTTTCCCCAAATAATGGTCGATTCTATATATCTGACGTTCTTTAAAGTATTGATGAACCCCCTTGTTCAACTTTTTAGCGGTCTCCAAACTATATCCAAAGGGCTTCTCCACCACCAACCGTTTCCATCCATTATTTTGGGTATTCATCCCGGCATCGGATAGATTATGGGCTATAGTTTCGTACAAAGTGGGTGGCGTGGACAGGTAATAAATAATATTTCCAGAGGTGTTGTGTTTTTCTTTAAGTTGTTCCACACGCTTTCTTAAAACCCCGTAATCAGTATCGTAACTGTCCCCTAAATCCTCATAGAATAATTTGTCCGCAAAATTCTTGATTTCACCTTCCTTAAGATCCTTGGTCTTTTCTTTCAAATAATCACTTTTATACACGACGCGGTCACGAAACGCCTGATCGGAAAGGTCGCTCCTACTCACACCAAGTACTACAAAGTTTTCGGGCAATTGTTTGGCCAAGTATAAGTTAAACAAGGATGGTATCAGCTTTCTTGCTGTCAAATCACCCGATGCTCCAAAAATAACGAGCATCTGATTCTCAGTCTTTTTCATAGTATTTCAGGTTTCTGGCGAGTTATACACATATTGACAGATTCATTCCAATATGATGTCAATATTTTTGAGCATGACGAATATAAGGTTTATTTTAGGTTCGTATTTCAATAAATCACAACCTTAGGGTTGTCTTAACAACAAAAGAAGAAGAAAAATATATAATGGCGGATACGTATGATTTTGGCCTTGTGGGCCTTGGGGTAATGGGACGTAATTTTATTTTGAATGTGGCCGACAACGGATTTACCGCATTCGGAAATGATTTGGATGAAGAAAAGGTAAGTGCATTGATCAAAGAAGGTGGTGATCCCGATAAAGTGAACGCCACTTCTGATGTAAAAACCTTTGTGGAATCGTTGACAACTCCCCGAAAAATCATGTTGTTGGTACCTGCCGGGAAAATCGTGGACAGCGTAATCGACGGGTTGCTGCCCCATTTGGACGAGGGCGATATTATTATTGATGGGGGTAACTCCTTTTACACCGATACCGACCGTCGCGAGGCCTATTTAAAAGAAAAAGGCATCAATTTTTTTGGTGCCGGTGTTTCCGGTGGGGCCGAAGGTGCCAGAAAGGGGCCCAGTATTATGCCTGGAGGTTCCAAGGAAGCCTACCAACATGTAAAGCCCATTTTTGAGGCTGTTTCTGCCAAATACAAAGGTGAGCCCTGCGTAGCCTATCTGGGACCAAAATCAGCGGGAAACTACGTGAAAATGGTGCATAATGGTATCGAATACGGTTTAATGCAGTTGACCTCCGAGATATATGACCTCCTAAAAAAAGCGGGGGGACTTACCAACGATGAGCTCCATAAAACATATTCGGAGTGGAATGAAGGGCGTTTACAATCCTTTTTAGTGGAAATCACTTCCGAAATATTTGATCAAAAAGATGATTTGACGGACAATGACCTTGTTGATATGATTCTGGACAAGGCGAAACAAAAGGGGACTGGAAAATGGACTTCGCAAAACGCCATGGACTTGGGCATTCCAGTACCCACCATCGATATTGCGGTGAGTATGCGAGAAATATCTGCCCTAAAAGCAGAACGCATCAAAGCCGACGAGTTGTACGACCGCCCTACCCCAAAAGCGGTGGACAAAGATGATTTTACGGTGAAAGCCGAGCAAGCACTGTATTTTGCCTTCATTGTTACGTATGCACAGGGCATGCACCAATTGGCCGATGCTTCCAAAGAATACGGTTATGAACTGGAATTGGGAGAAATTGCCAAAATATGGCGCGCAGGATGTATTATCCGCGCCGCGTTGTTGGCCGATATCACCAAAGCCTATCAAACGGATAAGGATTTACAGAACCTTCTGCTCTCGCCCTCTTTTGTGGAAAAAGTCCAGAGTACGGTCGATGCAGCAAGGGAATTGGTAAGTTATGGAGCATCCAACGGCATTCCATTGCCAGGATTGTCCAACGCACTAACATATTTTGATGCCTATACCAGTAGCCGTTTACCCTTGAACTTGATTCAGGCACAACGCGATTACTTTGGTTCGCACACCTATGAGCGTTTGGATCGCGAAGGTATTTTCCACACAGAGTGGGAAAGGTAAAATCAGTCCGAATGAAAAAAGTCTTATTACTGTTTGCTTTCGCCCTCACTCTTTTAACTGCATCGGGACAAAAACAGGCCTATGTCATTTACAACGCCAAAGGGAAAAAGGTATCGTACAAAAAAATGCTCAAGATCCTTGAGAAAAAGGATATGGTACTTTTCGGGGAGCTGCACAACAACCCTATCGCCCACTGGCTGCAATACGAGCTCACGGCAGATTTGTATGCCAAAAGACAACTTATCCTCGGTGCCGAAATGATAGAAACCGATAATCAAGATGAACTCAATGATTATTTATCGGGTAAGATAGACTACAAGGCATTGGATTCCACGGCACGTCTCTGGAACAATCACAAAACCGATTATGCCCCCTTGGTGGACTTTGCGAAGGACAGCAATCTGGTTTTTGTGGCCTCCAATGTACCCAGACGGTATGCCAGTATGGTGTACAAAGGCGGGTTTGAGGCCTTGGACTCCCTACCCGTCCAAGAAAAGGAATGGATTGCTCCCCTACCGATCGCTTTTGACCCGGAATTGCCAGGTTATCAGAATATTCTAAAAATGATGGGGGACCACGGTAGCCCCACTTTGGTGATGGCACAAGCCATCAAAGATGCGACCATGGCCCATTTTATACTTCAAAATTATAAGGAGGGCTCATTGTTTTTGCATTACAACGGAGCCTACCATTCCAATGATTATGAAGGCATTCTTTGGTACCTTCAAATGGAACGACCCGATTTAGAATACGGCACCATATCCACGGTTACACAAGAAAATGTACATGAACTGGAAGAAGAAAATCGTAACATGGCCGATTTTATCATCTGTGTAGATCAAAACATGACCACCACCTATTAACCTATCTTTTTCACTCCTTTAGTATTTTTCACTCTAGATTATCTGAAAATCAATTGGGAAGAATATAAATTCATTATTTTTAAGTGTTTCAAGCAAAACACGGCCGAACACCCCCTTCAATAGGTCAGTTTTTTTTTGGAGTTTCAAGCGTAATGTGTCCAAATGGAACTATTTGAAAATTTAAAGGATTGGTTTTCTGATGAAAGCCTCACCTCGAGCATACTTAAATACCTGGCTTGGGTTGTTCTGATATTCATACTTATTGCATTCACACGACGGTGGATGAAGAAAAATCTTCATGACAATTCCGTTAAATACAAAGCGCAAAAAGCAATTCAAGTAGTAGGCTACCTGTTCATTGTTTTAATCACCATCTCGTATTTTACGGGCAGCATTAGGGATTTTGGACTTGCCATGGGACTGCTCACCGCAGGAATTACAATTACCCTCCAAGAGTTGATTCTAAGTATTGCAGGCTCCTTCTATATCTTTTTTGTGCGAGTCTACAAACCTGGCGACCGAATAGAATTGAACGGCATTAAAGGTGATGTTATCGATATTGATAGCATGTATACTACCATGATGGAAATAGGGGAATGGGTTTCCAGCGACAATTACAGCGGGCGTATCGTTAAGCTAAGCAATTCCTTTGTTTTTAAAGGACCGGTTTATAATTATTCCTCGGATTTCCCTTTTGTTTGGGATGAATTCAATTTGCCCATCAGGTATGGTTCCGATTTGGAATTGGCCAAAAAAATCGTCATTTCGGTTGCACAGGAAATGTTATCTGAATATGTGCAAAGCTCCATAGCAGAGTGGAAAGATGTAGTGAACAAATATTATATCGAAGATGCCCAAGTCAACCCAACACTTGCCATCACAATGACCGACAATTGGGTTCAGTTTAATTTAAGGTATATTGTAGATTATAAAAAAAGAAGGGTTACCAAACATCTTCTTAATGAAGAAATTGGCAAGAGAATCCAAGAAACGAACGATAAGGTCATTTTGGCCTCGGCCACTTTTGAAATTGTCAATATACCCACGGTCCATATCGATGAGACAAGAAATACAGATAAATCAAAATGATATAGAAAAAGACAACCTCTTTTAAAAACATAACCTTAAATACCAACCTTATGAAAAAAATACTCGCCACCATGCTACTATTTGTAGCAACAAGTCCTTTACTATTTGGCCAAGTACAGTCCAATCTGGAGTTGTTGGACATATTTAACATGGAATATGTTTCGGACCCTCAGATTTCACCTGATGGTTCCAAGATTATTTATGTTCGAAATTTTAAAGATGTAATGACGGACAGAAATCTTTCCAATCTATGGATCATCAATTTTGATGGTTCCAACAACCGTCCATTGACCACGGGAAACCATAACGATTTTGCTCCAAAATGGTCACACGATGGCACAAAAATCGTTTTTAAATCCAATATGGCAGATGATAAGATGAAGCTATATCTGATGTGGTTGGACACCAAGGAAACCATGGCCCTGACCAACACACCACAATCGCCAGGTGCTGTTTCGTGGTCTTATGATGACAGATATGTGGCCTTTAACATGTTTGTGCCCGAAGCCAATAAATCCATCATAAAAATGCCAGGCAAGCCCGAAGGAGCAAAATGGAACAAACCACCCAAATACATTGACAAAATGAACTACCGTGGCGATGGTGCAGGATATTACAAAGGAGGTAACTCACAATTGTTCACCCTACCTATCACTGGAGGAACACCTAAACAGTTGACTTTTTCCGAGTTTGATCATGGGGGTCCCGTTTGGGCCAAAGACAACAAGCATCTATATTTTAGCGCCAATTTTCATAAAGATGAGGAAATGGAGCCCGCCGACAGCGAAATCTACGCCATCAATGTCAATGATGGTGAAATCACCCCATTGACCGACCGCTATGGGCCCGATACCCACCCTGTTTTGTCTCCAGATGGTTCTAAAATTGCCTACTTGGGCTACGACGACCGTTTACAAGGCTATCAGCTCACACAATTGTATGTGATGAACACCGATGGTTCCGGTTCAGAATTAATTTCTGATGATTTTGATCGCGATGTGGAGGATATGGTCTGGAACAGCAAAGGCAATGGGTTCTATTTTAGCTATACCGACAAAGGAGTGGGAAAATTAGCTTCCATGAGCTTATCGGGTAAAGTTGACGATATCACTGACGGATTGGGTGGATTATCTTTGGGCAGACCCTACAACGCAGCTAGTTTTTCAGCCTCAAACAACAACAAATTTGCCTACACTCAGGGAGATACGAGTCATCCATCCGATTTAGGTGCAGCAGATACGAGAAGTAGCAAACGTTTGACCGCCGTGAACGATGACCTGTTCTCCTTCAAAAAATTGGGCAAAGTCGAAGAAATGTGGTGGGAGTCTTCCTATGATCAACGAAAAATACAAGGATGGGTCGTAACCCCTCCCGATTTTGACCCATCCAAAAAATATCCAATGATTCTAGAGATTCACGGAGGACCGTTTACCAGTTATGGTGAAGTATATTCCGCCGAAATCCAGGCCTATGCCGCCGAGGGTTATGTGGTGCTCTACACCAATCCTCGTGGAAGTACTAGCTATGGTGAGGAATTTGGAAACCTTATCCACCACGACTATCCCAACCATGATTATGAAGATTTGATGTCCGGTGTGGATGCCCTTTTGGAAAAAGGCTATGTGGATAAAGAGAACTTGTTTGTTACCGGAGGTTCGGGTGGTGGCGTGCTCACCGCTTGGATTGTGGGCAAAACAGACCGTTTTAAGGCCGCAGTGGTCGCCAAGCCCGTCATCAACTGGACCAGTTTTGTGCTCTATGCCGATGGCGTGCAATTTTTCTCCAAATACTGGTTCGGTAAAAAGCCTTGGGAGGATCCAGAAAATTACAGGAGACGCTCTCCCCTCACCTATGTGGGGAATGTGACCACTCCAACCATGCTTTTGACAGGGGAAGAAGATTACCGTACCCCTATTGCGGAATCTGAACAGTTTTACGCTGCGCTAAAATTGGAAAATGTGGAAACAGCCATGGTCAGGATTCCAGGAGCTTCGCATGGCATTGCCAATAAACCCAGCAATTTAATTGCCAAAATTGCAAGTGTGTTGGCATGGTTTGATAAGTATAAAGGAGACAAATAAATCAGACCGAGATGAAAAATACTATATGTCTGATAATACTATTGACCTTTTTTTCCTGTATGGAGAAACAGGATAAGGTCGTTGTGGAGCCTGTCCAGATCCATGAAATTAATATGGAAGCCGAGCTGGCCAAAATTGAACAGGTTCGAAAATCCTTTGAGCAAACGGTCAAGGAAAAACGTTATGGTGACTTGGGCAAATTCACAACCGAGGATATGATTTCGATAGGTCCGGGAAGCGAAGACTGGATTGCCTATAGAAAGTTGAGAGAACAACACGGAAACAAATTTCGATACGACAGTATTAAAATGAATCCCAAGGAAACCGTCATATTATCCGATACCATGGCCTATGATTTTGGTGTTAGCTCCATGTACTATACCGATGAGAACGGAACGGTCCACGAAATGGAGGACACCTTTTTGGTAATCATGAAAAAAACCGAAGATGGCGAATGGAAGTTACACAGGGAACTTGCATCGTCCTTGGTTGTTGAGTAAATCAGATATAGTTCCCCCGCACAAATAAGTACATGTAAACAACCCATTAACTATATCATTATGAAACATCAATTCGTGACCAGTATTTCAGCATTACTGACCATTGTATTTGCGGCAAGTTGTGAGCAATCCGACCCCGAGCCAATGTCGGGAGAAGAGTATTCCGCACAAATACAAAAGATCATTGAAGAGAAAAACGAAAAAATCCAAGGATTTTATGCTTCGGGCATGATCGACTCCGCTGCCGTGCATTTTGCTGATGATTGCATTCAGTTTATGCCCAACCAACCGGCCGTTGTTGGAATTGAGAACTATAAAGCTGCGTGGAAACAAAACATCCTGTTTGGTAAATGGCAGTTCGACCTCAACACCCAGGAAGTGAAGGCCAGTGGAGATTTGGCTACTGAATACGGAAAATACACCATGACATTTACGCCAAACGAGAGCTCTCCAATCCCCCCGATGGAAGATAAAGGAAACTATTTGGTGCTCTGGGAAAAACTGGATGGGGACTGGAAAATTGTCTGGGACGCACCTGTCACAGAGCTACCATTACCAGCGCAAACTCCTGATTCAACAAGGGTGGAATAAAATTATGGGGATACAAACAAAAACCTCCGATGGAATATTTTAGAACTATTGACATATCAACAACAGAACAAAAAATACATGAGTATTTAACCTTGAGCAACTTGGATAAATTCAGTTCTGAAATCTTCAACTTGGAGGACCCACATGAAAATGAGGCGCAAATTGGCGGGATTTGGGGAGAATTCACTTTGATTCGCAACAAAATAAAAGGAGGGTGCCGTTTTGCCCTACTGGAATGCCCCAATGCACTATGTTGGACCATTACCACGGGATATCCCCCCGACCCTGAATCCATTGTCGTTCATTTGACCATCAATCGTACAGAGAAAGATAATGAGTTCATTGAGGAAATAATTGAATTTTTAGATGATATGTGCCAAAATCTGAAACTACTTTTTTCATAGGAAAAGATGGTTTAGAGCTAAGCATTCTTTTTTCTCTGCCATTTGAAATAATTTAGGAGTATCTGCATTAAAAATCAGAAAACCCATTTTACAGTTGTAAAATGGGCTTTCATTTTGGGTAAATCAATAGCCAAGACAGTAGGTAAAACTATTGATCTGGGACTTAATTCCAGCCACCACCCAAGGCGCGGTACATATTTACTTGGGCCAACAGCTGGTCTTTTTTGGTCTCTACCAATTCCATTCGGGATTCCAATGCCTCTCGCTGCGCCAAAAGCACCTCAATATATTCCACCCTTGCGGATTGGAACAAACGGGTGGACAGGTCTATGGATTCCGTTAAGGCCTGGACCTGACCATCTTTCAATTCATAGCTCTTTTTCAGGTTATCGATGTTGGACAACTGGTTGGCCACCTCGATATATGCATTCAAAATAGCCTTTTCATATTCATAAACCGCTTGCAATTGTCTGTCGGTAGCATTCTTGTACTGAGCCTTGATAGCATTTCTGTTAATCAAGGGAGCTACCATATCACCAATGGCCGAATACAAAACGGATTCCGGTGTAGTGGTAAGGTATTTGGTATCGAATGCTTCAAGCCCCAAACCTGCTTTAATGGTAAACTGCGGATAAAAACTGGCCTTAGCTGCCTTAGTGTCCAATTTTGCCGCTGCCAATTCAAACTCCGCACTACGCACATCGGGGCGGTTTTGCAACAACTGCGAAGGTATTCCTGCATATATCGCATCAATGGACCTGTCGATAAAATTATCGGATGCCCTTTGGATATGCTGCGGTGAGCGACCGATCAAAAAATTCAATCGGTTTTCCATCTCTACAATTTGCTGTTGGATCTCATATTTATGGCTCTGGTTTTTCATTACCTCTGCCTGAAAACGTTTAACGGCCAACTCCGTGGCACGAGCAGCTTGCTTTTGGAGTTTTACCATCCGTAAGGCGTTCTGCTGAATCTCCAGGTTTTGATCAATAATGGCCATTTGGTTATCCAAGGCCATCAGTTCGTAATATGAATCAGCGATTTCCGCTACAAGATTGGTCACCATAAAGTTCTTGCCCTCAACGCTGGACAAATATTCATAAACAGCTGCTTTTTTCTCGTTACGCAACTTTTTCCAGACATCGAGCTCCCAAGTGGCGAAGGCCCCGACCATATAATTGGTCAGGGGCTCGGGGAACTCTTCACCTTCCTTCACCTCAAGGTTTTTTTCCACGGATCCATTTCGGGTATACTCACCTACTTTTTCGACCTCAGCGCCTGCTTGTAGGTTAACAAAGGGCAAATATTCCCCTTTTTTGGCCTGGATTCTATTTTTGGCCATATCCACTTGCTGCAACATAATGTTGAGCTCCTGGTTTTTCACTAGGGCCGAATCGATCAATGCAATTAAATTAGGATCCTTAAAGAATTCTCTCCATTCCACAAGTCCCGTATTAATGGTGTCGGTGGATTGGTTTTGATAATTCTCGGGGACAGAAACGTTCTCGTCCCTTATCTCACGGGTGGGCACACAGGAATAAAGGGCCACCATCGCAATCATTCCGATTAATAGTGATTTTCTATGCTTCATCTTGGTTGCCTTTTTTATTCTTCTTTCCATTTTTTGGGGTCGTTATTTTTTTCAAACGTTTATTCATCAAACGAAGACGGGCGCGCAACTTGAACACGGTGTCGTTTTGTCTAAAAAACTCTTCCGAAATCGGTTCATCATGCTCATCCTTGATAAGGCTCTTGCCATCGGCCATTTTGGCGAACACATAATAAAGGCCCGGTATCAACAATACTCCGAATATGGTACCTATAAGCATACCGCCCAAGGCAGAACCTCCAATGGTACGGTTACCTATCGCACCTGCCCCAGTGGCCACAACCAATGGGATCAGACCAGCTATAAAGGCAAACGAAGTCATTAAAATAGGTCTAAAACGTTGCTTGGAACCTTCGATGGCAGCTTCGAGAATGGTTGAGCCCTGTCGGTGTTTTTGAACGGCGAACTCAACGATCAATACCGCATTCTTACCCAAAAGACCCACCAACATGATCATACCGATTTGAGCATATACATCATTGGAAAGTCCCATGAGCTTTAATAAAAAGAAGGACCCGAAAACCCCCACCGGAAGAGACAGGATCACCGCCAAAGGCAGCAAGAAGCTCTCATATTGGGCAGCCAACACCAAATAGACGAAAATCAATACCACAATAAAAATGTATATAGATTCATTTCCGCGCTGGGCTTCATCAAAAGAAAGGCCTTCCCAAGCAATATCGTACCCTCTGGGCAACGTCTGTTCAGCCACTTCTTTTATGGCGTCAATGGCATCACCACTGGTATATCCTTTGGCAGGTAATCCCCTTATGGCCGCAGAGTTGTAAAGGTTGTATCGAGTGACCTCGTTTGGACCAAGCCTTTTTTCCATGGACATGAACGCAGAATAAGGAACCATCTCCCCTTCTTCATTTTTCACAAAGAGTTTTTCCAGGTCGGATGGCATACCACGATACTCCGGTGCAGCTTGGGTATATACTTTAAAGAATCGTCCAAAACGGATAAAACCCTGTTCGTACGTACTACCTATTAAAATATTGAGGTTTTCCATGGCTTTTCCTATGGAAACACCTTTCTGCATGGCCGCTTTATTATTGATTTTCAACTCGTACTGAGGGTAATTTGCGGCGTAAAAGGTAAATAGGCCGGCCAACTCCTTACGTTCACGCAAGGCATCCATGAAATCGTTATTGATTCTTTCAAATTCATGGTAATCCGTACTATTGGTCTTATCCAATAAGCGCATGGCAAAACCACCCGATGAACCAAAACCGGGAACCGCTGGCGGTTCGAAGTACTCGATGATGGCTCCTAGGTCCTTGGTCTCCTCTTCCAGTTCTTCCATAATCTCATGAACGGAATGTTCCCGTTGCGACCAGGGTTTTAAGTTGATGAGACAGGTACCTGCGTTGGAACCACGGCCTTCGGTCATGATCTCGTATCCAGCCAAAGAAGAAACGGACTCCACACCTTCGGTCTCCTCACAAATGGCCTGAAGTTTTCTGGCCACCTCGTTAGTTCGTTCCAAAGTTGCTCCTGGAGGCGTCTGGATGATGGCATAAATCATCCCTTGGTCCTCATTGGGAATAAATCCTGCCGGCAGCACTTGGTTGGTAAAGAAAATACCTGCACAAAATGCCAACAATAATCCAAATGTTACCACTCTTCGGTTAACGATCTTGTTCAATACACCTACATATCTTCCGGTAAGTTTCTCGAACCTACCGTTAAACCAATCGATAAATCGATTTACCGGTGACTTTCTTCGTGGTTTTCCATGTGTGTTCTTCAACATCATGGCGCATAGCACCGGGGTCAAAGTAAGAGCCACTATAGCGGAAATAACGATGGACCCGGCCATGGTTATGGAAAACTGTCGGTAAAATACCCCAACAGGTCCGGTCATGAACGAAATAGGTATGAACACTGAGGTCATCACCAACGTAATCGCAATAATTGCCCCACCTATTTCACCCAATACTTCATAAGATGCCTTATAAGGGGTAAGGTTTTCCTCTTCCATTTTTACGTGGACCGCCTCTACCACTACAATAGCGTTGTCCACCACAATACCAATGGCCAATACCAAGGCAAAAAGTGTAATCAAATTGATGGAGAGTCCGAAAAGTTGCATTACAAAGAATGCACCGATCAGCGAAACGGGAACCGCAATGATGGGGATTAAGGTCGATCGCCAATCCCCCAAGAAAAGGAATACCACAATGGCCACCAAGATAAAAGCATCTCGCAGGGTATGCAGTACTTGGTCTATTGATGCATCCAAGAAGTTGGATACATCATAACTGATCTTGTAATCTATTCCAGGAGGCATTTCTGCTTCCAGTTCGGTCAATTTTTCTTTTACCGATTTGATGACATCACTCCCGTTACTACCAAAGGTCTGTTTTAATACTATGGATGCCGATGGTTTTCCATCCAAATTGGAATAGATATCAAAAAATTCACTTCCGAGTTCCACATCGGCCACATCGCCAAGTTTCAGGATTTCCCCGTCTTCATTGGCTTTAATGATAATGTCTTTGTACTGCTGAGGTTCGTTGTACCTGTTCTGATACACCAGAACATATTCCAATGATTGTGCCTTTTTACCGGAGCTTCTTCCCAAACGCCCGGGCCTGGCCAAGATGCTCTGTTCGTCCATGGCCTCCAATACGTCTTCAGCAGAAACGTTATAAGCACGCATTCTGTCCGGCTTGAGCCAAACCCGCATGGCAAACTTCCGGCTACCCAGAATTTTGGCACTGGCGATACCGTTTATCCGCTGAATTTCGGGAATCATTTTGGTGTATGCGTAATTGTACAGGAACTTTTCGTCATTGTTCTTGGCATCACTGTACAGGTTTACATACATCAACATACTGGGCTGTACCGGGGTTATGACAACCCCTTCCCGCTGCACCAGCTCGGGCAATAAGGGCATTACCTGATCCACCCGTGTCTTTACCCGTACCACGGCCTGGTTGGGATCGGTACCCGGTTCAAAAATTACACGTAAAGTGCCTTCACCAGCACTGGTTGCATCGGAAGCTATATACCGCATCCCCTGTACCCCATTAATGGAGGTCTCCAATGGAATTAAAGTTGAGTTCACCAACACATCGGCACTTGCCCCTGGGTAGGCGATAAAAATATTTACCGTGGTAGGTGCGATCTGAGGGAACTGCGAAATGGGCAGTTGTTTTATGGCCAACATTCCCGTAAAAACTATTATGACCGAAATCACAATGGCCAATACAGGTCTGTGTATAAATTTTTTAAACATAATAACTAAGAATTATGGGGTTGTTACTCAGTGTACAACTCAAGATTGGACAGTATAGATTCCGGGTTCTCAAAATCGTAATGGATTTTTTCACCGTTTTTAACCATACGGATACCCTCCAAAAGCACCTTGTCGTTTAACGAGAGTCCTTTTTCTACCACAAACAGATGTGGCAATTCAGCACCTACTTCAATTTCGCGCTGCTGTACCGTATCGTTCTCATCAATAACAAACACGTATTTTTTGTCCAACACCTCAAAAGTTGCCTTTTGCGGTATAAGCATGGCCTTGTCCAACGGAACTTTCATTAAAATGCTTCCTGTTTCCCCATGTCTTAAAATGCCATCAGGATTGGAGAAGGTCGCCCTAAAGGCTATATTCCCAGTTTCGTGGTTGAATTCACCTTCAATGGTTTCAACAATACCGGGTTGATCGAACTTTTTATTATTGGCCATTAAAAGCTCCACTTCTTGCTTTTCATTCTTTTTGGAGCTGGTAATATAATCGAGGTATTCGGCCTCCGGCACATTAAAATAGACCCACATTTTGGAGTTGTCGGAAAGTGTGGTCAACAGTTCTCCTTCATCCAAAAGGCTTCCTTCCCTTGCTTCCAAATGGTCCATTATCCCATCAAATGGAGCACGGATATCCGTAAACCCTAAATGGGTCTCTGCCAAACTAACTTCCGCTTTGGCCCTATCGTACTCAGCTTTGGCCATGGCAAGTTCATTGGCAGACACTACATTGCCATCAGCCAACAGTTTTGTGTTTTTATATTCTATTTCGGCCACTTCGGCTTCCGCTTTTGCTTTTTGAAGGTCGGCCTGGTAAACATTGGGCATAATATGGAACATCTGCTGCCCCTTGTTTACATGTTGCCCCTCATCCACATAAATATGTTGCAAGTACCCTTTTTCCAGGGCTCTTAGCTCAATGTGTCTAATGGAATGGATTTGACATACATAGTCCTTGGTAATTGAAGTATCCTTTTGAATTGGACTTGACACGAGGTATTTGGTTTCTTCCTTGTTTTCGTGTTCCTTGGATTCGCAACTTGCATAGCATAATACTACAAGCAAGCCGATGAAGATGGAAAATCTCCTCATAGTTTTACTTTTTAAAAATGGTTTGAATTGATCAAGGGAAGTCCGAATCCACATAAAGGGACCTGCCCTTGGTTATTGATTTTTACCCAAAGGGTTGCAGATAGTTGCAAAGGGACTATTGCCTCTTCGCAAAAAGGAAAATTCTAAATTCGGAATACCTGAAACCTAACATGCTTCTTTATGGGAGAAGACAATTTTGGATGGGAAAGCCCAAAATTTGAGTTAGATTCCAAAAAGAGTTGCCTCCAAGAGGCAGTACATAAACCGGCGGTAAAAGTGCAGCCATGTTCTATTGAAAAACTGTGTGAAGCCAATTCTTCCTCACGTTCTTCCTGCTCTTCAACATCAATTTCGGCACAGTGCCTTTTCTCCAATCCCGATTGGAGCGTGTTGAAAATCGCTGAAGAATGTTGATCATCTAAATTTTGAAGATAGCAGGCATCGTTCGCAACAGAAGTTTCTTGCGAATCTGCATACAAATTGATGAATCCTCCCAACAATAAGATCAGGAAAGGAAACAGATATTTTGAAAAAGCCTTCTTCATTTCGGGGAACAAAACTATATCACCCAAATTTCTCCAACAAATCGAAGTTGTTAATTATGGTTAAATTTTATTTATCGGCTATTTTTCTTGACGAAAATTTTGTAAACACGACGAAAAATTTGATTTACCATAAATTGAAAAATCATGAAATGATGGATTTTACCTTGGAAAAGTAACATCAAATAGAAAATTGAATCGTCAGATACACCTGAACCCGTTTAAATTTTATCTTCGTGATACCTGAAAAACAATAATTTCGCTATGAAAATTCGTTTTTTCATTATTTTTTTGGCATGCCTTGTTTCCATAACAGGATGTAAAGAGAATAAAAAGGAAGATACCGCCTTGGGAATGAATACCTTCCAAACCGTGTCCATTGACGGGTATTACATGATTGATGTACCAAGATTCATGACAGGGACTACAGGTTTGAACGAAGAAGCCTCTTTACAGTTCCAAAGTCTGATCAAAGAAGCCTACCTCTTGGTAATTGATGAGCCCAAAGCTGGTTTTGAAGAAGTATATCGCGACTTGGGACAGTATGATGATGAACTGTCCATAATTCAGAACTACAGGGTCGCAAGACTACAATTACTATCCCGTGGTGCCACAATCAATACTAAATCCCAACCAGAAACTTTAACAATAAACGGTTTGGATGCTGAAACCATGGAATTGGATGCCTATATTGATGGCGTACCCAACGAAATCTCTTATTTTCTGACCTTTATAGAAGGGGGTGACAGGGTATATATGGTGATGGGCTGGACCTTGAAAAACAAAAAAACAGAACATAAAAAAACCTTTAAAACGATTGCCGAATCTTTTCAATTGATTGATTAGAAAATCGCTTTAAAGGTCTGTATGCTATTGATGCAGCCTACTTGCTCAAGTACATCTTTCTTCTGGCGTACAAGTTGTAGAACTCATCATCTTTTAAGCTATCAATGAACAGAATGCTCTCGCCAGTACTCTTCATTTCTGGTCCCAGGTTTTTGTTTACGTTAGGGAACTTGTTGAAAGAGAACACTGGCTGTTTGATGGCGTATCCATCCAAATGTGGATTAAAATCAAAATCCTTGATTTTTTTATCGCCCAACATTACTTTGGTGGCGTAGTTTACATAAGGTTCTTTGTATGCTTTAGCAATAAATGGAACCGTACGAGACGCCCTAGGATTGGCCTCGATAATGTAAACGATGTCATCCTTGACCGCAAACTGAATGTTGATCAAACCTACGGTATTTAGTGCCAAGGCAATCTTTTTGGTGTGATCCTTTATCTGCTGCAATACAAATTCACCTAAGTTAAATGGTGGCAGGGTCGCATTGGAGTCACCGGAGTGGATTCCACAAGGCTCGATATGCTCCATGATCCCGATAATGTACACATCCTCACCATCGCAAATGGCATCCGCCTCAGCTTCAATGGCTCCATCCAAGTAGTGATCCAAAAGCAACTTGTTGTTCGGAATCTTACGGAGCAAATCCACGACATGGGCTTCCAACTCTTCTTTGTTGATCACAATTTTCATTCCTTGTCCACCCAATACATAAGATGGTCTTACCAACAATGGAAATTTCAGTTCTTCCGCCAAATCCAAAGCTTCATCAGCAGTTTCTGCCACTCCAAATTTTGGATAAGGTATATTATTGTCTTTCAACAAAGTGGAGAAACTACCCCTATCCTCGGCCAAATCAAGTGATTGAAAGCTAGTTCCAATAATATTTATTCCGTATTTATCCAGTTTTTCGGCCAACTTTAATGCAGTCTGTCCTCCCAACTGGACTATAACTCCCTCTGGTTTTTCGTGAAGGATAATGTCGTAAATATGCTCCCAGAATACGGGCTCAAAATAAAGTTTGTCCGCTGTATCAAAATCCGTGGAAACGGTTTCCGGGTTACAGTTGATCATAATGGTTTCGTAACCGCACTCGGCCGCAGCCAAAACTCCGTGTACACAGCAGTAATCAAACTCGATTCCCTGCCCTATTCTGTTAGGACCAGAGCCCAATACCACAACTTTTTTCTTATCCGTAACCACACTATCGTTGGCGACATAGCGTTCACCATCTGGCGTCTCTATTTCTTCTTCAAAAGTGGAATAGTAGTAGGGAGTCACCGCTTTAAATTCGGCGGCACACGTATCAACCAACTTGTACACTCGGTTGATGTTCAAATCCATACGCTTGCTATGTACCTCGCTCTCCCAACAATCCAACATGTGGGCGATCTGTCTGTCGGCAAAACCTTTTTGTTTGGCTTCCAACAACAATGCTTTTGGCAAACTTTCTATGGTGTATTTTGATATTTCCATCTCCAAGAAGTGCAATTCCTCGTATTGTTTTAGGAACCACATATCTATCTTGGTGATTTCGTGGATACGTTTTAATGGAATTCCAAGCTGAATGGCATCGTAGATGACGAATACCCGATCCCAACTTGGTACTTTTAATTTCTCTATAATGGTCTCATATTCCTTGTACCCCTTACCATCGGCACCCAGTCCATTTCGTTTGATCTCGAGGGATTGTGTGGCTTTGTGCAAGGCCTCTTGGAACGATCTTCCGATACCCATTACTTCTCCAACGGACTTCATTTGAAGACCAAGGGTTCTGTCGGAACCTTCGAATTTATCAAAGTTCCAACGTGGTATTTTTACGATGACGTAATCCAAAGTAGGCTCAAACAAGGCTGATGTGGACTTGGTAATCTGGTTGTCCAACTCGTCCAAGGTATAACCAATCGCCAATTTGGCCGCTATTTTTGCAATCGGATATCCAGTAGCTTTGGAAGCCAAAGCAGAGGATCGGGAAACCCTTGGGTTGATCTCGATAGCGATAATATCCTCTTTTTCGTCCGGACTTACGGCAAACTGTACATTACATCCTCCTGCGAAGTCCCCTATACTGCGCATCATATGGATGGCCATATCCCTCATTCTTTGGAACGTCCTGTCGGACAAGGTCATTGCCGGTGCAACGGTGATGGAATCCCCTGTGTGGATTCCCATTGGATCCATATTCTCTATGGTACAAATAATCACCACATTATCGTTCTTGTCACGTAGCAGCTCCAGCTCATACTCCTTCCAGCCCATCAAGGCCTTGTCGATCATTACCTCGTGGATGGGAGAAACCTCCAAACCGTGGCTCAACATATCATCGAACTCTGAAGGGTCATGTACAATGGCCGCTCCTGCCCCACCGAGTGTAAAGGAAGCCCTGATCACCAATGGAAACCCAAACTCCTGGGCAATTTCCTTTCCTTTTAAGAAAGATGTCGCAGAAGCCTGTGGCGGCATTCCTATTCCGATTTTGAGCATCAATTCCCTGAACTTCTCACGGTCTTCGGTAATGTTGATGGCATCGATGTCCACCCCTATGATCTCCACTCCAAAATCTTCCCAGATACCCTTGTCATCGGCTTCGATACAAAGGTTCAATGCTGTTTGTCCGCCCATGGTTGGCAATACTGCATCAATATTTGGGTGTTTTTGTAGTATTTCGATGATCGACTTAGTTGTCAAAGGTTTTAGATAAACATGGTCTGCCATGGCAGGGTCCGTCATAATAGTAGCGGGGTTACTGTTTATCAAAACGGTTTCGATACCATCTTCCCGGAGGGAGCGAAGCGCTTGGGAACCAGAATAATCGAACTCACATGCCTGACCGATGATGATCGGACCAGAACCAATAATCAAAATGGAATTTAAATCTTTTCTTTTGGGCATTTTCTATAGGGGTTTCTCGGTTATCTCCTTATATGTCAAAAAAAAGGTGTTACTGGAAAAGTAACACCTTTAATTTAAATAATAAATACTATCATTATTTTTTATGTCTTGGCTCAGAGGAAACAGTTAATCTTTTTCTTCCTTTGGCTCTTCTTCTCGCAAGAACTTTTCTACCATTGGCAGTCGCCATGCGCTCCCTAAAACCATGCTTGTTTCTTCTCTTCCTTTTGGATGGTTGATACGTTCTTTTCATTTCCGAACTGTTTTATGGATTTTGTTGATGGGAAATTAATCTTCCCTAAAAAATTCTGGGCGCAAATATACGAAGACTTTTTACTTTGGCAAGCCCAAACTTAAAATATTTAATTAACTTTTTAGTACTTTTGCCAGCGCTTAACATAAGGTAAAAATCACTAAACAATATGTTCAATAAAAATATCAAGCTCGTCATTGCCGTTCTTATCATTGCTTATGCTGTGTACCAATTTGTGGAAGGCAACATTGGTAACGGGATCGCATTGATCTTGCTCTCCCTTGTTTTCATTTTTCTTTACTTTAGGAATGAGTTTATCCTTTTGGCCTTTCTTAAAATGAGAAAGCAGGATTTGGAAGGGGTGCAGGCTTGGCTTGATAAAATAAAGAACCCTGAGTCCGCTTTGATCAAAAAACAAGTGGGATACTACAACTACTTACACGGTATCATCTACTCACAAAAAAACCTCACCCAGGCGGAAAAATACTTTAAAAAGGCCTTGAAATTTGGTTTGACCATGGATTATGATGTGGCCATGGCCAAATTGAGTTTAGCGGGCATCGCCATGCAAAAGCGCAGAAAACGTGAGGCGACCCAATTGTTGAAGGAGGCCAAGAAGCTGGACAAAAACAACATGCTTACCGATCAGATCAAGATGATGCAGCAGCAGATGAAGAAGATTTAGGAACCTGCTTCCACTTTAAACCATTCTTACATTAAGTAATTGGGCAAAATGATTGTTGCCACGGGTTGGAACAATATTGGTCTGCTCCATTTTGTGCTTGATTTTACCAAAATATTTATCGAACTTCACTTATAGATCATTGACTATAAGAGCATTCTATTCCAAAAAGTTATGTTACACTATGACCAATCTAAGTGTCATGATAAAATTCTTTCGAAAAATCAGGCGTCAATTACTTTCTGAAAACAAAATCAGGAAATATTTGCTATATGCCGTAGGTGAAATAATCCTTGTGGTGATTGGAATTTTGATTGCACTGCAAATCAACAATTGGAATACTGAGAGAAAAAACGAAGAGATTAAAAAATCCTATTATGTTCAAATATTACAAGATCTTGAGAAAGACGAGATTTTAATGAACCAAGGAAATGTTTTGATCGATTCATTTTTTGTCCGCTTGGCAGCTTATCAGAAAAACTTTAGGGAAAATCAACTTTCCTTTTGGGACGCAGCAACAGAAATCGGCAAGGTGTTTTCCACGGAAAATGCACATGGTTGGAATTTTGAGACCAACACCAACACCATTACGACTTTGATAAATACAGGTGACATAAAATTAATTCCAACAGAAATAAGAAATAAAATCCTTGATTTTAAATACAAGCAGTCTGGATTAATTGATTATACCAAATCACAGAACATTATCATTTCGAATGCTAGCATGATTACCCAAAAACTTTACGGAGGCTCCGACATGCCTACTCGTATTGGTAATCAGCCTAAAATCGTCGCATATTTTAGTGATGACAAGATTGCGCTCAAAAGTTTACTTGAATTGGAAGCATTGCTCTATGAGCAATCACAGCTCCTTAAAAACGGTATGGACCGAAACAAAGAACTGATTCAAGATATACAAGCTCTTAAGACAGCGTTACATGAAGAATTAGAAAAATAGTCAATGCGATTGACACTTTGATTATCCCAAATAGCTTGTGAAAAACAAAAAAGCTTCTTTATTTTTTCATTAAGAATATTATATACCCCCAATAGGTCCTATAAACACATCATATAAGCCGTAATGGCATCTTTTTCCTCTTTGGTCAAACCCAACTCGAGGACGATGTTGAAAAACTCGGTGGCATCGTCCAAAGTTGGCAATCTATCGTCATGAAGATAAGGTGGCGAATCTTTAATACCTCTCAAAGGAAAAGTTTTAATCGGTCCTTCTGGCCGACCTTTATAAAAACGCTCAACCTTCAAATCATGCATATAATCATCAACAAAAGCGGGACCATAATGGCATTGGACACATTTAGCCTTTCCACGGAACAATTCTTGCCCCAATAGTTCCTGTTTGGTGGATTTTTCAGGAATCAAGTTCCCCATACCATCTAGTTTAGGAGCTGGCGGAAAATCGAGGATAGAATTAAAATCCCCCATACGATTGGTAACTTCTCGCTTTTGACTGCGTGGACCAATATGCTGTTGCATACCTGGATCACCATCAAAATATTCCTCAACCTCTGCAAAGTGATCCATACTGCGAATAGATCGTTTAGACGACAACTGCATTAAATTGTAATTTCCGCGCATGGTCGGGGTCCCCACTCGTAACCTTGCCAAGTTCGGACGACTGTCCGGACCTAGTTCGAAAGCACCATTGGTATGTCCGTTCACGTGACACGAGAAACAGGATACTCCGGCACTGGGAGCCTCAGTTACCCTATGTGTTGTATGGTTGAACCATGTGGTTGGAGATGGACGCAACAATTCCTTTAATCCCTCCATTTGTTCTGGAGTGAGAAGACCATTGAAAATCTCATAATAATTGGCTATGGTTATCTCCCTGCCTTTGGTAACATCGCCCAACTCCCGGTGTGTTGTCAAAAACATAGGGGGCGGAAACTCAGGAAGGTATTCCACTGGGAAGTCATGATCCATATCGATTCTTACATGCTCTGGATGCGCCTCGTTCCAATTGTCCGGAAACACCATGTGGGCGGTTGATGCCAATGGATGAGCCAAAGGTTTAAAAGGGAACAAATCCCTCTCCCTGATCTCATATGCCGTAAGTTCGGACAATTCTTCAAAGGACTTGACTCCCTTAGGTAATCTGGTAATTGGCCCTTTCATGATCGGATTTCTTCCACCCGACATGAATTTACCTTCATGTACCTTACCGTTGAAATCGTAACGTGAGTCCATGTATTCCCTCACATCTGCCATAAGTTCCGGCTTCTGCTTTTTGTTAAAGGCCAACCATTCTTCCCACGACATGCGCAAATCAGGAGTTGTGAACGATGTTTTTCCCTTTCCTCCGTACCGCCAAAGATCAAATGGGGTACGCTCTCCTTTTTTTACATCAGGAAATGGCAATAGTGAATCAACATGACTTGGACCTAGTTCATAATCCGGTTCTACATAATCCGAAATCACCACTCCGGGGGATTGTAGCAAGTGCAACTGGTTATTTACTACCTGAAAACCAACCAAAAGCAGCCCTGCAACAAGACAAATGGCAATAATTCTTTTCTTCATAATTTTTGTTCCCTAAAATTTCAAGTGCCTAAGTATACTAATTTTCTTAAAAAAATCATAAAATCACTCACGGCAGTTTTAACTCAAAGAACTTTTATGCGATTATGATAAATTTTTTACGTCTATTCCCCTGAATTCTTAATAGGGCAATAACCATTGCTCTGTCTCATTCACTAAAAATCATTGAATTCATGTTTAGCTTATCGTTGTATAACTACATTTGTGGACTATTATATCTTATGCAACATATTTATGTACTATCCGCTATGCCTTAATGGCGTCAACATCCACCCCCTATTTGGTAATTTCCTAAAAGGAGCACCTTATATCTTTGACTTTTCATCCAATAACCCAAAAACACTGGAATACAACCTTTTCGATTTTGCAGAGTTCAACGATATGGTTTTTGATGAGTTGGATGACTCATCCCATCAATGGGGCATTGGCAGATACTTGGAAGAACGCAAAAGCCTCCTAAGGGCCTACCCCAACATTATTGAAGAACAACGGTATTATCACCTCGGCCTGGATATTATAGTACCGTACGATACTCCCATGTTTTCACCTTTGGACGCCGAAGTCTATAAAACGGGCAAAGAAACTATGGTCGGCAATTACGGCGGATACATTATCCTAAAACATAGTGTCAACGGAGTGGTCTTCTTTTCTTTATACGGACACCTGAAAACGCCCCTTCAGGTAAATTCCGGTGACAAGATCAAGGCTGGCCAAAAGTTTGCGCACATCGGACAAGAAAGTGATAGCGGTGGTTGGTTTTGTCACGTGCATTTACAAATTCTCACCCAACAAGCTATTGATGAAGGTTATGTCGACTGGGGATACATTTCTCCGGCATTACTGCCAAAGGTGGAAACATATTTTCCTTCGCCTTACTTTCTGTTCAAATACTAAAAGAAGGTTACCTAAGATCCTATTTCCCCGTACTGGCCCTATCGGATAACACCCTATGTTTTGATAACTGGGGCGCAACCATTTAGTGGTATAAATTCATACAAAGTATAATTCCGTCAATTGATATAGGTCATTCGTCAATTCATTATGCCGCTCTATGGCCAAACCCATTAGCTTCACTGTTATCCAAATTTAATTCAATCATGCTAAACAGAAATTTAGTGAAAGTTCTATCCAAGGTCTACAGGTATGAGAATTCCGAGTATGATTTTGATAAAAAAGTTGACGTATATCAAATCCCCGACAGCCTATCAAATGAACAAAAAGAACTCCTGAAAGCCAGTAATTTTGAACTCAACCGAGTAAGAGAGCATAATCATGATAACGTTATAAAAGAACTAAAAGGCATTGTAGAGAATGCCCATCTGGAATATATTGTTTCCAATATGTTCATCAAAGCTATAGGGTCAGGTTTTAACAGGGGCATACAATCTATTTTCAGTTATTATTTTGCCCAAAACATGCCTCTTCATGATTTTGATCTATTGACCAGAAAAGGATATCGAACCGAAAATACCTGCAAGATCTGTGGTATAAATAAAAAGATGTGGCATAATGACAGTGAAAATCTATATGATCTATATATCGGATATTGTAGGTTTGGTGGTTATGCCGAGATGCTTTTAGACCTGAAAGAAGTATTGACTTTTAAAAATATTACAGCTACCGATAACGAAAAAAGTGTTTTTTTAAAAGTTATTGAAATTATTGAAAACGCTCCGAATGATGAAACACCTTCCAAATTGATAAAGCGTTTAGCTAAAGAAAAATGTCTGCCGGGAAGCAACAATACTTCCCGTGTTTGGATTGTGAAATGCCTCGCCGAATTAGGCATACTCAAAAATCGATACGATGCCAATTATAGTATTATGAATCCATTTATCCATTATGAACAAAAGTTGGAATGGGAGTTGGATATTCACAAAAACTCTCCGTCAAGAGCAGAAGTGGAATTTCCGATTTCTGCATGGAGGGGAAAACTAGGTGTCAACAGAGATTATGTAGAAAAAATTATGGCTAATGCCAAAACTAGATAAAACGATGTAAAAATAGACCATACCTTACACGACCCATTGTTTATAATACAAATCTTCAAGGTTAAAACAGTGTAGCTGAGCTGGCTTCAACAGGAAGAAGCTTCCAATATCGAGGCAACACCACATTGAAGCAGATATGTTACCTCCCCAATTTACAGAAACCTACCTACTTCCCCGTACTACCTACCCGATAATATCCTTTGTTCGGGATTTCGATGGTGTATTTTTTACGGGAAGCATTGTTCAAATGTGGTTCGCGCAACCAAGGGTTATGGCGCTTCAAAACTTTGTAGTTGATTTCATAGAGCGCTGCAAAATCGGCCCAATTGGTAACGGCGGTATCCACTTCAACGGTAAAGGTGGGCACTTTTTTGTACATGTCATCCTCTTCCAACTGGAAACCATATTTGTCGCGGTTGGATAGAATTTCTTTTATCGCCAGAATACGGAACACATAGCGCCCTGTCTCCTGCCCCAAAAGCAAATCGTAATAATCATCCACTTGCTGAATGTCCATGTATTTTTGAATTCCCGCCGGACCTGCATTGTAAGCGGCAGCGGTCAATGTCCAGCTACCAAAACGTTCTTTCCACTTGTTCAGGTAATCGCAGGCTACTTGGGTGGCTTTTTCCACGTGGTAACGTTCATCCACGTTGTCGTTCACTTCAAGGCCATATTCCCTTCCTGTTCCTCGCATAATCTGCCAAAAACCAGTGGCACCAGCTGGCGACACCACATTTTGAAGACCACTCTCTGCAACGGCCAAGTATTTAAAATCATCCGGAATACCGTTCTTTTTAAGAATGGGTTCAATGATCGGGAAGTATTTGTTGGCCCTCTTCATTAACAAAAGGGCATTGGACTGCCAATAGGTGTTCACCAAAAACTCACGGTCTACACGCTCCATGATCTCTGGGTCTTCTTGCGGAACAGCTTCCTCAGCAAAATTCAGGTCCTCTGGTATCTCTATAGCACTAATCTGATAGGTATCCGCTACATTCTTGTCCGTTGTTTCAGATTCAGACCCATTTACAGTAGGTTGTTCCTCTTCATTCGACTGCACGGCAAAAATTAACGTGCTCACTACGGCTATCAATCCAATGAAAGCCAATATGTTTTTTAAGTGTTTCATGTCTTCCCAATTAATATTCTAATGTAAAGATACTATTATATAGACGAAATTATTTCAAAATAATTGTGGGCAGGTGCTCATTGAACCATCGGGCGCGATGAATGATCATGGTATGGGTCCCATTTTTTACAGGGATGCAATCTTTAATGTTAGCTATCGGGAAAACAGCGTCACGTTCTCCTTGAATGTGCACGATATGCTCTTCTGGAACTTCCTGGTCCCAATTCACAATCTGGTCTATGGACCAATCAATATAATATTTATCACGAATGGATAAATATTTTTCATACAAGTGCAAGCGCTTGGTAACCGTTTCGCCAAAGGCGTATTTGGCCAACAGTTCCACATTGTTCACCAAGCCTGTGGGCAATAATTTATGGACTTTGGTATACTTGGCAAAAATCATTCTTTTGGGCAGCTCATGCTTGCTTTTTACAGATGATACCACAATGACCTTGCGGGTAGGTATAATTTTGGCCATCTCTTGCACCAACATGCCTCCAAAAGAAACGCCCAACAAAACAGGATTGGGTTCTTCAATCTTTTCGCACATTTTCTCGGCATAATCGGAAATACTCATTCCTTTTTCTGGCACAAACCAGTCCAAGGTGTGAGCAACAAACTGACTAGATGGAAGTTTAATCCCTTCAAAAATTGAAGAGTTGGCAGCCATTCCTGGCATCAGGTACACATGGGTTTTATTATCGGTCATATTGTACCAAATATCGATAAGGACTAGGAAATTAGCAATATTTTGACTAATTTTGTATCCCTTTTGCAGCCAACCCCGCCTAATGGATACATTTTTTATAAATAGGGGATTTAGATATGCCTTTTTTCAAGGTGTTTCTGCGAGTCATTAAAAAAACAAGTACTGTATGACAACAATTGAAATCACTGACAATAGTTTCTTACGTCAATTTGAAACTAAGGTCAATGGGCATTTAGCCAAAATTGAGTACTCTTCACAAGAGCGTAAAGTATTTTTGACCAAACTGGTTATTCCGGAAGAAATCACAGAAGAGGGCTTTAAAGAGGATTTTATTAAAGCTGTTTTAAATGAAATCCAAGAGAACAACCTTAGAGTTGTACCGACAAGTCCACAAATTGCAGGTTTTTTGAGAAAAAATAGGCAATACAAGGAAATGTTACCAGTTGGTATCCGTATCTGATCTAATCGATTATCGGTAAAAGCATGTAAGCCTCCTAGACCAGGAGGTTTTTTTATGCCATGATTTTGCTGGAAACAAATTCGAACCGTACCAGACCATCAGCATCAATGTCCTTTAGTTCCACTTGGTGCAAGGTGTTCACCAAAGATGGGTCCCATGGCGCCTTTACCTTAACATAGTTTTCGGTGAATCCATGGATATAGCCTTTTTTGTTCTCCCCTTCGAACAAAACTGTTCGAACAGAGCCCAATTGACTCTCGTAAAATGCCCTTCGCTTTTTAGCAGACAATCCACGAAGCATTTTGCTTCGTTTGCTACGTACTTTTTTGGGTACTACCTCATCCATCTCAGCAGCCACCGTGTTATCCCTTTCGGAATATGTAAATACGTGCAGATAGGAAATATCCAATTCGTTCAAGAAATGATAGGTCTCCAAGAAATGCTCGTCGGTCTCTCCCGGAAAGCCCACGATTACATCGACCCCGATACAGGCGTTTGGCATAGCTTCCTTGATGCGCTTTACCCGATCAACATAGAGATTGGACAAATAACGGCGACGCATCTTTTTCAAAATCTCATCGCTACCACTTTGTAAGGGTACGTGAAAATGGGGCACAAAGGAATTGCTCTGGGCCACAAAATCGATGGTCTCGTTCTTGAGAAGGTTGGGCTCAATGGAAGAGATGCGGAGACGATGAATACCATCAATAGTATCCAAAGCTTTTACCAAATCCAAAAACGTATGTTCGTGCTTTTTGTTCCCAAACTCTCCTTTTCCGTAATCACCGATATTAACACCTGTCAGTACAATCTCTTTAATATCCTGAGATGCAATTTCCCTGGCGTTGTTCAACACATTGTCCAGCGTATCGCTCCTTGAAATACCGCGAGCCAAGGGAATGGTACAATACGTGCATTTGTAATCGCAACCATCTTGAACCTTTAAAAAAGCGCGGGTGCGGTCGCCAATGGCATAACTGCCCACATAAAAATCAGCGTCCTCGATTTCACAGGAATGTACCTCACCCCTATCGTTTTTGGTTAGATCGTTCAAGTAATCCGTAATTTTGAACTTCTCCGTAGCACCGAGCACCAAATCTACGCCATCAACCTCTGCCAATTCTTCAGGCTTTAGCTGTGCATAGCATCCCACTGCGGCCACAAAGGCATCTGGATTAGACTTTTGAGCTTGTTTTACGATAGTTTTAAAACGCTTATCGGCATTTTCCGTCACCGAGCAAGTGTTGATCACATACACATCAGCTTCTTCGGAAAAGTCCACACGCTCAAACTCCTCCTTTTCAAAACCTCTCGCAATCGTAGAAGTTTCGGAGAAATTGAGTTTACAACCCAAGGTGTAAAATGCGACTTTCTTGCTCATATACCTGCCGTGCGTTTTAGGGGCGCAAAGATAGTGATTTGTTGGGAGTTATCGCAAAGGATTCAGGGTTAGTGGTTCAATCAAAATGTCATTTGGAGCACAGTCGAGAAATCCAAAATTTAAACCATTGGCCAATTTCCTTTCCGGCAACTTTTGAGTAACTTGTTCGCACATACCAACCATATTACAACTTTATGAAAAAGTTCTCTTTCCTGATCTTTATTGTTCTGATAGTCGGCACCCCATCAATAGCGCAAGAATACAAGCCCGCTCAAGAGAACCTCGAAAACCGGGAATGGTTCCAAGATGCTAAATTTGGAATGTTCATTCACTGGGGTGTGTATTCCGTTTTGGGAGTACATGAATGGGTTATGGAAACCCAATCCATCGACAAAAAAACCTATGAAAAAATCCCCGCATTTTTCAATCCGACCGAATTTGACGCCGAAGAATGGGTGCTATTGGCCAAATCGGCAGGTATGAAATACATCACCATCACCACGAAACACCACGATGGCTTTGCTATGTTCGACAGTAAATTGACGGATTGGGACATTATGGATAGAACGGTCTACAAAAAAGATGTCATCAAACAAATGGCGGAAGCCTGTAAAAAACATGGCCTGAAACTTTACCTGTATTACTCACAATTGGATTGGTACCATAACGATTATTATCCGCGAGGAGATACAGGAAAAAAAGCCGAAAGGCCCGATAACGGCAATTGGGAAAACTATCTCGATTTTATGAACGGACAGCTTACGGAACTATTGACCAATTATGGAGAAATCGGAGGTATTTGGTTTGATGGCTGGTGGGACAAAAAAGAAGCCGATTGGCAACTCAGAAAAACCTACGACCTCATCCACGAGCTACAGCCCCAAGCCATGATAGGCAGTAATCATCACCAAGCCCCGAATGAGGGTGAGGATTTTCAAATGTTCGAAAAAGACCTGCCCGGAGAGAACAAAGGTGGCTTTAGTGGCGACTCCGAGGTAGGCAGTCTACCTCTTGAAACTGCCGAAACCATGGCGCAGCGTTGGGGTTTTTCGTTGCAGGACAAAGCTTATAAATCCTCTAAGGAGCTGATTCAATATTTGGTAAAAGCAGCAGGCTACAATTCCAATTTCCTCCTTAATGTGGGCCCAATGCCCAACGGAAAGATTCAACCAGAATTTGTTGAAACACTAAAAGTCATTGGGGATTGGACCAGTACCTATGGCCAAACCATTTATGGAACAAGAGGTGGCCCCATTCCACCACAAAGCTGGGGCGTATCCACCCAAAAAGAGGATAGAATCTATATCCATATCATGGATTGGAAAACCGACAACTTCTTTTTCCCGACCATTAAAAAGTCTATAAAAAACGTTGTTGATTTCCAGTCAAACAAAAAGTTGAAGCACAGTACCAATTCCTACGGTACGCTGGTGGAACTTCCGAAAAATCGCGATTACGACACAGCTGATTTTGTTTTGGAGGTCATTATTAAATAAAAATTATTTTGTTTAAGGAAGAAAGTAGATGCCATAATCGGGTTGATACCAATAAACGGAGTATAGTAACCTTTCCGATGTGTATTGATTTAGTATATTAGAAATCTGGTAGCACAAGAAATCACCATAGCATTTAGCACTTAAAAAACTAACAAATGACCACCGACCAAACATTTGTGAAAGGCAGTAAAATACTGTTCCTTTTTGCTCTTTTTAGCCTCGTCTTCACTTCATTTGCCGTAGCGCAATCCCCTAACGACCCAGTGAAACCAAGAATAATTGTTACCGCGGATCCAGAATTGGACGACAACAATTCCTTGATACGCTTTTTGCTCTACAGTACGGATATGGAAATTGAAGGATTGGTCTATGCCAGTAGTGGCTACCATTGGAAAGGAGATGGCAAAGGCACCAAATGGTTTGTACCAGGAAGGGAGTACGACCGTTTTAACATGGATATTTGCCCCTGTGAATCTTGGCGCTGGAACGAGGACGAACGCTTTATACACGATGTGGTGGAAGCTTACGCTAAAGTGTACTCCAACCTAACGGTGCACAACCCCGACTACCCTTCTCCCGACTATCTAAAATCAAAAATACGAATGGGCAATGTGGAGTTCGATGGTGACTTCTCCAAGGATACACCAGGTTCGGAACGCATTAAATCCGTAATTATGGATAATGAACCCGGCCCTCTGTTCATAACCGCATGGGGCGGACAAAGCACCATTGCCAGGGCGTTAAAATCCATTGAGGAAGAATATGAAAACACCCTGGAATGGGAAGCCGTTCAAAAAAAGATATCGGACAAGGTGGTACTGCTACCTTCCGGAGATCAAGATGACACCTATGCCAAATACATTAAACCCAACTGGCCCGATATTGAATACCGCCAATTTGAAAATGGACCACATTATGCCTATGGTGCACAAATAAATGCAAGTCCAGAAAATGCGCCTTACTTAACTTCTGACTGGATGAAGAAGAACGTATCCGACCAAGGACCATTTGGAGAACTATATCGTGTATGGGGGGATGGCAAGCAAATGGTGGAAGGGGATAAAGTGGACTATTTCGGGTTCAGTGGCTACACCAATGAGGAATTGCGGGAAATGGGGTATATGGTTTGGTTGCTCGTTCAGGAAAAAGGCTCTTGGTTGGGCGAAGGCGACAACCATACCTTTATGAACATGCTAGGCAATGGACTCCGAGCTTATGAACATGGGACCTATGGTGGTTGGGGAGGACGCTCCAATGAAGGAGATAGCAGCATTTTTAATTTTTCCACGGAAGGCGGTGCAGAAGAAATAGCGGAAATGTTGAGTTCTCAGAACGATGGCGGAACTCCAGAATATCCGAATTTCTTTCCACAGGCGCAGCGCGATTTTGCTGCACGTTTACAATGGTCCGTGACCAAAAAGTACAATAAGGCCAACCATGAGCCCAAAGTAACCATTCAAGGGCCTTTGCATGTTTTGGCTTCCGCGGGTCAAAAAGTGCCTTTGTTCGGAGAAATAATAGACCCCGATGGTGATAGGGTGACCGTAAAATGGTGGCAGTTTCAAGTGGGCACATATCCCAACAAGGTAGAAATCAAAAATTCGGAAACCACGAATGCCGAAATTGTAATTCCGGAAGATGTGAACCACGGACAGACCATCCATATTGTTCTAGAGGCAACGGATTCAGGTTCACCAAGTTTAACTCGGTACCAACGGGTAATCATCACCATTAAATAGAGGGTTCTTCTTCAGTATAGGAATCAACTTTTTAGCTTTTGGCGTAACTTTGCGGAATGCTATTTTCTTGATCAAAGACAAATTGATGCAACCTTGGAGCAACTCTTCAACATATTTCGGTTCACAACAGAAGATGCCAAAGCCTTGGAAGGCAAAAGCATTGAACCCCATGTGCATGATTTTGAAGAATTGATCATTGGTTCCAAGGGTAAAATTTCACACTTTATCGATTTTGAAGATGAAACCGTATATGCTCCCTTTGTAAGTTTTGTAACCCGCGGAAAACCACATTTGTTAAGGCCACAGACCCATGACGATGAATGCGACCTGTGGGTGATTCGTTTTCGTAGCGAATTCATGTCCGAAGTTATTTTTAAAATGTACGGCTATTTTCATAATAGGGCCAACGTTACCCTTCCCACGGACGAAATCTTCGCTAGGCTTACCACACTTTGCCAGATGATGTACGACGAAACCCAGCGCCCTTCCCCTGGCCTAGTTGTGATCAAGCAATTGTTTATGACGCTGCTCACCATCATCAACCACGAAAGACCGACCAATATCCAATCGGACTCCGCCAATTCAGCCTCGGAGACCTACACACATTTCTTGCATATTTTGGAGGAAAACTTTAGGCGGAACGTTAAAATTTCATTCTACGCTGAAAAGCTTTTCATGAGCGAAAGAAATCTTAACATCGTTTGCCACGAGGTAATGCAGCAAAGTGCGGGCGAGATCATTGAGACCCGCAAACTTACGGAAGCCAAAAATCTGCTCATTAACAGCAATAAGACCATTGCAGAAATTGGTTTTGAGTTGGGGTATAATGAAAAAGCTTACTTCTCTAAGGTATTCAAGCGCAAAACAGGGCATACCCCTACTGCTTTTAGAAAGGAAATGAAACAGCTCATTTCTTAAAAGTACAACACTTATTCCCAAAGGTATTACCGCTCGCCTTTCAATTCTTTCAACCTTTGAAAACACAATTAAATCATCAATCAAGACGATGTAATTTATCCTATGTCAGATTTAAAAACATTACGCTCGCTCAACGAGAGCCTTCCTTTTACACAGAAAATGCCTGTATTATTTCTGGGGCACGGGAGTCCTATGAATGCCATTGAGGAAAATGAATTTGTTTCCAATTTTAGACGTTTGGGCAAGGAAGTGGCAAGGCCAAAGGTAATTCTTTGCATATCCGCGCACTGGGAAACCAAAGGAACCAAGGTAACTGCCATGCAGCATCCCACCACCATTCACGATTTCGGTGGTTTCCCGCAAGCATTGTTCGATGTGCAATATCCCGCACCTGGAAGTCCCGAGCTGGCTCAAGTGACCAAGGAACTCATCACAAAGACCGATGTAGCATTGGACCATCACTGGGGACTGGACCATGGAGCCTGGAGTGTGATAAAGCACATTTACCCAGATGCCGATGTTCCTGTGATTCAATTGAGCTTGGATTATACGAAATCACCAAAATACCACTTTGAACTGGGGCAAGAACTGGAAAAGCTACGACACAAGGGTGTGTTGATCGTGGGCAGCGGGAATGTGGTGCACAATCTACGAAAGGTAAAATGGAACAAATTGAACGAAACCTATGCTTGGGATTGGGCCGAAGAGGCCAATGAAAAAATGAAATCCTTCATTTTGGACGGCAATTACCAAGCCTTGGTCGACTATGGGAAACAGGGTAGCAGTTTTGCCCTGTCCATACCAACTCCCGAACATTATTTGCCCCTTCTTTATGTTTTGGGGCTCAAGGAGAAAAACGAATCCGTAGCACTGTTCAACGATAAAATGGTTGGCGGTTCCATAGGCATGTTGTCACTTAAGATAGATTAACCCAAATGGGAAACACATATAAATTTTACACAATGAAAAATAAAGTCATCATAATAACGGGAGCAGCCATGGGACTGGGTCTTGCCACAGCCGAATACCTCGCCGCCAAAGGCGCCAAATTATCACTAGTGGACTACAATGGTGAAGCTTTGCAAGATGCTGTCAAAAAACTGAAAGACATCAATGCCGATGTGGAACTATTGACCATTGAAGCAGATGTATCCAACGAAGAAGCCGTAAAAAACTACGTAGAAAAAACCGTGGAGACCTTTGGTCGTATCGATGGATTCTACAACAACGCCGGTATCGAAGGAAAACAGGCTCCCATGACCGAGTACGATTTAGCGGTATTCAAAAAAGTAATAGATATCAATTTGATGGGTGTTTATTATGGAATGCGTTATGTAATTCCCGTGATGCAAAAACAGCAATACGGAAAAATTGTAAACGTAGCATCCGTAGGAGGAATTCGAGGGGTACAGAACCAAACGGCCTACGTAGCATCCAAACATGCGGTTTCCGGTATGACGAAAAACGCAGGCCTGGAATATGGACAGGATGGCATTTTAACCAACGCCATTGCTCCAGGGGCCATTCTAACCCCAATGGTGGAAGAAGCCTTTAAGCAAGTAAATCCCGACGACCCAAAAGCGGCGGAAACAGAATACGCCAAACGTAACCCCACTAGAAGACTCGGGGTGCCCAAAGAGGTAGCCACTGTAGTTTCGTTCTTATTGAGTGAAGAAAATGGCTATGTAAGTGGCCAAACCATCGCCATAGACGGAGGAGAATCCAACATATACGGAAACTCCTAAAAAGTATATTGCCTCTTTACTTTGATTGATGATGGGAACCCCAGTTACCAACGTACCAGTGGTGCTGGGGTTTTTTGTTTTCAGCAGTCAACCCATATGATTTTAAACCACTAAAATTCCCTACCTTGAAGCTCTTAAATAAACTAACTTGTATGAAACTTCGATTATTCCTTATCGGCTTGGTACTCCTTGCCGGTTATTCCTGCAAAACCGAACCTACTTCTTCCTTGGCCAACCACCAAGGGGAGGAAACCTATTCCGTAATCGTTAGTGAAACCAAGGTAGGCTTTCTTAAAGCCAATACTTCTGGAGACACTATCAACATTGATTACGACTACAAAAACAACGGTCGTGGCCCTACCATGAAAGAGACCATTGTGCTAAACGCCGGGGGCTATCCCGTAACATGGGAAGTCACGGGTAACACTACTTTCGGTAATGCGGTGGATGAGCAATTTTCCCTCGAGGGCACCGAGGCTTCTTGGACCGATGCCACTGGTTCGGGAAGCGCCTCTGTAGATACTCCAAAAATCTACGTCAACCAATTTGGTAGTCCATATACCGCGGTTTTGGCTGCACGTTTACTTTTGGATGCCCCCGAAAACACCTTGCCCGTTCTACCTGCAGGAAACCTGACCCTGACGAAAATGGAGGATTTGACGGTTCCAAAAGCATCAGGTGAGGGCGAACTGGCCCTGACGACCTATGCGCTTTCCGGTGCAGAGATGAATCCCTCCTACTTTATCATGGATGAAAACGAGGAGTTCTTTGCGGCAATATCCCCAAGATATATAGTGATTCGGGATGGATACGAAGCCGAAGAAAAAGGCTTGCGAGAATTGGCCGAAAACTATTCTGCGGAGCGATTCGAAAAACTACAAAAAGAATATGCCCACAATTACGATAGAAAGGTACGCATCAAAAATGTGAAGATTTTTGACCCTAAGACCCTATCCTTGACAGACCCCGTTTCCGTGGTAGTGGAAGGAGAAAAAATTACGGCCATCGAAGCCGCCGATGCCTCCGGTGATAACGAAATAACTATAGAGGGCAATGGTGGGACCTTGGTTCCCGGTTTGTACGAAATGCACGCCCACACCGGCGATAACGGGGCCCTGCTGAACATTTTGGCAGGTGTGACCTCTTTCCGCGATATGGGAAACAACACCGAAGTACTCAGCAACTTGATCCAAAAAATCAACTCTGGGGTGTTGGCCGGACCACGAGTTACCCGACTTGGCTTTATTGAAGGAAAAAGCCCGTACAGCAGTAACAACGGTATTTTGGTGGAAAGCCAAGAAGAAGCATTGGCTGCAGTGGACACTTACGATAGCCTTGGGTTCTACGGAGTGAAATTATACAACAGCATGAACGGCGATTGGGCCCCTGCCATCGTAAAAAAAGCACACGATCAAGGTTTGTTCGTGGCAGGTCACGTACCCGCTTTCTCCAATGCCAATGCGATGTTGCGTGCTGGTTTTGATGAGATGACTCATATCAACCAGACCATGTTGGGCTGGGTATTGGAACCCGATGAGGACACCCGCACCCTATTGCGCTTGACCGCTATGAAACGCTTTCCAGGACTAGATTTGAACAGCGATAGGGTACAGGAAACACTTGACATGTTCGTTGCCAACGAGACCGCGATGGACCCCACATTGGCCATACACGAGCGCTTAATGCTTTCCCGCAACGGGGAAGTTACCCCAGGTGCCATGGATTATGTAGACCACATGCCCCCTAACGAACAACGTAGCCTTAAAGTGGCCTTGGCACAGATTGCGGATGAAGAAGAGGACAAAGCCTACCGCGAAGCCTACGATAAAATTGTGGAGACCCTGAAACTCATGAAGGACAAAGGCATTTTAATTGTGGCCGGAACAGATTTGGGCGGCGCCTTTAACCTGCACCGTGAACTAGAACTTTATACTGAACAATTGGGCTACACCCCTGCCGAAGTCTTGAAATTGGCCAGCTACGACATGGCGGAATATTTAGGTCACGAGAGCTTGGGAAGTATTGAAACTGGAAAACTGGCCGATTTCTTCTTGGTACCCGGCAATCCAGTGGAGGATATCAAGGCCATTAAGACCATTGGAATGGTATCGCGCGGGGGAACTTTTTACTTCCCGACCGAAGTATATCCAGCCTTTGGCATAACCCCTTTTACGGACAAACCGGAAGTGATAGAATAAACAAGTTCATCAGATAAACTTGAAAAGCCAGTAACATTGGGTTACTGGCTTTTTTATGGCCGATTCCGAAAGAATTCGGTATTTTCCATCACCGTAACCACGATTCAACCCTAAAACAGGATAGCGAATGAACACAGCGCAACGATTGGGATTTGACAAAAACACCAAATTATTGATCATCCATGCGGACGATGCAGGACTTTCCCACTCCGAGAATATGGCCACAATTCAGGCACTGGAAAAAGGCATCGTGAATTCCTACAGCATTATGTTGCCCTGTCCGTGGTTTCACGAAATGGCGGTGATCGCTAAAAACAATCCACAATACGATCTTGGGATTCATTTGACCCTGACCTGCGAATGGGAAAATTACCGTTTTGGACCCGTTTTGCCCATTTCCGAAGTACCCAGTTTGGTGGATGAACATGGACATTTCTTTAAAAAAAGGGAGCAACTGTGCAAAAATGCAACTCCCGAAGATGTGGAAAAGGAACTCCGGGCACAAATAGAAAAAGCCCTTGGTTATGGCCTTGCCCCTACCCACATGGACTCGCACATGTACAGCGTAGGGTCGCACCCCGAGTTCTTTAAAATTTATCAAAAATTGGGCAAGCAATACCAACTTCCCATTTTGGTGAACGAGCAATTGATGCAAATGGTTGGTCTGGACCCAAAAGCCCACATCAAAGAAGGGGATTTTGTAATCGACCGTACCTACGTTGGCGAGTTCCCTTATTTTGAAAAGGAGGGCTTGGCGACCTACTATCAATCCATCTTGGAAAACTTGACCCCTGGTGCAAACCTCATTTTGATCCATCCCGCTTTTGATGAGCACGAAATGCAGGGCGTAACCATCAACCATCCCAATTTTGGGGCCGCATGGCGGCAGCAGGACTTTGATTTTTTTACCAGTGAAAAAACGATGGAAATCCTTGAAAAACAGCAAATTCAACTGGTAACCTGGGGAGCGATAAGAAATATTTTAAAATAATCCACTGGCATTCCGAATAAATTAAAGAACCATTTATACAATTTACCACATCTAAATACATTAAAATCATATCTTTAGGGAAACCAACCACCCGTGTTAAAATTCTTCCGCACCATTAGGCAACGTTTACTTTCTGAAAACAAATTCAATAAATACCTGCTTTATGCCATTGGGGAGATTATTCTAGTGGTTATTGGCATTCTTATAGCATTACAGATAAACAATTGGAATGAAAAAAGAAAAGATGTCGTTAGAGCCTCTAACTATATTGATAGGATTTCTGAAGATTTAGAAAGGTCCGTAAAAACAAGCGAGAATCTAGTTAAGCTCAATAAATCCATTTTGAAATCCGTAACAGATACTCAAAAACTCTTAGAACGAGGAACTGAATTGAGTGCAGAGGAAAAAGAAACAGTGGATTATGCTTTTTTATGGTTTCCAAGAACAACGTATCAACTTCCAACGATGCTCACTTACGAAGAAATGAAAGCAAGTGGGGATCTATATCTTATTGATGATATTGAAGTAAGAAACAAATTGGCCGAATATTACAATTACCTTAGACAAGTTGAGTCTATCTATGATAAATTAAGTCAAGATATTGAAAGCCAATTTGGAGTATACAATACCAAAATTAGAGCACATACAAACCCTGAAACTTTAGACATCACCTTTAACTATCAATTTAGCGATTTGTGTGAGGACAACGTTTTTATAAATACGTTTTCGAGAATGACAATTCATTGGAGAGGCTTTGTCTATTTTATGGAGCGTGTTAACCGATTATCAAAAGAATTAAAATTGGAAATAGACAACTTAAATTAAGTGATTCAAACAAAATAGTGGCGATAGCACAGGGCCAACTATACAACCCATTTACTGTTTATGTAACTTTAGTTACACCTTTTTTGCTTGATTAATGTTTATTTTGAAGTATGCAGCCCGTCCACAACACCACATTTGAGATTCGCATCCTGTCCATCGCTTTGTTGGCAGGTCTGTTATTGGTGGCGCCCTGCAAAGTTCGTAATTCCTTGGAACGCTCGCTAGGTTTGGAAAAATCAGAGGTATCCAACAAACTCAAAACCACCGTGTCGGTCGAGTCCTGTGCTTCCTACGAGGCCATTCAACTCACCGAGGGCTCACCTACAGATGCACAAGGCCTGGTCACAGTACTTTTACGTGGCGTATCCATAGATCCATTTGATACTACATTAAACAGCGAAAACAACTTTTTTGCTACCCAACAGCATAAAGTAGCTTCGGTAGTTCCCCTTTATATTTTATATAGGCAGTTCAAGGTCTATTCATAAATAGTAATTTTTTCGCATTAGGCATTGCCTACCCCCTCATCTTAAGTAGAATTATAAAAAACAACACATGCAATCAGTAAAACATTGGGGCCTTATCGCCCTGCTCATTGGAACCCTATCCGCTTGCAAGGATGGTAAAACTCCTGTACAAGACTCCGAACAAACTATAACCATATTACAGACCGCTGATATTCACGGTCAACTGTTCCCCCACGACGAACTGTTTTGGGAAGACGAACAGATCACCTTTAGGAAATTGGGCGGATTGGCCCATGTAAAAACCCTTTTTGAGGACGAGCGTAGTAAAAATCCCGAAGGCACTCTAATTTTGGATGGTGGCGACCTCATCCAAGGAAGCGCGTATGCCGCCCTATCAGAAGGGAAAGTCTTTTCCCCCATTATTCAACAAATGGGTTACGACTTTCTAATTCCCGGTAACTGGGAGGTGGTCTATGGCAAACAAACCATGATGGACGTGCTTACTCAGTACGACACCCCTGTGATTTCCGCCAATATGTACCACGAGACCACGGGAGAATCCTTATTTCCCCAGTATTTTGTAAAAGAACTGAAAGGTGTAAAACTCGGGTTTATTTCTTATAACGACCCCGAAATTCCGGTGCGTCAGAACCCATCCTTCAGCGAAGGCATCCGTTTTGACCCTATCGATGCAAATTTGGAAGCCCTGATTACCGAACTCAAGGATAATCAAAATGTGGATGTGTTGTTTTTGGTGACACATATCGGCATCAGTAAACAATACGATTTGGCCAACAACCCCGCTTTGGAGCGGGTAGACTACCTGCTCGGGAACGACACCCATGAACGCATTCGTAAACCTTTACAGGCCAAATACACCAAGGTTACCGAGCCAGGGGCTTTTGCCTCTTTTGTGGGCAAGCTTACCTTAACGGTAAAAGATGGTGAAGTAGTCAGTGAAGCTTATGATCTTTTGGAAGTGGACCCCAAAAAATACGCTGCAGACGAAAAAGTGGCCCAAATCATTGAAACAGCCACCGCTCCGTACCAAGAGGAAGCCAATGAGGTTTTAGGATATACGAGTGTTCCGCTCTACCGCTATTTTGTGGTGGAAAATCCCATGGACAATTTTATCACAGATGCTGCCCGATGGAAAACAGGCGTAGATGTTTCCATTTCCAACGGATTCCGGTTCAGTACGCCAATTTCGGTTGAAGAAGGCGGGAAATCTCCCATTACCAAGGCAGACCTATGGAGCATGCTCCCCGTAAATGAAAAAGTGAAAATCGGAAAGGCCAGCGGTCAACAAATCAAAGATTGGTTGGAAAAAGAACTGCACAATGTATTCGCTCAAAACCCCACAGAACGCTTTGGTGGCTGGTTGGTACGTTTTTCGGGCATGGAACTTACCTTTTATGCCAATAAGCCCAAAGGAGAGCGCGTAGCCTCCATAAAAATTGGAGGAGAGCCCATTCAGGACGATAAACTGTACACCATGTCCGCATGTCGTAGAGAAGGTGAACCCTTACCTACGCTCTGCCGTATGCCCAATACAGTTGAAACCGAGGTGATGGACTATACGATCCATGATGTCATTGAGGAATACCTCAAAGAAAAAGGCACCATTGCACCAAGTTTGGATGGAAGGGCCAAAGCGTTGGATTTAGGTCCAAATGTATTGTCCCAATTACCGGGAACCGATTATCAATTCCATTAAAACAGGGTCATGCAAAACAATACTATTGAAGTCAGTCGCAGCTCAATTTCGGTGCTACGGGTTTTGGTAAGTTTGATTTTCATTGTAGCCAGTTTAAACCATTTGATCAATACAGATAAAGCAGTGGCTAGAATCGAAAATGCCAAGTTTGGCGTTCTTGGAAACTTGTTGGGTTCACCGCAAATCTCAGTAATTGTCTCTGGAGTGGTGATGCTGTTAGCCGGTATTGCCTTGGCTGTAGGCTTTCGCACCAAATGGGCGGCCATTTTATTGATCATTATGCTGATTCCCATCACCTTGACCATTCAAGTGGGACAAATGTCCACTGTAGGACCCTTGTTCAAGAACATCGCCATTTTGGGCGGACTCCTATTTTTTGTACTGAATCCAAAACTTAAAAAGCAATAAAATGAAACAATTAATCACTCTGGCCGTAATGGCCATCATCCTGTTTGGAGGGCTTACGGCAGTCAGTGCACAAACAACATACAACAAAGAACAGAACAACTATATTGTGCTTACACGAAAAATCCCGCAATTAAAGGCGATTTTATCAGCCGCTGATGAACTAGCCGCCAGTGATGGTGCCAAGTTCGGGGAGTTTCACGTAGTCATCTGCGGAGAGACCGTAAAAGGTCTTACGGACATAGAACAAATGCAACCGTTTTTGGATATGGCAAAAAGTGAAAAGATAAAACTGTTGGGGTGTGGTTTTTCCCTTAAAAAATTTGGAGTGGATGCTACAAAACTACCCAAGGAAATGGGGGTAGTGGACAATGGCATTCTGTATAATTTTAACCTTCAAAAAGATGGTTTTTTGAGCATTACGTTGTAAAAAACCAGGTTTTGTTGTTAAAAGGGGCGATGGAAACATCGTCCCTTTTTCTTTTTTGGTACTTTTAAGGAAATGGGTACCATAACAAATAGAGTCAATCGGAGAACAGTTTTGAAAAAATCTGCATTGACCATGCTGGGATTGTCAATTCCGACTGTAACATGGGCCGCGGGTAATACCAATGACCCTGATACCGTTAATGTGCCCAAACACTTCCCCAATATACCTCCTGAAATCATTGAGGATGTCGTAGGGAAATCCCATTTTGATCTGGATGGGGTAAAATCCTTGGTCGATAAAAGACCTGAACTGTCAAGGTCGGTATGGGAGTGGCGTTTTGGTGATTTTGAATCGGCCATTGGAGCTGCATCCCATGTAGGTAGAAGAGATATCGCCCTGTATTTGATGAGCAAAGGCGCTCGCCCTACCCTTTTCACTTTTGCGATGTTGGGCCATTTTAATGCGGTAAAATCAGTCATTGAAGCAACACCCGGAATACAGGAAACCACAGGACCCCATGGAATTAGTTTGTTGGACCATGCCTATGCCGGCGAGCGTACAAAGGACAACATGACCAAGCAGGAAATTGAATCTCTGGAGCAGACCGTCGATTACTTATCCGGTTTGGGCAACGCCAGTGGCACAGATTATATAGATGTAAGCCCAGAAGAACAGAAAAAGTACCTAGGGGACTACAAATATGGGAACGGGGACAAAGAAGGATTCACCATAGATGTAAATATGAGAAAACTGTTGTCACTAGGTCCTATTGGTGGATTTGGAGGTGCTTTGTACAAAATTGGGGATAATCTTTTCACTTATAATGGCACACCTTCGGTGACCATCTCATTCAACATACAAAAAGGACGTGTAAAATCTTTGACCCTCACAGAACCGGATATCACCCTTACTGCGGAAAAGGTTTAGGGTAACACTAAAATGCCTATCAAAATTTTAATTTCGTTTTACTGGAATCTTCAAATAGCTGTCCCCAAACCATTTAATAACCAAGGGCTCTTGGGCATCTTTGATGGTTTCCTCACTGACATTTTTACCTGTACCATGATTAACTTCAGAAAATGGGTCTTTAATTCCATTGATCACTATTACCAGTCGACTTCCTTTATTTATCTTTTTACTGGTCATCCGAACAATGCCAAATGGAATTTTGACCTTTTCATTGGGTGTTAACAATTGTCGGTGCTCACTGTCCCGCACATAACTTGCCCTGCCCACATAAGGCAGTGTCAAAGCAAAAAATTGGCCATCAAGTGTCTGCTCAAACAACATTACTTTATAATCAAAATCCTTTTTATTGATGGATACCGAGATTTCTCCACCAAATGAACCATTCAATTCAAATTCGGAATCAAAAGGTTCAGTTACAAAGGAAAAACCTTGTCCAACCATGAGGCTATCAGCAATAATGTTTCTCCAACCACTTGAATTCCACGCGAGGTTGCTTCGGTCCAAAAAATCGATGGTCTGCTCCAAATAACTATTGGAATCTACGGACTGTTCGGTAAGGGTATAATGAATATCCTCTCCATTGTTTCCCGTACTAAACAAAGAGGCAAAAGCCACTCCAGAACGCTTGTTGCTCAAATAATATATGAGTGTGTCATTCGCCATTTCCCCCAATGATGAGGCGTGCTCCCATTTGTTAGCTCCCATCACTTGGTAATTGACCTTGTTCTTTAATAATGCTGGTTTAGCCCTTCCTTTCAATACATAATCAAACCAATCAAAGATCAACTCCGTGATATCTATTTGTGCCACAGGGTCAATATCGTAACCGAAAATGTGAGTATCGGGCTTTTCTTGGGCGCCAAAATGGGTGTATGGCCCGATAACCAAATAATGCTCAGCGTTTTTATTGTATTTGGTATGTTCCTTTAAATAATACTGCGTTCCAACTTGTCCTCCATCAAAATAGCCGGTCGTTGCCAACACGGGAATATCAATATGGACAAACTCATCTTTGTAGGGCATCATGTTTTGCCAATAAGCATCATATGTAGGGTGCAATAATCGCTCACGGAACTGCGGATTCGGCAATCCGTCCAAACTGTCCATCCTATTATAGGCCACTCCTTTTTCATACCATTCCATATTCAGGTCTCGCCAGCGTTTTCCGTTGAAATATAAAGTGGTGTCCAAATACTTGTTATTGGAGACATAGTGGTGCCAAGGGTAATGAAAATTAAAGTAAACCCCATTTTCCATAGGTTCAGCAATACCCGGGGCGGCCGAAACGGAGGGCACAATTGTTTTCAATGCAGGATGTACCTTGTGTTTTACAGCGGCCCATTGAGTAAACCCTACATAACTGCCTCCGTACATACCCACTTTCTTGTTGCTCCAATCTTGTTTACTGATCCAATCGATTACCTCATAGGTGTCGTTCGACTCATATTTGTAGGGTATAATGGAATCAGGGCTCAATCCCTTGCCTCGAGTGTACGAAACCACTCCTACATACCCGTGGTCCACAGCCATTTTGGCTCTTTTTAAATCATTTTTACGTGCATATATGGTGTGGAAGAGTACTGTGGGAAGAGGTTCCGAAGTTTCGGCGTTTCTAACTACGATCGCATGGATTTTTGCGCCGTCAGCTGTTGAAATCAAAATACTATCCTGAATTAGATATGTGGTACCGTTTTCTTCAACACACCTTGGAGCCTGAACCGTCCCTTTCTGCTCACACGAGGTCAAAAAACCAAGAATAATGATTGCGATAAAAAGTGATTTAGTGATTGAATTTTTCATTTTGATTGACTTTGATTTCGGGCATAACCCGCCCATTAAGCTTTATACTTTTACTATTCGTTGTTTTGATTTAATCGATGTATGGATTTTACAAACTGTTCCGTTTTTTAAACTTTACGGATTGCCTGCTCGAGAGACCCACCTTTTCTCCCGTTGTCAATACCAACTGTAATTTGTTATTGAAATACGGATGAATTTCCTTGATGTATTCCGTATTGATGATTTGGCTCCTGTTGGCCCTAAAAAAAGTATTCGGGTCCAGTTTTTCCTCCAATTGGTTCAGGGAACGTTTTACCATGGCCTTTTCATTCCCAAAATATAAGCGTACATAATTATCCATGGATTCAATTGATCTGATTTCTGCCAACGGAATGAAATATACCTTTTCTCCATCCTTGATAAAGATTTTCTGATGGCTTCCCAAGGGTGCTTTTTTCTCTGCTTCCTTCTTTTGCAATTCTTGCTTTACCTTTTCGATGGTTTTGGCAAAGCGCTCCTCCCTAAGAGGTTTTACCAAGTAATCCAGGGCGTTTACTTCAAAGGCTTGGACTGCATATTGATCATAGGCTGTGGTAAAAACCACCTCGGGAACGGTTCCCAGCTCCTCCAACATGTCAAAACCTGATTTCTCCGGCATATGGATATCCAAAAAAATGATGTCTGGATGTTCTTGTTCAATGAGGTCAACAGCTATTGCTGCATTGTTCGCTTCACCCACAATTTTAAATTCGGGATAACTTTCAAGGGCTCTCCGAACCTCTTCACGGGCCAAACGCTCATCATCTATGATCAAAGTTGTATACATGTTCATCATTTTTCTATTGGAATCTTCAAGGTTGCCACCACACTATTCGCCATTGGTGATTCGATACTGAAATTTGCCATACTTTCATATTGCAACAAAAGGCGTTCTTTAAGATTTTTCAGGCCCAAGCCTTTTTGACCATTATTGGAGAGTGTTCCCGGGTTTTTAATGGTGATTTCCACAAAATCATCCTGCTTTTTGATTACAATATCGACCGTGCCCCCTTCAAGTTGTTTATCCACTCCATGCTTAATGGCGTTCTCTACCAAAAGTTGAATGCTCAATGGGGGGATTTTGAAATTTTCCAGGTTCTGGTCAATATCAAAATTTACATACAACCGTTCCTCAAATCGCAATTGTTCCAGTTCCACATAATCTTTCACCAATGACAGTTCTTCTGCAATGGAAATGGACACGTGCTCCTTTTCGTAAAGAGATGAACGTAGCAGATCGGACAATAAATCAATGGCCCGTCGAGCACTTTTGGGGCTTTCAATGACCAAAGATTTAATGGAATTGAGCGAATTGAACAAAAAGTGAGGATTTAACTGCGCGGAAAGGTTGTCCAACTGCGATTGCTTTGCAACTACCGAAAGTTGGGCATTTGCCTTCGCCGTATTTACTTCCCTCATATAAAAATGGTAAGCATGATAAGCAAGCACCCAAATGGCCATATGCCTCAGGCCCGTAATCAGGACTGGGTTCCAAACCGACAAATTCTCCAGAAAGGTATCGGTATCACTGACCAAATAAATGTATGCGGACGTCTTTAAATTCATTATCAACATGAACAATACGGCCAACACCAAAATAGAGGGAACAACCTTCTTGATCAATCCCTTTATCCCCAACTGGTTCCAATCAGCTTTTAAAGCTATGCTCCTGTAAGCATGGGTGAGGCCAATACAAATGGCAACATCCAAAATATAATTGATTAAAGCTTGAGTAATGGTAAATTGATCCCGTACCAGCGCAATATATAGCCACAAAAGGGAAACAACACCCCAGCCAATAAATTGGCATTTCCAATAGAGAGATAGTCCTGTATTTGTCTTTTTGTTGGGCATTGAACCATTCATTTTTCGGGTCTCTTATCGTGTATGGTTGTTGTTACTCTGATTTTGAATAATTGGTCAACTCATTTACATACACCCCATAACCATCTTTGTTTACATGCTTGATATATGTCTTTAACTCCGGGGAATACCACCAAATATCCGTCATTTCCCCTTTAAAACCTCTAGAATTGGTTACAATTCCTTTGTATTCTATTTTATACGCCTTGAATGTTCCGGCTTCCACATTTAAATCTTCAAATGAAACAATTTCAGCATCTTGACTGGTTTTTCCAGTGGTACCTTCATTATTTTCCCATTCTGACTCGTATTTCCATTTTTTTCCTACCTGCAAAGGCCAATTACGAAACGGGGTGCTGCTCTGGTTTTGATTTCTGGTTTTCGAAATTTGAACGGTATCAACACCGTTCCAAAGCCCTAAAGTTCCATTGTAGTACACTACCTCCTGGATGTCTTCACCTTGTGCACGAACCTCTCCGTCCACTGCACGTTCCCATTTCCAAATCCATTTTTCTCCAATGCTGTAATCATTTAACGTTGGTTGTTGGGTTTTTGTTAGTGCACAATTACTGAAGATCAGTGGTAGTATAAGGTAAAATAGTACTTGTTTTGTCATTGCTGTTGTTTTTTGATTGATGAATAATATGTTCATATCCTGTATGAACAACTCGTACAAAGCAATGAAAAACATCCAATATGGGGAAGAGAAAGTACATGAACGCACAAAACCCGAGTTGGGCGTAAAAAAATAGAGGGGATGTACTTTAAAAATACGTATTGATGCAGAAATGGGCCAAACTACAAAACCGTTAGTAGTTACGCCACTTTTGTGTGAACTCGAACACGTGCTCCAAAATTTTGGCTTCCATATCGTTGAAATCCATATTACGGCGTTTCATCATGGCTTCGGCCACTTCAAAAGCCTTGTTGGTCCTAAATATGGTATAACCTGCCGTAGCGCCGCCCCAACTAAAACTGGGAATAAAATTTCGTGGAAATCCGCTACCAAAAATATTGGCACTCACACCAACAACGGTCCCTGTGTTGAACATGACGTTGATACCACACTTGCTATGATCGCCCATCATCAGCCCACAAAACTGCAGACCTGTTTTGGCAAAACCTTCGGTTTTGTAGTTCCACAAGCGTACGGGCGCATAGTTGTTTTTCAAATTGGAGGTGTTGGTGTCCGCACCGATATTGCACCATTCCCCAAGTACCGAGTTCCCGAGGAAACCATCATGGCCTTTATTGGAGTTGGCAAAAAGTACCGCATTGTTGACCTCACCACCCAATTTGCAACCTGGTCCAGCGGTTACCGCACCATATATTTTAGCGCCCATTTTTAAAATGGCATTTTCGCAAAGAGCAAGTCCTCCACGAACCATACAACCTTCCATCATCAAGGCATTTTTACCAATATAAATAGGGCCGGTAGAAGCATTTAAAATGCAAAACTCCACTGTGGCACCTTCCTCGATAAAAATATTTTCGGGATTCTTCACCTGATTGGTATCGGGTATGGGCTGGCTTGTTCGGCCTTCGGTCAGAACATCAAAATCAGCTTGAAGGGCAGCTGCGTTATTGGAGAAGATATCCCAAGTGTTTTTGATGGTCAAAACCTCATCATCAAAAGGAATAGCGGTATATGCTGATTCTTCAAAGCCCGTTTCCAGGTTTTCTGTAACGTAAGCGATATAACTATCGTTCCCTATCAAAGCTTCACCCATCTTTAAATTATTGATGGCATCCACCAACTTTTCATTGGGCAAATAACTACCATTGATCACGGTGTTTTCGTTCGCAACCTTCAATGGAAATTTTTCGGAAAGGTATTCCTCTGTTTGATAGCTCACAGAAGCATTCAACCATTTTTCCCATTTTTCGCCAATGGTCATAATACCCACCCGAATCTCGGATACGGGTCTTGTGAAAGTAAAGGGAAACAAATCTTCTCGGTGGTTACCGTCGGAAAGGATATAGTTCATAGCTCAGCTTTGCATACGGTAAAAATAAAAAAACGCCCTCGAAAAGTATCGAGAGCGTTCCTATATTTCGTTAAAAAGTACGACCTACTCGGCCTCCTTCTTATCTTCCTTTTTAAATTTCTTGTATTTGTTCTTGAACTTGTCGATTCTACCAGCGGTATCCACCAATTTGGTCTTACCAGTATAGTAGGGGTGAGAAGTTCTTGAAATTTCCAATTTTACCAAAGGGTATTCAACACCATCAACAGTGATGGTCTCTTTCGCTTCAGCAGTGGACTTTGTAATGAACACGTCATCGTTGGACATGTCTTTAAAAGCAACCAATCTATAGTTTTCTGGGTGTATACCTTTTCTCATCGTCTTAAATGCTTAATCTCAGAATTTTCAGGGTGCAAATTTAATGATTTCTTTGACACCTCCAACTTAAAATTACTAAAAAAATAAAGTTAAATTTATATGTAACAAATTTAAGCATTCAATAACTAACCTTCTATAAGCAACACTAATTTAAAAATCATGGAAGAACAAAAACCAAAAACTGGAAAATTCGCACTCAACTACGGGCTGTTATCAGGTCTTATTGCTGTAGTGTTCGGAGTTATGCTCTACACCCAGAAAATGCACTACGAGACAAGCACTGCCGTAATCGTAATTTCTATTGTAATCTTGGCGGCAATCATTTTTTTGGCGGTCAAGGCCTTTAAAAAAGCCAATGGTGGTTATTTATCCATTTCCGAAGCTTTAAAAGTCGCTGTGGGGGTTGCCTTGGTAGGTGCCATAATTTCTTTAATCTATCAGTTTATACTGACCAATTTTATTGAACCCGACTTTATGGACAAGGCCATGGAACTTGCCAAACCAAAAGCAATGGCCCAAAACCCCAACATGACGGAAGAACAATGGGAACAAGGCGTTGAAATGCAGAAAAGCTTTGCTTGGATCCAGTATCCCGTTCTCTTGATCATGAACTCCGTGCTGGGTCTGATCATAGGTCTGATCACAGGCTTGATCTTGAAAAAGTCCAAAGCGGATTACTAAAACAAAAAATGCTACTTTTGAAGGGAATTCCAGAATCGAACAATGCAGATTTCCATTGTAATTCCTTTACTTAACGAGCGTGAGTCTCTAAAAGAACTACATGATTGGATTGTACAAGTAATGCAATCCAATCATTTTTCTTATGAAGTCATCTTTATCGATGATGGTAGCACCGATGGGTCTTGGGAGATTATTTCAGAACTTTCCAAAGCTGATGAAAACGTAAAAGCGATCCGATTCCTTAAGAATTTTGGCAAATCGCAGGCTCTTCATGCAGGTTTTAAGGCTGCAGAAGGCGAGGTGGTCATTACCATGGACGCCGACTTACAGGACAATCCCGAAGAAATCCCAGAAATGTACCGGATGATTACCCAAGAGGGACATCATGTGGTATCGGGCTGGAAAAAGAAGCGGTACGACTCTGTCATCACCAAAAACATACCTTCCAAACTATTCAATTGGGCAGCACGTAAAACCTCCGGGGTAAAACTCCACGACTTTAACTGTGGCCTCAAGGCCTTCAATCAAAAAGTGGTAAAAACCATTGAAGTTTCTGGGGAAATGCACCGATATATCCCTGTTTTGGCCAAAAATGCCGGGTTTTCAGATATTACAGAAAAAGTGGTCCAGCACCAGGCCCGGAAATATGGTTCCACCAAATTCGGCGCAGAACGCTTTATCAATGGATTCTTGGATTTGATCACCATTTGGTTTGTCTCCAAATTTGGACGCAGGCCCATGCATTTGTTTGGAGCGTGGGGCGTACTCATGTTCTTTGTTGGCTTTGGGTTTTCGCTTTATTTAGGAATCGACAAACTATTTTTAAACCCAACCGGGAGACTGATTACACAGCGACCTCAATTTTATATAGCACTGACTGCCATGATTATAGGAACGCAATTGTTTTTGGCAGGCTTTATTGGAGAGATTATGGTACGATCTAGAAAAAACGACACACGATACAATATCTCCGACAAAATTAACCTCTAGGCCATTCTTAAACCCTACAAACTTTGTATTTTTAAATCTCTAAACAAACGACAGACACTATGGATCCCATTACAGAGACAGCACAATCTTGGTTAACCGATTTTTTTGATGATGACACAAAAAAGGAAGTCAAACACCTGATAGACAACGATACCGAAGAACTTAAGGAACGTTTTTATAAGGATTTAGAGTTTGGTACGGGAGGAATGCGTGGTGTAATGGGTGTTGGCACCAATAGAATCAATAAATACACTTTGGGGAAAAACACCCAAGGACTCAGTAATTATCTTAAAAAATCGTACACTGACGACGACCTAAAAGTCGTAATCGCTTACGATTGCAGACATAACTCACAATCCTTGGCAAAGACCGTAGCAGAGGTATTCTCGGCCAATGGAATTAGGGTTCATTTATTTTCAGATTTAAGAACTACACCTGAGCTGTCTTTTGCAGTAAGGTATTTGGGGTGCCATGCAGGAATCGTGCTTACGGCCTCCCATAACCCACCAGAATACAACGGATACAAAGTATATTGGGCCGATGGCGGACAGATTGTACCTCCTCAGGATGGCGAAATTATTGCCGAAATCAATGCCCTTTCTTTCGAGGACATCAAGTTCGACAAGAATGAAAGCTTGATTCACCTGATTGATAAAGAAGTTGACGAGGCCTTTTTTGAAGCTTCCGTAAGTAACGGTAGTTTTGATGCAAAGGGAAAAGATGATTTTAAAATCGTTTTCACTTCCTTGCACGGAACCTCAATTACCGCTATTCCAGAGGTATTGAAACGAGCAGGTTATAAAAACGTTACCATAATCGAGGAACAGGCCGAGCCCAATGGCGATTTTCCAACAGTGGAATCACCAAATCCGGAAGAGCCCGAAGCACTGTCCATGGCAATCGCCAAGGCAGAGGAAATAGGTGCGGATATGGTGGTGGGCACCGACCCGGACAGCGACCGTTTGGGTATTGCCGTTCGCAACCTCGAGGGCAAAATGGAACTGTTGAACGGGAACCAAACCATGGTGCTCATGACCAAGTTCCTTTTGGACCAATACAAGAAAAAAGGATTTAAGGGCAACGAGTTTATTGCCACGACCATAGTTTCCACCCCAATGATGCAACAAATGGCCAAATCATACGGTGTGGAGTTCAAAACAGCTTTGACAGGATTTAAATGGATCGGTAAAATGATAAAGGACTTTCCAAGCTCCCAATTCATAGGTGGCGGTGAAGAGAGCTTTGGATATATGGTCGGTGATTTTGTAAGGGACAAAGACGCGGTCACCTCCACCCTATTGGCCTGTGAGATTGCAGCCAATGCCAAGGCCAATGGAAGCTCTTTTTATAAAGATTTGATAGATGCCTACGTGGAGTTCGGTTTTTACAAGGAAAAATTGATCTCCATCACCAAAAAAGGAATGAGCGGTGCAGAGGAAATCAAGCAAATGCTAAAGGATTTCAAAGAAAATCCCGTAGATACCGTGCAAGGCTCAAAACTGTTGTACATTGAAGATTACAACACATCCATCGTTAAAAATGTACAGACAAATGAAGAGTTTACCCTCCATTTGCCCAAGTCCAATGTATTGATTTATGAAACAGAGGATGGCACCCGAATTGCCGCTCGCCCCAGTGGAACAGAACCAAAAGTAAAGTTCTACATCAGTACAAATACAAAATTGGACAAGGCCGCCGATTATAAATCCGTAAATTCGCAGTTGGAAACCAAAATTGAAGGTATCCTTTCCGAGCTGAATTTATAGTGAATGAACTACTTTAAAAAGATTCTCCGATTTGCGGTTCCATACCGTAAATACGGTTTTCTGAATATTTTTTTCAATATTCTCTATGCATTGTTTAGTGCATTGTCCTATGCTGCACTTATTCCAATGCTCAATGTCCTGTTCGATAAGACCAAGCAGGTCAACGAGCCGCCAAAATTGGAAAGTATTGGTAAGCTTAAGGATTATTTCATGGACTACATGAATTATCAAGTGACCCAATATTCCGGTGATGATCCCATGAAAGGGCTTCTATTAGCGGTCGGACTCATCTTGTTTTTATTCCTTTTTAAGAATATCTTCAACTATTTGGCCATGTATTTCATTACTTTTTTAAGGAATGGAGTACTGAAGGATATCCGAAACAAGATGTACGAGAAAATCATGGATTTGCCCATCTCCTACTTCTCCGAGAAAAAGAAAGGTGACGTAATCGCTCGAATCACGTCGGATGTATTGGAAATACAACACTCTTTTCTTTCCATTTTGGAATTGATCGTTCGAGAACCGCTTACCATACTCTTTACGATTATTGTGATGTTTTTGATCAGTGTAAAACTGACCATATTCGTATTCATTTTTATTCCCATTGCCGGAATGATCATTTCTAGAATCGGTAAATCCCTAAAGAAAAAATCTGACAGGGTACAAAAAGAACAAGGGGAATTTCTATCCATTGTGGAAGAAACGTTGGGGGGACTCCGGGTCATCAAAGCGTTTAATTCAGAATCCAAATTCTACAATACGTTCAAAAGTTCTACATCAAGATTTTTTAAGTTCTCCAACTCCTTGCTGAACCGTCAAAACCTATCATCCCCGACCAGTGAATTCCTTGGAATTGTTGTTTTTGGTGTGCTGTTATGGTTTGGAGGACGAATGGTATTATTGGAAGGAACCCTTGATGCTGCCTCTTTTATTTCTTATATGGGATTGGCATTCAATATTTTAACCCCAGCCAAGGCTATCAGTAAAGCATCTTATGGAGTTAAAAAAGGAAATGCTGCGGCCGAACGTGTATTGGAGATACTCGAATCCGAAAACCCGATCAAAAACATTGAAGGCGCCGAAGAAAAAACAGATTTCAAATCGGGAATAGAACTCAAAGAAGTAGGATTCAAGTATGAAGACGATTACGTACTGAAAAACTTCAACCTAAAGGTTGACAAAGGCAAGACAGTGGCCCTGGTCGGTCAATCAGGTAGTGGTAAGAGTACCGTGGCCAATTTGGTAACCCGGTTCTACGATGTCAATAAAGGGGAGATCCTGATTGATGGGACCAACATCAAAAACATTACCAAAAAATCACTCCGTGGATTGATGGGGCTGGTTACGCAAGACTCCATTCTCTTTAACGATTCTGTGAAGAGTAATATAGCTTTAGGTAAGGAAAATGCCACAATGGACGAAATTATGGAAGCTGCCAAAGTCGCCAATGCACACGATTTTATCATGGATTTACCCAATGGCTACGACACCAATATTGGTGATAGCGGAAATAAATTGAGTGGAGGACAAAAACAACGCTTATCAATCGCACGGGCAGTGCTTAAAAACCCGCCCATTATGATTTTGGATGAGGCAACCTCTGCTCTAGACACCGAAAGTGAGCGATTGGTTCAGGATGCCTTGGAGAAAATGATGCAAAATCGCACCTCCATCGTTATTGCACACCGACTGTCCACTATCCAGAACGCCGATACCATTGTGGTGATGAGCAAAGGAGAAATCGTGGAACAGGGAAACCACGAAGAGTTGATGAAATCCGCCAAAAATTATAAGAAGCTTGTAGAGATGCAATCATTCACTTGATAGATTGTTGGATCAATGGATATTTGGATTTCTGACTCCCGGAATCCGGAGGAAAAGATTTCTCGGCTGCGGGTCATACCAACCCTTCACCCTTCACCCTTCAACCTTTATCCTTTACCCTTTACCAATAAAAATTAAACCTTTTCCCCGTACCTTAGTCAAAGCATCAAACAACAGAAACATTGATCGCCGAGGAAACCTTAGTCCAAGAACTACAACGGGAAGAAAGTCGCTCAAAAGCCTTTGAGGTGTTGGTGAACACTTACAAGGAACGTTTGTATTGGCATATCAGAAGGATTGTCCTCGACCACGACGATACGGATGATGTGCTTCAGAATACATTTATCAAAATATATAGGAACATTGAGAAGTTTAAAGGGGAGAGTAAACTTTATTCTTGGATGTACCGTATTGCCACCAACGAATCCTTGACATTTTTAAAGCAAAAATCACGGAAAATGGGCATTAGCGACCAAGAATTGAAGGATAAAATGGTAGAAAACCTTCAAGCTGATGTGTATTTTGAAGGAGATGAAATCCAACTCAAACTACAAAAAGCCTTGGCAACCTTGCCCGACAAACAGAAACTGGTTTTCACCATGAAGTATTTTCAGGAAATGAAATACAACGATATTTCCGAGGCACTGGATACTTCCGTAGGTGCATTAAAGACATCCTACCATTTGGCGGTTAAAAAAATAGAAGCGTATCTTAAAGAAAATTAAACCTTTGATGAGTTAAGCAGTCAAAACAAAACGATGGAAAAGGACAAAGAAAATAGTTTCAATACACCAGAAGGCTACTTCGAGAGCTTTAACGATCGGCTTATGGACCGAATCCGAAAAGAAGAGACGAACGAAGCTGGCTCCATAATTCCCAAAACCGATGGCTTTGCGGTTCCCAATGGCTATTTTGATGAAGTAACACCAACTGTTCTATCCAAAATCAATACAAAAGAACCCAAGGTTATTCCATTGAAGATCAATAGACGTTTTTACTACAGTATAGCTGCCACAGCCGCAATTTTCATAGTGATGTTCAGTCTTACCAGGGAATCAAATCCGGAACCCCTGACTTTTGATGATTTGGCAAACGCGGAAATAGAGGCTTATTTTGAGAATACCGATTTGGAAATGACTTCTTATGAGATTGCAGAGGTGGTTTCTTTGGAGGAAATAGAGTTGAACGATATACTCGGTGATGATTTGGAAGAGGACATCATCATGGAATATTTGGATGAGAATGTCGATGACATTGAAGAATTAAATTTAGAAGACATTGATTATGAATAAGAGAGCACTTATACTTTGTTCCCTGTTGTTCGGTATCTTTTTGATGCATGGCCAAGGGCCTGGGCGTAATCGTATTAAAACGCTTAAAGTAGCCTTTATTACCGAACAAGTAGGATTGACCAGCGAAGAGGCCCAACAATTTTGGCCCATATACAACGCACACGAGGAAACCATGGAGGATATCCGTAGAAAGGAACGCGCGGAACTGCACGCCAACATCGTTCGTGCGCAAGAGCTTTCTACTAACGAGTCGGAAATGTTATTGGACCACCTTCTTGCCCTCCAATCTGACAAGCAAGAAGCAGATCGGGAATTTTTGACCAGATTACGAACAGTGATTCCTGCCAAAAAAGTACTGTTATTGGTCAAGGCCGAAGAGGATTTTAAAAGACAGATGATCCAACAGTTCCGTAAACGGCGTGGAGGAAGATAACCCGTGTGGAATCAACAAAAAATGAAAAGAAGCCTCCGGGCTTCTTTTTTTGATTAAACCTTTCCTGAAAACCACAGTCTTACCATCAGAAACCCATAAAAATCCAATGTTATGAAACGAATGAAAGTGTTTATGGTCATCGCTGCATTTTTGGGAACCATAATTGGAGCATCAGCACAAACAAGAACGGTGGTAAAGGTTTATCCAAAACATGGAACCGTGGTAAGAACAGTATCCAAACCCAGAGTGATAGTTCACAAAAGAACAAACTATTACTTAGCTGATGGCATTTGGTACAAAGCCCATGGGAAAAAATATGTGGTTACGGCTGCACCAAGGGGAGTTAAAATAAGAACCTTGCCCAAAGGCAGCAAAGTATTTTACAGAAATGGGAGAAGGTTATACCGATACCGTGGCATATGGTACAAAAGAAGAGGAAGGCACTATGTGGTCGTGAACGTTTAGTTTTTGATTGATTAGTTTTTAGTTAGTTCAAAAAGCGGTGAGTAGATCACCGCTTTTTTTATTTAAAATCCAACTTTGCGATTCTCTTGCTTCCCGCAGCAAAAGCCGTGGAATCGTTCAAAAAGCGAAGCGTAAAAAAAGGTTCTTCACTGAGCTGTTTCCAGTTCGTACCACCATCCGAAGAATAGGAAATTCCTGTAAATCCAATAGCTACCAATGCTTCTCCGTCGGAATTGGGAACAAACTGTACGCAACTTTTATAACCAGGTTCAAGGCCATCGGCAATCAACTCCCAAGTTTTGCCCCCATCAACCGTTTTAATCTTATTGGCTTTGTTGGACTCAGGTTCGGTGTAATCCCCTCCTATCGCAAACCCAAGATTTTCATCAAAAAAATCTATGGAATAGATTCCCTGTGTCGGTTTATCCGAAATTATAGGGGTTTGCTGTATTTCCCAAGTCAACCCTTTATCACTGGAAAAATAAATCCTTCCCTCCGTGGTACCGATCCAAACTTTATTCCCTTGTACGGCAATATTACTATTACTGGCTGCAAAAGCACCTTCACCTTCAATACCTTCTGGCAAATCCGAACAAGAAAGTTTGGTCCAGGAATTACCGCCATCCCTAGTAATTATAATCGAGAGACATCCATCTACAGTATCGCCAACAGCAATACCCTCGGTATTGTTCCAAAAAGCAAGACTATCATAAAAAAGGCCCTCACCCGCTTCGGTATATACCAATTCCATTTTTCCTTGGTCACCGGTTTTGTACAATAATGCAGGACTTTCCACGGAAAGCATGAAAAAATCCTCAGCAGTTCCTCCGACTGCCCTAAAACTAGGGGTAATGGAATCATAATATTGTGTACTCGACCTCACCTGATTTGAGCTCACATCCACCGTGCCATAAATCCCATTGCTACCCGCAAAGGCCAATGTTCTACTATCTAAAAATGTAATTGCCCTAATACTTACAGCGTCCTCAAAAACTGGGGTTATTCCCACAGATTGAAAGGGTTGTTTTTTAGGTTCTTCGGCACAAGAAAACAAAACAAGAACAACTAAAAGTGAAAGGATTGACCTCATTGTATTTATTTTCTTCAAAAGTAAGGAGAAATCATACCTTTGCAACCTTATTTTATATGATGCGTTTACACAGAAACTTGGTATTTGCCGTAATTGATGCCCTTCACATGATTTTTAACGAGGGTGAATATGCCGATAAGGTGATTGAAAAGGTATTGCGCTACGATAAACGCTGGGGTTCTCGCGATCGTGGGTTTATAGCCGAGACCACCTATGATATTGTTCGATGGAAACGCCTGTATTCCGAAATAGCTGAAGTGCACGAACCTTACAGCAAACCCCATTTGTTTCGACTGTTCGGTGTTTGGTGCGTATTGCGAGGTATCCGAATTCCGGATTGGAAACAGTTGGAAGGTACCCCCGAACGTCGCATTAAAGGTAGGTTCGATGAGTTATCCAAAATCCGAAAGTTCAGGGAGTCGATTCCCGATTGGATGGATGAACTCGGGGAAAAATCGTTGGGCAACGAACTTTGGACCAAAGAAATTGCCGCCCAAAATCAACAAGCAGACGTAATTTTAAGAACCAATACACTCAAAGTACCTAAGCCACAACTAAAATCATTTTTGGCCAAAGAGGATATCGCCACCGAATTTATTGAAGGTTATCCCGATGCTTTGAAGCTTGTTGAACGGAAAAATGTTTTTGTGACCCAAGCCTTTAAAGATGGATTGTTCGAAGTCCAGGATGCCTCTTCCCAGTTAGTTGCTCCATTTTTGGAAGTGGAACCGGGACAACGTGTGGTAGATGCTTGTGCGGGTGCGGGTGGAAAAACCCTTCACCTAGCTTCTCAAATGCAGAACAAAGGACAATTGATCGCTTTGGATATTTATGAAAGTAAATTGAAAAAACTAAAGAAACGGGCCAGAAGAAATGGTGTACACAATGTAGAGACCAGAGTGATCGATTCCACCAAAGTGATCAAAAAACTTCACAATAGTGCCGATCGCGTATTACTCGATGCCCCCTGTTCAGGTTTGGGGGTGATCAAACGAAACCCTGACTCCAAATGGAAACTGGAACCCGAATTTGTAGACCGGATCATGGTAGTTCAGCAAGATATTCTTCAGAACTACAGTAAAATGGTGAAAAAAGGAGGGCAAATGGTCTATGCCACCTGCTCCATTCTGCCTCAAGAAAATTCGGAACAGGTCAAAAAGTTCTTGGAATCCGAAAGTGGAAAGGATTTTGAATTTGTTAGAGAGCGAAACGTATTTGCTTCGGAAACAGGTTTTGATGGGTTTTACATGGCATTATTGAAGAAAAAACCCTGAAAATCTTTAGACCTTCAGGGTTCCAACTTATCTTAAAGTATGCTCCTTATTCCTTTATGGTAGGATATTCTACACCTAGTTGTTCCAAATAGGTATCATACTTGGTTTCATCATAGTAGAACGCTTCCAAAGCTGGTCGGAACATATCCTGCTTATCCTTGTTCAAGAAGGTTGGAGGCATGTCATCTGCAGAAATCATTGGTTCATATTTTGTTTCCTTGGTCTGCTCATTGTTGAAATAATCCCAAGCTTGGGTCAATAGTTCTGGTTTCAACAAGAAATCCATAATGGTCATAGCCTCGGCTTTTGCCCCTGCGGTTGCTCCTTTGTGAGCTATTGGAGTAGCCATGGCGATAGCGTTCGCCCAGTGGTGACCAGGTAAGCCAGGTATGTTGGATGGAAAACGCATCGTAACCGTTGGTACTTTCCAAGAAATATCTCCGATATCATCAGAACCACCGCTAACAGGTTCCAAAACTGGCATGCCTATTTCGGACAATTCGGTAGGCAAACCTTCTATTTTTCTGGATTCAACCTGAGTTTGAACCGCTTTAGCAAGCTTTTGGTCCGCCTCGGTCCATTCCGGGAGTCCTACTTCCTTAATATTTTCATACATGGTCTCGGCAATCACTTTGTTGTAGTGTCTTGGCCACGCCGTCCCCAACACACGGGATGTCATTGTAGTTCCGGTCATCATGGCCGCACCCTTGGCAATATCGTTGGCCTCTGCGTACATTTCCATGATGCCCTCATAAGTCACATCCCTGAAGTAGAACCAAATTCCAGCTTTGGAGGGTACCACATTGGGTTGGTCTCCTGCATCTGTAAAAATGGAATGGGAACGTTTTAATGGGTGCAAGTGCTCCCTCTTGTAATTCCATCCCACATTCATAAGTTCTGCGGCATCCAAGGCACTTCGGCCCCTCCAAGGAGCTCCAGCAGAATGCGCGGCTTCACCTTCAAACATATATTCCACGGAAATCAGTCCAGTTCCTCGGGTAGGTCCCCAAGAAACACTCAAATTACTGCTCACATGGGTAAAAATGCACATATCAATATCATCAAAAAGACCATCGCGCACATACCATGCTTTGGCAGCCACCAATTCCTCGGCAATTCCAGGCCAAAGAATCAAGGTGCCCCCAATGCCCTCTTTTTCCATCACCTCTTTAACGGCCAAAGCGGATGTGATATTCAATGGAATCCCGGAGTTATGGCCTTCTCCATGACCAGGCGCACCCTCTACAATAGGTTTGTGGTAGGCCACACCAGGGTATTGAGATGCTTTTGGAATACAATCCACATCACTGCCCAATGCAATAACAGGCCCTTCCCCATTGCTCCAAGTTGCGAACCATGCTGTCGGGATATTGGAAATGGAATGCTCTATGGTAAACCCATTCTCTTCCAAGATGCCAGTAAGGTATTTGGAACTTTCCTCTTCTTGAAAGCCCAGTTCGGCAAAACTGAAAATTTTGTCCACCATGACCTGTGTCTGCTTTTTATTGGCTTCAACAATGGCCTCTACCTCGGCTTTAAGTTTTTTGACTTGGCTTTTGGAATACTTTTTCTGTGCTGTTGAAGTGGCTACTCCGGCGAACAGCATAATCCCGGACAACAGGATTTTAGTTGTTTTCATAAGGTTGGTTTTAAGTTAGCTATGAATCTTCTAAGATAGGAAAACAACTTCAATTCGTGCCAAACTTTGGTATGTTGGATTGTTTGACCATAAAGAATAGTAGAGAACCGTCTTTTTGGTTAAAAAAATCATCCTGTACGCCCTAAGCTGTCATTCCGAAGGCTTACCAGGTGTGGTCGAAGTGCGATTCGGAGTCCAATCGTTAAAAAATACTCCTGACCATATTTTTTAGAAAGTGCTTCAGAAAATTACGCCACTCCTGTTCATCGTCCAACAGAAGTACAATAACGATATAGACCAAGACAACCAGGATAGCTTTTACCCATTGGCCCTGATGGTTTGATTTTTTAATGGGTTTCATATGGATTCAAACCTAAGAAAGAAGAATTTTATATAGGATACAGAATTGACCTATCCCTCTTTTGGATGGATGAATGCGCTATCAACAGCACTTCGTTAACAAAACACCTTTTCTGTAGGATGGATTACGTTACAAAATCGTAAATTTGCACTTTCTTAAACCGTTCAACGCAAAGATTGTATGATCCATTTTTTTGGGGACAAGGCGACCAAGGTTTTTGCCGTCCAAACCGCTCAGGAAATCGCTCAGGAAGACACTAACAAACTGACATGGTTGTTTGGCAACCAGCCTAAGATTGAAGCGGCGTCACTCGACGCCTTTTTTGTTGGGCCCCGTGCCGCCATGGTGACTCCTTGGAGTACCAACGCCACAGAAATCACCCAAAATATGGGCATTACAGGAATTATCCGAATCGAGGAATTCCATGCCGTTGAAGAGGATTTTAATGATTTTGACCCAATGCTTTCGCAAAAATACAGGTCTTTGGGACAGGATATATTCACTATAGATATTGTTCCAGAGGCCATCCAAGAGATTGATGACATTGCTGCTTATAACGAAAAGGAAGGATTGGCGTTGAGCGTTGAAGAAGTGGAATACTTAGAAGGATTGGCCAAAAAATTGGACCGTAAGTTGACGGATTCCGAAGTATTTGGTTTCAGTCAAGTGAATTCCGAGCATTGCAGACATAAAATTTTCAATGGAATTTTTGTGATCGATGGAGAAGAAAAACCCTCTTCCCTATTCAAACTGATCAAAAAGACATCCGAAGCCAACCCCAATGATATTGTTTCGGCATATAAGGACAATGTTGCTTTTATTAAAGGACCAAAAGCGGTCCAGTTTGCGCCTAAAAGTGCGGACAAGCCGGACTTTTATGAAGAAAAAGAGTTTGATTCGGTGCTTTCGTTAAAAGCGGAAACCCATAACTTCCCAACCACTGTGGAGCCATTCAACGGCGCTGCGACAGGGTCAGGGGGTGAAATCAGGGACCGTTTGGCCGGAGGAAAAGGATCCTTGCCGTTGGCGGGAACAGCCGTTTACATGACTTCCTACTCTCGCTTGGAGGAAAACCGTCCATGGGAAAAAGGAATGAAAGAAAGGGATTGGTTGTACCAGACTCCGATGGACATCTTGATCAAAGCGTCAAACGGTGCATCCGATTTTGGAAATAAATTCGGTCAACCCTTGATCGCTGGCTCAGTTCTGACCTTTGAGCATGAGGAAGAAGCAAGAAAATTGGGCTTTGACAAAGTAATTATGATGGCCGGAGGTATTGGTTACGGAAAAAAGGACCAAGCTCTAAAAGATACTCCACATAAAGGAGACAGAATAGTCGTTCTAGGTGGTGACAACTACCGTATTGGAATGGGCGGAGCTGCCGTATCCAGTGCGGATACGGGTGAATTCAGTTCTGCCATTGAGTTGAATGCGGTACAACGCTCCAACCCCGAAATGCAAAAACGAGCTTCAAATGCCGTTCGCGGATTGTTTGAAAGTCATGACAATCCTATCGTTTCCATTCACGATCATGGAGCTGGTGGACACCTCAACTGTTTGTCGGAATTGGTGGAAGAAACCGGGGGTACCATAGATACGGACAAGTTGCCCGTTGGAGACCCTACGCTTTCCAAGAAGGAGTTGATCGGAAACGAGTCGCAAGAACGAATGGGATTGGTCATCGGAGAAAAAGATTTGGATCTATTGAATCGAGTTTCGGCCCGTGAACGATCCCCAATGTACAATGTGGGTGAAGTTACTGGCGACCACACCTTCAAATTTACTTCTGGCAAAACGGGTGAAACCCCGATGAACCTGGAACTTTCCGATATGTTCGGAAGCTCTCCCAAAACTATTATGGAGGATAAGACCGCCCAACAGAAGTATCCAGCACTTGCTTATTCCTTGGAAGATTTCCACGACTATTTAGAGCAAGTACTGCAATTGGAAGCGGTTGCCTGCAAAGATTGGTTGACCAATAAAGTGGACCGATGTGTTGGCGGACGCGTTGCAAAGCAACAATGTGCAGGACCCTTACAATTGCCCTTGAACAATTGTGGCGTAATGGCCCTCGATTTTAAAGGAAAGGAAGGCATTGCCACCAGTATTGGCCACTCCCCCATCTCGGCTTTGATAGACCCTGTTGCGGGTAGTAGGAACAGCGTAGCGGAATCGCTGACCAATATAGTTTGGGCACCGCTGAAAGATGGTCTAAAATCCGTATCCCTATCAGCTAACTGGATGTGGCCTTGCAGAAATGAAGGTGAAGATGCCCGTTTGTATTCGGCTGTGGAGTCCTTGTCGGAATTTGCGATAGATTTGGGCATCAATGTGCCCACTGGAAAGGATTCGCTTTCCATGAAACAAAAATATAAGGATGGTGAAGTACTGTCTCCAGGGACGGTTATTATCTCCGCCGCAGCCAGTTGCAACAACATCAACCAAGTGGTGGAGCCTGTTTTACAGAAAGATGGCGGTGATATTTACTACATCAACCTTTCCAAAGATAACCACAAATTGGGTGGTTCTTCCTTTGCACAGATTTTGAACGGCATTGGGGACGAAGCTCCTTCCGTTTTGGATACGGGCTACTTTAAAACTGCTTTCAACACCTTGCAAGAGCTCATCAAAGATGGTCAGATATTGGCAGGTCACGATGTGGCATCAGGTGGTTTGATCACCACCTTGTTGGAACTTTGCTTTGCAGACAACGATTTGGGCGCCAACTTGGATTTATCCAGTTTGAACGAACAGGACATCATCAAACTATTGTTCTCTGAAAATATTGGCGTGGTGTTCCAAGCCAAAGATGCTTCAGTAGAAAATAAATTGAAAGCTGCAGGGGTTGAATTTTCCAAAATAGGTACTCCAACATCAGAAAGCACCTTGAAAATCAAAAACAATGGTGTTGAAATAGGATTGAACATTATCTCCTTGCGTGATACCTGGTTCAAGACATCTTACCTTTTGGACAGCAAGCAAACCGCTAATGGTTTGGCCAAGGACCGCTATGACAACTACAAGGAGCAGCCCTTGCAATATAGTTTCCCAACCGAATTTAATGGTGCTCTACCGGAAGTTCCGACCTCAAAAAGACCCAAAGCAGCCATTCTTCGCGAAAAAGGAAGTAATTCCGAGCGTGAAATGGCCAATGCGATGTTCTTGGCCGGCTTTGATGTGAAAGATGTACACATGACCGACCTTATTACAGGTAGGGAGACCTTGGAAGATATCCAGTTCATCGGTGCGGTAGGTGGCTTCTCCAACTCCGATGTATTGGGGAGCGCCAAAGGCTGGGCAGGTGCTTTTAAGTACAACGAAAAGGCCAATAAGGCTTTAAAGGATTTCTTTGCGAGGCCCGATACCTTATCCGTAGGGATTTGCAACGGATGCCAATTGTTCATGGAGTTGGACCTTATCAACCCTGAACACGGAACCCATGGTAGAATGACCTATAACGATTCCCATAAGCACGAGAGCAACTTCACCTCAGTAAAGATCCAAGAAAACAATTCAGTGATGCTTTCCGGCATGGCCGGGACCACCTTGGGTGTTTGGATCAGTCATGGTGAGGGTAAATTCAGTCTACCACATACGGAGGAGCAATATCATATTGTGGCAAAATATGGATACGAGGGCTACCCGGCCAATCCAAACGGAAGTGATTACAACACTGCCATGCTTTGCGATAAAACAGGCAGACACTTGGTGACAATGCCGCACATAGAGCGTTCCACCTTCCCATGGAACTGGGCCCACTATCCAAAAGATAGAACCGATACGGTAACTCCTTGGTTACAAGCTTTTGTAAATGCCAGGGAATGGTTGGAAAAACTCGAAGATTAATAAAATCATAAAGAGTCGGAGGTATTTTATTGGGAATTTTGTAAAATTTACCCCATGTAATTGTTAAATCTGTTTCATTGTTAAGGTCTGATTTGCTAATTTGCAACCGCTTTACATAAAACTTACTATGCAAACTGTTACCCGATTATTTGATTTCCCATACTATCAGCTTGAAAAATACCCCTTAGAAAAATCATTGGTCACCAAAAGTGACGGCAAATGGATCGGCACATCCACAAAGGAGTACATTAACCAAGCAAATGCGGTAAGCAGGGCTTTGTTAACCATGGGTGTTAAACCAAACGATAAGATTGCCATTATTTCCATGACCAATCGTACTGAATGGAACATCATGGATATCGGAGTCCTTCAAATCGGCGCACAAACAGTTCCCATATACCCTACTATTTCAGAGGAGGATTATGAGTATATCCTTAACCATTCCGAGGCCAAATATTGCTTTGTTTCCTGCGAAGAGGTGCTGGAAAAAGTACTTGCCGTAAGTTCCAAGATTAAAAAGCTTGAGGAAGTTTATTCCTTCAATGAACTTGAAAATTGTAAAAATTGGAAAGAATTGTTGGAATCGGGAGCTGACACATCAAATCAAGAAGAAGTTGAAAAATTGAAAGCTAACGTCAAGGCTGAAGACTTGGCCACGTTGATATACACCTCTGGCACAACAGGTAAACCAAAGGGAGTAATGCTTTCGCACGATAATATTGTATCCAATGTGGTTTCGAGTGAAGAAAGGGTCCCTTTTGAATCCGGAGGAGTTGCATTAAGCTTTTTGCCCGTCTGCCATATTTTCGAGAGAATGATCCTTTATCTCTATCAATATTGCGGAATCCAAATTTACTTTGCCGAAGGTCTGGACAAAATCAGTGATAATATTAAGGAGGTAAAGCCCAATGTAATGACCGTGGTGCCTCGTTTATTGGAAAAAGTATACGACGCCATCATTGCCAAAGGAGCTGCGCTCACGGGCATAAAAAAGAAACTGTTCTTCTGGGCCGTAGAAGTGGGACTTAAATTTGAACCTTATGGTGCAAATGGTTGGTGGTACGGAAAAAAATTAGGACTTGCCAGAAAATTGATTTTCAGTAAATGGAAGGAAGGTCTTGGTGGAAACTTATCTGTAATGGTTTCCGGCAGTGCTGCGCTCCAACCCAGATTGGCACGCATTTTTGGTGCGGCTGATATGCCAGTGATGGAAGGTTATGGACTTACAGAAACTTCACCTGTGATTGCAGTAAACGACCAACGGAATAGAGGCTGGAAAATTGGAACTGTAGGTAAAATTATAGATAGGGTCGAAGTAAAAATAGCAGAAGACGGAGAAATCCTATGCAAAGGACCCAACGTAATGATGGGCTATTATAAAGACCCTGAAAGAACTGCTCAAGTAATGACAGGCGAATATTTTCATACGGGTGACATAGGTGAGATCGATGCAGAAGGATTTTTACGCATTACGGATCGTAAAAAGGAAATGTTCAAGACATCCGGTGGAAAATATGTTGCTCCACAATTGTTGGAGAACCGCTTTAAGCAATCCCGGTTCATAGAGCAAATCATGGTTGTTGGAGAAGGTGAAAAAATGCCTGCCGCTTTGATTCAACCCAACTTCGAATTTGTAAAGGAGTGGGGTAAACGCCATGATCTTAATTTAGGATCCAATGCCGAAATAGTTAAAAATGAGAAAGTAATTGCGCGCATGCAAGAGGAAGTGGATTGGGCCAATCAAGAATTTGCCAAATGGGAAAAGGTCAAGCAGTTTAGACTTACCCCCGACGTATGGAGCGTGGAAGAAGGCCACCTCACCCCTACCATGAAACTTAAACGAAAAATTGTCAAGGAAAAATACACATCCCTTTACAATGATATTTACGGTCATTGATCTGTCCATTTCATCAAAATATAAAGCCTGCAAGTTGCAGGCTTTTTTTTGCTGCTATTTAATCTGAAATTTATTATGCATGCATAATAAATTTTTATATATTTGAGAACACCAAACCAGTTCTATGAAAGATTTGACCATTGATTACGCCCTTAGGGCCACCTGGCAGGCTGTTAGTAAAATGTACAATGAGGAAGCGAAAAACTACGGGCTTACAATGGCCATTGGATTTACCTTATTAAGTATTGACCCAAAAGGAGGTACACCAAGTACCACCTTAGGACCAAAAATGGGAATGGAAGCAACTAGTTTGTCAAGAATCTTAAAAAATATTGAACAAAGAGGTTACATTCAACGTAAACGTAATCCTAAGGATGGACGTGGAGTCCTGATTTATTTAACACCACTGGGTTTGGAAAAACGTGAGGAGTCCAAAGAAGTGGTGCTGCGTTTCAACGAAGTGGTAAAAGAAAATACCACACAAGAAGATTTGGTGGGTTTCTTTAGGATCATAGAAACCATCAACAAGCTGATTACAGATAAAAAAATCTATACAAAAACAACTAATAATTAATTTATAAATCGCACATGAAAAGGCATATAAACAAAGTTGCCGTAATCGGTTCCGGAATAATGGGAAGTGGCATTGCATGCCATTTTGCGAATATTGGGGTCGAAGTTCTTTTATTGGATATAGTTCCACGCGAACTGACCGACAAGGAAAAAGCCCAAGGGCTTACCTTGGAAGACAAAGCGGTCCGCAATCGTTTGGTGAACGAATCGCTCGCATCTGCATTAAAGTCCAAACCCTCCCCCATTTATCACAAAAAATTCGCTGATCGCATCAGCACAGGAAACTTGGAAGATGACATTTCCAAAGTGGCCGAAGTAGATTGGATCATTGAAGTGGTAGTGGAACGTTTGGACATCAAGAAGCAGGTGTTTGAGAATTTGGACAAACACCGCTCCCCCGGTACGTTGATCACTTCGAACACCTCAGGTATCCCCATCCGATTTATGAGCGAAGGGAGAAGCGATGATTTCCAGAAACACTTCTGTGGTACGCACTTTTTCAACCCGGCCCGATACTTAAAACTTTTCGAAATTATACCTGGTCCAGAAACCTCCACTGAGGTTTTGGAGTTCCTGAACGGATATGGTGAGCAATACTTGGGCAAAACCTCGGTGGTTGCCAAAGATACTCCTGCTTTTATAGGTAACCGTATTGGAATCTTCAGTATTCAAAGTTTGTTACACACGGTAAAAGAAATGGGAATGACGGTCGAGGAAGTCGATAAATTGACAGGTCCCGTTATCGGAAGACCCAAATCCGCCACTTTCCGTACCGTGGATGTGGTAGGACTGGATACCCTTGTACATGTGGCCAACGGAATCAGTGAAAACTGTAAGGACGACGAGCGCCATGAACTCTTCCAATTGCCCGATTTCATCCAAACCATGATGGACAACAAATGGCTGGGCAGTAAAACTGGACAAGGATTTTACAAAAAAATTAAAGGCGACGATGGCAAAAGCGAAATCCTGACATTGGATTTGGATACCATGGACTACCGCTCGAAAAAGAGCGCCAAATTTGCCACTTTAGAGCTCACAAAGACCATAGATAAGGTAATTGACCGTTTCCCTGTATTGGTGGATGGCAAAGACAAGGCTGGAGAATTCTACAGAAAGAGCTTCGGAGCACTTTTCGCCTATGTTACCCATCGTATTCCTGAAATTACTGATGAATTATATAAAATAGATGATGCCATGAAGGCCGGCTTCGGTTGGGAGCACGGACCGTTCCAAATTTGGGATGCCGTAGGACTCGACAAAGGTCTTGAACTTATCAAGGCTGAAGGTTTGGAAGCTGCCCCATGGGTGTCCGAAATGAAAGAAGCGGGAATTGATTCGTTCTACACGGTAAAAGAAGGGAATACCTACTTCTATGATATTCCTAAAAAGACCATGGAAAAAGTTCCAGGTCAGGATGCCTTTATTATTTTGGACAACATCAGAAAAACCAAAGAAGTCTTCAAAAACAGCGGTGTTGTTATCGAAGATTTAGGTGATGGAATCCTTAACTGTGAATTTCAATCCAAAATGAACACTATCGGCGGGGATGTACTAGCTGGTTTGAACAAAGCTGTAGATCTGGCCGAAAAGGATTTTGCAGGATTGGTCATTGGTAACCAAGCCGCGAATTTCTCTGTTGGTGCCAATATCGGAATGATCTTTATGATGGCTGTGGAACAAGAATATGATGAGCTGAACATGGCCATCAAAATGTTCCAGGACACTATGATGCGTATGCGATATTCATCCATCCCAACAGTTTCTGCCCCGCACGGTATGTGCTTGGGCGGCGGTTGTGAACTTTCGCTCCATGCCGATAAAGTGGTGGCCGCGGCCGAAACCTACATCGGTTTGGTGGAATTCGGCGTTGGTGTGATTCCTGGTGGAGGTGGTTCCAAAGAAATGGCTCTCCGCGCTTCGGACACGTTTAGAAAAAACGATGTGGAACTCAATGTACTACAGGAGTATTTCCTTACTATCGGAATGGCCAAAGTTTCAACTTCGGCCTATGAGGCCTACGACTTGGGCATCCTTCAAAAAGGAAAAGATGTGGTCGTGGTCAATAAAGACCGTCAGATCGCAACGGCAAAGGCCTATGCCAAACTAATGGCGGATGCAGGTTATACTAAGCCTGTGAAGCGAAAAGATGTGAAGGTACTAGGAAAACAGGCCCTGGGTATGTTCTTGGTGGGAACGGACTCCATGGAAGCCGGACATTACATTTCGGAGCACGACAAAAAGATTGCCGATAAACTGGCCTACGTAATGGCAGGAGGTGACCTTTCTGAAGCGACAATGGTAACTGAACAATATTTATTGGATTTGGAAAGAGAAGCATTTCTATCGCTATGTACCGAAAGAAAGACTTTGGAACGTATCCAGCACATGTTGAAAACAGGAAAACCACTTAGAAATTAGATGATTTGGAACGTTAGATGTATCGATTGATCGATAAAGCAAACCGACTCTCCAAAAATCCGATAAACAAAGAATCCAAAGAAAGATGAAAACAGCATATATAGTAAAAGGATATAGAACGGCCGTGGGCAAAGCACCAAAAGGCCTCTTCAGGTTTAAGCGACCAGACGAACTGGCAGCCGAAACCATCGAATACATGATGAACGAGCTACCTCAACTGGACAAAAAACGTATTGATGACGTTATCGTTGGAAATGCCATGCCCGAAGCCGAACAAGGTCTGAACATGGGAAGGCTCATATCCTTAATGGGACTTGAGATAGAAGATGTGCCCGGCGTTACCGTTAACCGTTATTGTGCCTCAGGACTGGAAACCATAGGAATTGCCACAGCAAAAATACAGTCTGGAATGGCCGATTGTATTATCGCCGGTGGTGCCGAAAGTATGAGTTACATTCCAATGGGTGGTTATAAACCAACCCCGGATTACGCCACGGCCAAAGAAGGTCACGAAGATTACTATTGGGGCATGGGGCTTACAGCGGAAGCCGTTGCCAAACAATTCAAGGTGTCCCGCGAAGATCAGGACGAATTTGCATTTAATTCCCATATGAAAGCTTTGAAAGCCCAAGAAGAGGACCGCTTTCAAGATCAAATTGTTCCCATTGAGGTGGAACACACCTTTGTGAACGAGGCAGGGAAAAAAGAAACCAAAACATACACCGTCAATAAAGATGAAGGCCCGAGAAAAGGAACCAACATTCCAACCTTGAATAAGTTGCGACCGGTTTTTGCCGAAGGAGGTAGTGTAACTGCAGGGAATTCTTCACAAATGAGTGATGGTGCTGCTTTTGTAATGGTAATGAGTGAGGAAATGGTGAAAGAATTGAACCTGGAGCCGGTTGCCCGTTTGGTAAACTATGCTGCAGCTGGCGTGGAACCAAGGATAATGGGGATTGGACCTGTAAAAGCAATCCCAAAAGCTTTAAAGCAAGCTGGGATGAAACAAGACCAGATAGACCTTATTGAACTGAACGAAGCTTTTGCATCACAGTCCTTGGCCGTTATCCGCGAACTTGACCTTAACCAAGATATCGTAAACGTGAACGGAGGTGCCATAGCACTTGGACACCCTCTCGGATGTACTGGAGCAAAACTGTCCGTTCAGCTTTTTGATGAAATGAGAAAGCGCGATATGAAAGGCAAATACGGCATGGTCACTATGTGCGTGGGTACTGGGCAAGGTGCCGCAGGTATATTCGAATTCCTAAACTAAAAATTACTAAACAAAAAATATCATGAGCGATACAAAAGAAAAAGACATATTGAGAGGAGGTCAATTTTTGGTCAAGGAGACCAAATGTGAGGACGTGTTCACCCTTGAGGACCTCAACGAGGAACAAAAAATGATGCGCGATAGCACCAAGGAATTTGTAGACCGAGAGCTTTGGGCACATTGGGAGCGTTTCGAGAAAAAAGATTACGCATACACAGAAGAATGCATGAAAAAGGCAGGAGAACTTGGCTTGCTCAGTGTGGCAGTTCCCGAAGCTTATGGTGGTATGGGCATGGGATTCGTTTCCACCATGTTGGTCTGTGACTATATTTCAGGAGCCACGGGGTCCTTTAGTACCGCTTTTGGAGCCCATACGGGAATTGGAACCTTGCCCATTACGTTATACGGAACCGAAGAGCAAAAACAAAAATATGTGCCGAAACTAGCCACAGGAGAATGGTTTGGTGCGTATTGTTTGACAGAGCCAGGAGCTGGGTCAGATGCAAACTCTGGTAAAACAAAAGCAGTGCTCTCCGACGATGGTAAATACTACAGCATAACAGGACAGAAAATGTGGATATCCAACGCTGGTTTCTGCAACCTGTTCATTGTTTTTGCCAGAATCGAAGATGATAAAAATATTACCGGTTTTATTGTCGAAAACGACTCGGCAAATGGAATTTCCCTCGGTGAAGAAGAAAAAAAATTGGGAATCCACTCCTCTTCTACCCGTCAGGTATTTTTCAACGATACCAAAGTACCTGTTGAAAATATGCTCTCTGAGCGAGGAAACGGATTCAAAATAGCCATGAACGCACTAAATGTGGGCAGGATTAAATTGGCAGCCGCATGTTTGGAAGCTCAAAGAAGAGTTATTGGTGAGGCTACCAAATATGCCAACGAACGTGTTCAATTTAAAACACCAATCATAAACTTTGGTGCCATTAAAGCAAAAATTGCAGATATGACCACCAACGCTTATGTGGATGAAGCTGCTTGCTACCGTGCAGCCAAAAACATCGAGGACAGAATTGCCATTCGCGAAGCAAGTGGCAACTCTCACCAAGAAGCAGAGCTCAAAGGCGTAGAAGAATACGCTATTGAATGTTCCATTTTAAAAGTGGCAGTTTCCGAACACGTTCAGCATACCACGGATGAAGGTATACAAGTATTCGGAGGAATGGGCTTTAGCGCCGATACCCCAATGGAATCTGCCTGGAGAGATGCTCGTATTTCCAGGATTTATGAAGGCACCAATGAAATCAACCGTATGCTTTCCGTAGGAATGTTGGTAAAGAAAGCCATGAAAGGCCACGTAGACCTTTTAGGCCCTGCAACTGCTGTGGGAGAAGAACTAATGGGCATTCCGTCTTTTGATACACCGGATTTTTCCGAACTGCTTTCCGAAGAAAAGGACCTGATAGCCAGATTGAAAAAAGTATTCTTGATGGTGGCCGGTAGCGCTGTTCAAAAATTTGGACCGGATTTGGAAAAACATCAAATGTTGTTGATGGCCGCTTCCGATATTTTGATTCAAATTTATATGGCGGAATCAGCTATCCTAAGAACTGAGAAAAATGCAAAACGCTTTGGTGAAGAAGCTCAGGCTGCGCAAATCGCCATGTCCAAACTGTATTTGTACAGGGCGGTCGACATCATCCAACAAAAAGGAAAGGAAGCTATAGTTTCTTTTGCCGAAGGCGATGAACAACGTATGATGTTGATGGGACTGAAACGCTTTACCAAGTATACAAATCAACCCAATGTTGTGAAACTTAGAACGCAGATAGCCGACAAAGTTGCAGCAGATAACGGGTATACCTTTGACTAATTCAAATAAATGTTGGGATGAAAACCCACTAGGATTTGAAAACGCCCCTACCTGGGGCGTTTTTTTGTTAACCTATGGATTCCAATATTTTTTCGTCCCCTTGCTTTTTGGAGAAATTAATAGCACATTCAATTAGTGCCAAGTGTGAATAGGCCTGTGGAAAATTCCCCAACAACCTTTTGGTCTTAAAATCGATGTCCTCACTAAAAAGTCCCAAATGGTTACTATAGCTCAACAAGCGTTCAAAACGCTCCAGGGCCTTTTCTTCCTCACCAATTTTGAACAATGCGTTGATAAACCAAAAGGTACAAATCGTAAAAGAAGAAGATGGCAGTCCAAAGTCATCTTCATTTTTATATCGATATAAAAGGCCATCATTACTTAGACCTTCCTCTATGGCTTTTACCGTGCTAACATATTTAGGGTCCCTGGCATGGATAAAACCGTATGGCTCCATTAAAAGTACCGAAGCATCCAAATGACGGGATCCGTAGCTTTGAACAAATGCATTGATATCATTGTTCCATGCGTTTTTATGGATATCTTCTTTTATTTCTTGCTCAAGGGCCGTCCAACGTTCCAGTTTTCTTGTTTTACCAAACATTTTGGCCACTTTTATCGCACGGTCCAAGGCTACCCAACACAAAACCTTTGAAAAGGTAAAGTGTTTGTCCTCACCGCGGAACTCCCAAATACCTTTATCGGGCTCCTCCCAGTGTTTACCCACTATCCATACAATACCCTTGGTAATGCTCCATAGCTCTTCCACGTTTTCAATATCGTTGCTGAAGTTTTTCAACTGCTCGTAAATCACATCCATCAAAATGCCATAAATATCGTTTTGACGTTGTTTATATGCAGCATTGCCAACACGAACAGGCTTGGAGCCTTTGTACCCATCAAAATGGTTCAAGGTTCTCTCTGTTAATGTTTTTTCCTTATTGATGCCATACATGATCTGGAGTTTTTCATCCTTGTCGGGCATCAAATCAATAATAAACTGAAGGTAACGCTTGGCTGAGTTCTTATGTCCAAGTTCGGAAACCACCTTGATCACCATGGAAGCATCCCTGATCCAACAAAAACGGTAATCCCAGTTTCTGACTTCGCCAATGGTTTCAGGAAGCGATGTGGTCGCTGCGGCCAAAACAGCTCCTGTTTTGTCGTAAGTCAACATTTTAAGCGTTATGGCACTTCTTATTATATCGTCTTTAAACTTCTGATAGTTGGGTGTTTTCGCAGCCCAATCCAACCAGTACACCTTGGTACGCTCCAGTTCCAACCCCATAGTATCGGTAGTAGGCTTCAATATTTTTTCATTGTAACAAATCAAAAAATAGCCATCTTCCTTCAAAATAAACTCATCGCCCTCTAAAACACCTTTCTTATCAAAAGATGTGTACATGAAAAGGGTGTCGTATTTTAATTTATGGGTAAGGCTGGCAATAAAATCCTCCTTTACGAAATGCTTGGTCGCTCCCAACCCGTATTCCAATTTGGGATCGTATTTTACCGAAAACTTCGGCTCTCCCGAAATATATTTCACATAACGGATAATTTCGGGTTGTGCCTTATACTTACCGTTCATTTTATGGTGCCTGGGCATAAAATCGTGCACCTCAAAAATATTATCGCCTTCCGTAAAGCGTGTGATTAAAATAGCGGTATTGCGATAATATTCCTGTTCAATGGCATAATCCCCTTTTGGATGTACTTCAAAACTCCCTCCTTTTTGCTCATCGAGCAATTTTGCAAATATCGAAGTAGAGTCAAATTGAGGCAAACAGCACCAGTCTATGGAGCCTTCTTTGGAAATCAATGCCGCACTCCTGCAATTTCCTATAATTCCGTAATTCAAATTGTCCATAGGTCAAAAATTCTCAAAAGGGTTAGAATGAATTGGTTTTGCGCTCGAATTTCCCGAATTTTAAAGAAACAAAAAATTAAAATACGTCAAAAATCATCCTTTTATGGGCAAAACTATCATAATCTCAAATCGACTACCCGTTCAATTACAAATTAGCAATGGAACAATCAATGCAATACCAAGTGTTGGAGGTCTGGCCACAGGGATGAAATCCGTTCACAGTGGTGGCGAAAGTCTATGGATAGGTTGGTCCGGATTAACGGATGAAGATACCCCGGAAGAACTAGAGGATGATATTGATAGAGCCCTAAAAGAGCATGGCTGTGCCAAAGTAAAACTGAATTCGGATGAAATTGATGGATTTTACTACGGTTTCAGTAACCGTACCATTTGGCCCCTGTTCCACTATTTTTTGAAGTATTCTGAATTCGAACTCAACTATTGGGATACCTACAAAGCGGTAAACCAGAAGTTTGCAGATGCCATCATCGAGAATTCGGATGACAATGACACTATTTGGGTCCATGATTACCAACTGATGCTGGTACCACAAATGGTACGCGAAAAACGACCCGATACCACCATCGGTTTCTTTTTGCACATCCCATTCCCGTCTTTCGAAATTTTCCGGACCCTGCCCTGGCGTGAAGAAATTTTGGAAGGATTGCTGGGCTCAGACCTTATTGGTTTCCATACCTACGACTACGAAAGACATTTCTTAAGCTCCGTCCGAAGGCTGATAGGACTGGATGTGAGCTTCAACGAGATTTACCTCGACAATAGGGTCATCAAGGTTGATTCCTTTCCTATGGGAATCGATTACAAAAAGTTCAGGGATGCCGCTGTGCTGCACGATTCCAAAAGCAAGGAAGAGCGCAGTGATTTACAGGTCCGTTTGGACAACCACAAAGCATCCGCACCCGATACCAAGCTCATCCTTTCCATAGACCGATTGGATTACAGTAAGGGAATCGCAAAGCGCATCAATGCTTTTGAGTATTTCCTTCAAAAATACCCAGAATACAAGGAAAAGGTTCGATTGATCATCTTGGCCGTACCCTCCCGTTCCAATGTGCCTCAATATCAACTGTTGAAAAGAGAGGTCGATGAATTGGTGGGTCGTATCAACGGAGAATTGTCTACCGTAAACTGGACACCCATTTGGTATTTCTATCGCTCCTTGCCCTTTGAAAGCTTGATCGACCTGTACACCTCCAGCGATATTGCATGGCTTACCCCCTTGCGAGATGGAATGAATTTGGTTGCCAAGGAATATATTGCTACCCGAACCGATAAATCAGGGGTGCTTATTTTAAGCGAAATGGCAGGTTCCGCTTACGAAATGAATGAAGCGTTATTGATCAATCCGAACAATTTTGAACAACAAGCGGATACTCTTAAAAGGGCCTTTAATATGCCCATGGAAGAGCAAGTTTCCAGAAATACCTTTCTGCAAAAAAGATTGGAACGCTACAACGTGGAGGTTTGGGCAAACGAGTTTATGAGCGCTTTGAAAGAAAACAGGGACCTCGGCAAAGCCTTTATTTCCGAGAAAATGTCATCCGAAATATTATTGTCCATCCAACAAGAATATTCAAAATCCAAAAAACGGTTGTTGTTCTTGGATTATGATGGCACCCTGGCTGGATTTCACAAAGACCCACAACAAGCTTCTCCCGATGAAGAGCTTTACGAACTCTTGGATGAACTGAACCAGCAAGAAGACACTACCGTATTTTTGATAAGCGGAAGGGACAAACAAACCTTTGCCCGTTGGTTCTTGCCCAAAAAATACAATATGATCGTGGAGCACGGCGTGTGGATCTCCCGAAACGGTGAAGATTTTAAGTTACTGGAACAGGTAAAAGGAGAATGGATGAGCAAAATCCGACCAGTATTGGAATCCTTTGTGGACAGAACCCCCGGATCATTCATTGAGGAAAAAAACTATTCCCTAGCTTGGCATTACCGAAATACCGACCCTGATTTTGGTGCAAAAAGAGCCACGGAGCTCAACACTGTGTTGCGTAGTTTGATCGGTAATGACGATATTAGTGTATTGAACGGGAACAAAGTAATGGAAATAAAAAGCAGCAACGTGAACAAAGGAAGGGCTGCCACTCGTATGTTAAGTGAAGACGATTATGACTTTGTTTTTGCCATTGGCGATGATTGGACAGATGAGTTTATGTTCCAAGAACTTCCAGATTCGGCAGTTACCGTTAAAGTCGGACTCAAAAAAACACAGGCCAAATACCATGTGGAAAACACCGCAAGAGTTAGGCAATTATTAAAACGTTTTACAAAACCATGATACGAGGGTTTTTCATTATTTGCTTTTTTTTGGCATTCGGCCAAGGATGGGCCCAGACCGAAACAGAGGTCTACCTTTTTGATTTGGAAATGAATAATGGAAAACCTCTTTTGAGCAATCCCAAAAATATCTCTAACAATCCGGGTTACGACAATCAACCTTCCTTTTGGGACGACAATCATGTTTTGTTTGCTTCTACAAGAGAAGACCAAACAGACATACTCCAATTTAATGTAAATGAGGGAAGTACCTCATCTTGGTTGACCTATACCACGGCGGGAAGTGAATATTCCCCCCTCCGCATTCCTGGAAAAAATGCAGTTTCCGCCATTCGTTTGGATGTGGATGGCCTTCAACGCCTTTATGAATATGATGTTGAAACCAGCGAATCAACCCCAATATCAGATTTAAAGATAGGATACCATGTTTGGTTCGATGATCAAGTAATTGTTGCCACGGTGTTGGTGGATAATCGGATGGACCTTGTGGTTTTGGACTTAGAAGAACATACACAAAACACCGTATATCAAAATGTAGGACGGTCTTTGTACAACATACCCAATTCAAACTTGGTCAGCTTTATTGGCAAAAAGAAAAATGAGTGGGAGATTTTATCACTGGATCCGATTACGGGTGAATCAAAAAAAATAACCCATACCTACGGCAAAGAAGAAGATATTTGTTGGTTGGATGAAAACACCATCATAACCGGAGCCGGTAAAAAACTTTTAACCAAAGATATCGGTTCCGATGCCGATTGGGAAACCATCATAGAGTTTCCCCAAGAAGAAATCAACAACATCAGCCGAATAGCCATCAGTCCAAACCAAAAGCGATTGGCTTTTGTTGCCGAAGGATCACCCTCAAAAATTATTCAAAAACAAGTAGATTTCTTTAACAGGCAAGATTTGGATGGTTTTGTGTCCTGCTTTACGGATAATGTACAGGTAAGCCGTTTTCCCAATGAGAAAATGTATCAGGGAAACGACAAAATGAAGGAGAACTACGAGCGTTTTTTTGAAAATGTGAAATCATCGAGCGTCGAAGTAGTTAACCGAATAGTCCTGGGAAATATGGTTATCGATGAGGAAGTTACCAAAGTTGACGGTAGGGACGGGCACCAAGTAGCCATTTATCAAGTTGAAAATGGACTTATCTCATCAATGACCTTTATTTTTCCAGATGGCCCGCTGACCGATGCGGAAAGCATTGTACAAGAACAATTGGATGCCTACAATCAAAGGGATGTCGAGGCATTTTCCAACACCTACGCCCAAGACGTTGAACTCTATCAATTTCCGCATAAGCTCAATGTAAAAGGAAACCCCAAGCTAAAGGAACAATATGCTGTTTTTTTTGAAAACACCCCTGATCTGCATTGTGAAATAAAAAACAGGATCGTTTTGGGAAACAAGGTTATCGATGAAGAATCCGTGACCATAAATGGTGCTATCTTTAGAGCAGTTGCCATTTATGAAGTGGAAAACGGAGAAATCGAGAAAGTTACCTTTTTACAGAACTAAATATTTAGGTTTTTAACATACTTCCGATACATAAGCAAAGAAGCTTTGGGTAGTTTTTCCTATTTTTATAGCTCTAATTTTCAAGGAAAACTCAACTCAAACTAATTATGAAGAATTACTTCCCCCTACTATTTACATTTCTTTTTATTTCATTTTCACAAGCGCAAACCGATACAAGGATTTATGATATTATCAATTCAGTTTCCGCTGAACGTATTGAAAGTGATGTGACCACGCTGGTCAACTTCGGCACAAGACACACCTTGAGCGATACCGTTTCACAAACACGGGGAATTGGCGCTGCTAGAAGATGGATCAAATCGGAATTCGAAAAAATATCGGCAGACTGTAACGATTGTCTCGAGGTTTTCTATCAAAAGAACTTGATTGAAGAGGGTGATAATGCGCGAATCGTGAAAGATGTGGAAATCGTGAATGTTGTTGCCATTCAACGCGGAACCAAATTTCCGAATCGCTTTATTATTATGAGCGGGGATATCGACTCCCGCGTCAGCAACCCTACCAACTTCACATCAGACTCCCCTGGAGCAAACGATAATGCCAGTGGAATGGCAGGTACTATTGAAGCATCACGGGTATTGTCCAAATATAAATTTGAAAGTAGCATTATTTATTTAGGACTTTCCGGAGAAGAGCAAGGGCTTTATGGTGGTAAAGGAATGGCTGCTTACGCCAAGGAAAAAGGATGGGATATCGTAGGTATTCTTAATAATGATATGATCGGAAATATCACAGGGGTCGATGGTGTGGTGAGCAACCGGGATTTCAGGATTTTTTCGGAACCTGTTCCTCCCACCGAAACGGAACAACAACGTAGGGCAAGGCGTTTTTACGGTGGCGAAGTCGATGGGATTTCCCGTCAGTTGGCACGCTACATTTACAAAACCACCAAAACATATATGCCCGAAATGAACCCTATGATGATTTACCGTTTGGATAGATTTGGACGTGGTGGCCACCACAGACCTTTTAACGATGCCGGCTATGCAGGTGTTCGCATCATGGAGGCGCACGAGAATTATACACAGCAACACCAGGACATCCGAACAGAAGATGGTATTGCCTACGGCGATGTCTTGGAACACGTAAATTTTGAATATGCGAAAAAGCTTACTGCGGTAAACGCCATTAATCTAGCATCCATTGCGTGGGCACCGCCCGCTCCCGAAACTGTGGAAATCGGAGGTATTGTGGAGCCTAGTGCCAAATTGCGCTGGAGCAAAGTAGATGGTGCCGTGGGCTACAAAATATATTGGAGGGATACCACCTCCCCTACCTGGGACAATTACAAGTATGTCGGCGATGTTAGCGAGCATACCTTGGAAGGTATTGTAATCGACAATTACTTCTTTGGTGTAGCGGCCGTTGGCAAAGACGGACATGAAAGTCCCGTGGTTTTTCCAAACAAAGTTTTCAGGTAATAAACATTCATAAATGAAACATAGTCTCCTGATCATTGCTCTTTTACTTGGAGTCTGGGCGATAAATGCGCAAGAATTCACAAGACAAGACTCCCTGCGAGGAAGCATCACTCAGGAACGGGTGTGGTGGGATTTGAACCATTATGACCTGAATGTTAAGGTCGAGCCCTCCAAAAAGTTTATCTCTGGGTACAATGTGGTCAGGTACAAGGTGCTGAAAGAAGCAAAAACGCTTCAAATTGACCTACAGGAACCCATGCAGATCGAATCTGTTGAACAAGACGGTAAAAAACTAAAGTTCACCTCGGAAGGAAACGCCCATTTCATCAAACTAAGAAAAAGACAGGTCCCTGGAGCGTACAACGAACTGAAAATCAAATATTCAGGATATCCGAGAGAAGCAGTTAGAGCTCCTTGGGACGGGGGGTTTTCATGGAAAGAAGATACTAATGGCAATCCTTTTGTAGCCACCTCTTGCCAAGGACTCGGTGCAAGTGTATGGTGGCCGAACAAAGACCACATGTACGACGAGGTGGACAGCATGCGCATCAGTGCCACCGTTCCAAAAGAGCTGATGGATGTCTCCAACGGGCAATTGGAAAGTGTAGAAGAAAAAGGGGATTTTAAAACTTACAATTGGGTGGTCAAAAACCCCATCAACAATTATGGGGTAAACGTAAATATTGGGGATTACACCCATTTTGGAGAGACCTACCAAGGTGAAAACGGCCCACTTCAATTGGATTACTACGTGCTGCCCGAAAATTTGGAGAAGGCCAAAAAGCAATTTGCCCAAACACCAATGATGATGAGGGCCTTTGAACATTGGTTCGGCCCCTACCCTTTTTATGAGGATGGCTTTAAATTGGTGGAAGTGCCTTATTTGGGCATGGAGCACCAAAGTTCCGTAACCTACGGCAACAAGTTCGAAAATGGTTACTTGGGCCGTGATCTATCGGGCTCGGGTTGGGGACTGCAATTCGATTTTATTATTATCCACGAAGCGGGACATGAATGGTTTGCCAATAATATCACCTATAAAGATATTGCCGATATGTGGGTGCACGAAGGATTTACGGCTTACTCCGAAAATCTGTACCTCGACTATCACTTTGGAAAAAAGGCATCCGCTGAATATGTAATTGGAACACGTGCCAACATTCAAAACGACCGCCCAATCATTGGTCCTTACGGTGTAAACAAAAGCGGCTCTGGAGATATGTACTACAAGGGCGCGAACATGCTCCATACTTTACGTCAATTAGTGGAAGATGATGAAAAATGGCGTCAAATATTAAGAGGCATCAATAAGGATTTTTATCACCAAACTGTCACTTCCGAACAAATTGAAAATTATTTGAGTGAAAAATCAGGAAAGGATCTATCCGCTTTCTTTGATCAATACTTACGCACTATAATGATTCCCACATTGGAATATAAAATTGATGGAGAAACCATCAGTTATAGGTATGTGGACATTGTGGAAGGTTTTGATATGCCCATAAAAATAACTGTGGATGGTTCGGAAAAATGGCTGTTTCCGAATGCTACTTGGAAAACCGAGGAATTAGGCGGGACCCAAGTCGATTTTGACAAAAACTTCTACATAGAGACCCAAAAAATTTAATTTGAAAAAGCATCCCGAGCATTATTTCAAAAACGATGATGAGTGGCGCGAGTGGCTTCATGAAAACCACGAAACCTATACTGGTGTCCACTTGATTTTTTACAAAGTCGAGCATCATAAGGAAAGTATGCGATGGGAGGAGGCCGTAAAAGTTGCCCTTTGTTATGGATGGATAGACAGCACCGTTAAAAGTCTCGGTGATGGAAAGCGCAAACAATACTTTTGTCCAAGAAAACCCAAGAGCACTTGGAGCAGAGTCAACAAGAATCACATAAAAGAATTAAAAGCTAATGGTTTGATGCACAAAAGTGGTCTGGAAGCCATTGAAGTTGCCAAACAAAATGGTTCCTGGACCATATTGGACGATGTGGAAAACGGTGTGGTTCCAGAGGATTTGCAAAAAGCTTTCAACAATCACCCAACAGCCCATAAAAACTTTAAAAGTTTCACCAACAGTCAAAGAAAGAGCTATCTCTATTGGCTCAAACAAGCCAAAAGGGAAGAGACCCGGAAAAGAAGAATCAAGGAAATTGTATCGCTTTTAGAAAAAAACATCAAATATAGAGGGCAATAATCACTGCTTACCATATTTTCTATGGTATATCAATGCTGCAACACCACCAATTAAAGCGAAGGCACTTAACATCCAAAATACATTTTGATGCCCAATTTCTTGGCCCGGATGGGCATCCAAGAGCATACCGTAGGCTGGGCCAGCGAATACATCGGGCGTGTAGCCTATCAAAGAAATTAGTCCAACAGCAGTACCTGTCAAGGTCAAGGGTATTTTACCAACGTGCATAACCCCAAAATAGAGCGCTCGAATACCATAAACTCCTGCCGCGATAACAACTACCGATATAAAAAACAAAAGCGTTGTTGTCGGTGCAATTACCCCACTGGCAAAGAGCAATCCTCCCGCTAGCGCCAAAGCAAAGCTCACAACCAATAGCCAGGTGATTTTTAAACGATCGGCAATTAAACCAAACAAAATGCCCGTAGTTGGCCTAAGAAATTGCAATAAGGTTCCCACCTTGGCCGAGTCTACTTGATTGTACAACATGACCTCCTCGGCATATTGGGAGATGATGTCCGTAATTTTATACCCTACATAGCCACAAAGGATAATGACCATCAGCAACCAAACCGACGGTAATTTCAACACTTGTTTGATATCCCGCCAAGAGATACGCTCAAGAATCACTTTTTCACTGTTCTCGTCCGTTTTCATAAAAAACCAGACCAAAAAACCCACCAAAATAATGATAATGGAAGCAGAATAGATCACATAGGTGAATGCCTCCTTGCGATCATTAAGGTTGGCTACATCCGGGGATTCGGATAAAAAGAAGGAAAACACCACCACGCCCAACAAACTGAACAGGGCCCCTGTAAGTCCCCGACCACCATCCAGAAACCCAAAAGCTTTTCCCTGTGAATCGGTCCCTCCCCAGATTCTAGTGGCCTTTATCATGGGGGCCCAAAACAGAAAAATAGTGGTAAAGCCCCACCAACCATACAAGATCTGAAGTACCCATAACGTAGGATATTGAGCAAACAAAAACCCGCCCAATGCAGTCATCCACAAAGCAACGGCAATCAGTTTTCGAGGTTGGTACTTATCGGCCAGGGGACCGCCTAGAACATAAGAAACCATGGCCACCAAACCGTAAATGGAAAAACAGAGACCCAGCTCTACATTATCCAACTCCAAAACATCCAGTACGGTAGGTCTAAAAACACGCGGCAACACAAAGGGAAGGATAAAGATCGCCTCACCCGATAAAATCAACAATAATAAATAGAACCAACTTGGCTTAGCTTCTTTCAAAATTTGTGTTTGGATAAAAATCACTAAAAAAATTGGAAAAACCCAGAAGCCCGGTCAATAAAAAATCAGGTATCTTTAAGGATTAAAATTCAACCTCAAATGACCCGACCACTCCTTTTATTTCTCTTGCTCATTATCGTTAGCTGTAAAAAGAAAGCTGTACAGCAATATGATTTGGCAATCACCAACGCACAAGTCATCCACTTGGAAACCGGAAAGATTGAAAAGCAAAACATATTTATATCCAATGGAAGAATTGAATCCGTAGCGTCTGTGGATTCAAACGACTTTAAGGCAGGTGCCACTGTTGATGCCTCTGGAAAGTTTGTACTACCCGGATTTTGGGACAACCATATCCATTTACGTGGTGGTGATACTTTGATCAATAACAACAAAAACTTTTTAAAGCTTTTTATTGCCAACGGTATTACTACGGTACGTGATGCAGGGGGTGACCTCACCCATGCTGTTATGGACTGGAAAAATCAAATTGCCTCGGAAGAGTTGGTGGGCCCCACTATTTTTACCGCAGGTCCAAAAATTGATGGGCCCAATGGGAGCTGGGCAGGCTCTTTGGAAGTAGAGACCGAAGCAGATGTGATACATGCTTTGGATTCGTTGGAATCCTTGAACGTGGATTTTGTTAAAATTTATGACAGTAGAATTTCACGCGATAACTATCTAAGATCAATCGAAGAAGCCAAGAAAAGAGGATTTACAGTATCAGGACATATGCCGTTTACCGTCACCTTGGACGAGACCATAAATGCGGGAATGGATGGCATTGAGCACCTTTACTATATCATGAAAGGATGTGCCAGCAATGAGATTGAAATCACCGACAAGCTGAACCAAGGTGAAATTGGCTTTTGGGGTGCCATGCCCGCTCTTATGGAAGGGTATTCGGATACCACTGCACAAACAACGTTTAATTCGTTGAAAGAAAATGATGTTTTTGTGGTTCCCACACTTCATATTGGACATACTTTAAGTTATTTGGACGAGGTAGACCATAGCAACGACGAGTACCTTCAATATATGGGAAGCGGTATCATCCAAACCTATCAAGGCAGGATACGATCAGCTTTGAACGCATCCGAAGAGGCCAGGGAAAACAGAAAGCAATTGGATACATTTTTTGGCAAACTTGCCAAATCCATTGATTCGGCAGGTGTTCAACTTTTGGCAGGATCGGACAGTGGAGCGTTCAATTCCTACACCTATCCCGGTATTTCTTTGCACAAGGAATTACAGGCCATGGTAGACAATGGCATCTCTCCACTTGATGCACTGCGAACTTCTAGCGTAAATGGAGCAAAATTCTTGGACCAAACCGAAGACTATGGCAAAATTTCCAAAGGAAAAATATCCGATTTGGTCATTTTGGATGCCAACCCATTGGAAAATATCGAAAATACCGAGAAAATTTATGGCGTGATCAAAGGAAGCCAAGTATTTTCGAAAAGTGAATTACAAGAATTACTGAACAACTCCGTAATGGATTAACTCCCAAACAACGTCAGCATGCAATCAAAATACATTTTAGCCCTGATTCTGACCTTATTTCTGAACAGTTTGAGTTCACAGACCCTTTTGCTGCCCGAACAGGTTTTCGATGGCACTGAACTGCATAAAGCTTGGGTGGTAGCGGTAGATGAAAACCGGATTACCTACGCAGGTCCTTTAAATGGACTAAAAAACGTTGGCTCCTACACCAAAAAAGAATTAAAGGGCATGACACTGATGCCAGGTATCATTGAAGGTCACTCCCATTTGTTGTTGCATCCTTACAACGAAACGGAATGGAACGACCAAGTTCTGGTAGAATCCCACGCCGAGAGGGCTATCAGAGGTGCGGTACACGCTAAAAAGTCGTTGATGGCAGGTGTTACGTCCATGCGCGATTTAGGTTCGGAGGGAGCGGGTTATACCGATGTATATCTTAAAAAGACCATTGATGACGGTATTATTCCAGGCCCGCGTACCTTAATGGCAGGTCCAGCCATCGTAGCAACCGGGGCATATGGCCCAAAAGGATTTCATGACGGTGTCAAGGTACCCTTGGGTGCAGTTCCTGTAAGCGGCAGGGACAATGCCATCAAAGAAGTAAGAACGCAATTGGGCCACGGTGCCAACCTCATAAAAATTTATGCCGATTACCGCTGGGGCAAAGGAGAACCTTCTCAACCTACTTTTTTACAGGAAGAAATCACTGCAATGGTCGAGGCAGCCACCACTGCGGGACGTTATGTAGTGGCCCATGCCAGTACACCGGAAGGAATGCGGCACGCAATTATGGGCGGTGTGGAAACCATTGAACATGGTGATGGCGGTACGGCAGAAATATTTGGTTTAATGAAAGAAAATGGAGTCGCCCTATGCCCAACCCTTGCTGCAGGAGATGCTATTGAGCAGTATAAAGGCTGGAAAAAAGGTGCCGAGCCCGATCCTGAACGAGTGGCAAAAAAGAAGAAATCCTTTCAACTGGCACTGCACTCGGGAGTTAATATTGTTTTTGGTGGTGATGTCGGTGTATTTGCCCACGGAGAAAACTATCGGGAACTGGAACTGATGGTAGCCTATGGCATGGAACCCATCAAAGCTTTGCAATCTGCAACCTCATTGAACGCAAACATTCTTCATTTTGATGAATTGGGAATGATTCAAAAAGGATACTTGGCAGATATCATAGCTGTTCAAGGAAATCCTGTAGAGAATATTTCTCAAATGAAGTACGTAAGATACGTGATGAAAGATGGGGTCGTATACAAGGACAACTAAACAACATTCCATTAACATCCTATTAAGAAATGAGGCAAGGGTTTTTGGTATCTTTAGGCGACCAAAAACTGACCATACCAAGTATGCCTTTCTTAGGTCAAAGCTAAACTCAAAAAATAAAACCAACTCATGAAAAAATCAATCCTCTACCTTGTATTACTGATTACCGCCAGTATTACGGCACAAGATTTTAATGTAGAACTGCTCCGTGACATAAAACCAAGAAACATTGGCCCTGCTGGAATGAGCGGTCGTGTCACTTCCATTGATGTGGTCCATTCCAACCCTGATGTAATGTTCGTCGGAACGGCTTCGGGCGGGTTGTGGAAATCTACTTCCGGCGGTATAAAATGGGAACCTGTTTTTGATAAGGAGGTAACGGCTTCCATCGGAGCAGTCGCCATTCAACAATCCAATCCATCGGTAATTTGGGTGGGGACAGGGGAAGGCAACCCAAGAAACAGCCTCAATGGCGGATATGGTATTTACAAATCCTTGGACGGGGGTAAAACCTGGAAATCCATGGGATTGGAAAAAACCAGGCACATCCATAGGGTCGTTATCGACCCAACAGACCCCGATGTAGTGTATGTAGGTGCCATTGGCTCCCCTTGGGGCGAGCATCCCGAACGAGGTGTCTTTAAAACCACCGATGGAGGTGAAACTTGGGAAAAAGTATTGTTCGTTAATAATAGAACAGGAGTTGCCGATTTGGTAATGGACCCTAAAAACCCGAACAAACTGATTGCTGCCATGTGGGAACATAAAAGAGAACCCTGGTTCTTTAACTCAGGTGGCGAAGGTAGTGGGCTGCACATCACACACGATGGTGGTAAAACTTGGAAAAAAGTCACCGCAGAAGATGGTCTTCCCGAAGGAGATTTGGGTAGAATAGGTGTTGCTATAGCACGTAACAAGCCCAATATCATCTATGCGTTGGTAGAGGCTAAGAAAAATGCGTTGTACAAATCCACTGACGGAGGTTTTACATGGGAGAAGATCAACGACAAAAGCGATATTGGAAATCGTCCATTTTACTATTCAGAAATTTATGTGGACCCGCAAAACGAAAATCGTGTGTATTCAGTTTTCACCTACATCAACGTGTCTGAAGACGGTGGTAAAAACTTTACTCAATTGATGCCCTCTTATGGTGTGGACAATGGTGTCCACCCCGACCATCATGCATGGTGGATCCATCCAGAAAACGGACAATTTATGTTGGACGGTAACGATGGTGGTCTAAACATCACCAAAAACGGTGGCAAAACATGGCGTTTTATAGGTAATTTGCCCGTGGCACAGTTCTACCACATCAGTACGGACAACGAGTATCCGTACAATGTGTATGGCGGCATGCAGGACAATGGCTCGTGGAGAGGACCCGCCTATGTTTGGAAAGCACAGGGAATCCGTAACAGTTATTGGCAAGAAATCGCCTTTGGGGACGGTTTCGATGTGGTTCCCGACAAGGATGATAGCCAATACGGATATGCCATGAGCCAACAGGGATATGTAAGCCGTTACGATTGGAAAACAGGCAACGGCTATATTGTACGCCCTACCCCGCCAGATGCGGACACTAAACTTCGATTTAACTGGAACGCTGCCATTGGCCAAGACCCATTTGATAACAGCACGGTATATTTTGGAAGTCAGTTCGTGCATAAATCCACCGATAAAGGATTGACATGGGAAGTAATTTCCCCGGACCTGACAACCAACGACAAGGAAAAACAAAAGCAGAGTGAAAGTGGTGGACTTACGATGGATGCCACAGGAGCAGAAAACCATTGCACTATTATTGTTATCGAACCCTCGCCTGTTGAAGAGGATATGCTTTGGATCGGAACCGATGACGGTCGTGTACACTATACGCAAAATGGTGGTGAAACCTGGATTGAGGTCACTAAAAACATCAAAGGATTACCCGCTGGAAGTTGGATTCCACAGATTAAAGCTTCGCAAAACAAGAAAGGTGAAGCTCTTTTGATCGCCAACGATTATAGAAGGTTCAACTACACACCATACGCCTACCGTACCAAGGATTACGGGAAAACTTGGACCCGTATTGTAGATGAAAACGATGTGGAAAGCTACACGTTATCCATTATTGAAGACCCAGAAAACCCCAACCTAATGTTCTTGGGTACAGATGATGGCCTTTACCTTTCATTGGATGCAGGGAATAATTGGAAAAAATGGAACAAGGATTTTCCAACAGTTTCCACTAAGGATTTGGCAATTCATCCTAGAGAGCAGGATTTGGTCATCGGAACCTTTGGAAGGGCCGCATGGGTTTTGGATGATATCCGTCCATTGAGAAAATTGGCGGGCAATACCTCCATTTTACAAAAAGAAATTGGCCTGTTCAAAAGCCCCGATGCCTATTTAGCGGCCTATCAGCAACCAACCGGAAGTAGGTTTGGAGGCGATGCCATTTTTAGTGGCAAAAATAGGGAATCTGGCGCCATGATCACCTACTACCTTAAAGAAGGAAGCAAAAAGAAGGATAAGGAAAAGAAAAAAGAGGAAAGCGAAGAGGAAGACAAAGCCGAGGGGGAAAACTCAAAGGAAAAAACCAAGGATTCCATCTTTTTTGAATTTTATGACGGCGATAGGCTTATCAGAACATTAAAATATAAAACTCCCGAAAAGGCCGGTTTCCACAGAATTTATTGGAACTTGGATGAAAAAGGTCCCGATAGACCTTCGAGAACCATCAAAAAACGGGACAGAGAGCGTGGTGGTATCGAGGTAAAGCCTGGAACTTACAAAGTAAAGGCCATTTATGGCAATATATCCGATTCGACCATGGTAACCGTTAAAACGGACCCAAGATTGGATGTTGACCTTGCCTCCATCAACGAAGTCTATGAAACTGGCAAAAAACTGGAAAGCTATACCCAAACAGCCGCAGATGCGGTGAAGCAATTAGTGGAAAGCAAGAATTTGGCGGATAAATTCAAAAAAGAGCTCAAGGAACTGGACAAGGACAAGTTTAAAGAGCATATAAAAGCATCGGAAGAAATTGTAAAGCAAATCGATTCCGTTGTAGCATTGTACTTGGGCAAAGAGGACAAAAGACAGGGCATCACCGATGACCCAGAACCTAATGTAATGTCCCGATTGGGCAATGCTTCTTACTATGTAAACACAAGAAAATCTGGAATCACCGCGACGGAAAGAAGAATGATCCAGTTTGCGGAAGAAGAACTAAAGACCGCATTGGACAGCACCAATTCCTTCTTTAATGATGAATGGAAATCGTACAGAACCTCCATTGAATCATTGGACCTATCCCCTTTTAAGGAGACCGAAAGTTTTGAACTTAAATAGCGAACAATGAAAAAATTATTGGCCATTGCCCTGATCACCAGTATCTGGGCCTGTAAAGAAGAGAAAAAGGAACCTTCCGTAGCCGATACGATGAAGACCTATAGCATTTCCCAAATGATGGACAACGAATCCATCGCAGGAGGAAGCTTTTCGCCCGATAAATCCAAATTGCTGGTATCGAGTAACCGTTCGGGCATTTATAATATGTACACTATACCCACTTCTGGGGGCGAAATGATGCCGGTAACACAATCCGACAGTTCTTCGGTGTTCGCCATTTCCTATTTTCCAAATGATGAACGAATGCTGTTTCGTATGGACAACAACGGCGATGAAATCTATCACATTTTTGTTAGGGATACCGATGGCAATCATAAGGATCTGACTCCCGAAGAGGGGGCTCGTTCCCTGTTTTACCAATGGTCCGAGGACAAATCCGCATTCTTTTATGGTTCCAACGAGCGAGATAGCAGGTTTATGGACCTGTATAAAATGGATTTGGAAACAATGGACCCCGAAATGGTTTATCAAAATGATGATGGGTACGATGTCGGTGTTGTTTCTCCAGACGAAAAATATGTCGCATTGAGCAAATCCATCAACACGAACGATAGTGATCTGTTCTTGTACAATTTGGAGTCGGATGAATTAATGAAAATAAATAAAAGCCAAAGCGGGAACTCGCCTCAGGATTTTGCCCCGGATGGTTCGGCATTGTATTACACTACAGATGATGGTAGCGAGTTTTCTTATTTGATGAAATACACAATTGCCGATGAATCTTACGAAAAGTCCCTAGTACGAGACTGGGATATTTCAGGAAGTTATTTTACGCAGAATGGTACCTATCAAGTGACCTACATAAACGAGGATGCCAAAAACACCATCGAAGTGATGGAGGTGGCCACAGGAGAAAATATTGATCTGCCCACAGTGGAAAACATGGATATTACCAGTGTTAGCTTTTCTGACGATGAAACCATGATGCGTTTTTACGCAGGTGGTTCACAAACGCCATCCAATCTTTATGTCTATGATCTGGAAACCAAGGAGCAAAAAAAGCTGACCGATGTACTGAATCCCGAAATCCAAGGACAGGATTTGGTTAAGGCCGAAGTAATCCGGTATAAATCCTTTGATGGATTGGAAATCCCTGCCATTTACTACAAACCCCACCAAGCAACCGAGGAGAATCCAGCACCCGCTTTGGTATGGGTGCACGGGGGGCCAGGTGGGCAATCGCGCCAAAACTTTAGCTCGTTCATCCAATATTTGGTGAACCATGGGTACGCCGTTTTAGCGGTGAACAACCGAGGAAGCAGCGGATATGGTAAAACCTTTTACCAAATGGACGATTTAAACCATGGGGACAAAGACCTTAAAGATTGTGTGGAAGGAAAAAATTGGTTGGCCCAACAACCCGAAATCGATGGTGAGAAAATCGGAATTATCGGAGGGTCTTACGGTGGATATATGACCATGGCCGCTTTGACCTACACACCAGAGGAATTTGATGTGGGAGTCAACCTCTTCGGGGTAACCAATTGGATAAGAACACTTAAAAGTATCCCGCCATGGTGGGAATCCTTTAAAGATGCCCTTTACAAAGAGCTGGGAGACCCTTACAGTGCGGATTCTGTTCGGTTAAAGCAGATTTCCCCGCTTTTCCATACGGATAAGGTCACCAAACCACTGATTGTGCTCCAGGGCTCGCAAGACCCTAGGGTGTTGCAGGCAGAATCGGATGAAATCGTTGCCGGCGTGCGCAAAAACGGGGTTCCTGTGGAGTATGTTCTCTTTGAAGATGAAGGGCATGGCTTTGTGAAAAAAGAGAATCAAATCACAGCATACAGCAAAATTTTAGAATTTTTGGACGAGTACCTAAAAGAAGAAAAGAGTACTCCAATTAAAGAGGATAGTAAATGATTAAAAGATTAGCAGGCTTATTTGTCTTATTTGGATTATTGACAGTAAATGCACAACAACCCGGAGAGGATGAAATGGGAGCTTGGTTCATGTATTTTGGCATGAACAAGGTTTCAGAACGGTTAAGTGTACACACCGAAGCCCAGTTCCGATTTTACGAGACTACCCGCAATTTTAACCAAATGTTGTTGCGAACGGGGCTCAATTACCATATTAATCCCAATGCCATAGCCACTGGAGGCTATGCATACATTGATACGGACAATACATTTTATGAATTTGAAGGTGAAATCAATTCCAAAGAACATCGGATCTTTGAACAGTTTATTCTAAAGAATAAAGTTTGGGAGTTCCTATTTGAGCACAGGTACCGGTTGGAGCAGCGTTTCTTGGATTTTGGTAGAACCACCGAGACACAGCACAGGGCACGTTATCGCATTCAGATGACCTTGCCGCTCACCAACACTTTCTTTTTGAATTTTTACGATGAATTGTTCATCAATTTACAAGATGATTTGTTTGGACAGAATAGACTATACGGGGCTGTAGGCGTGAATATTACAGAAAACAGTAGTGTGCAATTGGGATATTTGAGAAATCAGTTTGCCAATGCAGTTTACGACCGTTTACAATTTGCGGTTTTTTACAACCCAGATTTAAGAAAGCTCTTCAACAAAAAGAAGCCCTAGAAATACAGTGGGAAATAGCTTGACTTGGGCACATATAATCCCTAACTTATGAGCTAATCATAAAAAAATCATTTTTAATGAAAAAAGTACAAATAACAGCGTTAGCGCTACTATTTATAACAGCTTTTAGCTGTAAACAAGCAAAAAAAGAAGCCGAAGAAACAACTGAGGAGGTTGAAGAAACGGTTGAACAAGTTGCAGAAAAAATTGACCCCGAAGTCATTACTTTTGAAATGGAGCCCAAAAGCGATAGTAATGTAAGTGGTGAAGTTATGTTCACCCAAGACGGTGGCGAAGTAATTATGAGAGCGACCTTTTTAGGACTCGATGAAGGCGAGCATGCCATTCACCTGCACGAAAAGGCCGATTGCTCCTCTCCTGATGGAAAATCAACAGGAGGACACTGGAACCCTACCCATGAACCTCACGGAAAATGGGGTTCCGAAGATGGTTATCACAAAGGGGATATCGGTAATTTCACGGCAGACGCAGATGGGAGTGCCACTGTAGAATTTTCTACGGATGAATGGTGCATTGGCTGCGGCGACGAGAAAAAAGATATTTTAGGAAAAGCTGTAATCGTACATCAAGGAACCGATGATTACACATCACAACCTTCGGGTGCCGCTGGTACGAGAATTGCCTGTACAGGTATCATTCAATGATATTTAAAATATCAAAAACAAAAAGCTGTCCCATGGGCAGCTTTTTTTTATTGACAGCACTTTGAATAATGCCTAACTTAGTCCTAAATTAAAAATATCTGAAATGAAAAATATTCAAATTGCCGCATTGGGACTATTGTTGGTAGCCGCCTTTAGCTGTAAGCAAACAAAAAAGGAAGAGAAAAAACAAGAGGAATCCACTACTGCAACCTATAGTATTGTAGAAGACTCCACCGATGTTCGGTTTACTGCTTATAAAACCACGGATAAAGTTCCGGTCGGGGGAACTTTTCAGGATATTGAGCTAACGTACACTGCAGGTGAAACCCCAATGGAAACCTTAAACGGCCTTGAATTTTCCATTCCGGTGAGTAGCCTTTTCACCAATGATCCCACTGGAACAAGAGATCCGAAAATCATCGAGTTTTTCTTTGAAAAAATGGCGGAGACCCAATCCATTACCGGAACCTTTACTCTTAAAGATGATAAGAGTTGTACCGTACAATTAAGTATGAACGGCGTATCTACCGAACTTCCAATGGAATATGAAATCACTGAAGACAACCATGTGAACTTTTCTGGAGTAATGGACTTAAAACAATGGAATGCCTTGGACGCTTTAGCCTCTTTGAACGAAGCTTGTAAAATTTTGCACACAGGTTCAGATGGTGTGAGCAAAACTTGGGAAGACGTTGCCATTACAGGATCTGTATTATTGGAACAGGAATAAGGTTACTATCTCGACTAAGATTTATAAAAAGAGCGGCCTTGAGCAGCTCTTTTTTTATATATTTAAGCAACTTCAATGCATCTGGACAACCTCATACAACTATTTCAGCAAAAGGATACGGTCGCTTTTGAGACCTTGTACAATATGTACGCTGAGAATATTTGTGGAGCAATTAACGTAATCGTAAAGGATTCGGAGCGCTCCCAAGAAATCTGTCAGGATGTTTTTGTGAAAATCTGGGAGAAATCCGATCAATACGACCCCTCGAAAGGTCGTTTTTTTACATGGATATTAAATATTGCGAGGAATGCCGCTATCGATGAAGTGCGCTCCAAAACCCATAAAAACCAAAAAAAGAACCTTCCTGTAGATTCTCTCGTAGGTATTTTTGAAAGTGGTGAAGATTTAAACAGCAAAATGGACACTATTGGACTTCAATCCTTATTGAAAGGACTCAAGGAAAAGTGTATTTTGCTAATTGATATGCTTTACTTTAAGGGTTATACCCAAAAAGAAGCTGCCAAAGAGCTGGATACGCCCATTGGTACCATAAAAACAAGAATTAGAAGCTGTATTTCCAACATTAGAAAAAATATGGCATGAGCATAGATGTAAAAGAATACATAGCTTCTGGAAAATTGGAACTCTACGTTGCTGGAGCGCTATCGCCTGAAGAAAATCTAGAGGTGCAACATTATGCCATACAGTATCCGGAAATCAGGAGAGAAATTGAAGAAATCGAAAAGGCCGTTCTTAAGCTGACAAAAGCTGCTTCACCCAAAATGCCACAAGATGGTTTTGCAAAAATAAAGGCCGAAATAGATGATGTTATCCCATTTACCCCCGAAGGTTCCAAAACCAAAAGGACGCCCTGGGGCAATTATTTAGGTTGGGCCGCATCCATTTTATTGGCTGTTGGATTGTTCTGGATGTACAGGGAAAATGCAAAACTCAAATCCGAGATTGAGCTTACCAATCAAGAAAAGCAAAGCTTGGAAGACATACTATCCGAAACCCGGGAAGAAGTAACCACTACGGAGAGTTTATTGGAGGACATCAGGGATAAAGATATAACAGTAATTGCCCTTGGCGGACAAACCGTTTCCCCTGAATCCTATGCCAAAGCCTATTGGAACAAAGAAGAACAGAAAGTAATCATAGATGCAAAAGGACTGCCCGAACCACCCGATGGTTTCACGTATCAAGTTTGGTCCTTAAAGTTGAACCCGCTTACTCCGACCAGCATTGGTTTGTTGGATGATTTTGCTTCGCAAGACACCAAGCTCTTCACCTTGGAAAACGCCAACGAATCGGAAGCATTCGGAATTACCTTAGAGCCCGAAGGTGGTAGCGAGACACCAACATTGGAACAATTGTACACTTTGGGTGCCGTAGGTGCCTAAATTAGGGCAAAAAAGAAGGCAGCCGGATAAACCAAACTGCCTTCAACACTTAGATTACCTAAAAAACAATCGAATATTAAAGTTTAAGACCTACCCCAAATCCAAAGATCCATGGGTTAATGTCTACATCGGCATCCACAGTGGCTCCCAATGCGGTCGTTGCATCAACAGTGGCAGTAGTGTTCAAGAATAATTTTTTTACATCAAAGTTCAAGAACCATTTATCATTCAACATAAAATCGAAACCACCCTGAAGTGCAAAACCAACAGCAGTGTCATATTCCACATCATCTGCTACAGGACCTTCATCAACACCGTAGAATAGTGTTAAATTTGGACCAGCTCCAAGGTATGGAACAAAATCACCCCCGGTAAAATGATACTGGGCCGTAAGCGTTGGTGGTAATAACCATACACTGCCCAAATCAATATCACCTGCATCGGTACCCACAGCTTCAACATCGTGCTTAGCAGTACCCAAAATAAGTTCCAAGGACCAATTATCATCAAAAAAGTAGGTAATGTCGAATTCTGGAACAAAAGCGGTTGAAATGTCCACATCCCCTCCTATAACTTCGATATCGGCACTCTCATCAGGAGAAATCACAATTCCCCTCAATCTAAATTGCCATTTGCCATCGTTGTCAGCTGGGGCATCTTGGGCCATTGCCAAATTGGTTAATCCCATTACAGCCATTACTGCTACTAGTATTCTTTTTCTCATCATATGTTATTTAAAATTGATGGGACAAATCTACCGAGCGACCTTTTTCAAGAATATGATGTTTATCATTGGATAAAACCCAGGAAAATCACACATGGAATGATTTGATCATAAGGGCAATAAAATCAGAGTTTTAAAACCATTTTTTTCGTTTAAAAATAATAATGGAGATAATGGTCACAATGAGCATTACGCCCAACAGTATAAAATAACCATAGGGTGATTTTAATTCGGGCATGTTTTCGAAGTTCATTCCATAAATGCCCGCCATAAATGTGAGCGGAATAAAAACCACCGAGAAAATGGTGAGGGTCTTCATTACTTCGTTCAAACGATGGCCCTGTACACTAAAGAACAGATTGATCTGGCTTTCCAGTTCCATTATGTCGGAGTCAATATCCGCGATCAAACCATTGATTTGCTCCCTAAGCTCGCTAAAATATTTGGTCTGAAACCCTTTTACCTCGACTCTTTCCAGCTTTATTATAATGTCCCGGAGTCCATGAGATGCTTTTTTGAAATCTTGGATCATCGCCTTTTTTTGTTCAACCTCGAACATGAATTCTGGTGTGGGTTCACGTTTTACAATGGCATCCAGGGCATTTTCCATTACTACGGTATCTTCGTATTTCTCTTTGTAATTGGTAATCAAAGTTTCCAGAATGAAAAAGAGCAGATAGTCCGCACGCTTTTTTCTAATAATCCCTTTGTTTTCAAATATCCGTTGGCGAATCCAATCGAAATGGTCGCCCCTCTTTTCTTGTATGCACCAGTTAAAATCCTTGGACACCACAAAATACATTTGTTCGGACTCCATACTGTGATGCTCCGTTTTTAGTATGCGGGCAGCGATGAAGAGTTGGTCTTCCAGCACAATGACTTTGTTTCCCATTTTTTGATTCAAGAGGAGACGCAACAAAAAGTCGTCAAGGTTATTACCGTTCACCATTTGCCTAAACTCTTCCATATAATCCAAACCATAGGTGTTTACCCAAGTAATGGATTTGTCTCCTTTAGAGAGCTGCAGATCTTCCTGTAAAGAGAATTTTCGGTTGTAGTAATTGTCCGGTGAATAGTTGATCACCCATGAATTTTCTTCAAAATCTGTTTTCATGGTTTAAAATATGAAAGGGTTTATTCGTAGTTTAGAACTATAAGTTAATCCAAATTTACTAAGAACCGTTATGATCGACCCCATGCCCTTTAAATACGAGATTTTATCCACCATTGTACTTTTGGCTTTAGTTATTGCTCTGAACTCTTTGAGCAAAAGAGCTATTCGGCGTTTCGGAAAAACAAGCGCCATTGACATGAACAGCAGGAAAGTTATTTTTTACTTGAGTAACTTGTTGTTTTATCTTCTGGCTTTTATCGGCATTTCTTTGATATGGGGCGTTGATTTCAAGGATTTTTCGGTTTTTATATCTTCGATTTTGGCCATTTTGGGCGTTGGTTTTGTGGCCCAATGGTCCATCCTTTCAAATTTAACGGCAAGTGTGATTCTGTTTTTCAATCACCCATTGCGTTTGGGCGATAGAATACGGGTAATGGACAAGGATTTTGATTGGACCGGAAAAGTTGAGGATATTAGTGGATTTTATCTTTTTATGCGTACGGACGACGGCAAACGGATAACCATACCGACCAATTTGGTCATCCAAAAAGGAATTGAAATTTTGCAGGAGGAAAAAACAGACACCGATCAAGATATCTCCAAAGAATAAAAAACGCCATGGAGTAAAACCATGGCGTACCTAAAAACAACAACCAAGCTGAGACCAACTAGGTCATCAACCTTGCTTTTAAAGGGGAAACTAAAGGCCTAGTATTTGAGCCTCTTTAATTGGACCGAGCTCGTAAGCAGCCGACAATAGTTCATTCTTTAGTTCGCTGACCCTATCTTTTTTTCCATTGGCCTTATAAATTTCGGCAGCTTGCTGAAGAATGGCAGGCTCATAAGTGGCATTCATTACATGATCTTCAATAACCTGCATCGCTTTTTGTTTCTCACCCAAATGAAGCAAACTGTAGGCAAACAGGCCATAAGATTCCGGGGTAGGTCTATTTAGAACCTCCTCCCGTGCCAGCTCGAAAGCTTTTCGTTCCACATCCATACTTAACAGAAAATCCACATTGTAAGCATTGTACATGTCACCGTAATTTTTATTGCTAGCAACAACTTTGTAATAATCGTCCAATGCTTGAACTCGAAGTATATCGTTGTTTAAAAAAGAAGCCACTTCAGCTTTTAACAGGTAATATTCGGGTGACTTGTTCTTTTGCATGATAGCGTCCAAAATCCGGAGAGCTTCTTCGCCATTTCTCTCATAAGAGTACACGATCCATGCAATGCCCTTTTTGGCATATGCATTTTGAGGGTCTATTTGCAGTGCACTTAGATATAACTTATAAGAGTCTTCAATACGCCCAGCATGACCATAAAAATCAGCTAGGTTGGTATAGGACCATAACAACAGGTTTTTATTTTTGGAGGATTCGGCCTTAGCCATGGCCTTTTCCATAAATTGGATTGCAGTGTCCAAGTCCCCTTTATGGTCGTTCCATTTTGCAACACGGATCAAATAACCAAAGTCGGACATATTCTGGATACTATCCAAATATTGATTTGCCAAATCGTAATTTCCCAGTTCCATGTGAAGGTCAAAAAGTAAACGCTGGGTTTCCTTTTCTCCACTTCCTAAAGCCCTTGCCTCTTTTGCGAGGACCAAAGCTTCTTTAAACCTATGTTGCGAAATGTAATTTCTGGCCAATGCCCTCAGGTATCCCGATTTTCCCACTGCAGCGATTTCCACTGCCTTTTTCAGGGATTCCTCGGCATCTTTTAAATATTGGATATCGCCCGTTGCCTTAAAAAAACGGCTATACTCACCGGCAACATTCCCCAAGCTGAGCAATTGGGTACTATCGGGTTTGATTTTGCCATTCCAAAGGTCAAAATATTTTGAGGTTGGTTTTACTGGTGCTGATGCGAGAAAACGATCGTAATCCTCTTTATCTGTTTTAAATTCATTTTCCTTTTGCTGACATGATGCCAAAAACAATAAGGCTATTGGTAAAAAGATATATTGTATTGTTGTTTTCATCTTGTTGTTGTATTAGATTAAAAAAAAGGGGAAGGAAGATTTCCTTCCCCCGTCCCTTTCATAGCAATTAATTACTCGGGTGCTCCCAAATAGGGGAATGTAGTCGAAATATTGGCCGTAAGCCCAACACCATCCGATGTTAGTCTTGGTAAATCGGCCATTCCATCATCATCCAAGTCCTGACCACTAAACCTGTCGCCTTCCATTCCCCCGAAAAATAGAATTAGGGAAACATCTATAATATCATCATTGGGGTGCCTTCCGGTAAGGGCCACTTCATCACCATCCGGAACCAGTAGGTTACCATCATTATCAAGGTCGGTACCTGGGTTAAAATATGTGGTGGGCAGATCTGGCGCAACTTCCAAAACATCCGCAGCCAAAACCGTTGTCAGGGTTGCAGCATCCAATCCTAAAATGTTGTTTTCGTAATCCACATCTGCAGGATCCAACCCCAATTTTAAAGCATATACATCATGGTATTGCTCCAATCTGGCCTGAAATCCCATTTGAAACACTGCGCTCATTTCCGAAGGAATTGTGGTATTGTGCGCATCTTTAATACTGGCTTCACCCTCCATATCATAACTTAGGGTGGTATTGATTCCTGGGCGACCAAGATGATCCACCTGCGCATATGTTCCGGTAAAATCAACGCCCATCATATCATCGCCCATCATCATATCTTCATCCATATAGGTTCCGTTATCATCATTGCTACAGCCAATTACTAGACCAAAGCTTAGTACTAGAGCAGTTATATATATTGATTGTCTTAGTTTCATAATATCGTTTTTAAGTTTCTTATTGTTTTCTGTTTGTTGTCACCCAAGTCTTATAAACTGATAGACCAAGGGCATTGGTAGCGGTAGGCGTCCCCAACATACTATTTGGAATTTCCACTACAATGGAAAGGGTGTTGGCTCCATCAAAGGTGTCCGCAGCCTCCTCTGGAGGTAAAAAACCTTTTGGTGCAGAATCCAACTCAGGAGAAATCACAGCGTTGAACTGGAAAAAATCGAAAAAGAACGGGTCTTGTCGTGGTCCAGCAAATAGGGATACGCCATCCGACGTTGTTTCTACAATTGCGGTGGCACCTGAAATCTCCACATCGCCCAAAGCAGCATCTGTATATACTTCGCTGCTCAGGCCGGTTTGCGAAGGCATCATTGGTCCAAAGAAGTACATCCTACCATCTCTTGCAATAGCTTGGATTACTTGATCCTCTACCAAATCACCATCCAAATCAATATTGATTTCGGTAAGTACGTCCTCGTCAAAGGTTCCATACGCCAATTCTGGCAAAACATCGGATTGAAGATCTACCACAAATACGGTGTTGTCGGAACCTTCAGTGGGTTCAAAAGCATAAAAATCGGCAATGTCCGCAGTAGTTCCTGCCGACGACGGCGCATCTATGTGGTCTGCAGATACCAATACGGTGGCTGCGATTACCAAGGATCCAAGTCCTAATAGATATTTCGTTGTTTTTTTCATGTTACTTGTTTTTTAAGTTTCGTTCACCCCTACCTACGGAACCTCTTAGGGGGTGGTTTGGTTTTGAAATGTTAAAATTATCTTAACGCTATTTTGTTGAAGTGATTCACTTGGCATAAAAACAAAGTCAGAGAAATTGTTTTACTTTGGCATCTAATTCATTTAAATGAACCCTTCTGCCTCCGGTTGGATCAATAAGTTTGGTCACCTTGTAGATCAAGAGTCTTCAAACTTCGAGGACTTTAACAGCTTGTACAGGCAACTCAAAGCAAATGGCTTTATTTATGGTGTTCACTTGAACATACCTTCGTTTATACCCGTTGAGCATACGCTTAGTGAAGATGAAATTGCTAAGATCAACCTTCTTACTGCCTTGTACTTTACCTATACCTTTGAAGTGGGAAAGACGGATTTTGATGCATTCGTCAATAAGGTTTTTGAGTATTACCAATCTTTGGATGTCAGTCGGATTTCCTTTTTGAATAAAATATTGACCGGTTCAAAAACGGAATCACAGCTGGAGAAACTAATAGATTCCAGAATTTATTTGAGCGATAATACTTTCAGTAGAGCTCTTGGAAATAGCTTGACCAATTCGCTGCTTTATGTTGACATACTCATATTTATAATTTACCTAAGAGGTAAAAAAAACGTTATGGAACATGCCCAACTTTTGGAGTATGTAACCATTAATATTGTATACCACGCACTGAACTCCAAAGAGACCCATGAATTGGATGCAAAATTGATTCAATTGTTGGGTTCTTCGTTAACGTATATAGACCTGGATGAGGCAAAATTTGATGGCAATTATTCCGATCTATTGACCCAAAAATTTACCGAAAACGAGAAGGATTATTTTTTGGATATGGCTTGCTTAACGATATGGGAAGATAAGACTTTGGACTACACAGAAACCGACTATATTTTTGGTTTGGGAAACGACCTTGGCAAGTCGGAAAAAGAGGTGAGATCGGAACTACAATTCGTAGAAAATTTCTTCGAAAAAAATAAGGATAAAATAGCCTATTTAAGCAACAAAAATTTAGCTGTGCAGTTCTACGATGGTATGTCAAAAAATGTTAGTAAACTCATTCTCAGAAATAGCAAAAGGTTGAAAAGAGAACTTACCGAGAGCAGAGAATTAGTTGCTCTTTTATCCAAGTCAACCGTTAAGGATTTAAGTGCTGAAGAAAAGAAAAAAGTTCAGAATCAGTTGTTGGATATTTTTAAAAGCATTCCTTCTTTGGCAATTTTTATGTTACCTGGCGGAGCTATCCTTCTTCCAATTTTCATTAAATTGATACCTAAACTGCTACCCTCGGCCTTTGATGACAATCGGGTAGAAGAAAATTAGGTTTTGGTTTAAAAAAACCACTATAAAGAAAACTTATAGTAGGTTTTTTATTTTAACTAAAAAATTGGAATTCAGTTTTTTAAAAACAGTTACTCTAACCATAACTTAAAGTCTCTAACACGTTCCCTACTTACAATGACTTCGTACTCGTTAAAACGGTTCAGTTTGATTTGAAGCCTTGAATTTGTGTATGAAATGATATCTCCTATATGGTTGATGTTCACATAGAACTTTCGGCTTACCCTAAAAAATGTCTGCGGCTCCAATTCCTCTTCCAACTGTTCCAAAGTGGTGTCCAACAAATAATTTCTACCATCGGAGGTTGCAGCATAGGTTCCTTTGTTTTCGCTGTAAAAACATTCCACCTCATCAGCATTTATAATTTTTAAATGTTGCCCAACCCTAGCTGTAAATCGTTTTTTGTAATCACGTTCCAAAGGGTTTACCAGAAGCTTTTTTATGTCGTTAAAATCGATGGGGATTTTTCGGTTTTCAGGCTTAAAATTCCGATACTTTTTTACTGCACTTTCCAGCTCTTCTTCTTCAATGGGTTTAAGTAAATAATCGATGCTGTTCAGCTTAAAAGCTTGGAGTGCATATTCGTCATAAGCAGTGGTAAAAATGATGGCGCTTTTTACCTCGACCTCATCAAAAATTTCAAAGGAAAGCCCGTCCGATAATTGGATGTCCAAAAAGATTAAATCGGGATGCTGATTTTCTTTGAACCAGACTATGGATTCTTCAACCGAATGCAGCATGGTTGAGACTTCAATTTCCAATTCTACGAGCAATCTGGACAACCGTCTTGCTGCTGGTTTTTCATCTTCAATGATCAGGACATTCATGTGGGTATGGTTTGTGTTTTTGGTTAGTGCTCAAAGGTAAAAAGTCAATTTATTTTCTTTGGAATCTACTTATATTTATCAACCTTGCTCCTATCCTCATCCATGTATTTTTGAATTTGGCGCTCCTCCCACTTTTTAAAGAAAGTGAATTTATGCCTGAATAAGATCAAGGTATGCACCAACAAGATCAACCCCCAAATCAGAATATTGGCATTGATCCAGTCGTAATAATAAGATTCCTTTGGAAATGCTTCTGGCAACAAGGAGTTCAAAACTCCCGTTTTTAAGAGGTAAAGAATACCGTTTACGATTACAAAAATGATGATGTGACTATAATATCCTTTGAGTTCTTTAACTCGCTTTTCAGCATTTCTCCTCAGCAAGTTTCTATTTGTCTCCATCCTTTTTGAACTTGTTCATTTCCTCTCTGTCCTCGTCAATATACTTTTGAATCTGGCGCTCTTCCCAGTCCTTGCCCAATAGTGGGTTGAATCCAAAGGTTTTTGAGGCGTGGAACAACAATCCAATGCCCCAGGCCATCAATGTGATAAAATGCTCCCATTGCCAAAAACTATCTGTATTAAGATAAATATTGATCAAAATAAAGGTGTTTATCACCACATAAATGGCCGAATGAATATAAAAGCCCTTGAGTTCGTCCACTCTTTTTTTGGCTCTGTTATATTTTTCCTTATTAAAATTTTCCATGATTATTTCCATTTGTTGTTCTGTTCATCATCGCGCATAAACTCTTCTATTTTGCGTTTTTCCCACTGTTTGCCAAAAAATGGGTTTAGGTCGAATGTTTTAATGGCATGGAAAACGATCCCGATACCCCAGCCAAAAGCAGCCCATAAAAACCAGGCATAGGCAAAATGGTTGGTAAAATAGTTGATCAGGGCCAATCCCGAAATTACCACGACATAGGAAGTAAGGTTCCCATAAAATTTTTTGAGCTCTTCCACACGCTCCTTGGCCCGTAAATATTTGTTCTCTTTATCTGAAGACTCCATGGTATTGTTTTTTAATGTGGTGTTATAGCTAAAAGTACTCATTCTCAAAATTCTTTATTGCTCATAAGCTCCTGAATCTTACGTTCTTCCCACTCCTTTCCAAAAATAGGGTTCTGCCCGTAAGCTGTCATCCAATGCCCTACCAGTCCAAGGCCCCATCCAATCGCCGGGAAAATGGACCAGGGGAAACCGGTTGTCCTAAAGTTTAAGTAAGCGAGCAATGGAATCACCAGAAAATAGGCAGTTAGATTGGAGTAAAAAGACTTGATGCGCTCCACTCTTTCCTTTGCTCTTGCATAACGTTGTTCTTCAAAGTTTTCCATGATTTGTTCGTTTTTATAATTGATTACAGGTCAAATATCCCCATACTTTCATGTAAAATGAAAAACGAATTCCCGAACTGTAATTTTTGTAGGATGAATTGTTAGTGGCTAGGGTGAAGGGTAAGGAGTGGAAATTTGGCTCTAGAAATCGTCCTTATCCATGAGTTCCCTGATCTTACGTTCCTCCCAACGTTTGCCCCATAATGGATTATAGCCAAAGGCGGCCATTCCGTGCGCGGTTAGCCCAAAGCCCCAGCCTATGGTTGGAAAAAATGCCCATAAAAAGTCCGTAGTGCGGAAATTGAGCCACCATAAAAAAGGAATAACAATGCAATACGCCATAAGATTGCCGTAGAAGTCCTTAATATTCTTGACCCGTTCCTTGGCATTCGCATAGCGTTTTTCCTCAATATAGCTCTCCTGAGTCTCCAGAACCGTGTATTTTTGGGTAAGCATAGGGATAAAAACACTAAAATCCTTTTCTGTTTTTTCAATGACCATTTCGCGGTCGGTCAAAATATTGTAACGCTGTTTTATATTCTGTAGCCCTACCCCACTACTCTTTTTCACTACTTGCTTTTCCTGTAGGTTGTTGCTCACCACCAACATATCGTTCTTTTCAAAAACTTTAATGTGCAATGGTCGGGAAGATGTTACCACATTGTGCTTTACCGCATTTTCCAATAAAAGCTGTAGCGACAGCGGTACTATTTTAGCTTCGGGCTGGGAACAATGATCGGGAATATCGAAAATGATACTATCCTCAAAACGCATTTTAAGAAGTCTCACATAAGTTCGGGCAAACTTCAATTCCTCATCCACAGTGACCAGGTCCTTGTTTTTCTGCTCCAGCACATATCGGTATACTTTGGATAAAGAGGTGGTAAAGTTTTGAGCTTGTTGCGGGTCTTCATCGATCAAACTTGTCAAAACATTAAGACTGTTGAACAAAAAGTGAGGGTCCAATTGGTTTTTTAAGGCATCGAATCGGGCAGATGCCGAACCTGCGATTATTTTTTGCTCCTTTACCTGCTTTTCCTTGTAAAACTTGTAGTAGTAAGCCGCATAGAACAACAGGGCCACTATCATTGCAATAAAAAAGGAAGAGTAATAATCCCGTGGGGTTTCAGCCGAAATAAAAGCACCAAAACTTACTTTGTATATCCATACCTTTAAGACAAAACGAGCCAAAAAGATTCCGATAATGGATGCCAGGATATTTCCAATGATACCATAACCAATGTATTTGCGGGTGAACAGCTCTTTGTCGTATTTCCGCATGAGCATAATAAAAGAAGCGGCATTACAGAGGTAGATTATCGTGGAAAACACAATGGTTTCCCAAAAATCCTTGGACAGTTCCTGAAAAGTGAATTCCCAACCGTTAACAAAGTAGATAATTAGGGACACTATAAAAATAGCCACCCCTATTACCAATGCCCTAAAAACTTCTCTTATCAGGAGTTTCATCATTTCTTATTTACCACAGCTTTCCAATATCTCTTTTGCTCTCTCTTCGCCCCAAGTCGGATAAAATGGTGTTTCGGATTTAAAGGTAGCAAAAAGTTCCAACGCCCTTTCCACATCTTGGCAATATGGAGCGGTATCCTTACCGAAGTACCGGGCAGACCCCATATCCCACTCCGCTTTAGATAGAATTACCCTTGGGTTGTTGGGTGACAATTCCATGGCTTTTTGATACAATTGTGCATTCTTTGGAGAAAGGGTCATACCATAGGTTGCACCGTCAAAAGCAATCCAAGCGGTGTTAATGAGTGCTTCTTGAACCAAAAGCTCGGGATTATTCGGTGAAATGGTCTTGGCCACATCCAAAAATTCCTTGGCTTTTTGCAGTTGTTCGCTCAGTTTGTCCTCATCCTTTTCTCCAAATGATATGATGGTGTTGATCTGCGAAACATAATAGTAAGGGAGCCATTTATCGGGCTCTGCCGTAGCTATACGCTCAAACATATGGGATGCCTCCATTGTCTTTTGGCTTTGCCATAGCTCAAAGGCCTTTTCCATTCCTTTGGAATAACGATCCTGTGCATTCACAAATGTGGCCCCCAAGAGCACCATTGTTAAAATTAGTTTTTTCATGACTGTTGTTTTATGATTATTGATAGCGCAAAGATGAATTGACGAAAGCCTTTTTTAAAAGAAGGATTACTGAACTGTAAATATTTGGGACTGGATTGTAGTTTGTATCGGGAACCCCTTCAAAAGAGAACAAAACAACCTAGATTCAGGTTTTTAAATTTTCTTCTTTTTGAAGTTGAACATTTAATTAACGGCTCAAGTAAACCCCATGGCCGCGATCTTACTATTACAACAATGGAAAGGCAAGAAATGTTTCTGTAGGAAAATCATCCTGATTTACACTCATTTTGCAAATAGAAACATTTTTAAGGCACTCATTTACAGATTTTTATTATATTTAATAGTTGGTTATGCAAAGCATATTTCCCTTTACAGCCCAACATTTATTCTAGTTAAATTAGACCTTTACTTGCAACTGAAATTTGTGTTTTGAGGATTGGATAAGGCAAGTTGTATTCCCCCAGTTACCCTAAAATTATTTTAAGTCAATAATTGTAGTCATTGATCAAGGTGCTCAATGCCCTGATGTTAAGTATACCTACCTATAAATTTAGGTCATACATTGATTGAGCTTTTCACTATAAATAATTAACCATAACACAAAAACAATGAAAAAAATTCTTTTCCTAAGCGTATTGGCAGTACTTGTATTTAGTTCTTGCCAACAAGGTCCTGTTCGATATACGCAGGACTCACCAGAAATTGATATAGTAAAACAATTGATATCGAACTACAACAATAAAACATTCGATACAAGCATGTATGCAGATACCTCAAAAACGTTTTACAATGTCAGTGAAAATCCAATGTCTGCCAGCGAAGCTATGGATTATCACAAACAAACAGATGCAAATTATTCGTCCAGGAGCTTTCAAAATGAGAACTCAGAATATGAAATGGTCGTCACCGATGATGGCGAAACTTGGGTGAATTGTTGGTTGGGTTGGAAAGGAACCTTAGCCGCCAACAACAAAGAAATAGATATCCCTGTACATTTGACCTATCAATTTGTAGATGGCAAAATTGTAAGGGAATATGGTTATTGGGACCCATCAGAAGTTGTGATGGAGCTTCAGAAAATTGAAATGGAAGCCAAAAAGGCCGAGGAAGAAATGGAACCAATGGAGTAGTCTTGTCCACATAACAACTTACATAGGCCCTAATCAGGGCCTTTTTTTTGAGGTTGAAGATGTTTTGCCTGTTAACCCTCGGAGTCACATCATATCATATTTATTATCTTTAAACTTTTTATACTCCCACAGGTAACTCCACTTCCATGTACATTCCAATACACTATAACAATCAAGATATTGCTGAAGTCAAGAACTTTTTACAGCAAAACAGCTTTGGCATTTTAATCAATACTGTTGACAATAAGCCTTGGGGAACCCACATTCCGCTTGAACTGGAAACAGACGGTGAGGGAAATGATATTTTAGTGGGCCACATTGCCAAGGCCAATCCGCAATGGAAATATTTTAACGACAAGGCCCAAGTACTTTGCATTTTCAATGGTCCACATGCCTATATATCTTCATCGTGGTACAAGGAAGAAGAAGTGCCCACTTGGAACTATATTGCCGTTCACGTATATGGCACCCTAATAGTATTGACAGAGGAAGAAACCATGGCATCCATGCACCGTTTGGTAGACAAATATGAAAAGGGCTCCAAAAAACCTATTTCTCTTAAAAACCTATCTCCTAAAACCTTGAGACAAGTAAAAGGTGTTGTTGGCTTTAAGGTTTTAATATCGGACATACAAGCTACCTACAAGCTTTCCCAGACCCGAGCAGACGACCATCACAAAATAATATCGGAACTCGAAGAAAGGTCGGACCCAGGGAGTCAGGGCATTGCCGAGCATATGAAAGAAACTGAATCTTGATTATCTATTCAATATCCTGGAACATCGTATCGGCCCAATTGGAGTATCTGGGGTTTTCAACATGCATGATCCAAATCTCATCCTGATATTTCCCCTTTAATTGAGATTTGTAAGCAGCATATGCAGCCTCGTTCTCTTGGTACTTGGCCAAATAAACATAATTGAGTCCGTTATCCGGATTTTTAAAATATTGTGCCTGCAATCCCTTACCTTTTAATTCTTTCATAAAGTTTTTAAGGTATGTCTCATTCTTAAAAACATTGGCCACAATATAATGTCCTTGCCCTACACCTTCCAGATTGATATATTTCTCAATGGGCTTAAATGCTCCACCATGAAATTTACCTTCATTTTTCTTCTCAACTTTTTTGGAAACGACTTGGGTATTTTCTGCCAAAGCTGTAGCAGTCGAAGCTTCAATTGAATTATAAAGGGAGTCTAAATCCTTACTGTCCGCCATGTACAACTTTTGAGCTTTCCTTTCGATATCTGGAATCTGGTCTCCATTATGTCTTTTTACCAGTCTCATCACCATCTCAAAGCGCTTCTCCATATCGGCTTCCCTACTTTGTTTCATGGAATCCACTTTATAGAGCAAATCATCTATTACCGCGTAACTATCTTCCTTTTGTTCCTGAAGTTGAGCTACACGCTCCTCCCAATATGCCCTGTCTTCTTTGTTGGATGGGCGCAAGGTGGTTTTTACATCCAACTTACTGCTCTGCTCCGTTTGTTCGGTTTTATTACCTGCATCGGCTACGGCAGAGTTCTCAATCTTCTTTTTCTCTTCATCATCGTTGGAAACGAAGGTGTTTTTGGAAAGATTGGGCACAAAAGAGTAGGCAATGGAAATTTCGTGGGTCACACCAAGATTGGCAATGCTGTTGCTCAGGCTTTTCTCAAAATTATACCCAAAAGACAGTCTTTGATTTAGATTAAAACCTGTTCCAGCAGATGCTCCGTAAAACTGATCATATCCTCCCTGAACCCACCCCAACTTGGGAAGGTCAAGGATTATACCTCCTCCAAAAACCGGGTCCTCACTTCCCTTAAAGCGGGCTCTTGCCAAAGGCATTAACCTGCTATCCTCAAATATACCTTTGCCATTCTCGAACTCATACACATACTGTATATGACCAGAGAAGGTTTTTTCATTCAAATTGGTCAAGGAGTTCCCAGACTTTATATTGTAGTCCACCAAATTTTGGGCAAAAACACCAAAATCGAACTTACCTATGCTCAAGTTAAGGCCAGGTTGAAACGATATAACGGAACTTTCCTCAGCCTGTCTCAAAAAAGGATCTTCTTCTTGGGTAACCGCTCTACTCGGATCGTAACTACTTACATAATAGGGAATATTGACACCAAATGTCAGGCTACTTTCCTCCCCTAACTGTATGCCGTGGGAGTAATTGGCCATAACGCCCAAATTGGAAATTACCCCCTCACTTTGATTATATAAACTAAAGCCAAGCCCAACCCTATCATTTATTCTACCACTATAGCTCAGAAAATAGTTTTGGCGATTGTTCTCGAAATCGGCACTTTGACTTCGATGAAAGAAGTTTATATAAGATTTGTCCTCCCTTATGGAAGAAAAGGTGGGGTTGATCAAAAACCGGTTGAACTTTAGCAGGTTTTGAAATGGGACGTCGTAACTCACATAGGGATTATTCTCTTCTTGGGCTTGTGAGGTAAGGCCCAGAAAAAAAATGATCGATAGCGCAAAAAAATAACGCTCAAATTGGGACGGAAATGTAGTTTGAAAAAACAGGGGTAGTTTTATCTCCATAGCCGATTGGGATTTGTAGGTTAATATTCCTGATTGGGACAGGTTGATATTTGTTTAAGTTTTTCATTCGCAAGATTTGGGACTTGTAAGAATTTTACCACTAAACTTAATGTAAATCTAATTATTTTATCGTCGAACAGATAATTTTTTCGTTGAACGGCAGTTGAAATTGAAAGATAAGTCACTTTTACTCCTAAAAAATTGGATTCCAGCTTACCAATTGTTCTGTATTTCGGTTTATTTTTACGGGATATCTCCAAAATTTCCTCAAAATGGATTCATCCTACAGAATTGTTCCCTATTCGGAAGCCTACAAAGATGCCTTTAGGAGCCTGAATGAGGAATGGATCATCAAGTATTTTAAAATTGAGGAAATGGACCGGATTATACTCCAAAACCCAAAAGAATATATTTTGGACAAAGGCGGTTATATCGCTGTTGCCCTATGTGATGATGTTCCTGTAGGAGTCTGTGCATTGATACCCTGCAAATATGAGGGTTATGATTTTGAACTCTCCAAAATGGGAGTTTCTCCAAAAGCCCAGGGCAAGGGTATTGGAAAACTATTGGGGCAACATATCATTAACCAAGCTAAACGGTTGGGTGCCAATAAAATATTTTTGGAGAGCAACCGAAAGTTAGCACCTGCAATAGCTTTGTACAAAAAACTGGGATTCAGCGAAATGACCAATATTGCTTCTCCTTACGCCCGCAGTGATATACAAATGGAATTGAATTTGAACGCCTCCTAAAGTTCATTTGTACATTATATTACACCATTCCTACGGTTTTTATAGACTTTTGTAAGGATTCTCTTTTATATATACCTATAAATGAGTAACTTATATACTAAACCTTTAAACTTCATCGCCATGGGTCTAATCAAAAACCTCAACAAATGGGCCAATGCCCATACCTATCTTATTTTGGACCTGATCCGCATATTGCTTGGCGTTGTTCTTTTTGTAAAAGGCATTGAATTTATGACCAACTATGAAGAAATGGAGCGATTGGCCGAACCGTTCGAAGAGGTTCCCGGTGGCATGATTTTTCTTCACTATTTGATTCCTGCCCATTTTGTGGGAGGTATACTCATTGTTGTTGGGCTGCTTACCCGATGGGCAGCTATTGCCCAGATACCGATAATCTTTGGTGCAATCCTGACCAATTTTCTCGGCGAAATGAACACCAATAATCTTATGTTGTCCATTATTGTGCTATTGGCCACACTGTTCTTTATTGTATATGGATCTGGAAAGCATTCTGTGGACTACTATCTAAAAATGCAACAGTAACCTAAAGGTTGTCCAATTGATTGCTTTTACCATCGGTGCTGATGGTCCAAAAGAACCCAACAAAGAAAAAGCTATCCGCAGGTGGCGTGATCGCTCTTCGATCATAGAATCCATTTACATCCGGGACATCGGTATATTGATAATTACTGACGTTAATGATGCTCAATAAATTGCTTATGGAGAAGTATAAGATCTTTTGTTGATCGATCAAGTAGGCCCAATTAAAACTCAAATTATTGTACGATTTGGTTCGCTCTTCCATAAACCCAGGGTTGTTCGGATTGTGATATGGCCTCCCCGATCCATAAGAATACGACAGTCCAACCTGTGAGCGCAGCTTATCCACCCAATATTTGGTGACCAATGAAATATTATGTTTTGGTGCAAAGTTCGGAGTTGCCTTTTCAGGAAAGTTTCGATAGTCGCGTTCAGTGTCCAGAAAGGAATAAGAGAACCAATAATCCAAATTATCAATGCTCTTACTATCCCTCCAAAAAACATCGATGCCTTTGGCATAGCCTCCTCCCGAGTTCGTATACATTGAATTGAACTGTGGCACATCCGTATCAAATTTGATCAAACGGTCATAGTCCTTATAATAAAACTCGGTTCTAAAGGTTTTTCCGTTGTTGATGTATTGGTAGTTAATAATGTAGTGGGATGCTTTCTCCATCTCCAAGTCTTGATCAAACTTTACCACATCGGAGAGCGGCCTCTGGTAAAAATCGCCGTAAGCCAAGGAAAACTGGCCTTCTTCTCCTGGTTTGTAGGCCAAGGACACGCGAGGTGACATTTCAAAACCATCCAACAAACTACTATGGGTGGCCCGAACGCCCAGTTTCATAGCGAATTTATTGCTCAAAAAGATATCGGATTCCGCAAAGGCCACCCACAGGCCATCAGAATATCCGCTTTTGAAAGCATCCACATCCGTATCGGTAAAGGTTTCATCAAAATTGGTATGGAAATATTCCGCCCCAAAACTCAAATCATACCGATTACTGAAATTTTTGCGGGCCTTTACCTTAAGGTGCATTGATGTTTCCCCGATATCCACCCTGTCCTCCTCAATTTCAATATCATTGGAATCCCAAGCTATGGAAGCTCCTGAGGTCAAGCTCCAGTCGTTGGCGAAATAGTATTTATAGGACGAATTAAAGTATAGGTTATTGTTCTTGAGCCGGAAACGTACATAATCTTCAAAATTGATATCCTCCTGTTCAATATCCAAATTGGTGTGGTTGAATCCCGTGTACAATTTGAACATGCTCTTTTCTCCTCGGCTCCTAAAAACCGCTTCACCAGAGACAGATTCGTACGGACTGTTCCAACGGACTCCTTGGGTAGAGGGAATCAACGCTTCATATGGGGCAAGATTCAAATAATTCGTGTTGATGCTCAACGATTGGTCACCCCAAATTCTTGTATGACCAACACCACCGCCAACACTCATTATGGAAACATCCGTTTTCTCTTGTAAAGGTACATCCGTGGTGTTCAGCAATAGCACACTGGAGAGGGCTTGGCCATATTCGGCCGAATAGCCACCAGTGCTAAAGGAAATCCCCTTAAAAAGAAAGGGCGAAAACCTACCACGGGTAGGTGTGTTGTTCGGTGTCGCATTAAAGGGTTGAAAAACGCGCAGCCCATCTATAAAAACCTGTGTCTCTCCTGCGGTACCTCCCCTAACGAACAAACGGCCGTCCTCATTTACCGTTGTGGTGCCGGGCAATGTCTGCAAAGCGGCCACAAAATCCCCAGCAGCCCCAGCCGTGGTAACAATATCGAGCGGTTTCAGTACCGACACCTTGGAATTATCCCCTGCCTCAAAAGTACCTGCCGTCAAGGTAACTCCCGACAACGAATTCACGGACTCCATCAATGTAATGTGCAGATTCTTGAAATAGCCAATGTCACCGGCCTCGCGGTGGGGCTCAAAGGATAACATGGAAACTATAAGCGTTTGAAGTCCTTCTTCGGTAGTCTCGAAACTAAAGTTTCCATTGGGGTCCGAAGAAGCACCATCGTAAGTACCTTCCAGATAAATGTTGGCCCCTTCGATCGGGTTGTTTTTGGCATCGGTAACTTTTCCTGTTATGGACTGTTGCGAAAAAACAGTTCCCGTGCATAGTAATAAGGTGATTAGATTGCTGAAGATTTTCATGACCGTTCGTTTTTGATTGATGCCACAAATTTCCCCTTCAGCATTGAGCCAAACCAAAACGAAATACCCAATTGTAGTTTTTTCTAACCGAATTGAATTGCAATTTTCACTTTGCAGTTCACTCCAAAAAATCAACATTTCGGTAGGATGAAATTTTATAAGATCAGCTACTTCATGAATTTTGAAGCATATAAAACATCAAAAACAAACATTATGAAAACTGTAACACTAGCATTAAGTTTCTTCTTTGTGAGTATCATCGCCATGGCACAAGAAAAACCAGGAATCGACATTACGATCACCATTGACAACATAACCAGCGATGAAGGTAAAGTATTGGCCGGCCTTCATACCGAAGATACCTTTATGAAAGGACAGGGGCTACAAAACCTTCAAAGTGCCATTACAAATGGAAAAGTAACCTTGACGTTTACCAATGTCTCTCCTGGCAATTATGCCATTATGGCAATGCACGATGCCAATGAAAACAACCGTATGGATTATCAGTCCAATGGAATGCCGAAAGAAAGCTATGGAATGTCCGGTAACGATATGGCAATGGGTCCACCCACATTTAATAGTGCGAAGTTTACCGTGGGCAATGAGGATTTGGAAATGAATATCCGGTTCTAGTCAAAAAAAATCATCAATCAAAAGAAAGCCTGCCGTTTGCAGGCTTTTTGTTTTTATGCCTGTTTACATTTTCAGGATTCCCTTTTTTCTATAGATTAGCCTGATAGTTTTTTATACTTTTATACCATAAACTTATACTTGAATGACGATTACCCAACTTCAATATGTGCTAGCCGTTGCCGAGCACAAGAACTTTACTCTGGCCGCGGAAAAGAGCTTTGTTACCCAACCTACCCTGAGCATGCAGGTGCAAAAACTGGAAGATGAGTTGGACGTACTGATTTTTGATCGGAGTAAAAAGCCCATATCCATTACAGAGGTTGGTGAAAAAATTGTGGCACAGGCAAAGAACATTGTCGCCGAAGCAGAACGCATAAAAGATATAGTTGACCAAGACAAAGGATACATTGGAGGCGATTATACGCTTGGCATAATCCCTACCGTAATGCCTACATTGCTCCCGATGTTCTTAAATGCCTTTATTAAAAAATACCCCAAAGTAAACCTGATCATTAAGGAGCAATCAACGCAAACCATGATCAAAAATATTTTGGACGGACATTTAGACGCCGGTATAGCGGCCACTCCGTTGGAAATCGAGTTCATCAAAGAACGCCCTTTGTATTATGAGCCTTTTGTGGGCTATGTTCCTAAAAATCATCGATTGGCGTCCGAGGTTGAATTGACCACGGAACATTTGGATGTGAACGATATCCTGCTTTTGCAAGACGGTCACTGTTTTCGTGAAGGGGTAATCAACTTGTGCAAAGCTTCAAAAAGTAGACTTGGAGAGCAATTTAAAATAGAAAGCGGAAGTTTTGAGACCTTGGTGAGTTTAGCCGACGAAGGGATGGGCATGACATTGCTGCCGTATTTGAACACCCTTCATTTGGAAGAGGACAAAAAAGCAAACCTCAAAACTTTTAAAAACCCCGTACCAGCTAGGGAAATAAGTTTGATCTACCATAAAAGTGAACTGAAAATACAAATAACAGATGCTTTGAGAGAAGTTATCTCAAGTATTGTTCGTGGTGCCATTGCGTTTCAGGATGTGAAAATCATCAGTCCCTTGGCCAAAAATTAAAAGAGCCGCTTTTCAGCGGCTCTCGGTAGTGTTTTAGGCTTTTAATAGTAATAATGTTGGTTGTAATTCTGGTTTGTCCACAATAAAAAATTGCAACCAGATTCTAAGTTCGTTCACTTCACTGGGTAATAATCTCGAAATAGCTTTCTTGAGTTCCCTAGCGAAGAGTTTAACATCAAAACTCACCTTTTGAAGGATTGTTTTGGTGTAATCTAACATAGCTCTAGGCATACTAATTTGATTAAATTGGGTATTAGGTTGTTTTTAAAATTACTAAAAAAGCCGTTTACATAGCTCAATTTCCAGTTAAAAATTGAACAACTTGTTGTTAAAATCGATGAACTGCACATATGTACCCATTAAACAGGAACCTATATAACTTGTTGATTTTTAAATTATTATTGATTTCATTTCTTTTGATTGGGTGTAATTCCACCAAAAAGATGGTCAACTCCCAATTGAACAATAATCATCTGGGGAACTCATTTCATGGTCTGGTAATAACGGATGCCAATACCCAAAAAGAAATCTATAACCGTAATGGCGATAAATATTTTACTCCTGCCAGCAATACCAAGATTTCAACCTTATATACAGGCCTAAAACTACTCCCCAAAAACATACCGACCTTAAAATACATAGTGGCCAACGATACGTTATTTGTAGAAGGAACCGGTGACCCATCTTGGTTGCATCCTTATTTTAAAGACAGTACAGCAATACGTTGGTTGCAAAATCAAGAAACCATAGCACTTTATACCAAAAACCATAGCGAAGAGCGATATGGACCTGGTTGGGCATGGGAAGATTACGACACCTATTTCTCCCCAGAAAAATCTACAATACCACTTTACGGCAATGTAGTCACCATTTCCAACAACGACAGTTTGAAGATTTCTCCCGAGAATTTCAAAAATCAAATTACCGTTAAGGATACCGTCATAAAACGAGAAGAGTTCCACAATCAATTTTACATTGCCCCAATGGAACAAGATACTTTGGAGGTTCCTTATGTGACCAGCGATAGTTTAATAAAGCAATTATTGGAAACTGCCACGGGAAATGAGATTTTCTTGACCCCACATGTCCCCGAAGGCGAAAAGCAAACTTTATACGGCATTGAGACGGACTCCATTTACAAACGCATGCTTTTTGAAAGCGATAACTTTTTGGCCGAACAACTATTGTTGGCTGCCTCCGGTATGATTTCCGATACACTGAGCACTAAAAAAGTCATTGGCTATATGTTGGAAAACCACTTAAAGGATTTGGAACACCAACCTCGCTGGGTGGATGGTTCGGGGCTTTCCAGATATAATTTGTTCACACCAAGGTCCTTTGTACAGATCCTTCAAAAATTACACAGGGAAATTCCGGAAGAACGCCTATTCGCCATTTTTCCGATGTGGGGACCCGATAGCACCGTTGAACAATGGGAAGACCCGACCACAGAAGCTTTTCTTTTTGCCAAATCAGGATCTGTTGGCAACAACTACAATGTAAGCGGGTATGTAAAAACGAAATCGGGCAAACTACTCATCTTTAGTTTTATGAACAACCATTTTAGGGTACCCTCCATAAAAATCAGGGAAACCATCTACACTACCTTAAAAAAACTGTACGAAAACTACTGATCAAAAATCCCTTGAACTTGGGCATATTGCAGTAACATGATAGTTTTCGCATCTTTGATTTCACCGGATTCCATCATAGCAATGGCTTTTTTAAAATCCAGCTCCAACACCTCGATGTTCTCTGTTTCGTCTTCAGCACCGCCACCTTCGCCGATTTTCATGCCATCTTCATAAGCCCCGATAAAAAAGTGGAGTATTTCCGTAACCGAACCTGGTGACATATAGGATTCAAAAACCTTTTTAACCCTGTCAATTTTATAGCCTGTCTCCTCTTCCACCTCCATTTTAATGGTTTCCTCGGCATTGCCCTTTTCCAAAAGACCCGCACAAACCTCGATCATCATTCCATCGGCATTGCCATTTACATAGGTTGGCATTCGAAACTGCTTCGTTAGTACCACCTTTCCCTTTTCAATATTATATAAAAGAATGGCTGCACCATTGCCTCGGTCATAAGACTCGCGAATTTGCTTTTCCCAAATGCCATCGTCACGTAAATATTCAAAAGTGATTTTTTCAAGGGAATACCAGTTGTCCGATAGTAGTTCCCGTTGTATGTTCCTGATTCTGTCGTTGGCCAAAATGAATAAGTTTTTTCTAAATATAGGCCTTATCCATTTATCATTCTGAATTAAGCACTTCTTTTGACACCATCACAATAATGTCGATATTTATACTTTGATGAAACCAACCAAACCACAAACCATGCGCAACCCCTTAGTTTATCTATTCCTTATTGTTATCCTGATAGGCTGTAAGAACAACACTGAAAAAAAACTGCCCCGTATAGCCATTGCAGGGCTGGGCATTGAATCCAGTACATTTTCGCCCGCCCTTACCCATGAAGAAGCCTTTCATCCCAAAATCGGGGATTCCATATTTAACCGTTACCCGTTTATGGAGGCAGATTCTTCTTTGAGGCAACGGGCCGAGTGGGTTCCCACTTTAGTGGGAAAATCGTTGCCGGGAGGGACAGTTACCCGTGAAGCCTATGAGTCATTGGTGGGCAAAACATTGACAATGTTGGAAGAAAACATGCCTTACGATGGATTATTTTTTGATATTCATGGCGCCATGAGTGTGGTTGGACTGGACGATCCAGAGGGGGATCTAATCAAAAGAATCCGCGAAGTGGTGGGAACTGATGTACTGATATCCACTTCCATGGACCTGCACGGAAATGTTTCCAAACGATTGGCACAACACTCCGATTTGATCACTTGTTACCGTATGGCCCCACACGAGGATGCCACGGAATCGCGCAAACGGGCCGTGGAAAACCTGGTCACCAGATTGGAAAACGGAAAAGGTAAACCAAAATATAAAGCGTGGATTCCAGTGCCCATCTTACTGCCTGGAGAAAAAACGAGTACCCGAGTAGAGCCTGGAAAAAGTCTGTATGCCAAAGTGCCCGAAGTGGAGCAAAAAGAAGGTGTTATCGATGCAGCCATATGGATAGGCTACGCGTGGGCCGATGAACCGCGAAACCATGCCGTGGTCATGGTAACAGGAGACGACCAACAGCAGATAACCAAAGGAGCAGAAAAACTGGCCAATAGTTTTTGGGATGTCCGCGAAAAATTTGAGTTCGTGGCCCCCACAAAATCATATGAAGAAGCGTTGGAACTTGCCCTTGCGAGCAATAAAAAACCTTTTATGTTAAGTGATATGGGGGACAACCCCACCGCAGGCGGTGCTGGCGATGTTACCTGGACCTTAACGGAACTTTTAAAACGAGAAGAATTCCATGCCGCAGATGGAAAATCGTTGATTTATGCATCCATTCCCGGACCGAAATTGGTAGAAGAAGCCATAAAAGTCGGTGTGGGTGGAGAAGTAAGTGCACCTGTTGGTGCCGAAATAGACGATAGGTATGCTCCACCTCTTATGTTAACTGGAGAAGTTACCGCCATTAAACAGGGTGATGTACATGCGGAAACCGAGGTCGTGGTAAAAGTAGATAATGCACATGTTATCGTGACGAAAAAAAGGAAGCCCTATCACAGGAAATCCGATTTTACCGACTTAGGGCTTATCCCGAGCGAAACCGACATCATCGTGGTTAAAATTGGCTATTTGGTGCCCGAACTTTACAATATGAGAGGCGACTGGATCATGGCATTGACTCCTGGAGGGGTCGACCAAGACCTAGAACGCTTGGGCCACAAAAGAATCATGAGGCCCATGTTCCCTTATGATAAGGATATGGAACGCCCTGACCTGTCGGCACGATTAATCAAGGCTTCAGATGAGTTGGATTAAACGGTAACGGCTTGGTTCAAATATTGACGAAAGGGAAGCATTTCCTTGTAAACTTCAACGATTTTTTCCTTGAAATCATTGCTAAGCACATCCTTCTTTGTTAACCCGTACTCCACAGCAAAGGTTTTGTTGCGAAGCAATTCTATATGTGGATGGTCGTTGGAAAAGCCCTTGGGAGATGACACCAGTTTTTCGTCTTTGTACAGTCCACCAAACATTTTTTTAAAGGACGGCTTGTCCAGTATCTTCTGGAGTTCCTCCCCATTGTAATCAATGGCATCGCGGATACTGCGAAGGGTTTTGGAATCGGGTCGCCAGCGACCACCGGCCAACAAACAATGTTTTAATCCAATCTCGATATAAAAATCTGCAGAATTGGGCGCTTTGTCCAATCCAGCACCAAAATGATCCTTATAAATGGGCTTGTTCGGGTGGAACATCAAATTATTGTTGATTCGGTTGATGCCCTTTTTACCAGGAGTTGGGTAATAATCATCATGGAGCTGGGCCATGGTCATATCCAAATCGTCAAGCCAAGCAATGAAATCGTTCCGAAGGGATTTGTACCATTTACGATTGGCATCCATCCATTCCTTGTTATTGTTTTGTTGCAATTCTTCCAGAAAATGGAACAGGTCGTTGAAATTCATATGCACAAAAGAAGTGATTTTTTCAGACTTAAAATTCAGATCTCTGATTTCAGATTTGAGATATCGGGTGAGATTCTTCACTTCGTTCAGAATGACATTGAGCCTCGCTCTGCTGCTCCTGGCTCCTGGCTCCTGGCTCCTGGCTCCTGACTCCTGACTCCTGACTCCTGACTCCTGACGATTAAAATCTATTATCCCCGTCCAACAAGTCCCCAAGACCACCCAAAATACTGCCTTCACCCTTGTCTTTTCCGCCACCTCGAGGTGCAGCGGCCCAAACACGGCTGGCCAACCTGCTAAATGGCAACGATTGAATATAAACGGTTCCAGGTCCTCGAAGCGTAGCAAAGAACAGTCCTTCACCACCAAAAACAGAATTTCGGATTCCCCCGACAAATTCAATATCGTAATCCACGGTATGGGAAAAACCAACAATACAACCGGTATCCACTCTTAATGTCTCGCCAGGTGCCAATGTTTTTTTGGCCATGGTCCCACCGGCATGAACAAAGGCCATTCCATCACCTTCCAGTTTTTGCATTATAAAACCCTCTCCACCAAAAAAACCACGTCCCAAGCGTTTGGAGAATTCGATGCCTATGGAAACACCTTTGGCAGCACACAGGAAAGCATCTTTTTGGCAGATGAACTTCCCTCCTTTTTCGGAAAGGTCAATGGGAACAATTTTACCGGGATAGGGCGAAGCAAAGCTTACCAACTTTTTACCTTGACCTACGTTCAAGAAAGCGGTCATAAAAAGGCTCTCGCCGGTGAGCAATCGCTTACCTGCGGAGAATACTTTGCCCAAAACACTGGTATCTTGATTGGAACCGTCCCCAAAGATGGTATCCATTTTAATATCCTGGTCCATCATCATAAAAGTCCCTGCTTCGGCAACAACAGCCTCTTGTGGATCCAGTTCTATTTCCACATATTGCATTTCCTCGCCGTAAATGTGGTAGTCTATTTCGTGTGCGTTCATTTTTTGATTGCTTTTTAAATGTTGTTTTATTTATCTGTTGTTTTGTTTTAGGTTTTGTTACAAAATAGTTGACAACTACTTCATTATCAAAGACAGCAAATCTTTTTAAAATAGTTAATTTCGAAAAAACTACTCCATTTTGGAAGCAAAACACTATTTGGTTGCCATTATTATTGTATTGGTAGCATTACTAGCAGGAATCGTATCTGCATGGCAATATATTGATGGGAAAAAATCAGACCAAAAAAGCGATAGTCTCCAAATCGAACTTTCAAAAATCCAAAAAAAAAGTTTTAACCAAAACTGAGGATGTGGTTCAAGCCCAAAAAGAATCACAGAAAAAGGACAGTCAATTGATAGCTGAACAAAAAAAGAATAATGACTTAGCAAATGAATTAATTGAGGCTCAAAAAAAATTAGATCATTTACAAAGTGAAACTATTAAGAGAGTTATGGGCTCGGGGTATCTTAGAGTCTTAGTCCATCAAATCCAAACAGATAAAATAAGATTAATAGCTGAAAGCATGTCCAATTACCCTATTTATGATGCTGAAATTAGGATAATAGATTTAGAAAAAATTAAAAACTGTCCTAAAGAGATGGTGGATGGAGTTGAAAAGCTTTTATTCAAATGTTGGGAAGAAAGAACAAAAGTATATGGCAATAAACAAATTAATTCAAGAAAAATAAGACCAATAAACTTTACGAAAAAAGTTGGTGCTGACAATATTAACCTTCAAATTATTACCACGAGTAGACACAGCACAATAATACAATACTCAATAATAAACCCAAAAACCAAAAAGCACAATTACAGGATTTTTGAAAAAATTGAAAACAATTATACCCTTTTAGAAAAGGACCTTCATGATACAAACGAAAAGATATTTGAACAAACATTTCCTTATAAAAAAGAAATTGAATTCTATAGCAACGAAGATTTATAATTTTTTCACCTTCACCCTATACCAAAATCACGCCTTGACTTTCACGGTCCACTCAAAATGAAAGGTGGACACCTCCACCCCATCTTGGTTGACCCCTACGGCTTTCATCCAGCAGGTTTGCCCCTCACCGGATTCCACGGTTTTGTTAATGGCATCGGCGATCAATTCCCCGTCCTCACAGGTAAAATTGATGCGTCCCGTAGCCTTTTTGGTAAAAGTGGCTTTGTTGTTCGCTACGAGCATGGACACTTTTTTGCCGCTTTTTTGTATTTCGTTCATGACCAATGTACCCGTACTTAGCTCGGCAGCCATCCCTTGAACGGCCCAAAACATGGATTTGAATGGATTTTGATTAATCCATTTATGTTTTACCGTGGTCATTGCTTTTTTATCATCAATATACTTGAGTCGCACCCCGCACCACCATGCCGAAGGGAGCTTCATAAAAGTGAACATATTGATTTTACTGGGTGTAAGTGCCATATACTTTATTTAAGTCTGCCTAAAAATAGGTAAAAAGATGTTACCTGATATTGTTAATTTTATGTTAAATTATAGTACTTTGTTTTGCATAGTACCATCTTTTGGATATATATTTGCATGGTAAGCTAATAGGTTAACCCTTTTACAATCAAAAAACATCAATCAAAAAATGGCAACTACAATCACCAAACACGAACGAAATTTATCCGCGATCATCCACGCGTCCATGTTCTCGAAGTACTTTATTCCTTTTGGAAACTTTATACTTCCATTGATCTTATGGACAGCCAACAAAAAAGAGCATGCGTTTGTCGATTACAACGGCAAACAGGCTCTGAATTTTCAAATTAGTATGTTGCTTTATTCCATCGTGGCAGGTTTGGTCACCATTCCATTCTTTATTGGATTTTGGCCAGACTTGTTCGATTGGAACTTTTTCGGGTTCCATGGGTTGAGCGACCTCAATAACCTAAACATTCACATCGATAGCGACGATTTTAGGTTAGGAAGACTTATATGGCCTGTAGGCATATCAGGATTTTTGCAGGTGGCCCTGGCCGTTGTAAACATTGTATTTACCATTTTGGCCACCATTAGAACCAATGAGGGGGAATATTTCAAATACCCGTTCACTATAAAATTCATCAAATAACTATAGGAGTTTAATCACCTCCGCAATATTCATCATCAATCAAAGAAAAAGGAGTTTAACCATCAATCAAAAAACGAAAAACATCAAACAATCATCAATCAAAGAACCGTTTCCACTCCCCTGCCCAATTCAGGGGAATGGAGTGGAAGCGTCACCAAACAAAGTTTGGAAGAACAAAAACGAACAGTTAATTTAATAGAACCATGAAATTATGAACATAGAAAACACAAAAGCACAGATGCGCAAGGGGGTTCTAGAGTATTGCATCCTGTCCATCCTAAAGGATGACGACAAGTATGCCTCAGAAATTCTGGGAGCCTTAAAGGACGCAAAGATGTTAGTAGTGGAAGGTACCATATACCCTTTGCTCACAAGGCTTAAAAATGCTGGATTGCTCAACTACCGTTGGGAAGAATCCACATCGGGACCGCCCCGAAAATATTACGCTCTTACAGAAACGGGGCAATTGTTTTTAAACGAACTCAACGGCACCTGGGACGAACTAAGAAATGCAGTCAATCTGGTAACCAACACAAAATAGAATCAAAAAATGAACAAGACAGTAAATATAAATCTAGCAAATACGCTCTTCCACATAGACGATGACGCGTATAACAAGCTGAGACGGTACCTGGAGTCCATTAGACGGTCGTTTGCAGGTACCAAGGGAAGCGACGAGATCATTGCCGATATCGAGGCAAGGATTGCCGAACTCTTCTTGGAGAAAATGGAGAACGAGAGACAGGTAATCACCCACAAAGAAGTTGATCAAGTAATCGAAGTAATGGGGCAGCCCGAAGATTACATGGTGGACGAGGATATTTTTGAGGACGAACCCAAAAAGAGCCACGCCGAATCTTCTACGAACAGGGCAAAAAAGCTGTATAGGGACATCGACCACAAATACATTGGTGGTGTCTGTGCCGGTTTGGAACATTATTTGGGCATCGATGCCCTTTGGATAAGGCTCATATTTATATTGTTGGCCGTATTTACCAGTGGTTTTGGCTTTATTGCCTATATCCTACTTTGGATCTTGGTTCCCGAAGCCGCCACAACCTCCCAAAAATTGGATATGCGGGGAGAGCCCGTCAACATCAGCAATATAGAACGCAAAGTTAAAGAGGGGTTTGATGATGTTGCGGACAAAGTAAAAAATGTTGACTACGAAAAAGTGGGCGACAAGGTCAAAAGCGGCTCCAAGACCTTTTTTGATACCATTGGGGACATTATCCTGTTCCTTTTCAAGGTATTCGGTAAGTTCATAGGCATTCTGTTGATCATCATCGGTGCATCTACCTTGGTAGGATTGTTTTTCGGTCTATTCACCGTGGGTATGTTCGATGCGGTACATGTGCCCGGTATAGATTTTTACGAGATCGTGAACACTTCGGGCGCGCCTGTATGGGTGGTATCCATTTTAATGTTCTTCGCCGTGGGTATTCCGTTCTTCTTCCTGCTTTATTTAGGTTTGAAGATATTGGTGAACAATCTTAAATCCATCGGAAACATTGCCAAATTCTCCTTGTTGGGCCTTTGGTTGATTTCCGTAGGACTGTTGATCGTATTTGGTATACGCCAGGCAGCGGAATTCTCTTATACCGGAAGCGTTAACGATAGAACAGAATTAACAATGGAAATGCCTTCTGATACTTTGGTCATTACAATGAAGGATGGCGAAATGGATTATAATCGGGACGACATCCATTTTGGTAGGATGACCTTTGGTTATGACGAAAACGACAACCGTATTTTAATGTCTGATGAAGTCGACGTTAAAGTAAGAAAGTCGGATACAGACTCCATCAGCATCAACATTAGAAAAGATGCGGATGGAAGTTCAACACCGGCAGCTCGTGACCGCGCCAGGAACATTGAATATGCTTACACCATTGATGGCAATGAAATTGTACTGGACAAATATTTGACCACGGAAACATCGAACAAAGCCAGAAACCAGGAGGTGACCATAACCATTTATGTACCAGAATCCATGACGGTTTATTTTGACAGCTCCACTACCAGATACATTGGCAGGGGAATCGACAACGATCAAGGTTTTTACCGAAGCGGTATGGCGGGTCAGTACTGGTTGATGAAGGATGACGGAGAGTTGAAATGCTTGGATTGCCCCGAAGATGATGATGAGGAATCCGATGGTAATGGCAAGATCATCATCAATGAAGATGGTATCGATATCGACATCAAGGACGACCAAGACTCTTTTGAAATGAAAATCAACGAAGATGGGGTAAAGGTTAAAGCCAAAGAAAAAAGTAACAATTGAACCCCCTAATTCGTCAATTCAGTAGATCATTATTTAAAACACATATATAAAAACAGACATTTACACTGATTAATTTCAGTAGACATCATAAATCAATCAATAATAAAACAACAATCATGACAACACTAGCAAGATTAGCAATCACCGCACTCCTATCTCTCTTTGCATCCTCATGCATGATGAATATGAACTTCGGCAACGGAAAAACCGGTAACGGCGAAGTCGTGGAAGAAAGCCGCGATGTAAAAGAGGATTTTGACATCGTATCCGCTTCAGAAGGAATAGATGTATTCGTAACTCAAGGCTCTGACTTTAACATTACGGTTGAGGCCGACGAAAACATTATTGACCTAATTGGAACGGATGTTAAGGATGGTAGACTTAAAATACACGCCATTGAAAATATTGGAAGAGCTACCAAAAACGTTTACGTGACCTTACCAGAGATCACAGCTTTGGAAAGCTCCAGTGGTGCCGACCTTATTGCACAAAACGTGGTTAAGGCCGAAAACATTGAACTGGACGCCAGTAGTGGTGCCGACCTACATGTAGAGGTTGTGGCGAGCGAAGTTTCCGCCGATGCCAGTAGCGGTGCCGATATCAAGGTATCAGGACAGGCAGATGCACTATTTGCCGATGCCAGTAGCGGCTCCGATATTAAAGCTCAGGACCTTATAGTAAAAAGATGTAACGCAGACGCCAGCAGCGGTGCCGATATCTCCGTGAATGTTTCGGAGTCTTTGGTCGCAGATGCTAGCAGCGGAGCGGATATCAAATACACCGGCGATGCCAGCGTTGAAACCAAAAAATCCGTTTCGGGAAGCGTTCGTAAATATTAATCCAATTCCCTTTAAATATGCAAAGGCCTACTGATTTTTCAGTGGGCTTTTGTCTTTATTATGTTTATCCGAAGCCCTATCTTAGCAAGACGCAATACCTAACTAACTATGCAGATAGCGCTCAAAAAATACACGCTTCAATTAGCCCATACTTTTACCATTTCCAGAGAATCCCGAGATGAGCAGGATACCTTGATCGTTTGTCTCTCTTTGGATGGAAAAACCGGTTATGGCGAGGCTACCTCCAATCCTTATTATAAAATTACCTTGGAGGGAATGATGGCCGAAATAGAAGGCGTCAGAAATCAAATTGAAAATTATGATTTTGACTCTCCAGAAAGTTTCTATGGGTTTTTAGAGTCACTTGACCTTCACAAATTCACCCTTTGCGCCTTGGACCTGGCCGCAAACGACCTCTATGGTAAACTTAAGGGAAAACCACTATACGAGCTTTGGGGCACTACCACCGAAAAATATCCGATGACCAACTATACCATAGGTATAGATACCATCGAAAAAATGGTCGCAAAGCTTCAGGAAAAACCTTGGCCTCTTTACAAGATCAAATTGGGAACCCCTGACGATGTTGCCATTGTTCGGGAATTGCGAAAGCACACCGATAGTATTTTTAGGATTGATGCCAACACGGCATGGACCGCAGAGGAAACCATAAAAAATGCTCCGCTACTGAAAGATTTGGGAGTTGAATTCCTGGAACAACCTCTCAAAGCTGATGACTGGGAAGGAATGTCCAAGGTAAAGGCGCAATCCGTTCTTCCTGTAATTGCAGACGAAAGTTGCATTATAGAAAGCGATGTGGAACAATGTGGGCCTTATTTTCACGGCATTAATATTAAACTGACCAAGTGCGGGGGACTTACCCCTGCCCGACGCATGATAAAAAAAGGACGGGAGTTGGGATTACAGCTTATGGTAGGTTGTATGACAGAGTCCACCGTGGGCATCTCTGCCATTGCACAATTGTTGCCCCAGTTGGATTATGTGGATATGGACGGAGCCATGCTTTTAAAAGGGGATATTGCGAAGGGAGTCGAGATTTTGGACAATGGCAAAGTCATATTCCCAAAATTGCCTGGCAGCGGAATAGAATTGCTCTAATGGCCTATCCGATACAAAGCATACCCGATAGAGAGATCTTAATTGATGGCAAACCCCATTTGTATTTTGGGGGAACCTCCTATTTGGGAGTGCAAAATTATGGGCCTTTCAAAGAATTGTACTTAAAAAACGTGACCAAGTACGGAATGCACTACGGTGCCTCCCGGAAATCGAATATTGCGCTGGAGATATATAGAGAAACAGAAAGGCATTTGGCCCATTGGGTAGGCAGTGATGACTGTTTAACCATGTCCAGCGGTTACTTGGCCGCCCAATTGGTGGTGCACCATCTACTGGAACTAGGTCATCCCATTATTGCCGCACCACACGCCCATATAGCGCTTCTGGTCAATGGCGTAAAAATTGCATCCAGTTCGGATGAATTGTATCAATATGTAGCGGCGGAATTGGATAAAAATCGACTACCTGTCGTGCTATTTGATACCATCGACTTTTCCGGCAAACAGTTCCCAGACTTTGATGGACTCCGCGAACTTCCGTTGGACAAGATTGTCCTGATCGGAGATGACTCACATGGCATTGGCGTTGTAGGTGCCAATGGGAGTGGTTGTTACAGCATGCTCAAGGATTTGGAACCTGTCAAATTGTTGGTCTGCTGTTCTCTTGGCAAGGCATTGGGCGTACAAGCAGGAGCTGTTTTTGGGAACAAAGAGGATATCCAAATGTTGGAAGCCACACCTTTTTACGGTGGGGCAAGCCCTACCTCTCCTGCATTTATGGGAACGCTTCTAGGGGCAAGCGATATGTATTCCGAACGATTGGAATTACTGAAAAACAACTATCATCTCTTCAAGTCCCAACTGGAAAAACCATCATTTTTCAATAATATGGATGGTCACCCCACCTTTGAGTTTCAAAATGATACATTAGCTTCCGCCTTGAGAAAACATGGGTTTGTTTTCACCAATTTCAATTATCCTGATAAAAATGGTCCTATAGTTAGTCGCATTGTCTTAAGTGCCTACCATAAAACAGAAGATGTCCAAAAATTAATTTCCTGTATAAACAAGCTTGTTTAAAACAGCTTCCATCAAGAATGTATTCGCCACATCACCATCTTTGTTCTTCAAACAAAAGACGATTATGGATATTTTAGAAATTTAATATCAAAATTGAAAGAGAGGTGATTTTGAAAGCTATAAATTTAATATTGTTAAATTTTATTCATACCTTTTAAATATTCTAATAATTTAAAAAGTAGAGCATTATGAAAAAATCAGTTTTACTTTTCACACTCATCTTTGTTTTCTTAATCGTAGGGAGCTTTAAGAATCACGAACCAAACAGTCCAACAATTGTAGGAACGTGGGAACTACAAAGTTTTTACAATTATGATGGAGAAAATATAATAGACACCATTAACAAATCGGATGGCTACAGACAGGTTAAAATGTATTCCAAAGAAAAAATTATGTGGACCCGATATGTGCCAGATGACCCCCACGGAAGATTTGGTTATGGCTCTTACAAAGTAACGGACAATTCGTTAGTGGAAGTCATAGAATATGGTGATGATGATATGATGAAAGCTTTGGACACAATGCGCAATTTTACTTTTGAACTGATTCTAAACGAGGATTCGTTCAGTCAAATTACGGTTGACGAAGACGGGAACAGAACATTTTCAGAGAATTACAAGCGGATTGATTGATTAACAATCACAAAAAAAGGCGCTGAATACAGCGCCTTTTTTTGTAATATAATATCAATTTTTCTATGATGCCAACATCTCCTTGCTCTCCACCGAGGCTAAATAGCGTTCTGCATCCAAAGCGGCCATACAACCGGTTCCAGCAGCGGTAACTGCTTGTCTGTATATCTTATCCTGTGCATCTCCGCTGGCAAAAACCCCAGGTTTGTTTGTTTTAGTGGATTTTGGTTGGGTGATAATATAACCTGTTTCATCCATGTCCAATTGTCCTTTAAAGACATCTGTATTGGGTTTGTGCCCAATGGCTATAAACAATCCTGTTACTGGGATTTCTTCTTTTTCACCAGTTTCGTTGTTCACAACACGTACACCTTCCACTACTTGATCACCTAGTACTTCATCCACTTCGGTATTGTATCTGATTTCGATATTATCGATACTGTTTACCCTATGTTGCATGGCTTTGGAAGCACGCATATAATCTTTACGCACCAACATGGTCACCTTAGTACAAATATTCGCCAAGTAAGATGCTTCTTCAGCAGCGGTATCCCCTGCTCCAACAATGGCCACATCTTGGCCTTTGTAGAAAAATCCATCACAAACAGCACAGGCAGATACACCACCACCTCTTAAACGCTGCTCACTTGGTATATTCAAATATTTGGCCGAAGCCCCTGTGGAAATAATAACGGTTTCTGCTTCCAATTGTATTGAATCGTCTACAGTAATCTTGTGTATACCGCCTACTTCATCACTTAATTCCACGGCGGTCACCATACCGATTCGAACCTGTGTACCGAACCTTTCTGCTTGCTGTTGCAACTGCATCATCATGGCTGGCCCATCAATACCTTCTGGATACCCTGGAAAGTTATCCACTTCGGTGGTTGTGGTCAACTGACCACCAGGTTCCATTCCTGTATACAAAACCGGTTTTAAATCTGCCCTTGAGGCATAAATTGCCGCAGTATATCCTGCTGGCCCTGATCCTATAATCAATGTTTTGATTCTTTCCACTTGTTCTGACATAAATCTTCTCCTGAAATGTTATATTACAAAAGTAGGTTTTTTGTCCAAAAACTTACACCTTAGACTTTTCTGGTTTTCTTAAAAGATGTGAACAATTGTGAATGACTTGACCTTCGGATAGTTTTTGAAGGAGTCTCAAATAAAAAAGAGCCGTAAAAAACGGCTCTTTTCCGAAAAGTAGGTCAAATTTATGGGAACAAATTTGATTTTTGAAAACCGTTACAACCAAGGGGCTCAACCTCAAAAACCCCTTGGAGCAACGTAAACCTTGTAATAATAAGACATTAGGTAAAGAACACAAAGTACCCTATAATCACCCCATCCTATTTAAGGTTTTAACTAAGCTGTATTGCTTTTCGTTAACTGAGACAAACATAACACGGTCTCTTGACTTGGAAAGGGTACAATTAACAAATGGGCGTTATCCGTTAACGGATGCCCATTTTAAATTTATACTCGTGATTTTGGAGCCCTCTGTAGGAAAATATTTCTGAAAAACAGACAACCAATTGAATTTCAAATAATTGAAACACACCTTCAAGATTATTGCTTGTATTTCAATTTTTTCTCGATGGTCTCGATCATTACATTGGCAATATCTTTTCCCGTGGTATTCTCAATACCTTGAAGTCCTGGTGAAGAGTTTACCTCCAACAATAAAGGTCCCTTATTGGAACGAATCAAATCGACCCCTGCTACATCCAAATTGAAAACCTTGGCAGATTTAATGGCCAATTTTCGCTCTTCTGGGGTTATCTTGACTTTTGCTGCAGCTCCACCTTGGTGAATGTTTGCCCTGAACTCTCCTTTTTGGGCAGTTCTTTGCATGGAGGCCACTACTTTACCATTTACCACAAAACAGCGGATATCGTGACCATTGGCTTCTTTAATGAACTCTTGCACCAAAATGTTGGTCTGTACACTTTTAAAGGCGTTGATCACACTCTCTGCGGCTTTATTGGTCTCAGCCAACACTACGCCTTTTCCCTGGGTACTCTCTAGCAACTTAATGATCAATGGGGCGCCACTTACCATACGGATAAGGTCCTTGGTATCCATTGGGGATTTGGCAAATCCTGTTGTGGGTATATGAATATCGTTTTTGGAGAATAGTTGGGAGGCAAAAAGCTTGTCACGTGACCTACCTATGGAATCGGCGGAGTTTAAGCAATACACACCCAAGGTATCGAACTGCCGCAAAAGCGCGCATCCATAAAAAGTAACCGCAGGCTTAATTCTTGGAATCACGGCATCGAACTTGTCCAACATATTTCCCCCACGATACCTGATTTCAGGCGTAGCGGCGTCGAGTTTCATGTAAACGTGCTCCACATTAAGGAACACTACCTTATGTCCACGCATTTCACCAGCCTCAATTATCCTTTTGTTACTGTAAAGGTTGGGGTTACTCGCCAAAAGACCTATTCTAAGACCCTTTTTCTCAGTGGTAAAAGGTTCATACTTCTCCTGTAATTCTTCATCTGTAATATCGCCACCTTGCACAAAACTTTGTGAAGGGTCCACCAAATACCTGCCATTAATAGCCTCACGGCCCAACAACATGCGATACTCCATGGTATCCCTGTTCGCAAGAGTCAGTTCTATTTCGAATATATTGCCCGAAATGTTCACATTGGCCTTGATTACGGGACGTTCTTCCGAAATGCCTTGCGAACTCTTTACATGTCGTACATCGACCAATTTGGCCTGACATAAAATTGATATACTTCTATTGTCTTGAACGGGGTTGACCTCAAAACGTACCCACTCTTCCAATCCTTTTGTAAAAATTTTAATCTTACTGGCTTGAATAGATGATGTTTTTGCTCCAGAATCCACCCTGGCCTTGATGGCCGGAATTCTCAAATCATCAAATTGGCACCATTCTTCGCTACCCAATATTTTAAAATCGCTCAAAACTTATATGTATTTAACTGATTAATCGCATAATGAACAAGTCAACAACCTCGACCAAAATCAAAATAATAATGATCCATTCGAGCCTACTGCTCTCCCTATGGTCCATAATATTCATGAACAGACTTAGGTTTTCCTTGATCACAATGCCCTGTTCCTTTATATTTCGGTATCGTTCCTTTAGATCAAAAATCTGTTTTAGACCTTTATCCAATCGGTCGAGTTCCAAATCTTCCCATACCACTTCGTGAGAATCAAAAATATAGAGGTTTTCAGAGATCTGGTTGTTAATGTTCAACACTTTTGCAATGTGTTTTTTCAACTTCTTCCCTCCTATGTCCAACCTTCCATTTAACTCTAGATAGGTAGTGTGCCGACGGGTCTCTTTCATTGCTTGTTCCGATAGCCCCGCAAAATGGTCCAAGGCCACGGATTGCGATAAGTGCAACAACGCCAGCCTTATACCTTCCACATTGGATTTAGACAGTATTACCTTATCCTGATCTATAACAGACTTCTCGTGGTCGGAGACCAATTCCATTTCCATGGTCTCGGTAATATCGGACTGCCTCCATTCTTCACAAAATGGCTTGATTTCCATCAAAAGTTGCGATATCTCCGCCTCACTGTATCCAAAAAAGGATACAACACCATATCTGAAGATATAAAGGTAACGTGATGCATCGGAATAAAAAAGTTCATCCCTATCGCCATAAATCAATTCCATGTTCAAAGCTCTCCGACAGGCAGGTATATTAATACTTTTTGCCAAGTGAAGAGCCATTGCCTTTGATTCCATTAGTATAGGTTAGGTGGTGGATCTATTCTTCCTCGGAACCTTCCAATTCCTCGGTGTCCAAATCTGAGTTTTCGCTTTCGTCGGTATCCGAGTCGTCAAAATCTTCCATTGCCATGACCAAACGTTTGCTCACTTTAACCAAATAAGCGGTATCCTCGGTCCTTACCTCAACACACTCCACGACTTCGTTACTAGCATTCCTGTAGGTTACGATATCATCATCGTCGTAACCATCTGGAAACTTCTCCACAAGAAGGTTGAGCATGGTATTATCCAACTTTTTGTAATCAACGATCACTCTTTTTAAAACTGTTGTTTGTCCCTTTCTCATGGTTACATGTCTAATAAGTAAGCGAAAATCAAAGGTGCTACAATGGTAGCATCCGATTCTACAATGAATTTTGGTGTGTCGATATCCAATTTGCCCCAAGTTATTTTCTCATTGGGAACTGCTCCCGAATAGGAACCATAACTTGTGGTGGAATCGCTGATTTGACAGAAGTAGCTCCAAAACGGGGTGTCGGTCTGCTCCAAATCCTGATACAACATGGGTACCACGCAGATAGGGAAATCCCCGGCAATACCTCCTCCGATCTGGAAGAATCCGATACCATTTTCAGAGTTTTTAGCATACCAATCAGCCAAAAAGGTCATGTATTCAATACCAGATTTTACCGTGCTGGCCTTTAATTCGCCTTTGATCACGTAGCTGGCAAAAATATTTCCCATGGTGCTATCTTCCCAACCAGGAACCACAATAGGCAAGTTTTTCTTTGCAGCAGCGTACATCCACGAATCCTTGATGTCAATTTCGTAGTACTGCTCCAACACTCCGGAGAGCAACAACTTGTACATAAACTCATGCGGAAAATAGCGTTCTCCTTTTTCGTCTGCTTCTTTCCAAATGTCGTAAATGTGTTTTTGCAACCTCCTAAAAGCTTCCTCTTCGGGAATACAGGTATCGGTAACACGGTTGAGGCCATTTTCCAACAGGTCCCATTCTTCTTGTGGGGTCAAATCCCTGTAGTTGGGTACACGCTTATAGTGTGAGTGCGCCACCAGATTCATCAAATCCTCTTCCAAGTTGGCTCCCGTGCAGGACACAATATGGACCTTATCGGTACGGATGATTTCAGCGAAAATTTTTCCAAGCTCGGCCGTGCTCATCGCTCCAGCCAAGGAAACCAACATTTTGGAACCTTTGTTCAGTTGGTCCTCATAACCTTTAGCGGCATCCACAAGAGCTGCGGAGTTAAAGTGCAAAAAGTATTTTTGTATAAATTGTGATATTTCTCCTTTGTTACTCATCGTAATCATCTAAGTTGTTTTTGGATCTTTTAAAGTCGTCGACATCATCGTCAAAACCTTCTTCCATAAATTCGTGATTGTTCGAAAATTTATAGCTCAACATTTTATAGTAAAGCTTTGCTGCCAAGAAATCGGAGGACCTGTCGATATCGTTCGGACATAGCTCCACAATATCGAACCCGACCACATTCTTTTCTCTAAAAACCCTGCGCAAAAAATCAAGGGTTTCGTACCAAAGAAGTCCCCCTGGCTCCGGTGTTCCCGTTGATGGCAAGATAGAGGGGTCAAAAGCATCCAGGTCAAAAGTGATGTAAACGTTGTCCGTCATCAAATCCAGGGCGGAATCCATCCAAAAATCATCGGAAATCATCTCGTGGGCAAAAAACACTTGATCTTTGTCCATCACCAATGTTTCGCTGTAATCCATGCTTCTAATACCGACTTGTACCAAATTGGTTGTCTCGTTGGCTTCGTACAATGCACAGGCGTGGTTATATTTTGTGCCTTCGTATTCTTTGCGCAAATCGGCATGTGCATCAATCTGAAGTACGGTGAGATCTTCAAAACATTCGTTAAAGGCTCTGATTGCTCCTATGGAAATGGAATGCTCCCCACCTACCATGGTCACAAGTTTGTTGCGGTTAATATACTCTTTCACTGTCGTGTGTACCGCTTCTACCATGGCATCGGGTGTTTCAAAACCATCTAGGGTATCGGCCAGATAAACTCCCTGCTTGTAAACTTCGCTATCGGTTTCGATATCGTATACCTCCATGTTTTCAGAGGCTTCCAAAAAGGCATCCGGACCTTTATCCGCTCCTTTTCCCCAAGTACTGGTGCCATCGTAAGGAACTGGCAACAATACTACTTTTGCCTTTTCGGGCGAGCCGTATTCCTTTGGAATACCGGCATATGTTCTTTCTGTTTTCATTTTTTTCAATACTTCCTTTTTCAATTATTGCTAGGCACTGGTAAATCATCGGCTTCTACCATAACATCAGCAGATTTTTTGTTACCGTAACCAAGTATGGAGAGAAACTCTCCTGCTGTTTGCTGCTCTGCAAACACTCGAGTGTTCAGGTTCCCTTCCTCATCCTTATCAATAAGGATATGTTGGGGGTTGGGAATCAAACAATGCTGTAATCCACCGAATCCACCAATGGTTTCTTGGTAAGCACCCGTGTTAAAGAACCCGATGTACAGGGGTTTGTCCTTTTTATATTTGGGCAAATAAATGGCGTTCATGTGCTGCTCCGAATTGTAATAATCGTCGCTATCACATGTTAGACCACCCAAAAGCACACGTTCGTACTCATCGTTCCAACGGTTGATGGCCAACATGATGAATCGCTTACTAATGGCCCAAGAATCTGGCATTGTGGTTATGAAAGATGAGTTGATCATGTTCCACTTTTCGCGATCGTTCTGTTGTTTTTGATAAAGTACTTCGTAAATGTTTCCACCGCTTTCACCTACTGTGAAGCTTCCGAACTCCGTGAAGATATTGGGCACCTCCACCCCAGCTTCCTCGCATGCCTGACCTATTTGATGGATAATTTCGTCCACCATGTACTCATAATCATATTCAAAGGCCAGTGAGTTTTTGATGGGGAAACCACCTCCAATGTTAAGGCTGTCCAAGGTTGGGCATACTTTTTTTAGGGCGATGTATACTTTTAAACACTTCAAAAGCTCGTTCCAGTAGTAGGCAGTATCCCTAATTCCAGTATTAATGAAGAAATGAAGCATCTTCAATTGTACTTGAGTGTTCGGTTTTATGGACTGGTTGTAGAACGGAACAATGTTTTTGTACCCGATACCCAATCTAGAAGTATAAAACTCAAATTTGGGCTCTTCTTCAGAGGCTATTCGGATTCCGATCTGGAATTTACCCTCAATGGCTTCGCCCAACAAGTTGATTTCCTCATAATTATCAATAATGGGGATACAGTTGCGATGACCTCCATTGATCAGTCCGGCAATGTTTTGAATGTATTGATCCCGCTTAAAACCATTGCAGATCACATAGGTGTCCTTTGTTATTTTGCCCGCCTTCTTTAAATGCTCCACAATATTGATATCGAAAGCAGAAGAAGTTTCGATGTGGATATCGTTTTTCAACGCCTCGTTCAGTACATGCTCAAAATGAGAGCTTTTGGTGCAGTAGCAATAGTGGTACTTCCCAGCATATTTGTGTTTTTTAATAGCTGAGTTGAACCAACCTTTCGCTCTTTGTATGTTGTCCGATATTTTGGGCAAATAGGTGAACTTTAAGGGTGTACCATAGCGTTGCACCAAATCGTTAAGGTCTATCCCGTGGAAATGAAGCGTATTGTTCTTTAACTCAAATTCCTCTTGGGGAAAATCATAAGTCTGCTCGATTAAATCGATGTATTTCGTTTTCATTTAAATTTCGTAATGTTATAATTATAGATAGCTAAAAAGAGGTCTGTAGAACTGATGGTTCTCAGATACGAAATTCGAATACGGTATACGGTACAAAGTAAGGAGTCCGTGAAAAATCACGGTTAAAATGGTGTAGTTCTTCGAAAGTCAGCCCTTGTATCCGGTGTCTTAATCTTAAGACGGCTTTTTGGGTAGACTTTCTTATCCCCAAAAGCCCGAACATGAAAAAAGTTTTCAAAGCTTGTAGGCAATGCGTCCAAATTAGTTGGACTCATTTATGGGGCAAACATAAATAAAAAACCAATACTGCAACTTTTTTTATAAAAATTTTTATTTAATATAAAATATTGTTTTTCAGATACTTATTGTAGAAAATTAAAATTAGTGAAAGACACAAATAAAAACTGGCCAGTAAAAAGCATCTACTGACCAGTTGTTAATTCTAATTTTTAAATCGATATGATTTAGCCAACCAATGGCGGCTTATCATTAATGAAAGGTTGTTTGTAATAACGTCTTCCGGTTGCTTTGTACAGCGCATTGGACAAGGCTCCAATTGCGGGTGGCAAAGAAGGCTCTCCCAGACCCGTTGGATCTATGCCATTATCCACGAAGTGTACCTCTATATTTTTGGGTGCTTCGGAGTGACGCATGAGACGGTAGGTATCAAAATTGGATTGCTCCGGCCTTCCATCTTCAAAGGTGAGGGCACTATAGGTTGAGTGGCCAATACCGTCGATCATACCACCTTCTATCTGGTTTTTAGCAGCCAACGGATTGATCACGATACCGCAGTCCACAGCGCAAGTTATTTTATCAACTCTTGGCATGTCGCCACCATCCTCCAACTCAAGAACCTGAGCTACGTAGGAATTATGGCAGTAATAGGCTGCTACGCCACGGGCTTTGCCGGTTTCGGAGCCCCAATTGGCTTTTTCTTTAACAAGCTTCAATACTCCAGCATAGCGTTCTGGATCGTAATCGTTTCTTTCTGGGTCACCCACAGGATTATTTATGGCCCTATCAAAAAGTTCCAATCGGAATTCCAATGGATCTTTACCGGCAGCTTCTGCCACCTCATCCATAAATGCCTGTTCGGCACCGGCGATAAAATTGGAACGTGGCGCTCTCCAAGCTCCCGTAGTTACGTTGGTTTCCAAACTATGCTTTTCCGCCAAATAGTTGTCCACAGCTCCTGCCGGGAAGCGGTTTTCGAAAATTAAATCATCATTGGTACCTGCTCCACGAACATGCCATGCTATCAGGTTTCCGTTTTCGTCCAAACCAGCTTTATATCTTACTTTGTAAGATGGACGATAAGTACCTTGTGTCATATCATCTTCCCTCGAATACACCAACTTAACGGGGGCATTCATTTTTTGGGAAATCGCAGCTGCTTCTACAGCAAAAGTTCCATATAAGCGACGGCCAAAACCACCTCCCATACGGGTCATCATTACATCTATTTTTTCCGCTGGCATTCCCAACCTGGACACCAAAGTTTGTTCTAAAAACTCCGGGGTTTGTATTGGACCGAGCAACTCAGCTTTTTCGGGCGTAACATGTGCAAAAAAGTTCATGGGCTCCATAGTATTATGGGCCAAATAGGGTGCTGAATAGGTACTTTCAACGATTTTTGCGGCTTTTGCAAAAGCTGCGTCCACATCCCCATCTTTTCTTGCGGGCTCTTCTTGTGGTTTTTCCAAAAGTGATGCAAGGGCTTGATCGTGGTATGATGTACTTTCCAACTTGGACACCTCTTCCCATTCTACATCCAAAGCTTTTTTGGCCTGCATACACTCCCATGTACTGTCGCCAACAATCGCCACCAATTCTGGAATGGCACCTCCATCCGACCACCTTTTTTCTGTATCTTCAGGATACGCCTCAAAATGGAATACATCTTTTATTCCAGGCATTGATTTTACCGATTCGGCATTCATGCTTTTGAATTTCATTCCAAAAGCTGGCGGATGTACAATCATGGCTGTCAACATTCCTTCTTTATACACATCCAATCCAAAAAGTGGTTTACCGGTAACTATTTTTTTACCATCCACATTCTTCTTGTCCGTACCAATAATGGAAAAGTTTCCATTGTCTTTTAACTGCACCTCTTCGGGCACTTCAATGCCAGTGGCAGCAGAGGCCATTTCTCCATAGCCAGCTGAATTCCCACTTGCTTCGTGGGTCAACACACCATCTTTGGTGGTAATTTCATCTGCAGAAACGCCCCAAGCTTGTGCGGCGGCTTCTTTCAACATATGTCTTGCAGTGGCCCCCGCCATTCGCAAACTTTCCCATCCTTGTCGAATGGATTGGCTACCACCTGCCAGTTGGCGTGTAAAAATGTCGGTGTTCAGTGGTGCTTGTTCCACAATCACATCCTTCCAAGCTGTATCGAGCTCTTCAGCCACGATCATGGGCATGGAAGTTTTTACATTTTGACCAATTTCTGGGTTCGGTGACATGATCGTAACCATACCATTGTCCCCTACTTTTAGATATCCGTTAAGTTCAAACCACTCATCTGGCAAGCTTTTTACCTGCTCAGGAGTCATTTTACAAGAAGCTAACCAGCTAAACCCAATAACAAGTCCACCACTAGCCAATCCTGTATTCCTAATAAAGGCGCGTCGTCCTATTTTTGTCTTTACAAGTGTCATTATACTAGTTTTATGGATTATGATTTAGCCGCTAGTTTCACGGCTTTTTTGATTCTTGTGTACGTTCCACAACGGCAGATATTGCCATTCATGGCCATTTCAATTTCTTCGTCCGTTGGATTTGGATTTTTCTCCAAAAGGGCGGAAGCGGTCATAATTTGACCTGCTTGACAGTATCCGCATTGAGGGACATCCACTTCCAGCCAAGCTTTTTGGACCGGGTGGTCACCTTCTTCGGATAATCCTTCTATTGTTGTGATTTCAGAGTTCCCTACGGATGAAACGGTAAGCATACAAGCTCTTGTCGCTGTTCCGTTCAAATGAATGGTGCAGGCTCCGCATTGCGCGATTCCACAGCCATATTTTGTTCCGACTAAATTCAAGTGATCTCGTAAAACCCAGAGGACTGGTGTAGACGGATCTACATCGACCTCTTGTTTTGTTCCGTTGATGTTAAGTGTAAAAGTTGCCATAATGTTGATTAATTCCCTTTCAAGTTAAAAATTTCTGTTAACAATCTGAATAATTACCTCGAACATCTTTATAAAATTAACATTGTTTTTGGGTTTTTTCGAGTTACTTAAAATCAATACTAATAATAAGAAGCCCCTGAGCTAAAAAATAAAAGTAAAGACCATGGTTGATTTACTTCCTTCAATATTTCAATCGAGCAAAAACGGGCAAGTGGTCCGATGGGTATCGGGTATCTTTGGAATCGCTCAGGATGGCACTTTTTAAAACTTCAAAGTCATAGGAGACAAAAATGTAATCGATTCTTTTTACTACAGGTTTATTGAATTCAAAGCCATTAAAAGTTCCTTCTGGACCAAAAGCGTTTTCTCCGGCGGCAATATGGGCGTCTGCCATTTCGGTTAAAATCACCTGTACGCCCGGACTATCACTTTCCAGATTAAAATCGCCCATTAACACTACAGGATAGTTTTCAATGTTCAATTCGTTTATCTTTTTAAGGATAAGCTTGGAACTTTCTTCACGTGCTTTTACCCCAACATGATCGAAATGGGTATTGAAGACCATGAATTTTTCGCCATCACTTTTGTTTTCAAAGATTCCATAAGTACAAGTCCGAGGAAGAGCGGCATCCCACCCTTTAGATGGTTTTTCCGATGTGGTGGATAACCAAAATGTAGATTCTTCCAAAAGTTTCACCATTCGTTCATTATAGAAAACGGCGGTATGCTCCCCTCTTTCATCACCATAGTCTCGGCCCACACCAAAATAAGCGTATTCTTCCAATCCGTTATCAATTTCCTTCACTTGATGAATCAACCCTTCCTGAATACCGAACACATCGGGATGGTAAAATTTGAGTTGGGAAATCAAAAAGTCCTTCCTATTGTCCCAGTTATTTGGCGCGTCATCTGGATTATCATACCGGATATTATATGAGATAACGTCTATGGTCTGTCCATAAGAATGCAGCAAAGACCCGATGGCGAAAAGGATAAGGAATAGGTCTTTCATTGACTTAAAGTAACTTAACAAGTTGCAATATAGAGACCATTTCAATGAATACGCTCCAAATCGAATTACCAAATGTTTAAGGTACCCAAATTCAGTTTGTTTCAATGGTTCTAAACGTAAGGTTTATCCTTGGTGTTCCAACTTTTTTTGTTGGTGGTAAACGGTGGAGCCAGTGCTCTTGGGTCGTACCCTTCATTACCAATAAACTACCATGATCCAAACGTAACTCCACTTTTTCTTTGGTGGTTTTGTGTTTAAAAACAAATTTTCGCTCGGCCCCAAAACTCAAAGAAGCTATGGCACCGTTCCGTTTCAATTCTTTTTCATCATCGCTGTGCCAACCCATACCTTCTTCTCCCGAATGATACAAATTGAGCAAACAGGAATTATAGGTCTCCTCTGTGAGTTTTTCGGCAAGCTCTTTCAGTTCCATTAGCTCAGGTGTCCACAACAATGCCTTTTTAGTGCTTTTGGAATAGGTATATTCAAAGGGGCTGTCCCCATACCAGGCCACTTTTCGTTTGGTCACGATTCGCTTGCCGAACATATGGATCACATCGTGCTCCCAGGGTATGGTCTTTTTGAGTTGTCCAAAGTAAAAATCAGCTTGATTCTGATTTACCATAGGACCAAAATAATTTACAATACCATCCTTGGGCAGCAAGTTTTGTTTGGGGTCCAATTCATTGGCAAATAAATCCAAAACTAAATACCAGAAGCTTTTTCCTTAAGCTGGTTAAACTGGTTCAACAAAGCTTGGTACTGGTCCTTTTCCTCTTGGCCCGGAACCTTATCCGCACTACTTAAAATATAGTAGAGATACGAAATCTGTGACACCATCACCACTTCGGGATAGGCGCCTTCATCATTCTTGAGCTCCTTTAAAATATCTTTGTACTGCTTGATTTTGGCTTCTCCGACCTTTGATTTTTCAAGCTCTTTGATTTTATCCTCTATTTTATCTTGAAGCATCCTTGCTTCGGACAACAAATCAATTATTTTAAACTGAAATTCCTGCTGTTCTTTCATATCGGATAAAGAAACCCCATCCTCTTCGAGTTTTGGATCCATTAGGACTTCGAAAGATTTCTCGAAGGATTGATCACCGACCGTTAGCTTTGCGGTGTACATGCCAGGCAATACCATGGGTCCGTTTCTGTAGCGTCTTCTTTTGTTCTTTGCCCAAGCACCTTTTTGTTCCAGGTTCCAGTTGAAACGGTTCAATCCCTTTTTTGTTTCCAACTTTTCATCCATATAAACAAAAGTCATACTAAGGCTCATGTCCTCAACTTTTTCAGTAGTGGATTTCAGTTTTGTGGAGTCGCTCACAATGGTCGCGACCTCTTTTCCTTGAGCATCCATAATTTGAAGGCTCACACCATCTTTGCTATCGGCTGGCAGGTAATAATCGATAATTACACTGGTTGATGGGTACGATGGGAAATCGCCTCCTCCCCTTGGAGTTTGATACCTGTATGTATCATCCGGCTTGAACAATACGGGAGTGTCTCCCAACTGCGTAATGTTTTCATCTTGAAGACTGGTAATATTGTCCAAAATCCAGAACCCACGTCCCATGGTACTCAACACCAAATCACCTCGGAACAAGGTGATATCCGTTATGGGGGTCACCGGTAGGTTCTGTTGAAACTTTTTCCAGGTTCCGCCATCATCAAAGGATATGAACATTCCGTACTCGGTACCTGCATACAACAATCCTTCTCGTACCGGGTCTTCCCGTAACACCCTTGTGGTATGGTCGGATGGTATCCCGTTGGATTCGGTACTGATCAATTCCCAGCTTTTGCCATAATCATCCGTTTTATAAAGATAGGGTGTGGTATCTCCCAACAAATGGCGGTCTACCGCTATGTAGGCCTTTTCAGGATTGAATTGAGATGGCTCTATCGACTCAACTCTCCCTCCCTTAGGTAATTTTTTAGGTGTAACATTTTCCCATGTTTTACCACCATCTTTGGTAATGGAAATAACACCATCGTTAGATCCCGTCCAAATAACACCTTTGCTTATTTTGGATTCACGGATGGAATAAAGCGTACTGTAATATTCTTCGCCAGTAATATCCCTTGTGATCGGTTTTCCTGAAATTACTTGTTTATCAGGGTCATTTTCTGTCAAGTCTGGAGAAATAATTTCCCATGTTTTACCGCCATTACTGGTTTTGTGCAAGAACTGAGAACCCATGTACACCACTTCAGGGTCAAAAGGAGAAACATGGATGGGGGCCACACGCTGGAATCTATATTTTAAATCCTTTGGATTGTGCCCATAAATATTGGATGCGCCAATGGAATACTCACGACTTTGTCCTGTTTTTTTGCTGTACACGCTAAAGCGACCCTTACAGTTGTTATAAACAATATAGTGATTGCCGGGCATTGGAATTACGGGACCTGTTTCACAACCACCGACAGCCATCATTACACTTCCGTTCGCTGGAGATGTTGCCTTTGGGGCCATACTTGGGATGGCCAAGGTAGTGTTGTCTTGCTGCGCTCCATAAACCCAATATGGGTATTGGTCATCCACTGCTACTTGATAAATTTCAGCTGTAGGTTGGTTGTATTGGGTTGACCATGTTTTTCCACCATTGTGGGATACATTGGCACCTCCATCGTTACTTTGAATCAACAAATCGGGATTGTCCGGATTGAGCCAGATATCGTGATTATCCCCATGGGGAACACTCATCCTTGTCCATGTTTTTCCTCCATCCGTGGATTTTATCAAAGGATTGGCATTGGAGTAGACAATATCCGGGTTGGTAGGATCCAATTCAATATTGGTATAGTAGAAAGGCCGGTTCACCAACCTTATGTCATCTGAAACATGTGTGAAGGATTTACCTTGATCAATGGATTTATAAAGTCCTCTATCCTCATCTGGAGCTTCAATAACGGCATAAAGTATTTTGGAGTCGATGGGCGATACGGCCAGATCAATCTTTCCGATCAATCCTTCGGGAAGACCTTTTTCCAATTTTTCCCAGTCTTTTCCACCGTTAATGGATTTATAAATACCTCCTTCGCTGTTCTTTCCTCCAGAATCGATGGTCCAAGGTGTACGACGTGCTTTCCATGCCGCAGCGTACACCACATTGGGATTGCCCGGAAGAAGTTCCAAATCGGCAAAACCGGTTTCTTCGGAAACATATAATACCTTTTCCCAAGTTTTACCGCCATCGGTTGTTTTAAATATACCGCGTTCTTTATTGGGTTTAAAAGCATTACCTATAGCCGCCACCCAAACAATATTACTGTTGGTAGGGTCTATTTCAACGGCACCGATCTGACCTGCGTTTTCCAATCCGATATGCTCCCATGTTTTTCCAGCATCAATGGATTTATACATGCCTTTCCCTTGAATGATGTTACTGCGAATTCCATCGGAACCTGTACCTACATAAATGATATTCGGATCATTGGCAGCAATTTCGATGGCCCCAATAGATGGTGTTTTAAAAAATCCATCGGAAACATTGTGCCAACTAGTCCCGTAGTCCTCGGTTTTCCATACACCGGCACCTGTAGCACCAAAATAAAAAGTACCGGGAAGCATTGCCGTTCCCGTGACGGTGGTTACCCTACCTCCTCGAGCAGGTCCAATGGTACGGTATTGCAAGGCTTCAAAATCTTGGGCAAAGGTTGCACAAGTCAATAAAAACGTAAAAAGAAAATAAAATGAGCGTTGTTTTGAGGTCATGAGTCAGCTAGATAGTTTGGTTTATTCCCAAATCTACTAAATACCTAGCCAATCTGAAATGGTAACTGTTGAGAATTACGGGCTTTTCTATTAAAACCAGTATTATTTACAAAATTCACAAAGACCAAAAAACAAATTTTCACACACCTCAAGGTCACTTAAAACAGTATTCCATCAATTAACCAACAATGGGTGGCTTATCGGCAATAAAGGGCTGATTGTACAATCGTCTTCCCTCTGCTTTGTACAGGGCATTGGCCAAAGCTCCCATCACTGGTGGAAAAGGTGGCTCACCCAAACCTGTAGGGTCAATTTCATTCTGTACAAAATGCACCTCAATGTTTTTAGGTGCCTCGCTATGCCTAATGATACGGTACTTGTCAAAATTATCCTGTTGGGTTGCCCCATCTCTAAAAGTAAGTCCCCCATACATGGCATTACCAACACCGTCCACAATACCTCCTTCGCACATATTCGCAGCGGCATCGGGGTTGACCACAATACCACAATCCATGGCACACACTGCATTTTCCACTCGAGGGGTTCCATCATTGCCCTTGACCACATCAATAACATGTGCCGCGTACGTATTATGACAGAAGTATGCCGCTACACCACGGAATACACCTTGTTTTTCGGTGCCCCAATCGGATTTGTCCCTGACCAATTCCAATACACCGGCCAATCTATCCGCTTCATAATCGTTGTTTTCCCCTACCGGATTGGTCATTGCCTTATCCAGAAGCTCCAATCTGAAAGAGATCGGGTCCTTCCCGGCCAATTCGGCAACCTCATCCAAGAAGGCCTGTTCCACACCGGCCATAAAATTTGACCTTGGTGCACGGAAAGCACCTATGGTGATATTGGAGTTGTGCTCCCATTGCTCAGCCATATAATTGTCTACTGCCCCTGCCGGAAATCTATCGGCAAAAATGGGTGTTTCCGGTATTCCGCCGGCCTTCACGTGGAAGGCAACCAAATTATTATTTTCGTCCAAAGCGGCTCTGTACGTGGCTTGGTAAGATGGTCTGTAAATACCAAAGGTCATATCGTCTTCACGAGAATAGACCAATTTTACCGGAGCTTTTACCTTTTTGGAAATGAGCCCTGCCTCTATGGCGTAATGTGAATAGGCCCTTCTTCCGAAACCGCCTCCCATTCGGGTCATTTCAATATCCACCTTTTCTGGAGGAAGGCCCAGACTTGCTGCAATGGCCCCTTCAATTAATAGGGGTGCTTGCAAGGGTCCAGCCAATTTTGCGCCATCATCGGTAACATGAGCGAAGAAATTCATAGGCTCCATACAGTTATGTGCCAAAAATGGGCAGGTATAACTTCTTTCAATAACTTTTGCCGCGTTTTTAAATGCACTGTCAGGGTCTCCATCTTTACGGACCACCTGTCCTGGTTTTGCAGCCATTTCTTCCATTTTGGCATAATGTGCCTCTGTACTTTCGAGACCACTGGGAACTTTTACCTGAGATTTATTGCCAAATCTATCTGCTGTGTATTCATAATCGGAAAAAGGCTCCCATTGCACATCCAATTTCTTTTTGGCGTTCATTACTTCCCATGTGGATTTCCCGACCACCACGACCAATTCCGTAAAGGCATTGGTATCGAAAAAATTTCGTTGGTAATCTTCGGCATAGGTCTTTATTTGAAAAACATCCACAATTCCGGGCATGGATTTGGCCTGCGTAGCATCAAAAGACTTCAATTTTAACCCAAATGCAGGTGGATGGGCAGCCATGGCCACCAAAGCACCTTCGTATTGATAATCCACCCCGAACATGGGTTTACCGGTCACAATTTTTTTGCCTTCAACATTCTTTTTGGAATTGCTGATTATCTTAAACTCTTTTGGAGATTTCAAGGTAACTTCTTCAGGTACAGCAACGTCCATAGCTGCAGCAGCCACTTCTCCATATCCCAATGTGTTTCCTGTGGGATCATGGGTCAACACCCCATCAGCAGTGGATATTTCCGACACGGGCACACCCCATTTTTTCGCAGCAGCTTCTTTAAGCATTTGCTTGGCCGAAGCACCCACTGTTCTGAGTCCTTCCCATCTTGTTCGTATCCCTTGACTGCCCCCTGTAAATTGTCTACCATAGATTTCTGCATCATAAGGTGCCATCTCTACCATCACCTTTTCCCAAGCAATATCCAGTTCTTCTGCCACCAACATGGGCATGGAAGTCATCACTCCTTGTCCAAATTCAGGATTTGGACAATAAATGGTGGCTACCCCATTTTCTCCGATTTTCAAATACGCATTGATTTCAAACCACTCCTCGGGCATTTCCATGACCGCTGCTTCAGTAACCTGTTTGGGTTTACAGGAATTCAGCCAGCTAAAGCCCAAGATCAGTCCGCCTCCTGCCAAACTGGAGTTGCGCAAAAAGGCTCTACGCCCAAGAGTATTGATATTTTTTTGTTGTGACATGTTGTGGTAGTTTTTAGATGATTAAATCAGTTCTTATTTAGAACTGGCGGCCAATTTCACAGCTTTTTTGATGCGGGTATAGGTTCCGCAACGGCAGATATTGCCGTTCATGGCCATCTCAATTTCGTTGTCGGTCGGGTTAGGGTTTTTGTCCAGCAAAGCCGCGGCGGTCATAATCTGCCCGGCCTGACAATATCCACATTGGGGCACATCCACTTCCAACCAAGCTTTTTGTACGGGGTGATCGCCCTCTTCGGACAAACCTTCAATAGTTGTGACCTGTTGATTTCCCACAGAAGCCACCGTAAGCATACAGGCGCGGGTAGCAGTACCTTCCAAATGGATCGTACATGCACCGCATTGCGCGATACCGCATCCATATTTTGTTCCCACAAGGTTCAAATGGTCACGAAGTACCCAAAGCATGGGAGTTGATGGGTCTGCTTCCACCTCATGGTTTTCGCCGTTGATATTGAGTGTATATTTTGCCATTATTTAAGTGTTTGTGTCAAATTACAAAGAAAACTTTATTCAATTCAAGTAAATGATAAATAGAATTCCATTTAATATGTTAAATATTAATAGTTTATCATACCTAGCACTATAAATTCAACCAGTACGTCAGTTTTAGGTTGATTGATCTGAAACGGGGACCAAAATCCCCGGTAAAATAATTGTCGTTGTATACAAGGAATAAATCAGAAAGCTGAGCAAATCGCCATTGCAACCTGGAGTTTATACCAAGGTTTTCTTGGCGATCACTATACTGCGCCAAGGTTGACCAAAAAAGCTTTTTGCTAAAGGAGATTTCCGCACGGAAAGTCGTGAAAAATATCTCCGCCTCGGCATAAGGTCCCGGCAACCTTATATTGTTATAATCAAAACCCAAACTGAATTGTGCTTTGGGCTGTATACGTATACCAAGCTCTCCCCTTACAGCGGTGATATCACCATTGAAAAACCGTCCAAAAGTTGTTTCTGCATTATACGTGAATACATTTGTCGCGTTGGATTCGTAAGCAAGGTTGAACTGGTTAAAGTAATATCCAGTGTCTCCCGGTAAGGGTGCAGCTCCGGGTGTTCTAGTGGGATCGAAAGGATCTAACAAATAGATATAGTTATTAGAGAACCTTGCCTCTACCCTTGCTTGATTTCTAAAGAACGTTTCCCAACCAAAACGATACATATGGTCGGTTTTTTTGTAATCCAGACTTGGCCTCCAATAAGTAATGCCCAAAAAACCGGGAGAATGCGTGTTGAACACCTTTGAATTGTCATAAATTATATAGTTGATCCCAGTGCCCCACTTCAATCTGTCGGTACGTGGCACAAAACCAAGATCAGCTGTAAAGTCTTCGTCAATGTATACCAGGTCCTGTGTTATGTCCCAATGGCGGGGATTATAGGTTACCGTAGCTTGAGAGGAAAAATTTCCCACACGGTCGTTGGGCTGAAATGATTTGTGGAGATAGAACCGCCCGTTCCAAATATTATCCGCAGAGGCCAAATTGTAATCTACTCCAAAAACCCTATTGAACTCTTCACCGGGTTCAAGAAAAGAATCATTTCCCATAGCCTGTCGGTTGACCCAAAAAGCTCCAATGTTTGAACGCTTGCCTATTTTTCTTTGCAAAGTCACCATCATATTGTTGTTGGAAGGAATTTCGTTGATTGCGTCTTTAGCGGTTTGAATGTTTAAAAAACCTAAACGCCAATTATTGTCCAATTTTCCGCTCAATCTGGCACCTGCTATAATGTCATTTTGAATAAGGTTGCCCAATGTATCCCGGGCCAATCCTATTCTTCGTGAAAAAAATGGTCTAGCCTCATTAAACGTATTGCCGAAATTTTCGAAAAGGTCACTATTATCAATGAAAAACTGTCGCTTTTCGGGCAAACGGACTTCAAATCGAGTTAGATTGGTAAAAATATCATCCACTTCCACGTTTGAAAAATCAGGGTTTAACGTCAAATCCAGATTCATACCGTTACCAATGGCTATTTTGGCATCGCCACCTGTTTTAAACTTAGTTTTGGCATCATCGACTGCATAGTCTTTTTCCGCCAGTGCATTTATATAGGGAATTATGGCAAACGGGGTCCTTGAACGGCCCAAAGGTTTTTCAAAGTACAGTTCCCCCATATCGGCCAAACTGGATAAGTTTTGATTTTGGGGCACTTTTACCCAGGTATCCTGTTGATTTGCTTGATTATTCCATCGGTAAGGACGAAAACGCCAGCTTGTGGATCCCTCAACAAATTTCAATGAAGTAAAGGGTATGGCAATCTCTATAACAAAGTGGTCATCAAATCGGGTGGCTTCTGCTTGCCATTTAATATCCCAAGTATTGTTAAAGTCATTCCCTCCATCGGAAACCAACCCTTCGCGAAGTACGCCATAAGGTGTCACCCCAAAAAAATATGCTGTAGTACCATCACTGAACGTATCGAACAATAATGAAATATTGTCATTGGAAAGTGCTCCAAAATCCCTTCTTAAAGTTGATACTACATAATCCCCAGGTGGTTTTTCCGCATAGATACCAACATATAAATGGGTATCGGAATAGAGGATGCGAATTTCCGTAGGATATTCCGCCGCAACCTGATCCGATGGAAAAAATTGTTGAAAATCCCCAGCTATCTCTGTTGTTTGCCATATGGGTTCGTCCAGTACACCATCCAAAGTAATTTCTTGATCGATGTATTTTGCCGTAACACTTTTAGGGGAATCTTGCCCCCAGGATTTACCCCAAAAAACAACAACAAAAATGGCCAGCACCCATTTCACATTCATTTTCATCCTACTTTACTTTGATCGTTTAGCTAATTATATACTACAAAAATAACAGGCCGAACCGTTATCCCCTGTACCCAAGTTACGGATGTTCCTACCATTATTACAGGTTAGCCCAATTCGATTTGACCAACTGGTTATCAACATCTTATAATCACCTTGAAATTTAAGTCCTTAGGCGAGGTATTCTAAACATAGAAAAAAACATCCGATTATGTAAATCTGCAGAGAAATGAGGTATTTCCAAAAATGAGTTTAGAATGCTTAGCTCTAACTAAAATTACATTCATGTCCCCGTTCAAGATAAGATAAAAAAAACCGGCAAAACTTTGTTTTACCGGTTCGTCGGGATGACTGGATTCGAACCAGCGACCACACGCACCCCATGCGTGTACGCTACCAGACTGCGCCACATCCCGAAAAGGGACTGCAAAAATATAAATTTTGACAAGATTTAAACATAGAGTACTTAAAACTTTTATCGTTTTTTGGCCAACAAAGGTTTTCTGCTGTCCAGAAAAAAATTATCCTAAAATATTCCCCCATATACAAGAAAACCATAGGGAGCATTTAAACCATTAATTAACAGCTCCATAGATTTTTTTCACATGATTCCCGTCATTGTCCGCCCAAAGGAATCTTCCTAGCTTCATCAATTGAGGACACGTATAAATCGAAGGAAATAATGACGACCCCGGAAATAAACATCAATGTAACAGATGCCACCTTAGCGGGCAACCTTACCATACCCGACAATCCCAAAGGATTGGTCATTTTCTCCCATGGGAGCGGAAGCAGCAGATTTAGCACCAGAAATAACTTTGTGGCCCATATTCTTCAAGCTAAGGGAATAGCCACATTGTTATTTGATCTATTGACCGAGCAAGAGGACAGGATTTATCAAAATCGCTTTGATATCAATAAACTTACCAAGCGGCTAATCGAAACCACCCAATGGGCTTATCACCAACATAATACTTTAAAATTGCCCATGGGCTATTTTGGCGCCAGTACGGGAGCAGCTTCTGCACTTAGGGCTGCCGCCCATTTTGGAAACTCCATTAGTGCAGTAGTTTCACGAGGGGGCAGGCCCGACCTTGCCCTTGATGAACTCAATATGGTAAAAGCCCCCACCCTATTGCTGGTAGGCGGGCTTGATACCGAGGTAATCTGGCTGAACCAAAAAGCTTATGAAAAGCTTGAATGCCAAAAGAAAATGGAAATAATCCCTGGGGCAACCCATCTGTTCGGAGAGCCTGGAAAGCTTGAAACAGTGGCTAATATAGCGGCTGAATGGTTTGATAAATGGTTTAAAACAACAAAGGAAAATGTTTCAAGATAGAACAGATGCCGGCCTACAATTGGCAGATAGATTACGGCAGTTTAAAAAAGAAAATGTTGTGGTCCTTGCTATTCCTAGGGGCGGACTGCCTTTGGGAGCAATTGTTGCAGAATCTCTTCATGCCCCGTTAGATGTGGCCCTTTCAAAAAAAATAGGCCATCCGTATAATAGGGAATATGCGATTGGTGCAGTAAGTTTAGATGATATCATCCTGAGCGATTCTGCCAGAATAGACCCATCTTATATTGCTGAAGAAACCGAAATCATACGGCAAAAACTAAGAAAAAGATACAACCAATATTACCAGAATAGCTCACCTTTGGATTTAAAAGGGAAAACCGTAATTATTGTGGATGATGGTGTTGCCACAGGAAACACCATCATGATCACGGCGCAAATGGTCTATAAAAAACACCCGAAAAAAGTAGTCGTGACTATCCCTGTTGCCCCAAGAAGTGCCATTGAAAACATGGGGTCTTCCAATTATATTGATGAAGTAATCTGCTTGGAAACACCATATAACTTTCATGCGGTGGGACAGTTTTATAACCAATTCAGGGAGGTTTCGGATGAAGAGGCCATCCAATTATTGGAAAAAACACGTAAATCCTTTAATTCAAAGGAGTAAACCCATAGACTTCTAAATTTTTACAAAAAAATATGGTCCAAAACAAAACTTTGCTTGGACCATATTCCTAGGAAAGAAAAACTTTATTCACCGACAATACCGAAGGTAACTTTGGCATTGACACGGTATTCTGAAATTTTACCTTCCTTAACGCTAACCTGCATATCTTGGACATACACAGACTTAATGTTCCTTACCGATTTAGATGCTTCATTTATTACATTTTGAATGGCATCTTCAAAACTATCGGTAGAATTACCTAAAATCTCAATAACTTTTAATACAGACATTGTAACTAATTTTATTGTTCATTAATGAACATTAGGAACTTACCCGCTACAGGAATTCACCTTTTTCATCCACTTTTACTCTCAACACCTTATCTCCATTTTCCAATTTCAATTTGTACTTTTTGGTAACACCTTTATTATCGTAATAATGTGTTATATAAGTGTCCTTGGTGATGGTCCATTCAGGGAATCTGTCCACGACAGCTGCTTTCACAGAATTGGGCAGGTTAATGTTCTTAAATCTTTCAGCAGTACGGATTATTTTTCCGTCCTTGTCATACGCAGCTAAAATCTTACCCTCTGGGATATAGAAATTAATGTTGTAAACATCATAGTCATCTTGATAATACTCTGAGTTCTTTACATCGAAAGCTGCTACTTTACGTCTAAGCATTTCTACTGGCACGGAAGCTTCTTCCTGAGTATCAATGCTGTTCAGATACTTGTAGTTTGTGGCATACACAACTACCTCTGATAATTCCTCTGTCTTAATGATTTGAGATTGCATAGGTGCTACCAACCCCAGCACAAAAAGAACCAATAATAGCTTTTTCATGATCTTAATGTTTAAGTTAATAACCTTACGAAAAGGATCTTGGAGCTCCATTTTTCACAAGCAACACAATTTACCCTACTATTATCTGGTTTACAATGATTTAAATCAGTTAAACACCTTTTTCTGTCACTGCTCTTGGTATTATGCTGATTATGAAAAAGAACCGAATTACTGGAGTTTGAAAAGTATACGTAGTTTGTGTTGATTTGCTATCGATACAACGTAAAATGACCTACAAACTGCTGTTTTTCGTTATCGTTTGCATTTACTACATACCAGTAGTCTCCGGTTGGCAAAGGTTTACCTTCATAGGTGCCATCCCATTTTTTCACTTGGTCCAAACGAGCCACAACCCTGCCGTACCTATCATAAATAATTACATCTATAAAGGGGAAGTATTCGCGGTTTTCAGGATACCAGTAATCGTTAAGGTTATCGCCATCCGGTGTAAAGAAGTTTGGCATTTCGGGCATTCCCTCAAAATTGAACGGCATTACCAAAGTTGCCTCACAACCGTTTTGGTCACGAACCATAATATTAATGTTGGAATCCTGTGTGATGCTAAAGGTGTTGACCTCACCATAGGATTCACCTTGGAAGAAATATTCATAACCACCGAATCCGCCAGATGCCACTGCCGTAACCTCCCCAGGGCCCGTTTTGGTTGCTTCCAAGGTCAGTGGCTCGTAAGCGTCAACTTCAAATTCCACAAAAGTGACACAACCATTGGAATGGTAAATAAATACGGTATGTTCTCCTGCTGGCAAATCCCCGAAGGTACGTTGTTCGGTCGCCATCATCACATCGTCCACATCCAGGGAGAACAACAAATCGGATAATTGGGAACTATCTTCAATATTTATGGTGACCGTACTATTGGGAAAAATGCCTTCACAACCATATTCCACAATAGGTTCCGCAACAATATCCACTCCCACGCCGATGTCAGCGATTATATTGGTCTGACAGCCATTGGCGTCACGAACGAACACAACATAGGTTTCACCTCCTTGAAGGTTGTCAAAGAATAAATCATCGTTTTGCACAAAATCGGCATCGTCCGCTGAATTCACACTGGTATAGTATGGTGCTGTTCCACCAGTAACCTCGATGGTCATTGTGCCATCCCCATCGCCCATACAGGTTTCAGGGGTAGTTTCCACAACGCCCGCAACCAACTCCATGGGTTGGGTAATCTCCACGGTTCTGGTGATCGTACATCCCAAATCATCTTGGATAATGATGTCGTAGGTTCTCGGTGCCAAATCTGTAAAGGTTTTTCTGTTGGGGTTATCAGGATCATCAGCTTCAAAAAACTCGCTCAATGTATCGGAAATGGAATATCTAATTTGACCAGTACCTCCACTGGCCTCTATGATAATCTGTCCGTTCATGTCGCCAGCACAAACCACAGGAACTGCTTCCAAATAATCCAACACCAATGGATCTTTTGGTTCTATAACAATAGGGTCGGAAATAGCCTCACAACCACCGCTCTGCGCATACACATAATAGGTGCCGGGATTCAATTCCCTAAAAATTCCAGAATTTTGGGCAGGACGCACTATCGATACCGCTGTTGGTGGCATAGTGTTGGAATTCACCAAGGTGTAGACATAATTTCCGATTCCGCCGAATGCTTCGGAACGGATAATTCCCGTTGCCTCGCCCGCACAATTGATGGTCGCGTTGGTCAAATCCAATGCAATCACCAAAGGGGCTGCGGGGTCCAATGAAATCTGATTTGATTTCTCGAACGGACAACCGTTGGAATTCTGCACATCATATTGGAAGGGTCCGGGATCTAAGGTAATGTCCGCGGCAATTTCCACACTCGTCATACCAGCTCCAAAAGGCATAAACGGGTCTGTGGTACCAGCTCTTCGGTAAAAATAATCCACTCCCGGTTCCGGGTTGGTCACCGTGAGCTCCATTCTACCCAAGTCCCCACATCCCGGGGGCTGAAGCTCAACCAGTTCAGCAACAACAATCTCTGGGTCTTGGACTGTAATAGGAGCTGTAGTAAAGCTACAGTTCCATCCATCAAAAATGGTAATGGTATATGCTCCTGCGGATAAATTTGCAAAGGTAGTGGTTGTTTGAAGACCGCTATTGGTACCGTCCGTAATTCTGTTTAATTGATACAGATAGTTTCCTGGACCTTGTCCGCCAACCACATTGTATGCTTCGATAATGGCATCGTTATCATTATTACAGGCCAATGGGCTCACTACCTGAATATCCGCTGAAATTGGTGTGGGCAATGGCAAATCAATATTGATAGTGGATTCGCATCCCCTCAAATCCCTTACATTAACGGTATACGTATCGGTCGAAAGGTTCTCAAAAACAGGGTTGGTATTAGGGTAATCCACCAATACCGTACCATCCGAAGCTACCAATTGGTACTCGTAGGTTCCCCATCCTCCATCACCCGAAGCTGTAATCTCACCGAATCCGGGCACATTACATGTTACTGGTGATGTTTGTACCGCATCCACGGTCAAAGGTCTATCAGGAGAGCGCACCGTTGTAACATTGCTCACTGCATCACAATATGGAGCATCCAAAGCTTCAATTCTTACTACCAAATTACCTGCTGGTACATTTTCAATAATTTCCGGCGAATTTATCGGAGCGTTCGTATCAAAACTACCCGTTATCCCAGTAGACGTTTCGACCCCGGCATTGTCCCTGGAGAACACCTCATAATTATATGTGCCGCTGTAATTTGCAATATCCAAACTGATGACACCATCGGAACCGTTGAAACAGGTCACAGGTTCCACCTCGGCAATAACAGCTTCGATATTATTGTACTCCGGCATATTGATGGTAGTAGTCAAATAGGTACAACCACCACTGCCAACATCGGTTACAGCAAAAATGTAATCCCCAGGTGTAGCAATATCCCAGGTTACTCGGTCAGTGCCACCTGAACTTCGGGCAGGTTCCGAGCCCAATGGAAGAATTTCGACTTCGTAATTTCCCGGTCCTTCATTTACGATAATATCAATGGAACCTGGGCTTACGCCAGTTCCGGAAGCATCACAAGTAATTTGATTCACATTGTAACTAAAAGTAATGTCCGTAGGTGTATTGATGTTCACCGTTGCGGTCTGCTCACATCCGTTTTGGTCCCTTGCCGTCAAAATTATTGTTTGATCGGTTCCATTATCAATTACCTCGAAGGTATTGCTGGTCTGGAAATTGGTACCATCAAATTGAGGGGTACCATCGTTCATGCTATAGGTATACGAGCCCGAACCCGTAGGTGTTCCTGTGCCATCGCCATTGTCATCGGTATAAATCGTGATGGTGGCCGTGCTAAATTGATTGCTTGATGGATTACAACTGAACTCCGTGTTCACTGCATTCATCATCAATTGTGTTGGCTCATCTATGATAACATTTCCGGACCGGTCCGTACATCCTCTATCGGATACGGCCTCTACTTGATAAGTACCTGGTTGAAGGTCATCAAATACCGGAGAACCTTGTGGTCCCGCTATGATTGTAGCTGTTGCACCTTGATACAAAACATAGTTTATAGGCGTATCCGTATCTGTCCCTGGTTGTAATTCCACCGATATGGTACCATCATCAGATCCAAAACAGGTTACATCGCTACTTGGTGTGGCCGTAATTAAGGGTGAATTTACCGTGGAAACGTTCACAATGGCTTCATCTGAACATAAAGGTGCGGTGTTGGAGTCCAGATCGGTAACCAAAATATTATAATCGCCTGGGGCTACACCTGTAAAAATATTGGAACTCTGAGGGGATCCTATATTGGCCAAAGTGCCTGCATCCCTAAGCTGATATTCAAAATTACCACTACCTCCAGTAGTATTTACGGTAATTTCACCGTCGCCAGCATTACAGGTTGGGTATGATGTTGCATCAGCCGAAATGGCAAAGAAGTCGAAGACGTTTGCAGTTACGGTGTTGGTACATCCGTTGCCATCCCTTACCGTTATTACATAACTTCCCGGATTGGGCACAATAAAAGTTGTTCCGGTTTGAAAACCGCTTCCAATATCGTATTGGTAAGTCTCATCGGGCAGTCCTGAACCTGTTGAAAGTGGCGATACCATATCAATTTGATATCCACTCGTTGCCGTACATTGGTTCACTACGTCAATAACCGGATCGGGAACCCCAGCTTCTTGGGTAACAGTCAAAGTAGTATAGGCCGTGCATCCATTGGCATCCTGAACATAAAAATCGTAATCCGCTGGGTAAGGTCCCGGAATCTCAAAAGTTGTCTCGGAAACAAAAGAAGTTGGCGCTGGGTCTCCAGAAGGTACATAAGCATAGTTGTAGGGTGCTGCACTTCCAAAACCTCGGACAGTAACTAAAGCGCCTACATTACAGGTAGCTTCTACAAAATTATCAATGGAAATGGACACTGAACTGATATCGATAAAGGCGAGCGTACTTCCACTACATCCATTTGTATCGTCCCTTACAATTAGTTGATAATTTCCTGGTGCCAACCCAGTAATTATACCGGTATATGGCATAGCCTCCCCAGTGAATGATTGTGTAGAGACCATTGCCCCTGTATCGGTATTCTGAACCGTAATGGTAAAATCTCCCGGTGCTGAAATTCCGGAAACTTCGTATTCTATGGAACCACTTCCGGCTACATTACAGGAAGCCGCCAATGATGTTGCGGAGACCGAAACCGGATTACTGGGTCCTATTGGGTCTATTTCTTCAATATAGGTACAGCCATTTGCATCCCTTACCTCAACAAAATAGGTGACGCCAGGTACCACTTGACCGGTAAAATCGTAGGTATCCCCTCCGGAAGTAGCAGGGTTAAAAATTGGCTCCCCTACCAGTCTAAATTCATAAGGTGCCAATCCCCCGGTGGCTTGTACTCGATACGGAAACGAGGTATCAGAACAAACTGCAGGGTCTGGATCCAACGGAATCAAATCCAATTGATTTTGATAGATAACCACTTGATCTCTATCCTCACACCCTTGTGCATCGGTTGTAATAACGGTATAGTTGCCCAATGGCAGGTTTGGGAAGGTTACCGTTGTGCTTGCTGTTCCGGTTGATGAAGCTACCATACCTCCAAATTCATCCACCAAAACATAATCGAAGGGGGCAACCCCATTGTTTATTGTAGCGGATATGGAGCCATTTACCGATCCTATGGAACAAACGGCATCTGTTGGTGTTGCGGTGGCATCCAAAGGGTCGCTGGAGCCAATGGTCACGGAGTAGGCAGGACTCACACAACCCCTGCTGTCACGAATAATAAAACCGCCATGGGTTCCCGCTCCGTATCCTGAGAATATATTTTGTGTGCTAAAAGTTGCTCCATTGTCATTGCTGAATTCATAAGGAGGAACACCTTGCGTGGTGTCAGGGATGAGCTCTACAACACCACTGGAATCGTCCCCACATTGAGTATCTGTTGCAATAGCGGTACCTGCAATGGTCTCCGGTGGAGAAATGGTCACTGTATTGGTTTCCGTAGTACAGCCCCTAGCATCGGTGATCATAAACTGGAATGTGGTATCGGAAATAATGGAGCCATCATTGGGAATACTGTACACAAAGGAATTTCCAGAAATGTTATTGTTATTAGAAGTATATGGCGCGCCATTGATACTGACTTCGTAAATATCATAATCGCCTGATAATGTATAACCATTGCTAATGTTCACCTGAATCTGACCGGGAGGGCCTGCACAGTCCAACTCCTGTATAGTGGTAGCATTTGCTATTACTTGTGGCTCTATGGTTGCGGTCACGGTATCCCTACAATCATTGGCATCTATGACCTCGATAGTATAAGTTCCAGGTGTTAAACCACTAAAACTAGTACCAGCACCCAGAGCTCCCCCATTGATTCGGTATTGATACGGAGCCAAACCTCCCGTAGCATTTACGACCAGTGTAGCAGCCGTAAAGTTATCGTAACAAAAGTCTGATGCTCCTGTATCCAAGGTCAAAGTCGGGGCATCCAAACGGGTCAACGTAAAGCTATCCGTTACGGTACACCCGTTGGCATCGGTGACACTAACCTGATAAGGACCATCTTGTGAAAGATTGGAGAACGTACTTCCATTTTTAGGTCCCCTTGTGGAACCGTCGGGCTGGGTCAAGGTATATCTGTTACCGCCCCATCCGCCTATGGTATTGATGCGTACAGCCCCTGTATTACCATTTTGGCAACTCATTGCTGTTACATCCAAACTGGAAATGGCGAAAGCAGTCGATGGCTCCTCAATGACCAATGTGGCCGTATCGGTACAATTGGTTTCTTCATCGGTTACGGAAATCACGTAGCTTCCGGCTGCCAACCCTGTTAATGGAACAATATTACTGTTTTGTCCCGTAGAAACAGGTCCGCCATCAATGCTATAGCTGTAGGTGGAATTGAATCCATCCACCAAAAATCGACCTTCACCATCAGCATCACCAACACAGGTTACCACACGGGTCTGCTGACCTTGTACCCCAATAGAGCTGATATCGGTGATGGCATAGTTTTCTTCATAGGAGCAACCTTCATCATCGGTTACCCTGAAGGTATAGGTTCCCAATCCCAAACCTGTGAACGTATTGTTGTTTCCATTGTTCACAACGCTACCTGCTGGGGCAATAATTTCATAGGTGTATGTTCCTGAACCACCGGTTACACTCAAATCCAAAGATGCCGTGGTCGTGATACAATCCAAACTGGAAATAGTAAAATCCAAATCCGTTGGTTTATTCAAGCTATTGAAAACGATATCCGGAAGTGCTTGTACACATCCGTTGGCATCACGGATCATCGGGGTGTAGGTTCCGACTCCAAGGCTTGGAAACACGGGGTTACTACTAAAGCCAGCTCCCACACTGTACTCATAAGGCGCCGTTCCACCTGAAACTCCAGATATGGTGATTTGTCCACCGTTTTCGTTCATACAGGTCGGGGCGCTATCGGGTGTTGCGGTAGCCGTAATTGTAGATGGCGTACCTATGGTCGCAGCTTGCGGAGTGGTCGTACAGGTAAAAGAATCCTGCTCGTAAAGCAATACCACATCGTAGTTGCCCGGGGCCAAATTTGAGAAGGTGTTGCTGATTTGGAAAGTTGCTCCGTTATCAACGCTATATTGTATTTCGTAACCATATCCGTTGGTCACGTTTACTGTGATCCTACCATCGTTGGCACCACCACAATTAGCATCTTCCTCGGTAAAGTTAAAGAGGGGTGGTGGTATATTTTCAACATCCACCGCCGCAGTCCTTTGGCAGCCATTGGCATCCTCGACCAAGATGTTATAGGTTCCTGCCGTTGAAACGGTAAATGTGGACGTACCTGAGTACGTTGAACCAAATGGACCTCCATCGACACTAAATCGGTAAGGTGCAGTGCCACCACTTGTGGTGACATTTACATCCACAGATGAGGCTCCACAACCAAAACTATCGGACGCCGTTGCCGAAACGGCCAATGGGCTTATCCCCCCACCTATTACAATAGGGTCGCCCTCAATATCAGTAGTTATAGTCTCGGAACAAGTATTGGTTTCCACTCGAATATTATAGGTTCCTGGACTTACATTGGCAAAAGTGTAATTATCCGATCCGTTGGGACCAAAAGTATCTACCGTAATACCATTCTTCACCAATCGGTAGGTATAAAAGCCCGGAACACCCGATACGGCAACATCAATACTTCCCAGTTCACCACTACATAAAATATCATTCGCCGTAACATCTACGGTGATGTCAAGATCATCCACTGTCACCAAATTAGATGGAAATACACAGGCAGACTCTGAAACATTTTTCAATCTTACATAAACGCGATAGTCGCCTGAAGCGGTAATATCGAAAAATGGGTCATCTTGATAAGGACCTGCAGCGCTGTTCAAACTGTATTCATAACCAGCGGGGACATTGGTTACTTCCACCCTACCAGGATTGCCACAAATAATATCCTCTTTGATCAGTTGAGGGTTCAACGGATTAAGCGTGGACTTAAAATAATAGTACTGACCTGAATTTACACGGACCCTGAACTCTCCTGCTGTGGACAAATCAAAAGTAGCATCAGTTCCAACGGTGTTCCATGTACAGGCATTGTTAATGGTAGGACAATCATCCACTACTGTAGGTGCACAACTGTTCGGGTCGAGCTGCTGCCATTGATAAGAACTTCCGGACTGACTTAAGGTTAGGGTTCTAACATCGCTGGTACCGCACAAAAAGAATTTTGCCAAGGTACTCCCATCGTTGGAACACACCACTTCTTCGTTCGCGCCGTTTATGATGGTTGCAAACATAGCCGTTGATGTAAAGGCTTCATTTTCTTCGACCGATACTTCTGTAATAGCTGCATCAGAAAAATCCTTCTGGGTATCGGACTCAGCTTTTTCGGAAACCGTATGGGTCAGAATCCGGGCAACATGAGTTTTTGCCAATACCGTGGAACCGAAGATTGATATGAACACCAACAACACGACATATAGCAAATGCCTTGTTTTTTGTGGGAGCATAGGGTTAAGTCTTGATTGGAAGAATACGTCAGATTTGGGACCTTAATATTCTTAATAGTAATTTTCTGTTCTTATAAAATTCTAATTATATTCAATACACCCGATAACCAAAAAGTTACCGTTCATCTATAAAACATGTTATTTCAACGTAAAATTATGCAAAAAAGTCTCTTATTACCATATTTTTTCGTTGTACTGCTCAGTACATCCTGCGCTCAAAACACAGACAACGAGATAAATACTCCCGAAACCATTGATTTTACTGAGGAATTAGTGGTTGGCAACCTTCAGAATGCTTGGGGTATGGTTTTCTTGCCGAACAAGGCAATTTTAATCTCCGAAAAGTCTGGTAGACTGCTACTTAACGAATCCGGAAATACTATTGAAGTAGAAAATACCCCTAAAATATACAATAGAGGCCAAGGTGGTTTAATGGATATTGAGTTACATCCTGATTACGCTAAAAATGGATTGATATATTTCTCCTTCGCTTCTGAGGAAGGAGAGGGCAAGGGAGGTAATACTGCAATAATGAGAGCCAAATTATCCGGCAACAAACTTGTGGGCAAGGAAGTGCTCTACAAAGCGACCCCCAACTCCACTCGCGGACAACATTTTGGATCAAGAATAGAATTTGACAGAGACGGATACCTGTTCTTTTCCATTGGTGAAAGAGGCGATAGGGATGTAAACCCTCAAGACATTTCCAGGGATGGCGGAAAAATATATCGGCTTCATGATGACGGTAGCATCCCGAGCGACAATCCATTTGTTAATGAGCCAGGTGCCAAAAAAGCGATATGGAGCTATGGCCATAGAAATCCACAGGGGCTCACATTACATCCAACAACCGGTGTTTTATGGGAGCACGAGCATGGACCAAGGGGCGGAGATGAAATCAACATTATACAAAAAGGCAAAAATTATGGCTGGCCCATAATAACCTACGGAATTAATTATAGCGGCACCGAAATAACAGATGAAACCTCCAGGCCCGGCATGGAACAACCTCTTCACCAATGGACGCCGTCGATCGCACCATCCGGGATGACATTTGTCACTTCCGACAAATACCCTAAATGGAAAGGCAATTTATTGGTCGGTTCGCTAGCCTTTCAATATTTGGAGCGTTTGGAGCTAAAGGATAACAAGGTTATTTATCGTGAGAAATTATTGGATGGTATAGGAAGGGTGCGAAATGTCCGCCAAGCCCCCGATGGTTATATTTATATTAGTGTTGAGGGCAAAGGAATTTACCGACTTGTTCCAAAATAAGTCAACCAATTATTGTTTAAGGGCATCAATAGCCTTTTTAACGGAGCCGTACTTTTTCAGTATTTTTTCAGCCTCCTCGTAACCGAGACCAAGCTCCTCCATAATGTATCGAGTTCCTCTGTCCACCAATTTAGTATTGCTCAGTTGCATGTTCACCATTTTGTTTCCCTTTACACGGCCCACGCGAATCATCAATGCTGTCGAAATCATGTTGAGCACCAATTTTTGACTGGTCCCGCTTTTCATCCGGGTACTTCCCGTTAAAAACTCCGGTCCCACGTTTACTTCGATTGGAATATCCGCAGACTGTGCCAAAGGAGAACCGGGGTTATTGGTAATCCCTACCGTTAAAACACCATTCTTCTTTGCATCGGCGATTCCCCCTAAGACATAGGGTGTTGTACCCGAGGCAGCAATTCCGACCAAAACATCGTTATCGTTTATGTTATATTCCAAAAGATCTTTCCATGCTTGTTCTGTATCATCTTCGGCAAACTCAACGGCCTTTCGAATAGCTTGATCTCCCCCGGCTATCAATCCAATCACCCTGTCATGGGGCATTCCAAAAGTGGGTGGTATTTCGGAGGCGTCCAGAATACCCAATCTTCCGCTCGTGCCAGCTCCTATATAAAAGAGCCTCCCCCCATTTTCAAAACGCTTGGCCGTTTCATCCACCACTTGGGCCACTTGGGGCAAGACCAACTCCACAGCCTCTGCAATTTTTTTGTCCTCTTTATTGATATTGGAAACAATCTCCAAACTATCCATTTCATCCAAACGATTGTAATTGGATGGTTCCTCGGTAATTTTGATGTGTTTTTCCGCCACTACTTTATAATATTTGTACGTTCAAGTTTTTAAATGCATCAAGCTTGGTGTCCCATGGTTCCAGTTCTGTGACCATAGTATTGATTACATTCAAAGAACATGTTTTAAAACGATGTTGGGAATTCAACTTCTCCGAAATACATAAAAGTACCGTTTTCTTTGAAGCATTGATAACGGCTTTTTTTGTTTGAACCACATCCCAATCAAATTCCGTCAATCCAAATTCAGTATCCACATAACCTGTTCCAATAAAACTGTAATCCACCTTAATCTCTGATAAAGCATTTATTGTGCTCGGTCCCATGGCTATCTGGGAGTCCTTTGATAGCGTACCTCCTATAAAAATGGTTTCGACATTAGGTTTACGCAACAATTCCATTGCTACGGGCAAACTCAGCGTAAAACAAGTAAGCTTGATGTTTGGAGGCAATAATTTAGCCAGTTCCAAGCATGTGGTACCTCCATCAATTAAAATGACACTGTTGTTCTTCAAAAGGGTCAAGACTTTCTTGGCAATGGCCATTTTTTTGTCCAGGGCATACACATTGTTGTTCCTTTGTGGACTATGGTTTGCAAAACCTAAAGAAACGGCTCCCCCATGTACTTTGACCAATAGATTTTCGTCGTCCAACTCCTTAACGTCCCTCCTTACGGTATCTATTGAAACATTAAGCTTTTCCGCCAAGTCTGTCAAGAGCACCCTGTTATGCAACTCTACTTCATTTAAAATGGAATGTTGTCTTTCTTCTTTTAACATTTAACATCTTTTTCTTCCAAGTTCAAAAGTAGAAAACAATTGCAGAAAAAACTGTTGGGCATAAATGCAATGTCAACTTTTCTTAAAACTTGCAAACTAATGCAAATGTATTGCAATATTTTGCATTTTTATGCTTTTTTGATTATATTTGCCTTGTAAAATTTGTTAAACCTGACAAAAACATGCAAGATTTAGCTGAAAATCCTTTAAAAAACGAGCCTCTCGACATGGAAACCTTGAAATTTGAAAAAATCAACACTCATATTTACGAGGATTCACAAAACGCATCTTGGTATGTGGCAAATGAAATAGCCAGTCTTATCAAGCAAAAACAAGAACAGGGCCAAAAAGCCGTTCTTGGATTGGCCACAGGGTCAACTCCAACCAAAGTTTATGACTACTTGGTTCAATTCCATAAAGAGAATGGACTTAGCTTTAAAAATGTAGTTACTTTCAATTTGGATGAATATTTTCCAATGTCCCCGGATTCCATCCATAGCTATGTTCGCTTTATGAATGAACATCTGTTCGATCATATCGATATTGACCCTCACAACGTTCACATTCCAGATGGAAGTCTATCCAAAGAGGAAATCAGAAAGTATTGTCTGGATTATGAAGAGAAAATTCAAAATGTTGGAGGTATTGACATACAAGTTCTTGGAATCGGAAGAACTGGTCATATCGGGTTTAACGAACCAGGTTCATCCCTACATAGTAAAACCCGTTTGGTTCGTTTGGACCGTGTAACCCGGCTTGATGCAGCCAGTGATTTCTTTGGAGAAGAAAACGTTCCGAGAAGAGCCATTACAATGGGGGTCGGTACCATTATGGAGGCAAAAAGAATCATAATTATGGCTTGGGGCGAAGGAAAAGCTCCAATTGTACAACAAGCCGTGGAAGGTAAGATAAAGGAATCGGTACCAGCAACTTTTTTGCAACACCATAACAATTGTGATTTTGTACTTGACGGAGCTGCGTCTTCATTCCTGACAAGAGTTAAAACCCCATGGTTGGTCACCGAATGCGATTGGGATGAAAAACTCATTAAGACTGCCTCAATTTGGTTGTCAGAAAAACTGGATAAGGCGATACTAAAACTCACAAACGAAGATTATAACGAACACGGCATGGGCAGTCTCATCGCCGAAGTGGGTTCCGCAGAGCAAATCAACCTATCCGTTTTCAATCAACTGCAACGAACCATTACCGGATGGCCAGGGGGCAAACCAAATGCGGATGATAGCCAAAGACCTGAAAGAGCCCAACCTCACCCAAAAACATCTTTGATTTTTAGCCCGCACCCCGATGATGATGTGATTTCCATGGGAGGTACATTGCTCCGATTGGTCGATCAAGGACATAATGTTCATGTGGCATACCAAACCTCAGGAAACATTGCTGTATTTGATGATGAAGTAATACGTTTCCTCGATTTTGCAACAGATGTCCAAAAAGACAATAAAGAGCTTCAAAAGAAATTTAAGGAAGTGCGCAAGTTCCTGGCCAGTAAAAAACCGGGAGAATTGGACAGCCCAGAAGTGCAGAATTTCAAAGGTCTCATCCGGAAAGGTGAAGCCTTGGCCGCCTGCAGATACTGTGGAGTTCCAGAAGAAAACGCCCATTTTCAGAACCTTCCGTTCTACGAAACCGGGGCTGTGAGAAAAAAACCGCTTTCCGAGGAAGACGTACAAATAACATATGACCTTCTAAACAAACTAAAACCCCATCAAATTTTTGCTGCGGGAGACCTTTCAGACCCACATGGAACCCACAGGGTTTGCTTGGATGTAATCTTTAAGGCAATTCAGCGCTTACTTGATGAAGGTTCCGATTGGATTCGAAATTGTTACGTATGGCTGTACCGAGGAGCATGGCAAGAATGGGATATTGCAGATATGGAAATGGCCGTACCGATCGGACCAAAGGATATGGCTAGAAAAATCAATGCCATATTTAAACACCAGTCCCAAAAGGACAGTGCAATGTTCCCAGGAAACGATAAAAGGGAATTCTGGCAACGTGCCGAACAAAGAAATAAGGATACCGCAAACAGATACAATCAGCTTGGAATGGCGGAATACGAGGCAATGGAAGGCTTTGTAAGATACCATTTCGAATAGCAAAATATTTCATTTTAAGTTGTTAGTTGTTTAATTTAATCTAGCAAAAAGGCCTACATTTAGTGCATAAGTAGGCCTTTTTTTCGCTTAAATGAATCTATTTTAACATGACTCCCGCTTTTTCTATGTATCACCTTTTAGAATCCACGCATACCTCAAAAAGGGAAAAAGTATTTATACAAACCTTTTAAACCAACCCAAATGAACGTAGCTCCAAAAGATAAAAACGCTTGGCTATGGATTCCTTTTTTGTACTTCACCCAAGGCATTCCATACATTTTGGTGGTAACGGTTTCCGTAATCATGTACAAACGATTGGGCATTGGTAACGCAGAAATAGGACTATATACTAGCTGGCTTTATCTACCGTGGGTGATAAAACCTTTGTGGAGCCCTATTGTTGATTTAAAAGGCACCAAGAGAAAATGGTTTCTGAGCATGCAACTTTTGATTTCTGTGGCCTTTTTGGGCATCGGACTCTTTTTGCCGTCCAATTCGTTCTTCATCATCACGCTGGCCTTCTTTTGGATGGCGGCTTTTGCTTCTGCCACTAACGATATTGCCTCGGATGGTTATTATATGATAGGCCTTACCCAGAAAAAGCAATCCTTCTTCATCGGCCTTCGCAGCACCTTTTATCGACTGGCGATGGTAACAGGGCAAGGGCTTTTGGTGATTTTTGCCGGTTTTTTGGAAAATCAATATGGAGACAACACAAAGGCATGGTCCATAACCATGATAAGCGCAGCAGTTTTAATGATTGCCCTAACCATTTCCAACTTTTTCACCGCACCAAAGTTTGAGGAATCAAACTCAAAATCAGCTGAAAAACCAGCAGGATTTTTTGAAGTATTTGCCACTTTCTTTAAAAAACATCAGATTGGGGTCGCCTTACTTTTTATACTTACTTACAGGTTGGGAGAATCACAATTGGTAAAACTGGCCTCTCCTTTTCTTCTGGACACGCTAGAGGTGGGCGGTTTGGCCTATTCCACTGAAGCTGTAGGCACTATTTATGGTACGGTTGGAGTAATCATGTTATCCCTTGGAGGAATATTGGGCGGTATCTTGATTTCCAGGGACGGCCTTAAAAAATGGATGCTGCCCATGCTGCTATCGCTAAATCTGCCCAATGCCCTTTACGCTTTGTTGGCCATTACCCAAACCACGAGTATTTATGCTGTGGTAGGTACAGTAGTGATTGAACAATTTGGTTATGGGTTCGGCTTTGCCGCATTTATGATGTACCTCATCTATGTGGCCGAAGGAGCTTCCAAAACATCACATTATGCCATTGCAACAGGATTTATGGCCTTGGGCATGATGCTGCCCGGTATGCTGAGCGGTTATATTCAGGAATGGCTTGGATACGACGGTTTCTTTATTTGGGTGGTAATAGCGGCCTTGCCCGCATTTTTAGTGCTTCGCTACTTAAAATACCCGGCGGACTATGGTAAAAAAACAGTAGAATCAAATGATTGATAGCGACACCCCATATACCCTTCCTGAAGAAGCATTGGACTTAAAGCAAAAAGTAGGTCAATTTTTTATGCCCGCTGTTTTCATTAATGACACCGAAGAAGAGATTCAGCAAATGGAGAAACTCATAAAAGAATGTCATGTTGGCTCCATCTGTTTCTTTCATAGTAGGGCGAGTGCGGCGACCAACTTTGAAGGAAAGAAAAAGATAGTACACAACGAAAAAAGCTATGATCGTCTACTCGAACTTATTGAACGGTACCAAAAAGCAGCAAGTGTACCCTTGTTGGTGGCAATTGACGCAGAATGGGGACTTGCCATGCGCATTGAAAACACGGCACAGTACCCTTATGCCATAACACTGGGAGCTTTAACCAACGGGGGCAACCTTATTCATCAAGTGGGCAATGCTATCGGTAACGATTGCAGGCGATCGGGGATACAATGGAATCTGGCACCAGTAGTGGACATCAACAACAATCCGGAAAATCCGGTAATAGGTTATCGCTCCTTTGGCGATGATAGGGAGCGCGTATTTGGAAAAGCCACAGCATTCTTAAAAGGGATGACGAACAGTGGCACCCTGAATTCCATAAAGCATTTTCCAGGTCATGGCGATACAACAACGGATTCTCATTTGGGATTGCCCATTATCGATAAATCTAAAGAGGAGCTTATGGAAAATGAGCTTTATCCTTTTAAAAAATTGATTGAATCTGGAGTTGACTCCGTTATGGTAGGTCATTTGCTCCTACCCCAGCTAGATGAAGACAATCCGTCCACTACCTCTGCCAAAATTATTTCAGGCCTACTCAGAAAAGAGTTGGGTTTTAACGGGATTGTTATCTCGGATGCCCTTAACATGCATGCGGTTTCGAAGAAATTCCCCAAAAAAGGTGATTTGGAGCAAGCTGCTTTTAATGCTGGAATGGATGTGCTCTGTTTTAGCGAACATGTAAAAGAAGGTATCGATAAAATTTTGACCCATTCATCCAAGGAACGGATTCAAGAGAGTTTTGAAAGGGTTTGGGCTTTGAAACAAAAGGTTTTTTCCGTCAAAAAGCAGTTGAATCAACCTGAGCCCAATGCTCACAGCAAACTTAACCGTGAAATTGCAGAGCAAAGCATCACGGAATTGTATGGAGATGCATCAATCGTAGCGAAAATAAAATCTTCCGACTTTTTCAATGTTTCGCCGAGCTTGGGCAAAACAAATAGCTTTTCGGAACAAATTTCATCTCAGTTAGGGGTGAAAATGATGGATTTGGACACTGCATTAACCTCCAGCAATCAAAATATTGTACTGAGCCTAATTCCTCCTGCCATAAAACCAAAAAACCAATTTGGAATTGATAAGAGCACATTGGGTTCTATTCATAGATTGATCAAAGATAAAAACACGCTCATTTATCTTTTCGGAAACCCTTACGTTTTGGACATCTTACAATTAAAGGAATCATCCAATGTGGTATTGGTTTATCAAGATTTTGTAGAATTTCAAGAAGTCGCCTTTGAGCACTTCTCCGGCAAAATCAAAGCACAGGGGAAACTTCCGATTCAACTAAAAACCTTTCAACCATGAAACTATAATTCGTTATTTTTAAAAGTCTCAAAAATTATTAGGTATGAGCACTTACAAAGTTTTGGGGCTAATGTCCGGAACCTCTTTGGATGGACTGGATATCGCCTATTGCCATATTTGGGAAAAAGATGGAAAATGGAATTTCTCTATCCACGAAACCGCAGAAATTGACTATGCGGACAACATGAGGGAATATCTCAAAAATGCGATTCATCTTTCTGAAGAAGACCATGCACAATTGCACAAAGATTATGGGATTTGGTTGGGGCAACAGTGCAGATTATTTATTGATGAGCTTGGCGAAGAGGTTGATTTTATTGCCAGTCATGGGCATACTTCGCACCATAGACCCAAGGATGGCGTTACATTTCAATTGGGCGATGGTCAGTTTTTGGCAAACACCTCGGGCAAACAGGTAATCTGCGACTTTAGGAGCAAAGATGTATCCCTTAAGGGACAAGGCGCCCCTTTGGTTCCAATTGGAGATAAATTGTTGTTCCATGAATATGATTTTTGTCTGAATTTAGGGGGAATCAGTAATATTTCTTTTGAAAAAGATGGTGAACGAATTGCCTATGATATTGGATTGGCAAATATGCCATTGAACTACATTACGCATAAAATGGGTCTAGCTTATGATGAAGACGGAAGGCTCGCCCGATCCGGAAAATTGGACGCCACGCTACTCCAACAACTCAACAATTTGGAATACTATCGGTTACCTTACCCTAAATCCACAGGTTACGAATGGTTCACTTCCAAAATTGTCCCATTAATTGAGGCTTCTAAAATCTCCAATGAGGATTTGTTGCACACTTTTATTCACCATAATTGCGAGCAAATTGCAATAGCAGCACAAAAACATAAAAACAAAGGCAACTCCAAAAGTAACCTGCTTGCCACTGGTGGTGGTGCCCTGAACAAGTTTTTTATGGATACGCTTCAAGATAAATTAGGTTCAGCTTTCGAGGTTATTGTCCCTGATAAAACATTGATTGCCTATAAAGAAGCGCTGGTTTTTGCTTTAATGGGGGTTCTTCGCCTAGAGGGAAAAACCAATGTCCTAAAATCGGTTACTGGCGCTATAAAGGATTCCTGTAGTGGTGAAGTGTTTTTTCCACAAGAGGTTTAAGTCGTAACAATTCGTTTTCTTTTTGGTTTGTTTGCCAATAGGAAAATAGCAAGCGCGCAAAGACCACAAATGGCCAAACCTGCAAAAAGTGGCCAAACCGTATCCTTAACAAACTCTCCTATAAAAGTAGCTATGGGTATGGATAGCAAAGTAGACACAAAACCATTGATTGCCGCTCCGATTCCCGCAATATGCCCTATAGGTTCCATTGCGATCGAACGGAAATTCCCCCACATAAAACCAAGACAGAAAAACTGAATGGATAAGAATCCGACCAACACGTAAATACTAGGGTTAGGAGAATTCAGAAACAAGATGGAGTATGTAATGGCAACAACACAAAATACAATCGTAGCCATTAAAGAAAGGCGTCGCATTCCAAAACGCATGACCAAGGTTCCGTTCAAAAAAGTGGAAAGCCCAATGGAAATGGCGAGCCCGGCAAATATATAGGGGAACATTTCTTTAAGTGCATATTGGTCTTCAAAAATATGCTGGGCCGAACTCAAATACACTAAAAACGCTCCGGTGACCAAACCAGAGGTCAAGGTAAAGGCAACCGTCTCCCTATATTTTACAAATTCCTTTAACCCATCGATAAATACATGTCTGGTAAACGGAATCTTATATTCTGGATGCAGGGTTTCCTTTTGTCGCTTCCAAAACCAAATTGCAACGGCAAGAACAAAAACCATTTGAACATAAAAGATGGCCCTCCACCCGGCAGCATCCAAAATTAATTTTCCTATCGCAGGAGCCACAACCGGCACTAGAATAAAGAACGCCACTACAAACGACATTATTTTAGCCATATAATCCCCTTCATAGGTATCTCGAATTATGGATATGGAAATGGTTCGAGGTGCAGAAAGTCCTATTCCCTGTAAAATTCGTCCAACAACCATAATTTCCAAGGATGGGGCATACAAACAGATAACACTCGCCATCAAAAAGATGATGAAACCGAAATAAACCACAGGTTTTCTCCCAAAACTGTCCGATATAGGGCCAAAGAACAACTGCCCTACGCCTAGTCCCAAGAAAATCATGGTAACCAATAACTGATTGTCCGTAGGGTCAGTGCTGTTGATCGCCATTCCGATATTGGAAATTGCTGGTAGAATGGCATCAATGGCCAATGCCACAATGGACATCAACGCGGCCATCATGGCCACAAATTCAAAGTTGGGTTTTTGATTTTGTTTTTGCATCCAGCAAAATTAGGTATACCCATTGGATCGGTAAAGCTTTTAAGAAAGGTTTAATGTTAAGACAACACATCCAACGTTGTAGTTTATGATTATGCGGGATATACATCCTGATTTCGTAAACAAATCACCGTTCCGATCAGGTTAAAATTCAAGATAATCCTATCTTTAATGTCAAACAGAATAAACAATGGGAAGCTTAAAAGTATTGGTAGTTGGTTGTGGAAATATGGGTACTTCGCATGCAAGGGCCTATCACCAATTGGACGGATTTGAAATCGTAGGATTGGTGAGTCGAGGAGAAAAAAGTCGTGAGCGGCTCTCCAAAGAATTGGATGGAGCACCCACCTTCGGGGATTATGCCCAAGCACTGGAAACCACACAACCCGATGTAGTTTCCATAAATACCTATCCAGACACCCATTTCAATTACGTAAAAATGGCTTTGAAAGCCAATTGCCATGTTTTTGTGGAAAAGCCTTTGGCACTTACCGTACAGGAAGCTCAAGATTTAGTGGACCTATCACAGAAACAAGACAAAAAAATGGTTGTGGGTTATATTTTGAGGGTACACCCCACTTGGGCCAAATTTACCGAGATGGCCCAAACCTTGGGCAAACCTTTGGTAATGCGGATGAACTTGAACCAACAAAGTTCCGGGGACCACTGGTACACCCACAAACAATTGATGCAATCCATGTCCCCTATTGTAGATTGCGGGGTACATTATGTGGATGTGATGTGTTCCATGACACGTTCCAAACCCATCAGTGTTTCTGCCATTGGCGCTCATTTATCGGACGAGATAGATTCCGATATGTACAATTACGGACAATTACAGGTCAAGTTTGAAGATGGTTCCGTAGGCTGGTACGAAGCAGGTTGGGGACCTATGATGAGTGAGACCGCATTTTTCATTAAAGATGTTATTGGACCAAAAGGATGTGTTTCCATAAGCGACGAGGACAAGGGAGCATCAGATGACATTGAGGGGCATTCCAAGACAGGAAGTCTAAAGTTGCACCACAGCGAACTTGATCCGGATGGGCATTTTACCAAAAAAGATGAAATTATAAGTACGGCCGACGAACCAGACCACGACGGGCTTTGTTTATTGGAACAGGAATATCTGTTGGATGCCATAGTGAACGACCGAGACCTTACCCATCATTTAAATGATGCCGTAAATAGTCTTAAAATAGTACTGGCCGCGGATGAATCCGTAAAAACGGGCAAGACAGTGATGTTGTAGTAAAGTGTCAGGTCGAGCGGAGTCGAGACCCATTTTAAAATACCTCACTGTGTTTGGTGCCAGGTCTTCATAAAGACCAATGTATCTGTGTGAAACCTTTACGCTTTCACCCTTTACCTTTTAACTTTAATCATTCCCTCTTGGCCTACAACGGAATATTCCCGTGCTTTTTCCATGGGGTCTGCACCTCTTTTTTCTCCAGCATGGCAAAAGTCTTCAATAATTTGCTCCGTGTGTCTTTCGGCAGAATCACCTCATCAATAAAACCACGTTTGGCTGCTCGGTATGGGTTGGCAAACTTATCCGCATACTCGGCTTCCTTCTCCTTTAATTTGGCTTCTGGGTCATCAGCAGCGGCAATTTCACGTCTAAAAATAATCTCACTGGCACCTTTTGCCCCCATTACAGCGATTTCGGCACTTGGCCATGCAAAGTTAAAGTCGGCTCCAATGTGCTTGGAGTTCATTACATCATAAGCTCCGCCATATGCTTTTCGGGTAATTACGGTGACCCTTGGTACCGTTGCTTCACTCAAGGCATAGAGTAATTTGGCCCCGTGCATAATAATTCCGCTCCATTCCTGGTCCGTACCGGGCAAGAAGCCTGGAACATCCACCAATACCAATAAGGGAATGTTGAAAGAATCACAAAAACGGGTAAAACGGGCTGCTTTGGCGGAACTATTCACATCCAATACCCCTGCCAAGAACATAGGCTGATTGGCAATAACTCCAATGCTTCTTCCGCCCAATCGTGCAAAACCTGTAATAATGTTTTCCGCATAATCCTTATGGATTTCATAGAACGAGTCCCCATCAATAATGCCATTAATCACATCGTGCATATCATAAGGTTTGTTGGGGTTGTCAGGAACTATTCCAGATAGTTCCTCCCTGGTTTCGTCGCCTAGTTCATAGGGCAATAATGGCGTGGTTTCCTTATTGTTTTGGGGCAAATAATCCAACAAATTCCGAATATCGTTCAAACATGCGGCATCGTTGGTCGATGTTCTATGTGCCACCCCCGATTTAACGGCATGGGTACTCGCCCCGCCCAACTCTTCCGAAGTCACGGACTCATTGGTTACCGTCTTGACCACATTGGGTCCGGTAACGAACATATAACTGGTTTCCTCTACCATAATAATGAAGTCCGTCATGGCTGGCGAATACACCGCACCGCCAGCACAAGGTCCCATAATGGCTGAAATTTGAGGTATTACTCCCGAAGCTTGCACGTTACGGTAAAAAATATCAGCATATCCGCCCAAGGATTTCACCCCTTCCTGGATACGAGCTCCACCAGAATCGTTGAGTCCGATTACGGGCGCCCCCACTTTCATGGCCAAATCCATTACCTTACAGATTTTCTCAGCATGGGTTTCGGATAGTGCTCCCCCGAAAACCGTAAAATCCTGGGCATATACGTACACCAACCTCCCATGCACTGTTCCATAACCGGTAACCACTCCATCGCCGTAATACATCTCTTTGTCCATACCGAAATCCGTGGTACGGTGGGTTACCAAAATCCCCATTTCCTCAAAAGAACCTTCATCCAAAAAGTAAAGTACTCTTTCACGAGCCGTTAATTTTTTCTTTTGATGCTGTTTTTCAATACGTTTTTTGCCTCCACCCAAATGGGCTTCCGCTATTTTTTCCTGTAATGCTTTTATTTTGGGATCCATAGGATTCAATTTGAAGGTAATCTTGTTATTTTTTTGTCTTCCAGAAATTGGTACAGGGCAATCATGGCAGCGATTTCTGCTTCCTTGGCCGTTTGTTCTTTAATTTTCTCTGGAGAATAATAATTCTTCACAAAGTGGGTGTCAAAATTCCCTGACCGGAAGGCTTCATGGGCAAACACAAAAGTTCCAAAAGGCAGAGTGGTGTGCACTCCTTTCACTTTATACTCCTGAATAGCATCAAGCATCAACTCGATGGCCTCTTCACGGGTTTTACCATAGGTAATCAGCTTGGAAAGCATGGGGTCGTAATAAATGGGAATATCCATTCCTTCCTTAAAACCATTATCTACCCGAATACCATCGCCAACTGGTAATTGATACGTTTCCAAATTACCCACACTGGGCAAAAAATCGTTCAAAGGGTCTTCTGCATAAACCCGAAGCTCCACCGCATGACCGTTTATGGCAAGGTCCTCTTGTTTCATGGGAAGTGCCTCACCTCTAGCTACTTTTATCTGTAATTCCACCAAATCCACTCCCGTGATCAATTCGGTAACAGGATGCTCCACTTGAAGGCGGGTATTCATTTCCAAAAAGTAGAAATTATGGTCAGCATCCATTAAAAATTCAACCGTACCAGCGCCGATATAGTCACAAGATTTGGCCACTTTACAGGCTGCCACACCCATTTTCTCGCGCAATTCGGGCGTTAAAATTGCAGAAGGCGCTTCTTCCACTACCTTTTGGTGACGCCGCTGCACACTACATTCCCTTTCAAAGAAATGCAACACATTGCCGTGTGTATCGGCCATTACCTGAACCTCGATGTGTCTTGGGGATTTCACATATTTTTCCACAAAAACGGAACCATCTCCAAAAGCAGATGTTGCCTCGCTAATGGCTCGTTTCATCCCGGATTCCAGGTCTTCTTTCTTTTCCACGATCCGCATTCCCTTGCCCCCACCTCCTGCGGAGGCTTTGATCAATACCGGATACCCTACCTCATTGGCAATTTCGTGCGCCTTGGCCACATCGGTAATGGCCTCATCTATACCCGGCACCATGGGAATATCGTATGCCTTAACGGTTTCCTTGGCCGCCAACTTGCTTCCCATAATTCGAATGGCTTTGGATTTTGGACCGATAAAGGTAATACCGCTTTTCTCAACAGCTTCGGCAAAGTCCGCATTTTCACTTAAAAACCCATAACCAGGATGAATCCCATCAACGTTGAGCTTTTTGGCCACTTCAATGATTTTTTCGCCTCGCAAATATGATTTGTTCGAGGGTGCCTCACCGATACATACCGCTTCATCGGCAAATTGAACATGGGGAGCATTCCTGTCCGCTTCAGAAAAAACGGCAACGGTGTCAATACCCATTTTTTTTACGGTCTTCATTACCCTGACCGCAATTTCGCCGCGATTGGCGATCAATATTTTTTTCATGATGTTCTATTGAAATTCAATCAACAATTGTTTCTTGTCAACGGCATCCCCTTTGGACACACCTATTTTTTTGATGACACCGTTTCTTGGGGAGGTAATGATATTCTCCATTTTCATGGCTTCCAGAATAACCAATTGATCTTCTTCTTGGACTTCCTGACCTTCTTCCACCAGGATGTCCAAAATCAATCCCGGCATAGGTGCCGCAATAGAATCTATGTTTTTACCTCCATTGATGGCAAAGCCCATTTTCTCGATAAGCTCATCCAAAGGGGTTTGAATGGAAGATCGGAATTCGCTGCCATCAATGCTAATGGTATAAGTTCCTTTATTAAAATCGGAATCCAATATTTTTATATGGTAGGATGCCCCATCTTTGAGCAAATGATAGGCATGATCCCCGGTTTTAATCAAATCCAATGAAGAAATGGTGTCCTTGGAAAGTTTAAAGTCAAAGTCGTCCCCAACCTTGACAGCATAAGAATTATCCATAAAAGATTTTTCCTTTGGTTAGCTTGATAAAGATAGAGGTTAATGCATTAAAAACCATACAAAACTATACCTAATAAGCAGGGTCGATTATGACAATGATCATTAATTTCTTTAATATTAAACACTAATTATGATGTATTGTAGATAGGCGGAAGATATAATCATTTGTTTATTTTTGATGCCAAAATTCAAACTATGCTGATCTTAGGGATTGCTGGCGGCACAGGGTGCGGGAAAACAACGGTAGTTAACCAGATTGTGGAACAATTGCCCACGGACGAAGTAGGTGTAATAAGCCAAGATTCCTACTACAACGACCTTTCCCATATGAGTAAAGAGGAAAGGGCATTGGTGAACTTTGACCACCCAAACTCGATAGATTTTGACCTATTGATAGAGCATATTGACCAACTGAGACAGGGAAATACCGTTGATACGCCCATGTATTCCTTTGTAGAGGAAACCAGAATGAAGGAGACTGTTCCCACAGCTCCCCGAAAGGTTATGATCGTGGAGGGCATCTTGGTATTGAGCAATCCCAAATTGAGGGATATGTTCGATATAAAAATATATGTCCATGCCGATTCGGACGAGCGCTTGATAAGAAGATTGCAACGCGACACCCAGGAACGAGGGCACGATCTGAAGAAAGTGCTTACGAGATACCAAACCGCTGTAAAGCCGATGCACCTTCAATTTATTGAACCCTCAAAGGAATTTGCGGACATTATCATCCCAAACAACCACTACAATACTGTTGCTGTGGATATTGTCAGAACCATCATTAATAACAAACTATCGTAACATGGGCCTAAAGGAGTTGAGAAAAAAGAAATGGTTCAAGATCATGACCAATACCTATATCCTGGTATTGACCATTTTTGTGATTTGGATGGCCTTTTTCGACACCAATTCCCTGTTGATCCATTTGGAGCTGGAGAACGAAATCGATAAGTTGGAAAAGGAGAAGCAGTTCCTAAAAAGCGAGATTGATAAGGATAAGGAAATATTAAAGAAGATGTCCGATGAAAAAGAGCTCGAAAAATTGGCCCGTGAAAAATATTACATGAAAAAGGATAATGAAGAAATATTCTTGATCGAATATGAAGATAGCCTTAAGAACAAGCAAGATGAATAATACCAGCCTATTTCAAGAATTCCCTGAAATTTCCGCCAAACAATGGAAACAAAAGATTCAGGTTGACCTAAAAGGTGCCGATTATAACGAAACCTTGGTTTGGGAATCTCTGGAAGGCATCAACGTAAAACCTTTTTACAATCAAGAGGATTTAAAAAACATTCCCAATTTTTCGTTGCCGAAAGACCACGATTGGTCCATAGGGCAAGCTATTTATGTGGGCGAGGAAAAAAAGTCCAATGCAAAAGCCCTCGAAATACTGGAAAAAGGTGTGGAGAACTTGATTTTGACCATACCCAACGAAACTACGGACTTTGAAGCCTTGATCTCCGGCATTGACCTGAAAGAGACCAAACTCTACTTCAATTTTGAGTTTTTGGCCTTGGAACCCATCAAAAAATTAGTCTCCCTCCTTAAAGACAAAAAAGCTAGGGCCCATTTGAACATTGACATTATTGGGCACCTGACCAAAGATGGCAATTGGCACCACAATCTGGAAAAAGACCACAAAATATTCACTGATTTGGTTTTACTCGGCACTTCGGAAATTTCAATTATCGGAGTCGATACGTCACTTTATCAAAATGCTGGCGCCAACATGGTGCAACAATTGGTTTATGCCATGGCCCACACCAATGAATACTTGAACTATATCACTTCGAGTGGAATCGAGAAGTCACTCCCAATTACTTTTAAAGTGGCCGTGGGCAGCAACTATTTCTTTGAAATAGCAAAGATCAGGGCTTTGCGATGGCTTTGGAAAAGTATCGCATCAACATATGGCATACAAAACGATTGCAATATCCTAGTTGTTCCCTCCAAACGTAACAAAACCCTGTACGACTATAACGTAAATATGCTACGCACAACATCCGAATGTATGTCTGCGGTTTTGGGTGGAGCCGACACCGTTTGCAATTTGGCCTACGATGCCATTTACCATAAGGACAACGAATTCGGGGAGCGTATTGCTCGTAATCAACTGCTACTTTTAAAAGAGGAAGGTCATTTCTCCGAGGCTTCGCAAATTTCTGAAGGCACGTACTACATTGAATCGTTGACAAATCAATTGGCCGAAAAAGGCTTACAGCTATTTAAACAAGTGGAAAAAGCCGGTGGATTCTTGGAAGGGCTTAAAAAAGGCACCATCCAACAAAAAATAAAGGAAAGCGCCGAAAAGGAACAACATTTTTTTGATCAAGGAAAGATAGTTTCAGTTGGCACCAACAAATACCAGAATCCACAAGATAGGATGAAGGATAATCTGGAACTCTACCCTTTTATGAAGCAAAAAGCACGAAAAACCATCATTGAACCCATAATCGAAACAAGATTGGCCGAAGCGTTTGAACAAAAAAGATTGAACGATGAGTAGAAAAGACCTTCAACATCTGGAATTGACTGCCAATTCGAATACCAGCGAGACCCAAAAATACGAGCACGAAAATTTTGCTGCTGGGATTTCCCCTTTCCTTCGCGGACCCTACTCTACCATGTATGTTCGCAGACCGTGGACCATCCGCCAATATGCGGGATTTTCTACGGCCGAGGAAAGCAATGCGTTCTATCGAAGAAACTTGGAGGCGGGACAAAAAGGTCTTTCCGTAGCCTTTGATCTACCCACACATCGTGGCTATGACTCGGACAACGAACGCGTGGTCGGCGATGTGGGCAAGGCTGGGGTTGCCATCGACTCTGTGGAGGATATGAAAATCTTGTTCAATGGCATCCCTTTGGACAAAATGTCCGTTTCCATGACCATGAATGGAGCCGTAATTCCCATTATGGCTTTTTATATCGTGGCAGGGTTGGAACAAGGTGTGTCCATGGAACAACTTTCAGGAACTATTCAAAACGATATATTGAAGGAGTTTATGGTGCGGAACACCTATATCTACCCACCTACCCCTTCCATGCAATTGGTCGCTGATATCTTTGAGTTTACAAGCAAAAACATGCCTAGGTTCAATAGCATCAGTATCTCCGGATACCATATGCACGAGGCGGGTGCTCCTGCATCCATGGAGTTGGCCTATACCTTGGCCGATGGTATTGAGTACATCCGTACTGGAATAAAGGCAGGCTTGAAAATTGATGAATTCGCTCCACGACTATCCTTTTTCTGGGGTATTGGAATGAACCATTTTGCCGAAATCGCCAAAATGCGTGCAGGTCGTATGCTCTGGGCCAAATTGGTAGCGCAATTCAACCCTTCAAATCCAAAATCCTCAATGCTCCGCACCCATAGTCAAACCAGTGGTTGGAGCCTTACGGAACAGGATCCTTTCAACAATGTGGCCAGAACAACTGTCGAAGCAATGGCAGCAGCATTTGGAGGAACACAAAGTCTTCACACCAACGCATTGGACGAAGCGATTGCATTGCCAACAGATTTCTCGGCCAGAATCGCTCGGAACACCCAAATTTATCTACAGCAAGAAACCCATATCACCAAAACCGTGGACCCTTGGGCCGGTAGCCACAGAGTTGAACAATTGACGCAGGAAATTGCAGAAAATGCCTGGGAATTGATTCAAGAAGTGGAAAAATTGGGTGGAATGACCAAGGCCATCGAAAAAGGTATCCCAAAAATGCGCATTGAAGAGGCTGCAGCCAAGAAACAAGCCCGTATTGATAGCGGACAAGATGTTATTGTGGGAGTGAACAAATACCGATTGGAGAACGAGGACGATCTTCAAATTTTGGAAGTGGACAATGCCAAGGTGAGGAAACAGCAAATGGCACGCCTGGACCAAATAAGAAACAGTAGGGATACAAAAGCTGTTGAAAAAGTACTCGAGGCCATCCGGGTTGCCTCCAAAAAGGCCACCAAAAACGATTCAGACCGTGGAAATTTATTAGCTTTAGCCATAGAAGCGGCCAAAGAACGTGCTACCCTGGGCGAAATTAGCGATGCCATGGAAAGTGCCTTTGGACGATATAGAGCAAAAATCCAATCCTTTACCGGAGTGTATTCCAAAGAAATCAAAAACGACGAAAGTTTTGAAAAGGCCCGAAAGCTGGCAGACACCTTTGCAGAGCAAGAGGGGCGCAGACCCCGGATTATGGTCGCCAAAATGGGACAGGATGGACACGACCGTGGTGCCAAAGTAGTGGCCACCGGTTATGCCGATCTAGGTTTTGATGTGGATATAGGCCCCTTGTTCCAAACCCCTGCCGAAGTAGCCAAGCAAGCTGTTGAAAACGATGTGCACGTACTTGGGATTTCCTCACTCGCAGGAGGACACAAAACCTTGGTTCCCGAAGTAGTTCAAGAACTGAAGAAATATGGTCGTGAAGACATTATGGTCATCGTTGGAGGCGTAATCCCAAAGCAAGATTACAAGCATTTGCTGGATAATGGCGCTGTTGCCGTGTTTGGACCAGGCACCAAGATCGCGGATGCCGCTGCTGAAATCCTAAATATACTTTTGGATTAAAATATATAACGGCCTAACCAATAAAAGTTTAACGTTATTTAACGCAGGATGGTAGGTTTATTCACCCCCTGTTAACAAATTACATTTTATCGCATCCTAAATAATCGTATTTTTAGCACCTAACTTACTATGAAATGGGCAAGATTATTGCAATAGCAAACCAAAAGGGCGGTGTAGGCAAAACTACCACAACGGTGAACCTTGCAGCATCCTTAGGTGTATTGGAAAAAAAGGTGTTACTTATTGATGCCGATCCCCAAGCCAATGCAACTTCAGGTTTAGGTGTTGATGTTGATTCCGTGGAAAACGGTACATATCAGCTTTTGGAGCATACCATGAGTGTTGAAGAGGTAACCATCCCTACAGATTCCCCCAATGTGGATTTAGTGCCTGCGCACATTGACCTTGTTGCCATAGAAATTGAATTGGTGGACAAGGACAATAGGGAATACATGATGAAAGAAGCCTTAAAGAATTTGGGCGATAAGTATGATTTTGTGCTGATTGATTGTGCTCCTTCCCTGGGGTTATTGACCTTAAACGCACTTACCGCAGCAGATTCGGTAATGATACCTATACAATGTGAATATTTTGCTTTGGAAGGTCTTGGCAAATTATTGAACACAGTAAAAAGTGTTCAAAAAATACACAACAACGATTTGGACATCGAAGGAATGTTGTTGACCATGTACGATTCCAGGTTACGACTTTCCAACCAAGTTGTTGAAGAAGTGAAGAAACACTTCGCGGATATGGTTTTTGACACCATAATCCAACGAAACGTTAGGCTAAGCGAAGCTCCTAGTTATGGCGAGAGCATCATAAAATATGATGCGAGCAGTAAAGGTGCTTCCAATTATCTTAACTTAGCCAACGAAATTTTGAAGAAAAACAAGGAGAAAGTTTAGATGGCGAAAGCAACAAAAAAACAGGCGTTGGGAAGAGGCCTGTCCGCTCTTTTGAATGATCCGGAGAACGACATCAAATCGGTTTCGGATAAAAATGCGGACAAGGTCATAGGAAATGTGGTAGAACTGGACATCAATTCCATTGAAGTCAATCCGTTTCAGCCACGTTCCAATTTTAACGACGAAACCCTTGAAGAATTAGCGAGTTCCATTCGCGAACTTGGCATTATACAGCCCATTACGGTAAGGAAACTGGATTTCAACAAATTCCAATTGGTTTCCGGAGAGCGAAGGTTCCGCGCATCCAAATTGGTTGGGCTGGAAACCATTCCAGCTTATATCCGTATTGCCAACGATCAAGAATCCTTGGAAATGGCCTTGGTGGAAAATATCCAAAGGCAAGACTTGGATCCCATTGAAATCGCACTCTCTTACCAACGACTTATCGATGAAATTGAGATTACCCAAGAAAGGTTGAGTGATCGCGTAGGCAAAAAGCGTTCCACCATCACCAATTATTTGCGCTTGCTAAAATTGGACCCCATCATTCAGACAGGAATGCGGGATGGATTCATCAGTATGGGGCATGGAAGGGCGCTTATTAACATCGACAAGAAAAAAGACCAGATTGCCATTTACGAAAAAGTGGTTTCCGACGGCCTATCCGTTAGGGCAACTGAGCAACTGGTAAAAGCACATAAGGACCCCAAAAGTTCTGGTACGGATAAGAAAAGAGGCACTCCTGATGTCCCTGATTTTGTTTCCAACAGTTTGGATTCCATCAAAGAAAGACTCGCTACCAAAGTGGATATTACCACATCTAAAAATGGAAAAGGAAAAATAGTGATACCCTTCCATTCGGAAGAAGACTTTAAGCGTATCAAAAAATTGTTGACAGGTGAATAAAAACCTTCTTTTATTGCTCTTTGCCTTTTTGTTTTTTTACTCAGTATTTTCTCAGGAAGAAGAGAAAAAGGAAACCAAAAAACAGCCACAACCATCAAAAGAGGTAGACTCCATTACACAAAATATGGAAGGGGAAGGTGTTACCTTTGAAGAAGTTACCAAGCAAAAAGACATTAATCCCCTTGCACCGAGCAAAGCTGCATTTTATTCGGCCGTTCTACCCGGGCTTGGACAGATTTACAACAAACGCTACTGGAAAGCCCCTATAGTATGGGGCGCCATAGGAACGGGGATCTACGTGTATTCTTTTAACAACACGGAGTATCGCAGAGCAAGAAATGCGTACAAACGGAGACTTGCAGGCTTTGAAGACGATGAATTTTGGGATTTGAACGGAGATGGCTTCGGTCCCGATTTAACATCGGAAGCATTGCAGGAGGCCCAAGAGAACACCCAAAGAGATAGGGATTTGGCCCTGGTGATCACAATTGCTCTTTATGCCTTGAATATTATAGATGCCAACGTGGACTCACATTTAAAACAATATAATGTGAGCGATGATCTAGCTGTTGATTTCAACCCTTATCTAGATATAAATCCTTTTACCAACAAGCCAAACTATGGTATGGCTATGGTCATAAAATTCTAACGTATGAAGATTGGTCTTTTCGGATATGGCAAAATGGGAAAGATGATCGAGCAGATTGCTCGGGATAGAGGTCATTCGATTGTAGCCAAGATTGATGATCCCTCCCAAGATGTAGATTACTCCTCAATGGATGTTGCCATTGATTTTAGTACGCCCGAAGCTGCTTTTGACAATATCACCAATTGCTTTAAGAACAATGTACCCGTAATCAGCGGAACCACTGGTTGGTTGGATAAGTTTGAGAAAGCCATCAAGATTTGTGATGAGCATAAAAGTGCATTCATCTATGCCTCCAACTTTAGTTTGGGTGTAAATATCTTTTTCGAACTCAATGAACAACTTGCCAAAATGATGGCGGAGCTGGAACAGTATAAAGTTTCCATGGAGGAGATACATCATACCCAAAAACTGGATGCTCCCAGCGGAACTGCCATTACTTTGGCCGAAGGCATAATTGAAAACACCTCTTATAAAGACTGGAAACTGAACGAATCAGGCGATAAGACAATTTCCATAAAATCCATTAGGGAAGGTATGGTGCCGGGAACTCACAGCATTTCCTATAAAAGCCCGGTTGACACCATCGAAATAAAACACGAAGCACATAACAGGGAAGGTTTTGCACTCGGAGCGGTAATCGCATCGGAATGGATACAGGGAAAAACAGGTGTTTTTTCCATGAAAGATGTGTTAAACCTTAGCTAAAAAACGTAACAGGAATATAGACCCAGAGTCTAACAAAGAAACTTTTTTATATGGACGGTATACAATGGATTATTTTTATCCTGATCATTCAGGTCATCCATTTCTTGGGAACATGGAAACTCTACGTTAAGGCAGGCAGAAAAGCATGGGAAGCCGCCATACCCGTTTACAATGGTATTGTTTTGATGAAAATCATAAACAGACCTTGGTGGTGGGTACTTTTATTGTTTATTCCCATTATTAATTTATTGATGTTCCCCGTGGTTTGGGTAGAAACCATCCGAAGTTTTGGAAAAAACTCCCTTGTGGACACTTGGTTGGTCATCCTTACGCTCGGTTTTTATATCTACTACATCAACTACGCTGAAGATGTACAGTATATTGAAGACCGTAGTCTAAAACCAAAAACAGGATTGGGCGAATGGGTCAGCTCCATTGTATTTGCCATTGTGGCAGCAACCTTTGTTCACACCTATTTCATTCAACCTTATGTGATTCCGACAGGATCTCTGGAGCGCACCTTAAGAGTGGGGGATTTCTTGTTTGTTAGCAAGTTCCACTACGGTGCACGGGTACCTATGACCACCTTGGCCGCACCCATGGTTCACGATACACTTCCTGTATTAAAAACTAGATCGTATTTGGCAGATGTAAACCCGGAAACCTATAAGACCTCTTGGATCAACAAACTCCAGTTGCCTTACATGCGTTTGCCAGGATTTGAAAAAGTCGAGAAAAACGATATTGTTGTATTTAGTTTGCCAGCTGACACTTTGTATCAGTTCTTCAAAGCAGAAAAAGCCGTTATAAAACCAATTGATAAAAAATCCAACTATGTAAAACGATGTGTAGGCACTCCTGGGGATTCCCTAGCGGTAATTGATGGGTTTGTATACATCAATGGTGAACAACTTCAATTGTCGGATAGGGCAAAGCCGATGTATGTGTATGACATCTATGCGAAAAATGGCGTTTCCAGCAGCTATTTAAATGATGTGGATGCTGCCGACTATGTTCGAAAATATATAGCAACCAATATCAGCGAGGCACAATATAACGCTTTGGCGCCCTTTATTTCAGGTGGACGACAAACGGAAGGTGGCAAAATTGAACTTTATACAAACGAAAACGGCATACCGACCGATGTTATTCGCCAATTACGACTTTCCCTTACCGAAGAAAAGCCACGTTCCCGAATGGCCAATCTTACGGATGAAATGGTTGCCACACTCAGGAACAATCCTGCCATTGACTCCGTAGTTAAAACCATTGAACCGAAAGGAGTATATGGTGGAAACACGTTTCCGCAAAAACCCAATCTGTATCCTTGGAACAACGATAACTTTGGTCCCATCTATATTCCAAAGAAAGGAAGCACAGTTGAGATCAATTCCAGAACGATTCCTCTATACAAAAAAATTATACGGGATTATGAATACAACGATGTAAGGGTTACGGGCAATAAGGTGCTCATAAACGGGGAAGAAGCCGATTCTTACACCTTTAAACAGGACTATTATTGGATGATGGGAGATAACCGAGACCACTCCGAAGATAGTAGAACCTGGGGGTATGTTCCGGCCGATCATATCGTAGGTAAACCAGTGTTTCTATGGATGAGTTTTGACAACTTTAGGCAAGGAATCGCCAATTGGAGGATACGCTGGGACCGTGTATTCACCACTGTTGGTGGAAGTGGCGAGCCAGTATCCTACTTCTGGTATTTTATAGCACTTTTAGCTGCTTGGTTCATTTTTGATTTCTTCCGCAAGAGAAAGAAGAAAAATCATAGGTAACCTTAATAAGTCTGTTCTTTGAAAATTCTTGTTCATCCTTCCTATTTCCCAAGTATTGCCACTTTTGCGGCCGTTGTTCAGCATGAGGTAATCTGGGAGGCGCAAGACAATTTTCAAAAGCAGACGTATCGGAATCGTTGCTATATTTCAACGGACAAGGGCAAACACATGCTCAACATCCCCATAAAACATGTTGGGGGCAAAGAGGGACGTCAAAAATACGTCGATGTATCTACCGAAAATAGTTACAACTGGAAGAAAGAACATTGGCGCACTTTGGAAACCGCATACCGAACCTCTCCTTTTTTTGAATTTTATGAGGATGAACTAAGACCTCTTTATGAAGGAAATGATAATTCCCTTTATAACTTCAATTTAAAAACCATTGAAGCTATTGCTCGTTGCATCGGTATGGATATTCCAATGGAGAAAACCAAGACTTACGAAGTTGAACCATCAACCTATTTTGACGCTCGTTTTTTGGTAGATGCAAAAAAGGGAAAAAATTGGGATATGGCCCCTTACACCCAAGTTTTTGAAGAACGACATGGATTTATTCCAAATTTAAGTGTACTGGACCTCTTGTTCAATGAAGGAACCAATACACTCAATTACCTAGAAAGTCTACCCTTAGATTTAAAAAATGCTTAGGCACCTTATTCATTACGGCATACATTTTTTGGTTCCTGTTTTGATAGCCGTTTGGTTCTTTAAAGGGGCCAGCTTAAAAGTTGCTTTGATTCTTCTCGCAGGAATCATAATTGACATGGACCACCTTTGGGCAACACCACTATACGACCCGAATCGATGCAGCATTGGGTTCCATACACTCCACAGCTATTGGGCTATTTTAGTCTATAGTATATTACCTTTTTTTAAAACAACACGGATAGTTGGGTTGGCCTTGATCATTCACATAATAGCAGATTGGATGGACTGCCTACTCATGTGATTTTAAGCGCAATCTGGCCATCACTGGATAATGATCGGACAAGCGTATATCAAAATTTTGATGGGACAATACTTCAAAGTTTTGATCGGCCATTATGTAGTCGATTCGAAGTGGAATTTTCCAAAGATTATATGTTCTTCCAAAACCAGTGCCTTCTTCCAAAAAAGTATCCTGAAAATCTCCCTTTACAATTTTGTAAACATTGGAAAATTGAGTGTTATTAAAATCACCGCACACAATATTTTTGTAGGGGCTGTTTTCTAAGTGAACCCTAAAGATTTCGGCTTGTTCCAATTGTTTTGAAAATGTATTGACCATCCTTCTATAAATCTTTTCCGATTTTTCTCCATCCGAAAAATCATCCTTACTTGGAACTATACGAAAAGACTGTAAATGTATGTTATAAACCCTGATAGTATCATTTTCGTGTGCGATATCTGCATAAATAATATTGTTTCTAGTATTGGGCAAGTTTAATGAACCGTTGCCTACAATTGGATATTTAGAAAATATTGCTTGAATAGTTCTCTGGGGAACATAAGGGGTCTCGCTTCTATATGGGTACTGTTTTAACTGTCGATGACGTATTCTAGTGTGCTCCTGTATACAAAGAATATCAGGGTCTTGCTTCTTAATAAATTGGACAATACTATCTCCCACACCAGGCTCTTTCATCCAACCATTTTTATTGAACCCCCATGCATTATAGGTCATTATTGATAAACTGGGAGACTCTGTCCGATTGGTAAAATCATTTCCACCAATCCCATAAAACGATCCAAAAATCAGATAACCGATAAAGATGGCAACTAGTGACAATATGAATTGTCTTTTAAATTTGAGAATCCAATATATCAGAAACAAAATATTGAAAGCAAAGAAAAAGGGAACAAATAAGCTGAGTATAGCAAACGATGAAACAAATTGAAATGGTATAAATGATATAATACCTGCAGTAATCAGTAATACTGCAACCAGTAAATTAATTGCAAAAACTACCCTATCCCATATAGAGGTCGATTTTTTCACCTATCAGTCTTCTTTACCCGCCTTAAACAAAAAGTCCTTTTCTTCCTTGGACAAACTTTCATAACCAGACTTACTGATTTTATCCAAAATGGAGTCTATCTTTTTTTGCTTGGCCTTTTTATCGTAATCCGCTTTACTACTGGATGATGCTTTTTTCCTGTAGACCGTTTTCATGGGGGCCTTCTTTTCCTTTGGTTTAAAAAGGTCAGCAATAGCATACCTCAGTTTGGTAAATCCAGAACCGATATCATTCCCCTTGAACAACTGACGAGCGTAAATATACCCTAAAAATGCACCGCCCAAGTGCGCCATACCTCCACCAATATTGTCACCCATACCGATTAGCACCAAATCCTTGACCACTAAGGCAACACCAATGTACCATAGTTTTACATTAAAGAAAATGACACGGACCTCTCGGTTGGGAATATAGGTACAAACAAAAATAAGCACGGCGTTAACTCCTGCAGATGCACCAATTAATGCAGTATTTGAATTAACAAGGGTCGGAAACACGTTATAACTGAGCAAAAATACCAATCCACCCAACATCAAACCTAAAAAATAGACATTGATGAACCGTTGGGAATCAAAAAGATTCAAGAAAATACGACCGGCGAAGTAAAGCACCAGCATATTCCAAAAAATATGACCAAATCCTGCATGAAAGAACGAGTAAGTTACCAGCGACCATGGCTGGGCCAAAAACTCAAAGAAATCCTTGGGCAAAAGGAACCACTGCGAAAAAGAATAATCAAATAATGCCCCAGAGAGTCCATCAATCAAGAAAATAAGTACATTGATGGCAATCAGCTTTTCGGCTATACTAAGCCTCGCAAATTGATATCGTAATCCACCGTTCATCATAGGTTAATCCCACCGATTATTGTTAAACTGGTTCTTTTTCCAGTACCACATCATTATAAATCCAATTAAAGCCCCTCCTATGTGGGCAAAATGTGCTACTCCAGTGTTTACATTTCCGATTCCGAAAATAAGGTCGACCGCTATAAGAATAGGCACAAAATACTTTGCTTTGATAGGTACAGGCAAAAATATGAGCATCAACTTGGCCTCCGAATACATAAAAGCAAAGGCCACCAAAATACCATAGATAGCTCCAGACGCCCCTACCGCAGGGGTGTTAAATGCGGTCAACATACTGTCGATCGTTCCTTTTCCAGCGATATCGTACCAACCTGGACTATATTGTCCATTGGCCAAAATATCCAAAACCTGTGTACGGGCAATGCCTGCTCCTTCCAAAGCACTCATTCCTTCGTTGAAAAGAAAATAATTGACCCCAGTATGCAAGGCAGCTGAGCCCAAACCAGCTGAAAAGTAGAAAAACAGAAACTTGTTCTTTCCCCAAATCCGCTCCAATGGTGTACCAAAGGCCCATAATGCATACATATTGAACAAAATATGCATTAGGTTACCGTGCATGAACATATGGGAAACCACTTGCCACCATTCAAAATTTGGATTTTGTGGAAACCAGAGCGACATCCATTGGAACATCTGATCGCCATATAATTGTGTGGCAAAAAACATGATCACGTTAATGATCAATATATGCTTTACTGCCTCGGTCATTCTACCCATTTAGTTGAATTTTTTATCAATATCCCCTTCGGAGATAATGGTATATGTTATTTTTTGAAAAGGGCTCAAATTGGGTTCCTTGCACGCAAAAAGGTTGTTTACCAACATTAATTGCGACTCTGTGTCCAACACGTCCCCTGTTCGTACTGCCAGGTTCCTACTCAGCACCTTGGCCAACATTTCGGCCTGCGAAATGGAACCATCATTATAACCCTCCATATAGTCTGCAATCAAGCGATCTAATACCATGCCGATCCCACTTTCGGGAACCAGCATGGGCACACCTGTCACTTTTACAGTTTCGTGCTCCAAGCTATCGAATATAAACCCAATATTTGTCAGGCTTTCCTGAATTTCCTTGAGCACGGTCAATTCTTGTTTATTGAAGGTGAGTTCCAAAGGAAAGAGCAACTGTTGGCTAACCCCTTCTTTTACTGTAATCTCCCCTAAAAACTTCTCAAAAAGAATTCGCTCATGTGCCCTATTTTGATGAATGACCAACATTCCCGACTTAACGGTACTCACCACATATTTACGTCGTAACTGAAAGGTGCTGGCCAAATGCTCCTCGACCTCTTCTCCCGAATACAAAGTGCCTTGCTCATCACTATCGGACTCTATCACCACACTACTGAACTCCTGATGATTATTCTGATTGCCAAGACCTTCGTACAAATCTTCCCAACCTTTTGTACTTTGTTTACTATAATTCCCGCTAGAACCACCCTTCTTGGCCCTTGTTTCTTCAAACGGGTTAAATGTAGCATCCACTGTCACTTTTGGGATTACAGCTCCTTTTTCTTTGTAGGAATAAGGCGTATCCAAATTAGGGTCATGGTCAAAATCCAAAACAGGAGCCACGTTAAACTGGCCTAAGCTATGCTTTATGGTAGATCTTAAAATAGCATATAGAGTGTTCTCATCATCAAACTTCACCTCTGTTTTGGTTGGGTGAATATTGATATCAATGGAAGCTGGATCTACATCCAAAAACAGAAAGTAGCCTGGGTATGTATCGGATTTGATCAATCCTTCAAAAGCAGCCACCACGGCATGATGCAAATACGGGCTTTTGATATATCGGTCATTTGCAAAAAAGAATTGCTCACCCCTGCTCTTTTTGGCAAACTCGGGCTTACAGATAAAACCCGACACCTTAACCACTTCGGTCTCTTCATTTACGGGCACTAAACGATGCTCCATTTTACTTCCGAAGATATGCACAATACGCTGACGATGTTTTGTACTGGGCAGATTAAATATTTCAGACCCGTTATTGTAAAAATGAAATTCAACATTCGGATGCACCATTGCCACACGATGAAACTCATCTGTGATATGGCGGAGCTCCACTTGGTTGGACTTTAAAAAATTACGTCTGGCAGGGATATTGAAAAATAGATTTTTTACGGATATGGAGGTTCCCTTTAGTGTGGCCACCACTTTTTGGGACACAATTTTGCTTCCCTCAATTTTTAAATGGATTCCTACTTCGTTGTCAACTGTACGTGTTTGCATATCCACATGGGCTATGGCCGCAATGGATGCCAAGGCCTCTCCTCGAAAACCTTTGGTTTCCAAATTAAACAGGTCCTGCGCCGATGATATTTTGGAAGTAGCGTGACGCTCAAAAGAAAGCCGAGCATCAGTCTCGCTCATACCCACACCATCATCTACCACTTGGATAAGGGTTTTACCGCCATCTTTTATAATCAGTTTTATGGATGTGGCACCGGCATCAATGGCATTTTCCATGAGTTCCTTTACTACGGAAGCGGGTCGTTGGACCACCTCCCCTGCTGCTATTTGGTTAGCGACATGGTCCGGTAAAAGTTTAATGATGTCCGCCATTATGGATTTAGGAATATTGATAGATCAAAATCAATGATAAACAGGAACAGCAAAACCAAAACGGCCACAATGATCCAAAAACGAAGCTTCAAATTTTTATCGCCTTCTGTCTGAAGATCATCCATTGCGGAGGTGAACTTATTTTTAAGCCCCCTATTGGAGTGCGCCGTAGTCCTAAACTTATCAAGTTTGTGTTCAATTTTATACGGATTCCCCTCTCCCTTATAATATCTGGGTGAGTAATCGAAGCTCTTATTTTTCCTAAGTTTTAAAGGGTTTCGCATGGTATCCTTATCGCTGTAACCTCAAAGGTACTCAAAATAGAAAAAAAGGGTCGGACGATCGTCCCAAAAAATGTTAACAACCCCCTGTGGATTTTTAGGTTTTTGGATTTTTAGAAACCTTTGATGTTTTAGGCTTGAACTTATCCTTTACTTTCCCAACACCGCCATTTGAATGGCAGCTATAGCTGCTTCGGTGCCTTTGTTGCCGTGCTTGCCCCCACTCCTGGCCCTGGATTGCTCAATATTATCATCCGTCAGCACACAGAAAATAACAGGAACATCGTGGGCAACATTCAAGTCCTTGATGCCTTGTGCAGTTGCGCTGCAGACAAAATCAAAATGACTGGTCTCCCCACGTATAACACTGCCAATGGCCACAATGGCATCGACTTTTTCCGTTTGAATCATTTTTTTGCAACCAAAAGTCAGCTCAAAACTTCCTGGAACATTCCAGCGGATTATATTTTCAGCCAGAGCCCCACAGTCCAAAAGGGCTTCTTCTGCTCCCTGATACAGGGCCTCTGTAATTTCATCGTTCCATTCAGAAACAACAATCCCAAACCGAAGCTCCTTCGCGTTTGGGATTTTGTTTTTATCGTAAACAGATAAGTTTTTGTTCTCTGTGGCCATGTTTTAGTTTTGCGCCAATCCAATAAGGGCGTCAACACCATTGGCTTCTTGTGAATCTGGAAATTCTTCCTTGATTCGCTCAAAGTACCCCAAAGCTTTGTTTTTTTCACCCAAATCCAATGCAACAACACCGGCTTTGTACAAAAATCGTGGTGCCGTAAACTCATTATCACTGTGTGCCACAGCTTTTTCGTAATAATCCAGAGCATCGTCAGGCTGGTTCAATTGGGAAAAAGCATCTCCTATTCCACCTTTGGCCATAGCTCCCATTATATCATCATCAGAAGAAAAGTCCTCCAAATACGAAATGGCCTGATCATATTGCTTCAGGTTCAAATATGTCATACCAGCTGAATATTTGGCCAAATTGGCCGCTTTGGTACCGCTGTATTCCTCGATAATGTCCAAGAAACCATATTTACCCTGCGCTCCGTTCAAGGCCAAGGTAAACAATGAATCCTTCGCGGTTTCACTTGCCAAAGCTTGATCAAAATATTGCTGCGGGTAAAAAAGTTCGTTTGCTGCAGAAGCTTCTTTAGGGTTCTGGATGAATTGGTGGTAACCCAAGTAGGCCAAAACACCCACGGCTATTACTCCAATAACGCCCAAAATATAGTTCTGGTTCTTCTGAACCCACTCTTCGGTCTTGGAAGCACTTTCGTCCAAAGTATTGAAAACTTCAGCTGTTGTGCTGTCGTGTTCCTCTATCCTAGCTTCCTCCTCCTTATTTTTTGGCTTAAAGCCTCTCTTCTTGTATGTTGCCATCCGTCATTTAATTGGTCGCGCAAAAATAAAGTTTTTATCCAAAACCAAAAGGTAATTTATTCGTTATTTTTGGATTCCCTTTTTTAAGGGGCCACCTTTAAATCCAAACCGTTTCTCTAATTTTTTATGTTTTTAAGACATTTATCTTTAGTCAATTATAAAAACTTTGATTCCAAGACGTTGGAATTCGACCCTGTAATCAACTGTTTGGTGGGCGATAACGGGGTAGGAAAGACCAATGTTTTGGACTCCATTTATCACTTGTGTTTTGGCAAAAGCTACTTTAACCCAGTCTCCACGCAAAATATAAAACACGGTGCCGATTTTTTTGTGATAGAGGGAGAATTTGAGAAAAACGAGAGAACCGAAAAAATCCTGTGTTCCTTTAAAAAAGGTACCAAAAAAGTAATCAAGCGCAACGGAAAACCCTACGAGAAGTTTTCGGAGCACATCGGTTTTTTGCCCTTGGTGATCATTTCGCCATCGGATCGCGATCTGATCTTGGAAGGGAGCGATACCCGCAGAAAGTTTATGGATGGTGTGATTTCGCAATCGGACAAGGTTTATCTGCAAAACTTACTTAAATACAACAAAGTTGTATCGCAGCGGAACTCACTTTTAAAGTATTTTGTGGCCAATCGTACTTTTGACCCCGATACCTTGAGCATTTATAACGAACAAATGGATATGCTGGGAACGGCCATCCACCGAAAAAGAGTTGAGTTTATTGATTCTTTTCTGCCCATTTTCAAGGAACAGTATCAAAACATCTCCGAAAAAGATGAACAAATCGACCTTTCCTACGAAAGTCAACTGAGCGATGACAGTTTGTTGCATCTTCTGAAAAACAATATTGAAAAAGACCGTGCCCTGCAGTATACCTCGGTAGGTGTTCACAAGGATGACCTAAGCTTTACTATTGCGGACCATCCAATTAAAAAATTCGGCAGCCAGGGTCAGCAAAAGTCATTTTTGATCGCCTTGAAATTGGCGCAATTCCATTTCATCAAGCAATTGGCGGATACCACTCCCATTCTGTTGTTGGATGACATTTTTGACAAACTTGACGAAAACAGGGTATCCCATATTGTTGGACTGGTCAAGGACGATAATTTTGGTCAGATCTTTATTAGTGATACACACGCGGACCGAACCGAAAATGTAGTCAAAAACATTCATCAGAGTTATAAAATATTTACCTTGTAGCATCATGAAACGCATCCTTCCCTTTTTATTGGTTTTACTATTCTGGAGCTGTAGTGATTCATCTGTAAATGAAAAAGATTTACATTACTTGAAGGGTTACTGGGAAATATCGGAAGTGAAATTCCCTGATGGTTCCATCAAAGAGTATGGAATAAACCCAAGTATCGATTTCATCCAGTTGAAAGAGGGTAAAGGGTACCGAAAAAAAATGAAACCTCAATTTGATGGTACTTACGATACATCCAAAGATGTGGAAAATTTTGAGATCTCAAGAACTAACGAAACTTACATCCTAAGGTATTCAACCGAAATGAGTGAGTGGGAAGAAAAACTGGTGCAGTTGGATTCGGTTTCATTTTCTGTTACCAATCAAGAAGGTGTTACCTACAAGTACAAACGTTTTGAACCTATAAAAATCCCACAGTAATGGCCAAAAGACACAGTTCCCACATTCCATTGAGCGAAGCACTGAGCGAATTCATCCAAGAGAACAAGCTCCAAAAAGGTATGGATAAGGTCGATGCCAAAGAAGCTTGGATAAAACTAATGGGAAATGGGGTGAACAATTACACGTCGGCCGTTGAACTCAAAAACGAGACACTTTATGTATCGCTCTCCTCTTCCGTCCTCCGGGAGGAATTGAGTTTGGGAAAAACCAAGATCATTAAAATGATCAATGAGGAACTGGGCAAGGAATTGGTCAAAAAACTGGTTTTGAGGTAATTTGCCATGTCAGTTCGAGCGCAGTCGAGAACAACCATCAATTATTGAATCAAGGGATTTTTTCGCTTGGCTCAAAATGACAGATACCTTCCATAAAGTTCATCTCGACAAAGCGAAGCGGCGAGAAATCCAACCAAATCCATAACGCACGATCAATTACCGAGGAAATTCCGTATCAGACACAACAACTAAAAAAGCCACCAATAAAGGTGGCCTTGAGTAAAAATATCTTGTATCTTGCTTAGTAGATTTCCCTTCCTGAAAAGTGGAAAGCACCTTCGATGGCAGCATTTTCATCGCTATCGGAACCGTGTACCGCATTTTCACCAATACTTGCCGCGTACAATTTTCTTATGGTTCCCTCGGCAGCCTCCTCTGGGTTGGTTGCACCGATCAACGCACGGAAATCATCCACAGCATTATCTTTTTCCAAGATGGCAGCAACGATTGGCCCTCTTGTCATAAACTCCACCAATTCACCAAAAAATGGACGCTCTTTGTGGATGGCATAGAATATTTCGGCATCCCTCTTGCTCAATTGTGTGTACTTCATGGCCACAATCTTAAATCCAGCAGCCGTAATTTTATCCAAAATTGCCCCGATATACCCATTTTCAACGGCATCAGGCTTAATCATGGTAAAAGTCCTATTTCCAGTCATTTTTTTAAATTTTGCGCAAACTTAAGCTTTTTCAACCAAGGTACAAGGCTCAATAGCTTTGTTTTAACTCTTGGAGCAAAACCCCATTATCTCCTTTCATCTTCATATCGGCTTCCTTTTTCTCAAAATCAAAGGTGATTACACCATAACTTTTCTCGGAGATCACCTCACCTACGCGATATTGATTGGGTTCACCACTAAAGCTTGCGTAAGAATGGGTGAGTCCGCTGCTTGTAAAATCCACCAATGGATACGACAGCCCCACAACATCGGCCCTGGAGAATTCTGAAATATGCCGGTCACCTGATAAAATAATCACACCTTTTGCCCCTGATCGCACTATGATATTTTCCAGCTTCTTAACCTCTAGAGGAAAATTGCCCCAAGTTTCGAACCCATGTTCGCCCGAAAGCACTTGAATACTGGACATGATCAGATTGAAATCAGCATCGGAGCCATTAAGTTCGTTTTCCAGCCATTGCCATTGGGCTTCTCCCAGTACGGTTGCTGTGGAATCCTTTGTTGGCTTGTACCGTTTTTTGGAATCCTCATCTTTAATGAGCTCACTTCTAAAATAGCGGGTATCCAACACGATTACCTTTATCTTACCTGCGGGCACTTCATATTCATGCGAAGTATAAACACCCTCTTGGGTTCTCCTCTCACTATCCTTTGGCACACCCATAAAGTCCAAGAACACTTGTTGGCTTTCGGATTTTATGGCGAAATCAGCACCGCCATCGTTTAAACCAAAATCGTGATCGTCCCAAGTCCCGATAACAGGTACTTCATTTCTTAATTTGGCATATCCCGCAACGGTGTCCTGCATGGCATAAATCGACTTTAATCTTTCCACATCATCCGTGTCTGCGTAAACAATGTCCCCGCCCCAAATCCAAACGTCAGGGTTTTCCGCCAAAATATCGTCCCAAAAAGGATTTTGTTCTTGTGACATATTGCAGGAGCCGAAGGCCACCACAAAATCAGGGGTCGACTGCGCTTCGATATCAGCTGTTTTCTCCACCTTCTTTTTACAGGCAGAAAACAAAACCAAGGCAACAAGAAAAATATGGAATAGCTTCATGATGTGTTTTTACTAAATCAAAAATACGGATAAACCGAGTTACCTCTCTATTATATTATTGTATATTTGGCCGCATGAATTCAGCGGATATCACGACGGTAAAGTCGATTCTTTCCCAACCTCAAAAGATAGCGATCATTCCCCACCGAAACCCCGATGGGGACGCCATGGGATCCTGCCTAGCACTATACGGATTTTTAAGGGCAATGGGGCATACCGCACAGGTAGTTGCACCGAATGACTATCCAAAATTCCTGAAATGGATGCCCGGAAACGATACCGTTATCAATTTTGAAAGGGAAAATCCAAAGGCCAAAGAAGTCATTAATGGGGCTTCGGTTATTTTCACCTTGGATTTTAACGACCTTTCCCGTGTTGGGCAAATGGAATCGGTTTTGAAAGAAGCCGAGGCCGATTTTATTATGATCGACCACCACCAGCAGCCGAGCGACTACGCCAAGGTAACCTATTCCGATGTGACCATGAGCTCTACCTGTGAGATGGTATATAACTTTATTGCATTATTAGGGGAAACCGATCAAATCGATGCCGATATTGCTACGAATCTGTACACGGGCATTATGACCGATACAGGATCATTTAAATACCGTTCCACTTCGAGCAAAACGCACCGTGTGGTGGCCGAACTTATTGACAAGGGTGCGGACAATATGGAGATTCACCAGAAGGTTTTTGACACCAATTCACCGTCCCGATTGCATTTGTTGGGCGTTGCCTTGAGCAACATGGTCATCCTTCCTGAATTTAGGACCGCTTACATCACTCTTTCCCAAGACGAATTGGACCAATACAATTTTAAAAAGGGAGATACCGAGGGGTTCGTAAATTATGGACTAACTTTGGAAGGTATTATTTTTGCCCTCATTTTTATCGAAAACCGAGAAGAGGGCATCATAAAAATTTCGTTACGTTCAGTAGGGGATTTTTCCGTTAACGAATTTGCACGGGAACACTTTAACGGAGGTGGACATACCAATGCAGCGGGTGGAAGAAGTGAAACCAGCATGGAAGAAACAATTTCCAAATTCAACGATATTTTAAAAACTTATAAAGACAAATTGAACCCATGAGATTTTTTCTAGCTGTTCTATTGGTTGCGATCGTTGCGAGCTGCGGGGGTCCAGAACCCAGAAGACCCGTAGAAGTGAAATCGGGAAGTTTTTACAAAGAGTCCATAGAACGCACCAAGAAATTATTGGCCGCGGAAGAAGCAGCGATACAGGAGATTATTTCCAAGGACACGATTCATGAATATATTTCGAGTCCGGATGGATTTTGGTACTACTACGAAACCAAGAACGACACAGCCAGCTATCAACCAAACACTGGTGATCAAATATTGTTCTCCTATAATTTGATGAGCCTAAAAAATGACACTATTTACACGGCAGAAGAAATTGGACCGACCTCGCATGTAATTGATAAACAGCAATTGTTCCCTGGTCTCCAAAATGCAGTGAAGCTTTTAAAAATAAACGAGAAGGTGACATTTTTGTTCCCTTCTCCTTTAGCCTATGGCTATCAAGGCGACAATAAGGCCATTGGGCCCAAAACGCCGCTTAAATCATCCGTAGAATTACATACGATCATTATAGAAAACGACAGTTTAAACTAAATTTATAAGCAATGAAGAAGTTATTTTACATCATCCCCTTATTCCTACTAGTAATCATAGGATGTAAATCGAGCAAGTATGCCGATTTGGGCGATGGTATTTTTGCTGATATCCAAACCAACAAAGGGGATATCATCATCCAATTGGAATACCAAAAAACTCCTGTTACAGTCGCCAACTTTGTATCCTTGGCCGAAGGAAAGAACCCATTTGTAAACGATGAATATAAGGACAAGAAATTCTATGATGGCATCGTATTCCATAGAGTAATCAAGGACTTTATGATTCAAGGTGGCGATCCGACCGGTAGTGGAAGCGGCAATATTGGTTATACCTTTAAAGATGAGTTCAATGATTCCTTGAGACACTCAAAAAAAGGAATCCTATCCATGGCCAATAGAGGCCCAAAGACCAATAGCAGTCAATTTTTTATCACCCACAAGGCAACCCCTTGGTTGAATGACAAACACACTGTTTTTGGTGAAGTTGTGGCAGGAATGGACGTGGTCGATTCCATTGCCAATGTTGAAACGGGACCTGGTGACAGACCCATTACCGATGTTGTAATGGACCATGTGGAAATTGTACGCAAGGGCAAAGAAGCCAGGCAGTTTGATGCCGTTCAGATCATGAGCGACTATTTCGAGGAAGCAAAAGCGGCAGAAGAGGCGTTCAAAAAAATGAAGGAAGATTTGGCGGCCCAGTTTACTGAGCAGATCAACGAAGCGGAGGAAACCAACAGCGGTCTTCGTATTCTAAAACTTAAAGAAGGTGAAGGAGAACAACCAAAAGTAGGTCAAAATGTATTGGTAAACTACGCAGGTTGGTTGTTCAACGGGGATTTGTTCGATAGCAATATTCAAGAAATTGCGGAACAATTCAACCAATTGAACCCTGGCAGGAGAGATCAAGGAGGTTACATGCCTTTTCCTATGAGCTATAGCCCGGATGCCCAACTGGCAGCAGGTTTCCGCGAAGGTCTGTTGACCATGAAGGTCGGAGACAAAGTTCGCTTGTTCATCCCTCCACACCTTGGGTATGGCGACAACGATTATGGTCCCATCCCTGGCGGTTCCACTTTGGTTTTTGATATAGAAATTGTTGGAATTGAGCAATAAAATTCCAAAAGCATAACTAAAAAAAGCCGTACTTTTCCGTACGGCTTTTTTTATTTGTTCTCTCCACTATATGGAATCTTAAAACCTATTGCTTTCATTTTTGATGACACAAAAAACCAAGACTATAATCGCCATTGGCCTACCTTTACAAATTATACTGGTAAGGTGGATGGGCCATTATCCCAGTTTTGTGGAAGAATATTACAGCAATGGCATCTACCGCTACATTTCAGGGTTTTTGAGAATCCTCTTCGGTTGGATTCCCTTTTCCTTCGGAGATCTGGTTTACACAGCCTCTGTCATTTTAGTAATTCGATACATTTACAAACACTGGAAAAGCATTACAAGAAAACCCCTCCTCTTTCTTAAAGACATCATTGTCGTCCTGTCCATCGTGTTTTTTGCCTTTCACCTGTTCTGGGGCATGAACTATCATCGCCAACCCATCACCTGGAAACTAGGAATCGAACGTGAATATACGGTCGATGAGTTGGTCGAACTAACGCAGTTCATTATAAAAAAAACAAATCAGTATCAACTAGAGCTCACGGGTGATACAGTCTCACCCGTTCATATCCCCTACTCCAAAAAAGAAATCTTTGCCAAAACGAAAGAAGCCTATGCCGGCTTTGCAGAGCAATATCCCGATTTTGGATATCAGCATCGTAGTTTAAAATCATCTATTTATAGCGTTCCATTGACCTTCATGGGATACGGTGGCTACCTCAATCCTTTTACCAACGAGGCTCAAGTGAACGGGGTTACACCAAAGTTTAGGCTGCCTACAGTGAGCGGGCACGAGGTAGGGCATCAATTGGGCTACTCCGCTGAGGGCGCCACCAATTTCATTGGCTACTTGGTCACCTCTCAGAGCAAGGACCCTTATTTTAAATATTCGGCCTACAACCATGCCCTTGGATATTGCCTTTCCGACCTTTATTATAAAGATGAACAAACATACAATGAGATAGTTGCGACCATCAACTTTGGAGTAAAGGAAAACTTTAATGAATTACGTGATTTTTGGGAAAAATATCAAAACCCCATGGAACCGGTATTTAAATCCGTATTCAACACTTTTTTAAAGGTGAACAACCAAAAAGATGGTATAAAAAGCTACAATGCGGTCGTTGGACTTATCATCAACTACCAAAAACAGGGTTTACAGAAGGATCGAAACTTGTAGAGTCCTTTCACAAAGGTTATCTTTAAACCGACTAATTCAATTCAAACCTTATGAGACTTAAACTTTTAGCCCTGTTTCTCTTCATGGGCAGTGTTTCTTTGTTCGCACAGGATTATTTTCCAATAAATGACGGTGTAAAGGCAAAGAAAAACAACAATTACACGGCATTAACCAATGCCAAAATCCATGTGACCCCCACCCAAGTGATCAACAATGGTACGTTGCTGATTCAAAACGGCAAAGTGGTACAAGTGGGCAAATCCGTAAATATTCCCAAAAATGCAATCGTAGAGGACTTGAGCGGAAAATCCATCTATCCATCATTCATTGATGTGTTTTCTGGATTTGGTGTGGAGCTTCCAAAAAGAGCTAGTGGCAGTGGAAGATCGGCACAATATGGTCCGTCACGAGAAGGGTTTTACTGGAACGATCACATTATGCCAGAAAATAATGCCATCAGTAGCTTTATTTATGATGAAAAAGAAGCCAAGGAACTGAGAAATGCGGGTTTTGGAACCATAAATGCCCACATTGAAGATGGTATCGCAAGAGGAACCGGCCTATTGGTGGCTTTGAACGATGATGCCTCGGAAGCGCAACGGATCCTCTCAGATAAGTCTGGACAATACTTTTCCTTTGAAAAGAGCCGTGCTTCCAGACAATCCTATCCAGGCTCATTAATGGGTGCAATGGCCCTGATGCGCCAAGTGTATTACGATATGGACTGGTACAGCAAGGGTAATGTGGACACAAAGGACCGTTCCTTGGAAGCGCTTATCGCCAATAAAGGGTTGACCCAAATTTATGCCGCTGGTGACAACGGCAATGTGTTACGTGCTGATAAAATAGGAGATCTTTTCGGTATCCAGTATACCATTTTGGCAGGCGGAGACGAATATGAGCACATTGATCAAATAAAAGCTACCAATGCCAAATTGATCCTACCGCTTAATTTCCCAGATGCATTCGACGTATCCAATCCATATCAGGCCAAATACATCGCCTTGAAAGATATGAGACATTGGAACTTGGCGCCATCCAACCCAAAAGTATTGGCCGATAACGGAGTGGATTTCTCCATTACCTTGCATGGTCTCAAATCCCCGAAAGAATTGAAAGGGAAAATTATGAAGGCCATCAGCTACGGGCTTTCCAAAACCAAGGCGTTGGAAGCATTGACCACCGTTCCTGCAGCGATTTTAGGAAAATCCAACGAGATCGGTTCACTGCAGGCTGGAAGCCAGGCTAACTTTTTGATCACTTCGGGCGATATTTTTGACAAAGGGACCACCCTTTACGAAAACTGGGTCCAAGGAAGCAAGAACGTCATAGAGCGCATGGATGTTATCGATATCCGAGGTGATTACGACCTTGCTGTAAATGGTACCACGTATAAGGTCTCTCTGACAGGAGATGCCGATAAGCCAAAGGCCGAAATCAAAAAAGGGAATGAATCCGTAGACTCCAAAATAGATTATTCCTCAGATTGGTTGAACATCTCTTTCAGTGGGGACAATGTTGGTTCGTACAGAATGGTAGCACATATTTTACCAGGCGCTGAAACCATAAAGGGAAGCGTGGTTCTTCCAAATGGTGACGAAACTTCGGCCATAATGACCAAAACCTCATCTTTTGAAGAAAAATCAAAAGAGAAAGAAGCTGCCGAGAAACCAAAACTCATGGCTCTTACCTACCCCAATGTAGGATATGGATTCAAGGAAAAACCAAAACAAGAAAATATACTGTTCAAAAATGCTACGGTTTGGACAGGCGAAAGCATTTTGGAAAATACTGACGTGCTCATCAAAAACGGAAAAATTTCCAAAGTCGGAAAAGACTTGCGTGCAGGTGGCGCCACAGTGGTTGATGCTACGGGCAAACACCTGACTGCTGGAATCATTGACGAGCACACACATATTGCTGCGCTATCCATTAACGAGGGCGGGCAAAACTCCTCTGCCGAAGTGCGAATGGAAGATGTTATCGACCCAAAGGATGTTGCCATTTATCGCGATTTGGCCGGAGGTGTTACCACCGCCCAATTGTTGCACGGTTCGGCCAATCCCATTGGTGGGCAATCCGCCATTTTTAGATTGAAATGGGGAGAAAGTGCAGAGGATATGGTATTCGACAATTCACCCAAGTTCATCAAATTTGCGTTAGGAGAAAACGTAAAACAGTCCAATTGGGGCAGTTACTCCCGTTTTCCACAAACAAGAATGGGCGTTGAGCAAGTATATATCGATTACTTCCAGCGCGCCAAAGAGTATGATGAAAAGAAAAAGAGCGGTGAGCCTTACCGTCACGATGAGGAAATGGAAACATTAGCCGAGATCTTGAACGGAGAGCGTTTCATTTCTTGTCACTCTTATGTACAGAGCGAAATCAATATGATGATGAAGGTCGCTGAGAAATTTGATTTCCGCGTGAATACCTTCACCCACATTTTGGAAGGCTACAAAGTGGCAGATAAAATGGCCGAACACGGTGTTGGCGGAGGTACATTCAGTGACTGGTGGGCCTACAAATATGAAGTGAACGATGCGATTCCTTACAACGCTGCCATCATGTCCAGCCAAGGGGTAACCGTTGCCATCAATAGTGATGATGCCGAAATGTCCAGAAGATTGAACCAAGAAGCCGCCAAAACGGTAAAATACGGAGGCATGTCAGAAATCGAAGCATGGAAAATGGTAACATTGAACCCAGCGAAGCTGCTTCATTTGGACGACCGAGTAGGTAGTATTGAAGAAGGAAAAGATGCAGATGTTGTTCTTTGGACCGACCATCCGCTATCCGTTTACGCCAAAGCTGAAAAAACCTTGATCGAAGGAAAAGTTTATTTCGATATCGAAAAAGACAAAGAGCTAAGGGAAACCGTCAAAAAGGAGCGCAACCAATTGATCGGAATGATGTTGAACGAGAACAAAAAAGGTGAAAAATCCAGAACTCCCGTTCAGAGCAAGAAACAAGAGTTTAATTGTGACACCCTTTAAAAAATAGATCATGAAAAGAATATTTTTAATTATAGCAATTGTTTTTGGGGTTTCATTGAACGCACAGCAAACCCCTGCCCCACCTCAATCCGAACAAATTGCCATTCTTGGTGCTACGGCCCATATTGGCAATGGAGAGGTAATAGAAAACTGTACCATCATTTTTAAGGATGGAAAAATTACGGCCATTGGAGCCGATTTGATGGCGCCGACCATTGGCACCATGATCAATGCCGAGGGCAAACATGTATATCCAGGCTTTATAGCACCTTCCAAATCCCTTGGTCTGGTAGAAGTTGATGCCGTTAGGGCAAGTGACGATCAAGATGAAATTGGTGAAATGATTCCACATGTTCGTAGTTTGATCGCATACAACGCAGAATCCAAAGTAGTGGAAAGTATGCGCCCCAATGGTGTTCTTATCGGACAAGTGACACCACAGGGAGGCACCATTTCGGGAACTTCCAGTATTGTGCAGTTCGATGCCTGGAACTGGGAAGATGCCGCTCTAAAAACAGACGACGGCATTCACTTGAATTGGCCCAATTTCTTTAGAAGAGGTCGCTGGTGGCAAGGTGAAGAAAGAGGATACATCCCCAACAAAGATTACGGAAAGGAAATGGCTGACATTAAAATGTTTTTCCAAAATTCCATGGCATACGGAAAAGCCAACGGAGATGAGAAGAACTTGCCATTTGCCGCTATGCAAGGCCTTTTTGATGGCTCGCAGCGTTTGTACATCCATGCTGATGGCGAAAAGGAAATGACCGATGCAGTGACCTTGGCCAAAGAAATGGGCGTTAAAAACGTGGTGATCGTTGGAGGATATCGTGCCAACAAAATTACCGACTTACTAAAACAACACAATATACCTGTTTTGGTAGGCCGTACCCACTCCTTGCCGAGTTTTGACGACGATGATTACGACATTACCTACAAATTGCCAAAATTGTTGGTCGACGCAGGTCTTTTGGTAGGATTGCAGAATGAAGATGCCGCTAATTTCCAAGTAAGGAACCTTGCTTTTTATGCAGGGCAAACAGTGGCTCAAGGACTGGACAAGGAAACGGCTTTGCAATTGATCACTGGCAATACCGCCAAAATCTTGGGTATTGACGATATGTACGGAACTTTGGAAGAAGGTAAAAGTGCCACCCTATTTATTTCTGAAGGGGATGCATTGGACATGAGGACCAACAAACTTTCCAAAGCCTATATCGATGGTAGGGACGTTTCATTGGAAACCCACCAGACCGAACTTTGGAAAAGGTACATGGGCAAATACGAAAGAGAAGGAAAATAGAAATCTGATTTTTTAAGAAAAAAAGGCGCTCAAATGAGCGCCTTTTTGTTTTTTCAATCAGTTGGTTTTGACAGGCACATATTCACCGTTTTCTGGTTTAGCATAAAAGCTCTTGGGTCGAGGGTTGTTGCTTATGGAAACATCTTCAAATGTGACCGTACTTGCCGGCTCTAAAATTTTTCTTCCCTCATAACTATACCACGCAATGGATTTTGGCAACACCAATCGATTCACTTCTTGCCAATCTGCGTAATTGATCCACCTTACATTGTCAGAACTCTCCCCTGAACGATAAGTTACCGTATAGCCCAACCACGCCATTTTATGACTTTCTGGGTCGAAATGGATATAATATTCGTCCTCGGAAGAAGCACCAACTCCGGATTGATAAGCTATTTTAATTCCTGGGTAACTTTTGCCTTTAAATTCCAAATCTTCCGTTTCGGAATACATAATGCCGTCGTCGGCAAAAACAAAGGGCATGGCATAGAAATAAAACATTAAATTATGGTAAAAGCCGACATCTCCTTCATAACTGCCGTTTCCATTCAAAAGCCAGGCTTGTTCGCCATCAAAACCCATTGAAAATTGTTCGGTGTCAATTCTATCCTTTCTGGTCCAGAGATCAACAGTATGCGTTTCGGGCAAATTCGGCTTGGGAAGCACAAAGGACAATGTTCGTTGCTTTTTCCATTGACTCAATCCTCCATGGGTATCAAAAACCTCGACCAAAGCATCTGGATATTGGTTCCGGGTTTCTGAAATCTCTTGTTGAACAGGTTCTTCAACCTTTACAGGCTTTGGGGTTTGTTTACAAGCGGTCAAGCCCAAAAAAAGTAATGGGATGGTTATTTTGTTCATGTTTTAAATTTTATCTGTTGGTCGAAAACCTCTTTCTATAATTACAGGAATGGCTATTTTTACCAAGTGTATGGAAGCTAAACTGATCAGCAGTGCCCAAAATCCTTTGGTAAAAAAAATCCTGCTCCTGAAAGAGAAATCCCGTGAAAGGAGAAAAAGCGGGCTTTTTGTTGTGGAAGGACAGCGGGAAATTGAATTGGCCCAAAAGGGAGGATACACTTTACAAACCCTTATTTTTTGTCCCGAGATCATGGGCTCCGGTTCCATTGATGCTTTTACCAAAGCCTCGAACCCAGAAATCATCCAAGTTTCCGAAAGCGTTTACGGCAAAATTGCCCATCGCGGCACCACAGAAGGTGTTCTTGGGATCATGCATTCCAAGGATCATGCATTGGAACATATTTCCTTTACAAATAAAACACCTTTGGTGTTGGTTGCCGAAGCACCCGAAAAGCCGGGGAACATAGGTGCATTGTTGCGCACAGCAGATGCCGCTGCAGTCGATGCCGTTTTAATAGCAAATCCCAAATCCGACCTATATAGTCCAAATATTATCCGTTCCAGCGTTGGTTGCCTTTTCACCAACCAAATAGGCGTGGGTACAACGGACGAAATCATTGATTTTTTACAAACCAACCAAATCAAAATCTACTGTGCTGCCTTAACCGCTTCCAAGAATTATGTGGATTGTGATTTTAAAGCCGCTTCGGCCCTTGTAATGGGTACAGAAGCTACTGGATTGACAGAAAAATGGCTTCAAAATTCCGACCAAAACATAATTATACCGATGCAAGGAGAAATAGACTCCATGAATGTTTCGGTATCCGCCGCAATACTTATATTTGAAGCGAAGCGCCAGCGCGGATTTTAAGCTATGGAAAAAAATACACTCTTTTATGTCATCCTGGCCATTCTTGTGGTCCAATACTTGGTTCAACAGTATTTGGAGTACCTGAACGCCCAGCGCTTCAAATCTACTTTGCCGCCCGAACTTGCCGATGTTTTTGATGAAGACGAGTATAAAAAATCGCAACAATACAAACGGACCAATTACAAATTCGGGATTATTTCGGATGGATTTTCATTGGTCCTGACCATCTGTTTCCTTGCTTTTGGAGGTTTTGGATGGGTAGACCAATTCACACGTTCCATTTCGGAGGACAGCATCCCAATGGCATTGATCTTCTTTGGAATCATTATGTTGGGAAGTGCTGTTTTAGGACTCCCCTTCTCCTATTACCGAACCTTTGTGATCGAGGAAGAATACGGGTTCAACAAAACAACCAAATCCACTTTTTTCTCCGACAAAATAAAAGGTGGCATCCTGACAGTCATTCTTGGAGGGGGCATTTTAACGTTGTTTATGCTGTTCTACCAATCCACGGGCCCTAATTTTTGGGTTTATGCTTGGATTGCAGTCGGTATTTTTATCCTGTTTATCAATTTGTTCTACAGTCGACTAATTGTACCGTTGTTCAACAAGCAAACGCCTCTTGAAAACGGTAGCCTCAAAACCTCCATTGAAAACTACGCCCAAAAAGTAGGGTTCGAACTTCAAAATATTTTCGTGATCGATGGTTCCAAAAGATCCACCAAGGCAAATGCCTATTTTTCGGGTTTTGGAAAGGAAAAACGCATCACCTTATTCGATACTTTGATCAATGATTTGAGCGAAGATGAAATCGTGGCGGTCCTGGCCCACGAAGTAGGGCATTATAAACGAAAACATATCATTGTGAATCTTGTGGTCTCATTATTGACCACAGGGCTGACACTTTTTATCCTATCATTGTTCATCAACCATCCCGAAATATCGTTGGCAATAGGGGTATCCACGCCAAGCTTTCATGCTGCTTTGGTCGGGTTCGCGCTCTTGTACAGTCCAATTTCCGAGTTGACAGGTTTGATCATGAACTACTTATCCCGAAAATTTGAGTTCCAGGCCGATGACTTTGCCAAGAATACATTTGCCGCAACACCTTTGGTTTCGTCCTTGAAAAAATTATCCAAGAAAAGCTTGAGCAACTTAACTCCACACCCTGCCTACGTTTTTGTTCACTACTCCCACCCACCTTTGGTGGAACGTATCCGAAACCTAAAGGCATAGATTTTGTTGGTTAGATAATAAGATTGTAGTAAATTTAAAATACTATGACAGAGGCTGCTATTGAAAAAGAGAACAAGGAGATTGCGAAGCAGTACAAGGAATTACTTCGCATAAGCTACCAGACGCTGACGGATGAGGACAAAAAGTTGATCCGTTCCGCTTTTGATGTGGCCGTGGATGCCCACAAGGACCAGCGAAGAAAATCTGGGGAAGCTTACATTTTCCACCCGATTGCCGTTGCCAAGATCGTAGCTTCGGAAATTGGACTGGATGCTGTTTCCATTGCCTCTGCCCTGCTCCACGATGTGGTCGAGGACACGGCCTACACTTTGGACGATATTGAACGAATGTTCGGGGAGACCGTGGCGCGAATTGTGGACGGGCTTACCAAGATTGCCCATTTAAAGAAGGACAAGGATATCAGTCAGCAGGCTGAGAACTTTAGAAAAATGCTCCTGACGCTGCATGATGATGTTCGGGTAATCATTATTAAAATCGCCGACCGTTACCACAATATGCTCACCATGGATTCCATGCCAGAGCACAAACAAGTGAAAATTGCATCGGAAACTTTGTACATCTATGCTCCACTCGCCCACAGAATTGGACTGTACAACATCAAAACACATTTAGAAGACCTTTCCCTAAAATATACGGAGCCCGAGGTATATCATGATATTTCGGCCAAAATAGAAGATACCGAAGAAGAAAGTGCTGCCTACATTGAGGATTTTGCAAATGTTATCCGCACCTCTTTGGACAAGGAAGGCCTTAATTACTACATCAAAGGTCGCATGAAGTCCATCTTCTCCATCCGTAAAAAGATGAAGACCCAGAATGTCACTTTCGATGAGGTCTACGATAAGTTTGCAATTCGAATTATATACAAATCGGATCGTAAGAATGAGAAATTCCTAGCCTGGAAAATATATTCCATTGTTACAGATCACTTTACCCCCAACCCCATACGTCTTCGCGACTGGATTACCTCTCCCAAATCCACCGGTTACGAGGCGCTCCACATCACGGTTATGGGTCCAAAGGGAAAATGGGTAGAAGTACAGATCAGAAGTGAGCGCATGCACGAGATTGCAGAAAAAGGGTATGCGGCCCACTTTAAGTACAAACACGGGGCACAGAAAGAACAAGGCATTGAGGAATGGCTGAACAAACTGCAGGAAGCATTGGAAAATGCCAATGGCAACGCGGTTGATTTTGTGGAGGAATTTAAACTGAACCTGTATTCCAAAGAAATTTTTGTCTTCACTCCAAAAGGGGATTTAAAATCGATGCCCAAAGGTGCAACGGCCCTGGACTTCGCTTTCAACATCCACACAGAAATCGGGATGAAGACCCGGGGTGCAAAAGTCAATGGAAAATTGGTGCCCTTGGGAACCAAGCTCCGCAGTGGCGACCAAGTGGAGATCATAACCTCGGAAAGTGCAAAGCCCACCCAAACCTGGCTGGATTATGCACAAACGGCCCGTGCAAGATCTAAAATAAAATCATCGCTAAGCGAGGAGAAAAAAGAGGTTGCTGCAGAAGGCAAGGAGATTTTGCGCCGTAAACTGAAGGCACAAAAAATCAACTTGAACGAGGACACGGTCAACAAACTGGTAACTTTTTTCAAGCTGAAGACAAGTTTGGACCTTTTTTACAGGGTCGGTATCGGTGTTATTGACAACGACAAACTGAAGGATTTCGCATCCTCCTATCACAATGCGTTCATCAACTTCTTTAAGAACAGGATGCGAAAGACGCCCGCCCCTAAGGATATTGATAAAAACGAGATTACCACCAAATACGATCTGCTCGTTTTTGGCAAGGAGGAAGAAAGGCTCAACTATAAACTGTCGCAATGCTGCAATCCAATTCCGGGAGACGAAGTGTTTGGTTTTGTAAGTGTGAACGATGGCATTAAAGTGCACAAAAAAAACTGCCCGAACGCTATTTCGCTACAATCCAATTATGCCTACCGCATCATCAGTGCCAAATGGATAGATTCCTCTCAGGAAGAATTCTCCGTGGACATCAAAATCACAGGAATCGACAACATGGGGTTGGTAAAAGATATTACCAAGATCATCTCGGACAATATGCACGTAAACATGCGCAACCTTAACTTTAGCGCTGATGGCGGTACCTTTAAAGGAAAAATTACACTAGTGGTAAAAAACAACAATATCCTTAAACGTTTAATGAACAGTTTAAAGCAAGTGGAAGGTATTGATAAAGTAACCAGAATTTAATTTTTAACTGTACCTTTGCACATTAGCATAGAGTATAACGAGCTATGGGAAACAATAAAAATCAGGAAATTGTGAAAAACGTGTTCACCTCGTTCCTTGAGGAGAAAGGACACCGCAAAACCCCTGAACGCTACGCCATTTTACAGGAAATTTACGATAGTGAGGACCATTTTGATGTGGAGTCCCTTTACATTAAAATGAAAACCAAGAATTACAGGGTAAGCCGAGCGACACTCTATAATACAATCGAACTTTTACTGGAGAGTAAATTAGTACGAAAGCATCAATTTGGCGAGAACCAGGCGAAATATGAGAAATCATATTTTAACCGTCAGCACGACCACGTCATATTAACGGATACTGGTGAAGTAGTGGAATTTTGTGACCCTCGAATCCAATCCATCAAAAAAACAATTGAAGAGGTTTTTGACATCAAGATCAACAATCACTCATTATATTTCTACGGAACTCGAAACAAAGAAGAAAACCTAACCGAATAACCCGAACATTACATGGTAGATTTATTGCTTGGACTCCAATGGGGAGACGAAGGAAAAGGAAAAATTGTTGATGTACTGACCAAGGAATATGATATTATCGCTAGATTTCAAGGAGGTCCAAACGCAGGGCACACCCTGGAATTTGATGGTATAAAGCACGTTCTGCATACCATTCCATCAGGAATATTTCACGAAAATGCCATCAATGTTGTGGGCAATGGAGTTGTGATAGATCCTGTAATCTTCAAGAAGGAATTGGACAACTTGGAGAAGTTCAATATAGATATCGAATCCAAACTTTTCATTTCTAGAAAGGCGCACCTTATTCTACCAACACATCGTTTATTGGATGCCGCTTCAGAAGCTTCAAAAGGAAAGGCCAAAATTGGTTCTACCCTAAAAGGTATCGGACCAACTTATATGGACAAAACCGGCCGTAACGGTATGCGTGTTGGAGATTTGGAGTTTGATGATTGGAAAACAAAATACCGTGCCCTTGCCGATAAGCACGAGGCCATGATCGATTTTTACGATGTGGACATCCAATACAATTTGGATGAATTGGAGGCCGACTTCTGCAAAGGTGTGGAAACCTTGAAAAAATTGACCTTTATTGATAGCGAAGAGTATATTTTTAAGGCACAGGCAGAAGGAAAGAAAATTTTGGCTGAGGGTGCACAAGGATCACTTTTGGATATTGATTTCGGAACCTATCCGTTTGTGACATCTTCCAATACTACAGCCGCTGGTGCCTGTACAGGATTGGGTGTTGCACCTAATAACATCAAGCGCGTGTTAGGGATTTTCAAGGCGTATACCACGCGTGTGGGCAGCGGACCCTTCCCTACAGAACTTTTTGATGAGGATGGTGCTAAAATGGCTAAAATAGGCAACGAATTCGGTGCTACAACAGGTAGACCACGCCGTTGTGGCTGGTTAGACCTTGTAGCCCTAAAATATGCGGTCCAAATTAACGGGGTTACGGAGCTCATGATGATGAAGGCCGATGTTTTGAGCGGTTTTGATACCATTAAAGTTTGTACAGCTTATACATACAAGGGGGAACAAATCAAGCACTTACCTTACAACATTGAGGAAGAATATGTAACCCCCGTATACACCGAGATGAAAGGGTGGTCCGAGGATCTTACAAAACTGACTAAAGCGGAAGATTTACCTAGGACCCTGAACGACTATATTGCATTCTTGGAAAAGCAGTTGAACGTACCCATTAAAATAGTATCCGTAGGTCCCGATAGGCTACAAACTATTCATAGATAAGCCTCGGTTTTTGTTCATTTTTCAGTAACTTATAGGTCCAATTGTCCAATCACGGACAATTAATTGCCTACATGTTTAATTGATTAAAAATCAATACAATGAACAAAACACTGACCCTGCTATTTTTAATGGCCACCCTTATTTCCTGCACTAAAGAACCCGCAAAGTTATCTGTTGCCTCCCCCAATGGAACCAACGCTATTGATTTTCATCTTTCGGAGGATGGCACACCGTATTATTTGGTGTATCACAAGAACAGAATTGTGATTGATTCCTCTTCCATGAGCTTTGATTTCAAAAATCAAGAATCCTTGAACGGAAATCTGAGCATCCTCAATTCAACAACAAATACGATCAATGAAACTTGGGAAATGCCCTGGGGCGAGCAAAGGGAAGTCGTGAACCATTACAATGAGCTTAAAGTGGAGCTGGAAGAGACCACGGCTCCCAAACGCAAGTTCAATATCTATTTTAGGGCTTATGATGATGGAATCGGTTTCCGTTACGAGTTTTTACCGCAACAAGGGATAGATAGCATAATTATAATGGATGAAAATACGGAGTTCCAATTGACCGAGGATCATACTGCATTTTGGATTCCTGGCGACTGGGATATCTATGAACATCTGTACAACACAACCAAGGTTTCTGAAATTGATGCAATTTCCAAAAGAGACAACGAAGATCTTGCCGCGACCTACATTCCTGAAAATGCAGTGAATACCCCAGTGACCATGCGGGGCGAAGATGGGCTGCACCTCAGCTTTCACGAGGCCAATCTTACCGATTATGCTGGAATGACTCTGAAGGTCGACAACGAATCTTTGCTTTTGACCAGTGAATTGGTAGGTTCCGATAGAACTGGGTACAAAGTAAAACGGGAACTGCCCTTTAAAACACCTTGGCGCAGCATCCAAATTACTGACAAGGCCAGCGACCTTATCGAATCAAAATTGATAGTAAACCTTAATGAGCCCAACAAATTGGGAGATATTAACTGGTTCGAACCAAAAAAATATGTAGGCATCTGGTGGGAAATGCATGTCGGCAAATCTACTTGGGACTATGCTGGTTCCCAGGACATGAACACCTTTACAAACGATTTAAAACCTACGGGCAAACATGGTGCCACCACAGAAAACACCAAACGATATATTGACTTTGCTTCCAAAAACAAGATTTCCGGGGTTTTGGTAGAAGGCTGGAATACGGGATGGGAACATTGGATAGGTTTTGAGGACCGCGAAGGGGTATTCGACTTTGTGACACCCTACCCTGATTATGACCTGGAAGAATTGAACCGATACGCCAAGGAAAAGGGTGTTGAAATCATTATGCACCACGAAACCTCAGCTGCACCAAGAACCTACGAGCAACAACTGGATACGGCTTACCAATTAATGAATCAATTGGGCATCCACTCGGTTAAAACGGGTTATGTGGGTAAGATTATCCCAAAAGGTGAATACCACCACGGACAATGGATGGTAAACCATTACAGGAAAGTATTGGAAACTGGAGCCAAGTACAATGTGGCCATAAACGCCCACGAACCCATTAAAGCAACAGGTATCCGAAGGACCTACCCCAATGCCATAGCCCGAGAAGGGCTTCGTGGACAGGAATTCAATGCCTGGTCGGCCGATGGCGGAAATCCTCCCGAGCACTTGCCCATTGTGGCCTTTACCAGAATGTTGGCAGGCCCTATTGATTTTACCCCGGGAGTTTTTGACATTGAAATCCCGACCAAGGAAAATAACCGCGTTAACACTACGCTGACACAGCAACTCGCACTATACGTCGTTATTTACAGTCCAGTTCAAATGGCTTGCGATCTGCCCGAAAATTATGAAGGGCAAGCTGCATTGCAATTTATCAGGGATGTTGGTGTGGACTGGGAAGAAACCAAAGTATTGAACGGAGAGGTGGGCGACTACGTTACCATAGCCCGAAAAGAAAGGGAAACAGGCAATTGGTTTATTGGCAGCATTACCGATGAAAACGCACGGGAAGTCATGATCGATTTTGATTTTCTGGACGAGGGTGTTTCCTATGATACAGTCATTTATAAAGATGCGGCAGACGCCCATTATGAAAATAATCCTACTGCCATCAGCATTGAGGAAATCGATATCAGCAAAGGTTCATCACTGACCGTTCCATTGGCAGAAGGTGGTGGGTTCGCCATTAGTTTGATGAAGATAAACGATTGATTTTGCAGTGCTTTATGTGACCAATATCACTGTATAAAAGGCGGCCTGAAGTTATCTTTGGATAAAATCAAAATAAGCTGACATGACAAATAAACTGAATCAAATAGGACTGGATAAACAAGCGTCCAGCGACTTGGCCGATAAGTTAAATGAGTTGCTGGCCAACTACCAGATATTCTACATGAATGCCCGTGGATTCCACTGGAACATCAAAGGAGAAAAGTTTTTTGAACTACACGCAAAATTTGAAGAACTTTATAACGATTCATTGATTAAAATCGACGAAATCGCTGAAAGGATTTTAACCTTGGGCTTTACCCCGCTTCATACGTATGGGGATTACACTGAGTTATCCAAAATCAAAGCCGCCAAAAATATATCCAGTGGCCCTGTTGCCGTCCAAGCCATTTTAGACGGATATGAAGTATTACTCCCTTTGGAAAGAGAACTTTTGGAAATGTCCGGGGAATCAAGCGATGAAGGTACCAATGCACTTATGAGTGATTACATCCGCGAACAGGAAAAACTCATTTGGATGTATTCGGCTTATTTGAACCGATAATTTATATGACCAAAAATATTCTTAAGGATTTAATCGCACAGAACAGAAAAACATGTGATTTCACTTTCAACGAGATCACTCAGGAAAACAGCACCCTAAAATTAAACGATGATACCGCTTCGGTCGGATTTATATATCGTCATATTGGGGAAATCATGCACCTGCTCACACAATTTTTCGGCATTCCTACCGAAGTTAAAAACACCACCATGGGCGAAAAGGACACTGGTGAAGTTTACAACAAGGAAGAAAGCCAACAGCTAGTGGAAGACGGATATAAAAAATTGAGTGATCTCGTTGAAGGTCTATCCGAAAAAGAATGGGAAGAAACTATTGAAACCCCATTTTTTGGTTCCATATCCAGAACTAAGTTATTGGGCCATATACTATATCACAATACATATCACTGTGGGCAAATCACCCTTACATTAAAAAGAGGAAAGTAAAAACTAGTTACAATCACTTGAAAGAGAAATCCCAAAGCTTTCTAAACGATATATGCCACTTCCGTTAAAAATCCTACTTTTGGGCAAAATTTCATGAATTTGAAAAGCATTTCATTTTTCATTCTATCCCTTTTTGCTTTTAGCACGTTCGCTCAAGAACAGCAACCTGAGGGTGGTCGACAAATCAACATTGTTTACGGGGCCAACTTTACCAAAGATGAGGCCCAGTTCCCTGGTGCCTCCATTTTTAGCAAAGACGACGAGCGACAGGTGCAGTTTGAGCATCAAGGTGCCGACCTCTGGTGCGACATTGCTATTTTTTATGCTGAGGAAAACCGCTTAAAGGCCATCGGCAACATCCGCCTTCAACAAGGAGATTCGATTGAAATGAACAGTGGCAAAATGGATTATGACGGAAACACCAAACTGGCCAAAGCATGGGAAAAAGTGGATCTGACAAACGGTCAAATGCGATTGACCACTGACACCCTTTATTTTGACAGGGAAAAACAGCAGGCCTACTACAATTCAGGCGGGAAAGTGGTGGACTCAGCCAATGTGCTTACCAGTAAAGTGGGCACCTATTTTATGACCCCAAAAAAGTACCAGTTCCAGCGTAATGTGCACATAGACAATCCCGATTACATTATTGATTCGGAGCAATTGGATTATTACACCACCTCCAAAAATGCTTATATGTACGGTCCTTCTACCATTACGGGAGAGGAATACAAAATATATTGTGAGCGCGGTTTTTACGATACCACTATCGAACAAGGCTACGGCATTAAAAATACCCGAATCGATTACGACAACAAGATTATCGAAGGGGACAGTCTCTATTTTGACAAAGCAAGGGAGTTTGCCTCGGCCACGAACAATATTCAGATTACCGATACCATCAACAATGGGGTGATCAGAGCACATTATGCCGAAGTGCACAAGGCCAAAGATTCTGTTTTTGCCACCAAAAGGGCAGTCTCCATAAGTTTGGTGCAAAAGGATTCACTCTACATGCACGGCGACACCTTGATGGTAACAGGAAAAGAAGAAGAACGAATCTTAAGAGCATTTAGAAATGCCAAATTCTACAAAACCGATTTGAGCGGCAAATGCGATTCCATTCATTTTGAGGAAAAAACTGGTATTACCCAGTTGATTACCGATCCCATTTTATGGAATGTGGATAATCAGATTACAGGGGATAGCATTCATTTGATATCAGATTTGGAAACCGATAAACTGGATTCCCTAAAAGTGATAGAGAATGCCTTTATCATTTCCTTGGATACGATAAGCGGTACTGGATATAATCAAGCCAAAGGAAAAAACCTCTTTGGCAAGTTTATAGAAAATGAATTGAAAATTATTGACCTCGTCCAGAATACCGAGGTTATTTACTATGTCTATAATGATGATGAGGAACTTGTAGGTATCGATAAAACCATTTGTAGTAAGATCAGATTACTTATGGCAGATAGTGACATAGAGGATATTACATTTTTTGTGAATCCTGATGGAGATATTTTCCCCGAGACAGATTTACCCGTACAGAGCCGAAAATTAAAAGGCTTTGTATGGCGCGGCGATGAACGAATCAGGTCCAAAGAAGAAATTTTTGACGAAGACGACAATACTATTGAATTGGTCAAAATTCGGGGCATAGACAATCCTATTGATATTGATGCCGAGGAAAACGAACGGCAGAACAATCAGAATGACCCCATAAACGCCCCAAATACCAAGGCGGTTAAACCCAAAAAGCCCGTTCTTAAAAAGAAAGCGCAAAGCCTATAATGTCCAAAAAAGATTTTTTTACATACCAAGCCCAAACTTCCCAGCACCCATTGGCCTTGGAAGTTTCCCATGCAAATGGGAGCTACGTCTACGACCAAGATGGGAATGCCCATTTGGATTTTGTGGCAGGCGTATCGGCTTGTAGTTTGGGGCATTGTCATCCCAAAGTAGTGAAGGCCATCAAAAACCAGGTAGATCAATACATGCATGTAATGGTCTATGGTGAGTATGTACAAAAGCCTGCCGTGGAATTCTCCAAACTTTTGGCCTCGCATCTTCCCGATAATTTGAACACCACCTATTTGGTCAATTCGGGAACAGAAGCCATGGAAGGTGCCATAAAATTGGCCCGCAGACATACAGGTCGCTCACAAGTGATCGCCGCCAAAAATGCTTATCACGGGAACACCATGGGCAGTTTGAGCCTTATGGGACTGGAAGAGCGCAAAAGTGCATTCCGACCATTAATCCCGGATATTCGTTCCATTCAGTTCAATGCGGAAGAAGAAATCAAAAACATTACCAAGAAAACAGCTGCCGTAGTGCTGGAAACCATTCAAGGGGGTGCTGGATTTATCGTACCCGAAAACGGTTATTTGGAAAAAGTACGAAAGCGTTGCGACGAAGTGGGTGCCCTGCTGATATTGGATGAAATACAACCTGGCTTTGGACGCACGGGTAGATTGTTCGCTTTTGAACACTTTAATTGTGTCCCGGACATTCTGGTCATTGGAAAAGGTATGGCATCAGGTTTGCCTGTGGGAGCCTTTGTGGCATCGCACGAGCTTATGGCCGATTTAAAGGAGAAACCAAAATTTGGCCACATTACCACCTTTGGAGGGAATCCCGTGATTGCAGCGGCAAGTTTAGCGACTCTGAAAGAAATCACAGAAACAGACCTTATTCCACAAACCTTGGAAAAGGAAAAACTGTTCCGAAAATTATTGCAACATTCATTGATAAAAGAAATACGGGGCAAAGGATTAATGCTCGCACCGATTATGGAGAGCAAAGAAGTGGCCGATTATTTGGTCCTGGAAGCCGCAAAAAAAGGACTTATTCTTTTCTGGCTGTTATTTGAGCCAAAAGCAGTGAGAATATCGCCTCCATTAACAATTTCCATGAAAGAAATAGAGGAAGGATGCGACCAAATACTCAGCATTTTGGACAGCTACAAATCCGATACTGTTAACTAATTTGTTGATAACATACCCCTAAATTGGACTTTAAGAGCACCTCAAAAGGTTAATTTTAAGTCCATAGTTCAACCAAAAACGTTCCTATGGCGTTAGAATCTAACGAATATCCTGACAAATCCATAAACAAATTTGAGTCCATGCTCAAGACGGATGACGTCTATTTCTTTGATGCGGAGGACTTTGAGGAAATCATTCACCATTACCTGAATAACGGTAAAATCTCCCTGGGCAAAAAAGCCATTCAAATTGGTCTGGAGCAACACCCCAATTCAATGGAACTTAAATTGTTACAGGTAGAAGTATTGGCGTTTGAAGACAAATTTGAGGCTGCGGAAACGCTTCTGGACGAAATTCAGACCATAAACGCGGCCAATGAAGAAGTATTTATCCAACGGGCGAACATAAGATCCAAACAGGACAAACACCAGGAGGCTGTAAACCTATTGTTGGAAGCATTGGACATTGCCGACCACTCCTTCGACATCCACTCCCTATTGGGAATGGAGTACCTTTTTATGGATGACTACGAGCAGGCCAAGCTCAGTTTTATGCGTTGTGTAGAAATTGATGATAGGGACTATTCATCGCTCTACAACGTGGTATACTGCTTTGAATTTTTAGAGGATTTTGACGGAAGCATTTATTACCTGAACGATTATTTGGACCGAAACCCCTATTGCGAAGTAGCGTGGCACCAATTGGGAAAAATGTATTTGGCCAAGAACCTTTACTTGGAAGCGTTGACCGCTTTTGATTTTGCCGTAATCTCCGATGATTCCTTTATCGGGGCCTATTTTGAAAAAGGCAAAGTTCTGGAGAAATTGGGAAGGTACAATGAAGCCATCGAAAATTATGAATCCACCATATCCATTGAAGACCCTACCTCGCATGCTTTTCTTAGACTTGGCAAATGTCATGAAAAACTGGGAAACTTTGATTTGGCAAAATATTATTACTACCACACAGTTCACGAAGACCCTTTGTTGGACAAGGGTTGGTTGGCCATAACCGATTTCCATTTTGGGCAGAAAAATTATGAAAAAGCCCTACATTACATCAACAAGGCCATAAATATTGATGGGGAAAACCCTAAATACTGGAAAAAAGCCGCCAAGATTTATTTCGCCTTGAACAATTATGATGAAGCTGATTTTGCTTACAAACAAACCGTGGACCTGGGTAATTACGAATTGGGCACCTGGAAAAATTGGGCCGAAGTGCTGAATAAGATTGGCGATTACAACTCTGCCATTCAGGTTTTGATCCAAGGATTGGAATTTTACCCCGATAATTCGGAACTGACCTATAAATTAGCTGGCATTCATTTAAAAAATAACGATTTGGACGAAGCAAAAACCATCTTATCCAAGGCCATGAAAGTGGATATTGGTAAATTGCGGCAGTTTGAAAAAGAATTCCCAGAATTCATTGAAGTAGATTGGGTGAAAGCGCTGGTTTCAAAAATCAGAAAAACAGCCAAGTAGCCAACAGATTATTCCATATTCATGCAAGCACGTCGTTTACTGGACTACGTATTCGTTACCCTTAAAGGTATGGCCATGGGAGCCGCCGATGTAGTACCAGGAGTTTCCGGAGGAACCATTGCCTTTATTTCGGGCATTTATGAAGAACTTATCACCTCCATCAACAGTATAGATTTTTCCTTGGTTAAAATTTTAAGGAAAGATGGCATCAAATCCGTTTGGAACAAAGTGAACGGCAACTTTTTGTTGGCCCTTTTCCTTGGAATCATTGTTAGCGTGCTTTCTCTGGCAAAATTTCTGAGTTGGTTATTGGAAAACGAACCTGTTTTGCTATGGTCCTTTTTCTTTGGATTGGTTCTCGCCAGTATCTTTTTTGTAGGAAAAGAGATCACCAAATGGACTTTGGGAACAGCAGCGGTCTTGGTATTCGGTGCCGCTTTGGCATTTTTTATCACCGAACTGCCCGCCAATGATAATGTAGACAGCTTGCCTTATCTGTTTCTCTCGGGTGCCCTTGCGATTTGCGCAATGATTCTTCCAGGAATATCGGGAGCTTTTATCCTTGTATTGTTGGGTTCCTATAAGACAATTTTGGATGCTGTTCACGAAAGGGATATTAAAATCATTCTAACGGTAGGTGTTGGTGCTATTTTCGGACTCCTGAGCTTTGCTCGCCTGCTCAAATGGATGTTCAACCACTACAAAAACATCACTTTGGCACTATTGACCGGGTTCATTCTTGGCTCTTTGAACAAAATTTGGCCTTGGAAAAAAGTTTTGGAAACCAAAACCTTTGGCGAAAAAACCGTAGTTGTAGACGATATGAACGTGCTGCCCGGTGCTTTTGAGGGAGATGGTAAATTAATGCTTGCCATAGTATTAGCCATCCTAGGTTTTTCACTTATTTTTATCCTGGAAAGAGTAGCTTCCAAAAAATAAGGAAAACCATAAGGTCTCATGCCACAACAACCTAGAACATTTCTGGATAATTTCTTCTTGGTCATAAAAGGCTTATGCATGGGAGCTGCCAACAAAGTTCCTGGAGTTTCGGGGGGTATTGTTGCTTTTGTGGCCGGTTTTTATGAAGAATTCATCTATTCCCTTCAAAAACTGAATTCCAAAGCCTTGAAACTCCTGTTCAACGGCAGGTTCAAAAGTTTTTTTCAATACATCAATGCCAAATTCCTAGGTCTTTTGATTTTCGGGATGTTGGTGAGCTACTTTAGCGTTTCCCGCATTCTGGACTATTTTTTAGACCACAACGAACTTTTTGTTTGGGCCACATTTTTTGGAATGGTCATAGGCTCCATCTATCACATAGGAAAGGATTTTTCCCCTTGGGATCAACGAACCATTCCAGCGGGAATCATAGGGTTGGTTATAGGAATATCCATTAGTTTTTTAAATCCCGCCAAAGAAAACGACAACTTGTTATTCATCTTTTTCTGTGGCATCATAAGTGTTTCCGGGATGACGCTTCCCGGGCTTTCAGGTTCGTTCATATTAATCTTATTGGGCAATTACGTGCTGCTTTTGGTAGATTCCGTTAATGCCCTTTATGATACAATTTCAGAGATTTTCTCTGGGGATTTTAGTTTCTGGAAGAATAAAGAGCGCATACAAATCCTTGAAATTCTGGGAGTTTTCACTTTAGGTTCGGTAACAGGTCTGGTCACTTTCTCACATTTACTGAGTTATGTTTTAAAACATTTTAAAGCTATAACAACGGCAGTATTGTTAGGATTCATAACAGGATCATTGGGCGTGCTGTGGCCATGGAAAAGAACCATTTTTAAGTTGGATGGGGCCGGCAACACTTTGTTGGATTCCAATGGGGATAAAATCATCCTCAACTACGAACGCCGCTTACCACATTTGGCAGAAGCAGAAACCTGGTGGGCCATACTTTTTATTTTAATGGGGATTTTGGTATTATTGATTTTGGATTGGTATGGCAACAACAGACAAAAAAATGAAAAGGTTCGGACTTCTAGGTAGAAACATTTCTTATTCTTTTTCGCAGGGGTATTTCACTCAGAAATTCAACAAACTGGGCCTGGAGGATTACAGCTATGAAAATTTTGATATCCAACAGATCGATGAAGTCAAAAGCATACTGTCCGACAATAGCTTAAAAGGCCTGAACGTAACTATTCCCTACAAACAGGATATTATTCCCTATTTGGATGAATTAGATTCAAAAGCTGCCAAAATTGGAGCTGTAAATACCATTGAATTTTCAAAAAATGGATTGAAAGGTTATAATACAGACGCCTATGGTTTTCAAAAATCGCTGGAACCTTTTTTAAAACCACATCACACCAAGGCTTTGGTTTTGGGAACGGGAGGTGCCTCCAAAGCAGTCCGTTTTGTTCTTGACGAACTAGGAATTACAAGCACCTATGTTTCGCGCAACAAAAAAGAAGGACAGTACACTTACGGAGAACTGGACGAAAACATTATTAAGGAAAACACCCTGATCATTAACTGTACCCCCTTGGGAACTTTCCCTAATATTGAAGAAAAACCTACATTACCTTACCAGCATATTGGACCTGAGCATTTGTTATACGATTTGATCTACAATCCTGAAAAAACCCGTTTTCTAGCCATGGGGGAAGCCAATGGGGCTACCATATGCAACGGGTTAAAAATGTTGGAACAACAAGCTGAAAAAGCTTGGGAAATTTGGAACAAAGGCTAAAACCAGCTATCTACATAAGGATTCAGCCATTCCGTACAAGCTTTACATGGTGCAAAAGAAGAATCAATACTTTTGCTATTAGACAATTTAGTTGTTAAATTGGCTATAACTTTCATCAATCAAGTAGGTAAATAAGCAAATAATGCAGGAAAACGATCGTAAACTTCAGCAAGCTGAAGGTGGCACAGAGGAAACAACAGAGAACAAAAAAGCTAATTTGGAGGAGACCACAAAGGCCGAACCAAAAGTAGCCGAAGAAACTGTATCAGAAACCGATGGTTCAAAAGAACCCGAAGAGGAAACCGTTTCCGAAACCAAGAGCGAGCAAAAAACTGCAGAAAAGGACGATTCCAATGAGCATTTGGATGAAATAGATGAATCCAATGCCGAAGACGCTGAGGATAGTGAAAACGAAAAGCGTCATACCATCCCTATGCTGGACTATCATTCCATGTCCATGGAAAACCTTGTTGGCGAATTGCAACGTTTGGTGAAAAATGAGAAAGTACAGGCCATTAACAAGCATGTTAGTGCCATTAAACATGAGTTTGACCAAAAATTTCAGGAGTTCCTCGATGAGAAAAAAGAGGAATTCGTATCCAAAGGTGGTAACGAAATAGATTTTCGATATAATTCGGTCGCCAAAAGGCAATTCAACGAAGTGTATTCCGATTTTCGTGAAAAGAGAGACCAATATTATAAGCAATTAGATCAATCTTTAAAGACCAACCTTCAAAAGAGATTGGATATTATTGAAGAGTTAAAAGGACTTATTGATATCGAGGAGGACATTAACACCACCTACAATAACTTTAAGGACCTCCAGAGCCGTTGGAAAAATGCAGGACCCATTCCACGTGCCAGTTATAACGATGTTTGGCGTACCTACCATCACCACATGGAAATCTTTTACGATTTTCTGCACCTAAACCGCGAATTGCGCGATCTGGATTTTAAACACAATCTGGAAGAAAAGCAAAAATTGGTGGAACGTGCCGAAGCCTTGGTAGACGAACCAGATTTGAACAAGGCCTTTAGGGAACTGCAAACCCTTCACAAGATCTGGAAAGAGGACATAGGCCCTGTGGCCAAGGAACACCGTGAAGAGATCTGGGAAAAATTCAGCAATGCCACCAAGGCCATGCACCAACGTAGGCAGGAACACTTCCAAGAACTGGAAAAGTCCTACGAGAAGAATCTGGAGAAAAAGCAGGAGATTATAGGAAACATTGGTAAAATAGCCGAGAATGTTGCGGACAACCACAGAGGCATCCAACAACAAATAAAAGAAGTAGAGGCCCTTAGGGAAGCTTTCTTCAAGGCGGGCAGGGTTCCCCAAAAAGTAAATGAGGAAACTTGGAGCCATTTTAAGGAAACCGTTCGCAAGTTCAATAGGACCAAGAATGCCTTCTATAAAAACCAAAAGAAAGAGCAGCAGCAAAACCTTGAAAAGAAAAAAGAGCTTTTGGAATTGGCGGTTTCTTTAAAGGATAGCGATGATTGGTCCGAGGTAACCCCTCAAATGAAACGGATTCAGAGCGATTGGAAAAAAATTGGCCATGTCCCAAGAAAATATTCCGATAAAATCTGGAAAGAGTTCAAAGATGCCTGTAACCATTATTTTGATAGATTACATGCTGAAAAGAACGAAGCCCATAAAGAAGAATTTGAAAACTTTAAAAAGAAGAGCGAATGCTTGGATCGTTTAAAGGAATTTCAACTTAGTGGCGACAAGAAAAAGGATATTGAAGACATTAAGGCCTTTTTGGCGGAATGGAAAAAATATGGCCGTATTCCCTATAATAAAAAGCACATCAACAGTAAGTTCAACAAAATTGTGGATGCCTTATTCAAAAAGTTGGGGGTTGGCAAGCAACAGTCCGAGTTGCTCAAGTATGGAAACAAAGTTCAGGAACTTGCGAAAACAGAAGACAACTACGCCATTGGAAACGAACGTGTGTTTGTTAAGCGTAAAATTGATGATGTAAAGTCGGAAATCCGTCAATTGGAGAACAATCTTCAGTTTTTCTCGGACGACTCCGAAGACAATCCTTTGGTAAAAGAGGTCATCAACAAATTGGACAAACAAAAAGAAGCGCTTCAAACCTGGAAAGAAAAGATGAAGAAGCTCAATATTCTGGAGCACAAGCTCAACAAGGAAACAGAAGATGACGAAGAAAATGGCAATGAGGAAGAATAAGGTTTAAACCTAATGTTCCCTATGCCATCTTTTCCGATATTTTTTTTTAGAAAATACTTTTCAAAAAGTACCTTATCAAGTCCGTAGTGGTTACAATACCTTTGAGTTTACCATCGTCAACAATGGGCAAAGCATGAAATTCCCGTTTCGATAAAATTTCGGCGACCTCTTTAATGGTCGTATCGGAAGTTACACTAACAACATCGTGTACCATTACTTGGGGAATCGTAAACATATTGTAGACAATTGTGTCCACATATTCCTCATTCTCATCTATGGCGTCGGCAAAACTAATCCGAAGTAAGTCGGTATAACTCAACATCCCCTTGATTTTATTTCCCTCGACAACGGGTATATGTCTAATATGATGTTTTTTAAATAGTCTCTCTGCAGTCACCAATTCATCAGACAGGCCTAAAGTGACCAAGTTTTTGGTCATTATTTTTGAAACGGGCACACCATTTTTCATCGCTCAGGTACTTTAACAATTCGCTGAATGAAGTTACCGTGATCCTTTTTGGAAAAGTATGATAATTGTCAGTTGGCCATTAGATTAAAAGGCAACAAAACGTTCAATGCTTCACGAAAAACTGGCATTTACGTGCTTTATTTGGCAATACACCTATTTTTTTGGTGTTTTTTTCAATTTAGTAGCACTTTTAAATATTTATTCAACAAACCAATCCTACCACCAATCATGAAAAACATTATTGTTCTCCTACTGATTTTCCTATCCTCGATTTCCGGATTTTCACAAGACTATTACGAGACCAGTTGGGTCAGCGGTGAAGTAAAATATACTGCCCTTGTTATTTTTTATGGTGAAAATGAAGCGTTAGTGCGCGTAAAATATTATGCCAATGGGGCAGACAAATTGGCCAGTTATACATGTGAGTATAAAAACTTCACTAAATCAGATGGCACCACCGATAGGTATTTGGATGGATTCGGTGCACAAATAGTTAGGGGGCCTTCCAATAGTAGCTACAGTGCAGACAATTTTTATATTAAAGAAAACGGGGCTTCATACCAAGCATATACAGCGGACGACAATGCTTTTGGCGGAGGTGATTTCACACAAAGCATGAAACCCATGCTCTACTGGGTCAAATTAAATCCAGAAGCGCTAACAAAAGGGTATATGGACGACTATTTTGAAGAGGACGAAGAGCTTTTCCAATTATTGGTCTATTTGAACAAGGGTGAAATATCTTTTCCAGTAGAAACCAATGCGGTCACAGTACTAGCCAATGGGATGGATGGGGAATCGGTATGGGCCGCGGTTATGGACAGCAATAGTAAAACATCTTATTCGGAACAAAAAATAATTGAATCTACATCCTTCCCTAGCGAATGGATAAAAGCACAATGGGGAGAAGGCTTTTACATTACCACTTTTGATTACGATGAAAGTAAGAACAAATTTGCGGTGTTAATGAGCAAAGGGTATGGCTTGGGACCGCAATCCTGGAGAAGGTCCAGTACATTCCCAAAAGATTGGGTCAATGAAAAATGGGACGATGGCTATAGCATAACTGCAATGATGAACGGTAACGGCAATTGGTATTTGACAATGAGCAAAAACACGGGGATTCAAACCCAAAGATGGAAGACAAGTTACGACATACCCAGGGACTGGATCATTGATAATTGGAACGAAAGCTATTCAATTACCTCTGCAACCCACGGCAATGGGCTTTGGGCCTTAACCATGAGCAAAGGTTCCAAACTTGGCTCTCAATCGTGGAAAACCGAAACTACCTATCCGTTCGAATGGATTAAAGAACGTGCCGATAAGGGGTATTCAATTACCACAATAACCTATGGAGATGGTATGTGGCTTGTTGTTATGTCAAAAAATGCAACCAATACCACAAACCGATCTGGTTCTCAATATCAAGACATTCCCATCAATTGGATTTTGAACAATACCAGAAATTAGAACGCTGCTATTTGGCTACGTTTACAGACCTGGTTTCCCTGATTACGGTAACTTTCACCTGACCAGGGTAGGTCATATCGGTCTGTATTTTTTGTGAGATTTCAAAAGAAAGTTCGGCCGCTTTATCGTCGTTCACCTTCTCACTCTCCACAATTACACGCAGTTCCCTACCTGCTTGAATAGCGTATGCTTTTTGCACTCCATTAAAACCAAATGCGATATCCTCCAAATCCTTCAAACGTTGAATGTACGAATCCAGCACTTGTCTTCTTGCTCCTGGTCTAGCTCCACTGATCGCATCACACACCTGTACTATGGGAGAGATCAAGGTGGTCATTTCAATTTCATCGTGGTGAGCACCGATAGCATTGCACACTTCTTCCTTTTCACCATACTTCTGGGCCCATTGCATACCTAAAATGGCGTGGGGTGTTTCCACTTCCACTTCGGCCATAGGAACTTTTCCAATATCGTGTAACAATCCAGCACGTTTGGCAATTTTTGGATTAAGACCCAATTCGGCAGCCATTACACCACAAAGTTTTGCAACCTCTCTAGAGTGCTGCAATAGATTTTGCCCGTAAGAGGATCTATATTTCATTCTACCAACCGCTTTGATCAGCTCAGGGTGCAATCCATGTATGCCCAAATCGATCACGGTACGCTTTCCTATCTCTGCAATTTCTTCATTGATTTGTTTTTCGGTCTTTTTCACCACCTCTTCAATACGTGCAGGGTGAATTCGACCATCGGTAACCAATCGGTGCAAAGACAATCGGGCCACTTCTCTCCTAACGGAATCAAAACAGGACAGAATAATAGCTTCCGGTGTATCATCCACAATGATCTCTACACCGGTGGCGGATTCAAGGGCTCGTATGTTTCTACCCTCACGCCCAATGATTCGTCCCTTTACATCGTCGGATTCCAGATTAAATACGGAAACACAATTTTCCACAGCTTCCTCGGTTCCGATACGCTGTATGGTGTTGACCACAATTTTTCGGGCCTCTTGTTGTGCGGTAAGTTTTGCTTCCTCCAAAGTATTTTGAAGGTAAGCCATGGCATCACTTTTGGCCGTCTCTTTTAAAGACTCGAGCAATTGTGCCTTGGCGTCCTCGGCAGAAAGCCCGGATATCACCTCCAACTGTTGTACTTGGCTTTTGTGAAGTTTCTCTACTTCGGATTGCTTTTTATCCAGTATGTCGCTTTTGTAAGCAACCTCTTTAATTCTTTCCTGAAGTTGATCGTTCAGCTTTTTGTTCTTGGCGAGCTCGCTGCTCACTTGGGACTCTTTATCTCTTGTCCTCTTCTCGGCTTCACCGATTTTTTTGTCTTTATTGATAATGACTTTCTCATGCTCGGCCTTCAACTCCAAAAACTTCTCCTTGGCCTGAAAAATCTTATCTTTTTTTATACTCTCACCTTCCTTCTTGGCTTCTTTAATAATGTCGGCCGCTTCCTTCTTCGCATTGGCAATGGTTTTGGATGCCTTGCCCTTCTCCATCATCTTGGCAATTGCAAATCCGATCGCCAACCCTACAACAGCTGCTACGGCTATTAATATAATATTATCCATGTTTGCTTGTGTTTAGTTAAAAAAAAAGCCCACATTGGGCGAAGTTTTGTACAAACTCCTAAATACAGGTTTAGGGCTAACAGACTGATCAAGGATCCCTATACATGTAGGGCCTGCTTTTACAGCCTAAACTCACCCTTTCTAATTATAATAGTGTTGAGTTTGTCAAAAATTAATTACCAATGTGGGCAGTAACAATATTTTATTTATAAGAACTTATTCCCCCAATTTGGAATGTACCAATTCGTCCAATGCTCTAAGGCGTTGCATTGCGGCCTCTGCATTTTCCGAACGATCTATTCCTCCTTGCTCAATTTTGGATGCAAATTGCAAGGCACACATGGCCAGTACATCTTGCTTGTCCCGAACGGCATAGTTTTGCTCAAACTTTTTAACCAAATTTTCTATGTTTTTGGCCGCTTTTCGCAACCCTTCCTCTTGCTTTGGGTCAATCGTTAAAGGATACACCCTATCAGCAATGGAAAGCTTTATTTTGAGCTTCTCGTCCATAATCTCGGTACCAGTTAATCCGCCAACTTGGCTATGCAAACATCAAGTTCGCGAATCAATGTATTTATTTTGAGCTTAGCTTCTGTTTTACTTGTATTACTACCCAGCATCGTGTTTGCCATTTTAAGGGAGTCATATTTCTCCTCCCATTCCTTTAGAGCATTCTCCTTGAGTTCGTTTTTCTCTTCCAGATGTTTCAATTCCTGTTTTAATTTGGCATTGACCTGGTGCAACAGCTCCATTTTGTGCAGCAGTTTGCTCACCTTGTTCTCCAAAGAATCCACAATCTCAACAAGTTCGCTCATATTTGCAAACAACAATACGTACTACACAAAGTTAACCAACCTGATAAAACCTCGCAATACTTTTAGGATTTATTCTTAAAGCATTGCTTTAAGCCTTATGGAAAGGATTAAATCTTTTCTCAAATCAAAACATTGGTTACATTCGTATGGAATTATTGATTTTCATATGCGTTGCAACTTTTTTTTAGTCCTTTTTTTAATTGCATTATATCTTCCTGCCCAGAAAAAGTACCCTCAAGATACATTTCGTGCCCCATTGGATATTCCCTTGGTTTTGGCAGGAACTTTTGGTGAGCTTCGTTCCAATCATTTTCATTCAGGAATGGACATTAAGACCCAACAAAGGGAAGGACTTCCGGTTTTTGCCATTAGCGACGGTACAGTGACCCGTATAAAAATTTCTCATTGGGGATATGGTAAGGCCTTGTACGTAGCGCACCCAAATGGTTACACATCGGTATATGCACACCTTCAAAAATTTGGGCCCGAAATAGAAGAATATGTAAAAAAAGTACAGTACGAGAAGCAATCGTACGAGGTGGAAATATTTCCGGATTATGGAGAACTCAAGGTAACCAGGGGAAGCACCATAGCCTACTCAGGAAACACCGGGAGCTCTGCTGGACCACATCTTCATTTTGAAATACGAAACAGCGTAAATGGGAAGCCCACGAACCCTTTGCTTTACGGTTATGAGGTCAGGGATGCCACAGACCCAACTTTATTGGGGCTTTATGGTTACCCATTGTCCGAAGATGCCTTGATCAATCAGAGTGCAGACAAAATCCAGCTAAATTATACACGACAATCGGATGGTTCCTATTTGGCCGATAAGGTCACGGCCATCGGCACCATAGGTTTAGGTATCAACAGTTTTGATCGTTTGGACATGGCAGCCAACAAAAACGGTGTGTACGCCATAAAGCAAACAGTAAACGGGAGGGTCTATTCCGAATTCGATTTTGATTCCTTCTCCTTTGGAGAAACACGGTACATTAACACGCTTATCGATTATGCCCATTTTTACGACCATAGGCAAAAAATCCAGAAATGTTTCAGGGAACCGTACAATCATTTGAGTATTTACAAAACCCTGTACAACGATGGTAAAATTGATATTGAAGAAGGAATGTCCTACAATGTGGAGTTATTGATTTCAGATTTGGCAGGAAACACCACAAAACTTGTTATCCCCTTTGAAGGGAAAAAAGAAGAGAAGAAAATTGACAAAGCAAATGCTGTTACAGAAGACTTTGTGATTGCCAACAAGCCCAACAATTTTGATCTTGGTGCTGCCAAAGTCTATTTCCCAGCGAACACCTTCTACGAAGATTTCTTCATTCACCTGGAAAAAGGCTCCGACACCATTACCATTCATGATAACAGTGTGGCGGCACATCGTAATTTCACCATTAGTTTTGACCCCACCAAATACTCCGAAGCAGATAGAAAACAACTGTTTATTGCACATTTGGACAGCAAAATGAGGCCCTCTTACTCAAAAACATACAAACGAGATGGCTCTTTTACCACCAGAACCCGAACACTGGGAACCTATACCCTCGTAAAGGACAGTGTTGCACCAGAAGTAAGACCCAGAAATTTTAAGGAAAAACAATGGTTGAGCAATTATAGTTATTTAAGCCTCACGATTTCGGATGACCTAAGTGGTATAGACTTCTATTCCGCCACCTTGAACGGTAAATGGATACTGATGGAATACGAACCCAAGACAAACACCATAACCTATAATTTTGACGATAACATCACCAATGACACGGAATGTGAATTAAAAGTGACGGTTACGGACAATGTAGGCAACTCCACAACCTTTGTTGGCAATTTTTTCAGGAAATAGGCTTACTTTTGCAATCGAAAAAAATCGATTAATCCATAAATCATTATTTTTTCACATCAGCCCATTATCACATCAACCAAATTTTTTGCAACTCGGAGCCAATAAATCAGGATTATTGAACTAAAAACAGATTAATGAAAAAAATTGTCCTTGTTTTCATCCTTTTGACCACTGCGATGGCATCCGCTCAAAAAAATATTTACGAGAATCTCAGGTTTGATGAACTTACCGATGATCATGAAATTTTGGCCATTGTTCCGTTCATAGCGCATTTAGAGTTAAAAAAAGCGGTTGACAGGAATGAACTGAGCGTATTGGCAGAAAAAGAAGGTTATGCGGTACAGAACGCATTGGAAACCTATTTTTCCAAACGGAAAAAACGAAAAAAGTTCAATGTTGATTTCCAGAACATTATGAACACCAATGCTATTTTGGCACAAAACAATATCCACTACGATAACATTGACACCTATACCACACAGGAATTGTGCAAAATTCTGGATGTAGATGGGATCATTAGCGGCAACCTTAACCTCAACATCCTACTTTCAAAAGGAGTTCCCACAGACTTTAGCATATTGGATTATTTTAGTGGAAATGCCAACTATGGTCGAATCGGAGTCAAGATCAGTGATGGTGATACGGGCAAATTACTTTGGAAATACGAGAACGAAATTTCCAAAAAAACAGGTAAGAACACCACGGAACTCATCGATAAAATGATGAAAACCGCATCCAGAAAATTTCCTTACGACAGGGAAAAAAGAAGGAACAGAAACTAATTAATTGTTCGCGAACTCTTTTAACACCTCAACGGTGTAATCGATCTCTTCCTTGGTATTGTAAAAGGAAAAAGAGAATCTCAGGCTCGGCTTTTCCAACTCTGCCCCGGATAAAATTTCAGACAGTACATGGGAACCTTGGTCACTACCGGATTGGCAGGCACTTCCTTTGGAACAGGCAATACCCTTCATGTCCAAATGAAACAATAGCATGAGACTTTTTTGCTTATCAAACGGTAACCGGATATTGGTCAAGGTATAGGTGCTTTTCTCCAAATCTCCAGAAAGGCCATTACAAACTGCATCGGGCATTTCTTGCTCCATCCTTTCCAAGAAATATTTTTTAAGTCCCTTTACTTTTTTAGTTTCCTCATCCAAGTGTTCATAAGCCCGTACAAAAGCCTCTTCCAAACCAACAATATTATGGAAGGGTTCTGTACCCGCCCTAAAACCTCTTTCTTGTGCACCACCGACAATCAATGGTTTCAATCCGGAATTCTTACGGATAAAGGCAAACCCAATTCCTTTTGGCCCGTGAAATTTATGGGCTGCAGCCGTCATAAAATCAATGGATACGGCTTGTACATCCCAAGGATAATGACCTATGGATTGCACCGTATCCGAATGAAAAAGCGCGTCGTTTGCTTTACAAAGTTCACCAACCGCAGCTATATCCGTTATATTTCCGATCTCGTTGTTCACATGCATCAAACTGACCAATTTTTTGGAATCGTCCTTCTTCAGCAAGCTTTCTAGGTGGTCCATTTTTGGGTTGCCGAACTCATCCAAATCCACATACCGAACATTGATGTTATATTCCTTTTCAAGTTCCTCAACAGTATGGAGCACAGCATGGTGCTCTATTTTGGATGTGATAATGGTTTCAACCCCCAAATCTCTTACCGCACAACGTAAAATCATGTTATCAGCCTCTGTACCGCCCGAAGTAAATATTATTTCGGATGGATGTGCATTCAAGGTTTTTGCAATTGTTTTTCTTGCTTGTTCCACTGCAGTTTTTGCCGACCTTCCAAAACTATGGGTGGATGATGGGTTACCGTAGTGTTCGGCGAGCGCCTCTTGCATTCGCGCTATTACCTCATCCCTTACCTGCGTTGTCGCAGCATTATCCAGATACACTTTTTGCATGGCTGAGTTCACTTTTTAACACGTGCAAAAGTACGTGAAATAAAGTTAATTTCGATTAAAGTCTAACTTAGAATTGGGGTATTAAAATGGATTTACATTAAATTTGGAGCATGAGAAAATTTATCTTTTCAATCGTTGGTTTGGTTTTGCTATTTTCTTGCAGTGATGGTGATTTAGAGATCGAGACCATTGATTTTGATAGTGTTTCTGCGCAATCTTGCAGTGCCCTTATCCCTACATCCACCAATTTGTTATTCAAAATAAACAATACCGAAGCCCTTATCTTAGAGCTTCAAAGTGGTGTGCTGAACAATGGGGTGGTAGGAGAAACTGTGACTACTGAAAGCTCGGTACCCAACCAATCCCAAGTAATCTACCGAATTTTTTCCGATGGGGTGGACAACGGCTATTTTTGTGATAACATACCTCCGGCCCAACCCACTGTAATCGATGAGGTTGAAGCAGAAGATGGAATGGTGATCGTTGAAACTGCTGTTGACCCCAATGATGCCGGCGTATTTGTTCACACCATAAGTTTGAGCGGTATTTCCTTTGTAACGGAAAGTGGTGAGCGTATTACCAATTTGACCATAAGCCAGTTTGGGGAGGTAACCACAAATGTTCCCAATTAACCGTTCTGATAAATATACACCTCGGTAGCTCCAAGACCGTATTTTTGATAATCAGCATCATAAAATTTTACATTGTCATATCTATTGAACAGATAATGTAACTCTTCTTTTAAGACGCCCTCTCCCACTCCATGGATAAAAACCACTTTTTGAATCCGTTTTCGGATAGCAAAATCCAATTGCCGTTTAGCAGTCTCCAATTGTACATTGAGCATGTCGTAGTTGCTCATACCCTTACTTGATTTTACCAGTTGATGAATGTGCAAGTCCACCTCCATTTTGGGAGCGCTGCGTTCCTTGGGTTTAATGGTGGGTGCTTTTCTTCTTTTTGGAATTTCCTTTTCCTTTTTGATTTTGGCCACTTCGAAGTTCGACACCGAAATATCACCTTCAATTTTAACCAGGTCGGCCGTATCGTAATGCATCGGAAAACCATCATCCGTGATCAAGGTCACCTCATCGCCGTCCACTTTTTGTACAATGCCCGCAATTGCTTCATCCAACACCTCTGCCCTATCTCCGATGGAAAACTTGCCCATAATTAATTGTTGTGGTAAAAAATGACGTAAAAATTAAACCCGAATACAAAAATAATAGTATTTTTCGGCTACTACAGACTATGATGTACCTAACACCAACCATAAACGCCATCAGCTTAAAGGACTATATGCTGCCTTGTCTCAACAAACAGCTATTAGGGCTGGACTGCCCTGGTTGTGGAATGCAGCGCTCAGTTGATTTATTGATTCATGGTGAGTTTTTGGCTGCATTTCAAATGTATCCGGCTATTTATCCCATTTTGGTCCTTCTCGTATTCTTAATTACGAGCACTTTTTTAAAATTCAAGCATTCCCAACAAATCAAGATGGTTCTTATGTTCATAACAGCGGGTACCATTATAGTGAGTTATATCCTAAAAATGCATAACCTTTTTAATTAAAAACTTTAAATTATGGAACAACAAAAACTTCCAAACGCAACCCTGATCATCGTTTTTGGCATCATTTCTATAATAACTTGTTGCTGCTACGGTGTCATCGGACTTATTTTCGGTGTAATTGGATTGGTATTGGCCAATAAGGCATTGAAACTTTACGCGGAAAACCCAGAAATGTACGAAGACGTAAAAAACGTAAAAACAGGTAGAATTCTATCCATTATAGGTATTGTTTTAAACGTAATCTATTTGTTATTGTCTATCTGGGCCATTTCCAAATTTGGATGGGACACCTTGCAAGACCCGGAAAAAATGCAAGAAATTCTAGAACAATATCAATAATAACGATATGAGTCAACAACCCTTACCCGGGGCAAGCACAGTGTTGACAATGGGGATACTCTCCATTGTCGGCACTTTGATATGCTGTGGCCCTTTTGGCGCTATTTTTAGCATTATCGGTTTGGTAAAAGCCAAGACGGCCACCCAATTGTACGAATCAAGCCCAGAAAGTTATACCGATTACAGCAATGTGAAAACGGGTAAAATATTATCCTACGTAGGATTGGGACTATCCTTGATTTCCTTGGTATTCGTAATCCTTTATTTTGGGTTTATTGTAGCGGCAATTACCACAGGTGAGTTGAGTCGCGAATTTTAATTCGCGACTTCACTTATAAATTTAAGGCGGTACAAACGAAGTTCTTCATCCTCGTAGTCGCCTTCAAACTCATCTACGGCAGCTGTAATGGAATCGCTATCCGCTTCCAGAAAGTAGTCGTGGATTTCTTCTTGTTGGTCCTCATCCAAAATCTCATCGATCCAGTAACCAATATTCAGCTTGGTTCCACTGAATACAATTTGCTCCATCTCTTTGATCAATTCGGGCAGTTCCAATCCTTTGGCAGAAGCAATATCATCCAAAGGTAATTTTCTGTCCACACTTTGTATTACATAAAGTTTTAAACCGGAATTCGCACCTGTGCTTTTAACCACAAGATCATCCGGCCTTGTGATGTCGTTTTCCTCGACATATTTAGAAATAAGGTCCACAAACGGTTTTCCATATTTTTTTGCTTTACCCTCACCCACACCTTGAATGTTGATCATTTCTTGCATGGTAATTGGGTATTTAAGGGACATATCCTCTAAAGATGGGTCTTGAAATACCACAAAAGGCGGCACTTCCCTTTTTTGAGCCTCTTTTTTACGGAGGTCACGAAGTAATTTCAATAATTGGTCGTCCGCAACGGCGCCTCCCGATTTTTCAGCGGTAACAATGTTGCCCGTATCTTCTTTTGAATAAACATGGTCTTTCGTCATCATAAAAGACTCTGGGTTATCTAAGTACTTTTTACCCTCTTTGGTCAAATGAAGAATACCATATCGCTCAATTTCCTTTTTTAGAAGCCCTGCAACCAATACTTGTCTTGTCAAGGCCATCCAAAATTCCTTGTTCTTATCCTTCCCTATGCCAAAAAAACTTTTTTCGTCGGTTTTATGGGAAGATATCATGGCGTTGGTCTTACCCACCAAAACCTTCACAATCTCTTTGGTCTTGAACTTCTCTTTGGTATCCTTGACCACGTTCAAAAGTTTCACCACCTCCTCTTTGGCCTCTTCTTTGGGCTTAGGGTTTCTGGCATTATCGTCCATATCGGCTCCTTCACCATTAACCTCATCAAAATCTTCGCCGAAATAATGTAGTATAAATTTTCTTCGGGACATGGATGTTTCTGCATAGGCTACAATTTCCTGTAACAGGGCATTTCCAATTTCCTGTTCCGCCACGGGTTTGCCCGACATAAATTTCTCCAGTTTTTCAACATCCTTATAGGCGTAGTAAGCCAAGCAATGCCCTTCGCCACCGTCCCTACCGGCGCGGCCGGTTTCTTGATAATAACTTTCAATGCTCTTGGGAATATCGTGGTGGATCACAAAACGAACATCGGGTTTATCAATACCCATTCCGAAGGCAATGGTGGCCACAACCACATCCACTTCTTCCATCAAAAACATATCTTGGTACTTGGAGCGCGTCTTGGCATCGAACCCTGCATGATAGGGCACGGCACTTATTCCGTTTACCTGAAGCACTTGTGCCAATTCCTCCACCCTTTTACGACTCAGGCAATAGATGATTCCCGATTTTCCTTGATTTTGCTTTACAAAACGGATTATATCAGCATCAACATCTTTTGTTTTGGGACGAACCTCATAAAATAAGTTAGGGCGGTTAAACGATGCCTTGAAAACTTTGGCATCTGTCATACCCAAGTTTTTAATGATGTCCTCCTGCACCTTTGGCGTAGCGGTTGCCGTAAGCCCTATGATTGGAATGTTATCGCCCAATCGATTGATGATCCCACGGAGGTTTCGGTATTCGGGTCTAAAATCGTGTCCCCATTCCGATATGCAGTGGGCTTCATCCACTGCGACAAAGGAAAGTTTTACGTTTTTCAAAAAATCAACATTCTCTTCCTTTGTCAAGGATTCCGGTGCCACATAAAGCAATTTGGTCACTCCGTTAACGATATCTTCTTTCACTTGCTTCACCTCGGTTTTGGTCAAAGAAGAGTTCAAAACGTGTGCAATACCGTGCTGCTCTGATATTCCCCGTATAGCATCAACTTGGTTTTTCATCAAGGCGATCAAAGGGGAAACAACAATTGCGGTTCCCTCTTTCATGAGAGCCGGTAATTGATAGCACAGTGATTTCCCTCCACCTGTGGGCATAATCACGAAAGTATCGTTGTCACTCAGAATATTCCGGATTACATCTTCCTGCAATCCTTTAAACTTTGAAAAACCAAAATATTTTTTGAGCGAGGAATGCAAATCAGTGTTCATTAGGCTCATTTCCGCATTTTCAATTAATTACAAGCAACCTAAAAGGCAGTTGAAGCTTTCATTTTAAACCATTCGATTACAGAAGAATCTATTCTCACTTCCATAATAGTCTGTAAAAGATAGTTTGATTAGTTTTGTAATCTTAAATATAAGACATTCTTTTAGGAATACAATCAGTTAATCGGTTAATTACTTTGAGCGACACCAAGTCAATTTTATCCATAGCAAAGCGGACCCTTGAAATCGAGAGCAAGGCCATAGCTAATTTAATTGGTCTTCTGGACGACCAATTTGCGCAAGCTGTCCAGTATATTTTAGAATCGGACGGAAGGGTGATTGTTTCGGGCGTGGGGAAAAGCGCTATAATCGCCTCGAAAATTGTGGCCACATTAAACTCCACAGGAACCCCGGCCATATTTATGCATGCTGCCGATGCCATACACGGAGATTTGGGCACCATCCAGCAAAACGATGTGGTCATCTGCTTATCCAAAAGCGGGAATACACCGGAAATCAAAGCGTTGCTGCCATTGATTAAAATTGCAAACCACAAACTTATCGGTATTACGGGCAATATGGATTCTGTATTGGCCAAACAGGCAGATTTTGTACTCAACACCTATGTGGAAAAAGAGGCGTGCCCGAACAATCTGGCTCCCACAACCAGCACATCGGCCCAAATGGCCATGGGAGATGCACTCGCCATATGCTTATTGGAACTAAAAGGATTCAGTAGTTCCGATTTTGCCAAATATCACCCTGGTGGAGCATTGGGAAAGAAGCTATATTTGCGTGTTGCGGATATTGTGGTGAACAATCAAAAACCCCAAGTCGATATCAATACCAAAGTAAAGGACGTTATTGTAGAAATATCTGAAAAAATGCTAGGTGTTACCGCTGTATTGGATCAAGGTAAAGTGGTTGGTATTGTTACCGATGGAGACGTAAGAAGAATGTTGAGCAAATACGATAATATAAGTGGACTGACCGCTAGGGACATTATGACATCCAACCCTAAAACAATTGATGTGGACACTTTGGCGATCAAGGCCCTAAAATTGTTACAGGAGAAAAGCATATCCCAATTATTGGCCTTTGATGGCGATAATTATGCAGGCGTGGTCCATATCCATAACCTTATAAACGAGGGAATCCTATAATGGCTAAAAAAGAGAGAAAAAATCCAGATGAAATGTCCTTTTTGGATCATTTGGAAGAGTTACGTTGGCATTTGGTGCGCTCCACTTTGGCAGTTGTGATCATTGCATGTCTGGCCTTTGTATTCAGGAGCTTTATTTTTGATACGATATTGTTCGGTCCCAAGAACATGGATTTCCCGACCTATCAGTTTTTCTGTAACATTGGAAAGTTCTTTGGGGTAGATTCAGAATTCTGTGGTGACACCATTCCGTTTACCATACAGAGTAGATTGATGGCCGGGCAGTTTTCCGCACATATCTGGACTTCCATATGGGCGGGTGTCATACTTGGCTTCCCCTACATTCTTTGGGAACTTTGGAAATTCATCAGTCCCGGACTTTACGAAAACGAAAGAAAGCATTCCAAGGGATTCATTATTACAGCCTCAGGATTGTTCTTCCTTGGGGTATTATTCGGATATTATATAGTAGCACCCCTGTCGATCAACTTTTTGGGCTCCTACCAAGTAAGTAAAGAAGTATTGAACGAAATAGACCTCGGGTCCTATATCGGAACCGTTAGGGCTTCGGTAATTGCCTGTGGAATCATGTTTGAATTGCCCATCGTTATTTTCTTTTTGACGAAAGTTGGATTGGTAACCCCTGAGATCCTCAAGAAATACAGGAAGATAGCCTTGGTAATTATCCTGATATTATCCGCAATCATTACACCCCCGGATATCACAAGTCAAATTATCGTGTGTATACCCGTACTTGTTTTATATCAGGTAAGTATTTTTATTTCGAGAATGGTAGTCAAAAAAGAAGAAAGAAAAGAGAAAGCAAGAAAAAATGCCAAATAAAGTAGAAGAGTTCAATGCCTATCGTGCCAAGATGAACGATAAGCTGCTTGCCGAGAACAACAAGCTGATCAAACGTATATTCAATCTTGATACCAATGCCTTTATGAAGGGCGCTTTGGATGTTAAGACCAAGGAGCTTTTGGGACTGGTAGCCTCTGCGGTACTACGTTGTGACGATTGTGTAAAGTACCACTTGGAAAGTTCCAAAGAAGCAGGTGCCAACAAAGAAGAAGTTATGGAGACCCTTGGTATAGCCACTTTGGTAGGCGGAACCATTGTAATCCCCCACTTGCGACGCGCCTATGAGTATTGGGAAGATTTGGAAGAAAGCGAAGCTTAAAAAAATCCAAAAGACCATACGGTAGACAAAGAATATGTTTAGTTTTGGCAAATTCCTATGAAGCTACGCGCAGAAAATATAATGAAGGCCTACCGAGGCCGTAAGGTTGTTAAGGGCATTTCCCTGGAAGTAAATCAAGGTGAGATTGTTGGGCTGTTAGGCCCCAATGGAGCCGGAAAGACCACATCATTCTACATGATCGTTGGTTTGATAAAGCCCAATGGCGGCAATATCTATTTGGATGGCACCAACATAACCAGCTTCCCTATGTATAAAAGGGCACAGCACGGTATCGGTTATTTGGCGCAAGAAGCTTCTGTATTCCGAAAATTGAGCATCGAGAAAAACATCTTGAGCGTGCTGCAACTTACCAAGTTGAGCAAAAAGGAGCAGCACATGAAGATGGAGTCCCTTATCGATGAGTTTGGTTTAGGTCATATACGTAAAAACCGTGGTGACCTGTTGTCAGGTGGTGAACGTAGACGTACCGAGATTGCCCGAGCCTTGGCAACCGACCCTAAGTTTATTCTGCTGGATGAACCCTTCGCAGGAGTTGACCCCGTGGCCGTAGAGGACATTCAACGTATTGTTGCCCAGTTGAAGAACAAAAACATCGGTATACTGATTACAGACCATAACGTACAGGAAACCTTGGCCATTACAGAGCGTTCTTACCTTATGTTCGAAGGTGGTATTCTAAAAGCTGGGATACCCGAGGAACTTGCTGTGGATGAAATGGTGAGAAAAGTCTATCTTGGGCAGAACTTTGAGCTACGTAAAAAGAAGCTTGATTTTTAACGTTCCCTTACTTCCTATTTTTCTTTTTCAATTCAACTTGAATAGATGGCGAAAGGCGCTTTAAGTGTTCGATAAACTTCATTTTACTTTTTGGAGAGATAACGGTGCTACTGTATCTCCCATAATAAACTTCCAAACGATCCAAGGAAGCTGCAGGAGAACTTAATGGATTGTTTGACTCTACTATCCTTGTGATATCTTTAATCGGAATGCTTTTTTTAATGAAGAAAAACACTGTGACCGTTAAAGCTTCATCGGTAACTTCATAAGAAACGGAGAAAAACAGTGCGATAAAGGCAAACATGATTGCAAACTGAACAATCACACCGACCAAACTGCTTTTTCCAAAGCTGATCACAATGCCTATACCAAAAATCAGAAGAACGGGAACAAGCAGTTCCAATCCTACCTTGGATGGATAAACAACACTATGGGAAGTGCCTTTCTCCTTAAAGTCATGCGGCTTTTCCACCTCCATCGATCAAAGACATCAGAATATAAACAATGATAATCACAGGTATGGCCAAAAAGCGTAGGGTCAACAACAATATAAGACTTCCAATGATGAACAGATACCGAATTCCGTTATCCTTAAAACTCCAGTTTTTAAACTTTAAAGCAAACAACTGTATGGGGGAGTTCAATAAATATGAACTTAAAACCGTAAGAATCACCAAAAACCATGGGTTTAAGATGATGTTGCTCAGCACTTCGTTGTTATGGTACAGAAGAATCATTGGCAATGATAGAATCAAAAGTGCGTTCGCTGGCGTTGGCAATCCCACAAAAGATGACACTTGATCTTCATCCACGTTAAACTTGGCCAATCGGTAGGCCGAAGCCAAGGTTATGGCAAAACCAACGAAAGGTAACAATGTAAATTCGGTATCATGCCCAATAAAACCTAGGTTCCACCCTCCTCTTTCTGCCATGCTCAGTAATTGAAACATGACCACGCCTGGCACCAATCCGCTGGTGATCACATCGGCCAGCGAATCCAATTGTATTCCTATTTCACTCTGTACGTTCAACGCACGTGCGGCAAGACCATCAAAAAAATCAAAGAAAATTCCAATGAACACAAAAAGTGCGGCCCACTCCAAATGATTGAGCACCGCAAATACCGTGGCAATACAACCGCTTAACACGTTGAGCAAGGTTAAAAAATTGGGAATATAGGACTTCATAAAATTAGGTTTCCGTAAAAATAACGGAAAAATTAAACTGTGGGCAAGGGATGGTGCACCGAGCCGTTTTTATTCTGATATTTGTTCTGATAAAATTCAGAATGAGACAAAAGCTCCATCTATTATTTTTTTGCTTCATCATCGGGAACTTTCTTTTTTCCCAAACCCCAGAGCTCACAGAAAGTTCAAAAGTAAGCTTGCTTACCTGTGCTACGGGCGATCAACTTTATTCTGCTTTTGGCCATACAGCTTTCCGTGTGCATGATCCTGCTTTGGGGATTGACGTGGTATACAACTATGGCACATTTGATTTTAATCAACCGAACTTTTATTTGAACTTTACCAAGGGTAAAATGATCTATTCCCTTTCCAGAACAAGTTTTGAAGCATTCCTTTACGAGTATGAATTGGAAAAAAGATGGGTGAAAGAGCAAATTTTGGACCTGAACCTTCAACAGCGTAATCAGCTCCTGGCATTTTTTGAGGAAAACTATCTGCCAGAAAACAGGGATTATCTTTATGACCCTTTACTGAATAACTGTTCCAGCATTACGGGAGTTATTTTAAAAGAACAATTTGGTGATGCCATTGTTTTCGATGGCTCGCATCTTGAGAAACAATACACATTCCGCCAGCTAGTCCGTCAATTTATGGACGTAAATACCTGGTCCATGTTTGGTATCGACTTGGCTTTTGGTTCCCCTGTGGATAGAAAGGCCACCGTGCAGGAACATATGTTTTTGCCCTATTATACCATGGACCAATTGCGGAACACTTCCTTAAATGGAAAACCTTTGGTAAAAAGGGAAAGAACTATTTTGAACTACAGCGAGCACACCCAAAGAAACTTTTTTCCGTTATCCCCTCTGTTTTGGTTTTTAATGCTCTTGGCTTTTACGGCCATTGTCACATATTTTGACTACAAACACAAAGCTCGTAGTCGCTGGTTGGATTTTTCACTTTTGTTCATAACAGGACTGGCAGGAACCTTTTTATTTCTACTTTGGGTAGCGGCCGACCATACCTCTACCCCATATAATTTCAATATGTTATGGGCATTTCCAGTAAATACAATCGTTGCCTTTACTTTAGTGTTCCAGGATAAAGTGCCACTATGGGCTCCAAAATATTTATGGTCAGCTCTAGGTCTAATGGCAATCATGCTTTTACTTTGGATAATTAAGGTACAGATTTTTTCCCCTGTGCTTATTCCGTTACTTTTGACCTTGGCCATTCGATACCTCTACATCATTAAGTATTCCAAATTATAGACTGGTACACAAACAACACCCATGAACTTATTAACGGTCGAAAACATATCAAAATCGTATGGGGAGCTGGTGCTCTTCTCGGATATCTCTTTTGGAATAAACAAAGACCAAAAGATAGCCCTTATTGCCAAGAATGGCAGTGGTAAAACCTCTATCCTCAACATTATGTCGGGGAAGGACACTTCCGAAACAGGCCAAGTGACCACACGCAAGGGAATCAAAATTTCGTTTTTGGAACAGGAACCCGAGTTGAACCCAAATTTGACCATCGAGGAGACCATTTTTACTACGGACAATGAAATCCTAAAAGTGATTTCCAACTACGAAAAGGCGGTGGAGAATCCGGAGAATACAGAGCAATACCAAAAAGCTTTTGAGGCTATGGAGCGTCTCAACGCTTGGGATTTTGAAACGCAGTACAAACAAATACTTTTTCAATTACAGCTCTCCAAGCTCGATGCAAAAGTGAGTACACTCTCGGGCGGACAGAAGAAGCGTTTGGCCTTGGCCAATGCGCTGCTCAACAAACCCGACCTATTGATATTGGATGAGCCGACCAACCACTTGGACCTTGAGATGATCGAGTGGCTGGAAACTTACTTCGCCAAGGAAAGCATAACCCTGTTTATGGTAACGCACGACCGCTATTTTTTGGATAGGGTCTGCAACGAGATATTGGAATTGGACAACAACCAGCTATACACATATAAGGGCAATTATTCCTATTATCTGAACGAAAAGGAGGCACGATTGGAACGTGAGGCGGTAGAGCAGCAAAAAACCAAAATGTTGTACAAAAAGGAGTTGGATTGGATGAGAAGACAACCCAAGGCACGTACCACAAAATCCAAATCACGTATCGATGACTTTGCCGAGATAAAAAAGCGTGCCCATCAAAGACGCCAAGAACACGAGGTGCAGCTGGAACTGAACATGGAGCGCTTGGGCAGCAAGATTTTGGAGCTCCACAACATTTCAAAATCCTACGGGGACAAAACCATTTTGGACAAGTTCGACTATAACTTCACCAAAGGTGAACGTGTGGGCATCATCGGAAAAAACGGAACGGGAAAATCCACTTTTTTGAACATTATCACCGAACAAGAAGATGTGGAAGGAGGAAAGGTAGTGGTAGGTGACACGGTGAAATTTGGCTACTACACCCAAAAGGGAATCCCGGATAAAGAAGGCCAAAAAGTTATCGATGTGATTCGCGAGTTCGGAGATTACATACCCTTAAAAAAAGGTAGACAGATCTCTGCCCAGCAACTATTGGAGCGTTTCCTTTTTGACCGTAAAAAACAATATGATTTTGTTGAAAAATTGAGCGGTGGGGAACGCAAACGATTGTATTTGTGCACCGTTCTCATTCAAAATCCCAATTTCCTGATTCTGGATGAGCCTACAAACGATTTGGATATTGTTACGCTCAATGTACTGGAAAGCTTTTTACTGGATTTCCCTGGATGCTTGATCGTGGTCTCACACGACCGTTATTTTATGGATAAAATTGTGGATCATTTATTTGTCTTCCGAGGGGATGGGGTTATAGAGGATTTCCCGGGCAACTACTCCGATTATCGAAGCTACGAGACCAGCAAAGTAATTGAAGAACGCGAAAACAAGACCACTTCTTCAGAAAAAACGGAAAACAATTGGAGAGATACCAGCGGCGGCAAACTTTCCTATTCGGAGCAAAAGGAATACAAACAACTGGAAAAGGACATCCAAAAACTGGAAGAGCAAAAAAAGAAGCTCCAGCACAAGTTCACAGACCCCGATTTGGATGGTGATGAAATTGCAAGCTTATCCATTGAACTCAACGAGGTGACCGACTCCATTGAAGAAAAAACAGAACGTTGGTTCGAGCTTTCTTCCATTTTAGAAGGATAGCGCATGTGGTTCCGATGCATTTCATATCTAAAGTTTTTATTTAAATCCACCAACGAGCATGGGGTACACTCCCCCTTTGTGTTCCAATATGTTACGCAATGCCTCTATTCCAAAAAAAAGCTGCACAAGAACAAAAGCATAAACGTATTGTTAAAGACCATCCGCTACTTCGGTTTTGAAAAGGTCTGCATCAAAAACAACGGAGCGGTAAAGGATTTGGTAAGGCAGACCTTTCCCAATATTCAATTTGATGAAAACTGCGTCGACCTTTTTTTCGTTGATGAAATGGATATTCCTTCCTTTCAAAAAATACATTCCGAAGGAAAATTACATAACAACAGTATTGTTTTGATCGACTCCATTTATGGCAACAAGGAAATTTTGCAACAGTGGAACCATTTGATTGCCTTGCCAGAAATAACGGTAAGCATTGATATGTACCATTGTGGTCTTATTTCCATCCGAAGGGAACAGGTAAAGGAGCATTTCACGATTCGAATTTAAAACGGTAATTTTAGGGTATGGAAAATATAGCCACAGATAACACCATTTGGTACGTACTTGCTGTATTGGGACTTATTTATCTGATTATTTTGTTCAGAAACAAAAAAGCGACAAAACGCAGAAAGTCACGCAAATTTATGGAGGGAAAACGCCAACACGATAAAAACAATGAGCAATGAAAAATGAGCAATGGACAAAAATCATTTGACATGCTACAATTAGCAACAACACTATAATATGCTAAGAAAGACTATGACCTGTAATTGTTAATTGATTATTGAAGATTGATAACGGACACCATGAAGATATACACCAAAACAGGGGACAAGGGCACCACATCGTTATTTACGGGCACCCGCGTTCCCAAACATCACGCCCGTATTGAAAGTTACGGGACCATAGATGAACTCAATTCCCATCTAGGACTTTTACGAGATCAAGAAATGGACGCCCATTCCAAAAAAAACCTGACCTTGATCCAAGAAAAGCTTTTTACCGTTGGTTCCATATTGGCGACAGAGCCCAATAAGGACAACAGACTTAAAATTCCCCGCATCGGCACCGAGGACATTGAATTTCTGGAGCAGGAAATGGACAAGATGAACGAGGAACTTCCGGAAATGACACATTTTATACTGCCTGGGGGGCACACTACGGTGTCATACTGTCATATCGCCAGAACAGTTTGCCGTCGTGGCGAACGTATGATTTCCTATTTACATGAAAATGAGCCAGTACCCGAGAACGTGCTTTCATACATTAACCGACTCTCGGACTATTTGTTTGTTTTGGCCCGTAAATTGTCAAAAGACCTGAAGGCCGAGGAGATAAAGTGGATTCCAGAGAAATTGGACTGAAAAAATCGCTTTTTTAACCCAATTGTTTTGCCAACAATAAAATAATTTTTAAATAATACAGTTTTTACTTGGCAAATTGAGTTTAAAAATTATTTTTGCAAAAAATTATAAATCAAACCGTTACTATGTACTGGACTTTAGAACTAGCTTCATATTTAAGTGATGCGCCTTGGCCAGCAACCAAAGACGAACTGATAGATTACGCCATTCGAACAGGAGCGCCGTTGGAAGTTGTAGAAAATTTACAATCGATGGAGGAAGAAGGAGGCGAGATATACGAGTCAATTGAAGAAATCTGGCCCGATTATCCCACCGAAGAGGACTATCTCTGGAACGAGGATGAATATTAGATTCGAAAAACACAAACCACGTTAAAAAGTCTCATTTGAGGCTTTTTTTTATGTAATTTTGGCAGCCTAGCGTAAGAATTCCATCGTAATCCCATCAATGGAACAGCTTTTGACAATCATAAGAAAAAATATTTCATGAGTTTTATTAATTCCGTACTAAAGGTATTCGTAGGAGATAAATCGGAGAAGGATGTAAAGTCCCTACAACCTTTAGTGAAAGAGATAAAATCCTTTGAACAAGCGCTCGAAGGATTGTCACATGACGAACTGAGACAAAAAACCACCGCGTTCAAGGCCAAAATAGCTGAGGATTGCAAAGAGGTAAACGATAAAATAGCTGAGTTAAAGGCAGAGGTCGAAAATTCCAATGATATTGACCGCAACGAGGAAATCTACTCAGAAATCGACAAGCTCAACGAAGAAGCATACACAATTTCCGAGAAAACATTAAACGATATACTGCCGGAAGCCTTTGCTGTGGTCAAGGAAACCGCCAAGCGATTTGCCGCTAACGAAACCCTTACCGTTACAGCAAGCGAATTCGACCGAGTACTATCGGGCGATAAGGACTACGTATCGTTGGAAGGTGACAAAGCGGTTTGGCAGAACTCATGGGATGCCGCAGGAAAGGAAGTCACCTGGGACATGGTACACTATGATGTGCAGCTCATCGGTGGTATAGCCCTACACCAAGGTAAAATTGCCGAGATGCAAACGGGTGAAGGTAAAACATTGGTAGCCACGCTTCCACTCTATCTCAACGCATTGGTGGGCAAAGGAGCACACTTGGTAACGGTTAACGATTATTTGGCGAAAAGGGATAGCGCATGGATGGCCCCGATATTCGAGTTCCACGGGCTTTCTGTAGATTGTATTGACAAGCACAAACCCAACTCCGATGGGAGAAGAGCTGCCTACAATGCCGATATTACCTATGGAACCAACAACGAATTCGGGTTTGATTATCTGCGAGACAACATGGCGCACACTCCCGATGATTTGGTACAGCGACCACACCACTACGCTATTGTGGATGAGGTGGATTCCGTATTGATCGATGATGCACGTACCCCGTTGATCATTTCAGGGCCGGTACCCGAAGGTGACCGTCATGAATTCAACGAACTCAAACCACAGGTCTCCAACATTGTTCAAAAACAACGTCAGCATTTGACAGGTGTTTTGGCAGAGGCCAAAAAGCTTATTAAAGAAGGGAATACCAAAGAAGGTGGTTTCCTTTTACTACGTGTACATCGCGGTCTTCCAAAAAACAAGGCACTCATCAAGTTTTTGAGTGAGGAGGGCGTTAAGCAATTGCTTCAGAAAACTGAAAACTTCTACATGCAGGACAACAATAGGGAAATGCCCAAAGTGGACGAGGACCTATTATTTGTCATCGATGAAAAGAACAATCAAATAGAGCTTACCGATAAAGGAGTGGAATATATCTCCACAGACCAGGACAAAGAATTTTTTGTGATGCCCGATATCGGAAGTGAGATTGCTAAAATCGAGAGTCAAGACCTTGAAATAGAAAAAGAAGCTGAGCTCAAAGAAGAGCTCTTTAAGGATTTTGCGGTAAAAAGCGAGCGTATCCATACCATGACCCAGTTGTTGAAAGCATATACACTCTTCGAAAAAGATGTGGAATATGTGGTAATGAACAACAAGGTAATGATCGTGGACGAGCAAACTGGCCGTATTATGGACGGTCGTAGGTACTCGGACGGACTCCACCAAGCCATTGAGGCCAAGGAGAACGTAAAAATCGAGGCCATGACCCAGACTTTTGCGACCATTACACTCCAGAATTACTTTAGAATGTACAATAAGCTGTCCGGTATGACAGGTACAGCAGTAACGGAAGCAGGGGAGTTCTGGGAAATCTATGAGTTGGATGTCATGGAAATTCCAACCAATAGACCCATTGCCCGTGACGACAGACAAGATTTGATCTACAAGACGAAACGGGAAAAATATAATGCCATCATCGACGAGGTTACCAAGCTTTCGCAAGCAGGAAGACCTGTGTTGATCGGTACCACTTCCGTTGAGATTTCCGAGTTACTGTCCAAACTATTGAGTGTCCGTAAGGTTCCTCATAATGTATTGAACGCAAAACTCCACAAAAAAGAAGCGGATATCGTAGCCGAAGCAGGTAAAGGTGGCGTAGTGACCATTGCAACCAACATGGCAGGTAGGGGTACCGACATTAAACTGTCCCCAGAAGTAAAAGAAGCAGGAGGTTTGGCCATTATTGGTACAGAGCGCCACGATTCCAGACGTGTGGACAGACAGTTGAGAGGTCGTTCTGGACGTCAGGGAGATCCTGGTAGCTCGCAGTTCTACGTTTCCTTGGAAGATAACCTGATGCGTTTGTTCGGATCGGACCGTGTGGCCAAAATGATGGACCGCATGGGCTTGGAAGATGGTGAAGTGATCCAACACTCCATGATGACCAAGTCCATCGAACGTGCCCAGAAAAAAGTGGAGGAGAACAACTTTGGTATCCGTAAACGTTTGTTGGAATACGATGACGTAATGAACGCCCAACGTGAAGTGATCTACAAGAGAAGAAGACACGCATTGGAGGGTGAACGCTTAAAAGTGGACATCGCCAATATGATCTACGATACTTGTGAAACTATCGCGGAGACCAACAAAATGGCAGATGATTACAAGAACTTTGAGTTCGAGCTCATCAAATATTTCTCCATTACTTCACCGATCAGTGAAGAGGATTTCAAGAAAATGAGCTTCCAACAAATCGCCAATAAAATCAACGATGAAGCCTACGACTTCTACAAACAAAAAATGGAACGTAGTGCCACCGTTGCCTTCCAGGTCATCAAAAAGGTTTACGAAGATGAGTCCAACAAGTTCGAACGCATTGTAGTTCCCTTTACGGACGGCATCAAATCCTTAAATGTTGTGACCAACTTGGAGAAGGCCTACAATACTGACGGTAAGCAGTTGATCACTGATTTTGAGAAAAACATTACGCTGGCCATCATCGATGATTCTTGGAAAACCCACTTGCGTAAAATGGACGAATTGAAACAGTCCGTGCAATTGGCCGTCCACGAACAAAAAGATCCATTATTGATCTATAAGTTCGAGGCTTTTGAGCTTTTCAAGGAGATGATGGACAAGGTAAACCGTGAAGTGATATCCTTCCTTTTCAAAGGAGAATTGCCTTCCGAAAATACCGCTCAAATTCAAGAAGCCAGAAACGTTCGCAGACCAAAGGAAAATATCCAGACCTCAAAAGAGGAAATTCCGAACAGCGACGAATTGGCCGCTCAGAACAGAGCTGCTGGTCAAACACAAGGACAACGTCCACAAGTAACCGAAACCATTGTTCGCGAAAAGCCAAAAATTGGCAGAAACGAAAGGGTGACCATCAAAAATGTGATGTCCGGCGAAAGCAAAACCGTAAAATACAAGCAGGCGGAGCCCTTGATAGATAAAGGAGAGTGGGTTTTAGTGAATGACTAAAACCAACATAAACAAAACCTACAAAGTGGCAGTTATTAAAGCTGCCACTTTTTTTATATCAAAAACATAGTTAGATTTACACTATTAAACACCCCATGCAAACTTTCTTGCCACACCCAAATCAACCCAAGGTCGTAAGAAAGTTAACAATCAGCGCAGTATATGAATATTCCTGTTAAGGATAAATATCGGTTACAAGACAAGATTGATTTGATACTGAAGGTTAATTACAATTCATCCTTCTTTGCTGCCATTTTTGGATTGGTATGTTTTTTCTTTTTGGATATAAAAGGAATAATCACCTACACCTTTATAGGATATGCAATCCTAAACCTATTGAATACATTGCTTTATCAAAAGCACCATAAGTTAACACTCACTTATAATCTAACCTCCATCCTATCCATGATAGGTGCCATAATTATAACCATTTACAGTGGCGGCATAGAAAGTCCCTTTATTTTTGTTTTGGCCATAATTGTTTTTGCAGGATATGTAACGACGAAGGTTTTTGGTCAATTATACCTTATTATAAATTTGGCGATTCTCACGCTTCTCTTCCTTTATGACACTGGTGATTTCAGAATATCCGAGAATACGGTACCATTGGAGTCCAGAAATTGGTTTGCCTATTTGAGTATAGTTTTCGCCGTGTATCTTCTTGGCGGTGTTTTTGGCAAGAATCTTCTAAGGGCACACCATAGACTATACAAATCCCGCAACGAGATTCAAGAGCGCATCGAAGAGAAAGAAACACTTTTAAAAGAAGTTCACCACAGGGTGAAAAATAATCTCCAGACCGTTTCCAGCCTTTTAAGCCTGCAGTCCAGAGCTATTGACGACAGCAAAATCAGCAGTATCATAAAAAGCAGCCAAAACCGTGTTGTTTCAATGGCAATGGTACACGAAATGTTGTATAAACGGGATGATTACCTTTCAAAAATAGAACTGGAGCCCTACGTAAAAGAACTTTGTGATTATTTGGTACGTTCTGTAAAAGGAAGCAATCGTAATGTTAAGGTGAATTTGGACATAGCCGATTACAAGCTAAGTATAGACACCGTAATCCCTTTGGGCTTGATTATTAATGAAACCATTACCAATGCCTTAAAATATGGCATCACAGAAGGTAACGATGGAGAAGTACATATCTCGGTAGAAAAATTAGATGAAAACCGTTACAAAATGTATTTAGGCGACAATGGTGTTGGATATTCGGAGGAAATAAACCCAAAAACCTCCAATTCTTTGGGATTAAAGCTTATTTATAACCTAGCTCGCCAACTTAGGGGATCTATTAGTCGAGACTATTCAAAGAAGGGCACCCACTACTGTATCGAGTTCGAAGAGGTCATTGAAGAATTCAACTCTGTGGACTCATAGATAAAAAAAAGGCCGGCTCAACACCGACCTGTCCTAATATATTCCAATATAAACTTAAACTTCTATACTTTTTCTTTCTCGAAAGGAAAAGGCAATACTTGCCAAAACAAAGGCAACACTAAGAAACAACACGAAGGGCACTAAAATATCCACTATCATAATTATGCCAATTTAGCTCTGTTTTTTTTAGTCTTAAAAGAAAGCTCCTTTTTAATACGGGAGTTTTTAAACTTGTACAACCTTACCATTCTTGTATCCTGTTTGATAGTATCGTTGATATCGATATTCAACTCAACACCTTCAGAAATAGCATCGACTTTAATTTCTTTGGAAATATCTTGGGCAGAAGCCATAGTTCCGAAAAAAGTTAGTGCGATAATGGTGAAAATTGTCTTCATGTCTTTGTTTTGTTTTACGATGTAAAATTACTTTCGCGAACAAGTTCAACTCGATTTCCATCGCTCAATGACGCTTTTCTTTCGGTGAATAATTTTTTTTCGGATGAAGTGTTTTTTATCCTCGACGAACGTTTTTGAGCTTAAAAACAACATACCGAACGCATGTGCATTTCATCGATCATTCATCATTTTGATCCTTTGTAACTAATTGAGGATCAATTATTTATTTGTAGGAAAAGGATTATAATTTTGTAGATTTGTGTAGGAAAAAACAACTAAAAATGATAAATATCAATTATAACCTTCAGCGGTATTTTGAAACCCAAATTGGATGATTAACATTTTTTAACGGCCTACCGAGTAATTGTTGTTATCTTATTGCTACTAAACAAGAAACTAAAATAAAAATCGTGAGAACTCCATTTTTAATTCTACTCTTATTGGCATCGGTAAGTTGCCAACCCAAAAACAAATCCAACAAGCAAGAAGTGGCCCAAAAGGAAGAATCCAAAACCCATATGGCAACTAAATTGAGCGCAGAGCAACTCCAAGAATATGAGACCGCATATTTTGCCAGTGGATGCTTCTGGTGCGTGGAAGCCATTTTTGAGAGCGTTAAGGGCGTTAAAGAAGTTTATTCGGGTTATTCAGGTGGTTCGGAAAAAAATCCGACCTACGAAGAGGTTTCTTATGGCAGGACGCATCATGCGGAAGCTGTGGAAGTTTATTACGACCCCAATGTTATATCTTTCAGACAATTGGTGCAGGTGTTCTTTGGTTCGCACGATCCAACAACACTTAACCGACAGGGACCCGATCGTGGTGCCCAATACCGATCTATCGCCTTTTACAAAAACGAGGAGGAGAAGAAGATTATACAAGATTATATTAGCTTACTCGAGTCTGAGAATGCCTATGGCGACCGTGCTATAGTAACGGAGGTGACCCCTTTCGAAAAATTTTATATGGCAGAAGGATACCATCAGGACTACGAAAAGCGAAATCCCAACAACAGTTATATCAGAAATGTTTCGATTCCGAGACTAAATCGTTTCAAAGAAAACTTTAAATCCTACCTTAAAGAAGATGCTCACTGATAAATGACTTGGTGGATTACGGTCGTTGAAGAGTTATATAGACCAATAGGTTCGAGGTGGTTCCTTGGGACTGGTGCAACAAGACTAGTTCTTTAGAACCACCTCGCTGAATTTGGAGTTGATGGTAATGGTTTTCCCATCATTCTTACTAATGTTATACCCTGTGTGCAAATTGGCCCCTTGTTTTTTGGTGGATGTCAACTTCAATGTTTTTGGGTATTTAAATCCCGAAGTTGTTTCGTTCACCGAGATAGCATAAGGTGCTTCTGGAAGTTTGCAATCCAACTCCCCATTTTCCATAGAAATGTCAATGGTATTAAATCCGTTTGCCACCTCATCAATGGTCAATGCCCCGAAATTATTGGTCACCAATGCCTTGCTGTCCAATCTACCAATAACCACATTGGATGATATCGAATTCAGTTTTAGTTCCTTGACCTCCTTTAAATTGATCTTTTCGGAATAATGCGTGCTAAGGCTGCCATAGTTCCAATTTTGCACTACGACCGGGGAATACGATACTCGAATATCGGTATTGGTACCTTCAATGGTTGAGGCAAGCAAGCTTGCGTAGGACAAGCTTGCATTGATGTTTTTGGCATTTTCCGCCAATTTTACCTCACCGTGGCGTACATTCATATTCACCTTAATGTACTTCGGCATTTTGATGATGATTCGTTTTTTGACCTTATACTCTTTATGTTTCCCGTCAGTTGAAAAATAGAACACATTTGGACTTCCATGAATGGTCCTTGCCTCTTCGCGCAGCTGCTTTCTAAGCTCCGCCTGCTCTTCCCTGATCTCTACTTGCTGAGCACGGATCTCTTCTCTTTGCTCTTTCATTCGCTCCTGCATTTCTTCACGGACTTTTTCGCGCTCTTCACGGAGTTTTTCCCGTTCTCCCCTCAGCTCTTCACGTCGCGCTTCACGCTCCTCTGCCATTTTTTCCATCTCTTCGCCCCATTTCTCAAAACGCTCCTTGTATTCTTTATCAAACGTCTTATCGAACTTCTTCTTCCATTCCTTCATGTATTTGTCACCATCCTTTTTATAAGCGTCGTAATCAAACTCAATTGGAGGCAATGGTGGCATGGGCGGCATTGAAGACATTACCGCGATTTCTGGAATCACAATTTCAGAGATTTCAGGGATTTCAACATTGGCAATAATCTCGGCGACCGAAGGCATTTCAGGAATATCGATATTCACCGTTCTAAAATCGTAAGCATAATTGGGACCTGCACCCTCTGTGCTAATCTCTATTTCTTTGCTGTTTCCCATTATTTTGACCAAATCCCGCTCAAAATAAGAATCTGCCTCCTCCTGGTCCACTCCTTCCAGCTCAATTACCGCCGTAATCTCTACCTGATCTTTGTTCCAAGTATCGAACTCAATGTCCGCATAGCTGGTGTTGATGTTCAACTCAGTGTCCTTATCGACATTGAAGGTTTCCTTGTAGGTTTTGGACTTCTCCTGCGCTTGGCCGGTAAATCCAACCAAGGCAAGAAGCAATCCGCTAAACAATATTTGATGATTCCTGTTCATTTTTTGATGATTTTAATTGATTCAACTTTGATTTTAACTTTTGCAACAACTGTAACCGTAGTTGTAGGTTATTGATCAAGGCACCTATGGTTTGATCATTGGGGCCCAATTCGTTCAACTCTTGGTTCAGCCTTTGGTATTCCTTGTTAAGTTCTGCCAACCGATCCATATAGCTGTCCACAAGCTCCTTATTTCCCGGATCATCGGCCAATTCGGACAGCTGGAGATTGATGTTGGTGGTATAATAGGTTTCTATCTTTTTTAAGTCAGGGGACAAATCCCCTAAAGAGATGCCCTGGGCCTCTTTACTTGGATTGTCCCGATCTACAACCGTTATTTTTTCTTCTGGATCAACTGTTCCTCCATTACTGTTAAAATAATAGAAGGACAACCCCACAGCTACCACAACAGAAGCAGCAATCTGCATCCACAGGGAAATCACCTTTCGTTTGGGCGGGTCCTTGGGCAGCTCTTCTTCCAGCTTGGCAAAAAAACGGTCTTCATGCCCCTCCTTCATGTTAAAGCTTTTCTGCTCCCTTTCTTTTTCAAATAATTTTCTAAGATCACGTGCCATAAGCCAAATCTTTTAATTTCTCTTTCAATTGTGCCTTTCCTCTCAGTAATCGGGTCCGCGATGCAGTTTCCGTGATGCCCAAAATCCCGGCTATCTCAGCATGATCGTAACCTTCCACTAAAAACAGTTGCACAACATATCTATATTTTTGAGGCAGTTCCTCGATGGCCTCCTTCACTTGTTCAATGGAGATTCCTTCCTCCACGGACCAGTCATCCTCTTCGGCCACCTGCAAACAACTCTCATTGAGTTCCACTGTTCGTTGATGTTTCGATTTTAAAAAATCGATACTGCCATTCACTACAATTCTTTTCAACCAAGCCCCGAACGTAACATCTCCCTTAAATTGCTCTATCCGCTGAAATGCTTTTATAAAAGAATCTTGTAACACGTCCTCCGCATCATCTGCGTTTTTAAGAAAGCGCATAGCCACACAGAACATACCATCGCAATACTGACGGTATAGTTTCATTTGTGCCTGGCGGTCGTCCGCCTTGCACTTTTCTACAAGCTCGATATGGAGCACACTTGGTTCTATGTCTGGCTTTTTAGTTGTTCTGTATTAATGACGATGCAAAAAATGCAACGTTGCAAATTAGGGAGTTTTTAGCGCATTTTTAACAAAAAAAACCCCGCTGATGTTTTCAACGGGGCTCATAATTAAAAGGTTACGTTACTTATTCGTCCATCAACAAATTTAAGTGCACGGTAATATTATCGCGTGTAGCCTTGCTGTATGGACAGATTTCATGGGCGTCTTTCATCAAAGTTTCTCCCATTTCTTTGTCCACTGTAGGCAAGTAGGCATCCAATGTAGCTTCCAAGAAAAAGCCTTCTTCTTCTGTATTGAGGGCTATGGTGGCCGTTACACTGAAATCGCCTAAATCCTCAATGCCATGTTCCTTGGCAACAGCTTGCAGACCTGCCCCATAGCAACTGGAATATGCAGCTGCAAAAAGTTCTTCCGGATTTGTTGATTTTGGGTCGGTTTTTCCTTTGGAGGTAGGCATGCTGATGGCATAATCCAAAACGTCGTCTTCGCTCTTCACGTGTCCAGACCTTCCTCCTGTATTAGTGGCCTTGGCCTCAAAAATAGTCTTCATCTTTTAAATGTTTATAGGTTCGTTACAACCAGCACCTCAAGGGTAACTGATTATGGAATCAAAAGGTAGCAATTTGTGGGCGGATGTCTGCTTAAACAGGTATTAAATTTTTGTGAAATGGAGGAATCAAAAAGTAAGCTGTATTCCCATTCCAGTTCCCATAAACCCGTAAAATCTTTATAAATTCGTATAAACCGATGACCCATACCTTTGGCAAACAACAAAAAAACACCCTCGGACACCATTTCCAAAATCAAGGCACTCAGAAAAAAAGAACTTTCTGCCGATGCCCTGGCACAAGGCATTTTTGATGGTAACAAGGCCATGCTTGCCAAAGCCATAACCCTTTTGGAAAGCACCAGAACGGCCCATTTTGAAAAAGCCAATGCTGTTATTGAAAAGTGTCTGTCCAGACCTACCGATAGTATTCGTTTGGGAATTACGGGGGTTCCTGGTGTTGGTAAGAGTTCGTTTATAGAAACTTTGGGCAAAACTTTGACCGAAAAAGGCAACAAAGTGGCCGTTTTGGCCGTGGACCCGACCAGCTCCCTGAGCAAGGGAAGCATTTTAGGGGACAAAACCCGAATGGAAACCTTGGCCAAGGACCCCAATGCCTTTATCCGTCCCTCCCCTTCAGGCACCTCTTTGGGCGGTGTAGCACAGAAAACCCGAGAAAGTATCATGCTCTGCGAAGCTGCAGGATACAATGTAATCCTAGTAGAGACCGTAGGGGTTGGCCAAAGTGAAATTGCCGTGCACAGTATGGTGGATTTTTTCCTTCTGCTGAAATTATCGGGTGCCGGCGACGAGCTCCAAGGTATAAAAAGAGGTATTATGGAAATGGCCGACGCCATAGCCATCAATAAAGCGGATGGCAGTAATTTAGAACACGCCAAGCTAGCTGTGACCGAGTTTTCCAGGGCATTGCACCTGTATCCGCCCAAAGCGAACGGCTGGACACCCAAAGTAATGAAGTGTTCCGCATTGGAGAAAACAGGGATTGCAGAAATCTGGGAAATGGTGCAGCAATTTGTGGAACACAATAAGGAAAATGGCTTTTTTGAAAAGAACCGACAACAACAAAACAAAAACTGGTTCCTTCAGACCGTGGACGAATACATCAAACAATTTTTCCATCAAAAGAAAACTTTTAAAACCGAACAAGGCAAGTTGTTGACCGAAATTGAAGAAAATAAAATTTCACCGTTTTACGCCGCAAAAATCCTATTGGACAAGATTACCAAGGAACTTTAAATAAAAGCAATAAATTTGCACAGATTATATACTGAATGAGCGCTATCACCGATTCCCTTTTATCCATTGTGGTTCCTTTGTACAACGAGGAAGACAACGTGGTTCTTTTGACCCAAAAAATCAACGAAAGCCTTGAAGGGTACAATTACCAAATTGTATATGTGGACGATTTTTCCACCGATAAAACCCGAATAAAAGTTAAGGAAATGGATGATAAAAGGGTCCATTTGATTGAATTGAAAAAGAACTACGGACAAAGTTTGGCCCTAGCTGCGGGAATTGACTATGCCGAAGGTGAATACATCATTACTATGGACGGCGACCTCCAAAACGATCCGTCCGATATTCCAAATATGCTGCAATATGCCACTACAGAGGAATACGATGTAGTGACCGGAATCCGGCAGAAAAGAAAGGACTCCTTGGCAAAAAAAATACCCTCAAAAATCGCCAATTTTTTGGTACGCAGGGTAACTAAGCTGGATATCAAGGACAACGGTTGTGCACTCAAAGTTTTTACTAAGGACATTGCAAAAAGCCTGAATTTGTACGGTGAAATGCACCGTTTTATCACGCTTTTGGCCCATTTGGAAGGTGCACAGATCAAACAAGTTCCTGTAAAGCACCACGCTAGGCACGCCGGGGTTTCCAAATATGGTCTGGAACGTGTTTTTAAAGTAGTAGCCGACATGATGTTATTGCTTTTCATTAGAAAATACTTCCAACGTCCCATACACCTGTTCGGGATTTTTGGGGTGTTACTGGTCATTCTTGGAATCTTGATCAACGTGTATTTATTGATTGTGAAACTTGGATTCGGACAGGATATCGGTACTAGGCCCTTACTTATTTTCGGTATGATGTTCATTGTTGGTGGAATCCAATTGTTCACCATTGGGATTGTAATGGAACTCTTGATCCGTACGTATTACGAATCGCAACAAAAAAGGCCATATCGCATTAAAAAAATAAGCATAGGTGACGGAAAAGCTGCGTAAAAAGCTCCTAACCGCCCTAAAAATAATCGTTAGTGCGGTCCTGATCTACTTTATTTTCACCAAAATAGAGTTGAATGATGTGCTCAAAACCCTAAAAAAGAGCAATCCGTTCTATTTATTCTTGGCATTGCTGTTTTTTGTCTTTTCCAAAGTCTTATCAGCTTTTAGAACCAACCTGTATTTCCATCAAATCGGGGCAAAAGTTTCCCAATTGAGCAATTTGAAGCTCTATCTGTTGGGAATGTTTTACAATCTCTTTTTACCCGGTGGCATTGGTGGTGATGCCTACAAAGGCTACGTGATCCAAAAAGAATATCAACCGGGTACAAAAAAAGTGGTCTCCAGTTTGTTACTGGATCGCTTAAGCGGAATGCTGCTGCTTTTTGTTTATGCCTGTATGCTTGCTCTGCTATCCAAAAACGAGTTTTTCCAAAGCTTTTATTGGTTGATTGTAGTGGCCATTCCCTTGAGTGTAAATGTATTTTGGTTCGTAAACAAAACTTTTTTCTCCACTACCCTGCCCATATTTTGGCAATCAGTTGGCTTTTCCGCCCTGGTCCAATTGGCACAATTAGTCTGTGTTCTGTTTATTTTGAAATCTTTGTCCGTTGATTTGGACACCGTTGAATACCTGTTTGTGTTTTTGGTCTCTTCGATTGTTTCTGTAATCCCGTTGACCATTGGGGGCATTGGAAGTAGGGAAGTTACGTTTTTATACGGAGCAAAATGGCTGGGATTGGATGAAAGCACCTCTATTGGAATCAGCTTTACTTTCTTTTTGATTACAGCCCTCACTTCGCTCCTCGGTGTATTCTACCATTTTAAAAAGCCAAAGCTGGATTCGGTGGATTAATCCAAATGCACCAAATGCATTTTGTTCAATTTGTCTTCACGGGTATTGGGGTTCAGGAACTTGATCTGTAAACGGGTAATTCGGAATTGGTCTACGGTTATTTGATCGTTCCAGACAATTTCTTTTTTCTGCAATTGCCCCAATTCACTGTCCGTGGCATATACCCAGACATCTTTCATGTTCTTCAAATCAGAGGTCGAAACAATATTGACAGGATCTTGATTGTAAAAATCCAAGGCCCAAGTGTGCCTTTCGTTTATCTTATAAATTTTACCGACAGGAATATTTCTTTCCTTTATCCTTTCTGCCATAGTGGAGCCACCCTGATATTCCAGTAATTTGGGATAAAAATGAGCATTCATCAATCCATTCAACAAAAGGGAACTAAAAATAGCCACGGTTACAATTTTGGAATAGGCATTTTCTTTGTTCAGAATGAAATAAGTTACCAAAAGGAGCGCTGTCAACAAGAACAAATAGCTGTACCAATGCCCCAATTTGAATACATAAAAGCTCACCAACAAAGCAAAGAACACCACGAGACCCAATATAAAATATTGGATGCCCAAAATAACCTTTGCCATCTTTAATTTTTCCCGTTGATGCAAAACATACAGGAAAGCCGCTGATAAAATCGCATACAAAGGCATCAGAATATTCATGTAGTGCGGCAATTTAAACTGTGCAAAACTGATGAGCAGGAATAAAATTGAAATACCGCCTACGGTCAAAAACTCCATATTGGGTCGGTAAGCGAACTTGACTTGCCAAAAAGCTTTTACCTTGGTCCAATAACCGATCAAGGCGAGAACGGTCCATGGCAGAAATACCCATAAAAAGGTGTGAAAGAAGAAGAAAAAGTCACTACTGTTCTTCCCGACCCCTTCTCCGCTCATACGTTCAAAGCTCTGTTCCCAAAAAATAAAGAAGATACCGCTACGATTGTCCTTGCCGCGGATTACTTTTTCGGGATGCAGATCAAACTGATGGTAATAAGCATACAACATGGGTGCAATGGTCAACCCAAAGACCAAAATGGCCACCAACACTCTCCAATTGAGCAATTTCTGCCATTTTCGGGTATAGGCCAAATGACAAATTATGGAAATACCGATCGCCACCAAGGCAATCTGCCCTTTAGTGGAAAATGCCATGCCTGCACCAAAAGCACCCAAGGCAATACTTTTCAGCGTGTTTTTCTCTATATAAGTAACCAATTGCCAGATGGAGAATATGGTAAATCCAGTTAAAACAGCATCGGTACGGACATCTATGTTGGCCAAGACCATGGTTTGGGCTGTCATAAAAATCAATGAGGCAAATCTACCTACGTCTTTGTTGTACAGCAATTTTCCGAGACCAAAGCAACTGTAAGCACCCAGTAGAGTGGACAAAATACCTGGGATTCGGTAGGCCCAATCGTGGATGCCGAATATTTTATAGGAAAGGGCGGCCAACCAGTAGTGCATATGTGGTTTGTCCAGATATTCCTCCGGTCCCTTGAATAAGCTCAGAAAATCATTTTCCTGAACCATTCGCATGGCCATTACCGCAAATTGGGCGGAGTCGTTCTCAAACAAGGTCACGAACATCCCGATGACGTATACCAACACGATCAATCCAATGTAAAACCAGTATCTGGCAGTCGAGATCATACCCCTGTTTTTTGGAAAGCAAATATAGCCAACTTGGCCCACAACCAACCAAAAAGCGAACCTACCAAGGCTCCTGTAAGTACATCCAACGGATAGTGCACACCGATGTAAATTCGGCTATAGGCAACAATGCAGGCCCAAAACAATAACACCCAAGAAATGTACTTTACCTTATTCTTGAACATCACGGTAAAGAAAATGGCTGGTCCAAAAGAGTTGGCAGCGTGAGCAGAAAAGTATCCGAATTGTCCTCCACAATAGCTTTTCACCAAACGCATTACGCTACTCACTTCAGGTTCATGACAAGGTCGAAGCCGACCAACACCATATTTAAAAAAATTGGACAGTTGATCGGTACAAGTGATCAGTAAAGCGATGGACACCAAAATAATCCCTGTCCCCTTCCATCCAAAATTTCGATAAGATAAATAAAGTAATAAGAGATAAAGCGGGGCAGAGTTTCTGGTCGTCGTCATGAACATCCAAAAACCGTCCCAAGTCTCGGTTCCCAGGCCGTTGAGAAACAAAAACAGTTCTTTATCGTAATGCAATAGCTGTTCCAGCATTATTGGTCGTATCTGGAGACTTCTCGATCATAAAAAGCGTTAGCGGCCTCAATCAAGTTTTCGGCCTCTTCCATTAAATCGGCTTCATCTTGTTTGGAGAATTCTTCCATCCATTCCACTTCATCATTTTCTAGATTGATGATGAACCGTGGGTATTCGGTATGGACAATAAAAATGGCCTCGGGATGATCCGTATTGTCGGCCAATAAAAATTTAGGTAGTTCCATGCGTTCATATTTTGATTCCACCCTTGTGGAAATCCTCTTAGTGTGCTATCAATTTTTTGGTCATAAAGTTGAATCGAAGATACAACATTACAGCCGATGCAGTAAGCCCCGACAACAATCCGATCCAAATCCCTGTACTTTCAAAACTTGTGTGCAATCCCAAATAATAACTGATGGGGAAACCAATCAACCAATAGGCGATAAAAGTTATCAGCGTAGGTATCCTGACATCCTGCAGCCCTCGCAAAGCTCCTAAAACAACCACTTGAAGTCCATCAGAAATCTGGAAAAAGGCTGCCACCAACAATAATTTGGCCGCAATAAAAATCACTTCGGTATTATCAGCTTGATTCGCAATATCGTCCACATCCAAATAAATGGTGGGGAACCAATGCCTTCCTAGCAGGAAAATGGCTGCGAAAGCTATTTCCACAAGAAGTGTAAGGAAAAACACCGACTCTGCGATTCGTTTTAACTCCATATAATTTCGAAGCCCTTTTTGGTTTCCTACACGGACTATCGCGGCAACGCTCAATCCCATGCCCACCATAAAGGTCATACTGCTCAAGTTCAAGGCAATCTGGTTGGCCGCTTGTGCATTTTTTCCCAGAACACCGCTCAACCAAATGGCCGCGGTAAAAATAGCTACCTCAAAAAACATCTGTAATGCGGATGGAAAACCAAGACTGACAATCTTCTTCATTACTTTTTTCTCAATTTCCCTAAAATTGAAATGGGTAACGTAGTATTCAAACTTCTTTTTTCGTTTCAGCAAGTACCAGATAAAAGCAACCATAATTACCCTCGATGCCAAAGTTCCCACCGCAGCTCCCACAACACCAAGTTTAGGGAATCCAAAAGAACCAAAAATGAAAAGATAGTTCAGCGTAATGTTCACCACGTTGGCCACTATGGTGGCGTACATGGGATATTTGGTCTGTGAGAGTCCCTCGGAGAATTGTTTAAAAGCCTGGAATATGATTAAAGGCACCAACGAAAATGCCACTAAATCCAAATAGGGCATGGCCAGCTCCACCACCTCGGGAGGCTGCTCCATATGATGCATCAAAGGCTTGGATATTTGAATCAGCCCAAAAAGGGACAGGCCCAATATGGTACAAAGTACCAAACCATGTTTTAAAGCGCTTTTGCCGGCCATTTGATCTTTTGCCCCATCTGCTTCGGCCACCAAGGGCGTAATAGCAGTGGAAAACCCAATTCCAAGGGACATTGCAATAAAAACAAAACTGTTCCCCAACGAAACGGCAGCCAGTTCCGCCGTACCCAATTGCCCCACCATAATATTGTCGGCAAAGGCCACAAATGTGTGCCCCAGCATCCCTAAAATAACGGGATAGGACAACTTAAGGTTATAGGCAAACTCTTTGGTGTAGTTTTGAAACACAGCGGATGTTTAAAAAGGATGGCAAATATAGATAGTTTGCCCACAATTTAGAGGGTCGGCAATGTTAGATAATGGATAAATTTACAACTGCTTCGCCTCTTCCCAGTATACATCCATTTCGGCCAAGGTCATGTCGCTCATGCGTTTTCCTGCTTCTTTGGCTTTTTGCTCCAAATATTGAAAGCGTTTGATAAACTTTTTATTGGTTCGTTCCAATGCATTTTCTGGGTTGATCTTTAAAAAACGGGCATAATTTACCATAGAGAATAGCACATCTCCGAATTCGGACTCCATTTGATCGGCATTATTGGCCTCCACCTCTTCTTGTAGCTCTCCCAACTCCTCTTTCAACTTCTCGAAAACCTGTTCAGGCCTTTCCCAATCAAAACCCACACCAGCCACTTTATCTTGAATTCTATTGGCTTTGACCAAGGACGGCAAACCATTGGGCACACCTTCGAGCACACTCTTTTTGCCTTCCTTAAGTTTAATGTTTTCCCAATTCTGCTTTACCTCCTCTTCATTCTCCACCTTCACATCACCATAAATATGCGGATGCCTGTTAATGAGCTTCTCACATATGCCGTTGGCCACATCGGCAATATCAAAATCCTGTGTTTCAGAACCAATTTTGGCATAAAAAACAATGTGCAACAAAATATCGCCCAATTCCTTTTTTACTTCATCAAGATCATTGTCCAGTATGGCATCGCCCAATTCATAAGTCTCCTCAATGGTCAAATGGCGAAGGGTTTGCATGGTCTGTTTTTTGTCCCATGGGCATTGTTCTCGCAATTCATCCATAATGGTCAAAAGGCGGTCAAAGGCTGCCAACTGTTCCGATCTAGTGTTCATGGCTTTTAATTTTGACCAAAAATACGAAGACCTCACATTAGGGCATGATAGAATTTTATCCTATTTTTATAAGTCCACAAATTAGCTTTATAACACGACCACAATATGAAAACCAAACAACGCTTTTTACTAATTCCACTCTTCGTTTTTTTACTCTCCAATAGTACGATTATGGGACAGAATACGACCATTGACCAGAAAGTGGATTCTCTTTTATCCTTAATGACCTTGGAAGAAAAGGTTGGTCAAATGAACCAATACAACGGATTTTGGGATGTTACCGGACCAGTTCCGGAAGAGGGAAATGCGGCCACAAAATATGAACATCTAAAGAAAGGCTGGGTTGGTTCCATGCTGAATGTAACGGGAACCGAAGAAGTAAGAAAGTTGCAAAAATTAGTTGTGGAGGAGTCCCGATTGGGAATTCCCATAATTTTCGGTTTCGATGTAATTCATGGATACAAGACTGTTGCACCGATACCTTTGGCCGAAGCTGCCAGCTGGGATTTGGAGGCCATTGCCAATTCGGCGAAAATTGCTGCAGATGAGGCTTCTGCGGTCGGTCTTAATTGGACTTTTGCCCCAATGGTGGATATTTCTCGAGATGCACGCTGGGGAAGGGTCATGGAAGGTGCGGGTGAAGACACCTACCTGGGGTCACAAATAGCCAAAGCAAGAGTTAAAGGTTTTCAAGGGGACGATTTATCCCAACCCAACACCATTGCTGCCTGTGCAAAGCACTTTGCCGCCTATGGATTTGTGGAAGCCGGTCGGGATTACAATACGGCGGATATAGGGACATCCACATTGTACAACGCCGTATTACCTCCTTTTGAGGCTGCCGTAAATGCCGATGTTAAAACAGTGATGAACGGATTCAACCTCCTTAATGGAATTCCCGTTACCGCAGATAAAAACCTGCAGCGCAATATTTTAAAGGATAAATGGGGTTTTGATGGTTTTGTCATATCTGATTGGGGATCCATAGGAGAGCTTGTTCCACACGGGTATGCAGAAGATTTGAATCATGCTGCTGAACTAGCGGCCAATGCCGGTTCCGATATGGATATGGAGTCCACGGCCTACATCACACATTTGGTGAACAATGTGAAAGAGGGTAAGGTCAGTGAAGAATACATTGATGATGCCGTTAAAAGAATACTCAAGGTAAAATATGAGCTTGGACTTTTTGATGACCCCTACAAATATTGTAATGAAGAAAGGGAAAAAGAAAGATTATACCACGAAGACCATCAAAAAGGTGTTTTGGATATGGCTAAAAAATCCATAGTGCTATTAAAAAATGAAGGAAACCTGCTTCCCATCAACAAAAACCAGAAAAAGATAGCGGTAATAGGAGAATTGGCAAATGACAACAATAGCCCACTGGGCAGCTGGCGAATAGGTTCGGATGACAATACAGCCGTAACTGTTTTGGAAGGTCTCAAAAAATACAATTCAAATATAACGTACAGCAAAGGACCTAAAGTGTTTAACAGCGACGCCAACTTTTTAATGGATGTTGAAGTAAACGAAACGGATACCAATGGGATGCAAGAGGCGGTAGCATTGGCAAAAGAATCAGACCTTGTGGTCATAGTATTGGGAGAACATGGATTTCAAAGTGGGGAAGGCCGAAGTAGAACGCAATTGGGCCTACCTGGTCTTCAATTGCAACTATTGAAAAAAGTTCATGAAGTAAATAAAAATGTAATCTTGATCCTAATGAATGGGCGGCCATTGACTTTACCATGGGAGGCAGAAAATATACCTGCTATTCTGGAAACTTGGCAACTGGGCACCCAAACCGGAAATGCCATTGCCGAGGTGGTTTTCGGTGACTACAACCCAAGCGGCAAACTGCCTATGACATTCCCAAGAAGCGTTGGACAAGTACCACTCTATTACAACCATTATAGCACCGGTAGGCCGAATTATCAGCCAAACGTATTTTGGTCGCACTACAGTGATGAGAAGAACACCCCTTTGTATCCATTTGGTTATGGACTGAGTTATACCGATTTTAGTTACTCTAATTTGGAAATAGATTCTTCAGATCAAGAAAACATAAAAGTTTCGGTTACCGTGACCAATACTGGAAAATTTGAAGGTGAAGAGGTTGTTCAATTGTATCTCCATGACAAAGTAGCCAGCGTGACAAGGCCCGTTAAGGAATTAAAAGGATTTCAAAAAATTAGTTTGGCCCCGAATAATTCTAAAAAAGTTACTTTTACCTTGACCGATAAAGAATTGGGATTCTACAACAACAATTATGAATTTGTAGTGGAACCCGGCGAATTTGGAGTAATGGTCGGTACCAATTCACAGGAAGGACTGGAAAACAGCTTCGTTAAAAAATAAACCAAAAGGATGCGATATTTTTTCGTACTATTTTTTACCCTGACCATATCCGCTCAGGCACAGTTGCCTTTTGATAAAGAGGTTGAACAGATACAAAAACGAAACGACTCATTATGGGACAAAACCAAAGAAACCATTGTTTTTACGGGAAGTTCCAGCATACGGTTTTGGGAAGATATCCAGGATAGGTTTCCAGAACATCAAGTACTGAACACCGGTTTTGGTGGGTCTCAATTTTCTGACCTTGAGCTTTATTTGGATGAACTTATCTTAAACTACAAACCCGTTAAAGTCTTCATTTATGAAGGTGACAACGATATTTTCGCCAAGAAGAGACCACGAAAAATATTGAAAAGGGCCGAACATATTCTGAACACGCTTCAACAGAGGAACCAGCATATGGAAATTGTTCTCATCTCTGCCAAACCGAGCATTTCCCGATGGAAGTATCGAGGTAGATACCGACGCTTGAACCGCAAATTGGACAGACTTGCATCCCAAAAAGAGGGGATTGAATTCGTGGATGTTTGGTATCCCATGTTGGACAAAAGAAAAGTAAAACAGGACATCTTTATTGAAGATGGACTCCACATGAACGATAAAGGTTACGACATCTGGTACGATGTTATTAAAAATTACATAGACTAAAACTAAACAAACGTGATTTACAGATCAATTTTGCTGTTCGTTGCAGTTATCTGCATGGCAGCTTGCCAAACCGAAAAAGAGGAAATCAATTTTCCCAAAACAGACCTAGCCAATGCTCCTTTGATTCCAAAACCCATAAAAACCATTCCTACGGGGAGTGCTTTTGGGCTGGATGCCAAAACCGCTATTTATACTTCGACGACAAATCCCGAATTTGAGAAAGTAGGGCAATTTTTAGCCGGGAACATAAAGTCCAAAACAGGACTTGATCTTGCTGTAAACGCAGCATCCGAAGATAATTTGGAGCGATTGATCTACATCAACCAATCCGATAGTGTGGATTTGGAAAGTCCTGAAGCCTATCAACTTTATATAAAAAGGGATTCTATTTTATTGAACGCTAAAACTGCCGCAGGTGCCTTTAGAGGTATACAGACCATTCGCCAGCTTATTCCGGAACAAAGTAATGACACGTTAACGGACCGTCCCATTTGGGTAATTCCATCGGGCAAGATCATGGATGCTCCAAAATACGGATATCGCAGTTCCATGTTGGACGTGTCCCGGCACTTTTTTACCGTGGATGAAGTCAAAAAATACATTGATGCCTTGGCATACTACAAATTCAACACATTGCATTTGCACCTATCCGATGATCAGGGATGGCGCATTGAAATTAAATCTTGGCCAAAACTTACTGAAGTTGGTGGTGCCAGCGAAGTTGGTGGCGGCGAAGGCGGATTTTACACGCAAGAACAATACAAAGACATTGTGGCCTATGCTGCGGACAGACATATTACCATTGTACCGGAAATTGATATGCCGGGACACACCAATGCGGCATCCTTGAGTTATCCCTTTTTGCATTATGCCGGGGCAGAAACTCCGCGGGTCAGAACCGACATGAAAGTAGGCTACAGCTCTTTTGATGCTAAAAAAGACACCGTTTACAGCTTTTTGGATGATGTGATCGGCGAGATTGCAGCGATGACACCTGGTCCCTATTTTCATATTGGTGGCGATGAAAGCCATGTAACCAAAAAGAGCGACTACATTCTTTTTGTGGAAAAAGTGGAAGAAATTGTGCAAAAGCACAACAAAAGAATGATTGGCTGGAACGAAATCGCACAGGCGGAACTCGACCCCAACTCCATTGCGCAACTCTGGAACGAACCTGAAAATGCTTTGAAGGCTGCTGAAAATGGTTCTAAAATTATAATATCGCCTGCCAAGAAGGCCTATTTGGACATGCAATACGATTCCATTTCGGAATACGGATTGCACTGGGCAGGTTACATCCCAGTCGATGTCGGGTACAAATGGGATCCGGAAACCTATGTTGAAGGGCTGGCCAAAGAAAATATTCTAGGAATTGAAGCTCCGCTATGGTCAGAGACCATTAGCAACGGATCCGAATTGGAATATTTGGCATTCCCAAGATTGATCGGATACGGCGAATTGGGATGGTCTCCAAGCGAACACCTTAATTGGGATGACTACAAAGAGCGCCTAGCTGCACAAGCTCCGTATTTGGAAGCCATGGAAATCAATTATTATCCAACAAAATTGGTGGATTGGAAAAAAGAATAGTGTTTATTCTTCCTCTTCGGAGGCAGACACGGTAGGTTCTTCAGCATCCTTTTCGTCTTCAACAAAGTCAGTAATGTTGTTGTCGAGAAGGATGTTGTACCACTGTATGATCTTTTTGATGTCACTAGCGTACACCCTGTCCTCATCATAATTGGGAAGCACTTCGAAGAAATACTCTTCCAATTCGATTTTTTCGGCCTTGTGGCTGATGGATGTTTTTTCACCCCCTTCTTTTTCCTTGATTTTTTGGAACACTTCTCGCAAGGGAAGTTCCTCTTCCAAGGTGTAAATGGCTATTTCGGACAATACGCTTACATTGCTTCTTAAACCAACGGTTACACGTTTGCCATCCAATAGGGATTCGCCAACAAAGCCACCTCGGGTTTGGGTCAATAATTTGTAAAGTCCCGGTTTACCTCCAATAGATAAAATCTTTTCTAATGCCATTCAAATAGTAATTTATGGGCGCAAAAATATGTTTTTATCGCAAATAGCGATTTTTTTAACGTCCTTTTTTGATATTGGGAAACCTCATTCGGTAATCCACATTGATTTTTCCTTTGGAAATCTTTTCCAATCGGCTTTTTAAAAGTCGTTTTCTTAAGGATGAGAGCTTATCGGTGAACAAAATGCCCTCGATGTGGTCGTATTCGTGCTGAATCACCCGAGCCAACAGGCCATCAAAGGTTTCAGTGTGTTCTTTAAAATCCTCATCCAAATATGTAATGGTGATTTCGGGCTTACGTTTTACATCTTCACGGATATCCGGGATGCTCAAACAACCTTCGTTAAAGTCCCACTCCTTGCCATTTTCCTCTTCAATCCTGGCGTTGATGAACACTTTTTTGAATCCATCGAGTTGTTTCTGTTCGGCTTCGGTCAATTCATCATCATCCGCAAAAGGTGTGGTGTCCACCATAAACATTCGTATGGGAAGTCCTACCTGTGGGGCAGCCAAACCAACGCCATGAGCATTGTACATGGTCTCCCACATGTTTGTCATCAGTTCATCCAGTTTTGGATAATCGGATGTGATATCTTTTGCTTTTTTTCGCAAAACGGGGTCTCCGTAAGCTACTATGGGTAAAATCATAAATCAAAATCTGTTTATGTAGGCCTGCAATATAAGCGTGGCACTTATTTCATCGACTAGGGCCTTGTCCCTTCTCTTCTTCTTTTTCATTCCGCTGTCCAACATGGACTGGAACGCCATTTTGGATGTAAACCGTTCATCTTGGCGCTCCACTGGAACTGAAGGGAAATTGGCTTTCAGCTTTTTCAAAAATTCTTGGATAAGCGCTTCCGACTCAGAGGCCGTATTGTCCATTTGTTTTGGCAAGCCCACCACAAAAAGCTCAACGGTTTCCTTTTTTAAATACTCCTTCAGAAAATTCAAAAGGTCCTTGGTTTCCACCGTCGTAAGCCCAGAAGCGATCAACTGGAGTTCGTCGGTAACTGCGATACCGGTCCTTACTTTTCCAAAATCCAAAGCTAAAATTCTAGCCAAAATAATTTTTTGGCAAAAATAACCTTAAAAATGTTATGCGCTTAAAAATGGGGGGCATAATTCTGCCATGGGGCTTATCTTTGTCAAAACTTTAAGAAAAATGACAGGATTAAGATCGCTGATAGAACAAGCGTGGGACAATAGGGAGTTGTTGGAAGATGAAAAAACTCAAATTGCCATTCGTGAAGTAATAGACTTAATAGATATAGGTGAATTGCGTTGCGCCGAACCTACGGAAGATGGTTGGCAAATCAACGAATGGGTTAAAAAGGCCGTAGTGCTATATTTTCCCATACAAAAAATGGAAGTACTTGAAGCCGGTATTTTTGAATATCATGATAAAATCCCATTGAAAAAAGGATATAAAGAAAAGGGTGTTCGCGTAGTTCCCCATGCAGTTGCAAGGCACGGGGCCTACATTTCCAAAGGCACTATTTTGATGCCTAGTTATGTGAACATTGGTGCCTACGTAGATGAAGGGACCATGGTGGATACTTGGGCCACGGTGGGAAGTTGTGCACAAATCGGTAAAAATGTCCACTTAAGTGGTGGTGTTGGTATCGGTGGCGTATTGGAACCTCTACAAGCCGCTCCCGTGATCATTGAAGATAATGCCTTTATCGGCTCCAGATGTATTGTTGTGGAAGGTGTTCGTGTAGAAAAAGAGGCCGTTTTAGGTGCCAATGTGGTTTTGACGGCATCAACCAAAATAATAGATGTAACCGGAGATAAACCCATAGAATTGAAAGGTCGCGTTCCAGCTAGATCTGTTGTGATTCCCGGAAGTTATACCAAAAAATTTCCAGCAGGTGATTATCAAGTACCCTGCGCGTTGATTATTGGTAAGCGAAAGGAAAGCACGGACAAGAAGACTTCGTTGAACAACGCCCTCAGAGAACATGATGTAGCGGTTTAAATACTTTTAATCTTTGTTCAAATCAAGGATTAGGGCTCAAATACCATAATAGGGTTGCTTTTTTCAAAAATTGAAGCAACCCTATTTACTTTTCACCCTCTTTGATATAACGGACAGAATAATAGTTTAGGAATTTAACAATAAAAGAGTAGGGAAATTGAGAGTTTGATTGTTTGTAAGAAAAAGAAACGTTCAAACAATTTTTACGCTATTTTTTTGTTATAGATTTGTATATACCGAAACACTACACCAATAAATTATGGCTGGATTGAGCACCCCAAAGCAAAAATTATCAGCACTTGTTATCACCTACAACGAAATTGGATACATTGAAAAATGCATTGATTCCATTTCTTTTGCCGATGAAATTATCGTTGTTGATTCCTTTAGTACCGATGGTACGTATGAATATTTATTGGATCACCCAAAAGTAAAAGTGATACAAAACCCGTTTGAAAATTTTACGGCCCAAAAATCCTACACACTTAAACAGGCAACGAACGACTGGATCTTATTTTTGGATGCCGATGAAGTGGTAACGGAAAAACTTCAGGAGGAAATCACAGCCACTATAAATGACCCCAACGCACACGAAGCTTATTGGTTCTATAGAAAGTTTATGTTCAAAAATGAGCCATTGAACTTTAGTGGCTGGCAAACCGATAAAAATCATAGGCTTTTTAGAAAAAGTAAAGCACGTTTTACCGACAGGAAGATTGTGCACGAAACCTTAGTAGTTGATGGTGAATCTGGGGTCTTGACGGAAAAGTTAACCCATTTTTGCTACAAAAACTACGAGGACTATAAGGGTAAAATGCTTAAATACGGACAACTAAAGGCGAAAGAGGACTTTTACAAGGAAAAACACTTTAATTACCTTTTGATGGCGGTAAAACCTTTTTGGAAATTCTTTAACCATTACATCCTCCGTTTGGGCATATTGGACGGCAAAAAAGGATGGACCATCTGCTACCTTAATGCTCTTGGTGTTTTGGAAAGGTTCAGAGAACTAAAAAGATTGGAAAAGAAAAATGAGCTTGCTTATTATTTGGTAATGCCATAGTGCGTCCACACTAACTTGTTTGACCTGGTTTCCTTTCGTATCGCTTGGTTTTTGGCTATGGACTCCGGTGTTTTGTATCCTCTTTTATGATCTAAGTGCACACAAACCGCACTGTAACGCAACTGTTTTGACTTTATCCCGAAATTGAACAAACGTTCGCCCAATTCACGGTCCTGCCCTCCATATTGCATGCGCTCATCAAAGCCGTTTACATTTAAAATATCCTTTTTCCAACCAGATGAATTGTGACCGTTCCAACTGGCATTGGTCGGAGTAAACCTATTCAGCAACTTGGAGACAATTCCGTTTGCCGTTAGTTTATTGTTCTTAAATGTTTTTGGAATACCTTTTTCCTTGAGCCAATGGATATTGAAACAATGTTGCTTTTCAATATCTTCCAAAGTAATCATCTTGGAAATATTCATCGGCAGCATATAATAGCCCCCCGAAATGAAATATCCCGGCTCTTTATTAATGTAATGCACCTCAACAAAATCCTCCCGTGGAATGCAATCACCGTCCGTCATGATGATGTACTCGGCATTACAGGCCTCAACCGCCTTGTTCAATATTCTGGACTTCTGAAACCCATCGTCCTCCTGCCAAACATGGACAATAGGGTAAAAGACCTTTTTGGACATCTCCTCCAATAATTCCTTGGTCTTTGGCCCTGAACCATCATCGGCAACAACTACCTCAAAGTCTTTAAAAACTTGGCAATTAAAGCCCCAAAGCACTTTTTTTAGCCATTCTTCGGCATTATAAGTGCTTACGATTACTGATATTTTCGGCGATTCCTTTTCCTTTTGGTTCATTGGAGCAAAAATAGAAATATTAAATGTTATCTCATATCCTTAATTTTGTGATTCTAAACTTCCAGAATGAAGGTCAAGGAAATTCCTGTTTCACTTTTTCATCAAGCTAAATTATCTTGGCAATCCAAGGAGGCGCTTACATCCAATAAAAAGCAAATTCCTGTAATTGTTTCATTGGCTTCAATTCCTTCAAGGTTAAAGATTGTACATCTTACTATCCGGAGTTTGCTGAATCAAGATGTATTACCTGAAAAAATTGTGCTTTGGCTGCATGAAGACCTAAAAGGTAAAATCCCAAAAAAACTGAATAGTTTGACCAGCGATTTGTTCGATATTAAATTTACCGATTATTTTAGTTCACACAGAAAATTGGTCGAGCCTTTAAAACAGTATCCAGAAAAAACCATCATTACTTGTGATGATGATATGATGTACCGAAAAAATTGGCTATCGAAGCTATATGAGGCCCATCAAAAACATCCTGACAACATTGTCGCCAATCAAACGCGATGTATCACTTATGATGAATCAGGTGAGCTACTGCCCTACAAACAATGGAAACCAAATGAATCAGGATGTGAAAATCCAAAATTGACGTTACCCATTGGAGCAGGCGGAACTTTGTACCCACCCAACACAATGGACCAAAAAGTATTTGAGCAAGACCTGTTCCTGAAACTTGCACCCAATGCCGACGATTTATGGTTCAAAATAATGGGGCTGATCAAGGGAACATATTCCATTCAAGCCGACAATAGCGGAAAAGAACCAATTCCCATTTGGGGCTCTCAAAAGGTTTCCTTGAAAAAAGGAAACATTGGGATGGACAAAAACAGAATACAGTGGCAGGCGTTGACCGACCACTTTCAACTAAAATTCGAAAACATTGACCGAAGAAATCAATAACTGCCATAAAGTATTACAGGAGGGTGGACTCATACTCTACCCTACCGACACGGTTTGGGGCATAGGGTGCGATGCCACCAATCCGGAAGCCGTTAAAAAAGTATACGCCCTAAAAAAGCGAGAAGACTCCAAGGCACTCATCTGTTTGGTAGCGAACCAGGCCATGTTGGAACGGCATGTAAAAGAAGTACCTGATGTGGCCTACGATATTATGGACCTGGCCACAAAACCAACCACTATCGTATTCGACAACCCCATGGGCATAGCCAGCAATCTGGTGGCGGAAGACAACACCTTGGCCATTCGCGTGGCTTCGGATAAATTTTGCCAATACCTCATCAATAAATTCAGAAAGCCCATTGTATCCACATCGGCCAATATCTCGGGCAATCCCACTCCAAAACAATTCAAGGATATTGATGAAGAAATTTTAAAAGGAGTGGACTATGTGGTAAATTTGCCAGACGAAAGTACAAACCCTTCCCCCTCCTCTATCATTAAGCTGAGTAGTGATGGACAGGTGAAGGTTATTCGGGAATAACAATGGCGAAGGAATTCCATACAGAAGCAATACAACATCCTATTTTTAAACTTATTGGCGAAGCTTCAGATGAGTTGGGCGTGGACGCTTACGTCATCGGTGGTTTTGTTCGTGATTATTTTTTAAAAAGAAATACCCCGAAGGATATCGACATTGTGGCCATTGGCAGTGGAATAGAACTCGCCAAAAAAGTGGCCTCCAAATTAAAAGGAAAACCTGAGATTTCCGTATTCAAGAATTTTGGAACGGCCATGATCAAGCACAAGGATTTGGAGCTGGAATTTGTGGGCGCCCGAAAAGAAAGCTATAATCGGGATAGCCGAAAACCCATTGTGGAAGATGGCACCTTGGAAGACGATCAGAACCGTCGCGATTTTACCATCAACGCCATGGCCTTGGCATTGAACAAATCCAATTTTGGGGAACTCCTAGATCCTTTTGATGGCTTGGCCGATCTGGACAGGGAAATCATTCGAACACCATTGGAACCCGGTATCACCTATTCGGATGACCCCTTGCGTATGATGCGTGCCATTCGATTTGCCACACAATTGCATTTTACCATTGAATTGAAATCGCTTCAGGCCATTACCGAGAACAAGGACCGTATCAAAATAGTTTCCAAGGAACGTATCGTGGACGAACTGAACAAAATATTGATGAGTCCCAAACCGTCCCTAGGTTTCAAATTGATGCACCAAACAGGATTGCTTCCCTTGATTCTACCCGAACTGACAGCGCTGCAAGGCATTGAAGAAATAGAGGGCCAACGCCACAAAGATAACTTTTGGCACACTCTGGAAGTGGTGGACAATATAGCGGAAACCACGGACAACCTCTGGTTGCGATGGGCTGCATTGCTGCACGATATCGGCAAGGCGCCCACCAAAAAATTCCATAAAAAAATTGGATGGACGTTCCATGCACACGAATTTGTGGGAGCAAAAATGGTTTACAAACTCTTCAAAAGGTTACGAATGCCGTTGAACGAAAAGATGAAATTCGTTCAGAAAATGGTATTGATGAGTTCTAGGCCCATCATTTTGTCCGAAGACCATGTGACCGATTCTGCAGTAAGACGATTGGTCTTCGACGCTGGAGATTTTGTGGAAGACCTTATGACCTTGTGTGAGGCCGATATTACAACCAAGAACCCGAAGAAACAGAAAAAATACAAGAACAATTTCAAAATAGTTCGCCAAAAAATAGTAGAGGTCGAAGAGCGTGACCATATCCGGAACTTTCAGCCACCTGTATCCGGTGAAGAGATCATGAAGACCTTTAACCTAAAACCTTCCAAGGAAATAGGCATTATCAAAGATGCTATCAAAGAAGCAATTTTAGAGGGAGAAATCCCCAACGAATACGAGGCCGCCTATAATTTTATGTTGGAAAAAGGCAAAAAAATGAATTTAAAAATCCATTCCGAATGAAAAAGAACAAATATGTAGTGTATTGGTTGTTAACTGGATGTTTTCTCATTTTTGTCATGGTTTTAGTGGGGGGCATAACGCGGCTTACCCACTCTGGACTTTCGATTTCCGACTACAAATTGATACAGGGAACCATTCCACCGATGAACGAACAGGAATGGCAAGAAGCTTTTGAACTGTACAAGCAATACCCGGAATACCAGAAACTCAATTATCATTTTGGTCTTGATGAGTTCAAGGACATCTACTTCTGGGAATGGTTGCACAGAGTAATTGGAAGATTTATTGGAGTAGTATTCATTGTGCCGTTCCTTTTCTTTTTGGTCACCAAAAAATTGGATAGGTCGACCATTAAAAAATGTTTGATTTTGCTCTTTATGGGCGGATTCCAGGGCTTTTTGGGCTGGTACATGGTTAAAAGTGGCCTTGTGGACCGTCCCGATGTTTCCCACTTTAGATTGGCCGCACACTTGACCACGGCATTCCTGACCTTTGCCTACAGTTTATGGGTGGCTTTGGACCTTGTGTACCCCGAAAAAAAAGAAATCAACAAGAAAATAAGAAACTTGATCCGGGTCGGACTCGTACTGCTGTTGCTCCAGATCATTTGGGGAGCTTTTGTAGCTGGATTGGATGCAGGTTTTATACACAACCATTGGCCTTTGATGAGCGACGGCAAGCTGATTCACGAAACCGTATACATTGAGCAGCAGCCGGTTATCAAAAACTTTTTTGAAGGAAAAAGTGGGGTCCAGTTCGTGCACCGCTATCTCGCCTATATTGTAGTTGCGGTTATTGCACTGATTTGGTTCAGAACGCGAAAAATCCAGACAACAAAACTTCAAGAAAAAGGATTGCAAAGTTTGTTGGCCTTGGTTTTTGTGCAGTTTTTACTGGGTGTGCTCACGTTGATCTATGCAGTGCCGCTTTGGCTGGGAATTGCACATCAAATAGGGGCGTTTTTCCTTTTGGCCGCCATGACTTTTACCCTGCACAGGTTCTCCAAATAAGGTCTATTTATTGTACCTTTGTGCCCACTCTAAAATTTGATGGATGATTTATAAAATCAGGATAATACTTGATGCTGAGGAAGATATCTTTCGTGATATCGAAATTGAGGACCAAAGTAATTTGGAAGATTTCCACAATGCCATTACCCAAGCTTTTGGTTTTGAGGGGAGTGAAATGGCCTCGTTCTACACTTGTGATGAAGAATGGAACCAAGACGAGGAAATTGCCCTTTTTGATATGAGTGAGAGTGGTTCGGATATTCGGTTAATGAACGAAACCACTTTAGCTGATGTCATGAACGAAAAAAATCCCAAGCTGATCTATGTTTACGACTTTTTCAGCATGTGGACCTTTTTTGTGGAACTCGCCGATATTGTTGAAAAAGAAGATGGCAGAATTTACCCCAATGTGCTTTTTACCTTTGGTGAACTGCCCGATGCCCCACCAGAAAAACAGTTTGAGGCAGAACCCAATGATGATGAAGGAGATTATGACGACCTTTTGGACAGTTATGACGATATGGACTTTGACGAAAACTGGAACTAGCCCATACTTGACCTGAATTTTTAACCATTAATCACATCCCCTAAAAATGCTGAACCTATATCCCGCCCAAATTGAAAGCATATCGCTTCACCGTGTTGGTAACAAAAGTAAAAACGAATCTGCGTTCTTATCTGCAGAGCCTTTTACCCTAAACGATGAAATGTCCGGTTTGCTAAAGGAGTATTTCTTTAAACCATTTAGGGAAAAAGAAGAGAACTACTATAAGTTTGGCCATGAGGTGGATCTGGAGTTCAACGAGGTCTATATGGCCGTTTCCGGAATATTCGACAACCCATCCGACAACCATAGGCTATCCAAAAAAATAACCACTCACTTGTATGAGCAGTCCAACCATCCGCATATTAAAAGCGGGGAAGTTTATGTGGTCCATTTTTCAGATATGGTAATCAACAACCAAAAAACGGATGCCGTTGGTATTTTTAAAAGTGAGTTGAAACACGATTTTCTTCAGTTTGAAGAAAAGGAGCACAACTTGGAAATTTTGATACGTCAGGGAATCAACATCAATAAACTGGATAAAGGTTGTATTGTTTTTAACACCGATAAAGAAGAAGGGTACAAAGTACTTTCTGTCGACAGCAACCGATATGATGCCAAATATTGGTTGGAAAACTTTTTAGGTGTTCTCCCATTGACCGATGAGAATTTCTACACCAAAAATTACCTCAAGTTCTGCCAAAACTTTGCCAAGGACGTGGTTTTACCCGCCGAAGACAAACAGCAAGAGGTCATGTTCATGAACCGTGCGGTGAACCACTTTGCCAAAAACGACAATTTTGAAGAGACTTCATTCTTGAACGAGGTTATGGAAAACCCTGAACTGATTCCGGAATTTAAACACTACAAAGTGGAAAAAGGTCCCAAATACAGCATTGAGGACGTTTCCAATTTTGATATTGCCAACAAGGCGGTGAGCGATGCCCGTAAAAAAATCAAGAATGTCATCAATTTGGATACCAATATTCAAATTAAGATGGATTTCATCAACCCTGAATCGGCAGAGAAATTTGTGGAAAAAGGTTGGGACGAGGAACGGCAGATGTACTACTACCTCGTATATTTCAACAAGGAACAGAAAAGTTAGAACTTCTTATCTATAATCTGTTTCATACTCACATCTTCGTAATTTCGTTTTACAAAATCCAAAGCATGGGCAAGTATTTCCCCCATGTTTTTACTATCCCTAAAGTTAATATCACCTGTTAGCTCCTGAAGTTGGGCTTTTAATGTTTCTATGTTTTCCGGAGGTGCAATGGTATCCGCGATACATGCATCCATAAGCCTTTTTAACCTTCTTCCCCAACTAAGTATTCTTTTGGCTATGATCGAACGTTCCTCCACAATATATTGATTTACGGAATCTATGGTCAATTTACCTTGTACCAAATCGACCATTGTTTTATTCTCCTTAAAAAATTGGGGACGGTACACTTTTATCTTGCCTTCGTAACATTGTTGATCAAAGTCAATGGCCCGTATCTTATAAACAACACTATCAAAATCGTGGGTAGGAACGATCACATAGTTATAGGAGCGCATGTCGCCCAACAAACGTATCATGCACCTTTCATTGAACTTCACAAATTCTTTGGCAATTTGTGCTTTTTCGAATTCCGTGCATTCCGGTAGGTTTTTTTTCATAAAAACATCTCCGGGAATACCCACAATATGCTCCTCTATCAAGGTGTTCTCATAAATCACAAAGTTCAAATTGTACGGTGAGAGCATATGCTCCAACTCCAAACCATAGACCCGTGATGCATCGGTCCTTTTTACATAGAACAAGGTGTAGTTATCGTTCAAAATATTTCGAACCTTGATTCTAAAAGGTTTCGAATTCCCAAAAGTGCAATAGTCCACATAATCCACATTGAGGTACTGAAAAATGGAATCGCTACCATCCGAAACAAAATTTGAATAGACACGCTTCAGGGCCAAATCAATTTCATCTCGGTCAAACTCTGGATAAAAAACCCTTACCCAAAGGGTATCTTCATCGTTTGCATCATAAACGGCAACACTTCCCGAAAAACGTAGAAGGTCCTCATAATGGATAGGAATCTCAATTTTTCGATTGTAATAATCCAAATATTCATCCAGCTCTTTGCTTATAGGATAGGCCGGTTTCTTTTTCGACATTAATTTCTCTTCGGACATTGTATTTGATTATTTTGTAACAAAATGCGATAAACATCGTCAAGTTAGTATAAACCATTCAAAAAACGATAGCATCTCTTGGAAACAATACTCACCGTTAACCATCTTACAAAAAAATTTGGTTACCTCACAGCCGTAAAAGATCTTTCCTTTACCATAGAAAAGGGAAACGTTTATGGCATATTGGGACCCAATGGCAGTGGCAAGTCCACCACTTTGGGCATTATATTAAATGTGGTCAACCGTACTTCCGGCGATTTTAGCTGGTTCGATGGAACCACTTCCACTCATGATGCACTTAAAAAGGTAGGTGCCATTATTGAACGCCCTAACTTTTATCCTTATATGAACGCTATCCAAAATTTAAGATTGGTCTGCAAAATAAAGGATGTTCCCGAAACCAAAATTCAGGAGAAACTGGAATTGGTCGGGTTGTGGGATCGCCGCAACAGCAAGTTCAGAACCTATTCGCTGGGTATGAAACAGCGTTTGGCCATTGCCTCGGCCCTGCTCAATGATCCAGAGATTTTAATTCTGGACGAGCCCACCAATGGTTTGGATCCTCAGGGGATTCATCAAATTCGAGAAATCATAAAAGTAATAGCAGGTCAGGGCACCACCATTTTATTGGCATCCCATTTATTGGATGAAGTGGAAAAGGTGTGCTCCCACGTTATCATCCTCCGTAAGGGCGAAAATCTATACACAGGTCCCGTGGACAGCATGTTGGCCAGTCATGGCTTTTTTGAACTCCGTGCTGCAAACATGGACCAACTTCAAGAGCTCCTGGAAAAAAATGCAAGCTTTGGCAAAGTGGAAAACTTTAATGGCACCATTACCGCATATCTAAAAGAGGAAATGGATGCCGAGAGCTTGAACAAGACCCTATTTGAAAAAGGCATTGTACTTTCTCATCTAGTGAAAAGAAAAGAGAGCCTGGAAGAACAATTTTTAACCTTGACCAACAATAACTAATCACAAAACGAATGTTACGTCTCCTACAAATAGAATTCATAAAACTTTGGAACAATAGGGCCAGCAAAGTGCTGATCATCTCCTATTTTGTGTTATTGACATCGATAGCACTGATCGCAGCCATAAAGTTCGATATTGGCCCAGTTCAGTTTCACTTGGCCGATCAAGGGATTTTTAATTTTCCTTACATCTGGCATTTCAACACCTTCGTCACAGCATTGTTCAAATTGTTTTTGGCCATCGTCATTGTTTCCATGATGTCCAACGAATACAGTAACAAGACCATTAAACAAAACCTGATCGATGGTTTGTCCAAAAAGGAGTTTATCCTTTCCAAAGTGCTTACCGTGATTTCATTTGCTTTGATATCCACCATTTTTGTATTTGTGGTATCTATGATTCTGGGGTTGGTTTATTCCGATTACAATGAGGTCTCCATCATTTTTTCGGATATGGAATTTTTACCTGCTTTCTTTTTAAAATTGGTCGGTTTCTTCTCTTTTTGTCTCTTTTTGGGCATTTTGGTAAAACGCTCGGCCTTTGCATTGGGATTCCTTATTCTATGGACCATTTTGGAGCAAGTTGTATTTGGTTTGATGGGATGGAAGGTAATGAGCTGGGAGTCTGCCAAGGCAGTAAAACGCTTCTTCCCTCTGGAATCCATGTCCAACTTGATCAAAGAACCATTCACAAGACTTTCCGCCGTTCAGAATATAGGCGAGCAAATTGGTGAAAACATGAAATTCGACTACCATGTGTATTGGTACGAGTTCTTGATCGTGATTCTTTGGACAGCTATATTCATCTATTTATCCTACGTATTATTGAAGAAACGTGATTTGTAGTATCTTGTGAGGTACACATCATCATGTAAATGCTGAACAGATACATTTTATGGGTTGCCCTTTTAATAGGTTTGGCTGCCGATGCACAGGTTTGCTCGGATATCCTATACCCTGCAGATGGGGCTACTGATGTTCCGCTGGATGCCACCATCGACTGGGAAACGGTAGATGGTGTACCATCATACAATATTACATTGGGCACAAGTCCAGGTGACAATGATATACTCGTCTCCCAATTTGCAAGTGGGTCGTCCTACACTCCTCCCCGTGGGCTTCCTGCAAACACAACAATATACGTGACCATTACCCTTTTCTTTTTTAACCAACCGAATGTTACGTGCCCCAGTTATAGTTTTACAACCGCACCATTAACATCAATTCCGAACTGCACAGAAACAACAAATCCGCCAGATATGGCAACAGATATTAATCCCAACACCAATATCTCGTGGAACTATACGTACGGTGCTGAGGGTTACCGGTTGAGTTTGGGCAGTACTCCAGGGGGAACGGAGCTTTTAAATGATTTTGATGTTGGCAACAGCTTGACCTACAATCCACCGGAAGATCTGATTCCTTCAGAATCCACTGTTTACGTTACCATAGTCCCCTACAATTCGTTGGGTTCGGCCACAGGATGCACTACGCAACAGTTTACTACACGAGCAGCATCGGAAATACCGGATTGCACAACTATGATTTACCCACAAAATGGTGAAACCAACGTACCGCTCTCCCCTTTTCTGGAATGGTCTGCCGTTCCCGATGCTACAGGATATATTGTGACGATCGGCACAACACCAACAGGTACGGATATATTGGATGGTTCTATTTTCAACACCAATTCCACTCCTGTGGTCAACTTTGAACCGAACAAAACTTTCTTTATCACTATAATACCATTTAATGATGCCGGGCAGGCCGAAGGATGCATCCAAACCAGTTTCAGCACCATTCTCGGGTGTGGACCATACTTGGATTTTGATACAGGAGAGTATGTCATCATCAACCCGGAAATTGATTTTCCCGATTCTTTTTCCTCTTGTCAAAACGAAGGTCCTTTGGTAATTTCATCAACAGATGAAGCAGAAGGGTACCGCTGGTATCAAATTGATGAGTTTGATGATGAAACATTGATTTCATCGACAAACGAAGTTACCATCACCGAAAACGGGCAGTACCGATATGAAGCCTATAACACAATAACCCAAAATGGAAATACCATTGAATGTCCATCATCCAAAATATTTGAAGTAGTCGCATCAGAAATCGCCACCATAGAAAACATTATTGCCCAGCCAACCGTTTCTTCGTTGCAGTTGACGGTTATTGCATCGGGAAATGGCAGTTACGAATATGCCATTGACACTATTGATGGACCCTACTCCGACAGTAATACTTTTAACAATGTGGAACCCGGAAGCCACACGATCTATGTCCGGGACAAAAATGGCTGTGGAATCGCACAAAAAGAATTCACACAAGATCTAACCGTAGAGGGTTTTCCAAAGTTTTTCACTCCAAATGGAGATAACATCAACGATCATTGGCAATTTATTCAACCGCAAAAAACAGAACCGGTCGTATTGAAAAGTATCCGGATCTTTGACCGATACGGTAATTTCCTAAAGCAGATTTTTCAAAATTCACAAGGATGGGATGGAACTGTTAGAGGAAGATCACTTCCTTCTGGGGACTACTGGTTCGTAGCCATTGACGATTCCGATCGGGAGATCAAGGGGCATTTCACACTAAAAAGATAATATCTCCATTTTACTTCCTTTTGGAGGCATCCTTTAGTATTTTTATCGAATGAAATTTCAGGTAGTTTCTGACTTTAAACCCACGGGAGATCAGCCCGAAGCCATCAAGCAATTGGTGGAAGGCATTGAATCCAACGCTCGCCATCAAACCTTGCTAGGAGTAACCGGTTCGGGAAAGACATTTACGGTTGCCAATGTTGTTGAATCGGTGCAAAGACCAACTTTGGTCTTGGCCCATAACAAGACCTTGGCAGCTCAATTATACTCGGAGTTTAAGCAGTTTTTCCCTAACAACGCAGTGGAATATTTTGTATCGTATTACGATTACTACCAGCCAGAGGCTTATATTCCCACAAGTGGACTTTACATTGAAAAAGACCTTTCCATAAACGAGGATATTGAAAAGTTACGTTTGAGTACCACTTCCTCCCTCCTTTCGGGGCGACGGGATGTGCTTGTGGTAGCCTCAGTATCCTGTTTGTACGGTATCGGAAACCCTATCGAGTTTCAGAAGAATGTTATTACCATACACAGAGATCAAGTTATCTCAAGAACCAAGTTTTTAAAACAGTTGGTCCAAAGCCTTTATGCCAGAACTACTGCTGATTTTAGAAACGGAAATTTTAGGGTGAAAGGCGATGTAGTGGATGTTTTTCCAGGGTATGCCGACCATGCCTTCCGTATTCACTTTTTTGGTGATGAGATAGAAGAAATTGAGGCATTGGACCCTTATAACAACAAGGTCATCGAGATTTACGACACCCTGAACATTTACCCCGCCAATATGTTCGTTACCTCTCCCGATGTGCTTCAAAACGCGATCAAGGAAATTCAGGACGACTTGGTAAAACAAGTGGATTATTTTAAGGAAATTGGTAGGCCTCTTGAGGCAAAGCGACTGGAAGAGCGTACCAATTTTGACTTGGAAATGATTCGCGAACTAGGCTATTGTTCGGGCATCGAGAATTATTCACGCTATTTGGATGGAAGAAAACCGGGCACCCGACCCTTCTGTTTATTGGATTACTTCCCAGATGATTATTTAATGGTAATCGATGAAAGCCACGTTACCATACCTCAAGTGCACGCGATGTACGGAGGCGATCGCTCCAGAAAGGAAAATTTGGTGGAATACGGTTTTCGGCTACCCGCAGCTATGGACAACCGTCCATTGAAGTTCGAAGAGTTTGAGGCCCTTCAAAACCAAGTACTTTATGTGAGCGCCACTCCCGCCGATTACGAATTGGAATTGAGCGAAGGCGTATATGTGGAACAAATTATCCGCCCAACCGGATTGTTGGATCCCGAAATTGAGGTTCGCCCCAGCGAAAACCAAATCGATGATCTAGTTGAGGAAATACAACAGCGCGTAGAATTGGATGAGCGAACTTTGGTGACCACGCTTACCAAACGCATGGCAGAAGAGCTTACCAAATACTTATCGAGAATTGATATCCGCTGCCGTTACATCCATAGTGATGTGGACACCCTTGAGCGTGTGGAAATTATGCAGGATCTTCGAAAGGGACTTTTTGATGTACTTATTGGGGTAAACCTTTTGCGTGAGGGGTTGGATTTGCCCGAAGTTTCACTTGTAGCCATATTGGATGCGGATAAAGAAGGTTTTTTAAGAAGCAACCGTTCCTTGACACAAACGGTTGGCCGTGCTGCCCGAAACCTGAACGGAAAAGCCATAATGTATGCAGATACCATTACCGAAAGCATGCAAAAAACCATTGACGAGACCAATTATAGAAGGGACAAGCAGATGGCCTACAACAAAGAAAATAATATTACCCCAACGGCACTTAAGAAGAACCTGGATAGTGCCTTGGCCAAAAATTCGGTATCCACCTATCACTTCCAGAAAGAAGAGTTACGTGCAGCAGAGCCAGATCTTAAGTACATCACTGAAGACCAAAAGGAAAAACTGATCAGGGAGAAAAGAAAAGCCATGGAAAAGGCAGCCAAAGAACTCAACTTTATGGAAGCGGCCAAACTTAGGGATGAGATAAAAATGCTTCAGGAAAAGGAATAAAAAAACGCGCCCCAGCAAATGCAGGAGCGCGCCTCAACTAACCAACTAATCCAACCATCATGAAACACCTATAGTTGGTGTTCTAATGTCTTATCCTATTTCGATCATTCTTTTTGGTTTTGGCAATGCCTCTTGTTTTTTAGGCAATGTCAACCTCAATATTCCATCTTCGTACTTGGCATCTATTTTAGAGCCATCTACGGTTTCGGGCAATGTAAACGCTCTTTTAAAGGAGGTAAAGGAGAACTCTTTGCGTGTGTAATTGTCCTCTTTTTCTTCGTTTTCCGTTTTAACCTCACTGGAAATGGTCAACACATCGTTGTCGATCTCCACGGTGAAATCATCCTTTTTCATTCCTGGAACGGCAAGCTCCAATTCAAATCCTTCGGTATTGTCCTTTATATTGACTGCGGGCATGGAAGTGTTAGTCCACTTATCTGTTCCACCGAACCAATCTGGACTAATAAAATCGTTCATCAAAGATGGAAAAAACAGGCTGTTTCTTTTTACTATACTCATGGCGATTCAATTTTAGTTAAACATTTAAATCACCAGGTATAAGTCAAAACCTATACCAACAATAAACACGTGTCTTTTTGACATGTGTTATCAAAAATAAGCTGACTTTTTGACATTAATTGTAATATGCTTTGAAGATATTGATAAGCACATCTGGCGGGACAATATTATCCGGGTAACGGTGCATAACTTCCAACACCTGACTGATGGCGGCCGGTGGCAGCCCCATTTTTAGGCCAATATTGTAAAGGGTGTTTATCTCTTTTTTATGTTGCTCATGATCAATGTTCATCAGCAAGATAAGTCGGTGGAATTGTACAATGCGTTCAGCCTGTGTTTTTAATCGGACCTTAGGTGATTTCTCCTTTAATAGCCCATCAAAAACATCTTTGGTCACCCCTAAATTGCGGGCTACTTTAAGTAAAAAATCATATTCGGATTGCTTAAGGGAATGGTCTACCCTTGCAAATCCGATCATCTCCGAAAGAATGCTCAATTTTTCCTTGTACGTACCCATAATATATGGTTCTGGTTCGTTACCTCAACTAGATAACTCCAAAACACCTGGTTTTAGTACATAAAAAAGCCCTGAATTTCAGGGCTTTTTCTAACTAACTCAAAATAATTCCCGTTTTTAAGCGGTAATGCGTACTGGAACTTCGTAAACTCTACCAGGCGCAACATTGTCCAATTGCACTTTTTTGTAGTTCAAACGGCTTTTTACGAAGCCTTCCATAATTTCATCTTTCGTTTCCACGGAAAGTACTAGCAATTCTCCTTTTTCAGTTACAATAAAACGAACCTCTGCGGTAAGCTCACTGTCCTCGATGTTTAGTCTATTGTCTTTCAACATTTCATAAATCTGGCCAGAAAGATTGGTCGCTTTTGTAGCCTTTTTACCTTTTGTTGCAAATGCACTCATGGTTGCGAACAATGCCAGTGCAACCGTAACAGTTTTTAAATTTCTCATGATTTTGTTTTTTGATTAATAATTGATGATTGATGATTTGCCAAAAATTAGACTTGATTGAAAGTCTTTTTTAATGACACTACAAAAATAAGACGATTAAAAAACAAAATTGTTACAGTTTGAGGTGATTTAACAAATGTTTAAAGTCCTTAATCTTGGGCTAACACCCTAATTTTACTGGAAAAGAGCAATTATAAAATATTTTTCAACACAACTTGTTCAAATTGAATAATTTATGTGTAACGGTGATTTTTAAGACAAAAAATGCGGTTCAAAAAGTTTAGAGCATAAAAAAAGGCAACGTTTGCACGTTGCCTTTGAAATATATTTTGAGGTTTTGAGGTCTAGCTCAAAACTTCCTCTACTTTATCCGCTGCTTCTTTAAACTGAACAGCTGAGTGAACAGCCAAACCTGAATTGTCTATGATTTCTTTGGCCAACTCTGCATTGGTTCCCTGCAATCTTACGATAATCGGCACTTGTATGGCGTCCCCCATATTTTTATAGGCATCCACAACACCCTGAGCCACACGATCACAACGTACGATACCACCAAATATATTGATAAGGATAGCTTTAACGTTAGGATCCTTAAGAATAATACGGAAGGCCTCTTCTACCCTTTTGGCATCTGCAGTCCCTCCCACATCCAAGAAGTTCGCTGGTTCTCCACCGGCCATTTTGATCAAATCCATGGTAGCCATGGCCAATCCGGCTCCGTTTACCATACAACCAACATTGCCGTCCAGATCCACATAGTTCAAGCCCACCTCGCGAGCCTCTACCTCGATCGGGTTTTCTTCGCGAAGGTCACGCATCTCCGCATAGGCCTTTCTTCTGTACAAAGCGTTGTCATCGATGGTAACTTTGGCATCTACCGCCATGATCTTATCATCGGAAGTCTTCAAAACCGGGTTGATCTCAAAAAGACTGGAATCACTTTCAACATAAGCCTTGTATAATGACATAACAAATTTCACCATCTCTTTGAACGCTGTACCGGACAATCCCAAGTTGAACGCTATTCTTCTTGCCTGGAAAGGCAATAGGCCCAATCCGGGATCAACTTCTTCGGTAAAGATCAAATGCGGTGTCTTTTCGGCCACTTCTTCAATATCCATTCCTCCTTCGGTAGAATACATGATCATGTTTTTACCTGTTCCCCTGTTCAATAGGACGGACATATAAAATTCGCTGGTTTCGCTATCTCCTGGATAATACACATCCTCGGCAACCAAAACCTGGTGAACCTTTTTACCTTCAGCAGATGTTTGTGGGGTAACTAGGTTCATTCCTATAATGTTACCTGCCAACTCTTCTACCTCTTTCAAGTTTTTGGCCAATTTCACTCCTCCGCCTTTACCTCGGCCACCTGCATGAACCTGTGCTTTTATTACGTGCCATCCGGTTCCGGTTTCCTGTGTAAGTTGTTTTGCGGCATCTACCGCTTCCTTGGCGTTGTGAGCAACAATTCCTCTTTGGATCCTAACCCCAAAACTGGCTAAAATCTCTTTTCCTTGATATTCGTGAAGATTCATCTGTGAATTTACTTTTGTTTGCTGACAAAAATAGAAAACACCGCTGACAAATTGAAGATGTTAAATGAATAATTACCGATTAAACCTTAATTAAAAGTCAGTTTCGCTATTCCGAACACTACAATTTGAAATCTTGAAAGTCCAATGGATCAAAATTTTTAAAGTGACCGTTCATTTCAATAACTCCTTTGGTGCGATTTACTTCATTTAGAACATTGGCTGTTGCATCTAAATGATCCTTTATAAAATTCAATCGGTCCGTTTCTTTTGCCATGAGCAACAATTTATATTCCTGCTCAAAGGAAAGTCCCATTTTGTGGGCCAATGAATAGCTGTTAAACTGTTTAGGTGATATTTTGGTAAAGGGAACATCCATAATGTCATAAAGGTTCTCGACCTTTTGAAGCACCTCTTCCCTCAAAGCCTCATCTGCATTGTTTTCAATTTCAAGGAATTCAACTTCTCCTCCGGCATACAATTTACCCTCCAACTGTTTTTCAAAACTCAGTACCTTAAAAATTTGACGTGCAACACAAACCACATCCATTTCGCCAGTTTCATACGTATTGACCACCTCAACCAACTGTACCTCAGTTCCATATGAAATGGAATTATTTATATAAACAGGAATACCAAAGGTAAGTGCTTCCTTGCGACAATCATTGATCAATTGTTTGTATCGGTCTTCAAAAATATGAAGGGGCACAGTCTCTCCCGGAAAAAAAACTGATTTTAAAGGAAATAAAGGAAGTTTCATATTATGAATTTGTTTAAAAATACACATCAAAACCAAAAGGTACAACCCTTGAGACCACATCGTTGTTATAAATAAAACACCTTGTTATATTTTAATGAATAATGTCAGTTTTCTTGTGTGTACCGCGGACAAAACCTAGTTTTGCTTAAAATATTGGTTTACTATGAATTCTAAGGACTTACTTCAACTTACCGAACAATTTGGCGCACCACTTTATGTATATGATGCAGATAGGATCACTTCACAATACAAAAAACTGACCAATGCATTTAAAGGTGTACCCAACCTTAAGTTGAACTATGCTGCCAAGGCATTGTCCAATGTAAGCATCCTTAGATTACTGAACAGTTTGGGAAGCGGCTTGGACACTGTATCCATTCAAGAAGTAAAATTAGGCTTATTGGCCGGGTTTAAGCCAGAATCCATCATTTTTACGCCAAATGGTGTTTCTTTGGAAGAAATTGAAGAAGCTGCGGCACTTGGGGTCCAAGTAAATATTGACAACCTCTCCATTTTAGAGCAATTTGGGAGCAAGCATCCGGACATTCCCGTTTGTATCCGTATCAATCCACACGTAATGGCGGGAGGGAACTCCAATATTTCTGTGGGACACATCGATTCCAAATTCGGCATAAGCATTCACCAAATTCCACATTTACTGCGAATTGTGGAGTTGACCAACATGAATATCAACGGAATCCACATGCATACCGGCAGTGATATTTTGGATATAGATGTTTTCCTTTATGCTTCAGAAATTCTTTTTGAAACGGCAAGCAACTTTAAGGATTTGGAATTTATAGATTTTGGCAGTGGATTTAAAGTCCCTTACAAAGAGGGGGATATCCAAACCAATGTGGATGAGTTGGGCAAGAAACTCACCAAAAGATTCAACGAGTTTTGTAAGGAATATGGCAAAGAGCTCACGCTAGCCTTTGAGCCAGGCAAGTTTTTGGTGAGCGAGGCAGGCTACTTCTTGGCCAAGGTAAATGTAGTGAAGCAGACCACTTCCACCGTGTTTGCAAGTGTTGATTCTGGTTTTAACCACTTGATAAGACCCATGTTGTACGGGTCCAACCATCAAATTGAGAATATTTCCAATCCGAAGGGAAAAGAACGCTATTACTCCGTGGTAGGCTACATCTGCGAAACGGATACATTTGGCAGCAATCGTAGGATCAATGAAATATCCGAAGGGGATATCCTGTGCTTTAAAAACGCAGGCGCTTATTGTTTCACTATGGCCAGCAATTACAATTCCAGATACAGACCTGCCGAGGTACTTTGGCACCAAGGAAAAGCTCATCTCATCAGAAAAAGGGAAACCTTTGATGATATTTTGCACAACCAAGTGGACGTAAAAGAGCTTTTCGATACACCAAAGAAACAAGCTGTGAAGTAGGCTCAAAGCTTTATCAGAGTGTTAAAGCCAATACTATTTTGGCACAATTTTCGTTAGTTTTGTATTGATAGAACGACAAATACGTCAAAAACGAAGACTATGCGCTCAATTTATACCCAAATCAGCTTACTTTTCATAGCATTTATAGGCTTTAATGCACAAGCCCAAGATATTAATTGGATATCCTGGGAAGAGGCCGTTGAACTTTCCAAAACGGATGCGCAGCCCAAAAAAATATTTGTTGATGTGTACACGGATTGGTGCGGATGGTGTAAAAAGATGGATAAAAACACATTTCAACATCCAGACGTATCCAAATACATGCAAGACAATTTTTATATGGTAAAATTGGATGCAGAAGGTAAGGATCCCATCGAATATCAAGGCAAGACATTCAAATTTGTTCCATCAGGAAGAAGAGGCTATCATGAATTGGCAGCGGCGCTTTTGCAGGGTCGTATGAGCTACCCTACGGTGGTTTTCTTGGATGAGCAATTGAACATGCTATCCCCCGTTCCTGGATACCAACAAGTGGAACCTTTTATGCAGATCGCCAAGTACTTTGGTGAAAACATCTACAAGGATAAGGATTGGGAAAGCTACGCTGGAAAATAAATTCTCCAGCGTTTGCGTTTACAATTTAAATTTATCTACCTGCTATAATTCGGACTCTCTTTGGTAATGGTCACATTATGTGGGTGGCTTTCGTGGATTCCGCTTGATGTAATCTTTACAAAACGCGCACTGTTTTTCAAGGTCTCGATATCGCCTGCGCCGCAATAGCCCATTCCTGCACGTAGTCCACCTATAAATTGATGCATACTTTCCACCAATTCACCTTTGTAAGGTACTCGGCCCACGATACCTTCGGGCACCAACTTTTTGATATCGTCCTCAACATCTTGGAAATATCTATCCTTACTACCCTTTTTCATGGCCTCGACAGAGCCCATTCCACGATAGGATTTGAATTTACGCCCTTCATAAATAATAGTTTCCCCTGGAGATTCTTTAGTACCGGCCAACAAGGAACCTAACATTACGGTATCCGCTCCTGCCGCCAAAGCTTTAGGGATATCACCCGTGTAACGGATACCTCCATCAGCAATTACCGGAACTCCTGTTCCTTTTAATGCAGCAGATACTTCCAAAACAGCTGAAAACTGTGGGAAACCGACTCCGGCCACAACGCGAGTAGTACAAATAGATCCAGGTCCTATACCTACCTTAACCGCATCCGCTCCTGCCTCCACCAAATATTTTGCTGCTTCAGCGGTTGCAATATTACCCACTACAACCTCCAATTCCGGAAAGGATTTTTTTACTTCTTTCAATATACTGACCACACCTTTGGTATGTCCATGTGCGGTATCTATAATAATGGCATCAACCCCTGCTTTGACCAATGCTTCGGCCCTGTCAACAGCATCGGCGGTAACCCCTATGGCAGCCGCAACCCGTAAACGTCCATACTGGTCTTTGTTGGCAATGGGCTTTTGGGTAAGCTTGGTAATATCTCTAAACGTGATCAAACCAATAAGTTCGTCCTTATCGTTGACCACCGGTAATTTCTCAATCTTGTTTTCCTGAAGGATTACCTCTGCTTGCTGCAAAGAGGTACCTTCCGCCACCGTAACCAAGTTTTCCGATGTCATTACCTCGGCAATGGGCCTATCATCATTTTTTTCAAAACGAAGATCACGGTTGGTCACAATACCGATAAGCTTTTTGTCGGAATCCACAATTGGGATTCCACCTATACTATGCTCTTTCATGCTGGCTTTGGCATCGCGAACTACGGATTCCAAAGGAAGCGTTACCGGATCCATGATCATTCCGCTCTCGGCACGTTTTACCTTTCTAACCTTAAGCGCCTGTTGCTCGATCGTCATGTTTTTATGAAGAACACCGATACCGCCCTCCCTCGCCATGGCAATGGCCATACGGGATTCGGTTACCGTATCCATAGCTGCAGAAACGATGGGCACATTAATGGTGATGTTCTTAGTAAATTTTGACTGAATATTTACTTCTCTGGGAAGTACTTCGGAATAAGCCGGTACAAGAAGGACGTCGTCGTACGTTAGTCCTTCGCCAACAATTTTGTTTTGGTGAGCTTCCATTGCAATTACGGATTAATTGCGTGCAAATATACCACTAATTTTAATGAAAGAAAGACATACCCAATACTTTCTCCATTATTGAGAAAATGTTGCGACCATAAACGCAACGGCAGATACTCAAAAAGACGACAATTTTCCATAAATTATATTTATTTATTCTAAATAAGGTTTGTTTTATTCTTTTGAGGATGTACATTTGCATTCCAAATTAATTTTTATTTAAACTAAGTCTTAATTAATACAATGTACCGACCATCATTAATCATCATCGCATTTTTTAGTTTTCTATTTCTTTCTGGACAACAAAAACCAATGGGCAATGATTCCACATTAATACAACTGAACGAAGTTGTTCTATCCGCAAAAGTGATTTTTGGAAGTAAATTTGTCGCAAAGAACAGAACGGGTTCTTCCTATTACTTGTCTCCCGAAGAAATCAAAAAATTCAATTATACAGACGTCAACCGGACTTTACGTGCTGTTCCCGGGGTCAATATTTACGAAGAAGATGGATTTGGTCTTAGACCAAACATTAGTTTACGGGGAACTTCTCCGGAAAGGAGTTCGAAAATCACCTTAATGGAAGATGGTGTCCTTATTGCTCCCGCTCCTTATAGTGCCCCATCTGCTTATTATTTTCCTACCATTGCACGGATGCAAGCTGTAGAAATATTAAAGGGGAGTAGTCAAGTGCAATTTGGGCCATACACTACAGGCGGCGCCATAAATATGATTTCCACCGAAGTCCCTGATAACTTTGGGATCTTTTTGAACAGTAGTTACGGAAGCTTTCAAAGTGGCCGGATCCATGCCCAATTGGGAGATAGCCGTAAAAACTTTGGTTATTCGGTAGAATACCTCAACTACAATTCCAATGGGTTTAAAAACTTAGAAAATGGAGACAATACAGGGTTTGACAAGAATGACCTGGTTGCCAAATTCAAGATCAACACGAATCCAGAAGCAATGGTGGGACAGGAATTTGAAGTTAAATTGCAATATTCAGATGAAACTTCCAATGAAACCTACTTGGGCCTGACCCAGGAAGATTTTGACGCTGACCCCTTCCGTCGCTATGCTGGATCACAAAACGACCAAATGAATGCTGAGCACTTCCAATTAATGGGAACCCATGCCTTAAAATTCAGCGATCAATTCAGGATTACCACCATAGGCTATTACAACGATTTTAGCAGAAATTGGTATAAAGTGGATTATGTTACCATTGATGGCGAACGTCAAGGTATCGGCAACATTTTTGGGGCCCCGAACGAGTTTGCATCCTATATAGATTTAGTAAAAGGCTCGATCAATAGTGGAGCGAATGACCTACTGAATGCCAGAAACAACAATAGAGATTATTTGTCAACCGGGGTTCAAACAAAATTGGATTACCATTGGAGCGGTGAGAACACCTATCACGACTTGGAAATAGGACTACGTTACCACTATGATGAAGAAGACCGCTTTCAGTGGATAGATGATTATGCCATGGTAAACGGAGATATGCAATTGGTCAATCCAGGCGTTCCAGGTACTAATGCCAATAGGGTAAGCAGTGCTAAAGCTTTTGCTTCTTATGCCATGTACAAATTGAAAATCAAAGACTTAACATTAACGCCAGGCCTCCGTTACGAGAACATTGCCCTGGAAAGATTGAACTATGGAACCAACGACGTGGAACGTACTGGTTCTGATCTTTCCGAAAGACAGAATAAAGTAGACGTTTTTATCCCAGGAATTGGTTTCAACTACAATTTCAATGACCTATCCGTTTTTGGAGGGGTGCACAAAGGCTTTTCACCTCCAAGTAACCAACCAGGAGAAAATCCTGAGGAAAGTGTAAACTATGAGTTGGGCAGTCGCTTCTCATTTGCAGGTATTTCCGGCGAGTTAGTTGGTTTTTATAACGATTACAGTAATCTTTTGGGCAGTGATCTTGCCGCAACAGGCGGAACCGGATCATTAGATCAATTTAATGCTGGCGAAGTACGCGTGCAGGGTATTGAGCTGCTGCTCAACTATAACTTTTTGGAGAACAATGAAGACCTTCAATTGCCATTTACTTTTGGATATACGTTGACAGATACCGAATTTTTGAACAGCTTTGGTAGTGAAAACGATATTTGGGGCGAGGTTTCCTCTGGTGATGAAATGCCATACATCTCCAAACACCAGTTCAATGCAACCTTATCATTGGAACACCAAAATTTTGAATTAAATGTGAGCGGTAGGTACAATGGAGCTTTTAGAACCATGGCCGGAAATGGACCTATACCTGCCAACGAAAAAGTAAATTCCAACTTTATATTAGATCTTGGTGGAAGATACAGGTTCAACGATCACTTGGCCGTAACTGCCAACGCCATAAATTTATTGGACGAAAAATACGCCGTTGCAAGGGTACCTGCAGGTTTAAGACCTGGTCATCCATTTGGTGTTTACGCAGGTATTGAGCTTAGATATTAATTAATGATTCCCACAACAGGACAATAGAAAGGCACTCCATTAAGGGTGCCTTTTTTTTAATGGTATACCGAAAAAAGTTCAGTGGCTTTATTGAAGGCTGCTTCAAAAACCATCCAATTGACACCTGTATCGGCCTTTTCCGCAGTAAAATAGGAAAGCATTCTTTCCGTAGGCATATTTCCAGTAAGTTCATCCTTGGCCATTGGGCACCCGCCAAAACCTTGCACGGCGCCATCAAATCGACGGCAACCTGCTTTATAGGCCGCATCCACTTTTTCATGCCATTTGGATGGAGTGGTATGCAAATGGGCACCAAATTCTATTTCCGGATATTTTGGGATAAGGTTGGAGAACAGGTAATCTATCACCTCCGGTGTAGAACTGCCAATTGTATCCGATAACGAAAGTATTCTAGTTCCCATGGCCGCCAGTTTCTCGGTCCACTCCCCAACTATTTCAACACTCCAAGGATCACCGTATGGATTTCCGAAGCCCATGGAAATATAAGTGACCACCTCCTTGCCGTTGGCATCGGCCAACTCCAAGATTCCCTTAAGAGTCTCTACCGATTGGTCGATGGTTTTATGCGTATTCCGCATTTGAAAGTTTTCCGAAATGGAAAAAGGAAAGCCCAAATAATCTATCGCTTCATACTTGCATGCATCTTGCGCGCCCCTAACATTGGCAACAATGGCCAAAAGCTTACTTTGGGTACGGGAAAGATCCAATTGCGCCAAAACCTCAGCAGTATCTTGCATCTGTGGTATGGCTTTCGGCGAAACAAAACTTCCAAAATCAATGGTATCAAAACCACAGCCCAATAAGGATTGGATATACTTTACCTTATCATCCGTAGGAATAAAGGTTTTTATTCCCTGCATGGCGTCCCGTGGACATTCTATGAGTTTGACTTTTGGCATAGGCGTGCGTAAAAATAGCACTTATTTGTCCGATAGAAATAGATAAATGGCAATCCCTACAAAAACAACCAGTTGCACCCATTTTAAATAAACACCTGCATTTTTATGTCGGGTCAGGTATTTTGAAATCTTTCCCGCCAATACGGCAATGGCCCCAAATACAATAAGCGCAGAAAGCATAAAAAGGAGGCCCAGGATATAGAATTGAATGACAGTATTGAGCTCATCGCTAAACAAAAAGCCCGGAAAAAAAGCCAAAAAGAAAATAGTGACTTTTGGATTAAGCACATTCATGGTAACCCCGGTCCAAAAAAGCTTCATGGGGGGTTTGGCCGGTCTGTTTTTATCATCGATCGCAATGGAAGCATCACTGCGATAAACCTGATAAGCCAGGTACAGCAAATACATGGCTCCAAAAAGCTTGATGGCGAAAAATAAGGTGTCACTCCGCTTAATGATTTCCGAAACCCCAAAGGCCAACAAAGTGGTATGCACCAAACAGCCCGAGACCAATCCAAAAACAGTTGCCAACCCCGATTTTGTACCATTACTGATACTTTGGGTCAGTACAAAAATATTATCAGGGCCCGGTGAAATAGCCAGGGCAAGCGAGGATACAAAAAACCCGATCAATATGGGATAATTGACGGTTTCCAGAAATAAAAATAAACTGTGCATATGGTTTAATCCATTTTTTCCAAAATAGCCTTGTTGATTTTCTTGATAAGTGCTGGCCCTTCATAAATAAAACCCGTGTAGAGCTGCACCAAATCCGCTCCCGCATCCAACTTTTCCAATGCATCCTCTGGGGAATGGATTCCACCTACACCGATAATTGGAAAAGCTTTTTTGCTGTTATCAGCCAAAAAGCGAATTACTTTAGTACTTCTATTTTTTAGAGGCTTTCCACTAAGACCGCCATTCTCCTCTGTTAAATACAGGTCCGATTTCAGTTCTTTTCTTTCAATAGTGGTGTTAGTGGCAATAACACCATCAATTTTAGTATCTGCAACAATTTCAATGATGTCCCTTAATTGATCGTCTGTTAAATCCGGGGCTATTTTCAATAAAATAGGCTTTTGCTTCAATCCAAAGCTTTTGGCCAATTTACTATTCTGACTTTTTAGTTTTTTCAACAATTTGGTCAAGGGCTCCTTATCCTGAAGTTCGCGGAGTCCAGGTGTGTTGGGCGAACTCACATTCACCACAAAGTAATCCACATGTTCAAACAAAGCTTCAAAACAAATCAGGTAATCCTTGATGGCATCTTTGTTAGGGGTAACCTTGTTCTTGCCGATATTGCCGCCGATAATCACACGGTGCTTCTTTTTTAATTGTTCAACAGCTTCAAAAACGCCTTGATTATTGAACCCCATGCGGTTAATAATTGCTTTATCCCTTTTTAAACGGAACAATCGTTTTTTAGGGTTTCCTGGTTGGGGCTTGGGAGTTACCGTTCCGATTTCAACAAAACCAAAACCGAAATCTGAGAACTCGTTGTATAACTTGGCATTCTTGTCAAAACCAGCAGCCAGACCTACAGGGTTCTTAAACTTTACGCCAAAAACCTCCCGCTCCAGTCTTGGGTCGTTCACATTGAAGATTTTTCTAAAAAGACCGCTAAAACCCAATCTTGATAACAACTTAATGGCCCAAAAAGAAAAGTGGTGCACGGCTTCGGGATCAAATAAAAAAAGTACCGGGCGAATCAGGAATTTATACATTCAAAAATGGATTTTGGACAAAAATAACAACTCTTAAAACAGTTCTTGACAAATCGTTCAATTTTCGTCAACAGACCGATTAATGTGGATAGGGCGCAAAGTTAATTGACTGCACAATTTTAAATACCTTTCATATTGGGCAGGATTAAAACTTATCAACAGCCTTTTGTCCATCATACGAACATTCTGCTTCATGCTGTCCATTATAGAAGCATATTCCTTGGAGACGGTAATCAATACCTCCGGTGAGCTTTCCTCATTCTTTTTCATAAGATATTTAGCCTTGTCACTTAAAATATCGTTGCGTATTTTAAGTTCGGCACTCCAGTTCTTAAGGTTTTCTTTTTGCTCTTCCGTCAACTCAAAAACCTTGGTTATGGTTTCGTTGTCTCGCCCACCTACTCCCAAAATACAATCCATTTGAGCGAACCCGGAAAACCCGGATATCAAAAAAAGATATATGGCTATTGATTTCAATTGAGGTTCCTATTGTTTGTTCACGAAAGATAGGTATTAATGCCTTTGATATATAAAATTACGTTTGAATAAGCATTATTTTTGATAAAACGACGCTATGGAAAAACTACTGCCCCGATTTTTGGAATATGTAAAAACCGATACGCAAAGCGACCCCTATTCCAAAACCACACCCAGTACAGAAAAGCAGTGGGACCTTGCCAAGAAATTGGTAATGGAGCTCCACCAAATAGGCATGCAAGAGGTATCGATTGACGAGAACGCCTATATTATGGCCACGCTCCCCGGCAATATGGACAAAAAGGTACCTACCATTGGTTTTGTTTCCCATTTTGATACTTCCCCCGATTTTTCGGGCAGAAACGTAAAACCACAGATCATTGAAAATTACGATGGAAAAGATATTGTGCTGAACAAGTTGAAGAACATTGTACTTTCCCCGGATTATTTTGAAGACCTAAAGGCATACGAAGGACAGACCTTGATCACTACAGATGGTACAACCTTGTTGGGAGCTGATGACAAGGCCGGAATTGCAGAAATCATCACAGCAATGGAGTATCTTAATGACCATCCTGAAATCAAGCATGGTAAAATTAGGATAGCTTTTACCCCAGATGAAGAAATTGGTCGCGGTGCACACAAGTTCGATGTTGAAAAATTTGGCGCGGAATGGGCCTACACCATGGATGGCAGTCAAGTGGGCGAACTGGAGTATGAAAATTTTAATGCGGCCAAGGCCAAGATCACCATTACGGGAAAAAGCGTACACCCGGGTTATGCCAAAAACAAAATGGTAAATGCCATAGGTATAGCCAACGACTTTTTGACCCTTTTACCCCCTAGCGAAGTCCCCGAACATACTGCTGGACGGGAAGGTTTTTTCCATGTGCATAAAATCAAGGGTGAAATCGAAAAAGCAGAGGTAGAACTCATTATCCGTGACCACGATGCAGTGCATTTCCAGGCAAGGAAGGAATTATTGAACGACATCAAGGATAAACTCAACAAAAAATATGGGGATTATGTGAGTCTGACCATTGAGGACCAATACAAGAACATGCGGGAAAAGGTAGAACCAATGTACCATATTGTGGAAATCGCCGAAGAAGCCATGAAATCGCTTCAAATAGAGCCCATAATAAAACCCATTAGAGGAGGAACGGATGGTTCACAATTGAGCTTTATGGGCTTGCCCTGCCCCAATATTTTTGCTGGCGGGCACAATTTTCATGGCAAATACGAGTATATTCCTTTGGAAAGTATGGAAAAAGCGGTAAAGGTCATCGTGAGAATTTGTGAACTCACCGCTAGTCAAATCAAGTAGTTGTGGACAAATCCGAAAAAATAGAGCTATACTACGAAAAGGAACACCCGTTTAAGGAAGGGATTGCACTACTTAGGGAAATTGCCCTAAAAACAGAGGCCAATGAAGATTTTAAGTGGAGCTTTCCCGTGTATACCTTGAACAACAAAAATGTGTTCGGTATTTGTAAGTTCAAAACACATTTTGGGGTTTGGTTTTTTAATGGAGTATTTTTAAAAGACCCTAAAAACGTGCTGGAAAATGCCCAGGAAGGCAAGACCAAGGGCATGCGCCACTGGAAATTCCAAACTTTTGAGGAGGTCGACGAAAAAAACGTGCTGGGTTACATGAAAGAGGCCTTGGACAACCAGAAAAAAGGAATGGAGATAAAAGCTGAGAAAACCAAAAAGGTCATCATTCCCGAACTATTGCAATCCAAACTGGCAAAGGATTCTGATTTACATATTGCCTTTGAAAAATTTACCCCCTACAAACAAAAAGAGTTCTGCGAATACATTGCGGAGGCCAAACAGGAGAAAACCAAACTGCGAAGGTTGGAAAAAATTCTCCCTATGATCAAGGAGGGAATTAGTTTGAATGATAAGTATCAATAAGGAGTTTAAATTCATCAACTCAAATACCATATCCATCCATTCCCGCTGGAATTTTAACCCGATAAATGCCAACTTCACGTATCGGACCGTATAATTCATTTAAACGAATCATATCCTGGAACGTTTTGATCAATACAGAAAATACAGCCCTGACCAACTAAAATTAAACCAATGCGAAAAATTATTTATTATGTAGCGAGTTCTCTAGACGGATACATTGCAGGGAAAAATGACGACATAAGCAAGTTCATATTACAAGGAGAAGGAGTTGAGAAGTACCGATCAGACCTTGCAAATTTTGGGACTGTAGTTATGGGACGAAAAACCTATGAATTTGGATTTCAATATGGACTTAAACCGGGACAACCTGCTTATCCGAATATGGAAAACCACATTTTTTCGAATTCTATAAAAATCGACAACCTATCTGAATTTGTTAAAATTGAGAAACTGAGTGTGGATAGAGTTAAGGAAATTCGAGAAAACGCCAATACCGACATTTATCTGTGCGGTGGGGGTGAGTTTGCAGGTTGGCTATTGGACAACGGATTAATTGACCAATTGAAACTTAAATTAAACCCGGTTGTGCTTGGAAACGGGACCAAACTATTCGGTTCTTCAACAACAAATGAAAATTGGGTGCTAACTGAAAAAGAATCATTTCTTGACGGACTCCAAATATTGACATACAACAAAAAAATAAAAAGCACTGGTCACAACATAGAAAAACAAAGGTTATAGCCTGTTTCAACACGGTTTCGGCCTGATAAGCCTAAAGCCCCCGACTGCCTACTTTGCGAATGCTTACAGATAATACAAAATACTGACCGGACAAAACATTCCAACTCATGAAAAGTTAATTTAGTCCACTACCACTTCGACCCGACCACTCCGCTTTTACATTATTAAAGTCAACTAAATGACGGACATCATTGCACACCCTTTAATATCAAAATAAATTAAGGTGAAAATTGAAAGTTGGGTTTGCGCCCTTCTTTATAAAATTTCTTGTCATGAAAAAGTTGCTTTATTTTTTATTCATCGGGTTGATTTCTTTGAGCATCTCCTGCAGTAAAAGTGATGACGAAGATGAATTGACCAAGGACGGGCCCTTTCCGATAAGTGAACTGAGTGGAAACTGGGAGGCCACCAAAGCACAATTTAGTGTAAGTAGCACATCGGTAGACATCGTCGAGGATGGCGGAACGGTAACCATGTCCGTACAAGCGAGCGGTCGGTTTACCCTGACCTTAAATCCCGTAGACCGGGATGCGTATGCGGTGACCGGAGAAATCTTCTGGGAGGAATGGCAGGGCAGCTACTACTTTGCTGTTGCCTGGGACGATGAGCCCAATGATTGGGATACCTACGGCCACACTTACGACGGAACGACACTGAGCATAAACGGCGGGCCCGACTCCGGCGATTACGATTTTGACAATGATGGGGATTTGGAATCCTGTTCCATCCATTTCATTTTTGTGCGTTCGTAAATATTTTAATGTTTTTTCAATCCTAAAGGATGCATTGTTGGGGCTTTTATGCAGCCGCAAAAAGTTATGGGCTGTTGTAAAACAAAGTTTACCCCATCTTAGGAAATGCCCACCCGTTATGGTAGTCATGCATCAATAAGGCATCAGCTTCGGAATGGTTGAACTTTTTATTTTGCGCATCCCAAAAAAGGCGCTCGCCCGTTTTGTAAGCAACATTTCCCAAATGACTAACCACAGCGGCATCGTAACCAATTTTTATCGGAGCTTTTAGAATGTATTTATCCCGAGCTTTAACGGCTTCCAAAAAGTTTTGGGTATGTAGCCCCAAACCTTGCCCTACTCCTTCTTGCAATGGTACGGCTTCTATTTTGGGTCCCAAATCCTGACTCCAGTGCGGACGATCGTGTTCCGGAATCACTTCCCATCCTCCGCGATCAAGAACCAAAGTGCCATTGTTACCAATAAATGCTATACCATGGTTTCTACCGTAGTTGCCACCATCAATCCCGGTAGCGTGCTCCCAAAGCAAAGAAAATTCTCCAAAATCGTAAATAGTCTGCAAGGTATCCGGAGTTTCGGCAGCGTCGTTCGGGTAAGCGAACTTACCGCCCATCGCCATCACGGATTTCGGTGTGGAAGCCTTCATTCCAAACAAGGCGTAGTCTATCAAGTGTACACCCCAATCCGTCATTAAACCGCCAGCATAATCCCAGAACCATCTAAAATTAAAATGAAACCTGTTTTTATTAAATGGTCTGCTCTGTGCAGGACCCAACCACATATCATAATCGACTCCGGCTGGCACAGGACTATCGGGAACAACAGGTACGGATTGCATCCACCCTTGATAAGCCCATGTTTTTACCAAACGTATCTGACCCAGTTTACCTGAATGAACATAATTGATGGCATCCACAAAGTGGGGCTCACTACGTTGCCACTGCCCTATTTGCACCATCCTATCGCTCGCATTTACTTTGGCAAGCATAGCTTCACTCTCTGCGACGGAGTTGGCAATAGGTTTTTCACAATACACATCTTTGCCTGCATCAATGGCGTCGGTGAGTTGCAAACAATGCCAATGGTCCGGTGTGCCTATGATGGCAATATGAACATCTTTGTCCTCTAACAGTTTTCGATAATCCGAATACCATTTTGGCTTTTTGATACCGCCTTTTTCCAACTCGGCTGTTTTTTCACGAAGCACATTTTCATCTACATCGCAAAGGGCGACCACCTCGACCTCGCTATTCTGTAGCATAGAACTTAAATCTGAAAAGCCCATACCGTTGCAACCGATCAGACCAACCTGTATTTTATCGTTGGGACTGATGTTTCTTCTTACGGATGCCAATAATTCGGTCGGGAAAACCATTGATGCTCCCAATCCTGCCGCACCTAATCCACTACGCTTAACAAATTGTCTTCTTGTTGCCATGTCTTTTCAAATTTGGAATAAGATACAAAAAAACGTCCCTTGAAAGTTGATGTTCAAGGGACGTCTTTATAAATTATATTGTTGTTCGCTACTTCTTTTCAGCGGGAGCATTCAACTTTTTGCTCATTTCCATGGAAATGGCAGAGCGGTCGAACTTTAAACGCCCGGCCATGGTTTCGATAACACAAGAGAAGTCCTTGTCGTTCAATTCCACGATTTTTCCGTGCAGTCCACTTTTAGTGATGATCTTATCACCTTTTTTAAGCTCCGAAGCGAATTTTTTCTCATCCTTCTGACGTTTGATCTGAGGGCGAATCATAAAAAAGTACGCCACAGCAAAAATCAATATCAGCGGTAAAAATTGTCCTAGGTTTTCCATTTAGGTATTTTAATTATTTAACAGGACCGGCTGGTACTGTTCCAGGTGCTTGTACAAAGGCTTTGATTCTCAAAATCTCGGAACCTTTGGCAGTATTTGCATTAACGGTAATTGTTTTGGTAACTTGGTTTTGACCGGAACCGTTAAATTTAACCAACAACTCTCCTGTTTCACCTGGAGCAATAGGATCTTTAGGAGGGTTTGGCACTGTACAACCACAGCTACTTTTTGCGTTTGTAATAATAAGAGGGGCATTACCTGTATTGGTAAAGGTAAATACGGTTTCCTGTGGAGTACCTCTTTGGATAGTACCAAAATCGTGTTCGTTTTTCTCAAAAGTCATTACAGGAACCATCTTGTCCGATGCATCTCTGCTCACAGCGCTTTCCACATTGTCAGCAACTATTTTTTTTGATGCTTTGTCTTTACATGATACGCCCATCAAGGCAACTACCAAGATCAAAGTAAAAATTGTCGTTATTCTTTTCATGATTAAAATTTGTTTTTCCAAAATTAAGCAAATATTGTTTATTGTAAACCTCTTCCTATTTTTTGGAGCCTTCCATCCGATTTATACTCTTTTGCCAGCTTGTCCAAAACCCCATTAATAAAGATGCTGCTCTTGGGCGTGGAGTATTCTTTGGCAATTTCCAAATACTCGTTTAAGGTCACTTTTTCGGGAATGGATGGAAAGTTCAACAATTCACAAATGGCCATTTTCAGGATAATGGAATCAATCTCTGCAATACGGTCATTGTCCCAATTTGGGGTTTTCCCTTCAATTTCCTTCTCCCATTTGGCATCATTGAGCAGGGTCTTGGTCAACAGTTCATTGGCAAAATCCATATCCTGCTGATCTTTTAGCAAAGCCGGTAAAAAGAAACGGTCCCCGGAATCTGGCTTGGCCTTTTTCAGTCGTTTGACCAAAAAGGTGTTTACGATTGGAAAATCATCTACCCAAGTTAGTTTATCGTCTTCGAAATAATCGTAGATTTTTTCGTTGGGCGCAATGATTTCTTTAAAAAGTTGGATGACAACATTGCGGTCATCCACATAACCATCCTCACCGTTCAACATGTATTCTTTGTAAATATCGCTGGAAACCACAGCCTTATGAATGATTTTCACATACTCATCGTTCATGTACCAGTTGTCCAACTTTCGCTTGGAGAGTTCGTTCTTCAAAGCTTCGTTGTTTACCAATTGCAACAACAACCGGTTTTTTACAAACTTTTCGGGATTGGGATAGTTATCTTCTTCGGTGGCCACATATTTTTTAGAGGCGTGGCTCACATGTTTCTCCGCCAAACGGTGTAGTTCCGCCAAAAGGCTTAAAATCAAAAGGTATAGAACATACATGTTTTCTATACTGACTCGCAGGAACTTTTCCTGTTTTTGCAGCGAATCGTCCTTGGATTGCACCAATGCATAAATGCATTGCATCACTTTTACTCTAATGTGCCTTCGGGTAAGCATGTTTAAAGAACTTTTAAAGTCAATATTTGGCTTTTACTCCGCAAAAGTAATCTTATATTTGAATCTTACCTACCAAACTTGCTTTCTTATCAGTTTTATAACATTTACTTTGTGAGGTATGGTATATATTTGCGGGATTGTCCACCGAAAAATCGATACTTAAAAAACCGCTTCACTCCTGTATGAAGGAACTAAAACACCTAAATAAATATTTTAAAAAATATTGGCTCAAACTGCTATTGGGGATCATAATCACTATAATTGCCCGTGTTTTTTCCTTGGTAATGCCCTCTTATGTGAACAAGTCCATACAAGCTGTGGAAGATTTTACATCGGATGTGATCACCCTTTCGGATGCCAAGGGGTTATTACTTCAATACATTTTAATTATTGTTGGTGCGGCCATACTTTCCGGGCTTTTTACTTTTTTGATGCGCCAAACCATCATCAACGTATCCCGATATATTGAATACGACCTTAAAAATGAGGTCTTTGACCATTATCAATTACTCAGCCTTAATTTTTACAAAAAAAACAGGATTGGGGATTTAATGAACCGAATCAGTGAGGACATCAACCAAGTACGCTTATATGGTGGTCCCGCCATTATGTACGGCATCCAAACATTGACTCTTTTTGTTTGTTTGATTCCTTTGATGTTCATAAAGGCTCCCACATTGGCCGCATACACCTTGTTGCCACTTCCTGTCTTATCTGTTTTGATTTACCAGATCAGCAAGATCATTCATAAACGAAGTACAAAGGTTCAAGAGTTTTTATCCACACTTTCCACCTTTACCCAAGAATCATTTTCTGGTATTTCCGTAATAAAGGCCTACAGTATTGAACCCAGGATAAACTCTGAATTACGTGATTTGGCCCGCGAGGGAAAAGACACAAGTATGGCTTTGGCCAAAGTAAACGCTTGGTTTTTCCCCTTAATGATCTTATTGATCGGGATCAGTAATGTTTTTGTCATCTACATCGGAGGGCGACAATATATCAACGGCGAGATAGAGACCATCGGAATCATTGCAGAATTCATCCTTTATGTAAATATGCTTACATGGCCCGTTGCAGTGGTGGGGTGGTTAACATCCATAGTACAAAGGGCGGAGGCTTCACAGAAACGTATCAATGAGTTTTTAAAGGAAGAGCCATCCATCCAGAACAAAGTGGAACAACCTACCCCGATAAAAGGTGATATTGAGTTTAGAAATGTGACGTTCACCTATGAGGATACCGATATAACTGCCCTAAAAGACGTTTCCTTTACCATAAAAGCAGGACAGACCGTTGCTATTTTAGGTAAAACCGGGTCGGGAAAATCCACCATATTGGATTTGGTAGCGAGATTGTACGACACGACCTCTGGAGAAGTTTTGATCGATGGAATACCCGTACAACAATTGAACCTAGATAGCTTAAGGAGTTCCATTGGTGCAGTACCACAAGATGCATTCCTTTTTTCGGATACGATTGAAAACAACATTCGCTTTGGTAACGAAAATGCCACGCACGAGGAGATTGTGGAAGTCGCCAAAAAAGCAGTGGTCCATAAAAATATTGAAGGGTTTGCCAAGAAGTACGATACTGTACTGGGCGAAAGAGGTATAACATTGAGTGGAGGTCAAAAACAGCGGGTTTCCATTGCACGAGCGCTATTAAAAGACCCTAAAATCTACCTTTTCGACGATTGTCTCTCCGCTGTGGATACCGAAACCGAGGAAGAAATCCTCAACAATTTAAAACGGGTCTCCGAGAGCAAGACAACACTTATTGTAAGCCATAGGGTATCGTCTGCCAAGAATGCCGATAAAATCATTGTATTGGACAACGGAAAAATCATTCAAGAAGGCACCCACGAAGAATTGAACAATACCGATGGTTATTATAAAGAACTCTACATCGACCAACTCTCTGGCAAAGAATCATAAAAAAGTTGCTGAATTAGCTTTTTTTTTACATTTTTGGTAACATAATTCAACATAGTACTAAATACACTATACCATATGGGCCAGAAAGATACAATGGATCAGGAAGAGATTTATTCGAAAGTCTTAAGAGCGGGAAGAAGAACCTACTTTTTTGACGTAAGAAGCACCAAGGCCGGAGATTATTACTTAACCATTACAGAAAGTAAAAAGTTTACCCATGACGATGGTTCTTTCCATTACAAAAAGCACAAAATTTATTTATACAAAGAGGATTTTAGTGCATTCCGTGAGATCATGGAAGAAATGATGGATTACATTATTGATGAAAAAGGAACCGAAGTCATCTCCGAACGCCACCAAAAAGATTTTAAAAAGGAAGAGGACAGTTTTAGCGAAAACGGTTCAGCTTCTTCAGGTAGTTTTACGGATGTAAGTTTCGATGATATTTAACAAGGAACCAATCCTTTCAAAATGTAACGGCCTGTATTTTTTGCAGGTCGTTTTTTATTTTTATCATATGCATGAACGCATTTAAAAAATTAATCAAATGGCAAGGACACCCAGCAACATGCTACCCTTGGGCACCAAGGCACCAGACTTTGAACTGATGGACACCGTTACCGGAAAAAAATTGGTACTAAACCATGTAAAAGGAGAAAAAGGCACAGTGATCATGTTTATTTGTAACCATTGTCCTTTTGTGATACATGTAAACCCAATGATCGTTGAATTGGCCAACGAGTATCAGAAAAAAGGGATTGCTTTTGCGGCTATTTCCAGCAACGATGTGGAAAACTATCCACAGGATGCCCCGCATCTAATGAAAGAAAAAGCCAGGGAAGAACATTACCCCTTTCCTTATCTTTATGATGAGACCCAAGAAGTGGCCAAAGCCTATGATGCTGCATGCACTCCCGATTTCTATCTTTTTGATACCAACATGACCTTGGTATATCGAGGTCAACTGGACGATTCCAGACCTGGAAATGGTATACCGCTCACCGGTGACGACTTAAGAAATGCCATGGATGCAGTGCTTGAGGGCAAGAAGGTCGATACTGAACAAAAGCCAAGTCTGGGATGCAATATTAAATGGATAACCCCCTAGCGAACATAATAATGAACCATGCCATCCTGAACAACACCCTTACGTTGGAGCCCGTTACAGAAAAAAACATTGAAAAGTATGTCGATGTCGGGGTACGGTCGTATTGCGAACATTACCTCCACCTGTGGGAAAATGAAGATCCCACACCATATATTTCGCATGGTCTTACCAAAACAGTTGTGGAGCGCGAATTAAAGGATCCCAACGCTTTGAACTATTTGATCAATTGGAACAACGAGACCGTTGGGATTTTGAAATTGGTAAAACATTGTGGTATTGATGAAATTTCGAACGAGGATGCTCTAAAGGCCGAAAAAATCTATCTACTGAAAAAACACTCAGGAAAAGGCATTGGTAAACAATTGCTTCAATTTGTTGAAAATACTGCGAAGTCACACAACAAAAAAGTAATCTGGCTGGACGCCATGCAAAAGGGAAATCCGGTTCATTTTTATCAAAAAAATGGGTATGTCATCAAAAGGGAAAGCCAAGTTGTACTGCCCAAAGTAAAACCCTCTGAAAAGGCGATGTGGATTTTGACCAAAAAACTCTAGGCTACCACCCTTTGCGCTTTATCAAATTGGCAATATGGGCAAAATGATGGTTACTGTGCCAGGCGTAGCGGGCAATGTTTTCCTTTAAAGTGGTTTCGTTGTTTCCATCGGGGTGAATAAAACTTCGTTCCAAATCCTTCTCCGAAAGGCCTTTTAACAAATAGACCAATTTCGTGTGTACGGCACTCAAGTGGTCCAAGGACATTTGAATGGGAGCAACACGTGTATCGAACAATGCTGCCCAAGCCTTTTCATCATAAGCTTTAATATAGGGCCTGTCTTCTGTTAAGCCCCATTTAAAACGGATATAGCTGTTATGGTGGCTATCCGAAATATGGTGCACTAATTGGCGTACCGTCCACCCATTTGGGCGATACGGGGTTTCCAGTTGTTCTTCGGAAAGTGGGGTCACCAAATTGGTCAATCGTTGGGGCAACGTTTCCAAAATGGAAATCCATTCTTCCAAATCTGCCCTTGTAATGGTTTCGGGAATCTCAAATTTTCCGATCGGATAACGCAACTGTTCCAAAACTTCTTTTTCCATCCGTTAAAAGTAACAAGTTTACAGGAAATTGTACCACAATAAATTCAAGTATAATTTAATACACTTTTAACGAATTTTAAACCCTACAACCAAATAATCTAGTAATTTTGTAGGGTAATAAATTTTAAACTTAAAAATCAAAAACATATGGCAACTTTACGATTGGGGGATACTGCACCGGATTTTACCGCAGTTACTTCCGAAGGAACGCTTAATTTTTACGAATATCTTGGCGACAGTTGGGGAATTTTATTTTCCCACCCGGCAGATTTTACTCCTGTTTGTACCACCGAATTGGGTACTGCCGCCAAATTTAAAGATGAATTCGATAAAAGAAATGTAAAGATGATGGCCCTGAGTGTTGATGGCGCTGCATCTCATATGGAATGGATCAAGGATATCAACGAAACGCAGAACACGGAGGTCAATTTTCCCATCGTTGCCGATGTGGAAAGAAAGGTGTCGGACCTTTATGACATGATTCATCCCAATGCCGACGACACCCTCACGGTTCGTTCCGTATTTATTATCGGCCCGGACAAAAAAATCAAACTTACACTAACATATCCTGCTTCTACCGGACGTAATTTTTACGAATTGCTACGAGTTGTGGATTCTTTGCAATTGACGGCAAATCATAAAGTAGCTACTCCGGCCAACTGGAAACATGGCGAAAAAGTTGTGGTAAGCCCCTCTATTCCAACCGAAGAGGCCAAAGAAATTTTCACAAAAGGTGTGGAAGAAGTGAAGCCCTACCTGCGCTTAACCCCTGACCCAACCACATAATTAATTGATTTAATGGAAAAAAATCTGATTCCCAATAAATTAAACGTACCTTTGTAGCCAATTAATTTTTTTCAATTTATATTATGAGTAAAGGAACAGTAAAATTCTTCAATGATTCTAAAGGTTACGGATTTATCACTGAAGATGGTTCAAACACAGATCACTTCGTACACATTTCCGGTTTAATCGATGAAATTAGAGAAGGTGACGTTGTAGAATTCGAACTACAACAAGGTAAAAAAGGATTGAACGCCGTTAATGTACAGATTGCGGAATAGGTTATAGACAACTTTTTTATAGATGGAGCCCGGGCAATGCCCGGGCTATTTTTTTGTTCATTTTTTTTTCGAAATCACGCAACCATTTCTCATTTTGATATCTAAATGATAAACACCACAACCATTAAATCCACATAAATGAACACCTTTTTTGGAGTACTATCGTTTCTCTTGGTCGTAAACGCCCTACTATTGGTATGGAGTGTAAACGGTTCCAAAAAATAGCTTTAAAAACCCACCGTAAAATAGGTAGGGTTTTTTTTCGTTGGATTGTTACGTATTAAACACGTTACTACCATGACCACTTTTTTCAGCGTTTTACTGACACTATTGGCTCTTAACTTTTTTTTACTGCTCTTAAGTGTAAATAGGTCCAAATAAAAAAGCTCCCATTTCTGGAAGCTTTTATATCTATATTCGTGAAGTTTTCTATTTCACGTTCATTAATTCCACATCAAAAATCAATGTTGCATTCGGAGGTATAACCCCTCCTGCACCCGTACTTCCATAAGCCAAATGCGATGGAATTACAAAACGAGCCTTATCACCTACTTGCAACAGGCTTATTCCTTCGTCCCATCCCGGAATTACTTGCCCAACTCCCAAGGCAAAATCAATGGGTTGGTTTCTTTTGTACGAAGAATCAAAAACTTGTCCATTGGCCAGTGCACCTTCATAGTGTACGGAAACAGTTTTCCCTTTTTCCGCTTTGGCCCCACTACCTTTTTGAATGACTTTGTATCGCAATCCGCTATCGGTCTTATCAAATCCAGCAGCCAATTTTTCCATTTCGGCTTCTGCTCTGGCCTTTTGTTCGGCAATGCGTTTTTCCCTTGCTCCCTCGAATGTACGGAAAGCCTCAATGGCATTCCATTTTTTTGCTTCATCCCCCACTCTAACAATTTCCAAAGTTTCAATGGTATCTCCTTGGGCAATGGCATCCACAACATCCTGTCCTTTTTCTACACGACCAAATACGGTGTGCTTGTTATCCAACCATGGGGTGGCCACATGAGTGATAAAAAACTGGCTCCCATTGGTACCGGGACCTGCATTGGCCATGGACAGCACTCCAGGACCATCGTGCACCAAATCGGGGTGGAATTCGTCATCGAACTTGTAACCGGGGTCTCCCGTTCCAGTTCCGGTAGGGCAACCACCTTGAATCATAAAATCTGGGATTACCCTGTGGAATTTCAATCCGTCGTAATAGGGCTTTCCTTGTGGTTTTACACTGTTCTCCATATCTCCTTCGGCCAGTGCAACAAAATTACCAACCGTTCCCGGTGTTTTATCGTGGGTAAGTTTCACCAATATTTCCCCTTTGGAGGTGTTGAACTTGGCGTAGATTCCGTCTTGCATTGTATGTTGATTAATAGATTATTAAAAACTAAATCCTTGGATTTTTCCAAGGCTGCAAAGATATAAAATACATTGATTTCTTTAGAGTGTACTATTGGTGTTACATCAGAACATAAGGTGTCGACCTACAAAACCAAGAATCCAAAAAAATATATAATTAATTGTTTTTTAATAACTTACATACATTAAACACAACTAACAACCCATTAGAAGTATCGCATATGAAAACAATCAAAGGTTTAGCGCTGATATCCATTCTTGCCATATCAACAATTGCTTTCATTGGTTGGCATCCTTCTAAAAAGAAATCACCTATGGCAACAGCAAAAAATGTAATTGTTCTACTAAAGTTCAAATCCCAGCCGGAAAAAGGGGATAAAACGGTTTTAGAGCTGACCAATCTCATCGAAAAAGTTAAGGAGGAACCTAATTTTGTATCCATTAAACTCCATGTAGACCCAAAAGATCCAACAAACGTTCTACTCTATGAAGAATGGGAAGATGCATCCTATTACAACAACGAGCATATGAATACCGAGCATATAAAATCGTTTATGGCCAACTCCACCAACTTTTTGACCGGTCCACCGGATATTACCTTTTGGGAAGTACAACGTGTATTTGAATAATACAATGTGCTTTCATTTTAGAGCTATCATTGTAACAAAATAAGCGGACCTACGTCATACATCCCATAGAAATAATCACGGCACAGGATTCTTTTTGCCTTAATTGAGCTGAAAAATACGCTTAGCATCAAAACTGAAAAAGCCTTACGTAATTTGATGATTTTAAAAATGAATCCAACCAAGCCAAAGCAGCAATACCATGACCGGACCCGATAAAGACCGAAAGTTTCCTCTAGAGCATTACGATAGACTTTGTTTTCTAAAAAACATCATTAAAAACCCAAACATTATTGTTGGGGATTACACCTATTATGATGATTTTGAAAATGTAGAGAACTTTGAAAAGAACGTAAAGTATCATTTTGACTTTGTGGGAGACAAACTCATTATCGGCAAGTTTTGTATGATCGCCTCGGATGTTAAGTTTATCATGAACGGGGCCAACCACCTTACCGATAGCCTGTCCACCTATCCATTCTCCATATTCGGCAACGGTTGGGAAAAGGCCATGGAGGGAAAAACCTTTCCACAAAAAGGAAACATTACTATAGGTAACGATGTTTGGATTGGGTACAATGCCACCATTATGGCAGGTGTTACCATTGGGGATGGAGCCATTATTGCCACCAACTCCACTGTAGTTAAAGATGTGGAGCCCTACTCCATTGTGGGGGGCAATCCCGCCAAGGAAATTAAAAAACGATTTTCCAAGAAAACCATCGCAAAGCTTTTGGAGCTAAAATGGTGGGACTGGGACATTGAAAAAATAACGGCAAATGTTCAGCACCTTACCAACAATAATATCGATGATTTAATGGTATAAATAAGCGATAATAGTGCGCATTAATAATCTCTTCATTATTTTTAAGGAGCACTTATCCATTAAACCGATGAAAATAAAATACAGAAACCGACATTTGAACATTAACCTAGCCTTGGGGTTGTTATGGTTTGCTTGGTTCTTGACCACATATTTTACATCAGAAGAAGTTAGTTGGTCAGAGTATGGATTGGGACTGTTTTCCTTGGTTTATTTTGGCTTCTATTTTTATCAGAAACAGAATAAATATGTGACCATTGCGGACGGCTACATCCAGATAAACGCTCCTTTCGGTAAGAAGCTAAATCTAAATGAAGTACAACGTATTAGAAAATTTGCAGGAGATTATATCCTAAAAACTGATAAAAAAGAATTAGTGATCAATACCAAGATAGTTGATACAGACTCACTAAAGGATTTGGACAACGAACTACAAAAACTGGATGTGACCTGGTATTAAAAATCAAAATCCCACAAAGCTCCATTCTGTCAAATCCTTTTTTTCCATAACCATTTTCAACACAACCTTTTATAGCTTAATTTAGTATGGCTAATATGTTTTACCATGACCATAAATAAAAGACAGATCGTTATTCTATCCTCCATTTTGGTATTGCTTGCCATACCCTTTATAGCTATGCAATTCTCATCCGAAGTAAAATGGTCCTTGTTCGACTTTTTAGTGGCAGGTGGTTTACTGTTGGCTCTGGGATTCTCTATTGACCTTGCCATCAGAAAGGCTAAAACTATCAAAAATAGATATGTGGCCATTACGGCCATTGTTATCCTTTTTCTTCTTATTTGGGCCGAGTTGGCCGTGGGCGTTTTTGGTACACCATTGGCGGGTAGCTAATGCTGTTTTATTGGGATTGTTCGTCATTCTCGCCCGAACTTCTAAAATTTATGTTAAATACAACATTCCCATTAAAAATAGGGTCTATGGACATATTCGCTTTCCATAAAATTTACTGATCTTTAAGGTTTTTAACTGGCACGAATGGGCAAAAGGAAGAAGCAAGCCAAAGTATTACGCATATTTAGAAAAGTACACCGAACCACAGGAGCATTATTGTTTATCTTTTTCTTTTTTATTTCCGTTTCCGGACTGATACTCGGCTGGAAAAAGAACTCCAACGGATATATTCTTCCAAAAACCCAAAAAGGAACAACGGCCAATCTAAAAGAATGGTTGCCCGTTGATAGCTTGCATACCATTGCACTCAATACAATCAATAAAAAGGTTCCAGGAACATCCTTTGAGGTGGACCGTATTGATATTCGAAAAGAAAAAGGCTCTGTAAAGTTTCTTTTTGTTGATAGCTTTTATGAAGTGCAACTTGATGGAGCAAATGGCAATGTACTATCCATTGGCACAAGAAGATCTGATTTTTTGGAGAACGTGCACGATGGCTCTATAATAGACGACTACCTTGGAACCAACGGCTATGTTAAACTTATCTACACCTCGGTGATGGGGGTCTCTCTTCTGATTTTTACCATTACCGGCTTTTGGTTATGGTACGGCCCCAAGAGAATGAGAAAGGCCGGCAAAGCGTAAAATTGTTCCAAAAGAAAACCGCCCAAACCTATATAGGCAAGGACGGCTACTTCAATATTTTACATTTACTATCCTTTGATTTTTTTTGTAGGGATAGTGCCATATTTATCTATTAAATAAACCAAGCTTGCCATTGTAGCGGCCCCCAATTCCAATTCACGCTTATTGACATGCTCAAAGGTATCGTTTTCGGCATGGTGGTGGTCGAAATAACGTTGGGTATCGGGTCGCAAACCTGCCAATACCATCCCTTCTTCTTTTAGTGGACCTATATCGGCTCCACTTCCTCCTTCGTAAAACATGTGAATCAAATAAGGTTCGAACAAATCTCTCCAACCTTGGATCTGTTCAACATTTTCTGCAGATGCATCAATGGAAAAACCTCTTGGGGTAAACCCGCCCGAATCACTCTCCAAAGCAAATACATGCTCCTCATTTTTATTTCGGGCCACTTCTGCATATTTATTACCTCCGCGCATTCCATTTTCCTCGTTCATAAACAAGACTACACGAAGGGTTCGTTTTGGTTTATAACCAGTTTCTTTTAAAAGTCGCAATACATCCATGCTCTGCACACACCCAGCACCATCGTCGTGGGACCCATCTCCCAAGTCCCATGAATCCAAGTGGCCACCTACAACCATAATTTCGTTTGGATAGGTACTGCCCGTAATTTCACCAATTACATTGTATGACTGCACATCATCCAATTGCTTGCAATTTTGTTTAAAATAGAACTTTGCATCCGGATTTAATTTAAGTGTGGTACTCAACAATTCCGCTCCATTGGTACTGATAGCTGCCGCTGGGATTCGCTGGTTTACCGGAGTATCTCCATATCCCATAGATCCTGTATGGGGATAATCGTCCAAACGAAGGTTCATGGAACGTACAATAACTCCTACCGCCCCATATTTTCCAGCTTCAGCAGCACCTGAGTATCGTTGGTCCACACAACCTGAATAGGCCGAAAAGGTATTGATCAAGGTCGGGTCCATCGGACGGTTATAGAAAACAATCTTTCCTGCGATTTTATCCCTACCCAGTTTTTCCAAGTCCTCGATGCCCTTTACCTCCACCACGCTAGCCTTTAATCCGCCAGCTGGTGTGGACACGGAGCCGCCCAATGCGCAAATGGGTACATTGGTGGTAAGTCCGGGTTTAGTTTCAAAATAGGCGAATTCGGGCACTCCCCTCACCCATTTAGGTACCATTACAGGTTGCAACCATACCTTGTCGAGTCCCAGTGAGTCGAGTTGTTCTTTGGTATACTCCACGGCATGTTGTGCCTGCACCGAACCGGATAACCGTCCTCCTATTTGATTGGACAAATAATTGAGCCAATCGTATGCCTTCCCGTTGGTAAGAGCTTCATCGTAAATTGCTTTTATTTGTTTTTCATCCTCGGTCTGAGAAAAAAATGGGGTACTGACCAGTAAAAAGGTTAAAAGTAAGACTATTCTCATGTGGTTTCTTTTTCCAGTTCTTGTTTAAAGGTTTCTAAATTAGCTTTTATTTCATCGTCCAGCTCAGGTTCCTCTATATCTTTGTACTTTTTTAACGCTTCCATCATAATGGATGCTACTATAACCCTGGCCGCTTTCTTATTGTCGGCAGGTATTACAAACCAAGGGGCATGCTCTTTTGAAGTTTTGCTCAAGGCTTCTTCGTAGCAAGCTTCATACTGGTTCCACAGCTTTCTTTCTTCAAGATCACCAGGCGAAAATTTCCAGTTTTTTTGCTTTAATCGAATTCTTCGCAATAAACGATGTCGCTGCTCTTCTTTGGATAAATGAAGGAAAAACTTGAAAATTATTGTGCCATTGTCCGCTATATGCCTTTCAAAATCATTGATTTGTTGATATCGTCTTTCCCAAAAACCATCATCAATATCATCTACCGACTCAACATTGGGGAGGTTCTCCCCTAAAATATACTCCGGGTGCACTTTGGTGACCAATACATTTTCGTAATGTGTACGGTTAAACACAGAAAACTTTCCTCTTTCGGGCAAATCGATGTAATGGCGCCAAAGGTAATCGTGCTTTCTTTCCAGGGTCGACGGCACTTTAAAGCTGTGCACTACCACTCCCCTAACATTAAAATCCTTGAAAACTTCCCTGATCAGACTATCCTTCCCTGCGGTGTCCATGCCCTGTAAACAAACCAACACCCCATATTTTCCATGGGCATACAGTGTATCCTGAAAATCGCCCAAGTCCTTTCGTATATTCTTCAACTCCTTTTTGAGTTTCTTTTTTGAAGCACCAAAATCTTCGTAGGTGTCCTTCTCGGTAAGTGTAACGGTATCAACTACTTTGTAGTTTTCTGTTTTGATTTCTTTCATAGGATTGAATATAATTCTTTTTGGCAACTACTTCAACCTACTTTTGAAAAGTGCAGTTCATCGATACTTTTACCACTTACGGTCTAAGATGGTTCTTTAATCGATTTATTTACCCATCAAAATGATGAAAATGTAACTTGTAAGAAAATCAATACGCAAGGTCCCAAATCTAAAAAGCGTTATGAAAAGCAGAAAGATTATCCTACTTATAGTCTTTGTCATTGGTTTACTTGGCCTATGGCTCATGGCTTCGTTCAACTCCCCTGCAAATGCTTGCCAATATGCAAGCACCAATTTGGAATATATTAAAAATCAAATCCAGGAAGCTGTACTGGCCAAAGATTTGAACATGGCCAAATACCATGCGTATAAAGCATTGAATGGTATAGAGAAAACAAAAAGCAATTTTCTGGATTGTGGTTGTGAGGGAGCCATAGAGAGTCTTGGTACCACGCTTTCCCATCTAAAATCTGCCACAAAGTCCAATGCGCTGCAAAATTCGAAGCTCAAACTTCATAAGGCATTGGAAAGCACTATAATAGGTCTTAACGTGTTAAAAGAGTTCGGACAACAAACATCCAGCGATTATGGCAGCAATGTTTTGGTTATGAACACCAAGGAAGTACTGGATTTTCAAAATGGAATGTTATTGACGCAGGGGGCAGCAGTAAAAAAGCAAGTACATCAATGTCTTCTAGGGTTCGAATCTTCATTGAACAAAGTGGTCACCGATGTGGACTGCAAAGATGCCAATAGATTTATCAAAAACATTTATGAAGAATCCCGTTTGACCCTTTTGAACACAGAGCTTTCCCAGCATAAAAAAGAATATCACCAAAGGGTAAAAACCTTGGCGGAAGAAGCCTTGGAAAAGCTAGGGAATTGCAATTAGACCTATTTGCTTGCGAATAATTTCACATCTTCCTCGGATACTTCCTTTCCGCCCAAGATGATCAATCGTTCCACCACATTACGGAGTTCCCGTACATTTCCGGTCCAATCGTAGCTTTTTAGTAGATCTATCGCCTTTTTGGAGAAACTCTTTTGTCCGGTACCTTGTTCGGATGAAATTTTTTTGGAGAAATGCTCTATTAGCAAAGGTATATCATCGCGCCTATCGTTTAGTGCAGGTACTTTGATCAAGATCACTGCAAGGCGATGGTAAAGGTCTTCCCTGAATTTACCTTCTTCTATCTCCTTTTTTAAATCTTTATTTGTGGCTGCGAGTACACGAACATCCACTTTAATATCCTTATCGGAACCTACGCGACTGATTTTGTTCTCTTGCAAGGCCCTTAACACTTTGGCCTGTGCGGACAAACTCATATCCCCGATTTCATCCAAAAATATGGTTCCCTTGTTCGCTGCTTCAAACTTACCGGCCCTATCTTTTACAGCCGATGTAAAAGCACCCTTAACATGTCCGAACAACTCACTTTCTATCAGTTCTGAGGGAATAGCGGCACAATTGACCTCTACAAATGGCGATGATGATCGAGGGCTTTTTTGGTGCACCCAGTGGGCCACCAGTTCCTTTCCTGTACCATTGGAGCCTGTGATCAGCACTCGGGCATCGGTTGGCGCCACTTTTTCAATCATTTCCTTGATTGCAGCTATTTCCTTGCTTTCCCCGATCATCTCGTAGTTCTTGGAGACCTTTTTCTTTAGCACTTTATTCTCAACGGCAAGTTCCTTTCTTTCCAGAGCGTTACGAACCGTGGTCAGTAATCTATTTAAATCCGGTGGCTTGGAGATATAATCATAGGCGCCCAACCTCATGGTGTTCACGGCCGTGTCCAAATCCCCATGTCCCGAAATCATAATGAAGGGGATTTCAGGTTTAATCTTTTTGGCGGCTTCCAAGACTTCCACCCCATCCATCTTGGGCATCTTAATATCACACAGTACTAGGTCAAAATCTTCTTTTTTGATGGCATCGATACCGGCAAGGCCGTTTTCCGCCTCCACTACATTATAGCTGTCGTTTTCTTCAGCAAGTATTTTAACCAATACCCTTCTAATTGCCGATTCGTCCTCTATTACCAAAATTTTTGACATAAGCTGCTATTTAAAATACTCCTATTTTGAAGCCTGTTCTAATATAAAAATTTGATTCGTCATTCAACAAATAAACCTTGCCTTGATCATCATTTCTTAATATTCCTTCCTGAACAACCGTTTTACCGACCATGGCAAAAAGCGACATTCTCTTGGATATATTATATTGGTACACCAATGTTCCCAACAATGAAGTAAGCGATATCTTCGAAGCCACTTGGCCGTTGTCCAAAAGAATATCGTTCTGAAGGTTTATAAAGTAACCATCCAATAATAGTGCCATTTCCAAGGAATGCTTTTTATTGAAGTAATGCCGTAAACTTGATTTTGGTATTCCAAACGTAAACGACCAATTGGGATGAAACCTACGATAATAGTTGACCAAGGGAAGGGGCACCGGTAATCCGGTTGTGCTATTGTAGGTCAACCCCAAAACAATACGATACGGCTTATCTGCATTTGGGCGTTCTTTCCAAAAAGTTGCAGTGGCATTCATAAAAAAATCGTCGGTAACGGTACCGTTCATGAAATTGGAAGCCATTCTTGGTGTTAAAATGGTGACCAGGTTCCAATTTTCATTCCATTTGGTGAGGTAGCCCACATTCAAATCGATAACATGAAAGCGTATCAGTTCACTTTTATCAAAAGGCAAATTCTCGGAATATCCCATATCGAAACGATTGTATTCCATTCCGGTAATAAGATAATCCTCCTTTTCATTGAGCTTTATGGGCAAATTCAGAAGCGCCTTATAGCGTTGTGTTTTGATCCCTGTATCATTTTCGGGGATATTGAGGTATTCCACCCTAAAAATATCCGTGCTCTGTGCCCATATATTGGAGCCGCAAAGTATTACAATGAAAATGAACCACTTTCTGATTGCAATATGGTTAACTGAGTTTTTTATGTCTATCTATTGTTTAGGCTGAATAATGTGTATGTCGCGCTGTGGGAACGGTATACTAACGTTGTTCTCTTTGAACTTGGCATTGATCTTATAACGCATTTCGCTTTTTATCCTTGGGTCCCTAAAAGTATCGTTGGTAAAAAAGTATATGGAAAAAATCAAGGCCGAATCCCCAAAATCCTCAAAAAGTACAAATGGTTTTGGGCTTTTGAGTACCTGCCTTTGCCCATGGGCTATTTCCTCCAATATTTTCGTCACCAGATCAACATCACTTCCATAAGCTACACCCACACTTACTTTTTCACGTGTGGTTCTATGGTTTTGAGTATAATTGTAAACAATGTCGCTTATAAATTTATGGTTGGGCAGTATCAACACCTTGTCGTCACGTGTAATGGCCCTAGTGGTGCGCAATTTAATTTCGAACACCTTGCCTACTTTCCCATCTACTTCCACAACATCCCCAACTTGCAGGGATTTGTCGACTATAATAAAAATACCTCCAAGAATATCTTTGAACAATTCTTGCAAGGCGAGCCCCAAACCAACGAACAGCGCGGCCGATGCCGTAATTACCAAGGTAATGTCCACCCCTGCAGCACTTAAGGTGACCAAAACTGCAATCAGGTAAATTACATAGTTCAGGAACTTAAAAACACTGGAAAACTTTTGCTTGTCTTCCTGTTGCATTTTTCGGGTTATGAGATGCCGTAGCCATTTAAGTATAAAGTTTGTTGCGATCAATGTTAGGGTTAAAAGCAACAATAATCCAATGGTAAGGTGAATGGATTTTTCGCCCTGACCAATATGGAATCCCAGATCTAAAAAATCTTTAATGGACCCCCAAACATCTTCCTGTATAATTTCCTTTATATCTTCTGCTCCTTCTTGCATACTGCTCTAATATCTTAACCACTTAATCAATTCTTTGTATGTAGGCTTTTTACCGTACATTAAGATACCGGTTCTATAAATTTTAGCCGCCAATGATACGATACCCAAAAAGGTAACGATCAAAAGAAATATAGACAATAAAAATTGCCATAAGGGCACTCCTCCTTCCCCTACTCCCCCAGGCAACCTCATCAGCATTACAATTGGTGATGTTAATGGAAACAACGAAAACCCGACTGCAATGGGCCCATGTGGATTACTGAATACGGAAAAGAACCCAACATAAATAGCCAACATTAAAGGTAATATAATAGGGAAAATAAATTGCTGTGTATCTGTCTCATTATCCACAGCCGCACCAATGGCTGCGTAAATGGAACTGTAAATAAGATACCCCAGAACAAAATATATGAAGAAAGATATAATCAATAAGCCCCAAGGAATATCGTAAATTTCTTTTGCGTACATCATCATTTCACTATCCATTGCACCTAATTGAGACACGCCCATTGCTCCAGGAGTCACACCAGTACTGTCCGCAGAAAGCGCTGTCAGGTCCACCCCAAAAATCAATACAACTACAAACATTAATACTGATGCGGAGATAATCCAGATGGAAAACTGCGTGATTCCCGCCAAGGAATTACCAATGATCTTGCCCAGCATTAATTGAAAAGGCTTTACCGAGGAAATGATCACCTCGATGATCCTACTGGTTTTTTCTTCGATCACACTTCGCATCACAAAACCGCCGTAAATAATAATGAACATCATGATGGCGTATCCAAAACCTCCCCCGATAAAAGCTTTGATCTCGTTGATACCTTTCATACTCTTTTCTCCATCGAACGTTGAAAGATTTATTTCGAAAGATTTTTCCACACTGGAAAATTGCTCAGAACTCACCCCCAACTTTTGCAACCTGTCTTGTCTCAAACGGCTCTGAAATATATCCTCCAATTCCTGTGTCACCGATGTGTTTGGATTGTCCTTGGTATACAGATAAGCGGCATTGGCAACCTGCTCGACGGTCGGAGCCGGTGGAATGTACAGCAATCCGTAATATTCCAATGCCGTAGTGGAATCTTTTGCCTGCTCCAAACTCAAATCTTTCAGATGAACGAAAGAAATATTTTTTGAGGGATTGAAGTCACTTTGAAAAAAGGAACTTTCGTTCAAAACCGTCACCACTCTGGTCTCATCGTCATTTACCTTGGCCAAATAGGCTATAAGAACAATCATTCCAACCATTAAAAGTGGACTTAAAATGGTCATAACAACAAAGGAACGGTTGCGCACCTTGGCCAAATACTCCCGTTTAATGATCAACCCTAATTTACTGGCCATTGTCCTTGTTGTTTACGGTTTGAATAAAAATATCGTTAGCAGATGGTATGGTTTCCTCGAACCTGTTAATATTGGCACCTTTGGAAAGTTCCGTTAAAATGTCCCCTGTTTGATAGGATGACAATTGCACCTTAAAGTTCAATTGATTTTCATCGGCATCAACCACAGAGGAAAGAATATTGAATTTGTCTTTCAATGAACGCATCATTGCAGCTGCATCTTTTTCCACATAAAGACCTACATCGAATATATTGCTCTTGTAGGCTTTTTTGATATCGGACAATTTTCCGTCAAGGATTTTTTCCGATTTGTGTATAAGGGCAATGTGCTCACATAGCTCTTCCACCGATTCCATTCGGTGTGTGGAAAAAATAATAGAGGTTCCGTTTTCCTTTAGTTGAAGGATTTCATCCTTGATGATGTTGGCATTTATGGGGTCAAAACCACTGAAAGGCTCATCAAAGATCAATAGTTTGGGTTCATGGAGCACGGTAACAATAAACTGAATTTTTTGTGCCATCCCCTTCGAGAGCTCTTGTATCTTTTTATCCCACCAATCCCCAATGTTCAAGCGGTCGAACCAATATAGAAGACGCTTCTTGGCCTCGCTTTTGGACAATCCTTTCAATTGCGCCAAGTACAATGCCTGCTCGCCTACTTTCATACTTTTATACAACCCTCGTTCCTCGGGCAGGTACCCAATGGATGCAATATGCTTTGGGGCCAAAGGTTCACCATTCAAAAAAATATCACCGGAATCCTGATGCGTTATTTGATTGATAATCCTGATGAACGAGGTTTTACCGGCCCCGTTAGGACCCAAGAGTCCATAAATGCAATTCGTGGGAATTTGTAGTGAAATGTTGCTCAGCGCTGTGTAATCACCATAAGTTTTGGTCACATTTTCGGCAACAAGGATATGATCCATGTAAACAATTTTTTCAAAGATATGTATTTGCTGGATACCTTATTTCCTATAAAAACAAAAACCCACCCTTAAAAAAATCAAGGATGGGAAAAAAATTGCTATGAAAAAGAAAATTAGATATCGGTCACCCAACATCAGTTTCAAATATACGTTTTTTATTTTAACAGAAGGTTTTTATTCTTAAGAGAACATATCTTTTACCTTCTCAAAAAAGGATTTATCAGATTTTTCGGGCCTGGGGACAAAATTGTCATCGTCCTGCATACGCTCAAAAAATTCCTTTTGCTCTTTATTTATATTCTTTGGTGTCCAAACATTTACGTGCACCAACAAATCTCCTGCTCCATAGCCATTGAGACTGTTGATTCCCTTGCCTCTGAGCCTTAAAATTTTTCCAGACTGTAGGCCTGGTTCCAGTTTTATACGGACTTTCCCGCCTATTGCGTCAATTTCTTTGGAACTGCCCAGAACTGCCTCGGGCATACTTATGTACAAATCATAATGTAGGTTGTCCCCTTCACGCTTTAGGGTATCGTGCTCCAAAGTTTCAATGGCCACCAACAAATCCCCTGCTATTCCGTTACCAGGGGCATCGTTACCTTTTCCTGCTACTTTAAGTTGCATGCCGTCCTCTACTCCCGGTGGTATTTTAATGGAAACGGTCTCCTCTTCCACTTTTAGGCCCTGAGCATCGGCTCCAGCAGGTTTTTTGTCTATGGACTGCCCTGCGCCGCCGCAAGTAGTACAAGTGGTTGCCGTTTGCATTCTACCCAATATGGTATTGGTAATCTTGGTAATCTGTCCGGTACCATTACAAGTGGGACAGGTTTTATAGGTTACGCCGTCCGCTTGAAGCTTACGCCTTACCTTGACTTTCTTCTCCACTCCGTTGGCAACTTCTTCCAGCGTCAACTTTACACGAATACGCAAGTTGCTTCCCTTGGCCCTGCGTTGTCCGCCGCCAAATCCACCAAATCCGCTGAATCCACCGCCAAAGGCTCCTCCAAAAATATCACCGAACTGACTAAAGATATCATCCATGTTCATACCTCCGCCGCCAAATCCTCCGCTACCATCGAAGGCTGCATGGCCAAATTGGTCATACTTTGCCCTTTTGTCAGGGTTGCCCAACACTTCATAAGCCTCGGCGGATTTCTTGAACATTTCCTCAGCTTTGGTATCGCCTGGATTCTTATCCGGGTGGAATTCGATGGCCTTTTTTCGGTAGGCCTTTTTTATTTCTGCAGCTGAAGCTCCTTTGGAGACTCCCAATATTTCGTAATAATCTTCCTTCATACAGCTTTAGTTTCCAACAACAACTTTTGGATGTCTGATGATTCGGTCACCAAGTTTGAAACCTTTTTCAACGACATCTATGATTTTCCCTTTCATTTTCTTGTCAGGTGCCGGTATTTGCGTGATGGCATCGTGCACCTCGGCATCGAATGTATCCCCGGGCTCCACCTGAACTTGTTCCAAACCTTTGTTCTTAAGGGTCTCCTTGAACTTATTGCTGATGAGTTCAACTCCTTTGAACATTTCTTTGTCCTCCGACTTGGAGAGTTCCTTTAAGGCACGATCAAAATCATCCATAATGGGCAACAAGGCCACCATGACCTCCTGTCCAGCTGTTTTGAACAAATCCATACGCTCCTTAGAAGTTCTTCGCTTGTAATTTTCAAACTCTGCAAAAAGTCTAAGGAACTTTTCCTTTTCCTTGGCCAAATCCTCGCGTAACTTTTCCTCTTCGGAAAGTTCTTCCCCGTTCTCTTCCTCGTTTTTGGCTTCTATATGCTCATCGTTCAGCTCAGTACTCTCTTCGGTTTGCCCTTTTTTAGGCTCATCTTCCATTTCCTCAACCTTACTTTTATCGCTCATGTTCTATTGTTATTTATTCCGATTTGAAGTGGCAAAAGTACTGCCAATTGTCCAAAAATGTCAAAATGTCACCGCAAAACATAAAAAAAGCCGCCGAAGCGGACTTTACACATTAAAATCGTCATGAAAATGGGTTCCTATGCCTCAATGGATACAGGAACTCCTTCTTCCCCTTGAGGTGCGTACAAAGCTTTCAGCGCTTGACAAATATTTACATACTGAAAGGAAAACCCCTCATCTTCAATCTTTTTACTGCTTACACGCTGGCTAGCCAACAAAAGTGTCGACATTTTGCCCAAAATCACTTTTAAAATAAACGCGGGAACATTGGGCATCCAAAGAGGTCTATCCAAAATTCTAGCCAATTCTTTGGTAAGCTTTGTATTTGTAACAGGGTTTGGAGCCACGCCATTATATGTTCCTTGCAGGTTGTTTTCAACGGCAAAAGCAAACATCTGTGCCAAATCTTCAATATGAATCCAAGATTGCCATTGATCACCACTACCTATGGGTGCACCTACAAAGTTTTTAATGGGCAGGGCCATTTTGGGCAGAGCTCCACCATCTTTGGACAAAACCAGACCGATCCGGATTTTGGCCACATCAACTCCTAAGTCCTTAAATGTTTCTGCCTCAGCTTCCCATTTGGTCACAACCTCTCCTAGGAAGCCATTGTCCACCTTATCTGTATCCTCTTCATAATAATCACACATGGAGCTGGGGTAAATACCAATGGCCGAAGCGGAAACCAAACATTCCACTTCTCGATTATTGGACTGCTCCAGTCCTTTTTTAAGTGTCTGCAGACTATCTACACGGCTGGAAAGTACTTTTTTTCTATGCTCAGGAGTCCAACGTTTGGCTATATTGGTGCCGGCCAAATTAATTATGGCCTGAACATCCTTAAAGCACTCCAAGTCTATTTCCCCTTTGGCCGGATTCCAATAAAAACCATGGAAATCTTCTTTGGAAGTAATCTTTTCTTTGCTTGTGGTCAAATAATTTACGGGAATACCTCTTTGGTGCAAAACCTCTACTATGGTCTGCCCCACCAATCCCGTAGCACCTGTTATCAACACCTTCATACTATCATTTTATACAAATTTATAAGTTTAATCGTCTGTTTTTGAGACCTTAATTTAGGTTTAACATATTTGTTTAAACTTTAGTACAATTTATGACACCTATCACTGGCCAGTTAACACATCCTTGGCAAATACTATAGTTTTTTGGCGCGAAGCATTTCTCTTTTTCCTGGAGGCCCGGGCAATCGTTCCACCGTAAATCCAACCGCTTGCATGGCCCTTCGTACGCTACCTTTGGCAGCATAGGTGACCAAAACACCATTTACTTGCAATGCCCGATACATTTGCAAGAAAATCTCCTCGGTCCAGAGTTCGGGCTGCACTCTAGCACCAAAAGCATCAAAATAAACAAGGTTGAACAGATTTTCCTCATTGATCTGCTTAAAATCTCTTTTTTGCTTTAAAATGGAAAAATCAGGTGTAATTGAAATGGTCTTTTCCCAAGGGGAACTGTGCATTTTTTGGAAGGATACTTCCAAATCTTCAAACCCCAACTGCTCACAATAGCCCAATTGATTTACTTCTTCAATAGAAACAGGAAAAGCCTCCACACCTACATAATCAATCTGTAACTGTTGTTCTATCGCTTCATGAAAAGTGATTAGAGCATTCAAGCCCGTTCCAAAACCTATCTCCAGTAAATTGATTTTTTCATTTTGAAATAATCTTAAACCATGTTTTATAAAAACATGATAGGCTTCTTGAACCGCACCGTGCTTAGAGTGGTACTGTTCGTCCCAGTCCTCAATTTGGATGGTCTTGGAACCATCACCGGTCGTGATTATTTTTCGTTTCAAGGTTGGTTGGCGATCAGTACCCCTTCCGCTTCAAACCTTAGCGTTTTCTTGGGAGCGGTTATTTGGGCCAACTCATCTTCGGAGGCACCTTCGTCTTCTGCATAATGTCTTTGGTCTTCCACAGACATTTCCTCAAAAAAGGCCGCACCGTTCATCACCACTTTTTTTCCTGCCGCATCTTTGGGAACAAAAAACCCATAATCCTTAAATCGGACAAAAACTTCGTCGTCGGAATCCAATTGCACCTTCATCCAGCAGCCTTTGGACTGACAAACTTCCTTGATTTCACCTATAATTTGGGTCTGCAGAGAATCCTTGCCCGAGATTCCATCAAAAGGAGCGGATGTTTTTGAAGCCTTTCGAGAAACTTCAAATTCTTCTCCAAAATAATCACCCTTAATAATTTCCTGTTTGCACGAAACAAGCGAAACACCCACTAAAAAAACTGCAGCAAAAGTGTTAAAAATTCTCATTTTTGATAACATTTAATTAATTGTAGGTCAAGTATGACATTTAGGTTTCTGAAACATCCAAAACTAACAATAAATAGCTAATTTTAACACGGTAAATGTAAGTGATATGGAAACAATGGCTAACAAAATTGCTGTAGAGAAAACAAAATCATCCAAAATCCACGATGTGGATTTTGACAATCTTTCCTTTGGAAGTGTCTATTCCGACCATATGTTGGTCTGTGATTATAAGAACGGTAAGTGGTCGGAGCCCAAAGTGGTTCCCTACCAATCCATTACACTGGACCCATCCGCAAAGATTTTCCATTATGGGCAATCCATTTTTGAAGGCATGAAGGCCTACAAGGACGAAAATGGGAAAGCATGGCTCTTTAGACCCGAGGAAAACTGGAAACGCTTGAACAAATCGGCGAAAAGGTTGGCCATTCCAGAAATACCTGAAGCTTATTTTATGGAAGGTCTAAATGCACTGATCCAGCTGGAAAGTGATTGGATACCACAAAACCCAGGTAGCTCCTTATATATAAGGCCTTTTGTTTTTGCTTCAGGAAACGGATTCCATGCCTCTCCTGCCGATGAGTATAAATTCATCATCGCCTGTGCACCTTCAGGAGCCTATTTCTCTGGCAAGGTAAAAGTACTCATTGAAGAAACGTACTCCAGAGCAGCAAACGGTGGTGTAGGATATGCAAAAGCAGGCGGTAACTACGCCGGTCAATTTTACCCAACACAACTGGCAGCCGAAAAAGGTTACCAACAAGTAATCTGGACCGATGACAACACCCATGAGTTTATAGAGGAAGCAGGTGCCATGAATGTTTTTGTTCGCATTGAGGACACCTTATTGACAGCCCCAACCAGTGACCGTATCTTGGATGGGATAACGAGAAAAAGCATTTTGGACATTGCCAAGGACGAAGGCATTAAAACCGAGGTTAGAAAAATATCCGTTCACGAATTGGTGGAAGCCGCAGAGAATGGCTCCTTAAAAGAAATGTTCGGTGCTGGTACTGCCGCTGTGGTATCTCCTATTTCAGGTTTTGGTTACCATGGCAAAGATTACGACCTGCCCGAATTGGAGGAAAGCTATGCGTCCTTGTTAAAGAAAAGGATCACGGACATTCAATACAACCGTGCCGAAGATAAATTCGGATGGCGATACGAAGTCACCCAATAAAAAAAGAAAAGGCGCCAGGTGGCGCCTTTTTTATTTATCTATAATGGTTTGGATGTCCGGCTTAAAGTAGTTTGGCCCCTTGAGCACCTTACCATCCTCGCGGTAAATAGGCTTTCCGTCATCACCTAGTTTGCTCATATTACTTCGCTGTATTTCCTCAAAAACTTCTTCAATCTTGTATTGCATACCATGCTCCAGAATGGTTCCGCATAAAATGTACAGCATGTCTCCCAAGGCATCCGCCACTTCAATCAAATCACCATTATTTGCGGCTTCCAAATATTCCTGGTTTTCCTCGTCCATCAAATTAAATCGAAGTTTGTTCTTGTCCTTTCCCAAATCAGCTTTTGGCTTTTGGGAAACCCCGAGGCCGAAAGAATTGTGGAATAGCTCCACGGCTTTAATTTTACTTTCCATTACACTTATTTGATTTAGCTTTGCATAAAAATATAAAATATGTTCAGCACAGGACAGATAATTTTTGCGGCCTTATTTTTTATCGCCTTCGTCATAATCATCTCATTATCGTACAGAAAGGATAAAAAACTACACAAGAAAAACTATAAAGGTGTTATTTGGATTCTGATTTCATTCATAGCTTTTATAATTATCCTGTTCATAATTAAATACTTCCTCAAAAATTAACGGTTAAATTGCCGTTACCACAAAAATTCCTCCTTTCACAACAATAGCAGCGCCTAGATTTCGTTCTTATAGGAAAACCCGTACTTTTGTCCAACAATACTTAAGCACCTAACCTCAATGACTGTATTTTTTAGTATACTTTTTGTATTGCTTGCCGTGAACGCCATTCTGCTGATTTTCAGCGTCAATGGAGCAAAGGAAAGGTTCACTAAACCGATCCAACGGATTTCAGAGGCCTCAACTACCAAACTTTTCCCCCGTGAGGCTGTAGAAACCGAATATAAGGAAGCGGTATAGTTTGTACCTTTAGGTCATGAAACAGGCCTTACTTGTCTTTTTTGGAGGGGGATTTGGAAGCGTTCTTCGCTATTTGATTTCCAAACCGCTCAACCCTCTTTTTCATAATTTCTTCTTGGGGACCTTTTTGGTCAATATGTTAGGCTGTCTGTTGATTGGCCTTTTTTTAGGGCTTTCCGCTAAAGGAAACATACTCACCTATAATAATACGCTGTTCTTGGCCACCGGATTTTGTGGTGGATTTACTACGTTTTCCGCATTTGCTTTTGAGAAACATTCTTTTCTAAAAAATGGCGACCTTCTCAATTTGGCCATTTACATGTTCTCTAGTATTGGTGTCGGAGTTTTGGCTGTGGTTTTAGGATTATGGATCGCCAAAAACATTTAGCCGTTACAAATTGTGTTTTTATAGTTAAAATTTGTTAAAAAATGAACATTCATCATGTGTTAAAGCCATTTTCTTGAAAAAAATTAAGATAAAGAGCTTTAATATTAAGATTAAATCAACAAAAAGATAACAAAAGTTAACCTAAAATTAAATACCCCTAAAATTAAAGGGGTATTTTTCTTATACCCATAAAAATCATGGAACTACCCTCCAATTTTCAATAGTCTCGATTGAATTCCTATATATTTGGCCCATCAATTAACTACTTAATTATGAAAAAAGTCGAGGCAATTATCAGAAAATCCAAATTTGATGAGGTAAAGAAAGCCCTGCATCAAATTGAGGTCAACTTCTTTAGTTACTGGGATGTAACTGGAGTTGGAAATGAGAAACAAGGACATGTGTATCGTGGTATCTCCTATAGTACAAGCGATATACAGAGAAGGTATTTGGTTATCGTGGTTAGCGATGACTTTCTGGAAAAAACCGTGAATGTTTTACTGGATACTGCAGGAACAGGCAACGTAGGTGATGGAAAAATTTTCGTCTCCGATGTGATCGAAGCCTACAGGATCAGGACAAAGGAAAGCGGAAGCGCCGGAATCAACTAACATTATTAGCCAAAAAACTTAAAAACTTAGATTATGATTGTACAAGAACAAGAAGCGATAGATAAAGCCGTTGAAGCCATTACTGGCGACATGGGCGCATTGTGGATTACCCTGGCAGCCATTTTGGTGTTTTTTATGCAGGCAGGATTTACCCTATTGGAGATAGGTTTTACCCGTAGCAAGAACAGTGGTAATATAATTATGAAAAACGTAATGGACTTAGCCGTTGGTTCGGTTATGTTCTGGGCAGTAGGTTATGCCATTATGTATGGTAGCGACCTTGTAGGTGGTGGATTTTTTAGATCCAGTCCATCCGATCAAGGATATTTCTTTTTTAGTGCTGATGATTGGTACAACCTGTTTTTCCAAACGGTGTTCTGTGCCACAGCAGCAACCATTGTATCGGGAGCGATTGCTGGAAGAACCAAATTCTCAACTTATTTGATTTTCTCCGCTATCCTTACCACACTGATTTATCCTATTTCAGGTAGCTGGTACTGGCCATTTGATGACGATGCATGGCTGAACACAGCAGGATTTGTAGATTTTGCAGGTTCATCCGTAGTACATGCCGTAGGTGGTGCCGCTGCATTGGTAGCTGCCATTTTGGTTGGGCCAAGAATTGGTAAATATGTAGACGGAAAAGCTCAGGCGATTCCGGGACACAACATGGCCTTTGGTGCACTTGGTGTGTTCATCCTATGGTTAGGATGGTTCGGATTTAACGGTGGCTCCCAATTGGCTTGGGGCGGTGACGATACCATCGGTGCTACAAGTGTTATCATCAATACCAACCTAGCAGCCGCAATTGGCGCCATTGCAGCCCTGTTCTTTACGTGGGCCAGATATGGTAAAGCTGATATCTCCATGACCTTGAACGGTGCATTGGCCGGTCTGGTAGGTATTACCGCTGGGTGTGGATCCGTAAACGCATGGGGAGCCCTTGCCATTGGTTTAGTGTGTGGAATTGTAGTGGTACTATCCATCGAATTTATTGATAAGAAACTTAAGATTGACGATCCAGTAGGAGCCATTTCCGTTCACGGAGTATGCGGATTCCTAGGAACTGTATTGATCGGCCTATTCGCATTGGATGGTGGATTGTTCTATGGTGGTAGCGGAAAACTACTTTGGGTTCAGACCTATGGGTCTTTGGCCTATATTGTTTGGGCAGCGGTCGCCTCCTTTGTAGTACTCTTTATTTTGAAGAAAACTATCGGACTTCGTGTATCGGAGCAAGAGGAAGTTGATGGCTTGGACATGCACGAACATGGTGTTGAAGCTTATCCAGAACATATTTCACAAGACAAATAGTTTCAAACTCACAAAAAGATTGACAAAAGGAAACGGAGCGTTCTGCCAAACGCTCCGTTAGATAACCTTCTCAATCAAACTCACAATTATACAACTAACTGTCCTTCGCTAAAAGGACAACTTAAAATGATTATGATATGAAAACGATTATAAATACAAATTTCGGAAAAATTTTGGCTATCGCCATCATTTCAATGGTAACATTTTCGGCCTCAGCACAAGAGGAAGAAGCATCTAAATTTAGCCTAAGTGGATCTGTTGATGCCTATTACAGAACTACCTTCCACGATGCCGGAGAATCCACCACTGCCTCCTTTACTTCTTTTGCAAACCAAACTGGTTTTGCATTGGGTATGGCCAACCTAGTTGGTACCTACGACATGGGTGATACAGGTGTTGTAGTTGACTTGGTTTTTGGACCTAGGGGTACCGAGGCCACTTTTAACAACGATGTACTTAACGGTATCATCAACCAGGCCTATGTGTATTGGAATGTTTCCGAGAGCACAACATTGACCATGGGGCGTTTCAACACCTTTTTAGGATATGAAGTGATTGCTCCACAAGCCAACTTCAACTACAGTGTTTCTTACCTATTCTCCAATGGACCATTTTCACACTTGGGAGTAAAGGCAGATTTTGCCCTGTCCGATGATGTTAGCTTAATGCTTGCAGTGATGAATCCATGGGACACCAACGACATCAGTGATTCTGGTGAATATTCCTTGGGTGGTCAACTAGGTGCTTACGGTCAATTCTTGAACCTTTACTACGATAGCGGCAAAAGTGGTGGTCTTGGTTTTGAAATTGATTACACTGGAGGATTTGATCTTACTGAGGATTTCTTCTTTGGAATCAATGCAGCTTACAATGACAACTCAGAAACAGGAACTGGTTTCTATGGTGCAGCCATCTATCCACAATTAACAACATCCGATAATTTTGCCATTGGACTTCGTGGAGAATATATGACGTTCACTGACGATGCCGTTGATGATGATTCCCCTGTTCTTGGGCTAACATTGACCGGTAGCTTTACAAAAGACAATCTTATTATAAAACCAGAGGTACGTTTGGACACTTGGGGGAACGATATAGAGCCTTATGTAGATAGCGACGGAGCTTTCACAAGCAACCAGTCTTCTTTCTTGATCGCTGCTATTTACTCCTTCTAAGAATAGATAGATATGGATATGAAAAAGCCTTACTCCATTAGGAATAAGGCTTTTTTTAGTCCTTGATAAAATTTTTCACTCCTGCTCTCACTTTAGTTCTCAAATAGTTTTGCCTTGGCACTAGAGGGCAGGAGTACTTTTTATTATATACACAGTAAGGATTGTAGGCTTTGTTAAAATCTATTACCAAAGTGTCGCCTTTGGGAATGCTCAAATCAATGTACCTCCCCCCTCCATAAGTTTCTTCCCCATTGGTATTGTCCAAAAAAGGCAAAAACAGATAATCCTCGTATTCTTCATCATCCATTAAACCCAAACTTTGGTATACCTCCAATTGATGCTCTGCACCATTTAGTGTAAAATGTGCGATTCCGTAAACTACTTCCTGGGTTTGTCTATCCGTTGTTGTTGGCATAAGGAAAGGTTCCGCATCGGGAGTGCGCTCAAAACGTGCTTTTACAATATAAGTGGTGTCGGGTTCAAAAAAATCAAGACCATCAAAGTCTTTACGGTATTTATCCGGTAACGGAGAAGAATCAGGATCTTTAAAACTTTCATTTTGCTCCTTCTGATATTCGAGGATATCCGCAATCACATCGGATTTGGAAGTTACTTTTTCTTCGTCATCGTGGTACTTTTTACCTTGTCCACAGGACATTAAAAAAACCATAGAAAGTAAGACTGCATATTTCATTCAGAAGATATTTATGCAAAAATACAGCTTAAACTCGGAAGGCTTCAAATTTTGAGCTATGGTCGGTTTTCCTCAACTTCGATATCATACCGAGCATCCTCCAAATATTTTGAGACAACTTGGTTGAATTCGGGTGTAATACGGAACAAAGCGATATTTTCCAGGCTATAGAGTTTTTCCTTATCCTTAAAACCTTTTTTCAACAACTCTTCCAAATAAAACAGTGAGGTACCAAAATCATCGTTCTTGGCACTTAGAGAAATGATCTTAAAGTAGAAATCGAAATTATCGGGTTCCAAAATAGTTTTTAGCATGTATAAAAATGCCAAAGCATCTTCATCTACCACCGCTTCCGACGAAATAATTTCAATATTATCCTCGGCCAAGGCATTCACAAAACCCAACAATCGATGTCCCATTTGTTTTTCGAATGGTTTTGAGCCCGAGATGAATTTATGTATCTCCCCCATTTGATAATTCCACCACCCCAAATTATTGAAATTATGGGCGTAGAGATCATCTTCCATATAGTATTGGTAGTCCTCCTTAAGCATGGATTCCTGTAAAAAGGCAGCATTTTCTGCCCTTTTCATCAACTTGAAGTCCTTGTTTCTTCTTAGGTCTTTTTGTGCCGATCTAAGGGAGTCCATATTTTTAAAAGCTCCGTACATGGACATCATTTCGGTCATATAATGCTCAGCCCACAATAAATCACCAATACTTTTCAATTGATTTACCTTATCCAAATCCTTTTTATAGGCTCGCTCCACATAGGTAGAATCCATGGAAATCCATTTTCTGCCCATTGCATCCAAAGTAAAGAGTTGCATCCCTTTTTCTATATAAGAAACACCTGGCCATTTTCCATCACCATCAAAAAGTAACATTTGATTGGGAAACTTATACTTGTCCAACAATTTGGTATCGGTGAGCATAAATGGGTAACTAAAATTCTCTTTACTGACAATACCAACAAAATGAAAAGAATCCTTGATATTGATAATTTCTCTATTGGCCAAAGATGCACCAATCGACATGGCGCCGCTCACATTATTAATTAGAACAGGGACCAAACTTGCAAATTGGCCTCCAGATGCTGCTCCTGCCGCATAAATCCGATTTGCCTTTATGGGCAACATACCGACAATTTCTTGGATTACCCTACTTGTGACCACCATGTTCTTGGACAACGAAATACTATCGGCCAATTTAGGAGCAGCCAAAACATATCCTTCTTTTTCGGCGGCCAACACAAACATAGAAAGTGCTTTTTCTTCCTCTCCCTCAGCATCTATCACCATAAGTAACGGCCATTCCTTATCCATGGAGAATTCTTTGGGAATATATATGGAGTATTTACTATTGGTAGAATCTTTGATCGAGAGATTTTCAACAATCTCCCCCTTTTTCAACACCATTAGTTGCGAAAAGACTGAAATTGCACAAAAAAAGGTCAGAAAGGTTAGCAAGTATGTTTTTTTCATAATTCTAAGTTCACAAAAATCCAGCCAAAGTATGTTTCAAATAACCAATTTAACAAGAAAGCTATTTACTCACCTTACTTTTTTTGATGGGTGAATTAGCTACAACATTGGACAATACAATGTGCGTCCTACATTCTCCATAAACGATAAGTTCATCAATAAATTTTTCTAAATGCGATTGATCTCTGAGCACTACCTCCATAATGATGTTTTCATTACCCGTTATTCGATAACAATTGACCACCTCTTGAAAGGTTTTTACCTTATCCAGAAAAGGCTTCAACTTTCCCATAAAAGCCCTCAACATAATTATGGCCTTAAGCTGATAACCAGCTTCAACATAAGAAATGTTGGCTCCATAACGCTCAATAATCCCGAGGTCTTCCATCTTTTTCACGCGCTCCGCCACAGCGGGTGGTGTCAACCCGATTTTCCTACCAATATTGGCAAATGATTCCCTCGCATTTTGCTGCAAATGGTTCAATATTTGCCAATTCAAGTCATCTATCTTCATATATAAAGAAATATACCACTATTTTTTTGTTATCGAAAGTAAAATCGAATAATAGCTTTATTAACAAAAGTAAAAAAAATTGAATCGTGCTTAATTTTATAATACAAAATTGCTAGAAAAACATGGAGAGACATTCTCTTAATTCCCTTGGTGTATACCGTAGATCTTTGGCCCTTCGCGACATGAGCGAAGCGGTTGCGGCTTATTTTGCCCAAAACAGAGAGATTTTGTCCCTGCGCAAAATAGATTCTTTCCGAGATGACATTTCCAAATCCCTGTTGGCCGATGCCGACCTTATTACCAAAGAGGTCGAACAAGCCGCATTGAGCAATTGCCCGTCCGTTCGTATGAGGAGCCTTTCTTACGTAAACATCATGACCCGTAACATCTTGGCTTATTGCAATGGATTGGAACGTGACGGGGTAAAAGAAAAGGAATACCTGAACCTCCTTAGAAAAGAGATTCGCATATTCCGTGTTTCCTTTAAAAAATGGAGAAAGTCCTTGATCAACAAGAACGACTAATTTCCCCTACATATTTCTTCGGTACTGCCCCCCTACTTGGAACAGCGCTTCGGTTATCTGGCCCAACGAGCAATATTTGGCGGCCTCCATCAACTTTTCAAAAATGTTTTCATTGTTAATGGCCACTTCCTGTAATTCGTTCAACTGTTTCTCAGCCTCGTCAGCCTCCCGTTTGTGAAGGTTTTGCAAGGTATTTATCTGATTTTCCTTTTCAGTTTCTGTAGCACGGATCACCTCTGCCGGTAAAATGGTCGGCGAACCCTTGGAACTCAAAAACGTATTTACCCCAATAATCGGATATTCTCCCGAGTGTTTCAAGGTTTCATAATGAAGGCTTTCCTCTTGAATCTTGGAGCGCTGATACATTGTTTCCATAGCTCCGAGTACACCACCACGTTCCGTAATCCTGTCAAACTCCATTAAAACGGCCTCCTCTACCAACTCGGTCAGTTCTTCAATAATGAAAGATCCTTGTATTGGATTTTCATTTTTAGCCAATCCCAGTTCTTTGTTGATGATCAGCTGTATGGCCATTGCCCTACGGACGGACTCCTCTGTAGGCGTAGTGATCGCCTCGTCATAAGCATTGGTATGCAAAGAATTGCAATTGTCATAAATCGCATACAAGGCCTGAAGTGTGGTGCGGATATCGTTAAAATCAATTTCCTGTGCGTGCAGGCTTCTTCCTGAGGTTTGGATATGATACTTCAACATCTGTGCCCTTGGATTGGCCCCATATTTTTCCTTAAGGGCCTTCGACCAAATGCGTCGAGCTACGCGTCCAATGACCGCATATTCCGGGTCCACTCCGTTGGAAAAGAAGAACGAAAGGTTTGGACCGAACTTGTTGATGTCCATTTCACGACTCAAGTAGTATTCCACATAGGTAAACCCATTGGAAAGTGTAAAGGCCAACTGGGTGATAGGATTGGCCCCCGCTTCTGCAATATGATAGCCCGAAATGGAAACCGAGTAGAAATTGCGCACCTGTTGCTCAATAAAATATTCCTGTACATCGCCCATCAATCGCAGTGCAAATTCGGTCGAAAAAATACAGGTGTTCTGTGCTTGATCTTCTTTTAAAATATCAGCCTGCACCGTACCACGAACCTGGTTCAGGGTCTTGGCCTTTATTTCTTGGTACACACTTTCGGGAAGCACTTGGTCTCCCGTTACGCCCAAGAGCATCAACCCAAGGCCATTGTTCCCTTCGGGAAGTTCGCCGTAATAGTTGGGCTGTGCCATCCCTTTCTCTTTAAAAATAGTCTTGATCTTATCTTCGGTCTCTTTTTCCAAGCCATTCTCCTTGATATACTTCTCGCAATTTTGATCAATGGCAGCGTTCATAAAAAAAGCCAAAAGCATGGGCGCGGGACCATTAATGGTCATACTTACCGAGGTCATTGGACTGCTCAGGTCAAAACCGGAATACAGTTTTTTGGCGTCGTCCAAACAGCAGATGGACACTCCTGCGTTACCAATTTTTCCGTAGATATCCGGCCTATGATCTGGATCGTTTCCATATAAGGTGACCGAATCAAATGCAGTGGACAATCGTTTGGCGGGCATATCCATACTCACATAATGGAATCGACGGTTGGTCCGCTCTGGACCACCTTCTCCTGCGAACATTCGGGTGGGATCCTCACCCTCCCTTTTAAAAGGGTACAGTCCTGCAGTGTATGGGAATTCGCCTGGAACATTTTCTTGCAAGATCCATTGTAAGATATCGCCCCACGCTTTGTACTTGGGCAAGGACACTTTTGGAATCTGACTATGTGATAAGGATTCGGTATGTGTTTTAATGTTGACTTCCTTGTCCCGCACTTTAAAGGAGTAGATTTCTGCCTTGTACCGGTTAACTTTTTCCTTCCACTTTAAAATGTCCTCCCAATGGTGTGGGTTCAAGTGCATTTTCACTCTATCAAATTCCTTGATCAGGAGATTTATCAATTCCTTGGATGCCTCATTTTTGATGTGGGATTCGATTTTCTCTTCATTCAAGCCCGATTTATCCAAGAACAATTCTTCTGCCTGTTCTTGGTCCATTTCCAATGTGGATGCCATTGTCAAAAAGATACCGTAAAGTTTTTGGGCTATTTTGGCCTCTTCCTTCGCCTTGGCATCATAACTCCTGTTGTTTTCGGCTATCTCTGATAAATATCGTGTTCGGGATGGTGGAATCACGTAGATTTTCTCCGACATTTCCTGGGTAATCTCCAGAGTGGAATTCAAAGTGGAACCTGCTTTCTCCACCAAGGTTTCCATCACCTTTTTATAAAGGTTGTTCATTCCAGGATCATTGAACTGCGAAGCAATGGTCCCAAAAATTGGGAGTTCATCTTCATTGGTATGCCATAATCCATGGTTCCGGGCGTATTGCTTTTTCACATCGCGAATCGCATCCAAAGCTCCCCGTTTATCAAATTTGTTGATGGCAACAATATCGGCGAAGTCCAGCATATCAATTTTCTCCAATTGTGTGGCCGCACCAAACTCCGGTGTCATCACATAAAGCGATATGTCGCTGTGTTCCAATATTTCGGTATCGGACTGACCTATCCCTGAGGTTTCCAGGATTATCAGGTCATATTTTGCCGCTTTTAGAACTTGTACCGCCTCCGCTACATATTTGGACAAAGCCAAATTAGACTGCCGGGTGGCCAACGAACGCATGTATACCCTATCGTTATTGATCGCGTTCATTCGTATTCTATCTCCCAAAAGAGCGCCCCCGGTTTTTCGTTTGGATGGGTCCACGGAAACAATCCCAATGTGTTTGTCAGGAAAATCTATTAAAAATCGGCGTACCAATTCATCCACCAAACTGGATTTACCAGCTCCCCCAGTTCCCGTAATTCCTAAAACGGGAACATTATTTTCGGCTTTTTCAATGACTGGTTGATATTTTTCAAACGCTTCGTGACGGTTTTCGGCCAATGAAATCAACCGTGCCAAAGTGTTGGGATGTTTAGCCTTGAGTTCATCTTCAAGAGTTTTTTCCTTGGGAAGGTCCAAATCGGGAACTGCATCATCACATCGCTCCACCAAATCGTTGATCATACCCTGAAGACCCATTTCCCGACCGTCATCGGGGGAATAAATCCGTTCAATGCCGTAATCCATCAGTTCCTTTATTTCTTCAGGCAGGATAACACCGCCACCGCCACCAAAAATTTTGATGTGGCCCGCACCTTTTTCTTTCAACAAATCGAACATATATCGGAAGTATTCGTTGTGCCCACCTTGGTATGATGTCATTGCAATGGCATTCGCATCCTCTTGGATCGCACAATCAACCACTTCTGCCACACTCCTATCGTGTCCTAAATGGATTACCTCGACTCCAGTAGCCTGGATGATTCTTCGCATTATATTGATTGCTGCATCATGCCCATCGAACAGGGATGCTGCGGTAACAATTCTTATTTTATGTTTAGGCTTGTAGGGTTTAATTTGTTCCATCTGCAATAAAAGGTCTGATTTTGCTCTGCAATTTACAGAAAATGCAATTGAAAATTGATTTTGATTAAGATTGTATAAAAAATATTAAATCTTTGGGCTTCCTTTTTTGAATACCATAATTTTATCCGCCTAAATGTGTCCAATGAAACTGACCATCCTTATCAATTGTCCAGACCAATCGGGAATCATCCGCTCGGTAACCACTTTTATCCATCAACAAAAGGGGAACGTGGTTTATTTGGACCAACATGTGGACAAACAAGCGGGCGTTTTTTTTATGCGTTTAAAAAGTGAGTTTGAACAGGAATTGGACCTATACAAGTTTAAAGAGGATTTTGCAAAGGAATTGGCCACTAAGTTTCATATGGAATGGGATGCCTATACCGATGTGTACCGGCCAAAAATGGCCATTTTTGTTTCCAAATACAATCATTGCCTTTATGATTTGCTGAGCCGTTACAATTCTGGCGAATTATCAGTGGATATCCCCTTTATTTTAAGCAACCATAAGGATTTGGAATATGTAGCGGAACAGTTTGGCATTCCCTATTTTTATATTCCCGTGACCAAAGAAAATAAATCCGAAGCCGAGGACAAGCAACTGGAGCTTTTGGAACAATATGGCGTGGATTTTATTGTTTTGGCCAGGTACATGCAAATAGTATCACCAAAGGTGATTGATGTGTTCCCACAGAAAATCATCAATATCCACCATTCTTTTTTACCCGCCTTTGCAGGGGCAAAACCTTACCATGCCGCTTTTAAAAGGGGTGTTAAGATCATAGGTGCAACAAGCCATTACGTTACGGAGAATTTGGATGCCGGGCCTATCATTGAACAGGATGTGACCACTGTTTCACACACGCATTCCGTAAAGGATTTTATAGCCAAAGGAAGGGACTTGGAGCGTATTGTCCTTTCCCGTGCAGTGCAGCTTCACGTAGCACGGAAAACCATGGTATACAACAATAAAACCGTGATTTTTTCTTAGGGGAAAGATTACGTATCTTCTAATCAGCAAGTAAACATTAAATAAACACAACATCAATCATTTCTACAATGAATCAAGACTACATACAACCCAACCCATGGAGCATTATTGAAGAAGGTTTTGACCAAGATCGAGTCAAATCTTCAGAAAGCCTTTTTAGTATTGGTAATGGCGCTATGGGGCAGCGTGCCAATTTTGAAGAATCATATTCCGGACCTACTTTTCAAGGAAGCTATATTGGAGGAGTCTATTACCCCGACAAAACCCGTGTCGGGTGGTGGAAAAACGGTTATCCAGAATACTTCGCCAAAGTATTGAATGCCCCGAATTGGATTGGAATTGATGTAGAGATAAATGGCACCCCCTTGGATTTGGCCACTTGTACCAACATTAAAAACTTTAAGAGGGAACTGAACATGAAAGAAGGGTGGTATCGAAGAAATTTCATAGCGACCACACCCAACAATATAGAAATTGAAGTGGTTGCTACACGATTTCTGAGTCTGTCCCATGATGAAGTTGGAGCCATCAAGTTTGAAATCGCCCCACTTAATTCGGATGCAGAGGTGGTTTTTAAACCTTATATCGATTCGGGCATCACCAATGAAGACAGTAACTGGGACGATAAATTTTGGAATACCACAAGCATCAAAACAGAAAAGAACAGGGCCTTTATCGAGTCGCATACCATGAAAACCCATTTTAATGTATGCACCTTTATGCAAGCCCATTTGATTTATAACGACACCTTATCAACAACTCCGGATTCCGAAACCAAAGAAGAGCTTTCCATTGGCTTTCAATTCGTGCAAAACATAAAAAAAGGAGAAAAAGTAAGCTTGGTCAAATTTGGCGGATACACGGTGGACCGCAATCATAAGGCCAACAAATTAATCGAAGCTGCCAACGAAACACTGGACCAAGTCTCATCTCTTGGCTTTGATGGTCTTTTGGAAGAACAGAAAAAAGCTTGGGGGCAAATTTGGGAAATGAGCGACATCTACATCGACGGAGATGTTAAAGCTCAGCAAGGCATTCGCTTCAATATTTTTCAACTGAACCAGACCTATACTGGAACCGATTCCAGATTGAATATTGGCCCCAAAGGATTTACAGGGGAAAAGTATGGTGGAAGTACCTATTGGGATACAGAGGCTTACTGTCTTCCATTTTATATGGCGACCAAAAATCAGGAAGTAGCCCGAAAACTGCTCACATACAGGTACAACCATCTAGAGAAAGCTATCGAAAACGCTGAAAAGCTCGGTTTTAAAAATGGGGCGGCCCTCTACCCCATGGTTACCATGAATGGTGAAGAATGCCATAACGAATGGGAAATCACATTTGAAGAGATCCATAGGAACGGAGCCATAGCATATGCCATTTACAACTACACAAGATACACCGAAGATTACAGCTACGTTCCAGAAATGGGATTGGAAGTTCTGATCGGAATAGCTCGTTTTTGGCAGCAGCGGGTAAATTGGTCCGCACATCGCAACAAATATGTAATGCTCGGTGTAACCGGCCCAAACGAGTATGAAAATAACGTAAACAACAATTGGTACACAAATTACTTGGCCAAATGGTGTTTGGAATATGCCTTGGAGCAATTGGAACACGTGCAACAGAACTATCCAGAAGATTACAAAAGGGTGATGGAGAAGACCCAACTGACCAATGACGAGACAGGGCTATGGAAAAAAGTAGCTGCCCATATGTACTTCCCTCGTTCTGAAGAGCATGGCGTTTACCTCCAGCAAGATGGATTTTTGGACAAGGATTTGGTCCGCGTGGCCGATTTGGATAAAAAAGAACGCCCGATCAACCAACACTGGAGCTGGGACAGGATTTTACGTTCTCCATACATCAAACAGGCGGACACGCTCCAAGGATTCTATTTCTTTGAAGACCATTTTACCAACGAAGAACTGGAAAAGCATTTCGATTTTTATGAGCCGTTCACCGTTCACGAGTCTTCGCTTTCTCCATGCGTACACTCTGTTCAAGCCGCAAAATTGGACCGAATGGAGCAAGCCTACACTTTTTATCTCCGTACATCAAGATTGGATTTGGACGATTACAATAAAGAGGTAGAAGAAGGATTGCACATTACCTCCATGGCCGGAACCTGGATGAGTATTGTAGAAGGTTTCGGTGGTATGCGAATTAAGGATGGTAAACTTTGTTTTTCTCCCAAAATACCAGAACAATGGGATATGTATTCCTTTAAAATCAACTTTAGGAATCGTATTTTGAAAGTAACCGTTACGCAGGATGGAGCAGCATTTACTATTGACGAAGGTGATGCCCTTGAGGTAATCGTTAACGAGCAACCGTTGCGTGTTTCCCATCAATCCTAAAAAGGAGGAACATTCAACTGAACATATATTTATGAGAAAGCTTATAACTCTGGTTCTATTCACCATTTGTGGGGTGGCATCGGGTCAAATAGAACGGGTGGAACCGCCTAACTGGTGGGTCGGGATGCAACAGACAGAATTAGAGGTTTTGGTCTATGGCGACAACATAAGCGACCTAGTCCCTGAATTTTCAGGGAACATTACCATCAAAAAGGTAGTGAAAACGGAAAACCCAAATTATTTATTTGTGACGGTCGACACGTACGGGATCTCCCCTGGAATTCAAACCTTATCCCTCAAAAAGGGTCGAAGAACAATTGATTCTTTTGATTATGAGTTCAAAGCAAGAAGGGAAAATTCAGAACAAAGAAAAGGGTTCGACTCATCGGATGTCATATATCTTATAATGCCGGACCGATTTGCCAATGGAAACGCATCAAATGACAGTACACCGGAAACTATAGAAAAAGCCAACCGAGATCATCAAGGTGGGCGACATGGCGGCGATATTCAAGGAATCATTGATCATTTGGACTACATCCACGAACTTGGAGCGACCACCCTTTGGAGCACACCGCTCACTTTGGATAACGAAAAAGTTTATTCGTACCATGGCTATGCCAGTAGCGATCTTTATTTAATTGACCCGCGTTACGGTTCCAATGAAGATTTTGCCAAGCTTTCTTCCGAACTCCATAAACGGAACATGAAACATATTATGGATTTTGTTCCCAACCATTGGGGCATAAGCCATTGGCTCATTCAAGATCTACCATCCAAAGATTGGATTCATTATTGGGAAGGTGGGGAAAATGGCTTTAAAAGAAGCAATTACATCCAAACCACTCAATTTGATCCCAATGCATCAAAAATTGATGCCAAGGGCTGCATGGATGGCTGGTTTGATTACACCATGCCCGACATGAACGAAAGCAACCCCATGGTGATCAACTACTTGGTGCAAAATGCCATTTGGTGGATAGAAAGCGGGGATTTGGATGGCATCCGGGTAGACACTTATCCTTACAATGACAAGCAGGGAATTACCGAGTGGGTGACCCGAGTGATGGAAGAATACCCCAACTTTAATATTATGGGGGAAACTTTTATGCACGACACGGCCCATATCGCCTATTGGCAAAAGGACAGTAAAGTTGGTGCCATACAAGGGTTTAATTCCAATTTACCAACAGTGATGGATTTCCCGTTGCACGATATTCTATTACAAGTTTTCCATGAGGATGAGCAGAATTGGAGTGATGGCTTTTATAGGGTTTATGACCATTTGACCAAGGATTTCCTATATCCCAACATCAATAATCTATTGATAAAAATGGGCAACCATGATGTTAATCGTATCAATCAGGAATTTGAGGGCGACTTGGACAAATACAAACTGGCACTCACCTTACTATTGACATTGCGAGGAATACCCCAAATCTATTATGGTGATGAAATAGGAATGTTGGGGGACAAAAGTAAAGGCGATGGTGATATTCGCCGGGATTTTCCAGGTGGATGGCCAGGAGATGAACATAATGCCTTTACCAACGATGGAAGAACTGTTGCACAAAACAAGTATTATGATTTTACCAAAAAACTATTGAACTGGCGAAAAGGCCAACCAGCCGTTCATTTTGGGAAAACACTTCACTTCTCCCCTGTTAAGAACATCTACGTATATTTTAGATACTTGCCCAATGATCCTGATGAAACCGTAATGGTCGTTTTGAACAATTCCGATAAAGACCAAAAAATTAACCTTGAACGATTTTCGGAAGGTATGCAAGGATTCAATAAAGGATGGGAAATAATTTCAGGCGCTGAATACGAGTTGCACCAAACCTTGGAAATTAGCGCCAAAAGCGGGTTGATTTTTGAATTAAGGTGATTTCACCTAAAAAATTTCAAAATCAGTCGGTTTTAAGGTGATTCGAAGTATTTTCATATCAATTTAAACATTTAACCATGAAAAGATTATTGCTATGCTTTTTAGCATTTCAACTTGTAGGATGTGCTGAACTGCAACAGGTTGTAAACCAACTGCCCCAAGGAACAAATGGAATTGGAAATGCCGAAATTGCACAAGGATTGCGGGAAGCCCTTAACATGGGCATTGAAAAACAAGTGAACAAACTGACCAGAGAAAATGGATTTTACAAAAATGAATTGGTCAAAATCCTACTTCCAGAGGAATTACAGAAAGTGGACAAAACGCTTCGAGATATTGGTTTGTCCAGTTTGGCAGATGAAGGGTTGAGAATCATTAACCGTGCTGCAGAGGATGCCGTTGGTGAAGCTACGCCCATTTTTGTAGATGCCGTAAAGGGTATCACTTTTAATGATGCCAAACAGATTTTGTTGGGGAACGATAACGCAGCGACCCAATATTTACAGCAAGCTACAAGGATCCAGCTATACAATAAATTCAATCCTATTATTAAAAACTCCTTTCAAAAAGTAGGTGCAGACCAAATATGGAGCAACATTATCACAAAGTATAACAGCTTACCTTTGACAAACAATGTCAATCCAGATTTAACCGATTATACTACCAATGAAGCCTTGGAGGGAGTCTATACCATGATTGCCGTTGAAGAAAAGGAAATTAGGACAAAAGTTTCGTCTCGTACAACAAATTTGTTAAAAAAAGTATTCGCTCTGCAAGATTAATCACAATTTTTTCAGAAAAATGTAATAACTTTATAGGTAATGCGTTATAACTGTAATAATTAAGTATAATTATAACAAAATCCTAAAGTTAAATTAACCTTGACCTGAAGGTTAAAATTGAATTTTGTACAAGTTATCTGAGTTAGCATTTTTTTGAGTTAGTTAGTTTAAAAACCGGTGTTCCTCACCGGTTTTTTATTTTGTATGCTTTCTGTAAAGTCCATCAAATGCAATAGAGGCATTCCCAGACTCATCAAGAACCTCCCATAGCTGCCTTACCGTTCCATTGTTGTTCTTGGTCCAAGTAATACGGTTCCAATATTTTTTGCCGTCAGCTTTTATGAACTCTTCGGACATCAAAACCATTTGGCTCCCTTTACGATTTCCTTTCAATTTTAAAAAAGAACCGCCATTATCTATCCACAATTGTTCCCACTGATTACTCTGGGCATTGAAAAAATTAAGGCTCGTCCCAGTATAACCCGCTTTGGCACTGGTCCAATTTTCCCTGATTACGCAACCATCTTCCTCCTTTTGGATTACACTGGAACCTGCCGGGGAGCCATCTTTGGAATTGACCACTTCCCATTCGCCGATCCAAAAATCAAAAGCTTTATGGTCCTTGGAGCAACAATTACAATTTGCCGGTTCTTGTGCCTGCAAACCAAGACAAAAAAACAAAGTGAAAATACATACCAACCTTCGCATAAGAGATTTATTTACCTGCCTACCAGTACCTTTTAAAGGTACGTTAATTTTATTCTAACAAAATGTAAGCAAATCCACCAAAATGGTTGGGGTTACGTTAAATTTTAGATAAATAACCTGATTTCTAGGTGTATACCAACATTTATCATAATCTATATGCCTGTTTTGAACGTATCTTTGTTATTAACAAATCTTGAGGGCTATGAATAATCAATATTGCAAAGTTGGATCGGTTACCCCCATTACAGGACTAAGCCAAGCCGCTTCGGTTTTGGAGGTAATGCACAAAAATTTTATGGAAAAAGCTGCAAGTGTTTCCGGAAAGGACAATCAGTTGGGCGAATTCTTTAAAAGCAAAGCACAGAGTATCAAAAAGGTTTTGGAAAGCTTGTAGGTGAGCCCTATTTCAGTTTAGCCAGTTCAATTTCCATTTCTTGCTGGATTTCCTTTGCCTTTTTTGCGGCAGTTTCTGCAAAATCCGACTCGTTGGAAGCATATAAAATGCCACGGGAAGAATTCACCAACAAACCTACATCCTTGGTAATTCCGTATTTGCACACTTCCTGCAAACTTCCACCTTGTGCACCGACCCCGGGCACCAATAAAAAGCTTTCTGGAACAATCTTTCGGATATCTTCCAAATACGTGGCCTTCGTTGCCCCTACCACATACATCAACCGTTCTGAGCCTTTGTACGTTTTGGAAACGGACAACACTTCTTTGTACAGTTCTTGCCCGTCCACTATTTTGGTCTGAAAATCAAAAGCACCTTGGTTGGATGTAAGGGCCAATAAAATGGTATGCCTATCCTCGAACTCCAAAAAGGGTTCCACAGAATCCTTGCCCATATAGGGTGCAATGGTGATAGAGTCAAAGTCCATCGTTTCAAAAAATGCCTTGGCATAGCGCGTGGAAGTATTCCCTATATCCCCGCGCTTGGCATCCGCAATGGTGAATATTTCGGGGTGGTTTGCATTCAAATACTCCATGGTTCGCTCCAAGGACCTCCACCCTTGAAGACCATAGGCCTCATAAAAAGCAATATTAGGTTTATAGGCCACACAATAAGCGTGTGTGGCATCAATAATGGCTTTATTAAAAGCAAAAATGGGATCTTCTTCTTTTAGAAGATGCTTCGGTATTTTATCCAAATCGGTGTCGAGACCAACACAGAGGAACGATTTCTTTTGATGTATTTGGGCAATTAAATCTTCAATCTTCATTTTGATGGGGTCTCGACCGTACGGGAATTGAATTTAACAGATTAAAATATCTCCGAAGCTTCCTTGAGTTTCTCGGTGTTTTCCACCAGCATCAACTCATCGATTATTTTTTGAATATCACCGTTCATAATATTTTGCAGATCATAAAGGGTCAGTCCAATTCTGTGGTCGGTTACCCTGCCCTGCGGATAATTGTAGGTACGGATTTTGGCCGAACGATCACCACTACTTACCTGAGAGTTACGTTTGGCGGCATCTTCAGCCTGTTTTTTGGCCAATTCCATATCGTACAAACGGGAACGAAGCACTTTAAACGCTTTGTCCTTGTTTTTGTGCTGGGATTTTTCATCCTGACATTGCGCCACAATACCCGTAGGTTCGTGGGTTAAACGCACTGCAGAGTATGTGGTGTTTACCGACTGACCACCGGGTCCCGACGAGCAGAAATAATCGATCCGAACATCTTTTGGGTCTATCTGAACATCAAACTCCTCTGCTTCGGGAATCACCATTACGGTAGCTGCACTGGTATGTACCCTACCTTGGGTCTCGGTCTGTGGAACACGCTGTACACGGTGCACCCCCGCCTCGAACTTAAGCGTTCCGTAAACATCTTCGCCGTTCACCTCGAAGTGGATTTCCTTGTATCCGCCGCTAGTTCCTTCGCTCAAGTCGATAACATTGGTCTTCCAGCCTTTGGATTCGCAGTATTTGGTGTACATACGGAACAAATCGCCCGCAAAAATACTGGCCTCATCACCTCCCGTTCCCGCACGGATCTCCATTACTACGTTTTTCTCGTCCTCAGGGTCCTTCGGAATAAGTAAGTATTTGATTTCCTCTTCCAATTTGGGCATGGCACTTTTGGCCTCATCCAACTGCATTTTGGCCATTTCCACCATTTCCTCATCACTTCCATCCGCGATGATTTCCTCGGCCTCCTCAATATTCTTGGTAAGTGTAATATATTCGTCACGCTTATCGCAGAGCACTTTAAGGTCCTTATACTCTTTGTTGAGCTTTACGTACCTTTTTTGGTCAGCAATAATATCGGGTTGTATGATCAGGTCCGAAACCTCATCAAAACGCTGTTTTACGATGTTGAGTTTGTCTAGCATAAATCAATCCTCCTATAGGAATGCGAATTTACGATTAATTTGTACATTTAATAAATACCATGGTTCCATTATTCCGTATTAAAACATACCTACTGGTTTTTCTGTTCTACAAAACCGTTCTCTTGGCTTCCACATTGATAGCAATTCTGTTCATGTTTTTTAAAGCACCTTTTTCTTCCATAATTGCTTTGAAACTGGTTTTTATCGGATTGTTCATCCTAAGGTTTTCAGATTCAAGATATTCAAAAGATTTGGTTTTATATCAAAACTTCGGGATTTCCAAGGTCGGTTTATTGTCTCTCTCTTTTCTGTTTGATTTACTGATATCCGTAATTATTTATATCATCTTTTTCTTTTGGTTCTAGAAATCGACAACATAGAACTTTCCTTTGATGGCAAAACCATTTTGAGAGGTATATATTTAAAAGCCGAAAGCGGAAAAGTCACTGGTATTTTGGGAAGAAACGGCTCTGGAAAAACTTCTTTGCTCCATATTTTATTCGGAAGTTTAAGTCCAAAATACAAATCCATCCGTATTGATGGCGAATTGATAAAATCGCCATTGTTCCAAAGAAATCAAGTGGCTTTCTTGCCTCAGCAAAAGTTACTTACCAGAACTATGAAAGTTGGCAGCAGTCTCAAATTGTTCAATGTTGATTGGGGGACCTTTATAAATGATTTTGAACACTTCAAACCCTTTAAAAATCACTATACCTCCAATCTATCCGGTGGTGAACTCAGATTGTTGGAAACCTACCTCATATTGAACAGCGACAAAAATATTATCCTTCTTGATGAACCTTTTTCCAATTTAGCACCCCTGTACGTTTCGAAAATCAAGGATATCATTGAGCATAAAAAAGTGGATAAAATCATACTACTTACGGATCATTTGTATGAGGAAATAGTGTCGTTAAGTGATGATCTGTATTTCCTAAAAAATGGGTGCTCTAAATTGATCCACAATATGGAAGACCTCGAAAGTGAGGGGTATTTACCTATCAATTCCCAACAAAAGTAGTTCCCAAGGTAACGATGAACGCATTGAGGCCATTGCTCCTATCGTATTGGCTGAATCGCAGGTTAATGGTTTTCAATCCAAAATTAAGGACTCGAGCACTTGTAAAAATATCCTTGTACTGTACCCCTATCCCATATTGATGGGCATCGTAATTGGACAAATCATAATCCGAAGTATAAAACTCATAAGTGGACAACGCCTGCTCTTTGGGATAAAAATAATCCGCAGCGGTTTGGGTATAGTAGCGGTAGGTTGGATATAAGGTAAATTTATCCGTAAGCTTAAAGGGAACTTCCAGACTTGCCGTGTGCGAACTTATGCCCCAATCGTCCCAATAAAAACGGTAGTAGGAGCGTAGAATCACCAGATCGTTCAAATAATAATTCAACCGACCGCCCACAGGTATTTTAAAACGGCTTTCGGGCAATTGCTCCACATTGTCCGCCAATTGGAATTCATCAATATAAAAATCCTCAAAATCAGAAAAGTAGACCCGTTGGAATGGAGTGCTCAACAATCCGTTCTGGGAAACCAAATCCACAAACAACGCTCCCTGCAATTTTTGGCTCAAAATCTGGGAGAAGCTTAGGGAAAGTGAATACGAATTCCTGTTCTCATTATCAAACTCCCTAAAAAGTGGACTGTATGTGCCGTTTCCCGTAATGCGATCATCAAAAAAACCATCGCGCAACTCTATCGGGTATTGTGAATTCCACTTATCCAAAAACACACGACCGCTTAGTGTAATTTCAGTATTTTTTTCATTGAACAATTTGGTAAAACTACCACCAAACCCTATTGAAAAATAATCGTATTCCGATGAAAAATAGGCATTGGCACTCCAGATAGTGTTCCGGTCGTCCGAGCTATGCTGATAGGTTGGATTGATATAGGCCAACACATCCTTTCGTGATTCACCCGAAGAAGCATCAAAAGGAGTAACATTGAGGCCTCCATCCAACGGATTCACGTTACTGGAAGATGCCGAAGTATAGGCCGACAGCCCAACATCCACCGTTAAAATATCATCTTCGTTCATAGGCATTCGAAGGACAATACTGGAAGTGGCATCCGTTAGTTCCTCGGTGCCTTCACCTCCGGTTACGGCAGCATTTTGCCCATCTTGGTTGTAATAACTGAACAACAAATCGACCTCACTTGCCTCCAAAACCCTTCGCTTGTAAGAGGTGTCTCCTTGCTGTGCCCATCCCATCAATGTCACAAAAAAGAACAGGACTACGGAAACGGATTTTGTTGATTTGGACAAATGGATCATAAGCTTTTAAATCGATTGGACAGATTCATTATCAATTACATCCACATCCACCTCCTGTTTTGCCGCCATTGGCGCCAGAGGAAGCTTCCCTGTAAATATGGAAATTGGTCTCGAACCGTTCGCACGGTCTTGCGCTCAATTGCATTTCTTCATCGTTCACATATACCTTATCGTATTCACGAACAGCTACGCAGGAACTTGAAAAAATCAAAAGCAACATTAAAAAAAAAGGTTTTCCCATACATTAAATGTACTAATTCGTATCGAACATGATACCTGAACTTTTATGAACTTTATTCTCGGAATCCACTACAACAGCCTCTACCCCATCAATCTGATTGATCATATGTAAGCCAACATCACGGCCCATTGTAAAAACGGCAGTTGCCAAAGCATCGCACAATTCTGCTTGTTTGGCGAAAATGGAAACACTATTGATACCTTTGGTCGGGTAACCCGTTCTGGGGTCTATGATATGCGAATATTTTTCCCCATTTAGCATAATATATTTTTCGTAGTTTCCTGAAGTTGCCACAGAGGACTCTACAATGGGCAACCAACTAAACACCTTATCCTTACTGAGTGGATTGGCTATTCCTACCAACCATTTTTCGCCCGTTATCTTAGTGCCCCAGGTTGTCAAGTCTCCAGAGGCATTTATGATTCCACCTTTTACATCCTTGGAAACGAGAAGGTCCTTTGCCCGATCGGCGGCATAGCCTTTACCAATGGCACCAAATCCAATCCGCATCCCTTTTTCAGGGAGGAATATGGTTTGGTTTTCCGCATCCAGTTGAATCTTTTCAAACCCCACTTTTGAAACCGACTTCTCGATTTCCGCTTCGGTCGGCACCTTATCCATTGTACCATCAAATTTCCAGATATTGTCCATAGAGGCATAGGTAATGTCAAAGGCCCCATCGGTTATTTCGGATATTTTGATGGATCTTTCAATCAAATTAAACAACTCGTGACTTACCTTAACGGGTTTTATCCCCGCATTTGTGTTGATCAAAGAGGTTTCTGACTTTTCGTTCCAGGATGAAATGATATTTTCTATTCGCTCAATTTCGGATACAGCTTCGTCTATGTTGATATATCCAATTTCCTCGTTAGGCGCCACCACGGTAATCTCGAACCGGGTACCCATCAATTTCAGGGTCTTTTTTACCGTGACATCCGTTTGCCTCGACTGCCCGAACGACAGCAGGCAACAAAGACTGCAGGCCAAGGCAACAAAGGTTTTCATTTTAGGAATTTATTCAGGGTCTTGATGTATTTTTCAGGACTGGTTCGGGCCACAAAACCTGTGGTTCCCAAAACATTTTGGTCTTTGTCAATAACCACAACCAATGGAAAATAACCTCTTGGGTTATATTTTTCTGCCAAGGACTTATTTACATTAAGTTTTTCCTCCGGCAATTGGTTTTTCTTCTTACGTGGGAAATCTGCATCGTACATTACATAATGCTCCAAAGCATATGCCTTGAACTCATCGCTGTCAAAAACATGTCGCTTTAAACGGATGCAGGGGGCACACCAATCGGAGCCCGAAAACACCAGAACAATGGGTTTGTCCTCAGCGGAGGCCTTGGCCAGCGCATCATCAAAATTCTCTTGCCATTGTTGCGCCTGAAGCATACCAAAACTGGCAAATAGCAATATGTAGATTACTTTTTTCATTCGCTTTGGGATTCAAAAACTATTCATAAACCCGTAATATGGAGCCATTGAGTTCCGTATTGTAAACCTTCAAAGCTCTAGCTGGGTTTCCATCCACTTGATTGAGCGGGGTCCCATCTTGATCAAATCGTGAACCATGGACATCGCAATAGAAAATACCACCACTCTGATCCACAAAACGCACCTGATCGTAGGATTGATGGCTACAAACCTGGCTTGCCGCCACATACTCACCTTGCAGGTTTCTGGCTATAACCACTAAGTTCTTCAAAATAAAACCACCATTTTCGGAAAGGTTGGATGCTTCGGCTGAAGTAAGGTCGACAGTAAAATCAACTCCTGTGGGTTCTTCCACTAAGTTACCATCAACTTCATCCTTAGAACATCCTTGCAAACAAGGAAATGTAAGGGCAAAGGCAGCTCCTGCGCCCAAACTTCGTAGAAACTCTTTTCTTTCCATAGCGTGAGGTTTATATTATCAAACGCTATTTCGAGAGAAATCGTATGCTAGTACTCAAACTTGCCGTACGGGCTTTGGATGGTCAATTTTTTACTTTCGGATGATTCCACTCTCCCAATAATCCGGGCATCCACATCAAAACTTTGGGAAATGGCAATGATTTCTTCCGCGACCTTCTCATCTACATACAGCTCCATGCGATGGCCACAGTTAAACACTTGATACATTTCTTTCCAATCCGTTCCAGATTGTTCTTGAATGAGTTTGAACAAAGGTGGAATGGAAAACATGTTGTCCTTGATAATGTGAAGGTTCTCCACAAAGTGAAGGATTTTGGTCTGCGCACCGCCACTGCAATGTACCATTCCATGAATTTCGTCAGAAGTATCTTTTTGCAGTATTTTTTTTATGATGGGCGCATACGTTCGTGTGGGCGACAATACCAATTTGCCCGCATCAAGCGGTGAATCCGGAACTTTGTCCGTTAGTTTGGTATTGCCCGAATACACCAACTCTTCAGGAACTGATGCATCAAAACTTTCTGGATATTTATCGGCCAAGTATTTAGAAAACACATCGTGTCGAGCAGAGGTCAAACCGTTACTGCCCATTCCTCCGTTATACTCGGTTTCGTAACTCGCTTTTCCAAAGGAAGCCAAACCTACGATAACATCTCCTGCCTTGATATTGGCATTGTCGATGACATTTTTTCGTTCCATTCTTGCGGTTACTGTGGAATCCACGATTATGGTACGTACCAAATCGCCTACATCGGCAGTTTCACCTCCCGTGGAACGGATGGTAATCCCATGCTTGTCCAAATCGGATATAAGTTCCTCTGTTCCATTGATGATAGCTGAAATCACCTCGCCGGGAATCAGGTTTTTGTTACGCCCAATGGTGGACGACAGCATAATATTATCGGTGGCACCCACGCAGATCAGGTCATCCACGTTCATAATGAGTGCGTCTTGGGCAATCCCCTTCCAAACGGAAACATCTCCGGTTTCCTTCCAGTACATATAGGCCAAAGAGGATTTGGTTCCTGCACCATCGGCGTGCATTACCAAACAATGGTCTTCGCTACCTGTTAAATAATCGGGCACAATTTTACAGAACGCTTTCGGGAAAAGTCCTTTATCAATGTTCTTGATGGCGTTGTGCACATCTTCCTTGGAGGCAGAAACACCTCGTTGCGCATATCTTTTACTGGTATCCGATGACATATGAAAGGTTTGGGCAAAAATAACGGAAAGCCATCAAATTATTGATATGCTTTCCGTCTTTTCCTTTTTGTGTATTGTTCTATTTGGAAAACAGCATTTCGCGGTACTTGGTAAAGGGCCAGAATTCGTCGGCGATCAGTTTCTCCAAGGTATCTGAATGCTCACGGATTTTTTCAAAATAGGGCCTCACGTTGTTACAATAGGCCTGGGCCTTTTTATCCACTACCGACATGCCGTTGGCACGTTTGCGGGCATCTGCCATTTCATCGGTAAGCTTTTTGATCTCCATAATGTGCTCCCCGATCTGTTCCAAGATGTTCAATTGGCCCTCAGCTACCTTTTTATGTGCTGCCCCATAGACTTCTTTTAGCCCATGAATATTTTCCAACAGCATATTTTGATACTTCACTGCGGCGGGAATGATGTGGTTATAGACCATTTCACCCAATACACGCCCCTCAATCTGAATGTGGAAAATGTATGCGCCCAATTCCACTTCCTTGTGCGCCTTGAGTTCCACTTCGTTCATAACATCCATTTGTTTGAAGAGCTCGTAGCTTTCCTTTGATGTAATTACCTGAAGGGCTTCTGGAGTATTTTTGTTAAAGCTCAGTTTCCTCCTCCTGGCTTCTTCTTGCCATTCTATACCATAACCATCACCTTCAAAACGGATACGCTTGGAAGTTTTGATGTATTCCCGAAGTACATTGAATACGGCCTCATCCTTTTTCAAGTTTTTCTTGTCAATCAGGGCATCGACCTCTTTTTTGAAGTCGGTCAACTGCTTGGCCACAATAGTATTGAGCATGGTCATGGGCTTGGCACAGTTCATTTTGGCCCCAACGCCCCGCATTTCAAACTTATTCCCTGTAAAGGCAAAAGGCGATGTCCGGTTCCTGTCGGTGTTGTCCAGTAATATCTCTGGAATCTTACCCACAACATTGAGCTTGAGCTCTGTTTTTTCCTGAGGGGACAATTTTCCTTTGGAAACGCCTTCCAGTTCATCGAGCACATCACTCAATTGTTGACCTATAAATATGGATATGATCGGTGGCGGTGCCTCATTGGCTCCCAACCGGTGATCGTTGCTCGCGGAGGCAATCGATGCCCTCAACAATTCCTCGTAGGTATCCACAGCTTTGATGGTGTTCACGAAGAAAGTCAAAAACTGTAGGTTCTTCATGGGTGTGGTACCAGGGCTCAATAGATTAACGCCCGTATCGGTTCCCAAAGACCAATTGTTGTGTTTGCCCGACCCATTGATTCCAGAAAAGGGCTTTTCGTGGAACAAGACCGAAAAGTTGTATTTGTCGGCTATCTCTTCCATCACATCCATCAACAACAGATTATGATCTACGGATAGATTTGCCTCTTCAAAGACGGGAGCCAGCTCAAACTGATTGGGTGCTACCTCATTGTGACGGGTTTTAACCGGGATACCCAATTTGGTACATTCCTTTTCCAGTTCACTCATAAAACCAAGAACACGTGGTGGAATCACACCAAAGTAATGATCGTCCAATTGTTGCCCCTTGGCCGAAAAACTGCCTACCAAAGTCCTTCCGGTAACGGAAAGGTCCAATCGAGAGTTCACCAGAGATTTATCTATTAAAAAGTACTCTTGCTCCCAACCCAGGGTGGCATGTACCTTTTTCACGTTTTTATCAAAATATTGCGCTACGCCCGTTGCGGCTTGATCCACAGCATGTAATGCCCTTAGCAATGGAGCTTTGTTATCCAAGGCTTCACCGGTATACGCTACAAAAATGGTTGGAATACAGAGGGTTGTCTTATATATAAATGCCGGCGAGGTTGGATCCCATGCGGTATAGCCCCTTGCTTCAAATGTATTTCTGATTCCCCCACTCGGAAAACTGGACGCATCGGGTTCTTGTTGCACCAACTGTGCTCCCCCAAATTTCTCCATGGCCCTTCCGTTGGGAAGAATATCGAAGAATGCATCGTGCTTTTCCGCTGTTGCACCGGTTAATGGCTGAAACCAGTGGGTATAGTGTGTGGCTCCCATAGAAAGCGCCCACGCCTTCATACCTTCCGCCACTTGATCAGCAATTTTCCGATCTATTTTGGTGCCTTGAAAAATGGCAGATTTAACTTTATCGAGAGCTTCCTCTGTGAGAAACTGAAGCATCTTATCCTCATTAAAAACATTCTTACCAAAAAGGTCGGAACGTTTCCCTGTTTCATTAATATTGGCATGTTCCCTGTTACGGCTTTCGACCAGGGCCTGGAATCTTGTATTAGGCATTTTCAACAATCTTTAATTTTCAAATCTACAATTAAGAATTTAATAATATATACTGCAAAAATTACTTTTTTTTCATTCAACCCTTCTTAAAATAGGGGTAATATAAATAATAAACACAAGTTTGTGATTTTACCCCCATAAAACATTGATAATTAAATGAAAAAACTATTTTTGTTAATCATAAAATTGAGAACGATTAACTACCAGAATTATGAGCAAATCTAAATTAGAGTATCTATGGTTGGATGGTTACGAGCCAACAGCCAACATCAGAAGTAAGACTAGAATAGAAGAAGATTTTAGTGGTAAACTGGAAGATTGCCCAATGTGGTCTTTCGATGGTTCATCTACAAAACAGGCCGAAGGAGGTTCCTCTGACTGTTTATTGAAGCCAGTTGCCATTTACCCTGATCCGGCAAGAAGAGATGGTTATTTGGTAATGACCGAGGTATTGAATCCTGATGGAACTCCTCACGTGAGCAACTCCAGAGCTACCATTGATGATGAAGACGATGATTTCTGGTTTGGATTTGAGCAGGAGTACTTTATTATGGATACTTCTACGGGCCTACCTTTAGGATTCCCTGTTGGTGGCTATCCAGGACCTCAAGGTCTATATTACTGTTCCGTTGGAGGAAGAAACACTTGGGGGAGAGACCTTGTTGAGGAGCATGCAGATCTTTGTTTGGATGCTGGACTTCAATTTGAGGGTATCAATCAAGAAGTTGCCGCCGGACAGTGGGAATTCCAATTGTTCGCCAAAGGTGCCAAAAAGGCCGGTGACGAAATCTGGGTGGCGCGTTACATGCTACAAAGATTGACAGAAAGCTACGGATATTATATCGAGTATCACCCAAAACCAATTAAAGGTGACTGGAACGGTTCTGGTATGCACGCCAACTTTTCCAACACCTTGTTGAGAACTTGCGGGTCTAAAGAAACTTATGAAAAAGTATGTGAAGCTTTCCGTCCGGTAACCAAAGAACACATCGCAGTTTACGGTGAGTACAATGATGAGCGATTGACCGGTAAGCATGAAACTGCTTCTATTACCGATTTCAGCTATGGAGTTTCCGATAGAGGTGCTTCCATCAGAATTCCTATTATGACCGTTGAAAAAGGTTGGAAAGGATGGTTGGAAGACAGAAGACCTGCTTCTAATGCCGATCCATACAAAGTTGCAGCTGTGATCGTTAAAACGGTTAAATCTGCAAAAGTTTAAAACACGTTTATAAATTAGTTGTTGATTATAGATTAAAAACCGTCCCGCTTTATGGGGCGGTTTTTATTTTATGGTCATATAGATAAAGGTGCCATAAAAGGCCAAAAGCACCAAACCATCTCTCCAACCCAAACGCAATCCTTTTGGGAAAAACACCAATGGGAAAATAAGAAAGGATATACCCAGCATCCAAAAAATATCACTGGATAAAAGGCCCTCGTCCATAACAGTTATGGGAGTAATTATTGAAGTTATACCCAATACAGCCAATAAATTGAAAATGTTGGATCCTATGAGGTTTCCCAAGGAAATCGCCTTTTCTTGCTTGATGATCGCCACTACCGATGCGGCCAATTCCGGAATACTGGTTCCCACCGATACAATGGTAATACCTATAACACGGTCACTTACACCAAATGAAGATGCCATACCCACTGCCCCATCAATGAGCAATTCGGATCCTCCCCAAAGCGCCGTTCCCCCAATCCCCAAAAAGAGGACAATCTTATACAAAGGCAAGGGGACATCATCTTCCGGCATTTCATCCACAACCGCTGTTTTCTGGAACCTTAATAAATACACCAGGAAGATAAATAAGAGGGAGACCAGAATTATTCCTTCATACTGTTCCAACACCCCATCAAAATAAATGAATCCGCAGAAAAGAAGGGAAGCAACGATCATAACAGGCCAATCCGTAGTGTAAAAACTTTTCCTGACATCTATACTGCCCATGATAACGGTAATGGCCAAAACCAATCCCAAATTGGCGATATTGGACCCCACTACATTGCCCAAAGAAAGATCTGGAAAACCATCTAAGGCAGCTTTTATGCTCACAATGAGTTCTGGGGCGGAGGTAGCGAAAGACACTATCGTCATCCCAATAACAATTTTGGGGATAAACAAGCGTAAGGATAAAGCAACGGCAGACTTCAATAACCAATTCCCCCCTGCAATCAGCAGAACCAATCCCAAAACAATAAAAAGTAGATTTCCCAAAAAAGTAAATTTTCGCGTAAAGATAATGTAAGATTTACTCAACAAAGAAGGATCCTTCAAAAAGAAAAACTATAAAAATAGTTAATAAACTATAAAAATAGTTGTTTAACTAACAGATTAGTATTACGTTTGATCATATAATAATTACATCATGCAAAAATTGACCAATAAGGAAGAGGAGATCATGAAAATCCTTTGGGAGCTGAAAAAGGCTTTTGTAAAGGAAATCCTTGAGGAAATAAAGGGCGAGAAACCACACTACAACACCTTATCCACTATTGTTAGGAATCTGCAGGAAAAAGGATTTGTGGATCATGAAGCCTTTGGCAACACCCATCGATATTTCCCTATTGTAAGTAAAGAAGAGTATCGCAAAAAGTATGTGAACGCAGCCATTGCAGATTATTATAATGATTCCTTTAAAAGTTTGGTATCCCACTTTGCGCAGGAAGAAAAAATTTCGATAACTGAGCTAAAAGAAATTATTGACCTAATAGAAAAGAAGAAATAATGGAATCGATATCTATGTACTTTTTACAATCCGCCCTTATATCCGGAGGTTTTTTGGCGGTATACCATATTTTCTTGAAGCAGGAAACTTTCTTCAAGGAAAACAGGTTGTTCCTTTTATCGGGATTATTGCTCTCTTTTGTTTTTCCACTGATCAAGATCCAGAAAACGATTGTGGTTTCCAAGCCAATGCTTGTCAAGGCTACCGACACAGGCACTCAAACTATCTCGACCATAGCCGAAAACAGCTTGTTTACGCCGCAGAACATACTCTTTACAGTATATATTACGATAAGTGCTTTTTTGTTCGTGAAATTTTTGTTCAAACTGATTTCTTTGAAACACTTGGCCAAAGATGCCCATAAGAGAAGGGAAACTCCGTTTATGCACTTAGTAACGGAAAAGAACATCTCCCCTTTCTCCTTTTTTAACTACCTATTTTATAATCCCAGACTTTTTGAAGCCAACGAACTCCATTCGGTCTTGGAACACGAGAAAGTCCATGCACGCCAATATCACACTGTGGACATCTTACTACTGGAGGTCTTGAAGATATTTTTCTGGTTCAATCCGGTACTCTGGATGTACAAAAGCGCGGTAAGGCAAAATCTGGAATACCTGGCCGACCATTTTGCCATAGCCCAAACGGATGATAAAAAATCCTACCAATACCTGATGCTAAAGCAGGCGGTAGATACACAAGAATACGCTTTAGCCAATTCATTTTATAATTCATTAATCAAAAAACGAATAGTCATGTTAAATCAAAATCAATCCAAAAAAATCAATATCCTTAAGACCCTGGTGGTAGCCCCTTTATTGGGCCTGTTCTTGGTGAGCTTCAGTATTGAGGAAACTTACCTTTACAAAAATCCGGACAGCGTGGAGAATTTAATGGACAGTGAAATTGTTACGGACGAAAAAACTGTGGAGCTGACCATAGATAAAAACACCTCCGATGCCGAGTTGGACAACATTAAAAAAGACTTGGCAAAAGATGGTATCGATTTCAGTTATACCACTGTTCGGAACGATGACAGGGAAATCATTTCAATTACATTGAACTTAAGCGGTAAAAACTCCGAGGGAAAAAATTTTAGCGGTAATTACAACAGTAATTCAGATGGCCCCATTAACCCCATAACAGTCTTGTACGATGATGAGAACAATGCCGTCTCTTTTTGGAATGCCCATAAGGAAAATGAAATCCAAATTCATACAATTGGCAAGGGAAATGTTTCGTGGAGTACTTCAGATGAAAAAGAAATCATCGTAAAAAAGGTTGATGGTAAAAGGAAAGTAATCATCAATGGGGAAGAAGTAAGTGAAGATAAGCTCCATAGCATGGACATCCATCTGGATAGCGATGATGAGAAAGAAAGTGTTTTCATTGTAAAAAGAAATGATGACGATAAACATGTAATGATTGAAAAGCTCGGGAACAAAAAAGATGGAGTACATGTAATGAAAATTATAGACTCCGATGGTGAAGAGATAGAAGTAAAGAAAAGTACCAATGTAATGATCATCAAAGATTCTGACGATGATGAGGTAATCAGTGGTGATGATGACGGGCGTTTCTTTTACATAAAAAGTGATGGGAAAGAGGCACCGTTATACTTTATCGATGGCAAAAAAGTGAAATCCAAAGACCTTAAAAAAATATCGCCAGAGGATATTGAGAACATAAATGTTTTCAAGGGAGACAAAGCCATCGAGAAATACGGTAAAAAGGCTAAAAACGGAGTTGTGGAAATCACCACTAAAAAAGGCAACTAGTTTTTAAAAACCATTTTTTTTAACAAGGTAAAGGGACCGTCTTATGGGGCGGTTCTTTTTTTGTGCCCAAACGAAAACACTAAAATAGCCTTGTTTTTAAACGAAATCTCCCTAGGTTTTTAAATTACACCCCAAAACACCCCTACAATTCTAACATTTTAATACCATAATTTATATTTAAGGTTTAAAAATGTTACTTTTTACAAGGGCATACATTACAGTTATATAGGCCATACGTTTTTAAAGATACAATCTCGTATTCAATTCCATAAATTTTAAACTAAATGCTTGGAACCATGACTTTTATCATTCTATATTCGAGGAAATAATAGTAAGATAACTGTTTTTGTAAATTTAAAATCAATCAAAAAATGATAGCAATTGTAAAGTTTTTCATCACACTTCTTGTGCAACTCTTAACGGTTATATTTATTTAAAACCGTAAAGAGTTGCCACATTGCTATTGACCTGAATAGCTTGTAAACGGCTTTACTTATATTTGTCAAAACCAATACATTGATATGTTTTATAAGATTTTGGCAAAAATCAACAAGGCTCTGCTCCCATCTTACAGCAAAAAAGGTTTGGACCTTGCCAAGGCATCCAAATTACAAATGGCCATTATAGGATGGCGATATTATATCACCAAAAAAGCATTGGATTAGTATTGGAGAAGTACCTCTTTAGGGTAACCCTTTATTTTTTCCGCTCCATTTAAAAAGGTAAGTTCAATCAAAAAATTACATTGGACTACTTCACCACCCAATTTTTCCACAAGTTTACATACCGCTTGGGCAGTACCTCCTGTAGCCAAAACATCATCGTGTACCAACACCCTGTCCCCTTTTTCAATGGCATCTGAATGCATTTCAAGAATTCCTGTGCCATACTCCAAATCATAGGATTCAGAGATTGTACTATAGGGGAGTTTTCCTGATTTACGAACGGTTATAAAACCAGCTCCCAACTTTTGGGCTAACATAGGAGCAAAAATAAAACCTCTGCTATCCACTCCCACTACCTTATCTATTTGCATATTATGTGTAAAACCCAAGAGCGCATCGCCTGCTTTTTGAAAAGCTTTTGGGTCTTTCAACAAAGGTGTAATGTCCTTAAAAACAACTCCAGGCTTGGGGAAGTCTTCAATATCACGAATGTAGGATGCAAAATCCATTATTTTTGTATGCTAGGGTTTTGTGGTAAAGTTAAAAAGAAATATATTTGCAGCCCTTAAATAAGGCCGCGTGGCGCAACTGAATAGCGCATCTGATTACGGCTCAGAAGGTTGCAGGTTTGAATCCTGCCGCGGTCACTAGGTAGCAATACCAAAATAATGGAAAACCTTGCAAAATCTACGTGATTGCAAGGTTTTCGGCGTTTTTAGGGTACCATTTAATTTGGTTTATTTTGCTTTGATTCGTCAACAAATCGGTCAACAAAAATTAGGTCGTCAACACTGTTGACGATTAACCTCGCAAAACATTGACATACAGTTGATTTGGCTTTTTCATTAACATTTTTTTAATGCTAAAATCATAGGTATGAAAACATCTCACACATTCACGATCCTCTTCTGGATCAACAAGTCAAGAAGCTCCAATAACTGTGCTGAGCTCTACGCAAGAGTAACAATCAATGGAAAAAGAACCAATATTGGACTAAAAAGAAAAGTCGATATTCATCTTTGGGACATCAAAAACAAAAAGGCAAAAGGCAAAACAAGGGAGGCCAAGGAAATCAACTATTATTTAAACCTTGTCCGATCCAGATTGTTTAACATATATCAAGACCTGAAATATAAAGGGGACCTTATAACCCCACAATTGGTCAAATCAATCTACAATGGTGATAGCATCAATTCCAAAACACTGTTGGAGTTATTGGAATACCATAACCGAAAAATAGAAAACACGCTTGCCAAGGGCACTATACGAAACTTTGGGGTCACCGAAAATTACATCAATAGGTTTCTACAGCAAAATCTCAAAACCACGGACATCAATTTAAACCAACTCAATTATAAATTCATTTCAGATCTTGAAATGTTTTTGGTTAATTATTATCCAAAGAGTCATCCCAAGGCAATGAGCCATAATACGGTGATGAAGCATCTACAAAGGCTTAGAAAAATAATCAATCTTGCTTATCAATTGGAATGGATAGACAAAGATCCTTTTCTACGTTGGAAGCCCACATTTGAACAAAAACAGCGAGAATTTTTAAGTGCCAATGAACTGAACAATTTGGAAAACTATAAATTTCCCATTGACCGTTTGGACCGGGTCAGGGACCTTTTTGTTTTTAGCTGCTACACCGGCATAAGCTATTCCGATATAATGGAGTTGACAGCAACCAATATTATTACTGGTATGGATGGCAATAGATGGATTACCACAAAAAGATTGAAAACCAAAACTTCTGTTCGAGTCCCCCTATTGGAACCTGCCAAAAAATTACTGGATAAATATAGCAACCATCCTGTCACAACGCACTCAGGGACAATATTACCCAAGATTACCAATGAAAAGACCAATTTATACTTGAAAGAGATTGCTGATGCAGTGGGCATCAAAAAGAACCTGACCTTTCACATGGCAAGGCACACCTTTGCCACAACGGTAACGCTATCCAATGGCGTACCTATTGAAACGGTTTCCAAAATGCTAGGTCATACCAAATTGGCCACAACACAAATTTATGCTCGTGTATTAGATAAAAAATTATCTGAGGACATGATAGCCTTGCAAAAAAAGCTTGAGCTAAAGAGTTAACTTCTATGTATTAACTGTTCAAAACTAGTAAGGTAGGTTAATGAAATCCAAGGGTAAAATTTACGATGGAAAAAACTCCTCAATGTCCTGCTTTCCATCAACCAAGTCCAAAATTGTTGTGCTCTCAAGAACACTAATGAACTTAGACTTATTGCCTCCAACAAGTTTATGAAGAACACAAGGATTATCCATATCACAGTTACGGATACCCATAACACATGAATTTAGTCGATTCTCTCCATCTATAACCTTAACAATTTCCAGTAGCGTGTGATTTCTATCTTCTTCACTCAAATAAAATCCTCCTTTTGGTCCTCTTGTTGAAGAGATGATACCATGCCGTGAGAGTTCTTGTAATAGCTTAGCCAAATAAGCTTCGGGCACATGCACTACAGGATAAATATCCCTTACCATGATTTTATGGTCCCTATTGGAGTTCAATGCTAAATAAAGTACTCCTTTAATGGCATATTTGGATGAATTGGAAAGCATGGCGAAAAATATGAGTCAAAGATTAAAAGATATTTTTATCCTTTTTATGATTAAAATCATGTTATAGGTGATTATGGCTACATACTTTTGAAACGAAATTTTAACCATTTATCACATGAAAGCAACAGTAAAAAGTATAACGCTACTCTTCGCCCTGATCATGATCGGTTGTGGTGGAAAGAAGGAAGAAAAGAAAGATGATGGATTTAGCGTACAACGCAAAAAGGTTCAAACAGAACAGCCAGCAGTAACCAACACCACTGATCAGGTCAAGGCTTCTGAACGTGTGGACCTAACCACTAAGGGTGTTGGCCCCGTTAAATCCGTTGAATTGACTCCCGAAATCGACCAATCCATGGCAGAAAATGGCAAAAAGGTTTATGACCAAATGTGTCTGGCCTGTCACAGAATCGGTAAAAAATTCATTGGTCCCCCACCCAATGGAATTTTGGAGAGAAGAACCCCTGAATGGGTCATGAACATGATTTTGAACCCACAGGAAATGGTACAACAAGACCCGCTTGCCAAAGACCTTTTGAAAGAGTTCAATGGGTCGCCCATGTCCAACCAAGGATTGACCGAAGACCAAGCTAGAGCCATTCTCGAATACTTCAGAACCCTAGAATAAACCTTATGAAATCAACCATTAAACTCCGTATGATGGGTCTTTTTGCGCTGCTAACGATAACCAGTAGCTGTAAAAATGGGCCCCAAAACGAAACAAGGGACACGGGTCAAAATGAACCCACCGTTGCCTCAGAATACACAAAGGGACAAGCCTTTATCGAAGATGACGAGTCTACCCCAAATGTTTTGCAGATAGCTTTACAATCCGATGACCACACGACCCTTGTGGCCGCGGTGCAAGCTGCACAATTGGAAAATGTTTTGGTCAACGCTGGACCTTTAATGGTCTTTGCACCCACCAATGCTGCTTTTGATGCACTCCCGGAAGGTACTGTCGAGGACCTGTTAAAACCAGAGAACAAAGAATCCTTGGCAAACATTCTCAAATATCATGTCACCCCAGGGAACTATTCCAAGGACTTTTTGAAGAACTTCAAAAAATTGGGACAAGCCAATGATCAAAACGTTGCCGTAGAAACAAAAGACGGTGAGGTTTATATAGGTGGGGCCAAAATAATTGCCAGTATCCCGGCAGGAAACGGAATCGTCCATGTAGTGGACAAAGTAATCCTACCCCCTACCCAGTAATAAAATATCATAATTGAATAAATAAAAACCCTAATACAATGAAAATCCATAATCGTTTAATAATGACCTTTGGAGCTACCCTACTGCTGGTTTCCTGTGGTCAAAAAAAACAAAGTTCGAACGGGGCGCTCTCATCTAGTGCCGCCGAAAAAGTATATGTGGCTCCAGGTGAGCAAGATGAGTACTATGCTTTCCTATCAGGTGGGTATAGTGGTAACCTTACTGTCTACGGTTTACCTTCAGGTAGAATGTTCAAAGAGATTCCGGTATTCTCCCAATTCCCAACATCGGGCTATGGGTATTCCGAAGAAACCAAGCCCATGCTCAACACTTCCCATGGTTTTGTGCCTTGGGATGATGCCCACCACCCTGATATTTCCCAAACCAATGGGGAATTGGACGGTCGATGGATCTTTATAAACGGTAACAATACGCCAAGAATTGCCCGTATTAATTTGAGCACCTTTGAAACAGAGGAAATCATAGAGGTGCCCAACAGTGCCGGTAACCATAGTTCCTCCTTTATTACCGAAAACACCGAATATGTAGTGGCGGGGACTCGTTTTTCCGTACCCATCCCTCAAAGAGACATGCCCATTAACGAATACAAAAGTAACTTCAAGGGATCATTGTCTTTTATCAGTGTAGACCCGGAACATGGTCACATGGACCTTAAGTTCCAATTGTTGATGCCAGGGTTCAACTATGATCTTTCGCACCCTGGAAGGGGTAAATCCCATGGTTGGTTTTTTTTCACTACTTATAATACTGAAGAAGCTCATACACTTCAAGAAGTCAACGCCTCACAAAACGACAAGGATTTCATTGCAGCGGTCAACTGGAAGAAAATCGAGGAATACGTGAACAATGGTGGAGGTACCAAAATGCCCGCCAACTATGCCCACAATCTATATGATGAAGGTAGCCACACAGCTACAACGACCATGAAAAAAGAGGTCTTGACTGTAGACCCATTGAAAGTCCCTGGAGCGGTTTACTTTTTACCGACACCAAAATCCCCTCATGGTTGTGATGTGGACCCCACTGGTCAATACATTATCGGGAATGGTAAACTCTCCGCAGACTTGACCGTACACTCCTTTGACAAAATGATTGCTGCCATTGAAGGTGAAAAATTTGATGGGGAAGCTTATGGGATTCCAATCCTTAAGTTCGAGGATGTATTGGCAGGTCAGGTCAAAAGTGGCGGATTGGGGCCCCTACATACCGAATTTGACGGAAAAGGCAATGCCTACACCACGTTCTTCATCTCTTCTGAGGTGGTAAAATGGAAGTTGGGAACCTGGGAAGTAATAGACAGAAAACCAACCTACTATTCGGTAGGCCACTTGATGATTCCTGGAGGGAACTCCAGAAAACCATTCGGTAAGTATGTCGTGGCCATGAACAAGATTACCAAGGACCGATATCTGCCCACAGGACCTGAAATGGAACACTCGGCTCAGATTTATGATATCTCTGGAGACAAAATGGAATTGATCTATGATTTCCCAACTCATGGTGAGCCCCACTATGCTGCTGGAATACCTGCCGAGATTTTGGCGCCGAAATCGCAGAAAATTTATCGCTTGGATGAAAACGAACACCCTTATGCGGTAAAAACGTCTACTGATTCCAAGGTGGTTCGTGACGGAAACGAAGTGCATATTTATATGTCCACTATCCGAAGTCACTTTACCCCGGATAATATCGAGGGCATAAAAGTTGGGGATAAGGTATACTTCCACATTACCAACCATGAGCAGGATTTCGATGTACCCCACGGCTTTGCGATGATAGGACAGAACACCTCTGAGCTTCTCATAATGCCCGGACAGACCAAAACTTCGGTTTGGGAACCCAAAAAAGTTGGGGTATGGCCATTCTATTGTACCGATTTCTGTTCTGCTCTGCACCAAGAAATGCAAGGATATGTTAGGGTTTCCCCGGCCAATTCCAATGTAGAACTCAAATGGTCTTTGGGTGAATAATTCGGATTGATTTACCCTATAATCAAGCGGGCTGTGTCCAAGACCTGCCCGCTTTTTTACAAATTGACATACAACCTTTGACCAAAAAACAACATTCAGTTTGTAACCATTAAATCTAGAAAAATGAAAAAGGCTAGTATAGTAATGATTGTTGGCCCGCTCTTCCTGTTGGGATTGTATATTTTCCCCCTCTGGAATATCATGTTGGGAGCGCCCCAATATCCTGACCCGTTGGGATTGAATATCCACATTAGTGGTCTTAAAGGCGTAAACGAGTTTGATATCCAGAACATCGATGGCTTAAACCACTATATTGGAATGCATACGTTGCCAAAACCTGAGGAGATGTGGGAGTTCGGCACTTTCCCTTTGATCATTGGAATCATGGTGGGAATCGGTGTGTTGATCGGTATTTTGGGATATCTAAATAAAGTAAGCTATAAATGGTTTTTTGGATGGTTCCTGCTCATGTCCCTACTTGGTATTTTGGGCATGTACGATTTTAATGAATGGTTGATTGACTATGGTACCAACTTAGATCCCAATGCCATTATGAAATTGACCAATCCTGATGGTAGCCCCATGACCTACAAGCCGCCATTGTTAGGACATGTCAAAATGTTGAATTTTGATGTCACTTCATTGCCATCCAGTGGTGCTTATTTAATGTTCGTGGGGATGATGCTCACTTTGTTTGCAGGGTTCCTGGGATGGAAAAACTCAAAACAATAAATAATTCAAAATGAAAAAACAGATAATTATGTTATTGACGGTCCTGGGTCTTACTTCAGGTTGTTCGATAAGACCAAAACCCATTGATTATGGCCATGTGGGCTGTCATTACTGTAGCATGACGATTGTGGACAAACAACATGCAGCACAATTGGTTACCCAAAAAGGTAAGGTCTTTAATTTTGATGCCATTGAGTGTATGATGAACCAATTAAAGGATGAAGACAAATCTACCATGGCATTGTTCATGGTCAACGATTTTGACCAGCCCGGTTCTTTGGTAGACGGCACAAAAGCCACGTATTTAATCAGTGAAAACATCCCGAGTCCCATGGGTGCATATTTGAGTGCATTTGAGCAGGAACAGGCCGCCCAAAATACCTTGGATGCCAATGGCGGCAAACTATATACGTGGACGGAATTAAAAAAAAGGTTTAAACTTTAACACGAGTACAATGATTGATTTGGAGCCCTTACAATGTGAACATCTCTTGAGTGACAATTATTTGGGTCGTTTGGCCTATATAGCCGACAACGAACCTTATGTGGTACCGTCGACCTACTATTTTCTTAAGGAAGAAAAGAGTATTTTATGTTTTGCTTCCAACGGACATAGAATCAATGCTCTAAGAAAACACGACAAAGTCTCTTTTCAAGTCGATAGAATCGAGTCATTCCGTCATTGGGAGTCGATACAAGTACACGGGAGATTTGAAGAACTTGCGGGAGATGCTGCCAAGCAATATTTAAAGCATTTTGCGGAAGGCGTACAGCGCACCATAGACCGTAAAAATGCAGAGCGCCCACATTTTATAAGTCATTTTTCCGGAAAGCTACAAGAAGCAGAAATGCCAGTGGTATATCGCATAGCAATTACCGACATTACGGGAAAGTTAGTAAAGGAATTATAGGTTACATCTAACGGAGACTTGGAAAAACAAACCTAAATGGATATAAATATAGAACCTCATAAACAGTAATCACTATATGTCAACCTTCCATCCACATCACAAATTTATCCTAGCCCTGCCGCTTCTGCTGTGGACATCTTTGGTTTGGGCGAAAACATGGAATGTTTGTAGCGACTGCGAGCACAACTCCATTAAGGAGACTATTGCCCTAGCCCAGCCCTACGATACCTTATTGATACAAAAGGGCAGGTATCGGGAATTTGAAATATTGGTGGATAAACCCTTAGTAATAAGAGGAATTGGTTATCCTATCGTGGATGGTGAAAAAAAAGGGGAGATTTTTAGGGTTACATCGGACCATGTTACTTTAGATGGTCTATTCATCATAAATGTAGGGGTCAGTTATACCAAGGACAATGCGGCGATACGAGTGGTACAGAGCAAAAATTTCCTCATTCAGAACATGGTTTTGGAACAGCTTTTCTTTGGCATCTATTTGGAGAAATCCTCCCATGGCAAAGTCTACCACAACAGAATCATAGGGGAAGCTGTCGACGAATACAACTCAGGCAATGGGATACAACTTTGGTATTCTTCAGACGTAGAGGTGCTAAAAAACCATGTACAGGGCACCCGGGACGGCATCTACCTCGAATTTTCCGATGAAATTACCATTACTGACAATGTGAGCATGGACAATCTTCGCTATGGCCTCCATTTCATGTTCTCGAACAATGATGTCTATACCAATAATACTTTTGAAAATAATGGTGCTGGTGTCGCAGTGATGTTCTCCAAATTCATCACTATGAAAAACAACACCTTTCGGAAGAATTGGGGTACGGCTGCCTATGGCATGTTATTGAAAGAAATCAATGATGCAGAGATCAGTGGAAATATTTTTGAGGAGAACACCATCGGCATCAACATAGAGGGATCCAACCGAATCAAGTACACCAACAACGATTTTATTGGCAATGGTTGGGCCATACGTGTAATTGGAGCTTGCTATACCAATAGCTTCAAAGGAAATAATTTCCTTTACAATTCATTTGACATCTCCTACAACAGCAAACTCAACGATAATGTCTTTGAGGGTAATTTCTGGAGCAGTTACACGGGATACGATTTAGATAAGGACGGCATTGGGGATGTCCCTTATCGTCCAGTGAAACTATTTTCTTATGTTGTCAACCGCACTCCGGAGACCATTGTGCTATTAAGGAGTCTTTTTATGGACATTATTGATTTTTCCGAAAGGGTCTCCCCGGTTTTTACGCCCGATAATTTAAAAGATGCCCAACCTTTAATGAAAGTACGATCATGACCATTAAAATAAACAATCTTCACAAGCAATTTGGCAAGAACCAAGTTTTGAAAGGAGTTGACCTAAGCATTGACAAGGGTAACATTTATGCCATCCTCGGGCCAAATGGTTCAGGAAAAACCACTTTGATCAAGAGTATCTTGGGCATGGTGATCCCAAATAAAGGACAAATCTCGGTTTTGGGAGAACCCATAAAAAAAGGATGGAAATACCGCAAAAAAATTGATTACCTCCCCCAAATTGCCAATTTCCCGCCCAATATCAAGGTGAAGGAATTGATTGGCATGATCAAGGATCTCAGAAACAGCCCAAGTGAAGAAGCCGAACTCATCAACCTCTTTGGACTGGAACCGTTTTTGAACAAAAAACTAGCCACCCTATCCGGGGGCACCAAACAAAAAGTGAACATTGTTCTGACCTTTATGTTTGCTAGTCCACTGATTATTTTAGATGAACCTACCACAGGTTTGGATCCCAAGGCATTGATTCATTTAAAGGAGTTGATCCAAAAAGAAAAGGCCAATGGAAAAACCATTTTGATCACTTCGCACATCATGCAGTTTGTGGAAGAAGTGGCCGATGAGATTGTATACCTGTTGGAAGGAGAAATTTATTTTAAAGGGAGTATCGGAAAACTTATGGAACAGACCGAACAAACCAATTTTGAACACGCCATTGCGGCCATAACAACAGCTAGCCATGCTTAAAATATTGAAGTACAGTTTTTACGATCTTATACGAAGCCGTTGGAGCTATGTTTACTTTTTGTTTTACCTCGCCCTGGGTTTTGTTTTGTTGTTCTTGAACAACGATGTCTCCAAAGCCGTGATTACCCTAATGAACGTGATTATTGTCCTGATTCCCTTGATTGGTACCATATTTGGAGTAATGTACTACTACAATTCACGGGAATTTACCGAACTCCTCTTGGCCCAACCTATTAAGCGGAGCTCCATATTTATGGGGCAATATTTTGGAGTGGCAGGCTCACTGACCCTGAGCTTGGTATTGGGATTGGGGATCCCATTTGTACTGTACGGACTTTTACGGAGCAATGCCATTTTTGATTTTTCCCTGTTATTGGTCACTGGGGCTTTTTTGACCTTCATTTTTGTGGGGCTGTCCTTTGTAATTGCCATATCCAATGAAAATAAAATCAAAGGTTTTGGCTATGCCGTGTTGCTTTGGCTTTTCTTGGCTGTGGTCTACGATGGACTGTTCTTGATGTCGCTCATCGTTTTCGAAGAATACCCTTTGGACACATTCTCCTTGGTGTCCACCATACTCAACCCCATTGATCTTTCCAGGATATTGATACTGCTCAAATTGGATATTTCTGCCTTATTGGGGTACACAGGAGCCATTTTCAAACAGTTCTTTGGTACCAATCTAGGTTTCTTGATTTCACTGGCCATTCTTCTATTGTGGACCATACTGCCTATATTGGGATTACGATACAAAGCTGGTAAAAAAGATTTTTAATCTTGATTGGAGCATTTTTTCAAACCATTTAACGTGAAGGGTAAATCATATCGATCGCATCTCCAAATGGCCATGACATATTTTCTCGTGGCAGCCATACTTGGCTTATTGCTACGCTTCTACCCTATTCTTGGCTTGGATTTCAATTATAGGTTTGTTGTCCATGGCCATTCGCACATAGCCTTATTGGGATGGGTGTATGTTGCTTTGACCACTTTGCTACATTTTTGCTTTTTGGAGAAAAAGAAATCCAGCAGAACGTACAAACGTATTTTTTGGTTTACACAAGCCACATTGATCGGGATGCTGCTGACCTTCCCATTTCAAGGGTATGCACTCTTTTCCATAGTTTTTTCCACATTGTTCCTGATCGTATCCTATGTGTACGTATATCATTTTTGGAAAAACATCGACCTAAAATATAAACATAGCAAAGGGCTAAAATGTGCCAAAGCAGCCCTAATTTATATGATGATTTCCAGTTTGGGGCCTTGGGCCTTGGGAGCCATCATGAACAGCTTAGGCCCTCAATCCATTTGGTATCGACTGGCCATATATTTTTACTTGCATTTTCAGTACAATGGGTGGATGATTCTTGCGGTAGTGGGGATATTCCTTTTTGTTTGGGAGCAACATGGGTTGGAAATTCCCAAAAAATCCTTCACCCACTTTTTTTTGAGCTTCAACTTGGGCATTGTATTTACCTTTTTCTTATCCACTCTTTGGACAAAGCCCCCTTTTGGGTTTTATACACTGGCTGGATTTGGTGCGATGGCTCAACTCTATGCATTTGCATGCTTGTGGGGAATGATCAAGAATCAGTTCTTTGAATTATCACTAACAAAATTGCAAACCCTGCTCATTAAATTAGTAGTGGCGATGGGTTTGATTAAAATCGTGCTTCAATTACTGACCGTACTCCCTTATTTTTCAACTATGGCAGCTAAGTATCTAGACTTTACAATCGGGTATTTGCACTTGACTTTTTTGGGCGTCATCAGCATGGCTTTGTTCTTTTTCATGGATTATTTTGAGATGTTTCGAATATCAACAAAATCCTTTCCGTGGTATTTCGTGGGTTTTATCCTTACCGAAGCTCTGATATTCTACAAGGGTATTGCTGCTTGGCAGGGATGGGGCATATTCGAGGGACAAGGGAAGCTAATGGCCTGGGCAACTCTCCTGATTCCTATCGGCATTGCCATCATGCTCATAAAAAACCGTGCTCTAACCTAAGATATATTGTCAATCTGTGTTGGATTACCCTCCAATAAAGTATATTTGATTATCAAGTGAATTTTTGATTTAAAATAAATAAAAGACATTTTTGTCCGATTTATTTTTAATGTTATCTTTGTATCTATAAAAGTTTCCTCATGATGTTTTCAAAAGCCTGTGAATATGGCATACGCGCTGCGGTATATATTACACTCCAATCTTTGGAAGGAAGACGTGTCAGCGTAAATGAGATCGCCGAGGAAATAGATTCACCCATTGCTTTTACTGCCAAAACCCTACAATTACTTACTAGGAACGATATTGTAAAATCGGTAAAAGGGCCTACCGGTGGCTTTGAAATTGATCGAGAGGAAATGAACAATGTAAAATTGAATATGATCGTCAAGGCTATCGATGGGGATAAAATCTTTAAGGGTTGTGGTCTGGGACTCAAGGAGTGTAATGCGAACCAGCCTTGTCCCTTGCACGATAAATTCGTTGATATTAGAACCAATTTAAGTAAAATGTTGGCAAGCACAAACTTATATGAATTGGCCATGGGGTTGGAGGTTGGTATGACCTTTTTGAAACGTTAAAAAATTTTTGACTTTATTTCGGACAATTTTATCCGATTAATGTGAATAAACTGATTGTATAGCATAAAAAAATTGAAACATGGAAAAAACTATTGGACAAATGGTGGCGGAAGACTACCGTACCGCACAAATCTTTAAAAACCACAAAATTGATTTCTGCTGTAAAGGCAACCGTACCCTCAAAGAAATTGCGGATAGAAAAGGATTGGATTTGAAAGGCTTGATACAAGAACTTGATATCGTACAGCAGCAAGACCAAGATGATCAACCCGATTTTAAGACTTGGCCTCTGGATTTGTTAATCGATTATATTGAGAAAAAACACCATAGGTATGTGGAGCAACAAATACCAATTCTAAAGCAATATCTGGTCAAACTTTGCAAGGTGCACGGAGACCGTCATCCTGAATTACATCAAATTTCGGAATATTTTCACACCTCGGCTGGAGAATTGGCCATGCACATGAAAAAAGAAGAGTTGGTCCTCTTTCCTTGGGTACGTAAAATGGTCAATGGGTCTTCTAAAGGTTCGCCTATGGAGCAATCTCATTTTGGAACCGTAAAAAATCCCATCAAAATGATGATGGAAGAGCATGACAATGAAGGAGAACGATTCCGAAAAATAGCTGATTTGAGCAATGACTACACGCCCCCCGCCGATGCTTGCAACACCTACCGGGTCACCTTTTCGCTCCTTCAGGAATTTGAGGAAGACCTCCATCGACACATCCATTTGGAAAACAACATCTTGTTCCCAAAAGCGGAAACATTGGAAAGTAAACTCTCTAACAAATAAACATTCCTATGGCTACCAATGGAGTCAATCGAAGCAATAATAGGGTAACGAACTTGCACAATCAGCTTTTCTTGGAGTTCAAAAAAGGCCAGATGGGGTATTCGACCATAGCCATCATTGGTCAAAGCTGTCTTGGTTCGGCAGCTGCCATGATGCTTTTAATGGGGGATATGGATATGTTGCTCAAAATGATCTTATTGTTTTTTGTAACTATATTCTGTATGGCATTCAATGGCGCTGTGCTGGCACAGTTAAAGCCCTTGATTACTTTTAACCTGTTAATCCTTACTACACTCTTCAGTCTTATTGTTATAGTTATTAATCTTATATGATTTATCCAATTCACAACTTGGACATTCATTAAATACACAAGAATATGACACGGAGAACCAAAATTGAAAGTTTGGAAGACATCAAAATATTGGTGGATACCTTTTACGATCGGGTGAGGAAGGATGAGCTGCTCTCCCCTATTTTTAATGGTGTTATTAAAGATAATTGGCCTGTACATTTAGAAAAGATGTACAGGTTTTGGCAAACGATTCTATTAGAGGAGCACACCTATTCTGGAAGTCCATTTGCACCCCATGTGAAACTTCCAGTTAAGGGTGAACATTTTGAACGTTGGAAACAATTGTTTTTTGAGACCGTGGATGAAAACTTCCTAGGGGAAAAAGCCAAGGTAGCCAAGCTAAGGGCAGAGAAAATGGCTGAAATGTTCCAAATTAAAATTACTTATTTACAACAATAAAAAAGTATTTCCATTCCCTTTCCTATTATTATTTCTTGCTTATACCCCCGTTTATAAACAAGGGCAACCCTCGTTAAACTTCAAGATTTTTATAGCATTTGTTATCTTTACGCTATGAAGTTTCTCTGTGTACTCCTGTCTTTACTCACGATATTCCTATCGTCATATCCTTGTTGTCAGGAAACTGGTAACTGCATTGAGACTTTATCAATAAGGGACAGCGGTGAAAATGAATCAAGTGACGACCGACATGAAAAAGAGGCTCCTTGTTCACCGTTCTACACTTGTGGAAGATGTTCCGGATTTACATTGACCTATTATGGGTTCCTGGATATTGTTACAAGCGAAATGCTTATCAAATCCACTATAGATTATTTTCAAGAATTGAACCCAAAAGAAGTCTATTTCCACACCTTGAAACCGCCCCGTCACTTTGAAGTATAGTCTACATTAACAAAATAAGCTTGGCCGTGGATTCGGCCAAGAAAATCATACTTCAAAAACCATAAAAATGAAATTCAAAGTATTTCTGGTACTCTCTTTTTTGGGGATGGTACCTGTTCTAGCACAGAATACCCTTGATATTGTGGTCAAGGATTCCATTGATAAAGAACCCTTGATCGGCGTAACCGCCGTTTTGCCCTCACTTGATATTGGGGCTATATCCAATGCGTCCGGTAAAATTCATATTGAAAATATACCCAATGGAACGTATCAATTGCAATTGAGTTATGTTGGTTATGCGAAGCTGGAGCGAAGCTTTCGTTTTCCTTTGAATACAACACAACAAAATCAGACCATTTATCTTGTTCCCCAGACCGAGGAAATGGAAGAGATCACCTTAGTATCCACTAGAAGCACCCGAACCATTGAGGACATCCCAACACGGGTGGAGGTCATTGCCGGGGAGGAGCTCTCGGAAAAGGGCAATATGAAACCTGGGGACATCCGCATGTTACTCAACGAAAGTACGGGTATCCGAACACAGCAAACCTCGGCCACCAGTTATAATTCCAGTATCCGTATCCAGGGGCTGGATGGGAAGTATACCCAGTTACTTCGGGATGGGTTCCCTTTGTATTCCGGGTTTGCCAGTGGGTTGAGCCTGATGCAAATAGCGCCTTTGGACCTCAAACAAGTGGAGGTCATCAAAGGGTCCAGTTCCACCCTCTACGGTGGTGGTGCAATAGCCGGCCTTGTCAATCTGATTTCCAAGACCCCTGAAGATGAGCCCGAACTCAGTTTCATGGCCAATGGTACTTCGGCCTTAGGCTTGGACCTGAGCGGCTTCTATTCTCAGAAATTCAAAAAGCTGGGAACCACTGTATTCGCCTCCTATAATTTGGGAACTCCCTATGACCCAGCCGATATTGGGCTTACGGCCATTCCAGAGTTCGATAGATTCACGTTGAACCCTAAACTATATTGGTACCTCGAGGAACAAACCGAACTGTTATTCGGAATCAATGCCATTTGGGAAGACCGTCTCGGCGGTAATATGGACTATGTAAAGGGAGAGCCTGTGGACAATCCATATTTTGAGTCGAATCAAACCGAACGGGTTTCCACTCAATTGGGGTTCAAACATACTTTTAACAAACAAAATCGATTGGAAGTCAAAAACAGCTTCAGTTTTTACGATCGTACAATCCAGATTCCGGATTTTACCTTTTCGGGTTATCAACGTTCTTCCTTTAGTGAAGTGAACTTTTCAACCAGTACAGAGGATGGTCCTGAATGGGTGTTCGGGACCAATCTATGGACGGAATATTTTAACGATACTAGGGAAGATCAGTCCATTGCACTGGACCAATCCTATCAGATTTTTGGATTGTTCGCTCAAAATGTATGGCAAATCAACGAAGAACTTGGTTTGGAAACCGGTCTTCGTACCGACTTCCATTCCAATTATGGCGCTCTGGCCTTGCCCAGATTATCCTTACTTTATGAACCAAGTCAAACACTGACATTTCGATTGGGCGGTGGAATGGGCTATAAGACCCCAACGGTTTTTACGGAGGATGCAGAACGTTTACAGTTTAGGAACGTGCTACCCATTGATATCGATCAAACCGATTTGGAACGATCCTTGGGTGGTAATTTTGACATTAATTATAAATGGGTGCCCATGCCGGGCATGACCATGTCCATCAATACTCTATTATTTTATACCAGAATCGATGATCCCATGTTGTTGGAATCGGAAGGGAATGGTTTTTATTCCTTTAGACAACCCAATGGATTTGTGGATACCCGCGGTGCGGAGGTCAATCTCAAAATCAAATACGGGAACTTCAAGTTGTTTACCGGATATACCCATGCTAATGTAAAGCAACATCAAAATGGAACAGTCTCCGATTTTCCACTAGTGGCAAAACATCGATTGAACAACGTACTGATGTATGAGAAGGAAGGTGACCTATGGGTCGGGCTGGAAGGCTATTATTACAGTCCCCAAAAGCTCTCTTCCGAGGAGACTGGCCAATCCTATTGGATTGTGGGCTTGATGAGTGAAAAGAAGCTGAGCGATAGTTTTTCTATTTTCCTGAATTTTGAAAACTTTCTGGATACTCGGCAAACACGTTTCGATACCATATACTCCGGCAATTTAAGCGACCCGCAATTTTCTGAGATATATGCTCCAGTAGATGGGTTTGTGATCAATGGTGGGTTCAAACTAAAACTATGATATCATCGGCTAATAAAATGGATTTTCAAAACTCAAAACCAGTTATAATCAACAACAATTTATTTAAAGCAGTAGAATTGAATGAGTACTAGTTAATCAGAATATAAACCAAACTTGAAATAACAACTATTGGCTTATTTTAAGGTTTATGTTAAAGCGAACGCAACGAAGTGGAGTGCTGCAAGCCCCAAATCTTACCACTAACTAATACTACTGCGCGAGGTAAACTTTAATCAAAAGCACCTTATTATTGGCCAGTTTCCTTGAAAAACACCTTGATTCTACTGGGCTAAACCTCCTTTTCCGTGAAAAGATAACTTTTTCAAGATTCAAAACCATGACATTTAAAGAACTTGAGATCTCTTGATTCAAAGCATCAAAATTCAATTTTTAAGCTAAAAATTCCTTGATTCTATTGGGCTGAGAGTATTTTTAAGCTAAAAGTGAAGTAAACCCACAGAGCGGGTATTCTTCAAAAACCCCTAAAACATGGGCTTTTCCGAAGGAAAATGAATCAATAGCGATGCGCTAGCACGCTATCCTCTTGCTCTTCATATTTTCTTTGCTAGCAAAGAAAACATAAATAGCCATGTTCAATAAGATGGAACATTGAAGTCTTCAATTATTGGAAATAGGTTATTGCACCCTATTTCAATTGTACTTCACGCTTATCTAATCGAACACTATAAAATTGAAACAGGAACCACTTGCAAAAGTTAAGGGTAAGTATTTGGGAATTCAAAAAGACAAATATTTATTGGAAGTAATTTCATGCATTTGAAATTGTTACCTTTACATTGAAAGTTGAATCATCTAGAATTTTGCCCAAATTAAAGGGCAGTAATTCGGTCAACAGATTTTGTAAGGTCTTAAAATCCTTTAGATATAGGGCTTGTGGAATAAGGTTTGAATCCTGCCGCGGTCACGAAGACATCATTCGATAAAAAAAACGCCAAGCTTGCTTGAGCGTTTTTTTTTGGACCATTTTCAAAGTTGGGCTTTGCCCGGAAAAAACAAAGTATTGCCCAATCATTTAATATCAATTGACCTTAATAAGGTCTACATTAAATTTTCATTGGAATCTTTATTTATTTGATATATCAATTATATTTGTATCAAATAATTTTTCGTGAAAGTTCCAGCAAAATCGGTTTTCTATCATATAGAACGTACCATCAAAACATATAGGAAGTTCTCCAGACAGAATTTTTTAAAGGTTGTAGATGATATCACCGTAGACCAAAAATTGGTTTTACAATACTTGAATGACCGTCCAGAATTAAGTCAAAATGAAATTGCAGAATTGGTTTTTAAAGATAATGCTTCCTTAACACGCATGATCGACCTTATGGTTCGAAAGGGTTTCCTGGACAGGTCCATTAACCCAGAAGACCGTAGAAGATTCCATATTGAATTGACCTCCAAAGGAAAAGACGTGCTGGAAAAACTGGCACCGGTAATTGCTGAAAACCGAAAAAGGGCTTTTGCCGGAATATCCGAAGAAGAACTTGTTCAACTAGAGCAGACACTGAATAAAATAGTTTCCAATTTAAACAAAGCGTAATATGCGAAAAGCATTATTGATAATCTGCTCTTTGACCTTCCTTTTGTCAAGTTGCCAAAGTGAAGCACAAACCTATCCCGATGAAACATGGTCCAGAGCCGAAAATCCGGAAGCAACGGGTTGGCCCGATACCGATCGGACCAATTTCAAAAGATATATCATAGACAGTACCAACATAACCGGTCTGGTCCTTGTACATAACGGACAAATTGTATTGGAATATGGAAACATTAGTGAAAATAGCTACATAGCATCCTGTAGAAAAAGCATTCTTTCCATGTTGTACGGTACATATGTGGAAAATGGCACCATTGATTTGGACAACACATTGGACGAACTCAACATCAATGATGTTACCGAACTCTTACCCGAAGAAAAAAAGGCCACGATAAAGGATTTAATAGCTGCCCGCTCTGGAGTATACCTAAGAGGCTCAAATGGTGGTGATTTCAGAAGATTTGCTCCAGAAAGAGGTTCAGTTGCTCCGGGAAGTCATTGGCTGTACAATAATTGGGACTTTAATGTGGCCGGATACATTTTTGAGCAAGAGACCCAAAGCAATATCTACGATGAAATTGAAGCCCAATTGGCCAAACCCTTGCAAATGCAGGATTGGGACAGAACCCTTCAAAAGAAAAGCGGCAACAACACCATATCCAAGTTTCCTGCATACCACATGTGGTTTTCTACTAGGGATATGGCCCGTATTGGACTATTAATGCTCCGTAATGGGGAATGGAAGGACTCACAACTAATTTCTGAGGATTGGGTGCAAGAAATCACAAAACAGAGAACCTCTTATTCGGAAGCGCAAAAAAGTGTGCCCCTACTTAAGGAAGATGGCCTGGACTTAGGCTATGGTTATATGTGGTGGCTCATTGAAAACACTAACGACCCCAGATTAAAGAATGCCTATTCGGCCCAAGGAGCCCTAGGACAAAACATTACAGTTTATCCTGAAATAGATGTTGTTTTGGCCTTTAAAACCAATAGTGTGTATAGAAGAAGAAACTCCATTCAAACCCAAATGAAGGTCATGCAAAAAGCTGTTGAAATATATGATGGCCGATAAAGTAACATACAAATTCGCAAAATCTACAATGATAAGATGTAAGCCAGCACTTTTATTTTGTGTGATTACAATAATGGGTTGTGTCGGAAAAAAGGATCCAAAAAAGCAAGATGAGGCAGCAACACCTCAAAGGATTGATGTAGTTGCTGTATTGGATACCATTTGGGAAATGGAACAAACACCAATTAGAAAACGGGATTCGGCTTTCCATAAATATGGTGACGAATCAGAAGAGTATAAAAAATATCAGGCCAAGTATAAAAAGAACCATAAGGTCAACGAGGGAAAAATAGCTGAAATCTTGAAAGATGGCTGGCCAAAACTAGAAGTAATCGGGGAGCAGGGCAACCTGACCATCTGCAATGTACTGCAGCACAGTAGTCCCGAAATACGCCTAAAGTATCTTCCGTTAATGCACCAAGCCACCAAAAACAAGCAATTAAGTCCTTGGTTATTGGCAAGAACGGAAGACAGGATCGCAACCGACCGAGGGGAGCTACAAATTTATGGGGGGCAAATCAAATATTATCCCGAAACCAACACCTTTGATGTTTGGCCCATCGCCGACCCAGAAAACGTAGATCAAAGAAGAGCTGAAATCGGACTGGAGCCAATGGATGAGTATTTACAAAACCGAAGGTTTCCTTTGGAATGGAACCTTGAAAACCAAATAAAAAGAACCGCTGCATTTAAAAGCAAATCAATCAAAGAACAATGAACAAAGCCCTTTTTTTAAGAGAGTTTATGGATGAGATTTGGAATAAAAAGCATCTAGATAATGTTGAAAACTATATTCATGAACAATACACTATCCATCTAGACCCAACCGACCCATGGGAGGGAAAAACACTATCACATTCCGAATTTATACACAGAATGGAATCAGCATCGTTTGGCCCATTTCCCGACATGAACTTTGAAATAACTTCAACAATCGAGGACGAGCATTATGTTGCAGCCACTTGGATATTGACGGGCACCAACCTTGGTAACATAGGAGAAATTCCACCTACGAATAAATCAATCGAAACAAAAGGGATGACCATATATCATTTTAAGGACAATTTAATCAGCGGCCACACACAAATTTTTGACCGGAAAACAGTAATGGAACAATTAGGATTTTTATAACATGATGACCAGAAAAGAACTGAAGGACCAATACAAACAAATGAAATTTCCTATGGGGGTTTTCCAAATTAAAAATATTTCGAATAACAGGGTTTTTATCGATAACAGCCCAGACATGGAATCCAAATGGAACAGACATAAAATGGAACTGAAATTTGGTAACCACAGAAACAAGGACCTCCAAGCGGACTGGAATAGGTACGGAGAGGAAAACTTTACTTTTGAAGTGCTTTCTGAGCTTAAAATCGAAGAAGGGGAAAACACTAATTATAATTCAGAATTAAATACCCTTCAAGACATTGTGCTTCAGGAATTGGATAATAGAAATCTTTATTGATTACCTATAGTCCATGAACATCTATTTTCAAAGAAAAGGTCGATAAATTATTTGTTTGTATCCAAACTAATCCGCATCATTGATTCTCCAAGGTGGGTTCAACCTATTTTCACCGGCATAAAACAGGATGAGCTGGTTTCCATCAAGGTCTTTCAGCCGAGCCTCTCGCCACAACCATTTTTGATCCACTGGATCTTGATCAAATTGAACCCCTTCTTTCTTGAGTTTTTCAACTCGCTCGTCCAGATCATCGCATTCAAAGTACACATAAATACCTTCGCCTTTTGGCAGTTTATCCGTTAGATGAATCGAAAAAGTAGAACCACCATCAGGACACTCAAATCTCGCATAATGGGGCAATGATTTAACGATCAATGTCAAACCCAATTTTTCATAGAATGGGATTGATTTTTCCAAATCCAAAGATGGAACGTTAACTTGGTTTAAGTTCATTTGTTTATAGCTTTCTGTAAAAGAAAACCTTGCAGTGGTCATTGCAAGGTTTATTGATATGCTTTCGTTAATTGGGACCTATTAATAAGTCAAAGTGTTATATCCTTTGGCCTGTAGTTGTAATATTCGAACAGACCAGGTCGGTATGGGCTCCATTCCATCGATCAGATCCTCTTCCGAAACATTTAATTTTCCCATGGCCACACTGCAAATACTTATACGCACTTTGCCCTTATATTTTTGAAAAAAGGTTTCCAGTTCAGAACCTTTTACCAAATCGGCCACTACCTTTCCTTTAACGACCACTTCGTAATCCTTAATTTCCACTCCGTTCTCCAATAGAAAATCATACATATTCAAGGCTCCCTTAAAAAAGCGCTCATCACTGACCCCAATTGCATATTGGTTCGTCTTTTGTAAATCGGCAACGGTTTGTTCATCGAGCTTACGTTGTCCATAAATACTGGACATGGTCAAAGTTGTAAATACGCTCAGGATAATAAATGCTCGGAGTGTTTTCATTGTAGTATGGAATTAATTCTAGCAGAATTGCTATCAGTAAAAATACAATTATTGGCTATCTTCTCCCACAACAATGGTCTTATAGACCGTAATCGGTTTACCATAAGTGGTAAATCCATCCAAAACCACTTCAAATTCCCCAGTAAGGTCTGAAGTATAAAATTCAAATTGCAAATCGGTATTACCAACCTCAACGTGAGGTTCCCAGAATAGAATTCTTCGGTAATCAGGAATTCTAGATTGTTTGCTGTTTCCCTCTACGTAACGCTGTTTAAAATAATTTTTTTTCGAAACAGCCTTTTCTAAAGGCACATTGATTCCATTTTCGGGAGCATAGTTTTCAAAATAATCCCCTTCAATTGTTTTCACCACCATCATTCCCTGATAATCCTTGCCAGCTAGTCTAAACTGGTCCCTTACCAAACTAATGGACTCAATTTTTTTGGCATCAAAGTCCTTTATTTTTTCGTGGTCCGGAATATATACACCATCAAACAATACAATTGCTGGAAAATCATTGGCCTGCTCATTGTATGTCTCAAAATCCTGAGCAATTCGTATATAATCGCTACCATTCGGATTGTTCCGATAGCCCGCGTAATTGAATACTTCCACAAGAGTTTCCTGAAAAGTGGGAAAACGTGTAAAATCATCCAAATTTATGGTTTCCGGAATCCCACCATTAAAAGGATCGATAGGCGTTCCTAAAAGAATGGAATCGGGTTTTACAGAGAAAAACTGGTTCTCCAACTGATTATAAACGCTACGCGACTCTATTTCATCCGAGTATTGTGGCTTTAAATAAAATTGACCAAAGTTCAATCCAGTAGCATCAAGGTTTGGCAATGAGCCGAGTGACACTTCAACGTCCGGGTCATTTTCCGCTATCTGCATAATAGCCCTTGGTTGTTTGTAATCTTGTCTCAGATAGGTATAAAAATTCCCATTATTGTCGGTAGTGGCAAATTTTAAAAGAAATTCCTCACCTGGAATGGATATCACCATTTTAGTATCAGACGCCGGATTTCCAGTATCATCCGTAACTTTACCAAATAAAAGTTCGCCCCGTTGTTCTGGCAAAAAGAGGCTATCGCCCACTGTTTTGTTCAACTCTCCTTTTACATCCAAATAATCATTGGCATAGCTTATGGCGTTTTTAGGAGGTTGTACGGCCATTTCATCTTTCTTTTGGATTTTTAAGGTGTAACTCCCCTGCCCCAATTGTGCCTTATAATTTTTTAGGGTGAAATTTACCTTTTCACGAGTTCCAAAATTCGTATCGGATATTTTTATTTGTACAACCGACGAGTCAACTGGTCGACTAAAAGACCGGGGGTTATCGGCAGTTATCTCACCCGAGGTATCGGGCAAAAGTTGGGACTGATCCACTTGGTATGGATTGATAATCACCAAATCATCCTTGAACACTTGCTCCAACCCATTGTTTTTCATCCACTGGGTATACCCAAGCAATTTGTAGTTTCCAGAGGGCACATCGGTATTGATGAAAAAATCCCCTTGGGATTTACCCCTTTCCAAACGGATTTTTTGTTCCATTACATACTCTCCTTGTTGGTTGACCAAGGCCACATACCCCACAAAACTAATTGTACTGGCCCGATTGTTCTGTGCATTGAAACAATAAAAGGAATAGTGCAAATACTCTCCCGTGAACACAATGGGACCGGTATGGTGTACATAGACTTTTTCCTGCGGTAGACTTTTCAAGTTTTGCAACTCGTTCACACTGCTTATTACATATTGAGCTTGGATCGGAAAGGCCAAAGCTGCGAGAATCAAAAATACTGTCCATTGTTTTTTCATAAGCTGTGTTTTTAATCGATCCAGAAATCGGGTTTTACGTTTGACCCTACCACATTGCAATCAGCACATATCGCAGGGACCACCAAATAAGGCCCTTCACATTCGCCAGGTGGATCATCATTATCGAGGTAGAATTCCACTAATCCTTGTTTTACTCGACCTATTAAACCACTTGAGCATTGGTCTTCTGGAGGGGTAGGTCCATCCCTTTCAGGATTACCAAGAATTGGGGCAATTGGATTTTCACAATTGATGGTTCCAAAATATGGCGGAAGTGGTTCATCAGGAAACAAATCCTCAAAATTGAAATACAGACGTTGACTTACCTCCGAACTCACATCAAAAAAACCAATAACAGGGGCATCGCCATCAATATGGTACACGTTTCCCTCCAAGCTACCAGGCTGCACCTGGCTAAATAGTGATTGGCTCTGAGAAAATGCTACCAGCTTCTCATAAAAATCGAATGCCGCTCTGGAAACGCCTCTCTGTTTGACCAATATACTGTACCTATGGGATATGATGGGATTGTCAGTGGCTATAAAACGTACCATGGTCCTTTCTGCCCTATTTCCGTTAAGCACGTTCCCATTCAACAAAACTTCTCCGGTAGAAAAATCCGTCCTATAGCACACACCCTCTTCCCTTGCCCTAGGAACCAATTGCACATCTGGATATAAAGTTTCCACTACATTCCCCAAATCATCATAAACGAATTCAGTTTGGTCACGTATAATTTCGAATTCATATGGAGTCCAATAAGGCGCTATAATCTTATAGGTCTCTTCGTAGGCATATCTGAACAATTTACTTCCATCGGTCGAAAAGGAAGCATCCACAAAAATACCAACACCATCAACCCCTGTATCACTGGTCATTCTTTCGGCATATATATTATCAATATTCGAAGTTTGGGGAAGCATCATGGGTTCAGAAGTATATTCTTCCCCATTTGCAGTGGACACATACAATTGGTACGAGCTATTTGGCATGGCCCTGAATGGAGTTATGGACTCGTATGTTCCATCTTCGGTTTCTTCAAATGGATACACCGTGCCATTATCCGTTCTAATTTCAACGTTTGCTCCATTTTCAAATTCAGGTTCAAGTCCGCGTTCAATTATAATGGGCGTGTGCACATTAAATAGACTTTGCTCTTCCACGTTCACAGTACTATCATTTTCCACGCGCTGCATTCGACTTAAGAATACTTTCTGAACAGCCGCTACATCTGTTATATTGGCCTCTACCACCAAAGTTCCAACCATGCTGGTGTCGGAAAATATGTCCGAAGTTGCATCAAAAGGCTCTACACAGGCATATACAGAGAAAATAAGTACCAAACCATATATGTATGTTCTGTAACTCATCCTTCTATCCAAAAATCCGGCACCTCTTTTTGTCCCAAAAGACAATCACCACAAATTCTAGGGACCACAATATAAGGACCCGGACAGGTGGCGGTAGGGACCGATCCCTCAGTGTAATATGCATAAAAACTTATAATACCTTGGTCCACACTCTCAATTATTGAAATAGGACATGGATTAGGCCCTGTTGGTCCTGAAAAACAATACGATATATGAGATTCTGGTGGACTTGATAAATTACAGTTAAAAGGAAAAGGGGGCAATTCCTCATCAGGGAAAAAATCCTCGTAATTAAAAAAGAGCCTTTGGTCCGACACCCCTACGGCTTCCACATAACCCAAAACATTTTCTGCACTTCCATCTTTTCTTTGCACATTGGCGTACAATGCCCCTGGTTGAATCTGGGAAAATATATCACCGGACTGGGAAAAACTATTTAGGGTCTCATAAAAAGAATAGGCATCGGCCGACTGTACTTGCTGCTGCACCAGAATGCTATATCGATGGGAAATAATAAAATTGTCCTTCCCTATGAACCGCACCATTTGCCTGCTTACATTGGAGTTTGATACACCCAATGCACTTCCCTGCACTATTTGATCGGATGCAACGGTATTAAAACATACGCTTTCCCCGGTTTTTTCGACCACTTCCAAATTATAGGTGGGTTCTGGAAGGGCACAAGGGTCATAATCAGTTAAAACGAACTCAAAATCACTGGTAAACGGCGGTATTATTTTATAAGTTTCCTCATAAACATACTTAAAAAATTGACTTTCCCCCTCCATTGGTTGGCTATCCACATAAATGGCCACTCCTTCCTCTCCATTATCATTAACAGCCTTTTCGGCGTAGATGTTGGTCAATTGAGAATTTCCCTGAACAGTTAATGGGTCCGATATGTATTCCACACCATTTCTTGTTGTAATATCCAAGGTATACCCAACACCCATTTCCAAAGCAAATGGTTGATTGGAAAGATAGACGCCCTCGTCACCTTCCGTAAATTGATACTCGGCACCATCGTCTCCCAGCACACGTACGGTGGCCCCTCCTTCCATATCCACAGAATCAAGGGTACGGCTTCCCAAAGGGATAAACGGGTTATAAACGGTATCGGTCTCCAGATCCAAGCGAAAACTACTTCGGCTTAAATATACCTTCTGGGTAATCATCTCATCTGTAAGAACGGCCTCCACAACCAAGGCAGCGGATTGCTCATCTTGGTTGAGTGTTTCTATTTCCAATTCATCCAGACATGCTCCAAGTAATGTAAGGAGCATGATAGCCAAAATTATTCGATATAAGCCTCCTTTACAATTCATCAAAACTTGAAATTATAGGTTATGGAAGGAATTGGAACTCCAAATATCGAGCTTTGCAATGCTTTAACTTCACCATCTTCCGTTACAAAAAAGACAGAATATGGGTTGTTCCTGCCCAACACATTGTACACCTGAATGGTGATAAAACTATGCGCTAGTTTGTTCTTTTTGTGGTTCCCTTCGATATTGATTCCTAAATCCAATCGATAGTAGTCGGGTATCCTGAATTTGTTCCGGTCACTGAAGGTTACATAATCCGCATTATTGAACCTAAAGGTCCCCACGGGATAGGTAATGGGCCTTCCCGTCTGATAAACAAAGTTCATGGACACACTATATCGTCTTGTAAACTTGTAATTCGCAATAACACTTAGGTCATGGGGCTTATCAAAATTAGATGGAAAAAACTCCCCGTTATTGATACGTTCCTCACTGGTATCGCCATCAAATCTATACTTAGAACGAGAATAGGTATAGCTCAACCAGCCGTTGAAGTCGCCCCTGTTCTTCTTCAATAAGAATTCAACGCCATAGGCTTTACCTTCTCCTTGGAGCACTTCGGTCTCCACATTTTCATTGAGCAAAAGGTCCGCCCCTGTTTTAAAATCAAGTACATCATCCATTTGTTTATAGTACCCTTCCAAACTCAACTCATACATATTGTCATTGAGATTTTTGAAAAAACCAAAAGTGGCCTGATATCCTTTTTGGGGCTTAATGTTCAAATCCGATAATTTCCAGGTATCTATGGGGGACACCGTGGTATTATTGGAGAGCGTGTGGATAAATTGATATGAGTTGTTGAAGCTGGCTTTGACCGAGAAATCGGGGGTGAACAAATACCTTGCCGATACCCTGGCTTCTGGACCACCATATGTTTTAATAAACTCACCGCTGTCGTAACTTATAGTATCTTGAACGGTGGATTCACTCCGTGGTGCACCTTCTTGGTAGGTATTTTGTGTTGCCTCTCCCATGGCCGCATAAAAAGCATATCGTGCCCCAACATTTAAAAGCAACTTTTCCGATACCTTAAATTCATCACCTATAAAGAGGGCACCCTCCAACGCCTGTTCTTTATCAATGGAAATGCGTTCCACGTTGGAGTTGGGACCTTTAGGCTCAACATTTCCCGGTTCCACTCCGTAATATTTTGCCGATAGACCATAATCCAGAGTGTGCGTCTCATTTAATCGAGTGTTCAATTTATAGCGCAACTCCGATTCATTTATGGTGTAATCCAATTCGAAATTACTGTTGCCCTCACCTTCATAATCAATACCAAAATTATAGTTACTGTTGCTTGCCGTAAGCACTCCGGTACTTTTCTCGTTAAGCTTGTGGGCCCACCGAACAGAACCCAATCTGTTACTGTAATTGTAAAGCGAGTCCGAGGTTATACTAAAATTATCCTTGCTGTAATAGGCAGTTCCCCTGATTTCACTGTTCTCGCTGAACTTATGATGGTATTTTATGATACCATCAAAAAAGGAAGCCTCGCTATTGTTCAAGGACTCTTCATCCAATGCTTTTAAAATCCAATCGGCATAAGCTCCACGGGCACCTACAACTAAGGAAGAGGTATCCTTTTTTATCGGAAACTCCAAGGCCAAGTTGCCTGTGACCGGACCAATGGAACCTTCACCCGAAATTTTTTCCGTATCCCCGTTTTTGGTCTCGATATCCAGTACTGAAGAAAGCCGTCCGCCAAATTCCACTGGAGGTGCTCCTTTATAAATATTCACTTTTTCTGTGGTAAACGGGTTCAAGGCTTGAAAAATTCCAAAGAAATGCGTTGGATTGTAAATAACCGCATCGTCCAACAGCACCAAGTTTTGATCGGTTTTACCCCCACGTACATTTAGTCCTGTAGCACCTTCACCTGCCGAAGAAATTCCTGGAAGTGCTTTGGCCACTTCTAAAATATTTCGTTCACCGAGTACCAACGGAATATCCTTGGATTCCTCGGAACTTATCTCTTCACTCCCCGAAACGGCATCTTCCACATTGCTTACGGCATCCGCCTCGACCACAACCTCTTGCAATTGCTCCAAACTCTCTTGCAGTTGAAGGTCCAAGGTGCCATTGTTGTACATTATAATTTCACGTTCCGAATCTCGAATCCCCATAGCACTGGTTGATATCAAATTATAGCCAGCTGGAAGAACGAGCTCATACTCCCCTTGCTCATTGGTTACCGCAACACGACCGCTTCCTCGCACCCTTATGGCCAAATCTGGAATTGGCGCACCCGTTTGGGCATTAATTACCTTTCCCGACAATTGATAGGTTGACTTTAAATTCTGTTCATCGGCCCTACCGATGCGCACAACAGGCAATTTTTGTGCTGTTTGAGACACTTCATCATTATAAAATGTAGGCGGGGGAAGATTACCCCTACTTTCCGAGGCAATCTGGACACTGGCCATTGAATCATTTTGTTGATAGAAGCTCGGGGGCAATTGATCATAAACCACTGTATTCTGCAATAAAAACACGCGTTTTTCCTCCTCCAATAGGTAAAAGTTCAATGTTGTGCCCGATAGAATTGTATCAAGGATTTCGGAAATCGATGCATCCACAAAGTTTTCTTTTATCTCTAGATCTTCAATCCAATCATCGAGGTAGAAAAAGGTATAATTGGATTTGTCCTCCAATTCGGCAAAGAATTCGGAAGGTGTTTTTGAATCACCCGAAATAGTAATGGATGTATTTTGTGAGAACGTCAATTGTACCATCAAAAAAATGGTCAATAAACTTCCTTTTTTCAAAAAAAAAGAATGAGGTCTAAGAAAAAGTGTCAATGGTTTGTTGAATTAGCATACGTCAATTTAACAAAATTTCAATAGGTTGCTTAAATTAGCTCATTAAATCTTTATTCTTTTCAGTCTAAATTCAAAAAACATTAAATTTTCATCAATAAGAATGTTAGATTGCCACGAGAATTATATTTGATTAAAAAAAACAACTAAGCCAATCATATGAAGACATTTACAACCAAAACTTTATTCATTGTCTGTTTAGTGTTGGGATTCTATTCCAATGCCCAAATCGAAAAAGCCCCACCTAGAGCGGAAGGCGAAGGCCCATGGTCACAATTGATCATTCGAGGTGTTACGGTTATTGACGGTACACTGTCCCCACCTATCGGCCCAGTGGATATTGTAGTGGAGAACAACCGAATCGCATCGGTGCAAGTAGTAGGTTTCCCGGGAATGGACATTAACCCCGACCGAAGACCTCAACTAAAACCAGGTGGAAAGGAGCTCAATGCCGAGGGAATGTATTTAATGCCGGGATTTGTGGATACGCACGCACACATCGGTGGCAGCTCACAAGGAACTCCTGCGGAATATGTTTTTAAATTATGGATGGGACACGGCATTACCACTATTTGCGATCCAGGATCAGGAAACGGAATTGATTGGGTACTTGACCAAAAGAAAAAAAGTGCCAAAAACGAAATTACCGCCCCAAGAATTCAAGCATACAATTGGTTTGGAAACAGTTTGAACGGTGAGCGCCGCCGTGCGGACATCACAACTCCTGAAGCTGCCCGCGAATGGGTACGTGCCAACGCTAAAAAAGGTGCCGACGGTATTAAATTTGGAGGAGGCCTGCCAGAAGTGATGACAGCCGCATTGGACGAGAACAAAAAATTGGGATTGCGATCCAAGACACACCACGCTCAGTTGTACGTAGGCAGATGGAACGTACTGAACAGTGCAAGAGCTGGGCTAACCTCCATGGAACATTGGTACGGTTTGCCCGAAGCCATGTTCGATGACAAAACAGTTCAGAACTATTCTTTGGATTACAATTACCAAAACGAACAAGATCGTTTTGGTGAAGCCGGTCAACTGTGGGCACAAGCCGCAAAACCTTTTTCCGATAAATGGAATGCAGTTATGGAGGAACTGATTTCCTTGGATTTTTCCATCTCCCCTACCATGGTCATATACGAAGCCAACAGGGACCTGCAAAGAGCCAGACGCGCCGAATGGCATGAAGAATACACACTGCCCTCCCTTTGGGAGTTTTATGCTCCCAGCAGACAGTCCCATGGTTCTTACTGGCATTATTGGGGAACGGAACAAGAAATAAACTGGAAAGAAAATTATAGGCTTTGGATGACCTTTTTGAACGAGTACAAGAACAGAGGTGGAAGGGTCACCATTGGTACCGACGCCGGGTTTATTTATCAACTATACGGATTCGCTTACCCCAGGGAGCTTGAACTCATGCGCGAAGCAGGGTTTCATCCGCTAGAAGTAATCAAAGCAGCTACCCTGAACGGAGCTGAAGCCCTTGGATTGGACGATGAAATTGGAACCATTAAAGTGGGGAAATTGGCGGACTTTGTAATTACCGAGGAAAATCCGTTGGAAAACTTTAAATCCCTTTACGGTACCGGTGCAATTCAACTACAGGAAGACAATACCATTGAACGTGTAGGGGGCGTAAAGTACACCATAAAGGATGGTATTATTTATGATGCCAAAAAGCTATTGGAAGATGTAAGGAAAATTGTGGAGGAAGCCAAGGCTGAATCCAATTATAAAATAGTTCAGCCAGGGATGAAGCCTTAGCCGAACATTACGTTTTCCGCAAACAAAAAAGGCTGCAAATTAAAGGTTGCAGCTTTTTTTATAGCTTCTTGTTTTCCAAAGAATCCAGTATCCGCTGGGTTTCCTTTAGTTCTAGCTGAAGTTTCTCGTTCTCTAAAATATATTGCTCCCGTAGTTGGTCCATTTTACGTTCAAACTCATCGGCAGGAACATATTCCGGTTCAAACAATGTTTCTTTAAAAATACTGACCACGGTAAACAAAAAACTTATGGCCACCGCCGTAATTAAACCAATAAGCAATGTCTTTTCCCGTTTCAAAGTTGGTGCGCTTTTTTTAAGGCGCCTCTTTTCATCCTTGGAGAGTTTTGGGGTATTGGACAATTGTCCCAAAAACGTATCCCATTTTTCCTCTTCTTTTACATAAAGATTCATAAACCCTCCCTCATTCAAAAAATCTTCTGTACTTGGTGTGGATGCCAACATAAATATGTCCATTCCATTGCCGCTCATTACATCCAATAAATCCGGGTCGTACGTTTGGATTTCCTTAACCAGTTTCTGAACGTATTCCAGACTGTAATTGGGCCTCAAAAATTCGTCGTAAAGAGTTTGGATTTCAAAATAGTCACTTCGCTCCAGAGCATATTCCAAAAAACGATCTTTTAGTTCAGCCTTAAAAAATTCACTCATTTTTCAGAATGGGTGGTTAGTGTTTTTTTGATTATTGTGGCTAAATGTAAAGAAATGGGACGGTAAGCTACTCTAAGTCAGGGTAAAGAATTCATCAACTTTTTGTTTTGAAGTATCATTCAAAATTCAATTATTCTAAAATTAACAAAATACACAACGATGGCTTCAAACAATCTCAGCGCTCAAGCCAGCCTGTAACAGCTTGCTGCATTTGGGTTTTAGAAAAGAGTACTCCCCGGTTTTTACCGTACATTTTCCTTTGTAATGTACGATCAAGGAACATTGTTCTGCCTGTTCAGGGGTGTGCTCGCATACTTTTATAAGGGTTTCTATGACGTGATCAAAAGTGTTTACATCGTCATTAAAAAGAACTATCTCATGTTCATTAGTGATTTCTTCCTCCAGAAGGACATCTTCCAACTCTTTTTCTCTAGTACCCATAGCTAACGAAGTTTACTACTTTCTAATTTACATATTTTGCTGCAACCCAGTTATTCTTCTCCAGATTTTTTTCAAATTCCAAACCGTAGGCACCACATTTTGAAGAAATTGCATCTAAATCCCTCAAATAGAAGCCACTTAAAAATAGTGTCCCTCCCTTATTAAGGCAATCTGCATAAACAGGAATGTCCTCCAATAAGATATTTCTGTTGATATTGGCCAGAATAACATCAAACTTTTTGCCTTTGAGCAAACTACTGTCACCTTGAAAGGCTTTAATATCGGAACAGTCGTTTCGTTCCACATTTTCCTGGGTATTTAGAAAGCACCATTCATCAATATCTATGGCTTCCGTATCAGCAGCTCCTCTCTTTTTGGCCAAAATGGCCAAAACGCCGGTCCCGCACCCCATATCCAGGACCGATTTTCCTTCGAAATCATTATCCAGAATATGCTGTAGCATCATATGCGTAGTTTCGTGATGGCCCGTTCCAAAACTCATTTTGGGCTCTATCACAATATCGTACTCCACCTCATCAGCTTCATGAAAGGGCGCACGCACCATACAACGGTCGCCCACCTTTATCGGATGGAAGTTTTTCTCCCACTCGGCATTCCAATTCTGCTGTTCAATTTCCTTGCTGGTCCAACTGATTTCAAAATTTGGATTCTGAGTAACAAAAAGTTTCTCCAATACATCTTCCTGCCATTCGGATTTGAGAATGTAGGCCAAAAGACCGGTTTCGTTTTCCACAAAGCTTTCAAATCCCAATTCCCCCAACTCCGCAATCAAAATATCGGTTGCAGGTTGGAGGGGACTTACTTTAAAATCGTATTCGAGGTAAACCAAGGACATTTTTTAAATCGCCTTGATGATATCCGTGAAATCTTCCGCCTTTAATGAAGCACCCCCGATCAAACCTCCATCAACATCAGGTTTGGAAAATATTTCAGCTGCATTGGCAGGTTTTACACTTCCTCCGTATAGGATGGATACATCCTCGGCTATGGACGCATTGAATCCATCTGCAATGGTTTTTCTGATGAACGCATGCATTTCCTGGGCTTGCTCCGGACTTGCAGTTTCGCCGGTACCAATGGCCCAAACAGGTTCATAAGCAAGTACTATTTTACTCCAAGCGCCGGCATCAAGGTCGAACAAGGCATTCTTTAATTGGTTTTCCACTACGGCAAAGTGGTTATCGGATTTTCTATCTTCCAATTCTTCACCAAAGCAGAAAATCACCTTCAAATCCTTATCAATAGCGGTTTTCACCTTTTTGGCCAATAATTCATCGTCTTCACCAAAGTAGGCACGTCTTTCGGAGTGACCTAAGATCACAACATCCACACCCAAGCTTAGCAGCATATCAGCAGAAATCTCACCTGTGTAGGCTCCGCTTTCGGCAAAGTGCATGTTCTGGGCCGCAACCTGTATTTTGGAATCCTGAAGTGCTTGCTTTGCGGCTTGAAGGTTTACAAACGTTGGCGCTACAATTACATCGGCATCGGTATCGGGTAGTTTAGCGGAAAGCTCGGCCAACAACTCTTCTGTTTCCTGAAGGTTCTTGTTCATTTTCCAGTTTCCTGCTACAATCTTTGTTCTCATGTTATTTTGGTTTTTTCTTTAGTGTTATGATTAGAAAGTAAGTTCGTCAAAATCGTTGTAATGGACCTTTTGCTGAATAGTTCCTTTGCTGAGCACCAAAATAGCGGGATTGGAACGCACAATGGTTTTCAAAGTGGTCTCATCTGTAAAAAAGAATTTAAAATCAAGCCCATAGGTATCGATTATCTGATTGACCATATCGCTGCTCGAAGCGGACATGCCAATGACCTTATAGCCATTTTGTTTAGCTTTTGCTGTAACCTCGGCAACTCCCTCAAAGGCATCAAGGTTACTTTTTGCTATATCGTATGCAATCACCATCACCAGTTTATCCACTTCTAGTAGTTCGCCAGCATAATCCTGTCCTTCTTGCTCAATGGTAAAATCATGAATCGGCGGCTCATATCCTGCTTGGATCTCTGTGGTTTCCACATCGACAAACTCCCCATCCACCGAGGGGTAATCACCATCAGTAACATAAATTTGATCCTCCCCGTTCACCTTAAAACGCCATGCATACTCATAAATGGGTTTTGGGGCATCTTCGGGAACGGACATCCCTTCTTGAATGTTTGCTCCGATTTTATAGGGCCTGAAATCCACCGAAGGTAAATGGGCCAATACGTGATTGGCGAACAAAATACACGCCAACAAAGCCACTCCACCAACAATCCAATTGGTCTTGGGGTTGAACAAGGGTGTAATATATTTTCTACCGAAAAATAGGATCAAAATAAATACCAGCAGAATTACATCTTTGGTAAAGGATTCCCACGGCGTTAGTTTAATGGCATCACCAAAGCACCCACAATCGGTCACTTTATTAAAATAGGCAGAATAGAACGTGAGGAATGTAAAGAAGACGATCATTAACAAAAGACTCCACACGGTAAATTTGGGTTTAAAGCCCAACAGCAGTAAAACGCCCAAAATTACCTCAACAATGACCACAAAAATGGAGATGCTCAATGCCAATGGGGTTAAAAAAGGTAAATCCAATACCCCTGGACTAAAATATTCCTCCAATTTAAAGGAGAAACCCATGGGGTCATTCAACTTGATCAGTCCACTGATAATGAACAACACCCCTACTATAATTCTTGATATCCAGACCAAATATTTCATTCTTCTTCGTTTAAATGAATCAATGCGAAAACCGCATAATTAACCATATCTTGATAGTTTGCATCCACGCCTTCGCTCACCAAAGTCGTCCCTTGATTGTCTTCAATCTGTTTTACCCGGAGTAATTTTTGCAAAATCAAATCCGTGAGTGAACTTACCCGCATATCTCGCCACGCTTCGCCATAATCATGGTTTTTGTCCTCCATCAATTTTTTGGTGATAGCGACTTCCTCATCATATAGTGCAATGGCCTCTTCTGCGGTAAGGTCCGGTTGTTCCACCACTCCCTTTTTGATCTGTATGAGAGCCATAATGGAATAGTTGATGATTCCGATAAATTCGGAACGCTCATCCTCGTCCACTTTGCGCACATCGTTTTGTTGAAGACCGCGAATCCGCTGTGCCTTTATAAAAATCTGATCCGTTAAGGAAGGTAACCTAAGGATTCGCCAAGCGGTACCATAATCCTTGGCCTTTTTTGAAAACAATTCACGACAGGTTTGTATTACCGCATCGTATTGTTGGGAAGTCTGCTGCATGTATTGTTGCTAATTTGCGTAAATTTCGTCCAACTTATCTGTGCCCACAAGCACTTTGCCAAAGATAATGAAACCCAACAAAGCATATATTTTTTATGACCATAAACTGCAAAGGTGAACTTGTAGACCTAAAAACCCCCAAGGTAATGGGTATACTCAACCTTACACCCGATTCTTTTTTCGATGGTGGAAAGTACAAGGACGAAGCTTCCATCCTCAACCAAGTTGAATATATGCTCAAAAATGGGGCTGCTTTTATAGATATGGGCGCCTACAGTTCCCGACCTGGTGCAGAGCACGTTCCGGAAGAAGAAGAGTTGAAACGGATGGTTCCCGTTATTGAACTTATATTAAAAAAATTTCCGGATACCATTATTTCCGTAGATACATTTCGAAGTAAAGTTGCTGCGGAAAGTATTGAACATGGCGCGGCCATCATCAACGATATTGCAGCAGGAAATCTGGATCAAGTGATGTTTGACACCATTGCCGAATATCAAGTGCCGTACATTATGATGCATATGAAAGGTACCCCGCAATCCATGCAAAAAGAAGCAACTTACGACGACTTGATCAATGATATCAGGTTTTACTTTTCTGAAAAAGTAAAAGAGACCACGGCAAAAAAAATCAACGATATCATTATAGATCCGGGCTTTGGATTCGCCAAGACAACGGCACAAAACTATACGCTGCTCAACCACCTGGATATTTTCCAAACCTTTGGTTTGCCCATTTTAATAGGCTTGAGCCGAAAATCGATGGTTTATAAAGTTTTGGAATCATCACCAAAAGAGGCCTTGAACGGCACCACGGCCTTGCACACCATCGCTCTTTTAAAAGGTGCAAATATTATTAGGGCGCATGATGTAAAAGAAGCCGTGGAATGTGTTAAACTTGTAGAGGCCTTAAAAGAGAATGCGCTCTAATTTGAGGTTCTTCTATTTTTGCTAATTTTACAAAAACGCTGCGGTTGGATTTTCTAAATTTTCTAGACTTTAAGATTACGGATGTCATCGACATTGTCCTTGTGGCCGCATTGCTCTATTATATTTACAAATTGGTCAAGGGTACCGTTGCCATCAATATTTTTATCGGGATAGTAATCGTTTGGGCCCTATGGAAACTTACCGAATTGCTTCAGATGAAAATGATCAGTAGCATGGTCGGTGGTTTCATGAACATTGGCCTTATTGCCCTCATCATTGTGTTCCAACAGGAAATCCGAAAGTTTTTGTTAATGATCGGGTCTACCAATTTTGCTTCGAAACGTAATATTTTCAAGCATTTTAAATTTCTAAAACAGGAGGCAATTTCCACCAAAACGGATGTAGAGGCCATTGTAGGTGCTTGCGAACGGATGGGAACTTCAAAAACGGGAGCCCTTATTGTTATCGAGCGCAACAATTCCATGGATTTTGTAAAATCTACAGGGGATGCCATGAACATAAAGGTGACCCAACCCATCTTGGAAAGTATCTTTTTCAAGAATAGCCCCTTGCATGACGGAGCCATTGTGATCCAAGATAATTTTATTACCGCAACGCGGGTAATCCTTCCCGTTTCCAATGATCGTAACATCCCCCTTCGTTTTGGGTTGCGACATAGGGCGGCCGTGGGAATCACAGAAAAAACCGATGCACTGTGTTTAGTGGTCAGTGAGGAGACGGGCTCTATATCCTATATTAAAAACGGTGAGTTTGTTCCCTTCAAAGCGAGGGAAGAATTGATAAAGCGAATCAAAAAGGATTTGGAGCAATGATCTGCAAGAATTGCGATAACGACCTGAGAACAGATTTTAGTTATTGCCCAACTTGTGGAGCAAAAGTAATTCGCCATAGATTGACCTTTAAGAATGTCTGGGAAGACATCAGTTTTCAAATCTTCAACCTCGACAACACACTGTTTAAAACAATAAAACATTTATTTACCCGACCCGATGAAGTAATCAATAGTTATATCAGCGGTGCCAGAAAACGATATATGAACCCGATCAGCTTTTTTGCCATTGGGGTTACGCTTTCCGGAATCCTGTTTTATGTTTTAAGAAATGTTTACCATATACATCTCACCCAAAACAGTCTGAACAACCAAAAAACACCCGACCTGGATTTTGTTTTTGACTACCAAGGTCTGATGTCTTACCTGATCATACCAATTTACGCCATGTTCACATGGCTCCTGTTCCTGGACAAGAAAAAACTGAACTACACGGAACACTTGGTGGCAAATGCCTTTATTTTCGGGCAAGTATCCTTTGTTCAAGTATTATCAGGACTTCTTATTTTCGGATTTTTTAATGTTCGCTATGACCTGTTCAATTATATCTTCCTGCTGATTGTGGTACTTTATCAGTTCTATGTCTTCAGTAAGGTCCACCATACAGAACCGGTAAGTACGTTGCTTAGGGCACTGGCCTATATGGTGATGCTTATCATCCTTATGATAGGAATTGGCATACTCATATTCCTGATCGGTTATCTAACTGGGAACATAAACCTTGAAGATTTTAAACCACCAAATTAGGCAACTTCTTCCGCCAAGAACTGGGCATTGTACAAATCGTTGTAGTAGCCGCCTTTTTGTAAAAGCTCTTTGTGGGTCCCAATTTCAATGATCTTGCCTGCATCCATCACAATGATCTTATCCGCTTTTTTGATGGTCGCCAAACGGTGAGCGATAATAATGGAAGTCCTGCCTTCGGTAATCTTGTCCGTGGCTTGTTGGATCAATTGCTCGGAATACGTATCCACAGAAGATGTGGCCTCATCCAAAATCAGGATACTTGGATTGCTTACGTAGGCGCGCAAGAAGGCAATTAATTGACGTTGGCCGCTGGATAACATGGTTCCACGCTCCTTCACATTGTATTGGTAACCACCCGGAAGACTGGAAATAAACTCATGCACCCCAATTTGCTTGGCAGCAACCTCTATCTCTTCCTCGGTAATGGATTCATCCCGCAGGGAAATGTTATGCGCAATGGTATCGGCAAACAAGAAAACATCTTGCAACACTATGGCAATATGTGAACGTAACGAACGTAGGGTGTAATCTTCCAAGCAGACATCGTCCACCAAGATTTTACCAGAGTTGATTTCGTAGAATCGGTTGAGCAAATTAATAATAGTGGATTTTCCCGCTCCGGTGGCACCTACAATGGCCACGGTTTCACCAGCCTTTACATTAAACGATATACCGTGCAACACCTCTTCATCGGGTACATAGCCAAAGTGTACATCCTTAAACTCGATATCCCCCTTTACATCTTTCTTCTCTACGGTACCCTTATCATCAATATGGCTATCGGTATCCAAAATTTTGAATACTCGATTGGCAGCTACCATTCCCATTTGAAGGGTATTGAACTTATCGGCGATTTGACGTAGCGGGCGGAACAATAGATCCATCAAGAAAAAGAAGGCCACAATAGCCCCTTTGTTGTCCATCCCAACATTTTCAATGTTTTGAATCACCCCAAAATATACCACCAAACCAATACCAATGGAGTTGGAAATTTCGGCCACAGGGAAAAATATGGAGTTGTACCAAACCGTCTTCAACCAAGCGTTCTGATGCTTTTCGTTGATGACACGGAACTTTTCCTTTTCGATCTCCTCGCGGTTGAACAGTTGAACGATCTTCATCCCGGCAATACGTTCCTGTACAAAAGAGTTAAGATTGGACACTTGTGCCCTTACCTCGATGAAAGCCACTTTCATGGCTTGCTGGAAGAGACGCGTAGCTATCAAAATAACTGGGAGGATGGCAAAGACAATCAGCGCCAATTTCCAGTTGATAACCACCATAATTATGGCTGCGGACAACATTTTTAGGGCATCGGCCACAATCATAAAAAAGCCCTGACTGAAAATTTCGCCAATACGTTGCATATCCGCTACCGCTCTTGTCACCAGCACCCCTATAGAAGAGTTGTCGAAGTAGGTCATTTTAAAGCTGGTCATCTTTTCAAAAAGGTCGATCCGGATATCCCGGATCACCGACTCGCCCAATAGGTTTGCAAAATAATTGAACAATAACTGCGTGGTTACCTGACCGAGCAGAAAGGCCAACATGAATAAAACATTGTTGAGCAATTGACCTGCATCCTTGTTTTCCAACGATTCATTGATGATGGTTTTTACCAACAATGGTATTCCGATGGCAAATCCTGCGGACAAAATGGCCACAATGGCCACTAACCAAAAAATCCCCCTATAGGGCCTGGTACGTGAAAAAACCCGCTTGAACAGTCTAAAATCAAACGCTTTTCCTACATCATCCTTTTTGCTCATCAAAAATTTCTTTTGGATATGAAACCTTGGTCAAATATAATCCTTTTGCGGGGACGGAGACGCCTGCCTCTCCCCTATCTTTACTTGCAATAATTTGATGGATGCGTTCTGGAGCCATTTTCCCCATGCCCACATCCAACAATGTACCTACCACCGCGCGGACCATATTTCGTAAAAAACGGTCGGCGGTAATGGTGAACACCCATTTCTCCTTACCAACGGTCCAAAATGCCTCGCGGACATCGCAATCAAATGTTTTTACATCGGTATTGGATTTGGAAAAACATTCAAAGTCGGTGTAGTCCAACAACATTTTAGCCGCTTTGTTCATGGAATCCACATCCAAAGGATGTTTTACAAAATGGGCATGATCAAACAAAAAAGGGTCCTTTTCCTTAACCAACCAATATTCGTACGTACGTTCCACCGCATCAAAACGGGCATGGGCATCTTGTGCAACTGGAATAATTGCCTGTACGGCAATATCATCGGGCAAAAAGGCATTTAATCTGTACACCAGCTCATCAATATCCGAAATGGCATCAACATCAAAATGACAGAACATTTGTTTGGCGTGTACCCCTGAATCCGTCCTTCCAGCACCTACAACTTCGACCTTTGCACGGAGCAATGTGGACAAGGCCTTTTCCAAAACCTCTTGCACGGTGATGGCGTTGGGTTGGTTCTGCCATCCGTGGTATGCCTTACCGAAATAAGAAAATTGGATAAAATATCTCAACGGGATCCCTTACTTTTAAGTCGATAAAGATAATTCAATCCTTTCCAACACAAATCCAACGGATAGTTTTTAGCATATTTTTAGCGAAATGACGAAGATTTTACTGCTTTCCGATACCCATGGGCACATGGACAAAACCATTTTAAAGTATGCGGCCCAAGCCGATGAGATTTGGCATGCGGGCGATATTGGCAGTCTTAGTGTAACCGATCAACTGGAAGCCATTAAGCCTGTAAGGGGGGTGCATGGAAATATTGATGACCATGTGATTCAAAAAGAATTTCCGGAAAACAACAGGTTTATGTGCGAAGGGGTCGATGTTTGGATCACCCATATTGGCGGCTACCCCAACCGCTACAACATTCGTGTTCGGGATGAAATCAGAAACAATCCGCCCAAACTTTTTATTTGTGGGCACTCCCACATACTAAAAGTAATGCACGACAAAAAGCTTGGGCTGCTGCACATGAATCCAGGGGCATGCGGAAAACATGGTTTTCATCAAATGCGGACCATGCTGCGCTTTGTAATTGATGGCGAAAAGATTACGGATCTAGAGGTTATTGAATTGGGAAAAAGATAAAGAATGAAATACAATCTGATCATACTGGCAATTTTCTTGGCAAGCTGTTCGACCAAGTCCTCCAAAAATGAGGATTCCACATCCCAACCCGAACAAAGTGCGGTCACGCTTCATATTTTGGGAACCGTTCAAGATGGCGGCAGTCCCCACATAGGTTGTCAAAAATCGTGTTGTGCAGAACTCTTTAACAATCCCGACCCCACCCGAAAAGTAGTTTCCTTGGGGTTGGTAGATCATAAAAATAAAAAAAGCTATCTTTTTGAGGCCACTCCCGATATGTCCTCCCAACTGAAACTCTTAAAGGAACATGCCCGTAGTAACAGGGAAACCCCTGACGGAATTTTTGTCACACATGCTCATATTGGCCATTACACTGGTTTGATGTATTTGGGCAGGGAAGCCCTGGGAGGAAACAAAGTACCTGTATATGCAATGCCACGAATGAAAGCGTTCTTGGAGTCCAACGGACCTTGGGAACAGCTTGTCTCATTGAAAAACATGGAAATACGACCCTTAAAAAATGAGGTGACCGCTCAACTTACCCCAAACATAAAAGTTGTTCCTTTCACCGTACCGCACCGAGATGAATATTCCGAAACCGTAGGTTATCGGATCATTGGGCCGAACAAATCGGTTTTGTTCATTCCCGACATCGATAAATGGTCCAAATGGGAAAAGGATATTTTGAAAGAAATAAAAAGTGTGGATTTTGCTTTTTTGGATGCCACATTTTTTGATGGTCCTGAGATCGACTCAAGAAATATTTCCGAAATCCCCCACCCTTTTGTTATTGAAAGCATGAGTTTGTTCAAAAACCTACCCAAAAGTGAAAAATCCAAAGTTCACTTCATCCATTTTAATCATACCAACGCACTTTTGAACAAAAACAGTGATTCCCATAAAAAAGTTATGGAAGCAGGTTTCCATATCTCAGCTTTTGATCAAAAAGTCAACCTGTAGACCTTACAAACATAAAAACCCCGGCCGAAGCCAGGGTTTTTTCGCACTAATACTACTAAGATGTTAGGTTCAACGCAAGCGATCAACAGATTTTACAAGATCTTCATCCTTTTTGATAGCCCTGTTGGCCAGGACCAGAAAAACGATAGAAAATACAGGAATCAGCATCCCAATACCCTTCTCAGAAACCACAGTTTCTCCGGATAAGCTTAGCGATCGATAAACGAAAAATCCTAGTAAAAAAAGGTTCAATATCATATTCAATCTGTTCACCACAAATTGATTTTGTCGTTTCTTGTACATCACAATCGATACCACGGCCAATACGGTAATTAAATAAAAGACGAGGCTTAACATAACTTCATCCTGGGCAAACACTTCTTTGCCGCCCACTTCGACCCACAGATTCAGAAAGAACGGAAGTATTCCCGAAATAAGGCCTACTATGAGTAAATATAACGTTTGTATCCGCTGAATCATTGTTCAAATCGATTTCGAATGGCAAAAATAGGCGTCTTTTTGATAAATAAGGCTTTATTCTTGAAAAATTATTTGTAATATTGTCTTGTTATTATCAAGCGCCTACCTCGGAATTCTTTCTCCAGTAGTATCCAAAGATAACTTTACTTCAAATTTTAGAATCACAAGTTTAACTTATTCCATTACTTAATGTTCGAGATTTCAGATCTAAAAGCTAAAAAGCTTCCTGAGTTGCAAGAGATTGCAAAGGATCTTAATGTTCCCAAATTCAAATCATTGAAAAAACTGGACCTGGTATACCAAATATTGGACGTACAGGCTTCCAACCCTAAAGCTGTTGCAGAAACTGTTGCTGCGACCAAAGAAGAAAAACCGGCTCCAAAACCGAAAAAAACAAGGGCTCCGCGCCCCAAAACCACTGAGGCCAAAAAAGACACCACAGGGGACAAACCTGAAAAAGCGCCTCAGAAAAGAGAGCCAAGGGACAAAAAAGACGACTCCAAACCACAGGGAAAACCTCAAAAAAAGGAGAACAAGCCTCAAGACAACAAGTCACAGGGCAGCAATAACCCCCAAAAGAGTCAAAACAACAGGAGAAACAACCAACATAACAAAAGCCACCACGACAAAAAGAACAGCAATTTTGACAAGGACTTGAGAAACAGGTACAAAGAACCTGAGTACGAGTTCGACAGCATTATTGAAAGTGAAGGTGTGTTGGATATTATGCAAGATGGATACGGGTTCCTTAGGTCTTCCGATTACAACTATCTTTCTTCCCCCGACGATATATACGTTTCCCAATCACAGATAAGACTGTTTGGTCTTAAATCCGGGGACACTATCTTGGGAAACATTAGACCTCCCAAAGAAGGTGAGAAATATTTCCCGTTGATCAAAGTGAACAAAATCAACGGACTCGACCCACAAGTGGTTCGTGACAGGGTTGCTTTTGAACATCTTACCCCTTTGTTCCCAAAGGAAAAATTCAAATTAGCGGAAAAGCAAAGCACCATTTCCACAAGAATCATGGATTTGTTCTCCCCCATCGGGAAAGGACAAAGGGGTATGATCGTATCCCAGCCCAAAACGGGTAAAACCATGTTGTTGAAGGATATTGCCAATGCGATAGCGGCCAATCACCCAGAGGTGTATCAAATCATTTTATTGATCGATGAACGTCCAGAGGAGGTTACCGATATGCAACGCAATGTACGGGGCGAAGTGGTTGCTTCTACTTTTGACAAGGAAGCCACCGAGCACGTAAGGGTTGCCAATATTGTATTGGAAAAAGCAAAACGATTGGTAGAGTGCGGTCATGATGTAGTGATCCTGTTGGATTCCATTACCCGTTTGGCCCGCGCCTACAACACCGTACAACCAGCATCTGGTAAAGTATTGAGTGGTGGTGTGGATGCGAACGCACTGCACAAGCCAAAACGTTTCTTTGGTGCTGCGCGTAACATTGAAAATGGAGGTTCACTTTCCATTATCGCTACGGCATTAACGGAAACAGGCTCCAAAATGGACGAGGTTATCTTTGAGGAATTCAAAGGTACGGGCAACATGGAACTTCAGTTGGATAGAAGAATATCCAACAGAAGAATCTTCCCTGCTATCGACCTTATTTCTTCCTCCACACGAAGAGATGATTTGTTGTTGGACGAAAATACCATTCAGCGCATGTGGATCTTACGCAAATACTTGGCGGACATGAACCCGGTAGAGGCAATGGAGTTTATGGAGCAACGCATAAAGCAAACCAAGAACAACGAGGAATTCTTACTCACTATGAACGAGTAAAATCCGACAAGGTTCTATATCATAGTATTAAAAGCCCTTCAAGTTTTTTGAAGGGCTTTTTGTTGAGTCAATTTATAGAAAAGGCATATCTTTAGTTCAGTTTCCCCAAAAACCGAACTATAAACACTTAACTATGATAAATTACAGAAAGGCCTTTCTTGCACTTTTCGGGGCCACATTTTTGATGTTGGGAGCTTGCCAGCAAGGTCCTAAAAAGGAAGAATCCACCGAAACAAAGGATGTTAAAACCACTCAAAAAGAACCTATTGCACCACCCGAGGGCATTATTTCCCTAGAAGAGTCGAAGACCTTGTACGACAACTACACCAAAAACAGGGTGGACATGATTCAGCAATTTGAAGATGGACGCGAATCGGAAGAAAAATTTATTCCGGCTCGATTTACTTCCTTTAGCTATGATAAACTAAAAACTTATATCGCTTTTGCTGAACAAGAAGCTGATAGTGCTGGAGTAGAAATAAGTTCTTTTCGATTTTATTTCGCAAATTATCCTGACAAACCGGATTTTCCAGATGGAAAAAAAATAGTGCACCCTAGGCAAAATTCTATTTTTGTTGTTCCCACTATGATTGTAGATGGTGCAGAATACGGATTTTATATCGGAGCCGACGGTAGTGCCAAATTGATCAAGGATGCTGTGGGCGGTAATGCTGTAGGCCAAAATAAAAAAGGAGGCAAGTCCTATGCAAGCATGCTGCCAAATATGGTTCAGGATGACCCTCAAAGCCTTGTTTTGAACAAAGGGAATTCCTCCCCTCCCCCAAATAGTGATTACTAAACCGGAATGTAATCGAAGATCTAATTTCTTTTCTTAAAGAGCAATTTTTCCTAGTTACTTATTTAGTGACATGGATAATCTCGGTGTTGACTTACAGGAAATATTTTGACACGACCCTAAAATATTTCCCGATGTTTATCGCCTATACCTTTTTTACTGATTTATTAGGGTACTTTATTAAGTTCAATGATAGTTTTCAATTTTTTTCCGAAGGAAAATATGCCTCTTTAAACATTATAATCTACAATATCTATCAGTTGATTGCATATGCGTTTTTTTATTGGGTTTACTTTAAAACCTTAAAAAGAACTCAACATAAAAAACTTGTAAAGTATGGAGCTTTTCTGGTTCTTGTGAGTTATTTGACAAGTTTGATTTTCCAAAATCCATTGTATAGAGGTCTATACTATGCAGAACTTGTTGGATCATGGGTATTATTGGGATGCATAATATTTTATTTTAAAGAAAAGAAAAATGAAAACTCCTCCTACCATCAAGGGAAAAATTTGCTTTTTTGGGTAAGCTCGGGTTCATTTATCTTTTATGCCATAACTCCATACATTTTTTTACTGGGGTCTATAGATGATCATGTATGGTATGATTATCACTTTCAAAAAATATTATTTGTACTCATAGCAATTATGTATGGCTTTTATATGTTGGGACTTTTATTAGGTGAACGAAAAGCATTTAGATGATCAAAAATCAAAGGCCTTTAACATAGATTCACTTCCACAGCTTTTTTACGTTATTTTTGGTTTTCGACAAAAGCACTGAAAGCTAACTGGTTGGCCAGAGAACAATGGAAGAATTTTATACATTTATCTCAGAGCAATACATTCTTCCATTCTATCTTATCGTATGGATTGTGGCCATGGCCCGATACCGCACCTATTTTGATACTCCATTAAAGTATTATCCCATGTATTTAATGTATACCTTCCTTACGGAGTTATTGGGTTATTTTATTAAATATTTTGATGAATTCCAGATTATTGATATTGAAAAGTACAGTTGGTACAATGTGATTATATTCAATATCTATTCGGTGATATCCTTTTTGTTTTTTTATTACATCTACTGGAGAGTTGTTAAAAACCAGACGTACAGAAAATGGATAAAAATAGGAGCCTTGACAAGCATTATCGGGTATGTGGTAAGTCTATTTTTTCAAAATCCATTGTATAGCAACCTTTACTATGCGGATATGCTCGCTTCCTTTATTTTACTTTTTAATATCTGGCTCTATTTTAAAGATAAAAGAAGTGAATCTTCGCCCTACCCCAGCAAACACAACCTCATGTTTTGGATGAGCCTGGGATTGGTGATCTTTTATTCCATTTTCCCTTTCCTGTTTTGGATAGGCTATGAAATCCCACAAATCTGGATTGATTATCACCTTAGGTCCGTATTGCGGATATTGATTTTATTTATGTACGGTACCTTTTTGGTCGGTGTTCTTATCCACAGCAGAAAAGCATTTCGATAAAACCATTTCCTTGATCTTGATTCCAAGATAAAAAACAAAGTTTCCAAGAACAGGAAAATTGCTGTATTTTTAGAATTAACGGCACGGGAACAAGCCCAATGAAAGAATTCTACGATTTTCTTATCGACAATTATACTATTCCAATCTACCTTGTGACATGGATTGTCGTGGTTTTACGATACCGCACTTATTATGATACGCCTTTGCAATATTTCCCCATCTTTATCATGTACACATTTCTATCCGAAATGTTGGCGGCATTGATTTTGCGCTATGAAGAATTCCAATTTTTTTCAGATGACAGCTACAGCAACTACAATGTAATTGTCTATAATATCTATGCGTTGGTTTCTTTCCTGTTCTATTATTATATCTATTGGCATGTTTTAAAGGTCAAAAAACATAAAGCTTGGGTATTGTATGGAGCATTCATAAGTATTTTGGCATTCATGGTCAGCCTGTTCTTCCAAAATCCGTTTCATGTCAGTCTCTATTATGCGGATATCATTTCATCCTTTATTTTACTGTTCTCCATTGGATTGTATATCAAGGAAAAGAGGTTCGAACAAAGTTCATATTCTCAAATACACAACACTATGTTCTGGACCAGCATGGGACTGGCAGTTTTTTACACCTGCTTTCCCATAGTATATTTTATAGTTCACGAAATACCGAAAATTTACCTCGAATACCCCATATTCCAAATATTGATGATAGCAGTGGTATTTATGTATTCCTCATTTATTATCGGCGCAATTGCCGGAAGAAGAAAAGCATTTAGATAGCTTGGAATTGGACCAAAACAAAAACGCCCCCAAAGTGGAGGCGTTCAATATATTTTTGTTTGACAAGAATTACATTGCTGCAACCTTGGTCATCAACTTGCTCTTAAGGTTTGCGGCCTTATTGTTATGAATGATGTTTTTCTTGGCCAATTTATCAATCATACCAACTACAGTAGGCAACAAAGCTTCAGCAGCTTTTTTATCTTCCTCGTTACGCAATTTTTTGATGGCATTACGCACAGTTTTGTGCTGATACCTGTTACGCAAACGTACTGCTTCGTTTCTTCTGATTCTCTTTAATGCTGACTTATGGTTTGCCATTGCTTAAATTTAATTCTTTCTAAATCCTTTTTTTGTAGCCCGTAGGGGAATCGAACCCCTGTTACCAGGATGAAAACCTGGCGTCCTAACCCCTAGACGAACGGGCCATTATTTCAATTTCAAAATTTTAAACTACAAAGTTAAAAAACTAATTTTTTAGCTTAAAACTCTTCTTAGTAGCCCGTAGGGGAATCGAACCCCTGTTACCAGGATGAAAACCTGGCGTCCTAACCCCTAGACGAACGGGCCATATGGTTGCATAATTGCGGATGCAAAAATACAACTATTTTTAAGTCTTGCAACAGTATTTTTTATTTTTTGCAAGCTGTTTAGTAGGCCTTTGCGAACAACACCCTCTTATGGGAAGGTTTTCCTGTTACCATGCACTTGCCCTCCTCGTTTTCTGCATCCAAAGGAATACAGCGAATAGTGGCTTTGGTCTCCTCTTTTATTCTGTCTTCGGTTTCGACGGTTCCATCCCAATGGGCGGAAACAAAACCACCTTTTTCCTCGATAACTTTTTTAAACTCATCATAGGAATCCACTTTGGTAATATGCTCCTTTCTATAATCAAGGGCTTTTTTAAAGATGTTTTCCTGAATCTCATCCATTAAGGAAACTACCTTGTCCACAATCTCTTCCGCCTTTACGATTTCCTTGGTCAATGTATCCCTACGCGCTACCTCAAAGGTACCGTTGGCCAAATCACGCTGCCCAACCGCCAAGCGCACGGGAACACCCTTTAATTCATACTCATTGAATTTAAAGCCGGGCTTATGGGTATCTCGAGTGTCATATTTAACGGTAACACCTTTATCTCGTAATGCCTTTACCAATGGATCCACTTTCTGCGAAATGGCATCCAACTGATCCAATCCTTTATAAATCGGCACAATTACAACTTGAATCGGTGCCAATTGTGGTGGCAGCACCAACCCATTATCATCACTGTGCGTCATGACCAAAGCGCCCATCAATCTCGTGGAAACACCCCATGATGTGGCCCAAACGTATTCTTGCTTACCTTCTTTGTTGGCAAACTTAACATCAAAAGCCTTTGCAAAATTCTGGCCCAAAAAGTGTGAAGTTCCCGCCTGCAATGCTTTACCGTCCTGCATCAAAGCCTCTATACAGTAGGTTTCCTCCGCACCGGCAAAACGTTCGCTCTCGGTTTTGGTCCCCTTGATCACGGGAACACCCATATATTTTTCGGCAAAATCCGCATAAACATTCATCATAAGTTCTGCTTCTTCCACAGCTTCCTCCCTAGTAGCGTGTGCGGTATGGCCTTCCTGCCACAAAAATTCGGCAGTTCTTAAAAAAAGTCGTGTTCTCATCTCCCAGCGCACCACATTGGCCCACTGATTTATTTTTAGCGGCAAATCCCTGTAAGATTGCACCCATTTTCTAAAAGTATCCCAAATAATGGTTTCAGAAGTTGGACGAACGATCAGCTCCTCCTCGAGTTTGGCGTTCTCATCCACCACAATACCACTGCCGTCCTCGGCATTTTTCAATCGGTAATGGGTAACAACGGCGCACTCCTTGGCAAACCCCTCTACATGACTGGCCTCTTTGCTCAGATATGATTTTGGAATAAACAATGGGAAATATGCATTCTCGTGACCTGTTTCCTTGAACATCTTGTCCAATTGACCCTGCATTTTTTCCCAGATGGCGTACCCATAGGGCTTTATGACCATACACCCCCTAACACCTGAGTTTTCAGCCAAATCTGACTTTACTACTAGTTCATTATACCATTTGGAATAATCTTCTGCTCTGCTCGTTAAATTTTTACCCATCTATTGTAGTTTGGCACAAAACTTGTGACTTTAATCATGTAATGATTGGGTAAAACTAATTATTTTTAGTATGTTCAACAATAAAAATTGCGCCATGTTAAAGTCTTTACTCCATAATAAATTCAGAACCTCCGCCGTATTGATGGTTATTGCCCTCTTTATGGCTTCTTGTGGTTCCTACCAACAAGCCTCATATTACGATGATGGAATTTATTCCACCAACGATCGAGTTGTAAGGGTTGAAAAGAAAAATGCCGAAGCGGTAAGAATTGAAGAACAAGAAAGTAATATCTACGGTGATTATTTCGGGGATAAGGCGAACGAGTATGGTGAAATTTTGGACAGCGAGGTTTTTACCGACATTGACAGCTATTCCAGCCAAGTTCAAAACGACACTGTTCCTTATGGTGAGCAAACCGATTATTTTGCTTACAACAATAACTATAACGGAAACCCTGGTTGGGGTGATAACCCCACAAATATCTCCATCAACGTTTATGACAATACTTGGGGATGGGGCGGTCTCGGTTGGGGTTGGAACGACCCATGGCTATGGAATGGCGGATGGGGTTGGAACAACCCATATTATAATTGGGGATGGGGCTGGAACAGCCCTTACTACAGTTGGGGATGGGGTTGGAACAACCCATGGAGATATAATCGTTGGGGCTGGGCCGGATACTACGGATGGGGATACCCATACAATGGCTGGGGCTGGGCCGGATACTACGGTTGGGGCGGATACTACAACAACTATTGGAACCGTCCGTATTATGGCAGAGGGTATAGAGACTATGCTTATATGACAGGAAGAAGGGGATACTCCTCCCGCATACCCGGAACTACGCTCACATCCAGATCAAATGGCTACACCAGTAGGATACGAAACAACAGTGGACGTTCCAATGCGAACTTGTCCCGCAGCAATAACAATTTGGCAAGGAGAAGCTCTCAAGGATATAGCAACAGGTCTAACGTTAGAAGATCTATAAGCGCCGATGCCGTTGCCAGAAACAGAAATTACAGAACAAGCAGAAGCACCAGAACTTCCCCAAGTTATAGTGGAAGCTCAAGAACTGCACGACGTTCTTACGGAACTTCTTCAACTAGAAGCAGCAGAAGCTATAATAGAAGTAGTTCACCTTCATCCAGAAGTTACAGAAGTTCTGGACGAAGTACGAGAAGCTACCAATCAAGAAGTGCTGTACCTAGCAGAAATTACAACAGGTCTTCAAGCAGGTCCAGTTCTAGAAGTTACCGCAGCAGTGGTTCATCCAGAAGTAGTTCCCGAGGAAGTTATCGAAGCTCAGGAAGTAGTTCCAGAGGAAGCTCCGGAGTAAGCAGGTCTTCCGGTGGTTCCAGATCTTCAGGATCATCACGTTCTTCCGGGGGAAGAGGTGGTAGAGGTGGCGGTAGACCATAATTCCATAAACTTATCGATTAATCTAAATCAGAAGAAATGAAAAGAATATTGACTTTCATCATGGTATTGGCATGCACTTTCGCAAGTGCACAGACCATTGACGATGTTCTCCGCTACAGTACGGAAAACCTTCAAGGAACCGCGAGGTTTCAGGCAATGGGAGGAGCATTTGGAGCATTGGGAGGAGATTTGTCCGCACTTAATGTTAACCCTGCCGGTTCAGCAGTCTTTAATTTTAGTGAGATAGGGTTCACAGGCTCCAACTATCATGTAAACAATGATGCATTTTATGGCAATGGCCTAAGAAATACCACTTCCAATTCTTTGGATTTCAATCAAGTTGGTGGTGTATTTGTATTCAATTCGTCGACAGATAGTCCCTGGAAAAAAATCGCATTGGCATTCAACTACGACATGGTGCAAAATTTTGATAATGAGTTTACCGCATCTGGGAACACCGCTGTAGGTGTAGACAATTATTTCCTCAACTTTGCACAAGGAGAGCCCTTGGGGCCACTACGTACGCAACAGGGAGAATTCATAGAGGATGCTTATTTGGATATCGGTGCCAATCTGGGATACTCGGCCCAACAAGCATTTTTAGGGTTTCAATCCGGTATTATAGAATCTGTTGAAGACGATGATCAAAACACTTCCTATTTCTCCAATGCACAATACGGAAGTGTAAATCAAAGATATTTACAGAACACATCTGGCTACAATAGCAAATTCACTTTAAATTTTGCCGGTCAGTATAAGGAAGATTTGTACTTAGGTGCATCGGTGAACTTCCACAATGTTATATATGATAGGGTCTCCTATCTTGATGAAGATGGTTACGATGCGGACTCACCGATACAGTACACCTCTTTCGATAATTTGCTTCATACCGAAGGCTATGGTTTCTCTTTTAGCTTGGGAGCAATTGCAAAAGTAAACCAGTCCATTCGGATTGGCGGTAGTTATCAATCACCAACATGGTATACATTGACAGATGACACCAGCCAACGAATCAATAGTAACCTAGCGGTATCGGACATTGATTTCATCAACTTTAACATTGTAAATCTTTATGATGAATATAGAATAAAAACACCGGAAAAATACACCGGTAGTGTTGCTCTTGTATTTGGGCAAGACGGACTCATAAGTTTGGATTATACCTATCAAGATATGTCCAAAGCAGAGCTTAGGCCTACTTCCGATCCAAATTTTACCGCGGAAAACGATTTTATTGCCAGTACCTTGGGAGCTGTGAACTCATATCGTTTGGGAGGGGAATACCGAATAGAAGAGGTTAGTCTTAGGGCAGGTTACAGGTTCGAAGAAAGTCCTTATGAAAACAGTGATTTTATTGGTGACCTAAACGGTTTTTCCGCAGGTATAGGCTACAACTTTGGAGCAAGCCGATTAGATTTGGCCTATAGCAGAACAGAACAAGATATAAACTCTTACTTCTTTGATGGCGGTATTGATAGCGCTGCACTGATCAATAGAATAAACACCAACATTTCTTTGGGCTATACCTTGAAATTCTAAAAAGTGAAAAAGAAAATTATATACAAGGCTGGAAGAAATTCCGGCCTTTTTTTTATCGCACCAATGAAAAATGCCTACGAACTGATGTAGCGACCAAAACACCATCATCGTCCCGTTCATAATCCAATCTAAACCAGTAATCCGAAGAGGGCATATCCCTACCATTAAAGGTGCCGTCCCATCCAATGTTTACATCAATTTGTTTTAATAGTTTTCCATAACGATCAAAAATGAACACAACGGGGTTAATCAACTGTTCTACCCCATAAACATTCCAGTTATCGTGGACACCGTCGCTATTTGGCGTGAAGAATTTTGGGTATCCCACTACTAAAAACTCAATGGGTTCGGTAGCACCACAACCATTTTTATCGTTTATTACAACCGTATTGGTACCAGGTGGCACATCATAGAACATTGGGTCGTCCTGAAATTCACCTCCGTTAATCGCATATTCGTAGTTACCATCTCCCACGGGAACGATCTCAATATTGTAAGGATCTGTTTGTTCACTATTCACCAAATCATCGATCACTCTAACTTCATCAAGTTCGGGCGTCCCATAAAAGGTAATGAGGATATCATCGGTAACGGTTGTTCCAAATGTAGATTCAATAGTAACGCGATAACGACCGGAATTTGGGCTTGAGACCGTCAGTTCAGTTTCTCCGGCCCCTGAAGCCAAAATTGTTTCGTAAGTACCATTATCTTCTGCGTCCAATTCCCAAGTAATATTCGCAATGCTTGGCCCTACAGGAGAGTTTAAGGCAGAAAGCACAATATCGGGATCACCTTCACAAGCAACAATATCGAACCCTAAGAACTCATCCCTTAGCGTACAATCCAATGCAGTATTCTGATCTTCATCCACCGAGCTGCCCGTAAAGGTTAAGATAAAGTCCTCTGGCTCATCATCAAAATTGGTATTGTAGTTGTTGATGTAGAGGTAATAAACCTCTCCCTGCCTAACATTCAACCATTCATCATAAGTGTTCTGGCTTCCTTTTACAAACGGGGCCCCTTCCCGACCATCAACTGGATTTACACCTATTCCGGTAAAATTGGTCTCATTGTATTCGTAATTACATCGTATCGGCTGCGCGGAACCATCCCCAATAATGGTACAAAAGTTTTCATTGGAAGTTTCATCAAAAGGGCCATACAGTGCAAAATCCCATTCCGCGGTAATTGGACTACCAGGGTTTACAGGTAGGGCTTCAATATCAAAACCGATCTGACCATCCATACCAGCCCTAAATACAAACCATCCCGTATTGTTCTCAATATTGGCGGAACTGACACTTCCCTTTTCCAAACATCCGGTCTGAGTAATGACTTCAGGATCGAAATCATCAATATCACCACCACCATCGGTAGTTCCCAAAATAGGCGCATCTGCACAAACTGGTATTGCTGTTCTGCAATCCGGAGAGTTTTGTGCGCTAACCACTTGTGCAAGAAAAAAGAAACAAATAGCGCTAAATAGAGCTCGCATAGAATTTTGGGGCTATTGGTTATTCTATATGCAGTATAACTCCCCAATTCATTCTTTTAGTATGTTTTTATCGAAGAAATTTGTAGTTAATCGATGAACGAACAAGCTATTATCGTCTTAAAGAAAAATGACTCTGTAAATATTTGGCATACGTACGGTTCCCATCATCATCAATGTAAGATAGTTTGAACCAATAATCGGTGGACGGTAAAGGCTTCCCTTGAAAACTTCCATCCCAACCGGCGTCGAACTCGTTCATTTGCTTGATGAGTTTGCCATACCGATCATAAATCGTAACAATGGGCGAATTCAAGGTAGAAAGACCTTCTATCTGCCAAGTTTCGTTCAACACATCGCCATTGGGTGAAAAAATGGCCAAATACCCTACTACCACAATATCTTCTTCGACCACCCCACAACCAAAAAGATCGCGCATGTTTACGGTGTGTACACCAGGAGAAACAGCTTCAAAAACATTACTGTTCTGATACTCCCCCCCATCCATACTAAATTCGTACATACCATTGTTTTCCGTATTGATGGTTACCGTGTTGTTCACACTCATATCCTCTATATCGATACTGGAGATTTGGGGATTCGTCGAAATTTCGACAGATACCGTGCGGCTAGCTTCACAACTAATTCCGTTGGATTGATTAGTAACTGTTAAAGTATATTCTCCCGCATCGGACACTGTTATGGACGGGGTCTGCTCTCCCGTACTCCACAGATAGATATAATTGGGGTTGGGCTGTGTTTCCCCTATTTCTATACTTCCAACAGCTTCGCAGATTACCGCTTGCTCATCAAAAGTTAAGAATGGGGTTTCAATGGCGTTCAAAACAAAGCGTTGCGATGCATCGTAACAATCTGGGTTTGCCAAGGAGGTTGTTCTAACATATATGGTTTCAGAACCTCCCATCAACGGATATTGTTTTTCCAAAGGATGGATACCCATGTCCGCATCGGTTTGCGAACCGTGGTAACTGACAACAAAATCATCAGGATCCATACCTCCCAAGGCTTCCGTGTTTTTACTGTTCAGGTCAAAGACCATATCAACCTCGTGGCAAAAGGTTTCATCTGCAAGCATACCTGTAACGGGCACTTCATTGAATCCAACTTGTACATCACTCACAATGTTTTCGGTAGATGTGATGACCACAACCCGGTACTGCCCCGTATTCTGAACATTGTACGTTGCACCGTTGGCTCCAATGATAAGTTGATAACCACTTCCCGTATCACTATACCACTCATAATTGATGGCCCCGGAAGTAGTGGCGTCCAACACCACATCATCTCCCTCGCAAGCAGAAATCGGCGGCCCCAATAAATTACTTACAATGGCACAATCCAATGCGCTATTGGGATAATCCACCCAAATATTACCCGTAAACTGAATGGAAAATCCAGAATTTACATTGCTAAAGTTATTTATGAAAAGGTAGTATTCCTCGCCAGCCTCCACTTGAAGCCAGTCTTCATAATGTACGGAATCCTCATTACCTGTAGGGTCTTCCCCTACCCCAATGAAAGTGGTATTTTCACTATTATCAAAAAAGTTACAACGGACAGGTTCGCCCAAATCACTGCAATCCGTAGCTTGGTATAGGGCAAAGTCCCAGTCTTCGTTACTATTGTGCCCAATGTTGAAACCCAATTGCCCAGCTTCGGCCGTCCTAAAACGATACCAAGCAGAATTGGATTCGATAGTACCCGCAACCGTCGGTTCCAAACACCCACTGGCCGTTGCACCATTAAAGTCGTCCGAACCAAAACCACTGGTTCCCCCATTGATCGGTGTATTGCTACAAATAGGAATAGCATCTGCACAATCTTGGGCCACCTGCCCTTGTGCAGTCTGCCAAAATAATAGTATCAGTAAGGTCTTTGTTAAGGTTCTAAACATAAAAGACTGTAGGTTTGGGCATTATAAAAGTACCGTGGTGCTAGGGTTAACAATAATTTATGTTGTCAAACCCCCGATAGCAGATGTTAAATCGGTCATTAATGTATATCTTTGCTCCTCTTAAGCAGTAGCTATGAAACTAGAGCAGGCATTGGAAGAACAATATGAAGAAAGAGGAAACGACCACGTTGGTTCCTCAACGGATACCCCAATGAGGGACGATGCTTTTGTATTGAGCGATGAAGAAAAAATCGAAAGAATACAAAAAAACGTAAGGGAAATTATGCTTACGCTGGGTCTCGATTTGGATGACGACAGTTTAAAGGGCACTCCAAAAAGAGTGGCCAAAATGTATGTACAGGAAATCTTTGGCGGATTGCATCCCGACAGAAAGCCAAAATCGTCAACTTTTGACAATAAGTACAAATATGGTGAAATGTTAGTGGAAAAAAACATTGTGGTCTATTCCACTTGTGAGCACCACTTATTGCCCATTGTTGGGCGGGCACACATTGCCTATATTTCCAACGGAACCGTTGTGGGCCTTTCCAAAATGAACCGCGTGGTGGATTATTTTGCAAAGCGACCACAAGTTCAGGAACGTATGAACATCCAAATTGTAAAAGAGCTTCAAAAAGTATTGGGTACAGAAGATGTTGCTTGCGTTATCGATGCCAAACACCTTTGTGTGAATTCCAGAGGAATACGGGATATCGATAGCAGCACAGTGACCGCTGAATATGGTGGAAAGTTCAAGGAAGAAGCCACACGAAGAGAATTTTTGGATTACATCAACCTAGATACCGAATTTTAAACACCAACTGTTTAAATGCAATTGTACAAAGACCAAACCTTAAGAATCCATAATTCACTTACTGGAAAAAAAGACATATTCAAACCTATAAATGAAGGTCATGTAGGTATGTACGTCTGCGGACCCACCGTTTACAGCAATGTACACTTGGGCAATTGCCGTACTTTCATGTCTTTTGATATGATTTTCCGATACTTCAAACATTTGGGGTACAAGGTTCGCTACGTGCGAAACATTACAGATGCCGGGCATTTGGAAAACGATGCGGACGAAGGTGAGGACAAAATTGCCAAAAAAGCCAAATTGGAGCAGATTGAGCCGATGGAGGTGGTACAACGCTACACTGTGGACTTCCACAACACCCTCCAATTATTCAACTTACTGCCACCGAGCATTGAACCAACTGCTACAGGTCATATCATTGAACAGATAGAGATCATCAAAGAGATTCTTGAAAAAGGATTGGCCTACGAGGCAAACGGTTCGGTTTATTTTGACGTGATCAAGTTCAACAAAGACCATGATTACGGCAAATTGAGCGGTAGAAAGTTGGAGGATATGATCACCAACACCCGCGAACTTACCGCCCAGGACGAAAAAAGAAACCCACAGGATTTTGCCCTTTGGAAAAAAGCGGAACCACAGCACATCATGCGTTGGCCTTCCCCTTGGGGAGATGGTTTCCCAGGATGGCATTTGGAGTGTACTGCCATGAGCACCAAATATTTGGGCGAAACCTTTGATATTCACGGCGGAGGAATGGACCTTAAATTTCCCCACCATGAGTGCGAGATTGCACAGGCAGAGGCCAGCACGGGAAAATCGCCTGTAAACTATTGGATGCATGCCAATATGCTGACCCTAAACGGCAGAAAAATGTCCAAATCCACGGACAACAATATTTACCCTGCAGAGATTTTTAGTGGTGACAATAACATTTTGAGCAAGCCATATACACCTGCAGTTGTTCGCTTTTTTATGATGCAGGCCCACTACACCAGTATTTTGGACCTTAGTGATGAAGCTTTGCAAGCCTCCGAAAAAGGATATAACCGTTTGATGGATGCCCTTGATAGTGTCGATACGCTAAAAACAGGTGCCACATCAGATTTTGATGTGGCCGCTTGGAAGCAGAAATGCTACGATGCCATGAACGACGACTTCAATACACCGATTTTGATTGCCCAGTTGTTCGAGGCCGTTAAACATATCAACTTGATCAAGGAGGACAAGGAAACTATTTCCGCAGAAGATAGGGAGGTTCTTGCAGGTTCGCTCAAAGCCTTTGTTTACGATGTGCTTGGTATTGAAAACCAATCCATGACCAAAGATGATTCCAATACACTCAACGGAGTGATGGAATTATTGATCGATATTAGAAACGAAGCTCGCGCGAACAAGGACTTCGCTACTTCTGACAAAATTAGAGATCAATTGGTCGAATTGGGTATTCAGATCAAAGATGGCAAGGACGGGACTACCTTCAGCGTAAATTAGTGTTTCACAAATTTTGATTGGTACTCCCCAGGCGACACATGAATTTTTCGCTTGAACAAACGGTTGAAATAGGAACGGTTTTCAAACCCACATTCCAAATAAATTTCCTTTATTTTCCTATCCGGATCTTTTAAAAGGTTGATGGCCATTTTTATGCGTTCGCTGTTGATGTAGTCAATCGGCGTTACCCCCAATTCTTCCTTAAATGTCTTATGGAAGTGGGATTCGCTCATACAGGCCTTCTTGCTCAAGTCACTAACGGACAAAGGTTCGTGCAAGTGCTGGGAGATATATTCGATCACATAGGCCAACCTATTGTTTGAGCTTAATTTGGAGGCGTTCTGAGTATATTTTTCTCGCATGTTGCCCTGCAAAATCCGAATAATCAGTTCTTGGAGCATATTGTCCACAAAATAATCCTTGGACGGATGGTTCTCCGTGAACAGATACAACAACCGTTGGATAATGCCATAAATACTGGCATCGTTGGTGAAGTGGTAGTTGTAATCCATCAAAGCCCATTCGGAACCGTCGTGTTTGGGCATTACCTCGTTCATCAAATTAATGACCTTATTTATTTTCTCATCAGAAATGGCCATGGCCAAACAACGTGTCGGATTCTCTTCGTTCGCTTCGGGAAAATCAATGCACATGACTTCGTTGGATGGAAGTATCAAGGATTCCCCCGGAAGAAAATCAAACGAGTTTTTGTCTCTCAGATGCATTACCTTTTTTCCTATCAACATGGAGGCAAGTACAGGTTGGTCAAATTGAAGTAGCACTTTTTCGGCCTGTAGATGCGTCTCAAAAACGTGCATAGATGCGTTATTCAACGTGTACGATGTTTGGTTCTCGACCAAATGCTCAAGTTTTCTCTCCTTATAAAATCGTTCTGGTAACCGCATATAAAATATCTACTCCTTAATATATTGTGTAAATACTTACTAAATATAAAAAATATGATATGATATTTTGTTAAAAATATAAAAACAAAGAGGATTGGTCATGTCATTAATAGAATACGTCAGATGTACGGGGTTCAAAATCAATACTTTTAAAATCAGCCACTTGAACAAAGTGTGAACGAACATAAAAATTAACTTTAACAACATGTATTATGAGCAATGTACAAACTACTGAACGTAGTGTTTTGGAAAAACCAAAGTTCAAAGATCAGTATGAAAATTACATCGGTGGAAAATGGACCCCACCGACCAAAGGAGGATATTTTGACAATATTTCCCCTGTAGATGGAAACGCATTCACCAAAATTGCACGGTCCACTGCCGAAGATGTAGACAAGGCCATTGATGCTGCATGGGCAGCAGCTCCAGAATGGAACAATTCCTCCGCCACATACCGCAGCAATCTATTATTGAAGATTGCCGATGTGATGGAGAATAACCTTGAGGCTTTGGCCCGCGCCGAAACTTGGGACAATGGGAAGGCGATACGTGAAACCCGTGCTGCGGATATGCCATTGGCCATTGACCACTTCAGGTATTTTGCAGGAGTAATTCGTGCAGAAGAAGGTTCGGTAAGCGAATTGGACAGCAACACTGTTTCCATGAATGTAATGGAGCCACTTGGTGTAGTAGGGCAAATTATTCCTTGGAACTTCCCCATTTTGATGGCCGCTTGGAAATTGGCGCCAGCATTGGCCGCAGGAAACTGTGTAGTACTCAAGCCTGCAGAGCAAACGCCTGTTGGAATTCTTATTTTAATGGAACTGATCGAGGATATTTTACCAGCAGGCGTACTCAATATTGTTAACGGATTTGGTTTGGAGGCAGGAAAACCATTGGCCTCCAGTCCACGGATTAAAAAAATTGCCTTCACGGGAGAGACCACTACAGGACAATTGATCATGCAATATGCTTCTAAGAACATAATTCCTGTGACATTGGAGTTGGGCGGTAAATCCCCGAACGTTTTCTTCGAAAGCATTATGGATGCAGATGATGAGTTCTTCGACAAATGTTTGGAAGGCGCGGTTATGTTCGCCTTGAACCAAGGTGAAGTTTGTACCTGCCCATCCAGAATCTTGGTACAGGAAAGTATTTATGATAAATTCATTGAGCGTGTCGTGGAACGCACCAAAGCCATTAAACTTGGTCACCCTCTAGACCCAACCACCATGATGGGGGCCCAAGCATCCAACGATCAGTTCGAGAAAATCATGAACTACATCCAAATTGGCAAAGAAGAAGGATGTGAGGTTCTGGCAGGAGGCGAAGCTGCCTTTAACGAAGGTTTGGAAGGTGGATATTACATCCAACCCACTATTTTGAAAGGAAACAACAAAATGCGTGTCTTTCAAGAAGAAATTTTTGGTCCTGTGGTCTGTGTCACCACTTTTAAGGATGAAGCCGAAGCTCTGGAAATAGCCAACGATACCCTTTATGGTTTGGGTGCAGGGGTTTGGACACGCGACATGCACCAAGCCTATAAAATCTCCAGGCAGATTCAAGCTGGTAGAGTTTGGGTGAATTGCTATCACAACTACCCTGCCCATGCACCGTTTGGAGGATACAAAAAGTCGGGTATTGGACGAGAAAACCATAAAATGATGCTCAGCCATTACACCCAGACCAAAAACATGCTTATTTCTTACGATAAGAACAAATTGGGCTTTTTCTAGGATGGAAAATTTGATAAAACGCGTATTGGTTTCGGACAAGGCTACTGAAATCATTGATCAGCTCAGGGAACGCCATGGTGAACTTATGTTTCATCAAAGTGGTGGTTGCTGCGACGGCTCCTCCCCTATGTGCTTTCCAAAAGGTGAATTGATGCTCAATGAAAACGATGTTAAATTGGGTACCATCCACGGATGCGATTTTTTCATGAGCAAGGACCAGTTCGAATACTGGAAACACACACAGCTTACAGTCGATGTGACTACAGGACGTGGTGCCAGTTTTAGTCTGGAAATTCCGCTAGGACTCCGTTTTGTCATTAAGTCACGATTGTACACGGACGAGGAACGGGAACATTTGGAGCCCGTGCAACCCGCTGAAGAAGTTTAACCCAAGCCCCGACTTTGTCGGGGCTTTTTCATACCTTGTTCTTTGTTTTGTTCCATAGAAAGCATGAAGAAAATTTTGATAGCGCCATTTGTTTTGCTGGTAAGGTTTTACCAGCTTTTTATCTCCCCCATGTTTCCCTCCACATGCCGCTATACCCCTACATGCTCCCAATACACCTTGGAAGCCTTAAAAAAGCATGGGCTTTTTAAAGGGGGATGGCTTTCCATTAAACGCATCGCCAGTTGCAACCCCTGGGGCGGAAGCGGATTTGACCCCGTTCCCTAAAAAATTGAACTTCAATTAATACCGTGCAACCGTTCAAAGTAGTTATATTAGTCCAAAATTTAGATAAATGTATTTCCTCGGATTTGATTGGAACCCCGAAGGAACCCTTTTCAAACTGGGTTTTCTACAGATAAAATATTACAATTTGTTATGGATTGCCGCCTTTGTCCTTGGGTGGTTCATCATGAAGAAAATCTTCCTGAATGAAAAGAAATCCATGGAGAAACTGGATTCCCTTTTTATTTATACCGTCGTCTCGATTATGTTGGGTGCCCGTTTGGGACATGTTTTCTTTTATGATTGGGACTACTACAAAGACCATTTGGCGGAAATCCTGTTACCTATTCGAGAAAGTGCGAACAGCTCTCTATTCGGTATCATCAATGGTTATGAGTTTACCGGGTTTACGGGCTTGGCCAGTCATGGTGCTACCATTGCGGCCATTATCGGTATATGGTTGTATACCCGTAAATGGAAAGACATTAAAATGCTATGGCTGTTGGACAGATTGGTAATTCCGTCCGCCATTGGTGCGGCTTTCGTGAGGTTCGGTAATTTTTTCAACTCCGAAATCAACGGTAAAAAAGTAGATGAGTCCTATTTTCTTGCAACTCGTTTTATCCGCGATTCGGACGATATGCCGGCTTATCAGGCCATGGCACTCACTAAAGAACAAACCCCGAACGCGGCTTACAAGGCCATTCAGCACAATCCGGAATTTTCGGAGGTGTTACAATCCATTCCCTACCGTCACCCAGCTCAATTGTACGAGGCTTTTTGCTACGTTTTTGTATTTATAGCACTTTACCTGTTGTATTGGAAAACGGATTGGAAGGACAAACCAGGCTTCCTTTTTGGGTTATTCATGGTACTCTTGTTCGTGGTACGGTTCTTTGTGGAATTCTACAAGAAAAGTCAAGGTGGATTCGAAGATGCTTTGGGGATGCTTTCTACAGGGCAGTGGCTCAGCATCCCAATGATTTTAATCGGGGTATACTTTATGATTAAACCAGCACCCGTAGAACTGTAATTTGATGATACAAATTTTAAAAGTAGCCCTTCTGGCGTTCACCTTTGTTTTGGCATCGTGTAAAACGGAGTCCAAACAATCGATTAAAACAGAGACCATCACATTTACCAAAGAAGGTGAACTTGCCGTGCTGGCAACAGAAACAGATTCCATCAAGGCCAATTTTGATATTGAGATAGCCGAAACGGAGTACGAGACCCAAACTGGGCTTATGTACCGAAAATCCATGAAACAAGATCGAGGTATGCTCTTCATTCAGCCTACAGAGTCTTTACAGTACTTTTACATGAAGAACACCGAAATACCTTTGGATATTATTTACATTAATTCGGGAATGAAGATTGTGAGCTTCCAAAAAAACGCTGAACCCTTCAATGAAGATACGCTTCCTTCCAATGCGCCCGCAAAATATGTGTTGGAAATCAATGCAGGGCTTTCCGACCAATTAGGTTTGCAAGTTGGGGATAGCATCTCATTTTCGCGTAATTAAATGCCTAAATATCTCTTAGAAAACCAAGTTTCGAATCGTTTGATTTTTCGAAAGCTCGAGGAGTCGGATTTTGAGGATTGGCTACCCTTTTAGCTCAACCCAAAATCCACCCAATATTGGCAAGGACTTCCCACTAACCCCGTTGAAGCATGCAGAACACAGTTTGATCGAATTTTTGAACGCTACAACAATGATTTGGGTGGAATGAACGCTCTTATTTTAAAAGAATCTAGAGAGCTGGTCGGAATCTGTGGGCTCCTTGTTCAAACCGTGGATAATGTAAAAGAACTGGAAATTGGGTATTCGGTATTACCAAATTTTTGGCTACAAGGGTTTGCTTTCGAAGCTGCTAAAAAATGTAAGGAGTTTGCCTTTGAAAACAATCTTGCAGATTCATTGATTTCCATTATCCATGTGGACAATCTGCCATCGCAAAAAGTAGCACTTAAAAATGGTATGTTGTTGGACAAAACCACCACATACAAGAATAATCCGGTTAATATTTTTCGGGTGAACCAAGGATAATCGTAATTTTAGGGTCATACGTTTTGCCACATGAAGCCACCCAAAAGCTACGCTATTCTTACACAGAACAAGTCCAACACCGACCAATTGGTCCAGGACTTGCTCAGTAATCGTCCCGTTGACGGATTGCAAGCGCTACAACCTTTAAAAGGGCTTCTCTTTTCGCGATCGGAAATCAATCGATACATGGACGAAGAAGACCGTCACGATATCAAAATTTTGACCAAGAACGGCGAACAACCCTTAAAAACCATGAGCAGCGGTGAACAGAAAAAGGCACTACTCAACTACTTGTTGCAGCAGAACCCTGATTTTATGGTGCTTGTAAATCCTTTTGACAATTTGGATGTGGCCACCCAAGCCAAACTTAAAGAACAGCTTTCGGATATTGCTTCCCGTAAAATTGTGGTTCAATTAGCAAGCAGATTGGATGATATATTGCCCCATACCAACCACTTTTTTAAACTGGATGGGGATAGCTTGCATCTCTATGAATCCCCCGATGTCTTTTGGGAAGAAAACAAAACCGAATCCATCAATTTTAAAGGTTCCATACCGCCACCCTTGTCCCCGATTGCTGTTGACCTAAAGGAATTGGTGAGCTTTAAAAAGGTCTCCGTTGGTTTTGATGGCCGCCAAGTGCTGGACAAAATAGATTGGACCATCAAAAAGGGAGAGTTCTGGCAACTGATCGGCCCCAATGGGAGCGGGAAATCCACTTTATTGTCCATGATTACAGGTGACAGTCATAAAGGCTACGGCCAAGACCTCACCATTTTTGGACAAAAAAAAGGAAGCGGTGAAAGTGTTTGGGACCTGAAACAAAAAATTGGATACTATACCCCTGCCATCACCAATAAATTTCGTGGTTACCACAGCTTGGAAAATATGATTATTTCCGGATTACATGACTCCATTGGACTTTATGTGCTGCCAACCGATAGCGAAAAACAACTGGCCAACCAATGGCTAGATCTTTTAAACCTAGAACATAGAAAAAACGAACACTTTCGGGACTTATCTGTCGGGGACAAACGTTTGGTAATGATGGCCCGCGCCATGGTAAAGCATCCACCTTTACTAATTTTGGATGAGCCCACAGCTGGTTTGGACGATGCCAGCGCCAACTTATTTGTAGCCTTGGTGAACAAAATAGCCAAAGAAAGTGATTCTGCCATTGTTTTTGTCTCCCACCGAAAAGAGCCACAGTTGGAACCTGAATATATTTATGAGCTCCATCTCTCAGAAAATGGCTCAAAAGGAATCAGGTTAGATCATTAAACAATTAAAAAACAACTACTTAGATAACCCATCCGTTTTTTTGCTATCTTATAGGGAATTCAATCATTAACTTTTCCCATACATGCAAAAAATAAATGTCAAGCCAGGTGCCAAACTTGTGGATTACAAGGCATACGGCTCCCTTTACTCCTCTGTTCTGGATTTTATGGAACAGGCCAAAGACCCTATCGAATCCCTTAAAGGGCGAACCATTTGGATGATCAACTCGACGGCCATTGGTGGAGGTGTAGCCGAAATGCTTCCAAGTCAAATGCGCATATTGCGAGAGTTGGGCGTGTCTATCGAATGGCTCGTTATCGAAGCGAAAAAAGATGCCTTTTTTGATTTGACCAAACGCATTCACAATGCCATTCACGGCAGTGGCAACGGTGTTTTTACAGAGGAAGACCGCAAAATTTACGAAGAAGTTAACCGCAACAACCTTTCCAAAGCCCTCGAACTTATCAATGATGGCGATATTGTTGTGGTACATGACCCACAGCCCATGCCCTTGGCGGCCATGATCAAAAAAGAAAAAAACGTTTCCATTATTTGGAGATGCCATATCGGCCTGGAAGAAGATACCGATGTTACAGATGCTGTTTGGAAGTTTTTGGAACCATATACAAATGACTATGACCATTTTGTGTTCAGTCTCCCCTCCTATGTTCCCAAGCCATTGAAAAATAGGACCTCCATCATTCCACCGGCCATTGACCCTTTGAGCCATAAGAACAGGGAACTTCAGTTGCACAAGTGCATTGGAATTTTATATCAGTCCGGAATTTTGGACGACCATAAAGCCATTCTTTATCATCGATATGAACATTTGGTAAGAAAGGTAATGCCAGATGGTTCGTTCGATGTTTTGGATGCAGGTCAAAACCTAGATTTAATCTATCGCCCGATCGTTACTGAAATCTCCAGATGGGATCGCCTAAAAGGTTTTAAGGAGTTGATGGAAGCCTTCATTAAAATGAAATTGGACAACCGAAAATACGGTGACCCAAAAAGTTTGGAATACAAGCGTATTGAAATGACCTTATTGGTGATGGGTGGACCTGACCCTGCTTTTGTATCCGATGACCCCGAGGGCAAAGAAGTTTTAAAGGAACTTACCGAAACCTATAAAAAAGTGGATAGCAGTATGCAAAATGATATTGCCATATTACTGTTACCCCTTGATAATCCGAAACAGAATGCTTTGATCGTAAATGCGCTTCAGCGAACATCGAGCATTATTGTCCAGAACTCTATCCAAGAAGGATTTGGGCTTACCGCAACAGAGGCCATGTGGAAAAGAAAGCCCGTTTTGGTATCCAACGCTGCCGGGCTCAAATATCAAGTAGTCCACAATCAAACGGGGCAAATAAACCCAGACCCTACGGATATTGAAAGTTTAGCCAAAACTTTGGCCTATATGCTCAACCACCCAAAAGAAAGAGATAAATGGGGCTTTAACGGTCAGCTCAGGGTAATCCAAAACTTTACCTTGTTCAGTCAATTATTATCGTGGCTAGGGACATTATCAGCAAACAAAGTATAAAACAAAGGCCCTCAAAAATGAGGGCCTTTCTTATAAGTGTAATGTAAAAAAACGAAAAACTATGCTCCTGTAGCAGCAGCAATTTTCTTCTTTAATGAGTCGAACATCACGGGTGTTGCAATAAATACGGAAGAATACGTACCTACAACCACACCTACGATCATGGCGAACATAAATCCTCTCAAGCTTTCCCCACCGAAGATGAAGATGGCCAACAACACGATCAATGTTGTCAAAGATGTATTCAATGTTCTACTCAATGTACTGTTCAACGCCAGGTTGATATGTTCTCCACCTTTCCAACCCTTTAGGCCGGTAACTTCACGAATACGGTCGAATACTACCACCGTATCGTTAAGGGAATATCCAATTACCGTTAGGATAGCCGCAATAAAGGCTTGATCAATTTCCATATTAAAAGGCATAATGCTTCCGGTCAAGGAGAATATACCCAATACAATCATCACATCGTGGAATACCGCAACAACAGCACCCAAAGAGAATTGCCATTTTCTAAATCGCAATAAGATGTATAGGAAAACTACTGCCAATGAGCCTATAATGGCCAAAATGGCGCTCTTTTTAATATCATCGGCAATGGTAGGACCAACCTTACGGTATTTCAACACACCAAGGTCTTCTGCTGTACCTCCGGGTTTAAAATCATCATAAGTGGTACCGTCAGGGAAGTATTTTTGAAGATGTGTGAACATTTCGTTCAAAATTGCAGTATCCACTTCCGGTCCATTTTCTTCGAACCTATAATTGGTTGTTATTATAATTTGATTGGCAGCTCCAAAAGTTTTTGCATTGGTTCCGCTTCCAAATACCGAATTTAAGTCACCAGCTATCTCGGAAGGGTTCACTGCTTGTTCAAATCGAATTTGGTAGGAACGTCCACCTACAAAATCCACACCTTGTTGAAGACCATTTGTTGCCAATGAAAAGATACTTACTGCCAACAAGATTCCAGAAATGATGTAAGCTACTTTACGCTTGGACAAGAAATCTATGCTCAAGTTCTTGAACAGGTTCTTGGTGATTCCTGTACTGAAATCCAATCGACGGCCTTTTTTGCTGGTATAGGCATTGATCATCAGACGAGTCACAAAAATCGCTGTGAACAATGAGGTTACAATACCAATCATCAAAGTCGTGGCAAAACCTTTAATGGGTCCTGAACCAAAAATAAAGAGGATGATCGCGGTAAGCCCTGTGGTAATATTGGCATCCAAAATAGAGGACAAAGCATTTCCAAAACCGTCGGCAATGGCCTGTGCCTTTCCTTTTCCACGCTCCAATTCTTCTTTTACCCTTTCAAAAATAAGTACGTTGGCATCCACCGACATACCAATGGTTAATACGATACCCGCAATACCTGGCAACGTTAGCACAGCTCCAAGGCTGGTCAACACCCCAAAAATCAAAAGAATGTTGAACAATAGTGCGATATCGGCAAAAACTCCTGCTCTTCCATAATAGAAAATCATCCACACCAATACAAATAGCATAGCTATTACGAAGGACATCAAACCACTGTTGATCGCTTCTTGACCCAATGAAGGCCCTACTACAAAAGAGTCTATAATCTCTGCAGAGGCAGGAAGTTTACCTGCACGCAATACGTTGGCGATATCTTTGGTTTCGTTTACGGTAAATGTACCTGTGATTTCTGAACGTCCACCAGAAATAGGTCCTGAAGAAACACCGGGTGCCGTATATACCTTGTTATCCAAAACAATGGCAATACCAGTTTGGTTGTTGTAGGCATCACCTGTTAATTCTTCCCACTCCTTGGCACCACGTGTATTCATCGTCATGCTAACAGCAGGTTTGTTGAACTGGTCAAAAGTATCCTGTGCATCGGAAACTACGTCACCGCTTATTCTTGGAGTACCTTCCCTATTGGATTTTAATGCATACAAATCAACTACCTCAGCATCCTTGGATGGACGCTCCCAAAGGAACTTGGTAAATTGAATATCGTTTGGCAATAATCTTTTGATCTCTGGCATTCTCAAATAACCGCCCAATTCGGCAGTATCGGAAACCATAGCACGGGCTATTGCGTGGCTACCTGGGTTGGCCGGTAGCAATTTGCCCAATATTGGGTTAACGTCCTGAGCCATGTCCAATGAATCTTGCGAAACATCAGAAAGCAGGGAGTCAATCTCAGATTCTGGTTTGGAAACTTCCTCTTCGGTAGCTTCAGGCTCCAAAATCTCTTTTAAACGTTCGTTGGCGTTAACCAAAAAGTTCCCAAGGCTTTGGTTACTTTGTGGATACGTTTCCCAAAACTCCAATTGTGCCGTACTGGACAACAGCTCTTGTGCACGAGCAATATCCTTTGCACCGGGAAGCTCCACTACGATCCTTCCGGAGTTTCCTTCTCTTTGAATGTTTGGTTGGGTTACCCCGAATCCGTCAATACGCTCACGAAGTACTTCAAATGCAGAAACAATGGATTCATCAATTTTTCTCCTGATGATAGGTTTTACCTCATCATCCGTCATTTGAAAATTGACATCATCACTAAGTCCCTTGTTCGCAAAAATATCAGGGGAAGCCAATTTGGTATCGCCCTTAATATTATCAAAGGCATCAAAGAATAGCTCCAAATACGTATCGTCACTATTTGTTGAAGCTTCATCGGCATCGGCCAATGCTTTGTTGAAAACCGGGTTTTTGGTATTGTTGGCCAAGCCTTTCAAGATATCCTTCACGGAAATCTGCAAGGTAACGTTGATACCTCCCTTAAGGTCCAATCCTTTGTTCAACTCTTTGGTCTTGGCTTCCTCATAGCTCGTAAAGCCCAAAACAGTGTTGTCACTGATGGAGTCCAAATACGATGCTTCTAAAGCTTCACGCTTTGCAACATAGTCTTCCTCAGCCTCCGAAATTTGGCTAACAGCGTATGCTTCAGCGTCTCCTTCCAACTTATTAGTGATGAAAGTATAAGACAACTGATAGATGCTCACCAAGCCAAAAAGGATAGCGAAAAGCCTTATAAGTCCTTTATTCTGCATTGATTGTTAATTTTTTAGAAGTTTTCTTAAACAGCGTGCAAATATATCATTTCCGATAAGATTTGACAATAGAAATTAATGTAATTGCAATTACACGCTACGGTTAAGCTGTTAAAATGAAAATGTCATTCTGGACAAACCTAGAGATTCCAATGCAAATTCAAGAGAAATCTTTTTTAGGTCGCATCCAAAATGACATTTCCGTAAGACTATATTTTTCGGATTAAACCTCTAGCAACCCGTTGGTTTTCTTTACACCTTCGGCGCTTTCCTGCATTTTGGCCTTTTCGGCATCGGACAATTCGATTTCAACAATCTTCTCGATTCCGTTTTTACCCAAAATTACCGGCACACCTATGCAGATATCATTCAAATCATATTCTCCTTCCAACAAAGCGGAACATGGGAACATTTTCTTTTGATCACAAGCAATGGCCTGAACCAATCCAGATACTGCAGCACCTGGCGCATACCATGCACTGGTCCCCAACAAACCTGTAAGGGTAGCTCCACCTACTTTGGTCTCTTCCACCACCCAGTTCATTTTATCTTTGGATAAGAACTCGGAAACTTTTACACTGTTTCTGGTAGCATGACCGATCAAAGGAACCATTCCTTTATCACTATGTCCGCCGATTACCATGCCATCTACATCGGATATTGGCGCTTCCAACGCCTGGGCCAATCTATACTTGAAACGGGCACTATCCAAAGCACCGCCCATACCTATAATTCTGTTCTTTGGCAATCCGGTTGCTTTATGTACCAAATAAGTCATGGTGTCCATTGGATTACTTACCACAATAATGGTTACGTCCGGAGAGTGCTCCAAAAGGCTGGTCGCTACGGTTTTCACAATTCCGGCGTTGATTCCGATCAATTCTTCACGGGTCATTCCCGGTTTACGTGGTATGCCAGAGGTGATCACTGCAATATCACTACCCGCAGTTTTGCTATAATCGCTGGTGCTTCCCGAGATTTTGGTGTCAAATTTGTTCAAGGAGGCCGTTTGCATTAAATCCATGGCCTTACCTTCGGCATATCCTTCTTTGATATCCAATAAAACTACTTCTGATGCAAAATTTTTCATTGCTATGTACTCAGCACAGCTTGCTCCCACTGCGCCTGCTCCAACTACGGTAACTTTCATTTGTATAGATTTAAATTTTAGTCTTCAAAAATAAGGCATTTGACTCAGAAAAAGGTTGACTTTTACCAGTTTTAGCGGCCTTATTCAACCGAATTCCGCAAAGTTGATATCCATTATAAAATGAAAAGAAACATTTCGGAGAATCGGAGATAAAAGCCAAGCACAAATATTTTATCTTTTTTATGCAATAGATTCTTACAAATTTGCGTTCTAATAGTCCCAAAATCATTTTAACCTACTTGACCTATGAAAAAGCTCTTTTCATTGTTGTCCATTATAGGCATTATCGCCATAAGCAACTGTACCCGTGTACCAGAAAACAACGACCCTATTTTGGGTGTTTGGGCAAGAACCCAATCTTCCAGTATTGATGGCAAAAGCGATAGCTCTATCCGTGAAGAATGGATTTTTAACGATGTCTACCTAGGCAGGTACCAGAGATATTCCAACTCCGAATTGATTTTTTATACCGATTTTAAATGGTCCCAGAAAAATGGAAACTATTCCATTGTTTATGGAGACCCACAAGTGACCGATATTACCGTTAGCTTGGAAAAAGCAAAAGAACCTGAAGTATTGACCTTGGACAATGGCTCGGTCTTCGCCACCAGGGAATGACGTGAAGACTACATATATGAAAATAGGAGGCCCCGTAATCGGGGCCTTCTTTATTATTGCATGGTTAATTCGGTATTATTCTACCTGAACCCAAAGTTGACACCAAAGGTAAAGGTGCTGAATTCAGAGATATTATATTCTGCGTTTAGCCTAAAGAAGCCCAATTTTAACTTGGTACCCAGATTGGCAGAAACGCCGCTTGCTTTTTTACTAACAGAAAATGGATCCACAACGGTTTCAGAAAAGAAAGGTCCGTTGGCTTCGTAAGTACCCAACAAATCGATATCGGACGTACCGGTAATATACCCAACTCCCCCATAAAAATTAATTACAGGAATATTTCTTGTGGATACGACTGCACTGAAATTCCATGTTTTGAAAGAGGCATCTATACGTTGATCACTACCATTAATGGTAGAAGACTCCGTAAAATCATACTCACCATTCAAGTTTGTATAACCTATAACTGCAGAAATGGCCACCGGCAATAATTTATCGGCTGGCAACATCTTTGTGAAATCATATTGCAGACCAGCTCCAAAAAGGCCGATCTTGGCATCATCGTCAAATTTGATCTTAGGCAAAAAACGCGCTTTCACTTCCAATCCTTTGATCAGGCCAACGCTTCCCTGAAGGTATCCAGAAGGAATAAAGTTCAGATTTTCGGCTGAAAGCCCTGTTGGCAGCTCAAACTCTTCTCGGAAAAATCCGCTTTCATCCTCTACGAAAACATTTACCCCCTCAATATCACCTAAGCCGGTAGCGACCATTCTGGCTTGTCCTGGATTATCCACGAAATCAAGGTTTTCATAATCAGCGGGATCCAATAAAAACGCATTTTTATCGTCCTTATTCTTGAATCCGGTCATGTTTCCAATAATGGAAATTTCGAATCCTCCCAAGGGTTTGGCATCCGCTGTATTGTACCACCCATTGGATATACTATAAATGGATGCCTCGGATACTGGTGCCAAATATGCATTGGCAAATTGTTCGGCATCTGCCACACCGGATACAAAGATATCGTTCAAATCTTGGGCTTTTCCCATAGTGACAGAAACCAGCGCTAGCGCTAAAATTATTCTTTTCATAATGTTGAAGTTTTACCCAAAACTAAAAAACTCGCCTTTTAAGGGCGAGTTTTTGTTGTGAAATGCCTGTTATCTATACATCTATATTCGCATAGACGGCATTTTTCTCTATAAATTCACGTCTTGGAGGTACTTCATCACCCATCAACATAGAGAATATACGGTCAGATTCTGTTGCATTATCAATACTTACTTGACGCAATGTTCTGTGTTCCGGGTTCATGGTGGTATCCCAAAGCTGCTCCGCATTCATTTCCCCAAGACCTTTGTACCGTTGGATACTCGCGCCACCGTTCATTTCTTTATTTATTTGATCACGTTCCTTATCGGTCCAAGCGTACCGTTTTTTGGAACCTTTTTTCAACAAATAAAGTGGTGGTGTGGCAATGTAGACATGTCCTCCCTCTATCAACTCCCGCATATAACGGAAGAAGAAGGTCAAGATCAACGTTTCAATGTGGCTACCATCGACATCCGCATCACACATGATCACTACTTTATGGTAGCGAAGTTTGTCCAGGTTCAATGCTTTACTGTCTTCCTCGGTTCCAATGGTCACTCCGAGAGCGGTATAGATGTTTTTGATTTCTTCGTTTTCAAAAACCTTGTGCTGCATGGCTTTTTCCACGTTAAGGATTTTACCCCGCAATGGTAGAATGGCCTGGAAGTTCCTGTCCCTACCTTGTTTGGCCGTACCTCCTGCGGAATCCCCCTCTACCAAGAACACTTCGCATTTGGTCGGGTCCTGTTCGGAACAATCGGATAATTTCCCAGGTAATCCACCTACACTCATTGGATTTTTACGCTGGACCATTTCACGAGCTTTTGCAGCTGCATGTCTCGCTTGGGCGGCCAGCTTCACCTTTTCCACGATTTGCTTGGCGTCATCCGGATTCTCTTCCAGATAATCCGTCAACATTTCGGAAACAGCCTGACTAACGGCACTGGTCACCTCACGGTTACCCAATTTGGTCTTGGTCTGCCCCTCGAACTGCGGTTCTGCGACTTTAACGGAAACAATAGCGGTAAGTCCCTCACGGAAATCATCTCCCGAAATTTCAAACTTTAGCTTGTCGAGCATTCCAGAGTTGTCGGCATACTTTTTAAGTGTGGTCGTCAAACCTCTTCTAAACCCAGAGAGGTGGGTACCCCCTTCGTGGGTATTGATATTGTTCACATAGGAATGAAGGTTCTCCGTGTACCCTGTATTGTAAACCATGGCCACTTCCACAGGAATACCATTCTTTTCCCCTTCCATGGAGATGACATTCTGTATCAATGGCTCCCGTGTACCGTCCAAGAATTTGATAAATTCCTTAAGACCTTCCTCCGAGTGGAATGTCTCGGAGATGAATTCCCCTTTTTCGTCTTTGTTTCTTTTATCGGTAAGCGTTATGGTAACCCCTTTGTTCAAATAGGCTAGCTCACGCATTCTATTGGCAAGGGTCTCATAACTATATTCCGTGGTTTGGGTAAAGATCGTGGTATCTGGAATAAAGGTTACAATGGTTCCTGTTTCCTTGCTCTCACCTACACTTTTAACAGGGTATAAAGTCTTACCTCTTTCGTATTCCTGTTCCCAAATTTTGCCATCCCTGTAAACTGTGGCTTTTAAGTGAGAGGATAAGGCATTCACACAAGATACACCTACACCGTGAAGTCCACCGGAAACCTTGTAGGAATCTTTATCGAACTTACCTCCGGCACCAATCTTGGTCATAACCACTTCCAATGCAGAAACACCTTCTTTTTTATGCAGGTCCACTGGGATACCCCTACCGTTATCCTGGGTTGTTATGGAGTTATCCTCATTGATGATCACATCAATTCTATCACAATGGCCGGCCATGGCCTCATCAATGGAGTTATCCACTACTTCGTACACCAAATGGTGCAATCCTCTGACCCCTACATCTCCAATATACATGGAAGGTCTCATACGTACGTGCTCCATTCCCTCAAGGGCCTGGATACTATCCGCCGAGTATTGTTTCTTGTTCGCTTCTTCGCTCATATATTTTTAGGTATTTGCCTCAATTTTTCAAATCTTACAAATATAATCAATACCCCGTGCAAATGGCCTTTAAGAGCCTATTGAACAGCTTAAGTTATCAACAAATCCTGTGGAAAACGGACCGATGTAAAATGGGTTTGGCAACTAACCCTGAAACAACTAAAAAGCCCCTTGGATAAGGGGCTTTTCGGACTAATTAAAAAATGAAACAAGTTAGATTTACTGCTTCATATCGTTTGGTTGGTTTATACACTGTTTATTTCACATACGCATCGGTATGAACCTTGGCCACAGCTCTTCCCGATGGGTCGTTCATGTTCTTGAATGCTTCATCCCACTCAAGGGCAATCTTGGTACTACAGGCCACCGATGGCTCCTGTGGCACGCTCAATGCTGCCGCATCCGACGGGAAGTGACTTTCAAAAATTGAACGATAATAATATTCTTCTTTCGAGGTCGGGGTCTGAATCGGGAATTTAAAATGGGCATTTTCCAATTGCTCATCTGTAATTTCTTCTTCCACCAAAGCTTTCAAGGTATCTATCCAGCTATATCCGACACCATCCGAAAATTGTTCTTTTTGCCTCCAGGCCACACTTTCTGGCAAATAATCTTCAAATGCTTTTCGCACTACCCATTTCTCCATACGTTCACCGTTGATCATTTTATCTTTTGGGTTGATGCTCATCGCTACATCCATAAACTCTTTGTCCAAGAAAGGAACGCGACCTTCTATACCCCATGCAGCCAAGGATTTATTGGCTCTTAGGCAATCGTACATGTGAAGTTTATCCAGTTTTCTCACGGTCTCCTCATGAAAATCCTTTGGGCTTGGCGCCTTGTGAAAATACAGATATCCGCCGAACAATTCGTCCGCACCTTCACCCGATAGGACCATCTTAATCCCCATGGATTTGATTACCCTGGCCATTAAATACATTGGTGTTGAGGCTCTTATAGTCGTAATATCGTAAGTTTCCAGGTTATATACAACATCTTTTATCGCATCCAAGCCTTCTTGAATGGTAAATTTGATCTCGTGATGCACCGTACCAATATGATCAGCCACTTTTTGAGCGGCGGCCAAATCGGGCGAACCCTCCAATCCAACAGAGAAAGAGTGCAATTGTGGCCACCATGCATCTGCAGTATCACCAGACTCTACTCGTTTTTGAGAATATTTTTTTGCAATTGCGGAGGTCACTGAAGAATCCAATCCACCAGATAACAATACCCCATAAGGCACATCGGACATCAACTGACGGTGTACGGCAGCTTCCAGTGCTTCTTTTATCTTGGCAATGCTGGTTTCGTTTTCCTTTACGGCATCATACTCCATCCAATCACGCTTGTACCATTTTACAAACTCCCCATCGGAACTGTGCATATAGTGCCCCGGAGGAAACAGTTGGATTTTGGAACAAGTTCCTTCCAAAGCTTTCAACTCGGAAGCCACATAAAAGGTTCCGTTCTTATCCCATCCAATATACAACGGGATAATCCCCATATGGTCACGGGCGATGAAATACTCGTCCTTTTCGGAATCATAAATGGCAAAACCAAATATTCCGTTCATTTCATCCACAAAATCAGGTCCCTTTTCTTGATAAAGTGACAAAATCACCTCACAGTCGGACTGGGTTTGAAAATCGTATTTCCCATCAAATTGTTTTCTCAACTCTTGATGGTTATATATTTCACCATTGGCGGCCAAAACCAATTTACCATCGGCACTGAACAATGGTTGTTTTCCTGAAGCTGGGTCCACAATAGCCAATCTTTCATGGGCCAAAATGGCTTTATCATCGGAGTAAATGCCACTCCAATCTGGCCCGCGGTGCCTAACTTTCTTCGACATCTCCAACAATTGGGGCCTAAGTACCTCCGTACTTTCCTTTACATCAAATGCGCATACAATACCACACATAACAAATAATTTAGTAACAATTTTAAAACAAAAATGAACTTAAAGATTAATATATAAAACCCTAAAGCTATTTTATATTACAATTAATATATTTTTATGTCTAAAAAAATATAAAATGTAACTTTTTTATTCTTTTATGCTTTTAACCCCAACGCTTTGTAAGGTTGTTTAATTTTCTCGTCTGTATATTTAAAGCAACATTAGAATTAATTAGTTTTACAAGGAACTTAAATCACAATCATGAAGAAATTAACATTACTACTTTTAGTGCTTTGTACCAGTTTGGTATTCACAACAGAAGCTACGGCCCAAAAATTCAGTGGACTTGATGCGAGTCCTGCGGATATTGCGTATTACCCTTCGAGCTCCAGGGAAGCCGATAAAGCTGCTCGTGTTATTTACAGTCGCCCACAATTAAAAGGACGTAGCCTTGCCGAATTGGCCCCCGTTGGAAAAGTTTGGAGAACAGGTGCAAACGAAGCTACTGAAATTACATTTTACAAGGATGCCAAAGTTGGCGGCAAAACCATTAAAGCCGGTTCCTACTCTTTGTTTTCCATTCCCGGCGAAGATGAGTGGACAGTAATCCTGAACAGCAACCTACACCAATGGGGTGCTTATTCCTACGATAGCGATGGTGATGTAGTTAGAGCCACGGCAACAGCTTCTACCGACAGCGAAGAATTGGAAGCTTTTGGAATGGCTTTCGATGATGATGGAAACTTGGTTATGGGTTGGGGAACCACAAGGGTTACCTTGCCTATCAGCTACTAAAAAGTTTTAGTCTTAAAAATATAAAAGCCCCATTTTGGGGCTTTTTTTATTTCTCTTCACAACTTAAAAAAGTTCAAGTAGATTCTTCACTTCGTTCAGAATGACAAGAGGGTATTATTTTTTCTGGACCCCGCCCAAGAAAACATGTTCTGCGGTCACATTGGGAATCTCTTCGGATGGAATCGTCATAATATCATCGCTCAATATCACAAAATCAGCAAATTTACCTGTTTCTATACTGCCCTTTTCATCTTCCTCAAAATTGGAATAGGCTGCCCAAATGGTCATACCTTTCAAGGTTTCCTCCCTGCTCAAGGCATTCTCCATTTGAAATCCGCCTTCGGGGTATTGTTCCATATCCTGTCGGGCCACCGCAGCATAGAAGGTCAAAAATGGATTAACTTGTTCCACAGGGAAGTCGGTGCCCAATGCTACCACCCCGGCTTTCTCCAATAAATCTTTGTAGGCATAGGCGCCTTTTACACGCTCAGGCCCCAACCTATCCTCTGCCCAGTACATATCGCTGGTAGCGTGGGTCGGCTGAACGGATGGAATAATACCATTTTCAAAATAATCGAAATCGGATTGCGAAATTACCTGTGCGTGTTCTACTTTCCATCTGCGGTCGGTCTTACCCTCCAAGGCTTTTTCATAAGCCCTTAAAACCACAATATTGGCAGAATCCCCGATAGCATGGGTGTTCATTTGATAATCGGTGGCTGCAATTCGTTGTGCCAAAGCTTCAATTTGGTCCACAGGAGTTACCATAGCCCCAAAATGACCTGGTTTATCGGAGTAGGGTGCTCGTAACGCAGCTCCCCGAGAACCCAAAGCACCATCGCCATATACTTTTACGGAACGGACATTCAACCCTTCCGTTTTGATAATGCCCTTATCCAAAAAGTAATCCAGATTTTCGGGATAATTGGAGACCATTGCGTACACTCTAATGGATAGTTCGTCAGCTTGTTGCAGACTATCTATCAATTCAATTATATCCCGGGACAGTCCAGCGTCGTTTACTGTGGTCAGCCCATAATCCAAAGAGATTTTCTCGGCATCCTTAAGAGCTTGAATGTTTTGTTCCAGACTGGGCCGTGGAATCACATTATTGATCAATCCCATCGGGTTATCGACCAAAACGCCTGTAACCTCACCATCTTCTTTGACAATTTCTCCGCCCTCCGTTTCGGTATCTGCAGTAATGCCCGCCATATCCAATGCCTTTTGGTTCACGAGATACGCATGGCCATCTATGCGTTCCAAAGCCACAGGGATATTGGGGAACAATTCATCCAATTTGTCCTTGGTCGGGAATTCTTTAACCTCCCAATCATTTTGGTCCCATCCCCTTCCCAAAATAAAATTGGATGGACGGTCGTTTTGAAATGCCACTACTTTTTCCAGTATCTCATCAAAACTTTGGGTCCCGACCAAATCAACAACCTGTTGGTTTTGGCCCAATCCATAAAAATGGCAATGGGCATCGATAAGGCCCGGAACAATGGTCTTGCCCTCTGCGTCCAACTGTTTTTGGGAATTATATTTTTTTGAGATTTCTTCGGAATCGCCAACGGCAACAAACTTTCCATCTTTGATGGCTATACTCGATGCTTTGGAGAAGGCATCGTCCACGGTATAAATATTTGCATTGGTAACGATCAGGTCTACCTCTTCTTTGGTTGTGCAAGAAAACACGACTAGACCCGTGACGAACAATAAGAACTTTTTCATTTCTGTTGGTTTCCATCAAAAATAGAAAAAGCAAGGATATGTTTAAGGGTTTTCGTCTTCAAACTTTGTCATCACAAACTCCACTCTTCGGTTCTTTCTTCGGGCTTCGTCTGTGCGGGTAGTGTCCAGTGGTTTACTATCCCCATACCCCTTGGAGGTTATTCTGTTTTTATCCAATCCCAAATCAATCAAATATTGTGCAACGGAAGCAGCACGTTCTCGAGAGAGGACATCGTTGTACTCATCGGAACCCAAATCATCGGTATGTCCGCTAATGGCAACCTTCAGGCTGGGATGTTTTTCTAAATATTCATATATATCTTTAAGACTTTGCTCTGCTTTGGGCTGAAGATCAAAACGGTCAAAATTAAAATTGACGTGATCCAACACATACACCTCATCGGTTTTATATTCTGGGCCCAGGTAGGTCAATGAAATATCGTCCAAATAATAATAGGCATAGCCTTCCTCATTTTCTGATGGATTTTGTGTATCCAAGTAGGAAGTACCTGCATTACTTTTGAAGTTCCCTAAAATCAAATGATTTTCAAAACCTTTAGCAACCATATCAAAACTCAATTCCATCCAGTTCTGCTTATCCTGATAGTAATCAGTAACGGGAAATTGTTTGATATGGGTAGTTTGTGGAGAAGCTGACAAAAGATCGCTTTGTGAAAGTTCTCGTTTGGTATGCACTGAAAGTGGCTTTTCGGAAAACACTGCCCCCATATCCATAACTGCTCCATCGGACTTTTCGGAAAGACTGATGAATAAGGTCAATCGGTATCGACTTCCTTTTTCAAGTGTTTCCGTGAGTGGCACTTGAATGTATTCGCGATAATCTCGTGGAGCAAAGAGATAGAGTCCCGCATAAGCAGCACCCTCATACGGTTCCTGTTTGCCCTTAAAGTTCATCGGGACTCCCAACTTGGTTCGGCTACATTCGTTAAAATAATCGGTCGTTCCCAGGGTCGGGGCACTCCAATGCTCCGCATCCTTGTTCAGATTGCTCATTTTAACGGGACAAGATACAAAGTCTTCAAAACCGCCATTTTGCACCATATTTTGACCAGATCCAATGGTGAAAATCATCAAAAACAAGTGAATAACCAGCGTATGTATTGGTCTTAGTTGCATTATTTCCATTTAAATGGCAGTAGCCAACCATTGGAACATCAATGAGTTAACTGAAAACAATGAACGGTATTTATACCTTTTTATTGCGTATTCTCCTACAGGCTAAAAATCAAACTTATAGGATACCCCTGCCAAAGCCTGGAATCCCTGGACCCTAAAATTGGCCCAACGCTGGTAATTATTGTTGGCAATATTGGATGCTTTTACAAAAATGGAGAGCTGCTCGTTGAACCTGTACCCTACATGGGCATTGGCATCAAAAAAGCTGTCCAACGTAAGCTGAGTATAAGAAATGGTCGGAGGCACATTATTGGTTAGGGCAACGGAGGTCAACGCATCCCTTTCTCCTACATAAAACAAATTGGCACCCATATACCATTGGTCGGTAATCTGATAATCCATAAAGAGGGATCCTTTGATCGATGGCAAGTTCCAAGCAGGGTTATCGGTTTCGGTATCGTAATCATAAAATTCCGCGTTAACACCCAAAGAAAAATTACGGTTCACATCCACATTGATTTCCCCAAATACACCCAAGGTTTTTACATCATCATAAAAAACTTGAAAGGAATTGCCATAGTAATAACTCTTTTCATCGGTTCTGGTCGTGTTTACCGTATTTTGGTAGAACAACGGTTTTCTGTTTTCCGCCATGTAAGAACCTTTGATGTTATACCCCACATTGGAGGTCAACTGTCCTTTTAGACCTAAATACCCTTCATATTGTTGGTCCGTCGGGACAATATCCAAGGTCGGGGATACATAAGGGTTGTTATCCACAAAGTCATGATAGGAATTTTGCTTCAACTCTCCTTCTATTCCTCCATAAGCGATCACATTTTCGTCCATCACACGATAGGATGCAGTTACGGCTGGATAGATATAAAAATTGTTCTCGCTATTTTCCATATCCAGTCCGTAGACGATGTTGGCACCCAAATTTAAAGTAAGGTCATCACGCAAAATCAACAAGCTTGGGTTCAATCCCGCCTGTAGATGGCTATAATTCTTTTCTCCATCGTTCACAGATTCTGTTATGGTGCCATTCTTAAAATTACCTCCCACATAATCAACCTTGGTAGAAATCGTGATCAATTCCTCGGTAATGGGCAATTCAAAAGTTGGATTGATCACTGCCCGATTCTCAGCAGATTCCGTAGCATCCCAAAAGCGCCTCAACAAGATATTCCCGCTCTTAAAATAAGAGTCCTCCATATTGAAATGGGCCTTCGCTTCAGCATTGAAATAGTTTTGCGTTTCATCCATCGCATTGATCTCATCCTCACTGAACAATTCACTCTGTATTCCATACCAATTGTACAGTTGGTGCTGTAATCCTATGGCGGCTCCCCAATCCATATAACGGTCCTTTTTAGCATAGGAAGCATTGACCTTGGTGTCGTAGAAATCAGTTTCCAAGGGTGTGGAGTCCAAATCTCCGCGGGATGAATTGTGGGTTAGCCCAAAGTCCAACAAATCTTCTCCCCTGTTGAATTCCCGACTCGTGTAAAAATCCACCAAGGCATTATTGTAGTTACCTAAACCCACCGAAGCATAGGAATTATACAAAGTGGGCGGTGGTGTTTTTTCCACCCCCGAAGCCTTACCCTTTGCCGGGGTAAAGGTGGACGCAACGGGCACAGAGAATATACTGTAATTGATTTTCTTCTTTTGAAGCACAATGGAATCGTTCAAACTTGGGGAAGATTTGATCTTAAAGGCATCCGAAACGGTCGGGGAATACGGTTTTACCACCGTTACCGTTTCTGTACCAATGTTATCCTCTTCTTGGGCGATAACCATTCCGCAAAGGCTCAAATAAAGCAATGAAAATATATAATAGGTTCTCTTTTGCATCTTGTGTCTCGTTTAGTTTTCGTTGGGGTCTACGGATGAATTGCTCTCTGCTTCCTTGGCCTTGATGGTGGCCAGTTCACTTTCTGCATCCGAAACGATATCCTCAAATTCGGAAAAATTGGAAATGACACTTTCCAAAATGTAAGTGGCCTGGAAGGCATCTCCCAAATTGTAAAAGTTCTTGGCCATGATAACCAAGCCTTTTCCTGCCCATTCTTTGTAGGCGGCATAATCCTTGGCCAATTTTTGAACGGACTCGTTGGATGCTTCAAAATCTTCTTCCTTATTCTTGAAATAAGCATCGTAATACCAAGCTTCAGCGGCGAGCTCGCCAGATGCAATTTGTCTTACGTCTTGGTAGGCAGTTTTGGCCAAACTCTCGTTTTCCGTAGCAATGGCGGAACGTGCGATCATTATCTGTGCGTCACTTCTAATACGATCATCAATTTTAGGAGCGTTCAACACCTTTTCGGCGTAAGCGATGGTCTGGGAATAATTCTTTTGACCATAAAAACCTTTCATTAAATTGGACTGGGCAAAAGTTTTGTTCTCTGAGATATCTGCCGTGTTTTCCAACCTTTTCAAATAAGGAATAGCGCTATTGTAGTCCTGCTTATCCACATAGATTTCGCAAACACGGGTCAAAGCCTGTTCCGTATACGTTCCGTTCCCACCATCGGCGACTGCTTTGTATTTTGGCAAGGCCTTTTCTTTTTCTCCATTTGCAAAATACAATTGTGCCAAGGCAAAGTTGGCATTCTGCGCATGCAACCCATTAGGGAATTCTTTTAAATAATCTTCATATCCCCGGATAGCCGCAGGAGTTTTACCTTCAATTTGTTTTCGTTCGGCAGATTCAAAACTGGCGTTGTCCAGTTCGGCATCGGTCACTTCAACAAAATCCAAGTTACGGGCCCAGGCGGCATACTCGCTCACCCGACCTTCGTCCACATACACCAATTTGGCGGTGGCCACCGCTTGTTTGGCCTCTTGGGTGTTCGGATATTTTTGAACCACTTCTTTAAGTTTGGCCAATGCTTGATCATTACGACTGGAATTGTAGTACACCAATCCGGAACGCAACAATCCACGTGGTGCAAATTTACTGCCCGAATACTCCGCCACGATACGGTCGTAGGTCTGCAGCCCCAAACTTTCTTGGCTATTATTGATATAGGAATTGCCCAGTTCAAAAAGTGCATCATCCCGTAATGAGGAGGTAGGGAACATCCTCAAGAATTCGTTAAGGCCATCAATTTTTGCTGAATTGTTACCCAAAAATCCATCACATAGAGTTTTCTGGAAGGCCGCATAATCACGTTCTGGACCGTTCATCTTTGATGATGCATCGTAGGCTTTCTTGGCTAATTGATACTTGCTGTTCACAAAATAGCTATCGCCCAAACGCAAATAACCATCGTTCTTTCTTTGGTCGTCAATGGCATTGGAGCTCACCACATTCTGAAAATAGGATATGGCGTTGTTGTAGTCCTTTAATTTAAAGTACGAGTAGCCCAAATTGTAATCCAGCTGCTCATATTCGGGAAGTGATCTGGCTGCCGGAAAGTTCTGGAATCGAACGAAATCCACCAAGGCCTCCTCAAATCGGTTCAATCTGTAGGCCGACTCAGCTTTCCAATAAAGAGCTCTAGCTTCAAAATTTGAATTTTCCGCACTTTTCAAGGATTTATCGAATCGCTCCCGAGCACCTTCGAAATCACCATCAATAAACAGTTCCACCCCACGGTAGTAGGCCACTTTTTGATAAGTTTCCTTACTGGCGTAGTTCTGGTTCTCCTCTAAAAGTTGCATAGCACCCTCGAAATTACGGGATGTGATGTAGGAGTCCACCAAAAGTTCTTGGATTTCCATTTGATGTCCATCCTTTGGATATTTTTCCAAATAATTGGTCAGCACCTGTGGAACGGGCTCGTATGCATTACCGACTTCGTAGCTCAAACGGGCATAGTTCAACCAAGCATCTTTTTGGATTTCCGGACTAAACTCCATTTGCGAAGCATTTCTGAACGCATTCAAGGCTTCGGACTTTTTATCCAGTTTCAAGTAGCACTCTGCCAAGTGATAATATGCATTTTGGGAAACGGCATTGGCACCTCCTATGATTTTGTTGAACTGCTGAATCGCTTTTTGGTAATCGCCCAATTTGTAATGGCTGTACCCCAATAAATAATAATCGGTGTTGTTCCATTTGCCACGTTTGCCCCTGTATTCTTCCAAGTAGGGTATGGCCTCGGCATATTGTTCCAAATTGAAATAGCTTTCACCAATGATCTTGTTCAATTCAGAGACTTCCTGACGATTGGATTTGGGAAGTTGTTTTTTTGCCATTGTGATGGCTTCTTCAAACTTTCCCAATTTAAAATTCAGGTCGGCCTGATAGTACGTGAGCTTTTCATCAAGCAATTCTGGGTCCTGAATTTGGTCGAAACGGGCGCTGGCTGAGTTGTAATCGTCTTGTTCGTAAGCAATGTACCCCAAATAATATTTGGCTTGCGAGCCATATTTTTGAGAGGTGGTCACCTTGTTCAAATAACGCTCTGCTTCTTGTGGACGTTTGGATGCGTACAAGGCGTATCCGTTGTTAAAGTTAAAACGGTCGCGTTCTGAATAAGGCATCGAATTTTCATCAACTTTTTTGTACCATTTTAGAGCGTAGGGGTATTTTCCCGTTTCAAAATAGTAGTCGGCCACATCCAAAAAAGCAGAATTCCTTTTGGTGGATGTAGGGTAACGTTCCACAAAATCTTCCATCATTTTATCCGCTCCACGCTGGTTCAAACGAATGGCTGCGTTGGCTGCATAGTAAGCACTGTTGGCTTCTGTTTCCTCATCCTTGGTAGTGGTCTTAATGGACTCGAAAATTTGCTGCGCCGCTTGGTACTGCTCGTTGTTGTAGAGCGCCAAGGCATCTTGATAGGCTTTGTTTTCGTGGGTGTATATTTTGGTTTCCTGTGCGGAAAGCACAAAAAAAGTTCCCATTAAAATGGGAATTAAAAGGAGGTTTTTTCGATTCATAGTGTTCTACGCTCTTCTCGATTGACTTTACTCATAACGTCAAAATTAAGGCCAAAGTATATTTAATTGGTCATTTACCGAAATTTACGCTTCTAGACTTGATTTATCACCTCGAAATAGTAATTTTAGCACTCATGCCAAAAAACCTCATTGGCAACAACAATCCTAATTCCTAGAAATCATATGAAATTTCTGTTCCAGATAATTTAGGATTTCATTTTCAACCTCAACATAAAAGGCGTAAAAACCTTTTTTCGATTTTAAATCAGGCAATACTCGTGCATTGCCCTATTGTTCAATTTAATTTTTGTTGAGATGACATACTTATTTATTATTCCCTTATCCTTTTTATTGATCTGTGTGCTTTTGTACAACAACTTAATCAGTAAAAAGAACAAGGTTGAGGAGGCATATAGGAGCATAGATGTAATGCTAAAAAAAAGAACTGATTTAATCCCACAACTGGTCAACACCATTAAAGGGTACACCAAACATGAAAGTGAGACACTGATCTCGATCACCAAACTGAGAAATAACATTGTGGATAGAGACCCACCATCCGAATTAAGGCTTAACCTCGAAAGCCAGATGGATCGGCTATTGGGAAAACTTCAAATAACGGTGGAAGCGTATCCCGATTTAAGGGCCAGCGAAAATTTTATGCTTCTCCAATCAAGTTTAAACGAAGTGGAAGAACAGCTTTCTGCCTCAAGAAGGGCATATAATGCGGCCGTGTACGCATTCAACAATACCTTGGAGATGTTCCCTTCCAATATTGTTGCCAAGTTCATGGGATATTCCCCAAAGACCATGTTCACAATAAAAACTTCCGAAGCGGACCTCCCTAAAGTTTCATTTTAATCATAGACGGATATGATGGACTTCCAAAACCTAAAGAAAGAGCTATTGCCATTACTGCAAGAAGCAGAAAAGCTGAGGAAAACCTACCGTTTCTATAAGTTGACATACACTTTCCTTATACAACTTTTCCTTATATGTGGCATTGCCCTTGTTTTGTTCGTGTACTTGTTCAACTCCAAATTTACCGAATGGATCGCTAGTTTGTCCCCCAACACACCATGGACCTTTACTCCCCAAATGTTGGTACTGTTTTTTTGGTTCTTGTTTTTCATCAGTTTAACAATATTCCAAACATTCAAAAACAAATACGTCACAATTGAAAAGAGGCTGATACGAGTGCTTTTGGACAAAATGGTTCCCACATTTGAGTTCTATGAACATGAACAGATCAAAACCGAAGAATTAATAAATAGTGAATTGGTGACCATGTGCCGACGACCTTTTGACAAAAAAACGCATGTACCGGTATACAATCGAGGCCAAGGACTTCTTTCTGGAAAGGTCAAGGATACTTCCATTACCATCGGTAATGTTAACATTATTGACCAACGTTATGGTTCTTATCTCATGTACATTCCCTTCTTTGCACACATATACATTGCATACACCTATATACGCCCTATGTTCAAAAAAGAGAAAAGCATTGAACAAATAGGGAGCAGTTTATCGGGCATGTTCGCCATAGTTGACTTTAACAAAAAATGCAATGGAACCACCATTGTACTGCCCGATCAATTCGAAAAGAGAATTGGATATTTGGCAAAAACCATACAGTCCTTAAATTTTGGTCGCGACCAATTGGTAAATCTTGAAGATTCAGAATTTGAAAAAGAATTTGTGGTGTACAGCACTGACCAAGTTGAGGCGAGATATATTTTATCCACTTCCTTAATGCGTAGAATCACATTGTTAAAACAAAAAATCAACAAACCCGTCATACTATCGTTTAAAGGCGGTAAGCTATATATGGCAGTTCATCATCCGTATGGCTTTTTTAGTCTACAAGAGAACAAAAATCTGATCGACTCCAATGTGCTTGAACTATTTTATGATGACATTACAACAGCTATTGGCATTGTGGAAGACCTGAACTTGAACACTCAGGTTTGGCGATAATGATGCCATCATATTTTTTGGAAAAATATGCTTTGATCTTTAATTTTTGATTCTGTTCGTGTAATTTCAAATACTTTTGTAAAGCTTATTGAACTAATTATGCCCGAGACTATCTTAAAATTACAGGACGCTGCCGTGTTCCAAAACGAGAACCTGATTTTGAACCATATCGACCTTGAGGTAAAAAAAGGGGAGTTTGTATACATTATTGGTAAAACGGGAAGCGGTAAGAGTAGTTTTATGAAAACTCTTTATGCGGATTTACCACTTAAACAAGGGGCTGGCCAGGTCGTGGATTTTGACCTGAAAAAAATGAAAGAAAAGGACATTCCCTATTTGCGGAGGAAATTGGGCATCGTTTTTCAGGATTTTAAATTGCTGCCCGATAGAAATGTCAACAACAACCTGAAATTTGTCCTTAAGGCAACGGGATGGACGGACCCAAAAAAAATGGATGACAAAATCGAGGAGGTCCTCGACAAAGTGGGTATGAAAACCAAAGGCTTTAAGTTTCCTCATGAACTTTCAGGCGGTGAGCAACAACGCATTGCCATTGCCCGCGCCCTCTTGAACGACCCTGAGCTTATACTTGCGGATGAACCCACTGGGAATTTGGACCCTCAGACCAGTGTGGAAGTAATGAAGGTTTTACAGGATATCAATAAGAATGGTAGAACTATCATAATGGCCACACACGATTATGCCCTAATCCTAAAATATCCACACAAAACTCTAAAATGCGATGGCAGCAAAGTTTTTGAAGTAATTCAAAAAGCGATTTAATCACCGAAATATCCGCGCAGTACATTGATTTACAATGGAATTGCTTGATCAATAAAAGTTTTTGTTACTTTGTTAAAACTAATTTTGCTTCCTATATATGGAAATTCTTGGTATTGATATAGGCGGATCGGGCATAAAAGGTGCCCTCGTAAACGCCGAAACCGGAGAAATGTTGACCGAACGTTTCCGAATTCCAACCCCAAAATCAAAAAAGCCGAAGGACATGGCCAAAGTGGTGGCCGAAATTGTTGACCATTTTAATTATGAAGGTCCTGTGGGTTGTGGATTTCCCTCTATCGTTAAAAATGGGGTCTGCAAGTCTCCTGGAAACCTAGACCCAAGTTGGGTGGGTGTTAACGTGGATGAATTGTTCACCGAGTATACAGGTCACGAATTTACGGTGTTGAACGATGCAGATGCCGCAGGCTATGCTTCCATGAACTACGGGGTAGGAAAAGGCAAAAATGGCTTGGTAATCATGATTACCATTGGAACAGGTCTTGGTAGCGGGGCCTTTTATAATGGAGTGCTCATCCCAAATTTTGAATTAGGACAGATTCCTTACAAAAAATACAAGAAGATTGAAAAATGGGCAGCTGCTTCTGCCAAAGAAAGAGAGGACCTTAGTTTTAAGAAATGGGGCAAGCGTTTTAATAAATTCTTGAAGTTAGTAGAGCTTATTGTATGTCCAGACCTTATCATCGTAGGGGGTGGAACCTCAAAAAAATGGGAAGAGTTCAACCAATACATCAAAATTGATACGGAAGTGGTAAAAGCTGAACTTATGAACCATGCCGGTATCATTGGAGCTGCCGTAGCATGTTTACGGGAACAGCACCACGGGCATTTACACTAGTTTTCACGGTCGGTAGGATCAAGACTCCCAGCAGTCTTTTAAAAAAAGAAAAGCGAATGAAGATTGTTTTCCTCACTCGCTTTCCTACTATGTTTAAAGTAAGCTCGCTTACACTACTTTGTTTCTCTTTCTGTCCACTTCCTTAAGATAGATTTTTCGAATCCTAAGGTGGTTGGGCGTTACCTCTACGTATTCATCCTTTTGGATGTATTCCAAGGCTTCTTCCAAAGAGAATTTGATGGCCGGAACAATCTTGGCCTTATCATCAGCACCTGCAGAACGTACGTTGGAAAGTTTTTTGGTCTTGGTTACGTTCACCGTCATATCATCCTGGCGGGAGTTTTCACCAATTACCTGTCCTTCGTAGATATCCTCTCCCGGATCGATAAAGAATTTACCTCTTTCCTGAAGCTTATCAATGGAATAAGGAATCGCAGTTCCGTTTTCCATAGAAACCAAAGACCCGTTCAATCGTTGTGCGATATCCCCTTTCAATGGCTGATATTCAAAAAACCTGTGTGCCATTATGGCCTCTCCCGCCGTAGCGGTCAACAGTTGGTTCCTAAGACCGATGATTCCCCTCGATGGAATGATGAATTCACAAACCATTCTGGAACCTCTGGCCTCCATACTGGTCATCTCCCCTTTTCGGATGGATACCATTTCCACAGCTTTTCCGGATACTTCCTCTGGTAAATCGATGGTCAAATGTTCCACAGGCTCACATTTTACACCATCAATCTCTTTAATGATTACTTGTGGCTGACCAATCTGAAGCTCGTAACCTTCGCGACGCATGGTTTCAATCAATACAGAAAGGTGCAAAACACCTCGGCCATACACTAAAAATTTATCGGCACTGTCGGTTTCTTGAACACGAAGTGCCAAGTTTTTTTCCAATTCTTTTTCCAAACGCTCTTTAATGTGTCTGGAAGTAACAAACTTTCCATCCTTACCAAAAAACGGACTATCGTTAATGGTGAAAAGCATACTCATGGTTGGCTCATCAATGGCTATAGTCTTCAATTTCTCGGGGTTTTCAAGATCGGCAACGGTATCACCGATTTCAAAACCTTCCATACCAACAATGGCACAAATATCCCCTGCTACAACTTCTTCCACTTTTAAGCGTCCAAGTCCTTCAAAAGTGTAAAGCTCCTTGATTCTGGTTTTTACAACGGAACCATCTCTTTTTACCAAAGAAACTTGTTGCCCTTCACGGAGCGTTCCTCTTTGCAATCTTCCAATGGCGATTCGGCCCGTAAAAGAAGAGAAGTCCAAGGAAGTGATCAACATTTGAGTTGAGCCTTCCTCAGGTTTAAATTCAGGAACATGTTCAATCACCATATCCAATAATGGCTCGATATTCTCGGTAGGCGTTTTCCAATCCTCGCCCATCCAATTGTTCTTTGCAGAACCATAAACGGTTGGGAAATCGAGCTGCCATTCTTCCGCACCCAGTTCAAACATTAGATCGAACACTTTTTCGTGCACTTCTTCCGGGGTACAGTTTTCCTTATCAACTTTGTTGATGACCACACATGGCTTCAAACCTAGGTCAATGGCTTTTTGAAGTACAAAACGGGTCTGTGGCATGGGTCCTTCAAAGGCATCCACCAACAACAAAACCCCATCTGCCATGTTCAAAACACGTTCTACTTCACCCCCGAAATCGGCGTGACCAGGGGTATCTATAATATTGATTTTTGTATCCTTGTAAACAACGGAAACGTTTTTGGAAACAATGGTGATCCCACGTTCCCTTTCCAGGTCGTTGTTATCCAATATCAGGTCGCCCTTGTTCTCGTTTTCTCGGAACAACTGGCAATGGTACATGATTTTATCGACCAAAGTAGTTTTACCATGGTCTACGTGTGCAATGATTGCAATGTTTTTGATTTTGGACATAACCTAAATTTTAAGCCCGCAAAGATACTGCTATTTTTTACTTGTTGGCACACCTAAATGTTATTTTTATCTTATTGATTTAGTGGGAGTTCCAAATTTACAAACCAACACACCATCGCTTCTCGCTGATAATCCAACCAATACTTAGGTTTACCACAGGTTGGATGGTGCCTTTGAACGGCCCTACATAGTAACCAGCCCCTGCATCAATGGAGAAGCTAAAACCAGAATCATAACTACGCTGAATCCCGTAAACCAATCCACCATAACCGTGAATTCCATCGACCAACCTACCCTCGACAACGCGGCTACCTGGAGAAAAAACTGCCGCTGAGGGTGCAAAGTAATTACCTGAATTCCCATAAATGGACCTTCTGCGCCTTTCCCGACTATTTAGGTTATGATAATAACGGTTTTGAACGGTAATGGCAGGGAAAAAATCGAAATCCTCCAACGGTTGGGAACTGGCCGGTTCCAAAGCTGCTTGGTATGCCACCCGAATATCCAATGTACTGTTTACGCCCAGAGCCATTTCGTATTCTATGCCAGGGTTAAAGGCATTTAGCTTAAACTGTCGAACCTCGCAGTTTGTCCCGTATTGGGCGTGCATAAAAAAGCTTGTTGACAGAAATGCCAAAAGTAGTGAGCGGCGCATTGTAGGTTAATTTGGTAATAGTATAACCCAAACTTCACCAAAATAGTATGTTTTGATGGCTTTATTTAATCAAGATAAGGGTCCTTTTTCTTTCTTTTGGTAGCCACCCATCCAAAAGTAATGTTCAGCAATGGTCCATACCCATTTGGAACACCATCGCCTCGGTAATATCCTGCACCAAGCTCCAAATTAAAATTGAAGCCTTTTTCATAGGTTCGTTGAATGCCATAGACCATTCCATAAAATCCCAAATTAAAATCATTGGGACCTTCAACATTTGTGGAAATCCGCAACTGTGAAAAGAAAATGGCCTGGGCCGCCGCAATATAGTTCCCAGAATTTCCAGAAGTATTTTTGCCCAACCTATCCCTTCTATTGAAATTATGGTAATATCGGTATCGGTTGTTGGTCGCCAGTCCAAACACATAACCTTCTTCGTACGTGGCAGTGGCCAAACCTAAATCAATGGATACAATTTGATTTTTAAAAAGGCCCAGCTCATAGGTGAATCCGGGGCTCAACAAGTTCAATTTAAACTGATGGCGCTCCAAATGTGCAAGATCAAAGGTACCTCCCCGTTCCTGCCATTGTGCATTGCAAATTATCGGAATCAAACATAGGGTCAACAAAATTATTCTGTACTTCATAGTTGATGGTTTAGTTTGATAAATCTAAAAAGGATTACCATTGTTTAATGCTATATTTGTGCAAACTTTAAGAAATGGACATCACCAAAATTCCACAGATAAAACACACGGACAGCGATAACTTTTTTTTGTTGGCAGGACCTTGTGCCATCGAGGGTGAGGATATGGCCATGCGCATTGCAGAAAAGGTCGTAGCCATTACGGACAAGCTTAATATTCCTTATGTCTTTAAAGGAAGTTTTAAAAAAGCGAACCGGAGCCGTATTGATTCCTTTACCGGAATAGGTGATGAAAAAGCCCTGAAAATTTTAAAAAAGGTCTCGGAAACCTTTAAAGTGCCCACCATAACGGATATTCATGAAATATCGGATGCCGCTATGGCTGCGGAATATGTAGACGTATTGCAGATACCCGCCTTTTTGGTGAGACAGACCGACTTGTTAGTTGCAGCTGCCGAAACAGGAAAAGTGGTCAACTTAAAAAAGGGGCAGTTTATGAGCCCTGAAAGTATGCAGCATGCTGTGAAAAAGGTAACCGATTCCGGCAATGAGCAAGTTTGGATTACCGATCGCGGTACGATGTTCGGTTATCAGGATATGATCGTGGATTTTCGTGGCGTTCCCACCATGAAACAATATGCCCCTGTGGTTCTGGATGTTACCCACTCACTTCAACAACCCAACCAATCTTCCGGCGTAACTGGCGGTAGACCGGCCTTGATCGGCACTATGGCCCGAGCAGGAATTGCTGCAGGCGTTGACGGTCTTTTTATGGAAACCCATTTTGATCCAGCCAACGCCAAAAGTGATGGTGCCAACATGTTGGATTTAAGTTTATTGGAAAAACTGCTTACCGATTTAACCGCTATCCGAAAAACCATCAATTCCCTTTAAGTAGCTTAAAACTGTTAAAATTTAACGAGCAACCCCCTGTTTAACAGTGAAATAAGTTTCAGTTAAAAACATTATTTATAATTAGTCTAAATATATTTTGGAGAAGCAATCGTTGACATTTACATTTGCTTAAAAATTTATTTAGACTAATTACAAATAATAAAATGAAACGTATACTACTCATGCTAAGCTTGGCTTTTTATTCTTTGGCACAAGCTCAATCAGGGAACATCTCCGGAAAAGTAACAGATCAAAGAAGCCATCCTTTGGCCAATGTTAATATTGCAGTTTCCAATACTGGTTTAGGAACAAATACAAATTATTCAGGGGACTATGAAATATCCGACCTTGCCCCCGGCTCCTATACTCTGACATTTTCAATGGTAGGTTTTGGCGCACAGAATAAAACCGTTACCGTTTATGCCAACCAGACTACAACCGTACAAACCATTGTTATGGTGGAGCGACAAGAACAACTGAACGAAGTTGTGGTCGAAGGGAACCAAATAAACAAATTTGGGCGCAAAGCAAGCGTATATGTATCCAAAATGCCATTAAAAGACATTGAAAATCCTCAAGTGTACAATTCTATTTCAACCGAGTTGTTACAAGACCAAGTAGTGACCAATTTTGATGATGCCCTTAAAAACGCACCCGGCATCGATAAACTTTGGGAGTCTACAGGTAGAGGAAATGATGGAGCTGGATATTTCTCATTACGTGGTTTTCCCGTGCAACCAACAATGATCAACGGATTACCTGGCCTGACCAACGGAAGTCCCGATCCAGCCAACATTGAATCCATTGAGGTCATCAAAGGACCTTCAGGAACTTTGTATGGTAGCAGCTTGATTTCCTACGGTGGTTTGATCAACATCAACACCAAAAAACCATTCTACGGTTTTGGAGGAAATATCTCTTATACTTCTGGCAGTTATGGATTGAACAGGGTAAGCGCCGATGTAAACACAACCTTGGGCAACCAAAACAATATCGCACTTCGGGTAAATACTTCGTACCATACACAAAACAGCTATCAGGATGCTGGATTCAGAAAGTCGTTCTTCTTTGCGCCATCTTTGGCATTTCAGGCAACTGATAGGCTTTCTTTTAACATCAATACCGAGTTTTACAACGGTAGAAGCACCAACCAGACCATGTTGTTTGTGGACCGTGGTTCGCCACTTCGTGTGACCAATTTGGATGAATTGGGTTACGATTTCAAACGCTCCTACACCAGCAACGATTTGTATATCGATACACCAACATACAGCCTGCAAGGTCAAATGAACTATATTTTGAGCGATTCATGGACATCTCAAACCGTAATTTCGAGATCTAATGCCAAGTCTGATGGATACTACTCTTACTTGTACGAGACAACCTCAACGGTAGAAGGTCTTTCCGGGGCTCCACTCGAAGACGGCATCATCTTGGCACGCTATACGAGCAATCAAAACTCCGAAACTTTAGGAACCGATATTCAACAAAACTTTATCGGTGATTTCAATATCGGAAACATGCGCAACCGCTTGGTTGTAGGATTGGATTACCTTAAAACAAGGACCATCAACAACAGCACAGGCTATGGAAACCAAGGTTTTATCTATGTTGGGAGAAACCCAGATGAGTTCCAAGCCGTTGCCCCTGCCCTACACGATTACTTTGGAACCCCAATGGGAACCGGTTTGTACGACTCCGGTGTTTTGACCCAGGCCGGTGCCGATGCTGGAATAGCCACCTTGGCCAATCCAGGAGCACAGTTCAGCGAAGCACAACAAGAAATCTTTAGTGCCTATGCCTCCAACGTGATTAATCTATTACCGGAATTGTCCGCAATGGCCAGTTTGCGTGTGGACCGTTTTTCCAACGACGGATACAATCAAACTGCATTTTCACCAAAATTTGGTTTGGTGTACCAGCCGATCTTGAATAAAGTATCGGTGTTTGCCAACTACATGAACGGATTCAGCAATGTTGCTCCCGTAACAGAACTATCTGATGGGAACACTTCGGTAAGAGCATTGAACCCAGAGCACGCCAACCAATTCGAGTTCGGTACCAAATTGAACCTGTTCAACGACAAGCTTTCTGCCACTTTGAGCTACTACAACATTACCGTGAGCGATATGGCACAACGAATCGATACCGATGCCAACAACTATTTCTATACCCAAGATGGTGAGCAGACCAGCAAGGGTTTTGAGGCGAGCATTATCGCTTCCCCCATTGAAGGATTGAACATTATTGCCGGCTATAGCTATAACGACAGCAAATTGGTTGAAGGAAACGCCAGTTTTACCGGTTTTAGACCCGAGAGTGCAGGCCCGATGAACTTGGCCAATTTGTGGGCAAGCTACAGATTTACTCAAGGTACCTTGGAAAACTTTGGACTTGGATTTGGAGGTAACTACGCCAGCGAGAACAAAATCTTCAATAGATCAAACGGTACGTTCACTATTGACGAGTACACCATTCTCAACGCCTCTGCCTTTTACGATGCAAGCGATTTCAGAATCACGTTGAAGTTGGACAACATCGCAAACAAGGACTATTACAAAGGATGGTCTACCATCAGCCCTCAAAACTTAAGAAGTCTTTCTGCCAATTTCACTTATAAATTCTAAGAAAACGTAATGAAGAAACTAATAGTAACCTTATTGCTCATCACCCTGCCTGTGCTGTCGGTCTCAGCTCACTATTTATGGATAGAGACCAATGGCACAGGACACTTGGGCCAAGTGCAGGAAGTCCGTGTGCATTATGGGGAGTACACCTACGGTGTGATTGAAAAAGTGGGAGGCGAAGCTTTTCCTTTGGTTTCAGAGTTTACCCTTTGGGTAATTGGTCCAGATGGGACAAAGACCAAATTGAGCACCATAGCCAAAGAAGACCATTATTTGGCGAGTTTTATCCCCTCTCAGCGTGGTGTGTACACCATTGCCGTGAACAACAGTGAAATCGATGTGATCGATTATACCCAATACGACTTTGGGATTTTCAAGACCCATTATCATTCCACCGCAAAAGTTCAGGTAGGTACCGATGGTGATACCAAAACCATGAATCCCGATGGAATCGTGGTAAAGCAGTTGGAAAACGATGGAGAGGAAATCAGGCTTCAAGTTTTGTACAAAGGCGAGCCTATTGCAAAAAACGAGCTTAAAGTCTATGTTTCCGACCTGTGGTCCAAAACCTTGTACACGGACGACAATGGAGAGGTTTCCTTTGCCCTGCCCTGGGATACCAAGTACATTGTGGAGACAACCGCCAAGGAAGAAATCCCAGGCACCTACAATGGTGAGGCTTATGAATTTATTTGGCATTGTGCCACCTATTGCATAAAACGATAAGCTATGGTGACCCTTATTTCATTACTCACATTTATTGCCTTTTATCTGCTTTATGGCACCTCCAAAAAGATGGCCTTTGTAGGAGAGCTGGGCTCCGAGAAATGGGCGGGGGAATATAAAAAAATAGCACAATTGACCGGTTTGGCCCTAATGATTTTCTCATTGGGGCTCAGCTGCTTTTACTGGGGCCTCGGTTCAGGAACATTCTCTTTCTTAGTCCTTTTGATGACGGTAGCCAGTTTAGTGATTCTTCTTGCTCCATTAAGATTTTTGAACTACCGCTTTTTGGGCATTCTTTTTTTGTGCGCAGTCTTTTTTGAAACCTTTTTGTTTTAACCTATGCCAGCCAATAAAAAATATTTGAACCCATCGCCCTCGCAACGTTTTGCCAAAATTACCGCAGCTATTTTAGGTGGTCTCATTGTGGCCGTGATGTTCCATTTGGCCTTGGCCAGTTGGTTCAACCACGTAGCGGTGATCATTACCAGTACATTTTCTGCCTTTATTCTTTGGGCCGTTTTAATGGTCGTTGCCTTTTTAGGCGAAAACGGCTGGAAAGTATGGGGCATTTACCTTTTGACCAGTTTAGTACTCTTTGTCATATACCATCTTGGTAACCAAACCAACCCACTTGTTTAAACTATGGGAAACCGTATCTACAATATATTATTTCATACACATACCGTAAGCGGTATCGTTATCAGCGTAGCGCTTTATGTCATTTTCTTTACGGGGTCTTTCTCGTTTTTTAGGGATGAAATTGCCAATTGGCAACATGGCCACTCCGTGAGTCAGAAAGATGAGTTGCCCGGTAGCGTGGACGGACACCTTAACGACCTTTCCAAAGAGTACAACTTGTTCGGCCGGGATGTGGAATTGAGACATTATTACAACGAACGGAGCATTTCCGTCACCTTAGGGGCTTCAAAAGATTCATTGGCACTTGAGGAAGACAAAGCTCCCGTATTTTTCTATTTGGACCCTGAAGCCAAGACCAAAACCGATAGCTATGCAAGTAATTATCATTTGGGGGAATTCTTGTACCGGCTTCATTTTTTAGACCAAATCCCCTACCCTTACGGCAGAACTTTGGCAGGGTTTGTGGCCTTCTTTTTCCTATTCGCTATCATTACAGGGATTTTAGTACATTGGAAAAAGATCGTTTCCAACTTTTATACTTTCAGGCCATGGGCCAAACTCAAAACCATGTGGACAGATGCCCATACCGCTCTTGGGGTGATAGGGTTTCCATTTCAGTTTGTATATGCTGTAACCGGAGCCTTCTTTTTGCTCAAAGGTATTTTGGTGCTTCCCATGGTGATGGGATTGTATGATGGTGACCAAAACCAATTGTACGAAGATTTGGAGTACAACCATCCCGTGTACGAATTCCAAAATCAAAAATTGGATAACACCATCAACTTAGACCAATATGTCCAGGAAATGAAAGAGGAATGGGGCGACTTTCGGGTTACGGAGACGCACATTTTCAACTACGGCGACCGAAATATGCATGCCGCCATTAGCGGACATCTCGGTTATGAAACCAAGCTGAACGGTTTGGGATACCGTATTTACAAAATTGCCGATGGTTCCATTGCAAAAGAAAAAGTGCCAATTGCCCAGACTTCGTATTTGGATGGGGTGAAAAATATGATGTTCCGCCTACATTTTGGGGATTATGCCGGTTATGGGCTTCGAGTGATTTCCTTTATCCTGGGATTGGTTTCGTGCTTTGTGATTCTATCGGGAATTATGATCTGGCTTGTGGCTCGTGATAAAAAGAACATACCGGAAAAACGCAGAAGGTTCAACCAACAAGTGGCCAATTGGTATATGGCCATCTGTCTTACCTTGCTACCTGTTACCGCTTTGGAATTTATCATCGTAAAATTTGCACCAACAGTGGATATGGGTTTCCTGTACCAAACTTATTTTCCTATCTGGTTGGTGACAACGGTGTTCTTTATCCTTAAAAAGGATATTGCCTTTACCAATACATGGACGTTGATCTCCGGTGGTATTTTGGGATTGTTGGTTCCAATTGCAAACGGAATTACAACAGGCAATTGGATATGGATTGCTTATCAAAAAGGACATCAACACATTCTTTTAGTGGATTTGCTATGGTTGATTTTGGGGATTATATCCCTCTGGATAGCTTTTTTCAAACTGAAAACAAAGAGGTCCGAACTGGTCCCGGGCAAAGGCTGATCACTTCCAAAAACCTTTATGGTTGACGGATTCCGCATCTTTGATGACCGCCACAAAAACTTCGGCATCAATATCATCCAAGGTATGGTAACGGAGCGACTTCATCACTTTTCTGCCCTCGGTGATCATTTTATCCAGATGAACGCTCAGGTGGGCCGAACTCCAAAAGCCCACATCCACATACCCCTTTTTTCGGGATACGTTGAAATAGCAAAATGGTTTACCGTTCAAGTAGTAAAAGGGCAGTCGGTATTTATATTTCAATTCCAGATTGGCAACGGAAGTCTCCACTAAGACCTGTAGTTGTAGCAATATACTTTTGAATGGCTCTTCCTGGTTGATAATATAATCTTCCGCTGGGTTCATAAAACAGCTTACTTGTTATTTACGCTTGAACAGCTTTTTAACCAACTTCAGTAAAAAAAGTGCAACAAAACCTATGACCAACCCAAAAATAAAGTCCTTGAGCAAGGTCGGCATGCTCGGGAACAATTGATGGAAAAACTCAATGTTATGGTTAAAAATACCCCCAGACACCAACAGTAACGCCAGTGTGCCCACGATTGACAAACCTTTGATGATCTTGGGAAGTGCATTCACCAAAACTCTTCCAACCTGATCGGAAAAACTGTTATGCTCCTCATTCAGATTAATGAGCCTGTAACCGTAATCATCCATACGAACGATCAACGCTACAATACCGTAGACTCCAACAGTCGCCAATAATGCCACCACAGAAACCGTTGCTATTTGTATAGTCAAAGGTTCTTTGACCACTGTACTCAATGCGATAATGACAATCTCAACGGACAGAATAAAATCCGTGATAATGGCCTGTTTTATCTTCTTCTTCTCCAGTTCGGGCAATTCCGCTTCAGGAATATCAATGGGGTCTTTTGCATGACCTTCTTCATTCCTATGAAAAACATATTCGTATACCTTTTCCGCTCCTTCATAGGCCAAATAAATCCCACCCAAAATCAATATCACAGTAATAGCTATGGGCAGATAGGCACTCAACAAAAAAGCGATGGGGAGAATAATCAGTTTGTTCAATAAAGAACCTTTGGTAATGGCCCATAGTACGGGGATTTCACGACTTGACAAAAAACCGGTTGCTTTCTCGGCATTCACCGCTAAATCATCACCCAAAATACCTGCCGTTTTTTTGGTTGCGACTTTGCTCATGGTCGCTACATCGTCCATAAGTGCGGAAATATCATCCAAAACAGCAAAAAAACCAGATGCCATACTACTCTTTTTAGGTTAACGATCAAGTTGGAGGCAAAATAAACAAATCCCTCCTTAAGATGGGTGAAATTCGATAAAACTATTGTGCTATATGCCCTCTATCGACATTAAAGTAGCGACCCAAATAATTACCGAGGAAAAGAAGATACCGATTGTATTGGCGGCAAAGGCCTCACGTTTTTTCATTTTGAAGAGATAGGCTGCAATACTTCCAGCATAAACTCCCGTACCTGGCAGTGGTATCATAACAAAGAGGACAATACCCAAAAAACCGAAACGCTGTACTTTTTTACCCGACCCCTTTTTGGCCCTTTGTCCAACAAAAACCGCGGACTTTTTATAGAAACGCCATTTGATCAGATGACGGTTAACGTACTCCAAAAAGAACATCATCATCGGAAACACCAATACATTGGCACCAAAACAAACAATAAAAACCAGGTACTCATTGACTCCTTGGTACATTCCATAAGGTATGCCAACTTTGGCCTCTCCGAATGGTGATAGGCTCCAAAGTGCCGCTATAATCAAATCGATGTGCAAAATACCTAGGTTTTAAGCTGGCAAACCTAACAAGGAATTTGCGTTGTATGCCTCTTTAGATCCTTAAATATTTATTAATTGTGATTTGTTGTAAATGCTATTTTCAGACCTGACTTCCCAACTACTTTATCTTCAGGTTAACAGTTTGTAAGATGTACGCTTTGGCATTGAAACTCATGCGGAGGTTTCATAGTTTTGATAAAACCATCAACATGAAATTCCAACCATTTTTTATTGCTCTTTTTACCGTTTCGTTTCTATTTGCCCAAGAACATACACATCAAAGCACCCGAGCTCTTGAGTTTCCGGACATTCCTGGTTATGTAACCTTGAAAACAGATTTACACCAACATACCGTTTTTTCCGATGGCAATGTGTGGCCCAGTATTCGAGTTATGGAAGCGCTCCGAGACAACTTGGATGTAATTTCACTTACCGAGCATATCGAATATCAACCCCACAAGGAAGATATACCACACCCAGACAGGAACCGTTCCTATGAAATTGCCATGCAAGAAGCCAAGGACCATGATCTTTTGCTTGTCCATGGATCGGAAATCACGCGCCAAGCGCCTATCGGGCATAACAATGCCATATTTATCACAGATGCCAACCAACTACTGGTGGCTAATGCCGAGGATTCTTTTGCAGAGGCAAAAAAGCAGACTGCATTTGTTTTTTGGAACCACCCTGCCTGGTATGCGCAATCGCCAAAAGGAAATCCTGTTTTGAGTGATTTTCAAAAAGAACGTATCAGCAGCGGCGAGCTGCACGGTATCGAAGTGATCAATACCGGAGATTATTCCGAAGAATCATTGGCCCTTGCCCTTGAGAATAATTTGACGATTATGGGCACTAGCGATGTTCATGGACTAATAGATTGGGATTATGTGGAAAAGGGGCATACACGTCCCATAACCTTGGTCTTTGCCAAGGAAAAATCAGAAGAATCGCTGAAAGAAGCTTTATTTGCCGGCAGAACAGTGGCAGTCTTCAATTCGCTATTGGTGGGGAAAGAGGAAAACCTGGTTCCTTTGCTGAATGCCTCTGTTCAATTTGAGAAGGCCAAATACATCAACAACACATCTATTTTGGAAGTTACTTTAAAGAACGTTACCAGTAGCGACCTCATTTTTGAAAATCAAATGTCGTACACATTCTATTCCAGTTCCCCAGTATTCACCATACCTGCCGGCGGCACCAAAACCCTTCAAATAAAGACGCTCGAAAAAAAGGCCGACCTTCAAATAAAACTTAAGGCCCTGGGTACCTATATTGCTCCCAAAGAGCACCCTGTAATTACTTGGAACATTGAATTAAAAGATTAAGCATAGGCTTAAGCCACAGAAGAAAAAGAAGACCCATTGATCGTTTGATCAAAATCGGGCGATATTTTGACCATATATTCTTGGGGAGTTTTATCTGAGATGGAGACCCATTTTTTATCTACGTCCACATCAAAGTAAAACATGGAAAAGTCCGTATCCACATCCAATCGGGATAACAAGAATCGCATAATCCTTGGTCTGAGACTGTATTCCAAATCGATACAGGTCCGTTGCATTGCTGGATTGTCATCTCCAGAAAATACCCAATTGAATGTCACTGGCTTTTGATAATTAGGACATACAATATACTAAAAAACAACCCATTACCAACTTTTGCACTTGAATTTTGGATACAAGGTTATTCTTTGCCATCTACGTAGTCCTGCAAATAGGCGTAGCGAGAGGTCAATTTACCATTTTGGGTCATACGTGCCCGATGGAGAAGACCATCTTTATCGTTGTTAAAGAATGACGGAATTACATATTTGGAAAATGCCTCACCAAATCCTACACTGGCATCGCGCGGCAACTCACATGGCAGATTGTCCACTGCCATTACGGCGATGGCATTTTCAGCCATAAAATCAGTCTCTGTTTCGGATTTGGGCTCGTAACCATAGATGGGGTCAGCAATAGTGGATGGACGAATGGTGGATGCCACTGGACCATCGATATCGCAACTGATATCGGCCACTACTTTTATGTTGAACTCGGGTTGTTTCGCATCCTCCCGTGTATAGAGATAGGGGGCGCCGTCGCCATAAAAATGTCCTGCAATGTAGAAGTCGGTGACTTTGGCAAACCTGAAAAAGTTGGATTTATATGCCTCGGGGTTCTGAAAAAAATCGGCTTTGTTTCCACGTACCCCATCTTTTCGTTTGTTATATTCAGAGGCATCTATCTGGCAATATACCGGATAATCGAATTCCTCCTTCAAGTACTCTGCAACACCGACTTGTTCCAATCCCATGGCATCGATCATTTCCTTAGCTCCATTACCCACTCTGCCTTTTCCGGTAAGCAATATTTTGATATTGGGCAGTTGTATTTTTTTAAGCTCGGCAATCAATGCCTGTTGGTCCAAAAGGGACTCGGCCTTGGGCAATCGGTACAAATTATATTTTAACCCATACGCCCTGAATCCGTTATAGGCCCCAACTATGCCGGCATAACGACCAAAGGCCACCAATCTAGCTCCTTTTGCGTTGGTGATGACTTCGTGATCGTACAATTCGATGTTTTTGTCCAGTATTGCTCGGAGCAACTCTCGGTTATATGGTTGTTTTTTAATGGTGTGCGAAAAGAAAAAATACTTTTTGTTGGGAATCAACGCATCGATAGGAACTTCTTTGACACCAAGAAGTACTTCGCAGGAACTCATATCATCGACTACCTGGATTCCCCTATCGGCATACTCTTTATCGGCGAAAACCCGAATGGGGGACGATTCCACTAAAATTTCAGCTTTAGGAAAATTGGAAAGGACATTTTGACATTCCTCTGGTGATAGCACCACCCTGCGATCGGGCGGATTTTTACGTTCCCTGATGATTCCGAACTTCATATGGTATTTTGGTATAATTGTTGACCAAATTAAGGGTAATAGGCAGGGTAAGCAAACTTTTTATTGTTTGATGGATATGAGTTACCTTTGCCGACCGCGTTAGGGATAGAGGCAGGTACCATGTACGGCCGATAGCCCGACCTAGAACTTGCCAAGCAAGTTCTGGGAAACGCCCAAAAAGCGTTCTTTGATAAGAAAGTGAGAGATTCCTGCCTTCACAGGAATAACATTACGGGGCCGACCGGTTTTGACAGCAAGACCAATGGCGATGTAAGCATGCCGAGCGCTGGGATACAGCTCGTTAATCTCATGTTTCACACTTTTAATTGGCGAAAATAATTACGCTCTTGCCGCATAATCTGAATTATAGTAAGATATGCCTCGTCCCTACAAGGTAGGGAAGCGAGATGTTCCTGAATAGCCCTTGTTGACGGCGATTCGTTTAGGAGCACCAAAAAAGTCAACACAAGGGTGTTCGTTCGCTTTGGCGACACCTCTAAAACCTAAAGAAGATAAGTGTATGTTAGGCCGTATCTGGTCAGGCATGCATCGAAAATCAAACAGATACTAAGCATGTAGAAAGCATGGTTATTGCTTGTTTGGACGAGGGTTCGAATCCCTCCGGCTCCACTTCAAAAAGCTACCTTTTGGGTAGCTTTTTTTTATTAAGACTACTGGATCGAAAGCCAGCATTGTATAGCCCCTCCTGCGCCCAAAAGTTCTATCTACTAGACCTTTTGAATGCTCGGTTGTCCCCTACTTCACTGTAACACCATCAAAACAATACATTAAACCTGTGCTACTTTACAAAGCGGAATATCCTAAAAGGAAGGATGCCCAAAAGATGCCATTTGTTTTAAAAAGTCGGGGATAGTGGTTACCGGAAGTTTACAGGTCTTGTTTTCGCAAACATAAATAAAGGTTTCCCCTTCCACATAGCGTCCATCAAAAATAGACAGGTCACTTTCCGTTAAACTGCCTACCAATAGAGTGTTTGAAAACGGATAATTGTCAATTTCCGAAATTACGGACGCTGCATTTTCCCCGACCACTACTATTTCCAAATACGGGTAGGCCTTATGCAACATCAACGAAGCCCAGGTGCCATAAAATTCGATATTTTCATTTATACCATTTGTAGTCATGGAAAGCATGTCGTCCGATTTTTGCAAAAACCCTTTGTTGTACTCCATATGGCCTATTTTAAAAAGTAGTTGTGCCATTATGGCATTTGCAGAAGGGAGAACACCATCGGGAATGTTGATGATTTTTGTAATCAATTCATCCGATTCACTGTAGGCATACATGCCCGATTCATCCGTAAACCTTGCCATCGCCATATTGAGCAGCCTTTTGGCCACATCCAGATAGTTTGGCTTTAAGGTAACTTCGTATAGACCCAGTGCGCTTTTGGCCATAAAAGCATAATCTTCCAAAAAAACTTCTTGACGGCTACCTTCTTCCTTAAACGAATGTAACAGCCTTTTCCCGTCATAATTATGGGACATCAAAAAGTCAAATACCTTTTGCGCCTCGGTCAGAAAAACTTGATCATCAAAAGTCCTGTAAGCTTGGATATAACCGTCTATCAACAATGCGTTCCAAGAGGTAATGACCTTATCATCAATGGAAGGTCGTTTTCGGCTTTCTCGATGGGAGACGAGGGCTTTCTCCCAAGTTTCTTTCTTTTTATTAAATTCTTCTGCACTTAAATCGTTAGCATCGGCAAACGCACTGCCCTGCATGGTGGTATAAGGAACAAAGCCTCCCTCTTGAAGTTCCTCCTCATCTTTGATATTGAAATACTCCGCAAACAATGGATAACCCTCTTGTAGAACGGACCTTAGGTCATCTTTTTGCCATATATAATAGCCACCTTCTTTTCCATTTGAATCGGCATCCATGGAACTGTAGTATCCTCCATTGGGATTTCTCATTTCATCTTTTAAGAATCCAAAAGTTTTGTATACCACATCTTTGAAAAGGGGATTAGACATTACTTGATAGGCCTTTGCATAAATTTGAATCAGCTGTGCATTGTCGTATAGCATTTTTTCAAAATGAGGTGTTTTCCAGTATGGATCGGTACTATATCTAAAAAAACCACCACCAATATGATCGTAAATGCCACCCATGGCCACCTTTTCCAGCGTAAGTTCCACATGGTGTTCTGCGGATTCGTCATTTTCCAAAACACCATAATCCAGCAACATGTTCAATTTAGCTGGGCCAACAAATTTTTGATTCCCCGTATCACCTCCCCAGGTTTTGTCCCATGAATTGGACCACTTGGCAATTCCCGATTCCACTATCACCCTGCTATCCGTTAATCCTTTGGTAGATGTCGGCAGTTCATAAAAGTCCTGGACCCCCTCGGTAAGTAGGGCTGCATATTCCTTTATTTTATCTGGATTGTTTTTATACTCGCTGCTAAATTTAGAAAGTACTGCCATCCATTCTTCCTTTGTATGGTATGTACCCAAATACACAGGCTTACCATCAGGCAACAGTATCGCATTCAATGGCCAACCTCCATTTCCACTGACCAGTTTTAATGCCGTTTGATATACCTGATCTAAATCTGGCCGCTCTTCTCGGTCCACCTTGATATTTACAAAATTTTCGTTCATCAAGGCAGCAACTTCGATATCCTCAAAAGATTCTTCTTCCATAACATGACACCAATGGCAGGAGGAATAACCAATACTCAAAACAATCAGTTGATCGGTCTTTTGAGCAGTGTCGAGGGCGTCAGGCGCCCAAGGCCTCCAATCCACAGGGTTATGTGCGTGTTGCAGTAAATAGGGACTGCTCTCATCAACCAGGTCATTTGTGAATTCAAAGACCCTATTTGCAGTTTCTCCATCGAGTTGACTACTTGGTTTTGATTCTCCTCCATTTTTGCAAGACCCCATAACCAGCAGAAGAAAAGCGAGAAAACCGGGATTAAAATAAAGTTTCCTGAAAAAGTTTATATAAGAAGTAATTGGTAAAACCCTGATTTGTTTCCACATCATATGCTTTCTGTATTTTAGAAAGATAGCTATTCTTTTCCAATGTGTTTTTCATAGAACTTCCAAGCCTCTCTGGCCACATCTTTCCCCAGTTCCAGGCCTGCTATGTTATCGGATTGGATATGGTACCCCCCGAGTACCCTTGAAATACCAGCCATATTGGCCGTTTCCGTAAATGTTGGAAATTTCAAAGTAATGGTGTCACCTAAATTATTAGGTTCGGTCAATGCTCCTGCGACAAGTTCCGTTTCATATCCGAATTCATCACTACCGGTCCACAGCCTTAATGCTTCGGCACATCCACCACTAATGGTACTGTGTCCGGAAGTATAACTGGGGAATGGCGGACAAAGAAAAGTATCCGGCGAATAGGGCCTCCACTGACTCCCGTCCATTTCCACCATGCCCTTGCCAACTCCTCCCCAAGCCTTGATTTTTTGGCCCGAGTAATATTCATGCACTAAAGCAAAAGGCCTTGCAAAGTCATAGTACATCTTGCTGTCCCAAGAAGCAATGAACGCGTCCATTGCAACAACTTGATTGTAAAAGAACATCTTCACATCCTCGTCCAATGTATGATTGTCCCTAAGAGAAACCTCCTGTGCAAAATGAAGCCAGTGCCCCGCTTGTTGCACGGATTGTGGTCCGTCCCTCATGAACTCCACCAAAGCCTTTTGGTAATCCGTAAGATTGGCCTGCAGTTCCACAACCTCCCTCACTTCCTTCTCCAGTTGTTCCGATCCAATCTTAGGGGGTGGCCCGGGGCGAAATTGGTCCCCGGATTTTAATGCAACAGGTTCCACCTTGTCCCAAAATGGCGTGAGGCAAGAAGGCGCAAACCGACCGCCCTTTCCATCAGAAAAATATTTGGGTTGCCAGCGATTGGGGTCTGTACTTTCATCCACAGGGTTGACCGGCTCATAACCGGTATAATCAAAATAAGGAACACCATCGGATCCCTCTTCTTCCGCATACTGGTTGGCACCGTCCCCTTTTCTTGCTTCGATGACAGCCTTAGCTGCCAAGTTACCGATTCCTTCGGGAGTATTGGGATCCAACGAAGTATTGTCCGGGTCCAGACCCAATTCCACCATAAAATCGGCAAACATAGGCTCATCGGTATAATAATACTCACTTAAGGCACGATAAGCCGCATAGCTGACTGCTATCTCCTTGTTCTCCAATGTACGTTCTCCTGCGGGTCTTCTATCTACATCTTTTAAATATACAGGGATTGCTTGGGCATCATACCGGCTCCATGCATCAAATACCGAGACAAAAATCAGTCCAAGAAACCGTGATGTCACCGTGGGCCTTGGATTGAATTTTTCGGTATCATGAGCAGTTCCCAAAATCGCCATTTCGCTCCATTGGTAGGCTACATTGTCCGCTCCCAAAGGTTCTTTGACCTCCATTTCCTTGTCAGTCTTTTCCGGTTTGCTGCTTTCCTTGCATCCAACAAGGATAAGGGTAAGCAGTGCAAGCATTGCAACACCCTTAAAGCCTATTGGCATCTTACGTATTTCTTTCATTCTATTTACACAATTATTGTTATACCCCCCACACCCATACTTTTCATCGAATGTCTTGGAAATATAATTACGGATTTGTGTCATAATCATCCCCAATCCCGAACACTCTAGTCAAATTTGGTATTACAACACCTGATTAGCTACGAAATAACTATATCTAATACACAAAAGCAAACCCCTTTTGTTTTCAACTGGGTTGCCGACCCCTTTTTGTTATGAATTTGTCCTTTTTTGAAGGCTTGATATCAAGTTTTTCAAACCTTTTATTTATTAGACTTTACTTGGGTAGGTCTAGTGCCTCTAGCTCTACTAAAAACATCATCAAAACAATACATAAAACCCGTAAAAAAGTAATTTAAAGGTTTTTCATTTTTTTACTCAACCACATAATTTCTTGTCAAGCACAAGCTGATAAAAATCACCTGTGCTATTTTCCGTTTTTAGTATCTTGTTAAGGTTAAGCTACAACTCTCCAATTAGTTACCATGAAAGATAGTGAACCCAAATTACAAGATTACTTAGATCCACATTACATTACAAGGAGCAATTGGCTACGCGCCGCTGTACTTGGTGCAAATGATGGTATACTCTCCACAACCAGTATCGCTATTGGTGTTGCTGCCGCCAGCCATAGTAAAGAACCTGTTGTTTTGGCCACCTTGGCCGGGTTGGTTGCAGGTGCTTTATCCATGGCTGCCGGGGAATATGTTTCTGTTAGTTCCCAAACCGATGTGGAAAAAGCTGACATTGAAAGGGAAAAAAAAGAATTGGAGGAAACACCGGAAATGGAATTGGAGATGCTCACACAGATATATCAGGAAAGGGGGCTCAAAAGGGAAACAGCGCGGACAGTGGCCAAGGAATTAACCGAGAAAGATGCCCTTGGTGCACATATCCGTGATGAACTTGGAATCAACGAAATCAATCAGGCGAAACCGATACAAGCAGCTCTTGCCTCGGGTGGGGCATTTACCTTTGGTGCCTTGTTACCATTAATAGTGACCCTATTTTTACCATTGGAGCATTTGGAATACTACTTATATGCTTTTGGGATTTTCTTCCTTATATCGTTGGGGGCCATGGCTGCCAAAACCGGAGGTTCAAGTATTTTAAAAGCCGTTGCTCGAATAACATTTTGGGGTACCATTGCCATGGGTCTAACGGCATTGGTCGGTTATTTGTTCGATGTTACGGTCACCTAACTTGGTAAAATGAATTTATGGACAATTTATAAAGCAATCCATGTTCCCCTGGAAATATTATCGTGATGTATGTTCAAATCCGGATTTATGTCTAACTAACAGACACTTAAAGACCTAATACGCTATAAAACAACACCTTATGTAACTTAAGTTACACAGAAAATAGTCAAAAACTGACAATTGTCATATTTACAGATTTAACCATTGAGTACTTTTACTCCAGTAAATCATAGAAACCAGAAATCATGAAAAATTTAGTCATATTAGGAGCAGGAACAGCCGGAACAATGATGTCCAACCATCTTGTATCAAAACTACCTAAAGATGAATGGAAAATCACTGTGGTAGATCAATATAAAACCCACTACTATCAACCTGGGTTCTTGTTTCTTCCCTTTGATATTTATACGACCAAACAAGTCAAGAAAAAAGGTGCCAAATTTATTCCTAAAGGAGTCAATTACATCAACGAAAAAATTGAACTTATCCAACCTGAGGATAATAAAGTATTGCTCGAAAATGGGACCGAACTCGCTTACGATATCTTGATCATCGCCACTGGTACCAAGATTGCCCCAGAGGAAGTTGAAGGCATGAAGGGGCCCGAATGGCACAAAAGTGTATTTGACTTTTATACTTATGAAGGAGCAAAAGCCCTTCGTGATAAATTCCGTGAATGGGAGGGTGGTAAATTGGTGGTTCACATCACCGAAATGCCCATCAAATGCCCCGTAGCTCCTTTAGAGTTTGCTTTCTTGGCAGATTCCTACTTTAAAAACAAAGGGATGCGAGACAAAGTGGACATTACTTTTGTAACTCCTTTGGGAGGTGCTTTTACCAAGCCAAAAGCTACCGAAGCACTGCACCACTTACTAACGGATAAAGGAATAAAAGAAGTGACCGATTTTAATATCGAGCGAGTCGATTATGAAAACAACAAGATCATTGACTATGCTGAAACAGAAGTTCCTTACGATATTTTGGTAACAGTGCCCACCAATATGGGAGATGCCTTGATAGAACGATCAGGAATGGGCGATGACCTCAACTTTGTTCCAACAAACAAGGCTACTCTACAAACCGATGATCATGAAAACATTTTTGCCCTTGGCGATGCTACCAACCTACCTGCTTCCAAAGCTGGATCTGTAGCACACTTTGAAGCTGAAATTTTAACAGAGAACATTTTGAGATACATCAACGGAGAACCTTTAAAAGAAGAGTTCGATGGCCATGCCAACTGTTTTATCGAAACAGGGGGAGGTAAAGCACTATTGATAGATTTTAACTATACGCATGAGCCAGTTGAAGGTACGTTCCCGTTCCCAGGAGTAGGACCATTGAACCTGCTCAAGGAAAGCAGGACAAACCACATGGGAAAAATGGCCTTTAGATGGATCTATTGGAACATGCTGATCAAAGGAATCCATATTCCTTTCGTATCTGCGACCATGAGTGAAAAAGGAAAACATTTTGAAGAAACAGAAGCATAATTATTAAACCTAAATACTAAAAAAATGGACAAGACAATAGGACAAGCAACAATTTCAGTGGACCAAGAAGGATATCTAACCGATTTTTCGCAATGGAGCAAAGAAATTGCTACAGAGATAGCGAAAGAGCAAGGTATTGAAATGACCGATAAGCACTGGGAAATTATAGATTACATCCAGGATAAATATAAAAATGAAGAGCCACTATCCATTAGGGGCATCAAAAAAAGTGGTGTGATCAATATTAAGGAGTTCTATGCACTTTTCCCTGGTGGACCATTAAAAAAGGCCACTATGATCGCTGGAATTCCAAAACCAAAAAGCTGTATTTGATTACAGGTAATGTTAATTCAACGGATTTACAAACAAGGTTAAACTTAAGATTATGAGCGATACAAAAGTCAAAAAAATGCTCTTTATACTCTCCAAGGCCACTCTTGAAAATGTGTACGCAGCATTTGTGATGGCCAATGGAGCCCGAATGGAAGGCATCGAATCTGAAATATTCTTTACATTCTTCGGCTTGGAAGCCATTCAAAAGAAAAAATTGGAGCACTTGCATGTTGCCACGGTAGGTAACCCGGCAATGCACATGCCTACGATGCTGGGAGGTCTGCCAGGTGTTGAAGCATTTGCCTCCAATATGATGAAAAAAGAAATGGAGAAACTGGATATGCCACCAGTAGGTGAGTTCTTGGAAATTCTATCCGATTCCGGATGTAAGCTTTGGGCATGTAAATTAGCCGTTGACATGTTCCACTTAGAAGAAAAAGATCTTATCGATGATTTGGATGGCATCCTTACCATTGGAGATTTCTACAGCAGGGCCGATCAAGATGGAACCCAATTGCTGTTCATATAAGAATATAGAAAAACAATACCTTTTTTATATTTAACGGGAACTGGCCAAAAGGTGCAATACTGCTTAAAAAAACAGAAACACTTTTTGGTCAGTTCTTTTTTTGTCTGTCAGGATTATTTGAAACGCTCTGTTACCGTTTTGAAACCATCATGATCGATTCCATCCCTCCTTAGGGTTTCAAAGTCTTTTAAAATGATTTCCATATAACTTTCATTCTGATTATTCACTTTTTCAGAAAGTTCCTCATACAGTACCATTGCTTTATCCGTCTGATCTTTCAACAGATAACTATGTGCCAAATTACAGGTCAAAGAAAGTAACGGGCTCTCCATTATCGGAGCATCAAGTATGGTTTGCTCCGCCTTGTGAAACTCTTTTAGCCGTAATTGAAGCCAGCTCATATTTACATGGGCTAGGGCAAGTTCATATTTTAAACGGTCATTACTGGAATATTGGTTTAAAGTGTACTTAAGGAGTTTCATTATTTCTTTTTGAAAGACCATTTTTTCCTTGGGATAAATGGTTTCATCTATCTGCTCTTTCAAATTATTGACCTTTCTTAAAACATGATGTAAAGACAAGCGTTCCTCATTGATGCTTGTAAAGTAATCCAAATAATGTTGGAGATCGTTTTTCATGTTTTTGATGACCGGCAAATTGTCTACATATTTTCCCAAACGTATCTCCACATCTGCCAATAACTGCAAGGCTTTGACCTTAAAATTGAAATCCACCTTGTTTTCCAATTCGGATTGATAGAGTTCCACCAGGTTCAAGGCAGTTGCACAATAATCGGCATCAAAATCCTCAGGTTGTTCAGAAGCCAGTTTTTTCCTGATTTCAAGAGCCTGGTCAAAATGGCACATCGCTTTATCGTAGTTCCTCAATTCAAAATGGAACAAGCCCAAATTATGTAACCCTGTGGCCAAATAATGGGTGTACTCCTGAGGTCTTGCATCTGCCAGCTCATTGTACCGATCTACAGCCTCACTTATATTCTGAATAGCCTGGTCAAAATTCTGCATTTCGGAATGAACAATGCCCAAACTATTGAATGTGGACGCTACATAGGGCTGAAATACATCAAAATTTCGATCGGACAATTCCTGATACGCTTTTAATGCCATATCATAATATTGCAACGATTTCTCAGGCTCCTCCATAGCGTTAAAGGTGACCGCCAAATTATTAAGTACGGCGGCCAAATATGGTTTTAAAGTCTCATATCCCTCTTCTATCAAATTTTCAAAAAGGGTCTGAGCCTTCATGTAATGAACTTTTGCATCGAACAGATTGAATTCTTCCGTATAAATGTTACCTAATTGATAGTGGGCACTTGCCCTAAGCTTTATATAAGCCCTATCCTTTAAGTTTTCGTAAATTTTAATCGCCTCTTTATAATATTTTTTGGCGAAGTAGAAATCATTCTTCTTGGCATATACCTCTGCAAGGGCAAATTGGGTGTTTGCCAAATGTGGGTAATAATCAATTTTCCCCTTTTCAACTGCTTCAGCGTAAATGGCAGAAGATTTTTTATAATTTTCAATGGCCTTTACCTTCTCCGTTTCGGATTGTATGGCAGCAATATTGTTCAAAATGGAGGCCCTATCTATCGAAGTTCCCAGATTAGGATCTCCTTCCATCAAAGTCAAAGCGTTGTTAAAAGCTTCAATAGCCTTTTTCGGGCTTTTTGTTCTTTGGTACAACCTCCCCAAAATACTGTTTAAATGAAGTTTTTGCATTGGATCGGAAGCCATTTGCAATGCTTCTTGATAGTTCTCAATGGACCTTTCCACTTCATTTTCGTGTAAGAGTACATTGGCATTTTGTATCTGTTCGGCAAAGGAAAGTCTCATAGTTTTTTGATTTTAATTAAAATTCAGTTTGGACATCTTTATGCTTATGGGCATTTTCCTTACAGATGTCCACATATTCCAATCTGGGCATTTCATCATAATCGATGCCAGGGGAGAAAAAAGTTTGTTTTTGCATATCCAACAACCTATACTTTTTATTCTTCAGTTTAGTGATCAAATACAATGCGGCAAGCTCATCGGCACCTTCATCTACAGAAAACAAATACTCCCCGAAAAACAGTTTGCCTACGGCTACCCCAAACAGACCGCCGACCAGTTCTCCACCATTCCAAACCTCAACGGAATGGGCGTATCCCATGGCATTCAATTCTGAGAATATACGCACCATACGCTCTGTCAACCATCTGTTGTCCATTTGGCCATCAATATTGTATGCTTTTTGACAGCCACGCAAAATCTGCTCAAAATCAGTGTCGACCGTTACCGTGAACTTCTTATTTAAAAATTCCCATCTTGATTTAGGTATGTGAAAGCTTTCTGGCTTTACCACGATTCTTGGGTCGGGCGACCACCATTTAATGTGTTTTAGCGGGTAGTGCCAATAAAAAATTCCGCTATTATAGGCCAAGAGCAAACGCTCAATGGACATAGTGCCTCCAACGGCCAATAGCCCTTCTATATCTGCAAAATAGGCAGGTGGGAAATTCGTATCGTCCTTTTTAAGTTCAAAATATGGCACTTGAATATAAATTAACCGGTGGCGTCCGGTTGTTGGTTCAAATCTTCCAGTTCCCCCAATTGGGATAAAACCTCGAATGTTTTCTTGGCTTCTTCTTCATCAACAACGCTTATGGCTGCTCCTACATGGACCATCACATAATCGTCCACCTTTGCCTCTGGCACCAGTGCAAGGCTTACATCTTTTTTTACACCTCCGAAAGAGACCCTCCCCATTCTAAAGGTTTCATCCAGTTCCGAAGTTATCTCCAATAATTTCCCGGGTATGGCCAAACACATTGTTCTTTATTTTTATTGGTTTTCAGGATTCGTTTTAATGTTTTGCTCCAACCACTCATACCACAGTTCCATTCCTGTACCCTTGGTAGCCGAAACTTCGAAGAATTCCAAGTTTGGATTCACTTGCAAAGCGTTCTTCTTTAACTCTTCAATATTGGTATCCAAATAAGGTGCTAGGTCAATTTTATTGATTATGCAGATATCGGAGGTATGAAACATATCCGGATATTTGATGGGTTTATCATCCCCTTCCGTCGTACTTACAATTACCACACGTTTATGTTCTCCTAAATTAAACATGGATGGACATACCAGGTTCCCTACATTTTCAATCATCAAGACCGAATTGTTCTTAATACTCATTTTCTTAACCGCATCATGGATCATATCGCTTTCCAGATGGCATCCTTTACCGGTATTTATTTGAATAACAGGTACATCCAAGGCTGCTATCCGGTTGGCATCATTCAAGGTTTGTTGATCACCCTCGATCACATAAAAAGGAATCTTGTCCTTAAGATCTTTCAGTGTACGCTCTAAAAGTGAGGTCTTTCCAGAACCCGGAGAGCTGACCAGATTAAGTGCAAAAACATCCTTGGCATCAAAATACCCCCTATTCCTTGCCGCCATGATTTCATTTTGCTGCAGAATGTCCCGCTCCACTTCCAAAACCGTTTTATGATGATGGTCATGACCATGCGAATGGTCATGGGAATGGTGGCCGTGATGATGGTGATGGTGGTCATGATCGTGATGATGCCCATGTGAATGATCATGAGGGTGATCGTGTGTATGGGAATGGTTTTCCCCATGGTCATGGCCATGTTTTTCCTTGCCAATTGTAGGGGTCAATATTTTTGGCCCGTTTTCTTCGCTACCACATCCGCAGGTTCCGCACATAACTGTATATTTTAATTTAAACAACTTCAAGGGCCTTTACCCTTAATTCCTTACCTTGAATTATTCCCTTTAAATTACTGCCACATTTTGGGCATGAATCATAAAAATGCTCAACTTCAAAAACCGAATCACAATCTGCACATTGGGCCAAACCTTCTTTCACATCAATTTTTCGTTCGGCATTTTCAAGTACTGTATTTTTAACAGCGGCTGGCCAAACAAAGTCCAATGATTCGAACTCAATACCGGCTAGTTTTCCTATTTCGAGTTCAATCAAAGTAACCTTCTTCGCTTCGGCTTTTTTGGTTTCGTCCTCAGCGATTTTAACGATTCCCATTGCTACAGATAATTCATGCATCTGCTTCTTGTTTAGCTTTTGATTATAAGCAACATAAGACACAATATTATTGAAAATCAATTTTCAATAACATGACATTTGTCATTTCCAAGGCATTGATTATTAGGTACTTTTAGTGTTAAACCCTTTAAAATGAATAGTTAGGTTTAAATAATTGGGCCATGGCAATAGAAAAATCAGTAAAAGAGACCTATTACGAAAGCATTATAAAACAGGGATATAGCAGAAGGGACTTTATGAAGTTTGCCACCTATATCGCTGCTTATATGGGCTTGGAAACTTCAATGATCGGCCAGGTGGCCAAATCCTTGGAGAACACGTACCGGATTCCTGTTATTTGGGAACATTACCAAGAATGCACATGCTGCAGTGAATCATTTATCAGATCAGATCACCCCATTGTTTCAGATATAATTCTTGACAAAATTTCTTTGGATTACACATTGACCTTGATGGCCGCCTCCGGACATCAGGCCGAAGCAGCCAAACAGGCTACAATGGAAAAATATAAAGGAGAATATATCCTTTGTGTTGAAGGTTCGGTTCCACTTGGCGACGATGGCAATTATTGCTGTATTGCCGGTAGATCGGCCAAAGACCTTTTGGTTGAGGCCGCTGAAGGGGCCAAAGCCATAATTGCATGGGGAAGCTGCGCATCCAACGGATGTGTCCAAGCTGCCTACCCAAACCCAACAGAAGCAACCCCCATACACAAAATAATCAAAAACAAGCCTATTATAAGGGTTCCAGGATGTCCTCCAATAGGCGAGGTCATGGCCGGTATCATCGTGCACATGATCACCTTTGGTCGTTTGCCCGAATTGGACGGATTGGGCAGACCAAAAGCATTTTATTCAAAAAGAGTACATGATTCCTGTTACAGAAGACCTTACTACGATGCCGGGCTCTTTGCCGAAACCTTTGACGATCAAAATGCAAAAGAAGGCTATTGCCTGTACAAAGTAGGTTGCCGAGGTCCAATGACCTATAATTCCTGTGGTACTATCAAATGGAACAATGGAGTCAGTTACCCAATCCAATCAGGTCATGGTTGTATTGGTTGTAGCGAAGAAGACTTTTGGGATAATGGCCCATTTTATGAAAGGCTTACAGGTTTGGCCGGATTTGGCATCGAAAGTACTGCGGATACCATAGGTAAGGTTGCTGCAGGTGTAGTTGCAGGTGGACTCGCCGTGCACGCGGTTGCAGCCAATATTTCTAAAAGAAAAGAACTCCGTAGCCGTACAACACGCGGAAAACAAAATGAAAAGAAACTAGATTCTTAATAAAATTATCATGGCAAATAGAATAGTTGTAGATCCCATTACCAGGATTGAAGGGCATTTAAGAATTGAGGTAGAGGTTAAAGATGGAAAAATAACCGATGCCTACAGTTCGAGTCCTATGGTAAGAGGTCTTGAAAATATTGTCAAAGGAAGAGACCCCAGGGATGTTTGGGCATTTGTTCAGCGTGCGTGTGGGGTATGTACAACGATACATGCACTGGCTTCGGTAAGGTCGGTTGAAGATTCTCTTGGGATTGAGATTCCACCCAATGCGGAAATGGTTCGGAACATTATGGAAGGTGCTCTTTACATGCACGATCATACCGTGCACTTTTACCATTTGCATGCATTGGACTGGGTAGATGTGGTCAATGCCTTAAAAGCAGACCCGGCGGAAACCTCCAAACTGGCCCAAAGCATATCCAACTGGCCCAAAAGTTCACCGGGGTACTTTTCTGATATCAAAAAAAGAATTACAAAGTTTGTTGAAAGTGGGCAACTGGGAATATTTGCAAACGGTTATTGGGGCCATCCCCAAATGAAACTGCCCCCGGAAGTTAATCTTTTGGCAGTTGCCCACTATTTAGAAGCTCTGGAATGGCAAAAAGAAATTGTAAAGGTGCATACCATTTTTGGTGGTAAAAACCCACACCCCAACTACTTGGTCGGGGGTATGGCCTGTGCCATCAACACCGAAAGCCCTGGAGGAATAAATGCCGAACGGTTGGCCTTTGTCGGACGCTTATTGGAAGAAGGAAAACAATTTATTGAACAGGTCTATATCCCTGATTTATTGGCCATTGCATCCTTCTATAAAGATTGGGGCGCCATTGGAAAAGGATTTGGCAACTATATGTCCTACGGAGATTTTCCAACCAATGGTTATGGGGATATATCCAATTTTAAATTCCCTCAAGGTATTATTTTGGATAGGGATTTATCCAAAGTGTACGATGTTGACCATAGAAATGATGATATCGCGGAATTTATCAACAACTCTTGGTACGATGAATATTCCGAAGGAAAAGAACATGGAAAACACCCATGGGACGGTGAGACCAACATCAATTACTCCGGTCCAAAACCACCTTACGACCAATTGGACGTAAGTCAAAAATACAGCTTCATCAAAACACCACGATGGAGGGGAAAACCTATGGAAGTAGGGCCATTGGCCAGATTATTGGTAGGTTATGCTCGTGGCAATAAAGAAATACAAGAAGCTGTAAATGGTGCTTTAGGTCATTTGGATGTTCCCGTTGAGGCGTTGTTCTCCACATTGGGCAGAACAGCAGCGAGAGGTATTGAAACGCAACTGGTCGCTAATTGGACCATGGAATTTTATGATACTTTACTGCAAAACATTAAAAACGGGGACAGTCGAATGGCCAATATGGACAAATGGGAGCCCGATTTATGGCCTGCCGAATCAAAAGGAGTCGGTTTTGCCGAAGCTCCACGGGGTGCTCTTGGTCACTGGATACAAATAAAAGACGGCAAGACCGAAAATTATCAACTCGTAGTGCCATCAACCTGGAACGCATCTCCCCGAGACCCCAAAGGACAACGTTCAGCCTATGAATCCACCTTGTTGGGAACTCCGGTTGCCGATCCAGAATTGCCATTGGAAATTATACGTACGATCCATTCGTTTGACCCCTGTATTGCCTGTGCAGTTCACCTGTACGATGAACACGGCAAGCATATTTCTCAAGTACAGAACGTTTCAAGCTGCGAAATCTAGAAAATGAGAAACCATGGAAACACGAAAATTTAGACGGGTATATGTTTGGGAACTTCCGGTTCGGTTTTTCCACTGGATCAACGTGTTCTCAATTACAATATTGGCCATAACGGGCTTTATAATTGCCGACCCACCCGCCATATTGTCCAACAAAGAAGCCAGCGATTTTTATTGGTTTGGAACAGTTCGATTTATTCACTTTGCCACGGCCTATGTTTTCTTTTTCAATATGATTCTCAGAATCTATTGGTCCTTTGTTGGGAACAAGTTTTCCAGTTGGCGGGCCTTTTGGCCCTTCAGCAAGAAGATGTGGCGTAATTTTTTGCACGTGATCAAAGTCGATGTATTTCTTGCCAATGAAAAAAAACCGGACATTCGAGATATCAGCATCGGTCATAACAGTGTAGCTGCCTTCTCTTATGTAATTCTATTTTTATTGGCCTTGGTACAGGTATTTACAGGTTTCGGCCTGTACTCTGCCACATCCAGTTGGTGGTTGCCTAACTTATTTAGTTGGGTAGTGCCGTTTTTAGGGGGTGATTTTATTGTGAGAACCATTCACCATACCTCCACTTGGCTATTCATTCTGTTCACCTTGATCCATGTATATCTTGTGTTTTATCACGATTGGCTGGAAGGTAGAGGTGAAGTTTCTTCCATGTTCGGAGGTTATAAATTCGTCTGCGACGAACGTCTCAAAAAAATTGAGGAGGAGGAAGAAACTGAAGAACCTGTTGATGAAGAGGAATTGGAAATCATAGAATAAGACCAAAAAATGGCAGCATCAATACAACCCAAATCAGATTTTGACAAAAAACCTATTGCTATCAGCAGTGATGCCTTTTTCTTTGAAAAAGACAAATCCAAGAGTATTTTGGTTTTAGGGGTGGGCAACTTTCTTATGGGAGACGAAGGCGTTGGGGTACATTTGATTCAAGAAATGGATAAAATGAAGTTGCCCGCCCATGTTGACATTCTCGATGGCGGAACCGGTGGATTTTTGCTCCTCAACTGTTTTGAAAGCTACAACAAAATAATTTTCGTAGATGCTACCATGGACGGTAAAAAAGAAGGTGCCATCTCCCTTATACGCCCAAAATTTGCCAGTGACTTTCCCTCTGCGCTTAGTGTACATGACGTGGGTTTAAAAGATATGATAGAAGCCGTCTACCTTATGGAAAACCAACCAGACCTCTATCTATTTACCATATCCATTGAAGAAGTAGTTCCAATGACCACCGAACTGGCGCCAAAAGTAAAAAAAGCAATCCCCAAGACCATTGAAGAGATCATACGTCTGAGCAATACTTTGCACGAACAAATTTTATAAAGTGCCCAAAACTTACAAAATCATAGTGACCGGTCGAGTACAGGGGGTTGGGTTTAGACCCCATGTCTTTAATTTGGCCACTAAATTTCAATTGAACGGTACCGTTTCCAATAATGAGGAAGGTGTTATCATCTACCTTGCCGGTGATGAAGATGTGGTGCGTTCCTTTTACCGAATATTGACAGAACACCCTCCCAAGGCATCCAAAATAAAGGAACACCATATGTACGAAACAAAACCACAACATTTTGATGGATTTTCTATTGTTCCTTCCAAAAAAGCAGGGAGACTCAACTTACAGCTCACACCCGATTTTGCCATTTGTGATGACTGTAAGGAAGAGATCACCAATTCAGACAATAGGCGTTACCATTACCCCTTCACTACCTGTGTGAACTGTGGTCCCCGATGGGCGATCACCAATTCCTTCCCTTTTGAACGAGACAACACCAATTTGGATGTATTTGAAATGTGCGATACCTGCACCGATGAATATGAAGACCCTTCGAACCGACGGTTTCATTCACAGACCAATACCTGCTCTGATTGCGGTATACAGCTAAAACTATCAATAGCCAATGGCAGTATCCTTTCAGCAGAATATCCCATTCAAAAAACTGCAATCCTGATTAAAGAAGGTAATATCATCGCCATTAAAAATACAAGTGGTTACCTCTTGTGCTGTGATGCCAACAATGGAGAAGTCATCAAAAAACTGCGGGAAAGGAAAAACAGACCCTCAAAACCATTTGCCATTCTGTATCCCTCATTGACCTCGCTAAAACGGGATTTAAAAATCAACGAGATTCAAGAAAAAACACTCACCTCTCCCGAAAGTCCTATTGTTATTATTCCAAAAACCAACTTTACTGGTGATTTGGCTTTAAATGAGCTTACTCCCAACCTTAACCAATTGGGGGTTATGCTCCCCTACTCCGGTATTTTGCATTTGTTGGCCAAGGAGCTGGAAATACCTATCGTTGCAACCAGCGGAAACATACATGCATCGCCAATCATCAACGATGAGACAATGGCGCATAAAGAATTGAACGGGGTCGCCGATTATTTCTTAGATCATAATCTAAAGATTACCAACCCTCAGGACGATTCTGTGGTCAAGTTCAGCCCAAAATTCAACAAAAAAATCACATTTAGAAGATCAAGGGGACTCAGTCCAAATTTTGATGTCGATATCCCTACCGATAAAAAAATTATGGCCATGGGCGGACACCTGAAAAGCACCGTTGCTTTTCTGCCCAATGATTACCTTTATATTAGTCAATATTTGGGAAATCTGGACCATTTTGATGTATTTGACCGCTATACATCGACCGTAGAAAGATTCCAAAAACTATTTGAAGTAACACCAGAAGTTGTTTTGGTTGACAAACATCCTGGATACAACAGCACTCGCCATGGCATTGAACTTGCCAAATCGATCAAGGCCGATCTAAAACAAGTTCAACATCACAAAGCACATTTTGCTTCAGTTTTGGGAGAGCATGCCCTTTTTGATAATGAATCGGGCATTATGGGGGTGGTTTGGGATGGAACCGGCTATGGGGATGATGCCCAGATTTGGGGAGGGGAGTTTTTCACCTATCAAAATGGAGAAATAAAGCGCGTAGGGCATTTTGACTACTATGATTGGTTGGCCGGGGACAAAATGGCCAAAGAACCCAGAATTTCTTTTTTCTCCTTGGCCAATGACACCATGCAAAGTGAGATCGATAAAAAATTCTCCAAGCAGGAAATATCGGTTTACAATCATCTCAAGAAAGTGGAATCCCTGAAAACCTCATCGGTGGGCAGACTATTTGATGCAGTAGCCTCCCTTTTGGACCTTTGCGATTTTAATACCTACGAAGGCGAAGCTGCCATTCGTTTGGAAAATCAAATTGTGGATTATCAACTTGAAGATTGTAAATCTTACGCATCGGAAATGGTGAACGGGACAGTTCCCACGAAGGAGATCTTCAATAATCTATACTTGGATTTTAAAACTGGTAAAAAGAAAGAAGAAATTGTAACGAACTTTCTGTACACCTTGGCAACGGTAGTTTTAAAAATGGCAGAGCAAATGAACCTTCAACAGGTTGCCATGAGCGGCGGGGTGTTTCAAAACACCGTTTTGGTGGATATGATAAAAGAATTATCCGGAGGCGAATACAAGCTATATTTTAATCGTAACTTAAGTCCAAACGATGAAAACATTTCTTTCGGGCAGTTGATGTATAACCAACATATAAAAATTGAACGATGAAGTATTTGAGCGAATATCGAAACTTGGAGGACACCAAAAAGTATTTGGACCTGATAGCAAAAACCGCCAAGCAAACATGGAATATCATGGAAATCTGTGGTGGACAGACCCATGGATTGGTAAAAAATGGCATCATTGACCTGCTACCTGAAAATGTCCGAATGATTCATGGTCCAGGGTGCCCTGTCTGTGTTACTCCGATGAACCTGATAGACAAGACCATTGAACTATTGGAAAATGGGGTCATCGTTTGCTCATTTGGCGATATGGTTCGTGTTCCCGGTAGCAAAAAAAGCCTGTTGGAAGCAAAAGCAGATGGTGGTGACCTACGTATCCTTTATTCTCCATTGGAAGCTGTGAACATTGCCAAACAAAACCCGGACAAAGAAGTGGTATTTTTTGCCGTTGGGTTTGAAACCACGGCACCGGCAAACGCCCTATCTATTATGCATGCCAAAAAGGAAAACGTTACCAATTATTCCATTTTGGTCTCCCACGTGCTTGTTCCTCCGGCCATGGAAGGAATTTTGGACGACGAACTCTGTACCATCGACGCATTCCTAGGGGCAGGTCATGTTTGCGCTATTATGGGAATGAAAGAATATTACCCATTGGTCGAAAAATATAAAATACCCATTGTCATTACCGGATTTGAGCCCTTAGATCTTGTTCAAGGCATCTATATGGCGCTCTTGCAACTGGAAAAAGGTGAGTATAAATTGGAAAACCAATATTCTCGAGTAGTAAAAGAAGAAGGAAATGTTGAGGCCAAAAAAATGATGGAAGCTGTTTTTGAAATTTCAGACCGTGAATGGCGAGGCATCGGGTCCATACCCGATAGTGGTTACCGTCTTAAAGAAGAATTTCTTGCGTATGATGCCGAAACCAAATTCGGAATCAGTTCCATTACAACCCCAGAAAATTCGGCATGCATAGCGGGTCAGATTTTAAAAGGCATCAAAAAACCGCACCAATGTGAACAATTTGGAAAGGCCTGCACACCTTCAAATCCCTTAGGAGCCCCCATGGTGTCTTCCGAAGGTGCTTGTGCGGCATACTATCATTTTTCTAACAACTTAATCACATCCTAACCATGAGCAATAAAGACCTTGGGTTCGATACCATCAACTTGGGACACGGAAGCGGAGGATTGATGACCCGCGATTTGTTGGACCGCATTATTTTTGAAACTTTCAACAATCCCTATCTCAATCAAAAACATGACGGTTCAATAATAAAAATGGATGGTGAAATGGCCATTTCCACCGACAGTTTTGTGGTATCCCCCATATTTTTCAAAGGAGGGAACATTGGTGAACTGGCCGTCAACGGTACCGTAAACGATGTAGCCATGTGCGGAGCAGACCCTAAATTTTTATCATTGGCATTTATAGTGGAAGAGGGATTGCCCATGAAGGATTTTGTGAAAATTGTTACATCCATCAAGGAAACGGCAGATATTGCAGGAGTTCAAATCATTACGGGTGATACCAAGGTTGTGGAACGTGGAAAAGGAGACAAAATCTTCATCAATACCACAGGATTTGGCAAGGTTCATCCAAAGGCACATATTTCTCCCGATAAAATAAGGCCTGGAGATAAAATAATCATCAGCGGACCCATAGCACAACATGGTATGGCCATTATGTCCCAAAGGGACGGACTTGAATTTGAATCTACCATTGAAAGCGATACGACCAACCTCAACTATTTGGTAAATGAGCTCCTGGATGCCTTTGGAAACAAAATCCACTTGTTCCGAGATCCTACCAGAGGTGGTGTGGCCAGTGTACTTTCGGAATTGGCAGATGACACCAATTTGGGTATTTCACTTAAGGAAACGGATATTCCATTGGATGACCAAGTAGCCGCAGCATGTGAAATTTTAGGTCTCGACCCCCTCTTCGTGGCGAATGAGGGTATTTTCGTTACTATCGTGAGCGCAGATGTGGCTGACGCAGTAGAGGAACTAATGAAGAAACACGAAAAAAGTCCCAGGGCGGTCTGCATTGGGGAATTTACAACGGAACATCCCAAAAAGGTTGTAATGCACAGTGTTATCGGAGGAAAACGAATGGTTACTCCCATGATCGGAGAGCAATTGCCACGAATCTGCTAAAAACTAAAAATCCAATAAATACCGATTACGATGGCAAAGAGTCCTCCTGCCATCCGGATACCGTTAAAAAACATATCACTATGTCCGTTCTTTGCAATGGAAGACACCTTACCGATGACAAAAGCAAATGTGATCATTGCCACAAGTATTCCAGCCCCAAAACCGATAACGTAAGCAATGGAATCGGACTGTGTTTCGAACCCCAAAACAGGCAGGAACAGTAAAAAATGGGAAATTCCTGCCAGACCATGTAAAATACCCACGGAAAACGATGCAAGATTGTTCTGCTTTAATTTTCCACTATGCACATGGTGGTGCGAACTGTTATGGTCATGGTGGTGTTCGTGAGAATGGATTACAGGTTCATTTTCGGCATGAACGTGGAAATGTTTGTGCCTTTTTCGTTTTTTAAAGATGCGATACAAAGCCCAACAACCAATTCCTACCAAAACAACTCCCACCAATTGCTCACTATACATGGAAATTTCCTCAACGGGAATTATTTCCTTGAATATAGCGAACAATAAGCCTATGGCAATCATTCCCACCAAGTGCCCGATGCCCCAAAAAAGTCCTATTTTCCATGCTTTGCGTTTTGACTCTATGGCAAAAGGAGCCACTGCAGCCAAATGATCTGGACCGGCAATTACGTGAAGTATGGAAGCTATAAGTCCAGCGGTTAGTGGAAAGGTTGTATCCATAATTTTTCTAGGAACAGCTAACGTAAATTTACACATTTTACGGGGTAAAATTATTCCTCCAACACAACTTTATTGGGATAATCTCATCCAAAAAGCTCGCTTACAATTACGGTGATCCATATCTTTAAAAATCATCGATCCAATCAAACTTCTTTTGGATTATTTCTTCCTTTTTCACCTCCAGATATTCCAAAAATGCAACGGCAGCAGGAGAAAGATTTTTTGCCTTCAACCATATTAAATTCCATGTGGTAATTATTGGCAAACCTTTGACCGGTACAATTTTCAAATCTTTGTTGAGCAGCTCATTTTTTATCCCTATCAAAGGCATAATGGAGCAACCAAGTCCAGAAACCACGGCTTGTTTAACAGCTTCATTTGAGGTCAACTCCATTTTCTTTTGCACCTTAAAATCGTTGCGCTCGATAAACCCTTCCATTGCATTTCGAGTGGCCGAACCAGGTTCCCTGTAAATCAATGGTATTTGTTCGAACAATTTTCTTTTGGTAATACTCTTGGGGAATTCCCTGCGGTAATCGCTTACATAAAAGAGTTTATTCGGCATTAATTCCACTCCTTGAACATTCAATTTATCCGGAAGAACAGAGACCAGGGCAAAATCAACCTCGTTGAGTTCCAAGCTTGTTACTACTTTGCTTTTGTTGGTAACGTCCATCACAAGGTCCACTCCATCGTTCTCTTTCATAAAACCCGACATAAAATAGGGCATCACATACTTCCCTGTTGAGACCACTGATATTTTTAGGCGTCCCGATAGCTTACCCTGATACGCCATGGTCCTATAATTAATTTCATGAACCTGATTGAGAATTTTTTCTGCCGCCCGGGCAATTTCTTTACCAAAATCGGTGATAAAAAGTCGCCTACCGACCACCTCTGTCAGTGGAATTGGAAACTGATCCTGAAAATTTTTTAGCTGTATGGATACGGCTGGCTGGGTTAAATGCAACTCTTCCGAAGCTTTCGTAATACTCTGTAATTCAGTTATCTTAAGGAAGATTTGAAGTTGGTGCAAGGTATAGTCCATAAATATTATTAATGTTTAATATTATAAATATAAATAAAAATTAATGATAAATATCTATAACCTTTGCAAACGAATTATTGCTAAAACCAAAAACGAATGGAAACAAAAGAATTAGCTGAAATCGTGATCGACACAAAAAGAATTCAATTGGTAGATGGGAAATTCAACCCAACCGAAGCCTCTGATGTCATTACCTCCTTAATTGATGAAAAAATCAACTTCCACAAAATCCAAAGATTAAAAATTTGGGAAGGTAATCACCATTGCAATACCAATGTACTCAACAATCGCATTGAAGAATTGGAACAAGAGAAACAAATTGCACGAGATATTATAAACCAAGCTAGAACCAAAGGAAAGAACTTAACGATAAACGGCATTTTAGAAATTACGTTGGAAGATTGAACCATCACTGTTCAGAGAGAGATCTACTGACTTATAAGCTATACTAAACCACAACATAAATTCAATTTAATTTCATATGCAATCCTTTAAAAAAGTTACAACAACCCTTCTTGGCGTGCTGCTTATAGCATCGTTTATTTTACTCTCTTACATGGAGGAATCCTTGTTCCTAGATCGTATTTTATTGTGCAGCTTTATACTAGGTGCTGTGCTATTGGCGAATATTCGAAGCGGGGTTCGTAGAGTTATCCCCGAAGAAGAGAAAAAGAATCGATAACTCTTTAAAAACAAGAGATAATGACATTGTTAACACGTACAATCAGAAATTCTTCCAAAAAAATTGATATTACCGGGATTATCCCGGTTTTATTTTGGACAATCTTTTTGACGAATCTGATCTTTACAGTTTTATATTATCCCAATATTCCAGATTGGCGATGGGATAATCTTTTTAGGATAAACGGATTTTCTGCATTGCTTTGGACTACCGTAACATTTTTTAGTGCGATCATCGGTAGCTATGCAAACTCCTACTTCAAGGACAAGGACCAAAAATCCAAATTTATGTTATTGTCCCTAGGATTCACCTTAGGAGTAATGCTATTTGTGATATCCGAGCACCTCGTTTTACTATTGCTAAGCTGGTTGCTAATGGGTACCATCATGTCGGCATTGATAGGTCTGGATTCCAAATGGGGCGATGCACGGGAAGCCAAAAGATTTACACGGCAATATTTTATCATCAGCACTATTTTTTTAAGCATAGGCCTGCTGTTGCCTGCATCTTACAATAATACCATCACATTAAGTGAATGGGTCGCTTCCATTGCGCAAACACCGAGCTATATAAAAATTATTTCGGCCTTGTGCATTATTATGGCCGCATTGGTACAATCAGCCATATTTCCATTTCACAAATGGTTGCTTTCCGCCATGACCGCACCTACACCGGCATCCGCATTAATGCATGCTGGCTTTGTAAATGGTTCCGGAATATTACTAACCCTGTTCGCTCCTTTATTGTTCGCTTCCAACACATTGGAAATTCTTCTGATCGTAGGGGGGCTTACAGCGATTTTAGCTCAATTTACCAAGCTGATCCAGGTTAATGTAAAGCAACGTTTGGCATGTTCCACGATTGCCCAGATGGGTTTCATGATAATGCAATGTGGATTGGGCTTTTTCAATGCGGCAATTGCCCATTTGATTCTGCACGGGTTCTACAAAGCTTACCTTTTTCTTTCCTCTGGAGAAGAAATTGAACAATCAACACCGACCGAACCGCCGGTAATTCGAATAAAATGGCTACAGGCCCTTGTTGTGCTATTGTTCAGTCTATTGGGTGCATACCTTTTTGTCCTGTTGACCGGCAAGGGAATGCATATGGACAGTGGCATTTTCCTTACCCTTATCGTATCAACAACAGTAGGGCAAGCCACGTATAATATCGTAAAACAAAACCCTCTATCGGGAATCCAGCGAATAGTGCTTCCTCCTGTTCTTTTTATTTCAGGAATTGGGGTCTATTCACTGTTCTACAATGGAGTTACAGCACTTCTGGCGGACATGCCGTTCGTGGTATCTCCCATTCAACTATCAACAACACAAATTGTATTCGGAATCGTATTCTTGGTTGGTTTCTTTTTGATGAAACTTGGCATCTATCGCAGAATTCCTTGGTTATATGTCAAATTGCTCAACCTGTCACAGCCCAAGAATCGAACAATTTTAATGTATAAATCCAAATTTCAATGAAGCTAATACACCTGAAACGTCATATTGAAGAAGCCTCCAAGATTGTTGGAAACACATGGCCCCTGTATTCCTTTGTGACTTCCAATCCATTGAGCGGCTACGAGCAATTACCATTTTCAGAGGCGGTTGATCAAGCAAAACAGCTATTGAATGCCCGGGTATATCCAAATGCATCCATTTATCGGAAGGCATGGGAAAAAGGTGATATCCAAAAAGTTGAACTGCTACCAGCTTTAAAGGAAAATGGATTTGAGGAGACACCCGAATTCTATCTCGACCAATTGGAATCCGAAAAGCCTACAGAAACCAAAAACGACAACCACGATTTGGACCGGATCATGGTGAAATGGTTATCCGCTTTTATGGACGAAGGTTTGGCCGAATGGGAAATGCCGTTTAAAAAATCAGGATTTTACGCAGCCTGGAGGCAACTCATCCCATATGATGCTGAAATCGGAAAAGTAAAACTTAAGGATATACCAAAAACAAGTGAGAACGCACTTTCGGAAATACTATCGAACTATTCAGAAGAGGAAATACTGAAAATTTTCACCCATCATTTGGCAGCCCTACCTGGTTGGACAGGGTATATTAAACATAGAAGCGCACAGCAAAATGAAAGGCAAGAGGTATACCCTATTGAACTGAAAGATTATCTAGCCGTTAGAATCTGGACTGCCAAACAATTAAATATGGAGGTCTTGCCAACTATTGTCGAAAAAAGTAGTGGTTCGGAAATAACGCAACTACAACATCTTTGGCTAACTGCTTGGGAGAGAAGCTGGCAAAACCGTCTTATACAACTGCTTGACAAAGAGTCCATATCTACCCAAAAAGAGTCATTTTTGAACAAAACACCTGATGCTCAATTTGTCTTTTGCATCGATACCAGATCAGAACTTATAAGAAGGCACATAGAATCTGTAGGGGAATACGAAACTTTCGGTTACGCCGGCTTTTTTGGAATTCCCATGGACTATAAAAGTTCCAAGGATGGCATCTCACATAAGTCGTGCCCACCAATTGTAGACTCATCTTATTCGGTTACCGAAATAGCGCAAAAAAATAAAGGTGACCAGAAAAAAGTCCAAGACAAGAAAAACGAGACAAGAAAGTTCTGGAACTATTTTTTAAAGCGAATGAAGAATATGTTGCCCTCTACATTCGGTTTTGTGGAAGGCTCGGGCGTCTTCTACGGGGCGCAATTGATGTTGAGAACCATGGCACCTGCATCACTTTATCGCATTTCGCAAAGAAATAACTCCATATATGAGTCTGTTTGTGAACCAGAACTTCATAAATCCAACGGAGAAGAAATAAATATCCCAAAAGAAGAAAAAGCGATCATTGTGAAGTCGGCTTTTGAGTTAATGGGATGGAAACAGTTCTCGCCACTTGTACTGTTCGTAGGCCATGGAAGCCATTCAGCTAACAATCCTTTTGGTTCCAGTCTGGATTGTGGCGCTTGCGCTGCAAGCCCTGGAAGACATAACGCACGAATGCTGGCCAAGTTGGCCAACGACTTGGAAGTAAGGCGCATTTTGAAAGAAGAATATCAAATAGAGATTCCTGAAGCCACTTTTTTCCTAGGTGCTGAACACAACACAACAACCGACGAAATTGTACTTTTTGATAGCAGTTTGCCCGAATCGCATCAAAAAAGAGTGCTTTCATTGAAAAGAGACCTGCAAACCGTACAGGAAACAGCCACTCAAGAAAGATTGGGAGTTAACAAAAGTAGTGTCTTACATGCCAACACCAATGCCAGCAATTGGGGAGAGACAAGACCGGAATGGGGGTTGGCCAAAAATGCCAGCTTTATAATTGCACCCAGAAATGCAACCAAAGCACAAGCACTGGATGGGCGTTCCTTTCTTCATTCTTATGATTGGGAAACCGACAAAGAAGGGCAAATCTTGGAAACCATTATGCAAGGCCCCATGGTGGTTACACAATGGATAAACAACCATTACTACTTCTCCACAGTAGATAATGATAAATTTGGAGGAGGAACCAAAGTCACTCATAATATTACCGGAAAATTCGGAGTGGTCCAAGGTAACGGAGGCGACCTTAAAACCGGGCTTCCATGGGAGTCACTTTATACCTCCAAAGACACACCTTACCACCCACCCCTTCGACTCTCAGTGGTTATTAAAGCACCTTTGAAAAAAGTTGAATCCATTCTGGCCAAAAATGAAAATTTAAAAACATTGGCAGATAATGAATGGATTTATCTTATAGTGATGGATCCATTGGAAGAAGGAACTTTCTATCGCTATAAAAAGGGTGAGGGATGGTCATCAACCGATAATGGGAAGGTTACACCAAAGCAAAAAACGCTCAAAAGAAACATTCCAGAAGAAGTTTTGGTATAACGGATTGTTCTTGTTAGTACAGAGCATGTTTGTTTTTTAGCGTAAAACCTGCAAATAAAATTTGCAGGTTTTTCCTTTTCATATACATATAACCTCTTGAAAATAATACACATACTTCTCCGTTAAAGCGTATAGGAAAGCCATTTGCAATATGTAATGGCACACTTGTTGCACTCTATGCCTTCCAAAATCTTACAATTATGAAAAACTTCAACCTTGTATTGCTTTCCATAGCGACCGTAAGTATGGTTTCCTGCGCTAGTTCAGGATTTGTTTATTTGGATTACCCACAAGAACCAGAACTGGTCTTACCGCAAGAAATAGAAAAAGTGGCCGTAGTGAACCGTTCCTTGACCAAAGAAGAGGACAAAAGCAACAAAACACTGGAATCCATAGCTACGGGAGAAATAGCTGGTTCGGACAAATTGGCCTCCGACGAGGCTGTTAAAGGTATTTTTGATGGACTTCAAAACAGCAACCATCTAAAAGCTGTAATTCCCCCAACAGTTCGTATGTATGGTACCGGCACGAGAAAAACCCCTGAAATATTAAGCTGGGAACAAGTAAACGACATTTGTGAATCCTCTGATGCCGATGTACTCTTGGTGCTCGAAAACTTTGATTCCAATTCAGATTTTGTAATTGCCAATGCGGTGAATCAGGTTACTTCGGTTTTGGAGACAGGGCGCACCAATACCCGGTTTCCGAGACGGGCAAGGGTCAACGTTAGAAGCTTTTGGAGACTTTACGATCCATATTCCAAGACCATTATGGATCAATATCAACAGACCTATTTTATGGATTTCGACCTTTTTAGCGGGGCCGCACCTTTATCCGCACTCCCAGAAACCGCCTATGCCGCAGGAATGGACTACACCAGTCGATTTTTCACCAGTTACTATCGAGTAAGGCGTGATATGTACAAAAAAGGGATAGGGAGAGATAAAAACCTATTTGCCGCGGGCTGGAGAAGCAGCGAAGTGGCCAACTGGGACAATGCCATTAAAATATGGACCGATGTAGCCAACAATCGAGGTAAATCGGCAGGAAGAGCCGCGCACAATGTTGCCGTGGCTTACGAGGTAAGGGGTGAGACCGATTTGGCTTTGGAATGGGCACAACGTGCCTATCAAGAATTCGGGGATAGAATGGCCCGTGACTATGCCAAAGTATTGCTGAACCGGAAAAGATTGGAATACTAAGTTACCTAGGGAATTGGTTAACTTAGCGACCTGATGAGTTCGCCAAATCCAATTTTAACAACAATTATATTTGTTTTTGCCGCGCAGGCCATTGTATTGGGTGTTTTATTGCTGACCAAACGTCCGCGAAGCCAATCCAACACCTTTTTATCGCTCCTTATCTTCTTTTTTGCTTTGATGGCATTGAATATTGCCTTGGTCAATGTACTGAGAAGCTATAACATGATGGATACATTTAGGTATGTGCAATTGGAACTGCTCTACGGTATTGGCCCAGCATTGTATTTCTATACCAAAAGTATTACCGACAATGATTTCAGATTTTCCAAAAAAGACCTGATTCATTTTGTTCCGGTAGTACTGGAATTTATTTTCTACAGAACTGCATTTTACCGACTTGGTTCCGATGGACTCTATCAAACACCGGCACACCCCTACACCAAATACTATTTGGCCGAGCAATGGTTAGGGGTTTTATCCATTACCCTCTATACCATAATATCGCTTGTAGTTTTGTTCCGATATCAAAATTGGCTAAAACAACGCTTTTCCAATTTGGAAAACAAATCCTTGAATTGGTTAAAAGCTCCGATAATCATTTATTCTGCGTTTTGGATCGGGTGGAATATTTTGTCCGAAATTGATCGTTTTGTTTTTGACCGGGGCCTGAGAGAGATGTATTTCCTACCTGCTTTTGTGGGAGTGGCCATTGTAAGCTATTGGATCGGTTTCAAAGGCTATGTAAAGGCACGAACCAAAACTTCGGGTTACTCATCAAGAAAAACAAAATCCGATGACAGCACACACAATCCCAAATGGGCCAGTAAAATTACCAAAGTGATGGAAAGCAAAAAGCCATACCTTGACCCAGAACTAGATCTGACCAAGTTATCCGAACTTGCGGACCTAAATCCCAAACAAGTTTCCCATACCATTAATCGTAGCTTTTCGAAAAACTTTTACGAGTACGTCAACGGGTATCGTGTGGAAGAATTTAAACAGCTTGTGGCAAAGCCCGAAAATAGAAAATTGACCTTGCTCGGTCTTGCTTTTGAATGTGGGTTCAAATCCAAATCCACTTTCAACGATGCCTTCAAAAAAACTACGGGTAAAACCCCAAGCCAATATGCTAATCAACAAAAAAAAGAGTCCGAAAAGAAGCATTCGGTCGCACCGTAGTAAGCATACATCTAGTTTTGCGGAAAATTTGAATTTGATGAAAACGATTTTTTCGACCTCAATCCCGTTGTATAAACTTTTACTCGCCACAGGCCTATTCTGCTGTACAAACCTTGTTGCTCAAAATCATTTCTCAAAAAAGGAACTATTGGAAGACATGGCATTTTTGAAAGAATCATTGGAAGAGACACATTACAACCTGTATGCCTATACCCCAAAATCGGAGTTTGATGCAAACTATGACCAAATCAAACAAGAAATGAAAAAAGATAGCTTTAGCTTATTGGAAGCTACCTCCCTATTTCAAAAAATTATTTCCAAGGCAAATAACGGTCATACCGAAATTGGTTTTCCAGGAAAATCTTACGGTGAATTTGCAAATTCCAAGGGTACGCTTTTTCCATTGGAAATTGCCTTTGAAAACGGTAAATCCCTGATACGGAAAAATTGGTCCAACAACGAGGAAATTAAAATTGGTTCTGAAATACTTAGTATCAATGGTATTACTATGGCCAATATCCTATCGGACATATACCCTTTGATTTCGGCTGAACGCACCTATTTTAAAAACGCCAAATTGGAATTGTACTCCTTTCCTAGATATTACTGGCAGGTATATGGTAAACAGGACAGTTTTGAGGTCGCAATAAAATCTAACGGGGTTACAAAAACCTATATGATTGATGCCGTTGACGTAATCCAAGGTTATGAAATGAAAAGAAGGGAATTGATCGATTCAGAACGGAACTTAAAATTCTTGGGGGAATCTGCCTATCTAAAGCCAGGCAACTTTGGCGGGGATGAAGAAGAATATCAAAAGTTTATTGATTCTGCGTTCATTACAATAAAAAAGAAAGAGAGTAAAAATCTCGTTGTGGACCTTAGGAACAATGGAGGCGGCGACGATTCCTATAGTGATTATCTGGTTTCCTATTTTGCCGACAGGCCATTCAAATGGAATTCAAGCTTTCAGTTAAAAACCAGTGCATTTTTAAAGGAACACACCCGGAAAAACTACGATACAACCAGCACATTTTGGCAAAGTGTGCTCAACCATGAAAATGGTGAGGTTTACGAATATGAAATCGAAACCTACCAACCGCAACCAGAAAGCAAAAGGTTCCTGGGCAATGTCTATGTTTTGGTCAACCGACAATCGCACTCACAGGCTACGGTGACCGCAGCGCAAATCCAGGATTATGGGTTTGGGACCATTGTTGGGGAGGAGACCGGGGAATATCCCTCACTTTATGCTTCCATATTTCAATTTGAGCTACCGAACACCAGAATTTCCGTGAATGTTTCCAAAGGAAAAATGGTCCGCGTTAATGGAAGTACCAAAGAAGAAGGTGTAATTCCCGACATATACATCAAAGACCATTTACTGGACGAAGATGATGAGATATTGGATGGCTTATTGGAATTGACCAACCAAGATTATTGAAACACGACGCTAACTAGAAATATTATCGAAGCACAAAAACTTAGAGCTCCCTGATTTTTATATTACGGAACCAAGTTTCAAAATACCAGTATTGTAGCGCTATTTTGCCTTCGGTGGTTTTACCGAATTCAGGATAATTTGAGAAACGGCTTTCCGCAATCATTTGTTTCCACTCAGGTGAGTTGAAATCTTGCTCAGCTGTCAGAACTCCATTCAAATAGAACGATATTTTCCCATCTACTTGCTTTATTGTTGTTTTGTTCCAATCTCCTTGTTTTACTTCCACTTCATTTTGCTGGGGCAAGAAAACATAAAGGCAGCCTGGTCGTTTTTCAGGAACATCATAATCCATATGGTCAGCACCCAAAATCTGATATTCCGGTCCTGTTTGCCATGCCGTTGGAACCTCCGGCAATTCCTGTACATTGATAAAGACCCCACTATTTCCATTTCCGGATATTTTCCATTCCAACGAAAGTTCGTAATTGGTGTACGCCTTATCAGTCACTAGGTCACCAGCGGTCAATGATTCATCGTTGGCATTACTGTGGAGCTCACCATCAACAACCTCCCAAACAGAATCGGCATTCGGGTCATTATATAAATGCCATCCATCCATGGTTTTTCCGTCAAACAGCAACTCCCAGCCCTGCTCTTTTTCGACATCCAGTAATTGGTTATGGGTGGCGTTTTCCACTGCTGCTTTTTTGGTGCGCCAAGTATCGGGTTCTTCTTTTTTCTTATCGCTTTTACAGGATACCAATAAAAACAAGACAAGGATAGATCCAGTAATTTTAGTGTGCATGTTCAAAGTAGTTTGATTAGTTGTGCAGTGATTAAAGATAGAAAAAGTATTCGACCCAACTCGCTCTTCTATCTGCCTTAAAAAACTTTAGCGGTCAAGGTGACATAAGTCACTTTTAAAAAATGCGGGTTTTTATAAATTGCAGGGTATAATTTTTAGAACAATGAAAGGAAATTTTGCAGCTTTAATCAACAGTGACCAATTAACACTTATCGACTTTTCCGCAGAGTGGTGTGGTCCTTGTAAAATGTTGGCACCCATTTTAAAGCAAGTAAAAGATGAAATGGGAGATTCTTTGAAAATTGTAAAAATTGATGTCGACAAGAACCAAGGCCTTGCCAACACCTACCAAGTAAGAGGTGTGCCTACCATGATATTCTTTAAAAACGGTGAACAGCTCTGGAGAAAGTCCGGAGTACTACAAAAAGGTGAAATTGTGCAGTTGGCAAAGTCTTTTTTATAAATACTTGTTCCCTATTCAAACAAATGGACTACCAAAAAAGGCACTTTGGAGTTGAAGCTCACTTTTTTGATAACAGGTTCTCGGGTAAGCCTTTCGAAAAATGAATGGTCTTGATTGATCATCACCACCATATCTATGGTATTGTCCTTGTCAACTACATTTTGAATGGTCTGGTTAACGGAGGTATCTTTTTCCACCTCCACAAACTCAAAATTGATAGCTTTTAAACGTTTTTCCAGTGAAATTTTAGAGGCTTTTTGTTCGGAGGTCAGTGCATCCAAACTTCCCACATGTGTTATCCAAAGTTTGGCATTGAAATATTCTGCAAAGTTCAGCACTGGTTTTAGCTCGTAGCTTTCAAAAAGATGCTCATAACCGGTTGCCAATAATATGGAATCTATTTTCCCATCGGTCTCATAATCGTCCGGAACAGCCAACACAGGACAAAAATCAATTTCCTTGATTATTTTATAGGTATTGCTTCCCATAAAAACTTCTTTTAACCCAGAAGCTCCCTTGGTTCCCATTATAATGTAATCTATCTCTTCATTATACACTGTTTTTCCAATGGCATTGACCAAGGTATCGGCCAAGGATCTTGTAATAAATGTATGCTCAGGGTTTTTGTCCAACTTTTTTATCTTTTCCAGCTCCCTTTTTAAATCCCGCTCGGATTGCTCCTTTATTAAATTGTACAATCGGGTATCGTTGGCGCCGGCCATTTTGGTAGACAGACCGGAAGCTCCTACCTGATATGAATTGAGTACAAAAAAGTCGCAAGGCACATCTTTAAAAACCTTTAAGGCATAGGCAATGGCATTCCAAGAGTTTTTGGAAAAGTCGGTAGGCAATATAATTCGTTTCTTTTTCATTGCTTATCGCTTAAGGTTTTGCATTACCAAAAATGGTATTTTAATCTTTAAGCCAAGTAGATCTACGGTTGACCTATAGAGCATGTCCTCGAAAAAAGAGTGTCTTGAATTCATCATTACCAGCATCCCTGCATCCTTCTTTTTTATTTGCTCCAAGATAACCTCGGCTTTATTTTTAATGGGGGTTGTCTCAAAATATAAATAAGGTCTGGTAAGCGTTTCTTCCAAAAACAACTTATTATCCTCTTGCCTTGGGCTGAGCTCATCAAAATCCGTGATGTACAAGCAATGCACTTTGGACTTGAATTTACCGGCCAAGTCACCCAAGAGTTTAAGTTCCCTACGTTTGTATGGGAGCAGATAATCTGTTGGAAAAAGTATTGCTTTGGGTTGGCGATACTCAAAATCTTCGGGCACTGCCAATACCGGACACTTTACATATTTAAAAATTTCTATAGTATAACTACCAAAGGTGGTCTTATGATCACTGGTCTCTCCTTTGGTTCCCATGATCACCAAATCAATGTTCATTTCATCCACAAAGTCGTTAACAGCATCAATTAAACTATCAAAAGATGCGATGGTCTCAAAATTATGGAGCGGGTTTGGGGGTTCACCTATTACAGAGTCAATTAGTTCATCTAATTTTTTTTCTGTTTTCGTTTTTATTTCTTCTTTTAGCTTTTGTGCATTCTCCTTGTCCACTGTCTTGTATTCCCCATATACTTCTTCACCATAAGCGTGTAGGACAAAAAAGCACGCACGTTCACATTTAAATAGTTCTTGTGCATATTGCAGGGCATGCAGAGAATTCTTGGAGAAATCGGTAGGAATCAAAACTGTTTTCATCGTAGCACGGCTTTTATCAAAGATATACCTATGAGAACATGTAAAAAATGACATTGGTCAATCTACAAAGCTTTGAAATATGCTTCAATCGGATTTTAAAAAAAAAGCCCCTCTTAAAAGAGGGGCGCTGTAAACTAGAAGTTAAACTTTATTATTTTCCGTTAAACCATATCATCACATAAACCACAATAGCAATGATTACAAGTGAGATGGCAATATCTTTCCAATTGTAACTGCTTTTGTTCTCCTTTCTTTCTTCTTCAGAAATGGTAGCATAGGTAAGATTCTTCAGTTTCTCGTCTGATGGTGGTGCGGTAGCATAGCTCACGACCAATATCAGAATAATACAGAAAAGGAAGAACCAGGCCGCAAAGGACAAGAAGTTCATGTCGCCGAGTAGAAACCAGAAGCTTCCAGGGTCCAACGAATCCTTTACCAATTCCAGTACAATTCTCAACGCACCCACGATAAATCCAACAACCATGGTGACAAAAGCTCCTTGGGCGTTGATTCGTTTATGGAAAATACCCAATAAGAAAACAGCGGTAATCGGGGGGGCGATGTAAGACTGTACACTTTGCAGATATTCATACAATACTCCAGAGATATTGGCCATAATCGGTATCCAAATAATACCAATGAACACAACGATCACAGTTGCAATCTGACCTGTTCTCACCAATTTTTTCTCGGGAGTATTAGGTCTCAATTTTTTATAGATATCCACCGTAAACAGGGTAGAACAGGAATTGAACACCGATGCCAAAGAGCTCATTAAAGCTGCCAAGAGCCCAGCTGCCACCAACCCCCTTAATCCAGATGGCAATAAATTACTCATCAAAACAGGGAATGCTTGGTCTGGTGAATCCCATTCCAATTCCCCTCTCATTTTTAAGGTCAATGCAATAACCCCGGGGATCAAGAATAAGAATACTGGCAACAATTTCAACAAAGCGCCGAAAATTGTACCTCTCCTACCCTCTTTTATATTCTTTGCTGTTAATGCCCGTTGAACAATATATTGGTCGGTACACCAATACCAAATACCTGTAATGGTACTGGCAATCAAAAGCGATGGCCAAGGAAAATCGGGGTCGGAAGCCGACCTCCACATATTTAAATACTCTGGGGTCACTGTTTGCTTCATACTTTCCCAACCACCTACATGATCAAGACCTATTATGGTCAATGCTGCGGCGCCTATAACCAAAATAATAGCTTGGAGGGTTTCAGTATAAACTACTGCACGCATACCTCCCAGCACCGTATAAACCCCTGTCAAGACCACAGTTGCGATTGCACCTGTCCAAAAATCAATACCTAATAAGGCAGAAACTACTACCCCACCTGCATAAATGGTTACCGATATTTTGGTAAGCACGTAGGCTACAATGGAGAATACCGATAAAATCCATCTAGCTCTGGCGTCGAAACGCTTTTCCAAAAATTCTGGCATGGTAAACACTCCTGCCCTTGCATAAAATGGAAGGAATACCCAACCCAAAATCAGAACTACCCATGCCTGGATCTCATAAATCAACATGGGCAATCGGTTACCCGCTCCAGCTCCCGCAAGGCCCACAACGTGTTCCGACCCAATATTGGAAGCAAATATAGAAGCACCGACCACAAACCAGCCCACATTTCTACCTGCCAAAAAATAATCCTCTGTGTTGTTCTCCTTTTTGCGGATCACCCAAAGGGCTATACCCAATAGGACCAAAAAGTAGATGGATATGGTTATCCAATCAAAAGTATCCAATGTCTTCATAGTAGTTTTTTATTTGGTTGATAGTTTGTATAAAGTCCTAGAAGAATATGTTTCTCCAGGATTTAACCTTACTGAAGGAAAATCACTTTGATTAGGGCTATCAGGGAAATGTTGGGTTTCCAAACAGAAACCCGATCTTTGAACATATGTACCTCCGTTTTTTGCCGGCAAGGTTCCATCCAAAAAGTTCCCGCTATAAAACTGTATTCCTGGTTCATCGGTGTACACTTCCATGAAACGGCCGGTTTTTGGATGATGTACGGTCGCTGCCAAACGGAAATTTTCTTCTTCTTCATTTAGCACCCAGCAATGATCATATCCTTTACCAAGGTCGAGCTGTTGGTTATCTGTTCCTATCTCTTGTCCGATTAATTTGGGTTCCTTAAAATCAAAAGGTGTTCCTACCACCGGTCTCATCTCACCGGTCGGGATCAAACCTCCATCTACCGGAAGAAAAGTATCGGCATTCAGGTATAATTTATGGTCCAATACCTTTTTGGTAAACATTCCGGAAAGATTAAAATAACTATGCTGCGTAAGATTTACAATGGTGGGTTTATCGGTTACAGCTTCGTACTGTATATCCAATTCGTTATCATCAGTAAGTGTATAGGTCACCTTGACATCCAATTTACCCGGGTATCCTTCTTCCCCATCCTTGCTTGTATAGGAAAGCTCAACTGCCGCGCCGTCATCAGTGTTCTTCGCAACAGCGTTCCAGACCACTTTATCGAATCCCTTTTCACCTCCGTGCAGATGGTTATCCCCATCATTGGTTGCCAAATCATACGTATTTCCATCCAAAGAAAACTTCCCATTGGCAATACGATTTCCGTACCTGCCAATAAGTGCACCAAAGTATGGGTTGCTCTCCAGATATTGACCCAGGTTATCAAAGCCCAGCACTACATCATCGTAAACTCCATTTTTATCAGGGGCCGTCCAACGGGTTATGATACCACCATAGGTGATGACATCAACTTCCATTCCTGCTTCATTTTTAAGTGTGAATTTCTTCACCTTGGTCCCATCGGGCATTTCGCCAAAGACTGATTCCTCAATGGGGTTTTCTTTGCTCTCGGTTTTTACAGTTTCCATTTCTGACTGGCTTTCTTTTTTGTTTTGCTTACAGCCCATATTTATAAGGACCACAAATAAAACGAAATAAAATATAGAAGGTTTGGTTATCCTCATTGTCTTAGGTTTAAATTAGTTGACTACATGCCGTGTTGAAACAAATGATAATAAGCCTCATTGGCGTGGAGTTGGTCTTTGAATGTTCTTAGTTTGGTGTCCGAATCTATTACTAATAGTTCTATTCCGAAAATATCGGCAAAATCTTCCATATATTCCGTAGTCAATGCCTGGGTATATACCGTATGGTGCGCACCTCCTGCATGGATCCACGCAGTCGCTGCAACCTCCAAATTAGGTTTGGCGTCCCAAAGCACACGCGCCACCGGCAGTTTTGGCAAATCGGACATTGGTTCCACGGCCTCTACTTCGTTTACGATCAAACGGAACCTGTTTCCCATATCGATCAATGAAGCGTTCAATGCGTCACCAGCAGGGGAATCAAAAACTAATCTTACGGGATCCTCTTTGCCTCCAATACCCAACGGATGTACTTCACAGGAGGGTTTTGCACTTGCAATGGAAGGGCAGATCTCCAACATGTGGGAACCTAAAACATAATCCTTTTTGGGGGTGAAATGATAGGTATAATCCTCCATAAACGAAGTTCCTCCTTCCAATCCTTCCGCCATCACTTTCATTGCTCTTGTCAAAGCCGCCATCTTCCAATCACCTTCGGCTCCGAAACCATAGCCATCGGCCATTAGACGCTGAACCGCGAGACCAGGAAGTTGCTTTAAAACACCTAGATTTTCAAAAGTATCCGTAAAAGCCTTGAATCCACCATCTTCCAAAAAGGTTCTAAGTCCCAATTCTATTTTAGCTGAATCAATCAAAGATTGTCTTTGCGCTCCATTCTTTTGAAGTGATTCTGACAAATTGTAACTGGTTTCGTATTCTTCCAACAATTGATCCACTGCTTTTTGGTCCAATCCATCAATAATGTTGGTGATATCAGAGGAGTCGTAACCGTTTACCGCCACCCCAAAACGCATTTGAGCAGCCACTTTATCTCCTTCGGTAACGGCTACTTCACGCATATTGTCACCAAACCTAGCAACTTTCATGTGCTTTAACTCGTTTGCGCCTAACGCTACACGTGCCCATATGGAAAGTTTATTCTGAACGCGTTCATCTTTCCAGTGACCTACCACTACTTTACGGTTTTTACGCATTCTGGACATCATAAATCCAAACTCACGGTCACCATGTGCGGACTGGTTCAGGTTCATAAAATCCATATCAATGCTATCCCACGGAATTTCTGCATTAAACTGTGTATGCAAATGGCACATGGGCTTGCTTAAAATCTTAAGACCCGCTATCCACATTTTTGCTGGGGAAAAGGTATGCATCCATGCAACAACACCTATACAGGATGGATTGTTACTTGCTTCACGACAAAAGGAGGTGATCTCTTGTGGGGTAGTAACTATAGGTTTAAAAACCAAGGAAACCGGCAACTTACCTGCTGCATTCAAACCATCAACGATCTCTTTTGAATTGCTGGCTACTTGTTTTAAAGTCTCTGGTCCATACAAATGTTGGCTTCCTGTTACAAACCAGATTTCTTTTTCGGATATTTTCATTTAACTGTAATTTGATTATTGACCGTAATAGGCGTTTTTGCCATGTTTACGTTCGTAGTGTTTTTTTATTAGTGAATCTTTTAATCTAGGTGCCTCAGGATTTATCTGTAAGGTTAAATAGGCCATTTGGGCCACAGTTTCCAGTACTTTGGTATTATAAACCGCCTTGGCAGCGTTTTTTCCCCAAGCAAATGGACCATGGTTTCCGATAAGCACCATTTCAACCTCGTTATAATCCAAATTTCTTTCTTTAAAACAGTCCAAAATCTGGATTCCCGTATTGTGTTCATAATTTCCCTCGATCAATTCATCTGCCATTGGTGGTGCACAAGGGATATCCTGTGTAAGGTGATCGGCATGTGTAGTTCCAAAAATTGGAATGTCCTTTTGGGCTTGTGCCCAAGAAACGGAATACATAGCATGCGTATGGGCCACACCTCCAATATTTCCCCAGTTTTTATAGAGATAGCTATGGGTTTTCGTATCGGATGATGGCCTCAATCCTCCCTCTACCACATTATTATCGTAATCCATGATCACAATATCATCTGGTTTTAGAGTTTCATAAGGTACGCCACTGGGTTTTATGGCGAAAACAGCATTGTCCCTGTCCACAGCGCTCACATTACCGAAGGTATATATAACAAGACCTAGGGCATTGAGCTCCATGTTGGCCTCATAGCATTCTTCTTTGAGCGATTTATATTTTGAGCTCATGCTTACTTATTTTTATTGGTTTGTTCTTCCACAAAGTTTCCAAGTTGTTTGTATTCTTCCAATAATTTGGCATACACTTCCACTTGGGAGGATTGTGGAAAATATTCTGCTTCAAAATCACTTCCCATGACTTTACTGGCCTCGATCACATTGTCATAGATTCCGGAGGCAACAGCTGCATAGATTGCCGCACCCAATGCAGGTGCCTGGTCCGATTCAGCTACTTTAATGGGCATGTTCAACACATTTGCCAAAGTTTGCATAATGAACGGAGATTTTCTGGCCACTCCACCGATACCGATTACGGTCTCGATTTTCACGCCTTCTTCCTCAAAACGATCCACGATCATTTTGGCGCCAAAACAAATGGCATTTACCAAAGATTTAAAAATATGTGGTGCCTTGGTTCCCAACGAGATTCCTGAAATCGCACTCTTCAATTCTTGATTGGCATCCGGTGTTCTTCGCCCATTCACCCAATCCAAGGCAACAGGTATTGCTTCGGACAAGGGAATTCCCTCAGCCTGTTCGGCCAAGGAGCGAATAAACTTTGATTCCACTTCGGCCTTAAGTTCTTTTTTTTGAGCTTCGGAAAGGACCTTGGAATTTAAAACAAGGTTGTCCATTGGCCATTGCAATACGCTTTTGAACCATGCCAACACATCGCCAAAAGCGGATTGACCTGCTTCAAGACCCACCATTCCTGGAATTACGGAACCATCGACCTGTCCACATATTCCCTTAACGGTTCTGTCTCCCACAGCTTCATTGGAGGACACCATGATATCGCAGGTAGAGGTTCCCATTACCCGAACTAGGGCATGATGGTCCACTTTGGCCCCTACCGCTCCCGCATGGGCATCAAAGGTTCCTACGGCTATTACTGTGTCGGTAGTGAGTCCCAATTTGTCCGCCCACTCCTTATTTAAATGGCCAGCAATTTCGTTGGATGTAAATGTTTCTTCATACAAATCATCGCGAAGTGATGCCAAGTATGGATCCAATTTGGATAAAAACTCTTTATCCGGAAGTCCGCCCCAGCTCTCGTGCCACATGGCCTTATGCCCTGCCGCACATCTACTTCTTTTAAAATCCTTTAAATCCTTTTCGTCCCCTAGGAGATAGGTGATAAAATCACAATGCTCCATCCAGGTATGCGTGGCATCGATTACGCTTTTGTCTTCTCTGGCCACATGTAGAATTTTGGCCCAGAACCACTCGGAAGAATATATTCCACCTTCGAACATGGTATAATCCACTCCTCCCCAATTTCTGGCCAATTCGTTTATTTCGTTTGCTTCCTTTACAGCAGTATGGTCTTTCCAAAGTACCATCATGGCATTTGGATTTTCCTCAAATCCCTTCACACAGGCCAATGCCGTACCATCTTTGGTCACGGGCATTGGGGAAGAGCCTGTGGTATCAATACAGACACCCTTCACAGTTTCTGGGGAAACTCCACTTTGCTCCATTACCGATGTTATGGTGTGTTCCAGTCCCTCAATATGGTCCAAAGGGTGTTGTCGGAATTGATTTATAGCAGGCTTACAGTACTTTTGTGCTTTCCATCTGGGGTACCAGAATACTTCGGACGCCAACTCCGCCCCATTTTGGGCGTCAATCATTACCGCTCTTACCGAGTCGGAACCATAATCAAGTCCTATTACGTATTTTTTCATTGCTCTTTAACTAACTTCTATTGTTCTTTATATTTTTATAACGAATCCTCCATAGGGCTCCACTTCTATTTTCGTGAAGGATTTGTCTATGTCTTTAATTCCAGGAATTTTTGTTCCATTATCGTAAAATAGCGTACCCTCTTGATTTTCTGCAAAAGAAAGGTCCACTGTCCACGATTTTTGGACTTTTTCACCGTTTATTCCAACCACATACCACTCAGGTCCCTTGCGCCTGGCCATTATGACTTCTTTACCTGGATAACCCTGGATAAATTTGATCTCATCCCACTGGGTAGGCACTTGCTTTAACATTTCGACCACTGCTTTGGGCATTTTGGCCATTCCATCAGGTATTTCAGCAATATGCTGTATGCCGGATGTTAACAAAATGGGCAGTGCCAATTCAAAAGTCGTTGTTGTTCTTCGGTCAATATGAGGTATACTATCCAATACCATGGGTGTAAAATCCATGGGGTCGTAAACATTTCTTGTAAATGGAATTACTGCAGAATGGCTAGGTTGAAGATCGGCAACTGCCTGATCAAATGTAACGAACTCCTCCCCTTTTATGGATTCCATGGTCATCAGGTTTGGGTAAGTTCGGTGCCATCCCCGTGGTAAAGTAGCCCCATGAAAGTTGATCAACAGGCCAAAATCGGCGGCATCCTTCAAAATATCGTGATAGTAAGCAATCATGGATTGTCCGTCGCCTCCGAAAAAGTCAATTTTTAATCCGCCCACACCCATTTTTTTAAGCTTGGCGAATTCTTCCCTTCTGTCTTTTGAATTCAGCAGTTTACTTTTTGGGGTATATTCCGTACTGTTCCAATCCCCTGAAGAATTGTACCATAGGATAACTTTTACTCCTTTTGAGTCTGCATAATCGATAAGTTCCTGCATCCGATCAAATCCGATTTTTTGGTCCCAATTCACATCGATCAAGGTATAGGGCCAGTTCATCGAAGCGGCATAGTCAATAAATTGATGTGATGTTTCATAATCGATCCTATCATCTTTCAACAACACCCAGCTCCATGTCGCCAAACCACCTTTTACGGGAGCGGTATCCATTGTAATTGCCGGAGCTGCCAAATCAGTTCCAAGGGTACTTTCTACAATTTGATCTAAATCACCAACACTAATGATTCTCCATGGGGTTGTGAAGGGCAATTCGCCTTTCGGCAACAAACCTCCTCCAGGGAATACTTCTTCTTTTTGAGGAAAGCTGACAGCTAATCCGTTTTTATCCTCCTCATAAATGAGTCTTGTTCCACAATAGTCTTCATGCAAATCGGTTTCGCTCACCAATAACCAAGAATCCCCAGTTTTGAACAAGGCTGGGCAAACATACCCTTCTCCAATAGGTGATGGCTCATCTACGGGAATCTCCATTATATAATGTTCCTCATAGGAAGGGTTGGTCTCACTCCATCCTGTTTTTGCCTTTGACATAGGCTGCATCCAAGAAATTGTATTTTTAGGAAAACCATAGCTGGAAGATTCTCCAGTAATGGTGATAGGTTTATCCTCTGCTCCCAAAACTCGATATCTAAACGCAAAACCTGTATTGGACAAGTTAAATTGACATTCCAATGTTATTCCACTTTCTGAAGAAAAGCTAACCACATATTTATTTGCACTATAGCTAATATCCTTTTGTTTTCCATGAAACATGGTGTAGGATTCAGAGATTTGCTGAACAGGTTGCTTTTTGTCAAGCGTGAGATTTTTGGATAAATCAACATTTTCCAAAATGAGCCCGATATATGAAGTATCCAAAACCATACTGTCCTTATGGAACAGTTGGTAAAAAGGTTTTCCTTCATTATCCAAAAACAACTCTGCCCGAAGCGTTCCTTCTTGGTTGGTCATGGACACACCACTTCCTTCCGGTTCACAACCGAAAAAGAATGCTGTTAGAACAAACAGCCACATGATGTTACCAACCCTATGCTTCATTTTCTACATGCTGATTTTATAGATTGAAAATGTCATCGATGGGATTTCTGCTTCTAGTACGTCACCATTTATAGAAGCGGTTCCTTCCTTAGGACTGATTTTCATCGGTTCTTCAAAGGAGTTTTCGGCCTCTAAATCGTCCATTCCCATTGTCAACACCGTAACATTATCATTTACGCTACCTCCTGCTACCTCAACAGAAAGATTTTGACTTTGTTCGGATGTATTCACAATCTTGATAATAAGTTCATTGGTTTTGGAATCTTTAACCGCACTGGCATAAAGCCCATCCTTTCCAATGATCTTATCACCATCTTCCGTTATTTTTAAAAGGTCTGTTCCTGGATTGGTGGAGTACATTTTTTGTACCTGATAGTTAGGCGTTCCGAACGATTCCAAATTGTTGAACCAAATCATGTCCGGCGTCCATTGCCAACCATCGGCATGGGCCATCAACGGTGCATAAGAAGTTAAGTGAACCACTTCTGCATTTCTTTCCAAACCGGTCATAAAGGCTGCCTCGGAAAGTGCTGATTCCCAATTGTTTTTATTTTCGGGGCTTGCTATAGCCACGGTTTGAGCAGCATACTCCCCTGCAAAAACCTTGGGTCCATTACGATCATAACTATCGTAACGGTCTGCATTTTCACGGAACCATTCTGGGGGTTTGTAATAATGTTCATCTACAATTTCGGCATTCATTTGCTTCAATTGTTCCCAACCATATTCAAAGTAATCGCCTTCTGGAAAGGGGCCACTACCCGAAACAATGATGATTTCCGGATATTCGGATTTGATGGCCTTTTCAAAAACTTTATATCTTTCTATGTAAGCTGGTCCCCACTGCTCATTCCCGATTCCAATGTATTTCATGTTGAAGGGTTCTGGGTGGCCCATATCTGCACGTACCTGACCCCAAGGCGTGTCGGTGTCCCCATTGGCGAACTCAATCAAATCGAGGGCATCTTGTACGTATGGTCCCAACTCATCCATTGGAACCAGTTCCCCCGTGTTGAATTGGCAAGCAATCCCACACCCCAAAATGGGAAGGGGCTCCGCTCCCATATCTTCCGATAATTGAAAATATTCAAAGAACCCAAGACCAAAACTCTGATAGTAATCCGGAGTTGGTCGGTGTGCAAATTCGGTGTTCCAACGGTTCACCAATATTTCCCTATCCTCGATATCCCCAACCGTTTTTTTCCATTGGTATCTTCTGGCCAATGTTCTTCCCTCTACAATACATCCTCCAGGAAAACGAAGGAACCCAGGATTCAAATCGTCCAACAATTGAACTAGATCCTTACGTAGCCCTTTCTTTCTGCCTTTCCATGTATCTTGAGGAAAAAGGGAAATCATGTCCAAGTCGATTTCACCTTCACCCTCGAAAGTGATTTTGACCTTGGCCTTCATCTCTGTTTCGGATACTTCGAAGGTTGACTCATAAGTTTTCCAAGAATCGCTATCGGGACTAATTGAAGTCTCTCCCAGAACATTATCAAGGGAATCAATCACTTGGAGTTTAATTTTTTGGATGTCCCCAGAACGCTTGGCAGCATTTACCGAGAAGTCGTATTGAGCACCCTCTTTAACTCCCATTCCACGGAAGCCTTCATTTATAAGCACGTAGCCTTCATCGTTCTTGACCTCAACACGGGCAAAATTATGATTGGTTCCTTCTTCCGAATATTTGATGACCGATAAAATTCCCGACTCATTGTTATAGGAATGCCTATCACTATTGGGCTCCACCCAACCCGTTTTCGGGAGGGTAAACTCAAAAGAGCGGTTTTTGATCATTTCGGCGTACAACCCACCATCTGCGGCAAAGTTGATATCCTCAAAAAAGATTCCGTACATCGTGGGTTGAATTTTTATGCCCGTATCTTCCATGTTGACCACCAATCCCCGATTGATTTCTCCTTCGTTAATATTGGTCTTGGTTTCCTCTTGATTTTTACAGCTATAAAAACTTGAAACCGTAACCAGTGCCAAAAGCAGTACTCTAGTTATATTTTTCATGTTGTTTAGTTTGTAGATTTTAATTTCCTTCTGTTGGCAACCATACCTTCATTTTGCCAATTCCACGATTGGACCATGTGTAATATGGGATTGCGTTTAATATTTCGTTTGATATCGTGTTGACACCCCCCAATAATTCGGGCTGCATTACTACTTTGAATTCTTCGTTTGCCGTTAATTGGATATGGTCAAAAGAGTTTTTGTTATCGATTTCCTCCACTGCATACACTATGGGGCCATACTCCAACGACATTTCCCCCTTGTCTTCCTCAACCAAAGGATTTGCAATCACTTTCCTTACTTCCATTGGGAAATCCAAGGTTACAACGTCACCGCTTTCCCAGGTTCTTGTAATAGTAAAGTATCCATCTTCTTCAGCAGCTTCAACCTTTTCACCATTTACACTAACCACATTATTTTCTTCCATTTGGGAGGCATAGTGATATAGATTACCTGGCAGTACTTCATTTCTGGCCCATCCTGGAATTCTAAGTTTAATAGTGAACTCACCAGCCTCTTCTGGTTTTACAGTAAGTTTCACTTTCCCATCCCATGGGTAAGATGTGTCCTGGGTCACCAATACATCTTGTTCTTCCAATTCCACCCTTGCTTCATTGCTTGCGTAAAGATTTGCATATATGGTGTTTCCTTTTTTGGAATAGATCAAACCGGGCATAGCAGGAATAAAACGGATCACATTGGTAGGGCAGCAAGAACAATCGAACCAATCTTTTCGAGTACATGCTCCCTGATTGAACTTATAAACTCCATCCGATTCCAACGCATTTGGGTAGAAAAACTTTTGACCGTCCAAAGAAAGACCGGAAATCAGTCCATTATAAAGGGTACGTTCGATTACATCAAAATACTTGACATCCCCAGTCAAATTGTGTAACCTATGGTTCCAATATACATCTCCAATAGCAGCACAGGTCTCATTATAGGCAGTAAGGTTGGGCAATTCATAGTTCTCTCCAAAGGCTTCTCCTTCGTGCAATGCGCCTATACCACCGGTTACGTACATTTTCTTGTTCACCATGTTGTCCCACAAAGCATTAACAGCCTTTAAATAAGCCGTATCCTTTTCAATGGCGGCAATATCCGTCATTGCAGCGTACATATAAACAGCACGTACAGCGTGACCCACTACTTCATCCTGATCTACTACTGGAACATGATCTTGCGAATACGGGCCGAAGAGTTCATGGTTTTCAGGATTCCCCCTGTTGTCCAAAAAGTATCTAGAGAGTTTTAGATACTCTTCTTTTCTGGTAATCTGATACAATTTGATCAACCCTGTTTCAATGATTTGGTGACCTGGTACAGCAGCAATTTTACCTTCGCCATCGCCAAAAGTCTCTACCATTAAGTCGGCATTTTTAATGGCGATATCCAGGAAGTTTCTTTTACCTGTAGCTTTGTAATGAACTACGGCAGCCTCGAACAAGTGACCTGCATTGTACAATTCGTGACTCATAAAAAGGGACTCCCATCGCTCTCCGTTTTTCACTTCTACCCACTCTGCAGGTGGGTTGGCAGGGTCGATTGTTCTCCAAGTGGTCAAATAACCGTCTTTTTCCTGTCCCACTTTGATAATGGACACCAAAGAATCCATTAACTTTTCCAGCTGCGGATTTGGTGAACTGATCAAGGAATTGGAAGCACCTTCAATAATTTTATAAACGTCGGTATCATCAAAAGGCATTTCCCCTCTAACGGTACCTTGCATTTCACCACCAGCTATCAAAAAGTTGTCGAACCTTCCTTCTTCCTCACATTTTTCGATAGCATACTCAATAGTCTTGTTCTGCACCCTTTCAATTATGGGAAGCCAAAACTCATCCTTGAGCTTTACGTTTCTGATATCTACAGCTTCAATAGGATAGCCCGTGGAACTCACGGCCATTTCCGGTCCTTTGTCTTCAACTACATCCTGCTTGGCCTCTTGCCTACAGCTAATGAATAGTCCAATGGTAGTAGCGGTTAATAGTATGTGCTTGATTGCTCTCATTGTCCTTGATCATTAAAATTTACCTTTATTATGTGTCCAGTTTGTTTAAAATTGAATTGGTCCATGCATACCTCCCGGTGATAGCCGGCAGCATCTCCCATATTGATGCCGTTTGGCACCGAAAATCGGTGATATACGATATGCCATTCATCGGTATTCGGAACATTGATCACCGAATTATGTCCTGTTCCATAAAACCCTTTTTCCGGGGCTTTCTCCAATACAATGTTATCTTCAGGAATCGTTAGTGGTCCTATTGGGCTATCCGACATGGCATACCTGACCTTATAATCGGGGCTACGGGTATCGTCCTCGCTCCACAAGAAATAATAGATGCCATTTCTGTAAAAAACCTCTGTTCCCTCCCTATAAGTAGCATCCGGGGTCAATACTTTAATGGTTTCCTTTTTTATGGAGACCATATCGTTGTTAAGTTCTGCCACCGCCATATAGCCATTGCCCCAATAGAGATATGATTTTCCTGTTTTGGGATCGGTGAACACATCCGGATCTATTTCTTGTCCGCCTTTAACCCCCTTGGGTTTAAAATCGATTAATGCCTTGCCGGAATCTAAAAATGGACCATTCGGATTGTCCGAAACTGCAACACCAATTTTTTGGGCCGCGGTGAAGTAATAATAATATTTTGTTTCGCCATTGGTGACTTTTTCAATGGCGGAGGGTGCCCATGCATTCCTGTCTGCCCAGGCCACATCCTTTTTTAAATCCAAGATTGTTCCTTCATCTTTCCAATCCATAAGGTTTTCCGAAGAAAATGTCTTGAAATAATCCCCGCTCCAACCTGTAAAACCATCGGATGTTGGATACAGATAAAATTTATTGGTTTTATTGGAATACAAAATTTCAGGGTCGGCATAATAGCCTTCCAAGATTGGATTGCCCTTTAATTCCGGATATGCTGAAGGTTTGCCCCATTTACCAAACAGCCGCTTTAACTCCGTTCTTGTAACGGGCAAAACGGTACCGTGCCGCGGATGAAAATCCATGGATATTTTATCATCTATGATCTCAAAACTATTCAAATCGGTGCTACTGGTAAATTGGTAGCTCCCTTTCATGTACACATCGTACATCAAAATGTAAGTATCTGTATTGTTCAGCTTAAAAATGGAAGAGCCTTCCACTGCTTCGGTAGTCTGTTGTTTGTAATCATCATCCTCTACCCAATTCCCTGAAGTCAAATCCCGAGTTGTCGCGTGCTTTATGCCATTTCCGTGTCCTTCGGTCTTATAGAACAAATGATAGATGCCATCCTTCTCTACAATATCGCCATCAATACAGGATTTCCCATTTTTGGGAAAGAACAATTGCTTTGGTTCACTCTCCAAATTCGTAAAATCCCCATTGGCGTAGGCATAGTATATTATATCTGGCTCATTCCCATGTTTCATGGAGAAATACACCATGTACTTTCCTGCCCTTTTATCGTAAACGGTTTGAGGTGCCCAAACACGTTTCAAATCTTCATGTCCATCGAACCTTTCCTGAATGTTCACTACACTGGATTCCCAATTGACCAGGTCGTTTGATTTCAACAATACCATGGCCCTATTGGAGTCCCATCCTTTATGGGATGTCATGTCCGTAACAACCATGTAGAACATTTTTCCGTCCTCGCCCCTTAGTATATGTGGATCCCGTACTCCTCCTGTAGAACTGATTTTTTTTGAATCCAATACGGGTTCGTTCCCATTGAGGGCATAGTAATTAAACCCATCCGGACTCACTGCAAAATGAATCGATTCGTTTTCTACGTTATTACCTGTAAAATAGGTAAACAAGTATCCGCTCAAGTCTTTCTCCAAAACACCTGGACCCTGTGCGAACATGTGCACAGCCCCAAAGAAAATACCGAATATGACCAGTACTGTCTTCTTCATAGTTCATCCGTTTTTTGGAGTACCAAAGTCGAAATGGACCTTTTAGGCAATTCTATTTGTTCGGGCATTGCCCCTTCATCCTGTTTATCCAAATTGATATTTTCATCAGCATTTGTTAAGTAATGCTTGTAATACTTATAGTTTTTCCATTGCTTCCCTTCCAATGCCACTTTAGCTTCCTCTTCGGAATAGTTGACCAGAATCATGGTCAAAGCATCGTTAGTTGGGTCCAAATACGCAGAAACCATTAAATTTTGGGCCTCCTCTTCGGGCTGTGATCCACTTGAAACATGGACGCGTTTCATTCCGGGTTTTACGAAATAGCTGTAATGTCCCATGGCCCATAATGTTTTTACAGGGTAAAACTCACCATCCGTATGTTCTTCGTTAGGGTCGAGGGCTATGAAATAATATCTGGTATCAAAATCAGGGCTACCAGGTTCTAAACTGTTCCAAAATTGCCATGCACTGGCATTTGCCACTGTCAAATCAAAATGAATGACCTTGGCCAAAAACAATGCACAATCCATTGCAGTACGCTTTCCTTCTTCGCCCTCTCGAAATCCATTGGCCAACATGGAATATTCGGATTGCCAAAAATCAATTTCATGTGACTTTATCACATTTTGAACCTTTTGTCGAATATTGATCATGGTAGTATCCGGAGTATCGGTAAAGTAACTATGGCCAGCGACTACTGGAGCTACGTGGCTCAAATGCCCAACATATAACGAACTCTTCGGTGAATACAATGAGGACACTTGCTCAGCTGCGGTTCCGTATCCATCATATAGAAAGTTGAGTTGGGCCGACTCGGACAATAAAATCTTGGTGTCCAAATCGCGATCAGCCAAATTTGCATTAAGCAATTTGGCAAGTCTTGAAATGTCTTTGTTGCTCCAAGGAGACCCTTCCTGTTTGGCCTTACCTACTTCGCCAAACCAATCCCATTGAGGTTCGTTTACAGGACTCACATAATCAAAATGAATTCCTTCCCCTTCAAAATGATCAATAACAGTTGCCAAAAACTCGGCAAAGTCATCAAACCTATCTTCCTTTAGATTGGTCTTTTTATCTTTTTCGGTTTTAAAACCTAAACCGTTTTTAGTGAATTGAACAGGCGGCGAATTGGAAAATGCAATCAATTTTTCGACTCCATATTCCTTTGCTTTTTGAACCAACCACATATAACCGGATTGCTTGCTCCAGTCATAAGTTCCATCCGGGTTTTGAAAGCACTCTACTCGTTTCCTAAAGTCGCTGATACCACTTTGCTCGCCTTGCTCGAAGGTTCCAGCTCCAATATTAAACCTCCAAGCAGATAGTCCTATTCCCTTAGGGTTACCGCTGGAGTCGCTCTCTTTACTAAACAGCAATTTGGCAATTTCTTCTTTCTTGGCCGTTGGCCAATACTTTCCAATGCCTTCACCAAACCAGCATGCAGCAGCGCCAAAATTATCTATGGTCTGATATGAAATATCCGTATTGATGGACAACCTGTATTCTTCTTGCGCAAAAACAAGGCTTGTCCCCAAAAACAACATCGGGATAATACTACTCCATATATTTTTTGCCAGAATACTCATACTTATTTAGCTCATCGGTTTTACCTTAGGCCAACCGTTGACCCATTTTATTTTCTTGGTCACTAATTTGGGACGGCCATTGTCGTTAGCATCATAGGCATGCGAAAAGAAATAATCTTTACCTTCAAAAGTGTAAACACTATTGTGACCTACACCGTACCAGTTTTTGTTTCCTTGAATCACCACTGTGCCTCCCCCTTTAGCCAAATCTTTACCCTCAGCATCTAGATAAGGTCCAGTAACCGATTTAGATTTTCCGACAACAACTTTATAGGTACTGTCTTCCCCTCGGCAACATAAGTCCCAAGACAGGAACAAATAGTAATAGTCGTCCTTTTTAAAGATGAAAGGAGCTTCCAGTGCTGCATCACCAGGGTCGGTATCCGCTAAATCAAAGCTTCGTTCCCTCCTAGCTATGGTGTACCATTCTTGTGGTTCCGCAATCTTCAACAATGAATCATCCAGTTTCACCATCTTCAAGCCATCCCAAAAAGACCCAAAAGCCATCCAAGGTGTATCATTTTCATCAAATACAATATTGGGATCTATGGCATTCCACATATCCCTATTGGGAACAGATTGAACTACGATTCCCTGATCTTTCCATTGATAATCTTCCGAATTGGGGTCAAGGGTTTTGTTGATTGTCAATCCAATTGCTGATGTATTCTTCGCAAAGGCCGAAACCGAGTAATAGAGATAATATTTTCCGTCTTGCTCAATAACATCCGGCGCCCAAATATGGTTTTTAAAATCGGGGACCACCGTATCGGCCCATGATGGTTTTTCAGAAAAAACAGGATCAAGTTTCTCCCAATTCTTCATATCCGACGAAACAAAATGTGATATACCCTTACCTGTACAAAATAGATGATATACACCCTTTTCTTTGATTGCCACCGGATCGTGGACAACTACATCGGATTGAGCAAATGCACCGACGGTAATACATAAAAGTAGGAGCAGTATTCGTAGAGTTTTTGATGAGATGGAAATATGCATCTGATATTGAATTTAAAGTTTATTTTCCCGTTACCACCAAAACGGAAAATGGTGGCAGTACCACTTCCAAAACCCCTTTGCGGTACTTTACTTTTTTCAGCTCTTTTGGTGTGATTTTTTCGGGTTGATCAAAGGTGTTATGGTCCTGTAAATCTTCAGAGGATAAAATGGTACCCGAAAAATCTTTGACATCCATATCACCAAGGTTGATTTCCACTGTATGTGATTTGTGAGCATCAATATTTACCATGGAAACATTGACTTCACCGGCATCGGTTTTAGATGCCGATATTGAAATCGCCGGTAGTTCCTCTCCTTCGAAATTATAGGTTGGAGAATCAAAGTTAACTGGAAGTAATTTGGCATCTTGATGCACGTTGTACATCTTCAAAACATGGTAAGTTGGCGTAAGCAACATCTTCTCGTCTTCGGTTAAAACAACGGCTTGCAATACATTGACGGTTTGTGCCAGGTTGGCCATTTTCACCCTTCTTGCGTGATTATTGAAGATATTGAGGCTCGTTCCAGCTATCATAGCGTCGCGCATGGTATTTTGCTGATAGAGAAATCCAGGATTCGTTCCTTCCATTACGTCGTACCAACCACCCCACTCATCTACAACCAACGCTATAGTGTTGTTAGGATCGTACTTATCCATTATAGCAGAATGCTTTGTAACCAAGGTGTCCATTTTAAGGGCGGTTTTCATGGTAGAAAAATACTGCTCTTCACTGTAGTCTATAGAGGACCCTTTTTCATTCCATTCCACAAAAGAATAGGAGTGCAATGCAACGCCTTCAATCAAATGCTTTGGAACATCCCTCATCAAAACCTCGGTCCAGTGATAATCATCAACATTGGCACCAGATGCGATACGGAACAAACCATCACTATTGGTCCAATCCGTCATAAATGTTGCATACTGACGATATACATCCGCATAATGCTCTGCGGTCATATTTCCACCGCATCCCCACATTTCGTTTCCTACGCCCCAATATTTCACATCCCAAGGTTCTTCCCTACCATTTTCCTTACGCCATTCGGCCATAGGGCTACCTCCTTGGTGAAGTACATACTCCACATATTCAGTAAATTCTTTAACGGTACTGCTTCCCACGTTGGCGGCCAGGTAAGGTTCAGCATTTAGGGTTTCACAGAGGTTTAGAAAGTCATGCGTACCAAAACTGTTATCTTCCGTAACACCTCCCCACCATCTGTTAACCATAGTTGGTCTTTCATCTTTGGGACCCACTCCATCTTTCCAGTGATAAGTATCCGCAAAACAACCTCCAGGCCATCTTAAGTTTGGGATCTTAAGCTCCTTCAGGGCTTCAATAATATCATTTCTTACCCCGGCCGTATTGGGAACCATACTTTCCTCTCCAACGTAGAGTCCACCATAGATACATCTTCCCAGGTGTTCGGAAAAATGTCCGTAAATATGTTTACTTATTACAGGGGCATCCGTATCTTCCGTTACAGTTACTTGAACAGGTTCTTGTGCAGAAACAGCTACCGAACACAAAAAGGCCAATAAGACCGTAGAATAGTTAAAAAATTTCATGTGCATTTGTTTAAAAAAGACCACGACCAAAATCGTGGTCTTTAAAAATTACTAAACTTAAACTAACCCAAATAAGATTGACTTTACGCTACGTAAAAATCTTATAAGTGTTTTTTTTACATTTATAAAATAACGAAAGTTTTCTCGTTAAAACAAAAAAAATATTTCCTCATATTATTTAATAGTATTCAAAAATACCTATGTTGTTGATTACCTGATATTTATACAAATCATATTTTATATTTGGCCCTCTTTTTCAGACTGGATTTTAGTGGCATTTTAGGTTACCTATTTGAAGACTTTAGTGGATTGCGCATTATTCTCTTAGTACCTCCTATTTTTTCGCGCACAGTATTGAGTCATTTCAACTTCCCTATTTATCTTAAGTCAGTGCAGAATTGGGTTAGGTTCAATTTGAGTTTCTTTAGTGTACTCAGCATATTGGCCTTAACTGTAAACCATTACCACATTCGAATAACCTATATTTATTTGCTTCATCAATCCATTATTTTTTTACCCCAAATCGCCGTACCGTTTCCATCCAGTCCGCTGAACAAAATTGTGGATTCAATCCTATTTTCCCAATCACGGCCACGTTCAACATAAAGTTTGTAATTTGTTTCCCCGTTATCTAGACTTATCGTCAGCCATGGAGCCTCATAAGTCCATGTATTTATGGCTTCTCCGTTAATCGTCCCATCTGCCATTAACTCCAAATTCACCGAAAATTGAAAATCTGCCGAGGTTTGTTCGTCTGCGTAGCCGGGAACCACTCGATATCCAAATAAAATTTGTTCGTAATTACCTACTAAATCTGGTTCTGAAATTTCAGTTTGGACCACATTAGCATATCGCTCTGGTGAAACTACCGGCCAACCATTTTCCGTCCAATGAATTTTACGAACATGAAGGACCATAAAAAAACGGTTTTCCCCAGGCCGTCCTTGATGCGCCATATAATATTGGCCGTTTCCATCTTTAAAGACACCGGGATGCGATACCCCTTGCCAACCTGAGTGGTCTTTAAATTTATAAGGTGCCAAAATCATCGGAGCATTATCCGCCTCGGTATTAATGTCAAGTCCATTTATGTCCAAAAAAGGACCCTCTGGATTCACACTCCTTCCAACCCTTACATTATATTTGGTTTCTAACCAATCATAGGCAATAAACATATAGTACATGCCTTGGTTTTCATTGTAAATTACCTCGGGAGCTTCGATATTTCCGTTTACCGTTCCATTTGTAAATCCCCTTTGCGCTACCCTAACACCCTTATCTCCATTTACCACGGCCAAACCTGTAGCTGGATCTAATCTTAATTTATAGATACCATCGTAGGCGGATCCGTAATAAAACCATTGTTCGCCATTTGGGGTCACGACAACGGAGGGGTCAATTGCGTTGGTCTGAACGGTACCGTCGGCAGCAGAAGTAACAACCAAATCTTTTTCAATCCATGGACCTTCCGGTGAACTTGAAGTTGCCAAGCCAATAGCACTCAGTCTTCCGACATCTGAAGAGAGCGAATAGTACAAACGGAATTCATTACCAACTTGCATAACAAATGGAGCCCATAAGGAATTAAAAGGTTCCGCGCCTTGACTCTGAATATAGGAACTACCTTTAGATGGCAGGCCATTGAAAGCCCACCCTAAAAACTCCCAATTGATCAAATCTTGGGATTTTCTAATTTGGATTCCCGGACGAACCTCAGAACCAAATGAAACATCGGTATTGTAGCAATAATAGGTTTCCCCCACTTTTATCACTGATGGATCATGCACATTATAAGGTCCCCACTGCGAGGCATTTTCCTCACCAGCGATACCAAAATAGGTATCCGTAATATTATCCACAGTGTATACAGGGGCCGGATTGGGCTCTGGTTCAGGATTCGGTTCGGAGTCAGGGTTAGGCTCACTTACTACGGGCGGTGTATCTTCAAGATTTTCTTTTGAACAAGAAACCGTTACCACTAAAAAAGACACTATGGTTATGAAGAGGATTTTATATCCAAGCATTTTTATTCGAAAAAGAACTTGTGTTTTTAACATTATCAACTGTTTTGTAGAATTATAAAAAATACACGGTGCCAGTGATCTTAGTTTTTATTTGGAATTTCCGTGCGGACCAGCTTTTTGGTCACATCAAAAAATTGGATGGAATCGACTACACTTGAAACAATAATACTATTGGAAGTCTGGGAGAGGTAGCCAGTGCCCATCAAATTTTCTTCTTTTCTTTTCTTCCCATTGTTAAAAAAAACTTTGGCAGTGCTTTCACCATTTTGAAAGTCAATTTTTTTCTGTTTTTCAGATTCCGCAATAATAAAATTATCCATTGAACCATTATTTTTTCCAACAAGTACCAGAGACTGTCCATTAGAAATATCCAAACGGACCATACTTTTTGAGTCCCCAAACGCTTTAAAACCAGATATAGCAGGGTCAATCCCTTCAAAAGATGTTCCTCCTTTGTTCAATAATACAGTGCCAATAGAGGCGTCGTATCTCCCATAGACTACTTCTGTGTCAAATGAATTTCCTACAAGAACAAGGTCTAATAGACCGTCAAAATTTAAGTCCTCCGCCAATATTCCATAGACTGGTGCAAACTGGGTTTCAAGGGACAATGGGTAAACTGAAAAACCATTTTTGCCATTATTTTGAATTATTGATGAGCTCATCACCTTACTCTCCAGAGTTGCATATTGTTTAGAACCCAAAATTTCCAAAATATCTTTCGTGGTCGATTTCGCATAAGTTCTATAATGTAATATCTGTTTTTTTAAATGTGGCAACTGTGCAGTCAATTCATCCAAGGAAGTCATAGGGTGGTAGCCCCCCTCTTCATAAACCGAAAAAATGGGGTCAATGAATCCATTCTCATCAAAATCCGCATAGTCCAATCTTAAAGGATGCTCAGCGGTCCCTTTAAGTGGTGAGTTGAGCCCGATATTACCCACTACAAAGTCAATATCTCCATCATTATCAAAATCTTCTGCAACAATGCTGTTCCATAGACCATTGGTTTCGGCAAGTGAGGTTTGATCGGTTATGTTTTTTAATTTTATTCCATTTCCCTTAAAAACGGTAATAGGCATAAATTCACCGACCAATACCAAATCCAGGTGGGAATCGTTATTATAATCTGTCCACACCGCTGATGAAACCATTCCAATATTTTCGATTGATGGAGCAACCTCCTGAGTTACATCAACAAATTGACCATTTCTATTTTCCAACACATAACTTGCCGGCGATTCAGGATAACGTCCCGGAACTACTCTGCCTCCAACAAACAAGTCAATATCCCCATCACCATCAAAGTCGCCACCAACAACAGTAGAAGTACTTTCATGCATTGTAGGGAGAACACCTTCGGCAAAAGTGCCTACTTTATCAGGATTATTAAGGTACAGTCTATCTTGATACCCCTGATGCCCCGTATACCGTTCGGATCCGCCACTGACAACATATAAATCCTGTAGACCATCCCCGTTAGCATCAAAAAATAAAGCTCCCAAATCCTCGTACAATTCACTATCTGGAATTTCTATTTTCTCAAATCCTCCAGATTGCTGCTGAACAAAAATAGTTGAAGCAAAACCATATGACCCTCCTACGAATATATCCTGCAAGTCATCAGCATTAATATCGCCCACAGCAAGGCCAGGCCCTAAATTTGAAAATCCATGGTTTAAGAGTGACTGTACGTTGAAGTCGTTAAAAACCCTCTCCTCGTGTTTAAAATCAACTAAGGAATCAATCTGGAAAATCGGTTGCCCATTTTCATATTTTCTCTTTTCGATTGTATTTACGTCTGAATAATTCACTTTGAGACGTTGATTGGGCAATACATTTGTTTGCGTAGAGGTTTTACCGTTGGGCCAGATTATTTCGATACTATCGATTTGACTAGTTGCCCCCAAACCAAAATGAAGTTCTTTCTCTACACTACTCTGAAACCCCCGGACCGACTGAAGCACCTTCTTTTGAATATCACTTCCATGATACAGGGTAACTTCGGCACCTATGGCCTGTGGATTGAATTTATCGCCTACAAGTGAAATTTGAATATAGTTAGAATTTTCTCCCAACTCCCTTGTGTTGTTCTTATATATGAAAGCTGGCTGATCAATATTGTTCACCACAAGTTCCAAATCACCATCTAAATCCAAGTCTGTGTAGCATGCTCCATTAGAAATGGATTTTTGCTGAAGACCCCATTCATTAGCCCTTTTTTGAAATTTCAACTGCCCCTTATTAGCAAAAATATAGTTGCTAAGCGCTATGGTAGGCCTAACAACCAGACAATCAAGAACAGATTTTCGAATATCTTCGGGATCGGAAAATGTCCCAGCGCCACTTTGCCTAAACTTAACAAAATCAAGGTCAGTGATATCTTTGCCATAACCATTGGTGATGAAAATGTCATTATTTCCATCGTTGTTAAAATCAGATATGAGGGGGGCCCAGCTCCAATCTGTTCTATCGATTCCTACTAGTTGTCCAATTTCGCTAAAAGTACCATTGCCATTATTGTAATGCAGCATATTGCGCATATACTGGTGCCCATAACCGAACTTCTTAGCCATTTGGAACATATCGTAGGAATGTGAGCCGGACATAAGCTTTCTTCTTTTGCGCTGTTCGGGTAGCATATCCAAAGTGATGACATCCATTAAACCATCATTGTTGATATCGGCAACATCATTGCCCATGGAAAAATGACTTGTATGCCCAAAATATGTCAATGCTTCTTCCGAAAACGATCCATCTTTATTATTTACGTACAATAAATCCCTTGATAAATAATCATTGGAGACATATATATCCGGCCAAGTATCATTATTTGCATCAATGACCGAAACACCCAAACCAAATCCTTCAAAATTTATACCTGCTTCTCTGGATACGTTGGTGTAAACCGGATGACCAATGGACTCATTAAAATCATTTCTATAAAGTCTATCCGTGTTTCTATAGGTTCCATTGGTAACCATTGGCCTCACCATTATGGCCGAATTTTCAAACCCACCTCCAGTTAGCAAATACATGTCTAGGTCACCATCCCGATCATAATCAAAAAAAATGGATTGGATTGATTCACCCTTATCATCTAGACCATATTCTTTTGCAGATTCTACGAAGGTTGAATCTCCCTGATTTATGTAAAGTAAATTTGGGTAGCTATCCTTGTTTCCCATACCTCCCACAGAAATATAAATATCATCAAGGCCATCACCATTTATATCGATTACACTGACCCCTGTACACCAATTGTTGTTAGTGTTGATATTTGATTTAAGGGTAATGTCCTCAAACTGTAAGTTCCCCTTATTTAAATAAATTTTACTTTCTTCCATGTTGGAAGTAAATATTAAATCGGGCAGACTGTCTTTGTTGAAATGACCCACACCAACTCCTCCACCGTTGTACAAGTACTCATAGGTAAGTAGATTCACACTATCGCTTGTGGTTATTCTATTTATGAAGTCAACTCCGGTCCTGTTTGAAGGCAACAGCTGAAATAAGGTGTTCTTACCGGAAGATTTACCACAAGAAAACGTCAACACCAATAGAAATAAATAACTAAATGTTCTTATTTGCTCCATGATATTGATTTAATTTTTAATAAAAATCCCTTGGTTTTCTGCTCAAACGAACAGCAACCAAGGGATAATGCACAATTGAGGCTAATCGTTCGCTGAGTTACCCACTAAATTTGGATTACGATCCAATTCAGTTTGAGGAAATGGTTGATATTTCCTATTTGGAGCATAGCTGTTAAAATCTGGATCATTTGCTTGAAGCTCATTCAATTTTGCAGGATCATCTAACCATCCCCATCTTTTTATATCGTACCATCTTAAACCTTCTATTGCCAATTCAGTAACACGCTCGTGTGCCAACTGATCCATAAATTCATTTAGGTTATAGGCAGCAAACTCCGCTTCTCGATCAGGAAGGTTTGCCCTATCCCTAACACGCTGAACATGAGTTGCTGCCGATGGAATATTACCCGTATTCGCCAAACATTCCGCATACATGAGCAATACATCCGCAAAACGTATAACATGGTAGTTAATACCACAAACAAAAGGATCTCCTCCAGTATTTGCTAAAGTATATTTAGCAATATAATTTTCATTTTGATCTAAGAAATATGGTTGACCATAAGATTGTGTCAATCCTTCATCTGGAAGATAGGACAGAATGGTAGCGGGGTATCTCGGATCTATTTCATCGTTTATGGTTCTTTCTTCTTTTAATTCATCAACAAGGAATTGAGTTGGGATGAAGTCGTAAAAATCCGCACCTGAATATGTTGGAGCGATTGCCGAAAATTGTCTCCAATTAACTGTTGGATCGCCGCCCCAATTGAAATCTACATTTGCGCTTTGCGTAAATTCTGCCCAAAATATTCTACCAGGATTTGCATTTTCAATTGCCGGATCCTGAGAAAATAAATCCCCATAATTGGGAGCTAGATCATATACACCAGAATTAACAACAGTTTGAAAATACGGTAAAGCTCCGGCATAATCGCCTTGATATAATTTGAGTTTGCCCATTAATGAATTGGCCGCTCCGACAGTAGCACGTGCTGCTTGACCCATATCCGGTCCAGAAACATTATCGTAGCTCACAGGAAGTTTGGTTATAGCCTCATTTAAATCTGATTCTATCTGTGCATATATCTCCGCCTGGGTAGTTTCTTGATTAGAAGGAAAAAAAGTTTCAGCTCCAGTTTGCACTTCTAAAACCAAAGGGACATTATCGTAAACATTCGTAGCATTAAAATATGCCAAAGCCCTTAAAAAATAAGCCTGGCCAAGAAGACGGTCCCTAAGCTCTGGTTGAATATCCTCTATTTGGTCAATAGCTTCTAAAGCCTGATTAGCCCTATTGATTACCGTATAATAGCCTAAATAAGCTATTTCGAGTGCTCCATCTGTAGATGGCACTGTAAAATTAGCTGTTTGAGCTAAAAATATCCAAGGACTCCTTGATCGCGCTTCATCTCCTCTTGCGTCACCCATAATTGGTGTCATTCTCTGATAATTACCATCTATAATAAGTCCATTATAAATGGCATCTACGGCAGCTTGAGCTTCCTCTTGACTTTGATAATATTCTTCAGTTGCAAGCCTGTTTGTGTTTTTAATATCCAGTTCATTATCACACGAAATAAGTGGTGTAAAAACAACTACAAGTAAAAATATCTTTGTGAAATATGTTTTCATTTTTCTTAGCTTTTAAAATTTTAATTGAACACCTAACATGGATGTCATTGGTCTTGGATATGTTCCAAAATCAAAACCAGGGTTCAAGACTCCAGCTTGAAAATCTGGATTATACCCTTTATATTTTGAAAAAACAGCTACATTTTGGAATGTAACATAAAATCTCGCCTTGGACATATGAAACTTCTCGAGAATGTTATTAGGTAATGAATAACCCAACGATATGGTGTTAATCCTAAAATAATCTCCATCTTGCAACCATCCTGGCCTATTGGAATCACGCTGATTGTTGTTTGGATCTCCGAAAACTACACGTGGCACATCGGTATTTGTATTGGAAGGTGTCCAACGATCTAAAATATCCTCATGCCAGTTGGTATATCCAGTAGTTGGCATCAAACCACGATACAGATTACTGTTGATCAAGTTTCCCCCACTTCCTTGTCCGAAAATAGTGAAATCAAAGTTTTTATAATTGGCCGTTATGTTCAAACCGTAGTAATAGGTTGGTAATCCTTGACCTAAGAAAGTACGGTCATCGTCATTAACAACACCATCCGGTGTTCCATCAGGACCACTTATGTCCGCAAATTTAATATCTCCCGGTGCCGTTCCCGGTGCTTGAAAAGGTGCATTGCTTACTTCATCAGCACTTTGAAATATGCCATCATAAACCCAACCATAATGTTCCCCTAAGGAACGACCTACAATATTTCTGCTTCCCGTACCGGTAATAAATTCTTGACCGCCAATTTCTAGTATCTCGTTATTTACTGTATAAAAGTTTGGGGCAATCTCAAATGAAAAATCATCACCAATTGGTTGTCTATAAACAGCGGATAATTCTATACCTGAATTTCTAATTGAACCTGCATTGGATAATATTTCAGAATTAAATGCACCTACCGTGTTTGACAATGGTATGGGAATATTAACTAAAACATCCTCAGATGTATTTCTATAATATTCCGCAGTAAAATCCAGTCCTCCTTTGAACAAGGTAGCATCAATGCCAATACTGCTCGTTCTTCTGGTTTCCCATTTGATATCCTCATCAATAAGCTGGGTTACAGCCCCGCCCACAACAGTCGGCCCTCCCGAGAATTGATAAGGAATACCCCTGTTTACGGTTCTTTGGTAAAGATAGTTTCCAATTTCTTGGTTACCCACTTCACCCCAACCACCTCTTAATTTAAGGCTTCTTATAAAGTCGGGTAAATCGAATTCGTTATGTATTTTCCAAGCCGCGGAGACTGATGGAAAAACTTCGTACCGAACATCAGGATTAAATCTTGAAGAACCGTCATATCTAAGGTTTCCTGTAAGGAAATATTTGTCATCAAAAGAATAGTTCACACGTCCCAAAAAGGAATATAATGCCGATTCTTGGATGTTATCGAAAACACTATATTCGGTGGCATTTTCCAAGTTTAAGATGTAAGGCGCAGTCAAACCTCCACCCACAGTCGTAATAGCTCTAAAATTATCTTTTTGATAAGTTTGTCCAACTAAGACGGATAGATTATGCTTGTCAAACTCTTTGGTATAATTGGCCGTGTTCTCAATCAAAAATCGGTCAATACTAGTATTTACAACACGTAACTGAGCCAAAGGATTCGGGAAAAAGTAACCCAAATCGTATTCGGGAACAAATAGTTGACCTTCAATATTAGTAGTATTGTATGATGCACTAGATTTTAAAACCAGCCCGTCAATTGGCTCGTAACTTAAGTACAGGTTAGCATTTAACCTGTTTACCTTTGATTGGTTATCAATCAATGTATTTATACCGGGCACATTAAGTGTTATTGATTGATGTATTACAGAATTTGCACCACCAAATCCACCTAAACGATTTGGATCCTCTACTGGAATAGTTGGTGCAGCTTGAAGCAAGTCATTGACCAACGTTGGTCTTCCGCCTGGTAAATTAATGGTAGCTGTATCAAATAAAGGATTCTCGTCCGAACGCACAAAAAAGAGATTTTCACCAACTGTGAATTTCCCGAATTTTGCTTCCGTATTAACCCTAAAAGAATAACGCTCATAATTTGGACCTTGCCCCACCAGTGTACCTTCATTGTCCAAATAATCCAAGGACATAAAATATTTAGTACTCTCAGTACCACCGGTTACATTAAAGTTATGATTTTGGATAAAACCTGTAACATAACCTTCTTCTTGCCAATCGGTATCAATATCATCGATAAAATCTGGCGAGTTGGGATCATTCCCGGTAGGTATTGGTACTGTATTTCCACCATTACTTATTAACTCTCTATTAATGGTTTGATAACCCACTCTATCCAGAACTGGAAGTTTCTGCGTTATGTTTTGTACACCAAAATATGATGAAAAACTAAAAGTCACCTTTTGAGACCTTTTACCAGATTTTGTAGTGATTATGATTACCCCATTACCAGCTCTGTTACCATAAATAGCACCGGCAGATGCATCTTTCAGCACTTGAACAGACTCAATATCATTAGGGTTAATATCTCTAATTCCATCAATGGGCACCCCATCAACTACGTATAAGGGCTCAGCGCTGGCCCCTATACCAAAAGTAGCAACACCTCTAATACGTACACTTGGCGCTGCACCTGGTTGGCCATCGGAAGTAATAGAAACCCCTGCAACACGGCCTTGCATCATTTGGGTTACATCGTTTGTAGCTTGCTTGGTCATTTCTTCTGGATCCACCAAACTTACGGCCCCCGTCAGATCTTCCTTCTTTTGGGAACCATACCCCACAACAACAACCTCGTCCAAGGTGGAAACGTCTTCAGTCATTGCAACATTGATCGTTGTCCGACTACCGACTTCGATTTCTTGAGGCCTGAATCCTACATAGCTAAACACCAATATGCTATTAGATGATGCCTCAATAGTGTAGTTACCATCAAAATCGGTAACGGTACCATTCGTAGTTCCTTTAACGATCACATTAGCACCGGGAATAGGTGTTCCCGTAGCAGAATCGGCAACCGTACCGGAAACAGTTTTCACATCTTGGGCCTGCATTTGCAGTCCAAGGAAGAGAGAGAACATAAAAAGTATCCAAGTCTTTTTTGAAAACCACAGCCTCTCTATCTGTAATTGTTTGTTTTTCAGCATTTTGTTTAGTTTAATTTGTTTTAAGTGTGCTTTGTACACATGTAAAGTAATAAAACAAATATTGGTTTTGCAAACTTTTCGTTAAAAAAATGTATTTTTAACACTTGTAAATCATTTTAAGGGTGCGCTATTAGATAATTGTTTATATTTTTGTTAGGACTTTATATACTATTAAAATGTTTGAAGAAGACTTAGAGGTGTCAGAAGACCCAAATATTCATCTCAATTATTATCAAAAAGAAGATCAAGTACTACTGGCAGTCGACTGCATTATCTTTGGATTCGATAAAGAAAACCTTAAGATTTTACTAATTAAAAGGAATTTTGATCCTGAAAAGGGGAAGTGGTCCCTTATCGGTGGATTCCTGAAGAAAAATGAAAACTTGGACGAAGCAGCCGTACGCGTCCTGGAAACATTGACAGGATTGAACGATATTTACCTGGAACAACTACATACTTATAGTAAAATAGATAGAGATCCAGGACAACGTACAATTTCTGTAGCTTATTATGCATTGATCGATGTAGAGAGCCACCAATTTGACGGAATACAGATAGATTCCGCCCACTGGTTTGATGTCAAAGAAGCTCCACACCTAATTTTTGACCACAACGAAATGGTAGAAAAGGCAAAAGCCCGTTTAAGGAGGCGTGCCTTAACCAAACCAATCGGGTTTGAACTCCTTCCAGAAAAATTTACAATGAGACAGCTCCAAAACTTATACGAATCCATTTTGCACAAAAAGCTTGACAAGCGAAATTTCATTAACAAAATAAATTCACTTGACATCCTTGTGAGACTGGATGAGAAGGACATGAGTGCTTCCAGAAAAGGGGCCTATTTATATGTTTTTGATAAAGAAAAGTATCAGAAAAAAGTTGAGGAAGACGGGTTTATCTTTAAACTATAAACCCGCTGTTTATTTCCTGGACTTTGATTTAGGTTGTGGGTTAACCACCCTATTTAAACTCTGTAGAGAACTTCCACTTGGTTTTATAGTTCTTGTTCAAAGGAAGTTCTTGCAACAAAGCGCGTAACATTTCCACGGGCATTCTGCCCTCGTGCATGACACGGTCATGAAACTGTTTCTCTGTCCATCCTTTGTCCAACATTTCATTTCTAAGGGCATAAAATTGCAACCCTCCCATCATATACGCCAATTGGTACAATGGCGGATAACTTGTTGTAAAGGAACGCCTCACCTCAGCTTCAGCGTTGGCATATTCGTGCCCGACTTCATCAACCAAAAGGTCTATACATTCCTGAGGGGTCATCTCACCTAAATGAAATTTAAGGGAAAAAATAATCCGTGCACATCGGTGAATCCTCCAAAAGAGCATGCCCATTTTTTGCTCTGGAGTCTGGGGAAAATCCTTGTTCCACAAAATAATTTCCCAATAAAGCGCCCAACCTTCCGTCCAAAAAGGATTATAAAAAGGTCTTCTGTAGCTTTTATGGCGACTGGTCATAAAATATTGAAGGTTATGTCCAGGAAGCAATTCGTGCTGTACCGTGGGAAAGGAGAAATTTGGATTGTTTCCCCTCATACTCATCAACTTGTCGTTATGGTCCATTTCCATAGTGGGATAAGAAATTATAATATCCCTACCTCCCAAAAAGAAGGGGCTTACCTTTTGCCTTTCCGGGCTCATCATTTTCATGCCCCAAGTTTCCTTGGCGAGTTCGGGCAAGGTGATCAAATCCCTTTCTTCAATAAAATCCACGGAATGTTGATAGAGATCAAAAATAGCCTGTGGTTGTTCTCCAACGGGAACATAGGTGTTTTTAACATGTTCCAAGGCCTTTTTCCAATCATCGCCGTACCCAAGTTCCCGAGAAGCTTTGATCATTTCATTTTTGCACCATTCAAATTGTTCTTGTGCCGTTTTTATGAGTTCTTCAGGTGTATAGGGAATCAATTCCAATGCTAGGCTTTCTTTTAATGCCTCCTCGCCAATGGGCTTTCCTATAATTCCGCTACCGTCATCCCTAACACTGTCTTCTGAATAATTTTCCTTTAGGAACTCGGCATAAGCAGTCAGTTTTTCGTTCAGCTTTTCATAAGGCTTTTCCACCCACCATGTAAAGTCCGGGTCATAACCAAAGTAAAAATTGTAAGCTTCTTCCAACCCTTTTTGAAATGAGAGCACCACATCCGAAGCTTTATCTGCCGTTTGCCAATCTTTGAAAGGTTTGGCTTTCCAATTTTCCATTTCGGAATCAATAATCTCGGTCGCATCTTGAAAGACTTGTGACAATTGTTTGGCATCTGGTTTTTTGCCTCTTCTTCTATTTTCGATAAATGGAAAGATGTCCTTGGCAAAGTTGCTTACTTGATTAACTTGTTTAAAGGCATCATAATCTTGGGTTAAAAAATATTCCCTCTTGGCAACCAAATTTTTTAATAGGATATAGTCCACCTTGCCTTGTTGCGACAATGATGCGAAATCTACATCATTCATCCTTTTTTTCCAGTCGGAATAGAATCTGGAGAGTCGTTGATAGTATTCTTCCGATTCATCCACAATGTAAGTGCGGTTCAAAGCTCTATTATCCGTTTCAAACTCGGTTACAAGGTCGGCTAACTTGCTTGTTTGAGCAGTTGAATGAAAGCCTACCATGGCCACCACTATAATTCCTATTTTTTTTAAACCCATGTTGGTCATATTTAGTTGATTGCTTTGCTACCTAAAGGTAGTAAATGGTTTTTTCAATGTTTTTTATTTGATATTGATTGACATTTATTCCAATGTGATATCAAGGTAGACCGAATGCCGCCCGTACGTTTCATAGAATGTCTTAAATAGCACTCCATCAATGCTAAATTGTAATGTTTCGGGGTCCCCTTGAATAGATTTACCAATATCCTTAGCATCCAATGTTACCTTCCGCCAATCGGTTCTGGCTTCTGTTTCTTGTGCCACCAATAATACGGGACCGTAAAAAATACTAGCAATGTTCTGCTGGTCCATTACGGGGTTCAGGTGGAATTCAAAAGGCATATCTATATCAATTACATCTCCATCTTTCCATGTACGGCTCAAGTTAAGATACGCACCTGGCTCAGCCTTTGCTTTGACCTTCTTCCCATTTATTTTGACGAAAAAGCCTTTGGTAGCCCATTGAGGCACTCGAATATTCAAATCAAATTTACCCTTGCCCTTTATCTTCAATTGCGTGTTGTCTTCTTTAGGAAAAGCTGTTTGCTGTTCTACGGTGATATTTCTCTCGGTCCACTCCAAGGTGGAAGGAACAAATAGATTCACATAGAGTGCACTATTGTCTTGACTTTTGAAATAAATCGAGTTTTGCAGTTTGGTGCTACTTTCCAAAGCTGTACCGTTACAACAGGTAAAGCCGGTCATATCAGAATTTCCAAACCTCTTGACCGAACCAGGCCGCAAGGGCACATGATACGTATTGGCAGGGCTGTCCTCTGCCACCGAAGCTAGAATATGATTATACAAGCCTTGCTCGTAGTAATCCATTAATTCGGTTCGTTGGTCAAAAAGAAATAGATTTTTTGTGAGTTTAAGCATGTTATAAGTGGCACATGTTTCATTTTGGCCTCCTGATGAAAATCCATTTTCATACAACGTGGCCGGTTGGCCAATGAAACATTCCGCATTTGTGGGGTTCCTTGCTCCAGCTACACCACCTATGCTATACATGTAATCATTTTTTGCTTTGTACCAGAAGTTATCGGCCACTTGGTAATATTCCGGTAATTCCGAATCACGGTATATTTCGAGCGCGCCCATAACTTGCGGTATATGTTGGTTGGCATGCAGACCTCGGAAGGTATCCACGTTTTTCGCCAATCCATGGGAGTGTTCGGCATCACCGAAAAACATTTTTATATTGTCGAACAATTGCGCCACTTTCAGATACCTTGGTTCGTCGGTGATTCTATCCAAACGGGCCATGGCTTCGTTCATACCGCCAAACTCTCCCGCAATGTAAGTGTTCCACATACTAATGAGTGTATCTGTAGGCAATTGGCTCAACCGGGCATATACCCAATCTCCCATGCCTTTCGCTATTTCCAGGGCTTTCTCATTTCCACTGACCTCATAAACATCCATTAACCCAGCCAAAATTTTGTGCAGGGTGTAATAGGGTGCCCATATTTGAGAAGGCTGTGTTCCATAGGTAGCTCCTTTTTCCAACATAATGAACTGGTCCGGTGGGTAGGCGCTTATAAAACCTTTGCCCCAATTCCAATAATCTGTACGTATACCGTTTTCACTCAAATCGGAATCGTAGGTTGATTTGCCCGGACCGGGAGGAACGGCGGTAGGGTCATCTTCATACGCTCCACCTGTTTTAGCGGGGCGACCTGACATCTGGGAAAGCTGGTACAACACCTCCACCATGTAATCCATTTTTTCGGCGAAATTGGCTTGCAACTCTTTGTTATAGCCGGCACTAGCATAGGCTTGAGCAATGGCCGTTAAGTAATGGCCCGTAGCATGTCCTCTCAACTTTGTTTCTTGACTGTCCCAAACTCCCAAGGGTTGCGCGCCTTCAGGTTGTTCCTGACCATAAGCATTACGGAACATATAAAGAAAAGAATCTGGATTGGTTTGAGCGAGCGTGTTTATGAACTTGTCTCGATTTTCAATGAATTTTGTTTGATTCCCATGCGCATCAACATCCAAAGAAACTTGGTCCAGACCAAACACATCCAATGTAAGGTTGGGCGTTTCCGGTTTTTTATTGGCAACAACAGTTACTTTTGCCTTAGGTTGAAAATCTGTTCCAGCTACTCGACCCGTAACCATGTAATTCCCGGTTTGCAAAACCATGGAATTATCTTTTGGAGCTGGCCATAACACCCTCACTTTTGGTCCTTCTATACCATTGCGGTACGTTCCTTGAACAAACCTTGGCAATCTAGGTAAAAAGCCTACGGCGGTTTCTACCTCAACATCGGATACGCCTACCAAATATTCATTGTACAATTGTGGGTTATTTGGAGCAAATTTTGGAAGGTCATCTTCCGGTTTCTCCCTTTTCACCGCTTCATCGCCTCCCCTTAAAGCAATGTAGCGAATCCTTGCTATTTGCTTTTCGCTCAATGGGATTCTGTATAATCTAAAATCGTGAATCCTGGCATTGAGGTAGGGATTTCCAGATGTAATTGACCTACCAATGTAGAGTACGTTTTCGTGGGTGAACATTTCACCCAATTGCATCTCCATATTATCTACCGTACCTGCTTGCTTCCCATCAATAAATAGGTTGATGGATTTTGAAGGAATATCGAAAACCAAGGCAAGATGAACCCATTGGTCGGTTTCAATTTTAGAATCGACCACAAAAATCCCGTACGCTTTTTCACCATCTCTAACAACCTGAACCTGAAAACCCTCTTGTTCAGAGTTACCTGCGGGAGCTAAGAAAAAGTGTGTTCGGCCATCCTTCCCAAAATCAAAAAGTGTTTGACCTTGTTCCAAGGAATTGAAATTCACCCAAGTCGTGATGCTCAACGATTCTTCACCCTCCAAAGATTCACCTGGAATGGAAACATAGGATTTGTCTTCTGCAGACAAAGAAAGCACTTTGCCAAACTGCCCATCATCTTCAAACTGGGTATCCGAGCCATAAACTCTCCCATGAAGATTGTTTCTAGACCAATCTTTGGCATCTCCATCAAAAATATAGCGGGAAATCATTCCGGTTTCACCAATCCCATCCAAAATTTGGTTGCCACTTTGTGCTTGTACAAAGTTTGTGGACCAAACGAGTAAGAATAGTACCGTAATGAATAATTTTATTGGTTTCATACTGATTATCTCAACATTTATTTTATAAACTGATTATTGCATTACAGAACTTGAAATCCGTGTGCATAAGGGTCATCATCATCGATTATGATATTATTATAACCAATTACCTGCGCCCAACCTTGAATGCTAGGGACAATGGCCTGTTTACCATCCAAAGTAGTTTCTGCCTCGACCTTTCCCACGAACTTGCTGCCTATAAAACTTTCATGTACAAAAGGTTCTCCCAGCTTCAGTTTCCCTTTCGCATATAATTGTGCCATACGTGCCGAAGTCCCAGTACCACAAGGAGACCGGTCTATGGCCTTATCTCCATAAAAAACAGCATTCCTACCCGATGAGGAGGCATCCAAGGGATGTCCTGTCCACATCATGTGGCTTACATCCCTTATGGTCGAATTTTCCGGATGGACAAACCTATCGGGATACTTTTCATTGATTTTTTTTCGGACCACTTGTGAAAAATGAATTATTTGACCTGCCGAATAATCCTGCAATCCCGTAAAGTTTTGTTGTGGATCCACAATGGCATAATAATTTCCTCCATAGGCCACATCAAAAGTAATCTCACCCAACTCTGGACATACCACCGTTAAATTCTCGGCCGCCAAATATGATTTTACATTCACCAATTTTACCCATTCCACTTTTTTGCCGGTCAATTGATATTCGATTTCAACCAGCCCCGCAGGCGCCTCCATTCTAATCTTGCCCGGTGTTTTTGGCACAATCAGTCCTTCTTCGATCGCAACCGTAATGGTTCCGATCGTACCATGGCCACACATGGGCAAACAGCCCGATGTTTCTATAAAAAGGATGGCAAAATCGTTTTCTGGGCTGTGCGGTGCCATCAAAATGCTTCCGCTCATCATATCGTGCCCACGTGGCTCGAACATCAATCCCCGTCTGATCCAGTCGTACTCTTTTAAAAAGTGCTGACGCTTCTCGCTCATATCCTTGCCCACCAAATTAGGGGCTCCACCTGCAACGACCCTCACGGGATTCCCGCAAGTATGTGCGTCTACACAAAAAAATGTTTTTCTGGCCACTCGCTATTTTTTTAAATGGTCCGGCAACAGTTCCATGGGAAAAGATTGATAGCTGATAGGCCTCACCCAACGCTTGATCGAGTGGATGCCTACTGCCGTAAACCTTGAATCGGTGGACGCGGGATAAGGTCCTCCATGCTGCATGGACGGACATACTTCAACTCCCGTGGGAACCCCATTATAAATGATCCTTCCCACTCTATTTTGCAGCGCTTCCACTATTTCCAATAGGTTTGCATCATCATCCTTCTCCGCTATAAGGGTTCCTGTTAATTGGCCCTCCAATCCTTCTATAATCTGAAGAAGTTCGGCTTCATCCTCACATTGAACCACTAGGGAAAACGGCCCAAAGACCTCCTGATGCATTTTGGGGTTCTTCAGAAATGCCGATCCAGAAACACTGGCAATAATCGAAGCTGCATCATTTACGCTTAAATCCCCATCATATTTGCCAACTACCTCTACTCCCTCCTGAGCGATAACATCCTCTCCTTTGGACTCGTATCCTTTTTTAATATTGGGATGTAGCATGGTCTGGGGGGCAATGGCAATGGTTTCTTTAGCCAACTCCTGAATAAAGGCTTCGGTATCCTTACTCTTTACCGTTAACAAAAGTCCTGGATTTGTACAAAACTGCCCTGTACCCAAAGTAATGGAGCCAGCATACGTCTTTGCCAGCTCACTCGCTCTTTTGGATATAGCATTTGCAGTCATGATCACAGGATTGACACTCCCCATTTCCGCAAAAACTGGTATAGGTTCATCTCGTTTGGCAGCCAAATCAAAAAGTGCCCTTCCCCCTCCAATGCTACCTGTAAATCCAACAGCCTTTATTTTTGGGTGGTTCACTAGATCAATTCCGGTCTGCACTGCTCCATTAACACTCGAAAAAACGCCCTTCGGCATTCCTGTTTTTTCCGCAGCCTTTACAATGGCCGAAGCCACCAATTCGTTGGTACCTGCATGCATAGGGTGACCTTTTACGATTACCGGGCAACCAGAAGCCAAAGCACTTGCCGTATCCCCACCCGCTGTGGAGTAGGCCAATGGGAAATTACTGGCTCCAAAAACCGCCACGGGCCCTAAGGGAATCATAGTTTTCCGTAAATCTGCTTTGGGCTGGGGTTTTCTCTCCGGTTGAGCTGCATCAAAGGTGTTTTCACGCCAGTCATCATTGGAAACAAGCTCAGCAAACGAGCGCAACTGAAAAACAGTTCTTCCACGCTCTCCAATGGCCCTACCTTCAGTCAGGCCGGATTCCAACATATAGGTGTCGGTCAACTCTTGGTCCAAAGCCAAAATTTCATCGGCAATGGTGTTCAGAAAATCTGCTCGTTGTTTTCCTGGAATTCCTCTAAATGTTTTAAAAGCTTCCCAAGCCAATTCGGCAGCACTTTCTATTTCTTCTTTTGTTGCTTCCAAAAATACTGTCGGGTTCTGAACATTCTCCTTCGGATCGATGGTCCTGAACTCCACGGACCCATCAGCCTTAAATTGTCCTGCAATACAGTTTTTACCTGTAATCATACTACACTATTTATATTTTTATATTCCGGAAGTTCCGGTCTATTCTTTATTGCGGTTGCTATCACTTTTAAAACTCTTTCTCTTTCCGCTCCTTGCAATGGCAATCTAGGGGCACGTACATGTTCGGTGCCGATTCCCGTAGCGACTTCCGCCAACTTTATATTTTGGACCAATTGCGGACTTATATCCAGCTCCAACAATGGCATGAACCACCGATATATCCCAAGAGCTTCCTGAATTCTTCCTGCTTTTACCAACTCGTAAATGGCAACTGTTTCGGCAGGATACGCGCAAACCAATCCAGCTACCCAACCAACAGCACCGATTACCAGGCTTTCCAAGCCCAATGTATCCACTCCCGTAAAGACTTTGACTCGATCTCCAAACCTGTTTTGAATTCTAATCACATTGGTGATATCCCGAGTGGACTCCTTTATGGCCTGAATGTTATCGCATTCGATCAATTCCTCAAGCATATCCAAAGTCACTTCAATTTTATAGTCCACTGGGTTATTGTAGAGCATAATGGGCAGCGAAGTACTGTTTGCCACTGCCTTGAAATAGGCAACGGTCTCGTAATCCGTCGCTTTGTAGCGCATTGGTGGCAAAAGCATTAACCCGTTTGCGCCCACTTTCTCTGCTCGTTGGGCTGCCTCAATGGCTGCTTTGGTGCTTTGCTCGGCCACATTCATTATTACCGGAATTTTACCCTTGGCCAATTCGAGTGACTTTTCTATCAAGGTTTCTTTCTCTTCTTGCTCCAAGGTACTTGCTTCTCCCAAAGTGCCCCCGAGAATTATTCCGTGAACCCCGGCTTCAATCTGCGCCTTGATGTTCTTTTCGAACATGACAAGATCTAATTTGTCGTCACTTGTAAACTTCGTAGTTACAGCAGGCATTACGCCCTCCCATTTTACCATAGTCTTCTTAAATTATTTCCATCTAAAATTACAAAGCCGAACACACTATCATTTATACTATTATTAGCTTATTATTATACTATATTACCCTAATTTAGCCATAAAATACATTTTTGAAATAATTTAGGCTCATCAATGAAAGTCCTTCCCTTTAAAATACCCAAACCCAAAAACGAGGCACTTGTCTATCAAATTGACAGGGAACAGGTGTTTTATGACCAATTGCACCAACACGGGGAAATTCAGATCAGCTATGTGGAAAAAGGAGCAGGCTCTCTTATTGTGGGCGACAGTATAAATGAATATAAGGCTGGGGACGTGTTAGTGATCGGTAGTTTTATACCCCACGTGTTTCGCAGCGACACCCGTATCAAGGAGGAATCTTTGATGCACACCCTATTTTTTGATCAAGATTCTTTTGGTACGGATTTTTTTCAGCTTACGGACCTATCATCAACCCAAAATTTCTTTAAGAAATCGGTATTTGGGATGCGTATCCTTTCTCGGAAAAGCAAAATCATTCCCTTGTTCAATGCGCTATCACATCAAAACAAAGTGGAACAAATCGCATCGTTGTTAATGATCATCAATCAAATCAACAAGTCCAAAACCACTCCTCTTTCCTCCTTTGTTTATCGAAAATCGTTTACCGATGACGAGGGTAAGCGAATGAGCCAGGTGTACGAATATGCCATGGAGCGATATGCAGAGCCTATTACATTGGATGAGATAGCGGAAAGAGCCAATATGAGCAAAAATGCATTCTGCAGATATTTTAAAAAGCGGACCAATAAAACTTTCTTTCAGTTTTTGATTGAAATACGGATTGAAAACGCCTGCAAAATTCTCATCAAAAACCCAGAGCTATCCGTTGCCGCAATTGCGGAACAATGCGGATTCAACAATATTGCCAATTTTAACCGCAAGTTCAAAACGTTTAAAAACTGCACACCAACCCAATACCGTAATCAATTTTAAAGGCAAGACCATTACCCCTTGGATGCTGAAAACTTTATCCATAATTTCAATCTTTATTCAGCACTACGAGTTTGTACACCATAATTGACATAGAAACCACAGGAAACGGAATCAAAGGGAACAAGATTACTGAGATTTCCATATTTAAATATGATAATGGACAGATTGTGGACGAATTCACCTCATTGGTCAACCCGGAAAGTCCCATCCCCTATTTTATAACAGGCCTAACGGGAATTGATGATCACATGGTGAAAAATGCACCTACTTTCCAAGAGGTTGCCCAAAACATCCTGAATATTACCGAGGGATGCATTTTTGTAGCTCACTCTGTTAATTTTGACTATGGTGTGATCAAAGAAGAGTTCCGACAAATAGGAGTTGATTTTACCCGTAAAAAACTCTGTACCGTCCGTCTATCGCGTAAATTGATACCGGGACTCCGTTCCTACAGCTTGGGAAAATTGTGTTCCGCTGTGGAAATTCCCTTGGTAGATCGCCACCGTGCCCGCGGAGATGCGCATGCTACCGTGCTTCTGTTCGAAAAACTTTTGGAAAAACCTGAATCCGAAATGGTATTCAAAAAATTCTTGAATGCCCGAAGTCAAGAAGCGACCCTTCCGCCACATTTGCCCAAAACTGTTTTTGATAAGATTCCCCAAAAACCGGGCATCTATTATTTTATGAATCAAAATGGGGAAATCATCTATGTAGGAAAGGCCATTAATCTTAAAAAAAGGGTGTTGGGACACTTTTACGACAAAAGCCGCAAAGAAATTCAAATGTGCGGGGAGACTGCAAATATTGACTTTAAGCTGGCTGGCAGCGAATTAGTGGCACTTTTGATGGAATCCGCAGAAATAAAACGGCTTTTTCCACCCTATAACCGTGCGCAAAAAAGACAAGGTAGACAGTATGCTATTTTTGCCTATGAAGACAGAAATGGAATTATACACCTGGCTTACAACACCATTAAAGGGGTTCCAAGTCCCTTGAAAGTGTTTCATAATCAAACCGAATGCCGAGCATATCTGGAAGAAGTATGCAAAAGTTTTGCGCTTTGCCCCAAGTATTGCCATCTGCAGCAGACCAATTCAGCTTGCTCCCATCATGAAATTAATACCTGCGGAGGAATTTGCAGAGGCGAAGAGTCCCCAAAGGATTATAACCAAAAGGTCGAGGAAGCGATAGCACATATGAAAATGCTGTCCTCTGAAGTGCGTATTATTAAAGAAAAGGGCAGGAACGAAAACGAAAGCGCGATTATTTTAATTGCAGATGGCATTTACAAAGGCTTTGGTTTTATCGATACGGACATTGAAGTATCCTCCATTGAAGATGTCGAGGCCTTTATCAGTCCACAGAAACATACTTTGGAAACAGAAAGTATTCTTACCCACTATTTTTTGAAGCACAGCAATAACCAAGTCCCTGCTTCTTAAAAGCTATGCTTTAGGTTTTAGAACGACCTTAAATTGAGCGGAATCCTTCAACATTTGAAATCCTTGGTGAATATTGACTTGCTCAACGGCATAGGGATAAAAGGAAATGGGTTCTATACACACCATGTTCCTGACCTCTGTCCAACACATAAAATTCCCAAAACCTTCGGTCTCGATGGTAATTTCCTTCTCGTCCTTTAGTGTGATGGAAGTACAATCCGCCACTTGCAATGCTCGACTCCCAACGGCCAACACCTCATCCAGTGAAATCGTTTTGCCTTTTGCCAAAATCACCGGTGATTTTGAATGCAGTTTAAATGCAGGATGATACCCCAACATAAAGGGCATCCCCTCTTCTCCTGAAATTTTAAAATGAACCTCAAGGTCATCATCGGTCAACAAAAACGATTTCTCAAACCTAAAATCGTATGGCCAGGACAGTGCCTCTTCCGTGGATTTTTCAGGAAATTTTGAATTGGAAACCTCGGTTCCCGACTCATATTCCTTGGCAAAAACAGCAGAAGTATCTGTTTGATGCTCCAATTCGTAATCCATTTGTCGTAAATGCCCATGTTGGTCTTGGACCGCTTCGCCTTTAGGCGTTTTTACACGAAAATCAGCCTCGTTGACAGGCCCGATTATGGGAAACATTTCGGTATCGGCACTGCTCCATCCTGGGCTTCCCTTTTGATGTATGAACTGGTATCCGTTTACTTCATAACCCACCAACTCTCCAGCATCAATCTTAACTGTGGTGTTATTTCTTTTAAGTTTTACCATTATTTTGTGTTTATCAATCGGTAGATCAAAATGGCAGTACGCTTTGTCAATGCTTCAATCGTATTTAGGTTAACGGTTTCTTGTGGGGTGTGGGCATTGGAACCCATGGTACCCAATCCGTCCAACCCATCCACGTATTCAGCCACAAAGGAAACATCGGCAGCACCCCTTCTTCCTGGGTCATAGGCCAACACTTCCCCCTGCTTCAAATCCAGACTAACCTTGTTCAAAGTGCTCAATAATTCAAGGTTGCCTTCAGTTGGCTGCATGGCCGGGTAACTATCGGTAAAACTTACGGTTGCTGAAGTTTTAGGCAAGTTGTTCGCCACGATTTCCCTCATTTTTGCCCTGGCACGTTCTTTTTGTTCCTCGGATATAAATCTGAGTCCGCCTTTTACTATGGCTTTTTGGGCAACTACATTGGTTTTTCCAAAGGCATCTCCCTTGCTGGTCAATTCATCGTAATTGACAAAAGTTCCTCCAAGTAAAACACCAGGGTTAAAGGTCAACAGATCTTCGCCCTTGACATCTGTATAAAATTGATGAAGGATTCGGGACATTTCGAATATGGCCCCGGCCCCTGTACCTTCGCTAAAAATTCCAGAGGAATGGGCACGTTTTCCTTCCACTTCCACGGCCCAACCAGACGCTCCCCTTCTGGCCACTGTGGCATAATTAAATCCTGTGGAAGTTTCAAAACCAAGGGCAACATCGCTTCGTTTGGCTGCATCTATCAAATCTTTTCTACTTATGGACAAAGGTTTGCCCGTGCTCTCCTCGTCCCCGGTAAATGCCACAATGATCTGTGCATCGTCCAGTAAACCGTTATCAGAAAGTGCTTTTAAGGCATATAGTACAATTACATCCCCGCCTTTCATATCGTTGCCACCTGGGGCGTGGGCAATGCTATCGTTCACCATTTCAAAAGTCTGGAAAGGACTGTCCTCTTCAAAAACGGTGTCCAAATGTCCAATGAGCAACAGCTTTTTCCCCTTTGAACCCGTGGTTTCCGCAAACAAATGGCCAGAACGGTTCATATCGGCCGGCATTTCTATCCAAGTAGTTTCGAAACCGATATCATCGAAGGCATCCTTAAATACCATCCCTACTTTTTTTACGCCTTCCGCATTTAGGGTTCCGCTGTTGATATTGACCACTTTTTCAAGAAAATCAATGGCTTCAGCATTATTTTTTTCAATGGTGGAAACAATCTTTTTTTCAGCCCTGGAAAGTTTTTGTGCTGATAAAGAAACGGTTATAGCTAACGCAAATAAAGTTGAATAAAATTTGAATCTCATGGTGGGTTATTTTGTTCGACAAGTTATCAATTTAGATTGATAAAGCCCACTCAACAGCATATCTTCTACTCGAACTGAATGGCTTTTACAGGTGTGATTTTGGTGATGATGTATGATGGGACCAAAAGCATCAACAAACAAAGTAACATCACCCCAATGTTCAATAGTAAGACAGTTGGCAAGTCCATATGCACGGGAATATAATCGATATAGTATTCCTCGGGGTTGGGGAATTTGAACATTCGGTACTTATGCTGAAGAAAAATAAGCCCCAAACCAATCAAGTTGCCCCAAAAAAGTCCGATGGCAATCAAATAAGCAGCATTGTACAAAAACACTTTCCGTATACTCCAATTGGCAGACCCCAATGCTTTTAAAATCCCGATCATTTGGGTACGCTCCAAAATAAGGACCAGCAAAGCGGTTATCATATTTATGCCTCCTACAATGATCATGATACCAATGATCAGGGCGATATTAAAATCAAAAAGACCGATCCATTCAAAAATGCGGAAGTATTTACTTTTAATGTTCTGCGTATCCAAGTTGGAGAGCGTTTTATTGTATATCTCATTACTTTTCTCATCAAGTTGATCAAAATCATCAATAAAAACCTCAAAGTTTCCGATCTCGTTTTCTTCCCATCTGTTCATCAATTGAATATGTCGGATATCCACAAACACATAGGTTTCATCAAACTCCTCAAAACCACTGTCATAAATACCAACTATTTCGAACCTGCGATTGTTCGGTGGCTTGGACGCATCACCATCACGAAGAAAAAAGGAAAAGAAACTATCACCAACTTTCAACTGCAATCTATTGGCCATTAAACTGGATATGAGCACTTCTTCATTGAGGTCTCCACTATAATCGGGTATCCTACCATCGACCAGATACTCTTCAAAAGTGCTCCAATCGTAATCGGTTCCCACTCCCTTGGCCAACATCCCTTCAAACGTATCGGCTGTTCGGATTATTCCACCTTTGGTGGCCACTGCCTGAACGTGTCTGATGCCCTCTACATCTTTGAATTCCGGGTAAAAATCCTGATTTAAGGGAATCGGCATCAGGGAAACCTCGGAGTTATTATTATCGAAACTGGAAATTTGAATATGGCCGTTAAAGGCCGCAACCTTTTCCCGTATTTTATTTTTAAGCCCCACACCTGTAGCAATGGCAATGAGCATCATCACCACCCCGATGGCGATAGCGGCAATGGCAATTTTTATTATCGGGGCGGAAATACTAATTTTATGTTCCTTCCCTGTAACAAGGCGTTTGGCAATAAATAATTCTAAATTCAACGAATGCCCATTTTATCTAGATTCAAAAGTACAGTTTTATTGTTGTTTTTGGTGTTTTCCGCATGCAAGGGACAACAAAAAGAAACCATTTCAGCTTCAGATGCCAAAACCGAAGTGTTCGCTCCCATAAAAGTGGCAGCCAACCGAACCGAGGCCTACTTTCCTCTTCTTCAAGGTAAAAAGGTTGGCATAGTGGCCAATCCAACAAGTGTCATCTTCACGGGAAAAAGCCATACTCACTTGGTGGATTCTTTGCTCTCCTTGGGTGTGGATGTAAAAAAGGTTTTTGCTCCCGAACATGGCTTTCGAGGTACTGCAGATGCAGGGGAACACGTAAAAGATGGGATGGATACCCAAACAGGTTTGCCCATTATTTCGCTTTACGGTAAAAACCGAAAACCATCCCAAGAGCAACTGAGCGGCTTGGATGTGGTTGTTTTTGACATTCAAGATGTGGGTGTACGGTTCTATACATTTATTGCTTCCTTACAATTGGTGATGGAGTCCTGCGCCGAAAACAATACGCCTATAATGGTTTTGGACAGACCCAATCCCAACGGTCATTATGTGGACGGACCCACCATGATGAAAGAACATACAAGCTATTTGGGAATGAACACGATTCCCTTAGTGTATGGGATGACCATGGGCGAATATGCCCAAATGTTGAACGGTGAAGGATGGCTGGAAAATGGAAATAAAGCTGATTTGACCGTAATTGAACTGGAAAACTACACCCACGATTCCGAATATCACCTGCCTATTCGACCCTCACCCAATCTGCCCAATGATACCGCTATCACATTATATCCGAGTTTGGGATTGTTTGAAGGCACCAATGTAAATGCCGGCCGCGGCACCGAATTCCAGTTTCAAAGGTACGGGGCCTCTTTTATGGATAGTACCGCCTATGATTTCAGTTATGTTCCCGAGCCCAATTTTGGTTCCAAATACCCCAAAGAAGAAGGTAAAACCTGCTATGGCCGAGACTTGTCCAATACTCCAAGAATGAACGAGGTAACCATGGAATGGATCATTGATGCTTACAACCACACTTTGGACAAATCCAAATTCTTTTTAACCAGTGGATTCACCAAACACGCAGGTACTCCCCTGCTTCAAAAACAGATTGAGGAAGGTTTGTCCAACAATGAAATCAAGGCTACTTGGCAAGACGACCTGGAAAACTTTAAAAAAATACGGGCTAAGTATTTAATTTACAATTGATACATAGCTTAACATGAATTGCACAGATTGACCCGAACATTCTTTCTTTGTAATTCTGAGCAGAGCGAAGAATCTCACCAACCTGAACTCGTTTCATGACCCCGCTTTTATGGATTCCGTGTCGGGCGCGGAATGACAGGAAATGTGATGGACACAAATTTTAGAAAAGCCGAACATTCTTTCTTCATCATTCTGAGCAGAGCTAAGAATCTTTCATTTTTGGACTCTAAGTTTTTCCTTTCTCTCGAAAAAGCGATTCTTCAGTCGGTTCTCAATCGATGTTTTTACATTTCATATCTGAAGACATTCTATCACTCGGTTGTGGGCCTTCGATATTTATGAAAAGGTTGTTTCAGCAAGCCTTTAATGCTACTGTTTTCCTTTTCATCGGGAAAGGTATCTACCCCATACACAATATTCTTAGGATCCATGGACATGTATGTGCCGAACAATCGGTCCCAAATAGAGAAAATATTTCCATAGTTGGAATCGGTATAGGGCAATTGATAATGATGGTGCACTTTGTGCATATCGGGACTTACAATGAACCAGCTGATGGCATTGTCCACTTTTTTGGGCAAGCGAATGTTCGCATGATTGAATTGTGAAAACACAACGGACAAACTTTGGTACAACATAATAATGCCGATGGGCGCTCCAACAATAACAACACCCGCCAACGTAAATGCATACCTGATCAAACTTTCCAAAGGATGATGACGATTGGCCGTAGTCGTGTCCACATTATGATCGGAATGGTGCACCAAATGAACCATCCACAATGGTTTTACCTTGTGCTCCACCCAATGTGCCGCATAGGCCCCTATCAAATCCAAGAGCATTACGCCAAGAAGCACGTAAAGCCATAACGGTATTTCTGGCAGCCAGTTAATAATCCCGAATTGATTCTCAACAGCCCAATCCGACGATTTTAGCAACAAAAACGCGAGCGGAAAATTCACAATAATGGTGGTCAGCGTAAAAAAGAAGTTGGGAACGGAGTGCCGCCATTTTTTATAGGGCACATTGAACAGGGGCACCATCCCTTCCAAAATCCAGAAAAAAGTAATCCCTCCTACCAAAATTAGGCTTCGGTGCCATGAAGGGATAGTCTCGAAGTATGAAATTATTTGTTCCATCCCTTCAAATATAACAAATCATTAAAATTTGATGTTTTTTTTCATCTCTTCTACAATGTTGAATGCAGCAGGACAAATCGCCACGTTTTTCATGGTAAGGTTCGCTATCTGTTGGAATTTTTTTCGGTCCGTATGCGGAAATTCCCGGCACGCTTTGGGCCGCACATCATAAATGGAACAGTAATTATCAGCTCCTAAAAAAGTACAGGGAACGCTTTGCAACACATAATCGTTCTCCTCATCCACCTTTAAAAACTCATCAATAAATTGTGAGGGCTTCATCCTAAAATGTTTGGCAATCCGTTCAATATCGGCATTGGTGAACAATGGTCCCGTGGTTTTACAACAATTGGCACAGCTTAGGCAATCGGTTCGTTCAAACTCGGCCTCATGCAGTTCCTGCATGGTGTAATCCAGATTTTTTGGGGGCCGCTTTTTAAGCTTGGCGAAGAACTTTTTGTTCTCAGAATGTTTCTCCCTGGCCTTTTGTGGTAAATCCCTGAGTATTTCATCCATAGTGCACAAACTTATCCATTTTAAACCTTTCCAAGCAATTAAAGTCCCACCTTTGCAAAAAACAAACTCTAGCTATGGTAGATGTTTTTGGAATGGCCCTGCGCGATTATCAAAATGGGGCGTATACAGAAGACATAAAAACCTACTCATCTTTAGATGAAGAAGATGTGATTCCTATTCCATATTTGTTCCGAACATTTGATGAGATGCCCAAAATTGAACAGAAAGCACTTCAATTGGCTAACGGTAAAGTGTTGGATGTTGGTGCCGGCGCAGGTGGCCATGCCCTTTATCTGCAAAAGAAAGGACTGGAGGTAACGGCTTTGGACAATTCTGAGGGTGCCATTACCGTGTGCAAGCAGAGGGGTCTAAAATCCACGGTGCTCAGCAATATCATGGACTATTCAGGAGAAAAGTACGACACCCTACTTTTGCTCATGAATGGTATTGGGTTGGCCGGAAAGCTGAACAACTTAAGTCATTTTTTGCAGCATTTGGCCTCATTGTTACGGCCTAATGGACAGATTTTGTTGGATTCCAGTGATATCATCTATATGTTTGAACAAGATGAAGATGGCGGATATTGGATTCCAAACAATGAAGCTTATTATGGTGAAGTTGCCTTTACCATGGAATACAAAGGCAAAAAAAGCAAACCATTTAATTGGGTTTATATAGATTTCAATACCTTGCAGAATGCCTGCGAATCCAATGGTTTCAATTGTGAGCTTGTAATTTCGGGAGAACATTACGACTATTTAGCAAAGCTTACGTTAAAGAAATAATAGATTCCGATATAAAACGTTGTAGTACATATTCACTTGCTATGAAAAAAATTGCTCTTTACACTCTTCTAAGTTTTGGACTGCTTTTAGGGTGCTCCAAAGATTCGGAAGTTACTTCTTCATCCAATTCCGAAGCAAACCTTAAAGCCGGAAATCTCCTATCAACGGGTGCATCGGCTAGAGACCTGTTATCCAACGAGAATTTTGATAAGCTGGTAATCGAGATTGCCTATGTCGCTGGTTTTGAGCCCACTTTTGAGGCCATTGCCAACTTTGAGGATTTTTTACTCGAAAGAACGTATAAGCAAACTATCGAATTCAAGTATACTTCCCTATCTACCCCTTCGGAAGAAACTCTTACATTGGAAGAAGTGGTTGACCTAGAATCAGAGAACAGGACCCAGTACAACAACGACAACACTTTGGCGGTATATATTTATTTCGCCGATGCTCCCGCCGACTCGGATAAAGACGACGAAGGACTCGTAACCTTGGGGGCGGTGTATCGCAATACTTCTATGGTGATCTATGAATCCACTGTGGAGGAGATGGCAAATAGCAGCGAGACCGTTACCATTTCCGATGTTGAAACCGCTACATTATTTCATGAGTTTGGACATTTGTTCGGATTGGTCAATTTGTCCACGGAATCGGTAAACGACCATGAGGATGTGGATGCTGAAAACCATTGCAATGTGGATGGTTGTTTAATGCGTGCCGAATTGCAGTTTGGAGCCTCCCTTTTAAAGCAGATGGAAAAAAATGCCTCCAAAGGTTTGGCCTCCATACCGGATTTTGATGCCGAATGCCTGTTGGACCTTCAAAAATACGGGGGGCGTTAATCTCCTTGGATTAAGGAATATTCAAATACTTATGGGTCTGTAGGGAAACCTTCCATTTGGGATGTTTCATGACATAATCCACGATTTGCGGCACCATTTTGTCGCGAACGCTCCACTCTGGCTGTAAATAAAGGATACAATCATCATTGACTTTGGCCGCTTGCTCCTCGGCAAAAATAAAATCGTGTTTGTTGTAAACGATTACCTTGAGCTCATGTGCTTTCTCATAAATATCGCCAACGGGAAGTTTGTTCTTTTTGGGCGAAAGGCAAATCCAATCCCATACCCCCGTTAAAGGGTAAGCTCCCGAAGTTTCAATATGAATGGTCATGCCTTTTTCCTTAAGGGCTTGGGTCAAAGGTCCCATGTCCCAAGTAAGTGGTTCACCTCCGGTGATCACAATGGTATCCGAATATTTTTCAGCATTGGCCACAATACTATCAATAGCCGTTGGGGGATGCGTTTCCGCATTCCAACTTTCTTTTACATCGCACCAATGGCAGCCCACGTCGCATCCGCCAACCCTTATAAAATAAGCAGCGGTTCCTTTGTGGTAACCTTCCCCTTGAATGGTATAAAACTCTTCCATGAGGGGCAGCATCAGGCCCTTTTCCACCAAATCCATTACATTTTCTTCTACCATGGTGCAAAGATAATCCACTTCTATGGTTTCACCTATTTTACGGCGATAACATCGATTTCTATGCTGCTGTTTGCAGCAAGCCCCTTGGCCGCAAAGGTTGTCCGAGCTGGTTTTTTGGTGAAATATTGGGTATAGACTTCATTAAACGCTGAAAAATCGTCAATATCCGCTAAAATCACCGTGCATTTCACCACATGATCCAAGGTTAGTCCATGTTGAGCCAGCACCTCCTCAATATTTTGAATCGCTTGCTCGGTTTCAGCTTTAATCCCTCCTTCAACCAATGTTCGAGTGGTATGGTCCATCCCTATTTGCCCGGCTAAAAAGTACATATTGCCCGCTTCTACCACATCACTAAAAGGAGCGTTTTGCTTTTTTGGTTCGTGTGATTTGTGGAAAATAATCTCCGTACTTTCTTGCGCATAGGAAGTAGCTATGACCCCACTCATCAAAATAGACAACAGTGCATACTGAAAAGGTTTCATAATCTCGTTTTTAGTTTTGCTTAAAATTACCCTATTTTTATCGCAAATTGAACGCGATGGGCAACAAAGAAAAATTCTTTGAGCATATAGAGCAGGGGTATGCCATGAAAGGCGATTACATTACTGTGGGCGCAGGAATGTTGGATGGGGAAACCATGACCAATGCCTACATAAAAGTACCTCTAAAAACAATGAACCGCCATGGGCTTATCGCTGGTGCCACAGGTACTGGAAAGACCAAGACTCTACAGGTACTGGCCGAGAACCTATCCGACAAAGGTATCCCGGTATTGCTCATGGACCTCAAAGGGGACCTAAGCGGTATTGCCCAACCTAGCCCGGGACACCCCAAAATTGATGAGCGCCAAGAAAAAATCGGACTTCCGTTCGAACCCAAGGGATTTCCTGTGGAAATTTTATCACTTTCGGAACAGCATGGGGTGCGTTTAAGGGCCACGGTATCCGAATTCGGCCCGGTGCTACTGTCTAGAATTTTAGACCTGAGCGTTACCCAAGAAGGTATCGTCGCCGTGGTTTTTAAATACTGTGATGACAATAAATTGCCCTTGCTAGACCTTAAGGACTTTAAAAAGGTGCTGCAATATGCCACTGGCGAGGGAAAAGAGGAGTTCCGTAAAGAATACGGACGTATCTCTACAAGTTCTACCGGTACCATTTTAAGAAAAATCATTGAACTGGAGCAGCAGGGTGCCGACCTTTTCTTTGGCGAAAAATCCTTCGATGTGGACGATTTGGTTAGAATTGACGAAAATGGCCGTGGTTATGTGAACATTATCCGTTTGACCGATATCCAAGATCGCCCAAAACTGTTCTCAACATTTATGCTGAGCCTTTTGGCCGAGATTTATTCTACCTTTCCAGAGCAGGGCGACAGCGACAGGCCTGAGTTGGTCCTGTTCATTGACGAGGCACACCTGATTTTTGACAATGCCAGCAAAGCACTTTTAGATCAGATTGAAAGTATTGTAAAACTGATTCGCTCCAAAGGAATCGGTCTTTATTTTGTGACCCAAAACCCAACAGATGTGCCGGACGACGTTTTGGCACAATTGGGATTAAAAATACAGCATGCACTCCGTGCGTTTACCGCCAAGGACAGAAAAGCCATTAAGCTTACTGCACAGAACTATCCGATTTCTGAATTTTATGATACCGCTGAAGTACTCACTTCATTGGGAACCGGAGAAGCTTTGGTATCTGCCTTGGACGAAAAAGGGCGCCCTACTCCTTTGGCAGCGACCATGATGAGAGCTCCCATGAGTCGAATGGATATTTTAAGCGACTCCGAAATAAAAGAAGTTTTGGACAGTTCCAAATTGATCAAAAAATACAATGAAGAAATAGACCGCGAAAGTGCCTATGAAATCTTGTCGGAAAAAATAGAAAAAGCTGAAAAAGAGGCAGAGAAAGAAAAGAAAGAAGAAAAATCAACAAGCCGTCGGTCATCGAGCCGAAGAAGTACCCGAATGAACCCTGTGGTCAAAGTTTTGACCAGTGCCACATTTATAAGAGGGGTTTTGGGAGTATTAAAAAAAGTCATTCGATAAATTATATGAAAAAGAAAAGTAGAATCATTGCCCTCGTTTTTGGGATTGTATTGCTCCATTCTTGCCAAAAAGACACTACATTTTTGATTACCGAAACCAGTGTTGGACCATTGACCCAGTCTACCAAAGTGAAAGAGATGGAATCCACTTTCGCAAAAGATTCCGTTGTAGGGGATACCGCCCAAATCAGTCTGGGGCTTTCACCTAAAAAAATTGAGATTTTTGAAAAAGGAGGCAAACATCTTTTAACGCTTACCTCAAATTCAGACAGTATACCAACTATTGAGAATATCAGGATTATGGATTCTCGATATGTTACAGAAAAAGGTATTGGGCTTCGAAGTACCTTTAAGGATATTCAGAGCAAATACGACATCAAAAAAATTGTGACCACCTTGAACAGTATTGTTGTTTTCCCAAAAGGCAGCAATCTCTATTTCACTATTGATAAGGAAGAACTGCCAGAAAATTTACGTTTTTCAACTTCCGATATCGAGGCTGTACAAATTCCTGACGATGCCAAGATCAAATACTTGATGTTGGGCTGGGAATAAGCTCCAAACAAGGTCCCCAAATGAAAAAGTTACTTAACAAAATTATTCCTTTGGCCTATGGGCAATACTTTAACGCATATAGCCTTATTGCCCCAAAAAAGATGGCAAATAGTGCTTTCCACGTATTTTGCACTGTAAGAAAAGGTAGTATCAAACCGGAACAGGCCTCTTATCTGGATGATTTTAAGCTCACCGTTGAAGAAGTTGCCGGACATAAAATACAATCGTACCATTGGCCAGGGAACAAAGAAACCGTTTTACTGGTACATGGTTGGGAGAGCAATACCTTTAGATGGCGGAATCTCATTAAAAAACTCAGGGAGGCCGACTTTAACATTATTGCTTTTGATGCACCTTCCCATGGCTGTTCGTCCGGTAAGCACTTATACGTGCCCTTGTATGAGGAGGCCGTAAATTACATGGTGAAAAAGTATAATCCAAAACACCTTGTAGGGCATTCCGTTGGAGGTATGACCATTGTTTACAATCAATATAAAAACCCCAGCTCCCATGTGGAAAAAATGGTCACTATTGGTTCCCCTTCAGAGTTTCATGAGATCATGGGACACTTTCAAGATATTTTAAAGTTCAATAATCGAGTGATGAAGCAATTGGATAAATATGTCCATAATCGTTTCGGCTTCAAAATTGATGAGTTTTCCACATCCAAATTTGCACGATCCATCAGCAAGAAAGGGTTGCTCTTCCACGATAAACACGATAAAATTGCGCCCTACCATGCATCTGTAGCCGTTAACAAAAGTTGGGAAAACAGTGAACTGGTAAGCACCGAAGGCCTCGGGCACTCCATGCACCAAGATGATGTGAACAATCAAATCGTATCATTTTTGGAAGCTTGATAAAGTTGTCCTAATTTTCAGAAAAAATAGACCATGCAAAAAATAACCCCCTTTCATGTTGCCGTTCCTGTGCACAATTTAGATGAATGTAGAACCTTTTACCGAGATGTACTCGGTTGTAAAGAAGGGAGAAGTGCCGAACAATGGGTAGACTTCGACTTTTTCGGCCACCAATTTGTGATTCATTACAAACCAAAATCCGAGGAAGAGACCCATACCAACCCGGTTGATGGTAAAAACGTACCGGTTCCACACTATGGTGTTGTTCTGCCGTGGGACACCTTTCAAACATTTTCCAAGGACTTGATCGAAAAGGGAATTGAATTTGTAATCGAACCTTACATCCGTTTTAAGGGTGAGCCTGGGGAGCAAGCTACCATGTTTTTTCTGGACCCCGCAGGTAATGCTTTGGAATTCAAGGCATTCAAAGATATGGGACAACTTTTTGCCAAATAGGTCAAACGAGGTTCAGGCCTTTTTTCTTTACCCATATTTGGGCGAAAATCATATTGGGCACCCAACATAGCCAAGCCACTATTTTATAGGCCGTTAAAAATTCTCCAAAAACGATAGTGAGCAAGGGCAACCAAATACGCAGTGTGACAGCGGCAAAACAAGCAGCATAGCTATAGATCATCATACCTTGATGAAGTGAAAGGTCTTTGTTTTTGACTGCAATGTATGCCCTTGTAGTGGTAAAAATCCATATTACGCCCAAACTGATGAAACCTATGGATGAAACCAAACCACCAGTGGCAAAAAAACCGAGGTATACTCCGCAAAGTCCACTCAACAGGGCTGAGATAACATATATTTTACCAAGGTTTCGATGAAGTTTCAGTCTTTTGGCCCGGAGTTTTTTAATAAACTGTGACCACCCGACCAACAAGGCCAAGCCTCCAAAACTGATATGACCGTAAAAGGCTGTTTTCCATACGGTGCTTGCCAACAATTCATTGGACTTATTCATTAAAAGTCCAAAATTGTCGGAAGCGAATACATAGACCAAAGGATAAAGACCAATTCCTATGGCCAGGAACACGAAAACCACCCAAGCTACTTTGTTTCTTGCCGTTTGAGCCATAATGCCTGATTTATCGATAGGTAAGTTATCGATATTTTGAACACAAAAACAAGAATTTTAAATGTAATTCGTTATAAGTCTACCAATTAGACATTTAAATCGAACCCAAATCCTACTGTTATGAAGACAATCTTACTCTTGGTCACCCTTATTTTTTCTGCTATGGCCGTATCCAGTTGTACCAATGATGAAAGTGATACCGAATTTGAATTTCTTACTCCGGAAGAAGAGCAAAATGCTGCACTAAAAGCAGAACAAGAAAATGTAAACTAAAGCTTTATGCGTTGTGGCGTTCCCGCGCCAACAAGGTGTTCTTGAGCAGCATGGCAATGGTCATTGGGCCAACTCCACCAGGTACCGGAGTAATGTACGATGCCTTTTTACTGACATTTTCAAAGTCCACATCCCCTGTTATGTAATACCCTTTTTCTTTGGTTTCGTCAGGTACTCGGGTAATGCCCACATCAATAATGGTTACTCCATCCTTGACCATATCCGCCTTCAAAAATTTAGGAACCCCCAATGCAGAAATCACAATATCTGCCTGAAGTGTCAATTCCTTTAAGTTTTTGGTTCTACTATGTGCAAGTGTGACTGTTGAATTTCCAGGGTTTCCCTTTTGGCTCATTAAAATACTAATGGGTCTTCCCACAATATGGCTCCGACCTATCACTACAGTATGTTTTCCCTCAGTTTCAATATTGTATCGCCTTAGCAGCTCCATAATCCCGAATGGGGTAGCAGAGATAAAGGTTTCCATATCCAATGCCATTTTACCAAAATTGGTAGGATGAAATCCGTCGACATCCTTATCCGGGTCTACGGCCATCAAAACTTTTTCCTCATCAATATGTTTGGGCAAAGGAAGTTGAACAATATAACCATCTATATCTGGATCGTTGTTCAATTGGTGCACTTGTTTTAGTAAATCTTCTTCAGTGGTTTCCTCTGGAAGGTGGATCAATGTGGATTCGAACCCAATTTTTTTGCAGGATCGTACCTTACTTCCAACATAAGTTAGGCTAGCACCATCGTTACCTACCAAAACGGCTGCCAAATGGGGAACTTTTTCCCCACGCTCTTTCATTTGGGCCACCTCAACGGTGATTTCTTCTTTAATCTGGTTCGATACTTTTTTTCCGTCGAGGATTTCCATGGGTCGTGTTGGTTTTACTACTTATTTCTGTTCTGACTAAGGTTATCTCATGTTTTGCATCATCTGCATCATCTTCTTGCCTCCGCCACCTTGCATCATCTTCATCATTTTACTCATTTGATTGAACTGCTTGAGCAGCTGATTAACTTCTTGAATGGAGGTTCCGCTACCCGCAGCAATTCTCTTTTTCCGGCTGGCATTCAATTTAGAGGGTGTAGATCTTTCTTCTGGGGTCATGGAATGGATGATGGCTTCGATGTGTTTGAAAGCATCGTCATCAATATCCAATCCCTTCAATGCTTTTCCTGCACCTGGAATCATTCCCATGAGGTCCTTCATGTTCCCCATTTTCTTGATTTGTTGTATCTGGTTCAGGAAATCATCAAATCCGAACTTGTTTTTGGCAATTTTTTTCTGGATTTTTCGTGCCTGCTCTTCATCGAACTGTTCCTGCGCACGTTCTACCAAGGACACCACGTCCCCCATTCCAAGGATACGGTCCGCCATACGGGATGGATGGAAAACATCGATCGCTTCCATTTTTTCCCCTGTACCGATAAACTTGATCGGCTTATCGACTACGGATTTAATGGAAATGGCTGCACCACCTCGTGTATCACCATCCAACTTGGTTAAAATAACCCCGTCAAAATTCAAGACATCGTTAAAGGCTTTCGCGGTATTCACGGCATCCTGACCGGTCATGGAATCAACAACAAACAAAGTTTCTTGAGGCTCAATGGCCTTGTGGATATTGGAGATTTCCGTCATCATCTGCTCGTCCACGGCCAAACGACCTGCGGTATCGATGATCACTACATTGCACCCCGTGCTTTTTGCATGTGCAATACCAGCCTTGGCAATGGCAACGGGATCGTTGTTATCGCGATCGGAATATACCTCTACCCCTATTTGGTCCCCGACTACATGTAACTGATCTATCGCCGCCGGACGGTAGACATCGCACGCCACCAAAAGTGGTTTCTTTGTTTTTTTGTTTTTGAGATAATTGGCAAGTTTCCCCGAGAAGGTGGTTTTACCAGAACCTTGAAGACCGGACATTAAAATAACAGAAGGATTACCTGATAAATCTATTCCTTCTGCTTCACCGCCCATAAGTTCGGTAAGCTCATCCTTGACCAATTTCACCATAAGCTGACCTGGCTGTAATGAGGTCAGTACATTTTGACCAAGCGCTTTTTCCTTTACCGTATTGGTAAATTCCTTGGCAATTTTAAAGTTAACATCGGCATCCAACAAGGCTCTTCGAATTTCCTTAAGGGTCTCTGCTACATTGATTTCCGTAATCTGTCCGTGCCCTTTGAGGACGTGGAACGCCTTATCTAATTTTTCGCTTAAATTATCGAACATGTGTTCTTTGTTTTAAAGAGGGACAAATTTAAGAATAATATAAAAGAAAAAGGACGGCTTTGGGGAGAGCCGTCCTTCTTTTGGAAAAAAGATTGGGGAAAAACTTATTTAATTCTTTTCGAAAATCAATTTATCGGTTCCACCATTTCCGCCACTGACATCAATCAGTTCGATTCTAACAGATGTAAATTCCACAATATCCCAATCATCGGTCAAATCTGCAAAATCTGCAGGTGATGAAAAAGCAATATTGAAATCCACATCACTATCATCATCAGAACTGTCGTCACTACTATCATCGCTGCTGTCATCGGAATCTGTAATGGACCATGTTCCATTAGTATCCGTGGCACCATCCGTAGCAACTAAAGTTCCATCAGTGTTGAAGCTAAATGTATATCCAGTAAAATGATCTGTTTCTTCCTTATCAGTATCATAGTAATAAGCAATGATCCATGTTCCGCTCGTGGCTATACCATTTAACTCTGTTATCTGAGCCGCGGAGAGATTATTCAACATATCATCATCATTGCTTTTTTCACAACCCAATGTTATCGCCAACATTGCAATTGTTACTATTTTTAAAAATGAGGTCTTCATAATTGTTCAATATAAAATATAGTGTTCTCGTTGTAATTAAAGATTATGGTTTCTCGAATACCAGGGTATCTACCGAACCATCATCACTAACATCCTTTAATTCGATTCGAGTAGCTGTAACGGAAACTATCTGCCAGTCATCAGTTAGATCGGCCAAATCATCACCGGTATCAAAATTGATGTAGAACTTCAAACCTTCGTTAGAGTCTCTCAGCACTCTCCAAAGTCCATTGGCTATAGGGTCGGCATTGACAGACACTTCTATTTGATACATTGTAGAGAAATCAAAATCCATTCCGGCATATGAGGCGGTCATATCCACTTCTCCTTCTTGATAAAGGGCCACATTCCATGGTCCGCCCATAGCTATATCTCTAATTTCAGTGACATCGCCATCATTGGCACTATCATCGCAGACCCGTAACAATACCATTTCGTGGTCTGTTTCTTCTATCTTAAACTTTAAACGGGTTTCCAACATTTCCCTGATAGGCCATTCAAAACTAACTCCAGGTTCGTCACCCATGTTTATCATAAGCGAAAGTTGGAATTGGCTGTTCAATCCAATTTCCCAAGTGCCTTCTATGGTACTCACTCCATTTCCAAGGGTTACCGCACCGTCCGCCATAAATTGGAATTCATAACCCAAAAGCCTTTCTATTTCTTCTCCTTGGTTCTTAACTTTTTTAACTACCCACTCACATTCTTTGAGCAGGGCTACAAAAGCCTCCCTATCAATTCCTTCAGAAGGGTCTACATCACACCTTTTTTTAAGAATTATTCTGTTCCCTCCATCTTTGTAAAGTTTGATAACTCCTTCTTCCAATTCATAAACATACCATTCCAAAGAAAAGTCAACCAACGCCTCAAACTCTAGGCTCAATAGGGCTCCATTATCGGTCATACTAGTGCTCCAAGAACCTGAGACAGATGCCCCTGTATAATTGGACAATACAACTGTCCCGTCCTCGCTGAATGTCAATAGTTGTTCAACGTACTGCTCTGAATTGTCGATCTCCTCGCGGATTACCTGTCTAACCTCAAGAGGGCAAGCAACCAAAAACGCATCTAGTTCTTCTTCTGTGAAATCATCATCATTGTAATCATCGTCATCATCTTCGTCACATTGGTTTTTGGCCATTTCCAAGGCTGCCGCCAATTCGGCATTGTTCTGTACCGTTACTTCGGTACCGTCATATTTCTTTAATGTAATCGGAAATTCAATGCTGATCAGGTCATCATCTTCCAGCTCATCAAAAAACCTTCTCAATTCCTGATCGCTCTGCACCTGAACTTCGTTGGCTTGTTGGTTATCCACACCAAATGTGAACAGGGTGATCGGATAAACAAAATCTATACACTCGATGTCATCATCATCACCACCTTCAAGACATTCACTTGCCAAGGCTTCGAGCTCGTCTTGGTTTTCGATGCTTATTTCACTAAAATCAGAAAGTGTAATGGTAATAGGGAAAGCAATATCTAGGATGTCATCATCGTCTTCAAATTCATCAAAAATTTCTTCAACCACTTCCAAATCACTTTCGGAATCTATGGTCACATCAACTCCGTTAACATTAACGGTATATGGAAATTGAACGGCAAAACAACTGGCTCCATCTACAATATTATCGTAAGAACCGTCATTCGAAGACGTGTTTTCAATCAAAACCGCAGTAGTGGAACTAGCGGCAATGGTTTCACTTTCACTGCCACCGCCAACTTCTTCGTATTCTTCTTGGCATGCGGACAAACTAAAAACAAGTACAACAAGTGTTGCGCGCAATATATTGTTCATCAACTTTTTCATAATAATTGAACTTTTGGGGTTATAATTCAACTTTAAAACAACCATCCAGATAAAAACCCTACTTTTTCTAAAAAATTTTCAAATATATTTGAGTCGACAAACAAACTCCCACCCATGAGCAATGTATGCGAAGACCATGTTTTCAGTAAAGTTTTCAAGGCCCATTCCAAAACGGTCTTCAACTATATCTTTTATAAGTTTGGGAATGAGGAGAAAGCACACGATGCCGTACAGGAAGCCTTTGTGAAACTATGGCAAAACTGTGCCAAGGTAAGTCCCGAGAAAGCCAAATCCTACGTTTACACGATTGCCAACAACCTTTATTTAAATGTTTTAAAGGCGGAAAAGGTCAGACTAAAACATGCTGACAGTCTTGTAAAAGACCGTACCAATGAGTCTCCAGAGTTTTTGATGGAGGAAAAGGAATACAAGAAAAAACTGGACGATGCCATAAACGCTTTGCCCGACAACCAAAGGACCACTTTTTTACTCAATAGGATAGATGGAAAAAAGTACGCGGAAATTGCAGAAATGGAAGGGGTAGGTGTAAAAGCCATTGAAAAAAGGATGCATTTGGCCCTAAAGAGTTTACGGGAACAGATTGATGGAATCTAAGAATTTGAGTTTATCCTTACATTACAAGGTAGGGTATTTTAAAAGTTAGTTGTTACAATAACGTAAAGCATAAACCCATGCAAGAAAATTATTTGGCAAAATGGCTGAGCGATGAGCTTTCAGAGGAAGAACTTCGGGAATTTAAAAGTTCCGAAGCGTATGCTTCCTACCAAAAGCTCAAAGAGGCTTCAAGTAGGTTGGCAGCTCCTCAATTTGATGCTGACCAAGCTTTGCAGCGCTTAAAAGACGAGCACATCGACAATGCACCAAAGGTGATTACCCTGAACCCGTTCAAGAAATTCCTTAGGGTCGCTGCAGTTATAGCCGTTCTAATTGCCGGTTCTTATTTCTACATAAACACTTTGGACGAAAAAGTGAGCACTGAATTTGCCGAACGTTCCGAAGTAGTGCTTCCCGATGATTCCGAAATCTTTTTGAACGCAGACTCCCAAATATCCTACAGCAAAAAGAATTGGGACAATAAAAGAAATGTTGATTTAAAGGGTGAGGCCTTCTTTAAAGTGGCCAAAGGGAAAAAATTCACCGTTTCCACCGACCATGGCACCGTTGCCGTTTTGGGAACACAGTTTAATGTGGAAAATAGAAAAGGCTTCTTTGAGGTGACTTGTTACGAAGGATTGGTCAGTGTGACCCATAACAATAAAGAGTCCAAATTGCCTGCCGGAACCTCTTTCTTGGTAATCAATGGGAACATTGTAAGTACCGGAGCAACAGATGGCAGCTCTCCCTCTTGGATGAACAACGAAAGTAGTTTTGAAAGCATTCCTCTAAAATATGTGTTTGCCGAACTAGAAAGACAGTTCAATATCAAGGTAACTACAGAAAACATAGACACAAACCTACTATTTACAGGGTCTTTTAACAACACAGACCTAAATATGGCGTTAAAAAGTATAAGTACCCCCTCCAAAACACATTTTACAATCGACGGAGACAACGTACTTTTTTATGCTGGGAACACACTACAATAAACATTCAGGCCTCCTCCTCGGCTTCTTGTTTTTTCTGGTTTGCAATATTCATGCACAGGAAAAACAACAGTCTCCCATTGACCTTATTTCCTATATAAAAAACTTAGAGAATCGTTTTGATGTCAAGTTCTCCTACATTGATGAGGACTTGGAAGGTATGACCATTGCAATTCCCGAAAACTTCGGTACACTGGAAGAAATCCTTCAATATATTGAAGAGACCTTCCGTATTGAAACAGAAAAACTCAATGACCGATATTACACTCTCTCCACCAACAATCAGGTCAATATATGCGGTATAGTTTTGGATAATTTCGCGGACAACACCGTTATGGGGGCCACGGTAGAAGTTTTGGGGAAAGACACCGCCAAGATCACGGATAACAATGGTTCTTTTTCACTGGAAAACGTTCCTCGAAACGCATCACTACAAATCCGATATTTGGGCTACGTCACTAAATATGTAAAGGTCGAAACGCTTTTACAGCAAGGTGGGTGCCCTAAAATACTTTTAGCTCCCTATTACGAACAATTGGATGAAGTATTCGTATACAAATACCTTACTTCGGGAATCATAAAGGAAAAGGATGCGAGTATCACCTTGAACACCGCCGAGTTCGGAATACTTCCAGGACTTATTGAGCCCGACATTCTACAGACCGTACAGGCTTTGCCTGGCATTAAAAGTATAGACGAGACCGTATCCGACATCAATGTACGCGGCGGTACCAACGACCAAAACCTCATCCTGTGGAACGGTATAAAAATGTATCAATCGGGGCATTTTTTCGGGTTGATATCCGCGTTTAATCCTTACCAAACAGACAAGGTGACGATATATAAAAACGGAACGCCCGCCAACTTTGGCGATGGGGTAAGCAGCGTTATCCAAATGGAAACAGGCAACAACGTTCCAGAAATTTTTAAAGGGGGCGGCGGATTTAATCTGATCAGTGGTGATGTTTTCGTAGAAGTACCTGTAACCAGTAACTTGGGCGTTCAATTTGCCGCAAGACGTTCGGCCACGGACTTTTTGAGCACCCCTACATACAAACAATTCATCAACAGAGCATTTCAGGACAGTGAAATAACCCTTCAAAACAACAGCACCGTTGATGATGATTTTATTCGAGACGAAGACTTTTTCTTTTACGATTTTTCTGGAAAAATCCTATACGACATCAACCAATACCATAAAATCAGGTTGAGTGCCATCCATATTAAAAACAATTTAAAATTTGAAGAAACCAATACCTCCACAAATGAAACCAACATCAGCTTATTGAAGCAGGGCAATATTTCCGTTGGGGGACAATTACAGAGCGATTGGACGGATAGATTCTCAACACATCTCAATATTTATTATTCCAAGTACAATTTAGATGCACAAAATGTTTATGACAATCAAGTGCAGCAGTTGTTCCAGAACAACCAAGTCACCGAAAACGCCCTAAAACTAAATACGAATTACATTTTAAGCGACGAATTTAATTGGAGCAACGGGTATCAATTCATCGAAACAGGAATCACCAACGCCACTGTAATCAACGAACCTGATTTTGAAAGTGAAATCAAAGGTGTTATCCGAACCCATGCTCCCTATTCCCAGGTAAACTACAATTCTCCAGGGAACAAGTTCATTGGAAGTATAGGAGCACGTTTCAACTTTATTGAGAACCTAAACACGTTTCAGAAAGTCCTTATCGAACCAAGGGTCAATCTAAACTTTAAACTGGCCAATTATATACGGGCCGAAGTTTTGGGAGAGTTCAAAAGCCAGACAACGAACCAGATTATAGATTTGGAGCAAAACTTTTTGGGCATCGAAAAACGCAGGTGGATCATATCCAATGACAATGCTCTCCCCGTAACCAAAAGTAAACAAGGTTCGGCTGGCATCAATTATGAAAAAAACAATTTTTATGTGGGTGTGGAGGCCTTTTACAAAAACGTGGATGGCATCAGTACAAGTACCCAAGGGTTTCAAAACCCGTATCAATTTTCGGGGGAAATCGGAAGTTACGATGTTAAGGGAGTAGAAGTGCTCATCAATAAAAAAGGGGACAATTACAGTACTTGGCTCAGTTATACTTACAATAAGAACGATTACACCTTCGATTCCATTGTACCACAATCCTTCCCGAACAATTTGGACATTAGGCATACCATTACCTTTGCGAGCACCTACACATACAAAGATTTGAAATTAAGTATCGGGCTCAATTACAGAACGGGTAAACCCTTTACGGAACCTGTTGAGGGTGACGAGGGCTTGGACCAAAATTATTATCCGCCCAGAATCAATTATCAGTCCCCGAACAATAGCCGATTGCCCGAATATTTTAGGGCAGATGCATCGGCGATTTACAATTTTCAAATCAGTAGGACCATTCGCGCCAATGCCGGACTGTCCATTTTAAATTTTACGGATAGAAAAAATACCCTCAACAAATATTATCGGGTCAACGAGGACGACGAAATTGAAACGATAGAAAACTTTTCCTTGGGCATTACACCCAATGTGAGTTTTAGGGTGAGTTTTTAAATTTTGTAGATTTATAAAATCAATCTCCACGATTCAGAAAGTCTGAATCACCCCTCTTGGGTCAAGAGAGGAACTTTTAAAGTAGAGATTGATGAAAAAAAGAATCCACAACCGCAAAGAACTAGAACATTTTCGGAAAAAGTTAAGGAAGAACCTAACTCCAGCCGAAGCCTTTTTATGGCGATATCTAAAAGCCAAAAAATTAAAAGGCAGACGTTTCAACCGTCAACACAGTATAAAGAATTACATTGTTGATTTCTATTGTGCTTCAGAAAAATTGGTAATTGAATTGGACGGAGCGGTTCACAATACACCTCAAGCCAAAGAGCACGATGCAAAACGTACCAAAGTCATAAATGAACTAGGTTATACAGTAATACGATTTGAGAATAAAATGGTATTTGAAAACTTGGAATCCGTATTGTCTGAAATCGCAGACCACTTTAAGCAAACCCCATAAGCTTCTCCCTTTTTAAAAGGGAGATAAAGAGGTTCTACATCCGCTCAGGAACATCAATACCCAACAAACGGAAGGCCGACTGAATCACCTCGCCAACTTTTTGGGACAACCGTACCCTAAAGTTTTTCTTATGCTCATCGGTCTCGCCTAAAATAGATACTTGCTGATAAAAGGAATTGAACTCCTTGACCAAATCGTAGGTGTAATTCGCAATCAAGGCAGGGCTAAAATTTTCTGCTGCCAACTGAACCGTTTCTGGGAACAATTGGATCTGCTTCAACAACTCTTTTTCTTTTTCATGCAAGTCCAAAGAGGTCTCCACAGCGCTCGAACCGACATTGTCCGCCTTGCGCAAGATAGATTGGATTCTAGCGTAGGTATATTGGATAAAAGGCCCGGTATTCCCTTGAAAATCCACAGACTCTTCAGGATTAAAAAGAATCCGCTTTTTCGGGTCCACTTTTAAAATATAGTATTTAAGGGCACCCAAACCTATGGTTCGGTACAATTGTTTTTTCTCCTCTTCCGAATAACCGTCCAATTTGCCCAATTCTTGGGAAATGGATTCGGCCGTGTCCTCCATATTTTTAATAAGGTCGTCCGCATCCACTACGGTCCCTTCCCTACTCTTCATTTTTCCGCTGGGCAGGTCCACCATTCCATAACTTAAATGGTACAATTGCTCGGCCCAAGAATAGCCCAACTTTTTAAGGATAAGAAACAGCACCTTAAAGTGGTAATCCTGCTCGTTGCCCACCGTGTAGACCATTCCGTTGATATCAGGGAAATCGGTAACCCGTTGAATGGCCGTCCCGATATCCTGTGTCATATACACCGCCGTACCGTCGGAACGCAACACGATTTTTTCATCGAGGCCTTCATCCGTAAGATCGATCCAAACACTACCATCTTCCTTTTTAAAGAAAACGCCTCGTTCCAATCCATCCTTTACAACGTCGCGACCCAACAAATAGGTATCGCTTTCATAGTACAGGGTATCAAAATCAACTCCCAAGTTTTTGTAGGTGGTATCAAAGCCATCGTACACCCAACCGTTCATTTTTTTCCAAAGGGAAACAACTTCCGCATCTCCAGCTTCCCATTTACGGAGCATATCCTGAGCTTCCAATAAAATTGGCGCCTCCTTTTCCGCTTTTTCCTTTTCTGTCCCAGCCTCGATCAATTCGGCAATCTGTTCTTTATATGCTTTATCAAAAGCCACGTAGTACTTACCTACTAGATGGTCTCCTTTTAAACCGGAGGATTCGGGAGTCTCGCCTTCACCAAACTTCTGCCAGGCCAACATACTTTTGCAGATGTGGATACCTCGATCATTGATGATCTGGGTTTTATATACCTTTTTACCGGATGCCTTCAAAATTTCCGCTACGGAGTATCCCAAAAGGTTATTACGGATGTGCCCCAAGTGCAAAGGCTTATTGGTATTGGGGGATGAATATTCCACCATTACGGCATCATCCGACTGGGTTTTTACATAACCGAAATCGGTTTCATCAAAAATGCTGTTGAAGAAGTCTAAGTAATAACTATCCTCGATAACAATGTTCAAAAAGCCTTGAACCACATTGCATTTGGATACCTTGTCCACATGTTCAACCAGGTATTCCCCAATTTTTGTCCCGATCTGGACGGGATTCCCCTTTACGTGGCGTAACATAGGAAATACCACTACGGTAATGTCTCCCTCAAAATCCTTGCGGGTAGGCTGAAATTCTACCGTAGGCAGTTCAACTTCGTACAGTTGTTTTACCGCTTCGATTACTTTTTGGGTCAAATCGTTCTGCAAACTCATCTATAAAGGCTTTTCAGGGCGCAAAACTACGCATTTTTTGGGCTTTTCCCACACCAAAACCAAACGGTCCGCCGTAATTTGATTAATTTTAGATATGCTATTGAACGTCTCCTACAACGATAAAAAAATCACCAAAAAAATTAACGAGGCCGTAGGTAAAACAATACCCTTGAAAGAGCGCTTTGCCATGGGTGGGATAGGCTCCCCAAAATTACACATTACCGAGGCCAGTATCGACATTTACAACCTGCTTGTTTTGGACAATAGTACCAATAGCTGTAATGTTGAAATACGCCCAAATGGCATAATTGTCCGGTTCCGTTCCCGTTTGGAGACCTATGCGCTGATCATCCCCTATTACAAATTGAATGTGTACAAAGGAGACATAGGTATTTACTCTATTTATATGGACCACTACTTTATAAAAGTACGTTCGGACACCAAGGCCATTCAACGATTCTTCCGAAAATTAATGGACCACCGCGCGGACAACCTGCCCACCAACCTCGAAGATCTATGAAAATATTATTGACAGGAGCCAATGGCTACATTGGGATGCGTTTATTGCCCAAACTATTGGATATGGGGCACAGTGTGGTTTGTGCCGTACGAGATGAAAAACGGCTTTCGGTCGACGCAAAGACCCGTTCCAAAATTGATGTTGTTGAAGTTGATTTCTTGGATGACCCTGAAAAACATCAAGTGCCCAAGGACATTGATGCCGCCTACTACTTGATACATTCCATGGCCTCTTCGGTGACGGATTTTGATGAAAAGGAAGCGCAAGCTGCCAAAAACTTCAATACCATTTTAGGGAACACCCAATGCAAGCAAGTAATTTACCTCAGTGGTATTGTGAATGATGAAGAACTCTCCAAGCACCTCAGTTCCAGAAAAAATGTGGAAGAAATCCTCTACAAAGGCCCTTTTGATGTTACCGTGCTCCGTGCAGGAATCATCGTGGGATCGGGCAGTTCCTCTTTTGAGATTATACGCGATCTATGCGAAAAATTGCCCGTGATGATCACACCGAAATGGGTGCTCACCAAAACACAGCCCATAGCCATTCGCGATGTCATCCAGTTCCTTACCGAAGTGCTGGGCAACAAAGAAACCTACGACCAATCTTTTGATATAGGCGGGCCAGATATTCTCACCTACAAAGACATGCTCCACGGTTACGCCAAGGTACGGGGCTTTAAAAATTGGATTTTTACCGTTCCTGTGATGACCCCAAAATTATCCTCTTACTGGCTCTATTTTGTCACTTCCACTTCCTACAAATTGGCCATGAACCTTGTGGACAGTATGAAAATGGAGGTCGTGGCCCAAGACAATCGATTACAAGAGATGTTGGGCATTGAAACCCACACGTATGAAGAAGCTATTGACTTGGCCTTCAAAAAAATTGAACAAAACCTCGTAATCAGCAGTTGGAAGGACAGTATCGCTAGCGGGCAAATCAAAGAAGACCTCGAAAATTACATTCAAGTACCCAAATATGGTGTGCTACGGGACAAAAAATCCATCCGAATCAAAGATGAGGAGGCCGTTTTAAAGAACGTTTGGCGTATTGGTGGCGAAAATGGCTGGTACTACGGTAATTGGCTATGGAAAGTCCGAGGGTTCCTGGACAAGTTGGTCGGCGGACCAGGACTTCGACGCGGACGTACCCATCCCGATAAAATTTTTCCCGGGGATGCTTTGGACTTTTGGCGAGTACTACTGGCCGATAAAAAATCCAAGCGTCTACTCCTATTTGCCGAAATGAAGACCCCTGGAGAAGCTTGGTTGGAGTTTAAAATCGAAGACGGCGTACTGAACCAAACCGCAACCTTCCGCCCGAAAGGTTTATTGGGACGATTGTATTGGTATTCAGTCCTGCCGTTTCATCTCTTTATTTTTGGGAACATGATCAAGAATATTGCCAAAACTGATTAATCCCAATGTTTATATTTTAAATGTCATTCCGTGCGATGACTGAGCGAAGTTAAATTATGGCACGGAATCCAGCCAAAAGAGATGCAAAGCATTGATTGGATTTTTTTTTGCGGGCACAATTTCAAAAATCAAGCGCAGTGCTATTATTCTGAAGAAGCGTAGCTACTGAAGAATCCCTTTTTTCAAGTTCGAGTTCAGGAGCAAAAAGAATCTTCACTCCGCTCAAAAATGACAAAGAAAAGAGTATTCAGGATTATCCGTCAAATTCGTGTCAAATACTTTGACCCTTGGCCCAACACCCAATCCCATCCTGTTAAAATACTATTAAGCCCCATCGGCTATTCCGATTTTCTTCGCACTTTGTCACAAAATCGCGCCAAGTTCGTCTAATTAGCAGACAACCTTTCCTCCCCCAAAAGGCGTCTAATTAATGAAACCCTACATTTGATCATGTCCATTAAACAGACTTTTTCACTTACCTATTTTTCGCTTTTGATGGCACTTCCCATGGCCGCCCAGACCATTAGTTCACGCTTGGTGGATGCCAAGACCAACAAAGGGATTCCCTACGCCACTATCCAGTATGGGGAGCACCAAGGCGTTATTACCAACGATGAGGGACGTTTCAGTTTTGTTCTGGAACAAGGCACTATCCTGCCCGACTCCATCTACGTTACCTCAATGGGCTATGAGAAAAAAGGCTTCACTTTGGAACAGTTACAGGATAGTTTAGTTCCTTTACATGCCAAGGCAATCGAATTGAGCGGAGTCTATGTGTTCGACAAGGAGCTTGAGGTAGATGATATCATTGATAAAATGATAGAAAACATTCCTCGGAATGTGAATAAAGCCCCTATAAAACAACGCTTTTTCCTTCGTAAATCTGAACTGGCCAATATGCACAAAGTGGATTTTGGGTTTGAAAAATCTTCCATCAAGGAACTGAACAAGGAGTTGATGGACAGTATTGCCCGATCGATCCCCAAAAATGCATCGCACTATACCGAGAGTTTTGGCGACCTCTACAAGAACAACACCGAGTATAAGCTCAGCATTATAAAAGCGGCCGACCTGTACGATAAGAGAGATGTAAGCTCCTTTGAAGAATTGGCAGAACATATGGAGGACATCTTTGCTCAAAATGTAAAGCCCGGCTCCTACCTCAAAATCAAATCAGGGATTTTTAGCGAAAAAATACAAGTGGATTCCATTTTGGACACCATGGACGATGAACGGATGGAGCAAATGAAAAAAGTAAAGGCACAGGTGAAGAAGGACAGCGTTTCCGGCTTAACGGACAGCCAACGTTGGCAGTTCAAGGAAATGCTGAGCCAATTGTATTATAAAGAAGACACCAAATTGGATTTGGTGGACAAAAACCGCCGTTACGAATTTCAACTGGCAGGCTATGCCGATATTGGCGATGCAGGAGTATACGTCGTTGATTTTTGGCCCAAGCGAAGCAGCGCGGATTTTAGGGGGCGGCTCTACATTAACATTGAGGACTTTGCTGTAATGCGGCTGGACTTTACAAACACCCAACGCCTACGGAATTTCAGGTTGTTGGGCATTACCTATCGCGAAACGGTGTACAAGGGCACTATGCGATTTGCCAAACTGCCCAACGGCAAGTACGATCTTCAGTTTATGGAATTGGCCGATGGTAAATTCTTTGGTGTGGACAGACCATTAAAAGTGGTGGAAAAGAACAAGCACGTAAAGGGTCGCCGTAAACAAAACGAATTAAAGCTGAACATCGACTTCCAGATGAACATTACCGCCAAATGGGAACTGGTAGTGTTCAACCAAGACAACATTGCCGAAAACGAGTTCAAGTCGTATAAGGAAGATAAAACGGTTCGGGCCACTTACCTGCCACGGTACGATCCCGATTTTTGGAAAGGTTATACCATTATGGAGCCCAACCAGGCCATTCGTGGGTTTACCGCTGAGGAGGAATAGAGATTAGATGTTAGTCCTCAGTTGCAAGATTGCAGAGGTCGGACAAGGGAACTTCCAGGGCTTGACTTATACGGTACAAGGTATGAATCGTGGCATTGGTTCTACCCTTCTCTATTCTTGAAATATTGGTCGTGTCGATTCGAGCTTCAATTTTACCAACAAGATCTACTTGGGTATAGCCTTTTTCAAGCCGCGCTTTTTTGACATTTTCGCCGATTCTCTTTAAAACTTCCGACCTTTCCATACTTGCCATATTCGACAAGTCAAGAAAAGGGTTATATTTACGGTTATTAATGCCATATATGGCAAGTTTTGGATTGATATGGAACATAGTGAGGTTTTAACAAATTGGATTGAAGACTGCTATGGTTCTCCCGAAGAACTGGCCAAAGTTTTGGATTTGGTTATAGAAATGCTGTTTTATTTGGAAGAAGATACCTTTGACCGTAAAGAGGTACAACAAGTGGTCGCTGCGCTTCGAGGGATTGTGGTTGGATTGAGAAATCCGGACCATTCCCAGGTTTCTCGACTGCTCCTTCGACTCCGCTCAGGAACCAACTCGATGTGAAACCTGATACTTCGTGAAAATTCGTGCAATTTGTGTCATAACAAGACATTTCTCGACTGCGCTCGAAATGACAAAAAAACGATTTTGAGAAAATCCGTGTCATTCATGTCGAACAATAAGATGCTGAACGTTGTTCAGAATGACAAATTGTTTATTACTCCTTGCCAATTGATTGTTCAGTGTTTTGGCTGAAGTAGTTTCCCCAGAAAAAAAAGTGCTGCCATGATCAGAAGTATTAGCAAAAATACCAACCCAACATTCAACAAGGTTGTTCCCCAACCAAGTTCGGTCACATTAAAAAAAGGATAGGGATAAAATCCGGAAAAATGCCCTCGGACCATCACAAAAACCAAATACCCTAAAGGGTATAGCAACCATTTAAAGAGTTGCTTCCAAGTAACAATGGTCCTAGCACAGAACATGAGCCAATACACATACATAAACGCAGGGATGATGGTATGCAAAAGTTCGTCCACCACCATTTGCAAACCTGTTGGGTTCCAAATATCACGCAACACCAATTGGTACACTAGGCCCACAACCACAATAAAAACCGTAAGCGCCATGGGCGTTGCTTTTTTATGGAAAAGTGCCAACCGTTTTTGGTCCGCACCAAATACACGGGCGGTAAAGAACAATGCCACTAGGGTATTGGTGAGTATGGTAAAGAAACTTACAAATCGCACCAAACTCTCCATAACACCTGCCTCTCGGTTCTGTAGCATTAAGTATAGTTGGGCGAGAACGGCAAACCATCCCATACACAAACCCAATATTTCAAAATTTCTGCGCATGGTCGAAGTTATTCAATTAAAATTATCGATGGGCTACACCTCTAAAATCCCTTCAAAAGTGCAATTTAAGCTTTTGGCAAAAATACTTCGGCCATCATACATCTAGCGCTACCCCCGCCGCAGGTCTCAATGGTATCCAGAGGACTGTGAATTATGGCACAGTGTTTTTCAATTGCGTTGATCTGTTGTTCAGTAAGGCTATTGTAGGCCTGTGTACTCATCACCATATAACGTTGGTCATCTGCACCGATAACCTGCAACATGTTCCCCGCAAAGTGGCACATTTGTTCCTCCGTGATCCTTATGACTTCTTTTCCATCCATTTTGATGTGCTCTACCACATTTTTCCGTTCCTTTTTATCGTCAATGGAGTCCAAACAGATCACAGCAAAGGTTTCTGCCATGGCCATCATCACATTGGTATGGTAAATGGGCAGTCGCTCGCCATCCACAGTTTGATTGGCATGAAAAATTACCGGGAAGCAATCAAAATCTTCACAGAATTCTATAAAAAGATCTTCGTGGGCACGTTCGGACAGTGCGCAATATGCTTTTTGATTCACCCTATCCTTTAGGATACTGCCCGTTCCTTCCAAAAACACACCTTCATCTTCCGCAGCGGTATAGTCCATGATATTGTTGATGACAAAACCATGCTCTTCCAACAACTCAAAAACATCTTCCCTGCGTTCCTTTCTTCTATTTTCTGCAAACATGGGGTATACACAAACGGTTCCGCTCTCATGAAAAGAAACCCAGTTGTTCGGAAAAATCGAATCTGGCGTGTCCTGTTCCATATTATCATCAATGGTAATCACATTAACGCCATGTTCCCGAAGCACATCCACAAATTGGTCAAACTCTCGCTGTGCCTTTTTGTTGATTTCGGCATTTTTGAGGTGCGGGTCTTCTTGAAAATAATTATTGACCGCAGTTTGCTCGTTCATCCTAAAGTTCACGGGGCGCACCATAAGAATGGTGTTGGTAATCTGTTTTCTCAATACTTTGACTGTTTTGATTATACCTGTGGCAGCAGGAAGTTAGGGTTAAAAAATTATTCTCGGATCAAAGGCATAGTGCTACAACGCAACAAACCTTCTTGCTTGGCTATTTCGGCATAGGGAATCTCCTCGACGGTGAATCCTTGGTCCCTAAGCCAATTGTTCAGCCGGGTAAAACGCTTTTCCGACACCACCACTTCGGGCGATATGGAAAAGACATTACTGAACATTTGATACATCTCATCCTTATTGATTTCAAAAATATTCTCCGGACCAAAGAAGTCGACCAAATATTGGTACTCCTCCTCTACCAAAAATCCATTTTTGTGCAAAATCGCCTTGTCCCTTCCTACAGGTTGGAAACAACAATCCAAATGCAGTGCATTCTCCTTGGGATCGGTATTGGATTTTCGAAGTTCGAAGGATTTTACCGTTTTATGGGGAAACATATCCCGAATAAATTCAACGGCTTCGATATTGGTTCGTGCAGTAATGTAACTTGCATAGTCCTCGCCTGTGTAGGTTCCAATAAAAATATGTTCGTTCCACGGCATCACGTCGCCTCCTTCAATATGAACTTCTTCGGGCGGGCGAACAATCTTTGTGGGATCAATTTGATCCAAAACCTCATGGATGGCCATAAATTCCCGCTCGCGGTCGGGCAAAATATTGGCATGGAAGAGTTTGTCCTCTATCACAAAAGCAATATCCCTTGCAAATATTTGATTACAGTCTTCCAACACTTCAGGTCGGTACACTTTCACGCCATACTTGTCGAATACTTGGGCAAAGGCTTCCATTTCCTTAACCATGTCGGCTTCTTTGGGATACGTTCCTGCCTTTATATGCTCAATGGATTTAGGATCGTAGGCTTCCTCAATTGTAGGAACGGGGCCATTACTTTCAGCAGTTCCCAATATCACGGCTTTTAGCCTGCTGGTCTCATCAACAACGTTTAATTCAATCATAAAATTGGTATTAATGCCCATAAAATGTAGGCCAATGAAAGCGATAAAGGAAATCCTTAAATTTTCTGAGGCAAATCTAGTGTTTTGCTGACTATTTACCATCTCCTAGAAAGGGAAAAATAGCAATCTGATTTAAGTGAATGCCCATGATAAATAGGAATACTATATCTAACATAACCAATTGCCTCTCACCTTGTTAAAATATGGCTGTTCATGTAAAATTTACATCTAATCCGTTTGACTGTTTTTTTATTAATTATTACATTTGTATTAAGATTTTTCCTACAAATGAAAAAAATGCTATTAGCTTCTGGTTTACTGGCAACAGTATTTGTTTTATTGGGGGGCATAAATGCTTTCCAAAGAATTGAGACCCTCAATTTTACCTTTAAAGCAAATTCCAACATACCAATGGATACAATTTATGCCGTTAAATATGACGATTGCATAAAAGAGAGTGATTTTCCAATAGACTATTCCATGCACTCAAAAGAAGTAAAGGACCATGTTGATTGGAGCATTAAGAAAGTAAATGAGTCTGTGAACAGATTCGGTGAATCCATGAATTCGACGCTAAAAAACTTAAACACAGTGGACGCTCACGAGTTTATCCACCAAACGTTTCAAAAAGCCAAAAGCGCTTTTACCGACAATGCCATTTCCGACATTCAAAAACATTACCAATGTGAAATTATGCGAATTTGCTATGATAGTGACAGATCATTGAACGGAAACACCGTTGGAAGGCTTTGATCTGTAATGCTATAAAAAAATAAAAGGGGCTTAAATCGCCCCTTTTATTTTCCTTTTCGTCCTAAACCTTATCTTTTCTCCAATGGAACAAATTCTCTATGTTTCTCTCCAATATAAACTTGTCTTGGTCTTCCGATAGGTTCTTTTCTCAGTCTCATTTCTCTCCATTGGGCTATCCAACCGGGCAATCTGCCCAAAGCAAACATTACCGTAAACATTTCCGTTGGTATTCCTAAAGCACGGTAGATAATCCCCGAATAGAAATCCACATTAGGATATAGTTTTCTATCTACAAAGTACTTGTCTTCCAAGGCTTCTTTCTCCAATCCCTTGGCGATATCCAAAATAGGATCTTCAATTCCTAAGTTGCCCAATACTTCGTCTGCAGATTTTTTAATGATTTTTGCCCTTGGGTCAAAGTTTTTATAGACTCGGTGTCCGAAGCCCATCAATCTGAACGGATCATTTTTATCCTTGGCCTTCGCCATGTATTTTTTGGTATCACCACCATCGGCCTCGATGGCTTCCAACATTTCCAAAACAGCTTGGTTGGCACCTCCGTGCAAGGGTCCCCAAAGAGCGGAAATACCTGCAGAAAGTGAAGCAAAAAGTCCTGCGTGCGAAGACCCAACAATACGAACCGTGGAGGTTGAACAGTTTTGTTCGTGATCAGCATGTAAAATCAACAGCTTGTCCAAGGCATTTATGGCTATTTGATCTTTTGTGTATTCTTTGTTCGGTCTTTTGAACATCATTTTATGAACGTTCTCCACATAACCTAAGGCATCGTCCCCATAATCCAACGGCAGACCTTTCTTTTTGCGTAGGGTCCAAGCCACCAAAACAGGGAATTTGGCCAAAATTCGAACAATTGAATTGTACATAGCCGATTCGGAAGCAACATCTACACAGGATGGGTTAAATGCGACCAACGCACTGGTCATTGAAGAAAGTACGCCCATGGGGTGCGCCGATTTTGGAAAAGCATCCAAAATTTTCTTCATTTCCTCATCTACTTGGGACTCTTCCTTAATATCGTCATGGAATTTTTCCAGCTGCTCTTTGTTCGGCAATTCACCAAAAATCAAAAGATAGGCTACCTCCAAGAAGTCGGCTTTCTCCGCTAGGTCTTCAATGGAATACCCACGATACCTCAAAATACCCTGCTCACCGTTCAAAAAGGTAATGGCGCTTTCGCAAGATCCCGTGTTTTTATATCCTGGATCAATGGTCACCATTCCTGTTGAGGCCCTCAAGGTTTTAATATCTATGGCCAATTCATCTTCAGTACCTTTGATAACAGGGAATTCAAACCGTTCTCCCCCGTATTCGAGTATAGCTTTATCCGACATTTTATATTTTAATAGATTAGTAAAAATTGAATGCGAAAATTACGAAAAAGCACAGCCATTAACAATTTACAGCCGCTATTTGTGTTGATATTAACGCTAAATTGATATAGAAGAATTGGTTCAATCCAATTTGTAGAGCAGTTTATAATATTCGTCCACCGATTTCTTCCAAGTGAATCGCTTTTTTCTTGCCGCAGCTTGTATTTTTTTCCAGGTCGGCTTATCGTTTTGGAATACATCCAAAGCTATATCCAAGGCTTCCAGCATGCTTTTTATTTTCTCGTCATACGTATCGCCATCAAAGCTAAAACCCGTCTTCATGTGTTCTACAGTATCTTTGAGCCCTCCCGTATGATGAACCAAACAAGGATTCCCATTTCTCATGGCCAGCATTTGGCTTATACCACAGGGTTCAAAAAGACTGGGCATAAAATATAGGTCGGATTCCAAGTACATGGAGTCGATGAGCTTCTCCGACTGACCATTAGTGAAAATAAAGTTCTTGTGTTCGTAACTAAGCTTTCTGAATAACTCTTCATACTCAGGTGCACCTGTACCCAATAGCATGAAAATTCCATCAACTTTCTCCAAATGTTTCAGAATTTCAACAAAAGCTTCTGGTGAACGCATGAAGAAATAAAACTTTTGTTCTGTTAATCGCGCTACACTGGATGCAATAAATTTGGGCCTGTCATCTACAAAGGCCATAATTTTCTCCCCTGTGTGGGCCAAAAAGTCGGCCTTGTATTTTTTATCTTCCTGTTGCAGCCAACCGAACAATGCCTTGACTGTATTTCGGTAAATATTTCCTTTTTTCTCCTTGTTGATGTTCTTATAATTGCAACCGTTCAAAATACCGAACAATCGGCCTTCTTTATCTGCCTGTTGCAAATCCTTCTCCAATCCTTCCCCTCCTATAAATTCCGGGGGAGAACTGGGCAACAGTACATCTTCTTTATAAGATGGCGAAACGGTGTGCACTGCATCGGCAAATCTTATTCCAACAGCCATAAGGTTAATGCAATCTTGGTACCTGTAATCCATCAACTTTTGGTAGTCCAAAGGAACATTGGGAAACCAATTTTTCACGGATGAATAATTACCATCAAAGGGACGTATGCCCTGAATAGCGAGATTATGAATACTATATATGGTCCTGATATCCTTCAGATTGGTATAATCCGGATGGTATTCCCTTAAAAACAACAACAAACTGGAATGCCAGTCATGCAAATGAATAACATCCACATCTCCAAATGCTCCATGCTTTATGGCTTCTGCTACAGCGGTGCAAAATATAAAATACTTTATGGCATCGGTATAGAAAGGCTCTTCCGGGTCGTTGTGATATATATGTGCAATATCTCCAGCCTCTATCTCGGGATGGTGCAACACATAATGAAAGATGTTCGGAAACTCCTTTTTGGGCTTTACCTCATACAATTCGGCAGTATAGGTAATGCCTCTTAGTGAAAAGTTCAAGGTAGTCCTGGGCAAACCCCCATGATGAAGTCTGGAATAAGCTGGCACAACAACATGCACCTTGTCGCCCCGTTCTGAAATTTGTCGTGGCACATCGCGAACTACGTCGCCCATACCACCAGCTTTACAGTTTTCCAAAGCATCGTTTTCGGCGGCAACAAAAAGAAAGTTATTCATATGGGAGAATTTGAATGGGTGTTTAGTTGAACCCTTAATTTAACCAAAGTTTGTTATTGAAACAAAAAAAAGCCTTTCCCATTTGGAAAAGGCCTTTTGTATGCTAAATAATTATTATGCTTATTTTACCTTAAATGCTTTTTCTTGAGGGTAGTAAGCTATATCTCCCAACTCTTCCTCAATTCTCAACAATTGATTGTATTTGGCCATACGGTCGCTTCGGGAAGCAGAACCTGTTTTAATCTGACCCGTGTTCAGAGCAACTGCCAAATCAGCAATGGTATTGTCTTCCGTTTCACCTGATCTGTGAGACATTACGGAGGTATAACCAGCATTCTTCGCCATATTTACGGCTGCAATGGTCTCCGTTAATGTGCCGATTTGGTTCACCTTGATCAAAATAGAATTGGCGATACCATTTTCGATACCACGGGACAAACGCTCAACGTTGGTTACGTACAAATCATCACCGACCAATTGTACTTTGTCACCGATTTTATCGGTCAACACTTTCCACCCGTCCCAATCGTTTTCATCCATTCCATCTTCAATGGAAATAATTGGGTACTTTTCAGAAAGTTCGGCCAGGTACTGTGCTTGCTCCTCAGAAGTTCTAACGGCTCCTTTATCCCCTTCAAATTTGGTGTAATCGTATTTGCCATCAACATAAAACTCTGCAGCGGCACAATCCAAAGCGATCATCACTTCTTCCCCAAATTTGTAGCCGGCCTTTTCAACAGCTTTGGCAATGGTATCCAAGGCATCTTCTGTTCCGTCCAATGTTGGTGCAAATCCTCCTTCATCACCTACAGCAGTACTTAAACCACGATCGTGCAATACTTTTTTAAGATTATGGAATATTTCGGTTCCCATTTGCATGGCATGGCTAAAGTCTTTTGCTTTAACTGGCATTACCATAAATTCCTGGAACGCAATCGGTGCGTCGGAGTGCGAACCACCATTGATAATGTTCATCATGGGTACTGGAAGCGTTTTGGCACTAACACCGCCCACATAGCGGTACAACGGCATTCCCAACTCGTTGGCTGCCGCTTTTGCCGCTGCCAAGGAAACTCCCAATATGGCGTTGGCCCCCAATTTTGATTTGTTCGGAGTACCATCCAGCTCAATCATGGTCTGATCGATGTAGTTCTGCTCAAACACAGAAGTTCCGATCAATTCCTCTGCAATGATGGTATTTACGTTGTTCACGGCCTTACCGACACCTTTACCCATAAAGGAATCACCACCATCGCGCAACTCAACGGCTTCATGCTCTCCAGTAGAGGCTCCAGAAGGCACTGCTGCCCTTCCCATAATTCCATTTTCGGTTACTACATCTACTTCTACTGTTGGATTTCCTCTGGAATCCAATATCTGTCTTGCATGAATGTTGATAATGATGCTCATTTTATTGAATATTTTAAGTTGTGATTATTGGGCTAAGATACAAAAGGTGGCGTTTTTAACTCCATGATATTACTCACAAAACGCACTTAATTGCTTAAAAACAAAACTATAACGTTTTAGTTTTTCCTAGCCTTGATCAAATCAAAGAACTGGTCGAACAGATAATCTGCATCGTGAGGACCTGGACTTGCTTCTGGATGATATTGTACCGAGAAAACGTCCTTGCTCTTCATTTTGATACCTGCGACAGTTTGATCGTTCAAATGTGTATGCGTAATTTCCAATTCTGCATTTGCTTCAGTTTCTTCCCTGTTTACCGCGAATCCGTGGTTTTGGGAAGTTATTTCTCCTTTTCCTGTAATCAAATTTAAGATTGGGTGGTTTATACCTCTGTGCCCATTATGCATTTTGTAAGTAGAAACTCCATTGGCCAAGGCCAATACCTGATGCCCCAAACAAATTCCGAACAATGGTTTATCGGATGCAATCATTTCTTTAGTGGCGGCTACAGCATCCGTCAAAGGCTCGGGGTCACCGGGACCGTTGGATATAAAATATCCGTCCGGATTCCATTCCTTCATTTCATCATAAGATGTATTGTATGGGAAGACTTTGATATAAGCTCCTCTTTTGGCCAAATTTCTTAAGATGTTCTTTTTGATTCCGATATCCAAAGCGGATATTTTGATATCAGAACTTTCATCTCCGTAGAAATAAGGTTCTTTTGTAGACACTTTGGAAGAAAGCTCCAAACCTTCCATACTGGGCACTTGCTTCAACTCTTCTTTTAAAGCATCGATATCGTCCACTTTTGTAGAGATCAATGCATTCATGGCTCCATTATCCCTAATGTAGCTCACCAAAGCACGGGTGTCCACATCGGAGATGGCCAAAAGGTTGTTTTTGTCCAAGAAATCCAAGAGGCTCATTGTTGCATCCGGTCTTGAGTATTCATAACTGAAATTTTTACAGATAAGGCCTGCAATCTTAACAGAATCGGATTCCACTTCGTCTTCGTGGGCCCCGTAGTTACCGATATGGGCATTGGTGGTCACCATTAACTGCCCGTAATAAGATGGGTCGGTAAAAATCTCCTGGTAACCTGTCATCCCAGTATTGAAACATACTTCCCCTACTGCGGTACCTTCTCTTCCTCCAACGGCCTTACCATAAAATATGGTTCCATCGGCCAACAAAATCAACGCTTTTTTCTTTGTATGATACTTCATTTCGTGCTCTAGTTTCAGTTAAGACAAAAAAACATAAAAAAAGGATAAGTTCTCACTTATCCTTTTTCGTTAAATACAATAGTTAATAACATTCTTCTTATTCTTCAGAATCGTCAGTTTTGGTTTCAGCTGCTGGAGCAGGAGCCTCAGCTTTCTTGGCACCACCGCCTCTTCTACTTCTTCTGGTCGATTTCTTTTTAGGCTTACCTGCGTTGTAAAGCTCGTTGAAATCCACCAATTCGATCATTGCCATATCAGCGTTATCCCCCAATCGGTTACCCAATTTAATAATTCTTGTGTAACCTCCTGGTCTGTCACCAACTTTTTCAGCTACAGTGCTGAACAATTCTGTTACAGCCTCTTTACTTCTCAAGTTACTGAAAACAACTCTTCTGTTGTGAGTACCTTTTTCGGTAGTCTGGTTGTTCTCGATCTTTGCTTTAGTAATCAAAGGCTCAATGAACTTTTTCAATGCCTTGGCTTTTGCAACCGTGGTATTGATTCTCTTATGCTCTATTAGGGAACTACCCATGTTGGCCAACATAGCCTTTCTGTGGGCGGATGTTCTACCTAAGTGATTAAACTTCTTTCCGTGTCTCATTGTTCTATATTATCATCTTGCTACCAGATCCCTATAAAAGGGAGAGCAAAATATGATTATTAATCTTTATCTAATTTGTATTTGGAAAGGTCCATACCAAATTGTAGGCCTTTGTTGATTACCAATTCCTCCAATTCGGTCAAAGACTTTTTACCGAAGTTTCTGAATTTCATCAAATCGTTTTTGTTGAAGGATACCAAATCTCCCAAAGAATCCACTTCGGCAGCTTTAAGACAGTTCAAAGCCCTAACGGACAAGTCCATGTCTACCAATTTCGTCTTCAACAACTGACGCATGTGCAATGATTCCTCGTCATATGTCTCGGTCTGGGCAATTTCATCAGCCTCAAGGGTGATACGCTCATCGGAGAACAACATAAAGTGGTGAATCAAAACTTTGGCAGCCTCGGTCAAGGCATCTTTTGGGTGGATGGAACCATCAGTGATGATTTCAAAAACCAATTTTTCATAATCGGTTTTTTGCTCTACCCTGTAGTTTTCGATGCTGTATTTTACATTCTTTACGGGAGTGTAAACAGAATCAACCGCAATACTTCCCAAGGGAGCATTGGATTTTTTGTTTTCCTCCGCAGGAACATAACCACGACCTTTTTCTATAACAATCTCTAAGTTGATGCTCACCTTAGGATCCATGTTACAGATAACCAAGTCTGGGTTCAGCACTTGGTATCCTGAGATGAATTTTTGGAAGTCACCAGCTGTCATTTGTTCTTTTCCGCTAACGGAAATAGATACAGTCTCGCTCTCAACATCATCAATCTGTCTTTTGAACCTAACTTGTTTTAGGTTCAGGATAATTTCTGTAACGTCTTCAACAACGCCTGGTATAACAGAAAACTCATGTTCAACTCCATCTATGCGCACAGAAGTGATGGCAAAACCTTCCAAAGAGGAAAGCAAAACCCTTCTCAGCGCATTCCCAACTGTTAATCCATACCCAGGTTCCAAAGGACGAAATTCGAATTTCCCCTCGAAATCTGTTGAATCGATCATTATAACTTTATCGGGCTTCTGAAAATTAAGTAATGCCATAATTGGATTAATGTTGAATTCTTATTTAGAGTATAATTCGACTATCAGTTGTTCCTTGATATTCTCAGGGATCTGAAGTCTTTCTGGAACGGCAACGTAAGTACCTTCTTTCTTTTCAGAGTTCCATGTGATCCATTCGTAAACACTGCTATTGTTAGACAAAGAGTCAACAATGGATTGTACTGATTTGGATTTTTCCCTAACACCAACTACATCACCGGCTTTTAGTGAATAGGATGGAATATTTACCACCTCCCCGTTTACGGTAATGTGACGGTGCGATACCAACTGACGCGCTCCTCTTCTTGATGGGCTGATTCCCATTCTGAAAACCACGTTGTCCAAACGTGACTCACACAACTGAAGCAAAACCTCACCGGTAACACCCTCTTTTCTTTTTGCCTCGGCAAAAAGATTACGAAATTGCTTTTCCAAAATACCGTAAGTATATTTTGCTTTTTGCTTCTCCATCAACTGGATTGCATATTCAGACTTTTTACCACGGCGTCTGTTGTTACCGTGTTGTCCTGGAGGGTAATTTTTCTTTTCGAATGACTTATCGTCTCCGAAAATCGCTTCTCCAAACTTTCTAGCGATTTTTGTTTTTGGTCCTGTATATCTTGCCATCTTCTGTTAATTTGAAAGTGCGATTATGAATTAAGGCTTATCCTTCGATAATCTAACTGCACCTTCGGGTGAAGACCCTTTTGGGGCCATTAATCTATTAATGATTATTAAACTCTTCTTCTTTTTGGTGGTCTACAACCGTTGTGCGGAAGTGGAGTAACATCAATGATTTCTGTTACTTCGATTCCTGAGTTGTGAATGGAACGAATAGCAGATTCCCTACCGTTACCTGGTCCTTTTACATAAACCTTCACTTTTCTCAATCCTGCTTCGTGAGCAACTTTAGCACATTCCTCTGCTGCTATCTGAGCTGCATAAGGAGTGTTCTTTTTTGAGCCTCGGAATCCCATTTTTCCTGCGGAAGACCATGAAATAACATCACCTTTCTTATTGGTAAGGGAAATAATGATGTTGTTGAAAGATGCAACAACGTGCGCCTCTCCGGTAGATTCTACGACTACTTTGCGCTTCTTAGCTGTTTTAGTACTTGCCTTTGCCATACTACCTACTTATTATTTAGTTGCTTTTTTCTTGTTGGCAACTGTTTTTCTTTTTCCTTTTCTGGTCCTAGAGTTGTTCTTGGTACGTTGACCTCTTAATGGCAATCCAGATCTGTGGCGAATTCCACGGTAACAACCAATGTCCATCAATCGCTTGATGTTCATTTGGGTTTCTGAGCGAAGCTCACCTTCAATCGTGTAAGCTCCAACAGCTTCCCTGATTTTACCGATTTCATCATCGGTCCAATCAGAAACCTTGGTATCTTCACTTACTTGGGCTGCTGCCAAAATTTCTTGCGCCCTGCTTTTACCTATACCGAAGATGTAGGTAAGCGAAATAACGCCACGCTTTTGTTTAGGTATATCTACCCCTGCAATTCTTGCCATAATTACCCTTGTCTTTGTTTAAATCTAGGATTCTTTTTGTTGATTACGTACAATCTGCCCTTTCTGCGAACAATTTTGCAGTCGGCACTTCTCTTCTTTATTGATGCTCTTACTTTCATGTAACTAGTATCTATAAGTAATTCTTGCTTTTGTTAAATCGTATGGGCTCATCTCCAACTTTACCTTATCTCCTGGAAGCAACTTAATGTAGTGCATACGCATCTTCCCGGAAATGTGCGCCGTTACCACGTGCCCATTCTCTAATTCTACTCTGAACATTGCATTAGACAATGCTTCAATAATAGTCCCGTCTTGTTCTATTGCTGGCTGCTTTGCCATAAATTATGCTACTTTTCTGTTTTTACCGGTTTTCATTAAGCCGTCGTAATGCCTGTTCAACAAATAAGAATTTACTTGTTGTACAGTATCTATCGCTACACCCACCATAATCAATAGTGATGTACCTCCGTAAAACAATGCCCATCCGGCCTGTACATCCATCAACTTTACAACCACAGCCGGCAATACCGCCAACAAGGCCAAAAAGATGGAGCCAGGTAATGTAATCAAGGACATTATTTTGTCCAAATAATTTCCTGTTTCTTTTCCTGGGCGAATACCCGGGATGAAACCACCACTTCTTTTCAAATCATCTGCCATTTTGTTGGTTGGCACGGTGATCGCCGTATAGAAGTACGTAAATATGATGATCAATACCGCAAATAGGATGTTGTAGGCCAATCCGAATATATCGGCGAATTGTACTTCCATCCACTGACCAGCAGCGGTATCGTTGAATGTTCTACCAATCAAACTTGGTGCGAACATAATTGCCTGTGCAAAGATAATGGGCATTACACCAGAAGCATTCAATTTTAGTGGAATGTACTGACGTGCTCCCATTACGTTCTTTTCGTATCCGCCAGAAGCTGTTCTTCTTGCGTACTGTACCGGAATCTGTCTTACGGCCATGGTTAAATAAACACTGGCCAAGATGACCAAGAACCAAACAATCACCTCGATCAACATAAACATGATTCCTCCCGTGTTGTTGGTTGTTCTTGAAACAAATTCCTGTGCAAATGCCTGTGGCATTGTTGCGATAATACCTACCATAATCAACAAGGAGATACCGTTTCCGATTCCCTTATCGGTAATTTTCTCACCCAACCACATAGCGAACACACATCCTGTTACCAATATAATAACAGCTGGAACGATAAAATCCAAACCTTTGCCCAAAACAAATGCACTGTCCGGCACACCTAAGGCGCCAAGACCGTACAAATAGGCAGGGGCTTGAACGATACAGATCCCTATTGTTAACCAACGGGTAATCTGGTTGATGGTTTTTCTACCGCTTTCTCCTTCTTTTTGTAGTTTTTGAAGATATGGAATCGCAATTCCCATCAACTGTACTACAATGGAAGCGGAGATGTAGGGCATAATACCCAAAGCGAACACCGAAGCATTCGCGAAAGCACCACCCGTAAAAGCATTCAGAATACCCAAGATACCACTTTCAGTCTGCGAGGATAATTCCGCCAATTGGGCAGTATCAATACCAGGAAGGACAACTTGAGCACCAAATCGGTACACCAATAACAATCCCAATGTTAGGATAATTCGCTGTCTTAATTCATCTATCTTCCAGATATTTGATATGGTCTCAATAAATTTCTTCATGCTATAATTCTTATAAACTTATTGCCTCACCTCCTGCTGACTCAATCGCAGCTTTAGCGGAAGCAGTAAATTTATGTACAGATACTTTAAGGGAGGCTTTCAATTCACCGTCACCCAATATCTTTACCAAATCGTTTTTGTGGGCCAGTCCATTCTCGATAAGAGTTTCCAAAGTAATTTCGTTTTTCACGGTTCCTTTATCAACCAACTCTTGAAGTTTGCCCAAATTGATTCCTGTGTACTCTTTCCTGTTCATGTTAGTAAAACCGAACTTGGGTACACGTCTTTGCAATGGCATCTGACCACCTTCGAAACCAATCTTTTTGGAATATCCAGATCTAGACTTGGCTCCTTTGTGCCCACGGGTAGATGTTCCTCCTTTACCGGAACCTTCTCCACGTCCTACACGTTTTCCTTCTTTGTGCACAGCGCCATCCGCTGGTTTAAGATTATTCAAATCCATGTGCCTTTATATTTTAAGCTTCCTCTGTGGAAACCAAGTGTTTTACCTTATTTACCATTCCAAGGATACTAGGAGTCGCTTCGTGCTCAACTTCCTGTCCGATTTTTTTCAGTCCAAGAGCCTCCAAAGTCCTTTTTTGGTCTTGTGGCTTTTTAATGCCGCTCTTTATTTGTTTAACCTTAATCTTTGACATAATATCCTCTATTTATCCTTTAAAGACTTTTTCCAAGGAAACTCCTCTTTGTTTTGCTACGGTATCAGCACTTCTCAATTGCAACAAAGCATCGAAAGTAGCTTTTACCACATTGTGTGGGTTGGAAGATCCTTGGGATTTAGACAGTACATCCTGTACTCCAACAGCTTCCAATACAGCTCTTACAGCTCCACCGGCAATAACCCCGGTACCATGGGAAGCAGGCTTGATAAAAACTCTTGCTCCACCGTATTTTCCTTTTTGCTCATGAGGAAGGGTTGCTTTGTTCAATGGAATTCGAACCAAGTTCTTTTTGGCATCCTCAATAGCTTTAGCAATGGCTGTAGCTACTTCCTTGGATTTTCCCAAACCATGTCCAACAACTCCATTTTCGTCACCAACCACAACTATTGCCGAAAAACCAAAGGCTCTACCACCTTTTGTTACCTTGGTAACTCTTTGTACTCCAACCAAACGGTCTTTCAACTCCAGTCCACCTGGCTTTACTGTCTCTACGTTTTTGTAATTCTGGTACATAGTTTATTAAAATTTTAGTCCGGCTTCCCTAGCTCCTTCAGCCAATGATTTTACTCTTCCGTGATATAGGTTTCCTCCCCTATCAAAAGCAACGGCTTCAACACCAAGCTTAAGGGCCTTTTCGGCTATGGCCTTACCCACGTTGGTCGCAACTTCGGACTTTGTTCCTTTGGAGTCGACATCCTTATCTCTGGATGAAGCCGCCGCCAAAGTTACACCTTTATTGTCGTCAATCAACTGGGCATATATTTCTTTATTGCTTCTGAAAACAGACAACCTTGGTCTTGCTTCAGTTCCGAAGGATACTTTGCGTATTCTTCTTCGGATGCGTAATTTTCTTTCAGTCTTAGATAATCCCATAGTCTTAATTATTAAGCTGATTTACCTGCTTTTCTTCTTAATTGCTCACCAACAAACTTCACACCTTTTCCTTTGTAAGGCTCTGGCTTACGGAAAGATCTGATTTTGGCGGCCACCTGACCTACCAATTGCTTGTCGTGAGATGTTAGTTTTACGATAGGGTTTTTCCCTTTTTCGGAGATGGTCTCAATCTTTACTTCGGGAGCGATGTCCAGAACAATGTTATGAGAGAATCCTAGGGCCAAATCCAATTTCTGTCCTTGGTTGCTGGCTCTGTAACCAACTCCTACAAGTTCCAATTCCTTGGTCCAACCTTCGGTTACACCTGCTACCATATTATTGATAAGAGCGCGGTATAAACCATGTTTTGATTTGTGATTATTGTCATCGGAAGGTCTTTCCAAAACAACACTTCCGTCCTCGACTTTTATGTCAATCCCTGAAAACTCTTGTGTAAGCTCTCCCAATTTACCTTTTACAGTAACCATGGAATCCTTCACCTCTACAGTGACTCCCTCAGGGATTTTTACTGGACTGTTACCTATTCTAGACATTTTTCTTCTCTTTTCTCAATTAATATACGTAGCACAATACCTCACCACCTACGTTCTCTTGCTGAGCTTGCTTGCTCGTCATAACTCCGTGGGAAGTTGAAACGATAGCGATACCCAAACCGTTCAATACTCTAGGCAAATCGTTAGAGCTTGAATACTTTCGCAGACCGGGCTTACTTACCCTCTGCAATTTTTTAATGATAGGCTCCTTGGTGAATTTATCGTACTTAAGGGCGATTTTGATGTTCCCTTGTACTTTATCTTCCTCGAACTTATAGCTCAAAATATATCCTTGATCGAACAATATTTTGGTAATCTGTCTTTTTAGATTGGAACCTGGGATATCTACAACCCTATGACCTGCCTTGTTGGCATTTCTCAATCTGGTCAAATAATCTGAAATTGGATCTGTAAGCATTTCTTTTCTTTATCTAAATTACCAACTTGCCTTTTTAACTCCAGGAATCAAACCTTTATTGGCCATTTCCCTGAACATAACCCTTGATATACCAAAAGTTCTCATGTAACCACGAGGTCTACCTGTTAGTTTACAACGGTTCCTCATACGAACAGGAGAAGCGTTCTTTGGCAACTTCTGCAAAGCCTCATAATCTCCCGCTTCTTTTAGAGCCTTTCTTTTCTCGGCGTATTTTTCTACCATTTTAGCCCTTTTTCTTTCGCGGGCTTTCATTGATTCCTTGGCCATACTAGTTCTTTTTAAAGGGTACTCCCAGTTCGGTTAACAATGATTTTGCTTCTTTATCAGTTTCAGCGGAAGTAACGAACGTAATGTCCATTCCGTTGATTCTGTTGATTCTGTCAATATTGATTTCTGGAAAGATGATTTGTTCAGTAACTCCCAAATTGTAGTTACCTCTACCGTCGAAACCTGTGGCTTTAACTCCTGAGAAATCACGAACCCTGGGAAGGGCACTGGTGATCAATCTATCCAAAAATTCGTACATGCGTTCTCCTCTAAGGGTCACTTTTGCGCCAATTGGCATACCTTTTCTCAATTTAAAAGATGCAACATCTTTCTTGGAAAGGGTAGCGACCGCTTTTTGACCTGTAATATTGGTCAACTCATCCACAGCGTGATCGATCAGTTTTTTATCGGAAACAGCGGCACCGACTCCACGGCTGACCACTATTTTTTGCAACTTGGGAACTTGCATTACATTTTCGTAACCAAATTCTTCGGTCAGCGCCTTGATTACGCGCTCTTTATATTCTTGTTTTAATCTTGGAATGTAACTCATGACTAAATTACTTCATTGGATTTTTTGGAAAACCTTACTTTCTTTCCGTCCCTTACTTCGTATCCAACACGAGTAGCCTCGCCAGATTTTGGATCGATCAAGGAAAGATTGGAAATATGTATTGGGGCCTCCTTTTTAGTTATGCCTCCTTGAGGGTTGTTCGCACTTGGCTTTTCGTGTTTGGACACTTCGTTGATGCCTTCCACGATAGCTTTGTTCTTTTCACGGTCTACTTGAAGTACTTTACCTTCACTGCCTTTGTGGTCTCCCGCAATGACTTTTACCGTATCCCCTGTTTTTATTTTCAACTTCATCTTTCTGATATTTCTTTTATAGCACTTCAGGCGCCAATGAAACAATCTTCATGAATTGTCTGTCCCTCAACTCTCTGGCAACAGGACCAAATACACGAGTTCCTCTCATCTCCCCGGTCGGGTTCAACAACACACATGCGTTGTCGTCGAAACGGATGTAAGAACCATCTGGTCTTCTCACTTCTTTCTTTGTTCTAACAACAACTGCTGTAGACACAGAACCTTTCTTTACAGTACCGTTTGGAGTGGCTTCTTTTACGGTAACAACGATTTTGTCACCCAATGAAGCGTATCTTCTTTTTGTTCCTCCTAGTACGCGGATGGTCAAAACTTCTTTTGCACCGGTATTGTCCGCAACTCTTAATCTTGATTCTTGCTGTACCATAATTATTTAGCTCTTTCTAGGATTTCTACCAACCTCCAGCATTTTGTTTTGCTCAATGGTCGTGTTTCCATTATTTTGACGGTATCACCTTCGTTGCAATCGTTCTTCTCGTCGTGGGCAACATATTTCTTGGTCTTCAGAACGAACTTCCCGTACATCGGGTGCTTCACTCGTTTTACCTCAGAAACCACTATCGATTTCTCCATTTTGTTGCTGGTAACAACGCCTATTCTTTCTTTTCTTAAATTTCTGTTTTCCATAAGGCAGAACCGATTATTGTAATTCCCTTTTAGTTAATTCAGTTGCAAGTCTTGCTACCGTCCTTCTAGTCTTTCTGATCTGTAAAGGATTTTCCAAAGGAGTAACAGCGTGTGCCATTTTTAGGTCGGCGTGTTGTTTTTTGAACTCGGCCAATCTCTCCTTTAGCTCTTCAATTGAAAGTTCTTTTATTTCTGATTGTCTCATCTTTCTTCTCAATTAAAAATTAGGCGGAATAATCCCTTGCTACAACAAACTTGGTCTTCACCGGAAGTTTTTGTGCCGCGAGCCTCAAGGCTTCCTCGGCAATATCCTTTGGTACACCGGCAATCTCGAACATGATTCTACCAGGCTTCACCACGGCTACCCAATATTCTGGAGCACCTTTACCTTTACCCATACGAACCTCGAGAGGTTTTTTGGTGATAGGCTTGTCCGGGAATATTTTGATCCACAACTGACCTTGTCTTTTCATGTATCTTGTCGCAGCGATACGTGCAGCCTCTATCTGACGAGCAGTAATGAAGTGCGAATCCATGGACTTGATACCGAACATTCCATTGGAAAGTTGGTGCCCTCTCTGAGAGTTCCCCTTCATACGCCCTTTCTGGGCTTTACGAAATTTTGTTCTTTTTGGCTGTAACATTTTACCTTACTTTATCTTAATTACTTTCTACGACGGGATTTCTTGTTATCCTTGCCGCCTTTTCCTTGACTCTTACTTAATCCTACTAATGGGGAAAGCTCTCTTTTACCGTAAACCTCTCCTTTCATGATCCATACCTTTACTCCCAATCTACCATAGGTAGTGTGAGCTTCGTGCAAGGCGTAGTCCACATCTGCACGGAAAGTAGATAATGGAATCCTTCCTTCTTTGTAAGATTCGGAACGTGCCATCTCGGCCCCGTTCAAACGTCCGGAAATCTGAATCTTGATACCTTCGGCATTCATACGCATTGCTGCTGCAATAGCCATTTTAATGGCCCTTCTGTATGAAATTCTGCTTTCAATCTGTCTTGCGACACTTGCAGCTACCAAGTTTGCATCAAGCTCAGGTCTCTTAATTTCATGAATGTTGATCTGAACCTCTTTGTTGGTGATTTTCTTAAGCTCTTCCTTTAGCTTGTCCACCTCTTGCCCACCTTTACCAATGATGATACCAGGTCTTGACGTGGTAATGGTAATAGTGATCAATTTTAAGGTTCTCTCTATAATTACCCTGGATACGCTAGCTTTAGCCAAACGCGCATAAAGGTACTTTCTGATTTTATCGTCTTCAGCCAGTTTATCGCCGTAATCATTTCCTCCGTACCAGTTGGATTCCCATCCTCTGATAATTCCTAAGCGATTTCCTATTGGATTGGTCTTCTGTCCCATATTATTCTTCTAGCTTTGAACGTTGTTATTGGCCTCCAAGATCATGGTTACATGATTGGAACGCTTTCTAATTCTATGTGCTCTACCTTGTGGAGCTGGTCTCAATCTCTTCAACATAGTTCCTCCGTCCACACGGATTTCCTTGATATAAAGATCGGCAGCCTCAATATCAGCACCTTCATTTTTAGCTTCCCAGTTTGCAATTGCAGAAAGTAAAAGCTTTTCTAATTTTCTGGATGCCTCTTTAGGATTGAACCTTAGGGTAGCCAATGCCATCTCAATTTGCTTGCCTCTCACTAAGTCAGCGACCAAACGCATCTTTCTTGGAGAAGTTGGGCAATTGTTAAGCTTTGCAATAGCAAGTTGCTTTTTCTCTTCTTTTAACCTTTCGGCCATTTCTCTTTTACGAACTCCCATAGCTTACTTACTTTTTACCTTTGTTTTTAGCTCCTGCATGACCCCTAAAAGATCTAGTAGGTGAAAATTCTCCTAGTTTGTGACCCACCATGTTTTCAGTAACGAACACGGGAACAAATTGTCTTCCGTTGTGTACTGCGATGGTTTGCCCAACAAAGTCCGGCGTTATCATAGAGGCCCTAGACCACGTTTTGATAACCGATTTCTTACCTGATTCTATATTGGCCTGGACTTTTTTCTCCAGACTAAAATGAACGTATGGTCCTTTTTTTAACGAACGTGCCATTTACTTTTCTTTTATTTCTTTCTACGTTCTATGATATATCTATTGGTGTCCTTAGTTCTAGAACGAGTTCTAAATCCTTTAGCAGGAATACCGTTCTTAGATCTTGGATGACCTCCTGAAGCTCTACCTTCACCACCTCCCATTGGGTGATCAACAGGGTTCATAGCTACAGGTCTAGTTCTTGGTCTTCTACCCAACCATCTGCTTCTACCAGCTTTACCGGAAACAAGCAATTGGTGGTCGGAGTTGGAAACTGCACCTACAGTGGCCAAACATGTGGCCAAAACCATTCTGGTTTCACCAGAGGGCAGTTTCAAGGTCACGAACTTACCATCTTTTGCCATTAATTGGGCAAAAGTTCCAGCACTACGCGCCATGATCGCACCTTGACCTGGTCTCAACTCTATACAAGACACAATTGTACCCAACGGAATCTCGCTCAATGGAAGTGCATTTCCAATTTCAGGAGCAGAACCGGAACCAGACTTTACAGTCTGTCCTACCTGCAATCCGTTTTGGGCAACCACATATCTTTTCTCACCGTCCTTGTACTCCACTAAGGCGATAAATGCAGTTCTATTGGGATCATACTGAATTGAAACCACAGTGGCCTCAACTCCTTGCTTATCCCTTTTGAAATCGATGATTCGATATCTTCTTTTATGACCACCACCTTTGTGACGCATGGTCATTTTTCCTTGACTGTTCCTACCACCCGTCTTTTTTATCGGAGCAAGCAAGCTTTTCTCCGGCTTATCAGTAGTAATCGCGTCAAATCCGTTTACTACTCTAAAACGCTGACCAGGGGTTATCGGTTTTAATTTTCTAACTGACATTTCTCGTCTTTATAGATTACTGTAAAAATCAATAATATCACCTTCAGCCACATCCACAATCGCTTTTTTCATTGCGTTTGTTTTCCCGTGCTGAATTCCGGTTTTTGTATAACGACTCTTACGCGTTGGACCATAGTTCATGGTTCTCACCTTTTCAACAGAAACACCATAAGTAGCCTCTACCGCTTCCTTGATTTCCAACTTGTTAGCAGCTGGATTTACAAAGAATCCATAGCGATTGAAAAGCTCGCTGTCAGCGGTCATTTTTTCCGTAATTATCGGTCTTATCAACACACTCATGATACTTTTATTTCTTTAGGTTCGATTCAATTCCTTCCAAAGCGCTTTCGGTCAATACTAAACTTGTTGCGTTAACAATTTTGTAAGTATTTAATTCTGAGCCTGTTACAACTTCGGAACGTTCCAAATTACGCGACGACAAATATACGTTATTATTTGTATCGCCCAACACAATAAGGGACTTTTTATTTTCTATTCCCAAGGAAGACAAGAAATTAACGAAGTCCTTGGTTTTTGGAGCGTCAAAATTGAGGTCTTCCACAACCACCAAAGATTTGTCTTTGGACTTCAAGCTCAAGGCAGATTTTCTCGCCAATCGCTTCATGTTCTTGTTCAACTTTTGAGTATAATCCTTTGGCCTTGGACCAAAGATTCTACCACCACCTCTAAAAATAGGTGACTTGATACTACCAGCCCTTGCGGTACCGGTACCTTTTTGCTTTTTGATTTTTCTGGTACTTCCAGCTATCTCAGCCCTTTCTTTGGCTTTATGAGTACCTTTCCTTTGATGGGCCAAGTACTGCTTAACATCCAAATAAATAGCATGCTCATTAGGCTCTATCGCGAAAACATCGTCGGAAAGCTCGACTTTCCTACCTGTTTCTTTTCCATTGATATCTAAAACTGCTACCTTCATTATTGCCACCTTTGAATAGTTACATATGAATTTTTATGGCCAGGTACACATCCTTTTACTACCAAAAGATTTTTCTCTGGAACCACTTTCAATACTCTTAAGTTTTGTACAGTAACTCTGTCTCCACCCATTCTTCCGGCCATACGAAGACCTTTTACAACTTTGGACGGATAAGATGCAGCACCAATGGAACCAGGAGCTCTCAATCTGTTGTGCTGACCGTGAGTTGCTTGTCCAACCCCACCGAAACCATGGCGCTTAACAACACCTTGGAATCCTTTTCCTTTTGATGTACCTACTACATCAACAAATTCTCCTTCTACAAACAAATCAACACCTACGGTATCTCCTAATTTGTATTCACCTTCAAACCCTTGGAACTCAACGACTTTCTTTTTAGGAGAAGTACCTGCTTTTTTGTAGTGGCCTGTTTCGGCCTTGTTAGCACGTTTTTCTGCCTTGTCATCGAAACCTAGTTGAAGGGCTTTGTACCCGTCTACCTCTTCGGTTCTGACTTGGGTAACCACGCATGGTCCAGCTTCCAATACGGTACATGGAACGTTTTTTCCATTCTCGTCGAAAATGCTGGTCATACCGATTTTCTTACCTATTAACCCAGACATATTTAATTAATTAACAATTATTTACTTTTTATAACTTTTACCAACTTCTTGGCAAAAAAATTGGGTCAAGAAAATATTCTGTTCTGACCCAGATTTTTTTCTTTCTCCGTTTTTCCCGAACCGTCGTTCGGGACATGTTGCTCCCACCTAGGGCAGAAACATTATCAGACTTTGATCTCAACCTCAACCCCACTCGGAAGCTCAAGCTTCATAAGCGCGTCGATGGTTTTTGATGAAGAGCTGTATATATCCAACAGTCTCTTGTAAGAGCTCAATTGGAACTGCTCTCTCGATTTTTTGTTCACGTGAGGCGAACGCAAAACCGTAAATATCTTTTTACGCGTTGGCAATGGGATTGGCCCAGTTACCACCGCACCAGTTGTTTTTACTGTCTTCACGATCTTCTCAGCAGATTTGTCCACCAAATTGTGATCGTAAGATTTCAATTTTATTCTAATTTTTTGACTCATCTTGCTGAAAAATTAAGCGGTTACTCCTTTAGCTGCTTTAATAACTTCCTCCGCAATATTGGAAGGAGTATCGGCATAGTGTGAAAATTCCATTGTGGATGTTGCCCTACCAGAAGATAAAGTTCTCAAGGCGGTTACATAACCGAACATCTCGGATAGTGGTACTTCAGCTTTAACAACTTTAGCACCCGCTCTATCGGACATACTGTTAACCTGACCTCTTCTTCGGTTCAGGTCACCTACAATATCACCCATGTTTTCCTCTGGGGTAAGAACTTCCAACTTCATGATTGGTTCCATAATTACCGCTTTAGCTTTCTTAGCAGCAACCTTGTAACCCAATTTTGCAGCTAGTTCGAAAGAAAGTTGGTCAGAATCCACAGGGTGGAAAGACCCATCTTTAAGGGTAATTTTCATAGAATCCATTTCGAAACCTGCCAAAGGACCATTTTTCATAGCCTCTTTGAATCCTTTCTCAACAGATGGAACAAATTCTTTAGGAATGTTACCTCCCTTGATCATATTAACAAACTCAAGACCGGACTTACCTTCCTCAGCAGGTTCCATGGTAAATACGATATCCGCAAACTTACCACGACCACCAGTTTGTTTCTTATAAGTTTCTCTGTGATCAGCTGTTCCAGTGATGGCTTCTTTATACTCCACCTGGGGCTGACCCTGAGTAACATCTACTTTAAACTCACGTCTAAGACGGTCACAAATAATATCCAAGTGAAGCTCGCCCATACCGGAAATAATGGTTTGACCGGATGCCTCATCTGTTTTTACTTGAAATGTTGGATCCTCTTCGGCCAATTTTGCCAAAGCCATACCCAATTTATCAACATCAGCCTTAGTTTTAGGCTCAACTGCAATACCGATTACAGGCTCAGGAAACTGCATACTTTCCAAAACAATTGGATGTTTTTCATCGGAAAGGGTATCTCCTGTCTTGATATCCTTAAATCCTACAGCAGCACCAATATCACCAGCCTCTATGTATTCGATAGCATTTTGTTTATTGGAATGCATTTGATAGATACGTGAAATACGCTCTTTGTTTCCAGAACGATTGTTCAGCACATAAGAACCTGCATCCAAACGACCTGAGTACGCTCTAAAGAATGCCAAACGACCTACGAAAGGATCGGTTGCGATCTTAAAGGCCAATGCAGCAAAAGGCTCTTTTGGATCTGGTTTTCTTCTTTCTTCTTTCTCTGTATTCGGGTTGATACCAACGATATCATCCTTATCCAAAGGTGAAGGCAAGTAGCGACAAACAGCATCCAACAAGAACTGAACTCCTTTGTTTTTAAAGGAAGAACCGCAGATCATTGGAATGATGGCCCTATCCATAACTGCTGCACGCAATGCGGCATGCACTTCTTCTTCAGTGATGGAATCTTCATCTTCGAAGAACTTCTCCATCAACTCTTCATCATACTCAGCAACAGCTTCGATCAAGGCAGCTCTGTACTCCTTAACCTCATCTTTCATTTCTGAAGGTATATCGACTACATCAAATGTAGAACCGAAGTTTTCCTCGTGCCAAACAACAGCTCTGTTCTTGGCCAAGTCAACAATACCTTTAAAATCAGCTTCATCACCAATTGGTAGAACAATCGGCACAGCATTGGAACCCAACATTTCACGAACCTGCTTGCATACAGCCAAGAAGTTTGAACCTTGACGATCCATCTTGTTCACAAAACCGATTCTTGGAACTTTATAATTATCGGCCAACCTCCAGTTGGTTTCGGATTGTGGCTCAACACCATCAACAGCACTGAACAAGAACACCAATCCATCCAACACACGAAGTGATCGGTTTACCTCAACCGTAAAGTCAACGTGTCCGGGGGTGTCGATAATATTAAAGTGATAATCTTTTGTGTCAGGTAATGTCTGCGCATTCTCCATTGGAAACTTCCATGTACAAGTAGTTGCAGCAGAGGTAATGGTAATACCACGCTCTTGCTCTTGCTCCATCCAGTCCATGGTAGCGGCACCATCGTGCACCTCACCAATTTTGTGGCTCACACCTGTATAGAAAAGAATACGTTCTGTAGTAGTTGTCTTTCCAGCATCAATGTGAGCTGCAATACCTATATTCCTTGTATATTTTAAATCTCTTCCCATTATATTGTTTAGAATCTAAAGTGTGAGAACGCTTTGTTGGCCTCAGCCATTTTGTGTGTATCTACTCTTTTCTTAACTGCCGCACCTTCTTCCTTGGCCGCCGCTAAAATTTCAGCCGCCAATTTTTGTGCCATTGATTTCTCGTTACGCTTTCTTGAAAAGCTGATCAACCACTTCATGGCAGTGGATATTTTTCTATCCGGACGAATCTGCATAGGAATCTGGAATGTTGCACCACCTACTCTTCTACTACGAACCTCAACGTGTGGCATAACATTGGAAAGAGCATCTTTCCACAATTCCAATCCTGTTTTTTCTTCGTCGGTGTTTTTCTCGTCTACAATTGCAATTGCATCATAAAAAATCTTGAATGCAACTGACTTTTTACCGTCCCACATCATCATGTTCACAAAACGTGTAACAAGTTGATCGTTAAATTTTGGGTCCGGTAATAACGGTCTCTTTTTTGCCTGCTTTTTTCTCATCGCTTCTTCTTAAAAATGATTAATTTTTAGGACGCTTTGCACCATACTTAGATCGTCGTTGCGTTCTTCCCGCAACACCTGCGGTATCCAAAGCACCGCGAACGATATGATATCGCACACCAGGCAAATCCTTTACTCTCCCACCTCTAACCAATACTATCGAGTGCTCTTGGAGATTGTGACCTTCACCAGGGATGTATGCGTTCACCTCTTTACCATTGGTCAACCTTACCCTTGCAACTTTACGCATTGCAGAGTTTGGTTTCTTTGGCGTAGTTGTGTAAACACGCGTACAAACACCCCTTCTTTGAGGACACGAATCCAAAGCAGCCGATTTACTCTTCTTGGTAATTGTGGCCCTTCCTTTTCGTACTAATTGTGAAATTGTTGGCATTAAATTTCTTTTAAAAACTAAATAACCCTCATTTTGAGGGCTGCAAATGTAGTGATTATTCCCAATAATTCAAATCCATGCCAATTAAATTTGCGGTAGAACCAAAAAAAGTTTGAGCACCGTTTTCAAATAACCAAAATAAAACCAAAAAAGACTTGCCAGCCACATGGAACGGCCAAAGAAAAAAAGGAATGTATTTATGGTATATATTAAGGTATAAATACAATATTGGATTTCACACCTTTTTAACAACCAAGGGCACACCCAAAAAAGACACCTTAGAGTTCATAAAAATCGGCAAGCCTTTAAAATTTTGGGCTAAGCATTAAAACACCCTTGGGTTTGAGGGGTGACACCGTTTAATTTGCATTTAGAAGAATTATCCCCCCTTTAAATTATGTAGTTGTTAATGATTTTTTAAGTTTTTGCAGTAATCACATTTACGATGGCGTTCTTAAAGATTTTATAAAATTAGTTTGGATTATTAACACGAAATTATGATTTTAGCGATCAGCTAATTCAAATAATTTAACAATGAGAACAAAACTTAATGGATTGTTAACGCTATTATTGGCGTTTGTTGTGCATATATCCTATGCACAAGACAAGACGATTACGGGTACTGTTACGGATGCCGATGGCCTCCCGCTGCCCGGAGTCAACATTGTCGTTGAAGGGACCACATCGGGTACCCAAACAGATTTTGATGGAAATTACGCCATCAGCGCAAGTGAGGGGCAGACATTGCTTTTTACCTACATCGGTCAAAAACCGGCCACGAGAGTAGTTGGCGCTAGCAGCGTAATCAATGTACAAATGTCAGAAGACGCTCAAGCTCTTGAAGAGGTGGTGGTAACCGCCCAAGGTATCAAGAGAGAGAAAAAAGCACTGGGTTACGCCACGACTTCTGTTGGCTCCGAAGCTTTGGAAGAGCGAGCGGAGGGTGATGTTGCCAGGGTGCTTTCTGGTAAAGCCGCCGGTGTAAACATTACTTCTGCAGGTGGTGCCTCCGGATCAGCTACCAACGTAGTGATCAGGGGTTTGAACTCATTTAGTGGTAATAACCAGGCTTTATTTATTGTTGATGGTGTTCCTTTCAGTAACGACACCAACCAACAGGGAAGCTTCATATCTGGTAACACTGGTAGTTCAAGATTCTTGGACCTTGACCCTAACAACATTGAAAGCATTGAAGTATTGAAAGGTCTTTCTGCTGCGACCTTGTATGGTACGCAGGGAAGAAACGGTGTTATTTTGATTACCACAAAATCCGGTTCTTCAACTACTGGACCTAAAAAGACCGAAATCACAGTTTCACAATCTTTCTTTGCGAACGATATTGCTTCCATGCCAAATTATCAACAACAATATGGTAATGGTTTTGACCAATCTTTTGGATGGTTCTTTAGTAACTGGGGTCCAAGCTTTGATAAAGACGGTACAGCAGGATGGGGTGCCCAATCAGCGATTGATGACAATGGTACGTTAGCACACCCTTACTCTACGGCTTCTTCAGCAACAGGTATCCCACAAGCGTTCCCAGAATTCGCCGGTGCTCGTTACGACTGGAAACCATACGATTCAGTGGAGGATTTCTTTAGAACCGGTAGAACTTTGAGTACTAACGTTAACATTTCTGGATCAAGTGAAGACGGGAAAACGGCTTTTAATGCCAACGTTGGTTACTTTAACGATGTTGGTTTTACACCAGGAAATAAATTTGATAGGGTAAACATCTCTTTAGGTGGTGTTTCCGAATTAAGTAACAAATTCACCATTCGTGGTACAATGAACTACGCTAGGTCGAATGTATTTACTCCTCCAATTGCATCAAGTAGGGGTAACGGTACTGATGGTCTTTCTGTATATGGTAACGTATTTTTTACTCCTTTGAGTGTTGACTTGATGGGCTTGCCATTTGAAAACCCAATTGACGGTTCCAGTGTATACTATCGTCAGAACAACAGTATCATCAACCCTAGATGGACTGCGAAGAATGTTGTATACAACCAGTTTACAAACCGTTTTTTCTGGAATTTATCTGCTAACTATGCATTATCAGAAAACTTGGATTTGAACTGGAGAACCGGTTTGGATTTCTATAACGAACGTAACAACAACAGTTCCAATAAAGGTGGTGTTGAATTTAACTCCGCAATTTTTGGATTTTTGCAAACTTACGATAACAACAATACCATTTGGGACCACTTTGTATCTATAAATGGTAATTATGATATTTCTGATAAACTTGGACTTAGCTTTACAGCTGGGGCAACAGCAAGATCGGATTCTTATGACAGAAATGGTGTATCAAGTACAGGTCAAATCGTATTTGGTGTTAAAAGACATTTCAACTACCAGAATCAGTTGCCGATACAATTTTCAAGAAAAAGAAACATTGTTGGTCTTTTAGGTCAAGCGACCTTGGATTATGACGACTTTTTATTCTTGAACGTAAGTGCACGTAAGGACTGGGTATCCAATTTCCAAAGTGCAAACAATAGTATTACGTATCCAGGAGCAAGTTTGTCGTTCCTACCAACAAATGCGTTCCCTGAACTTAGGTCGGAAAATGCATTGAACTTTTTGAAGATTAGAGCAAGTTATGGTACTTCCGCTAACTTTGATACTAACTCTGCATACCCAACTGTTGGTTTTACAGAGCAAAATACACAAGTGTTCAACGATCAACTTTCTGGATCATCCATAACAACAAACCAGGTTGCCAACTTTAGAGCAAATCCTGATTTGAAACCAGAGCTTTTGGAAGAAGTAGAGGTTGGATTTGAATCCAAGTTTTGGAAGAACAGAGTTTCTTTGGACTTTACTTATTTCTTTAAAACAACCAACGACTTGATCGTTCAAGAGCCATTGGCACCTTCAACAGGATTTACTTTAACTCAAAGTAACATTGGAGCCATTGAAAACAAAGGTATTGAGGCTGATTTAGGAGTTGATATTTTTAATGGTCAGGATTTCTCTTGGAATTCAAGAATCAACTTCTTTACCAATGACGTTATTGTGACCGAGCAAGAACAGGATCAAATTTTCTATTCTGGTTCCATTCCTGCAGGAGGTGGATTGTTTAGAGGTGGTAACGTAGCACAAGAAGGAAAATCATTGGGTTCTATCTACGGAACAGCTATTCAACGTGATGACAATGGTAATTTCATAGTCAACAGTGCTGGTAGTTACCAAGTAGCTGAGCAAGATGCAGATGGATTGGCTCCTATTGTTGGAGATGCTATCGCAGATTATTCCATGAACTTCATCAACACGCTTCGTTACAAAAATCTGAGCTTGAATGTTCAGGTGAACCATACCAAGGGTGGTGATATCCTATCCAGTACTATAGCAACTTTGTTGGGTAGAGGTCTTATTGTTGAAACCCAAGACAGATTAGGAACTTACATCTTGCCAGGTGTTAAGGCAGATGGCTCACCTAACAATACGCAGATCAACAACTCTACGTATTACTTTACCAACTTGTTGTTTGGACCTACCGAAACTAGAATTTACGATGCTTCGGTTATTCGCTTGCAAGAAGTTTCATTGGCATATAGCCTACCTTCTAAATTTTTGGATAAAACGCCATTCGGACAATTGACATTCACTGTACAAGGATTTAACTTGTGGTATGATGCTTACAATACTCCAGATGGTGCTAATTTTGACCCTAACGTACAAGGTGTTGGTGTAGGTAATGGACAAGGATTTGATTTCTTGAACGGTCCAAGTGCAAGGAGATATGGATTTAGCGTTAAAGCATCCTTCTAATAAAAATTGTTAAATACGATTAAGATTATGAAAAATATATTTAAACATATTACATTGGTCTTATTAGCGGGCATAAGTTTTACGGCCTGCGAAACGACTGATTTGGACTTGACAATAAGCCCAAACGAACTGTCTCCGACACAGTCGGACCCCAATTTGCTGCTTAATGCAATGCAATTGGCGTACATTTCCAACCAAGATGATTTTGGAGACGTAGCTGCTCAATTGACCCGTATTGAGTACTTTGGCTCCAGAAATTATTTTAACGGACTTTCAGGTACTACGTTAAATTCTGTGTGGGCAAGAACCTACAGTTCTGATTTTAACATACCTGGTACAGGTGTTGACGTAGGTCTTTTAACAAACCTGCAAGCCCTTGAAGCTATTGATGCCGAAACTGATGTGGATTATTCTTTTCACATTGGCATAGGTAAAATAATGTATGCGCATTCATTATTTCAATTAGCGGATATGCTAGGTGTTGCTGCATTTTCTGAAGCTGGTAATCCAGCTGAGTTTCCTGCTCCAACTTTAGATAGTGGCGAAGAGATATATGCTGCAGCATTTAGACTTTTGAACGAGGCCGAAGCGCTACTTGCTTCCGGACCGGGTGTTCAAGGTGCTACAGACATGTTTTATGAAGGGGACACATCCAAATGGATAAAAGCCCTTAATTCTATCAGATTACGTTCCTATAAGAACACTGGAAACAAAGCGGCTTTTGATGCCATAGTTGCTTCTGGGGATTATATTACTTCTTCTGATGATGACTTACAATTCAGATATGGTGTGAGTGAACTACAACCTAGTGACCGTCACCCAGATTACGAAGCAAGTTATACTCCAACCGGAGTGGGGCCATATAGATCAAACTGGCTCATGAATTTGATGCTACAGAATGATGATCCTAGAATCAGATATTACTTTTATCGTCAAGCTAATGGTACTCCAGGAGCTATCGACGTTAATGGTAACGAGGTGCCACCGAACGAAGAAACCATTTCTTGTTCTTTTTTCACGCCACCCGCACACTATGCAGGATATGTTTACTGCAGTGTAGACAATGGGTACTGGGGTAGATCTCATGGTAATGATGAAGGTGGACCACCGGATGGTTTCTTAAAAACTGCTCCTGGTGTTTACCCTGCAGCTGGACGTTTTGATGATAGCCAATTTAGCGATGTAGATGCCGTAACTGGCGTGCTTTTGGCACCTGGTGTTGGTCTTGGTCAAGGTGGCGGCGGTGCTGGTATAGAGCCAATTATCCTGTCTTCTTATGTAGATTTCTGGATTGGTGAAATGGCCACATCCGATGCCGAAAAAGCGGATGCACTGGAGGCTGGTTTAACCAAGTCCATTGCAAAAGTTCAGAGCTTTGGTGCCTTGGACGGTTCTGCAGACTTGTCTTTCGAGCCAACTGAAACTGAAGTTGAGGATTATATCGCTGGTATTGTTGACGCATTCAACAACGCAACTGGTGATGACAAAGAGAATATTTTTGCAGAGCAATATTTCACAACTTTGTACGGTGGTGGTTTTGAATCTTATAACTATTACAGGAAAACCGGTTTCCCTACAACTGTGGCCCCTAACTGGGAACCAGATCCAGGACCGTTCCCTAGAACGTTATTATTACCACAAAACGAAGTGTTGAACAATCCAAACCTAGAGCAGAGGTCAGATTTGACTACTCAGGTGTTTTGGGATAACAATCCAGCTAGTCCAACATTTCCACCAGCTAACTAAAATTTTTTAGAAAAATGAAGAAAATTAATTTTATAAATAAAGTCTTTTTAGCTGGTATGGTAGCAATACTATTCGCAGCTTGTGAAGATAGCGACAAAGTAATTGACCAAATTGTGGCAGAAGAAACAAGAGGGTCTATACTTAGAACTATCGAAGTTACAGAGAACACGATTGACTATGACGTTACAACCAGTACTCTATTAGGTGGAGGTTTTGGTGCAACTGTTGAAGTTCAAGATCAGGAAAATGGGGATTTACTCCAATCTCTTGATGTGTATTTAGGATATAATGACAATACCTCGGACAAAGGTAATTCCACGATTGGAGATACCGAGGTACTAGTTCAGTCATACTCTTTAAGTGATGGAACCATCGGACCAAATGGTTTGCCAAGATTTACCTATACGGCAACTGCTGAAGAAATGCAGTCGGCTTTAGGTTTAACAGGTGATGAGATTTTTGGTGGTGATGCATTCACAATCAGATTTGAAATTGTAAGAACCGATGGAAGGGTTTATTCTGCTGCAGATAACTCAGGAACATTGACTGGTTCTTACTTTAACTCACCTTTTGAGTACACTTCTGTTTTGGTATGTGGACCTAAACCAACTCAAGCCGGAACCTGGACCATTGATATGCAGGATGCATTCGGCGATGGTTGGCAGCCAACAACTGCCGACGGTGGAGGCCCTGGTATCATTATCACTTTAAGTGATGGTACCGTATATGAAATAGGACTTTGTACCCCTTACGAAGACCCAGGATACGATTGTACTTCTGGTGATAGTGAAGGAACTGCAACATTCGAAGTTCCTCCAGGCCAAACGGGAGCGGCTGAAATTGATTTCCAAGGTGACTTTTGGGGAGAGATTTCCTTCCAAATTTACACACCTGCAGGCAACATGGTTGCTAGCGTAGGTACCGGTACTGCAGCTGGTCTTATTGAAATAGACTATTGCGCAGACTAATCACATAGGATTAGTTCATCTTATTCGATAATTAATTGTATAATTAGTCGAAAATAAAATTAAGGGGTTGCACTGCAACCCCTTTCTTATAATATTACTGCTAAAAAAAATAATTGATCTCCTCCGTTAATTATGAATTTCTTCAAAGGAACAACTATACTATCCTTGGTTTGTATGCTCACATCTGCATGTAAGGACAAAAAAACCAATGATTCCAATATCACATCAAATCAACCCATTTTTGAAAAAATTGATGCTGAGACAAGTGGTATCCAATTCCAGAATACCATACAAGAAAATATTGAGACCAAAGAAAATCTTTTTAACTACGACTATTTTTATAATGGTGCCGGTGTCGGAATAATCGACTTCGACAATGATGGCCTTCAAGATATCTTCTTCTGCGGCAATCAAGTTGCCAATAAGCTCTATAAAAACCTTGGGGATTTCAAATTTGAGGACGTTTCAAACACAGCAAATATCAATACCAATAAAAACTGGAGTAATGGTGTGAGTATTGTTGACATCAATAATGATGGTTGGCAGGACATTTACATTTCACAAGGGGGTCCCTATCAACGGGAAAAACGAAGCAATCTACTTTACATCAATCAAAAAGATGGAACATTTCTCGAACAAGCGGAGGAATTTGGTTTGGCCGATCAGGGAATAAGTACCCAAACCGTATTTTTTGATTTTGATAACGACAATGACCTTGACTGCTTTGTCATGAACGAGAATGAGTTTTATGGTGTTGACCCGATCAACCTATTCAAGCTGATCTCAGAAAGTGAAGAGGCTCAATATTTCAACAGTTGTCATTTTTATGAAAACGACAACGGAAAATTTAAAGACATTACCAAAGCGGCCGGATTGGAACGCCCTTTATTTGGATTGGGCATCACGGTAACCGACATTAACAATGACAATCTTTTGGATTTTTATGTGGCCAGTGATTATTATATACCCGATGCGCTGTTCATAAACAATGGGAACGGTACATTTTCGGACCAAATAAAATCTTATACCCAACAAATATCATACTATGGAATGGGTATGGATATTGCAGATATCAATAACGATGGACTTCAGGATATCTTTGTTCTGGATATGGCTGCCGACGATCATGTAAGATCAAAAACTTTAATGGCATCCATGAATACCGCCCGATTCGATTATTTAACAAATAAAGCCGGTTTTCACTACCAGTATATGTACAATTCCCTCCAATTGAATTTGGGGAACAACAAGTTTTCGAACATTGTCCAACAAACCCATTTAGCCAATACCGATTGGAGTTGGTCCGTACTTATGGCCGATTATGATCTGGATGCGGATAAAGATATTTTTGTTACCAATGGGTATAGAAGATACGCCCTCGACAACGACCTCCAACAAGAGGTCTTCAAGGCCAAAGTAAAATATAAGGGCAATGTGCCGTTAGAAGTTAAGAAACGTCTGTACGAATCAATGCCATCAGAAAAACTTCCAAATATCCTGTTTGAAAATAATGGGGATTTAAACTTTGCCGACAAGGCAAAGGATTGGGGATTGGCAGATTTTTCGTTTAGTAATGGTGCAGCAATCGCGGACTTTGACAACGATGGCGATCTGGATGCCGTGGTAAATAACATGGACGAAGTTGCCTTTCTTTATAAAAACACTGCTGTAGATAATAAAAAAGGTAATTTTCTAATTGTTGACGCCAAAAGCAAATTGAGTGAGGCCTATCCGAAAATTGAAATTTTTTACGACGGAGATAATTCACAGATCGTTGAATCAAGAACGGTTCGCGGATACCGTTCATCTCACCAAAACATAGCCCATTTTGGCCTGGGAAATACCTCAAAAGTAGATTCTGTTTATATTTCTTGGCCTAATGGCAAGCATCATGTCTCCTATGATGTCGATGTTAATAAAAAGCTTGTGGTCAATGATTCCGATGTAAACAATATAGCTATTTCCGATTCCGGTACAACAAGCTTGTTTGAAACTGTAAATCCAAATGAAATCGGTTTGGACTATTCCCACAAGGAAAACCCTTATGATGACTTTGAAAAAGAAATTTTACTTCCTTACAAACAATCCACACAAGGTCCTTTTATTGAAAAAGCAGATGTTAACGGTGACGGTTATATGGATATTGTTGTTGGGGGCGCTTCGGGCCAACCAACTGCTTTATTTATCCAATCTGAACAAGGAAAATTTACAGAAAAGAATATTCCTGCCTTTGAAAATGATAAGGCTTACGAAGATACCGCGGCACTATTCATAGATATTGAAAATGATGGAGATAAAGATTTATTCATAGTCAGTGGCGGTAACGAATTTTTAGAGCATTCATCGTTTTACGCAGATAGATTATATGTAAATGACGGGAGTGGTAATTTTACGAGAAACCAACAAGAGGCCCTGAACAGTTTTCCAAAATCAGGAAAAACAATTGCCAGTTTAGATTTTAATCTAGATGGTTATTTGGATATCATTGTCGGCAATCGTATCCAACCTCAAAATTATCCTCGTTTTGCCCCTTCCATAGTCTATCAGAATAATGCAGGAACACTAAGCGATGTTACCGAAGAAATAATTCCGGAGCTTGAAAGTTTTGGTATTGTCAATGATATTTTAATTACCGATTTTAATGGTGACGACAAAGAAGACTTGATTGCCGTTGGAGAATGGACCAATATCGGTTTTTTCAAAAATGAAGGTGGCACCTTTTCGCTTTTAAAAGATTATAGCTTCGACAACCAAAAAGGTTGGTGGTACACCGTAAAAGAAACTGATGTCAACAATGATGGTAAGCCTGATTACTTGGTTGGTAACGTAGGAGAGAATCTTAAATTCAAAGCCAGCAAAACGAAACCCTTCAAAATTTACGCCAACGATTTTGATGATAATGGCACACCGGATATCGTTTTAAGTAAGAAATATAAAGGAGAATTTGTACCTGTTAGAGGGAGGGAATGTTCCTCTCAACAAATGCCCTTTATAAAGGAAAAATTCAAAACCTTCGACGAATTTGCCAATGCAAAACTAGTTGATGTTTATGGGGAAAAATTGGAAACTGCCTATGAGAATGAAGTAACCAACTTTAATTCTATTTTACTTTTAAATAAAGGAAATGGTGATTTCGAAGTAAAAGACCTGCCGACAGTAGCACAGTCTTTTCCAATTTTGGCGACTGAATTCAAAGATTTAAACGGTGATGGCTTTGAAGACTGTATTCTCGCCGGTAATATTTACCAAACCGAAGTCGAAACCCCTCGGTTGGATTTTGTTTCGGGCGTTGTATTGATCTCAAACCAAAAGGATGGCTATAAGACTATGAACAGGAGCGACTCTGGCCTTTACCTTGAAGGTAATGTTAAGGATTTGGTTTGGTTAAATAACACTGCTAACAAAGAGCTGTTATTAACTGCGACCAATAACGGTAGTATTATTATCAACTCCCTAAATAATTAATCTGAAGGTGGGTCAAATAATAATTATTACAAATTTTAACATTTCTATAAAATAAATTATAAACATTATTTATAGATTTCTATAAATTATATGAACACATGAAAAAATACCTTTTTACTTGTTTAGTTTTTGTTGGCGCATCAAGTGCAATTGCCCAAACTTTTGGAACAGTCAATGCAAGTCAAGTTTCTGGCACGTCTGGTAATAGCGCATCAATTTCATACTTGTTGGGAGATGTGAATTCCCAGAAGGAAAAAAGAAAAGAAAAAGAGTCGGACATACAGGGTTCTGCCTATACTTCTGATGCCTTTATGCCTGGTAAGCTTTATTATAAAGATGATTTTGAATCGGACGTTTTTTACAGATACAACGCCTACATGGAAGAAATTGAAATAAAAAGCTCTAATACACCAACCTCACCTGTAAGCGCATTAAGGAGGGACAAGAATATTAATTTAAGGAGTGTAGATGGCAGACTTTTTAGTTTTAAAACTTTCATTGACAACTCCGGTTTAACACAAAACGGTTATTTAACATTGCTATCTGACGGTAAATACAAGTTTTACAAACGAGTTGATGTAAAGTATACCGAGGGTCAAAAAGCACAAAATTCATTTGTTAAAGCCATTCCTCCACGATTCTCTCAATTCACAGAATACTATTTGGAAGTTCCTGAAAATAATAGAATTGACGAGTTAGTAATTTCCAATAGGAAGTTATTAAAATTATTACCTGCTGATCAGCGAGATACCGTGAAGAGTTATTTGAAAGAAAATAAAATAAAGCTTAAAGATGAAGCAGATGTTATTCAGGTTTTAAATTGGCTTGAACAACAATAAACCCTAAACTAAAAAAATTGAAAAGCACTCAAAACGAGTGCTTTTTTTATGCCTAAATTTGCGACATGAAAAACGAGAACATCATTTATGGCATAAGAGCCGTTATGGAGGCGATAAATGCCGACCAGCCCATCAACAAAATATTTGCCCAAAAGGGCCTCAAAGGTGACCTCTTTAAAGAACTGGAATCCACTGTACGCAAAAATGGAATCAGCCTATCCTATGTTCCGATTGAAAAACTAAACCGCCTTACCCGTAACAACCACCAAGGTGTGGTTGCTCAAATATCACCAATACAATTCCATAACTTTGAAGAATTGGTGGAACAGGTCCTTTCCAAGAATGAGCTTCCATTGTTCTTAATGCTGGATGGAGTTTCGGATGTCAGAAATTTTGGAGCCATTATACGTACTGCGGAATGTTCCGGTGTCCATGGCATCATCATTCCAAAGAACGGTGCTGCACCTATAACTGATGATACCGTAAAGACCTCAGCAGGTGCGGCCTTTAACGTCCCCATTGCCAAGGTAGACCATTTAAAAGATGCCATTTTCTATCTACAGTCCTCAGGTGTCGCGGTAACGGGGGCTACGGAAAAAGCCGAAAACGAGATTTACGGAGTGGATTTCAACCAACCTACGGCCATAATCATGGGATCGGAGGAAAAAGGCATCTCCCCCTCTACCCTAAACATACTTGATCATCAAGCCAAGCTGCCTCTTCTGGGAAAAATCGGTTCATTGAATGTTTCGGTAGCCTGTGGTGTTTTCCTTTATGAAGTGGTGAGACAGCGCAAAAAATAACCTTTACTCCTCAGTGGATTTTTTATAGTGGTATTTAATTTCGATTTGCTCCTCTGGTTCTTCGGTAACAGTCTCGATAAAATTACCGTCCTCATCAAAATGTTGTAGAAAAGGATCTTCCTCTTCCTTATAATCCTCCCGTTCCCAATCATACTTGCGCACCTCTGGAACACGAACCTTGGTTATAAAGGCGAGAACCAGACCCGTAGCGAATCCAGCAAGGTGTCCTTCCCACGAAATACCATCTTTGACCGGAAAGATATACCAAATCATACTCCCGTAAATAAAAACCACGATCAATGAGAGCGCGACCAAACGATAATGTTTGGCCAATATGCCTTTAAAGAATATAAAACTTGCCAATAAATAGATCACTCCACTCGCTCCAATGTGGTAAGATGGTCTCGCGATGACCCATGTAAGCAATCCAGAGACAAGTGTCCCAAAAACCAATACCCTAAGTGCTGCATTTTGATAGAAATAAAAAAGAAAGGCGGTCAAAACGGCCAAGGGAATAGTATTGTTGTACAAATGGGCAATGGAACCGTGAATAAACGGGCTAAAGAATACTCCTTTTAAGCCGGATATTCTTCTTGGGTATACTCCATAGTCGTTCAGGTTGATGCCAAACTTCACTTCAACCCAAAAAACAATCCAAATGGAAAGTACTGCGACCAAAGGCGCCAATACCACAGCATTGGAAAATTTAAATGAATCCGAACTCATATCCTTACAAAATCAAACATCCCGCCATAACCTTAAAATTATACAAATTGTCAGGTTATCCAGACAAATCCTTTCCCTTACAAGAACAACAGACCATCAAATTTATTTTATTTTTACCTCATGAACGAACCTTTGGCAGAACGCATACGACCAAAAACCTTAGAGGATTACATTAGCCAGCAACATTTGGTGGGAAAGCAGGGCGCATTGACCAACCAAATAAAAAACGGTGTGATTCCCTCCTTGATTTTTTGGGGTCCCCCAGGAACTGGAAAAACCACCTTGGCCAACATTATTGCAACGGAAAGCCAAAGACCTTTTTACACTTTGAGTGCGATCAGCAGTGGGGTAAAAGACGTTCGGGAGGTAATCGAGAAAGCAAAACAAAGCGGGGGATTGTTCACTTCCAAAAACCCGATCCTCTTTATTGATGAAATTCACCGTTTCAGTAAATCACAACAGGATTCTTTATTAGGTGCTGTAGAAAAAGGTTGGGTCACCTTAATAGGGGCTACCACAGAAAACCCAAGTTTTGAGGTGATACCGGCACTTTTGTCCAGATGTCAAGTATATACGCTCAATCCTTTTGGGAAAGAAGACCTTGTTGCCCTATTGGAGCGGGCAATAAAAACAGATGTTAATCTCTCCAAAAAACAAATTGAGCTAAAGGAAACGGAGGCATTACTGCGATTATCCGGAGGGGATGGACGAAAATTGCTCAACATCTTTGAACTTATCATCAATTCGGAGGCAAGCGATAAAATTATAGTAACCAATGATCTAGTGCTCAGCAAGGTTCAGAAAAATACCGTATTATATGACAAAACCGGGGAGCAGCATTACGACATTATTTCGGCCTTTATCAAAAGTGTTCGCGGAAGCGACCCCAACGCCGCGGTGTATTGGTTGGCACGTATGATCGAAGGCGGAGAGGATGTAAAGTTCATTGCGCGAAGAATGATTATTTTAGCATCCGAAGATATTGGAAATGCCAATCCTACAGCCCTTGTCTTGGCCAACACCACTTTTCAGTCCGTAACTACTATTGGATATCCGGAGGCCAGGATTATATTGGGTCAATGTGCGACCTACTTGGCAAGTTCCCCTAAAAGCAATGCCAGCTATATGGCCATAAACGAAGCGCAACAAAAGGTGCGACAAACAGGGGACCTCTCGGTACCGATACCACTTAGAAACGCCCCCACCAAATTAATGAAGGACTTAGGGTATGGAAAAGGGTATGATTATGCCCATAACCATGAAAATAATTTTGTGGATTTTGAGTTTCTTCCCGATGAAATTTCCGGAACCACCTTTTACAAGCCAGGAAACAATCCAAGAGAAAATTCCATGAAAGATTTTTTAAAGAAAAGATGGAAGGATAAATACGATTTTTAGAACTTGATATGGAGTTCCTTTTGCACTTTTTCACCATTCTCCGAATATTCCAAAAACCATTTGCCATCTTTCTTGAAAACAACCGCATTGTTTCCTTGGAATTCGGTCATAAAAACATTTTCCATTGAGGTGGACTCCAACTTAAGTACAACTTTTGGTGTGCTATCCACCAACTGATACCCACTTTCCGTTGGCTGGGCGTACAAAAGTTCTGTTGGAACGTCCATAACAGATACTTCTCTATCTACAGCCTTAACAATTTTGGATGGTTTTGGCTGTACTGCCTTATAAACCTGTTCTTCCTTTGTCGCCTTTTGTTCAACCACATGCTCTTTTGGTTCCTTTTCCACAGATTTCACATCATCTTTAAAACTTATGGTTACTGTATCGGGTTCCTTTGGTTTATCCTTCTTTGGCTCGTATTTATAATTCATCCCTGCAAAAGAAACAAATGCATTTGCAATGGCTTCCCTATACGTATCATAATACCCTTTGAGTTTACTGGTTCCTTGTGCAGACCTAAAAACTTCTTGATTGTTGCAGTCTTTAAGAGCTATACTAACCTTGGTAGTGAACATGGTGGAGTCATCAATAAGGTCGGCTGTAAGGCCAAGACATCCGTTGTCGGTCAAATCAATCGGAAGGGCATCGTCGTATACAACATTAAATCCATTTTCTGCAAAATAATATTTCACCAACGTACTGGTCTGGTACTGATTTACCGATTTAAACTCACTAAACTTTTTGGGAACAACAATGTATTTATAACTATTCAGTTGAGCATTCACAGTACCTGTAAGCCCCATTACAAAAAGCAATATGTACAATACTTTAGATTTCATATAGTAGAGATAATCAATTATCGTTCCAATATATAATATTAAATCCGAACTGTAAAGATGCGTAGTGGCTATCAGCTATATTGGAATAACTTAGAAGGTTGTCCGCCAAAACATAAAAATTAACCGGGCCCAATTGAAAATTGGCCCCTAATCCAATATTCGTAAAAGAATACTTATCAACGGTATACGTGGCTTTCAAGGAAGCGACCCTACCAAATCTTCTTTGATAAAAACCTGTTAAAGCGGCCTGTACACCCCTTGGCCTTTTCATCATAAATAATTGCCCACCAAGACTATTTCGGTAATAATCACGGTCAGTTCCTCCGCCAGCATTAACACCACATCCACAATTATCGAATACAGGGCTTCCGCCTTCCCCAAAATCGTACCTGATGGAACCGTATACTTTTACCGGTCTCCAGGATATATAACTGGATTCGTTTTCGCCATGTGGCAATGCTCCATCTATTTCATCCAACAAATCTTGCCATAGATCATTGTCAACATTGTCTATATCTTCCGGAAGAAATACAGAGATTCCATCTGTTACGGTACTTCCGCTAAAGGTATAGTTCCACACATCTTTTGAGTTGTTTATAAAACCAAGGTCCAAAATACTTCCCGTTACGGTAGTCTGCGGATTTAACTCGTAACTAAATCCCAAATCAAGACCGAACCCTAGATTTCCGCCCAAAAACATGCGTTTGGTGAATAGACTGGCCACTTCTTTTTGTTCAGTACCCGTATCAGCCTCAAAAATATCATAAAAACCCCTGATTCCGGCCGTTTTAAGCTGCATATCAGCATTAATGGCACTTTCATAAATATTGTTTTGGCCCTGCCTTGTAATAAAGGAGCCAGAATTATTTATGGACTGGAACTGAAAAATACTGGAATATATTTTGGCCCTCGCCCCCAACGTAAGTGCGTTACTCACCTTTCTATTGATACCAAAATGAAACACATTGATCATTTCACCTCGAAGGTTTAGATCACCAAGATCAAAGCTTCGGCCAACATTGTTACCTCCGTTTCCTTCAAAGGCCAAAATAGCCAAATCCTTGGGCCAATAACTAATGATATCAGTTTCCCAATACATTCCAAAGGAATAATAATCATCAGGTCTATTCTTTCCTCTAAAACCTACGGTAATCCCTTCTATTTGGTTTGTTGAGCTAAAATCGTCCTTGTTGCCCATTACATCCAACAAACGACCCTGGACCTTTGTAGTAAAATCAACACCATCATTGGCAAAAAGATCATTTACGGTAACTCCGCTAGTAGCTCCCTGAAAAGACAATCCTGACAATACGGGTATTCCTGCATGCCATTTTTGTGAGGTCTTCACCCCTGGGTTTACCATTAAAGATTGGGGTATTTCATAAAAATCGTACAGAAGTTCCTTATTTTGGGCAAGAACAGTTGTCCCGCAAAAAAGTGCCAAGAGTATTAATTTAGAGGCTATTCTCATTGTAATTCAAATAGGAATTCCGCTCCGGACCTAAAGATCACTTTTGGGTCTTCGGCCGGAGAAACACTGGTGTCATCACTTAAATTATTTGCTGAAACGCGCAAGCTGGAAGTGTTCGTGAGTATATCCAAGCGCTTACCCCCTTGGCCATAAAATACCTCTCTGGTCAAAATGCTGGAAGGACCGGCTTCGATATCAAAAGTTTCGGTATCAAGAATATTTCCGGCATCATCTATGAACCCAATGATTATTCTTAGTTGTTTGCTTGTGGTGTTTTCTATTTCGTAGGAAATTGTCCCTTCCAAGAGATGTTCCGCCACATATTGCTCATTGAAGGCATCAAAATTTACTTCGCGAAAATAAAAGGTATTTAAAGCACCTGCAGAATTTATGGTGGCTTCGTCGGATTCCAAATAAAATAGACCCGAAGTCACGGTTGGTGTTACGCTCAAATCGTCAATCTGGCTAAAATCTTGCTCTTCTGTGCAAGCAGCGTTAAAAAACAAAAAAACCACTGCCAAGAGGGTGGAATAGCATAATTTTTTCATAGCAAAGCACATTTTCTAGTGTCGAAAGATGGGGTTGTTGCTCTTTATATAACTCTATAAAATGTTTTTTATTTCAATCAGATCATGAATCATTGTACAGACTTCGTGATTATCATCCCCATGAAAATTGTAGTGCAGTGCTTGCATACCCAAAGCCTTGGCCCCCAAAATGTCCGCCTCCATGTTGTCCCCTATCATCAATGAGTTCTTGGGGTCTACACTTGCCATTTCCAAGGCCATTTGAAAAATGTGGGGATGCGGTTTTTTCACTCCAGCCATCTCAGAATCTATTATTTTTTGAAAATAATGGTGTATTCCACTTCCTCGAAGTTTTTTTGTCTGTACTTCCTGGAATCCGTTGGTTATTATATGTAGTCTGTATTTAGGGAACAAATACTCCAGAGTCTCCACGGTATTTGGCAATAAGTGGGTGAAAGATGACAAGTGTAGGATATAATCGTGAGCCAACCTATTGATTACCTCATCCGAAACCGATACATGAAGTGTATCGAAGGTTTTTTTTAGACGTTGATAGCGCAGCTCGGATTTACTGATTGCATTCTCGCGGTACAAAGCCCACATTTGCAGGTTAATGGGTGCATACACCTCCAAAAAGCCATTGAGATCAACACTGACTTTGTTATCAACTAAAATTTTGGCAAACGTAAGGGCAGAGTTTTTTTCAAAGTCCCATAGGGTATGGTCCAAATCAAAAAAAACGTCGGTTACTTCGTGATCAAACATAATATCGCTTTAAAAGAGATTGATAAAGCTCCATCCAATCCAATTGCTGTTTACCGCCCAAAAGTTCATTGGAAAACACCAAAATAAAATCACCCTTGACCTGTTTTACCAAACGGTACACCCTATCCATTTTCTCGAACACCTCTTCTTTGCTTTTATATTTGACCAAAGCATAATCGTGCATAGCAAAAGGGTGTATTTTTATAGGCTGCCTTACCTCTGTATTGATATCGTAGAAATAAAAAGGGGTACAGGTACCTGCCCTAAAACCAATTTCGTGGGTATACCCCATGGAAAAATCGTCTGTGAACTCGGTTTCCACCAAATTTCTGTAGGTGGCGGGGACATTTACCTTATTGTATCTTAGCCTTGCATAGTTAATGGGCCTATTGATCAAATTGCCCAATTGCTTTTTCTCTTCACGAAGCACCTCTTTGTCAGCAGAAGAGACGAACGATGTGCTCAAGGATACAACACTGTAATCGGCCACCGATTTAATAAGAAAACGAAACCGATTGTTATTGGGGGATATGTTCTTGTCATGGGCGGAATGTTTTGCAAATTGAAAAAAGAACATGGTTTTAATGGGAAACTTTTTATGAATATTGATCAATTCGAAAAAGTTGTCGTACGGATCTTTTTTGAGCCGCAACAACACCGAAAAGCGATCAAAAACATCCTTGAACCTAAAATTCCCGAAGTCCAACAGTAAGCCTCCGATACTACGGGCAAAACCCCGCATGGCATAAGCATGGGAAGTGGTAACATTTATGATCGAAGTAAAACGATAGCTTTTTTCTTTGGTTTCCAAATCCGGAAAGCGTTGCTTTAAAGATTCCAACAGTTTGTTGGCCCAAAGATCCACAACGGGAAGTTCCAAGAAATCATTCTGATAAGCTATGCTTTCCTTTACGGGAAACCTCCCTACACTGTCCTTCACATGGGGCAAATATTCTTCGTAACGGCTCATGAGGAAAAAACTGGCCGAAAAAATGTCAAAAGGAATCGTACTTTTTTCACCCGAAGAGAAGAAACAAGGAATTCCGTCCCAATCGGACACCTTGATCTCCAAATCATTGATACCCTGTTCGAACAATAAGTCATTGCTCCTTACAAAAAACTCGTTTTGCAAAGGTTGTTTGGAATAGGTCATCTTAGGCCCATCGTGCTTTATAAAATCTTCGACCTTTGTAGTAAACCCCATCTCCACCCCCAAGATTTTTTCAAAGATCTGCTTGGCGGTATATGTTAATCGGTTAGTTACCTTATGGGTGAAAATCAATAACATGGCTATAATATTCCTTGGTCCGCAAAACTCAAATATTCATTTTGGGATAAAATCAAGTGGTCCAAAATTTTTATGTCCAAAGCTTCTGATGCCACTTTTAACTTATGTGTTATTTGTTTATCAGCTCCGCTGGGTTCCATAGTCCCAGATGGATGGTTGTGGGCCAGTATAATTCCTACAGCACCCAATTCCAAGGCCTGTTTTAACACCAGGCGCACATCTACCAAAGTCCCCGTAATCCCACCCTTGCTCAACTGCGCTTTATGTACGACCTTGTTGGAATTGTTCAGGTAGACAATCCAAAACTCCTCGTGCGGAAGTTCTCCGATCAAAGGGTACAACAGTTCAAAAACATCGTGGCTGCTTTTAATTTTGGTGATTTTGGTGGTATCTTCCAAACGTCTTCTCCGCCCCATTTCCAGTGCAGCTGCAATGGTCACCGCCTTTGCTTCCCCTATTCCTTTAAAACGCATCAATTGGTTTACGGAAAGCTTCCCCAGCTCGTTTAAATTATGATCTACCGAGGCCAATATCCGTTTGGAAAGTTCCACAGCACTTTCATCCCTACTTCCAGAGCCGATTAAAATGGCGATCAACTCAGCATCGGACAGCACGGAACTCCCCTTTTGCACCAATTTTTCCCTGGGTCTGTCATCATCTGCCCAATGTTTAATGGAAAAAGAAGCTAGTTTTTCTTGCATGGTCTAAAGATAGGAGAATAATTTTATGTAATTTTCAATATAAATCCTTCATTATGAAATCCCTTTTCAACAGCGAGGCACACGAAGAAACTTTAGCAAGAATAAATAAGCTTTCGGAATCTTCGAAACGGCAATGGGGTAAAATGGAGGTAGGTCAAATGCTTCACCATTGTCAATTTCCTTTAAAAATCTCGTTAGGTAAATACAATCCCGACAACAAACCTAACTTTATGTTGAAACTGATGGGGAAATTTTTCAAAAAAAGCCTGTACAACGATAAGCCATGGCGAAAAGGGCTTCCCACGGCCAAAGGGTTAAAGGTAGTTGCTGATAAAAATTTTGATGAAGAAAAGAAGGCACTAATTGATTTGATAAACGATTTCCATCAAGAGAAAGATAGAAAAGAATGGGACCCCCATCCTGTGTTTGGCACCTTTACTCCAGAACAATGGGGACAAATGCAGTATAAGCACCTGGATCATCATTTAAGGCAATTTGGGGTGTAACAGATTCAAATTTTAGAGATCTTTCCTTTTTTGGCCACTTCCGTCAATTCAAAAGGGGGTATTCGTCAATCCGCGTTAAAAGCTAGTTGGATCACTACCTATATTTAGATTGAAATATTTCAAATCAGAATAAGACAAGGTGAACCATATCAAGAAAAAACTAGAACAGCTTTGGGATCTGGACCACAAGTTTTTAAATGAAAGCGAACACTTTAAAAAGCATCAATACATCCCATTTTCCGAAGCAGACATTACGCTTTTTGAAGAGAAACATCAGATTAAACTACCGGCGACATACCGTGATTTTTTACTTCAGGTATGTAATGGTGGTGTTGGTCAGGGAAATGGGATTTTGCCACTTAACATCAAACAAGAATTTCCCAAACTACACCTTCCTTGGGTAGATCCTTTGGAATACAATGACCTTTTTCTTTTTGACCCCATAAGGGACAACTATGACACGTATGATGACAAAATCAATAAAGCCCGCCTAAAGGATAATGTAAAAGTGGACGATCTGATTCAGGGTACGGAAAATGGACAACTCCCCATTGCGGACGATGGCTGCGGCATATATTATTTTCTGGTTGTCAAAGGAGCAAACAAAGGGGAAATATGGCTTAACCATTTGGTGACCGATGGTGGTTTTAAATGGGTGCCAACTCCTTTGGAGAATGGTTCGAGCATTGGTTAGATCAGTCTATTTTAACTGCACATAAAAATAATCAAGCTCTGCAGGAACTTTACGGGGATGGGAAAATCAGTTCTTTTCTCCCTGAGAATGTTGAAGAGCTACGTGACTTTGTCTTTAAATTCAATCATTTAAAGGATAAAAACCCCGTCAAGAACCTTTTGAAAAGAATTTTGGAACAAAGTCCTTCCCAAGAAATTGTTGAACAAAGCATTGACTATTTATCATATGACGAACATTACAAAAATGTTCAAATCGCTCTCCATTTTTTAGCACAATCGCTCCCCAATCTTGATGAGACGGGAAGGAAAAAGAACTTATGCCAACAGGGGAAAGTCTTTTTTGAATCGGGAAATTTCCAAAGGGCATTACATTGTTTTCAATCAGCCTTAGCTTTGGAAGGTCCCGTATACCATAGAGATGAGTTGGAGGAGCCATACCTCAGGTTGATATGCCAATGCCTCCTTAAATCAAAAAACCAAAAAGCGGCATTGGAAACCGTGGACTTGGTGGATGAAGCTGTTTTACTTTTGGAAGAAATCCATCATATATACAATGATCATGAAATGGCAGTTGAATGGGGTGAAATTATTATTGATACAAACAAATTCAAAGAAGATGAAGAATTTGAGGACTATCTACAAGACATACATCTAGTTCTCATTTATGCGAATGCTGCACTTAAAAATACCTTAAAGGCTCATGAATACTTGGACAGGCTCATTGACCTAAAAGCAAACCCAAACAACATACCTTATGAAAGTATTGTGGAGAACCTTATAAAGGTACGCAACTACACCCTTGCCATTTGGTGTTTGGAAAAATACAGTGGTTTGTTGCGTTCAAAACAAAATATGGAATGGCTTTACTTCGCCAAAGGCCAATGCTTTTTGGGGCTTGAAAAGCTGCAAGAAGCCCGTGACTGCTTCGAAAAGAGTTATGAATTAAAACATTGGGTGGCACCCTATGCCCAACTTATTGGTATCAACAAAAAATTAGGAGAATTGAAAGCTGCAGAACGGATAAAAAATGAAGTCTTGGCACTGAACCCTGAATATCTAGAAAACATGAATTATCTATAAGTGGCCATTGCCTCATAAAACTCCACTTCGTCCACCCCCATTTGCTGACAAATCCACTTGGCCCCTGCCATATTCCTTAAATCATTCGTGTCCACAATTTCCAAGGGCATTTCACCATCGGGGGTATCCAAAAACACTTCGCCATCCGCTTTTTGATACTCTGGGGTTCCATACGGAAACTTTCTGATGGGATTTTCGGATGATTCCACTCGTTTTTTTACTTCGGCATCTTCCTCATTATAAGTAATGCTCCCACCCTTTACTATACTATCCACAAAAATGCCGTACTGCTGCGAATAGGTTTCAAGATCGGTATAAGAGTCCCCTTCGTTAGATACGATATCGCTCAATAAAGCAATGTTGGGTTGATATTTATGGAATTGCGGAGTAGTATCGATAGCGGATGAAGGGGTATCGAATCCCTCAATGACAATAAAGTCGTTTTCTTCAGACAAATGGATTCCCTTGGGCGATGTCAATGCATAATCCACCTCAACCTCGTTATACTCCAGCACATGCAGAATCATGGAGGTTACCCCGGTTTTATTTTGGCTGCCCGCCACAACCACGCGCGTTTTATATTTGTTCAGTTCAAACAACAATTCGGGGTACGACACCAATTGCAAGCCCAGCTCCTGCGCTTTCAACAATTCTGGATTGTCCTTTTTAACGGTCGATCCCAAGACAACGGCATCCAATTGATCATTTATTCTATCGGAAAACCAACCTGCTTCACTGCATATCAATCCCTGTTCTTGCATTATGGACTTAAGGGATTCTTCAAACTTCCCTTCACTTCCCGTAACCGTTTCTCCCCTTTTGTGCAAGGCAATGGCCAAATTGAACATATTGATTTCGCCCAAACCTATAAAATGTACCTGCATCGCTTCAAATTAAAGATCAAAAATAGCCAAAGCCATTACCAATACAAACACGGAAGCTCTATATTAATTTTTATCTTGCTGCTAAATTTGAGAACCATGAATCTATCAGAAATCGAACCAAAGGAAATAATGCCCGGGTACCATGGCAAATTGGTGCACGGAGAACGTATGAGCTGGGTATTTTGGGATGTGGAGCAAAACGCCGAAGTGCCCGAACACCAGCATGACCATGAACAGATCATGCACGTGGTGGAAGGTACATTTGAATTCACCTTAAACGGAGAAAAAGACACCTACACAGCAGGAGACATTGTAGTGATCCCTTCCAATGTTCCCCATAGCGGAAAAGCATTGACCCCTTGTAAATTAATGGACATTTTTAGTCCCGTGAGAGAAGAATACCGATAGCCATGAACATATCATTAAAAGGAAAAACAGCCCTTGTAGGAGGCAGCAGCAAAGGAATCGGGAAAGCCATAGCACAGCAATTGGCCGAAAGTGGTGCAAGCGTGACCCTTATGGCCAGAAGTGAGGAACGCATGATAGAGTTGATCAAGAAAATGGACAGCTCTCAAGGGCAAAAACATCAATACCTGTGTGTAGATTTTACAGATTTTGAAGCCTACAAGGAAAAAATATCGGAGTTCTTCGAGACCAATACCGTGGATATACTGGTAAACAATACCCAAGGTCCAGAAGGGGGCGGGGCACTTGAAAAAAATGTGGCTGATTACCAGAATGCCTTTGACCTCCTTTTTAAGTCGGTAGTATACACCACAGAACTCGCCCTAAAACATATGCAGAAAAATAAATGGGGACGAATCATCAATATCGCATCCATTTCCGTGAAGGAACCTTTGAATTATTTGGCACTTTCCAACACCATTAGAGCCGCAGTGGTCACTTGGGCCAAAAGTTTGGCTTACGATGTTGCTAAAGATGGCATTACCGTGAACAGTACGCTTACGGGTTATTTTGATACGGACCGAATTGCCCAATTGAACTCCAAAAAAGCTGAAAAACTTGGGATTTCCCCGGATGAAGTCCGATCCAACATGGAAGAGCAAGTGCCCATAAAACGTATTGGCGATCCTAAAGAATATGGTTACTTGGTTACTTTTCTAGCCTCGGATAAAGCGGCTTTTATTACAGGAACCAACATTCCGATAGATGGTGGACTTTTAAAATCCATGTAGCCTAAAGACTCATCCGGTCCTTAAAAATATAGGATTGCCTGCGGGACACCTCTACTTCCTCTCCGTTTTTCATGGTAAGCTTTAGCTTGCCATTGAACCAGGACACCACATTTTCAATGTAGTTGGTATTTACAATTTGCTGGCGGTTGGCCCTAAAAAATGAGTTGTCAGGCAACTTTTCCTCTACTTGATTGAGCGATTTATAGAGCATGGGTTTCTTGTCCTCAAAAAACACCCGTGTGTAGTTCCCTACAATTTCAAAAAGGGAAATATCACCTATTCTCACCAACCAACAGGATTCCCCATCTTTAATGAAAATTTGACTGTTCTCCGTTAACTTTTTGGCCGTGGGTGCGCTTTCCTCCTTAGAGGCCATCTTGGCACGTACTTTTTCCAAAGCCATATCAAAGCGCTTGTTGCTCACTGGTTTCAGCAAATAATCCAACGCATTGTATTCAAAAGACTTTATGGCATACTCATCGTAGGCGGTGGTAAAAACGGTAATGGGTACCTCATCCAACATTTCCAATAAATCAAAGCCATTCTTTTCGGGCATATTAATGTCGAGGAACAACAAATCAGGCGATTCAGACTCAATCAATTCCACACCATCATCTACGTTGCTCGCTTCGCCGATAAGTTCCAAATCATCATGAAGCTTGATCAGCTCTTTGAGCTCGTTTCGTGCCAGCCTGGAGTCTTCAACTATTACCGCCCTGATGTTCATCCCAATGGTATTTTGATTTCCGCCACTACCTCATCGGATATTTCCTCCAATTTAAAGGATGCTTTGTCCGCATACAACAGTTTTAACCGTTGTTCTATGTTTTTCAATCCCAATTTAGTTGAATCCTCGGAAATATTCAGTTTTCCGGTATTCCGCACCTCAATAAACAAGTCGTTGCCTTTCTTGAATATGGCCAACAGAATCCTTCCGCCATTTTTAAGGTTGGAAATGCCGTGCTTGGCCGCATTTTCTATCAGTAATTGAATGATCATGGGAGGAATCCTCAAATCCAATGTCTCTTCCTCTACTTGTTTTACAAACTCCAAACGATCCTCCAGCTGGATTTTGGACAGGTCTATATAATTATCCACCACTTCCAATTCTTCACGTACGGGAATATCGTTGATATTGTGCTTGGTCAGGGAATATCGAATGATTTCGGAAAGCTTGGTAAGCATTTCCCTGGATTTTTCCACATCCTCAAGCATCAAACCCCTTATATTGTTTAGGCTGTTGAACATAAAATGTGGATTTATCTGTCCCTTTAACGTGTTCAATTGGGCCTGTTTCAAGGTAGTGTTCAGCTCCAGCCTTTCTATTCTGTTCTGATTCAGCTTCAAAAGCAATTTGATGACCAAATAAGTTATTGTCCAAGCCCCGACCAAAAAGACAGAATTAAGCACTTGCACCATGATTTTGTCATAGCCCTCGAACATATGCATTTCGGCTTCGGTAAGTTCCGGGCCGAACTCTATATAGATATACCCAAAAAAGACATTTAAAAGACCGAAAATTGCAGAGGCCAACAATGTGGACACAATAATTTTAAGGACTTCTTTGCTTCCAAAGGAGTCAAAATGCACATTTCTTTTAAGGTACCAGCGCAATATCGAAGTAGAAAACACCCCGATAAAAATCCCGACGATAATCGAGAATATGGTCATTTCAATGCTAATGTTCTGGGGAATCAGGGCGGCAATGGAGTTGATAAATCCCCATCCCAACAATTGAAGAACCCAAAACGCAATATTCCTTTTCCTTGTACTTAACTCCATTCGATTGAGCATCAAAGGCCCAAATTTACATTAAACTTACTCGGTTTAAGCTATCCTAAGATTTTTGTGCAACTTTTCTTTTAAAGGGATTGCAGCACGATTTTTTCTGGGGTAAAAATGCAATCCACATCATGGTTGAGCCTGAATAGAAAAATGGGAAGTACTCCATGTATTCCCACGCATTGAACCTGCCATATATTCCAACCAATACTCCAAGGACACCCAGGGAGAATACAACTTTTTGTTTTGTGTTCAGTTTTTTCATATTGATGAATTTTGTGACCGCTGCAGCGGATTATAGAATAATACTTACTAAAAGTGAAATGATTAATTTGGCTAGTGCTATCATGACTGTTCTGTTTTAGAATTTATTTCTGAAACTAAAGTACAATAGAACCCTTGCCCGGTGAAGTGAATTATGACAAGTGGTAATTTTGACCAACCGAACGGTAGAGCCATTGAATTTTAGACTGGAAAAGCCACAACACCTTGATTGTCAGGGCTATTTTACTTTTGGAGGAAATTTGGAAAACACTTTTTTCACAACTGCCCTGAGTTTACCCTCGCGCACACTGGGTGAGGCGTTCTCAGAAAGCCCACTCTCGGCCACGGCCTGCCAAATAAGAGCATCGCGTTGGGCATCCACCAAATCAAACTGTATGCTTCGCTGTAAATTAAGGCCTCCCAAGGGCAACCCCACAGAAATGCCTCCGCCCACATTGCGACCGGTACCACCAATACCTACCCCCACATTGCTGTTGGGAGCGCCTCGATATTCGTCGCTCATAATATTGATAAAGAGTTCCGGTTCCTCGGCCAATCGGTACCCACGGGCTTTTAACGTGGAATCCAAGGCGCGCAGCAAGCGCTTTTCATCCAACTGGCTTAGGCCAGATTGCATATCGGCATAATAATTATAAGTGGAGTAGCTTGTGAAATCAACTGTCTTATCGTAATCGTAATTTACCCTGACAGAACTACAGGACAACAAGGAAAGTACCAATAGTATGGAAAGTAAATATCGCATAATGAACATTTGGGTCCTCCTAAATTTAATCAATAAATTGATTGGATATAAAGATGTTAAGGCACTATTCGTTCAATAGCTTCCAAAGTCTATCTTTTAACTGTTGGATTCCCAATCCACTTACCGATGATATGAACATGTAGGGGACATCCTTGAAATCTTCTTTCATATCCTCATCCATTTCATCGATGAGTTCCTGGTCGAGCATGTCGCATTTGGAAATAGCCACCAAACGCCCTTTGTCCAACAATTCGGGGTTGTACCTCCTCAATTCGTCCAAAAGAATATTGTATTCCTGACTGATGTCCTTGCTATCGGCCGGAATCAAAAACAAAAGGGTGGCATTACGTTCAATGTGGCGAAGGAAATAATGTCCCAGTCCTTTACCTTCGGCGGCACCTTCAATAATTCCTGGGATATCGGCCATTACAAAACTTTGAAAGTCACGATATTCAACAATGCCCAAATTGGGCTTTAGGGTGGTAAACTCGTAATTGGCGATTTTGGGCTTGGCAGAGGTCATTACCGAAAGGAGCGTGGATTTACCTGCATTGGGAAAACCAACCAGTCCTACATCGGCCAACACCTTAAGTTCGAGTGTCAAATGACCTTCTTGCCCCTTTATACCGGGCTGGGCATACCTTGGGGTTTGGTTTGTGGCACTTTTAAAATGCCAATTCCCCAATCCTCCCATACCACCTTCGAGGACAATTTTCTCCTCTCCGTCTTCGGTAATCTCAAAAAGTACTTTGTTGGTTTCGGTATCGCGTACTACCGTTCCCAAGGGCACTTCCAAATACACATCTTCGCCATCGGCACCGGTACTCCGGCTTTTTGCGCCATGTTCACCGTGACCAGCCTTAAAATGCTTTTTAAACTTGTAGTGGACCAACGTCCACAGGTTTTTGTTCCCTTTGACTATAACATGACCACCGCGACCACCATCACCTCCATCGGGCCCACCTTTGGCCACATATTTTTCGCGACGTAAATGCGCAGAACCTTTACCTCCGTTTCCAGAAGAAATATGCACTTTTACATAGTCTACAAAATTTCCCTCGGTCATATTCTAATATAAAAAAGTCTGTGTGGAAACCAATTACAGGGAGTCGATTACTTTGCTCAAACGCTTGGTAATCTCATCGATCTCACCTATTCCGTTTACGGAGTGGAATTTCCCTTGTTCTTCGTAGTAGGCTTTCAATGGAGCCGTTTTTTCGTTGTATTCATCAAAACGGTTACGGATCTTGGTTTCGTCCTGATCATCGGAACGACCACTGCTTTTACCGCGCTCCAAAAGGCGCTCCACCAAAATATCATCCTCAGCTTCCAAGGCAATGGTTGCGTTAACTTTCATATCCTTTGATTCCAAGAAATTGTCCAATGCTTCTGCCTGGGCAGCTGTACGTGGAAATCCATCAAAAATAAAACCTGCCGCATCCGGGTTTTTCTCCACCTCGGCTTTCAGCATATCAATGGTCACCTCATCGGGAACCAAATCTCCTTTATCAATATAAGACTTGGCCAAATTACCAAGCTCGGTTCCATTTTTAATGTTGTAACGAAAAACATCCCCCGTGGAAATGTGTTTCAAATTATACTTTTCCTTTAGGAACCCTGCTTGGGTTCCCTTTCCAGCTCCTGGCTTTCCAAAAAGCACTAGGTTGATCATATCTGTTTGATTTAATTGGTAAACTTCTCTTAGGTTTCGGCCCAGCTCATTATAGTCCAGTCCATAACCCACAATAAAGTGATCGGGAATCTCCAGCCCTACATAATCGATGGTGTATTCGCCATTGTACACATCGGATTTGTAAAAAAGTGTCCCGATTTTAAATTCTTTCACATTGGTGTTATTGAACAAGTGTACCAGCTGTTTTAAGGTGCGACCTGTGTCCACTACATCTTCCAAAATAATAACACTCTTCCCTTCCATTTCATCCGGCACGTCCAATAGTGTTTCCACAATACCCGTTGACGTTAATCCTTGATACGAGCTCAACCGCACAAAAGAAACCTCGCACGGATGCTGATACGCCTTAAGAAAATCGGCAACAAACATAAAAGCACCATTGAGCACTCCAACAAAAAGAGGTGTTTCATCCTTGTAATCGGCAGCAATTTCCTTTGCCATTTTATCAATGGCCGCAAGGATCTGCTCTTCCTTCAAATACGGCTTAAAAAATTTATCGTGAAGCTTGATCAATGTGTTCGAGTTATGGTCAGGTTGGCAAAGATAATATTTTTAAAGCTCCCAAGCCCTCACATCTTTTATACCCTCGTGGATTTCATGTATTTTTGTGCATATTCAATTTAGAAATCAATGCAATTTTTTTCTTCCGACTTTAAACTGGGAATTTTAGGTGGTGGACAATTGGGCAAAATGATGCTCTACGAAACCAGAAAATGGGACATACAAACCAAGGTCATGGATGCTTCGGCCGAAGCACCTTGCAAAATAGCCTGCAATGAGTTTGTACAAGGTAGTCTAATGGATTTTGACACCGTTTACGACTTCGGAAAAGATGTTGACGTACTCACCATCGAAATTGAAAACGTAAACGTAGATGCCCTTGAGAAACTCGAGCACGAAGGGATTAAGGTATACCCCCCGACCAAGACGTTGAGGACCATCCAGAACAAGGCCGTACAAAAACTGTTCTATACCGACCACGATATTCCCACGGCCCCTTTTACTCGCTTTGCCTACACTTCGGAAATCAAGGACAGTATTAACAACGGAGGACTTTCGCTACCATTTGTTTGGAAGAGTGCTCAATTTGGTTATGATGGACAGGGCGTAAAGGTAGTTCGAAAGATGGAAGACCTTAAAGAACTGCCCAACGTGGAGTGCATTGCCGAAAGAATGATAGATTTTAAAAATGAATTGGCGGTTGTGGTAGCACGAAACACCAAAGGAGAGGTAAAAACATATCCTGTGGTAGAGATGGAATTTCATCCAGAAGCCAATCAAGTAGAATATGTTATCTGCCCCGCAAGAATTGACGCTTCCGTAGCCAAAAAAGCCCAAGAAGTGGCCCTGAAGGTTTCCGAGCACATGAAACACGTGGGGTTGTTGGCGGTAGAAATGTTCCAGACCAAAGAGGACCAAATTTTGGTCAACGAATCTGCTCCAAGACCACATAATAGCGGACACTACAGCATTGAAGCCGCATACACCAACCAATTCGAGCAACATGTTCGCGCCATTTTAGGCTTACCACTCGGAAAAACCGACAGCAAAGTAGCTGGAATTATGGTTAACTTGGTAGGCGCCGAAGGATATACAGGAGATGTGGTTTATGAAAACATCAAAAAAATACTGCAGATGGAGGGGGTTACCCCGCACATTTACGGCAAAAAACAAACACGTCCGTTTCGTAAGATGGGACACGTGACCATTGTGGACGAAAATATGGCAAGGGCCAGAGAGGTGGCCCAGCAGGTAAAAGAAACGATTAAAGTGATAAGCAAATAAGATATGAGCAAAGTAGCCGTGATCATGGGAAGCACAAGTGACCTTCCCGTTATGCAAGACGCCATCGACATACTGAAGGAATTAGGAGTAGATGTGGAAGTGGATATCGTATCCGCCCACAGAACACCCGAAAAATTGTTCAGTTTTAGCAAGAGCGCACACACCAACGGCTTTTCCGCCATTATTGCAGGAGCTGGTGGAGCAGCGCATTTGCCGGGTATGGTGGCATCGTTATCCCCTTTACCCGTTATCGGGGTTCCCGTAAAAAGCAGTAATTCCATTGATGGCTGGGATTCCGTCCTATCCATTTTGCAAATGCCCGGAGGTGTTCCCGTAGCCACAGTTGCATTGAACGGCGCCAAAAATGCTGGAATCCTTGCAGCACAGATCATTGGAAGTTCCAACAAGGAAATTATGGACAACCTTATATCTTATAAAGAAGGCCTCAAGGAAAAAGTGATCAAAGGGGCCGAAGAAGTAAAGAAAACATACCAACAGTAAATCTTGATTGATTGTGAACTATAACCAAATAGGCATATTGTTGGGCATTTGTGCCATTGCCTTTTTTGGCTTCACGCTGAAAAAAGTAGGCAACCCCTATATAAAAGGACTCTGGAAAAGTGGCCTTTTGGTTTTTACAATTTATGCTGCCCTTTTAATTTTTATTGAAATCCGTTGGCAATTCATTTCGGATTATGCCAGTAAATACGACTTAAACGGAAATGGTTTTGTGGATATTAACGAATATTCCGATGAGGCCATTGCTGCCATGAATAAAATGACAGGCAGCGCAAAGGAAAGAAACTATGCCGCTTTAACCATAGCAGGGCTTTCTTCCATAATTGGTTTCGCCTATTTATTGAGTGATTGGGCGGTGATACGTTTAAAAAACAAAGAACAGAAGTAACAACTATGAACAACCCATTGTTGGAGCCATTTAACCATGCTCCATTTTCAGAAATAAAAAACGAACATTTTAAGCCCGCATTTCTGCAAGCCATCGAGGATACCAAAAAGGAAATCGATGATATCGTAAACAACCCAGAACCACCCACTTTTAAAAACACCTTGGAAGCATTGGATTTTTCTGGTCAGCAGTTGGACCGTATCTCGAGCATTTTTTTCAATCTGAATTCAGCGGAAACCAACGAGGAAATCCAAAAAATAGCCCAAGAAGTATCTCCGTTGTTATCAGAGTTCAGCAACGACATTACTTTAAACGAAGGGCTTTTTGCACGTATCAAAACGGTTTATGAACAACGTAATTCGTTAGACCTTACCAAAGAGCAGCAGACCCTTCTTGAAAAGAAATACAAGAATTTCAGTAGGAATGGGGCCAACTTAAAAGAGGAAAACAAAAAGCGCCTCCGAGAGATTGATGCAGAACTGGCCAAATTGAAGCTCACATTTGGTGAAAATGTATTGGCCGAGACCAATAAATACGAAATGTTGCTCACGGATGAAAAAGATGTGGAAGGGCTTCCTGAAGGCACTAAAGAAGCTGCGGCACAACTAGCAGAGTCCAAAGGCAAGCAAGGTTGGTTGATCACCTTGGACTATCCGAGCTACATCCCATTTATGAAATATGCCAAAAACAGGGAGTTGCGCAAAAAACTTTCTTTGGCTTTTGGCAGCAAAGGTTTTCATAATGATGAGCTGGACAATCAAGAAAATGTAAAGCGCATTGTTAATCTACGCCACGAAAGAGCCAATCTTTTAGGATATAAAACCCATGCTGATTTTGTGCTCGAAGAGCGTATGGCAGAGACTCCCGAAAAAGTGCTTGACTTCCTGAACGAACTTTTAGAGAAAGCCAAACCTGCTGCCGAAAGGGAATTTGCCGAACTGGAGGCCTATGCCAAGGAATTGGACCACATTGACCGATTGGAAAAATGGGACAGCGCTTACTATTCCGAAAAGTTGAAGCAAAAGCTGTTCAATTTGGATGACGAAAAACTGAAGCCCTATTTTAAACTGGAAAATGTAATCAACGGTGTATTTAAAGTAGCTGAAAAACTTTTCGGACTCAGGTTTAAAGAAGTGGACAATGTGGACAAATACCATAAAGAGGTAAAGACCTTTGAGGTGTATGAGAATGACAACTTCATTTCCCTGTTCTACGCCGACTTCCACCCCAGACCTGGAAAACGTGGCGGTGCCTGGATGACCTCCTACAAACCGCAATATACCCTTGGTGGAAAAAACAGTAGGCCACATATTTCCAATGTGTGCAACTTTACCAAACCAACAAGTTCCAAACCATCCTTGCTCACATTTAACGAGGTAACGACACTTTTCCATGAATTTGGACACGCCCTGCACGGTATGTTGGCCAATACCACCTACCCTAGTCTATCGGGAACATCAGTGTACTGGGATTTTGTGGAGCTACCTAGTCAAGTAATGGAAAACTGGTGTTACGAAAAGGAGGCCTTGGAACTTTTTGCCCATCATTACGAAACAGGGGAGTTGATTCCCATGGAATTGGTGGAAAAAATCAAGGAATCCGCCACCTTTCAAGAAGGTATGGCCACGGTTCGCCAGTTGAGCTTTGGACTTTTGGACATGGCATGGCACGGAAAAGACCCATCGAACATCAAAGATGTAAAAGCTTACGAAACAGAAGCTTTTAAAAGTACCAATCTATTTCCGGAAACACCCGAAACGTGCATGAGCACCTCTTTTGCCCATATTTTTCAGGGCGGGTACTCATCAGGCTACTATAGTTATAAATGGGCCGAAGTGTTGGATGCGGATGCCTTTGCCCATTTCAAGGAAAATGGGATTTTTAGCAAAATGGTAGCGGACAAATTCAAAGAGCATGTGCTTTCCAAAGGAGGCACGGAAAACCCCATGGACCTTTATAAAAGATTTAGAGGGGCGGAGCCGAATATTGACGCATTATTAGAGCGTGCGGGGTTAATTGAGAGCAAACCTTAATTAACTCCGAACGTTAGACCCGGCCCGTTTCCTCCTGTAAAGGAAATTATACCCGCAACAACTATAACCAAGCCTAGTGTCGCTACAGACACCAATATGGTTTTGCCCGGGGAGATTTTCATTAATTTGGCTTCGGTTATCATTGACTTTTGAAGGATAATCTCGTTTTTACGTTGGATCACAACAATGGTGGAATCGGTAACTTCTTTGATGGTTACTTTTTCCGACTTACGGTTACCAACCTTAATCTCATATTTTTCACCAATTAAATAATCATTGCTCCCGAATTCCAGTTTTTTGTAACTGTAACAGCTATCGAATAACAAAATTATAGCCAAAAACAGAACAATATTTTTCATAATTGGTTGATTTACTTAAAGTTAAATATTTTTTCAATTCAAAGGATTCAGGAAGCAAAAAAGTTTTAGACTGCCAAAAGATTGTTAAACTGAATAAAACATGTTAGCAATGTTTCGCTGGAACGTCTAACTCGTTTTCAACCATGGAATTATATTCCAAAAACTATTACATTTGGTAATTCGATAGGAATATGGCCAAGCACAAACTTCAACCGGACAATTGGGTGGACCAATATGCCGATTACCTTTTCAACTATGCGGTTTCTCGTGTAAGCGATGCAGAAATTGCAAAAGATTTGGTGCAGGAAACCTTTTTCGCAGGTCTCAACTCGGCCAAAAACTATAAAGGTGATGCGGCTGAACGGACCTGGCTGGTATCCATTCTTAAAAGAAAGGTTATAGACCATTACCGAAAGATAAACTCAAAGAAAGGAAAGGCCGAAGTACGCATGAACTATGGTGCCGATTCAGAAGCTGAAGGCGATTGGTTGGAACAGCAGGTGGCCGACCCCTACAGCAAGGATGGCGACAATGTTCTGGAAAATGAAGAATTAGGTTCAGCAATTCAAGACTGTATCACTAAACTACCTCAAAAACAGGCCTTGGTCTTTAAATTGAAAACCATTCAGGGAATGAGCACTGAAGATGTTTGTAATGAACTGGATATTAATCCGTCCAATCTGTGGGTGATGATCCATAGAGCAAGAACTGCACTTATGGGTTGTTTAAATGAAAACTGGTTTTAGGTATGAAGATTTCATGTAAAGAGGCATCTAGCATTTGTGACAAATCCCAATATAAAGAGGCGAGTTGGTGGGATATCCTTAAACTTCGCATACATCTATCGTACTGCAAAGTATGCCGAGGGTATTCCAAGAAGAACAGCGAATTAACCTCATTATGCGATAGGGCGGGTCTGACCATGTTATCAGAAGATGACAAGGAAAAAATGAAACAAGACCTGGAAGAGAAACTCTAAATATATTTTTCCGCACACCAAAACATACAATACCAGAAAATAGGAATCGACTCCACCCAGAACATCACAAAATATTTGGACCGCAGTCTTTTGCCAGAAAGTAATACCAAGATAAGAGCAACGCATAATATAGCCCTTAGTGCGATTTCCTGCTGATGTAATTCATCCTTTAAAAAAGTCAACAGGAAAAAAATCAGTGTCAGACCAATGCCCAATCGTGTGGTATTTTTAGCACCAAGTACTTGTGGCAAAGTCCTCAACTTTTTGTCATCCCATTGCATATCCCTGATTTCGAAAGGTAGAATAAGTACCAAAACCAACAACATGCGCTGGATAAAGGTTACGGCAAAGTCCCAGTCCAAGGTCATTTTTGCATCCAAAACGGGCAATAAAACCGAAAAGCCGGCCCAAACAAAAGCCACGATATAAATTTTGAGTCCAGCCAAATTTCTCAAGTTTTTGGCCCGTGGCAACAAAGGAACCGCGTACAATGCGGACAATACACCCAAAACAACAGTGGCCACCCAAATCTGTTCATCCAACTGAATCAAGAAAAAAATGGCGAAAGCAAAGGAAACAAAGCTGAATATTTGAATGACCTTATGGTATACATTGGACACGATAAGGTATTTATAGGCTTCTACACCATATTTGATGAAATTGTAACAAACAATCACACTAAAAAAGATAAAACCCAACAAATTGATGTCCGAAGAGCTCCCCAACAAATGAAATGTAACACCGGTCATGGAAATAACCGCAACGGCCACATGTACACTGGCATCCAGATAGAAATCAAAAATGGTTTTTAGGATTCTCATGTGTTAAAATCTTTGTCCTTTTGCCAAAGGTTAATTGGTGGTTAACAACTTTGCCGCATACACTTTCAAAATTGACTATTTTCATCGAATTAATCCCTAATTTTGTGCACTTTATTGGATTGAACATGAATACAGAGGTTTTTGCCGCCAGACACATTGGCATCACAGAGAGAGACTTGCCCCACATGCTCAAAACCATTGGGGTGGAAAACATGGAACAGCTCATTTATGAGACCATTCCCAATGACATCAAATTAAAAAAACCATTGGACCTCCCCGAAGGTATCAGTGAACATGACTTCCTGAGTCATTTGGGTGAACTGGCCAAGAAAAACAAGGTTTTTAAAACCTATATCGGATTGGGGTACCACGAATCGCTTACCCCATCCGTAATCAAAAGAAATATTCTGGAAAACCCAGGTTGGTATACGGCCTACACACCCTATCAGGCAGAGATTGCCCAAGGTCGATTGGAGGCACTTTTGAATTTCCAAACCATGGTGAGTGACCTTGCAGGCATGGAAATTGCCAATGCCTCCCTTTTGGACGAGAGTACCGCAGCAGCAGAAGCCATGAGCATGTTGTTCGAAGTACGCAGTCGCCAACAAAAGAAAGATGGGGTTGTCAAGTTTTTCGTTTCCGAAGAAGTGCTACCTCAAACGTTGAGCTTGTTGGAAACACGAGCTATACCTTTAGGTATAGAATTGGTTATTGGAAATCACGAGACTTTTGATTTTTCCGAAAAATTTTACGGCGCATTATTGCAATATCCTGGCAAACATGGTCAAGTAAACGATTATGAGTCCTTTGTGGAAAAAGCCAAGGAGAACGAAATAAAAGTAGCCGTTGCCGCCGATATTTTGAGCTTGGTAATGCTTACCCCTCCCGGTGAATGGGGCGTGGATGCCGTAGTGGGAACCACACAACGTTTTGGGATCCCATTGGGTTATGGCGGACCGCACGCCGCGTTCTTTGCCACCAAAGAAGCTTACAAAAGAAATATTCCCGGGCGTATTATCGGAATCACCAAAGACACCGATGGCAACCCGGCCTTACGAATGGCACTCCAAACTAGGGAGCAACATATTAAAAGGGACAAGGCAACCTCCAATATTTGTACTGCACAGGTATTATTGGCCGTAATGGCGGGCATGTATGCCGTATACCACGGACCGGAAGGTTTAAAATATATTGCCAACAAAGTGCACAACAATACCAAAAAGTTGGCCAAAACATTGGAAGGTTACGGTTTTGAGCAATTGAACAGCGCCTATTTTGACACGATTCAGGTGAAGGTGAAAAACCCAGGTCGACTTAAAGATGTAGCAGAAAGCAAGAGCATCAACTTACATTATATGGATGACTCCACGGTTTCTGTTTCATTGAACGAAGCTGTTTCCAATACCGATCTGGACACATTGGTTTCTTGCTTCTTGGAATCCCATGATTTGGATGAAAAATCCTTAGGGGAGATGCAGTTGGATGAAGCCATTCCAAATCCATTGCAAAGGAAAACTCCATTTATGGAGCATGAAGTATTCAACTCTTATCACTCAGAAACTGAGTTGATGCGTTATATCAAAAAATTGGAGCGCAAGGATTTGGCATTGAACCAATCCATGATCTCTTTAGGAAGCTGCACCATGAAGTTGAATGCCGCATCGGAAATGTTGCCATTGAGCTGGGGAGAATGGGGCAACATCCACCCTTTTGTGCCTTTGAACCAAGCTGAAGGTTACCAGGAAGTCTTAAAATCGTTGGAAGAGCAACTCAATATAATTACAGGGTTTTCCGCTACTTCACTTCAACCGAACTCCGGTGCGCAAGGAGAGTATGCAGGACTTATGGTAATCCGAGCTTATCACGAATCAAGAGGAGAAGACCACAGAAACATTTGCTTGATACCTGCTTCTGCCCACGGAACCAATCCGGCTTCAGCAGTAATGGCAGGTATGAAAGTTGTTGTGACCAAAACCGATGAAAAAGGAAACATTGATTTGACAGATCTGGAGGAAAAAGTGGAAAAACATGCAGAAAACTTAGCTGCATTGATGGTCACCTACCCTTCCACCCATGGTGTTTTTGAATCATCGATAAGACAAATTACCAAACTCATACACGATAACGGAGGTCAGGTCTACATGGATGGTGCCAACATGAACGCCCAAGTAGGGTTGACCAACCCTGCAACCATTGGGGCCGATGTATGCCACTTGAACCTGCACAAGACCTTTGCCATACCCCACGGAGGAGGTGGGCCAGGTGTTGGTCCTATCTGTGTTGCAGAACAATTAAAACCGTTTTTGCCCACAAATCCAATAATTCCCACTGGCGGAGAACATGCAATTACCGCTATTTCTTCAGCACCATGGGGAAGTTCATTGGTTTGCCTGATTTCTTACGGATATATCAAAATGTTAGGCTCCGAAGGACTCACAAAAGCTACCGAAGCAGCCATTCTAAATGCCAACTACATCAAAGACCGTTTAAAAGGTAAGTTCGATGTGCTTTACACAGGTGAGCGTGGACGTGCCGCACACGAAATGATCATTGACTGTAGGCCATTTAAAGCAAATGGAATAGAGGTTACCGATATCGCCAAGCGACTTATCGATTACGGATTCCATGCACCGACAGTTTCTTTCCCAGTTGCGGGTACATTGATGATAGAGCCGACAGAAAGTGAAAGCTGTGCCGAATTGGACCGTTTTTGCGATGCATTATTATCTATTCGAGAGGAAATCGATGAAGCTTCTGCAGATGAAACGGATAATGTGTTGAAAAATGCTCCACATACCTTGGGCATGTTGACCAGCGATTCATGGAATCATTCCTACAGCAGGGAAAAAGCAGCTTTTCCATTACCTTATATTGCCGAAAACAAGTTTTGGCCCAGCATTAGGAGAACGGATGAAGCGTTTGGGGATCGTAATTTAATGTGCACTTGTGCTCCTATCGAAGAGTATATAGAAGCCTAAAAACCATTATAAACATTGAGAAAAGCCTTGATTCTAAAATTAGTCCAAGGCTTTTTTCGTATACAGCCATATAAACGGTACCTTTTGAACATTGTAACAATTGTTATGCATGCATAGTACTTAAAGTTTAAATATCTTAACTTGTTTTTATTAAAAACCCCTATATAAAATGAAAATTGGCATTACAGGCACCGGAAGCTACATCCCTTCCATAGTGACCAAGAACGAAGATTTTTTGAATCATGAGTTTATGGAGACGGATGGTTCGGCCTTTGAACAACAGAACAACGTGATCATTGAGAAGTTCGAAGCCATAACAGGTATTGCTAATCGGCGATATGCCAAACCAGACCTCAAGACTTCAGATATTGGCTTTTTGGCCGCCGAAGAAGCTATCGCGAATGCTGGAGTGGATAAAGAGGAACTCGATTACATTATCTTCGCACACAATTTTGGAGACCTGACACCTGGAAAAATTCAAGGGGACACTTTGCCAAGTTTGGCGACACGCGTAAAACATTTATTGCGTATTCAAAATCCAAAATGTGTTGCTTATGACTTAATTTTTGGTTGTCCAGGATGGATAGAGGGTATGATTCAGGCAACTGCATTTATTAAAAGTGGTATGGCCAAAAAATGTTTGGTGATAGGCGGTGAAACTCTTTCTCGAGTTGTAGATGCGCACGACCGAGACAGTATGATTTTTTCCGATGGGGCTGGAGCTACCATTTTGGAGGCCGATCCACCTAACGGGGAGATATTGTCCCATGCCTCGGTAACTTATGCCAATGAGGAGGCCTATTATCTATATTTTGACAAATCCAATAGCCCTTCGGAATCCAAGGATACCAGGTACATAAAAATGCAAGGAAGAAAAATTTATGAGTTCGCTTGCGTCAACGTTCCCAAGGCCATGGCTTCCTGTTTGGATGATAGTGGTGTTGCAATCGATGATGTCAAGAAAATCTTTATTCATCAAGCCAATGAAAAAATGGATGAAGCCATCATCAAGCGATTCTATAAAATCTATGGGAAAGCCGTTCCAGAAAACATCATGCCCATGAGCATTCAAGATTTGGGCAATAGTTCAGTCGCCACTGTTCCAACGTTATATGACATGGTCCTTAAAGGCAAGCTACCGGAACATGAAGTAAAAAGGGGAGATGTTGTTATATTTGCAAGTGTTGGTGCCGGCATGAACATCAACGCCATTGTATACAAATACTAGATGTACGAGAACAACTTTCCCAATAAACGCTACAAGCATACTTTAGCATTCTTAAAAAAACACATCAATACTTCAGAATCCATTTTGGACCTAGGAGTTGAAAATCCCTTTTCTGAAATAATGAAATCCAACGGGTACCAAGTGGAAAATACCCAAGGTGAAGATTTGGATTTCAAATTTGATAAGGTTGCACGATCAGATGCAGATGTGGTCACTGCATTCGAGATTTTTGAACATTTGGTGGCTCCCCTGAATGTTTTGAAAGAGATAAAAGCCAAAAAAATAGTGGCAAGCGTACCTATGCGATTATGGTTTTCACCAGCATACCGGAGCAAAACCGACCCATGGGACCGCCATTATCACGAATTTGAAGACTGGCAGTTTGATTGGCTTTTAGAAAAAGCTGGTTGGACCATTATAGATTCTGCCAAATGGACGAATCCAACCAAAAAAATTGGGATACGGCCTATTCTAAGGTACTTCACGAACAGATACTATATTGTTTACGCTGAAAGGACCTAAAAGTAATTTGGGATAAGTGCCCAGTTTTTTGGAATTTTAGCAAATGCGAATCAGTATTGTAATCCCCGCTCATAATGAAGCAGCTTATTTAAAAGATTGCCTGGACTCTTTTGTGAGCCAAACTTATTTGCCCAATGAGCTTATTTTGGTGGATGACAATTCCTCGGATCATACTTTTAAAATAGCCCAGGGCTTTGCAAAGCAACACCACTGGATAAAAGTGCTTCAGCGCAAATCTACCGATGAACACGTCCCTGGAAAAAAAGTAGTGGATACCTTTAATTTTGGACTGGAACATACATCGGAATTTGACCTGATTGGAAAATTCGATGCGGACATAATGCTACCTCCCGATTATTTTGAGCTTATCGTCAATCAATTTCAGGCCAATTGGAAACTGGGTATGTGCTCTGGACTTTTATACATCAAAAAAGGTGATCAATGGGTATATGAAAACATCTCGGATAAAAATCATATCAGAGGTCCTATAAAATTGTATCACAAAGCCTGTTTCAACAAAATATGTGGTTTACGGCCCGGTGTTGGCTGGGATACGGTGGATATCCTTTTGGCCAAATACAACGATTTTGACACTTTAACGCTTCCCGAACTCAAAGTAAAGCACCTCCGCCCAACGGGACATGGGTACAGTGCCAAAAACCGTCAATCCAAAGGGGTTGCCATGTATAAAATGGGCTACGGTATTGTTCTCACCAAAATTGCCGCATTAAAAATGGCTTGGCAGGCCAAAAGCCCCAGTCTCTACCTCCAAGCAGTTTTGGGTTACCTGGCAGCATTCTTCCAACAACAACCCAAATACGTATCCAAAAAAGAGGGCAAATTTATCCGTGCCTTTCGCTGGAAGGGTATTTGGTCGAAACTCTAGTTTCTGCACATCAAATTTGGTTTCCATCAATTCATAGAAAGCATTCGTCAATTCAAAAGCTACGCTAGTCAATCAACCTTTTTGAAAGTAACTTCTTATGGTTTTCTTAGTCCATTACTGTTTGTTTTTTTGAACAGTTAGTCCTAAAAAATCAAAAGCAAGCATCCCAAACTTTAAGAAAATGAAAAGAACCTACTTAAAAACCATATATTTGGCAACACTTTCATTGGCACTTATTACTTCCTGTGAAAAATCGGAAAATCAAGCTATTGATCAAAAAACAAATGAAACAATCGACGGTAAGGCCGTTGTACTTGGTAAAGAGCTTGAAATCCCATATTCGGCGGACAATATGCAGGTTGCTTTTAATAATCTTTTGTTCAATCTAAAAAGCAAATCCAAAACGAGCAAACTAGCCAAAGCCCTTAAAGATGCAAAAGGGATAGAAATACAACCATCCCATTATTATTATCGATTTCTACCCAAAGACAGTGCCGAATATGAGTTGCTGACCAACGATACCGTTCTTCAGGTATCCAACATTCCCCTACATTATGAAATTGAAGAAGAAGGTGATTTCTATAATGACCCGGAACTAGAAGGGGGCGAAAACCTAGACTCCTTCTCATATCTCTACGCTGTGGTACCCTACGATTACACAATTCCAGAACATGTGCAAAACGAGCAACTTGACAATATGTACTTTGCGCCGGAAATGGATGAGAAACAACAAGCTGAAGAAGGTGAAATTGTAGTAAAACAACCCATCAACCAAACCACTAAAGATATCCTTACAGTGGACGCAAACGGAGAGGTCTTTGAGTACCTGGAACTGGAAGCCCTTAAATTGACCAATAATTTAGATGAAGATGAATTAAAATCCCTTTTATTTTACCTGCCCTACGACACCACAGGCACCTTATACACATACAAAGAAGCGCACCAATTGGGCTACGAACAAAAAGATTTGGTCATAGATCTAGGCTCCGTAGATACCATGTTGGAGAAAGAAACCTTGGCCAGCTGCAGAAAATGGAACCCAAGTGGTAAAATTACCGTTCGAGAAGATGCCATAAACAAAACTGTTGGGGTTATGGGTGCAGAAGTAAAAGTACGCAAATGGGGCTTATTAGTTATCCGTAGAGCTTATACAAACAAAAATGGTGAGTTTAGAACACGTAGAACCCGTACAAAACGAGTGAAGTATGCAGTTCATTTCAAAAACAATTCTCGAAAATTTAAAATAAAAGCCGGAAATATGTTTATATACGCAAAACATAGAGGCACTCGAAAATACAAAAGAAAGGCATGGAACCAGCACTTTTCGTATGGTCGAAGCAAGTTTTATGCATTAGTCCACAATGCAGCTTATGATTTTTATGAAAGGGCTGTGGGCAAATTTGGACTACACCGCCCAAATCAAAGTTGGTTACGGATAAGTGCAAAATATAACCAACTTGCTGGTGATCATTTAGACTTGAACCCTGGCGGGCGTTTTAGCCTTATTCCATATGCCGAGATCAGAGTTGGAAGAATCGATGATGGTAAACCAATGGCAAGCGACGAAATTTATGCATTAGTCACTCACGAAATGACCCATGCCAGTCATTACCGTATGGACAGAGGATTCTTCATAAATCTAAGTAGTGCAGGGTGTAGATTACAGACCATGGCTGAAAGTTGGGCAACAGGTGTAGAAACTATTATTACAAATAATCGATACATTGAATTTAATCCAAATTATTTAGCTACCGGACGAATTGGAAATGAATTTCCTCTTACCTTATTTAACTCTCACAAGCAATATAGAGAAATCAATCCTGGAAGTAAATATGAATACACTCCTATTGTAATCGATTTGGTTGATGATTTTAATCAAAGTATTGAAATCAAATCGACCAAACCAATTGATAGGGTCAAAAATTATACTTTGAGTCAGATACAAACTTCTTTAATAACTCTCGCGGAGCACATACTTGGAAAGAACGGCTTAAAAGTCAACACAACAATCCAACCGAAAAGTATCTTGATGAGCTTTTCAACGTTTATATGTATGATAATTGTAATTAAAACATGAACAATGAAGAATTTATTTATAACTGTTTTAGCTTATATCCTACTTAATTCTTGTGGTAGTGGTTTAGAATATGATGGCCCTAATTCTCGTGTATACACCTACATACTAACCAATCAAACTGGATACGAATTAATTATTACCAGTGATTTTGGTCGTGCTGAACTGGTTACAAACAACAATGCATATAAATGTGAAATTTCGGTAGAAGAAGGATATACTGGTGCTCTCTGTTCATTGGAATTAGAAATCCGTATTCCTGAAACTAACAAGGGATATAGATGTTATGGTCTGGCACAAAACACCCAAGGACTTTGTTTTACGGACGACGATAGGGTTTTCACCATCTCAGACGGCACTATTTTTACCAAAGTCGGAACGCGAACTTATGAATATATTCTAACTGCAGGACTATTAGAAAATGTTTTTGAACTTCAAGATTAAAAGTTAAAAATTACTCCTGGAACAAAATGACAGTATATTTAAAGTTATTCCTCGACCAAAACCTCTCCTATGGGCTGTCCTGTGGCCCCATTCGGGAATGCAATACCCAACAAGGCTGCAATGGTAGGAGCAATATCGGGAATCTCGGTACGGCTCACGGTACTTCCCTGTTTAATTCCCTTTCCGTAAAGCAATAATGGAACATGGGTATCGTAGATCTGCGCCGAACCATGGGTAGAACCCGTTCTACTGTAAGAGATGTAACCTACATTGGGCACAAGCAAAACATCCCCAGAACGCTTTTGGTTATAACCGTTCTGCAAAATGTACGGTATACCTTCGGTATATTCGTTTTTCCACATTTGGTCCGCTGTGTACACTTGTCCAATACCTTCGTAAGCCAATAGTTCTCGCGCGATATCCTCTTGGGCATCATCCAAATCAATATCCAAATTGGCCAAAATCTTATGGTCCAAAAAAAGTTGATAATTGGAAAGATCCCGTACCACATCGGTAGTTCCATATTTGTACTGAAGAAACTCCTCAAACCTTGTTTGCATACCATCCATATCCAAATATCCTGCTGGAATCTTGGAGTCCATTAAATAAGATGGCACATTAATGGCTGCATGATCAGCGGTCAGGAAAACTGTGTATTCCCCTTCTCCCACTTTTTCGTCCAAAGTAGAAAGTATACGGGCCAAATCTTGGTCCAGTCTAATATATGTGTCCTCAACCTCCTTGGAATTGACCCCAAAAAAATGACCCACATAATCGGTGCTTGAAAAACTGATGGCCAAGAAATCGGTAATGGTATCAGCTCCCAAATCTTCCGCTTCCAAAGCTGCCAAGGCAAAATCAGCGGTGATGCTGTTCCCATAAGGACTTCTTCTTATCAGATCAAACTGACCATTTTGATCCCAAATGGCCGGTAGGTCGTGTGGAAAAGTATTCGTTGTTTCCCCTTTTTGCAATCCTTCATAATTATTGGAATCCAAACCGCTTTCCACATAAGTTTCAATGGGTTTTAGGGTATTCCACGGTTTCTTGTATGCTTCAACCTTATCCGAAGCATTGAAATCCACTACCCATTGTGGCAATTCGTCCATATAATAGGAGCTGGTAATCCAATTTCCCGTTTCGCCACCTTCAAACCAATAAGCCGCATTGGCAGCATGGCCTGCAGGTAAAATGGCACCTCTGTCCTTCAAAGCCACACCGATCACTTTGCCTCGTTTTTGAGTGTGCAAACGTAACTGATCGGTAATGGTGGTTACAAGCATTCGGTGCGGGGACATTTGCCCAGCATCCGAGGCAGTTCCTACTGAAGTATAGCTATCGTCACCTGCACAGTATACCTCTTCGCCCGATTCTTTATCGAACCAATTATTTCCAATAATGCCGTGCATGGAAGGGGTTGTCCCGGTATAGACAGAAGTGTGTCCAGGCCCCGTACTGGTGGGCGCATAGTTAAAATGATTGTTTTTGCAATTAAACCCCTCGTTTACCAATCTTTTAAAACCTCCTTCTCCATATTGATTCCAAAAACGGGTCAAGTAGTCATACCTCATTTGATCGACCACAATGCCCACGACCAATTTAGGTGTTTGGGCAATGGGTGCAGGTTGAGCTTCTGCATCGTTCTTTTTTCTGCGTTGACCATAAGTAAAACTGATCATGCACAATGCTAAAATTGAAACTATAAAGTTGCTTGTTTTCATGCTTGGGATTTAATCGAATAAGAGCAAAACTATTGAATTCTGCCGTTTAAAAATTTAAATCAAGGTTAAATGCTCCACAATATTCTTATTTTTATGACCTCAAGTCCATAAAACGCATGAAATACCTAGAAGCGATTGGAAAATACTTCATCATGATTTGGGAAGTATTTAAAAAACCTACCAAGTGGCGCATTATGAAAACCTTGATCTTCAAGGAAATCGATGAGCTGATTTATGGCGCCATGGGCATCATTATTTTTATTTCCTTTTTTATTGGCGGTGTTGTTACCATTCAAACAGCACTTAACCTAAATAGCCCCTTATTGCCCAAAAGTCTTATTGGTTTTGCCACAAGGCAATCGATGATTCTGGAGTTCGCCCCTACCTTTACTTCGATTATTATGGCAGGGAAAGTAGGCTCCTACATTACTTCCAGCATTGGCACCATGAGGGTAACAGAGCAAATTGACGCTCTTGAGGTAATGGGCATTAACTCCTTGAACTATCTTGTTTTTCCAAAAATTGTTGCCACTATGTTATATCCTTTTGCAGTGGCTATTTCCATGTTTGTTGGTATTTTAGGAGGATGGGTCGCAGCTGTATTTGGTGGTTTTGCGCCCAGCGGGGAATTTATCCAAGGGCTACAAATGGATTTTGATTCGTTCCATGTGACCTATGCATTTATAAAATCGGTGGTTTTTGCATTTGTAATCGCTACCGTACCATCTTATCATGGTTATTACATGACAGGGGGAGCCTTGGAAGTAGGTAAGGCCAGTACCACCTCATTTGTATGGACCAGTGTGGTGATTATTATATTGAACTATGTATTAACACAATTGTTGTTGGGCTAATGATAGAGGTAGAAAACATACATAAGTCATTTGGGGACAATCACGTTCTAAAAGGAATTTCAACAATATTTGATAAAGGAAAGACCAACCTTATCATTGGGCAAAGTGGTTCGGGAAAAACAGTTTTTTTAAAATGCTTATTAGGCCTTTTTGAGCCCGACGAAGGAAGTATTTGCTACAACGGTCAATACTACTCCGACCTTTCGTTAAAAGAAAGAAGAAATCTAAGGCAAGAAATGGGTATGGTATTCCAAGGAAGTGCCCTTTTTGATTCCATGACCGTGGAAGGAAATGTCATGTTCCCATTGGATATGTTTACCAACCAATCACAATCCGAAAAGCAAGATCGTGTGGATTTTGTTTTGAAGCGTGTTAACCTAGTTGATGCCCACAAGAGGTATCCCGCAGAAATTTCCGGAGGTATGCAAAAGAGAGTTGCCATTGCCCGCGCCATTGTAATGAACCCAAAATACTTGTTTTGTGATGAACCCAATTCCGGACTAGATCCCAAAACAGCCATTTTGATAGATAACCTGATTCACGAGATCACACAGGAATACGATATAACCACAGTGATCAACACACACGACATGAACTCGGTGATGGAAATCGGTGAGAAAATAATCTTCTTAAAAAATGGACTTAAAGAATGGGAAGGAACAAACAAAGAAATCTTTAAGACCGAAAATCAAGCTGTTACCGATTTTGTTTATTCATCCGAGCTCTTTAAAAAAGTTCGGCAAATGTATATTGAGGAACGGAATTAAATTAGGTATCGATACTTAAATGATCAATCTACTTCTTTGATCACCAAAGTCGAATCCTGAAGACGCAGTTTTAACCAGGCCAACATTTTTTTGGCATCCGATTCCTTTTGACTTGAACTCACACCGCTTTTCCAATTCACTTCAAAAACAGGTATGGTATCCGTTTTCTTAAAATCGGTTCGAACTTGATATGAAAAACCCAATGCATCGATATTCTCATAATTGGCCTTGGCCTCTGCACTAATATTCTGGAAAGGAATCTGTTTGCCCGCGTTTTTGGTCAAAGTGGCCAGCTCTTCTTCGAGCAGTCGAATTTGTTCGTCTTTGTTCAGCAGTTCCGCTTTGTTTTTTTCATAAAGTTCACTCACGTAATTGAACTTTTCCTCAGAATCGTCTTTTCCTCCTTGTATAATATGGAGCTCTGCATTCTTTAGCCTTGAGAATTGGTTTTTTTGTGTGCGCCAAGTATTTATCACATTCTCCGGAACCAATTCATCCCCCATAAACACAACTTCTATCATGGAAGCTCCATCATCCACATATTCCAATTTTGTGAGGTTGTCCACATATCTACCGGAACCATCAAACTGATACACCTGAACCGTTTCCTGCAAAAACTCTTGGGCCTGTTTTTTAAAAAGTGATTCTTGAAATACTTTATAAAATGTAAAACCTGCGGGAATCATTACCAAAATGCCAGTAATCGAAGCCAAACGTGCAATGAGTCTCCTCCTATGGGAATTTGCGTATCGTACCATCGGAAACCTTAAAAACTTGATGACCAGAAAGGTGGCCAAACCAATAAAAATGGTATTGATGATAAAAAGGTACATGGCACCTGCCGCATACCAAGGTTTTCCTATGGCCAAACCAAAACCTACGGTACATAAGGGAGGCATCAGGGCGGTTGCGATTGCAACACCAAAGATAACACTGGCAATGGTTCCTTTTTTGGCTCTGGCGATCACAAGAGCCAGTCCACCAAAAAATGCGATCAGCACATCTCGGATATCGGGCTTGGTCCGCGCCAGCAATTCCGATGATTCATCCCGTAGTGGAAAAAAGTAGAAAAATAGAAACGCGGTTATTACACTCAACACCACCATTACAGCAAAGTTTTTGAGCGATCTTCTCAATGTATCGATATCATTTATGGCCAAGGACATGCCCATTCCCAAAATGGGACCCATCAAGGGAGAAATAAGCATGGCACCGATAACCACTGCTGTAGAGTTTGCGTTCAATCCAATGGAGGCAATGAAAATGGAACATACCAAAATCCAAGTAGTATGGTTTTTAAAGGGTATATCGGCAATTATGGATTCCTTTGTGGCCGCGGCATCTGTATTGGAACGTATTTCCAATAAGTCCGATAGGAACTTGCGCACACTGCCCAAAAGACCTTTAAAATCCTTTTTTACCTCATCTCCACTATCTTGATTGGGAGCTGTGGTTTCCATACCCTTTTTTTGTTCTTCGCTCATCTATTACGCAAACTGATCCCCAAATTTTTCTTTTACTTGGTTCAATACTTTTTTAATATCCTGTTGTTTGTCCTTTGGATAAATCAAGAGCACCTCTTCCTTATCCACAATAATATAGTCTTCCAGACCATCTACCACAACAACTTTCCCTTTTGGGGTACGAATCATGTTCCCTTTGGCATCTTCCAACAGTACTTGGGCATTCACAACGGCATTCCCATCTTCGTCTTTATCAAGTTTGTCGTAAAGAGCTCCCCAGGTTCCCAAGTCGTTCCAATCAAAAGTAGCTGGCAGGGTATAAATGGATTTGGATTGCTCCAAGATAGCATAATCGATGGATATGTTTTCCGCTTTTGCATAATTTTCTCGAATAAAGGCTCTTTCTTCCGCAGTGTTATAACTGGAAATCCCTTTACCAAATAATTCGTATTGACCTGGCTGGTATTGTTTAAAAGCTTCCACTATGGTCTCCACGCTCCACATGAATATACCTGCGTTCCACAAAAAGTTGCCTTGTGCCAAAAACTCCTTTGCGGTTTCATAATCTGGCTTTTCCCTGAACTGGGACACCTTTTTTAGGTTTTCGTCACTTCCCTTTTCAAATTCGATATAACCAAAGCCCGTATTTGGGAAGGTAGGCTGAATACCCAAAGTGCATAGCGCATTTTCCTCTTCACATTTATCAAAGCAGGCGGTCACATCTTTTTCAAATGCAGCTTCGTCCTCTATCCAGTGATCACTTGGAGCTACGATCATTACCGCATTGGGATTCATTTTTTGAATCTTTAAGGAAGCATACAAAATACAGGGGGCCGTATTTCTCATGGCCGGTTCCAACACTACTTGCTCCTGCTTTACCATCGGCAATTGTTCCAGGACCAAATCGTTGTAACGCTCATTGGTCAAGATCAAAATGTTTTCGGTGGGAATAAACCTATTTAAACGATCAAAGGTTTTTTGAATCAAGGTTTTTCCCGTTCCCAACATATCATGAAACTGTTTGGGGTTGGATGATGTACTTACAGGCCAAAAGCGGGAACCAACTCCGCCTGCCATTAAAACCGCGTAATAATTCTTGTTCATTTTTGAAGTTTTCTACTTTTTTTTGGCTAACCTGCCACATCTTTAACCAACTCTACCTCTGCATTTGGCTGGAACAAATATAATCTCCCAGTGGATAACTCCACACATTCGTATCGTTTTACTTTTTTGCTCCCTTTTTTGAACAACCTGCCGTTGTACAGTCTAAAAACACTGCCCATGGGCAACTCGTACACATAACTGTGCTGCCGTTCTTCCTCATCAAAAGCTTTCAGTGCAATGGACAATCTGGCATCGGTGCTACTACTGGCCTTCGGATTTTTAAAATGGTTAGCGATAATGGGCAACAATTGGGAGGGAAATACTTCTGGCCTAATAAAGGGAACCATTAAGTGCTGAAAGGTACGCTTCCATTCCATTCCGTGCGGTTTTATTCGACGACCATAGGATTCAAAGGCCACCAAATGCGCGATTTCGTGGACAAGGGTAATCAAAAACCGGTATTTGTTCAATGAGGCATTTACCGTTATTTGATGCAACCCATTGGGCAACCTACGATAATCACCATGCCTTGTTACTCTATGGTTTACAATTTTTAGATGTACCCCATGCGTTTTGATGAGTTCAAAACAGGGAGCTACGGCAAGCTCTGGAAGGTATTTTTGAAGGGTATCGTTCACTGGGATAAAGTTACAAGTTTATCCAGAGTATCTATAATGAGAAAATCTAGGGCGTACTATTACTTACCTGAAGCAGCTTTCCATTGTAGAGTTTTTGTCCGGTCAAGGCAAAATCTTTGATATATGTGGCCATCTCCAATGCTGTAACGGGAGCTTTATAGCCTGGGAATGCTTCTTCCAACATTTCGGTTTGCACGGCGCCCAATGCCAGCACGTTAAAACTCGGCCCTGTTTCCTTGTACTCTTCCGCCAATAGTTCCGTCAATGTAATCACCGCTCCTTTACTTGAACTGTAAGCGGATAATCCAGGGAATTTCATGCTCCCTTGCACTCCTCCCATCGAACTCACAGTAAGCACATGCCCTTCTTGGCCCATCATAGGCAGCACGGTCTTTGTCATTTCGGCCACACCGAACACGTTTACTTTGTAAACACTTTCAAATTCTTCCGGTGTCGTTTCCGAAAATGGCTTGTTCAGCAATCGGCCCGCATTGTTAATGAGCACATCTACTACATGCCATTGCTTCAAAAAACGGTTCAACTTTTCATAGTCTGTTGCGTCGCCTAAATCAAACGAAAAACAATGCACATTGGGAAGGTTTAGATTTTTCACAGGCTTTTCATTCCGAGATAGTGCCAATACTTGATGCCCTTCTTGGGCAAATAGTTTAACCAGCTCAAATCCAATACCCCTACTTGTTCCCGTTATAATAATGTTTGCCATAATCAGATAGCGATTTCCTTCTATTTTGTCAGTTCAATTTCTTGTGTGGCTGCATTGGCAATCCCCTCAATTATTGGAATGGTATTGTTTACCAGTTGGGCCATATGGGCAAAATCCATAATATCAGGTTCATCCCCTACTTTGTGGTAGTGATTAAAATTGGTAAAATCAAAAGTGCAGAAGGTATGTGAAGGCACTCCGAACTCCTCATGAAACGGGTAATTGTCCGATCGCTGGTACAAATTGAATTCTTTCGCCGTAGGCAGGAAACCTACCAGTTTCTCACCAGCATATTTATTACTCACTTCGGCCAAATTGGACATGTCATAACCAGTGATGTACATAAAATAATCTTTTCCCTTCAAGGGAACACCGGTCATTTCAAAATTGAGCATGGTATAGAGGTTCAGATCTTGCTCTTTTAAGGTTTTGGCCAAATGTTTTGATCCCAACAAACCTTTTTCCTCTGCACTGAACAAGGCAAAAATCAAACTACGTTTGTTGGTTCTCTGAGTCCCAAAATAACGGGCCATTTCCAAAACCGTAGAAGTTCCTGAAGCATTATCGTTGGCTCCATTGGCAATGGCATCCCCATTTTCGGGTTTTACAATACCAATATGGTCGTAATGTGCTCCAATCAGGATGTACTCATCTTTTAATTCAGGATCATTGCCTTCAACCACTCCAACGATATTATATGAGGGCTTTTTGAAGTTTGAGAGGGTATCCCTATAGGTTTCAAAATATGGCTCAAGTCTGTAGGATTTAAAATAAGTCTCTATATACTTTGCTGCCATTTCTATCCCTTCGCTACCCGAATCCCGTCCTTTAAGATCATTGGACGCCAAGTAGTTCATCATTTCACCTATTCTTTCCGAATTGGTAAACATATCCTCCGAATCCGGTAAAGCTGGCGATGCAATTACCGTGGTTTCAGCAACCTGTGTAGAACCGCAGTTCATTGCAAAAAGAGTTGCCAAGGCGTAGATCAGTATCTTCATTTTTTTTGATTTTTGAATTCTTTAAAGATAAAAAAAGCATCCCGATTAAGGATGCTTTTGATCATATGTTGTTGAATGTACCTTTTGGCTACGTTCGATGGAACATTGGAAAATTAGGCCAACATGGTCACTGGGTTCTCCAAGTATGCCCTCAATGTTTGAAGGAATTGAGCCCCTGTTGCACCATCAACTGTTCTATGGTCGCAGGCCAATGTAATCTTCATGGTACTACCCGGTACAATTTCTCCGTTTTTAACCACTGGCTTTTCTACAATGGCCCCAACGGACAAAATCGCAGAATTCGGTTGATTGATAATGGAAGTGAATTCCAAAATACCGAACATTCCCAAGTTGGAAACGGTAAATGTACTTCCTTCCATTTCATCTGGCTTGATTTTCTTGTTTCTTGCCCTTCCGGCCAAATCTTTTACAGCAGTTCCCAATTGCGTCAGGCTTAACTGATCTGCAAATTTTATTACAGGAACCACAAGACCTTCATCTACAGCCACAGCAACGCCCATATGCACGTGATGTTTGTAAACAGTAGTATCGCCGTTCCAAGATGTATTTACCTGTGGGTGCTTTTTGAGCGCCATGGCGCAAGCTTTCAAAACCATATCGTTGAAAGACACCTTGGTGTCCGGCAAATTGTTGATCTGCGAACGCGATGCCTTTGCATTGTCCATATCCACTTCAATAGTAAGGTAGTAATGAGGTGCAGAGAATTTGGACTCGCCCAAACGCTTGGCAATCACCTTGCGCATTGTAGAGTTTTTAACTTCTTCCACGCTCTCCTCACCAACAGGCAGGGCAACTGGGGCTACCGCTGGAGAAGCTTCGGTTTTTTCTGCTGATGGCGCAGCTTTTGCAGCAGGTGTAAAGTTCTCTATGTCCTTTTTAACTATTCTACCGTTATCACCTGTTCCTTTTACATCGGCCAAATTGATGCCTTTTTCCTCAGCGATTTTTTTAGCCAATGGTGAAGCAAAAATACGCTGTCCATCTTGTGTGGCAGGTGCTGTTTCTTCTTTACTGGATGATTCTTCAGCTGCTTTTGGAGCAGTCTCTTTGGAAGCTTCCTTTTTTGGTGCGCTCTTGGAAGAGCCACCACCGGCTTGTGCCTTTAACACAGCATCGACATCGGTTCCTTCCGGCCCGATAATGGCCAACAACGAATCCACAGGAGCTCCTTCTCCTTCTTGAATGCCGATATGCAAGAGCGTTCCGGAATAGAACGATTCAAACTCCATGGTAGCCTTGTCGGTTTCAATCTCCGCCAAGATATCCCCTTCCTCTACCTCATCTCCAACGTTCTTTAACCAGCTGGCCACAGTTCCCTCCTCCATGGTATCACTCAATCGTGGCATGGTAATAATTTCCACTCCTTCGGGAATATCGGCAGGTTCGCTTGCAGAAGTGGCACCCTCCGCTGCTTCGGGCTCTGAAGTTTCTTCTTCTTTCGCTGAATCGGAAGAACTTTCCGATCCGCCATTCAACAGACCTGAAATATCTTCTCCTTCCTCACCGATTATGGCTAAAAGTGAATCAACCGGGGCACCATCACCTTCCTCTATTCCGATGTGGAGCAAAGTCCCTTCATGAAAAGATTCAAATTCCATGGTGGCTTTATCGGTTTCGATTTCTGCCAATATATCCCCTTCTTCGACTTTGTCCCCTACTTTTTTGAGCCATTTTGCCACGGTTCCTTCTTCCATGGTATCGCTCAATCTAGGCATGTTGATTACTTCTGCCATCTAATTATAATTTATGTTGTAAAAATGGATAGTCTTCTTGCTCGTAAACGGTGTCGTACAACTGTTCTTTTGGTGGGAAATCTGACTCTTCAGCAAATTTCTCGCACTCTTTCACTAAGTCCTTCACCTTTTTATCGATTTTCTTAAGGTCGTCTTCCGATGCGTATCCCTTCTCAAGAATCACATCTTTAACCTGAGTAATCGGATCTATCTTTTTATACTCTTCTACTTCTTCTTTTGTTCTGTAGTGCTGGGCATCGGACATGGAGTGACCGCGATATCTGTACGTCTTCATCTCTAAGAAAGTCGGTCCTCCTCCTGTTCTTGCACGCTCTATGGCCTTGTCCATTTCCTTGGCAACAATGGCCGGATCCATTCCGTCTACCGGACCACATGGCATTTCGTAACCAAGACCCAACTTCCAGATGTCGGTAGAGTGTGATGTACGGGCCACGGAAGTTCCCATGGCGTAGCCGTTGTTTTCACAAATGAACACCACTGGCAATTGCCATAACATGGCCAAGTTAAAGGCCTCGTGCAGCGAACCTTGCCTAACAGCACCGTCGCCCATGTAGCAAAGTGTTACGGAATCCCTTTTAAAATACTTGTCGCCAAATGCCAATCCAGCTCCCAAGGGAATCTGCCCACCTACAATTCCATGTCCACCATAAAAGCGGTGTTCTTTGGAGAAGATGTGCATGGAACCACCATTACCTTTGGAGGTACCTGTTACTTTTCCATATAGTTCTGCCATCACTTTTCGAGGATCCACTCCCATACCAATAGGTTGAACGTGGTTTCGATAAGCAGTGATCATACGGTCCTTTTCCAGGTCCATTGCATGCAATGCTCCTGCCAGAACCGCTTCCTGACCATTGTAAAGGTGCAGAAAACCTCTAACTTTTTGCTGAATATATACGGCGGCAAGTTTATCCTCGAACTTTCTCCAGAAAAACATGTCCTCGTACCATTTAAGGTAAACTTCTTTGGTGATTTTTTTCATCTACAGTTGTATTAAATGAATTTCGCCCTGTGGTAGGGAAAGCAAAAATACATATATATCTGTTTTGGAAAAAGAATTGAATTAAGAATCGCCCAAAAATGAGCTATTGAATGCCAATGGCAAAATATCCGCGGTGGAATTGCACTTGTATATAGGGCCAGTTTCTGAACTTAACAACAACGAAATCGGGCTTTTCTGCTTTTGTTCATACTCTATAATGGACTGCCTACAATTGCCACAAGGAGCAGCAGGTTCACCATCCGCTTCCTTGGATGAAGAAGCACTGATGGCAATAGCCTTTACGGGCATCCCGGGGTATTTTGCCCCGGCATGAAAAATGGCCACACGCTCGGCACATAAGCCTGAAGGATAGGAAGCGTTCTCCTGATTGTTCCCGATGACCACTTCGCCATTCTCCAAAAGAACGGCGGCACCAACCTTAAATTTGGAATATGGCGCATAGGCATCCTGTCTTGCTGCCGCTGCATGCCGTAACAATTTTTGCTCGTTTTGTGACAACTCTGATGCATCATCAAAAATGAGCAGTTCAAAACCGATTTTCTTTTTTTTCATCTAAACCCGAGTGTATTCCAAAAATAGAAAAACCTGCCCAAGGGACAGGTTTTCATTCATATATTTTATATCCTTTTTAATCGTTGTAGAATTCTTCACCGAAATTAAAGGTAAGGGAAAATCGCAATGTGTTTTCCAAAGGATTTCTTACTTGTGAGGTAGAGAACAGATAGGAAAGGTCTATTTGTGCTGATTTAAACTTGAAACCGGCCCCGAGCGTAAAGAATTTTCTAGATCCTTTTTCTTCACTTTCGTTAAAGTAACCACTTCGCAACATAAATGCCTCTCTAAACCTATACTCGGCACCCAATGCCCATGTTACTTCCTTGAGCTCTTCACCGAACCCATCGGGCGCATCGCCAAAGGATTCGAATATTCCATTGAAAAAACTGATGTTTTGGTATTCATCATTATCTTCTGCCGTAATTTGCCCGTCACCATTAAAATCCCTGGGCGTTGGAACCAATAGCTTATTAAATTCGGTACTTATGGCCAAGACATTGTCTTGATCAAAAATAAAATCGAAACCTCCACCGAATTTAAGGTTTGTAGGCAAAAAGTTCTCTTGCCCCCCAGCATCATATTGTAAAGAACCGCCTAAGTTGGAAATATTGAAGCCCGCTCTCCATCGACCATCATAATTACTGTAAGCAATTTCTCGGGACCGATAGAAACCTGCTATATCCACAGCAAAAGCATTGGCCGCCTGTGAATCTTGGGAACTATCCTGAAAACGAAGATTAGAACTTATGAATCGACCTCCGATTGCCATGGAAAAACTCGGACTCAGTTTTAAAGAGTAAGAACCGTCCAAAGCAAATTCATTGGGCTTGACCAGCGTGGGTTGTTGATCAAAAGTCTGCCTTAGTTCAATTTCCCCCAATCCAAAATAACGAAGTCCAAAAGCAAAGGCACTCCGATCATTTAATTTGTTATAATAATTGGCATTTAAAAGGGAAACATCGTTGACAATGGTTTCCAGATACGGGGTATAACTGATTCCAACTCCAGATTTTTGGGTAGCAAAGGCATATTTAGCGGGATTCCACTGTTGGGAATAGGCGTCAAAAGAAGTTGCCACACCCATATCCCCCATACCGGAAGCCCGTGCATCTGCAGCAATGGTCAAAAAAGGAACCGCTGTCGTAATCGCTCTTTCTTGCTGTGCGCTCATCCAAGGGGCAATGGCAAGCAGCACTACACATAAAAGTAACTTTCTCATTATAAGTATTTAGCGTTTAGTAAAGTTCAAGATCCAAGATATACCCAATGGATATATTATGAGTAAACGTTGATTTCCAGAAATTCTTGTATTATAGGTATGTTTTTTAAAATTACCAGGTAGGGCTTTTCCCAAAAACTTACCTGAAAATTTTCATTGGAAGTAATTTAATCGTTAAAAGCAAAGGTTGCCATACTAATTTGGCACCTTCTCCGTTACTGAAGTGTAGCGTTAGCCAATTGCAGCGCCACCAGAAATATTTGATGAGCACAAAATATAATGGTAAAAACACCGTTTTAATGCCATTGAAGGATTTTAAAAATCAAAACAAATCGAAGTTACTGAGGGTATAAAGCCCTGAGTTTTAAAGTACTCAAGCCCAAATTATGAAAAAACACTTAATCAAAGTTGTACTTTCTTGCGCCGTAGTAATGGGAGGTTTTTCAAGTTGTAAAAACTCTTCCTCGTCAAAGAATGTCTCCAGAGCCACTGGTTGGAAAATTAATGCCAAAGAAGGAGGATTCCAATATAATTCGGACTTTAAAGAGCAAGAAACTCCTCCAGGGACTGTATTTGTAGAAGGTGGAACATTTACCAAAGGTAAGGTCCAAGACGATATCATGCATGATTGGAACAACACTCCGACCCAGCAGCATGTTCAGTCTTTCTACATGGATGAAACCGAGGTGACCAATGTAATGTACTTGGAATACTTGGACTATCTGAAGGAAGTATACCCTCCCGACAACCCCAATTATGCCAATATTTATAAAGGTGCATTACCCGATACCTTGGTTTGGAGAAACAGATTGGGCTTTAACGAAACCATGACCAACAATTATTTAAGGCACCCAGCTTATGCAGAGTATCCCGTTGTTGGTGTTAACTGGGTACAAGCCACTCAATATGCCGAATGGAGAACGGACAGGGTAAATGAAGTTATGCTGGAAAGAGAGGGCTACCTTGCAGAAGACACTAAATACAAAGTATTGAACGGAGAGTTGGATGGTACTTTTAGCACAGAAGCTTATTTGAACAATCCAGAATCTGTTTATGGAGGCGAAATTGACTCGCTACAAGGAAAACAAAAACAAGACTCTATCAACGCCTTTGCCAAAAGAAGTAGCGGTATAATAATGCCCGCCTACAGACTACCTACCGAAACTGAGTGGGAATATGCAGCACAGGCCCTTGTTGGAACCAGAGAGTACAACAATTATAGAGGTAGAAAAAAATATCCATGGGAGGGTGATTACACTCGAAATGGACAACGTGTGGGACGTGGAGACCAATTGGCCAACTTTAAGCAGGGTAAAGGTGATTACGGCGGTATTGCCGGATGGTCCGATGATGGTGCCGATATTACCGGAGAGGTCAAATCATACAAGCCCAACGATTTTGGACTGTACGACATGGCCGGTAACGTGAATGAATGGGTGGCAGATGTATACCGTCCAATTGTTGATGACGAAATAAGTGACTTCAACTACTACCGTGGAAACGTTTTCATGAAAAAAGCCATTGGAGAAGACGGAAAAGTTGAAATTTTGGAAGATAATATTGTTTATGACACCTTACCGAACGGTAAAATTGTGGCCGTCAATCTTCCCGGGGAAATAAAAGAAGTTCCTGTTACAGAGGAAGAAACCTACTTGAGGACCAACTTTGACAAGAGTGACAACAGAGGTTTCCGAGATGGTGACCCAGGTTCTTCAAGATTCTTCAGTCGTTTTAGCGATGAAGAAGACAATCAAAGAATGTACGATTCTCCAAAACACAAGGTAGAACGTAACGACGAAGGCGAATTGGTTCGTCAGTATGATGAATCCAACTACAGAACCTCTTTGATCAACAACGAAGTTCGAGTTTACAAAGGAGGATCTTGGAGAGATCGCGCCTACTGGTTGGATCCCGCACAACGTAGATACTTGCCACAATATATGGCAACAGATGATATCGGCTTTAGATGTGCCATGTCCAGAGTTGGATCTAAATCCAGGACCAAGAAAACGGTACGACACAAAAAAGCGAGATAAAATAACTTCTTGAGTATTTTAAAAAGCCCCGGCCAAAAGGTCGGGGCTTTTTTTTATCTTCGATTTATGACAATGAAAGAGTTGCACGCTCTATTTCTGGAGCACCCAAAAATATGTACGGACACTCGGAAAATCACCGAAAACTGTATGTTCTTTGCCTTAAAGGGCCCCAATTTTAATGGCAATGCATTTGCCCAGGAAGCCTTGGACAAAGGTGCTGCTTACGCCATAATAGATGAAAAAGAATTCAAAACGTCCGACAGATTTGTTGTTTGCGAAGATGTTTTGGGCACTTTGCAAAAATTAGCGACCTACCACAGGAATTATTCAAAGGCCAAAATAGTGTCGTTAACGGGCAGTAACGGAAAAACAACGACCAAAGAGCTCATCAATGCGGTCATCACCAAAAAATACAAAACCATTGCCACCCAAGGCAACCTCAACAATCATATTGGTGTTCCCCTGACCTTGCTTTCCATAAAGGAGGACACCGAAATCGCCATTGTGGAAATGGGTGCCAACCATCAAAAGGAAATCGAGTTTCTGTGCAGCATTGCCCAACCCGATTTTGGTTACATCACTAATTTTGGAAAAGCCCACTTGGAGGGGTTTGGAGGCGTGGAAGGCGTTATCAAAGGTAAAAGTGAAATGTATGATCATTTAATGGCCAACGACAACTACGTTTTCTTTAATGCCGATGATGACATTCAAAAGGAAAAATTGACGAACTACACCAAAAAGATGGGTTTTAGCACAAAAAACCCCAACTATTACAACATCAAATTCCTTGGGGTGGACCCTTTTGTTTCCTTAGAGGCAGAGGGCACGCAAATACAGACGCAACTGGTGGGCAAATACAACTTTCCCAATTGTTGTGCGGCCATTTTAATGGGAAAATATTTCAACGTACCCATGGACGATATCAAATCGGCCATTGAAGCCTATCAGCCACAGAACAATAGGTCCCAGTTACTGTCCAAAAATGGGTTTGATATTGTGCTGGATGCCTATAACGCCAACCCTACCAGCATGAAAGCTGCTCTGGAAAACTTTAGTTTGATGAACGCCCAAAGAAAAATCGTGATCCTAGGCGATATGTTCGAACTTGGGAGCACGGCTGCCGAAGAACATCAGGCCATTGCAGATGTTGCAAACGAATTGGGCTTTGATGATGCCTATTTGGTCGGGGAAAATTTCCATGGCACCCATACCAAGCTAAAAAAGTTCAAATCTTTTGATGATCTTAAGGCGTATCTCTCCAAAAACCCTTTGGAAAAAGGGGCATTGCTGATCAAAGGCTCGCGAGGAATGGCGTTGGAACGGGTATTGGATTTGTTGTAACCCCACCGCTTATTTGAACTTCACTTAAGGTGTTTTGGAAAATCCATCCGACCGCCCAAAACTCTTACAATGAATATTTTCTCATTTTCCACAAAATAGAATATGACATGTGCCTTGTACCTATAGCGTAGCAACATTTTGTCCTTTACTGCCACATATCTCTTTCCGAGTTCAGGGTTATCGCCCAAATCAGCCAACATAGTTTTGAGTCCCTGGGCATATTTAAAAGATTGCTCCTCACCGAACTTTTTTATGGTGTATTTGGCAATGGCCTTCAAATCTGCCTTTGCCTTTGCACTAATGACAAACTTATTTTTCGGCATTGTGCTCGTTTATTGCTTCTTCCCAAATACTATCTATAGTAGCATCCGTCGGACCGCTTTCAATTCCTTCGATCAATGCTTCGTTCAAATCAACGATACGTTTTCTACGCTCTTGATCCTTTCGAATTATATCCCTGATATATTCACTGTCGTTAGTGTAAAAACCCTGCTCGATCAAACTTTTGACAAAGGCATCCTGTTGTTCCGTAAAAGTGATAGATTTTCTTATTACCCCCATATTGAACCAATATTATTAATAATGATTCAATTTAAGCAAATAATTTGGTGTAGGCAACAATCGGTTAGTTGAACTTTTTTGTCAAGATATTTTATCTTCAATCAGCTTTAATGCCTTTTTAAATTCCATATTGTGAGTCGGTGAAGTTTGATAAGTCCAGTCACCTCCATTTTTCAATACAATCTTTAAAATCCAAGGGTCTTTTTTAGCAAAAATTCGTCCAGCTATTGAAGACGTAATATAAAACCTCACAAACCAATTGTCACTTGGGTTGTAGTGTGAAACTCTTTTAACATCAGAAAATTTAAATGTCCTGAAGTGCCAATAATCCAATGCCTTTACTTGGAATTCATCATTAAGAATTTTAATTACAGGAAATCCCTTTTTCTCAACTCTTAAAATTTCGTTTTCTATTGATTCCTTGATGACAATCGTTTATTTGAACTTTATTATTCAAGTGATTTTAAATATTTCTTTCTTAAAAATTGGTTGTAATCATCAATGACCAATCCATTTGAAGTGTAAAAAAACACTGAATCTGATTTAATTTTCTTAACAACCGAGTCACCAATTTGAAGTTGATCAAATAGTTCTCGATATACTTTTAATTGTGGTCCTTTTTTTAGATAAATCAAATTTTTACGGACTGGGTTTTCATCAAACTTTGCCGAGACAGTTGCTTTGAATCCAAGGCCTTTAAATTCAAAGTATTCTTTTTTAATATAGTAGTCAGTATTTAAAAACCATATAATCACTCCAAATATTGGAATGAAAATTCCTAAGATAACTTTTCTAACTTTTTTGAATTCTTGGTCATTCATTTACAAATACCGAATCGTTTATTTGAACTTTGTTTCTGAATTCAATTGATTCCTTTAATCCTATTAAACTCATTTTTATAAATCCACCTATTGATATTCTTTCTATTCCATTGTGATATAGATTCAAGGGCTTCACGCGTATCTTGACGAAGTCCTGTTAAATCTATACAATCAATGAGTTTGATGCTGTCTTTCCTTGTTAAAATGCATTTATTGCTTTGAGGTAGTTTTTCAATCTTATCTTCTGGCTTAATATCATCCAAAATTTCATCCCGATTAAAAACCTGCAATATAGAATCTGACCCATCAGAATCTATAATATGAATAACTAACAAGCCACCTTTCCACAACTCTGTTCTTACTACTTCACCTTTAGCCCCAGGCATAATGAATTCTTCATTATACATCTCTGCTGCTGTCCGATTATCACAAGAAAGGCAGAAGAGAACCAATGATATTATCCACAAATGTTTTCTATTCAACTACCAAATCGTTTTATTGAACTTTAAATGGATTATGGATTTTAAGTTAGGTCATTTCATTAATGAAATCCATATCCAACTTTCTATTTTCGGTGAATGATTTGCTTATATACTCTAGAACTTGTCCGATTTCAATCAACTTTTCATCTTCTATATTCGAAATTTGAAATAGGTCATTTTGATTATGATTATACCCAATACTCGATTGAATACGGTATGCTAATTCCCAAATTTGAGAACAATACCGTAATCGCTGGATCTCGGATAATTGTCTAGAATTTAATCCATCAATGTAGATTATCAATTCTGCAAACAAGGAATTGTCAAAATAACCTTCTTGATGTAGTTTTTCATAAAATGAACCTTCAGATACATTGAGGTTTTCCAATAGCAAATCCATTAATCTTGCAATCGTTTATTTGAACTTTTCTTTATTTATAAAATTTTAGCCACCTCTATTCCAATAAAATACAATCCCGTAATAAATAAAATTATAGGCAGGATTATGCCCTTTATTGTATTGTGGTTCAATTCTCCTTCATTTATTCTTTTTCGTGCTAGAGGAAAAATCCAAATAGCTACAATCAAACTTAGTATGCCAAGAATCAATAATTTGTAATCCACTTAAAACTTAATTTAGGAATCGTTTATTTGAACTTTGGCTACTGGTTTAGAGATGTAAATAACTTTTATGTCTCCAAAACGAAATCAGATAGATTATTCTTTTACTTACTTCAGCCAGTATAAACTAAAAAAAAATTATTACTATAATAACAAACCCAACTGCACCATATTTCATATTTAGGCTTGTCTCCAGGTCTTTGTTTTTCCTAAGTGATTCATCCTGTTTTTTTCCAGCTACATCTATATTTAAAAACGAACCTAATCCAATGTCCCAAAAATGGAAATAAAAACATAGTGCTAATTGTGTTTATAATTTCAAAAGCTTTCCCAATCGTTTATTTGAACTTTTCTAAATGTAGGAAAATTCCAATAAACAAGATTTGGATTTTCGATGAAAAAGAAAAAAGAAGTGGTCCAATAGTTTTGAATCGTTTATCTAAACCTTATTTCGTCGAGACAAGGAGTTCTCTTACGTCTACATCCAAAACTTTAGCAATCTGAAACAGAGTTTCAACCCTGGGCTGCATATCATTCCTACACCATTTTGAAACAGTATTTGTATTCATACCCAATTCGCCTGCCAACCAATTATTGGTTTTCCCCTTTTCAGCTAAAACTGCCTTAACTCTATTATAGACTGGTTTATCCATAGTAAATGCTATGATTCAGCTATAAAAATAATTAAGAAAAATAATTGTTATTCGTATTAAAATATGCCTTATTAGGAGATTTAAAAATCTTTATATAATTTTGAAATGCTTTAAAGGGAGATAAATAAACTTTTAAAGTTTTTATTAGAGAATAAAAGCATAATAATGAGCAAAAAATTCACCAAATCCGACATGGAGCAAATTATCTCCCTACAACAGGAGAGCTTACAGGCCCTACAAAAGGCATTGGGCAATTTGCGGCACCAGAATGAACGTTTGGAGCGCAGTAACCAAAAACTAAGAAAAAGGATAGCTGAATACGAGTAGAAAAAGTGGGATATACTGGATTCGAACCAGTGACCTCTGCCCTGTCAAGACAGCGCTCTAAACCAACTGAGCTAATATCCCATGGTAAACGGGCTGCAATATCGGAAATTAATCCCAATCTCCATACTCTGCAGAGTTCTTTGATGTTTCGTGCAAAGTAATATGCAGTAAATGACCCTTTTTTAGCTTGGGTTTCAGGATATCGTAAATCACTTTTACAAAATATTCCGTGGTCGGTAGCAAGTCCTTGAACTCCGGGCAATCCTCGTTCAAATTTTTGTGATCAAAACGTTCCTCGACCTCATCCCTTATCAAAGCACCCAAATCGGCAAGGTCCATCACAAAACCAGTATCGGGGTCAACCTCGCCCTTTATCCTCACCTCTAGGTCAAAATTATGACCGTGAAAACTTGGACTGTTGCATTTACCGAACACCTCAATGTTCTTCTCCTTGCTCCAATTAGGATTATGGAGCCTGTGTGCGGCATTAAAATGGGCTTTTCTGCAAATTGTAGCAATCATATTGCAAAGGTAAACCCTTTTTATGCAATCCATATTTCAGGATTCAAAAAATTAGGTGCATTTGCCAGCTTTCGTTTCCGTTTGGCATTGAAATTCACATGCGTTCTTACTAACTTTATGCAAAAGGCAGCAATGCCGTCAGAAGTACAATTATTTATAAAAATCAAATAAAAAACACATACTATGAAAATCACCTATTTAGGTCATGCCACATTACTAGTGGAGATGAATGGAAAAAAAATACTTTTCGATCCTTTTATTACAGGAAACGAAATGGCTTCGGATATCAACATCGACGATCTTAAAGTCGATTACATTTTTGTGACCCACGGCCACCAGGACCATGTACTCGATGTAGAAGCCATTGCAAAGAACAACCCGGAGGCACTTTTGGTCTCCAACTTTGAGGTAGCGACCTGGTTCGGCAACAAAGGTGTTGAGGGTCACGGGATGAACCATGGCGGAAAATACACCTTTGATTTCGGAACGGCCAAATATGTGAATGCCATCCACTCGAGTATGTTGCCCGATGGCAGCAACGGGGGCAATCCCGGTGGCTTTGTGCTCTACGATGACTCCAAATGCATTTACATTGCCGGGGACACCGCACTGACCAAGGATATGGAACTTATTCCCAAAACCTGTCCGAAATTGGATATTGCGGTGCTACCCATCGGGGATAATTTTACCATGGGCTACGAAGACGCCACCATAGCAAGTGACTTTATTCAATGCAACACCGTGATCGGTTGCCATTACGACACTTTTCCTCCGATTAAAATAGATAAACCCAAAGCAGTCGAGTATTTCGAAAAGAAGGGCAAAAAATTACTATTGCCCGATATTGGGGAGTCCATTACCGTTTAAAAACAAAAAGCCTTCGAAAAATCGGAGGCTTTTTTTGTTTCTGGTTTTATATAGATTTTAAGGTCAATACAATTCAACATTTTTACAAAATTTTGATTTGGGCATAAAAATAGGTGTCAAAATAATTTATATAAGATTATATTCACGCATTGTTTTTTCTGCAATAAATTATGGATCATCTGGATTTCAGACTTTTTACAACAGTTGTATTTGCAGCTATTTTTGGGGTTTTTGCAGTTTACCACCTGCTGTCTTACCTAATATTGAGACATAAAATTTTACTTTTTTATTTTATCCTGATTTTAGGACTTACCTTGCATTGGGCCCTTTCTTTTTTCATCAATAATTCGTTTGACGACACCATTGCAAAGTTTGCGGACAAAGCCTCCTTGACCACTGCGATGCTCACTACTTTTGGGCTGTTGATGTTCACAAAGAACTATCTGAACATCACAAGGAAGCCATATCCCAAATTATCTAAAATCTACAGGTCTTTCATATTCATCGTGGTAAGTCTTCCGGTATTGCACCTGGCCAATACCCTTTTTACAGGAATAGTCTGGTTCAATGATGCAATTGTGATACTTGCGGCAATTACCTCAATGGCTTCCATATTTCTGAACATTTTTGCCGGATTTTGGCTTTTCAACGCTCAAAAATTCAATAAGTACTACCTATATTCCTACGCTCCAATATTATTGGCAGCCCTATTGTATATAAGCGGATGGTTTTTGAAAAGACAATTCAGTTTCAATGCAAATCCAATCCTCCTGACCTCTTCAATTTTGGTTACCCTGCAACTTATTCTTTTCTCGCTTTTACTTGGTTTTAAATTTAAATCGATTGAAGACGAGACCATGAAAATTCAACTGGAGGCGAACCAAAATCTTATATCCGAGGTAGACCGGCAGACCAAAAACCTACAAATCGCGAACAACTCTCTTGAAATACAAAATGATGAGCTGGAAAGGACCAATAAGCTCAAGAACAAACTATTCTCTCTAATTACCCATGATGTAAGGGCCCCACTTAACAATATCAGTGTAATCATCGCAATGATAGAAGAACAGATACAGGATGATGAAATGAAGCAAATCTTTGAAAAACTCAAAGGTGAAATTTCCGATAAAATCGATATGGTGAACGGACTGCTTCAATGGTCCTACAGTCAACTCGAAGGGATAAAACTCAATAAGAAAAGATGTGATCTACAGGAGGTGTTTACAACCGTTAAAAATGAATTTGAAAGAATTGCAGAGGACAAGGATATTACCATAAAGCTGGAGGTGTCACATGCTGAAATCGTTACGGATGAAAACATTTTAACAGTCATTTTACGGAATTTGATTTCCAATGCCATCAAGTTCAGCCACAAGGGTCAAAAAATAGAGTTGTGGTCAAAACAAAGTTCCGGACATATTGAAATTGGGGTGAAAGACTTTGGAACAGGCATGGATTCATCCTGGTTCAATCAGATAGTACAAGGCGACAAGCCACAATCAACAAGAGGTACATTTGGTGAAAAAGGCACAGGTTTTGGTTTGTTGATCACCAAAGATTTTGTGGAAATGTTAGGAGGTGAAATAATCTGTGAAAGCCAAATAAATGAGGGCACAAACTTTATTTTACGCTTTAAACCTGAACTTGAGGAACGTACTCTTGATTCAAAGGCTTAAAACAGATGTTTGAATCCCGATTGATATTGGATCACCAAAAATTGTTGTTTCCTAAAAATCTGTAACGGGCGTTTCTGGAAGGGGAGCATCAATCTTAAGATACTTTTGAATATCTTCCATATTCAATGGCTTGTTGACAAAGCCGCGCACATATTTTTTAAAATTCTTGGACATTTTTAAATCATCCTCCATAATAGATGAAGTAACTATCACCACATCTATAATTTGTGGAAACTTTTCAAGATACATGAACTCCAAGAATTCAAATCCGCTCATCTCAGGCATATTGATATCCAAAAAAACGATGATCCTTTCGGAAGAATCTTCTCGAAATCGAAGATTATCCAAGGCCCATTCCGGATTTGTAAAGCTTTTGACTTTGTCTTCAAGCCCCAATTTTCTGAATTGCAATGCATTTAAGGTATTGATGAGCTCCTCATCATCAACCAAGTAAATTTCCTTGTACATATCTTAAAGTTTAATGTTCATTGAAATTAGCAGCTTTGCATATGTATTTGGAAATTTTGTTGTGAAAACAGAAAAATTGTATGCAAACCAATTTATTTGATTGCATATGGAATGCTTGAAAGATGAACAAGGTTTTTTTGAATGTCCGGTCAAATGTAGTAAGTCCAGGTAGCACAAGCATATTAAAAAAAAAGGAAAGCATGTTACCTCATTTTGCAGGGATGGCCGTACTAAGGGTCATTCCTTAAGCTAATGAACTACTCCTACCCCGAGCGTCGAAGAGTTCTTGGGATCCATAAATTCAAAAGTTGATATTTATCATTTACTGTAAATCAGGCTTTTGCTACTTTAAAGCTGTTTTTAATCAAAAGGCCAGAGCATATGGATTACTTTGTAGGTGGTGATACCTTGAAAGAGGGCGACCGGATTAAACCCAGGAAAATCAAACAAGCGATTGTTGAAATCGTAAGCGATTCAGGCGAAGGGGCCCAAAAATGTGGACAAAGCTTCGGAGCAATTTCCGCAAAAATGGGAAATGGCGTTTGGACCGTTGAAATCATTCCGGCAGAAATACAACCACCCGCACGCTCCCGAGAAGGCGCCTCCGGAATCCGGGTGCGTATCGGTTCCGATAAAGTGAGTAATATGGGAAATCACGCTGATCTGGTAATCGCCCTCAATGAACAGGTTGTGTATGGTCGAATCCGCCAAGATGCCTATAATGATAATACCCTGATGTTCATCGAGAATAAATGGGCCAAAAGCGAACAGGAAACCATTAGACAGCAGTACTCGGAAGCGCTACTGAAATTTAAGGAATTGGGCATTAAGGTGGTGGAGATCCCCATGGAAGAGGAATGTCTGAAACTAATGCCCGATCCCCGCAAAGGTAAAAACATGTGGATCCTGGGCCTGCTCTCCTATATGTACGATCGTGATATCCCCAAGGCCGAAGATCAGATTCGAAGGATTTTTAAAAAGAAAACCGATGCGGTAATAGATTTGAATATCAAGTTGTTGCACGCAGGATATGATTGGGCCAGAGAAAATCTTCCCTTTCGTTATGAGGTGACGCCGATGGATGTGGATAATGATATGGTGGTCATGAACGGAAATGAAGCCCTCAGTATGGGCATCATGGCATCGGGTATTGAACTGTGTTCGATGTATCCGATAACGCCTGCGACATCCGTATCCCATCACCTGGCCGAAAATTTTGAAAGGGTCGGGGGTATCGTGCATCAGGCAGAAGATGAGATTTCTGCGATCGGATTTGCGATCGGTGCTTCTTTCGCAGGGAAACCGGCAGTAACGGTTACCTCGGGACCGGGATTGGCACTCAAGACCGAGTTTATCGGCTTGGCCGTCATGGCTGAAATCCCACTGGTGATCATCGATGTTCAGCGAGGAGGCCCCTCTACCGGATTGCCGACGAAGGTTGAACAGAGCGACTTGTTGGCAGCGATCTACGGGGAGGCAGGGGATGCCCCAAAAATCGTGCTTGCAGCCGCTACCATCGAAGAGTGCTTTCACTTTGTTGTTTTGGCACGCAAGCTTGCCGAATCATTCCGCACGCCGGTCATATTATTGAGTGATGCAAACCTGGCAACAGGGGTACAACCCTTCCCGCGTCCAAAAATCGACCCCTTGTGGCTGACCAATCCCATCGATCAGAGCCCATGGAAGGATGGGGCCTTGCCATTTGAATGGGATGAAAATACAGGAACCAGCAAAAGGCCGATTCCGGGGCAGAAAGGCGGTATGTATACCGTAACGGGACTGGCCCATGGACAGACGGGAAAGGTGGCATACGACCCGGAGATCAATCAGGCCAGCGTCGAAAGCCGAAGCCGAAAGATCGCGTCTTTCCAGAAAAGCCTTAAACCACCAAAGATCAACGGTGACCCGGAAGGTGATATCCTGCTGGTTGGTTGGGGATCTACACTTGGTGCCATAGAGGAAGCCGTAGCCGATGCCCGTGCCGAAGGACTAAAGGTAAGTAGCCTGCACTTGCGATTTCTCTTTCCCATCGTTCCGGGGCTGGTTGACATCTTCAATAGATTCAAAAAAGTCATCACCGTTGAGATCAATTACAGTGATACGCTGGGCCACCCGATGATCACTCAGGAGAATCGCCGCTATGCCCAGTTGGCGTGGCTCCTTAGGGCAAAAACACACATGGATATAGATTGTTTCAGCAATGTCTACGGGCAACCCCTGAACCCCGAAAAGGTATTGAAAATGATCAAGCGCGAATTGATAATTGAAAACTCCGAAGTCAAAGGATAAAAACTGTAATAGTATGCTTGTACAAACTCATGAATATTGTTCTGTCCCCTCCCAAGACCATGATTATGGTATGGAGGATTATGGTAAAGGCGTAGCCCGCTGGTGTCCGGGTTGTGGGGGCCACTCCATACTCACTACGGTACAGCGCGTCTGCAAGGACATGCAATATGAACCTGAAAAAACGGTGGTGGTCTCCGGTATCGGATGCAGTGGTCGATTTCCACATTATATGGGAACCTATGGGTTTCACGGCCTTCATGGAAGAGCATTCCCGGTAGCCAGTGGCGTGAAGTTCAGACGACCGGACCTCAACGTTTTTGTTGTAACCGGAGATGGGGATTGTTGCTCAATTGGTGCAGCGCACTGGGTACATGCCATTCGGTACAATATGAAAATGGTGGCATTGCTCTTTGATAATGGCATTTATGGTTTGACCAAAAAACAAACTTCACCCACCAGCCCGTTGGGCACCCATTCCAATACACACCCTAGGGGTTCCGTACTTCCTCCGATCAACCCGATACAAACTACCTTGGGATTGGCCAATGTTTCCTTCGTGGCTCAGACCGTGGATTGGAATTCCGCTCATCTCTATGCGACCGTACGAAAAGCGGCAGAACATCCCGGCCTCGCCTTTGTGCGTATCGTTCAACGGTGTCCTGCGTTTATGCGCGATCTCTATGGTGATATTGCTGTCAACCCGAAAAACCTTATCCTGCTCTCACACGAAAATGGGATCAATCTGAAACCAAAGGCCCGGAAAGCCTTTGGTCGAGTGATCGAGCACGATCCTTCCAATATCCACAAGGCCAGGGAACACGCAGAGATCAATAATGGCATTCCGATCGGTTTGCTATATCAAAATACCGACAACGCCCGCTATGATGAATATGGAGCTCACAATCTCGGAATGGGCGTTGAGGAAAAAAAGCAGAATCTGGAATCCTTATTGGATCAATATAGTACTAGTAATTCAGTGTAATGAACGAAATAAATAATTCAAATACGGATCAGATCCTCGACTGTTATACCAATAGGAACGTCGTGGTTACTAGAGAGCAAGAACCCGCACCTCAGCATGAGGAATTGAAAAGGTATCGCGATCAATTGCACAAATACTTTGTACAGGGTGTAAAAACGGACTTTTGCCAAAATATTAACGTGGCACCGATTTTGTCCGCCCCGTGCTTGCGGGACATGTTACCTGCCATGCACTATCCGGTACTTTTCGAGCCAGAAAAAAGCAATATCTGCAGCCTTCATGAGCGACTCGAAGTGTTGATCTCAAATCATTGTGCTTCGGACATCGGTAGAGCCTTGATCGAGAAACTCCCTTCCATCCTCTTGTCACTTCAAGGGAAACTGCAAGTGGCTGAACCGGATCTTAATTATGGCTCCCAGGTACATGAATTGATGGAACTAATGGGCAATGCTTTGGGCGACGATACGCCCAAGGATTTGCAAGAACATTTAGATCCAATAAAACAAAAACTCCTATCCTACAAAGGGCCCATCATGGGTTTTGGTGCACGGACTCCTTTTCAACTGCTCAATATTCATTTGAAAGCGCGAATTGCCACCTTTTCAGAGTTCATTGCCCTTATGCAACGGAAACTATCCGGATTGAGTGAAATTGTCGACCTTCAGGATAAGGGCCAAGAAAAGGACAGTACGCATTTTGAGTTTGCCAGGGACCTTTTGTCTTTAGACGAAGTACAGGATGTCGCACCTCGGAGGGTTAGTTCAGATCTGCCAAAGACGAGACTCAAGCAAATTCGGGATAGCATAAAAGTACTTTCCAACGCTGTGAAATCTTACACAGAGCATCCCAATAAGATCTTTATCACAAAAAAACTACTGGAAAGCTACGGTCTTAAAGAGGTGTTTGGACAGGCAACTATTGAAGTTGTGGAATCTGACGCCATATCGCATGCCAAAGTCTATTTGGAAAAGGAATTGTCGAACTTTGTAGCACTGATCCGAGCGATGCGTTTGGCGGAGCTTGAGATAGGACAGACCTACGATGAATCTTTGCACGATGCCTATTTTGCAGGATTCGCCGCGTCCTATCTGAATTACGGGGATATCAAATATTTCCCCCCTATCATTGTTATTGACGAGAGCCGCAATATTGCCGATCAGCCAAAGGATTTTCTTTCCCTTTTGTCAGACGGGGCCTTTGTTAAGGTTTTCGCCATCAACACATTGAACGACATCAATTTGCCTGTCGCAGCTTCTGAGTTGGAAGAAAGCTCACTGGAGATTGCATCACTGGCCATCTTTCGCAGAAATGCCTATGTGTACCAGGGAAGTATTGAAGACCCCTACGCTTTTGAAAATGCCTTACGTCATGGTCTGAACGCCACCGCACCGGTACTCTGGAACGTATTGCTGCCGGATGCCAGGTCGGAAGATGGCCCCGGTTGTCCCATCCGGATCCATAGGGCGATCGAAAGCCGGCAATTTCCACGCCTGACATACGATATCGAGGCCGGGATGGATTTTGGAAGCCATTTCAATTTGGAGAACAATCCGCAATGCGAGCTCTTATATCCAAATCAAGTTCTGGAAATCAAGATTCCCGGTGGTAAGCATACGGAACAGATTAGTCTGAGCTCAGCGGATTATCTTGCTATGGAAACCCGCAATCTGCAAACCCTTGAGATTATTCCCGACTGGTATCAAAAGGAAAATCTGGTATCTGTAGTAGACTATCTTTCAGCCGATCCAGAGTCCCAGATAGGAAAGATACCCATCATTCAGGTAGTGGATGAAGACTACAAACTGCATAGGGCAGCCATTCCTGCATCCTGGCTTCAACGGATAAGAAATAGGCTGGACTATTGGCGTTTTTTACAGGAACTCGGGGGTATCAAGAGCCAGCATTTTGAAAACAAGTTGTCGAGGTCCAAAGCTGAGTGGACACAGGCCAAAGAAGTAGAACTAAAAGAACTGGAAGCGCGGTTGTCCGAGGAGTATGAAACCAAAAGATCCGCTGACATTGAAAAATCCATCTACAATATACTCTTTGCACTCATGGAGGGAAAAACCGACTTGGCTAGCCTTGCGGTCAATTCAATCGCTCCGGCGCCCGTTAGCGTAACATTGGAAGCGGATGAGGAATCCGTTGAAACAGTCCCAGCTCTGGAGGAAACACATAAAGAAGAAGTATCGGTGAGCGAAGTTGCCTGGGTGGAAAGCGATGAATGTACTTCTTGCAACGATTGTATCAATGCGGTACCCAATGTTTTTAAATACAATAGTAACAAACAAGCCCACGTGCACAATCCCAAAGGCGACACATACGCAAAGATCGTTGCTGCAGCAGAGAAATGCCCGGCCATGTGCATCCATCCGGGTTTGCCCCACGACCCGAATGAACCCGGGCTGGAGAAATTGTTGAAAAGAGCAGAGAAATACCAATGACCCAGTGGGCCTGTTAAAAACGGTAAATGATATGGGCAGTGGCAAACATCCCTGTTGCCGCACGATTCCCATCGTTTGGCAAATAGACCACCATCAAACTTCAAAAACTAAGCATATTTTTCATTCCCCCGTTTTTTATAAAAGGGAAAAGAAGAAGGCCTAAGGAGTTTGTTTAAAAAGGATATTTGTGATAATTATGAAATGTTGGAAAATTAGGATATTTGGGGCATCGTTTATTTGAACTTTGAATTGATATTCAATTACTTTCTGTAATCTTTTTAATTGCCATATTCAACACTGAATCTTCCCCAGTCAAAATATCCTCAATTGTTTTTTGAACTAAGATGTCTGGTTGAATTCCGTAACCCACAAATTCCCGTCCATCAGGATAAGTGTCCCTTTTGGTACAGATGCGGGCCTTTCCTCCACCTGGCAATCTTATGAACATTGGCTGTCCAGTACTTCCATATGTATTATCCCCCATGGTGGTAAAATGTTCAATTGGATCGGCAGCAACTAAAAAGTCCTCCGCTGCCGATGCAGTGTTGTTTCCGATAAGTACTACTGTTGGCAATTCGACCACACGGTCATTACTGGGTACAATGGTATCGGGCCCACTTTCAAACCAATAATCATCATTGAAAGAGGCCAATGCTTCACGATCCCAAGAACCCAAATTATCCGAATCCTCATCAACAAAAGAACCCCAAGCCTTGTAGGCGGGTTTGTGTTCCCTTGTTTTCCATTTGGAAGTTATGATTGGTTGATCTGTAAGATGTTTCAAAATGTTGTAACCGTTCCATGAATTGCCACCTCCATTTTTTCGAAGGTCGATAATCAATGCCTTTGAGGATACAATACTGCCCAAGTAACCTTCGAATTCTTCAACAATTTGGCTGTTGTTAAAGGAATTGAGTGACACATAGGAGATGTCTCCTATTTTCCTGAATGTTGAAAGCTCCCAAGGCTCATTAGGAATAATCCATTCGATATTGGAAGGATTTCGACTTAAAGAAAGTTGCTTCATTTGATTTGCTGGAGTCCGTATTTCTATCCGAACGGAATCTGTTCGTATGCCTTGCAGAACTTCATGGGCTTCCATGTTACGTCTGATGTGTTCGGTGGAGGAACTTATATAGCGACTTATCTGTTTTTCGATATATTCCTCAACAAGGTGTCCATTCACTTTAATAAGTTGTGACCCCAATGGAGCCATGTTTTCCAGTTGCTTATCACTGTTGGTGACAAATAGGGTGCCGTCAATGGAGGTGAACTTTACAGCAGGCGATCCAAATTCCCTTTGTAGTGAACTTGGGAGATATATGTTGGTATGTCCATCGTTTAGTAGGGCACATACTTCTTGCAGTACCCTATAATATTCCAGATTCGAATTGGCATTCCTTACCTTGGGAAGGTAGTCCAACAATACTTGTTGCCAGTCTAGATTGGGCACTTGGTCAAAAAAAGCGAAATTGTATTTTACCTCTGTCCAAAAATTGATGAAACCGAACAATCGTTCATCTTCGGTCAAGGACTTACCATTCAATGGTCTGTAAATCTGGTTCTTTTCAGAAACAAAAACATCTACCAAGCCGTCCAATACTTTGACCATATCGTTATCAGCGGAGTTGACTTCCTTTAGTTGTTCTTCACTAAATTCAAAAGTGCCTGATGAGACAAATGTCAAGGGCTTTCGAAGCTGAACTATTTTTTTATTGGAGAGAAAGGTGGCATTTAAACTAGTGGGATGTTCAGGTTCCAATTTCAAATAGAAGGTACCCAATTTTCCATGATTCATTCCAGTGTATCGGTCAATGTGATGACTGAATTCTGGCCATTGGGAATTTGCTTCGTCCTTGCTCTTGGGTTCATACAAGAAAAGAGAGACTCCATTTCTGGAATTGACCCACATAAATGCTCCTTCAGGTCTAACCAGAGTATCATTGCCTATGACAAAAGGATAATTTTCATTGTGTTGGAATCCAATGCTTTTAAGTTTGATTTCAAGACTGTCAATAACGTTTGCTATATCCTTTTCATCCATTTCCACCAAAAAAGACATCAAATCGTTACCGGGACTCATTTCTTCAAAAATGTCCTTTGGATGATCAATCGTTCCCTTTTGGGAACAAGAGGTTAAAAAGGACATAATTATTGTAACTAAAAAAAAATCAAGGAGGTTTTTACCTTTCATTTTAGGGATGACAGATTAGGTTTAAGGTTGAACATTTGGGGGATGTTCTAATATAAGAATTTTCGTTCACAATGATTTATCAATCGTTTATTTGAACTTTATTTTCTATCAGACTTTTTTAATTGCTCAATCTGCTCTATTAATTGTTTTCTTCTAATTATTCGATATAAGGCCAAACCGAAAAAGATGGTTCCAAAAAATATAGTGGTTGAACCATTTGACAAGCTGGGCATTGGTGCTTTGGCATGGGTTACAGCAGTAGTGCCCAAAATCAAATAATGATAAAGTCCATAAGTCAGAAAAAAGATAGCTATAACTGCAAGGCTTGTAGTTAATCGATCAAAATCCTTTCTAATCTTATCTATTCTCTTATCGCTCATCGTTTTATTGAACTTATTCTTTTGGTTTTAAATTCCTCCACTTTCATATTTGTCCATCACGAGCTTCCCATTAATATATTTAAAATAGGTTGTATTCCAGCTGCTATATGTCAAGTTCATTTTAAATTTTCCTTTAAGTTTCGCTCCATAAGGAATTAGTGTGATACTGAAGAGTCCATCCTTTAAAGTTAATGGGGATATTTCAACTAGGGTTAGTCTGTTTTTATTTTTCCTAAAATATTCTTTTCGGTTACCAAGTCCTAACTTTAATATTTGATATCCATTTATTTTATTTGGAACTCTTTTCAGGTAATTCTCGTATTGAATATAAATTACTTTGGGGTTTGTGTCCGTTGAGTTCCTATTATTTCTTAAGTTGTCAATTTGCTTTGTGAAGTTTTTGATGGCCAGTATGTATAAAGAATCCGTTTCAGTGGGTTCGAAAAGTTTTTGAACTTCATCAGATTGTCCAAATACATTAATTGTAAAAAGAAAAATTAATATGGTTAGAATTGATCTTTTAATCATTTTTAAAATTAATCACAGCTTGATTAAATCGTTTATTTGAACTTTGTTTTCATTAAACCAGACTATTCGTGTTTGGAAGTCTAAAAATCCAAACCCCAATTACTATGATTAGCGAATAAATTAATGGCCAAACCGTTTGATCTGTCCATCTTGTTATAAATCCTTCATCAACTATATAGAAAGTAATCCAAACGGATAAAAAGGAATAAATTGAAAGTATCATTTTCCTTCTCCAAATTGGAATAGAGGATTTTAAACTTCTCTGTATTAATCCAAAAACAACCATTGCAGGAATTGAAAACAAGGAACCAACCAAGAACATTAAAATAATAATCTCATAAGACTCAAATATCTCGGAAAGGCTCGAATTATTAATTATAATTCCCAAAACAAGTGCCAACACCAGTGGAGAGGTTATAATTGTTAGAATCCATATTTGAGCAATGTATTTCACCAATAATTTGAATACTTTTGTTTGAACCTATGGCTAGGAAAATTGAACTAAAATCAGCACAAGTACAGTTACAAACACAATGCCTACAATTGCAGAATACTGTTTATCTATCATATCAGAAAACTTGCCTTTGAACCCGTTCCAAATCCAATAAGCAATTCCTCCAAAAAACTTGAATATTCCAAAATCAACCATCGTTTATTTGAACTTTATTGATTTTCATCCCATGACATTTTTATATAACTCTCCCCACATTGTTCAAGTGATTCAATCAAATCCTTTTTGTCATGGTACATTTCAAACTTTTCTGGAACGATTTTATTTATCATCTCAATTACTGGACTTATATCCTTGTGATAATAATTTTCCATTTGTATTTGTTTGGCGATTCCATTTTTTTTGAATTTATAGACTTTTATATCACCATCAGAGATACATGGATTTGAATAATAAACACCTAAACTATCAAGATTTACCTGAGACAATTTCATCAATTCCTTATAAGGCAAATCAGATGTTTCATAAAGAACACTGTCTTTTTCATTTTCCAATTCACCCCTAAAAGTAATTGTCATTTTTTCATTTGTCAATTTATAAAGAACTGAATAAGCAAGTGAGTAATTGTAATCTGCCACAGATAACTCAAAAGGCTCAATCTGTTCACGTTTACAAGAAACAGTAATCAATAATATTGATAGTATGATGAAATTGGCTTTGTGCATTCCAATCGTTTATTTGAACTTATATATTATTATCAATTCACTTTATATTGCCAGATACTATCGCTTTTCATGCTTAACAACATCATTTCAAAGTTTTTACCATTGTCTAATTCTTCCAAAATATAAATTGAAGATTGATCACGCCAATGAATATCAAGTTTTCTTTCTGACAAACTATCTAACATGAGCATTCCAATTTTGATTTCATCGGAACCTCTTGCTTTGAATCTTAATCTTATATCTGTCCAATCATCATCAACCCTTGTCTGATCATCAAAATTATAATTGCTTATTAAATAATATGTACTGTCTTTAGATGGATACCAAAATAGTAGGGAATCTGATTTTTTGATTGGATCTCCGTATGCCCAAAGTTCGAAATACCTATTTACCACAGTATCTGTAAATTTACTAGTGTTAAGATTGTATTTAGATAGCCATTGATCAAAATTCCCTTTATCAATAGTTCCATCCTTTCTGTCAACACCTTTTGGGGTATTTTTTTTGCACGCTCCCATTATTAGGATTACGGTAAAGAATATTATTCTTTTCATTTTAAAAGCTACATTTTAATTAGCAGCTCATCGTTTATTTGAACTTTATTTTTCCAATTGAAGTTGGAGATTCATTTTCTTTAGCTGTCTCCAAATAAATGTAAATTCTGTTGTCCCTATTTCTAAAATCAATGCTTTCCAATAATTTTGGATTTGCACTTTCAAGTTCGTCTATTCTTTCTTTGCAAAATCTATAAACTACAGTATCCCTTTGATATAAGCCTAAATATTCTCTCTTTGCCTTTTCTAATTCATTTGACATTTCAAAGACATTGCCCTTATGCCATTTAAAATCGTAATTAAAGTTTGATGCCTTATCAAGTAACTCTTCCGCTTTTTTGAAATTTCCAAGTTCTGCATAGCAGCCAGCTTTATCGGCATACAATCTAGGTGAAACATTAGTGAATTCTGAATTTTCAAATCGTTTTAATGCTTCATTTATAAGTCCACTGTCATACAAAGCCTCTCCAGCAATTAAATTTAGATGTGACTTTTCTCTACCTGTTAGAGATTTATCATTTATCATTAATGAGTCAATATATTCCATTCCCCAATCAATTCTTACTTCAACTCGATCATAAAACCCTTCTATACGATTTTGTTCTAGTAGGGCCTTTTGATTGAAGTCTTCCGCCATTTTACCAAACTCATCTCTTGTGTTCTCTATGAAACTTTGCATACTCAATTGAGGTGTGGAATAATAACTCAAATAGACATAGCCCATTGCTATTATTGAGACTACAACTATTAAAAACCCTTTTTTAAGTTTCATCGTTTTTTTGAACCTTTATTTAATTCTGAGAATCCTCGAACTTATTTTCTTTAGTGACAAACAAGCTCGAAATCCTTTTATAGTTGGTTAATATTATAAACCCTATTAAAACGTTTAAACCAGAAATCACCCACCAATTATAATCCAATTGTTGGTCGAGCATCAGACCATCAATTTCATCAAGTCCGTTTGCCGAAATCTGCTTTTTGAATAGCAAATAACAGTTGTTTAAAAATTGGGCAATGTTATCAGCAATCATTAACAGTCCAATTAATATCAACCCAAGTTTTAAAAGTCCCTCTTCGTTTAAATTGGAGGAATCAATATTGTTGGTATCAAAACCTTTATCAAGGCGAAACAATTTTATGATCCTGTCCGTTCCAAACAATAAGAGGAAAGCAATAACTCCAGTAATTAACAAGTAAACCAAACTTACCATCAAACTGAAGGAATAAAAACCACCTGAAAATGAAATATTTGGAATCAAACGAAAGAGAGCTTCAATAAAACAATAAATCCCAAATGTTTTAATGATGGCTCTGAATAGGTCGGTTTTGGTCATAGGTTAGTTGTATGATTTGTTTAAATGCAGGAAATTTCCATTAATCAAAAATTGGGTTTTCGGTGAAAGGGGAGTAAAACAGTCAATCGGGTTTGATTTTCTTCTTGTGCTTTTTGCAATAAGCTTTAACCAAGGCTTGCTTCTTGTCCCAAAACAGATTTCCACATTCAATACACTTTCTTCTGCCTTGGTACGCCAAATATTTATAGAGGGTCTTTTTAGAACCAACATCAATGAGTTTCATGATCTCCTCAATGCTCAGTTTGTTGTCCCTATAGTATCTTTCCGCCAACATAGCCTTGTTCAATGCTTGTTTACTAAGACCAGGTTTCCGACCAATTTTCAATCCACGTCTTCTTGAGCTTTCCATTCCTGCCTGTGTACGTTCAATAATTATATCTCTTTCCAATTGGGCAACCGATGCAAATAAGTTGAAGATAAACCTGCCGTGTGGGGAAGTGGTATCAATGAAACTTTCCTGAATGCTTTTGAAGTGGATTCCTTTGCGCTCAAAATCCTCAATCAGCTTTGTAAGGTGCGAAAGGCTTCTGGCAATTCGGTCCAATTTCCAAACCACAAGGGTGTCACCTTCACGCAAAATGGATAAAAGTTCATCAAGACCTTTTCTTTCCGCTTTTGCTCCAGATGAAATATCGGCATAGATGTTCTTGGGTTTAATTCCTTCTTTCAAAAAGGCATCAACCTGCAAATCGTGTTTCTGTGATTTTGTGCTCACTCTTGCATAACCGAACTTCATCTTAGGGGTAAAAAAGGGTATATAAGGTAAACTATTTAAGTGTACCGAAAAAGTAAACTCTTTAGAATCAGTGAACTCGTTTTACAATGAAAGTTCAATTAAACGGTGCCTTAAAATCCCCTGGTTCAAAATGATATTCCACACAAAGGCGAACGCAACGAAGTGGAGTGCTGCAAGCCCCACTGCCCTAAACTAATACTGCTGAGCGAGGCAGAATTTAATCAAACCCTGTCCGAAATTGGATATTACGGCGCCACCTATTCGGAATAACACCATGGGCTATGAAAACGCTATCATTGCAAGTGACTTTATTCAATGCAACACGGTAATGGATTGCCCGATATTGGAGAGTCCATTACTGTTTAAAAACAAAAAGCCTCCGATTTCTCGGAGGCTTTTTTTGTTGTGGGCGCTGAGGGATTCGAACCCCCGACCCCCTCGGTGTAAACGAGGTGCTCTGAACCAACTGAGCTAAGCGCCCATTCAATTTCCTAAATGGGAGTGCAAATATAAGACTGTTTTTGATTTAAAAAACAAAAAATGAAAAAAAATTACACTACTTCTGCCACAACAAAAGTACTGCCTCCAATATAAATCATATCGTTGTCATTCGCTTTTGTCAAAGCTTTTTTAAATCCTTTTTTTACCGACTTGCAAACCTTTCCCCTAAGTCCTTGCCCCTCTGCAAGTTCCTGAAGCTTCAGAGCATCCATACCCCTGGGAATACTCGGTCTTACAAAGTAATATGCCGCATCTTTTGGAAAAAGCGAAAGCAATGCATTTACATCTTTATCATTTACAAACCCAAGCACAATATGAAGTTTTTCATAAGATTGCTTTTTAACCTGTTCCAGTACAAGTTGAAGCCCCTCCTTATTATGGGCCGTATCGCAAACCACCAATGGGTGTTGTTGCAGCACTTGCCACCTTCCGAGCAAGCCCGTATTTTGGACAACTTTTTTAAGTCCCGCGGTAATTGCCTCCTCTGGAACATCAAAACCTTTCAATTGATGAATGGTTGCCACTACCCCATTGATGTTCTTTTGTTGATATTCTCCAAGCAAATCAGTTTTGTATCCTTTTGCAGGATTGACATCCGCAAAAACAATATGGGACTTTAGCTGATGGGCAATTAGGTTAAAAATCATTTGGGTCTCTGGCTGGGTCTCACTAACGACCACAGGAACTTTTCGTTTGATGATGCCCGCCTTTTCCAAGGCAATCTTCTCCAAAGTATCACCCAAAAACTGCGTATGGTCCATACCTATATTGGTGATCAAGGACACTTCGGGAGTTATAATGTTGGTAGAATCCAAACGTCCGCCCAAACCAACCTCGATCACAGCGATATCCACTTCTTCCGCTGCAAAATAACTGAATGCCATGCCCACGGTCATCTCAAAAAAGGAAAGCTTGTGGTACTCAAAATAAAGTCGGTGTTGTGCTATAAAATCGGTTACGAATTTTTTACTGACAACCTTTCCGTTTATTTTAATACGCTCCCTGAAATCCTTTAAGTGAGGAGAAGTATATAGCCCGACCTTATAACCTGCTTCTTGAAGTATGGAAGCCAACATATGGCTACTGGAACCTTTTCCATTGGTGCCAGCTACATGAATACTTTTAAATTTTTTCTCGGGATTGTCCAGTACATTGCAAAGTTGGACGATGTTGTCCAGCTTTGCATTGAACGCCGCAGCACCTTTTTGCTGGTACATCGGAAGTTGTCCGAACATCCAGTCCAACGTTTCCTTATAGGTCACTACTGTCCCAGTTTAAAGTTGACCACCACAAAACCAATTTGCTGTGCAGGTGCGTTGGAATCAGGGTTCCATCTATGGAGCATAGCGGTTTTACGAGCTGGCTCCAAAAGACAGGGTGCATTGTTGGTAGTACCCTTGACCCCAGGTTGCGCTTTGATCACATTGCCGCTTCTGTCCACAACAATCCGGACGACTACCCTGCCCTCCTCATTACATTCTTGCTGCACTTTGCCCTTATTGGCCAAAGATCTACCGCTCAGGCCATATCCACCTGTTCCGGTTCCTGGTGATCCATAGTAAGATGTAGCATAGGGATCGCCATCTGGTTGGCCTTTGTCACCGGCCCTATCATCATCACCTTCACTACCTGTAGTGGTACCATCCGATTTACCGATGCCACCAATTAGGGCATCCACACTTTTCTTTTTTGCTTCTTGCTCTTGTCGTTTACGCTCTTCGGCCTCACGCTTTTCCCTGGCAATACGTTCTGCTTCGGCCTTCGCTTTTTCCGCTTCTTCCTCGGCTTTTCGTTTGGCTTCCTCCTGTTGTCTTAGTTTGATGGTCTCTTCATCGTTGCTTGTCAATACCTCCTCGACCGGAGCTTCCTCAACAACCGTTTCTTCTGGTTCGGCAGGTTCGACCACTTCTTGGGGTTCAGGCTGACTTTCGACTTCTCTAGGTTCGGAGCGAATGGGTTCCGTAGGCTGCACTTCCCCACTTCCATATTCCATGGTCCCAAAATTAACGGCAATACCATTTTCAATGGGAGGGTCGAGGTATGTTAATCCAATATAAAAAAGCAATAGAAGGAGTGCGCTTAACAAAAGTGTTGTAAGCGTAAATGATTTTTTCTTGTGTCTCGTATCTAAAAAGGACATTATTTTGGCCGCACCGCCAAGATAACCTTGTAACTGTTCCTATTGGCAATGTCCATTACGTTGACTGCTTCTTTAATGGCAACGTTTTCTTCTGCCCTGAGGATGATTGTTGGCTTCTCTTGACCTTCAAGTGCCTTTTTTAATTCAATTTCAATGTATTCTTTGTTGATCTGCTCGTTGTTCACAAAGTATTTCAGGTCCTTGTCTATGGTAACCGAAACATTTTGAGTGTTCGTCGATTTCCCTTTTGCTTTCGGCAACAGCAAATCCAATGCATTTGGCGCATTGGACGTTAGCATAAAAAACACCAATAACAGAAACACGATGTCCGTCATGGATGACATGCTAAATTCAGGGCTAATTTTGTTTCTTCCCTTCAGTTTCATGGCTAAAGGATTAAATAGGTTCGTTCAACAAGTCCAAAAACTGTACCGCATTTGCTTCCATTTGGTGCACCACCTTATCCGTTCTCACCACCAAGTGGTTATAACCGATGTAAGCGATAATACCGACTACAAGGCCAGCAACCGTTGTGGTCATAGCAGTATAAATACCTGACGCCAAGGAGCCCATTTCTGCCTGGCCCCCACTACTTGCCATTTCATGGAATGCCAAAATCATACCAATTACGGTCCCCAAGAAACCAATCATGGGTGCAGCACCTGCAACCGTCGCCAAAACACTAACGTTTTTTTCGAGTTTGTACACTTCCAGTGTACCTGCATTCTCAATGGCCGTATTGATGTCATCCAAGGGTTTTCCAATTCTGGCCACCCCTTTTTCTGTGAGTCGTGCTACGGGAGAATCCGTTTGTGCACAGAGTAGTTTTGCAGCCTCCAATTTCCCGTTCATGATATGATCACGAATCTGGTTCATGAAGTTCTTATCTATTTTGGACGCTGCCTTGATGGCAAAAATACGTTCAAAATAAATGTACATCGCTACAAACAGAAGAACAAAAAGTACCATAATTATAATGACACTTCCTGTTCCTCCGTTGACAATAAGATCAATGACGGACAAGGTCTTTTCTTCGGAAATTGAGGCAGTGGCCTCAGCACCTTCCGTTACTTCTTGAAAAATATTCATATAAAATCCCCAATTTAAGTTGCAATTATAACGGAGATTTTTGAACTAAAGTATTTTTTAGAACAAATATCGTATTACCATGAAGGAAATAGCTCCTGCAATGAAGCCTACAAAGGCCAGCCACGATATTTTCTTAAGATACCAGAAGAAATCAATTTTCTCCATTCCCATAGCAACAACACCAGCTGCAGAACCAATAATAAGCATACTACCACCTGTTCCCGCAGAATAGGCTATAAAATGCCACAATTGATCATCCAAAGGCTCGGAGAACATCCCCAAACTTGCTGCAACCAATGGTACATTATCAATAATTGCAGAACCAACACCTAATAATATCACCACTAAATCGGATACTCGTGTTCCTGCCATTTCAGTACCCATAAGTGGCATACCCTGTTTCAATCCTTCGGCAAAATTGAATAGCAGCCCCAAAGATTCCAGAGCGGCTACCGCCATCAAAATACCCAGGAAGAATAAAATACTGGGGAGCTCAATTTTGGTCAAGGCACTATGCACCGGACTGTGATGAGCATGCGCATCGCTCTCTTGGTCCACGGATGAAATTGAAATCTTTTTATTACTGTATATCTCGGCAAAAGTTGCCACAACGGCCAAGGACAACATCATACCTACATATGGTGGCAAATGTGTCACCGTTTTAAAAACAGGCACAAAAACAATGGCTCCCAATCCAAGATATAACATAGTGGGACCAAATTTTGACTGTGTTCCTTCCTCTTCCTCCATATCTATTTCACCTTTAAATGCGGGTAGGAACGATGCTATGAGTGATGGAATAAACATACAGACCAAAGAAGGTATCAATAAATGTTCGATAAGCATTGCTGTAGAAACCTTATCTCCGATCCAAAGCATTGTGGTGGTAACATCACCAATTGGCGACCATGCACCACCAGCGTTCGCAGCAATAATAATAAGACCCGCATACCAAAGTCTTACATCCCTGTCCTTCACAATTTTTTGAAGGATGGAAATAAGTACGATCGTCGCCGTTAGGTTATCGATTATCGCAGAAAGTATAAATGCCAAGAAAGAGAAAATCCAAAGAATTTTCTTTTTGCTCCTTGTCTTTACAAAAGATTTTATGGTAGCAAAACCATCAAAATAGTCGATAATTTCAACAATGGTCATTGCTCCAAGAAGGAAAACCAAAATTTCGGCGGTTTTACCCAAATGGTGCAGCAATGTTTCTTCCATGAGCTCCATCTTTTCTTCGTGCCCGAAGGCGCCAAAGTTTTCGAGCAGTTCATGATTTCCAGAATCGAACCAAGTGGTAAAACTATCGATTCCAAAAGCCATCAGCGCCCATAAGATGGCCATCATGGCCAAAGCCGGAATAAGTTTATCTATTTTTAAATTATGTTCTAGGGTAATTGCCAAATATCCAATTACAAAAATGACAACTAAAAGGGTTTCCATGTTAAGCTTGGTTTAATTAAGGAATAATATTTTTGAGTAGTTATCTGAATTGCTAAAGATATTCAAAATGAATATTTCCGCATAATCTTATCGGCATAAAAATATGCAAACAAGAAAAACTGCTTTTCAAAAAAACAGTTAAAAATTCAATCATTCTCATTTATTTGCACTTATCCATAGAAAATTAATATTGTAAAGCTATATTTGTAGGTAGTTTTTAAATATTATTCAGTTTTATGGATTTCACACTTTCCGAAGAACAGTTAATGATACAACAAGCGGCAAAAGATTTTGCCCAAAATGAGCTTCTACCTGGAGTAATTGAGCGCGACGAAACTCAAAAGTTTCCTGGGGAACTTGTAAAAAAAATGTCAGACCTTGGATTTATGGGCATGATGGTCAACGAAAAATATGGTGGGAGCGGACTTGACACCCTATCCTATGTTTTGGCCATGGAGGAATTATCCAAAATTGATGCTTCGGCCTCGGTTATGGTATCGGTAAACAACTCTTTGGTTTGCTGGGGATTGGAAACCTACGGAACTGAAGAACAAAAAGAAAAATACCTTACACGCTTGGCTTCCGGTGAAATTATCGGGGCATTCTGCTTGTCCGAACCAGAAGCGGGAAGCGATGCAACTTCACAAAAAACAACCGCCATTGATAAAGGCGACCATTACCTATTAAATGGAACAAAAAACTGGATAACCAACGGAAACCAAGCCGAAGTATATCTGGTAATTGCACAAACAGACAGAGATAAAGGTCATCGTGGTATAAATGCCCTAATTGTTGAGAAAGATGCGGAAGGATTTGATATAGGACCAAAAGAGAACAAATTGGGGATTAGAGGAAGTGACACCCACTCCTTAATGTTCAATGATGTAAAAGTTCCCAAAGAAAATCGCATAGGTGAAGACGGTTTCGGATTTAAGTTTGCCATGAAAACATTGGCTGGCGGAAGAATTGGGATTGCAGCACAGGCACTGGGAATAGCAGCAGGAGCCTATGAACTTGCACTGGAATACTCAAAACAACGAAAAGCATTTGGCACCGAGATCGCCAACCATCAAGCTATTGCCTTTAAATTGGCCGACATGCATACCAAAATACAGGCAGCTCGCCATTTGGTATATCAAGCAGCATGCGATAAAGATACAGGAAACGATTATACCCTTTCAGGGGCCATGGCCAAACTCTACGCTTCTGAAGTCGCGATGGAAACGGCTATTGAAGCGGTGCAGATCCATGGAGGTAATGGATATGTTAAGGAATACCATGTCGAACGTTTGATGCGTGATGCCAAAATCACGCAAATCTATGAAGGCACTTCGGAAATTCAGAAAATTGTTATTTCCAGAAGCATTCTTAAAGATTAAATATTCAAGACCCCCTCTTTTTGGAGGGGGTCTTTTTTTAAAACATATTTTTATTCTCCAAACTCCCTTCTTTTTAAGAAGGATTTCTTCGCCAAACAACCCATTTATACCTAAAAAAGGCTTTTCAAGCTAGGGAAGCGCGTAATTTTATTACTCAATTTGAGATAATGACAATTTAGCATTCCATATATTCCTAAATTGAATTTTTTTTAACCTTGCAAACGTTACGTTGATTATTTATCTGATAATCAATAAAAACCTTGTACTTTATTCATTGATTTTGATATTTTTGAAGAAATACGTTAATGATGAGATTGGAGAAACAAGGTTTATACTTACCAGAATTTGAGCATGATAACTGTGGTGCAGGTTTCATCTGCAGCCTAAAAGGAATAAAGTCCAACGATATAATCCACAAGGCCCTCGAAATCCTTGATAAATTGGAACACCGAGGAGCTGTGAGTGCCGATGGTAAAACTGGGGATGGTGCAGGTATATTAATTGATATACCCCATGACTTTTTTGTAGATGCCTGTCCTTTTGATTTGCCCAAAGCTGGTGAATACGCAGTAGGAAACGTATTTCTACCTCAAAAAGAAAACCAACGGGACTTTTGCATCAAAGTTTTTGAAGAAAACATCCAAAAACAAGGGCTTGAATTATTGGGCTGGAGAGACGTGCCCGTGAACCGCTCCGTTCCCGGACGTATAGCTGCCGAAACCGAACCTTACGTAATGCAGGTTTTTGTTGGTAAAGGAGAAGCCTTGGATGATTTTCAATTCAACCTTAATCTTTTCATTGCACGTAAAATCACAGAACATACCGTAATAGAAAGTAAATTATCGGAAAGTGAATTCTTCTACCTTCCCAGTCTCTCTACCAAAATCATCATATTTAAGGGATTATTGGTCCCCAAAGATATCAGTAAGTATTATGAAGACCTCTTGGACCCCAGAGTGGTTACCCGTTTGGCATTGGTTCACCAAAGGTTTTCCACAAACACCTTTCCTATGTGGGATTTGGCACAACCTTTTAGGTATATGTGCCATAACGGAGAGATCAATACATTAAGAGGAAATGTTTCCCGTATGCGCTCTAGGGAAGAACTTATGGAGAGCGATTGGTTCGGTGAGGACATCAAAAAAATACTTCCTATAGTACTACCTGCAAAATCGGATTCCGCGAGTATGGATATGGTAGTGGAGCTATTGTTGATGACAGGCCGCTCCCTACCTGAGGTGATGATGATGCTTGTTCCGGAAGCCTGGGAGAAAAATCCCGATATGTCCGAAGCTAAACGGGCATTTTACGAATACAACTCCTGTTTAATGGAACCATGGGACGGACCTGCTTCCATTCCATTTACGGACGGCAACTACATAGGAGCGGTACTGGATAGGAATGGCCTACGTCCATCAAGATACTCCGTGACCAAGCAAGGATATGTAATCATGTCCTCGGAAACCGGTGTAGTTGAACTTGAACCAGAAGATATTGAATTCCACGGTAGATTGGAACCGGGAAAAATGTTCTTGGTGAATATGGAAGAAGGAAGAATCGTAAACGACGAGGAAATAAAAGAGCACATTGCAAAAAAACATCCCTATAAAAAGTGGTTGAAGGACAATTTGGTACACTTAAGGGATATTCCTTATAACGATTGTCCCGTTTTCTTTGGGGAATTCCCTTTGCAAACCCGAAGAACTGCGTTTGGCTATACACAGGAAGACATCAATACCATTATTATGCCCATGGCAGAAAATGGGAAGGAACCCATTGGTTCCATGGGGTCGGATACACCCATCGCTGTTCTTTCCGAACGCCCACAGTTGATCTATAATTACTTTAAGCAATTATTTGCCCAAGTAACCAATCCACCTTTGGATGGTATTCGCGAGGAATTGATTACCGATATCAGTCTTACACTGGGCAGCGATCATAACATATTTGACTTTTCTGAGCTTCACTGCCGAAAACTGAAAATCCAAAACCCGGTAATCTCCAAGGAGGATTTGGACAAAATCAAAAATTACGATGCCAGTCCAGATTATAAGGTAGTATCCATTTCCATGCTCTACGAAATCAATAAAGGGCACAACGGATTGGAAGAGGCCTTGGACTCCATTCTTAAGCAAGCCTCCAAAGCCATTGATGAAGACGCGAACATCATTATTCTATCCGATAGGATGGTAAGTGCCGAAATGGCCCCAATTCCAGCTCTTCTAGCTTGTTCCTATGTAAACAGTGGACTCAGAAAATTGGGTAAGCGTTCAAAATTGAGCATCATTATAGAATCTGCAGAACCAAGAGAAGTACACCATTTTGCCTTATTATTTGGTTTTGGGGCAAGTGCCATCAACCCGTATTTGGTAAATGAAATCATCGGCGAGCAAATTGAAGAGAACAATATTACCGATTACACTTTTGAGGAGGCCGTTAAAAACTATAATAAAGCCATAGGAAAAGGTATTCTGAAAGTGATGAACAAAATAGGGATATCCACCCTCAACTCGTACAGGGGCTCCCAATTGTTCGAGTGTATTGGGATCAATACCACCGTAGTGGACAAATATTTCCCCAATACCCCGACCCGTATTCAGGGAATCGGGCTTTACGAAATAGAAAAAGAAGTGACCAAACGCCATAAAAAGGCGTTCCTAGCACAGGAAATAGCAGCCAATCTCGATATTGAGGTTGGTGGAGAGTATCGATGGAGAAGAAATGGCGAGAAGCACATGTTCAATCCATTAAGTGTCGCCATGCTTCAAAAATCGGTACGCAATAACGAGCCGGAAACTTATAAAGAGTATTCCAAATTGGTCAATGAGCAATCCAAACACCTAATGACCATCCGCGGACTGTTCGAGTTTTCGAACTACGACCCCATTCCCATTGAAGAAGTTGAACCTTGGACAGAAATTGTAAAAAGGTTTAAAACCGGGGCCATGTCCTATGGAAGTATCAGCAAGGAGGCCCACGAAAATCTTGCGATTGCCATGAACCGAATTGGAGGAAAGAGTAATTCAGGAGAAGGAGGAGAGGATTCGGCTCGTTTCTATAAAAGTCAAACTGGCGATTGGCGAAACAGTGCCATTAAGCAGGTAGCTTCTGGTAGGTTTGGAGTAACATCCAACTACCTGACCAGCGCACAGGAAATACAGATCAAAATGGCCCAAGGAGCAAAACCAGGGGAGGGTGGCCAGCTTCCCGGTCCAAAAGTGAACCCTGCTATCGCCAAAACCAGAAACTCAACACCGTATGTAGGGTTGATTTCACCACCACCCCACCACGACATTTATTCCATTGAAGATTTGTCACAGTTGATTTATGATTTAAAATCAGCGAACCGAGAAGCCCGAATCAATGTAAAGTTAGTCTCTGAGGTCGGCGTAGGAACAGTTGCTGCTGGTGTTGCTAAAGCAAAAGCGGACGTTATTTTAATCTCCGGGTTTGATGGAGGTACCGGTGCATCTCCACTGACCTCTTTGAAGCATGCCGGTCTACCTTGGGAACTTGGAATAGCGGAGGCCCAACAAACTTTGGTCCTGAACGATTTGCGTAACAGGATAACCTTGGAATGTGACGGACAGTTGAAAACCGGACGTGATGTTGCCATTGCATGTTTATTAGGTGCAGAAGAATTTGGATTTGCCACGGCACCGCTTGTAGCATCAGGTTGTGTGATGATGCGCGTTTGCCATTTGAACACTTGTCCCGTGGGTATTGCCACACAGAATCCCGAACTGCGGAAAAAGTTTGAAGGAAAACCTGAGCACGTGGTCAACTACATGTATTTTGTAGCCCAAGAACTTCGTGAAATCATGGCCAAACTTGGTTTTAGAACTTTAAATGAAATGGTCGGACAAGTTCAAAAACTGGACAGAAAAAAAGCAATTGAACATTACAAAGCTGCCGGAATCGACTTGACTCCAATACTCTATCAAATTGATGTGCCCCAAGGCACCAAGTTCCACAATACGGAAAAACAATATCATGAGATAGATAAATCCATAGAGTTTGAAATCATCGGTAAGGCACACCCCGCTTTGTTCAGGAAAGAAAAGACCATTTTGGACTTCCCTATCCACAACACGGATAGAGCTGTGGGTGCCATCATCAGTAACGAGATTTCCAAAATTTATGGCGCAGATGGATTACCGGAAAATACGCTCAAGTTGAACTTTACAGGTTCTGCCGGACAAAGTTTTGGAGCCTTTGCCACCAAAGGTCTGACCATGGTCGTCAACGGAAACACCAACGATTACCTTGGAAAAGGACTCTCTGGGGCCAAATTGGTCATTAAAGTGCCTTTTAAGTCTACAATAAAACCAGAAGAGAACATTATTACCGGAAACGTAACACTATACGGAGCAACCTCTGGTGAAGCCTATATCAACGGTAAAGCAGGAGAGCGTTTCTGCGTAAGAAACTCCGGTGCCAAAGCCGTGGTTGAAGGCATAGGGGATCACGGATGCGAATATATGACCGGTGGGGTTGCCGTTATCTTAGGTTCCGTTGGAAGAAACTTCGGCGCTGGTATGAGCGGTGGAATCGCCTACGTATATGATAAGGACAACACATTCAGACAAAACTGTAATGGAGACCATTTGAACCTTCTTCCTGTTGATGAGGACAACGATATCCAACAATTGAAGGATTTGATTGAAAACCATTACAATGCAACATTAAGTCCATTGGCACAAAGTATTCTTGAAAATTGGGAAAAATGTCTTCCAAAATTCATTAAAGTATTCCCTGAAGAATACCGTCAAGCACTTATCAGATTGGAACAAGAAAAAATGCAAACCTTATAATTTGAGACATGGGAAAGATTACAGGATTTTTGGAATTTGATAGGAAGGATGAAGCATACGCCCCTGTCAAAGAACGTATCAAAAACTATAAGGAATTTACAAAGCCTTTAAAGGAAAGTGAATTAAAGAACCAAGGTGCACGTTGCATGGATTGTGGGATCCCATTTTGCCACAGTGGGTGTCCACTGGGTAATTTGATTCCAGATTTTAACGATGCCGTGTATAAAGGAAAATGGGAGAAAGCTGCCGAAATTCTACATTCAACCAATAATTTTCCGGAATTCACGGGAAGATTATGTCCCGCACCTTGCGAAGAAGCCTGTGTGTTGGGAATAAATGAACCTCCGGTTTCCATCGAAAACATTGAAAAGAACATTGTGGAGACTGCCTTTAAGAATGGGTGGATAAAACCGGAACCTCCAATGAACAGAACCGATAAAAAGGTGGCGGTTGTAGGTTCTGGGCCGGCAGGTCTAGCTGCAGCACAACAATTGAATCGTGCAGGTCATACGGTTACGGTCTTCGAAAGAGATGAAAAACCTGGTGGCCTTCTTAGATATGGTATTCCAGATTTTAAAATGGAAAAAAATGTTATCGATAGGCGGTTGGAAATTATGGAACAAGAGGGTATTGAGTTTAAAACCGGTATTCATGTTGGAGTGGACGTTACGGCAAAAGAACTTCAGAATGAGTTTGACTCCATTGTACTATGTGGTGGAGCTACGGTCAGACGAAGCCTTCCTGTTCAGGGAGCAGATGCCAAGGGCGTAGTTCAAGCGATGGACTTCTTGCCACAGAACAACCGTAAAGTGGACGGCATTCCTTTTAAAGGTGAAGACATTTCCGCCAAAGGCAAAAAAGTAATCGTTATCGGTGGTGGGGATACCGGTTCCGACTGTATAGGTACTTCCATACGACAAGGAGCCACATCCGTGACCAATTTTGAAATTATGCCAAAGGGTACTACGGAACGCCCTGAAGGACAACCTTGGCCTTTTTGGCCCATGCGTTTACGCACCAGTTCTTCACACAAGGAAGGAGCTGAACGTGTATTCAGCATTTCCACCAAAAGATTCAATACAGATAAAGACGGAAATTTAACAGGCTTGGTAACGGTAGAAGTTGAATGGATCAAGCAACCTGGCCAAAGACCCATGCTGAAAGAAGTAGAGGGCACAGAGAAAGAATGGAAATGTGATTTGGTTCTATTGGCACTCGGCTTTACAGGGTCGGAGACTACGGTTGCCGACCAACTAAACCTTGAAATGGATTCAAGAACCAACATTAAAGCTTCGGTAGCAGATTATAAAACAAATGTGCCCGGAGTTTTTGCAGCCGGTGACCAAAGAAGAGGTCAATCGCTTATTGTTTGGGCTATTTCAGAAGGAAGACAAGCTGCCCACTATGTAGATAAATATTTAATGGGAGAATCCTATTTGCCCTTAAAAGGCGAAGGGGATTTACCAAGAGTATAAATATCACGTGAATCTTAACTAAACTCACGAGCTCCTCAAAGTGTTAGACTGCGAGGAGCATTTTTTTTACAGCTACGCAGGACTATACAAATACAAAGCTAAACGGGCCATCCACACACTCTTAAACCTTTGATTAATTTATAGTTTGTATATTAAAGGGAGCCTCTTACCCTACGAAACCTTTCTACTTTGCTATGTATTAAAATAGAATAACTAACCTATTAATACATTACTTATGAAAAATTTATTTGCAATTTCTTTGGTACTAATGACGCTTGTCGCATGCAAAAGCAAAGAAAAAGAAAGAAAGGAAGAGACTACAACTCCACAAAAAACTTCATTGGAGCTTGGCAAGGTGAATGTAAGCACAAAAAGTATGGAATTCTTTGTTGCGGACACCCTTTATTCTGGTTGGAACACCTTTATCTACGAAAATCAATCGCAAGAAGTTCATTTTATTATGATGGACCTTTATCCAGAAGGGATTACCATAGAAAATACAAAAGCTGAGCTACTTCCCCCTTTTGATGATGGTATGAGACTGATCATGGAAAATAAAATGGATAGCGCAATGGCCGCTTTTGGAAAAATACCGGAATGGTTTCAACAAGTAAAATTTTTGGGAGGAACAGGACTTGTATCCCCTAAACATACGGTAAAGAGCACCGTTTATTTGGAACCTGGGCGTTATATGATGGAATGTTATGTAAAAATGTTCAATGGGGAATGGCACACCTCGCATGGCATGTTGAAAGAAATAATAGTATCCAATAAAACTACCGAACTGACCCCTCCCACACCAACAGCGAACATAGATATTTCAAGTACCGGCGGCCTTATACTAAAGGATAGCCTTTCATCCGGTAACCAAATATTCCAGACCAATTTCATAGACCAAAAAGTTTACGAAAATTTTGTAGGACATGATGTAAATCTGGTACGGTATGACAATACAGCTTCCTTAGACTCTTTGGTTCAATGGATGAATTGGATGGATCCAAGAGGGCTACGTACACCTGCGCCCGAGGGTTTTACATTTTTGGGTGGCATGAACAACTTACCAGCAGAGAGCAAGGGTTTTTTTGAAGCAGACTTAACTCCAGGAAAATATGTCCTTATTTCGGAAGTTCCTGCTGCTGATGAAAAGAAACTTCTTTACAAGTTTTCAATCGACTAACCAGAATAAAGATACCATATAAAAACAAAAAAGCCCGATACGCAATGTATCGGGCTTTGAGGAAGGCGGCGACCTACTCTCCCACCTGGTGTGGCAGTACCATCGGCGCAAACGGGCTTAACTTCCCTGT